>NZ_CP150455.1:3387500-3837500 GCF_051519095.1 Sorangium sp. So ce131 | reverse complement strand
GGTAGCGTACGCTCAAGACCAATCGTCCCGCCTTCGCTCGCTGTCGCTTGCCGACCAGATCGCTCTGGGCAGAAGCTGCACAGCTTGCCTCGGCTGGCTGTCCCGTCAGCGACGGGGCAACCAGGGAGGGCGGAGATTACTCACCGGCGCGTCCTGGTCAACAACAATTTTGATGGATCGGTTTGTTCGCACGGACGTGGCCTCGGTCGCCGTGCGTTTTCTGCACAGTCGCGGGCCAGCGAGGCGCTGTCCCGCGGGTCAGGTCTCCGGATGCTCGTCCGCGAACCAGCGGCCCATCCGCTCGCGGACGAGCAGCATCTCCGCCCCGCTCGGCAGCCGGATCCGGAAGCCTTTCTCGCGCGGCCCGAGACCGACCATCGAGCCCATCACCTCGACGGGCTGCCAGCCGCCGGCGCCGCGAAGGCGCGCAGGGCGCCCCCGATCGCAGGCCTCGGTCTCGACATCGACGCAGTACCATCGCGTGGTGCGCGACGTGGACCAGCCGGCCTCCGCGCAGAGCCGCGCCTCTGCCTCCTGCAGCGCGCGATGCGACGCGGCGAAGGCGGCGCGCGCGTGCAGCACGACCACGAGAGCGTATCCCGGTTGCAGCTGGCGGACGATGTAGCTCCGGCGGTGGGCGCGCACCGTGATCTGGCGCGGCGCGCCGAGCGGGAACGCCCCCACCTCCGCCAGAACGATCTGCCAGTGAGCGGCCGTGACCTTCACGTCGAACGGGTCGAGGCAGCCCGCATAGTCGATCGTCTCCCCCTCGAAGTCGACGAGCGCGGCTGCCCGCGCGCCAGGGACCGCGCACAGCAGATCCTCGAGGATGGACGTGAACGAGGACGGCGCCTGGTCACGAGGCAGCCGGTCCCGGCGACGCTTGCGGGCCTCCTCGCGCGACGCGCTCATGGCTCGATCCGCACGAGCTCGAGCGACGCGTCTGCGCCGTCGACGACCATGGCCTCGCGCCGCAGCGCCTCGAGGAGCCTCGACTGCGCGGCTCGGGCGCGATCCGCGACGACCTCATCGCGCACCAGGCGGCGGCGCTCCTCGACGGGCACGATTCGCTCCGGGATGCGCTCGAGGAGCATGATGACGTGCACGCCGAACGCTGAGGTGACGGGCGCGCTGAGATCGCCGCGCGCGGCGAGGGACGCCGCAGCGCGGGAGAAGTCCGGATCGAAGCGCTGGGGCTCGGGGCTGAGCACGCGCCCCGCGGCGGTCACCGGCGGCAGCGGCTGCGCGACGATCTCGAGGCCGTCGGCAGGCACCGACTTCGCGGCGCTGATGAACGCGTCGGCCGCTGGATCGGCGGGCGCCTTGCGTCCGCCAGCTCCGCGGGGCGGCTCGGAGCGCAGCGCGACCTCGCGCGCGGACGACACCGCGGTCCGGATCGCCACCGCGATCCCCGTCGCCTTCTCGCGCGTGGCCGCGTCGGCGCCTTCCGGGAGCCGCACGACGGCGTGCACCGTGCGGTACCCCTCGGGGCGGTCGAGGTCGAGCCAGTGTCGCTCGGTGGCCGCGCGCAGCTCGTCGTCGCTCACCGGACCAGCGCTCGCGACATCCTCGTGGAGGCGGTGAAGCAGGCGGCGAGCCAGCACCGCGGAGATCTCCCGCTGCACATCGGGAGCCTGCTCGAGGCCGCGCTCCCGCGCCTCGCCGGCGAAGAGCGCGTCGCGGACGACCGCGTCCCGGGCGCGGGCCGGCGAGATGTGCTGCGCTGCCGTGACGCGAGCTATAAGGTCGACCGGGATGTCGACCGCGCCCACGCGGGCAGCGACGTCGGGCGGCAGGGTGAGCGCGCCGCGCGCAGGCGGCGGCAGCGCAGCCAACGCGACGCACGCGCACAGGCACGCGGCGGCCGCGATCGCTCGGCGTCCGCGGCTCATGCGCTACCCCCGCGAGGGCGGAGGATCTCCGTGGAGGCCTTCAGCGAGAGCCCGCCGACCACCAGGAGGTAGATCGCCTTGAAATCTTGGCGATCGCCGAGCGCGTGAACCCCGAACGCAAAGGAGAACGCGGCGGCGACAAGGAGCAAAATCGCGAATGCATCGACGGCGCGGGACACGCAGACGAGTGTAACGCGATTTGACAGGAAACCGGCGGGGATGCGGGGGCGGCGACGAACGTGGCGCGGGCCCGGAGGCCCGGCCGGGCCGCTGCTCAGCGCAGCATCATCACGATCGCCCCGAGCACCGCGAAGGCGATCAGGACGAGCAGCTGCCGGACGGCGTGCTGGGTGAGCCGCCGAGCGCCTGCGGCAGGTCGGCGGCCGCGGGCGACCGCGACGCTCGACGCCGCAGAGACCAGCGCCACCGCGCAGGCCACGGCGACCGCCTGGGCCAGGAGGGCCCGATCTGGATCCCGGACACGCCACGCGAGGACGAGGACCGCGAGGCTCACGAGCGCGCCGAAGGCGACGATGGGGACGGCGAGCGGGGGCAGATGCGCCCGGGCCTGGAGGAGCGGGGCCTCCGCGTCCGGCTCCGGCTGGCGCCGCGTATCCCAGCGATCGCGCCAGGATAACGCGAAGATACCCCAGGCGATCGCGCCGATCGCCGCGCGGACCGGGTCGAGGCGAGACGGCTGAAGGGAAGGAGAAGCGAGCAGCCAGGTCAGCATGGCGAGCGCCAGAAAGGCCGAGATGCCGAGGTGCCGCGCGAGCCGGCGGTGGACGCCGGTGAGCAACGGCGCCGCGACGCCGCACAGGAATCCGAGCGTCGCGGCGACGCCGGCGGACGTAGGCGCGCCGCGGGCGAACGCAGCAGGCGCGACCGTGATCATCCAGGCGACGACCGCCGCGAGCAGCGCCTGGGGAGCGCGCCCTTCGCCGAGGCCAAGATCGAGGCGAGGCGCGCCAGGCTGCGGTCCGGAGTCGGAGCGGTCCGAGCCCGAAGGCCCATCGTCCACCCGGGCGCGGGTCCCCCTGCTCTCGCCGGACGCGGACACCGCTGGGCTCGCCCCACGCTCGGCACCGCTCGAGATCGCCCCCGGGGCCTCCATGCTCATGGCCGGGCTGCTAGGCCAGGTTCCTCAACAGGTTGCTCACGGGCAGCACGTCCGGCGCCGGTGAAGCAGCGCCGGTGTCGCCGCTCGCGCCCCCTTCCTCTCGGGCGACCTCGAGCCCGAGCCGCTTCCAGAGGCCCGTATCCAGGAGGTGGCTCGGGCGCACGTTGCCGAGGGCGGCGAGCATGTTCTGTCGCGCTCCGGGGTGGCGCGCGTCGAGCTCCGCGAGGAGGCGGCTCACCGCCTTGCGCTGGAGGTTCTCCTGAGAGCCACACAGGTTGCAGGGGATGATGGGGAAGCGCTCCTCCTCCGCGAACGCGGCGAGCTCGTCCTCGGCGCAGTAGATCAGCGGGCGAATCACGACGTTGTCGCCGTCGTCGGAGATGAGCTTCGGGGGCATGGACTTCAGCTGGCCAGCGAAGATCAGGTTCAAGAGCAGCGTGGTCACGGCGTCATCGCGGTGGTGGCCGAGCGCGATCTTCGAGCAGCGGAGCTCGCGCGCCACGCGGTAGAGGATGCCGCGCCGCAGGCGGGAGCAGAGGGAGCAGTACGTCTTGTTCTCGGGGATCTTCTCGGTGACGATCGCGTAGGTGTCCTCCGAGATCATCCGGAACTCGTGGCCGCCCGCGGCCATGTAGTCGGCCAGCAGGTGCCCCGGGTAGCCAGGGTGCCCCTGGTCGATGTTGACCGCGATCACGCTGAACCGGACCGGCGCGCGGCGCGCCAGGTCGACGAGCAGCGCGTGCATCGCGTAGCTGTCCTTGCCACCCGAGACGGCGCAGAGGATCCGATCGCCATCGGCGATCATGTCGAAGTCGGTGATGGCGCGCCCCATGGCGCGCGCGAGCTTGCGGCGGAGTTGCACGGTTCAGCCGGTGAAGCCTTCGATGAGGCGGAGGAAGGTAAGCACGCCATGACCCGTCCCGCCCTTCGAGAAGACGCCGTACGGCTTGCTCGCCAGCGACGGGCCGGCGATGTCCACGTGGATCCAGGGGACATCCCCCACGAACTCGCGCAGGAACAAGGCGGCGGTGATGGATCCCCCCCAGCGGTCGGCCGTGTGCTTGATGTCGGCCCAGTCGCTCTTCAAGCCGTCCCGGAGCTCCTCGACGAGCGGCAGCTGCCACATCGACTCGCCCGCAGCCTTCGCGGCGCCCCGCAGGCGGTCGGCGAGCTCCTCGCGGTTCGAGAAGAAGCCGGACACCGTCGGCCCGAGGGCCACGACGCAGGCGCCGGTGAGCGTCGCGTTGTCCACGATGAGGTCAGGGCCCAGCGCGCGCGCATACGCGAGGCAATCGGCGAGGACGAGGCGACCCTCCGCGTCGGTGTTGATGATCTCCACCGTCTTGCCGTCGAGCGAGCCGAAGATGTCCCCGGGCCGGTAGGCCGCGCCGTCGGGCATGTTCTCGGCCGAGCCGACGATGCCGTGCACCTCGACGTTCGGCTTGGCTGCCGCGACCGCGGCCATCAGGGCGATCACGTTCGCGGCGCCGCCCATGTCGCCCTTCATCTCCTCCATGCCCGGAGCCGGCTTGATGCAGAGGCCGCCGCTGTCGAAGGTCAGGCCCTTGCCCACGAAGACGAGCTTTCGCTTGGGCTTCCCCGCAGGAGAGTAGACCATGTGGACCATCCGGGGCTCGCGCGCGCTCCCCTGCCCCACGGCCATGATGAGCTTCATCCCTCGCTTGACGAGCGCCGCCTTGTCGAAGACCGTCACCTTGAGGCCGCGCTGCTTGCCCACCTCGACCGCGACGCGCGCCAGCGCCTCGGGGTAGAGCTCGTTCGGCGGCTCGTTGATGAGATCACGCGCGATGCAGATCGCCTCCCCGACCTGCTGGCCGAGCGCCACCGCGTCGCGCGCCGCCTTGCCCGCCTTGCCCTCGACGATCACGGTGCCGCGCTCGAGCGCGACCTTGGGCACGCGATCGCCCGTGAAGTAGCGGGTGAACCGGTAGGCGCCGAGCACGAGCCCCTCGGCCGCGGCCCGCTCGCCGCGCTCGACCCCGGGCGGCACCACGACCGCGACGCTCTGGGCCCGCACGCCGTTCGCGAAGCGCGCCCCCTTCGCCGCCAGCAGCCGACACTCGACCTCGGTGAGCTTGCCCGATCCCAGGCCGAGCAGCAGCACGCGGCCTGGCTTGAGCGCGCCGTGCGTCGTGAAATCGATGCTCTGGTCCTTCTTCCCCGTGAAATCGTCGCGCTTGACCTGGTGGGCCACCGACTCGCCCAGCGCCTCCACGAGCCTCGCGAGCACGCCCTCGCCCGTCGAGGCGCCTTCGGGCACACCGATGACAACGACGTCGACGGCGATGCCCAGCGGGTCTGACGAGGCGAGGTTCACTTTGATCGGCATGCGGTCTCCTGGCCCTAACGTGGAGGGTTTCCAGCGCGGCATCTAACCACGAAGGGCTAATCCCGTCGACGTGGACGATGGCGCGCAGCGCGCGGGCGCCGATCCCCCCGGCCCCGAGCCCGCCCCGCGTCCCCCATCCGGGCGGCGTCAGCGCGCTGACCGGTAGATCTGGATCACGTCGGAGAGGAGCTTCAGCGCCTCGGCGCGCGGGCGCTGGAAGGCGTTGCGCCCCATGATCGAGCCGAACGAGCCGCCCGCCGCGAGCTCGCGGATCTCCTCGAGCAGGGCCTCGGTCGCCTTGGACTCGCCGCCGGAGAAGATCACAACGCGCTTGCCGTTGAAGGTCGCCTGCACGACGTGGCGGGTCCTGTCAGCGAGCGTCTGTAGAGGGATGTTATACTTTTCGTACACCTTCTTCGCCTCCTCCTGCTCGACATGAGCCGTCGGCGGCTTGACCTTGATGATGTGCGCGCCGAGCTGCGCCGCGATCGTCGCCGCGTAGGCGCAGACGTCGACGGCCGTCTCGCCCTGCTTGGACAGGCCCGCGCCGCGCGGATAGCTCCAGACGATGACGACCAGGCCCTTGCGCTTGGCCTCCCGGGTGATCTCGCGAAGGTCCTCGTACATCCGGTTCCTCGCGCCGGATCCGGGGTAGATCGTGTAGCCGACGCCGACACAGCCGAGGCGGAGCGCGTCCTCGACCGAGCCGGTCACCGCCGAGAGCGGCTGCTCCACCTTGGCCAGCGTGTCGCTGTTGTTGAGCTTCAGGACGAGCGGCACCTGCCCCGCGAACCTGGCCGCCACCGCCTCGAGCGATCCGAGCGGCGCCGTGTAGGCATTGCACCCGGCGTCGATCGCGAGCTGAACATGGTAGTCGGGATCGTAGGCCTCAGGGTTCGGGGCGAACGATCGGACCGGACCGTGCTCGAAGCCCTGATCCACGGGCAGGATCACCAGCTTGCCGGTGCCCGCAAGCGCGCCGTGGTCGAGCAGCCGGACGAGGTTCGTCAGCGTGCCAGGGCTCTCGGAAGAGTACCAGGAGAGGATCTGCTGTACGCGAGAGGTGAGCGCCATGGAACACTCCGTCGGGTTGGTTGCAGCGTGACGAACGCGGGCGCGCTCGCGGCGTGTGCCTGACCGCATCGAGCCCCGGATCCGGCTGAACGGGCGAGCGGACGCTGACCGGCATTTTCAGAAGCGGGACAGAGGTGTCCGACCGAACGCCCCGGAGGACCGGCACATGGAGGATGTTGTACGGCGACGGGCGATACGCAATTCTCGGGGCGCGTCGGTCGGCTCTCCTGGGGGCAGCGCCCGCGGCGCGATCAGCGGCGGGGCGACGGTGTCCTCGCCACCAACGCGGAGGAATCATGTCGAGCTTCTCGGACCAACGGAACCTGAGCTGGAACCCGCCGGAGACGTCGTCGCGCATCGGGATCACCCTCGAGACGTACATCCTCGAGGGGATGCTCGGGTTCCCCGCGGCGACCGGGGCGTTCACGTCGCTGCTGAACCAGATCGGCCTGGCGGCGAAGCTCGTGACCTCCAAGGTCCGTCGCGCCGGGCTCGCGAATGTCCTCGGGTACACGGGACAGACCAACGTCCAGGGCGAGATCGTGCAGAAGCTCGACGAAGTCGCGAACGAGACGCTGCTCAGCGTGCTCGGCAGGCGCGGGCACTGCGCGGCCGTGGTGAGCGAAGAGCTCGGCGAGATGAGGATCCTCTCCACGGATCCGCGGGCCAAATACGTCGTCGTCGTGGATCCGCTCGATGGCTCGTCCAACATCGACGTCAACATCTCGATCGGCACGATCTTCGGGGTGCTCCGCAAGGGCGAGGGCAAGCTCGGCGCAGACCCGTCGGACTTCCTGCGCCCCGGCCGTGATCTGGTCGCGGCGGGCTACGTGCTCTACGGGTCGTCGACGCTGCTCGTGCTCACGACCGGCCTCGGCGGCGTGCACGGCTTCACCTACGACCCCACCGTGGGCGAGTTCTTCCTCTCGCACGAGAACATCCGGATCCCGGAGCGCGGCGCGACGTACTCCATCAACGAGGGCCACAGCGCGCGCTGGCCCGAGGCGGTGCGCCGCTGGAACACGTGGATCAAGGAGGAGCGCAAGGAAGAGGGCAGGCCCTACGGCGCACGGTACGTGGGGTCGCTGGTCGCGGACGCGCACCGGACGCTGCTCAAGGGCGGCATCTTCGCCTACCCCGCCGATCGCGGCGGCCAGGGCAAGCTGCGGCTGCTCTACGAGGCGAACCCGTTCGCGTTCCTCTTCGAGGCCGCCGGCGGCAAGGCGAGCACCGGGTCCGACCGCATCCTTGATCTGGTCCCGAGATCGCTCCACGAGCGCGTGCCGCTCGTCCTCGGCTCGCCCCGCGACGTCGATGACTTCGAGCAGTTCCTGCGCGGCGAACGCTGACGCTGCGCGACCGAGCGCCGCTCCTCGCCGGCCCGGAGGCGGGGAGCGGCGTCAGACGCCCTGCGCGTCGGCGCCCCAGATGATCTTGTGCAGCTGCACCTGCACCCGCACGCGCAGGCTGTCTTCGAGCACCCACCGCACGAGATCCCTCGGCGCCAGCCTGCCCCAGACGCACGAGGCGAGCAGCGTGGCGCCGCGCGCCTCCAGGCGCCGCTCGCGGATGGTGCTCCGCATCCACTCGTAGTCGGCCCGGTCGGCGAGCACGAACTTGATCTCGTCGCGCGGCGTGAGGTGCTCCAGGTTCGACCAGCGGTTCCGGTGGGACTCTCCCGAGCCGGGCGCCTTCAGGTCCATGATCTTGTGTACGCGCGGATCTACCCGCGACACGTCGGCCTCGCCGCTCGTCTCGACGAGGACCGTGCGGCCCGCGTCGCAGAGCTCCGCGAGGAGCGGGAGCGACCCGGGCTGGAGCAGGGGCTCCCCGCCCGTGAGCTCGACGAGCGGCGTGCCGAACGCCAGCGCGCGCCCGAGGACCTCGCTGCGGCGGACGCGCGTGCCGCCGTAGAAGGCCTGCGGCGTGTCGCACCAGGTGCAGCGGAGATTGCACCCCGTGAGCCGGACGAACGTGCACGGCAGCCCGGCGAACGTCGATTCACCCTGCACGCTCGCGTAGATTTCGTGGACGACGAGGGTGTCCTCTTTCAATGAAGCGACGCCTCCGAGGGGGCCGGGCCGCCCTGGCTGCCTTGGCGCCGGCAGCGACCCGCGATGGGCGCAAGGTTTGGCCGCGCCGCGCGCGCAACGCAAGCGGCGCGCGCCGCTCAGCTGGAGACGAGGCTGACCTCGCCGGCCGCGACCGCCCGGAGCACGCCGTCCACGCCGCGGACCAGGAGGTGCCCCTCGGGATCGATCCCCGCCGCGACGCCCGCCACCCCGGCGACCTCGACGCGGCGCTCGCGCAGCCAATCCATCCGGGCGAGATCCTCCGCGAAGGAAGCGAGCCGCTCCGCCTCGAACCTAGCCGCCGCGACGCCCGTCGCCTGGATCAGCTCGGCCGCGAGGATCTCGCGCGGCGCGGCGCCCAGCCCGAGCAGCGCGAGCGACGTGGCCCGCGACGAGAGCTCCGGCGGGAAGCTCCGCGTGTACACGTTGAGCCCGACGCCGACGATCAGGCTGCTCACCACGTCGCCGCGCAGCTGGGCCTCGACGAGGATCCCCGCCAGCTTGCGGCCGCCGGCGAGCACGTCGTTCGGCCACTTGAGCCGCACCTCTGCGGCGGGGCCGCCGCCGGACGCCGCGCCCGAGCCCGCCGCCGCGAGCCGCCGCTCGACGACGGACGCCACCGCGAGGCCCATGACCAGGGCGATCGGGGCGATGCTGCTCGCCGGCAGGCGGGGGCGCAGCAGCAGCGAGAGGTAGAGGTTCTCCCCGGGCGGGGAGTGCCAGGCTCGCCCGCCGCGCCCGCGCCCCTGCGTCTGCGCGTCGGCGAGGAAGGCGGCCCCGTGCGGCGCGCCCGAGGCCGCGGCGCTCCGCGCGTCGTCGTTCGTCGACGCCGTCTCCTCCACGACGGTGAGCGGCCTCCCGAGCGGCGCGCCGAGGCGCGAGAGCTCGCGCTCGATGGCCCCCGCGTCGAGCCGCTTCACAGCGCGAGGTCCAGCGCGATGTCCGCCGCGCGCGCCGAGTGCGTGAGCGCCCCGACGCTGATGACGTCGATGCCCGCCGCCGCGAGCTCGGGGATGCGCTCCAGCGTGATGCCGCCCGAGACCTCGAGGAGCGGCCGGCCATGCTGCCCGGACCTCGCGCGCGCGGCCGCGGTCTTGACGTCGTCCAGCGTGAAGTTGTCGAGCATGATGATGTCCGCGCGCGCGGCCAGCGCCTCGTCGAGCTCCTTCAGCGAGGCGACCTCCACCTCGATCTTCGTCGTGTGCGGCGCCCGCGCCCGCGCGCGGGCGATCGCGGTCGAGATGCCGCCCGCCGCGACGATGTGGTTGTCCTTGATCATCACCGCGCTCCCCAGGTTGTCGCGGTGGTTGTGCGCGCCGCCGACGCGGACGGCGTAGCGCTCCAGGGCGCGGAGGCCCGGCGTCGTCTTGCGCGTGTCGGTGATGCGCACGCCGGACCCCGCCGGGATCGCGGCGGCGTAGCGGCGCGCCTCCGAGGCGACGCCGCTCATCCGCTGCGCCAGGTTCAGCGCGGTGCGCTCCGCGCTGAGCAGCGCGCGCGCAGGGCCGCGGATCGTCCAGAGCACGGCGCCGGTCTCGACGGCGGTGCCGTCCTCGACGAGCACCTCGCCCTCCACCGCCGGATCCAGGCGCTGAAAGACGCGGAGGAACACGGCCCCCCCGCACGCGACGAGCGGCTTGCGCGCCACCGCCTTCGCGGTCGCGCGCGCGGAAGCCTCGACACAGGCTTCGGTGGTGAGATCGCCCCCCGCGAGATCTTCTTCCAGAGCGCGATCGATCAGGGCATCGAGCAACGGCGCAGCCAGCACAGGCATCTCCTCAGCGCCGCACCCCGGCGGCGCCCCCAGGTATACTCGCTCTCCCGCGCGCGCATCAGCGCCGTCGCTCGCACCCCGTTCCCAAATGACACATTGCGTCAACGACAGCGGGGTCGTCGTGTGGTTGAGCCCGACGGGCATCACTGCCCCGGACGGGATCAGCGCGGGGTGGACGAGCGCCTGGGGCGCGAAAATCGGAGCGGATTGCGGCGAACGCGCCCTTGTGTCGCACAAATGGGGCTGACGTTCGTCTACTAGCCTGTGAGACTCTCCGAGCAACTCCAGCGCCCTCAACGGAGATCGATGCGTCCGCAGGCAGGCCAGGTCATCAACAACAAGTACCGACTGGTGCGCGTCATCGGCGATGGCGGCATGGGGAGCGTCTACGAAGCCCGCCACGAGATGCTGGGGACGACGGTCGCCCTCAAGTTTCTCCACCCCGAGCTGTCCCGCCGCTCCGGCCTCGTCCAGCGCTTCCTCCAGGAGGCGCGCGTCTCCGCGCAGATCCAGAGCGCGCACGTGGTCCGGGTGGTCGACGTCGACCAGACGGCCTCCGGCCTGGCGTTCATCGTCATGGAGTACCTGGAGGGGAAGACGCTCCAGACGCTCTACGAGGAGCTCTACCGGGCGGGCGTCCGGCTCGCGTACGCCGACGCGCTCGAGTACGCGATGCAGATGCTCGAGGGCGTCGAGGCCGCCCACCGGGCCGGCGTCGTGCACCGCGACCTCAAGCCGGACAACGTGATCATCACGAAGACGGCGAAGGGGGATCCGCTGATCAAGCTCCTCGACTTCGGCATCGCCAAGCTGAAGGTCACGGGGGAGCTCGATCGCGGGCTCACGCGCCCGGGCGTGATCATGGGCACCCCCGAGTACATGGCGCCCGAGCAGGCCTACTCGGCGGACACCGTGGACGCGCGCGCCGACATCTTCTCGCTCGGCGTGATGATCTTCGAGATGCTGGCCGGTCGCCGGCCGGTCGGCGGCGACGAGCCCCAGCAGATCGCCGGCGCCTACCTGTCGGGGCAGATCTCGCGGCTCTCGGACCTGGCGCCGGAGATCCCGCCGGCCCTCTGCGCCGCCGTCCACCGCGCCATGGCCGCCTCGCCGGCCGACCGGTATGCGACCACCGCCGAGTTCCGCAGCGACCTCGAGCCGTTCGCCCGGGCGGCCCGCGCCCCGTCGGCCCTCACGCCGCCGCCGCCCGAGGTCAGCGTCGCGCGGTCGTCCGCGGCCGTCCCGCCGGGCGCCTTCGCGTCGCCGGGGGCAGCCGCGTTCGCCGCGGCGACGCCCGAGACGAACACGATCCGCGACGGGCGTCCGAGCGGCGTCCCCAAGACGATCCCGCCGGAAGACGGCGGGCCTCACGCGGCGAGCGGCCCCCCGGGTACCCCCGGGTTCTCGACGCCCATGGGCGGCTTCTCTTCGGACGCTCGAGGTCCGGCCGCGTCGACGCCGGGGATCACCCCCAAGCCGGAGCCGTCGTCGGGCCCGTATTTCGGCGCGGGGAGCCCTCCTCCCTACGGGCAGCCGGCGACGGTGAGCGCCGCGCCGTACATGCCCCCGCAAGGAATGCACGGGGTGCCTGCCACGAGCCACGAGCCGGCGTTGTTCGACGCGTCGCCGCGCCCGGGCGGAACGGCGGTCGGCAATGCCCCGTTCATGGGCCGGAGCTCGGCGGCTCCGGGCATGTTCAACGGCGGCCCAGCGCCCGCCTACGGCGGCAGTCCGTACGCGGGCGGCGTGCAGGGTTACGTCCCTGGAACGGCGCCGATGGATCCGCTGCCCGGACCGCAGCACGGCGCCTCGATGCCCGGGGCGAAGCGGCCCGTGAAACAAGGGACCTCGCTGTTCACGATCCTGCTGCTCGCCACGGGGATCACGGGCGCGGTCGTGGGCGGCGTGTACATCGCCCACGAGCTCGGCCGCTCGGAGCGCGCGGACGTGTCGCCGACGGAGCCGACCTCCCAGCCGGCCGTCGCGCTCCCGGCCGAGCCCACGCCGTCCACCCCGGCCAACACCTCCCCCGCGACCGCGGCGCCGCCCCCCGAGCCCGTGCCGCCGCCGGTCGTCGCCAAACCTCAGCCCCGGCCGACCTCCACCACGAAGCCGCCGGCGCCCAGCGCGACCGGCACGCAGCCTTCGCCGACCCCGACGACGCGCCCGAGCGGGACGACGATCATCCCGCAGCTGCCTCCGCTCGTCATTCCCTCGACGTTCCCCTTCCCGTTCCCTGCGCCCACCAGCGCACAGCCCGCCCCCGGTCCCGGTACCGGTCCGGGTCCGGAGCCGACCACGAGCCCGTCGCCGACGAGCCCGCCTTCCACGCCGTCCAGCAAGCCTCCTCGGCGGGTGATCATCGTACCGAACAACTGACGCGGCCGTCGGGCGCGGTAGGATGCGATCTCGATGAGCAACCAGAACAGCGGTCCGCCCCCCGGATGGCCTGCGCCCCCGAGCGGCATGTACGGTCCTGGCAAGACGGTGCCGGGGGAACCTCCGGCGGGGCTCAACTCGCCCCACGGCGCGTTCCCCGTGCCTCCCGGCGCCGCGCCGCAGAACCCCGGCCCCGCAGGCGTCATGCCGACCATCGTCGAAGGCGGGAACAGCGCTCCCCCGCAAGGCTCGCCGGGTCCCTACGGCGCTCCCGCGGGCGCCTACGGCGCACCTCCGGGTGGTCCGGGCCCCTATGGGCCTGCGCCCGGGAGCTACGGGGGGCCTCCCGCTGGCGCTGGGGCCTACGGGCAGCCGGCGCCGCTGCCCGGCAGCCCGTACGGCGGTCCGCCGTTCGGTGCCCCGGGCGGGCCCGGCGCAGCCGGCATGCCCGGGTCCTACGCGGGCGGCGCGCCCCAGGCGCCGGGCCTCGGTGCGCTGCCGCCGCCGCCGATGGGCGCGCGATCGCGCGGCAAGAGCTCCGGCCCGACGCTCGCGTTGATCGGGGTGGGCGCCTTCGTGGTGATCGGAGGCCTCACGACCGCCATCTTCATGGCGCGCAGCGGGAGTTCCTCCGACGATGTCGCCTCGGTGCCGGTGGTGGATACACCTCCCGCGCCGGCGTCGGTCGCCGGCGATCCGCCGCCGCCACCGCCCGCCACCACGACGCCTGAGCCGCCTCCGGTCGATCCGGCCCCGGTGGCGGTCCAGCCGCCGCCGCGACCACAGCCCAAGCCGACGACGCCCGCCACGAGCCCGACCGCCGCGCAGACCTCGACGACGCGGCCGGTCCTGACGACCACGCCGTCGTCGACCCAGACGGCGCCCGCCGCGTCGTCGGCGGCGCCCGCTCCCAGCACGTCGTCGACAGGACGAAAGAGGATCATCCTCCCAGGTCGGCACTGAGCGGAACGGAGCCCGCGCTGCGCCGCGGCCCGCTGCGCCGTCCAGCGCGGCGCGGCGCGCATGATCCGAGCGCCCGCTCGAGCCCGCTTGACATGGCGGCCGAGGTGATCAGGTTCCGATGCCATGAGCAAATCCGGGATCGCTGCTGTCCTTTCTTTTCTCATTCCGGGCGTCGGCCAGATCTATAACGGCGCGTTTCTGCGCGCCGCCTTCTGGTTGATCATCACGCCCGGCCTGTGGGTCGGAACCGGCGGCTGGCTCGGCTGGCTCTGCCACGTGATCGCCGCCTACACGGCGTACCACTACGCGAAGCGCGCCGGCTCCTGAACCTCGCCCCCGAGGCGGCGCGCGCGCTCACGTCGCCTTCGCGAAGATCCGCTTCAGCACCGCGCCGGTCGCCGTCGGCTGGCGCGCCACCTCCCGCGGGGTGCCCTCCGCCACGATACGACCTCCGCCCGCGCCGCCCTCCGGGCCCAGCTCCACCACGTGATCCGCGCACGCGATGACCGCCGGGTGATGCTCGATGATCACCAGCGTGTCGCCGCGCTCCACCAGGCGATCGAGCACGCGGACGAGGCGCGTCACGTCCGCGAGATGGAGGCCGGTGGTCGGCTCGTCGAGCACGTACAGCGTCGGCTTGGGCCGCGCGCCGGCCGTCAGCTCCGCCGCGAGCTTGAGCCGCTGCGCCTCGCCGCCCGACAGCGTGTGGGAACCCTGGCCGATCTGGAGGTAGCCCACGCCGAGATCACACATCGTCGCGAGCGGCGCGCGGATCCGAGGGTGCGCCGCGAAGACCTCCACCGCCTCCTCGGCGGTGAGGTGCAGGACGTCGCCGACGGACAGGCCCAGGTAACGCACGTCGAGCGTCGCCGGCTCGAAGCGCGCGCCGCCGCACGCCTCGCACGGCGTGGTCACGTCGGGCAAGAACGACATCTCGTGCGCGATGACGCCCTGGCCCTCGCACGCGGGGCACCGGCCGCCCGCGTTCGTGTTGAAGGAGAACCGCGCCGGGCCGTAGCCGCGCACCTGGGCGTCGGGGGAGGCGGCGTAGAGCTTCCGGATCTCGTCCCAGACGCCCAGGAACGTCGCCGGGATCGAGCGCGGCGTCCTCCCGATGGGCGACTGATCGACGGCCACCGCCCGCAGGATGCTCTTCGGCAGGCGCAGCGCCTTGTGCGGACCGGGCTCGGGCGCCTCGAGCTTCAGCGCGCGGCGCGCGGCCGGGTAGAGCACCTTCTGGATCAGCGTGCTCTTCCCCGAGCCGGACACGCCGGCGATCACCGTCATGCGGCCCGCGGGGATCCGGAGCGTGTCCCCCTGGAGGTTGTGTGCGCGCGCGCCGACGAGCTCGATCTGCTCGCGCACCGGCGGGCGCGCCGGGCGCGCGCTGAGGAGGGCGTCCTCGCCGGCGAGCGCGCGGGCGGTCGGTGAATCGGGGTTCGCGAGCACCTCGCGCGACGGCCCCGCCGCGACGATCCTGCCGCCCTTGCGCCCGCCCGACGGGCCGAGATCGATCAGGTGATCGGCGGCGCGGATCGTGTCGGCGTCGTGCTCCACCATCAGCACCGTGCTCCCCATGCCGGCGAGCCTCCGCAGGTTGCCGAGCAGCCGGTCGGTGTCGCGCGGGTGGAGGCCGATGGTCGGCTCGTCGAGCACGTACAGCGCCCCGGTGAGGCCGCTGCCGAGCTGCGCCGCGAGCCGCAGGCGCTGCATCTCGCCGCCCGAGAGGGTGGTCGCGCGCCGGTCGAGCGTGAGGTAGCCGAGGCCGACCTCGCAGACGAAGTCGAGCCGGCGGCAGAGCTCCCGGTGCGGCGCCTCGGCGATCAGCGCGCGGTCGCCCGAGAAGCGCAGGCTCCTCGCCCACGCGGCGGCCGCCTCGACCGATCGACCCGACGCCT
The DNA here is from genome assembly GCF_051519095.1 of Sorangium sp. So ce131. Taxonomy (NCBI): domain Bacteria; kingdom Pseudomonadati; phylum Myxococcota; order Polyangiales; family Polyangiaceae; genus Sorangium; species Sorangium sp. So ce131. Next base: position 3,821,978 of record NZ_CP150455.1, on the reverse strand, counting down.
GGTGGTAGCGCTCGCCGGCGAGCCGGACGGCGCGCGGGATCGGCGCGAGGCGCGAGCCCCCGCAGGCCTCGCACGGATCGGGCGTCTCGAGCGCGTCGTCGTCGAAGTCCGAGGCGCCCGTCCCCTCGCACGCCTCGCAGCGGCCCTGCTTCGTGTTGAACGAGAACCAGCGCGGATCGAGCTCCGGGACGCCGGCGCTGCAGCGCGGGCAGGTGCGCGTCGTGGAGAGCAGCTGCTCGCCGCCCCGGCCGCCGGCGAGCTTCACGGCGCCTCGGCCGAACGAGAGGGCGCGATCGAAGAGCGCGCGGTCGAGGCCGTCCAGGCGCCCCTCGTACATCACGAGATCGATCGAGTGCTCGCGGCGCTTGTCGAGGCGAGGAGGGCTGTCGGTCGCGCACGGCTCGCCGTCGGCGATCGCGCGCGTGATGCCGGCGCGGGCGGCGGCGGTGAACACGTCGAGGTACGTCCCCTTCCGCGCCACGACGGCGGGGGCGAGCAGCGTGCGCGCGCCGCGCGTCGCGAGCAGCGAGCGGTAGACCTCGTCCGGCGAGCGCGCCTCGATGGGGACGTCGCACGCCGGGCAGCGGGCCTCGCCGACCTTGGCGTAGAGCAGCCGCAGGTAGTGCGCGATCTCGGTCACGGTCGCGACCGTCGAGTTGGCGCCGGAGCGCGTGGTGCGCTGCTCGAGCGCGATCGAGGGGGGCACGCCGGTCACGCGATCGACGTCCGGCCGCGGCAGCGTGGGGAGGAACTGGCGCGCGTAGGGGGTCAGCGTCTCGAGGAAGCGCCGCTGGCCCTCGGCGAAGACGACGTCGAAGGCCAGCGTGCTCTTCCCGGAGCCGCTCGGGCCGGTGACGACGACGATCTCGCCGTGCGGGATCACGGTCGAGACCTCGGCGAGGTTGTGCTCGCGAGCGCCCTCCACCTCGATCCGCCCCCGATCGAGCGCCGGGCGCGCGGCGCCGCGAGGGCCGCGCTTGCCGGGCTTCGCCGCGGCGGGATCGGCCGCCGCCTCGGCGCGCCGCGGCCGCCGCGCGGCGGCGCCGCCGCGCAGCGCGAACCACTCCGCGAGCGCGGCGCCGGTGCGCGACGCCGTCTTGGCCACCTCCTCGGGCGCGCCCTCCGCGACGACGCGCCCGCCCTCGCTGCCGGCGCCCGGCCCGAGATCGACGACCCAGTCGGCCGCCGCGATGACGTCGAGGTCGTGGTCGACGACCAGCACCGAGGCGCCCTCGTCCACGAGCACGCCGAGCGCGGCGTTGAGGTGCTTCACCTCCTCCGGGTGGAGCCCGGCGCTCGGCTCGTCGAGCAGGAAGAGCGCGCCCGCGCAGGGCTCGCCGAGCGCGCGCGCGATCTTGAGCCGCTGCGCCTCGCCGCCGGAGAGCGTCGAGAGCGGCTGGCCGAGCGCGAGGTAGCCGAGGCCGAGCTGCTTGAGCGGCGCGAGCGCCCGCCGGACCGCGGGCTCCCGCTCGAACGCCTCGAACGCCTCGTCGATCGAGAGATCGAGCACGTCGGCGACCGAGCGGCCGTCGAGCTTCACCTCGAGCACCTCGTCGCGGAACCGCTTGCCCTTGCACGTCGGGCAGGTCAGCGACACGTCGGCGAGGAACTGCATCTCGATCGTCTCGCTCCCCTCGCCCGCGCACGCGTCGCAGCGCCCGAGCGCGACGTTGAACGAGAAGTGGCCGGGGCCGAGATCGCGCGCCGCCGCCTCCGGCTGGTCGGCGAAGAGGGCTCGGATGCGGTTCCACGCGCCCGTGTACGTCGCGGGGTTGCCCCGCGAGGTGCGCCCGAGCGGCGCCTGGTCGACGAGGGTGACGGCGCGGATGTCGGCCGTGCCCTCGATGCGCTTGTACAGGCCGGGCGCCTCGACGTCCTTGTAGCCGCGCGCCCTCGCGATGTGCCGGTAGAGCACGTCGCTCACGAGCGTGCTCTTGCCGGAGCCGCTCGGGCCGGTGATCGCCACGACGACGCCGAGCGGGATGGAGGCGGTGACGTCGCGGAGGTTGTTCTCGCGCGCGCCGTGGATCGTGATCATCCCGCTCGGCGTCCGGCGCGCGGCGCGCGGCGCGGGCAGCGGGCCGCGCGCCGGGAGCCCCCCGGGCGGGCCGTCGTAGGTGACGCGCCCGCCCTGCTTGCCCGCGGCGGGGCCCAGCTCGACGGCGCGGTCGGCGGCGCGGATGACGAGGGGCTCGTGCTCGATGACGAGCACGGCGTTGCCGCGGTCGGCGAGCTCGCGCATCGCCTCGACGAGCGGCGGGATGTCCGTCGGATGGAGGCCGACGGTCGGCTCGTCGAGCACGAAGAGCGCGCCCGTGAGCGACGTGCCGAGCGCCGCGGTGAGGGCGACGCGCTGCGCCTCGCCGCCCGAGAGCGTGCGCGCCTGGCGATCGAGCGAGAGGTAGCCGAGCCCGACGCGCTCGAGGTAGCCGAGCCGCGCGATGAGCTCGCGGCGCGCCATCTCCCCCTGGCCCGTCTGCGGGCGCTCGGCCTCGAGGCGCGCGCGGGCCTCGCGGAGCTCGAGGTCGTGCCACGCGGCGAGGTCGAGGCCGCCGACGCGGTAGAGGAGCGACTCGGGGGAGAGCCGCTTGCCGTGGCACGCGCCGCACACGTCGTAAGTGCGGTACCGCGCGAGCAGCACGCGGACGTGCATCTTGTAGGTGCGCGTCTCGAGCCAGCGGAACCAGGCCTTCACGCCGGGGTATTTCCCCTGGTTCCACGTGCCCTCGCCCTCGAGCACGAGCTCGCGCTGCGCCTCGGAGAGGTCCCGCCACGGCCGATCGACGCGGATCCCGTTCCGATCGCAGAACGCGCGGAGCAGCTTCCGCTCCCACGTGGTCGAGCGGCCGTTCCAGGGGCGGATCGCGCCGCCCGCGATCGACTTCGACGGATCCGGGATCACCTTGCTGTAGTCGATGCCGAGGGTGCGGCCGAAGCCGCGGCACGACGCGCACGCGCCGGTCGGGGACTGGTACGAGAACAGCCCCGGGCGCGGCGGATCGAAGGCGCGCGCGCACGAGGGGCACGCGAGCCCACGGACGAGCCGGAGCCGCGTCGACCCCGCGCCGTTGCCGTCGTCCGCTTCGGCCTTGCGGTGCAGGTGGAGCGACGCGTCGCCCCCGCCGCCCTTCCAGGCCTCCTCGATCGCGGCGCCGAGGCGCCGGCGCTCCCGGGGGGCGACGCGGACGCGATCGACGATGACCTCGACCCGGTCCGTGCCGCTCAGCGCCTCGGACGGCGCCACGCTGTCGATGTCGCGCGCCTCCCCGCGGATCAGCAGGCGTCGGTAGCCGGCGGCGAGCAGCGACTCGCGCACGTCGAGGAAGCGCTCGGTGCCCGCGACCGGGATCGGGTACGTGACGAGCGCGGTCGCGCCCTCGTGCGCGCTCGCCGCGAGCTCGGCGGCGCGCGCGGGCTCGGTCCGCGCGGCCGGCAGCTCGCAGGACGGGCAGACGGGCACCGCTTCGCGCGCGAAGAGGGCGCAGAAGTACGGCTCCAGATCGGCCATGGTGGCGACGGTCGAGCGCGAGCTCTTGACGGGCGCGCGGCGGTCGACGGCGACGCCGGCGGCCACGGGCTCGAGCGCGTCGATCGGCGGCCGCTCGAGCCGCTCGAGGAACTGCCGGGCGTAGGGGCTGAAGCTCTCGACGAACCGGCGCTGCCCCTCGGAGTAGAGCGTGTCGAGCGCGAGCGACGACTTGCCGGCGCCGGACACGCCGACGATGGCCACGAGCTCGCCAGGCTGAAAATCGAGATCGATGCCCTGAAGGTTGTGCGTGCGGGCGCCGCGGAGACGGATGGGTTGCATAGGAGGCGCGGGAGGGCGTGACGCGCGGGGAGGGTGTCCTGCGTGGACAGGCCCGCGCGAAACCGCAGGGGTGTAGCCTCCATTCAGCCAATCGTCGCGGACGATCGTACTGCGCGGCGTGTCGACTCACGCACGCCGACACATTGCGTTCTGCACCTTGAAATTGCCGCAGGTCGTCCCGCGCGGCGCCGGCGCGCCCCGCGTGGGAGGGCTCATGCGCCTGATGCCCGGCTGGGTTCGCCTCGTGGATCAGCCGGACGCAGCGGTGACCTGACCGCCGCTGCGGCGAAAAGGCTGTCGCAGCGGCTAACCTGATCGCGGATGCAGAGGGTCGTCGAGGCGGCTACCCGCCGTTGAGGACCAGGACCGAGAGGTACCCGTAATCGTTGTTGGTCCAGTTCGGGTCGAAGGCCTGGCCGCACATTCCGATGTTGTAGCTGCCCGGGGAGAGACCATTGATGACGGCGCTGACCCCGAACGGCACGCGGGTGTGCGCAGGGACCTCGGCGCCCAGCATGCCGTTCCCGACCCGCTGCACGGCGCCACGGGGCGTGCTGCGCTGGTAGCAGATGTAAAGGTCCAGTCCGGTCGCCGGGTCTGCGCCCGCGCCCAGGTAGCGGTGCGCGGTGGCGTAGATCCGCTGGCTGGCCGCCGTGATGTCGACGGCGACGGTGGGTCCGAAGAAATCGATGGCGAGCCCCTCCGGTAGAGCGCGCTCGTACGGGCCGATGCCGTGGGCCATCACCGCCAGCACGACGCCCTGCGGCCCGGTCGGGCCGGTTGGGCCCACGGGCCCGCGCAGTCCTTGGATCCCTTGGATCCCTTGAGGCCCTTGCGGTCCGATGGGACCAACCGCACCGTCGCGCCCCGGGGGGCCCTCGGGACCCGTCGGCCCTTGCGGTCCGATGAGCCCGATCGGGCCCTGGGGTCCCATCGGCCCTATCGGACCGACGGGCCCAGCCTCTCCCGCGGGACCCACGGGGCCCGTCGGACCAGCGGGACCCATCTCTCCCGCGGGCCCCGTCGGACCGGCGGGACCTATCTCGCCCGCGGGTCCCCTCGGCCCCATCTCTCCCGCGGGCCCGATCGGCCCGGCTTCTCCCGCCGGCCCCCTCGGGCCGACCTCGCCTGCCGGACCGGTCGCGCCCGTGGCGCCGGTCGCGCCCGCCGGCCCCGGCATGCCGCGAAGCCCAGCAGGGCCGCGAGGCCCAGCAGGGCCAGGCGGACCGGCCGGGCCGATCGGTCCAGCATCGCCAGGCGGACCGGCCGGGCCGATCGGTCCAGCATCGCCAGGCGGACCGGCCGGGCCGATTGGTCCAGCTTCGCCAGGCGGACCGGCCGGGCCGATTGGTCCAGCATCGCCAGGTGGACCTGCCGGACCGGCTGATCCAGCAGGGCCAGGCGGACCGACTGGTCCAGCAGGTCCCGTCGGGCCCGCCACCCCCTGAGGCCCCTGGAGCCCGGCCGGCGAGCCGACCCACTCGCCGTTCTCGTTGATCACCTGGACGCCGTTCACCTCGATGCCGGTCTGGTTGATCAGCACGGTGCTGCCGTTCACCGTGTTCACGACGATCGAGCGGGGCGAGATGTCGCCGTTCACGTTGCCGGCGAGGAGCGCGTACGGCACGCTCGCGACCGTCGCGCGCGGCTTCAGCTCGTCATCGTCGCCGACGGTGATGCCGAGGTAGCGGTCGGCGCCGTCGAAGATCGAGTCCTCGAACGGGATGATCGAGCCGAGGCGCACCGAGAAGAAGCCGTCCTCGAACGTGATCGCGTGGACCTCGCTCCAGATCGGCGTCGACGCCTCGAGATCGTCGTAGAGGGCGAAGACGACCTCGATCGTGTCGTTGATCGGCGCGTCGTTCGCGTTGTAGAGCCGGCCTTGATGGGTGATCGTCGCCGGCACCGCCGCAGCTGCGCGCCCTGCGCCGGCAACCACGCCCGCCGCCAGCGCGGAAGCCGCCACGCATCGCGCGATCGTCGATGTCCTCATCGCCGCGTCCTCGTCATCGCTCGCTCCCGCTGGCTCCGATGAGCCCGCCCTGCATCCGGTACCTGCGCGAGGTCGTCTTCTCTTGGCTCTGCGTCGGCTGGCCGAGCGTGAACACCATCCGGTAGCGCGCGCTCCTGGCGACCTCGCCGGCGCTCACCATCTCGCCCGCCCCAGCGCGCGCGTGTCCCTGCTCGCCCGCCCCGTCGCCGCCCGCCCCGTCGCCGCCCTCACCGCTGCCGCCCGCCCCGCCGCCGCCCGCCCCGCCGCCGCCCCCGGCCCCGCCCTCGCCCTCGGGCGGGCTCACGAGGCTCGAATCGACGCCGCAGCTGCAGCTGCACGCGGGCGCCATCGTGGAGACCACCACCATCGCTACCAGCCCGGCGGAAAGTTGCAGCGCGCGATTCACTGAATCCTTTCGCCGACAGCAGCCGTCGAGCGCAGGATCCATTGGACGAGCGACGGCGATCGGCGTCAAGCGACGACCCGTCCGTCCCGCGAACCAGGCCGTGTTGGCCGCGAGGGCGCGGCCCGCCCCGCCGCCCCGGCGCGGCGCAGGGCGGTGGACAGGCGGCGGCGCGCGCGCTATTCGGCCGCGTGAGCCGCGCTGGCAAAGAGAAGGAACGCGAGGGGGAGAAGCTCATCGTGCGCAACAAGCGTGCGACCTTCGACTACACCCTCGACGATCGGTTCGAGGCGGGGTTGGTGCTCCTCGGCAGCGAGGTGAAGATGCTCCGCGAGGGCGCCGCCGAGCTGACCGACAGCTGGTGCGCCATCGAGCACGGGGAGGTGTTCCTGAAGGGGGTCAACATCCCCGTGCTGACGGGGGCGGCCTTCGGGCACGAGCCGAAGCGCCCGCGCAAGCTGCTGCTGCACGAGAGCGAGATCGAGGCGATCCGCAAGGGCGTCGAGCGCGAAGGCATGACCGTGATCGCGACCCGCCTCTACTTCAAGAACGGCCGCGTGAAGGCCGAGATCGCGCTCGCGAAGGGGAAGAAGACCGTCGACAAACGCGAGAGCCTCAAGGAGAAGGACGCCGCGCGTGAGGCGCGCGCGGCGATCGAGCGGGCGCGCGGCGGCGGCGACCGCGGGCGCGGCGCCGCGCCCCGCGCGGAAGCGCGGCGCGAAGGGCGCGGCGAGGGCCGCGAGCGCACGCGGAGGCCGGAGTGACGGCGCACCTCACCTGGACCAAGGGCGGCGAAGCTGAGCTCGTCGAGCTCGACGGCGACCGCGTGCGGCTCCGCTCGACCGCATCCTCGGCGCCCGGCGCCCGCGTCGAGGGCGCGCTGCGGTCGACCGGGACGGCGATCCGGCTCAAGGTCGCCCGGTGCCGCCTGTGCAGCCCGAGCGCGCCGAGCGGGGCCGCGCCGACCGAGCGCATCTACGAGGTCGAAGGCCGGCTCATCGACGCGACGCGTGAGGTCCGCGCCGAGCTGGCGCGGCTCGTCGCCGGAGAGCCGCCACACTGAGCCGCACCACCGGCGACGGATAGCCGCACCACAGGCGACGGATAGCCGCACCACAGGCGGCGGATCCGCCGGGACCAGCGCAGGTTGCGGTGCCGGACGGCGACCCTTACGCTGGCTTCCATGAAAATTCCGTCGCGCCCTCGTGTAATTCTGCGGCGATGCTCGACGTACGATGTGGCGAAGATCCGCGACATCGTGCGCGGCGGTCTCGAGGAGCTCTCGCTCCGCCCGCACGGCCGGACGCTCATCAAGCCGAACGTCGTCGCCTCCGGCCCGCACTTCCCGCACGCGTACACGCGGCCCGAGTTCATCGAGGGGGTCATCGGCGCGCTGAGGGATCGCGACGACGGGCGCGTGACCGAGCTCGCCGTCGGGGAGCGCTGCGGCATCACGCTGCCGACGCGCATGACGTACGAGAGCGCCGGCTACTACCCGATGTTCCGGCGGACCGGCGTCAAGCACTACCACTTCGAGGAGGAGCAGCAGGTCGAGATCCGCCTCACGCACGAGCGCCGGCTGCGCGACTACGTGTTCACGCCGGAGCCGGTCGCGAAGGCCGACTTCTTCGTCAACTGCCCGAAGTTCAAGTCGCACCCGTGGACGACCGTCACCTTCTCGATGAAGAACTACATCGGGATCCAGGACGATCGGCACCGGCTCATCGACCACGACCACCGGCTGAACGAGAAGGTCGCCGACCTCCAGTACATCGTGCAGCCGCAGTTCATCGCGATCGACGCGATCACCGCCGGCGAGGGGCGGATGCTCACGCCGTCGCCCTTCGATCTCGGCCTCGTGATCATGGGGAACAACCAGGTCGCGTTCGACGCGGTCTGCTGCCACATCATCGGCGTCGATCCGAGGAGCGTCGACCACATCCGCATGGCCGCGGAGCGCGGCTTCGGGCCGCTCGACCTCGGCGAGATCGAGATCACGGGCGACGTGACGCTCGAGGAGGCGAAGGCGCGCGCCAAGGGGTTCAAGGTCGGCCTCGTCCGCGTCGAGAAGTACTTCGAGGGCACGAACATCACCGCCTACGCGGGCGCGCCGCCCGAGCCCGAGCACACCGACTACTGCTGGGGCGGCTGTCCCGGGGCCATCGAGGAGGCGATCGAGATCCTGCGCGAGTACGACAAGGAGTGCGACGCGAAGATGCCGCGGATGCACGTCGTGTTCGGCGCCTACGAGGGGCCCATCGACGCGAAGCCCGGCGAGAAGGTCGTCTTCATCGGCGACTGCGCGACGTACAAAGGCAAGATCGGCGATCAGCTGATCCACGTCGAGAGCCTCTACCGCAACCGCGCCGAGCGCGATCCGTACACCGCGAAGCACGACGACGTGCTGGCGAAGATGGTGAAGGTCACGACCAAGCTCGCGATGGCCCGCAACGAGCCCACCATCCGGCTCGAGGGCTGCCCCGTGAGCGTGGCGGAGCAGGTGCTCACGCTGGTCACGCTCGGCAAGACGAAGAACCCGTACTTCGCGGCCGACCAGGTGCTCGAGTTCAACAAGGCGTACGTCGCCTGGCGCGGGGCCTCGCTCGCGAAGCGCCTCGCCGGCAAGCCGTACCAGGTCCACGGCGCGTGCTCGCGCGGCCAGGCGGCGCCCGAGCTGCCCGAGGGGCCGCCTAGCCCGCCGGCCGCAGAGTGAGATCGAAGAGGACCTCGATCCCGTCGCGCACCTTGAACGCCCCGAGCGGCCCCTTGACCTCGCGCACGCCGAGCGCCGCCAGCGACACCTGACAGCTCCCCTCCACCCCGACGGCCCCGTCGCCGCGCTCGCGCGAGGTCAGGGGCAACGAGAGCGCGGCGCTCCCCGAGGCGACCTGGACGCGCACGTCGGCGCGGTCACGCGTCGCCCCCGACGCGCGGACCTCCACGACGTCGGTGCCCCGGAGCACCTCGCCCTGCAAGCGCTGCTCGATGTCGCGGCGGTCCGCGGCCGAGAGCACGTCCGGGTCGAGGCGATCGCCGCGCACGACGCCCGCGACGCGGAGCTTGCGCACGTCGATCGCGATCTCGGCGGTCCATGACGGGCCGTCGAGGCGCGCCCGGCCGCGCAGATCGGAGGCGGTGATCTCGAGGTCGTGCGCCAGGCGCGCGAGCATCCCGACGGCGCGGGTGCGGACGATCAGCCTGGACGCGCCGGGGTCGAGGAGCAGCTCGTTCACGGGGGGAGATCCTTGTCGCCGCGCAGGGATGCAGGGAGCGGAGGAGCGGACACGGAGCGCGCGCTCAGCGGCGCTTGGAGCGGCGCGGCCCGTCGGGCACGAGCACGTACCGGCTCGACTGAGGTTCTGGCTGACGGAGGAGCTCGGCGCGGAGCAGCGCCTCCGCGAGCCGCGCCTCGATGACCTCGTCCGTGACGCCGGGCTCGAGGGTCACCACCGCGGCCTGGATATCGCGCGCCAGCGCGTCGAACTCCGCGCTGTCGAACGCGTAGATGTCGTCGGGGAACAGGATCGCGAGCGGCTTGCGCTCGACCGCCGTGTTCGTCAGCGCCGCGAGGTCGCTCTCGACGATGAGCATGACGCGGGCCCGCAGGCACATCCCCCTGCACCTCGCCGCCAGCGACTCCGCCGAGCTGACGAGCAGGACCGATCGAGGCGTGTTGACCGCCTTGGTGGCCTGGTCGTCGGAGTCGGTCATCCGCCTCAGATTACGTGAACGGGCGGATGAAGACATCCCCCCTCGTGCGCCGGCCGCAGCCCCGCGAGGCGGGACCGAGCGGCCGCGCGAGGCGAGCTGAGGCGCAGGCGCGCTCACCTTGGCCGCCGCGCTACTCGCGGCACCGCGCCGCAGCGGCGAGCGCCAGGACGAGCGCGCTCAGCGCGAGCAGGCCGGCGCTCGCGGGCTGCCCGAGCCCGAGCGGCGACGGTCCGCCGAGGAGGCTCACCGCGTGGCCGCGGGGAAGCAGCGCGCCGGCCACCCCGAGAGAGCCCCCGAGCAGGAAGTCCGCCGCGAGCGGGACGAGGCGGCCGCGGCCGCGGCGCAGAAACGTGGCGCCGAGCGAGAACCAGCCGGCGTAGGCAGCGCCCGTGAGCGCGCCGATCCAGCCGCTGAGGAGCATGTCTCGGACGAACGGGGACGCGCCAGGGCCGTGGGCGATCAGGACGACCACGATCGCGAGCAGGGCCGCTGCCACGGCCGCGGCGAAGGCCGTTGTGAGGGCGATTCCCAGCGCGACGTGGTGGGACGACGCCCCGAAGCGAGCCGCGGGCCATGCCGCGTCGCGCAGCGCGGCCCGGTCGGCGGCGTCCGAGGCGAGGGCGAAGCTCGTGAGCGGCACGACAAGGCGGAAGGTGGCGAGCAGGGCCCGGTCCACGGCCCCGGCGGAGCCGAACGAGACCTCGATGACCGCCGCCGCGATCGCGAGCGCCAGGCCGAGGCCGAACGCCAGGAGCGGGCGCCGCGCGCGGAGGCGGCTGTAGGCCATCTCCATCCCGAGCCGCACGGCCAGCAGCGCAGGCGCCGGGCGATCGGCCCCGGACGCCGCAGGACGCGGCGGCTGCAGCGCCGCGGCGCTCGATGCGCCCTCACCCGCCATCGTGACGCCCTGTCTCCGCAGCGCGCGGCGCGCCGTTGGCCAGCGATGGCGGAACCTCGGCCTGCCCGTCCGCGCTCACCGCTCCGGGCGCCGCCGTCTGCGCGCCTGCGGGCGCCTGCAGAGGCGGCGTCGGGCCGGGCAGCCCCGGTGGGGTGGACGGGACCGGCGGGGCGGATGGGTCGGATGGGGTAGCAGGCAGCAGCGGCGGGCCAGGGGACACCGGAGCACCAAAGGCGGCCACGGCGACCGGTCCAACCGGCGGCGCAGCGGGCAGCGGCGCAGCGGGCAGCGGCGCGGCGACGGGCAGCGGCGCGACGCCGGCAGAAGACGGCGCGCCGAACGGCCGGCGCGGGCGAGCGGCGGCGAGGTGCAGCGCGGTCGCAGCCCTCACGTCGCGCATCGAGGGCGCAAGCGACGAGATCGCGACGATCGCGACGTCCTCCCGGGCCGCCGCGTCCAGGATCGCGAGCGCAGCCGCCTCCCGGTCCGCAGTCCGGACCCGCACGGTCGAGGAGACGTCCGCCGGGCCCCGCTCCCACGCGCCGGCGCGCACGGCGGGAGAGGCCGCGAGCGCGGCCGTGAGCGCGCGAGCGCCGGGCGCATCGGGCGCCCGCTCGTGGACGAGCACGAAGAGCTCGGCCTCGGGCATCGCCGCGCCCGGGCGCGGCGGGCCGGCGAGGCGATCGCCGTGGCCGGGCTCGGTGCGCGCGATGACGCCGTGATCGAGCACATGGATGTGGTCCGCGAGCGCGCGCGCATCGACGGTCGACGACGTGATCAGCACGACGCAAGCGCCGTCGGCCGCGAGCGCGCGGAGGCGCTCCCGGACCGGCTCCGGGGACGGCACGGCGACCTCCGCGAACGGCTCGACGAGGCAGATCAGGAGCGGCGCCGGCAACCCCAGCGCGAGCGCGAGCTCGACCGCCCTGGCCTCGGCGAAGCTCAGCGACGCCCGCCGGCGGGCGAGGAGCGGCGCAACGCCGAGCGGCTCGAGCAGCGCCGCGGCGCGCGCCGCGGGCTCGTCGCGGACCCGGAGCGCCATCGCCATCGAGGAGGCGACCGACGCGGCGTCGGGCAGCTCCGGGGCGGCGGAGAGCACGCCGATGCGCGCACGCGTCGCCGCGCTCCGGAACGGATCGCGCCCCCCCACGAGGACGCGGCCCGCGAGGGGCGGGGCGCGCCCCGCGAGCAGCTCGGCGATCGCCAGCGTGCCGTCCTCCGGGGCGCCGAGGATGGCGTGCACGCCCGGGCCGAGCGCCGCGGCCGCGCCGAAGAGGCTCCCGCGGGGGCGGCCCGCCTCGCCGGCGTGATCGCGCGCGCGCACGCCCTCGAGCAGCACGACGGGCGCGTCCGGGCTCATCCGGCGAGGCCTCCCGCCGAGCGCTCCGCGAAGGAGAGGAACGCGCCGAGCGCGCCGGGGATCGACCACCTCGAGTCGCCGGCGAGATCGGCGAGGGCCCAGGGGACGAGGGTCAGCGCCAGGAACAGGGAGCGCCCCCGCGCCCCGGCGACGCGGCCGCTCGCCGCCGCGAGGCCGCCGAGCGTCACGCCGGAGACCGCGCCGAAGAGGACGAGCGCGGCCCCGAAGGCGAGGTGCTGCAGGGCGAGCAGCGCCGAGCCGGAGAGGAGCGCCGCGAGCGCCGAGAGGAGGGCCAGCGGGGCCGCGATGACCCGGCCGACCTCCAGCATGGCGGCGAGGCTCCGCGCGCCGTGGAGCGAGGCGCGCGACAGGCCCCGCGCCGCGGCGAGCGCCTCGATGCCCTCGGCGCGGTCGGCCGCGGGCCGGTCGTGCGCCGCGGCGAGGGCGATCGGGCCGGCCGCCACCCACGAGAGCCAGCGCGCCGCGGACCCGAGCAGCCCTCCCAGCGCCGTCGTCCCATCGTCCAGCCGGAGCACGATCGCCATGGCTCCGTACCCCAGCGAGATCGCCGCGGCCATCGCGAAGCCGAGCTTCCCGCCGCCCGCGCCGCGGAGCCGCGCGCAGCCGAGCGCGACGGCGCCGCGCAGCGCCCCGCGTGCCGCGGCGCGATGCCGCCGGCGATCGTCCGGCCGCCCAGCTGGGGCCGTGCGCGGTTCGGGATCGGGCGATCGGTTCATCGGAGGGAGCGGGCGGGCTGGGCGACGCGCAGCGCTAGCGCTGCCCTTCCAGGAGCGCGGGCGCAAGGCCAATGTGCCACGGGCCGCGGCGCGTCGCCGGGAAACCAGAGCCTAGTCGCCAGAGCCTAGTCGAACGAGAGCCCGCGCCGGCCCTTGTGCTTGCGCTTGCGCTCCTTGTCGGCCACCGCGATCTTGCCCCACTCGTAGGTGATGCGCCGGCGGAAGGCGCCCAGCGCGTCGCCGCCGTAGAGCAGGAGATCGCGCGGGGAGTCCGTCTCCCCGAGGGTCGGCTGCCAGCGGTCCGACGGGACGAACGCGAGCAGCGCCGGCGCGCTGAGGCGCATCCGGGCGATGATGAGCCCGCACACGAGCCTGGGGTCGCCCCCCGGCGGCGATCGCCGCGCGCGCTTGCCGCGCCGCTGCGGCGGCGCCTTCTCCCCTCCCGCGCGCGCGCAACCGCCGCCGACCACGAGCTCCTCGTTGCCCCGGGGGTGCCAGGTCCACATGCGCTCCACCTTGAACGCGTCCTCGGCCCGCCCCGCCTCGGCCGCGGCGCGCACCTCCTCCGGCGCGAGCTGCGCGAGCTGCGCCGCCGCGCGCGGGTCGACGAGCGGCTCCAGCCGGAGCGGCCGATCGCGCGCGACCTCGAGCACGACCTCGAAGCTGTTCACCTCGCCGGCGCAGCAGCGCACGCCGACCTCGGGGCGGCGCGTGTCCGGCTTGACGCCGCGCCCGTTGGCGCAGCGCCCGACGAGCTCGCCCGCGGGCCCGTTGCCCCCGCGCAGCGAGACGAGCCCCGGCTTGCTGGTGTCCCGCTGCCACTGGCTCGCCGTCCACGTCCACACGCCGCCGTGGAGGTCGTGCACCCCGAACCCGCTCACGCAGCCGGCGTTCACCCCGTTCGGCGTCAGCACCCGGCTCTGCCCGGTCGCGCACACCGAGGGGCGGTACGTGTCGCCGTACTCGTAGGTCGTGTTCGCCGGGCCCTTGCAGGCGCGCTCGATCTCGAGCTCGGTGCAGAGGCGCTTGCCCTGCGCCTCGCAGAGCGCGCGCGCCTCGTCCTGCGTCACGTTCGTGGTCGGGATCGCGCCGACCTCGTTCGGGTACGAGAAGACGTCGATGTAGAAGCCGTGCATCACGACCTGCTCGCCCGCCATCTCCTCGTCGGCGATGCGCGGCAGCCGATCCGGCGGCGTGCCCGCGATGAGCACGCCCTTCGGGATCCACGCCATGCCCGGGCGCGGCTCCGGCTCCGTCTGGCCGACGTCCCAGGGCGGCGCGGCGTCGAGATCGGCGTCCCCGCCCGGCGACGGGCCGCCGCGGTCACACGCGGGCGCGGCGCAGAGGAGCCCGGCGAGCGACGCGGAGAGGGCGAGGGCCCTCCCCTTCAGCGCGCGGGCGGATCGCTCTCCTCCGGGCACCACGCGCTCACTCGGGGTCGCGCTCGCGGAGGTTCAGCTCCTTCATCTTGAGCTGGAGCCCCTTGCGCGAGATCTTGAGGAGCCGCGCGGCGTGGGTGACGTTGCCGTGCGTCTGCTTGAGGGCGCGCTCGATGAGATCGCGCTCGAGCCGGCTCATGGCCGCCTTGACCTGCTCCTTCAGGCCGTCGGGCGTCGAGGGCGCGAAGGAGGTGTCCGCCGCCGCGGCGGCCAGCGGCAGCGCCGTGACCGCCGCCGACGGGGCGCCGCTCCGGATCTCCTCCGGGAGATCGTCGAGGCGGATGCGCGCGCCGTCCGCGAAGAGCAGCGCGCGCTCGACGACGTTCTCCAGCTCGCGGATGTTCCCCGGCCACGCGTGCGACGACAGGCGCTCGAGCGCCTCGGGATCGATCCCCTCGATATTCTTCTTCAGCCGCGCGTTGAACTTCGCGACGAAGTGGGCGCAGAGGTGAGGGATGTCGCTCCTCCGGTCGCGCAGCGCAGGGAGCGCGATCGGCACGACGTTGAGCCGGTAGAAGAGATCTTCCCGGAAGGTGCCCGCCGCGATCTCCCGCTTGAGGTCGCGGTTCGTCGCGGCGACGAGCCGGACGTCGACGTGGATCGTCTTGATGCCCCCGACCCGCTCGAACTCGCTCTCCTGCAGGACGCGCAGGAGCTTCACCTGCATCTCGGTGGGGATCTCGCCGATCTCGTCGAGGAAGAGCGTGCCGCCGGAGGCGAGCTCGAAGCGCCCCGGCTTGGAGGCGACCGCGCCGGTGAAGGCGCCGCGCTCGTAGCCGAAGAGCTCCGACTCCATGAGGTCCTTCGGGATGGCGGCGCAGTTGACCTTGATGAACGGCCGGTCGCGCCGGCTCGAGTTCTCGTGCAACGCCCGCGCGACGAGCTCCTTGCCGGTGCCGCTCTCGCCGCTGATGAGCACCGTCGTCGGCGTGTCGGCGACCCGCTCGAGGATCGCGTAAAGCTCCTGGATGGGCGGGCTCTCGCCGATGATGCCGAACCGGTCGGAGCCGCCCCGGGGCGGCGCCGCGGTGACGTCCCGCGTGGCGTCCGCGCTCGCGAGATCGCGGGTGCGGAGGGCCTTCTTCACCACGACGCGCACCTCGTTCTGATCGAACGGCTTCGTGATGTAGTCGAACGCGCCCGTCTTCAGCGCCTCGACCGCGTTGTCGACCGTCCCGTGGGCCGTGAGGAGCACGACGGGGCGCGAGGGGTCGTCGCGGAGCGCCGCCCGGAGGAGGTCCATGCCGTCGACCTTGGGCATCCGGAGATCGGTGATGACCAGGTCGATGTGGTGCTCCTTCAGGAACGCGAGCCCTTCCTCGCCGTCTTCCGCGGTGTGGACCTCGTATCCATCCCGGCCGAGCTGGGCGCTGAGGACACGCCGGAGGTTCGCTTCGTCGTCCACGACGAGGATCTGCTTCTTCTCGGGGAGCATCACCGGGCGAGACTAGCAGAACCGGAAACTGGACAAGCGCCGCGGCCGCCTCTCGACGCCGGAGGCGCCCGCGACGCCGCGCGGCGCCCGCGACGGCGCGCGGACGGGCCTCTCCGGCCGTCGGCTGGGTCGATCGCTCGGCCGTTCGGCCGCTCGACCCGCCGGTCCCGCCGTGGAGCGCATTGCGCCGTGGTCCTCCGCGATTCCTTTTTCTCGCTGCCGGCGAGGCGGATCAGTATGCTGCGGCCACTTCTCGTGGAGGGCGGATCGGATGCGTGTGCTTCGTACTTGGCTGGTCGGTCTCGGCGCGGGGATGTTCCTCGCTGCGGGGTTGGCCGTGGCGGGACAAGCAGGAGATCCGAGCCTCGAGTACCCCGAATGTAACCGCACGGCCACGGCCGCCGACCTCGAGGGCGCCAAGGGGGCGCACAAGGCCGCGACGCAGTTCTACGAGCGGGCCGACTACGACCGCGCCATCCAGTACTGGAAGGACGCCTACCAGCTCGACTGCGCGGCCCATCCCGTGCTCATCAACATCGCCAACGCCTACGAGAAGAAGGGCGACCGCGCCGAGGCGGTGACCGCGCTGGAGACGTACCTGTCCCGCGCGCCGGACGCGAGCGACGCGCAGACGATCCGGGACAAGATCCAGAACCTGAAGAACTCGATCCGCCCGGCGCCGACCCCGACCGCGAGCGAGTCGGCGTCGGCGCCCGTGCCGCCGCCGCTGCTCCCCACGGCGTCCGCGGCCCCGACCCGCCCGGTGGAGGCGCCTCCCCCGGAGCCTCCCTACGGTTACGCGCCGTGGGCCGTGACCGGCGCCGGCGCCGTGACGCTGCTGGTCGGCGGGATCCTGACCACGAGCGGGATCACGGACATCGCCGACGCGGAGGATCGCTGCCCGGGGCGCAAGAACTGTGCGGCGGCAGTGGCGGACCAGGGCAATCAGGGCCGGACGCGCGCGACCATCGGCGGCGTGCTGCTCGGGCTGGGCGCCGCCGGCGTCGCCAGCGGCCTCATCTGGCAGCTCGGGTTCAACCACCCCCAGCCGACCTCGAGCGCGCTCGGGTCCGGCGCCGCGTTCCGGCTGATGCCGGTCGCCGGTCCAGGCGTCGCCGGGGTGGGTGCCGCCGGCCGCTTCTGAGAGCAAGCGCACGCGAACCGCCAGGTCCGCGCCGGCGCGGCCGCTTCTGAGAGCAAGCGCACGCGACCGCCAGGTCCGTGGACGCGAGGCCGTGCGCGACGTTACTCACCGCCCGGGTCGTCCGATGTGCGCGTGGGGGACGACTGCAGCAAACGAGCGTGTTCGCGCGCAGCTCGTTACTCTTCGATCGTGCGCATCGGCTCCCCTGCCCGCTCGTTTTTCTCTCCGCGCTGCCTGCGCCCTCTGCGCCGGCTCGTGCCCCCCGGCGCGCTGCTCGCCGCGGCGGCGGTGGTCGCCGGCGCCGGGGGGAGCGCCGCGCCCGAGCTCTCGCGCGTCGGCCACTCCCTGGTGCCCGCGGCCCTCGCGGCGCCCGCTGCGCGCCCCGCGCCGGCCAGCGTCGCGCTCCTCGCGACCGCTCCGGGGGCGGCCGAGACCACGCTGCACATCGCGCCGCTGGGCGCCCCCAAGGTCGGGCCCCCGCTCGCGGTGCTCCGGCACCTGAGCGACGCGATCGTCCGCGCCCGCGTCGTTCCGGGGACGCAGGTCGTCGTCGCCACCGCCGACACGAGCCCGGCCCGCGACCCCTCGTTCAACGCGAGCCTGTTCCGGATCGAGCCGCGCGCCGAGCCGGCGGCGCTCTGCGACGGCGTCGTGCACGCGAGCCGCCCGCTGGTGACGAGGAGCGGGCGCGTCTTCGTCTCGCGCGGCGTGGCCGGCCCGGAGCCGCCGCGCGACGGCGATCTCGCGCGGCTGCGCGTCGACGCGCTCACGATCGACGAGGTCGACCTCGCCACCGGCGCGACCCGCGCCGTGCACGCGCACACGGGCTACCTCGCCTTCCTCGCCGGCGAGTGGAACGGCGAGCTCGTCCTCTACCGCGTCGCGCCCGGATCGGCCGACATCGTCGGCGTGAGCCCCGACTCGGGCGCGACGCGCGTGATCGCCCCGTCGATCCCGCCGTTCGCGCGCGACTTCTCGGTCGACGCCGCGGGCGCGCTCGTGTTCCAGGGGCGGCACGAGGCCGATCCCAGCGCGTGGGTCGTCGATCGCCTCGACCTCGCGAGCGGGAAGATCACCCGGCTCGCGGTGAGCGCGTACAGCGGCCTCGCCCCGCACAGCTGGCCGGGCGGCGGGCTCGCGTACACGCCCGATCGCGCCACCGGGCTGCTCGTGCGCGGCGCCCGCGCGTCCGTCCGGGGCCCGCTCGGCCCCGGCGTCGACGTCGTCCAGGCCGTCTCGGAGGACGCCGCGTGGGTCGCCGCGCTGCACACGAACCCCTCGGCCTTCCCCGTCCCCTTCGCGATCCACGCGGCGACCGGCGACGTGGCCGCGATCCCCGCGCCGCCCGGCGCGCGCATCGCCGTCGCCGGCTTCGTCGCCGGGAAGGAGGGCTCGCGATGAGCCGCCGCCTCGTGACGCCCGCGGCGCTCGCCGCCGCGGCGCTGATCGCGCCGGCCGCCCGCGCGGCGTACTGCCCCTGCTACACCGCGTCGAGCGCTTACAACCAGCGCAGCTGCGCGGTCGACGCCGTGCCCGGGACCAACCCCTCCGCCGCGGCGTGGAACGACATCTTCGATCTCGTCTCGCGGGGTCCCGCGGCCTGGGGCGACGCCGGCCCCGCGCCCGTCGCCCTCCAGATCGGCCAGGGCTGCGGCAAGCCGGAGGCGCGGCGCGACGTATCCCCCAGCTTCCCCTGCGAGCTCCTGAAGGCGATCGCCATGCAGGAGTCGCGGTGGCAGCAGTTCTGCGAGCCGGACCGGCCCGCGGACCAGGCCGGCCAGAGCTCGCGGACGATCATCTCGTACGACTGCGGCTACGGCGCCTCCCAGATCACGAGCGGCATGCGCGCGGGGGACAGCCCGGACTTCGAGCCGCGCCGCGTGGCCGCGGAGCCGGCCTACAACGCGGCCACCGGCGCGCTCATCCTGGCCGGCAAATGGAGGGCCACGCGCTGCGTCGGCGATCAGCAGCCCGCGATCATCGAGCACTGGTACAGCGCCGTGTGGGCCTACAACGGCCTCTCGTACGTCAACAACCCGAACAACCCGAACCACGATGCCGGCCGCGGCGTCTACGATCCCGCGATCGGCGGCGCGGCTCCGTACCAGGAGCGGGTGTTCGGCCACCTGGAGCACACGGGCGAGCGGTGGGCCGCGACCGCGCCGGCGTACCCGAACCCCGGCGAGATCGGCGGCGACCGCGCGCCGCCCGATCTCCCCGATCCGCGCTGCGCGTCGCCGACGGACTGCACGAGCACGCGCCCCCTCCACGTCACGCGGTGCGCCGAGGACGGCAGCGGCGCGGGCGGCAGCGGCGGCGGCGGCGCGGGCGGCAGCGGCGGCGGCGGCGCGGGCGGCAGCGGCGACGCGGGCGGCAGCGGCGGCGTGGACGGCAACGCCGGTGGGGCGCCTGCGACGGCGGGCGAGGGCGGCGCCGAGGTGCCGCGGGGCGACGGGGGCGGCGACGACGGCGCGACGGTCACCGCGACCGTCGGGCTGCACGGCCAGTGCTCCTGCAGCGTGCCCGGCGGCGGGGCCGCGTCGAGCAGGGCGGCCTGGCTCGCGGCCTGCGCGGGCGCGCTCGCCGCGGCGTGGCGCCGGAGGCTTCCGAGGCGCGGCCGCGCGCACTAATCTCGTCGCCGATGCCGCCTCCGCTCGGCTCCGACCTCATCGCGGCGTGGGCTGCCCGGCGCGGCCTCGCCTTCACGCCCCGCCCCGACGAGGACTGGTTCCGCCGCTGGGAGCCCTACGACACGATCGCGCCCCCCTCCGCTTACCGCAGCGCGTGCACGTGGATGACGAGCCCCGGGCACGCCGTGATCGCGGAGCCCTGGTACGCCGACGGCGAAGCCGAGCCGCTCGAGCGAACGCTGCTCGGCTTCGCGGCGCACCCGGCCCTCCGGCACCGCGCCGCGATGCGCGTCGGCGAGTTCTTCCTGACGCGCGTCGCCTTCATCGAGAGCCCTCCCCCGCCGAAGGTCACCCTCGGCGACGCGCTGTGGGACGCGCACGTGACGACCTTCGCCGCCTCGCCGCGCGAGGCCGCCGCCGCGTTCCGCCCGCGCCTCCGCAAGCTGCTCGCGACGCGCGGCTTCCAGGGGCACCTCGAGCTGCGCCCCGGCGGCCTCGTGGTCCACTGCGCCGGCCTGCGGCCCGTCCCGGAGCACTACGAGCGCCTGCTCGGCGTGGTGCGCGAGATCGTCAACGCGGCGATCGTCTAGCCTGGCCGCGCGCTGCCGTGCGGCAGCGCCGGGCGAACGCGGGCCCGACGCGCGGCAGCGGCACAGCAAGCCGGCGGCGGAGCCGGCTCCTCCGGCCCGCCGGCCGCCCGCCTGTCGACGCCCCCGCCCCGTCGTTCTAGGCTCCCCGATCATGGCCAAGGTTCTGGTCGTCGAGGATGAGCCGGCGATCGCCGAGTCCATCGCCTATTTCCTGCGGCGCGACGGGTTCGCGACCACCGTCGCCACCACGCTCGCGAGCGCCGAGCGGGAGATCGACAAGGCGGACCTCATCATCCTCGACCTGATGCTCCCCGACGGCAGCGGCTTCGATCTCATCGGGCAGGTGCGGCGGAGCGCCGCGCGCGCCGCGATCATCGTCCTGTCGAGCCGCGACAGCGAGGCGGACCGCGTCGCCGCGCTCGAGACCGGCGCCGACGACTACGTGACCAAGCCGTTCTCGCCGCGCGAGATCGTGGCGCGGGTGCGCGCCGTCCTGCGCCGCGCCGCGCCGACCTCGCCGTCCACGGCCCCGGCCGCGCCGCTGCCGCTCATGGTCGACGAGGCCACGCGGCGCGCCCACGTGAACGGCCAGAAGGTCGACCTCACCCGCGTCGAGTTCGACCTGCTCGCCTGCATGCTCGCGGCGCCCGGCAGGGTCTTCACGCGCGCGCAGCTCATCGACCGCGTCTGGGGCGACGGGTTCGCGATCACCGACCGGACGATCGACTCCCACGTGAAGGGGCTCCGGAAGAAGGTCGTCGAGGCCGGCGGCGACGCGGACCTCATCGAGACCGTGCGCGGCGTCGGCTACCGCGTCACGGACCGGCCGAGCTCCGCGGAAGGCGGCGACTGAGGGGCCATGCTGCGCCTCGTCGTCACCGCGGCGGCGTCGATCGCGATCATCCTGCTCGTCGCGCTGTTCGCCTCGCGCCTCGTGCGCGCCCGCACCGCCGGGATGAGCATCCGGATGCAGATCTTCATCGCGCTCGGCGGCATCGTCGGCGCGTTCGCGCTCGGCCTCGGGCTGCTCGTCATCGATCGCATCGAGGCGCGCGCGACGCAGCTCGCCGAGGGGAGCGCCCGCGACGAGGCCGCCGCGTTCGCCGCCGTCGCGGCGATGGAGATGGAGGTCCGCGGCGTCGACCTCGCGGCCGTGCGCGCCCTCGACGGCGAGGGCCAGGGCCCCACCTCGCAGAACGTCGCGCTGCTCGACCCCGAGGGCCGCGTGCTCCGGGCGCGCGGCGCCTCGCCCGGCGAGCCCGGGACCGTCTTCGTCACCGCGCCGATCGAGGTCCGCGGCCGGCGCGTCGGCAGCGTGCAGGTCGTGAAGCCGACCATCGTGGTCCAGCGCATGGTCGCCGACTTCGCCCCGCCCATCCTCGTGATCAGCACCGTGCTCGGCGCCGCCGCGGCGCTCTCGTCGCTGCTCATCGGCCGCGCGATCGCGACGCCGATCGAGGCGCTCACCGAGTACGCGGTGCGCGTGAGCGAGGGGGAGGTGCGCGCCGCGCCGTCGCCGGCCCACGGCCGCGAGGTCCAGCGGCTGACGCGCGCCATCGACTCGATGCGGCGGCAGCTCGAGGGCCGCCCCTTCGTCGAGACCTTCGCCGCGGATCTCTCGCACGAGCTCAAGAACCCGGTCGCCGCCATCCGCGCGAGCGCCGAGGTGCTCTCCGAGGGCGCGCTCGACGACCCCGAGGAGGCGATCCGGTTCGTCGCGCGCATCCGCGAGGCGATCACGCGGATCGAGGCGCTCCTCGGGGAGCTCCTGTCGCTCGCGCGCCTCGAGGCGCGCGGCGTGGAGCAGGCCGCGGTCGTCGACCTCGCCGCGATCGCGCAGGCCGCCGCGGCGAGGGCGCGCGAGCGCGGCGCCCGCGTCGAGGTCGACGCCGCCGCGTCGGCGGCGGTGCGCGGCGACGAGCAGTGGCTGTCGCGCGCGCTCGACAACCTGCTCGACAACGCGCGCACCCACGGCGACGCCGCCGCCCCCATCCAGATCGCGCTGTCCCGCCAGGGCGGGCAGGTCTCGATCGCGATCCGCAACCGCGGCCAGATCGGCCGGCACGTCGCCGGCCGCCTCTTCCGCCGCTTCGTCACGACCCGCGCCGATCGCGGCGGCACCGGGCTCGGCCTCGCGATCGTCAAGGCGATCGCCGAGGCGCACAGCGGCTCGGCCGAGTGCACGCGCCGCGGCCCCCCCGAGGTGGAGTTCAGGATCTCGCTGCCGGGCGCCTGACGCGGCGGCGCCAAGAGCTCCCCGCCCCGAGGGGGGACCGCCCGCTGTCCACGCTCACGCTCGGCTCACGCTCACGCTCACGCTCGAGCGCGTTTCCGGAGCGTTTCCGCAGTTCCACCGCGCGGGAAAATGATCCATGAAGCCTCGCGGCGGTCGGGCGGTACGGTCCGAGGATCGGGCGAGGGAACGCTGCGGCGCATCAGCCCTTGAGCTATCCCGCGCCATCCTCCACAGAACCTCCACAATCGCATCACGGTGAGGCCTCCTGCCGGGCTCATCTCCGGCGCACAGTGCGGTGGCCCTCACCCAGGAACTCCCCCATGACGTCCAGCAATCTTCCGAAGCACGTCGCGATCATCCTCGATGGCAATGGCCGCTGGGCAGCGGCGCGCGGCCTCCCCCGCATGCAGGGGCACCAGCACGGCGCGCAGGCCGTGCGCCTCTCGGTGCGCGCGTGCCGCGATCGCGGCATCCCGTACCTCACGCTGTACGCGTTCAGCGTCGCGAACTGGTCGCGCCCGAAGGATGAGATCGAAGCGCTGATGCGCATCTGCCAGGAGTTCGCCGAGGGGGAGCACGATGAGCTCATCCGGCGCGGCATCGCGGTGCAGATCGTCGGCGACCTCGAGGACATCCCGACGCCGACCCGGCGCGCGATGGAGAAGCTCGTGGAGGACACCTCGGGGGGCACCGAGATGACCCTGGCGCTCGCGCTGAGCTACGGCGGCCGGCGCGACATGGCGAACGCGATGCGCGCGCTCGCGGTCCGCGCGCGGGCCGGGCTCGTCATCCCGGAGGAGATCAACGAGAAGTCGCTCCGGAACTTCCTCACGACGAGCGCGATGCCGGATCCGGATCTCATCATCCGCACCGGCGGCGAGAAGCGCCTCAGCGACTTCCTGCTCTTCGAGGCCGCGTACGCGGAGCTCTTCTTCACCGACACGCTGTGGCCGGACTTCACCGAGGCGACCTTCGACGAGGCCCTCGCGACGTACGCCCGGCGCCAGCGCCGCTACGGCCGGACCGGCGAGCAGGTCCGCCGGATGGCCGCGTCGAGCTGAGCGGCGCGCCCGCCGGCGCCCGCGGCCGGAGACGGCGCGACGCGGCGCGATCGTGGCGCTCGATCCCGGGGCCGCGATGCAGTACGAGAGGACGTGCTGGTCCTGCACGCGCCCGTAGCTCAGCTGGATAGAGCAGCGGCCTTCTAAGCCGCGGGTCGCAGGTTCGAATCCTGCCGGGCGTGCCATCCTCCGCGTGCCGCGCGGGTCGCTTGACGGTCTGCCCCACGGCGGCCCACCATGATCGCGAGGCGTCGTCGATGGAGAAGCGGGTCGTGCTCGTGCTGGGCGGTCTGGTGCTGGGCGCGGCGCTCGCGCTCGTGACGGGACGGGGGCGCGCCCAGGTGGCCGCGCCGGGCGTCGACGCGCGTCGGTGGGAGCAGGACTGCGAGCAGGCGCACGGCGTCGACGAGGCGCGCGCCCTCGCCAAGGCCCGCGGCGAGAGCGGCTGGGAGCTCGTGGCGCTCGACGCCGGCGTGATGTGCTTCAAGCGGCCGGCCCCGCCGCCCCCGAAGCCGGCCGATCCCTGGCCGGGGTACTGACCGCCGCGGCGCGACCTACCCCATACCGCCGGGAAGCGCGCCGGTGTAAGCGGAACAGCATGAGCGGAGAGCCCCTGACGGAGCAAGATTTCGACGCCGTGGCCGACCGGGCGCTGCGCGCGCTGGATCGGCAGATCAACGAGATCTCCGAGGGCGTGGAGGCCGACCTCGAGAGCGGCATCCTCACCCTGGAGTTCGAGGACGGCACCAAGTACGTCGTCAACAGCCACCGCGCGGCGCGGCAGATCTGGATGGCCGCCGAGCGGGCCGCGTGGCACTTCGATTACCGTCCGTCCGAGGGCCGCTGGGTGGCGCAGAAGAGCGGCGATGAGCTCTGGAGCGCGCTGGAATCGGTCCTGTCGCGGAAGCTCGGGCGCCCTGTGAAGCTCGGCCGCTGAGCCCCGAGCGCCGGCGTCGCGCGCCCGCGGGCGGCTCCGCCGGAGGTCCGGTCAGAGGGCGAACCGCAGGCCGAGCCCCCCGAGCAGGCCCGTCACCGAGGCGCCGACCCGGAGGTCGAAGGCGACGCGGCTCCCCGGGCGGAACGTGAGGCCGACCTCGGGCAACACCAGCCACGGGTAAACGACCGGCTTCAGGCCCTGCGGCCGGCCCCGCGGGCGGGTGAACCAGCTCGGCTCGACGTAGCCGGGGTAGTGATCGGCGTCGTAGTCGAGCTGATTGCAGTACCGGAAGCTCCCCTCCGGGTTGTTCGGTCCGCGGCACTTCACGTAGCCGTACGGGTCCCCCGGCACGAAGGTGCTCGGGTCGCCCGGGAAGGCGTTCCCCGGGTAGGCCTGGGTCCGGTAGAGGTCGCCGAGGAACGTCCAGCCTGCGCCGACCCCCGCGCCCAGGCGGAAGGAGAACAGCTCGTTCCGGTCGAGCGGAATGTTCCAGAGGAACCTGGCGCTCGCCTGGAGCGTCTGGAGATCACTCGCGATGATCTCGTAGTCGGTGTCGGGGTGCCCGTTCGGCTTGAAGGGCGTGTCGTCCATCTTGAAGCGCGCGTAAGCGATCGAGAAGACGAGATCGAGCCGCCCGATCTTCGCGGTCAACGACACGTCTCCGCCGGGGACGAGGACGTTCCGCCCTCCTTCTCCGAAGAGGTTGAACGCGAGCGTGGGGATGAAGAAGCCCTGGAAGCCGGCGCCGAGCCACACGTTGCGCCGCACGGGCGCCAGCGGCTCGGGCTTCGTCGGCTCGACCAGCGGCTGGTCGCCGGGGCGCGGCTTGGCCTCGGCCGATTTGTCCGGACCGCTCGGCGGCTTCTTTTCCGCGGCCGGCTTCTTCTCGACCGGCTTCTTCTCCGCCGGCGGTTTCTTCTCGACCGGCTTCTTCTCGACCGGCTTCTTCTCGACCGGCTTCTTCTCGACCGGCTTCTTCTCGACCGGCTTCTTCTCGACCGGCTTCTTCTCGACCGGCTTCTTCTCGACCGGGGGCTTCTTCTCTGCCGGCGGCTTCGTCTCGACCGGCTTCTTCTCCGCCGGCGGCTTCGCGCCGGGCTTCGGCTTGAGGCGCAGCTTGAGCTCGCGCCGCTGCTTGTCCTTCAGCACGACCTTCTGCGACGACTCCTCGTACCCTTCGGCCCTGGCGACGACGACCAGCGGCACGCCCGGGTCGAACCGGTGCGGCGTCGAGGGATCGCTGATCACCTCCCCGTTGACCTCGACCTCGAGCCCTTCGTACGGCTCCGCCGGCGCGACGACGAGCGTTGGGATGCGCGCGTCGAGGGCGGCCGCCTTCTTCTTCGCCGATGTGATGGCGACGACATCCCGCGCGGTGTACCCCGGCTCCTTCTTCTCGTTTGCGACCGTCTGATAGATCTCGGCGGCCTTCAGCAGCTCGCCCTGCTTCGCGTAGCAGTCCGCGAGCGGGACCGCGGAGCTCGGGCGGTGCCGCTGCTCCTCCGCGGACTCGAGGAGCGGGATGGCCCTCTTGCAGAATCCGCCCTTGGCCGCGTTGATGCCCTGGTTTGCCTCCTTGTCGCCCGGCCCGGCGAGCGCCGGATAGGCGAGCAGCACAACGAGGATCCCGAAGAAAGAGGCGATCGGAAGACGCAAGAGGCGTTCAGTCTACCACCTCCTCTCGTACGGCGAGCCCCGGACGCACCGCCACGGTCGCTGATGTCGCGAACGTCGCGACCGGACGCTCCATCACCAGCAGCCCGACACGTCACCCACATTGGCGCCAGCTCCGCCCGGCAGCCGGCGCGACGGAGCCAGCAGCTCATGGACGGCCGCTGTCCGGGCAGATCGCCCGTGATCGATGCGTTCGCGCCGGGATCCGATCCGCGCCAGCGCGGGACCGCGGTGGGCGAAAAGCTCGCGGGGCTCCTCTTTACACCTTCGACGCTGGACGAGAGCCCCTGTAAGCTCCCCCGGAATGGCTTCCGGCGCAGGTATCGAAGGACCGCACGGGCTGGGGGAGAGCTCCAGCCTCGAAGGATCGGGTGGCGGCGTTTTGTCCGGGCCCGTGCGGCGCACACTGAAGGCAGGCGAGATCCCGAACACGTTGATCGAGTGCACGCACTCGGTCGAGTGCGCGGGCTGTCCTCTCATCGCAGGAGATTACGCGGAGCAGCTCAGCACGAAGCGCGCGCGGGTGGTGTCCGCGGCGGCGCACTACCCGTCGCTCGAGCTGCTCCAAACGAGCCCGGTCATCCCGGCCGATCCGATCACCGGCTATCGCGGCCGCGCGAAGCTCATCGTCGCCCCTTCCGGCGCGATCGGGCTGTACGGGCGCACGGGGCACCACGAGGTCGTCGACATCCCGGGCTGCCGGGTGCTCGCCCCGGCGCTCGCGGCGGTTACCTCGGCGCTGCGCGCGCTGATCGCGTCGCCGCCCCCGGAGGTCAAGCCGCTGCTCCTGCCGTACGATCCGGCGCGGGGCGGCGTGCTCCGCGCCCTCGATCTGCGCGAGATCCACCTCGCGCCCGGCACGCCGCTCTTCGCGGAGATGGGCGCGACCGAGGACAACCCGGCGTTCGTGCTGATCACGTTCGTGCTGCAGCGCGAGCGCGCCTGCACGCGCGACGAGCTGCGCGAGGCCGGCCGCGCCATCCGCCCGATGCTCCCCCGCGTCATCGGCGTCGCGGCCAACTTCCACGACGCCGAGGCGCCGCAGATCCTGGGCCCCGAGACGATCTTGCTCGACGGCGTCGCGCACGCCGAGGACCGGATCGGGCAGACCTACCACGTCGCGACGTTCGGCTCGTTCGTGCAGGCGCACAGGACGCAGGCCGCGCGCGTGCACGCCCTCCTGCTCCGCGAGATCGCGTCGCTGGAGAACGACGGCCCGGTGATCGAGGGCGAGGCGGCCATGGGCCCGGCCTCCCGGCGCAAGGAGCCGCCGCGCATCCTCGACCTCTACGGCGGCTCGGGCGCGATCTCGCTCGCCCTGGCGCAGGGGGGCAACCGGGTCGTGATGGTCGAGTCGTTCGCGCCGGCGGCGGCGAACGCGCGCGCGGCGGCGGAGGCCCAGGGGCTGAGCCAGCGCGTCGAGGTGCGCACCGGCGACGTCTCCGAGATCGTCGGCTCCCTCGTGAACAGCTCGGAGAAGTTCGACGGCATCGTGGTGAACCCGCCGCGCCGCGGCGTCTCTCCGACGGCGCGCGAGGCGATCGCGCGGCTCGGCGCGCCGCTCCTCGTCTACGTCTCGTGTGATCCCGACACGCTCGCGCGCGACCTCGACCACTTCTGCCGGCTCGGGTACTCGTCGACGGAGCTCACGCCGCTCGACATGATCCCGCTCACGGAGGAGATCGAGACGATCGCCGCCCTGCGCCGGACGCCGCCGCCCGCGCCCAAGGTCATCTACGACGACGACGGCGTGCTGGTCGTCGAGAAGGGCCCGCACGAGCCGGTGGCCTCGCAGCCGGAGTACCTCGGCTCGCTGCTCGCGCGCTGCGCCCGCATCCCGGGCGTGAGCGCGACGCCGGTCATCGTGCACGCCCTCGATCCGGGCACGAGCGGCCTCGTGATGCTCGCGCGGAACGAGGAGGCCGCCGCGCGCTGGGGCGAGGCGCTCACGAAGACGGGGCGCCTCATCTACCTGGCCGCGGCCAAGGGCGTGACGCCGGGCAAGGGCGCGATCACCCGCGACCTCCGCGAGGGGACGCGCACCTACACGGCGCGCACGCGGTACCGCCGCCTCGCGGTCGCCTCGGGCCACTCGATCCTCCGCGTGATCCCCGACGGGGGGCGCACCCACCAGATCCGCCGGCACCTCGCGGCGATCGGCCACCCGATCCTCGGCGACGAGCGGTACGGCCACGTCCCGACGAACCGCTACTTCGAGGAGAAGCACGGGCTCGACCGCTCGTTCGTGCACCTCGTCCGCATCGAGATCGAGCACCCCCGCACCGGGGTGAAGATGATCATCGAGTCGACGCTGCCCGGCGATCTGCGGTCGGCGCTCGAGCGCTCGACCGGCCCGTCGGTGCTGCGCTTCCTCGAGCAGAAGCACGCCCTCGGCGAGCAGCGCGCGGTGGCCGTGCTGACGACGGCCGCGGACGAGCCGGCGCCGAGCAGCAGGATGATCCCGCTGCGCGGCGACGACGAGTCGGCGCCGCCGCCCTCGATCCGCAGCCCCGGGCCGATCTCGATCCGCGTCCCGGATCTCGACGAGTCGCCCCGCACCATCCGGCACCCCATCATCTCCACCGGCGACGAGGACTGAGCGGCCCGCGCCGCCCCGCGTCACGAGCGGGGCGGCCGGACCCAGATGCCGGACGCGGCCGCAGCCGATGCGCCAGCCCGGCGCCATCCGGGTGTGAGCCCGGCCGGGTGCCCGACCTGGCCCCACCTTGGAACGATGAGCAACCGGCGGATCTGGTAGGCTTGCCGGCCGCATGTCCACGCTTTCAGAAGACCGCCCTCGCATCCTCGTCGTGGACGACGAGAAGGTGATCCGCGACATGCTCGCCGACTTCCTGGGCATGGAGGGCTACTACGTCCGCACGGCGGAGGACGGCACCAGCGCGCTGAGCGAGCTCACGAAGGGGCATTACGACCTCGTGATCAGCGATCTCAAGATGCCGCGGATGGGCGGCATCGCGCTGCTGGACGAGATCGGCAAGGCGGCGCCGAACGCGCTCACCGTCATCATGACGGGCTTCGGCACCGTCGAGACCGCGATCGACGCGATGAAGCGCGGCGCGTACGACTATGTCCTCAAGCCGTTCAAGCTGGACGAGGTGGTGCACGTCGTCCAGCGCGGGATCGAGAAGCAGCGGATGGCCGCGGAGAACATCCGGCTGCGCGAGGCGGTGTCGCTCTACAAGGTGAGCGAGGCCATCGCCGCGAGCCTCTCGCTCGACCAGGTGCTGGAGACCGTCGCGGACAGCTGCCTCCACGAGGTGCACGGCGATCTCGTCTCGACGTGGCTCGACGACGGCGAGGGGAGCTTCTTCGAGCGGCAGCACCTGCGCGGCGCGTCCGTGCCCGCGGACGCCGATCTCGGCCGGCTCGATCCGGCGCTCGTGCTCGAGCACTTCCGCCCCGAGGCGCTGCTCCTCGAGCAGGGCGCGAAGGGCCTCCGGTTCTTCCAGCGGGAGCCGGCGCTGCCGCTCTCCTCGCTCGTCGCCGTGCCGCTCCGGATCCAGAAGCGGCTGATGGGCTTCGTCGCCGTCGCGTCGTTCACGCGGACGAAGCGCTTCGACGAGGGGCAGCGCAAGCTGCTCAGCATCATCGGCTCGCGCGCGGCGGCGGCGATCGAGAACGCGCGCCTGTACCAGGACCTCCAGGCGACGTTCCAGCAGACCATCGAGGGGCTCGCGAAGGCGATCGACAAGATGGATCGCTACACCGCGGGCCACTCGGATCGGGTCGCCCTCTACGCGGTGATGCTCGCGCGGCGGCTCGGCCTCGGCCCGGCCGAGATCGAGACCGTCCGGCAGAGCGCGCTCATGCACGACATCGGCAAGATCGGGTGTGTGCTCAACCTGAACAAGCCGGGCAAGCTCACGGGCGACGAGTACGAGGTGTTCAAGCGCCACCCGGTCTACGGGCGCGACATCCTCGACCCGATCAAGTTCCTGCACCCGCTCATCCCCGGCGTGCACCTGCACCACGAGCGCTGGGACGGGCGCGGCTACCCGCTCCGGATGCGGGGCAACGAGATCCCGATCATCGCGCGCATCATCTCCGTGGCCGACACGTACGACGCCATGACGAGCGACCGCTCGTACCGCCGGGCGCTCCCGCACGAGGTCGCGGTGGCCGAGATCGAGCGGTGCTCCGGCTCCCAGTTCGATCCCGAGGTCGCGGCGAGCTTCACCACGCACATCGAGGCGTACCGCGACGAGCGGCGGGAGCGCGGCGAGGAGGTGCCCGAGTAGCCATGGCCCCTCCGTCGCTCCGCGATCTCCTCGAGCCCACGAGGGACCCCGGCGTCGCGAGCCGGACACCCGAGCCGCGGCGCGCGCGCGCCGTGTGGATCGGCCGGCGCCGCTACGCCCCCATCCACGATCTGCAGAAGCAGCTCGTCGAGGCGCGCGCGCAGGGGCGGATCGGCGACACGATCCTGCTGCTCGAGCACGATCCGGTGATCACGCTCGGCCCGCGGGCGAACCCCGAGAACGTGCTGCTCGACGCCCGCGCGCTCAACGAGCGCGACATCGACCTCGTCGCGACCGGCCGCGGGGGGGACGTCACCTACCACGGCCCGGGCCAGCTCGTGTGTTACCCGCTGCTCGACCTCCGGCCGGACCGGTGCGACGTGCGCAAGTACGTGCGGTCGCTCGCGGAGGTGATGATCCTGCTCGCGCGCGAGCGCCACGTCGAGGGCGGCGTGGTCGAGGGGATGATCGGCGTGTGGGCCGATCGCGCGGCCCCGGGGGAGTGGGCCGGCTCCGCGTGGGCGCGGGACATGGCGAAGCTCGGCGCCATCGGCGTGCGCCTGTCGCGCTGGCTCACCATGCACGGCTTCGCGTTCAACGTCGCGGTGGATCTCCGGGCCTTCAACTTCATCGTGCCCTGCGGCATCCGCGAGCACGGGGTGACGTCGCTGGAGGAGCTGACCGGAAAGACGCACACGGTCGCCGAGATCGCGCTCGCCAGCGCCCCGCAGCTCGCCCGCGGGCTCGATCTCGAGATCGCCCGCGTGGAGGACCTGTCGGCGGCCTCCGACCTCGCGGGCGCGCTGCTCGCCCCTGCGGCCGCCAGCGAGGACCGGAGCGCGCCCTAGCGTCCGGCGCGCCGCGTGCGCTAAGAGCGGCCGCGTGCGCGAGCAGCCCGTGAGAGGCCCCCGGAAGGACGATGGGAGCGCCGGCCCCCGAGAGGGCGGCGCGACGGCGCGGCCGCCCTGGCGGCGCCCTGCCGTCGCGGCGCTCGCCGCGGCGGGCGCGGCGTCGATCGCGATCGCCCTGCTCGGCCCGGTCACGGCGGTCCGCGCGGGCGCGCGCCGCGCCGCCGCGTGCCTCGCGTCGATCGAGGCGCCGCGCGGCCCCGCGCTGCCCGACTGCCGGCCCGAGATCCGCTGGTTCGCGGCGCCGTCGCGCCTGTCGTGGACCTACGAGGCGGCGAGCAGGCTCTCCGAGGAGCTCGGCGTTCGCACCGCGGTCGCCGAGTATGTCGACGCCGCCGTGGGCCGCCCGGACCGCGCGGCCCTCGCCCGCGCGACCGTCGGCGTGGAGACGGCTCGCTCCGTGGTGGCCGCCGGCTCCCAGCGCATCACGTTCGAGGAGCTCGGCCCCGCGCGCGGCGCGCCGAGCCTCGGGCGCGAGGCGGTGAGGCTCGGCGATCGCCGCACGCTCCTCGATCAGCCGGATCGCTGGCCCGACTGGCACGTGCGCGTGCACACCCTGCGCGCGGCCCTCCTGGACGGCGATCTCGAGCGCGCGCTGGAGATCGCGGGCAGCTACGCGGGCATGGACCCGCGCGACGAGGACCTGCGCACCACGGTGAGCGCGGTCCTCTGCCTGGGCACGGCCGCGGAGGCGAAGCGCGGCGTCGGGCTGCTCTCGCTGATCGAGGAGAGCCGCGCGTCGAAGCGCCACGCGGGCATGGCGCGCGACTGGGGCGACGTCCGCGCCGTCATCGACGCCTGCGCTGCCCGGGCGGGCGTCGAGCCGCCGCCGATGCCGCAAAACCCCGAGGCGGGCGCGGCCAGCGCCGTCGAGGCGCGGGCCGCGCAGCGCGTCCGCCTCGCCGCCGCCGGCGGCGAGGGCGCCGCCGAGGCGAAGCAGCGCGCCGTGCGGGCGCTCCGGGACCTGCTCGGCTCCGGGGTCGCGCTCGATCCGCGAGCCCGCGTGGACCTGCTCGCCGTCGTGCTGGCGGAGGACGATCGGCTCGACGCGGCGGCGGCCGCCGCGCTCGCGCGGCCGGAGCCCGAGGTGGGCGATCTTGCGCCTCTGGCGGGAGAAGGCCCCTCGGCGCACGGCGCCGAGCCGGCGCTGTGGGTGGGCTCGCCGCTCGCCGCCGACTGGCTCCCGGCGCGCGGCCTCGAGAGGCCCGTGGTCTCCGGCGCCCTGCGCGCGCGCGCCGCGGCGCGCGCCGTCGCGCTCGCGGACAGCCCGCTGCTCTCGCCGGCGGAGGGCGACGCGCTGCGCGCCGCCGCGGCGGCGCTCGCCCTGAACGCGGCCCGCGCGCTCGCCCTCGAGGGCGACGCGCCGCGGGCGATCGACGCGCTGGATCACGCCGGGGCGCTCGCCCCGGCGCTCGCGCCGGAGGCGGCCCGCGCGCTCGCGCGCTCGAGCGCGTGGGCCGTCGCCGGGGATCGCGACCGCGCGCTCGAGATCGTGGAGCGCGTCGACCTCGCGGCGGCGCCGCCGGCGCTGCGCGCGGCCGTGCTCCTCCAGCGCGCCGAGCTCCTCGCCTCGCAGGGGCGCGGGCTCGATGCCGCCCGCGCGGCCGTGCTCGCCGACGAGGAGGCCGCGCGCGCGGCCTCGAGCCGCCGCCCCGGCGAGGCGCCCGGCGCGCCCGACGGCCTCGCCGCGCTCGACGCCCGCGCGCGCTGGACCCGCCTCGCCCTCGCCCGCCCTCCGGGCGCCTCGCCGCTCCGGCAGGGCAGCCCGCCCGCGCAGCTCCCTGCCGATCTCTCCGCCGCCTTCCCGTGGGTCGGCTTCGCGCGCCCCGACGCGCCGTGGGCGCGCGACGACCAGCCTGCGCTCGCGCGCGCGCTCGCCGCGTGGAGCGCCGCGCGCGACGCGCCGCCCGCGGAGCGCCGCGCCCTCCGCTACGCCGCCCTCCGCCGGCGCGGCGACGCCCCGCGCGCGCTCGTCCCTTACGCCGCGCTCGCGGCCCAGCTGCTCGGCGGCGACGGCGACGCCGAGGTGTGGCTCGACGCCTTCCTCGCGCTCGACGCCATGCGCTTCTCGCTCCGGCACACCACCTTCGCCCGGGCCGAGGCGGCGCGATGGCGCGGCGACGCCGAGAGCGCGGCCGCGTGGCAGCGCCGTTACGAGGCCCTGCGCGCCGTGGCCTCCGACCCGACCCGGGCCGAGATCGCGTGGTATCTCGGCATCTGAAGCGCGCCCCTGCCCGCGCACCCCGGACGGACGCTCGTGCAAGCGCTTTTCACCCCCACGCCGACGAATCTGGAAAGCGCCTCGCCGACAGCTGGCGGTCGCGGCGCTCGGTCCTACGTTACGGCCTAGCTCGCGAGGCTCGGCTCGCGGGAGACCCCCCATGTGCCCTCATTGCGGAAAGAACGCTCCTGTCATTCACCGCGGTCTCGCCGCGTACTGCACCGCCTGCGGCCGCGAGCGCCTGCCGTTCGCAGGCAAGTCGGTCAGCCTGGCGGGGAAGCCGTCCAGGGTGGGCGGGGCGGTCGCCGGCGTGCTCGGGTGGCTCGTCCTCCTCGGCGGCACGGCGCTGGCGCTGCTCCTCGGGCTGCTCGCGGCCGGGCTGTTCCCCGGCTCGATCGCCGGCCTCGCCATCGGCCTGCCGATCGGGTTCCTCGCCGTCACGCTCGGCGTGCTCCTCCTGGTCAGCGGGCGCAAGCTCGCCCGCTCCGGGGTGAAGGCCTCGCGCAGCGCGCAGACCCAGGCGATCTTCTCGATCGCGTCGCACCGCCGCCGCCCGCTCACGGCCCAGGAGGTCGGCGCCGCGCTCGATCTGCCGACGGAGGAGGCGGACGCGTTGCTGACGGAGCTCGCCAAGGAGCGCCCCGACGAGGTGGGCGTCGAGATCGGCGACCGCGGCGAGATCCTCTACACGTTCCCCGCGATCTCGGGGCAGACCGGCGTCCGTTTCCCTCAGCCCTCGCTCCGCATCGACGCGCGCGACGGCGCGGCCGACCCGGCCGCGGCGAGGATCGGCGAGGAGTTCGAGGACGAGGACGTGGGGGTGTCCCGCGCTTCCCCGCGCCGCCAGCAGCTCCGCTGAGGCGTCCCGCGGCGCGCGTGCTAGCCTCGCGCCGCGCGCGCGCACGCCGAGCGCCCGGCGCGCGCCCTCCCCGCTCGAGCGCCCTTCTGCTGCGCGGGGTGCTCCGGGCTGCTCGCCGCGACCGACCCATGAGACGCACCTCTGCCGCCCTGCTGACCGCCGCCGCGCTCGCGCTCGCCGCGCTCCTCGCCCCCTCGCGGGCCGACGCCTTTGAACGGCAATGGCACGCCGGCGCCAGCATCGGATACGCCATGCTCGCGGACAGCGGCACGTACCCGGGGATCGGCGGCAGCCTGCACCTGTCCTACGGGCTCACGGACGCCTTCAACGCGCTCCTCGAGCTCAACACCGCGTCCCACCCGGGAGGCGATTTCATGTTCCTCGGCGCCTCGGCGGGCGCCGCGTACGTGATCGACATCCTGCAGTGGGTCCCGTACGTCGGCCTCATGACCGGCGCGTACGACGGCGTGCGCCTCGCGCCCTGCGGCGCGTACGGCCAGCCGGACTGCCACAACCCCCAGTTCGGGATCTCCGTCCCGTTCGGCATCGACTACGCCTTCAGCCGCGATTTCGCCGCCGGCTTCGCGGGCAAGTACACGCTGCTCCTCCCCGGCGAGGGCGAGGGCCCGGGCAGCTACCTCACGGCGTTCGTCCGCGCGGAGTTCCTCTGGGGCTACTAGCGCAGGGCGCGCGGCGCGCGGCGGCCGCTCGCCGGATCGCGCGCTTCGACCGCAAGACGGGCGACCTGCACATCGGCGACGTCGGCTAGGACCGCTACGAGGAGGTCGACGTCGACCCCGGGAACGTCCTCTCGCGGCTGACCTCCTTCGGCGAGGACGCGCGCGGCGAGCTCTACCTGCTCTCGCAGGACGGCGAGATCTACAGGTTCACCCGGCGGCCGTGAGCGCGCCGCCGCGCCGCGGGACGCTGCCGCTTGTCCGCGAGACGCAGCCGATTCGCCGCGGCGCAGATCCAGCACGCTTCCCACGAAAGACCGCCGTCATTCCCGTGACGTCGGGCGCGGGAAGCGTTTAAGAAGGAGCGGGCGCCGTCTTGCAAAGCCTCCGAGCGGAGCCGATCGAAGGAGTGGACCGTGGAACAGCTTTGGCAGCGCGTTTCTGAGGGCCGGCACACGGCCCTGCTCGACATCGTCCCCGGGGAGCCCCCGTCCCAGCTCGGGCTGCGGGTCCTGCGCGTGCGCTGCGATGTGCCCGAGGCGACCATGGGGCCGCTGCACGAGGCGCAGGCGAAGATCGAGCGGCTCGTCGGCGGGGCGCCGCCGCTGCTCGATCAGGCGCGCAGCCGCGTCGTCTCCGGGCTCAGGCGCCGGCTGCTCGGCGACGTGAACGAGCTCATCGCGGACGCCGACTTCGTCGAGGCCGTCAACCGCCTCGCGCGCCACACGGATCGCAAGTGGGCCATCGTCTTCGATGCCGTCGAGTCGGCCGATCACGCCACGCTCGACGT
Source organism: Sorangium sp. So ce131 (assembly GCF_051519095.1). Taxonomy (NCBI): domain Bacteria; kingdom Pseudomonadati; phylum Myxococcota; order Polyangiales; family Polyangiaceae; genus Sorangium; species Sorangium sp. So ce131. Next base: position 3,786,208 of record NZ_CP150455.1, on the reverse strand, counting down.
GCTGCGGCGGGTGCTGTCCCGCCCCGAGGCGCTCCGGGTCACGCTCGTCCTCGCCTTCCGTCTGCACGCGCCCACGGGCCCCGCCGGCGAGCTGCTCGCCGCCGTGCGCGCGGCCGGCGGCCCGGACGCGGTCGTCCGGCCCCCGGACGGCACCACCACGTTGACCAGCGGCGTCGCGCCGCCCGCGCCGGTGTCGCTGCGCGATCTCCCCGGCGAGGTGCTCCGGGTGCTCCGGGCCGGCGCGATCGTCGGCTCGGGGTTCGAGAGCGACCTCGTCGCGTCGCTCCTCCGCGTCGACGCGGTCGACGTTCTCGAGGCGCTGCAGCGCGCCGCGGACGCGGGCGTCCCCGTCGAGGATCGCGGCGAGGGGCGCTTCCACCTCCCCCAGGAGACCGTGAACGCGCTGCGGAGGTCGATCCTCCCGTCGCTCGCGCGCGTGTGGCACCGGCGGCTCGCCGGGCTGCTCAGCGAGGAGCAGCTCGCGTCGGACGCGGCGGCCCCGCGCGAGCCGCGCGCCGCGGCGTCGCCGGCGGCGGCCGAGGCGAGGGGCCCCGCCGCGGCGCCGCCGACCCAGGCCGCGGGCGTCCTGTCGCCGCCGGTCGAGCGGCACGTGATCAGCGGAGCGGGCCTGAGCGGTCCGCGCAGCGACGACGCGGCGGCGAAGGCGGCGCTGTCGCGATCCGGGACGGCGTCGTCGATCTCGGCCGGCCCCTCGTCGGCGTCGGTGCCCGCGATCGCCACGCCGCGCAACACGGCGGGGATGCCGCTGCCGGCGCCGGCCGCCGCGGCGGCCGGCGGCGCGGCCGCAGCCGACGAGCGGGAGAAGGGCGGCGACCCCGGGCAGCCGGCGGCGCGCGCCGGGGGGGTGCCTCGGGCGGCCGAGACGCTGAGGCCCCCTCCGGCGATGGTCCCCGCGGGCGGCGCGCACGTGAGCGCCACGCGCAGCCGGCCGCCGCGCGTCTCCCAGGAGCTGCCCACGCCGATCGCGCCTGCCGCGACCGGGAGCCTGCCGTGGCCGTATGCCGAGCTGTTCCACCGCAGCCCGGAGAGCCGCAACGCCTCGGACGCGCCCGAGTCCGTCGTGTTCGACAACCCGCCCGACTCGCTCGACGCGCCGATCCCGGGCCCGGTGCGGGTGCCTCCGGACCTCGCGCCCGCGGCCGCCGGCGGCGCGACCGACGAGCCGATCCGCTCGGTGCGCGGGAGCTCGCTGCGCATCCCCGCCACGATCTCGGAACGCAGCCCCGGCGCGTCCCGCCCGCCGCTGGGGTGGCCGGCGACGGCGGACTCCGCGGCCGCGCGCGCCGTCGACCCGGCGCGGACCGCCGCGGAGTCCCTGCGCGCCGCGGCGCCGCACGGCGTGTCGCTGCACCCGGCCCCGCCGCCGCCCGAGCGCGCCGAGGCCGCGGGGGCGGCGGCGGCGTCCGGCGCCGGGCGCCGCGCGCACGAGGCGCGCGCGGCGGCCCACCTGACCGAGGCGGGCGAGCTCGAAGAGGCGGCGCGGCGCTACCGCATCGCCGCGGCGGAGGCGGCGGCGGTCGGCGCCTACGCCCAGGCGCTGAGGTACGGGCAGAAGGCGCTCTCGTTGCTCGACGGCCTGCCGTCCACGCCCGCGCGCCGGAGGCTCCGCATCGGCGCGCTCGCGGGCATCGCCCGGGTGCAGTGGCAGGCGGCCGGGCCGGATCCGGCGTTCACGCTCGCGGCCGCGCTCGAGGTGCTCGACGCCGCGCGCGCGCTCCTCGTGCAGGGCGACCCGCCGGAGCTGCACGCCGAGGTCGCCGCCCTCGTCGCGAGCATCTGTTACGACGTCGGCGACATGCGCTCGCTCGAGCGGGCGCTGGAGGAGCTCACGGCGGCGAGCCGCCTGCTGCTCGACGCGGGGGACGCGATCGGCGCGGCCCGGCTGCTCAACGACCAGGCGGCCGTCTACGTGCGCATGGGCGACCCCGTGCGGGCGACGCACCTCCTCACCGAGTCGCGCCGGATCTTCGAGGAGCGGGCGCGGATCGACCCGGCGGCGCGGACCGAGCTCGCCGAGACGGACCACCTCTTCGCGCGGATCCCGCTCCACGTCCCGGCCCGGCCCGGGCGCGAGTCCGACGCGCTCTCGATGGGGATCGATCATGCGCTCGCCGCGGAGCGCACCTACAAGCAGATCGGCGACGCGCGGGAGCTCGCCCGGGTGTGGGAGACGATCGGCCGGCTGGAGCTCCGCAAGGGCCGCCTGGATCGCGCGACGCAGCGCCTGACCGCGGCGATCGAGGCGGAGCAGGCGCACGGCGACCTGATCGGCCTCGCCCGCTCGACGGCGGCGCTCGCCGAGGTGCTCTCCGCGAAGGGGATGCACCGCGAGGCGCTGGCGGTGCTGGCCGAGTCGATGGCGATGAACCTGGAGAAGGGCTCGCCGCTCGGGCTCGCGTACAACCGCCGGGCGCTGAACGCGCTCGTCCCGAACATCTCGCTCCAGGGCGACGAGGCCGAGGCGCTGCGGCGGGTCGCGGCGCAGCTCGCGACGGCGGAGGCGGCCCTCGGCCGCCTGAAGCTCCCGGGCGAGACCGATTGAGCTGACCGCCGCGCGCGGCGACGCCCTTCGGCGCCGCGCCTCATCCGGCGCTCCGACGCACATTCTCCCACTCGCGCGCACCGCCTTTCATCTTGCCGGGGCGCGGCCTCTCCGGCGAAATGCGCCGCATGTCGCACCTCTCGCAGCGGCGGCGACGCCGCCCCGGCGCGCTGCTCTCCGTCCTCGCCCTCTCCGCCGCCGGGTGCGCGCCCGCGTCGCCCGCGCAGGCGCCCGCGCCCGCCTCGGCCGCGCCCGCCCGACCCGCGGCAGCAGCGCCGGTCGCGGCGCCGCAGCCAGCGCCTGCGCCGGAGCGGCCGGCGTACGAGGGCCACGGCGCGACGAGCGTCTCGCCGGAGATCCTGGCCCGTTATGCGGCGCCCCCGCTCCCGGACGACGTGTCGCGCCGGATCCAGGCGATGCTCGACGTGCGCGCGCCCGGCGGCGGCGTCCTCGCCCCGGACGGCAAGGCGCTCTTCTTCACCTGGACGATCACCGGGACGCGGCAGGTCTTCCGGCTCGACGGCCCGCAGCGTTTCCCGGTGCAGCTGACGGGCGGCGAGGATCCGACGGTGGTCGAGGACGTGACGCCCGGCGGCGCGTACCTCGTCCTCTCGCGCGACCGGAAAGGCGAGGAGAACCCAGGTCTTTACCTCCAGGAGGCGAAGGGCGGCCCGCTCCTCCCCATCCAGCACAAGCCCGGCGTGCAGACCCAGCTCCAGATCGTCTCCGACGACGGGCGGCACGTCTATTACCGCGCCAACGACGTCAAGAAGGACGCGTATGCCATCTACCGGTACGACATCGCGTCGAAGCAGCGAGAGCTCGTGTTCGATCGCGAGGGCATCTGGCGCGCCGCGGACGTGGCGACCGACGGCCGCCTGCTGCTCGCGAAGGACGTCGGGTCCAACATGACCGAATTTTACGAGTGGGCGCCTTCCGCGAAGGGCGCCGCGAAGGCCGATCCGGCGGCCGGGGCGCTGACGCCGCTGTTCGGACAGGGCGAGCGCGAGGACTACCAGGCCGTCTACGGCGCGGCGCCCGGCGAGATCTTCGTCCTCACGCCGAGGCTCGGGGAGCACCGCCGGCTCTACCGCTGGAAGGAGGGGAAGCTCGCGCCGATCACGCCGGAGATCCCGTTCGACGTCAGCGAGTTCCGGGTCGATCGCGGCAAGAAGCGGATCCTCTACACGGTGAACGAGCGGGGCTACACGCGGCTGCGCGCGCTCGACGCGAGGACGCTCCGCGAGATCAAGCTCCCTGCGCTCCCGGAGGCAGACCACGTGGTGCCGATCGCCACGACGAGGGACGGCCGGTTCACCACGCTGATCGTGCAGACCTCGAGATCTCCGGCGACGAGTTATGTGCTCGACTGGACCACGGGCAAGCTCGCGCAGTGGCACACCCCGAGCACGCCGGAGGTCGACGCGGGCGCGTTCGCCGCGGCGACGCTCGAGTCCTACCCGGCGCGCGACGGCGCGCAGATCCCGATGTTCGTGCGCCGCCCGGCGCGCTGCGAGCAGCCGTGCCCGGTGATCGTCCATTTCCACGGCGGCCCGGAGAGCCAGAGCAGGGCGGGGTTCAGCGCGCGGGCGCAGATCTTCGTCGACGCCGGCTTCGTCTTCGTCGAGCCGAACGTCCGCGGGAGCGACGGTTACGGCAAGGCGTGGCTGCACGCCGACGACGGCGCGAAGCGGCTCGACGTCATCACGGACATCGAGGACGCCGCGAAGTTCGTGAGGGCGACCTTCGGCCACGAGGGCCGGCCGCCCAAGGTCGGCGTCTTCGGCGGCAGCTACGGCGGTTATTCCGCGCTGATCGGCATGACGATGTTCGCCGGGGCGTACGACGCCGGGGCCGCGGTCGTCGGGATGAGCAACCTGGTCACGTTCCTCCAGAACACGGCGCCTTATCGGCGCATCCTCCGGACCTCCGAGTACGGGGATCCCGACAAGGATCGGGACGCGCTGGTCAAGCTGTCGCCGATCACGTACCTCGATCGGGTGAAGGCGCCGCTGCTCATCATCCAGGGTGTCACGGACCCACGCGTGCCCGCGGGGGAGTCCGTGCAGATCCAGCGGGCGCTGGAGGCCAAGAAGATCCCGTCCGAGCTCATCTTGTTTCCCGACGAGGGGCACGGGGCGCAGAAGCGCGACAACCAGGTGCTCCAGTACGGGCACATCGTGCGGTTCTTCCAGACGCACCTCGGAGCGCGGTAGGGCGCTGCTCCTGGGAGCTCGGGAAGAGGGCGTTTTGCCGGCCGGCGCTCAGGCGGACGCGGGCGCGCCGGTCTGCGGGATCTGCCCAGGGTCGACCGGCGTGCCGACGTGGTGCTCGTCCGCGAGATCGTCGAAGATCTGCGGCATCAGGGACACCTTGCCGTGGAGCCGGAGGACACACTCCACAAGGAGCTTTGCGGCACGATAGATGGTGAGCCACTCGTCGCGCGCAGCCTTCACCTCGGGGGTCATGGCGCGGCGGGCGAGGCGGCTCTTGCGCACGCTCCTCGTGAGCGGCTCGAGGGCATCCCGCGAGCGCTCGATCGCGGTCGTCCACTCCGCGTGCTCGGGCAACCGGCGCTTGTGCCGCTCGAGCGCCTCCAGCGCCTGGGTCATCACCTCGATGAGCTCCGCGGGGCGGCGGCGGAGCACCGCGGCGAGGGTCTGGCCCTGCAGGATGTCGCGGGCCACCGCGGCCCCGCTCGGCCGCGACGCAGCGTAGGTTAGGAGGCGGCGCATCAGGTCGCGGCCCGTCGCGACCGGCGCATGCTGACCCTTGCTGGAGCGGCCGGACGCGGGGGCGCGCGGAGGAGCGGCCGCCGCGTTCCGCATCGCCTCGCCCACGGCTGCGGTCGCGGCGTCGAGGCGCGCCGTCATGGTCCGCAGGGCCTGCCTGAAGCCCGCATCCATCGGCAGGACGAGCTTCCGGATCTGCGACGCCGCGGAGCGGCCGAACACCGGGATGTCGCGCTGGTAGATGTAGGAATCGGACATGAGGGCAACTCCGCTGCGCGCTAGCGCGCTCAGGGCTCGTCGACCAGCGCCATGACCGCCCCGCCAGCCACGCCGCGCGCGAGCGCCGCGAGCGTGGCGAAGAAGCGGTCTCGGCCAGAGCTCTCTACATGACACAGGCGCGCGAAGGGAGGGATTTCTCAGGGCGCGGCGAGGAGAACGTGGCCCGAATCGAGGCGCGCGCGCCGGCGGGCGTGGCCCGGCACCCGCGCTCGTCGACCGCGACACGGCGCAGGAGCGCCCACGGCGGCTTATCTCGTCCGCTACGAATTTATCCCGTCGTATAAGGCGGCGTCGCCATCCCGGCCTCACGCCCGCGGATTTCCGCGGCTCCGTCGGCCGAGCCCGGTTGGCATCCTCCCTGCAATACCCCCTCGCGTCCACGCCAGAGTAGCTCAGCGGTAGAGCGCGCAAACAACTCCGGGCGGTGTTCTCCGGCGCGATGAGCGCCGGCAGTGAGCTCCGGGGTTACTTCCCTCCTAAGGACGAGGTCGCGGGTTCGAGTCCCGCCTCTGGCACAGGGCGCAGCGCGGCAGTCAGCGTCACGGTTCCTTCGTTCTGACACGACAAACCCCGTGACCACCATCCTCCGCGCTGCGCCCGTTATCTCGACCCCTCGCCGCGCGTGCGTCGAGGACGAAGGAGGTGTCACCATGGCTTTCTTTCAGCATCTCAAGCGTAAGGACGGGCGCCGCGGCGACGCGCACCTGAACTGGATGGGCGGGCGCTCCTTCGACATCGCAGACCCGCTGAAGCGCCTCCGCCTCGCGGCCTCGTCGTGCTTCTTCGGAGAGCCGATGTACTACCACCGCGAGCCGGCGGATCCGCGCCCGGCGGCGGGGAAGAAGGCGGCGCGCCGCGCGCAGCTCTCCGACACGGACGTCGCGCGCCTGCGCGCGACGCTCGGCGCCATGGATCCGGCCGAGTGGCGCAAGCTCTCGCCGGCGGCGCTCATCGAGAAGGCCATCGACGAGGCGCTCGCGGCCGATCCGGAGGCGACGCTCGCCGAGGCGGCGCGGCTGCGGGAGGAGGAGCACATGCGCACGACGCCCCAGGTCATCCTGGTGCGCGCGGCGAACACCCCGTCCGTGCGCGGGACGGGGCTCGTGCGCCGCTTCGCGGAGCGCATCATCCAGCGCGCGGACGAGCCGGCGGTGGGCCTCGCGTACCAGCTCTACCGCTTCGGCAAGCCGGTGCCGAACGCGCTGAAGCGCGCCTTCCGCGACGCGCTCGAGCGCTTCGACGATCACGCCCTCGCGAAGTACCGCCTGGAGGGCAAGGGGAGCAAGACCGTGGACGTCGTGAACCTCGTGCACCCGAAGAGCCCGAGCGTGGACCGCCTCGCGAAGGGCACGCTCCGCGCGACGGCGCGCACCTGGGAAGCGATCGTCTCGGCCCGCGGCTCGAACCGCTGCGCGTGGCGCAAGGCGCTGCCGGTCATGGGCCACATGGCCCTCCTGCGCAACCTGCGCAACCTCATCGAGGCGGGCGTCCCGACGGAGACGTTCCTGCCGAAGCTCGTCGCGACGGCGGCCGAGGGCAAGCAGCTGCCCTTCCGGTACTACAGCGCCTACCGCGCGGTGAAGGGCAACGCGCCGGGCGCCGTGCTGGACGCGGTGGAGCAGTGCCTGAACCGCTCGCTCGGCCAGGTGCCGTATTTCCCCGGCCGCGTGATGGTGCTCTGCGACAACAGCGGCTCTGCGCAGGGCACCACGACGAGCAGCCTCGGGACGGTGCAGGTGTCCACGATCGCGAACCTCACGGGGGTCATCGCGGGCATGCGCGCGGACGAGGGGCACCTCGGCGTGTTCGGCGACCGGCTGGAGAGCTTCGCGGTGCGCAAGAACGAGAGCGTGTTCTCGCAGCTCGATCGCGCGGAGCACATCGCCCGCACGATCGGCCAGGCGACGGAGAACGGGGTCTGGCTGTTCTGGGATCGCGCGATCCGCGAGCGGCAGCGGTGGGACGCCGTGTTCGTGCTGAGCGACATGCAGGCCGGCCACGGCGGCCTCTACGGGACGCACCCGAAGGCCTACGCGGACTTCGCGTGGAACGGCCACTACATCGACGTGGCCAAGCTCGTCGCCGCGTACCGCGCGCGTGTGCACCGCGACGTGCGCGTGTTCCTGGTGCAGGTCGCCGGATACCAGGACACGCTCGTGCCCGAGTTCTACGACCGCACGTACATCCTCGGCGGCTGGGGCGAGGGGCTCCTGCGCTTCGCGGCGGCGATGGCGCAGGAGTAGGCGCGGGAGCCGCGCACGCTCCCGTGCGCGGCACGGCGCATCAGGGACACGTCAGGTTCTCCTCGATGCAGTCCTCGCTCGGCGGCGCGACGTCTGCACACTTGTTTGTCACCTGGAGGCTCCAGATGCAGAAATTCTTGTAGACGAACCCGTCGACCCGCGAAAACACCGTATTCACGTCGGAGTAAACCGGCCCCTGGTGGCACGCGTCCTGCGAGCCGCCGATGTAATAGATCTTGTTCCCCACCTGCACGGGACCGCCCTGGAGGTGGATGTTCCCGTAGGGGCCGACGACCACCTCCTGACCGCTCGTGTTGGTCCGCAGCTCCGGGGCGAGCGACCCCTCCAGGCGCACCTTCACTCCACCCCACTTGTGGTGAAAGTCGATCTCGGTCGGAGAGTTCAGCTTCATCGCCTCCTCGGGCGTGAAGACATGAGGCTCGGGAACGTCCACGCGACCCGTCCGCGTAACACTCCTGATCCACTCGATCTGGTACTGACCGATATCGCTCTCATGGATGAGATCGGGCATCGCGCCGCAGTCCTGCCTGCAGCTATCCGCCGTCTCCGGCGGATTTTTGTCAGAATCACACGTCAGATCGCCGCATCCGTCGTGACATGAGTTCGAGTTGAAGTAGGTCGTCTCGCCGACGACGTCGAGCAGGTCCCCGGGCGCCACGTCGTCAGGGAAGGCGTCCCCCGCCGGCGCGCTGTCCAGCCTCGGGCAGGTGATCTCCCCGTCCTCTCCGGTCAACGCCTCGCTGCGAGAGACGGCCAGAATCCCAGAGTTGGCGGCGGTCTCGCTGAGGCCGGGGCTGGAGAGAAACACACCCCAGAGGCAGTCCCCGGACCTCGTGTCGTCGAGGTAGAACTTCTGGCTCATCGCCACGACGCCCTTGAGCTCGACGACGGTGTCCCTCGGGATCGCCCCCGTCGTGATCTCCTCGATCGTCGCCGCCTGCGGCGCCGTCTCTCCGCCCCCCGCGCCGCCACCCCCGCTCCCGGCCCCCGTCCCCGTCCCGGCCCCCGTGCCCGACGTCGTCGGCTGGTCCCCGCCGCCGTCCCCCGAGCTCGTCCCCGCGCCGCCGCCGCCTGATCCGGACGCCCCCGTCGGGCCCGTCGGCGGGGTGCCGCCGCCCTCGGCCTGGCACCCGCCAGCGTTGATCAAAAGCGCCATGGCGCAGAACGCGCCCAGCCCCAGCAGCCCGACATCCCTGCTACGCATGCGAACCTCCACGACGACATGAAGCGACGCCGTGCGCCCCTCATGGAGCGATCGCGACGCCATAACGCAACGCGCTGCGAGCAGCCTTACCGACAGTGTCGGCGGCCGCTCACAGCGAGCGCATTATGACGGTAGCACAGTTTTTGTCACACCTTGGCGGCGAGACCGAAGCCATCGTGCAGCGCGCGCACGGCGAGCTCAGCGTACTTCGTCGAGACCAGGCACGAGACCTTGATCTCGCTCGTGGAGATCGCCTGGATGTTGATCCCCTCGGCGGCGAGCAGCTGGAACATCCGCGCCGCGACGCCGGCGTGGGTGCGCATCCCGAGGCCGACGATCGACACCTTCACGATGTCCTCCTCGTACCGGATGCCCACCGCGCCCACGCCCCCGGCGATCTTCTCCATCACGAGCTTCGCCCGCGGCAGGTCCGCCTTGCCGACCGTGAAGGTCACGTCGGCCTTGACCTCGCCGCCCGCGCCGCGCGCCTCGATCCCGTAGCTCGGCGCGTTCTGGATGATCATGTCGACGCTGATGTTCTCCTCGGCCAGCGCGCCGAAGATCTGCGCCACGACGCCCGGCTTGTCGTCGACGCCGACCAGCATCACCCGCGCCTCGTTCCGGTCGAGCGCCACGCCCGTCACCGTCACGCTCTCCAGGGACCGCTCCTCGCCGACGACCCACGTGCCCGGCACGTCCGAGAACGACGACCGCACGTGCACCGGGACACCATACTTCATCGCAACCTCCACGCTCCGTATCTGGAGGACCTTCGCGCCAAGCGAGGCGAGCTCCAGCATCTCTTCGTAGCTGATCCGGTCGATCTTCCGCGCCGTCTTGCAGATGTTCGGATCGGTCGTGTAAACGCCGTCGACGTCGGTGTAGATCTCGCACTCGGCGCCCACCGCCGCCGCGATGGCCACGGCGCTCGTGTCGCTGCCGCCGCGCCCGAGCGTCGTGATGTTGCCCGCGTCGTCCACGCCCTGGAAGCCGGCGACCACGGCGATCTGCCCGCCGGCCAGCGCCTCGTGCAGCCGCTGCGCGTCGATCGCCTTGATCCGGGCCTTCGTGTAGGCGCTGTCCGTCAGGATCTTCAGCTGGTGGCCGAGGAAGCTCCGCGCCTTGCCGCCCTGCGCCTGGATGGCGATCGCCATCAGCGCCGCAGAGACCTGCTCGCCCGTCGCCGCGAGCGCGTCCATCTCCCGCGCGTCCGGCACCGGCGCGATGTCCGACGCTAGCTTGAGCAGGCGGTTCGTCTCGCCGGCCATCGCGCTCACGATGACCACGACGTCATGACCGGCCCGCTGTGTGGCGAGCGCCCGCGCGGCCGCCCGCTGGATGCGCTCGATGGACCCGACGGACGTGCCGCCGAACTTCTGGACGATAAGGCTCACGCGAGGTGTGGCCAACTAGTCCAAAGCGCGCTGTCGGGTCAAGAGGAAATGTGGAGAGCGCTAGAAAGGCCGACGAGCACAACCTTTCACGAGCCCACGCGAGCCCAGCCGCAGCCCCGGGGAGGCCGCGGACGCAGCCCGAGGGCCGTCGCGGACGCCGCCACAACGCCCGCGGACGCTCGACTGCACCCGCGGACGGACGACCGCCGCCCGCCGCGCCCCTGCGCCCACGCTCGCCCGCACCTCCCGCCGCCGGGCTCGGCGGCCGGGGAATAAACCCCCGCCCTAGCCGCTTCGGGTCGGCGCTGTTGACAGAGATCCCCCCGCCGCTAGGATGGCGCCGCCATTCGCCTGGGTAAAGGGCGATCCAGGGCGCCGACAGGCGCGCCTGCCGGCCAGGGGCGGGAGGGATCGCCAGGCGCGGAATCGTGGAGCACGACGCTCCCCGTCAAGGAACGATCAAGGAGGTTATTTTGGCTAGCGATGTGATGATCGAGGCGAGCTCGCTGACCAAGCGCTATGGGTCGCTGCGCGCGCTCGACAAGGTGAGCTTCGAGGTCCATCGCGGCGAGGTGGTCGGCTTCCTCGGACCGAACGGGGCCGGCAAGTCGACGACGATGCGCATCCTCACCTGCTTCATCTCGGCTTCCGCCGGGACAGCGCGGGTGCACGGCTACGACGTCTTCGACGACCCGCTCGATGTCAGGCGAAAGCTCGGTTACCTGCCCCAGCGCGCCCCGCTCTACGGCGAGATGAACGTCTGGGAATACCTCTCCTTCGTCGCCGACATGCGCGGGCTCGATCAGTCCGTGTTCCGCAAGCGCATGAAGGGGATCGTGGAGGTCTGCGGCCTCGCCCAGGTGCTCGGCAAGGACATCCGGAACCTCTCCCACGGTTACCGCCAGCGCGTCGGCCTCGGGCAGGCGCTCGTGCACGACCCCCCGATCCTCATCCTCGACGAGCCGACGAGCGACCTCGACCCGAACGAGAAGGCCGAGGTCATCCGTTACATCAAGGAGATCGGCAAGGAGCGGACGATCCTGCTCTCGACCCACAACCTCTCCGAGGTCGAGGCCGCGTGCGCCCGCGCCATCATCGTCTCCAAGGGCCGCGTCGTCGCCGACGGCCCCCTCGACGAGATCCGCGCGAAGAGCGGCAAGGTCCGGTACGTCGTCACCGTCCACGAGAAGAAGGTGTTCGAGGGCGCCGAGGGCTACCGGGCGGGCACGCGCAAGCCGCCGACCGCCCAGGAGGTCCAGGAGGCGCTCGGCAGGCTGCCCGGCGTCACCAGCGTCACCGAGCTGCCGACCGACGACAACGCCCACAGCTTCCAGCTCCTCGGCGCGCTCGGCGGCGACATCCGGCCCGAGCTCTTCCAGCTCATCGTCCAGAAGGGCTGGCTGCTCCTCGAGATGCGGCGCGACTCGCAGAGCCTCGAGGACGTCTTCAAGGCGCTCACCCGCGGCGACGAGCGGAAGGACCGCGGCCGCAAGCTGATCACCGACGACCTCGACGACGAGGACGAGACCTCGGCGGGCGAGGACGAGGACGACGAGGACGAGGACGAGGACGAGGACACCGCCGGCGACGAGGAGAAGGACGACGGCGACGGAGGCGCGGAGGAAGAGGCGCCCGAAAAGAAGAAGGGCTGAACGGTTATGAGCACCACCCTGACCATCGCGAAGCGGGAGTTCCGCTCCAACTTCGATTCCCCCCTGGCCTATGTCGTGATCTGCCTCGGGCTGATCGCGCTCGGCTTCGTCTTCTTCTACCTGAACGGCGGCTTCTGGCAGGCCGATCGCGCCTCGCTCGCGCAGCTGTTCGCGCAGGCCCCGCGCGGCCTGTCGTTCCTCGTCATCCCCGTCGTGACGATGCGCCTGCTCGCCGAGGAGCGGCGGAGCGGGACGCTGGAGATGCTCATCACCCTCCCGGTCAAGGACCACGAGGTCATCCTCGGCAAGTTCCTCGGCGCCTGGGGGCTCGTGCTCGTGCTCATCCTCGCGACCACGCTCTACCCGTTCATGATGTTCGTGACCCCCTGGCACCTCGGCGCGCTCGACAGCGGGCCGGTGATCTCGGGCTACATCGGCCTCGTGCTCTACAGCGCCGCGGCGGTCGCGATTGGCCTGCTCATCTCGGCGCTCACGGAGAGCCAGGTGATCGCGTTCTTCATCACCTTCATGCTCCTCCTCTTCCTGCACTTCATCGGCGCCGCGTCCGACAACGCGCCGCCGGCCGTGCGCGATGTGCTCGCCTTCATCAGCTTCGACACGCGCCTCGCGCCGTTCGCGCGCGGCATGGTGTCCACCCGAGACGTCGTCTTCTTCCTCTCGATCACCGTCGGCTGCCTGATGGCCGCGTTCAGGGCGCTCGAGCGCAGGAAGTGGGCGTAAGGACTACCCATGGAACGGAAAGCCAAAGCCGCGACGCAAACAGGCGTCTACCTGGCCATCGTGGCCGCCATCCTCGTGGTGGCCAACGTCATCTCCTACAGCGCCTACAAGCGCTTCGATCTGACGAAGAACGAGCGCTTCACGCTGTCGAAGGGCTCCGCCCACCTCGTCCGCGAGGGGCTCAAGCAGGACCTCCAGGTCGACATCTACGTCACCCGCGGGCTCCCGAAGCACGAGGCGTTCATCCAGGATCTCACCGACCTGATGGGCGAGTACGAGCAGGCCTCGAACGGCAAGCTCCACTACACGATCATCGAGCCGAAGACGGACGAGCAGCGCGCCGCCGCCAAGGAGGCCGGCCTCCAGGAGGCCGCGTTCGGCGAGGGGAGCGAGACCGGCCAGGACCAGGCGACCATCACCCGCGGGTTCATGGGCGTCTCGTTCAAGTACGGCAGCGAGAAGGAGGCGATCCCGATCCTGTCGCCCGACCAGTCGCAGGGGCTCGAGTTCTGGATCACGAACAAGATCCGTGAGCTCCGCGACCGCGCCGACAACATCAACCAGACGTTCGGCATCGTCACGGGCAAGGACGAGATCAAGCTCTCGGAGGCGAACCTCATCGCGTCCCAGGGCGGGCGGCCCGGCCCCAACATGAAGGGCATCCTCGAGCAGGCGCTGCCGTTCTACAAGTTCGAGGACGTCGACCTGAAGGGCGGCGACGCCGAGATCAACAAGGACCTCGTCGGGATCGTCATCACCCAGCCCGGCAAGGAGTTCACCGAGAAGGAGCTGCGCCGCATCGACCAGTTCCTCATGCTCGGCAACAAGGCGCTCGCCGTCTTCGCCGGCGCCGTGAACATCAAGGCCTCCGACCCGGCGATGAAGGCGACGCTCAACACGTGGGGCCTCGAGAAGCTGCTCGAGGGCTACGGCGTCGAGATGAAGAAGGAGGCGGTCCTCGACTGGAGCCGCTCGATGGCGCTGCCGGTGCAGACGCAGTCCGGCCAGCTCCTGTGGTTCCGGGCGCCGGGCATCCTCCAGCTCCAGGAGGACAGCCGCCTCGACGAGAAGGAGCAGCTCCTCGACACGGCGTTCCCGGGCTTCTTCCGCCTCGCGGAGCTCGCCTTCCCGTTCCCGTCGACGCTCGTGCCGCACCCGGAGAAGCAGCCCGAGGCGACGGTGAAGGTCGTCGCGCGCTCGACGCCGAACACGACCGTCGACACCGCCGAGACGATCGACATGAAGATCCGCTCGGACTGGGCGCCGAAGGGCGAGCGCGCGCAGCGCGCGATCGGGGTGACCGTCGAGGGCAAGCTGAAGAGCGCCTTCGGCGGGCAGGAGGGGCTCGGCATCACGGCCCCCGGGGAGAGCGCCAGCCCGAGCCGGGTGCTCGTGGTCTCGGCGTCGCAGTTCCTCGCGAACCCGTTCGCGCGCGCCGGCAACCCGCCCCCCATGCCGCCGCAGATGGCGATGATGGGCGGGATGGGCGGCGACGAGGACCTGCAGATGCTGTCGCAGCCCTACGCGCAGAAGTACCTGACCAACACGATCCTCGCGCTCAAGAACACGCTCGACTGGATGGCGGGGGACAGCACGCTCCTCGCGGCCAGCGCGAAGCTGCTCGGCGAGACGAACCTCACCTACTCGGACATCGAGAAGCCGAAGCAGGAGGCGGAGGACGACGAGGCCAGCCTGGCCAGGAAGGCCGAGGAGTACCGGGCGCAGCGCAAGAGCGTGCAGACGCGCGTGCAGTGGACGCTCACGCTGCTGCCCGCCGCCCTGTTCGCCGCGTTCGGCCTCGTCCGGTGGCGGCGGCGCGAGAGCGCCCGCGAGAACATCAAGCTCGATTGAGCCAGAGCCCCACGGGGTAAAGAGCCATGAAGACCGAGCACAGAATCTACATCGCCCTCGCCGTCCTCGCGCTCCTCGGCCTGGGCGTGTACATCACGCAGAAGAAGAAGACCGAGCAGCTCTCCGCGCACTCGGCGACGGCCGCGACCGCGGATCTGCCGAGCGTCGGGGTGCCGAAGGACGACGTCGAGAAGATCACGAAGATCTCGATCAAGAACGCCGACAAGTCCGACGTGACGCTCGAGAAGAAGGGCGACGCGTGGGAGGTCACGCAGCCGGTGAACGCGAAGGCGAACGCGGCGAACGTGCGCAGCCTGCTCGACAACCTGAAGGAGCTCAAGCTGAAGGAGGTGATCGACCGGACGGCCGGCACCTACGGGCAGTACGAGCTCAACGACGACAAGGCGGTCCACGTCGTCGCGTACAAGGGCGACGAGAAGGCGCTCGACATGTACTTCGGCAAGAGCGGCTCGCGCGGGCAGATGGCGCGCGTCGCCGGCAAGGACGGGGTCTACGTCGCGGCCGGCTACTCGAGCTACCTGTACACGCGGGAGCCGAAGAACTGGCGCGAGACGTCGATCCTCAAGTTCGAGGACGACAACGTGATCCAGGCCTCCGTCGAGAACAAGAACGGCCTGTTCAGCTTCTCGAAGAACGGCGACAAGTGGTCCGGCACGTTCGCGCCGCGCGACAAGGGCGGCAAGATCGGCGCGCCCGCCCCGAAGTGGGAGAAGCTCGACGAGAACAAGGTGAAGGACCTCCTGCGCGGCTACCAGAGCCTCAACGCAGAGGACTTCGGCGACGCGAAGTCCGACACCGGGCTCGACAACGCGGCGACCGAGGGCGGCATCGTCAAGATCAAGCTCAAGGACGACGCCGGCGACTTCACCATCAAGGTCGGCAAGGTCGCGAAGGGATCGAGCCGCTACGCCGTGAAGGAGGGCGGCGACGGCACGATCTACGTGCTCTCGTCGTGGTCGGCCGACTGGGCCGTCGCGGACCAGAAGAAGTTCGAGAAGACCGAGAAGAAGGACGACAAGAAGGGCGACGACGCCCATGAGGCCCACGACGACGAGGCGAGCCACATGGATCTCGGCGGCGGCGAGTAGCCAGCCCCGTCGCGCGTGAGATCGGGAGGCGCCGGGAGACCGGCGCCTCTTCGTTTTTGTGCGCCGTCGATCCCCGCGCCACCGCATGGGCCGCGCCGCGGAACCGAGCCAGCGCGACGGCAACCGTGCTAAGCGGGCGCTCCAGCACGTCGGCGCTGCGCCTGGGCAGATTCGCCGCGGCCACACTGGGCGCCCTGCGCCCATCGCCTGCGAATCGAATTTCGCACCCCTGGGGCGATGTGACGAATTTTCGACGCACTCTGCGCACGGTTTTTCGTCATCTGACGCCCCCGTCGTGCGGGAATCCTGCGGAAAGCCTGCAATTTAACGTTTTCTGTTTGCCCTGGCCCGGATTTCGCTTATGGCTGGCGCGCACCGAAGTCCGGGTTGTCCTTGTCGGACAGCTCTGTCCATGCCGGGTAGCCAGGACTGCCAGAGAGCCATGCGAACCTTCGTCGAGGTCCTCCAGCAAAATGCGGCGCACGCCGCGCACGCCGATCGAGCGGTCAGGTTCGTTCGCAGCTCGGGGGAGGAGCGGTCGGTCACGTACGCCGAGCTCTGGCGCGAGGCGCGGCGCCGGGCGCGTGCGCTGCGCGCGCTCGGGCTCCGCAAGGGCGATCGGGTCGCCCTGATCCTGACCGAGGCCGACGAGTTCGTGCTCACCTTCGTGGGCGCGCTCACGGCGGGCATCGTCGCCGTGCCGATGTACCCACCGCAGTCGCTGGCCAAGCTCGAGGCCTACAGCGAGACGGTGCGGCACATCCTGGAGGCGTCCGGCGCCGGCGTGCTCGTCACGAACGAGCCGCTCAAGGAGATGATCGACGCATACCTCGCCGCGGTCGGCCAGGCCGGCGCGCCGCGGCTGCGCGTCGTCCTCGAGCGCGACGTCCGCGGGCCCGAAGGGCTCGACGCCGCCGAGGCGGAGGAGGCGTGGCAGGTGTCGCTCGACGACCTCGCGTTCCTGCAGTTCACGTCGGGGAGCACCTCGCGGCCCAAGGGCGTGATGGTGACGCACCGCAACCTGTCGGTGAACAGCCACGCGATCATGTTCGACGGGCTGCGCTCCACGCCGGAGGATCGCGGCGTCAGCTGGCTGCCGCTCTACCACGACATGGGGCTCATCGGCTTCGTCGTGGCCCCGCTGTACGCGCTCGTGCCGGTGATGTTCCTGCCGACGACGGCGTTCATCCGCCGCCCGTCGCTGTGGCTCGACGCGATCCACCGCTTCCGCGGCACGATCACCTTCGCGCCGAACTTCGCGTTCGCGCTCGCGACGCGCGCGGTCACCGACGCGCAGGCCGCGGGCTGGGACCTCTCCTGCCTGCGCGCGCTCGGGTGCGGGGCCGAGCCGATCCAGGCCGACGTGCTCCGCGCGTTCCTGGACCGCTTCGGCAAGCAGGGGCTCCGCCCGGAGAGCATCCTGCCCTCGTACGGCATGGCCGAGGCCACGCTGGCGATCTCCTTCAGCGACCTCGAGGCCCCGCTCACCACCGACCGGGTGGACGTGAAGGCGATGCAGGCCGGGAAGGCGCGCCCCGCGAACGGCGGCGCGGCGCTGGAGCTCGTGTCGTGCGGCCGCCCCCTCCCCTGCCACGAGCTGATCGTCGCGGGCCCGGACGGCGCGAAGCTCGGCGAGCGCGAGGTGGGCGAGATCTGGGTGCGCGGGCCCAGCGTCGCGGCCGGGTACTTCAACGAGCCGGAGCAGACCGAGGCGACGTTCGGCGGCGGCTGGCTGCGGACGGGCGATCTCGGCTATATCGCCGGCGGCGAGGTGTACATCTGCGGCCGCTCCAAGGACCTCATCATCCTGGGCGGCAAGAACTACTACCCCCAGGACATCGAGCGCGTCGCGTCCTCGGTGGAGGGGGTGCGCGACGGCCACTGCGCGGCGTTCTCCTGCCTCAGCGCCTCCGGCGCCGAGCGGGCCGTCGTGGTCGCCGAGGTCAAGCGGAGCGCCCCCGGCGTCGCGCAGGCGGTCCTCCAGGCCGTGCGCGCGGAGCTCGGGGTGCAGCTCTCCGAGGTCGTGACGATCAAGCGGGGGACGCTGGCGAAGACGTCGAGCGGCAAGGTGCGGCGCCGCGAGATGAAGCGGCGCTTCGAGGCCGGCGAGCTCGAGCTCGCCACGGACGCCGACGACGTCGAGGCGCGCTCGCCTCACGCCGGCGCGGACCGCGCGGGCGGCGCCGCAGCGAGAAACGATGGGGGCCGCGCGGGCGGCATCCCGGCACGTGTCGAAGGAGTTATCGATGGGATCCAGTAAGGCCGAGGTCGAGGTCAGCTACGACGTCTCGAACGAGTTCTTCAGGCTGTGGCTCGACGAGCGCATGAACTACACGTGCGCCGTCTTCGAGTCCCCCGATCAATCGCTCGAGGCCGCGCAGCTGAACAAGCTCCGGATCCTCTCGGACTTCGCCAAGGTGACGCCCGAGAAGAAGGTCCTCGACATCGGCTGCGGCTGGGGCGCGGCGCTCGAGTACGTGGCCACCACGCGCGGCGCGAAGCGCGCGGTCGGCGTCACGCTCTCCACCGCGCAGGCCGCGGAGGTGAACGCCCGCAAGATCCCCGGCGTCGAGGTGATCGGCGGCGACTTCCGCACGTTCTCGACGGCGGAGCGCTTCGACAGCCTCATCTCGATCTGCATGATCGACCACCTGTGCTCGCCCGAGGAGGCGCGCCAGGGCAAGGCGATCGACATCTACCGGGCCTACTTCAAGAAGGCCTGGGAGCTCACGAACAAGGGCGCGTGGTTCGGCCTCCAGACGATCCTCCGCAACCGGACGCCGCGGATGTCGCCCTGGGGCCCGCTCGCGGCCGGCACGAAGGCGGAGCTCGAGGACATCTACTTCGTGACCCGCGAGATCTTCCCGGGCGGCCTGAACCCGCGCCTCGAGGACATCATCCAGGCGGTGAACCCCTACTGGGAGGTGATCCAGGTGAACACGCGGCGCGAGCACTACCAGCGCACCACGGCGGAGTGGCTGCGCCGGCTCCGGCTGAACGAGAAGACCATCCGGTCGACGTGGGGGAACAAGGTCTTCGACGACTACGATCGTTACCTGTCGACGTGCGTGAACGCGTTCGACAAGCACTACAGCTCCCTCGCTCAATACGAGCTTCGCAGGATCGACTGAACCATGACGGACATGACCAAGCTGCTCGAGATGTTCAAGACGGTTGCCGCCCGCGTGGACAAGCGCGAGTTCCCCAACGTCACCGCGACGTCGGTGATCACGGAGCTCGGCATCGACTCGCTCTCGATGATGCAGATCGTCGGGGAGATGGAGACCGAGCTCGGGATCATGATTCCGGACGAGGATCTGGTCGAGCTCATCACCGTGGGCGACCTGTGCAAGAAGGTGGGAGAGCGCCTGGAGGCGAGCGCATGAGCCGGCTCGAGGAGAAGATCTTCCGGGAGTACATGACGTTCTTCGAGAAGGCGGAGCGCGAGCGCCGCTGGAACGTCTTCCAGGACATCCCCTGGGATCGCGTGAACAAGGACGCGAGCGAGGAGCTCGCGCTGTGCGCGGAGACGTTCTGCTCGGTGGAGATGTACCTGCCCGACTACGTGTCGAACGGCATCAACATCGTGCGGAGCTACTTCGGCCAGGCGTGGTTCCAGGCCAACTGGGCCTACGAGGAGTCGAAGCACTCGCTCACGCTGATGCAGTACCTCCTGCGCTCCGGCAAGCGCACCGAGGAGCAGCTCACCGACCTGCAGCACAAGATCTTCGCCAAGCAGTGGAACCTCCCGTTCCACACGCCGCGGCAGATGACGTTCTACGGGTGCGTGCAGGAGATGGCGACGTTCGTCATCTACGTGAAGCACCGGGAGCGGGCCGCGGCGGAGAGCGACGAGTGCCTGCGGGCGATCTACGACTACATCGCCCGCGACGAGATCGCGCACTGCCGCTTCTACCAGAGCGTGATCAAGGTGCTGCTCGAGGAGGACCGCCAGGGGACGCTCGCCGACATGGCGCACGTGTTCGCGAACTTCGAGATGCCGGGCGTCGGGATCGTCCCCGACTACGACTCGCGCATCCTGAAGATGCGCGAGGCCGGCGTGGATCGGAACGTGTTCATCCAGAAGGTGTACATGCCGATCCTGAAGTACCTCGGCGTGGGCCGGCACGAGATGCTCGCCGCCCAGCGCACCGCGCTCGACCTGCGCCGCGGCGGAGAGCGCCGGCGCGACACGTCGATCGAAGGACTCGCCCCGAGCCTCGACAGCGTCGCCCCCCAGGCGCTGTCCGCCTGAACCCTCACCCCCTCCCACCGAGAAGCCTGATGCGAAGGCGCGTCGTCGTGACCGGGATCGGCGCCGTCAGCCCGCTGGGCAACGACGCCGGGACCACCTGGAAGAACCTGCTCGCCGGCAAGTCCGGCGTGGACTACATCCGCGACTTTCCGGTCGAGAAGCTCCGCAGCGACATCGCCGCGAGCGTGAAGGGCTTCGAGCCCGGCAAGTACCTGTCCCCCAAGGAGGCGGACATCTACGGCCGGGTGACGCAGCTCAGCCTGGCGGCCGCCGTGGAGGCGCTGCGCGAGGCCGGCATCGCGCCGGTGCAGCGCGCGCCCGCGGAGCACGAGGAGGCGGCGGAGCGCGCGCGGCCGGGCGCGCCGGCGGCGGTCGCCGCGCCGGCGCCCGCCGGGGATGGCGGCCTCGACCGGACGCGCGTCGGGTGCCTGATGTCGACGGGCATGGGCTCGGTCGAGATCTTCGAGGAGCAGGTCGCGCGGAGCGCGGCGCGCGGCCCGCGGGCGGTGTCGCCGTACTTCATCCCGGGCGTCATGCCGAACGGCGCGGCCGCGCTCATCGCGATGCGCTACGGGCTGATGGGTCCGTCGTACAACCTCGCGAGCGCGTGCGCGACCGGCACGCACTCGATCGCCACGTCGGCGCTCATGATCGAGGCGGGCGAGGCCGACGTGATGGTCGCGGGCGGCGCCGAGGCCGCGACGCGGCTCAACACCGTCGCGGGGTTCGGCAACGCGAAGGCGCTGGCCCGCGCCGTCGACGGCGATCCGACGCGCGCGAGCCGCCCCTTCGACCGCCGCCGCCAGGGCTTCGTGATGGGCGAGGGCGCGGGCGCGCTCGTGCTCGAGGAGGAGCAGCACGCGCGGGCGCGCGGCGCGAGGCCGCTCGCCTACGTGGCCGGCTTCGGGATGACCACGGACGCGGAGCACCTCACGCGGCCCCACGCGGAGGGGCTCGGCCTCGCGCTCTCGCTCTCGCGCGCCCTCGCCCGCGCGGCGGTCGCGCCCGAGGCGATCGGGTACATCAACCCGCACGCGACCTCGACGCAGCAGGGCGACGCCGCGGAGATCCTGGCGCTGCGGCGCGTCTTCGGCGAGCGCCTCGCGCGCATCCCGATCTCGGCGACCAAGTCGATGATCGGGCACCTGCTCGGCGGCGCCGGCGCCGTGGAGACGATCGCGGTCGTGTGCTCGCTGCGCGACCAGCTGCTGCACCCGTCGATCAACGTGGATGAGCTCGATCCGGAGTGCTCCCTGGACGTCGTGCGCGAGCGTCGGGCGGTCGACGTGCGCTACGCGGTGAAGTGCTCGGCGGGCTTCGGCGGACACAACTGCACGCTCGTCCTGGAGCGGGCGTGAGCGTGCGGCGACGCGGTAGGTAGAACGACGAGCGCTGCGGCGGCGCGCCGCCCCGCCATGGCAGCGGGCGGCCGCACCGCCACGGCTGGCGGCTCCCCTCGCCCGGCGCTAGGTGGGCCTGATGTCAGCCCACACGAACCGGCTCGTGAACGAGTCGTCGCCGTACCTGCTGCAGCACGCTCACAACCCGGTCGATTGGTACCCGTGGGGGCCCGAGGCGCTCGACCGCGCCCGGAGCGAGGACAAGCCGATCCTCCTGTCCATCGGCTACGCCGCCTGCCACTGGTGCCACGTCATGGAGCGCGAGTCGTTCGAGGACGAGCCGATCGCGCGGCGCATGAACGAGCTCTTCGTGAACATCAAGGTCGACCGGGAAGAGCGGCCCGACCTCGATCACATCTACCAGCTCGTCGTGCAGCTCATGGGCCGGAACGGCGGCTGGCCGCTGACGGTGTTCCTCACCCCCGACCAGCGGCCGTTCTTCGCGGGGACCTATTTCCCGCCGCAGGACAAGTACGGCATGCCCGGCTTCCCGAAGGTCCTCGACGCGGTGGCGGACGCTTACCGGAACCGGCGCGGCGAGGTCGAGCTCCAGGCGAAGGAGATCACCGAGGCGATCGAGCACACGCAGCGCGCGCCCGGGCGCGCCGCGGGACCTTCGGGCGTCGTCGAGGCCGCCCCCTCGGATCTGCTCCGGCGCGCCTCGCGGCACCTGCTCGCGCGCTTCGACGACCGCCACGGCGGGATCGGGACGCGGCCGAAGTTCCCGAACACGATGGCGCTCGACGTCCTGCTCCGCCGCGGCGTGCTCGAGGGCGACCGCGTCGCGGCGGAGAGCGTCGAGCTCGCGCTCGACAAGATGCGCGAGGGCGGCATCTGGGATCACCTGCGCGGCGGCTTCCACCGCTACTCCACCGACGAGCGCTGGCTCGTGCCCCACTTCGAGAAGATGCTCTACGACAACGCGCTCCTCCTGCGGCTGTACGCCGACGGCTTTCGGGCGTTCGGCAAGCCCGCCTACGCCGAGACGGCGCGCGAGATCGTCGGCTACCTGTTCGCGGAGATGCGCGATCCGGAGGGCGGGTTCTACGCGTCGCAGGACGCCGACTCCGAGGGGATCGAGGGCAAGTTCTTCGTGTGGACGCTCGATCAGCTGCGCGCGGCCGTCGGCGAGGATCCGCTCGCGTACGACATGGCCCGCCTCGTCTTCGGCGTCACCGAGGAGGGCAACTTCGAGCACACCGGCGCGACGGTGCTCTCGCAGCACCGCACGGTGGAGCAGGCCGCGGCCGCCCTCGACGCCGGCGCGGGCGGCGGCTCGGCGGCGCACCTCGAGCGCTGCCGCGAGGCGCTCGCCCGCGCCAGGAGCAAGATGCTCGCGGCGCGCGAGCAGAGGCCCCGGCCGGCGCGCGACGACAAGGTGCTCGCGAGCTGGAACGGGCTGCTCCTCGGCGCGCTCGCCGACGCGGGCCGAGCGCTGGATGAGCCCGCCTGGGTCGACGCCGCGGCGCGCGCGTTCGTGGTCTTCGAGCGGAAGCTCCTCCGCGGCGGCCGCGTCGGCCGTTACCTCAAGGACGGCGTCCCCGTGGGCGCGAAGGCCGCCGGATCCGCGGCGAGCGAGGTGAGGCCGGGCTTCCTGGACGACCAGGCGTACCTCGGCAACGCGGCCCTCGACCTCTACGAGGCCACCGCCGACCCGCGGTACATCGACGCCGCGCGCGCGATCGCCGACGCGATGATCGCCCACCACTGGGACGAGCCGTCGCGCGGGTTCTTCTTCACGCCCGACGACGGCGACGCGCTGATCGCGCGCACGCAGGACATCTACGATCAGGCGGTGCCGTCGGCCGCCTCGATGGCCGCGCGCCTCTGCCTGCGCCTGTCCGACGTCGCCGACGAGCGCTACCTTCCCCCCGCCGAGCGGCAGCTCGAGGCGCTCGCGCAGCCCGCGCTCGAGAACCCGTTCGGCCTCGGCCAGACGGTGTGCGTGCTGGATCACCTGGCGCGCGGCAGCGTGACGGTCGTCGTGGTCGGTGACGCCGTCGCGGCGGCGACCCGCGAGCTCACGCGCGAGGCGTTCCGGGCCTACCTGCCGAACCGCATGATCGCGGTCGTGGATCCGGCGCGCCCGGAGAGCGCCGCGGCGGTGAGGGTCGTCGCCGAGGGCAAGCCGGCGCGCCCCGGGGAAGCCGTCGCGTACGTCTGCCGAGGGCGGTCGTGCTCGGCGCCCGTCACGACGCCGGCCGAGCTCAAGGCGCTGCTGCGGTCGTGCGACACGCGTTGAGCTCGCACGGGCCCCGGCCGGGGACGCCGCTGCAGGTGCACCCGGAGACGGGGCCGGGCGCGTGGGTCTGCGCGCAGCCGCGCCCGAACCCCTCGGCGCGCGCGTCGCTCGGCGAGCAGACCTCCACGGACAGCCTCGAGTCGTCGTCGAAGTCCGTGACGAACGTGCACGTGCAGAGGTAGGGCGTGCCCCGCTCGGGGCTGCAAGCGAGCGCGAGGGCGGCGCAGAGCAGCGCCCCCTCGCGCGCCGCGCGGCGGCTACGGCGTGACGGTGTTCCCACCCTTGTCGCCGGCCTTGGTGCCGCCCGTGGTGCTGTCGCGGATGTGGAACTCGACGCGGCGGTTCTTCTGGCGCCCGGCCTCGGTGTTGTTGGTCTCGATCGGCCGCCTCGGCCCGAAGCCCGCGGCGGTGAGCCGCTCAGGATCGATGCCGCCCCGCTCGATCAGGTACGTCCTCACCGAGTGCGCGCGGTCGTTCGAGAGCTTCTCGTTGAGCTGGTCGGGGCCGCGGTTGTCCGTGTGGCCCTCGATCGCGACCAGCGTGATCTCCGGGTTCACCTTGAGGAGCCGCACGACCTCGTCGAGGATCGCGTAGCTGTTCTGCAGGATCCTCGCGCTGCCGGTCGCGAACTGGACCTGCTTCAGGATCTGGATCTCGCTCGACCCGGTGATGCGGCGGATGAACTGCGGGCAGCCGTTCTTCGCCGGCTCGGGGCTCGGCTCGCCCGGCTCCTTCGGGCAGGCGTCCTTCGCGTCGGCGATCTGATCCTGGTCGGCGTCGTCCTCCGGGCAGCCGTCGCGATCGTCGATCTTGTCGAAGTCCTCCGGCTGATCCGGGCACTTGTCGCTGCTGTCGGGGATGCCGTCGCCGTCGCGATCCGGCAGCGCCGGGCAGCCGTCGTCGGGGTTCGGCGGCTTGCCGTCCTCGGGATCCGTCGGGCAGAGGTCGATGTCGTCCGGGAGGCCGTCCTTGTCGGTGTCCGCGCTGCGCGGCGGGGCCGCCGTGAAGCGCCTGCCGGGCGACACGGGCTCGACGTCGGAGATGCCGAACGCGTAGCCGATGACGCCGACCAGCCTGAAATCCGGCGCGTACCCACCGCTGAGCCGCGTTCCTCCGCCGATCCCGGCCCACGCCTTCTTCTTCTCGTCCAGCGCGATGCGCCCCTCGGCCATCCACTCGACCGGGGTGTTGTCGCCGGTGAACGTCGTGCCCCGACCGACGCCGGTCGACCCGAAGATCTGCGCGCCGAGCCGCAGCTTGCCGTCCCGGAGCGGCACGAAGCCGCCGAGCCCCCAGGTCCACTCGTTCGACACGTTGAAGTCGTTGAGCGAGGCGAACGGGCGGAAATGCAGCCCGGTGTTCAGGACGAAGAACATCGACTTGAAATCGAGCTCGCCCGAGAGCCCGAGGCTCGCGCTCGCGCTGTGGTCGCCGGCGAACGACTTGTCGCCGCCCGTCGGCACCCACGCCGCCGCGTTCACGCCGAGCTTGAAGAAACGATCCTCGGAGCGGTACAGGATCGCGCGCGCGTCGAGCCGCAGGTCCATGATCGCGGCGGTCGACGGGCTCGCCGCGTCCTCCGCGCCGGCGACGTCCGAGTCGTTCGTGCGGTCGCTCGTCTGGAACGCGATGATCGGCAGCCCCACCTGGACGCCGAAGCGGTCGAGGAACTCGACGCCTCCGTTGAGGTAACCGATGAGCTGAGAGGACACCGGCTCGCCGTTGGCCCGGCTGAACCGATCGGCGGCGCGCGGGTCGTTCAGCATGTTCTCGACCCGGAAGGGGTTCATGCCGAAGCCGAGCCCGAACTGCCCGAAGAAGCGCGTCTCCGGCGCCACCTGAGGGCGCCAGAGCGCGATCGAGTCCTGGGGGGCGCCGGCCATGTACAGCCGGTCTAGATAGAACGTCGTGACCTGGGCGCTCGCCGGGAGCACGCCCAGGAACAGCGCTCCCGCCGCAGCAGCGCCCAGGGCGCGCCGCTTGACGCTCCGCGCAGTCACGTGCTGCCTCTCCGCCTCTTGTCCTCCGGTGCGCGCCAATTTCCCTCCTGTGACCCGTCTTGAACGGCCGTCGCGGTCGATCGGAGGCTACACGCTACACTAGGCGCCCAGAAAGGTGAGAGAGAACGGCGAATCGTGGCCGGGCTGCGCCGTCCGGTGTTGACCTGGGCGAGACCTCGTGCTTTCTTGCGCGCCCCGCTCGACGCGCGGCCTGGAGCCGCCGTTCGCGATACAGCAGCCAAGGGACCACAGCCATGAAGCGCACCTACCAGCCCCACAACACCCGCCGCGCCCGGACCCACGGCTTCCGTGCGCGCATGGCGACCGCCGGCGGTCGCAAGGTCATCAACAACCGCCGCCGCAAGGGCCGCGCCCGGCTCGCGCCCACCATCTACAAGAAGTAGCCCCGCGCGATGGCGAACGCAGCGCGCCCGCGCTCGCCGTCCTCGCCTTCGTCGTCTTCCTTCCCGCGGACGAGGCGGATCCGCAAGCGCGCCGATTTCGTCCGCATCCAGAACGGTGGCCACCGCGTCACCACCCGCCACCTGCTGGTCCTCGTCGCAGCGCCCCCGCGCAGCGCGACCGAAGTCGCGACGGGCGCGCCCTCCTCGCCCCCGGGCGGGCCGTCTCGGCTGGGCCTCGTCGCCTCGCGCAAGGTCGGCGGCGCCGTGGCCCGCAACCGCGCGAAGCGCCTGCTCCGAGAGGCCTACCGGAGGTTCCCGGAGCTCTTCCCGGAGCGCGTCGACATCGTGGTGATCCTGCGCACAGGCGCAGGGGCGCTCGGGCTGGACGACGTGCTGGCGGAGCTGCGCAGCGTGGTCCCGGTGCTCCGCCGCCGGGCGCGCGACGCGCTCGCTGCGCAGGGATCGCCGAGCGCAGGCCCGCGAGCGGCGTCGCCGCCGGACCGAGGGGGCGACGGAGGAAACGAGAACGAGGAGGAACCGCCCGCCCGACCCAGAGCCCGACCCAGAGGAAGATGAGGCCGAGCCTTGCGCGGTCGTGCGCTGCGACCCAAGATCCGGCCTTCCTCCTGGCCGTCGCATGCTGGCGAAGCTCCTCCTCGCGCTGATCCGCGTCTACCAGGTGACGCTCTCCAGGCTCATCGTGGCGGTGATGGGCCCGGTCTGCCGGTTCGAGCCCTCGTGCTCCCGCTACGCCGCGGCCTGCATTGTCGGTCACGGAGCGCTTCGGGGGAGCTTGCTTTCGCTCAAGCGACTGTGTAGGTGTCACCCGTTTCATCCGGGCGGGTTCGACCCTCCGCCACCACCTCGACTTCGCCGTGACGCGGCGGCCCAGATGCCGCCGCGACGGGACGCTGACCCGCACGATACGGCACGCAGTTCGTCTACTGGCACGGAGCTCGCCTCGCACGCCGGGTGAGCGGCTCCAGCGGCCTGGCCACTCTCATGGACTGATCCCGCGCGATCGCCGGCGAGCCCGGCGGTGCAGCCCGAAAGGCACAGAGCGGAGCCCCCCGGAGCCACCCTGGGCAGCCTCGTGAGGCGTCATGAGACTCTCAGCAGCACACGGCGCGGATCGAGATCCTGGGATCGACGAAGGACTTCATGGAACGCAGCAATCTCGTCAAATGGCTGTTCGTCGGCCTTGCCATCTTCCTGTTCATCCAGTTCGGCCAGCCGCTCCTCTTCGGCAGCTCCGCGGATAAGCTCCAGCCGCTCGACGTCAACGACAGCACCGCCCCGGCAGAGCGCGCCCCGGCGGAGGCCTGTGTCATCGACGGCGATCGCTTCCGGGCCGAGCTGTCCACCCGGGGCGGGTCGGTCCGGCACCTCTGGATGACCGACCCGAAGTACACGACCGGAAACGGCGAACGCCGGCCGATGGACCTGGTCACGACGTCGCTCGAGTCGCGGATGCCCCTCAGGACGGACCTGCGCCTGCCGGGCGGCAGCGCGGCGCAGGTGCCGTTCGACGATCTCGACTGGAAGCTCTCGGCGCAGGACGGCAAGAGCTGCACCTTCACCTACACCGACGACGCGACGCGGCTCACCAAGGTGATCGCCGCGACCGGGCGCCCGTTCGAGCTCTCGCTCCAGCTGACGGTCGAGAACACCGGCCAGGAGCCGCGCAAGCACCGGCTCGCGCTCGAGCAGACCGCGTGGCGGACCCAGAAGGAGACGGAGGGCCACCTCGGCCTGATCTCGGAGTGGATCACGGAGACGGTCGCCGCGACCGACCAGAAGACGGAGCGACAGCACCCGGACGCCTTCGAGCCCGACGACTTCAAGGACAAGGAGTTCACGTCCGAACGCTGGCGGCGCACGCCGGGCGCCGCGCGCTTCGTCGCGGTGTCGAGCAGCTACTTCAGCAAGATCGCCATCCCGCAGGAAGGGCCCGCGGCGCCCGTGGCCGAGACGCAGATCGAGGAGATCTGGAACACGGCGAGCTTCCCCCAGAAGTCCAAGGACCCGGCCCATGGGCACGTCTACCGCGCGCGGCTCGCCTACCCCGAGCACGAGCTCGCGCCCGGCGGCGCGGTGACCTACAAGGTCCTCTCCTTCACCGGCCCGAAGGAGCGCGACGTGCTCGGCGCCGTGGGGCACGGGACGAGCGAGGTCATCAACCTCGGCTGGTTCTCGCCGATCGCGAAGCTCCTCGTCTCGTACCTGTACGTCCTCTACCGCGCCGTCGGCAGCTGGGGCTGGGCCATCTGCCTGCTCACCATCACCGTCCGCCTCCTGCTCTTCCCGCTGAGCATCCAGCAGATCAAGAGCGCGGCGGCGATGCGCAAGCTGAAGCCGGAGATGGACGAGATCAACGCGAGGTACAAGGACGACGCCGCCCAGCGCGGCCTCGCGATGCAGGAGCTGTGGCGCAAGAACAAGGTGGCGAACCCGGTCGTCGGCTGCTTCCCGATGCTGCTCCAGATGCCGGTGTGGTTCGCCCTCTACACCGCGCTGCAGACCGCGGTCGAGCTCTACCACACCCCGTTCGGCCCCGTGATCCCCGACCTGTCGGCCCCGGGGAAGTACTTCATCATCCCCATCGTGCTCGGCGCCTCGAGCTTCATCCAGCAGAAGCTCATGCCCCCGCAGGGCGATCCGGCGCAGCAGAAGATGATGATGTACCTCATGCCCGGCATCTTCACCGTCATGATGCTCTTCCTCCCGGCCGGCCTCGGCGTGTACATGCTGACGAACACCTGGCTCGGCATCGGGCAGCAGGTGCTCGTCGAGCGGTACCTCAAGGCCCGGGACCAGCGGGCCGGAGGCATCGAGGTGAGGGAGGTCGCGAGCGCGGAGCCCCAATCCGCGCTGAAGAAGGCTCCGGGTGACGACGACAAGTCGGCGCCTGCTCTCGGAAAGGGAAAAGCACGTGTCCGTGGATAGTGAAGCTGCCGAAAGGGGAATCGACGCGGCGGACGTCGATGCAGAGGCGCAGGGCGCTGACGACGCGGTCGAGGCCGAGTTCGTGGAGGATGGGCGCGCCGACGTCGCGCTCGACTTCGTGATCGACGTGCTCGCGGCGATGGGCATGGACTGCACCGTCGACCTCCTCGAGAACGAGGAGGAAGATCCGCCCGAGGAGATCCGCCTCGAGATCGAGGGGAAGGACGCGGGCCGCGTGATCGGCAAGAAGGGGCAGACGCTCTCGGCGCTGCAGTTCCTCGCCAACCGCGTGATCAACCGGCCCGGCAAGAAGCGGCGCCACGTGATCATCGACGCCGAGGGCTACCGGCAGCGCCGCGAGGACACGCTCTCTTCCATGGCGCGGCGGCTGGGCAAGCAGGCGGTCGAAGAGGGCAAGATCATCACCTTCGAGCCGATGAACCCGCAGGATCGCCGCGTCGTCCACCTGGCGCTGGCGAAGTTCCCCGGCGTCGTGACGAAGAGCGACGGCGAGGGCGAGGCCCGCCGCGTCCAGATCATCCCCGTCCGCCGCTGAGGCCGGGGGATCGGCGCGCGCAGCCGCGCCGATCCCGGCGTTGACACCGGATCGCCCGCATGCATAATGCCGCACCTCTCCGGTACCCCCCCGGGGGGAGCGCGGAAATGCGCTCGCGCCCAAGCTCCCGGAGCTGGAGACGGGCCGCGCCCCGTGTGTTCACGGCGTCCACGGCGTGAAGCACGGGAGCCGCACGCGGCGCCCGCTCCGCCGGCCGAGCCCACGCACGGCGGCGACCCTGCACCCTCTTGAGCAGGGGACCGCGAAGACGGACCCCGACCCTTTGAAGGATTGACCATGCAGACCTCGAACATCCTGGCGAAGATCGAAGCCCCCCTGTTCCGCGAGGGGATCCCGGACTTCCGGGTCGGCGACACGGTGCGAGTCCACTACCGGATCGTCGAGGGCGAGAAGGAGCGCATCCAGGTGTTCCAGGGCGTCGTGCTGAAGCGCCACCGCGCGGGGGTCCGCAGCACCTTCACGGTGCGCAAGGTGAGCTTCACGGTCGGCGTCGAGCGCATCTTCCTCCTCCACAGCCCGCGCATCGACAAGGTCGAGATCGTCTCGCGCGGCGTCGTCCGCCGCTCGCGGCTGTTCTACCTGCGGAGCCTCGCCGGCAAGGCCGCCCGCGTCCGCGACGCGAAGGACTGATCTTCGCCGGCCGGCGCCCCGGCCGAGCACAGGAATGCTCCGCAGACCCGGCCGCCCTTGGTGAACGGCCGGGCTTCGGCTTCCATCGATCGTCGAACGACCCCAGCGCAACGCCCGGGCTCTTGCGCGCCTGGCGGCCAGGCTGCGGCGCGATGCCGCGCTGCATGGCGCGCTGCAAGAACAGGCCGCATTCCCGGCCGCCAGCAAGGATTCCCGCATACTTCTTCTTGATCCTCGGCCGAGCGCCCACGGTATGCTCGCGGCGGCGGTGCCCCAGCGCCGCGAAACCCGAGAAGGATCACCATGCTCTGTCCGCGTTGCGGTGCGCCCGCGACCCCCGCCGATAAGTTCTGCGCTGTGTGCGCCTCGCCGCTCGGCCCGCCTGGGCCTGGTGCGTTCGGGGCGCCGCCGCCTCCGCCGCCTCCGCCTCCGTATCCTGCCCCGGGCTTCGGCTCACCTCCCGAGCCTCCTCCCAACTTCGGCTCGCCCAGCGGGGGTTTTGGTCCGCCCCCGCCCGCGCCCTTCGGAGCTCCTCCGCCGCCTCCGCCTCCGGTTTTCCCTGCGGGTCCCGAGGGTGGTCCTGCCGGCTTCGGCCCGCCGCCGCCGTTCGGCTCGCAGCCCGGCGGCTACGGCGCGCCGCCCCAGCCTCCGCCGCCGATCAAGCCGCCGCCCTTCCCGCCGGAGCCGCCGGGGTTCGGCGCCCCGGGAGGCGGCTACGGCCAGCCCCCGGGCTTCCCGGAGCAGGTGAGCGGTTACCCCGTGCCCCCGGCCCCTCGGCCGGGCTTCGGCCCGCCGCCCGCGCCGCCGCCGCCGCAGCAGCCGCAGCAGCAAGGCGCGCGCTGCGTGCAGGGGCACGCCATCCCGCCCGGCGGCTCGTTCTGCATCGAGGGGGGCCACCCGATCGCCCTCGACGGGATCCAGGTGAGCGGCGACCCCTTCAACCAGACGGCCTATGCGCCCGGCGGAGGTCAGTCCGCGCCGCCGCCCCCGCTCGCGCAAGGCGGGGCGCCCCCGCCGCCGTTCGCGGGGATGGGCGGCTACGGCGAGCCGCCGATGCCCCAGCAGATCATGCACGTGCCGGCGCCGCCGCCCCCGTACGTTCCCCAACCTCCGGGGATGCGCTCGCCGAGCCATACGCCCGCGCCGCCGAGGCTCTCGGGGCACGAGAGCCGCCGCGCCCTCGCGGGCTTCCTCGTCAGCTTCCAGGACGATCCGCTCGGGCGGTTCTGGCCGCTCTGGCAGGGCAAGAACGTCGTCGGCCGCGCCGAGACAGGGCAGAAGGTCGACATCGAGATCGCCCACGGGACGACCTCGACGCACCACGCGACGATCGAGATCGACGGCGGCCGCATCCTCCTCGCCGACCTCGGCTCGACCAACGGGACGTTCCACAACGAAGAGGCGATCGGCTTCCAGGGCCGGCGCGAGCTGCGCGATGGCGACAAGGTCCGCTTCGGCGGCTTCAGCGTCATCCTGTTCAGCGTGGCCGCGCGGGCCTGACGGCCCCACCGCACGAGGAGAGCGTTGCCGAGCCTGGCCCCCTTCCCCCGCGACGTTCGACCGGCACCTGGCGCCCCGGCCAGGCTGCGTGAAAACCAACCGGATGGCCGCCGCCCGTGCGCGGCGGCCGCCCCGCTCGCGCGGGGAGCGCTCCTCTGCTCCCCCGCGATCGCTGGAGATCCCCACGCATGACTCCCTCTCATGACGCGACTCGCCCGATCCACCCCTTCCGCGCCCTCGCCCGCCGCAAGGGGCGCGGGGCCAACGCCGCGCTCCGCGCGACGCTGCTCGCGCTCGCGGCCGCGCTGCTCGCGCTGCTCGCGGGGCAGCGCCGCGCCGAGGCGGCGCCCGAGGCGCACCTGCTCCGCATCGACCCGCGCGCGAGCACCGTGGACGGCTCGCCCGTGCTCACGACCGTGCTCGAGGTCGTGCAGAACAAGCGCCTCAGCGACCTCACCCGCAACTGCGCCGCGCTCACGGGCGACGCGAACCTCGACTGCGTCGCCGACGCGATGGAGCAGCCGTCGGCGCTCTACTCGTCCTTCGACTTCCCGGACAAGAACGCGATCTTCTCCGTCACGGTCGACGGGACGGATCTGCCCGCGAAGTTCGAGTCGAAGGCCCGCTGGGGCGACAGCGCCGGCCAGCCGGGCGTCGGGACGGCGTGGCTCATCCTGATCGACGCCGCGTCGAGCATGGGCAACCGGTTCGACGAGGCGAAGGCGGTGGCGAGCGCGTTCGTGAACGCGATGCAGCCGAACGACATCGTCGACGTGATGTTCTTCAACGACCGCGGCGTCGTCGAGGACTCGAAGTGGGTGAGCAACAAGCAGACGGCGGCGCAGACCATCGCCGGCGCCGCGCGCACCTACCCGACGCAGGGCCGCACGCGCCCGCTCTTCACGATCATCAAGAACGCCGCGACCGACGCGTTCAAGGAGCTCGGCAACGCCGGGCAGGGCGTCGCGGTGCCGATGCACCAGGCGATGGTGGTGCTCTCGAACGGCTCCGCCGGCGCGGATCCGAGCTCGACCGCCGCGGCGTCGAACCTGCTCCGGGACTACCTGACGAAGGGGCGGTTCCCCGAGAACAACGACGTCCTGCCGAAGACGCCGGTGCCCGTCATCTCCATCTGGTTCCCGAGCCGGCTCGTCGAGGAGTTCACGGCGAACGCGCGCGAGTTCATGGAGGGGATGGCCAACACCGAGATCGGCGGCTTCTTCACCGTGGTGCGCGACGGCCAGCAGCGGCGCGCGGCCAACATCGTCAACGCGATCCGCACCCGCTTCAACAAGATGCACATCGTGAAGTGGCGGGTCTCGTGCGTCGCGCCGAGCATCACGCAGACGTTCAAGCTCGCCTTCATCAACACGGATCCGCCGATAGCCGGAGACGCCACCTTCCAGAACGTCCCCGTCGGCATCGACCCCACCGCGTGGCCGCTCGACGTCGACCGCGAGGCGACCGATCGCGCGGCGAAGAAGTCGCCCCTCTACCCCGGCGGCACCGTCAAGATCTTCGGCAACTTCTGCTGGGGCGGCAACGCGCAGCGGGCCGAGATCTACATGGTCCCGAAGAACCAGGCCGCGCCGCAGTCGCTGCAGGGCGGCAGCCTCGACGACGCCAAGAAGGCCCAGCGGACGCTGATCGAGAGCGGGATGCGCGGCAAGGCGATCACGGCGGGCGACAGCGTCGTCGAGTTCGAGCTGCCGGACACGGACAAGTTCCTCGTGGGCAAGGGCGACCAGATGACGGCGCGCCTCATCGTCTACGACAACCAGGCGCGGCGGACGAGCGCGGTCACGGCCGACAAGATCCTCACGCTGAAGGCGAAGGAGGCGCCGCTGCCCTACCTGCTCATCGGCGGCGTGACCTTCGGCGGGGTCGTCATCGTGCTGCTGCTCGTCTCGATCTTCCGCGGCGGCGGGCGGCGCCGCGGCGCGGCGGCGGCGGCGCCTCCGCCGAGGCCCATCGTCGCGGGCGGGGGGCCCGGGCCCTTCGCCGCGCCGCCGCCGCCGCCTCCCCCCGGCGACTTCGGCTACGGCGGCGGCCCGGTGATGGGAATGGCGCCGCCCGGCGGGGCCAGCCGGGCGACGCTGGCCGGCGCGGCGGGCATCTTCACGGTGCACCCCGGCATCGAGATGCGCGCCGGGCGCGACGGCGCCGCGTGTCAGATCCTGCTCTCCGAGCCGCGCGTCTCCGGCACCCACGCGAGCGTGAAGCTCGAGGCGGGCCAGCTCTTCGTGCGGGACGAGGGCTCGAACAACGGCACCTACGTGAACGGGCAGCGCATCGCCGCCGCCGTGTGGACGCCCGTGCCCCCGGGCGCGGCGTTGCGGTTCGGCCCCGTCGAGTTCAGCGTGCGTTTGGAGTAGCGTGATCCGGGGCCCGGCCTCACGCCCCGACGGATGCCCCGCGATGATGCCCCCGATCGAGCCCTCCCTGCGCCTCAAGATCGAATTCGCCCAGCACAGCGATCCGGGCCGGGATCCCAACAAGCAGGTCAACGAAGACGCGTGCGGCTACGCCGAGACCAAGTTCGGTCACCTCTGCGTCCTGTGCGACGGCATGGGAGGCCACTACGGCGGGAGCGAGGCGAGCCGCACCGCGATCAAGACCATCTTCGAGGTGATCGAGCAGACGCCGGCCACGGCGGCGCCGGGCGCGGCGCTCAAGGCCGCGATCGAGGAGGCCGGGCGCCGCGTCTACCGGCTGGGCGGCCAGGCGGAGAACCGGGTCCGGCCCGGCTCGACCGCGGTGGCGATGCTCCTCCACGACGCCGGCGTCGACGTCGCGCACGTGGGCGACAGCCGCGCCTACGTGATCCGGGCCCACCAGATCTACCCGCTCACGCGCGACCACTCGATGGTGCAGAGCATGATCGACGCGGGCATGATCACCGAGGCCCAGGCGATCGGTCACCCGGACGCGAACAAGATCACGCGCGCGCTCGGGATGAAGCCGGAGGTGGAGGTCGAGGTCCGCCCCGAGCCGATGGAGCTGTACCCGGGCGACGTGCTGATCCTCGCGAGCGACGGCCTCACCGACCTCGTGCTGAGCGCGGACATCCTCGGGTGCACGCGACAGGCGCTCGCGTCGGGCCCGGTCGATCACGCGTGCAGGATGCTCGTGCAGCTCGCCAACAGCCGGGGCGGTTACGACAACATCACCGTCCAGATGGCCCGCGTGATCGACGCGGGCAACCGCTCGCAGACGATCGCGCACGGGCCGCCCGGGGTCGCCGGCGACAGCGGCGGCGGCGGCGGCGAGGCGCAGCGCACGTCGGGTCCGCTGGAGACCGTCGCGATGACGAGGCCGGACGAGGCCGCGGCGAGCCAGCGGGGCCCGGCGAAGGCGCCGCCGGGCCAGAGCCACGGGGCACCGGCGGCCGCGGGCGCGGCGGGCGCGCCGGCAGCTGCGGCCGCGCCCGCGGCAGGCGCCCCGTGGGCGCCCGTGCCGCCGACCGCGACCGACGCGCCCGCCGGCGTTCGACCCACCGCGACCGACGCGCCCGCCGGCGTTCGACCCACCGCGACCGACGCGCCGACGGCGGTGAGCCCGCCGGCCCTGGCCGACGCGGCTGCAGCAGGCCCCGCGGCGACCGGAGCGGCGACGGCCGCGCGCGCAGCAGCCGGCGGAAGCGCCGCTGCGGCGGGCGCAGAGACCAGAAGCAGCGCCCCGCTCCTGGCGGCGACGGCCGACGACAGCGCCCCCGTCCTGGCGGCGACGGCCGACGACAGCGCCCCCGTCCTGGCGGCGACGGCCAGCGACGGCGCCCCTGCCGTGGCCGCGACGGCCAACGACAGCGCGCCGGTCGTGGCGCCGACGGCCATCGACGGCACGTTCGCCCTGACCCCGACGGCCACGGACAACCTGCCCGGCGTGACCCCGGCGGCCAACCCCGGCGCGCCTGCATTGCGCCCGACCGCGGTGGACGCCGCACGGATGCAGCCCCTGACCGTGCCGGGAGCCCCGGTGCAGGCGCCAGCGCCGTACCCGATCGCGCCCGACGCGCCCGCCGTGTTGTCTCCGCTTCCCCTGAGCGCTCCCGCCGTCTCCACGCCGCACCCGATCGCCCCCGGCCCGGCACCTCACGCCGCCGCCGGCATTCCACCTCATGCGGGCGCCCCCGGCGCGCCGCCTCCCCCGGGCGCAGCACATCATCCCGGCGCTCAGGCCGCCCCGCCCTACCCCGGCGCCCCCGGCGCCCCGCCCTACCCGGGCCCCCACGGCGCGCCGCCCTACCCGGGCCCCCATGGCGCGCCGCCCTATCCGGGCC
The DNA here is from genome assembly GCF_051519095.1 of Sorangium sp. So ce131. Taxonomy (NCBI): domain Bacteria; kingdom Pseudomonadati; phylum Myxococcota; order Polyangiales; family Polyangiaceae; genus Sorangium; species Sorangium sp. So ce131. The sequence goes on along the minus strand of NZ_CP150455.1, from coordinate 3,750,186 downwards.
CCCATGGCGCGCCGCCCTACCCCGGCGCCCCCGGCGCCCCGCCCTACCCGGCCCCCCACGGCGCGCCGCCCTACCCGGCTCCCCACGGCGCGCCGCCCTACCCCGGCGCCCCCGGCGCGCCGCCCTACCCGGGCCCCCATGGCGCTCCGCCCCACCCGGGCCCTGCCTTCGGCGCCCTGGCTCCTCCAGCAAGCCCGGACGCCCCCGGGGCTGCGGCGATCCCCGCGCAAGGCCACGCGGCGGCGCCCGGCGGCCTTGCTGCCGGCGCCGCCCCGCCGCCTCACCTCGCGCACGCGCCGCCGAACGCTCAGGGCTACGCCGCGACCGGGCCGCGTGCCGGGCACGCGCACGAGCCCGCGCCGGGCTTCTCTGGCCCCCTGTCGACATCCACGACGACGCTCCCGAGCACCCTGCGCTCCCCGCGCGCCGGTCTCGTCCTGCTCATCGCCGGCGTCTCCGTCGTGGTCGTCGTGCTGATCGCCCTCCTGCTGTGGAAGCTGACCTCGGGCTGAACGCCGGAAGCGGCCAGACGCAGCCAGAGCAGCGAGGACGGCGCCCCTTCCACCGCGAAATGCGATTGAAGAAACCCAGGATTCCGGATTAGCCTAGGTCTCCGGAGGTGGCTCCATGCCTGGAGACCAGGAGATCGAGTACGGAGACGACACGGACAGCGCCCCAGCCGACAGGGACGATGAGCCCGAGTCGGCCCGCACGCTTTCTCTCGAGGAAGCCCGCGCCGGCTTCATGCTCCTCGACCTGTGATGATGCGGTGATCCCCCCGGCGCCGCAGCCGTAGGCGCCGCAGCCGTAAACGACGCTCCGCTTCGACGCCCTGTCCGCCCCGCAGGCGAGCCTCTGACGCCGCGCCCCCGATCACCGCGCGCACCGCGCCGCGCGAACCAGGATCGTCGCTCCCCTCGCCCACCTCCGCGACCGGCGCCGCGCCGCCGGCGAGCGACGAAGAGCGCGGGATCGCCGGGCGCGCCTCTTTCCTTGCCCTCCCCGACCGCCTGTGGTGAAACGCGGGCCGCATGATCCCGGGGCTAGGCAAACAAAGCATCACGATCGGCAGCGCTCCTACCTGCGATGTGGTGCTCGTCGCTCCCGGCGTCCTGCCCGAGCACGCGCGCATCGTCAACCAGGGCGGCGGCAAGTTGTCCTTCGCCTGCGGGCAGGGGCCCGCGTCGGCGAACGGGAGGCCGCTCGCGCCGGGGGAGCAGGTCCCGTTCGACTTCCGCACCCAGTTCGTCGTCGCGCAGACGCCCGTCCCGCTCAACCACCCGGCCATCACGCTGATGCTGGCGTCGCCCGGCACGCTCGCGCCCGCGCCCGGCCAGGTCGTGATCGGGCGCGACCCCGCGCGCGCCTCCCTGGTGCTCCAGCACCCGAGCGTCTCCAGCCAGCACGCGACGGTCACGCTCGATCGCATGATGGTCATCGACCACAACTCCACGAGCGGCACCTACGTGGGCGCGCAGCGCATCCCGCCCGGCGCGCCGACCCCGATCGATCCGCAAGGCGCCGTCGCGTTCGGCCCCGTCCCGGTCCAGGTGTCCCTGCTCGTCCAGCTCGCCCAGGCCGCGCGCCAGTCGGCGCTGCCCCCGGGGCACGGCGCCGCGCACTCCCCGAGCGCCCTGCCGCCGCAGCCCGCGCCCGGCGGCTACGCGCCGCCGCCGCAGCCCGCGCCCGGCGGTTACGCGCCGCCGCAGCCCGCGCCGGGCAGCTACGCGCCGCCGCCGCAGCCCGCGCCCGGCGGTTACGCGCCGCCGCCCGCGGCCGGCGGGTACACGCCGCCCCCCGCGCACGCGGCGTCGTCCGGGCCCGCCGCCGGCGCGCCCGGCAAGAAGAACAAGACCGTCCTCGGCCAGCTCGACTTCTCCGGCGGCGGGCCGAACGTCAAGAAGATCGGGCGCACCCCCGACAACGACATCGTGCTCGCCCACCCGCAGGTGTCGAGCCACCACGCCCTGCTGCACTCGCTGAACGGCCAGCTCTACGTCGAGGACCGCGGCAGCGCCAACGGGACCTACGTCCGCGGCAACCGCATCGCGCCCGGCCAGAAGATCGCCGTGCAGAGCGGCGAGAAGATCTACATCGGGCCCATGCCCCTCCAGATCGAGATGGGGGGCGCGGGCGCCGTCGAGCTCGTCCAGGAGGAGTACGCCGCCGATCGGTGGGCGGGGCGCCCGCTCTACGAGATCGAGGCGTGGAGCCTCTCGCTCCAGGTCCCCGACCGCGACAACCCCCAGGAGCAGAAGACGCTGCTCGACAACGTGTCGTTCAAGGCGCTGCCGGGCGACATGATCGCGCTCATGGGGCCGTCGGGCGCCGGCAAGACGACGCTCCTGCTCACGCTGAACGGCTACCTGCCGCCGACGAGCGGCGTCGTCCGCATCAACGGCGAGGACCTCTACAACATCTACGACACGCTCCGCGGCTCCATCGGCTACGTGCCGCAGGACGACCTCGTGCACCCGGAGCTCACCGTCTTCGAGGCGGTCCGCTACAGCGCGAAGTTCCGCCTCCCGCCCGACTACACCGAGGCGGAGATCGACGCGCGCGTCGAGCAGACGATCAAGGACCTCGGCCTGGAGGGGGTCAAGAACCTGCAGATCGGCAAGCCCGAGAACAAGATCCTCTCGGGCGGGCAGCGCAAGCGCGTCAACATCGCGCTCGAGCTCGTCACCGACCCCGTCATCCTCTTCCTCGACGAGCCGACCTCGGGCCTCGCCGCCGACGACACGACCGCGCTGATCAGCCTGCTGCACGACCTCACGAAGGCGACCGGCAAGACGATCATCATGACGATCCACCAGCCGGCGAAGGACGAGTTCGAGAAGTTCAGCCACGGGCTCATCCTCGGCTACGGCGGCATCCCGATGTTCTTCGGGCCGACCCGGCCCGACGCCTACCGCTTCTTCGGCAGCTGGAAGGAGCGGCTCGGCCAGCCCAACGACGTCGACAACCCGCGCGACATGTTCGAGATGCTCGCGCTCCGGGAGCGGCCCATCTTCGAGCAGCTCCGCGCGCGCAACCCGAACGTGTCGCGCGGCGAGGCGCGGAAGCTCGCGGCGATCGAGTGGCGCAAGGAGTTCTTCAGCGACGCGAACCCGACGTACCGGAAGATGTACTCCGGCCGCCGGGAGATCGGCACCGGCCAGGGGCAGCGCGGCATCCCGGCGGGCCGCGCCACGACGAAGGGGCAGCTCGGGCTGCTCCTGTCGCGCTACTTCAAGGTGAAGATCCGCGACGTCGGCGGCACCGCGATCATGCTCCTCCAGGCCCCGATCATCGGCGTCCTGCTCGCGATCGTGTTCGGCGGGCAAGAGAAGGCGATCCCGGCCTGGTGCCTCGGCGCCCTCCAGGAGCTCGGCCGCCGCGCCGGCGGCGGCGACCAGCAGGCCGACGTGCTCAAGGGCATGGAGGCCACCACCGATCACACCGCCGCGATCTTCTTCCTCATCGTCGCCGCGGTCTGGTTCGGGACCTCCAACGCGGCGCGCGAGATCGTCAGCGAGCGGGCCATCTACCTCCGCGAGCGCATGGTCAACCTGGGCCTCGTCAACTACGTGCTCTCGAAGTACCTGCTGCTCGCCGCGTTCTGCGTCATCCAGTGCACCGTCCTGCTCGCGATCGTGTTCTTCGCGCTCGGCTTCCACGGCGGCGCGCAGGCGTTCGCCATGCAGCTCGCCGCGCTGACCGCGACCTCGCTCAGCGCCGTCGCGCTGGGGCTCCTCCTCTCCACGGTGGTCGCCTCGTCCGAGGCGGCGATGGCGCTCACGCCGATCGCGCTGATCCCCCAGGTCGTCCTCGGCGGGCTCATGGTGCCGATGACGACCGTGCCGCACCTCCGGCCGCTCATGTACATCATCCCGGCGCGGTGGGGCTTCGAGGGCGCGATCGCGCCGGAGCGGCTCGCCATCGCCGGCGACCCGGCCTGGGTCATCGATCTGCACCGCAACGACTCGAGCCCCGCGGACTTCATCGAGGGTGGAAAGTTCAAGTGCTCGATCGCGCAGATGGCGGCCGACAACTACGCGGGCGCGTGGGGTTTCACCTCGTACGACCAGACCTGGGTGCCGTTCGCGGTGCTCTCCGGGATGACCCTGCTGCTCCTCGTCACGCTCTGCGTGTTCCTCAAGCGGCGCGATCCGGTGTGACCTCGTGGTGACGCCGAAGCCCGCCCTCGTGCGCCTCGACGGATCGAGCCCGCCCCGCGCCCGCAGGCGGGCCCACGCCGCGCTGGCCGCCCTGCTGGCGGCCGCGCTCTCGCCCGCCCCGGCGCGGGCGCAGCAGCCGCCGCAGGGCGCGCAGCAGCCGCCGCAGGGCGCGCCGGGGCAGGCGGCCCCGCCGGCGCCTCCCGGCCCGACGAGCGTGCCGCGCGGGGCCGACGGCGCGCTCGTGAAGCCCGCGGACGCCGCGCCCGCGCCGGCCGGCCGGGCGACGCCGCCGCGGGCGCTCAACTACACGCCGCCGGAGTACCCGAAGGAGGCCGAGCAGCAGGGGGTCGAGGGGTCGGTGACCCTCCAGCTGGACATCGACCGGAACGGGCGCGTGAAGCAGGCGGTCGTCGTCGAGAGCGGCGGGCACGGGTTCGACGAGTCGGCCGTGGCCGCCGCCCAGAAGCTCGAGTTCGAGCCTGCCCGGCGCGCCGACGGCACCCCCGCGGCGGCGCGCATCCTGTACCGCTACTCGTTCACGCTGAAGCCCGCCGCGCCGCCGCCGGACGCCGCGGGCGCGGCGACGCCCGCCGAGAACCTCCGCGGCACCGTGCTCGCCAGCGGCGGCGACGTCCCGCTCGCCGGCGCCACCGTGTCGGTCGCGCGCACCGGCGGCGCGGCGCGGGCGGGCGGCGGCGCGCCGCCACCCGCCCGCGCCGCCGCGCCGGAGCTCACCACCGACGAGAGCGGCGCCTTCCGCTTCGTCGACCTCCCGCCGGGGCGCTACCAGGTCACCATCGAGGCGCCCGGCTTCGAGCCGCTCTCCGTCGAGGAGGAGATCGCCGCCGGGGAGCAGCTCGAGGTGAAGTACCGGCTCCTGCCCCGCGGCGAGGGCCTCGAGGTCACGGTCCGCGGCGACCGCCCGCCCCGCGAGGTCACGAAGCGCACGCTCGAGCAGCGCGAGATCAACCGCATCCCCGGCACGAACGGCGACGCGCTGCGCTCGCTCCAGAACCTGCCGGGCGTGGCGCGCCCACCGACCGTCGCCGGCCTCCTCATCGTGCGCGGCTCCGGCCCGCAGGACACGCAGACCTTCATCGACGGCACCCAGGTGCCGCTCGTCTACCACTTCGGCGGCCTCTCCTCGGTCGTGCCGACCGAGATGCTCGAGAAGATCGACTTCTATCCCGGCAACTTCAGCGCCAAGTACGGCCGCGTGCAGGGCGGCATCGTCGACGTCGCGCTGCGCTCCCCCAAGGCGGACGGCGAGTACCACGGCCTCGCCCAGATGGACCTGATCGACGCGCGCCTCCTGCTCGAGGGGCCCGTGCCGTTCCTCGAGAAGATCCGCTTCGCGGTGGCGGGCCGGCGGAGCTACATCGGCGAGTCGTTCGGCCCCGTGCTCGAGGCCGCGGGCGCGGGCGTCACCCAGGCGCCCGTCTACTACGACTACCAGGCCCTGCTCGAGGCCGAGCCGACGCCCTCGTCGCGCCTCCGCCTCGCGTTCTTCGGGTCGGACGACGCGCTCGAGCTGCTCCTCAGCGATCCGGTGCCGAACGAGCCGGCCCTCTCCGGCAACGTCGGGCTGCACACCGCGTTTCAGCGGCTGCAGGTCCGCTACGACCACGAGCTCACCGACCGGGACCGGCTCGAGGGCGTCGTCGCGCTCGGCCGCGACGACGCCGACTTCGGGGTCGGGCCGATCTACTTCCAGATCGATCTGAAGACGCTCTCCGGCCGCCTCGAGTACTCCCGGCGGCTGTCCAAGGGGGCGACGTTCAACGCGGGGCTCGACATGTCCACGGGCCTCTACAAGGTGAGCTTCCGCGGCCCCGCGCCGAACCGCCCGGGCGAGCCGCCGAACCAGCCGTTCTCGACGCGCACCCTCCAGGAGGTCTCGCGCGACGGCTCGTTCTACTTCCCCGCGGCCTACGCGGAGCTCGAGCTCGCCCCGAGCGCCCGCGCGAAGCTCGTCCCGGGCCTGCGCCTCGACTACCAGGACCTCAACCAGCAGGCCACCGTGAGCCCGCGGGTCAACGGGCGCGTCGACGTCGCGCACGGGTTCCCGCGCACCACGGTGAAGGGCGGCGTCGGCGTGTTCCACCAGCCGCCGCAGTTCAACGAGGTGATCCCGCCGCTCGGCAACCCGAACCTGCGGGCGACGCGGGCGCTGCACTACGCGGTCGGCGTCGAGCAGGAGCTCACCCGGAACATCGAGGCGTCGGCCGAGGGGTTCTACAAGCAGCTCGACGACCTCGTGGTCGGCCTCGACCAGGCGAGCACGGTCCAGCTCCAGTACCGGAACGCCGGGTCCGGCCGGGTCGTCGGCGGGGAGTTCCTGCTCAAGTACAAGCCCGACGACCGCTTCTTCGGCTGGGCCGCGTACACGCTCTCCCGCAGCACGCGGGTGCCGGGGCCCGGCGAGGCGGAGCGGCTCGTCTCGTTCGACCAGACCCACATCCTGACGGTGCTCGGCAGCTACCGCCTCGGCGACGGCTGGGAGTTCGGCGCCCGGTTCCGCCTCGTCTCCGGCAACCTCGTCACGCCCAACGTGTGCAACGTCTACGAGCAGAGCTGCGACCCGTACCGCACCAACGCGCTGTTCCACGCGCCGACCGGGACCTACACGCCGATCCCATTCTCCGGCACGAACACCGAGCGGCTCCCGGTGTTCCACCAGCTGGATCTGCGGCTCGACAAGACGTGGGCCTGGAAGCGCTTCCGGCTCTCGGCCTACCTCGACGTGCAGAACGTCTACAACAACGCGAACAGCGAGGCGATCCAGTACAACTACAACTATACGGCCCGCCAGTACGTCACAGGGCTGCCTGTCCTGCCGAGCTTCGGGATGCGAGGAGAGTTCTGAGATGCGATCCACGGGAGCGTTGGGCGGCGCGGGCGGCGCGGTGAAGCCCGCCGGCGCGCGGCGCGGGTGGCGGCGTGCGCTGCTCGGGACGCTGGCGCTCGGCGCGCTCGCCGCGCCGGCGATCGCCTCCGGGTGCGTCGCTGGCTTCGATCCGCCGAGCCTCGTGGACTCGCTCCGCGTCTTCGCGGTGGTCGCCGACAAGCCGTACGCCAACCCCGGCGACGAGGTCACCTTCCGGATCCATTACCAAGACGCGTTCGGCGACGACGACGACGCGTCGCGGCCGGTGTCGGTCTACTGGTTCGGCGGGTGCGAGAACCCGATCGGGGACGACTACTACGGCTGCTACGAGGACTTCGAGCCGCTCGCCGAGCAGCTCCAGGACTGGGAAGAGGGCGACCCGCCGCCCGAGCTCAACGGCGTGGCCGTGGGATTCGGCGACACCTACACGATCCGGATCGGGGAGGAGATCCTCTCGAGCCGCGAGCCCCCCGCCTCGGGCCCGCACTACGGCAGCGCCTTCGTCTTCTTCGTCGCCTGCGCCGGGAGGCCGGGCGCCGTGGAGGACCAGGGCACCGGGCGCGCCGGGACGTTCCCCATCGGCTGCTTCGACTCGAGCGGCCGCCGGCTCGGCGCGGACAGCTTCGTCCCCGGCTACACGCAGGTCTACGTCTTCGAGGACCGCCGCCCGAACGTGAACCCGACGATCGTGGATCTCGAGCTCGACGGCGAGTCCATGCCCGAGGACCTCGGCGCGATCCGCGAGGTCCGCCGCTGCCCCCTCAGCGCGGAGGAGCGGCGCGAGGTCGGGTGCAACGCGCCGGATCCGTTCACCGACTGCGAGGCGCACCGGCTGGAGGTGATCGTCGACAAGGACAAGGTGGCGGAGACCGACCCCGACGCGAAGCAGCAGTCGCTGAAGGAGAGCGTCTGGGTCAACTACTACGCCGATCAGGGCGACCTCGACGGGGGCATCAAGCTCGTGAACGACCCGTCCACGGGGTACATCGAGGACCACGCCGTGACGTGGATCGCCCCCGCGGAGCCGGGCATCGCCACGATCACCGCGGTGCTGCGCGACGTGCGCGGCGGCTCGCACGTGGTGCAGCGCCTCGTCCGCATCATCGAGTGACGCCGCCCCTCGGCGGCCCGAAATCCTGCTCGTTTCAGGCGGGTTCAGCCCGCTGCCACCGGGGTCCCAGAGCGGCGGTCACCCGCAGCCCGCTTCGAGCTGCGCGAGCTGCTCGATCAGCTGCGCCGGACTCTCCGCGGCGCACAGCGCGTCGGCGGCGTCGTGGACGGCGAGCCGGGCCACCTGCGCGAGCAGCTCGAGGTGCGCGCGCCCGCCCTCGCCGGAGACGAGCACGACGATCAGCCGGAGCGGCGCGCCGCCCGGGGTCGGCACGGCGAGCGGCTCGACCAGCGTCGCGAGCACGGCCGCGGCGCAGGCGCCCGGCAGGATCGCATGGGGGACCGCGACGCCGTTGCCGAGCGCGGTCGGCGACTCGCGCTCGCGCCGCAGGATCTCCTGCGCGAGCGCGCTCGCGGCGATCGCGCCGCCGGGCGGGGCGAGCCGGGACGCCGCGACGTCGATGACGTCCTCGAGGTGCGCGCACGAGAGGCGCAGCACGATGCGCTCCGGCGTGAGCAGCGCGCTCAGCCGCGGCGCGGGCGCCGCGCCGAACGGGGCGCCCAGCGGGAACTCGGCGTCGATGAACGCCTTGACGCGCGCGAGCTGCGGGCCGGTCAGGCGGCGGCGCGCGATCTCGAGGAAGAGCGCGTTCGCCGCCGGGACGCGGTCGAGGTAGCGGGCGACGAGCGGCTCGACCTGGTGGCCGAGCTCCAGGAGGAGCGCCGGCCGGAGGCCGAGCGCGCTCGCGATCGCCGTGAGCCGGTCGGGCGTGGGGATGGCGTCGTGCCCGTGCTCGACGCGGCTCAGGTAGGCGCTGGACACGCCGATGCGCTGCGCGAGCGCGCGCAGGCTCATGCCCGCCTCGACGCGGAGGAGCCGCAGCGCGGCCCCGAACTCGGCGAGGGCGCGCGCCCGCGAGGCGCTGCCGATGTCGGGGACCGCGGCCATGGGGCTCAGGTGCGATCCGGCTCGGGCTCGGACGCGAGCGCGAAGAGCTTCGCCGCGGGCGCCGGCGCCGCGGCGGGCGCCGTCGCGGGCTCATGGTGACGCACGACGAGCAGCGACGTCGGGCACCCCTGGATGATGTGCTCGGCGCGGATGCCGAACCGCCGCTGCGCGAGGCCCCACTCGGGCCCGACGCCGACCAGGACGAGGTCGTAGCCGCGCGCCGCCTCGTCCACCGCGGCCGCCGCGGGCGAGTCGTGCTCGACCACCTTGAGCGTCACCTTGGACTTCCGCAGCGCGCCGCCCTCCTCGCCCTCGAACACCTGGTCCACCGTCTCCTGCGCGCCGAGCGGCGCGTCGCCGGCCTTGCGCGTCGGCTTGACGACGTGGAGGATGGTGACGTCCGCGCCGACCTCCTGCACCAGCCGGCGGGCGAGCCCCAGCGCCGCCTTGTCGTGCGCGGTGCCGTGGAAGGGGACGAGCAACCGGCGGACCTCCTTGAGCCCGCGATCGATGAGCACGCCGACGTCGGTGCGGGCGCTGCGCATGACCTCGTAGACCGTGCCGCCGAGCACGGTCTGGCTGAACAGCGGCTTGTGCCACCCGACCAGCACGAGGTCGGCCTGCTTCACGTCGGCGACGTTGCAGATGTCGAGGCTCGGCTTGGGCGAGACGAAGGAGAGCGGCCGGACCTCGACGTCGAGCTCCTCGGCCCGCGCGAGCAGCGGCGCGAGCGCGCCCGGCCCCTGCCCCTCGGGCGCCTGGTTCAGGTAGAACGAGCCGCGGTCGGTCGGCGGGATGAGGCGCAGCGCGTAGAGGCGCCGCGCGTCGGGGCCGCGGCGGGCGAGCGCGCTCGCGAGCGTCACCATGCCGGGGCCGGTGCGCTCGTAGGAGACGCACATGAGCACGGTGTAGACCTCCGCCGCCGCGGCGGGGAGCGGCGTCCGGCCCGGCGCGTCGATGAGCTCCTTGGCGAGCTCCTCCGGCGGGTAGATCCAGCGCAGGAGCGGCGTGGTCATGAACGTCGTGACCAGCGCCATCAGCACCATCATCGTGAACAGCTTGGGCGAGATGATGCCGAGATCGAGCCCGAGGTTCAGGACGATGAGCTCCATCAGGCCGCGGGTGTTCATGAGGATGCCGAGCGCGCTCGCCTCGCGCCAGCGCAGGCCGGTGAGCCGGGCGGCCACGGTGCTGCCGCCGAACTTGCCGACGCAGGCGACCACGATGATGAGGCCGCACATCAGCCAGCCGTCCGCCGAGTTGAGGAGACCGATGTGGGTGCGCAGCCCGCTGTAGGCGAAGAAGAGCGGGAGCAGGAAGACCACCGCGAAATCCTCGAGCTTCTCGGCCAGGCTCTGCGCGAAGCTCGTGCCCTTCGGCATGATCGCGCCCAGCATGAAGGCGCCGAACAGCGGGTGGATGCCGATCATCTCGGTCGTCCAGCTCGACACGATGAGCAGGAGGAGCGTGACGGCGACGAGGTCCTGCGAGAGCCCCTCCTTGGTGCCGCCGCGCTCCCCGAGCCGGTCCAGGAACGGTCGGACCACGACCAGCATGCCGCCGATGTAGGCGCAGGCGAAGACCGTGGTCCAGACGGCGCCCACGAGGCCGGTGGCGCGCGAGATCGAGACGACGAACGCGAGGATGCACCAGGCGGTCACGTCATCCACGGCGGCGCAGGTGATCGTGAGCGCGCCGACCTTCGACTTGAGCAGGCGCCGCTCCGTGAGGATGCGCGCGAGCACGGGGAAGGCCGTGATGCTCATGGCGGCGCCCATGAACAGCGTGAACGAGCTGAAGGGGACGGAGCTGGCGGACAGGCGCGGGTAGAGATAGAGCGCGAGCAACCCGCCGAGCGCGAACGGCACGACGATGCTGGTGTGGCTGATGATGACCGAGGCGTGGCCGCGCCCGCGGAGCAGCTTCGGGTCGAGCTCCAGCCCGATGAGGAACATGAAGACGATGAGCCCGACCTCGCTCACCAGCTTGAGCAGCGGCAGCGACTGCTCGGCGAAGATGACCGCCGACGTCTCCGGGAAGAGCCAGCCGAACAGCGAGGGACCGAGCAGGATGCCCGCCGTGACCTCGGCGATGACCATCGGCTGCTCCAGCCTGCGGGCGATGAGGCCCACGAGGCGCGCGCACACGATGATCAGGAACGCCTGGATGAGGAAGCGGGTCAGCGAATTATGAACGAGTATCTCCACGACGTACGCTCCCTCCTGGTAAGTGTTAAGTGAACGCTTATCAGCAGATTTGCGACGCTGTCAAGCGAACGGACGCAAGGCGTCATGACACACGCGACCGGGTGTGGACGCATCGGACGAGCTGGGCAGTCGGGCGATGTCGGATAAAGTGGAGCGGAGCAGGTAAACGTGGCAGGCGAGCGCGACGCTGGGGAACGGCGCGTAGTCGCCAGCGCCGCTTTCATCCGCCTCCGTCACATGCGTCCCGGAGCGCCGGTTACATGCGTCCCGGAGCGGCGGTCACCCGCACAGGAGACGGGTCCAGATCGGCGTTTTCGGCGCGGAGGCGCACTCCTGTGCGCTGAGCACCGAAAACGCCGAGATGGGCCCGTATCCGAAGCGGGTGACCGCCTCTCCAGTCACCAGTCGGCGGGCATGTAGTCTTTGAGGAACTGGCCGTAGCGGTGCTGGCCGGTGAGCAGCCCGGAGAAGATGGGATCGCAGATGCGGGCGGCGCCGTCGACGATGTCGAGCGGCGGGTGGAAGCCGTGCTCCTCGAGCTTGCGGGCGGCGAGGGCCGCGGGGTCCTCGTCCGTGACCCAGCCGGTGTCGACGCTGTTCATGAAGATGCCGTCCTTCGCGTAGTCGGGCGCGGAGGTGCGCGTCATCATGTTGAGCGCGGCTTTCGCCATGTTGGTGTGAGGGTGCCTGTCCGTCTTGTACCGGCGGTAGAACTGCCCCTCCATCGCCGAGACGTTGACGATGTGGCGATCGAACGTCGGGTGGCGCAGCATGAGCGGCTTCAGCCGGGAGTTCAGCACGAAGGGGGCGACGGCATTCACGAGCTGGACCTCGAGCAGCTCGACGGTCGGGACCTCGGCGAGCGTCAGCCGCCAGCTGTTCATGCTCCGGAGATCGACCTGCTGGAGGTCGGCGTCGTAACGGCCCCTCGGAAAGAGCACCTCGTCGAGGGGCTCGTCCCCGGGGCCGGGGATCTGGGAGAGCAGCGCGGGCTCGCGGATGCCGGCGGAAGGGTCGCCGCCGGCGACGAGGGGGAGCGTGCCGCGCTCCCGGAGCGCGTCGTAGTCGCGGAGCAGCGGCCGGGCGCCCTCGGGGAGGGCGCGGACGGGCGCGGTCTCGCCCTCGATGAGGTGGGCATAGAAGCCCGGCGGGCGCCGCACGGTCTGGCAGGCGTTGTTGAGGAGGAAGTCGAGCCGGCCCTGCGTGCGCAGGAGGTGGCGCGTGAAGAGCTCGACGCTCGGCGTGTGGCGGAGGTCGAGGCCATAGATGGAGAGCCGCGAGCCCCACACGTCGAAGTCGCGCTCGGCCGAGAAGCGGCGGGCCGCGTCGTGCGGGAAGCGGGTGGTGACGATCACCCGCGCGCCGGCGCGGAGCAGCATGATCGCCGCCTGGTAGCCGATCTTGACGCGGGCGCCCGTGACCAGCGCGACGCGGCCGTCGAGCGGCGCGGTCTGGCTGCGCTTCTTGTAGTTGAAGTCGCCGCAGGGGGTGCACATCGCGTCGTAGAAGAAGTGCACCTTCCGGAACTCGGCCTTGCAGACATAACACTTGCGCGGCCGCGCGAGCTCCGGCGCGCCGGCGTCCGGCGGCGGCGCCGGCTCCGCGGCGAAGTCGACGGCCGGGGCGGCGGCCTCGGCGGAGTCGACGGCCGGAGCGGCGGCGCAGGCGAGCTCGACGGCCGGGGCGGCCGCGGTCGACGGGGAGAGGGCGGGCGCGTCCGGCGTGCGGAACACGGGATCGCGGCGGGCGACGCGGATGCCGGCGGCGTCGAGGATCGCGGTGTCGGCGGACCGCTGCGCGCGCCGGTCGCCCTTGCGGAAGGCCCGGGCGAGCTCGCGCTGCTCGGCGCGCTCGGGGCGCGAGACGCGGCCGGCGGCGAGGAGGAGCCGGCGGCGGTCCTCGGCGCTGACGTCGGCGAGCAGCGCGCGATCGTCGACGAGGGCCTCGAGCACCTTCAGGCAGGCGTCGAGATCGGCGGCTGTGAACGGCCGGCCTGCGCCGGCGGCCTCGCGGTCGGAGCTCATCGAAGCGGCGGTGCATAACACACCGGCGCCCCTCCCGCGAACCGCCGGCGCGGAGGGATCGGAGCTCAGCGCTGGTACGGGCAGCGCTTGCCGTCCTCGCCCGTCTCGGCGGGGACGCCCGTCTTGGGATCCACGGCGAGCGTGGCCGGGAACGGCTGAGCGCCGCGCCCCTGCGACGTCTCGGCGACCGAGAGCGCGATCGTGTCGCCGGAGCGCTTGAAGGTGCCCTTGTGATGGACGATGCCCGACCAGACGCACGCCACCTTCGGCGGACAGGGGGAGACGCGATCTTCCGCGGTGAAGCTGCCGTCCTTTACGAAGGAGAACACGCGCTCGTACTTGCGCGGCGCACACGCGGCGGAGCTCCAGGAGCCGAGCAGCACCTCGTCGCCGGGCGCTTGCGCCGGAGGCGCGCTCGACGTCGGCGGCGCGGTCGGCGCGGCGGTGGTGGGCGCCGTGGCCGTGGGCGACGGCTCGGGCGCGGTCGCGGTGGGCGCCGTGGCCGTGGGCGCCGTGGCCGTGGGCGCCGTGGCCGTGGGCGCCGTGGCCGTGGGCGACGGCTCGGGCGCGGGCTCTCGGGGACCGTTGACGGTGCACGCAGCGAGCGACGTCAGCAGCGCGGCGAGGGGCAGGCGGGAGGTTCGCATCGCAGGCGCTCATCCCACGACAGCTCGACCGTCGCAACCGCGCGTGTCGCGCTCGATCGGCGGCGGCGGCGGCGGCGCCGCCGCCGCCGCGGCGACGCCCGCGCGCGGCGTGGCCCCGCGCGCGTCATCCCAGCAGCGCGAGCAGGTCCTCCCGCGTGAGCGAGACCGCCTTGTCCGCCTCGCCCAGCGCGGCGCCCGCGATCGCGCGCTTGCGCTCCTGGAGCGCGAGGATCCCCTCCTCCACCGTGTCCTTCGCGACGAGCCGGTGGACCATCACCGGGCGGTGCTGCCCGATGCGGTGGGCGCGGTCCGCCGCCTGATCCTCGACCGCCGGGTTCCACCACGGGTCGAGCAGGAACACGTGGTCCGCCGCGGTCAGGTTCAGGCCTGTGCCGCCCGCCTTGAGCGAGATGAGCATCACCGGAGGGCCGCCCGCCGACTGGAACTCCGCCACCACCGCGCCGCGGTCGCGCGTCGCGCCGTCCAGGCGCGTGAACGAGATCCCCGCCTCGGCGAGGTGCGGCTCGACGAGGTCGAGCAGCGACGTCCACTGCGAGAAGACGAGCGCCTTGTGGCCGTCCGCCACGCACTCCTCCAGCGCCTCGAGCAGCCGCGTCACCTTGGCGGAGGGCGCGGTCCGCGCCGCCAGCGCCGCGCCCGCCTCCCCGGCGTGCGAGCCCGGGATCAGCGCCGGGTGGCACGCCGCCTGGCGCAGGCGGAGCAGCGCCTCCAGCGCCGCCATGACGCTCGCCCCCGCGGCGAGCTTCGCCACCACGTCCTTGCGGGTGGCCGCGTGCACCGCGTCGTAGAGCTCGCGCTCGGCCTCCTCGAGCTCGCAGTAGAGCACCGTCTCCGAGCGCGGCGGCAGCTCGGGCGCCACCTCGCGCTTCAGCCGCCGCAGCACGAAGGGGCGGATCTTCTGCCGCAGCTCGGCCGCCGCGCCCTGCACGCCGTCGGCGATCGGCCGGCCGTAGCGATCCTGGAAGGCGCTGCGCCCGCCGAGCAGGCCGCGGTTCGTGAAGTGGAGCAGGCTCCAGAGCTCGTCGAGGCGGTTCTCGACCGGCGTGCCGCTCAGCGCGACGCGCAGCTCGGCGCGCAGCGCGAACGCCGCCCGCGCGGCCTGGCTGTCGGGGTTCTTGATCGCCTGCGCCTCGTCCAGCACCACCACGTCCCAGGCCTGCGCCGCGAGCAGCTCGACGTCGTTGCGGAGCACGGCGTAGGTGGTCAGCGTGATGTCGGCCGCGGGATCGAGCGCGCGCCGCGCGCCGTGGTAGATCGCGAACCGGAGGCCGGGGCGGAACCGCCGGATCTCGTCGGCCCAGTTGTGGACGACGCTGCGCGGGCACACGACGAGGGTGCGGCCGCGCAGGGCGCAGAGCGTCTGCAGCGTCTTGCCGAGCCCCATGTCGTCGGCCAGCACCGCGCCGAGGCCGGCGTCGCGCAGGAACGAGAGCCAGTCGACGCCGCGGCGCTGGTAGGGGCGCAGCGTCGCGGTGAGGTCGGGCGGCAGCGGCGCCTCCGGGAGCGACGCGAAGCCGTCGAGCAGCGGCATCAGCCGGTCGAAGCCGGACGGGCGCGGGTGCTCGATCTCGTCGCACAGCGCGGCGAGCGACGGCAGCGCCGCGGGCGGCACCTCCTTGTCGTCGCGCCGCGCCGCGAGCAGGTCGGCGACGCGCGCGCCGTACTTCTCGAGCCACGCCGAGGGCAGCGGCGCCCACCCGCCGCCGAGCAGCGGCACGAGCGGCAGGCCGTCCTGCCAGGCGCGGATCACGGCCGCGGCGTCCGCGCGCCGCGGCGGCGCGCCGGCGCCCTCCTCGTCCGCCCCGTCGCTCCGCCCGGCGGAGAGCGTGAACTCGACGTCGAAGGCGCGGTCGTCGATGACGAAGCGCGGCACGAGCTCGGCCTTGCCGAAGAGCTCGCCGCGGGCGTCGGCGAACACGCGCGCGTCCCACGCCTCGAGGCGCGAGGCGAAGCGGATCGCCTCGGCGCCGTCGAAGTCGACCCGGCGGCCCGGGATGAGGTGGAGCTCGTCGCGCAGGCGGATGAGCAGCTCGCGCTCGGCGGCCTCGTCGCGGACGGGCACGGGGCCGGACAGGTGCACGAGCCGCCCGTTCTCGATGCGCGCCTCCGGCGGATCGCCGTACACGAGGCTGGGCACGACCGAGAGCGTGTGGTCCTTCTGGCTGAGCTCGAGGAGGATCCGCGGGCGGGACGCGCCGCCCGCGCGGGGCAGCCGCTGGCTCTGCACCGTGACCGGGACGCGCTTCTGCAGCTCGGGCAGGACCTGGGTCACGAGCTTGCCGAGGTCCGCGCGCGCGAACACCCGCCGGAGCGGCAGCCGCTCGAGCTTCGGGCCGGTGAGGTCCGTCTCCCGGAGCAGGTGGAGCGTGCCGCCGCACCGGACGACGCCGGACGCGATGACCTCGTCGACGCGCCCGTCGCGCTCCACGAGGAGCGCGATGCCGTCGTCGTGGTCGCGCACCGTCGCGCGGGGGCCGATCGCCTCGCTGGAGACGCGGACGGGCGCGCCGTCGAGCTCCACGTCGGCGACGCCGGCCAGCGCGGCGAAGAGCTCGGGCTGGCGATCCGAGGGGAAGTAGCCGTGCTGCTTGGTGCCCACGAGGCGGTCGATCGCGAGGTCCTCGTGCGTGGGGTAGAGCTCGGGCGGCTTCGGTCCGGGCCGGCCCTCGGACGCGGGCCCCCGCAGGGCGCGCCCGCCGAGGCTGGCGAGCGAGAACCGGAGCGGCTCCTCGGCGCCGCTCGCGTGCACGATCATCCGCTCGAGCGCGAGCACGAGGCCCTTGCGCCGGAGCCGGTAACGCAGCCGGGCGGGGGCGGGCCCGGGCGCGGCGCCCGACGCCGGCGGCTGGCCCGACGCCGGCGACGCGCTCGACGCCGGCGACACGCTCGACGCCGGCGACGCGCTCGACGCCGGCGACGCGCTCGACGCCGGCGCCTGCGAGAGCGCGATGGCCGCGGCGACGACGTGCGCGCAAGGGTCGACCTTGCCGCCGCAATCGCACGTCCACTCGGCGTCCGCGGGGTAGAGGGTGACGCTCGGCGCGACGAGCTGGCCGGGCGCCTTGACGCGGATCAGGACGGCCTCGCCGCGGTCCTCCCGGCCGAAGGCGGCGCCCTCGCGGGCGAGCTTCACCCCCTGCGACCAGAGGCCCGGAAGACAGGCTTTGCGGATGGCTTCGAGAAGACCCTGCACGGCGACTCCAGACGCCCTCGCCGGGCCCGCGGCGCGGCGAGCGCGCTCTCTGGACCGGCGACCGGCACCACTTCATGAGGATGTTCACAGGAAGGCGGAGAGATCGGGAAGCGTAACAGGCGTCTCGCTCCGCCGCCCTCGGTTCCAGGTTCCGAGGGGCTCGCCTCGGCGTGAACGGAGCGCTGCTCTAGCAGAATTCCCGGGCCGCGCGGCCCGGGAAGGCGAGCTCCGCCGACGCGGGGCGCCGCGCGGCGTTACCTTCGCGTCAGGTGCTCGCGGTAGCGCGTCGTGAGCTCCATCCAGCGCAGCGTGAGGATCGGCTCGCGCTCGAGCCGCTCCTGCCAGCTGCGGTCGACCGCCTTCCAGAGGTCCCGGTCGGCGATGCCGTGGCGCAGGAGCGCCCGGTCGAACAGGGAGGGCACGCCGAGCGAGGACTCGGCGCAGAGGGCCGCGTACTGCTCCAGGGTGAGCGAGGGCAGCCTGCGCCGCTTTCCCGTGAGGTCCCGCTCCGAGGCCGGCCCTGCGGCCGCGAGGTCCGAGGGCCCGCGCGCGGCGGGGGCGGCGCCGGCCTCGCCGGGAGGCCGCCGGGACGTGACCCCCGACCGCGCGCTGCCGCCGTCGAGGTGGAACGGCTCGGCCTCCGGCGGCATCTTGATGGAGGGCAGCGGCATGGCCCGCGGCACCTCGACCGGCTCGTCGGCCTCGTTCTCGGAGGAGCTGCCCGCGGATCGCGGCAGGGGGACGATCGCCGATCGGGGCGCCGCGACCGCGCGCCCCGGCGGCACGGACGACTCGGCCTCCCAGGCGCCGCGCGACGAGGGCGCGCGATCGCCGTCCGGCGCCGCGAACGACAGCACCGGACCAGCGTCGGTGATCTCCATCTGGAGGACGGTCCCACCCCCCGTGCCGCGGACGATGAGCCGATCCCCCGACGGGCCCGCCTCGATCTCGTAGCGCCGCCCGGACGAGAGGGTGACGACCGCTGCGGCGACCGGCGTGTCGCTCGCCGCGCCCGGCGAGCCGTTTTCCTGAAGGCGGGATGTTGACGGCTGCGGCGCGGGCTCGGTCGCGGTTGGATCCCCACTCATCGGCAGGTTTAACGTAACGCACCGGGCGCGGGCCCTGCGAGCGCTTTCTCGGCGGCCGGGGCTCGCCCACACGCTCGCACGACCCGCGCGCGCCAAGCGGAGCCGACCGCGGCGCCGCGCCCTGGCGGCCGAGGATGAGGGTGGTGGTGCTGGCTAGGTGGAGCTGATTACGGAGCACCACCCGCCTTCGCTTCGCACCACGCCGCGCGCTGCGCCCGCCCCGCCGCCGCGCAGGCAAGAGACGCAGACCGTCGCGTGGACTTAGAATTCTTCGCGATGATCCGTAATGCGATCCGAAGGTGTTCTGCTGACGTCCTTCGGCGTCGTTTCCACCTGGAGGAGCTGGACCTGTAGTAAGGCCGTTGGCCGATAACGCTGCCGAGCAAGGCCATGGGCCGACGGCTCTGGCAGAGGAAGGAGGTGTCATGGAGACGATCCGTCGCGCGCTTGCCCTGTTGCTCGCCGCGTGCACCGGTGGATGCGGGCTCCCCAACAGCGTCACACGAAGGGCGTGTGAGCAGCAATGCAACACCACGACGGAATCGGGCGTCTGCGTGTCCCTGTGTGGCCGGTGCCTCGGCGACTGCCTTCCCCTGCCCCCGGAGGGCTTCGACCGCCACGCGCTGCTCTGGGTCGGAGAGGCGCGCGAAGAGCCGGACTGCCCTCCTGAGGCCCCTGTCACCGTCTTCCTGGGTTATCTCGACCCTGACGTGCCGTTCGACTGCCTTCCGTGCTCGTGTACCGAGCCCACCTGCGGTCCGCCGGACGAGCTGCAGATCACCAGCTCGTCGACCTGTGATGGCGACGATCTCGCGCCCTACGACGCCCCGGACATCCTGAGCGGCGCCTGCGCCCCGCCCGGCGAGGCGCTGTCGAGGCACCGGAAGTCGCTCCTCGTCAGCCCACCCAAGGTGGGCGCGTGCGAGCCGTTCGTCGAGCCCCCTCCGGTGCTGCCCATCACCTTCTCGCCGTGGGAGCGCGCCGGGAAGGGGTGCGGGGGCGTGCTCCGCGAGTACACGTGCCACGATCCGTCGGCCGCCTGCGTGCCGGGCGACAAGACGGAGCTCTTTTCGCAGTGCATGCTGTACCTCGGCGACGGAGAGGTGACCTGCCCGCAGGAGTTCCCGGTTCAGCAGGTGCTCTACGGCAGGATGCTCGACGAACGCGGCTGCACACCGTGCACCTGCGGCCCTCCGACAGGCAGCGATTGCGCCATGGAGCTGCGCACCTATCGGGACGACGGGTGCAACGACCTGCTCTCTGCCAGCCGGGCGTCGCAGGACGCCGCGGCCTGCATCACGCCGGCGCCCGGGCCCGGCCCCCAGAGCATCAGGGCGACCTGGCACGCCAGCGTCCCCGGCAGCTGCGAGCCGGGCGGCGGGGAGCCCACAGGAGAGCTCGACGTGACCGCGAGGAGCATCTTTTGCTGCGCGACAGCCCCGGGCGCACCGGAGGAGTGACCGCCGCAAACAGAGCATCAGCATCGCCCTGAGCGCCCAGGTCCGGCATACCCTGAATCAATGTCAGGCCCCGTCAGAACAGAGGACGCTCGGGGGCGCATACACGGTGAAATCACGTGAAGTTTCGAACGATTACGCGCAACACCACGCAACTGCTGCGGATGAGCCTTGCCCGACAAAAGTCTCCTGTGGAAGAGAAATTGAAGAACGAAATCGCAATGCAGTCCACTCGCTGGATCGGACGCACAAAAAGCTTTACGCGCGCCGCGAAGCCGGTATCTACAGGAGCACGACGTGCTGATGATCACGTCGTGCTCGCCGTCCTCCGGACGGCGGAGGTGCGGTGAGGGGGACTCAGGATGATCCCGCGGGTGTCGGGATGCTGAGGAGGGGCCATATGACTCGGTACGGCGGCCGGACGGTGGCCAGGGGGGCGCTTCGGGTCGCGGCGTTCGCTCCGCGCAACGCGGCAGAGATGCCGCCTTAGACGGTGCGCCGATGCGACGCGCCGGTTGCGCCGCCACGCTGGTTGTCCTCCTGGCGACCTCCGCGGCGCGCGCGGATACGCCTCGGTCTGAACCGCAACGGAAGGCGCCTGTGGACGGTGACGCAATGCGCGGCGAGATCTTCGCGGCCCCGCTGCTCGCGGTGGGCCTCTTGCCCGCGCTCGGCGGCGGCGCGGGGCTCGGCACGACGTTCCGCGCGGCCGACCTGTCGATCGCCCTCGAGGCCCGCATGTTCACCTCGCTGGCCGACACCTTCGCCGAAGGCGTGCTCGTGCACGCGAGCCTCGCGATGCCGGCGCTCAGCGTGTGCGGGCACCGCGGGCCCCTTGCGGCGTGCGCCGTCTTCGACGCCGGGGAGCTGCAGATCGCGAGCGACCCGGGGATCGTCATCCAGTCGCGCAGGCCCTGGGTCAGCTCGATCGGCCTGCGGCTCGGCGGGGACTGGCGCTTCTCCGAGCGGGTGTCGCTGCGCGGGTTCGCCGAGCTGCACGCGCACTACAGCCGCCCGTCGGTCTGGGTGAACAACAAGGAGGTATGGCAGGTCCCGCCGGTCTCCGGGGTCGTCGGCGTGGGGCTCGTGCTCCCCCTCGGGCGCCTGTAGCGGAGGCGCCCGGGCCGCCGCTCCGGAGGGAGCGCGGCCGCTTCGATCCCCGATCCCTGCTGCCCTGCCTGCACGAGCGAGCCGGCCATCGCGCCGCAATGAGCACCATGTCGAGAACGTCAGCAAGAAACACCGGGGCGCCGCGCCGGACGCCGAGGGCCTCGGCGGGCCGGGCGCCGGCCCTGCTCATCGCGGCGGCCGCGGCCGTCCTCGCGCCGTGGCGCGCCGGCGCCGCGCCCCCGAAGGCCGCGATGCAGCTCGATTACCAGCGCGCCCCGGGGGCGGAGCGCTGCCCGCGCGAGGACCTGCTCCGCGAGGAGATGGCGCGGCAGCTCGGCTACGATCCGGTGCACCCCGAGGCCGCCATGCAAGCCAAGGCGCTCGTCTTCCGTGGGCCGGGCACGGAGCTGCACGCCACCATGGACGTCTACGACGCGGCGGGGCTCCTCACCTGGTCGCGTCACCTGGTCGCCTACAACGACGACTGCAGGGAGCTCGTCCTGAACATGGCCCTCGCGCTCCGCGTCGCGGTCGATCCGCGCCTGCGCGCGCAGCCCGAGCCAGCCCACGCCGCCCCGACCCCGCTCCCCTCCCCCGCGCCCGAGGCCGAGGCGCCGGCGGCGGCCCCCGCTCGCGCCGCGGGGCCCGGGATGCTCCTCGGGCTCGGGGTGGGCGCGGCGATCGGGGTGCTGCCGGCCGTGAGCCCGGGGCTCTCGCTGAGCGGCGCGATCCGTTACCCCTCGTTCTCGCTCGGCCTGGAGGGCAGCGTCCACGCGCCCGTCGAGCTGCGCATCGACAGGTTGGAGGTCGCCATGTTGTGGTTCGCGACGGCGAGCGCGGCGCCGTGCATCCACGACGAGAACCTGTTCGGCTGCGCGCTCGTGTCGCTCGGGGCCCTGGCGCGGATGGACGACAAGCGGACGCTCAGCTCCCCCAACCCGCAGATCTGGCTCGCCGTGGGCCCGCGCGCCGGCGTCGAGCTGCCGCTCTCCGAGCGGTTCGCCGTCCAGTTCCACGGGGACATCGCGCTTCGCCTGACGCCGCTCGACCTCTCGACCGCGGCGAGGGTCCTCTGGAGCTCGTCCACGTTCGGCGGGCACGCCGGGATCGCGCTGGTCATCGATCTCTCCCCCGCGCCGCGCGGGGCGACGGCGCCGCGCGCTCCTCGCGATCCGGGCGCGCCAGCGCCGCACTGACCAGCTTCGCGACGCAAGGTCGTTTTGCTCGAGGGGGGAATAGAGATGGGAGCTCCGTTACGCAAGAGCAAGAGCAGGTCCGTGGAACCTTCCCACGCCTTCATGGCGGCCGTCGCCGACGAGCACTTCGCGTTCATCGCCCGCTACCTCGCGCGCCTCGGCGTCCGCGCGCAGGACGTCGAGGACGTCGCCCAGGAGGTGCTGGCCGGCGCCTACCGCGCGCTGCCGCGCTTCGATCCGAGCCGGGGCAGCGTGCGGTCGTGGCTCATGGGCATCGCCACGCACCAGGCGTCGAACCACTTCCGGCGGGCCCACCGCCGGCGCGAGCGCCTCCGGCCGCTCGACGAGCTCGCGGCGCTGCCCGACGGCACGCCGGACTCCGAGCAGCGCGCCATCGCGAGGGACCGTCGCTGTGTGCTGGACAAGCTGCTCGAGGAGATGCCGTTCGAGCGCCGCACCGTGTTCGTCGCCCACGAGATCGAGGAGCTCGACATGGCCGACATCGCAGCGCAGCTCGCGATCCCGCTGAGCACCGCGTGGAGCCGGCACCGGCTCGCCTGGAGCGACATCGAGGCGTCGGTGCGGCGGTGGCAGGCGCGGCAGCGCGGCCGCGGGCTCGCGATGCTGCCCTTCAGCGCCGGCGCGCTCGTGCAGGAGGCGCGCGCCGAGCGGGAGGCCGCGGGCGCGTTGCTCGAGAGGCTGTACCGCCGCGCCCTCGACGCGCTCTCGCTGCGCCGGCTCGCCTGTCGCGTCGACGCGATCTGGCGCGCCCGCGCGGCCGTCGCCCTGCACGCCGCCGCGGCCGCGGCGGGTGTCGCGATCGCCGCCGCGATCGCGCTGAGCGCGCGGTCCGCCGCGCCGCCGCCGACGTCGGGCGGGCGCGCGGCCACGCCCGCGCTCGCCATGGCCGCCGTCGCGCCACAGCCCGCGCCAGCAGCGCTGCCGCCCGCTGCGGCAGCGCCGCCGCCCGCGCCAGCAGCGCCGCCGCCCGCTGCGGCAGCGCCGCCGCCCGCGCTAGCAGCACCGCCGCTCCCGGGCGCCGCTGCACCGGCCGCCGTGCCGGGGGACGATCGCGCAGCGGGCGCCGCCGGCGCCTTCACCCCGCGGGCCTCGGGCGCCGCGCTCCCCGCGTCCGGAGCCGCAGCACGTCCGGCCCTCGGCGCGTCCGCGCGCCCCTCGCCCGCCGCCGTCGCCGCGCGGCGCCCGAAGCCCGGGGAGGACCGGGAGATCGCCGCGGAGCGCGCCCTCATCGACGGCGCGATCGAGGCCCTCTCGAGCGGCCGTCACGCGGAGGCGAACCGCCGCCTCGCCGAGCACGCCCGGAGGTTCCCCGCGGGCCGCCTCGCCGCCGAGCGCAACGCGGCCCTGCGCGTGCTCCGCGGCAGGCTCGCGCGCTGATCAGGCCGCCGCCTCCAGGCCGCGCCAGCGCCACGCGCACGTCCACGGCGCTCCGGTGAAGGGATCACGGCAATCGCGCGCGCAACAGAAGCAGCCGATCGTTCTTCATCACCCGACTGCTTTTTTTGAGATGGGAGCTCGGCTCCTCCTAATTAAGCGAGCATGGGACAACCGCACCGCGCTTCCGCGCCGTCGATGCCGCTGGACAGGCAGCGCGCCTTCGTCCGGCTCTTTCGGGGAAAGACCTACGACTCCGTCTGGAACTGGCTCAGGCGGCTCGGCGTCCCACGCCGCGACCGGCGAGACATCCTTCAGGACGTCTTCCTCGCAGGATACGAGAGCTTCCCCACGTACGATCCGCTCCGCGCGCGGCCGGAGCGGTGGCTCAACCGGATCACCGTGCACGTGGCCGCACATTACCGGGACCGGGCGCACCACCGGCGCGAGGAGCTGTCCGCCGGCCGCCCGCCGCGCGTCGCCGACGAGCGCCCGAGCGCCGAGGACCAGATCGACGCGGAGCAGACTCGCTCGCTCGTCCTCTCGCGGCTCACGTCGCTGGACGCCGACGTGCGGAGGATCCTCATCGAGCACGACATCGACGGCGTACCGATGGCGACGGTCGCCGAGCAGCACGGGATCCCGCTCTCGACGGCCTACAAGTGGCGCGCGCGCGCGATCGGCGCGCTGCGCGCGCTCGTCGAGGAGCCCCGCGCCGAGCGCAGGCGGAAGGGACCGCCGCGCGCCCCCGGCCGCGATCCGCGGGAGCGGGCCGCCCCGCGGCCGGCGGCGCCGCCGGCGCGCCCCGCCGCCCCGGAGCGGATCGCGGCGCCCTGCCGCCCGCCGGCCGGCCGGGCGCCGCGACGGCGGGGGATGGACGCAGGGCCGGCCCACCCGCCGGCCGGCCCGTGAGCGGCGGCGACAGGCCGGCGTGCGAGGCCCCCCGACCGCGGCCGCGCGCTCGAAATCTACAGGGTGACCGTAACCCGATCGGCGGATCGTGATGACCGGAGCGGCACGAGGAAAGCAGGGACGTTCTACGGGCGGGTGGTCGGGGCAACTCCCGTCGCGCTATGCTGGCCGTCCCAACGATGTACTACTCGACCGACGACCTTCGTATTGCAGGGCTGAGGCCCTTGATTCCCCCCGCCATCCTTATCGAGGAGATCCCGGTCAGCCCCGAGGCCTCCGAGACGGTCGCGCTCGCCCGCAAGGCCGCTGAGCGCGTGATCACGGGCGAGGACGACCGGATTATCGTGGTGGTGGGCCCCTGTTCCATCCACGACCCCAAGGCTGCCCTGGAGTACGCGGCGCAGCTCCGGGAGGCGCGCGATCGCCTGAGCGACGATCTGCACGTGATCATGCGCGTGTATTTCGAGAAGCCGCGCACGACGGTCGGCTGGAAGGGGCTGATCAACGATCCCAACCTCGACGGCAGCTTCTCCATCAACAAGGGGCTCCGCGTCGCCCGCGGCCTGCTCCGCGACATCGCCGAGCTCGGCCTCGCGAGCGGGACCGAGTTCCTCGACACGATCACGCCGCAGTACATCGCCGACTTCATCGCCTGGGGGGCGATCGGCGCGCGCACGACGGAGAGCCAGGTCCACCGCGAGCTCGCCTCGGGGCTCTCGTGCCCCGTGGGCTTCAAGAACAGCACGGAGGGGGACGTCCAGGTCGCTGTCGACGCGGTCCGGGCCGCGCGCGAGGCGCACCATTTCCTGTCCGTCACCAAGCAGGGCATCTCCGCGATCGTGGCGACCCGCGGCAACTCGGCGTGCCACGTGATCCTGCGCGGCTCGCAGCGCGGCCCCAACTACGCGCCCGAGCACGTCCGGGAGGCGGCCGAGCGCCTGACGAAGGCGGGCCTGCCCCGCCGGCTGATGGTCGACTGCAGCCACGGCAACAGCCAGAAGGACCCGTCGCGCCAGCGCGGCGTCGCCGAGAGCCTCGCCGATCAGCTGCGCTCCGGCTCGCGCGACATCCTCGGCGTCATGATCGAGAGCCACCTCGTGGGCGGACGGCAGGACCTCGCGCCGGGCAAGCTCCCCGTCTACGGCCAGAGCATCACGGACGCGTGCCTCGGCTGGAGCGACACCGTGCCGGTGCTCGAGCTGCTCGCGCAGGCCGTGCGCGACCGCCGGGCCAGCAAGGCCGCGTGACCGCCGCGCCGCCCTGAGCGAGGGGCGCGCTCCCCCCGGGACGAAAAGCCCGCGCGCCCTGCGCCCCGCTCCATCCTGCGCCGCGCCGCCGTCACACCTGCCGTGCCGGCGGGCGATGCGCTATGCAGCCGGGAGCCCCGGAGGGATCGATCATTCTCTCGGAAATCCTCATCATCCTGGCGCTCGTGCTCGTGAACGGCGTCTTCTCGGGCGCCGAGATCGCGGTCGTCACGCTCCGCAAGACGCGGCTCGAGCAGCTCGTGCAGTCGGGCAGCCGCCGGGCGCGCGCGGTCAAGCGGCTCCGGGAGAGCCCGGAGCGGTTCCTCGCCACCGTGCAGATCGGCATCACCGTGGTCGGCGCCACGGCGAGCGCCTTCGGCGGGTCGACCCTGGCGCAGGACATCGCGCCGCTGCTCCGCGCCGTCCCCTGGCTCGAGGACGCGGCCGACGAGCTCGCGCTCGCCGCGGTCGTCGTGCTCGTCTCGTTCCTCTCGCTCGTCCTCGGCGAGCTCGTCCCGAAGTCGCTCGCGCTCCGCTCGTCCGAGCGGTACGCGCTGCTCGTCGCCCCGCCGCTCCGCGGGCTGTCATCGCTCGCCCGCCCGCTCGTCTGGCTGCTCACGGCGAGCTCGAACCTGGTGCTGCGGCTCTTCGGCGACCGCACGAACTTCGTCGAGGCGCGCATCTCGCCCGAGGAGATCCAGCAGATCGTCGACGAGGCCGCCGAGGCCGGCTCGGTCGACAAACGCGCCGGCGAGATCGCCTCCCGCGCCATCGACTTCGCCGAGCTCACCGCCCTCCAGGTGATGCTCCCCCGCGTCCGGGTCGTCGCGATCCCGCGCGCGGCGACGGCCGAGGAGGTCCAGCGCGCCGTGCTGGACCACGGCCACACGCGGCTGCCGGTCTACGAGGGGTCGATCGACGACGTGATCGGCTACGTCACGGTGCAGGACGTGCTCTCGCTGCTCTGGGGCGGCGGGGAGTTCTCGATCCAGAGCATCCTCCGGCCGGCCTACTTCGTGGTCGGGTCGATGCCGGCGGTCGACCTCCTGCACGAGATGAAGCGGCGCCGGCTCCAGCTGGCCATCGTCGTCGACGAGCAAGGCGGCATGATCGGCATCATCACGATGGAGGACCTCGTCGAGGAGCTCGTCGGCGAGATCTTCGCCGAGCACGAGACGCCGCCCGCGGCGACGATCCGCCGCGATCCGGACGGGTCGGCGCTCGTGCCGGGCGACATGCCGGTCCACGAGGTGAGCCGGCAGCTCGCCATCGCGCTGCCGGACGACGACCGCTGGTCCACGGTCGCCGGCCTCTGCATGGGGCTCGCGCGGCGCATCCCCGCGCCCGGCGACGTGCTGACGACGCCGGACGGCGCCGAGATCCACATCGTCGACGCGAGCCCGCGGCAGGTCCGCGCCGTGCGGATCCACGTGCCGCCACCGCCCCCCGCGGAGCCGGGCGACGAGGAGCCGCCCAGCCAGGCCTGAGCCGCGCGCCCGGGGCTGCCGGGCAGCAGCGAGGCGCCGCGCGCCGCGTCACGGCGCCGCGCGGCCGCGCGTCACGGGGCCGCGAGCGGGGGCGCCGCGCCGGACGGCAGCGCAGCGCCGCGCGCCCGCTGGAAGTAGTCGACGACCACGTAGCGCCGCGCGAGGAGCCCGAAGACGAGGGCGGCGATCATGATCAGCGCCGCGAAGAAGAGGAACTGCATCGGGCCCGTGAAGACGTTGAGCGCCGCGACGCCGGCGGTGATCAGGTTGCCGACCGCCACCGTCGTGTTCCACACGCTCATGATCGTGCTCTTCATCTCGCGCGGGGCCTGGGAGTAGGCGAACTCGAGGCCGGTCGTGGACACCAGCACCTCGGCGAGCGTGATCAGCACGTAGGGCCCGGCCTGCCAGAGCACGCTGAGCCGGCCGCCGGAGGTCATCGCGGCCTCGATGGCGGCGACGGCGACGAACGCGAGCCCGGCGATCGCCATGCCCGCGGTCATGCGGCCGAGCGCCGTGAGCCGGACCCCGCGGCGCTCGAGCGCCGGGTAGAGGATCATCGTGTTGAAGG
Organism: Sorangium sp. So ce131; assembly: GCF_051519095.1. Taxonomy (NCBI): domain Bacteria; kingdom Pseudomonadati; phylum Myxococcota; order Polyangiales; family Polyangiaceae; genus Sorangium; species Sorangium sp. So ce131. Next base: position 3,722,525 of record NZ_CP150455.1, on the reverse strand, counting down.
GGATGATCAGCATCACGAGGAGCGGGTTCAGCGCCATGATCTGCGCGGGCGCGAGGGTGCGGCCGAGCACCTCGAGGTCCATGCGGGTCGCCTGGACCACCCAGGTGGACCCCTTCTGGTCGAACAGGGCCCAGAACACCGGGACCGGGGCGAAGATCGTCATCAGCCGCAGGACGGCCTTGGCGCCCTCGATCGCGCCCTCCGGGTGCCTCCCCCGCGCGGCGTCGAGGAAGTGCCCGCGCCCGGCAGGCGGCGCGCCGGCGCGACGGCCCCGCAGCGCGTCCCACAGGACGCGCAGGAACGCGTGGGGGTTCTCGCCGGTCGGCGGCACGTGGACATACCTGTCGCGGCCCATCCAGAACACGACCGTCGCGATCAGCATGAGCGCGCCCGGGATCCCGAACGCCACCGTCGGCCCGAACCACTCCAGCGTCTTCGGGATCAGCGCCGAGGCGAAGAACGAGCCGAAGTTGATGATCCAGTAGAAGAGCGCGAAGACGTGCTTGACGAGGTGCTTGTTCTCCTCGGTGAACTGATCCCCGACGTGGGCCGAGACGCAGGGCTTGATCCCGCCCGAGCCGAGGGCGATGAGCCCGAGCCCCACGTAGAAGCCGGTCGGGTGCTCCTCGAAGATCGCGAGGCAGGCGTGCCCTGCGCAGTACACGAGAGAGAGCCAGAGGATCGTCCGGTACTTGCCGAAGAAGCGATCGGACAGGAACCCCCCGAGCAGCGGGAACAGATAGCAGGCGCTCACGAACAGGTGGTAGTTGGCGCTCGCCACATGCTTGTGAAGCAGCATGTAATTGATCATGAAGAACGTTAAGATGTTCTTCATGCCATAGAAGCTGAAGCGCTCGCACGCCTCGTTTCCGATGATGTACTTGATCTGCGGGGGGAACTTGCTCGTGCTCGCAGCGGTTCGCGTCATGGCAGGCCCTCGGTCGCGCGCCCGGCGCGTCGTAGACTGGCGCCGCGGCCCGGGCAATCGCCGCCGCTCCGGCTGATTTCCCTGCGGTCGCCGCGCCCACACGCGGCGCCGCCGCGGCCCAACTTGCCCGGTGCGAAATGCCCCGCTGCGGCGCGACGCCGCGGCGGCGCGCCCCCTCGCCCGCGCCGCGACGGCGAATCAACGGGTACAGGCGTTGCTTGACAGGACATCGAGGATCGTCGAGCAGGCATCGAGGGGTCTCTCGACCGAGCGAGCCGGGCAGAAGCGCCCGGCGCGCGGGGTCGCCGGCATCTCCCGCTCCAGAAGCGCCGCTCGCGCGCCTCCAGGAGCGAGACACCATGAAGTGGTCATTCAGGGTCGCCCGGGTCGCCGGGATCGATGTCAACGTGCACGCGACGTTCGGCCTCATCGTCGCGCTCGGGGCGCTGCAGTGGAGCGGCCGCCACGGCGGCCAGGGCGCGCTGTTCGGCGTCGCGCTGACGCTGGCGCTCTTCGCCTGCGTGGCGATGCACGAGCTCGGTCACAGCCTCGTGGCCAGGCGCTTCGGGCTCACGGTGCGCGAGATCGTGCTCCTGCCCATCGGCGGCGTCGCGATGCTCACGGGCCGGCCGAAGAAGCCGCTCCACGAGCTCTTGATCGCGCTCGCGGGCCCCGCGGTGAACGTGGTCCTGGCCGGCGTGCTCCTCGCCGTGGGCGCGTCGCTCGGCCTCCTGTCGGGGCCGCCCGCCCTCGGCGCGGACGCGGCCCCCTCGCCCTCGACGGCGCTCGCCTGGCTCCTCGGCGCCAACGTGGCGCTCGCGGTGTTCAACATGATCCCCGCCCTGCCCCTCGACGGCGGGCGCGTGCTCCGGGCCGGGCTCGCCATGGCGATCGGCCCCGCGCGCGCCACGGCCGCGGCCGCCTCGATCGGGCAGGCCATCGCCGTCCTGCTGTTCGCCGGCGCCGTGCTCTCGGGCCACCTCGTGCTCGCCTTCATCTCGGTGTTCGTGTTCCTCGGCGCCACGCAGGAGCGGACGGCGGAGCGCGCGGCCTCGGTCCTCGGCGGCGTCCCCGTCGGGCGCGCGTACAACCGCCGCGCGATCGTCCTGTCGCCCTGCGATCGGGTGAGCGACGCCGCCGAGCACATCCTCACGACCTACCAGACCGACTTCGCGGTCCTGCTCGACGCCTCGCCGATCGGCGTGGTGACGCGCGCCGACGTGGTCCGCGCGCTCGCCGAAGGTGGGGGGAGCGCCTACGTTGCCGGCGTCATGCGGCGCGAGGTCGTCCGCGTGGACGCGGATCGCTCGCTCGACGAGGTGCTGCGGATCATGTCCGAGAGGAATACCCCGGTGGTCGCGGTGTACGACGGGGAGAGATACCTGGGCCTCGTCAGCCAGGACGACATCGCCGAGGCGCTCACGCTGCTCCAGTTCCTGCCGACCTCGACGCGCTACGGCACGGCGTCGCCGGCGGCGCGGCGCGCCGAGGACATGATGTAAGGCGAGCGGACGACAGCGACGCGAGCCTGACGCGCGCGCGCGTCGCGACGGGCGCGGCGCGCGCGGCGGCGCCGCCGCCGCCGCCGCCGCGAGGATTGACAGCGTAGAAGGCCATCGGCGTATCCTCACCGGTAGCTCCTCGTTACGATCCCCGTCGCCGGCAGCGCTGCTCTGCCGAGGGAAGGTTCATGGAAAAGCTAGGTTCGCGCTTCAGGATCGCGCCGTCGTACACCCTGCTCTGGCTCGCCGCGGCGGCGCTCGTCGCGCCATCGTGCTCGGACGGCGGCCCCACCACGCCCGCGTGCGAAGCGCCGAGCACACAGTGCGACGGCGTCTGCGTCGACGCGAGCGTGGACCCGAACAACTGCGGCGCGTGCGGCACGACGTGCTCGAGCGGAGAGACCTGCAGCGCCGGCGTCTGCGTCGCGGGCTGCGAGGACGGCCAGGCGGCGTGCGGCGGCGAGTGCGTCGACCTCGACACCGAGGAGGCGCACTGCGGCAGCTGTGACGCCGCCTGCGAGGACGGCGAGACGTGTGTGGCCGGAGAGTGCCAGGCGGCCGGCTGTCCCCAGGGCCAGGCCGAGTGCGGCGGCGAGTGCGTGAGCACCGCCTCGAACCCCGACCATTGCGGCGAGTGCGACCGCGCGTGCGACGAGGGCCAGACCTGCGAGGCCGGCGCCTGCAACGACGGCGAGTGCTCCGAGGGGCTCACCAACTGCGACCGGGCGTGCGTCGACACCACGGTCGACGAGCAGCACTGCGGCGGCTGCGGCCAGGCGTGCGCCGCGGGGCAGACCTGCGAGGCCGGCGAGTGCGAGGACGGCTGCGAGCCCGGGCTCACCGCCTGCGGCGAGGCCTGCGTCGACGTCCAGACGGACGGGGAGCACTGCGGCGCCTGCGACGAGGCGTGCGGCGCCCTGCAGGTCTGCCAGGCCGGCGCGTGCGCGTGCACCGTGAGCCCGGGCCAGGACCTCGGCAGCACCGTGCCCCAGTTCGTGAACAGCTCGACGATCGGCGCCCCGAGCACGTACTCCCCCTCCTGCGTGGCCACGAGCGCGAACGAGCGCATCTTCTCGTTCACGGCGGCCACCGCGGGCGTCTACTCCTTCGACACCAGCAACTCCGGCTACAACACCGTCGTCGCGCTGCTCGACGCGGCGGGCTGCTCCGAGCTCGCCTGCAACGCCGATCCGGGCGCGGCGCGCGTCACCCGCGACCTCGGGGCGAACCAGACCGTGTACGTCGTCGTCGACGGCGCCGACGGCGAGACCGGCGCCTTCGAGCTGGAGATCACGCGCGCCAGCGCGCCGAGCTGCCCCGCGGGCGAGCTCACGTCCTCGGTGCCGCAGACGATCACCGGCAGCACGGCCGGCCGGCCCAACAGCGTGCGGCCGACGGTGACGACGGAGTGCCCGTCGTCGTCCACCGCGCCGGACGCGGGGTACTCGTTCACGGCGCCGGTCGCCGGCGACTATGTGTTCGACACGCTCGGCTCCTCGTTCGACACGGTCCTCCACATCCACGACGCGACGTGCGGCGGGCGGCAGCTCGCGTGCAACGACGACACGCGGGTCGAGCAGTCGGAGGTCACGGTGACGCTCGCCGCGGGGCAGACGGTCGTGGCCGTGGTCGACGGCTCCGGGACCAGGTCGGGCGCGTTCACCCTCAACGTCCGGCGGGCCGTCCCGCCGCTGACGTGCGACGGCTCGGGCGCCTGCGGTGACGACCGATCGGGGTGCCTCGGGTGCGCGCTCGACGGCAACTGCCGCGACGAGTTCGACACCTGCGTGGACGACGACGCCTGCGTGAACTACGTGGACTGCTATGTCGTGTGCGAGACGGACGCCTGCCGGCAGGGCTGCTCGACGCGCAACCCGGCCGGCGCCGCGCTCTTCGGCGCGCTCGAAACGTGCATGTACTGCGACGAGTGCCCGATCGACTGCGCCGGCGAGCGCGACATCACGTGCCCGTGAGCGCGCGGGGCAAATAGAAAAGGAGCGCTGCTCGTGGTAGGTACGACGCGATGCAGCGCATCCTCCACGGCCATTTCTGGACGATCGCTCCCTGGGTCAAGCATCAGCTCCTCGCCCCGCAGCTCCCCCCGTCGTCCCCCTTCTCGGTCCACGTCGATGACGCCGCGGACGGGCCCGTCCGGCTGCTCGGCAAGATCCGTCACCGGGACGACACGCGCTCGATCCTCGTCGTCGTCCATGGCCTCGGCGGGACGGTCGAGAGCCATTATGTGATGGAGGCCGCCGCGCGGGCCGAGCGCACCGGGCTCGCGTGCCTGCGCCTCAACCTGCGCGGCGCCGGGGGCGACGGGGCCGGCATCTACCACGCAGGCCTGTACTCCGATCTGCACGCCGCCATCACCTCCCCCGAGCTCGATCGGTACGAGCGCGTGGTCGTGCTCGGCTACTCGCTCGGCGGGCACATCGCCCTCCGGTACGCCGCCTCCGGCGCGATCGACGCGCGCGTCCGCGCCGTGGCCGCGATCTGCCCGCCGCTCGATCTCGAGCGGACGGTCACCGCCATCGACCGGCCCGAGCGCTGGGTGTACCGAAGGCACGTGATGTCGGGGCTCAAGGAGATGTACAGCGCCGTCGCGTCGCGCCGGGCCGTGCCGCTGCCCCTGCGCGAGGCGCTCGCGATCCGCACGATCCGCGAGTGGGACCGCCGCATCATGACGCGCTGGTTCGGCTACGAGAGCGCGGAGGTGTACTACGCCCGCGAGAGCGCCGCCCCGCGCCTGCGCGATCTGGCGGTCCCGTCGCTGCTCGTCGCGGCGGAGGCCGACCCGATGGTGCCGCTCGACACGGTGCTGCCCGCGCTCGAGGCCCACCCGCGCTCGCCGCTGCTCGAGGTCCAGTGGCTCCGGCGCGGCGGGCACGTGGGGTTCCCGCAGACGCTGAGCCTCGGGTTCGGGACCGTGCCAGGCCTGGAGTCCCAGGTCATCCACTGGCTCGGTCGGCACTGACGGACTGGAGAGCCCCCCCGGCCGCGGCAGCGGACCGGAGAGACCCCCCGGCCGCGGCAGCGGACCGGAGAGAATAAACGTCGACGTCCACCCCCGGGCTGTACAGCACGTGCGGCGCGCCCTCGGGCGCCGGCAAGCCGGCCGCGGCCACGACGGTCTCCTCCACCTCGAGCACCTCGGCCCGGTGGAGCGGATACGGCACGTGGTGCACCTGCCCGACCTGAAGGCCGCGCGGGCTCGCGGCGAAGAGCAGGTACCGCTCGGCCAGGAAATGCTCGAAGGTCCCGGGCGCCGCGGCGCCGAGGGGCGCGCCGACGCGGTAACGCGCCTGAAACCGCGCGGGCACGGGGCCGGGCCAGCGCCGCTCGCTGCGGTAGCGGACCTCGCCGCCCCCCGCCTCGATGTCCATCGAGGCGTAGTGGTAGGGCAGGTGCCAGCCGGCCCGGGCCACGAGGACCGCGAGGGCCTTCGCCGCGTCCAGGCTGAAGAACCACACCCCCGGATCCCGGCCGCCCGCGTGCACGTAGGTGCGGACGTTGAGCTCGTGGAAGTTCGAGATCCCCGGCACGCTCGGCGACCACCACGGGCTGACGTCGCGCATGGTGAAGGCGACGACGCCGACATAGGCCCTGCCCTCGAAGGTGTCGAGTTCGAGCTCGGCCGGCACCACGGCCCGCAGGGCCGGGAGCGGCGTCTCCCAGTGGAGGAAGAGCAGCTGTCGCCAGCGCTGGAAGCCCGCGGGGCGCCCCGCGGGGCGAAACAAGGGAGCGAGTCGGTCCACGGCGGCCCCAGCGTAAGGCACGGCCGCGAAAAGATCCCCCCTCGCGGCGGGCGACCGCATGGGGATATCCTGCGCGCAGCGGCGGACGAAGCGGAGGCGAGACGGAGCGGAGGGCCGAATGAAGAAGCTCATCAACGCGCCGGACGATCTGGTCGGCGAATCGCTCGAGGGCATGGCGCTGGCGCACGCCGATCTCCTCCGGGTGAACACCGCGCCGCCCTTCGTCGCTCGCGCGCAGGCGAAGGGCCGGGGCAAGGTCGCCCTCGTCTCGGGCGGCGGCAGCGGGCACGAGCCGATGCACGGCGGCTTCGTCGGGCGCGGCATGCTCGACGCCGCCTGCCCCGGCGCCGTGTTCACGAGCCCGACGCCGGATCAGATCGCCGAGGCGACGCGGGCGGTCGACGGCGGCGCCGGCGTGCTCCACATCATCAAGAACTACACCGGCGATGTGATGAACTTCGAGATGGCCGCCGAGCTGGCGCGCGAGGCGGGCATCGCGGTCGAGGGCGTGGTCGTGAACGACGATGTGGCGGTCGAGGACAGCCTCTACACGGCCGGGCGGCGCGGCGTGGGGACGACCGTGCTCGCCGAGAAGATCTGCGGCGGCGCCGCGGAGGCGGGGCGGCCGCTCGACGAGGTCGCGGCGCTGTGCCGGCGCGTCAACGCGGCGGGCCGCAGCATGGGGATCGCGCTCTCGGCCTGCGCGGTGCCGCACGTCGGCAAGCCCTCGTTCGAGCTCGGCCCCGACGAGATGGAGGTCGGCATCGGCATCCACGGCGAGCCCGGCCGGCGGCGCGAGAGGCTCGAGCCCGCCGATCGCGTGGCCGAGCTCCTGATGCAGCCGATCCTCGACGACCTGCCGTTCAAGCCGGGCGACGACGTGCTCCTGTTCGTGAACGGCATGGGCGGGACGCCGCTCATCGAGCTCTACGTCGTCTACCGCAAGGCGCACGCGATCGCGCGCGAGCGCGGCCTCAACGTCGCGCGCAGCCTCGTCGGCCCGTACATCACGTCGCTGGAGATGGCCGGCGTGTCCGTGACGCTCCTCCGGCTCGACGGGGAGATGATCCGCTGGTGGGACGCGCCGGTGCACACGCCGGCGCTCCGCTGGGGAGCCTGAGCCATGCAGACCTTGAACGGCGACCAGATCGCGGCGTGGCTCGAGCGCGCGGCCGAGGTGATCGAGCGGGAGAAGATGTTCCTGACCGAGCTCGACGCCGCGATCGGCGACAGCGATCACGGGATCAACATGGCCCGCGGGTTCACCGCGGTGCGCGACCGGCTCGGCGGCCTCGATCGCGGCGACGTCGGCGCGCTCCTCAAGGGCGTCGGGATGATCTTGCTGTCGACCGTCGGCGGGGCGAGCGGACCGCTCTACGGCACGCTGTTCCGCGAGGCCGGCCAGAAGGCGGCCGGCGCCGCGGCGCTCGACCTCGCGGCGCTCGCGGCCTGCCTCGAGGCGGGCCTCGAGGGCATCCAGCGGCGCGGCAAGGCGGCGCCCGGCGACAAGACCATGGTCGACGCGCTCGGCCCGGCGGTCGACGCGCTCAAGGCCGCGCTCCGCGCGCCGGCGGCCGCGGGCGAGGGCGGGGGCGGCCCGCTCGCGGGCGCGCTCGAGCGCGCCGCGGACGCCGCGCGGACCGGGGCCGAGGCGACCGCGCCGCTCGTCGCCCGCAAGGGCCGCGCGAGCTACCTCGGCGAGCGCAGCGCTGGGCACCAGGACCCCGGCGCCACGTCGTGCTGGCTCTTGCTGCGGAGCCTGGCCGCGACGGCAGCGGTATGAGCGCGGCGGCGAGCCGCGTGGGGCTCGTGCTGGTCGCGCACAGCCGCGCGCTCGCCGAGGCGACCGAGGCGCTGGTGCGCCAGATGACCGGCGACACGATCGCCATCGCCTGCGCGGCGGGCGCGGGCGAGGGCGGCGCCGAGCTCGGGACCGACGCGGTCGCCGTGGCCGCGGCGATCGAGCGCGTCTGCGGGCCGGCCGGCGCCGTCGTGCTGATGGACCTGAACGGCGCGATCCTCAGCGCCGGGGTGGCGCTCGAGCTCGTCGATCCGGCGCTGCGGTCGCGGACGCGCCTCACCGGTGCGCCGATCGTGGAGGGCGCGGTGCTCGCCGCGGTCCGGGCGGCGTCGGGCGGCACGCTCGACGAGGTCGCGGACGACGCGCGGCAGGCGCTCGCGAGCAAGGCCGCGCAGCTCGACGAGGCCGAGCGCCCCGCCGTCGTGGCGGCCGCCGCGGCGGCCGCGCCGACCGCCGCGGCGGCGACCGCGGCGCTCGCGGCGGCGGCCGCCGACCTCGCGATCGCGGCGGCGGCCGCCGACGTGGCGATCGCCGCGGCCGCCGCCGACGCGGCGATCGCGGCGGCCGCCGCCGACGCGCCGATCGCGGCGGCGACGGCCGACGCGCCGATCGCCGATCCGGCCGGCCTGCACGCCCGCCCGGCGGCGCACCTCGTGGTGCGCGCGGCGGGCTTCGACGCGACGGTCACCCTCGAGAACGTGACCGCCGGCCGCGGCCCGGTGCCGGCCTCGAGCCTGATCGCGCTCGCCTCGCTCGGGGCGCGCCGGGGCGACGTGCTGCGCCTGCGCGCGGTCGGGCGGCAGGCGCCCGAGGCGGTCGCGGCGCTCGCCGAGCTCCTCGCGCGCGCGGCGCCGGGGGCCGCGCCCGAGGAGCCCGCGGTCGCCTCGGATCGCGCGATCCCGGTCGCGCCGGGCGTCGCGATCGGCCCGCTGGTGCGGCTCGTGCGCGCGCTCCCGCCGATCCCCGAGACCACGGTCGACGACCCGGAGGCCGAGGCGGAGCGGCTGCGGCGGGCGCTCGCGCTCGCGGCGGAGGAGCTCTCCAGCGCGCTCTCGGGCAGCGACATCCTCGACGCCGAGACGGCGCTGCTCTGCGACCCGGCCCTCGTCGACCGGGCGCTCGAGCACATCGCGCGGGACCGGTGCAACGCCGCCTGGGCCTTCCGCCGGGCGGTCGACGCCGCCGCCGCGGTCTACCGGCAGCTCGACGACCCGTACCTGCGGGCGCGCGAGGCGGACCTCCGCGACGTGGGCGACGCGATGACGCGCGCGCTGCTCGGCGGGGCCGCGGCGGCGCTGCCGGACGGGCCGCCGGCGGTCGTCGTGGTGGACGACCTCACGGCGACGGAGGCCGCGCGGCTCGACGCGCAGCGCGTGCTCGGCGTGATCGACCGGCGCGGCGGCCCCACCTCGCACGCGGCGATCCTGCTGCGCGGCGCCGGCATCCCCTCGGTCGCCGGGGCCGCGGGCCTCGTGCCGGAGGCGGGCGGCGCGCGCGCCGGCCTCGACGGCGCGACCGGCGAGGTCTGGATCGATCCCGATCCCGCGACGGCGCGCGAGATCGAGCGGCGGCAGGAGGCCTACCGCGCGTCGCGGCGGCCCCCGGGCGCCCGCGACGGCCGCGTGCGCCTCGCCTGCGGCCGGAGGATCGAGCTCTGGGCGAACGTGGCGGGGCCCGCGGACGCGCGCGCCGCGCGCGACGCCGGCGCCGTCGGGATCGGGCTCCTGCGCACGGAGATGCTGTTCCTGGGCCGCGTGGACGCGCCCGGCGAGGGCGAGCAGGCGGCGCTCCTGGCGGAGATCTTCGACACCTTCGCCGGCGCGCCGATCGTGGTCCGCACGCTCGACGCGGGCGGCGACAAGTCGCTTCCGTACCTCGCGCTCGAGGCCGAGGCGAACCCCAGCCTGGGCGTCCGCGGCGTCCGGCTCTCGCTGGAGCGCCCGGCCCTGCTCGAGGCGCAGCTCCGCGCGATCCTGGTGGCCGGGCGCGGCCACGACGTGCGCGTCATGGTCCCGATGGTCTCGACGGTCGCCGAGGTGAGCGCGGTGCGCGCCGCGCTCGAGCGCGCGCACGAGGCGCTCCAGGCGGCCGGCAAGCCGCACCTCTGGCCCGCGCCGGCGGGCATCATGGTCGAGGTGCCGTCGGCGGCGCTCCTGGCCGAGCGCCTCGCGCGGCACGCCGATTTCTTCAGCATCGGGACGAACGATCTGACGCAGCACACGCTGGCGGCCGAGCGCGGTCACCCGCGGCTGCACGCGCTCGCCGATCCGGCGCACCCCGCGGTGCTGCGGCTGGTGCGCGCGGTGGTCGAGGCGGGGCACGCGGCGGGCCGCCCGGTCGCGGTGTGCGGCGAGGCCGCGGGTGATCCCGACGTCGCGCCGCTCCTGGTCGGCCTCGGGGTCACCCGGCTCAGCATGTGCGCCTCGTCGTTCGACGCGGTGGAGGACGCGCTCGCCTCGACCTCGTTCGCGGCGCTCGCGGCCGCCGCCGAGGCGGCGCTCGCGGCGGACGACGCCGCGGCCGCCCGGGCCGCCAGCGCGGCGGCCCGGGCGCTGGGCTGACGGCAGAGGTCCGCGCAGGCCGGCGGGCTACAGCGACCCTGCGGGCGGCGCGCCCTCGTGGGCGGAGCGCGCGGTGGCGTCCTGCTCCGGCGACGGCGCGCCGGTCGGGTGGCCGAGCACACACGCGCTGCCGTCGGGAAGCAGCGTCGTCGCGTCGCACTCGGCGTGCTCCCAGCCGCGCGCCCGCGCGGCGTCCGTGCTGGAGAGGTCGGCGCCCCGGAGGTTCGCGGCGCTCAGGTCGGCCCCCTCGAGCACGGCCTCCATGAGCGCGGCGCCCGACAGGTCCGCGCCCGCGAGGCTCGTGTTCCGGAAGCTCGTCCCGGTGAGGTTGGCGCCGGAGAGATCGAGCGCCGACAGATCCTGCCCGTCGAGCTGGCGGTGGCCTTGCCGCACGAGCTGCCGCACGGCCTCGGACCGCGCGCTCGGGTCGCCCGACGCGAGCGTGGCGCGCATCCGGAAGACCACGAGCCGAGACGGCTCGACGCTGTGGGCGAGGATCCCGACGACGGCGGCGAGCCCGAGGCGGGCGCCGAGGGCGCGCGCGGCGCCGCGCTCGGCGTTGAAGGGCGGCAGCGCGAAGGTCAGGAGGGCGGCGCCGAGCGCGCCGCCGGCGTGCGCCGCCCAGAGCAGCCCGGCGCCCGGGACCGGCGTGAGCGCGATCGCCAGCGCGAGCGCGATCAGGAGCGCCCCGCCGGCGAGCGCGACGTACCGCTCGACGTGCCGGGGCACGAGCGGCGCCTGCTGTGGCGCGCCCACGGCGACGGCCGCGCGAGCCGGAGCCGGCGCACCGTGGCGTCGGCCAGGCGGCGGCTCGACGCGGTCCTCGGGCTCCGCGGGGCGGCGCGGCGCCGCCCCGAGCCGCTGCGACGACGGCCCCGACCCCATCCGCTGCGACTCCGGCGCTGCCCCGAGCCGCTGCGACTCCGGCGCTGCCCCGAGCCGCTGCGACTCCGGCGCTGCCCCGAGCCGCTGCGACGACGGTCCCGACCCCATCCGCTGCGACTCCGGTGCTGCCCCGAGCCGCTGCGACGACGGTCCCGACCCCATCCGCTGCGACTCCGGCGCTGCCCCGAGCCGCTGCGAGGCTGGCCCCGACCCCATGCGCTGCGACTCCGGCGCCCCCGGCCGGCGGCTCCACTCCGCGCTCTCGGGCACGGCGCCGGCGCTCACGAGCGCGTCTCGCAGCGGGGGGGGAAACGAGGCGATGTCGTCGAACGACGCGCCGGCGCTCGCGAGCGCCAGGATGACTTCCTCGTCGAAGCCGGAGCGCGTGCAGGCCGACGCGTCGACGTGCGCGCCCGACATCGAGCTCGCCGCGCTGATCGAGCGCGGGAGCTTCGCCCCGCGCAGATCGGCGGCCGTGAACAGCGCCCCGCCGAGCAGCGCCCCGGAGAGATCGGCCCAGCGCAGGTCCGCGCCGGTGAGGTCGGCGCCGGCGAGCGACGCCGCGTCGAGCCGCGCCCCCCCGAGGTTCGCGCCCGCGAGCCTGGCCCCGTCGAGCCGCGCGCCGGCGAGGTTCGCGCCCTGGAGGTCGGCGCCGAGCAGGTGCGCGGCCTCGAGGTCCGCGCCGGGGAGCTCGATCGCGGTGCTTTCACCGCCGCGCCGCGAGGCGAGGGCGCCGAACAGCCTGTTGAGCGCAGCGGTATCCATGGCGCCTCGCTACTCGTCCGGATCCTGCGCGCCGATCTTCGTCGCGAACACCGTCTGGCCGTTTTTCACGTAGCCCTCCAGCGCGAACCACGCGTCCCGCCCGTCCCCGTCGAGGTCGCCGCGCGCGTAGGCGGCCCACCGGTGTTCCAGCGGCACATCCGACGGGAAGCGGCCGGCGACCGGGATCGGCGAACCGTTCACCCGATACCGATACTGATAATACTGCGGCTGGGTGACCCGGAATCCAAGGCACCTCCAGCCCTCGGTCGTGTTCCCGGTGTTGTAGTCCACACCCTCGGTCGGGCTCGGCTGGTAGCGAGTCCCTCGAACAGGCCAGAACGCATCGGGTACGGTGGTCGAGCTGGCGCAGAGCACCTGCCCTCCCTGGTTGCGCTCCTGGAAGCGGTCGACCGACATCACGACAGCCCTCGAGATGCCGCCGATGGTCTGCTTGGCCTCGGCGGACCTGGCGAACACGACGTATTTCCGCACACCGTAGATGGCCATGGCGGCCAGGACCGCCACGATGCTTGCGGCGATCATCACCTCGACGAGGGAGAACCCTCGTTGGCGCCGCCCCCGAGATGCCCAATCGACGAGAGTTCGCAAATTCCTTACCACGGTACATTCATAACCTGACCATCCGTCAATAAACAATCGGAAACCTGGCGTCGCGCCCTCGCGCGCGTCGTTTGGTCGGGGGGTGTGGGGGACGTCGGGTCGTGGCCTGCGGGAGGCGCACGTGGGGAGCGGGGAGCCGCGGAGGTGCGCCGCTGGGCACGGGCGCGCGAGAAGGCCGCGCGCTGGGCTCGGGCGCGCGGGAAACGCGCGGGAAGGCCGCGCTCAGGCGCGCGGGCCGGCCGTCTTGGGCGGCGGATCGCCGGCGAGGAACGCCTCCAGCGCGTCGGCGATGCGCTCGCCGGTCTTGCCGTCCCACCCTTCGGGCACGGTGCCGCGCTTGCCTTTGCCGTCGAGGATGGCGTCGACCTCGCGCGCGATGAGCGCGGCGTCGAGCCCGACCACGGTGTTGGTCCCCTCCGTGACGGTGACGGGCCGCTCGGTGCCCTGGCGCATGGTGAGGCACGGGATCCCGAGCGCGGTGGTCTCTTCCTGGATGCCGCCGGAGTCGGTGGCGACGAGCAGCGCATTGCCCATGACGGTCACGAAGTCGTCGTACCCGAGCGGCTCCATGATCCTGAGCCCCTTCGTCCCCTTGAGCCGCGCCGAGAGCCCGAACGACTCGGCGCGCGCGACCGTGCGCGGGTGGACGGGGAACACGGTCGGCAGGCGCTCTGCGATGGCGGTGAGCGCGTCGAGCGTCGCGGAGAGCCGCTCGGCGCTGTCGACGTTGGCGGGCCGGTGGAGCGTGGCGATCGCGTACTTCTTCGGCTCGAGGTTGAAGCGCGAGAGCGCGTCGGTCTGCCGCTTGAGGGCGTAGTGGACCGAGTCGATCATGACGTTGCCGACGAACCGGACGCGCTCCGGGGGGATGCCCTCGGCGAGCAGGTTGGGGTGGGCGTCGCGAGAGGGCGTGAGCAGGAGGTCCGAGAGCTGGTCGGTGAGCACGCGGTTGATCTCCTCCGGCATGGTCCAGTCGCGCGAGCGCAGCCCGGCCTCGACGTGGACGACGGGGATGCCGAGCTTCGAGGCCGCGAGCGCGCCGGCGAGGGTGCTCGTGACGTCCCCGACGACGACAACCACCTTGGGCCGGTGCTCGATGAGGTCGGCCTCCGCGCCGACGAGGACGGCGGCCGTCTGCTGGGCGTGGGACCCGCCGCCCGCCTTCAGCGTGTGATCGGGCGTGGGCAGCCCGAGGTCCCGGAAGAAGACGTCGCTCATCGTCGGGTCGAAGTGCTGTCCTGTATGCAGGAGCCGCATCGGCAGGCCGCGCGCCTTGAGGGCGCGGCAGATGGGGGCGAGCTTCATGAAGTTCGGGCGCGTCGCGGCGACGAGGTAGATCATGGGATTGCGGAGCATGCCGGGTTCCGCGGCGCGCTACCAGCGCGTTGTGTCGCGATCGCCGCGCGCCCTCGCGCATGGCGCCATGAAGTGCGGACAGAGCCGTCTGCGCCGACAAGCCGCCGACAAGCCAGCTCGGAGCGACACGCTCCCTCTGGCGAGCACGACATCCAACATCGCGCGATCCAGAGGAGGTCTCGCGAACTTGCCACGAGAACGTCAGGCCGCCGGAGGGACTTGCCACGAGAACGTCAGGCCGCCGGAGGGACTTGCCACGACGACGTCAGGCCGCTGGAGGGGCGGGTGGTCGCGCGGCGCAGCGAAGGCCGATGTCTGAGCCTTTTTTGCCGTATCTCCTCCGGCTCCGCGGGGGGAGACACGGCTCAGGCGAGTTCGGCCTTCGCTGCGCCGCGCGACCACCCGCCCCCTCCGGCGGCCGGCCCCCCGGCACTCCCGCCCCCGCCCCCGCGCGCCCCGCGATTTACTCGCGCCCCCCCGTCCTGTACACGCCCCCCCGTGCATCTGACCGTGCTCCTCCACGGCGACCCGAGGGCCCCCCAGCAGGCTCGCCTCGGCGCCGCCCTCGCGTCCCGGGGCCACCGCGTCATCCTCTGCGACGCCCCCGGCGTCGCCGCCGCGATCCGCCGCGAACACGGCCAGCGCTGCGAGGAGCTCACGCTGCTCTCCTCGGTCGCCGCCATCCCGCAGCCCCTCCGCCGCCTCTGGGCGAGGCGGCGCGCCCGCGAGCTCGGCGTCGACGTCGTGCACCTCAACTTCCTGCGCCCGTGGCACGACCTCTGGTCGACGATGCGCGGCGGCCCCCCCATCCTCGCGACCGCGTGGGGCACCGACATCAACGACGACGTCTTCCAGAAGACGCGCAGGACGGCCCGCCGGCTCGATCACGTGCTGTCCCGCGCCTCCGCCGTCTCGGCCGACAGCGTGCCGCTGCTCTCGCGGGCGAAGGCGCGCATGGGCGCGCGCGCCGCCTCCGTCCCGTCCCGGATCGTGCTCTGGGGCGTGGACCTCGAGACCTTCGACCGGCAGAGATCGCTCGAGGGCGCCGCGCGCTTCCGCCGCGCGCTCGGGATCGAGCCCGGCCAGCGCGTCCTCCTCAGCCCGCGGCAGACCAAGCCCCATTACCACCCCGACCGCATCCTCCGCGCCTTCGCCGCGAGCCGGTGGGCCAAGGAGGGCGTCCTCGTGATCAAGATCCACGGCCGGCCCGAGGAGATCCCGTGCAAGGAGGCGCTGCGCGCGCTCGCCGGCGAGCTCGGCGTCGGCGCCTCGGTGAGGTTCGCCGACCCGTGCCCCTACGGCGAGCTCCGCGGCCTCTACGCCATGGCGGACGCCGCGGTCTCGCTGCTCGAGGCCGACGGCGTCCCGTCGACGTTCTGCGAGCTCGCCGCGCTCGGCGTGCCGATCGTCGCGAGCGACCTGCCGGCCTACGAGGGCGTGCTCCAGCACGACGAGCGCGCGCTGCTCGTGCCGCCCCGCGATCACGGCGCGCTCGTCGCGGCGCTCGACCGCCTGATCGACGAGCCCGACCTCGCGCCGCGCCTCGCCGAGCGCGGGCGCGCCTGGGCGGTCGAGCACGCCGACTGGCAGCGCTGCGTCGACCAGTTCGAAGCGCTCTACCGCGCCGCCATGGCGTGCTCCATCGCGCTCTCGCGGGGGTAGGCGCGTGGCGAGGCCGCTCATCACGGTCGGCATCACCTGCTACGCCGAGGGCGACTGGCTCCTCGAGTGCTGGGAGAGCCTGCTCGCCCAGACCGACGACCGCTGGGAGGCCGTGCTCGTCATGGACGGGACCGAGCACCGCCGCACCCAGGAGGTCTTCGCGTCGATCGAGCACCCGCGGCTCCTGAAGGCCCGCATGCCCGTGAACATGGGCCCCTACCCGACGCGCAACCGCGCCTTCGAGCTGACCGAGACGCCCTACCACTTCTACCTCGACGGCGACGACAAGCTCCCCCCCGACGCGATCGCGAAGGCGAACCGCGCCCTCGAGCGGCACCCGGGCGTCGGCCTCGTCTACGGCGATTACGAGCTCTTCGGAAAGCAGCGCCGGTTCTGGCGTTACCCCGCCGCCGTCGCGCCGGACGACTTCGTGTCGAGGCAGGCCCTGCCGGCCGGCTGCGTCTACGAGAAGGCGCTCTGGGAGCGGCTCGGCGGGTTCGCAACGGAGCTCGCGCGCGGCAACGGCGACTACGATTTTCACATCGGGCTCGCCGAGCTCGGGGTGCGCGGCGTGCACTGCGGCGGCGTCGCCGTCCTCTACCGGACCGGCCACCCGACCAAGGTCTCGAGCAGCTACGCGCGGCGCTACCACGAGACGCACGAGATCATCGTCGCGCGCCACCCCCGCTTCTTCGCGGATCCCCGGCGCCGGTCGCTGTTCCTGGCCCACGGCGAGAAGCGCTCGGCGGAGGCGAACTACGCGGCGGGCGACGTGGCCCTCGCCGCGGAGCTCGCGCGGTCGGCCATGCGGCGGGGGCTCTCGCGCGACCGGACGCTCTGGAAGATCGTCGCGGCCGCGCGCCTGCCCGGGCCGGCGCGCGCCGCGCTCCGCCGGCTCGGGTTCTGACGGCGGCTGAGGCGCCGCCGCGGGGCCAGGCGCCGCCGCGGGGCCAGGCGCCGCCGCGGGGTCAGGCGCCGCCGCGCGACGCCATCACCCCCGCCACGCCCCCGACCCCGGGCGCCGCGGCCTGGCGCTCCCCCTCGCCCGAGCGCCGCGACCGGCGCAGCCGCCACCACCGCTCGACGCTCATCACCGGCAGGATCGACATCGCCACCAGCGTCGACTTGATCCACGCGTCGAGCGAGAGCGGCGCCGAGCCGAACAGCGTGTGCATGAACGGCGCGTAGACGAAGCAGAGCTGCAGCGCGAGCAGCCCGCCGATCCCCACGTAGATCCACGGGTTCGAGAAGAGCCCGATCGCCAGGATCGAGTCGCGCAGCGAGCGGCAGTTGAGCACGTAGAAGATCTGGAACAGCACGACCGTCGTGACCGCCGCCGTCTGCGCCTCGCGGTACGCGAAGTCCGACACGACGCCGCCGCGCACCTCGGTGGAGTACTCGTACAGGAACACCGCGATCGCCCCCGCCGTCATGAGCACCGCGACGATCGCCGTGCGCACGAGGACGAACCGGCTCAGGATCGGCTCGCGCGGATCGCGCGGCGGGCGGCCCATCACGTCCTTCTCCATCGCCTCGAACGCGAGCGGCAGCGACAGCGCCACCGTCGCCACCAGGTTCACCCAGAGGATCTGGACGGCGGTGATCGGCATGAGCGGCACGCCCCCGGCGATCGGGAAGACCATCACCGCCACGAGCAGGATCAGCGCCTCGCCCAGGTTCGTCGGCAGCACGAACGCCAGCGCCTTCACCAGGTTGTCGTAGACGCGGCGCCCCTCCTCCACCGCCGCCCGGATGCTCGCGAAGTTGTCGTCGGTCAGCACGACGTCGGCGGACTCCTTCGACACCGCCGTCCCCGTGATCCCCATCGCCACGCCGATGTCGGCCTGCTTCAGCGCCGGCGCGTCGTTCACGCCGTCGCCCGTCATCGCGACGACCTTCCCCTCCGCCTGCAGCGCCCTCACGAGGCGCAGCTTGTGCTCCGGCGCCACGCGCGCGAACACGTGTGTCCCCGCCGCGGCCCCGCGCAGCTCCTCGTCCGAGAGCCGCGACAGCTCCGTGCCGTTCATCGCCCGCGCGCCGCCCTGCACCAGCCCGAGCTGCTCGCCGATCGCCCGCGCCGTCGCCAGGTGATCGCCGGTGATCATCTTCACCGTGATCCCCGCCTCGTGGCACGCCTTGATCGCGTCGATCGCCTCCGGCCGCGGCGGGTCGATCATCCCCTCGAGCCCGAGCAGCGCGAAGCCCTCCGTGAGGTGCGCCTCGTCGAGCGAGGCAGCGCCGGCGACGTCGGAGAACGGGCGCGACGCCACCGCGAGCACCCGCATGCCCTGCGCCGCCATGCGCTCCACCTGCGCCATCACCTCGGCCCGCTCCGCCTCGCCGATCGACGCCGCGCCGAGCACCGCCTCGGGCGCGCCCTTCATGAAGATCACCCGCTCGCCGCCGGGCGCCTCGTGCAGCGTGGCCATCATCTGCCGCTCCGACGAGAACGGCACGGCGTCGACGCGCGGGTACGCCCGGCGTGTCTCCTCCACGTCCACCCCGAGCTTCTGCGCCGCGACGACGAGCGCCCCCTCCGTGGGATCGCCCTCGATGCCGCGCGCGTCGCCCTCGCGCGTCATGCGCGCGTCGTTGCAGAGCAGCCCGGCGCGGAGCAGCGCGCGCGCCGCCTCGGGCAGCTCGCCCACCGCCGCGCCGTCTCGCCGGAGCTCGCCCTCGGGCGCGTAGCCGACGCCGGTCACCTCGAGCACCGCGCCCGCGGCGCCCCCGGAATCACGCGTTGAGGGCGTCGCGGGCGTCGCGGGGGTCCACAACGCGCGCACCGTCATCTCGTTCCGCGTGAGCGTCCCCGTCTTGTCCGAGCAGATGACCGCGGTGCTGCCCAGCGTCTCGACCGCCGGCAGCTTCCGGATCACCGCGCGGCGCCGCGCCATGCGCTGCACGCCGATCGCGAGCGAGATCGTGATGATCGCGGGCAGCCCCTCGGGGATCGCGGCGACCGCGAGCGAGATCCCCGCGAGCATCGCGTCCACCGGCGGGTAGCCCCGGAGCAGCGCGATCCCGACGATGAGCAGCGCGACCGCCACGATCGCGATCGTGAGCACGCGGCCCACCTTGGCCATCGAGCGCGTGAGCGGCGTCTCGATCTCGGTCGCCTCGTGGAGCATCGACGAGATCCGCCCGAGCTCGGTCGCGCCGCCGGTCGCCACGACCACGGCCGTGGCGGTGCCGCGCGTCACGAGCGTCCCCCCGAAGAGGAGGTTCTTCCGGTCGCCGACCCCGGCGTCCTCGGCGACCGGCTGGGTGTGTTTGTCGGACGGGACGGACTCCCCGGTGAGCGCCGATTCGTCCACGGCGAGGTTCTTCACCGACAGGAGCCGCGCGTCGGCGGGGACCTTGTCGCCCGCCTCGAGCACCACCACGTCCCCGGGCACGACGTCGGCCGCCGGGATCGCGCTCCTCGCGCCGCCGCGCACGACCGTCGCCGACTGGGGCACCATGCCCGAGAGCGCCTCGATCGCCCTGCTCGCGCGGAGCTCCTGCACGAACCCGATCGCGGTGTTGAGCACCACGACCGCGAGCACGACCGCGCCGTCGATCGCCTCTCCCATCGCCACCGCGAGGGCCGCCGACGCGAGCAGCACGTAGATGAGCGGGTCGTTGATCTGGCGGAAGAGCAGCTTCAGCGCGCTGTCGCCCTTCGCGCGCTGGATGACGTTGGGCCCGACCTCCTGGAGCCGGCGGGCAGCTTCCTCCTGCGACAGGCCGGCCTCGACGCTCTTCACGTTGGCGAGCGCGTCGCTGGCGGACAGGCTGTGCCACGCCGTTGGGGCCGATGCGGGGAGCACACGTTGGGACATTGAGGTTCTCCTGCAGCGGTCTGTGCGCTGTGCGCGCTGCGCTCACCGGCCTTGCCCCACCGTCGAAACATCGCTGGACACGCCGGTAGACCGCGCGATCCAGCACATGGCATCCAGCATGCCAGCGCCGGGCCGCGCGAACCGGCCCATCCGGCGCGCTGCATCGATGACCGATCGACGCCGCGCGCCGGTCCGCAGGCCCTTTTCACCCCGATGGGGTCTTTTGCCCCACCCGTGGCAACGGCGTTACCCCCGCACGTAGGCGAAGGTGCCGTCGATGTTGAACAGCCGGGTTGCCTGGACGAGCTCGGCCACGGTCACCCCGAAGCGCGGCAGCAGCCGCTCCGCGACGCCGCGGCGCAGGAGGTCCCTGCGGCGATAATGCACCTTGCGGGGGGCGAAGTACCCCTCGAGCTCCGCGAAGGTGAGGCGCTGGTACGCCGCGGTGCCGGGCACGGGCCGCCGCGAGACGACGTCGTAGAAGAAGAAGATGCCGCCCGGCCGGAGCAGGCCGAGCGCCTTCTCCATGAGGCGCCGCTTCAGCTCCGGGTTCGTCACCGACGACAGCACGGCGAACATCATCACCATCTCGAACGGACCGCCGACGTCGGACGCCAGGAAATCGCCCGCGACGAAGCGGATGTTGGCGAAGCGCGAGCGCGCGACCTCGATGCGGTCCGCGACGAGATCGACGCCGGTGAGGCGCGCCGGGTCGGCGCCGAGCTCGACGAGCCAGGCCAGGTTGGAGCCCGACCCGCAGCCCACGTCGAGCACCGACATCTCGCGCAGCGCCTCGGGCGTGCGCACGCCGCACGCGATGAGCGCCTCGCGCAGGCGGCGCTGCCGCTGCCGCGCGCAGAGGTAGGGGTGGCCGTTGAGCAGGCTGGCCCAGGGGCTCGTGGGCAGGAAGCGCTCCGTGTAATAGCGGCTGATCGCCGCCATCTCCTGCTGGAATCCGTCGCCTTCCGCCATTCGTCCACCTCCGCGGGGCGCGCGAGCCCCGCCGCCGGCGCGGCGCCGGGGCCTCGCGGACCCCGCGGAGCACACGGCGCGACCCCTGCCTACACCGAACCGCCGCGGGACGCAGCACCTCCCGCGGCGCGCGCGCCGCCCCGACGCGCCGGATCCGCGGCCGCCGCGCCCGCCGCCGGCCGCCGCCGGCCGCCGCCGGTCCACCGCGCGGCGGAGGCCGCATTCGCCTGCGCATGTGCTACCGAGCCGCCATGCGAGACGAGCAGCCCACGCCGGCCGACCCGGACGCGCCGCCGCGGGCGCCGGAGACCGCGGAGGGGGCGCCCGACGCCGAGGAGCAGGGCACGTCGCTCGCGGACCGGATCGGGATGATCGTGGGCGGGCAGGTCGTCAGCACGCTCATCCTGCTCGTGCAGGGCATCGTGGTGGTGCGCCTCCTCGGCAAGACGGAGTACGGCGTGCTTGCGTTCGTGACGATGCTGTTCACGACGGGCCGCGACCTCGCGCAGCTCTACCTCCCGGAGTCGTTCCTCTACTTCACGCCCAAGCTGAGCCGCCCCGAGCTCAGGGGTCTGGTGCGGCAGAGCCTGCTCCTCCTGCTCGGCCTCGGCGCCCTCTCCGCGCTCGCCTTCTCCGCCTTCGCCCTCGTCCCCAGCGTCTTCCTCGACGGCCGCGAGGGCATCACCGCGCCCCTCCTGCTCATCGGCCTGATGAGCATGTTCGCCTTCCCGGCGAGCCTCTTCAGCCCGCTCTTCATCGCCACGAACAACCACCGCAAGTCCGCGGGTGTCGCGCTGCTCGTCACCGTCTCGAACGCCGCCGGCGCGATCGTCCCCGCCGCGCTCGGGTGCTCCATCGTGGTGATCGTGGCCGCGCAGTGCGCGGCGCAGGCCCTCCGGCTCTGGCTCTCCTACCGGCTCTACGCGCGGCTGTTCCAGGGCGTCCCCGTCGCCGCGTTCCCCGGCGGCGTCAGGGCGCAGCTCCGGTACGCGCTCCCGCTCTCGGCGACGCGCTTCGCCGGCCTCTTCAACCAGAAGCTCGACAAGTTCGTCATCGGCCTGTTCTTCAGCGCGGGCCTCTACGCCGAGTTCGCCGTCGGCTCGCAGGAGCTGCCGCTCGTCAGCGTGCTCGCCTACGCCGTCGCGTCGACGATGCTCCCCGACCTCGTCGCCTGCGTCGAGAAGGGACGGACGCCCGCGGAGGGCGCGCGGGCGGCGATCGCCCTGTGGCACTCGGGGATCCGCAAGACCACGCTGATCATGCTCCCGATCGCGGCGTTCCTCCTCCTCTTCGCCGAGCCGCTCATGCGCACGATCTACGGCGACGCCTACGCCGGCGCGGCCGTCCCGTTCCGCATTTACTCGGCGCTGCTGCCGCTGCGCGTGACGGCGTACGGCATCATGCTGATGGCGTTCGGGCAAACGTCGGTCATCCTGCGCATCCAGGTCCTGGCCATGGTGGTGAACACCGCAGCGAACCTGCTGCTCCTGCCCACGCTCGGGATGATCGGCGCGCCGCTCTCGGCCGTGCTGACGCAGGTCGTCGTGGTCGTCCTGCTCGTGGCCCGCATCGCGCGCTTCTCCGGCGTCGGCCTGCGCGGCGTCTTCCCGTGGGCCTACTACGGGCGCGTCGCGGCCACCGCGCTCGCCGCCGCGGCGCCGCTCGTCGCGCTCCTCCTCTCCGGCGCCGTCGATCGTCGCCCGGCGCTGTGCCTCACGGTCGGCATCCCTCTCTACGCGGCGCTCTACCTCATCACGGCGTGGCTCACCGGCGTGCTCGCCCCCGAGGACCGGGCGTTCGTCGCGCGCTGGCTCCGCCTCGAGCCGCTGCGCAGCCGCCACGGATGATGCGAGCGCGCCTCTCGTGGTCCCCGCCTTCGGGTGGATTTCGCGTCGACCGCTGTTCTACGCTTACCCGCCGGGCTCGTCGGCGGCTTTGGCGATGGAGACGACTATGAGCGAAGACCAGGAAGCAGGCTTCCTCCTCCAGGTCACCTCGGGCCCCCTGGCTGGACAGACCGCGCGCATCCCGGCCGATCGTCCGCTGCTCGTCGGCCGCGCGCCGGAGTCGGATCTCTCGGTCGCGAGCGACGGGGAGCTCTCGGCCCTGCACTTCTCGGTGGAGCAGCTCGACGGCGGCTACCTGCTGCGCGATCTCGGCAGCCGCAACGGCACGCAGGTGAACCGCGAGCGCGCCCGCACGACGCCGCTCCACGAGGGCGACGAGATCCGCGCCGGGGCCACCGTGTTCTCGGTGGTGCGCGGCGCGCGCCGCGCGTCGAGCCGCCCGTCGAGCTTCGCCTGCGCGCCGACCAAGCCCGCGCCGCCCTCGCGCCGCTCGCGCAGGACCGCGCCCGCGGCGTCCGGCGCGCCGTTCGCCGCGTCGGCGCGGCAGCGGCTCCAGCAGGAGCGCTCGCCGCTCTTCGCGGTGCTCGACGCCGCGCGCGACCCCCGCATCCGGCTGCTCCTCGGCGAGGCGGGCGAGCAGAGCGCCTCGCTCTACACCGGCATCCAGGGCGAGATCCTCGCGGACGTCGGCCCCACGCTCGTGCACCTCCCGCACGGCTCCCGGCTGCTCGACGCGCTGATCGACTGCGGCTGGGGCGACAGCTGGGGCGTCTTCCTGACGAGCAACCGCCCGTTCGTCGACGTGCGGAAGCACCTCCGCCGGTTCTTGCTGGTCGAGAGCGGGACCGGCAAGCAGCAGTACTTCCGCTTCTACGATCCGCGCGTGCTCCGCAGGTTCCTCCCCACGTGCGAGCCGCGCAAGGTGGAGGCGCTGTTCGAGGAGATCGAGGCCTTCGCGATGGAGGCCGAGGATCCGGGCAAGCTCCTGCGCTTCACGGCCCACGGCGGCAAGGCCGTCCGCGAGGAGTCGCCGCTCGAGCGCGCGGACTGAAGCGAGTCAGGGTCCACGCCGCGCGGCCGTGGCGCCGCGCGGCCGCCGGATCGCCGTGGCGCCGCGCGGCCGCCGGATCAGCGCTGCGGCGAGCCCGCCGCCCCGCCCGGCTCCTGCGGGGGCAGGTCCCAGGCGAGCGTGCGCAGGAGCTCCGCCACGCTGAAGGCCTGCGCGAAGCAGCCGCCCGGGTGGTGCGGCGGCTCCCCGGACGCGACCTCGGGCACGTGGCCGAGCGCGATCTCGTTCGCCGCCGCGGAGGCCACGAGCCGGTGGAGCAGCGGGACGACGTGCTCGCCGAGCGTCGAGTAGCGCCGGGCCGCGCGCGCGTAGAAGCCGAGCAAGAACGGCCAGACCGTGCCCTGGTGGTACGCGGCGTCGCGCGCGTCGGGCGCGCCGTGGTAGCGCGGCACGTACGCCGGATCGGCCGGCGAGAGCGTGCGCAGGCCGGCGGGGGTCACGAGCTCCAGGCGGGCCCGCTCGAGCAGCGTCGACGCCTGCTCCGGCGTGAAGCAGCCGGGATCCACGGCGAGGGCGATCACCGCGTTCGGGCGGATCGACGCGTCGCGGAACGCCCCCGCCCCCTCGGCCTGCTCCGAGATCACGTCGTACGGGTAGCTCGTCTCCTCGCACCAGAAGCGCGCGGCGAAGGCCCGGCGCGCCGCGCTCGCGGCCGCCTCCGCGCGCCGCGCGAGCAGGTCCTCGCCGATGGCCCGCGCGAGGCGCGCGAGCGTCTCCGAGCCCTTCGCCCACAGCGCCGTGAGCTCGACCGGGCACCCGGCGCGCGGGGTGACCGCGCGGCCCCCGACGCGCGCGTCCATCCACGTGAGCCCGTCGATCCCGCCCTCGCCCGGGCGCCCCGCGGCGAAGAGGCCGTCGGCCGTGATGTGGATCCCGTTCCGGGTCCCGCGCGAGGCCGCCTCGAAGGCGTCGCGGAGCGCGCCGAGGAGCTCGCCCGTGACGAACGGGTGCGTGTCGCCGAGCTCGTCGGCGAGCAGGCGCGCCGCCTCGAACAGCCACAGGGTGGCGTCCGCGGTGTGGAACTCGGCGGGCTCGCCCGCGTCGGGCAGCCGGTTCGGCACGAGGCCGTCCTGCATCGCCTCGATCATCGCGCGGACGACGCGGATCGCCGCCTCGGTCTTGCGCGGCACGAGGTAGAGGCCCGGCAGCGCGATGAGCGCGTCGCGCCCCCACACCTCGAACCACGGGTAGCCCGCGATGACGCCCGGCCGCGCGGCCGCGTCGGCGCGGAACGTCTCCGCCGCGATGCACAGCCGCCGCTCCAGGAGCGGCCGCCGCGGCCCCGGATCCTCGGCGCGGATCGCGGCGGCCGCCGCGGCGAGCAGCACCTCCGGCTCCTCGTCGGGCAGCGCGCCCACGGCCACGAGCAGGTGCACCGGCTCGTCGCTGATCACCGTCTCGAACAGGCCGGGCGTCCAGAGATCCTCGTTGAAGTCGAGCCCGCGGTCGCGCTCGCCCAGGTACTCGAAGCGGCGCCACCAGTCCTGCGAGCCCACAAAAGTACCCTGATAGCGGAAGCAGATCCGCGGCAGGTTGCGGTTCGGCTGCACGCGGACCTCGCCGGCCGAGGGGCGCTCCCGCCCCGAGCCGGGCTCGCCGCGGGGCGCGCCGGCGCGCAGCTCGACCTTCTGGGAGATGCCGCCGTTCTCGCGGAGCAGGTGGTGCATGTGGCGGGCGGCGAGCAGCGGCCGCAGCGTGAGCATCACCGGATCGGGCCCGCGAAAGGCGTAGCGCAGCACCGCGGCGTTCTCGCCGCGCACGAGGCCGAGCGTCACCTCCAGCTGGCCGACGGGCACGGTGTACGTCCAGCGGGGGAGCGGATCCTGGTCGAAGCGCTCGAGGTAGAAGGGGCCCACCTCCGGATCGATGCTCGGGAACTGGTGCTTGGCGAGGTCCCACCGCGGCCAGGATCGCCGCTCGGCGGGCCCGCCCTGCCCGATCGCGCGGAGGCTGATGTCGACGTGCGAGAGCATGACGTGCCGGCGCCGCGGCGGGTCGAGGGCGGCGACGAGCAGGCCGTGGTAGCGGCGGGTGTGCATGCACGCGAGCGTCGAGCTCGCGTAGGCGCCGGCCC
This sequence comes from Sorangium sp. So ce131, assembly GCF_051519095.1. Classification (NCBI taxonomy): domain Bacteria; kingdom Pseudomonadati; phylum Myxococcota; order Polyangiales; family Polyangiaceae; genus Sorangium; species Sorangium sp. So ce131. The sequence goes on along the minus strand of NZ_CP150455.1, from coordinate 3,696,903 downwards.
CGTTCGTGTGCAGCCACTCCTGCCGCGCGATCGCGAGCTGGCCGCGCACCTCGACGTGCGGCCAGGGCGAGGGGTGCTCCGGCGCGGCGCCCTGGGGGCGCGTCGGCGCGGGCGCGGGCGCGATGTCGCCGTGGGGCGAGCCGTTCCTCCGGGATCCGTCAGAGCTCATCGATTGCCGGTGGCCTTCCTCAGCGAGTCCTCGGCGGCTGCGCGCATCACGTCGACCGGGGCCGGGAGGCCGGTCCAGAGGGAGAACGACTGCGCGGCCTGCCCGACCAGCATGCCGAGCCCATCGGAGGCGCGGAGCCCTCGCTCGCGCGCGATCCGCAGGAAGGGCGTCACCGGCGGGTTGTAGACGACGTCGTAGAGGCGCACGTCCGGGGACAGCGAGTCCCACGGGATGATGCTCGTGACCTCCTCGCCCGGCGGCCCGCCGAGCATCCCGGCGCTCGTCGCCTGGATGATCAGGTCGGCGGCGACCGCGAACTCGGTCCAGTTGAGCCGCAGCGCGACCGAGGACTTGCTGCTGACCGCGCGGTCGGACGGGATCGGCCAGGGCATGGTGAGCGCGCCGAGCTCGGACGCGCGCTCGCCCGCGGGCGACTCGAGCATCGCCTCGGTGCTCGTCCACGACCGGGTGGTGACGCTGATGAGGTGGTAGCCGAGCATCCTGCACGCGGCGATCGCCGCGAACGCCGCGCCGCCCGCCCCGATGATCACCGCGCGCTGCCGCGGGGGGCCCGCGCTGTGCGGCCCGGCCGCGTCGTCCCCGCGGGGCGCGCCGGACCGGAGGAGCAGGTCGAGCTCGTCGCGGAGCGCGAGCACGTCGGTGTTGTGCGCGGTCACGCGCCGCGGCTCCGCCGCGCAGAGGACGTTGGCGACGCCGACCTCCGCCGCGGTCGCGTCCACCTCGTCCACGAGCGGCATGACGGCGCGCTTGTGCGGGATCGTGACGTTCGCGCCCGCGATGAGGCCGCTGCGGATGTCGCCGACGAAGCGCGCCAGCTCCGAGCCGGTGGGCACGTCGAACGCGCTGTAGATGTGGGGCAGGTGGTGCGCCCGAAACGCGGCCGAGTGCATCGCCGGCGAGACCGAGTGGCCCACCGGGTGCCCGACCAGACCGAACATTCGCCGCTCAGCGTTCGACATGGTGCCTTTCCTCCGGGCCGGCCTCCGCTCCGCCCTGCCCCGCCGGGACCTGCCCGGCGGCGCCCGCGAGTCCGAACGTCGGGGCGCGCTCCTCCGCCGCGAAGCCGAGCCCGAGCTGCTCGCACCCGGCCGCGCCCGCCTGCGCACGGCGCCGCGGGGCGCGGCCCGACCCGGCCGCGCGCGGCCCGCCGGCCTGCCGCGCGGGCGGGCCGCTCGTCGACCCCGGCGCGGCCGGCGCGGCCGACGCGGCGGGCGCGGCCGGCGCGGCCATGGAAGGCGCGGCCGGCGCCGCCGGGCCGGGGTCGACGAGCGGCTCGCCCGGCGCCGCGGTGGCCACGACCCGCGCGAGCAGCGAGCCCTGGTGCACGCGGACCGCGATCGGATCCCCCGGCGCGACCTCGCGGTGGTCGCGGACGGCGCGCCCCGACGCGTCCGTCGCGATGGCGTAGCCGCGCGCGAGCACGCGGAGCGGCGACATCGCCTCGAGCCGCGCGACGTCGCGCGCGAACCCCTCGCGCAAGAGGGCCACGTGGCGGTGCGCGGCCGCGCCGAGGCGCACCGACAGCGGCCGGAGCGCCCCGCGGGCGCCGGCGATCACGGCGCGCGGGTGCCGCGCGGCGAGCCGGCGCTCGAGGCGCTGGAGCCCGCCGCGGTCCTCGGCGAGGATCCGCTCCATGCGGCGCCGGAGCCTCGCCACCGCGTCGTCGATCCGCTGCTGCGGCTCGGCCAGGATCTGCGCGGGCGAGCCGAGCCGCGCGCGCTGCCGGTCGACGTCGGCCCGCGCGGCCCGGAGCCGGTGGGCGATCGCCCGGCGCATGCGCGCCTCGAGGTGCTCGAGCGCCGCGCGGCGCGCGGCCGCGTCCGCGACGAGCATCTCCGCAGCCTGCGACGGCGTGGCCGCGCGCGCGTCGGCGGCGAGATCGGTCAGCGCGACGTCGATCTCGTGCCCGACCGCGCTCACGATCGGCACGCGCGCGGACGCGACCTTCCGGACGACGATCTCCTCGTTGAACGCGCTGAGGTCGTCGGCCGAGCCGCCGCCGCGCCCCACGATGATCACCTCGATGCCCGGGAACTCCTCGAGCAGCGCGATCGCGCGCACGATCCGCTGCCCCGCGCCGGCGCCCTGCACGGGCGTGCGCGCGAGGATCAGCCGGGCGGCGCCGCGGCGGAACGCGACGGTCACGATGTCGTGGATCGCCGCGCCGTCGCCGCTCGTCACGACGCCGATGATCTGCGGATCGACCGGCAGCCGGCGCTTGCGCTCGGGCGCGAAGAGCCCCTCCGCGGCGAGCTTCTCCTTGAGCCGGAAGAGCGCCTCGAGGAGCGCCCCGCGGCCGGCGAGGCGCGCGTCGTCCGCGCAGAACTGGAGCCGGCCGCGCGGCACGTACACCGTGGCGCGCCCCGTGAGCACGACGCGCGCGCCGTCCGCGAGCAGCTTGCGCGCGCGCGGCGCCGCGGTCCGGTACATCACGCAGTCGATGGCCGCCTCCTCGCGCTCGTCCTTGAGCGTGAAGTAGGCGTGGCCGCTGCCCACGACGCGCAGGCCCGAGATCTCCCCCTCGACGCGCACGTCCGCGGTCGACCCCTCGAGGATCCGCTTCAGGCGGCGGTCCAGCTCCGCGACCGAGACGACCTCGGGCTCGGCGCCCCGGGGGCGGCGCGGGGACGGCGGGCTCGTGAGCTCGCGCGGCTCGACGGCGGGGATGGCCGCGAACGAGAGCTCGGGCGGGAGATCGCGGCGCTGCACAGGGCACACGTACCCTTTTGCTCGGCCTGGGGGAATACTCTCTCGGGCCTGATCCCGCGTCAGGCCGCCCCGCGGGCGGGCCGCGCGGCGCGCAACGGACGGGCGCACGGCGAGGCGCGGCGCGCAACGGGGCCTTTCGCGCGGGCGCCGCCGTGTGATACGGCCCGCTCGTGATCCGTAAGGTCCTCATCGCCAACCGCGGCGAGATCGCCGTCCGCATCCTCAGGTCCCTGCATGAGGCCGGCATCCAGGGCGTCGCCGTGTACAGCGATGTCGACCGCGGCAGCCTCCATGTCCGCCTCGCGGACGAGTCGTACCCCATCGGCCCCGCGCCTGCGGCCGAGAGCTACCTCCGCATCGACCGCATCCTCGACGTCGCCCGGCGCTCCGGGGCGGACGCCATCCACCCCGGTTACGGGTTCCTGTCGGAGAACCGCGAGTTCGCGGAAGCGTGCGAGCGGGCTGGCATCACCTTCATCGGCCCGCCCTCGAGCGCGATGGCGGCGATGGGCTCGAAGCCGGCGGCGCGCGCCAAGATGGCGGCGGCCGGCGTCCCCATCGTCCCCGGCGGCGAGCCCGCGAGCGTCGCGGAGGCGCAGGAGCTCGCGGCGCGGCTCGGCTACCCGGTGATGCTCAAGGCGGCGTTCGGGGGCGGCGGCAAGGGCATGCGGCTCGTGCACCGCCCGGAGGACCTGCCGGCGGCGTACGAGCGGGCGCAGAGCGAGGCCGCGCGGGCGTTCGGCAACGCCACGGTCTACCTGGAGAAGGCGATCCTCCGGCCGCGCCACGTGGAGATCCAGGTGCTCGGCGACCGCGAGGGCAACCTCGTGCACCTCTTCGAGCGCGACTGCTCGATCCAGCGGCGCCACCAGAAGGTGGTCGAGGAGTCGCCCTGCCCCGTCGCCACCCCCGAGCTCGTGGAGCGCATGGGCGAGGTCGCGGTGCGCGGCGCGCTCGCGGTCGGCTACCACTCGGCGGGCACGTTCGAGTTCCTCCTGGCGGAGGACGGCGCCTTCTACTTCCTCGAGATGAACACGCGCCTCCAGGTGGAGCACCCCATCACCGAGTGGACGACCGGCGTCGATCTGGTCGCCGAGATGGTGAAGATCGCCGCCGGCGAGCCGCTCTCGCTGCAGCAGCACGCCGTCTCGCGGCGCGGCGCGTCGATCGAGTGCCGCATCTACGCGGAGGATCCGAGCTCCGGCTTCCTGCCGAGCCCCGGCACCCTCGCGACGCTCCGCCCCCCGGCCGGCCCGTGGGTGCGGGACGACAGCGGCTTCTACGAGGGCGCCGTGGTCCCCAGCCACTACGACCCGCTGATCTCGAAGCTCTCCGTCTGGGCGCCGGATCGGCGCGCCGCCATCGCGCGCATGCGCCGCGCCCTCGCCGAGTACGCCATCACGGGCATCAGGACGAACCTCTCCTTCCACGAGAACCTCCTGGCCCACCCCGACTTCCAGGCCGGCCGCTACGACACGGGCTTCATCGCCGAGCACACCGCGGAGCTCTGCGGCCCCACCGCGGTCCCCGCCGAGGAAGAGGCCACGCTCGCCGCCGCCCTCGCCGTCGCGGCCGCCCGGGCGGAGCGGCGCCCCGCGCGCAGCGGCGCCCCCGAGCCGGGCGCTCCCCGGCTCTCGCCCTGGGTGATCCAGCACCGCACCTTCAGGTAAGGTCCTACCGCAGCCGTCGGCACATGGCGCGCAGCCACGCGGCGGCGACACCCGAGAAAGACCCCAAGAGACAACACGCGCATCCCGGGCGGCCCCGTCAACGTGCGCGATGCGGGATGCGCGACACGCGACGCGAGCTACGCAGCGCGTCGGTTCAAAGTCTCCTGTCGCGCTCGACCCGCTCGATGCTATCTTGCACCCGAACTCTCGGCTGGGGTGGAGGTGTGATGGGACGCGAGGCGAAGGGCCAGAAGGACCCTCTTGAGGCCGTCGCAAAGCCCCCTCCGCTCGCGGCTCACGCCAAGGAGCCTCCGCCCGAGACAGGCTGGCCGGCCGCGCAGCGCGCGGACGAGCCGGCGCGCGACGCGGACGACGCGGCCGTGACGCTCGCCCCGGCGACGCAGTGGTTCGACGCGCTCGATCGCGAGACGGCGCCCGCGGGGGGCGCGGGGTCGCGCCGGCTCTGGTCGATCCCGCTGCTCGTCGCCGCGCTCGTGCTGGCCGCGGCCGCGCGCGGCCCGGTGGTCCGCGCCGTCGTCCCGCTCGCCCTCGCGGCGGCGGCGGCGGCGCTGCTCGCGAGGGGGCGGCGGCAGCTGCTGCCGCCCGCGCAGGCGAGCCGGCGCGGGCTGAGCCTCGACGGCGATCGGCTGCTCCTGCGCGGCAAGGGCGACGGGGCGCCGCACGTGCTGCTCGCCGCGCGCGAGCGGTTCGGGGTGACGCTGCTCGCGACCCCGCGCCGCGATCGCGTCGTCGCCCTGCTCAGCTCCACCGCCGGGATCGCCTCGATCGGCGCCGCCTTCGACGGGCCGTCGCGCCGCACGTTCGCCGCGCTGCTCGACCGCGCGTCGGTCGTGAGCTCGGACGAGGTCGGGCTAGAGGCGATCGGCCCGGACGGCGAGCCGATCGCGCTCAGCCCTGCGGCGCTCGCCTCGCTGCTCGACGAGCTCACGCGGCGCGCGCCGGGGTGCCTCGATCGCTTCCTCGTGACGGACGCGCGCGGCGCGACGCTCGGCCTGGACGGCCGGGAGCTCCGCGCCGGCGGCCGCGTCTTCGATCTGGCCGCGCCGCTCGAGTGGCGCGCGTTCGTGTTCCAGGAGGAGCTGGGGCAGACGATCACGGCGGTGTACCAGGGCACGTGGGTGCGCCAGGGCGCGAGCGAGGTCGTCCTCGTGTGCTTGCTCCCCGCGCTCGCGCCGGCGCTCGACGGGATGGACGGCCCGCTCGATCGCGGCGCCCTCCGCGACCTCCGGCTGATGCAGGGCACGCCGGAGGACCCGCCGCCCGCCGAACAGCGCGTCGCCGTCGATCGCCTGCTGATGGTCCCGATCCGTTCCGCGCTGGACAAGGCGCCGCGGCCCGCCGCGCACGTGTACCGCGCGCGCGCCTGAGGCCGGCGAGGCGCGGGGGGCGCGTCGCGCTTCGCTTGACGCCCGTGTTCGGGCGCGGGTACACCCCGGCTCGGCGCTCGGGCGATTCACGTCGCTGCGTCCCACACGACATCCGGAGGCGATCCATGGCCGTCGATATCCAGAAGCTGTTCAACGAGGAGATCCCCAGCACCCTCGCGAAGCACCCTGACGTGGCGAAGCAGATCGGCGGGAAGTTCCAGATCAACGTGACCGGCGAGGGAGGCGGCGAATGGTTCCTCGACGCGTCCGACTCCGGGCCCAAGGTCGAGCAGGGCAACCCCGGCAACGCGGATGTCACGATCACGCTGGCCGCCGAGGACTTCCAGAAGCTGCACGAGAACCCGCAGGCCAACAGCATGCAGCTCTACTTCCAGGGCAAGCTGAAGGTCGCCGGCAACCAGATGCTCGCCATGAAGCTCCCGAAGCTGTTCCAGCTCCAGGGCGCCTGATCCCGACGCGCGGCGGGCCCCCACCGCGCCCGCCCGCGACACCCCACGCGGCGCGCGTCCGGCTGGCCGCAGCCCGGCGCGCCTCCCGCCCCGACGGCTCGACGCCCACGCGCTCGCCGAGCGCCTCCTGCGCCGCTCCCTCCGTCTTTCGCTCTCGCGCGGGCGCCGCGCGGCGGTCAAGGACATCGCCATGCGCCCGCTCCTAGGCACGCGCGTCCTCGATCTGTCGCGGCTCCTGCCCGGCCCCTTCGCGTCCCTCGTGCTCGCCGATCTCGGCGCGACGGTGGATAAGATCGAGGACGTCGCGGGCGGCGACCCCCTGCGTCACGTCCCCCCGCAGATCGCCGGCGAGTCCGCCGCGTTCCAGCTCCTCCACCGCGGCAAGCGGAGCGCCGCGCTCGACCTGAAGAGGCCCGAGGGGCGCGACGCCTTCCGCCGGCTCGCCGCCACGTACGACGTGCTCCTGGATCAGTTCCGCCCGGGGGTGCTCGATCGGCTCGGTCTCGGCCACGCGTCGCTGCGCGCGGACAACCCGCGGCTCATCGTGTGCGCGCTGACCGGCTACGGCCAGACCGGCGACCTGGCCGCGCGCGCGGGCCACGACCTCAACTACGTCGCGCGCGCGGGCCTCCTCGGCGCGCAGGGGCCCGCCGCGGGCCCGCCGCAGGTCCCGGGCTTCCAGGTCGCCGACGTGAGCGGCGGCCTGTGGTGCGCGATCGCGATCCTCGCGGCGCTGCGGGAGCGCGATCGCACCGGGCGCGGCGCGGTGCTCGACATCGCCATGACCGACGGCGCGCTCGGCTTCGCCCTCCCCTCCCTCGCCGCGGCGCTCGCGGCCGGCGAACCCACGCCCGGCGAGCCGCGCGGCGAGGAGCCGCCGCGCGGCGGCGAGGAGCCGCTCACCGGCGGGCTCGCGGCCTACAACACGTACCTCTCGCAGGACGGGCATGCGATGGCGCTCGCGGCGCTCGAGCCGAAGTTCTGGATCTCGTTCTGCGAGGGCGCCGGGATCGAGCCCGACCTGCGCGCGCTCGTCCCCGGGCCGCACCAGGTCGAGCTCAAGCAGCGGCTCGCCGCCGTCTTCCGGGGGCGGACACGCGCCGAGTGGGAGGCGATCGCCCGCGAGCGCGACTGCTGCCTCGAGCCCGTCCTCGATCCGCGCGCCGCCGCGTCCGATCCCCACCTCGCGTCGCGCGAGCTCCTGTTCGACATCCCCTCGCCGCGCGGCCGCGTCCCCCAGCTCCGGACGCCCGTCACGCCGCGGGGCGTCGCGTTCGCGCCGGCGCCCCGCGCCGGCGAGCACACGCGCGCCGTGCTCCGCGACGCGGGCTTCTCGGACGACGACGTCGACGCGCTGCTCCGCGCCGGCGCGGCGCGCGAGGCGCGCTGATCCGCGCCGGCGCGGCGCGCTGATCCGCGCCGGCCGGCGCGGATCAGATCTTCTTCAGCTCGTCCACGAACTCCCAGTCGGCGATGAGGTGCTTCTTGAGCAGCAGCGACAGGAGCGCGGCGAACATCGCCTCCCAGCGCACGTTGTTGCCGAGGATCTCGCTCGCGTCGGCGCCGTGGGAGACGGCGCGCAGCGCGGAGACGAGATCGCGCGCGGTGAGGCCCCCGTCGTCCGCCGCGGCCGCCGGGGGCGGCTCGGACTGGGCGACGGCGCGGGTCGACGGGGTCGGGGCCGACGGCTGACGCTGCTGCGCCTGCTGGGCCTTGGACCCGCGCGCGGGCAGCGTGATCGTCGTGCCGTCGAGCAGCGTGAGCGAGACCATGCGCCGGCGGCCGCGGCCCTGCGGCGCGGGGATGTTGCGCACCTCGCGCTCGCTCGGGGGCTCGTCCCGGTAGCCCGCGACGGGCTCCTCGGGGGCCGGCTCCGGGGCGGGCTCCGCGGCGGCCTCCGCGGCGGCGCGGCGCGCGGCGGCGGCGCGCCCGAGCACGGCGCCGAGCAGCGCCGCGGCCGGCGAGCTCGCCGTCGGGGTCGCGTCCGCGGGCGGGGCGGCCTCGCCGGGAGACGACGGCAGCGGCGGCGGCGCGGCGCTGGGGCGCAGCGTCTTCCGGCGCTCCGACTGCGCGGCCGCGAGCAGCTCCGGCGACGGCGCGACCTTCAGCGTCGGCCGCGCGCGCTCGTCCGGGCGGCCCCGGATGACCCGCTCCTCCGGGCGGCTGCGCACCTCCCGCTCGACGGGCGGCGGCGCCGGCCGCGGCGCCTCCCACCCCTCGATCTCGTCGTGCACGCTCGCCCTCTCGGCGTCGTCCACCTCGGAGGCCTCGATCGCCGGCACCGTGTCCTCGGCGGGGCGCGCCCCGGATCGGGCCGCGGGCCGCGTCAGCAGCAGCGGCTCCGGCGTCGACGTGACCTCCTCCGCGTGCCTGGCGGTGTCCGGGGCCCCGGTGAGCTCGGAGGACGGCGGCGGCGGATCGAGCGGCCGCCCTCGCGACGCCGGCTCGCTCGGCTGCGCGCGCGGCGCGGGCGCCGGCGGCGGCGCCGAGCGCGCGCGCGCCCCGTAGTAGACGCGGATCGCGTTCCGGATGTCGCTCGGCGGCGCGATCATCGCGCGCACGGGCAGGCCGGAGTACGCCATGCACTCCTTCATCCCGTCCTCGTTCGTCGGATCGTCCATCGCCACGTAGAGCGTTTCGCCCTGGTTTCGGACGTGGCGCACGTAGATCGGGACGAGGCAGTACCGCTCGGCCACGTCGTGGGGCACGAGGTTGAGCAGCTGCCGCGAGAACTCGATGTGCAGCAGCGAGACCCACGGCACCGCGAGCTGGTGCGACAGGATCTGCGTCAGCTGCGTCTCATTGATGAGGCCCTGCTCGACCAGGAGCGTGCCCAGCCGCCGGCCGTCCGTGCGCTGCAGCTCCAGGGTCCTCTCGAGGGCCTCTTGGGTGATCATCCGCGCGTCGACCAGGAGCTGACCGAGACGTAGGCGAGGCGTAACCATCGCGCCCGAGGTTACCCCAAGTGGGATCCAGGACCTAACAGACGGCTGGACGAGCCTCTTCGCCCCCTTCCCGGCGGCGCTCCGGGGGGGAAGGAAGACCTCGCCTCCAATCGCGATCCCGAACGTGGTAAGGTCCCGCGCGTGTCCACAGTGGTCTGCCCGCAATGCGCGAATCCGTGCGAGCAGGCGCACAAATTTTGCCCGGTGTGCGGCTTCCCCATCTCGGAGTTCAACCGGACCTCCGACGATCCGCTGATCGGGACGACGCTCCCGGGCAACTACGTCATCCTCGAGCTCGTCGGGGTGGGCGGGATGGGCCGCGTGTACAGGGCCGAGCAGAAGGCCCTGGGGCGCACCGTCGCGGTCAAGATCATCCATCCCCACCTGCTCGGGGACGAGAGCGCGTCCGTCCGGTTCATCACCGAGGCGCGCGCCGCGAGCCGCCTGAACCACCCGAACTCCGTCGGCGTCATCGACTTCGGCAAGAACGGCGGGCAGCTCTACCTCGTCATGGAGTTCCTGCGCGGGCGCGACCTCGCCCGCGTCGTCTACGAGGACGGCCCGCTGCCCTTCCGCCGCATCGCCGACATCCTCTGCCAGGTGCTCGCCGCGCTCGCCGAGGCGCACCACCTCGGCATCATCCACCGCGATCTCAAGCCGGAGAACATCGTGCTCGAGCCGATGCGCTCGGGCGGCGACTTCGTGAAGGTCGTCGACTTCGGCCTCGCCAAGATGAAGGCGGAGGTCACGACGAACATCACGAGCCCGGGCATCGTCTGCGGGACGCCCGACTACATGGCCCCGGAGCAGGGCCGCGGGGATCCGATCGACGCGCGAAGCGACCTCTACGCGTGCGGCGTCATCCTGTTCCAGCTGCTCACGGGCCGGCTCCCCTTCGAGGCGGAGTCGCCCACGCAGGTCGTGCTGATGCACCTCTCCCTGCCGCCGCCCGATCCGGCGCTGATCGCGCCCGAGCGCGAGATCCCCGAGCCGCTCGTCGAGGTCACCCTGAAGGCGCTCGAGAAGGACGCCGCGCGGCGCTTCCAGTCCGCGGACGAGTTCGCGTCCGCGCTGCGCTCCGCCGTCGGGACGTTCGACACGCCGTCGGGCCGCTTCTCGTTCGCCGAGGCGACGGTCATCTGCGGCTCGTGCCGCGCCATCCTGCCCCGCGGCCAGAAGTTCTGCGGCGAGTGCGGCGCCCGGGTCGCGCAGCCGCAGGCGCCCACGCCGTCCCCGCGGGCGGCGGCCGGCGCGGCGCGCGGCGACGGCGCGGGCGCGCGGCGCGAGCGCGCGTCCGCGGTCCCGCCGCTCCCGCTCCCGTTCGCCGCGCGCGAGGAGGACCTCGCGTGGCTCGACGCCTGCCTCGGCGACGTCCAGGGCTCGGTCGTCGCCGCGCGCATCGTCGGCGAGCACGGCGTCGGCAAGACCCGGCTGCTCCGCGAGTTCCTCGACGTCGCCGCGAGCCGCGGCGACGTCGTGATCCAGACCGGCCCGGATCCCTGGGGCGCCGAGGTCGGCTACTACGCGCTCCGCTGGGCGATCGCGGGGCTCGCCGAGCTCCCGCCCGACGGCGGCAACGCGTCGCACTGGACCGGCGCGACGCCGGAGGCGCGCCGCGGGCTGCTCGAGATCTTCGGCAAGGGCGACCGCGGCAGCGACGTGCGCCGGCACGTCTGGAGCAAGCCCTCGGCGGGCAGCCTGTCGCCCGACGACCGCCGCTTCATCGCCGCCGAGGCGCTGCGCTGGGCGCTCTCGCGCGCGCACCAGGCCGCCTTCCCGCAGCGCGTCCTGCTCGCGATCGACGATCTGCACGCCGTCGACGGCGCGAGCCGGAACGCCTTCGCCGACGTGATCGCGGAGCCGCCGCTCGCGGCGCTGCTCATCGTCGCCAGCCACACGCCGGGCTTCGAGCCGGACTGGGGCGGCGCCGTGCTCACGCTCGGCGGCCTGCCGAAGGACATCGCGCTCTCGCTGCTCCGGAGCACGATGAACGCGGACAGCCGCGGCTCGCGCAACAAGAGCCCCCCGTCGAACGGGGGCGCGCGGTTCACGCCGCGGCGCGACGCCGACGGCGGCGCCGAGCACGCCGCGCTGGGCCTGCCGCCCGGCGCCGCGGCCGCGAGCGTCCTCGCCGACGACGCCGCGACGGTGCCGCCGCTCTACATCGACCAGCTCGTGCGCTTCAACATGGAGGGGGGCAGCAACCCGCCCGCGCGCATGGCCGATCTCGTCGCCGCGCGGATCGAGCGGCTGCCGCAGGACGCGCGCCGCACGCTGCAGGCGCTCGCGGTCATCGGGGACGCGGCGGACCGGGCCACGCTGCAGCGGCTGCTCCCGGACATCCGCGCCTTCGACGACCTGCTCAACAAGCTCTTCATCGCCGGCATGATCGAGGAGCACGCGACCGGCATCCGCACGACGCACCCGCTGCTCCGCGACGTGACGCTCGCGACGATCCCGGCCGGCGTGCGGCGCGATCTGCACGCGAAGGCGACGTTCGACAGCGAGGGCGATCCGCTCGCCCTGCCGCTCGAGGTGCAGGCGATCCACGCCTACCACGCGCAGAACGCGTTCGTCGCGCTCATGCTGCTCGAGCAGGCGGCCGATCGCTCCGCCGCGCGCGGCGACAGCGCCGGCAGCGTGCTCGCGCTGCGCCGCGGCCTCGACCTCGCGCGGCGGGAGATCTTCCGCGGCGAGCTCGACGACCCCGTGCGCGCCGTCCTGATCTTCAGCCGCAAGCTCGGCGAGGCGCTGGCGCGCGCCGGCGATCTGACCGACGCCGACGGCGTGCTGCGCGAGGCGCTCGACCTCGCCGGCCCCGGGGGCCCCGATCGCGCGCTCGTGCTGGGCGCGCTGGCGTACGTGGCGCACCAGCGCGAGCGCACGAGCGAGGCCTCGATGTACCTGCGGGAGGCGCTCGACCTCGCCCGGCAGAGCGCCGACAGCGACGTCGTGCAGTCGCTCGACAAGATGCGGCGCGAGTGGACGTCGCGCTGAGCGAGAGACGGTGAGCGGCGAGGAGCGAGCGCAAGGGCCCCGACCTCCGGTGAACGCGCCGGCGACGCCGCCGCGCGCCCCGTTCATCGCGCGCTGGGACCTCGATAAGACCTACCTCCGGACGGACTTCGACACGCTGCGCGACCTCGTGCGGACCGCGATCGAGCGGCCCGATCAGAAGCGCACGGTGCCGGGCGCCGGATCGCTCCTGCGCGAGCTCGGCCGCGCCGGCGTCGAGACCCACATCCTGTCGGGCAGCCCGGAGCAGCTCCGCTCGCGCATCGAGCAGAAGCTCCGGCTCGACGGCGCGCGGTGGGCGTCGCTCACGCTGAAGCCGAACCTGCAGAACATCCTCCGGCTGCGCTTCCGCGCGCTGCGCGGCCAGCTCGGCTACAAGCTGCCCGCGCTGCTCCAGCGGCGCTGCGAGCTGCCGACCCAGCGCGACGCGAGCGGGGCGCTGATCCGCGAGGTGCTCCTCGGGGACGACGCCGAGGCCGACGCCTTCGTCTACTCGCTCTACGCCGACGTCTGCGAGGGGCGCGTCACCCCGCTCGCGCTCGGCGAGGTGATGCGGCTCGGGCACGCCTACGAGGACACGATCCTCGACGCGATCCGGTTCGCCAGCTACGTCGAGAAGGGCCCCGTCGTCGAGCGGATCCTGATCCACCTCGATCGGCAGTCGTCCCCCTCGGATTTCCGGATCTTCGGCGACCGGGTGGTCCCCTTCTACAACTACCTGCAGGCGGCGTTCGTGCTCCACGAGGACGACCGGATCAGCGCGCACGCCGTGCTCCGCGTCGCCCAGGACCTGGTCGTCGCGCACAACTTCGACAGCGCCGCGCTCGCGCGGAGCTACGTCGATCTCTCGCGCCGCGGGCACGTCTCCGGCAGGGGCATCCCCGCGCTCGAGGCCGCCTACGGCGATCTCGCGCAGCGCCGGGCCGCGGGCGCGAGCGATCTCGGCGCGATGATCGCCGAGCTCACGCGGCTCTCCGGCGATCTGCGCCCCGCCGCGAGCCGGCCGCACGCGGCCATCGACTACCGCGCCCTCGCCGCCGGCCACAACCGGCGCGCGAAACGCCGCTGACGGGCGCTACAGCCAGGCGTTGTTGAGGATCTCGCCCACGCCGCCGGCGCCGGGCACGATGTACTGGATGCTGTTCAGCCCGCGCTCCTCGTCCCAGTGCGTGCCCGGCACCGTCTTGAGGACGCGCGTCGGCGAGAGGCCGCGGTCGAGCCGGAGCGCGTAGATGATGACGTCCGGGTGGGCCTCGGTGACCCGGCGGATGTACTCGGGCGTGACGATGAGGTGCATGGCGATGCACTTGGCGGGCCTGCCCTCGAGCGCGGTCTTGTAGTACGAGAGCGCGCTCACCATGGAGGAGCCGGTGGCCCCCATCGGATCGGGGAAGAGCACGAGGCGGCCGTCGACGTCGCGCCCGATCTTGGCGTCGTGCCACGTCGCGCCGATGACCTCGCCCTGCTCGTTCGTCTGCCGGCTCATGAACAGGTGGTCCTGCCGGACCAGCGTCGGGTCGAGGATCTCGTTCAAGAGCTCGTAGACGACCTGCGAGGGCATCGTCCCGGCGCGCGCGATGCCCACGGTGACCGCCTTCGTCGCGCGCGACAGCGCGGTGCCCCGGTAGACGGCCTCCTGATGGGAGGTGATCATGCGCGTCGGGAGGTCCACCCGCGTGCGCCCCAGCTCGGCGGCGAAGACGGTGCGCGCGAGCATCTGGTAGAGGACGCCGATGAGGCGCCCGACATCGGGCTGGACCGTCTCCGGGGAGCAGGCCCTGGCCAGCAATGTCCATGCGAGCGGGTCATCGAGAAGGTGCACGCCCGCCCCGTAATGATGGGCGATTTCAGGGGCCCGGAATCGGCTCTCAGCGTACGCAACGTCGACCATCGTTTTTCTGTTACACTACCTGGCCCGGCGCGGGGTATTCCTCCGGGTGCGCGCCGGTGCTCTCCCCGGGAGCGAAGCGGTTTTCAAAGCGATGAGGGCGCCCGCCCCAGCGGTCGCCCGGTGGACTTGCAAAGGAAGGGACGTTCGGTGGACAGCGACCTTGCCGAGTCGGTTGCGGCGCTCAAGGATGCCTTTGCCCGAAGGGGCATCCCAGCGAGGTTCGGAAAGGCGGCTCCAGCGGTGGTGGAAGAGCTGCGCAGAACGCTGCGGGTGCCCGCCAGGTACCGCGCCTTCTTGCAGGCGGCAGACCCGCTCGACGTCGAGACGGTGACCCCGGTCGAGCGCGTGCGGCTCATCCCCTCGGACAAACTCGCGGCCGAGCAGCAGGCGAACGGCGGCGAGAGCTCCCTCCCAGGCTGGCGCAAAAGCTGGATCCTCATCGCGCGCAGCGCCCTGCTCGGAGATCCTTATTTTCTCGACATCTCGAAGCTCGACGCCGAGGGAGACTGTCCCGTGTTCACCTGTATGACGGGGACCGACTCCCTCAAGCCCGAGCTCTGCGCCTCGAGCTTCCAGCAGTTCCTCCGCATCCTCGCGACCTCGATGGAAGTCGCCTCCGGGTTCGGAGAGAGCGGCCTCGACGACGACGACGAGGCCATCTTCCGCGAGGCGCTCGCGCCGAAGATCAAGACGATCGACTCCGCGGCGCTCCGCGCGGGTCACTGGACGTGACGTAGCGTCCGCGGCGCGCCGCCTCCGTGGCGCGCCGTGGAGCTCGCGGATCGTGCCATGCCGAGGTGCCCGGCCTGCAACGCAGAGAACCCTGGCTCCGCCCGGTTCTGCGTGACCTGCGGATCCCCGCTGGCCGCGCCGGGCGCCGCCGACGTCGCGACGCGCTCGCCCTCCGCCGCGCCCGGCGGACCGACGGCGACCGTCCCTGGGCAGCCCCTGCCCGAGGCGCTGCTGCCCGAGGCGCTGCTGTCCGAGGACGACGCGCACCACGCCAGCCAGCCGCCCCCCGAGGTCGGGGGCGCTGACGCGCCGCGCAGAGCCCCGGCGCCGCAGGTGGTGCCGGCGCCGCTGGCGGGCTCGCTCCCGCGGCGCGTGCCCGGCGGTCACCTCCCCGCCGGGACGCTCGTCGATCAGAAGTACGTGATCGAGCGCGTCCTCGGTGAGGGCGGCATGGGCGTCGTCTACCTCGCGCGCGACGTCCACACGGGGCTGCACGTGGTCCTGAAGGCGGTGCGGCAGGAGCTCGGGCACCGGCCCGACGTGCGCGCGCGGACGCTCGCCGAGGGCCGGGCGCTCGCCCAGATCGATCACCCGAACGTGGTCCACCTGAAGGCGGTGGTCGCGGAGCGGGACGAGCTCTGGCTCGTCATGCAGTACATCGACGGGGAGAGCCTCGAGCAGAAGCTCTCCCGCTACGCCGAGGAGCGCCGGCCGATGCCGCTGCCGGAGGCGCTCTCGATCTTCCGCCAGATCGCCTCCGGCATCTCGGCCGCGCATCACGAGGGGGTGATCCACCGCGACCTCAAGCCCGCGAACGTCCTCATCCGCGCGAAGGACGGCGTCGCGAAGGTCACCGACTTCGGGATCGCGAAGGCCGAGGCGGACGCGCTCGCGGGCCGCGGGCTCACGAAGGGGATCATCGGCTCGCTCTATTACATGTCGCCGGAGCAGGTCCTCGGGCAGCGCGCGCTCGACAAGCGGGTGGACATCTACGCGCTCGGCGTCGTCCTCTACGAGATGCTGGTCGGCCGCGTGCCGTTCGACGCCGAGAGCGACGTCGAGATCATGCGGCTGCACGCCGAGGTGCCGCTCCCGAGCGTCAGCGCCGCGCGGCGCGACGTGCCCCCGGAGCTCGACGCCCTCCTCCAGAAGGCGTGCGCGAAGGACAGGGCCGACCGCTTCGCCAGCTGCGAGGAGATGCTCGCCGCGCTCGACACGATCGCCCGCCCCACGCGGCCCGTGCCGTCGTCGCCGCCGCTCGCCGGATCGAGCCGCCCGCCGCCCGCGGCCACGACGGTCGACGAGGCGCGCGACGCCGCGCTGTCGCCGGGCGCGGCCCTCGGGAACAAGCCCTCGAGGTCGCCGCGGGCGCGCCGCCCCTGGCTCGCGATCGGCGCCGGGGTCCTCGCGATCGCCGGCGGCGCCGCCGCGCTGCGCGCGCTCGGCGTGCTCGACGGGCAGCGCGACGGCCGCAGGCAGGGCGCCGCGCCGCAGCTGTCGCCGCCGGCGGCGAGCGCGAGCGGCGCCGCCGCGGACGCCGGCGCGAGCGAGCCGCCGTCGCCGCTCGCCGCCCTGGCCGGGCTGTGGGTCGGCAACGGGCGCGAGCTCGAGGCCGTGCTCGCCGGCGAGGCGCTCGAGTTCCGGGTGCGCCGCCCGGAGCAGTTCGCGCCGCAGGAGTACGAGGAGGGCGAAGCCCGCTTCTCGCTCCGCGAGATCCCCGGCGAGGCCGGGGTGTTCGCCGTGGAGGACCGGATCCGCTTCATCGCGCCCGAGGGGGGCAAATTCGATCCGGCGCGCTCGCGCGGCACCTGCCAGGACGTCCGCAGCGCCGTGGACGACCGCCCCCTGCGCGCGAGCTTCGACGGCGCCCGCCTGAGCGTCGAGTTCGCGAAGATCGAGCCGTCCGCGCGCAACTTCGTGATGGAGCGCAACCGGGTCGTCAGCTGCGTCGGCCTGAGCGCGCTGCCGGCCACGCGCGTCGTGAGCACGCTGACGCGGCCGTGAGCGCCGGGGTCAGAGCCCGCCGACGGCGGGCACCGGCTGGGGTTTGCCGGCGTGGACGATCGCGCACCGGACGGTGGTCGAGGACGTCGGCGCGCTGGCCCGCCCGCCCCCGAGGACGAGCGTGCTGAAGATGTTGCGCGCCGCCGCGTCGACCTCCGCGGCGCCGCGCGGCGGGACCGGGTTCCCGCTCGCGTCGAACACCGTCACGGCCTGCACCACGCCGCGGGCGATCTCGGTCTCCGGGAAGGACATCATGACGTTGATCCGGACGTACGCCGACGCCCCCTCGACGATCCCGAAGCTGTACGGCTTCTTGGCGAATGCGCCGCAGAAGCCGCTCGTGCCCATGCCGCCGTCCGGCCCGTAGTTCGCGGACGCCCACTGCGCCACGTTGACCCTGAGGCCGCTCTCGCCCGAGCCCTGCGCGTACTGCACGCACTGGGCGAGCGCTGGGTCCCAGATCGAGCCCGTCGGGCACTGCCCCACCTTGGCGCACGCCTGACCGGTCCAGACCTCGTCGCGCGCGCACGTCTGCGCGAGCGGGACGCAGGCGGCGGTGGGGCCGTCGACGATGAGCTGCTGGCCGGGCGGGCAGCCGAGCTGCTGCCCGGCGCCGACGGCGACCCCGATGTTGGTCGCCACCTGCTCGCGCGACACGCAGTAACCGGTGCTCTGATCGATCTCGTCGCCGGGCCGGCACCGGTCGGCGGCACACCCGCCGTTCTCCCAATGGCGACCCACGCCGCAGTAGGCGTTCGCCGCCTGGGGCGTGAGGCACTGGCCCGCGACCGAGAGGTACCCTTTCAGGCACCGGCAGCGGTTCTGCGTGGTGTCGAAGGCGGCGCCGTCGCTGCACGACGAGATCGAGCAGCGGCAGCTCGCGCCCTGGCAGATCTTGAGGAAGCAGGAGTTCTCGGGGCACCCGACGAGCACCGCGGGCGCGAGCGCGACGAGCCCGAGCGCGAGCGCGGAGGAGGTGAGTCCGAACGAACCGGGCCGCATGGGCCGACCCTACTCCATCCGCTCGGGCCGGGAAACTCGCCGGCCGCCGCGCGTCCGCCGGCGGCGACGGGCGGGGACGATGTCGGTCGACGGCGCGCGCGCGGGCGCATGCGCGGAACCACCACGTACCGCCGGCCGGGGCGCTGTGGTACGGGGTGTCGCCCCGCGCGCGCGTCTCTGCCGCGCCGGTCCGACGCAAGCCATGCTCCCCATCTACATCGAAGGTTCGCCTGAGTTCGAGTCCACCCTGTCTGCCCTGCGCGCCCGCGGCACGGGCGATCTCGCGAACGTCACGCCTGCGGTGACCGAGATCATCGACAACGTGCGCCGCGGGGGCACGTCCGCCGTGCTCGGCTACATCGAGAAGTTCGAGCGGCGGACGCCGAAGGCGCTGGTCCGCCACGCCGGCCCCGAGTCGCAGGGCGGCTTCGGCGGGGCCGAGGCGCTCGCGCGGCTCGCGCCGGAGGTCCGCGCCGGGATCGAGGTCGCGGCCGCGAGGATCGCGCGGTACCATGAGCGGCAGCGCGACGCGGGCGATCTCGGCCCCGCGGACGTCGCGCCGGGCGGGCCCCCGCTGCAGGCCGGCTTCAGCTACGAGGAGGAGGGCGTCCTCCTCGGCATGCGCGTGCGCCCCCTGCGCCGCGTGGGCGTCTACGCGCCCGGCGGCAAGGCCCGTTACCCGTCGAGCGTGCTGATGTCGGCCATCCCCGCGCGCGTCGCGGGCGTGCGGGAGATCGTGCTGGCGAGCCCGTCGGCCGACGACGCCACGCTCGCCGCGGCGCACCTCTCCGGCGTGACGACCCTGCTCGACGCGGGCGGCGCGCAGGCGATCGCCGCGATGGCCTACGGCCTCCCGGAGCTCGCGCCGGTCGACAAGATCGTGGGCCCCGGCAACGCCTACGTGGCCTGCGCGAAGCGGCTCGTCTTCGGCGACGTGTCGATCGACGGCATCGCGGGGCCGAGCGAGATCCTGGCGATCGCCGACGACTCCGCGGATCCGCGGCTCGTCGCGGCCGACATGCTCTCGCAGGCCGAGCACGACGAGGTGTCCTACGCGCTGCTCGCGACCACGTCGGCCAAGCTGGCGGAGGCGGTCGCGCGCGAGCTCGACGCCGCGCTCCCCGAGCTCACGCGGCGCTCGATCGTGGAGGCGTCGCTCTCGACGCACGCGGCGGCGCTGGTCGTCGGCTCGCGCGCTCGCCTCGCCGAGGTCGCCGATCAGCTCGCGGTCGAGCACGTCGCCTTCCACGTCGAGGACGCCGAGGCGCTGCTCGCCGAGATCGGCACGCTCGGCGCGGCCCTGCTCGGCAGCCTCACGCCGGTCGCCGCCGGCGACTACCTCGCGGGGCCGTCGCACGTGCTGCCGACCGGGGGCTCGGCCCGCTTCGGGTCGCCGCTCGGCGTCTACGACTTCGTGACCCGCGCGAGCCTCATCCGGTACACCGCCGGGGCGCTGCGGGCGCAGGGGCCGGTCATCGAGAAGCTCGCGCTGGCCGAGGGCCTGCAGGCGCACTCCCGCGCCGTGACGCTGCGCCTCTCGGCCCTGGGGCGCGACCCGTCGAAGGCCTGAGGCCGCCTCGCCGCCGGGACAGCGGAGCGGCGGCACCTCGACGCGATCGACATCGCCGGCGAGGCAGGGAGAAAAGGCAACGATCTTCCTGCCTTGCGGCCCGCTGCAGGCCCGAGCGCGGCAGCGACGCCGCGGGCTCACCGCCTGCCCGCCAGCACGGAACCGCAGCGACGCCGCGAGCTCAGCGCGTGCGCGCCACCGCGGAATCGCAGCGACGCCGCGAGCTCAGCGCGTGCGCGCCACCGCGGACGCGCGGCGGCGCCGCAGGCTCAGCGCCGGACGCGGCGCGGCCTCGTGGCGCCCGGCGCCACCGATCGGCTCACTCGGCGCGCAGGTACCCTGCGTGGATCAGCTTCAGCACGGACTGCGCGGTCTCGAGATCCGTCGCGGGGCTCTTGTTGAGGACCATCGCGAGGTGCCCGTGGTTGAAGGCGATCTGGAGCACGTCCAGATCGACGGGCGTGAGGTCGCGGAGCGCCGGCTTGAGCGGCTGGGGGATGATCAGGCGCGCCGACAGATCCGGGAGCTGATGGCGGATGTTGTTCAGCTCGTCGATCTGCCGGAGCCCCTCCATGAGGAGCTCCTGCACCGTCGCGCTGATCTCGCCGGTCATGACCCGCTCCTCGGCCGGCTCCAGATCGAACGTCCCGCCCACCCACGTGAGGATGCGGTAGACGCTCTTGAGCGGCGGGACGTCGGTGAGATCGTTGATCGTCGCAAAGGTCACGATGCCCTTGCGCAGGTAGATCTTGCCGACGTCGTCGTCGGAGCGGACGACGAGGACTCCGCTCTTCTTCGATGTACCGAAGAGCTGAAGCAGATCCGGGAGCGGGATCTCGTCGATCGACCCGGACATCGACCGGGTCTGACCGCTCCTCAACGAGGGCTCATCCATCCGCCGGCGCGCCGGGGGCGCGCCGGGGTCGGTGGAGACGACCTTGAGGATGCTGGTACCGATGAGCACACGGTCACCCTCCTTCAGGGTCGTCTTCTTGATCTTCTCGCCGTTGACGAACGTGCCGTTCGTCGAGCCGAGATCCTCGATGACGATCTGTTGATCGGTACATGCAATGCGGGCGTGGCGCCGGGAGACCATATCCTCGACGAGGACCATGTCGAGGTCGCTGGAGCGCCCTACGACGATCTCCTGCTGCTCCCCGAGGGGGAATTCGCCGCCTTGGTACTTCCCGGAGATGAAGCGCAACGCTAGTTGCCGCGTTGCCGACACCTTGGGAGCGTGGTTGTCCATCGCAGGGAGTAAAAACCTTCGTTGCGCTACGCGAGCGCCAGCAGGGGGCAAAGCTTAGTTTCACCGAGCAAAGGTGGTCAAGCGATCCGCTCCGTTCTTTCGATCGAGGCGGCCCGCTCCCTTCGACGCGGCGCGCCGCCGCGCCCCCCTGCCGGGGGGTCTGGGCTCGCCCTCCGGCGGCGGCAAATACGCGAAATCATCGGGAGAAATCGCGGGTCTTCGCCCCGGGTCCGGCGGGCGAGCAGGCCCCGTCGGAAGCGCGCCGGGCGCCCCCGGCCAGGATCCTTGCGCCTTCCCCGGCTCATTGCTCTTGCTTTCGGGGCCGGCATGTTCAACGGGCTCGATGTGAGCTCTGAAGCGACGCAACGCACCCTCTCCGCAGGCGATCCGCTGGGCACGCACCGCGTGCTCGATCCACCGGGGGCGCTCCCGCAACCCGCGGAGCGCCTCTGCGCCGACACCTCGCGCCACTTCGAGACCGAGATCGTCGTCGACGTGGAGACGCTGAACATCGACGCCGCGAGCTTCCGCCAGATGGAGGAGGCGTCGGGCGGCGACCCGGAAGGGGTGGCGCGGCTCGTCCTCGAGACGGTGGCGCGGCGGGGCAAGCAGCACAACCCGGTGACCGGCTCGGGCGGAATGCTGCTCGGCGTGGTGCGCAGGGTCGGCGCGCTGGCCGAGCACCGCGGCTTCGCCGTGGGCGACCGCATCGCGACGCTCGCGTCGCTTTCGCTCACGCCGCTCTCGCTGCGGCGGATCGTCGCCGTGCGCCCCGCGTCCGCGCAGATCGACGTCGAGGGCGCCGCGATCGTCTTCGCCTCGGCGCCGCTCGCCCGGATGCCGGACGACATGCCCGAGCGGCTCGCGCTCGCGCTGCTCGACGTCGCCGGCGCGGCGCCCCAGGTGGCGCGCTTCGCCGGTTCCCGCGACACCGTGGTCGTGCTCGGCGCGGGCGGGAAATCGGGCCTGCTCTGCGCGGCCGAGGCGCGGCGCTGCGTCGGCCGATCCGGGCGCGTGATCGGGATCGAGGCGTCCCCGGAGTTCGCCGCCGACCTGCGCGCGCTCGGGATCTGCGATCACGTCGCGGTCGCGGACGCGCGCGACCCCATCGCGGTGCGCGACGTGGTGCTGCCGCTCACGGGCGACGCGGGCGCAGACCTCACGCTCTCGTGCGTCAACGTCCCCGGCGTGGAGCTCAGCGCGATCGTCGCCACGCGCGACCGCGGCAAGGCGTACTTCTTCGCGATGAGCACGAGCTTCACCGCCGCCGCCCTCGGGGCCGAGGGGATCGGCAAGGACATCGACCTCTACATCGGCAACGGCTACGCGCACGGCCACGCCGAGCACACGCTCGCGCTCGTGCGCGAGAGCCCCGCGCTCGCGCAGCTCCTCTCGTCGCGCTACGGCTGATCGCGGCGAGGCGCGTCGCCCGCGTCAGCCAGGCCGCTCGAGCGGCGCCGGCTCCGCCGTCGGCCGCGCCGGGGTCGGGGCCGGGGCCGGCGCGCCCAGCTTGTCGACCGAGGCGGGGAGGATCACGGCGAAGTTGCTCCCCTTGCCCTCGTAGGAGCGGACCTCGATGCGGCCGCCGGCGCTCTGCGCGATGCGCTGGCTGATCGACAGCCCGAGCCCCGTCCCTTTCTCCTTCGTGGTGAAGAAGGGCAGGAAGATGTTCGCGAGCACCTTCTGGGAGATGCCGGGGCCGTTGTCGGCGACGTTGAGCTCGACGAACGGCTCGTCCGAGCCGGAGCCCGGCCGCGTCCCGCGGCCGAAGCGGACGCGCGTGGAGATCACCACCTTGCCCCGGCCCTTCATCGCCTGGACGGCGTTGCGGAACAGGTTCATCAAGACCTGCCGGAGCTGCTCGGGATCGATGGCGACCCGGGGGAGATCGGGGTCCAGCGTGACCTCGACCTCGAGCTGATCGCTCCGGCGCTCGATCGAGAGCACCTGCAGCGTGCGGCGCACGATCGCGTTCACGTCCGTCGGGACGACCGAGCCCTGCGCCGGCCGCGCGAGATCGAGCACCGACCCCACGACGCGGTCGAGCCGGTCGACCTCCTCGAGGATGATCCCGATGAACTCGCGCGACGCCGGATCGATCTGCGCCTCCGGCACCGGATCGGCGAGCAGCTGCGCCGCCCCCTTGATCGCGCCGAGGGGGTTCCGGATCTCGTGCGCGAGCCCGGCCGCCATCTGGCCGAGGAGCGCGAGCCGGTCCCGCTCCTTCATCTGCGCGTAGAGGCGGGAGTTCTCCACGACGACGCCGATCTGCGCGGCGAGCGTCTCGAGCAGCGTCAGCTCCTCGGGCGAGAACGCGTCGCGCACGCGCGTGTCCGCCACCACGAGCAGCCCGATCGGATCGCCCTGCTCGTCGCGCGCGCAGAGCACGACGCCCGAGCACAGGCTGCCGAGCACCTCGGCCGCGGCGAGCACCGCGTCCTCCGGGACCTGGGGGCGCACCTCCGTCCGCCTCGCGAAGTTGCCGTTGTCGACCGCGTCGCTGTGGCTCAGGCGCGCGCGCCGCTCGCGGGCCTCGCGCTCGAGCTCCTCCATCGCGAGCGGCCCCCGATCGAGGCGCTCGAGCAGCGCCCTCGCGGTCGCCACCTCGATCCGCTCGGGGACCCGGGGCCCGAGCGAGGCGAGCCGGTCGAAGCCGGTCCCGTCCTGATCGCGCAGGTACAGCGCCGCCGCGGTCACCCGGCGCGACTGCTCGAGCGCGCTCATCACGATCGAGCCCATCTCCTCGACCTCCAGCGTGTGCACGAGGCGCCGCCGGGCGTCGGCGAGCGAGCGATCGAGATCGAAGCGCTCCCGCAAGAACAGGCGCTGGATCTGCTCCTCGACGCGCTCCCGGAGCGGATCGAACAGCACGATGACCACGATCGCGGCGAGCACCGCGTTCAGGTACATCGTGTTGAAGCCGCCGATGAACGTGAGCAGGAGGTAGAAGATGAGCGCGATCAGGAACGCGACGGCGGTGGCGACGAGCAGGCGCGCGAGCATCTCGTACGCGTCGAGGAGCCGCTCGTGCCGGAGCGCCTGGGCGAGCACGAACAGGAACACGATCGAGAGCGCCGCGCCGACCGGCGGCGGCTCCGCGCCGAGGAACCACGCGAAGTCGGCGACGCTGGCCAGGCCGGCGAGCGCGCCGATCACCACGAGGAACCGCACGCGCCGCTGCGTCGCGCGCGACGAGCTCTGCTTGCCGCGCTGGCCGAGCGTGTACAGCCCCGCCGTGAGCAGCGCGAAGACGTAGGTGAAGATGCAGCCGCGCGTGAGCCAGTCGAGCCAGGAGCCCGGCTCGCGGCTCACCAGCACGAGGATGAAGAGCGGGATGACGAGCACCCCCGCGAACCGGAGCAGCCGCGAGCGGCGGTGCCCGTCGTGCGGGATCATCGCCTCGAAGAGCTGCAGCGCGAACTGCGGGAGCAGCACGGCGAGGATCGCGGTGAAGCGCTCCCAGATCGAGGCCTGGAAGAAGCCGAAGAGCGACTGGGACAGGTACCAGAGCCCGACGTCGGCGGCGAACGCGGCGAAGAAGAGGTGAACGCGGCGGACGCGGCCTCGGAGCAACGTCGAGGCCGCGATGGCGAGGGCCAGGGCCCCGCAGACAAGGGTCGTCCGTGTGCGGAGATCGATCCCGAGCGGCGCCACGCCCGAAGGCTACCGCGGTGAGCCGTGGCGCAGCGCCAAAACCCGCCCGGGGCGACGTGGTCGCCCCGGATCAGCGGCGCGGCTCAGCGCGTCCCGTCGCTCTCCGGCGAGGCGTGGTCGCGGCCGTTCGTGCCGTCCTGGCCGTGCCAGGGGAGCGGCTCGGGCAGGTGCGAGTCCCCCGACCGCACGTAGGTCGTCGTGCCGAGGGGGCCCTCGGTGCCCGGCGCCTTCCCGGCGGCGCGCTGCAGGAGCGTCGCCGGACGCGCGCCCTCGCGCAGGGGGACGCCGACGACGTGGTCGGCGTCGACGCCGGCCCCATCATCGCTCAACCCGGACGCCTCCTCGGAGGTCGCCGGATCGAGCTCGCCCCACGCGTCGCCGTCTTCGTCGCGCTCTCCGGGCGCGATCGCACACCCGGCCAGCAGCGCGGGCGCCGACAGCGCGAGCGCGAGGCCTCCGAACAGCCATGTCGTCCTGCAACCTCGCATCACTTCACTCCTCCGACGTCCCACCAAAGCCATACTGTTTCACAAGCTGCGAGAGGCGTGGCCTCTTCATACCCAAGAGCACGGCCGCGCGCGTGATATTCCCGCGGCTCTCGTCGAGCGCCCGGGCGATGCACTCGCGCTCGATCTCGCGCTTCATGTCGCTCAGGCTCACCCCTCCTCGGACGTGCGCGTACGCGAGCTCCAGCGGCGTGCGGTCGACGGGCGCCGAAGCGTGGTCAGGCTCGCCCTCGGCCCGCTCGGGCGCCGACGAGCGCGGCGCGCTGGGGGGCTCGCTGGCGCTCGCAGAGCTTGCAGGCTGCATGCCAGCCCGCGATGTCATCGGAGCGCTCAGCGGCTCCACGGCGCCGAGGGCCTGCAGCCCCTCCACGTTCGCCGTGAAGTCCTCGAGATCGATCACGTCGCCGTCCGCGAAGATGGCCGCGGCGCGCAGCGCGTTCTCGAGCTCGCGCACGTTGCCCGGCCACGAGTGCCGCGACAGCGCCGAGACGGCCCTGCTGGAGAGGCGCTTCGGCGCCGTGCCGCGCTCGCCGGCGATCCGCTCCAGGATCGCGGCCGCGATCACCGGCAGATCCCGCGGCCGCTGCCGGAGCGCGGGGACCTCCAGGACGACCTGCCGGAGGCGATAATAGAGGTCCTCCCGGAACTCGCCGCGCGAGACCATGGCGCGCAGGTCGCGGTGCGTTGCGCAGAGGATGCGGACGTTGGCGCGCAGTGGGGTGACACCCCCGACCCGCTCGAAGGTCTTGTCCTGCAGGACGCGGAGCAGCGCGACCTGGGTGCGCGGCGAGATGTCGCCGATCTCGTCCAGGAAGAGCGTCCCCCCCTCCGCGAGCTCGAACCGCCCGCGACGGCGCGACGCGGCGCCGGTGAACGACCCCTTCTCGTGCCCGAACAGCTCCGAGAGCAGCAGCGTCTCGACCAGGGCGGCGCAGTTGACCTTGACCAGCGGGCCCATCCGCCGCGCGCTCACCTCGTGGATGGCCTCGGCGACGAGCTCCTTCCCGGTGCCGCTCTCGCCGTGGATCAGCACGGTCGCGTCGCTCGCGCCGACCTTCTCGATCTGGTGGATGAGGCTGAGCAGCGCGGGCGTCGTGCCCGCCATGCGCTTGATCGCCGGCGCCGCGCTCGGCGGCTTCAGCGCGCGGACGGACGCACGCGCGCACCCGGCGCACGCGCTCGATCCGCAGAGCTCGCAGCCGCCCCTCGACTCCGCCTCGGCGGCGCTGCGCGCGCAGGCCTCGAGCCGCGCGAGCTCCGCGAAGCTGCGGCGCGCCAGGAACTTGCGCGCGATCTCGGGCGGGAGCGACTCGGCGATGCGGTCGCGCAGCGCGATCGCCGCCTCGAGGTGCGAGCGCGCGGCCGCCGGATCGTCCTCGGGCGCGTGGGACGACCGATCCCCGGACACCGACGCGAGGTGG
Organism: Sorangium sp. So ce131; assembly: GCF_051519095.1. Lineage (NCBI taxonomy): Bacteria > Pseudomonadati > Myxococcota > Polyangiales > Polyangiaceae > Sorangium > Sorangium sp. So ce131. The sequence continues at coordinate 3,670,487 of NZ_CP150455.1, read as the reverse complement.
AGCAGCACGTGCGCCTCCAGGGCGCGCTCGCGGGTGTGCGCCTGGCGCGCGAGCGCGAGCGCCTCGGCGGCGATCTGCCCGTAGGGCTCGCCGGCGGCGCGCGCGCGCACCGCGTCGAGCAGGGCGACCTCGACGCGGAGCCGGTCGGACCTCGCCTCCGGGCGCGCCTTCGCGAGCATCTGCGCGGCCTGGAGGAGGTCGCCGTCCTCCAGCGCGATGCGCCCGGCGATGACGTAACACTCGCCGAGCTTCGGGCCGGCGCCGTACGTGAACGCCGGGCTGAGCTCGGACCAGGCGTCCAGGGAGCGACCGCACTCCAGGTGGATCTGCGCCGCGACGCAGGCCACGTGCGTGATCCACACGCCGGGGATCACGGCGCCGCAGACCTTCCGCGCGAACGCGAGCGCCTGCTCGGCCTCCTCGATCAGCCCGAGCTGGAGCCGGATCTCCGCGAGGTTCGCGATGAGGTTGACGAGGGCGACCTTGTCGCCGATCTTGCGGAAGATGTCGATCGAGCGCTCGAGGAGCCGCAAGGCCTCGGGGTACTCGTGCTTCAGGTGCGCGATCACCGCGAGGTTCGTGAGCGCGTAGGCCGTCGCCAGGCGCTCGCCGCGCCGCTCCCCGTCCTCGAGCACCTTGGTGAGCATCGAGCGCGCCTCGTCGAGCCGGCCGCTGGAGAGCAGCGCGATCGCGCGGTTCAGCCGGGCGCGCAGCTCGCTGACGGGCTCGCCGCCGCACGCCGCCTCCCACGCGTCGGCCGCGAAGTGCCGCTCCGCCTCCGCGAAGGCCTGCTGCGCGAGGAGCAGCTTGCCGAGGATGTTGCGCGCCTGGAGCCGCGTCGCGAGCTCGCCCGCGCCGGCGAGCCCCTCCTCGGCGTGGCCCTTGGCCGCCGCGAGGTCGCCCGTCTTGCAGCAGAGCTCCGCCATCTCCACGGCGCCGCGCGAGCGCTCCGCGGGCGTGGCCGCGCGCGCGAGCGCGCGCGCGAGCACCATCGAGGCGGTCATCAGATCGCCGCGCGCGCTCGTCGCCCGGCCGTGCACGAGCAGCGCGTCGAACGACTCGCGCTCCCGCAGCGCCGCCGACGAGAAGTCGATCGCGAACTCCACGTCGCCGAGCCGCAGCGCGAGCTCCGCGGCGCGCAGCAGCCGGTCGCCCTCGGGCGACGGGGGCGCGCCCTCGGCGCCGGCGCGCTTCGTCCCGGCGAGCGCCCGCATCGACCGGGACCAGCGCTGCCAGAAATCGGCGCGCGCCGACGGCTCGCCGGCCGAGGAGATCGCCAGCATCGCCGCCGCCTCCGCGCGCTCCTCGCGGCCGAGCCACGCGAACAGCTCGCTCGCGCGCGCGAGGCTCCACGGATCGGCCGCGAGCGCCTCGAGCGCCTCCGCGACCGCGAGCACGTCGTCGGGATCTGCGCCGGCCGGGTCGATCGCCGCGTCCCGCGCCGCCACCCACCCGCGCTCGTCGACGTCGATCAGCCCGAGGGCGGAGAGCTCCTCGGCGGCGCCGGCCCGCCCGGCGGCGCCGGGCTCGCCATCCGGCCGCCGGGCCCCGAGGAGGCCGAGCTGCGCGGAGGGCCACGGCCGCTGGCTCAGCGCGAGCCGATCGAGCAGCCGCCTGGCCGCGCCGCTCGGCGTCGGCCGCGCGCGGCGCTGCTCCGGGGGCGTGGCCAGCGCGGCGGAGCACCAGCCCTCGAGCGCGTCGAGCCGCTCGATCTTGGACACGATCCGGCGCTCCGCGTCCTCGGCGACCGCCTCCCAGAAGCGGTGCAGATCGTCCGGCGAGGCGACGGCGTCGACGGTGATCGCGCTCGTCCACGGCCGCATCGCGGCGTCGCTGCACACGATGACCAGCGTGGCGCTCGACCCTTCCGCGACGAGGCGGGACAGCTCCTCGAGCACGAGGCCGCCCCAGCTCGTCGGCTCCCCCTCGGAGAGCAGCAGGACCGCGCCCTGCGCGGCGGCGCTGATCCCCTGCGCGGCCTCCGCGGGGTCCGTGGAGGTGACCCCGCAGCGCAGCGCGAGGTCGCGCCAGGGATCCCGATCCGCGGCGTGCGCGGCCGAGATCAGCGAGCGCCCCGCGCCGCGCGCGCGACGCGCGAGGTGGGCGCAAACGGCGTCCAGGACCGACCGGCGTCCATGGACGTGGAGGACTCCACGCGACGCGGCGTCACGAACGCGCTCATCGAGCGTCCGGAAGCCTCCGGCCTCGCTCGTTGTGGCAGAAGAAGCGCAGGCTGCGGCGACGGATCCCAAAGCACCACAAGCGTACCCCCACGCTGGACCGCACATCAACGGATCCCGCCGTCTGGCCGCCGGGTGTTGCACGGTCACCCGTGCCGCATCAACAGAAAATTTCAGCTCGGCTGCTACGTTCCGTCCAGGACCTGCTGGATGGCGTCGAACGCGGCCGGCGGCGCTTCGTCCAGGGCGCGCGCGAGCGGGAGCTGCGTGGCGCCGGCGGCGAGGTAGAGCGGCACGAGGTGCGGCGCGAGCCGGCGGAGCGTCTCGAGGTGCCGCGCGACGCCGGCCGCATCGCCGCGCCGCACGGGCCCGGTGAGCGCCTCGGGTACGCCGAGCGCCTCGACGTTGTCCGCGACCGTGCGGAGCAGCGGGCCGAGCATCGCCGCGGCGGTCGTCCGATCGACGCCCGCGCGCTCGAGCAGGTCGACGCCGGCGGCGGCCAGCGCGGCGGCGCCGTTGGCGACGAGGCCCGCCGCGGCGTGGTAGGCGACGCGATCGAGATCGGGGAACACGCGCGGGGTCATCCCGAGGCGCTCGCCGAGAGCGCGCGCGACGAGCGCGGCGCGCGCGTCGCCGTCGACGAGCAGGTGGCCGCGGGCCAGGGCGGGCGCGAACTCGGGCGAGGCGAAGGAGATCATCGGGTGCATCTGCGCGACCGCGACGCGGCCGCCGCGCGCCCCCGCGAGCGCCTCCGGGCCGAGCGCGCCGGCGCAGTGCACCACCGCGACGTCCCTGTGGCCGACGAGCCCCCGCGCGCGCAGCGCCGCGGCGCACGGCGCGATGTCGCGATCGCGCACGGCGACGATCACGAGGTCCGCGTCGATGCGATCCGCCGGGAGCCCGTCCCGCGCCGCCCTGAGGGTGACGGGGAGCCCGGCGGCGCGGATCGCGCGCGCGAGCCCGCGGCCTACCTTGCCGCCGCCGTAGATGAAGACGGTCATGTCCGGCCCCGCCTCGCCCTCGTGGGGCGGTCGCGGAGCGCCCGCGCCCTCTCCGTCGCGCACCGGAGCCGCGCTCACGGGGCGCTCCCGTAGAGGCCGTGCGCGCGGGCGTAGGTGATCACCGCGGCCGGGACGCGCTGGCGCACGGCGTCCAGATCGCCGGCGGCGAACGCGCGGCGTATCTCGGTGCTCGAGATCTGCGGGAGCAGCACCTCCGCGGGGCACAGGGGCGAGCGGGGGCCGCCCGCGGCCTCGCCCGGGTGATCCGCGGGCGACGCGGCGAAGCCCGAGCGGCCGAGGACGATCGGCGGCGCGAGCTGCTCGATGCGATCGAAGCGGTGCCACCTCGGGAGATCGGGGAGCACGTCGGCGCCGACGAGCAGCCGCATCGCCCAGTCCGGGTGCGCCGCGGCGAGGTGCTCCAGCGTGCGCAGGGTGAGGCTCTCGCCGCCGAGATCCCGCTCGACCGCCGACACCGACACGCGCGGCAGCCAGCCGAGGGCCAGCTCGCACATGGCGAGGCGATGCTCGAACGGCGCGAGCTCCTTGGAGAAGGGGTGGCGAAAGACGGGGACGACGAGCACCTCGTCGATCGGCGCGACGGAGAGCGCGTACGTCGCCGCGAGCACGTGCGCGACGTGGGGCGGGTTGAAGCTGCCCCCGAAGACGGCGACGCGGCGCGCTCCCGACGGCGCGCGCGCGCGGGCGTCGCCGGGAGCGCCCGCGGGTTCCTCAGCCTTGAGAGCCACCTTGCACCCTCATCCTGGAGACCGAGGCGGACGGCCCCACGATCTCGCGCGCGGTCACCGCGCCGCTCGAGTTCATCACCTCGATCCGGACGCCGCCCTGTCCGTCGTCGAGGAGCGCGGTGCCGCCCTCGGAGCCGATCGGCCCCGGGGAGAAGAACGTCCGCGTGCCGACCTTCTTGATGAGCGGCTCAGGGCTCTTGCCGAAGACGAGGAGGGACGCCGCCACGATGTCCTCCTCGTCGAGCGCCGCCTTGTCGAAGACGAAGAGCGCGACGCGCCCGTCCAGGATCTCGATCGTGCGCTGGCCGGGCGGGAGGCTCATCAGCACCTGGAGGCGCAGCCGCGCCTGCTCGGACGCCACGAAGGCGTCGATCTCGTCGGGCGTGGCGGTCGCGCACCGGATGGCCCGGCCGAACAGCGCGCCCGCGGTGGGGTTCGAGCCGACCAGGCTCAGCGCCCAGCCCTCGACGACGCGGTCGAGGGCGTCGTCGTCGGCCACGTAAATGACCCGCTCGGCGTGCCCTTCGTCGAGCAGGTGCTGCGCGCCGCGAGCGAGCGCGGGCAGGTCACCCTGTGCAGGGCCGAGGACGCCGAGGCGCATCGGCCACAGCATAGATCACCGCGCGAAGCGGCGGACAGCTTCTCGGCTGGGCTCCCGCGGCCGCGCGGCCCGCCTGCTGCGGGGCGCGTGGCGCGCGGTAGGACGATCGCGCGCGCGTCTGCTAGCGTCCGCGCATGTTTCGGCGAGGTCGCGCGCTGGAGGACCCGGTCACCATCACCCTCGACGGAGAGGCCGTCCCGGCGGAGCGAGGGGAGCCGCTCGCCGTGGCGCTGGTCGCCTCCGGGCGCGTGACGCTCGCGCGGAGCCCGAAGCTGCACCGCCCGAGGGCGCCGACCTGCCTGCGCGGCGGCTGCGACGGCTGCCTCGCGCGGGTCGACGGGGTGCCCAACGTGATGACCTGCCTGCGCCCGGCCGCGGGCGGCGAGCGCATCGAGTCGCAGAACGTGGTGGGCTCACGGCAGGCCGACCTGCTCCGGGTGACGGACTGGTTCTTCCCGCAGGGGATCGATCACCACCACCTGATGGCCGGCGTCCCCGGGCTGTCCGGGGTCGTGCAGTCGATCGCGCGCAAGCTCGCCGGCCTCGGTCGGCTTCCGAGCGCGGCGCTCCCGGTCGAGCCTGCCGCGCGGCTCGACGTGGACGCGGCGGTGATCGGCGCCGGGCCCGCGGGGGTGGCGGCGGCCTCGGCGCTCGCGGCGCGAGGCCTCCGCGTCGCGCTCGTCGACGACGGGCTCGCCCCCGCGGGCTCGCTCGCCGCCGCGCCGCGCCGCGCCGCGGCGCTGCTCGCGCGGCACCGGCTCGACGGCGTCCGCGTGTTCTCCCGGCACGTGGCCGCCGGCGTGTACCTCGGCGAGATCCTGGTCGCGGGCGACGCCGGCGCGCTCGTCGTCCGCGCGCCCGCGAAGGTCTTCGCGACCGGAGCGCACGACGGCGTCGTCGCGGTCCCGAACAACGACCTGCCCGGCGTCTTCTCCGCGCGCGCGCTCTGCCGGCTGCTGGCCCACGGCGTCGAGCCGACCGGCCCCGTCGCGCTCGCGGGCGAGGGCTTCTGGGCCGATGAGCTCGCCGGCGCCCTCGGCGACCGGCTCGCGGCGCGCGTCCCGCTCGCCGCGCTCGTCGCGGTGAACGGGATCTCGCAGGTGAAGAGCGTGACCCTGCGCGACACGCCGCTCGACGAGGAGGGCCAGGTCCGCGACCTGAAGGTCGTCGCGGTCGCGGTGGACGCGCCGGCGGCGCCGTCGTTCGAGGTCGCGGCGCAGGCCGGCGCGCGGGTCCGGTACGACCCGCGCGCGGGGTACGCCGTGAGCGTCGACGCGCGCGGCCGGGCCGGCGACGGCGTGTGGGCGCTCGGCGAGTGCACGGGCGCCGCGCTCGATCTCGCCGGCATCGAGCGCGCGGCCGCGGCCGTCGCGGACGACGTGCTGGCGCAGCGGGGCGCGGCCGCCTGAGCGCGCGGCGCCTCGGCGTGAGGCGCGCGGCCTTGCGGCACTTGCGGCAGGTCAGCCCTCGATCATCAGATCGAACAGGCCGATCCCGCCCGCGATGAACACGACGTCGAACACGGCCATGAGCGCCATGTAGTCGGTGAGCTCGCCGACGGCCGCGCCGCCGAAGAGCTCGCGTGTCCCCGCCACCGCGGCGAGCAGCGTGGGCGCGAGCAGCGGGAAGAGCACGCTCGCGAGCACGAGGTCGCGGGCGCGCGTGCGCACGGTCATCGCGCCGAACAGGGTGCCGCTCGCGGCGATGCCCGGCGTGGCGGCGAGGCAGAAGAGCGCGAGCCCCAAGCCCGCCTCCGCCAGATCCACCGCGAAGAGGAGCGCCGCGACCGGGATGATGATGAGCTCCACCGCGGTCACGAACAGGCAGAGCCCGAGCGCCTTGCCGGCGAAGAGGGCGCTCCTCGCGATCGGCAGGACGAGCAGGCCCGCGAGCGCGCCGTCCTCGCGCTCCCGCTGCCACGTGCGGCTCAGCGCGAGCACCGACGCGAACGCCACGCTCACCCAGATGACGCCGGGCGCGACCCGCTCGGTCGCGTCCTGCCCCGCGTGGAACGCGAGCGACGCGATCACCGCGACGAGCACCGCGAAGAACCCGCTCGTCGTGACGATCTCGCCGGTGGCGAGCTCGATCGCGAGGTCCTTCCTGGCGACGAGCAGCGCCTGGCTCGCCCAGCCGGGCGCGCCGCGCCGGCGAGGCGCCGCGCGGGTCCCGGGCGCCGTGGTCGGCTGCGCGGAGGGCACGGGGCGGCTCAGAGGCTCAGGTACGTCTGATCCTTGAGCCCGCGCTCGTAGTCGGCGAGCAGCCTCATGCCCTCCGTGGGCTTGAGGAGGTCCTGCTTGATCGCGCCGTCGACCTGCGCCTTCACCTTCCCCACGAGATCGCGGTTGTCGTACTGGGTCAGCGCCAGCACCTCGTGGATCTTGTTCCCGGCGATCGTCTCCTCAATGTAGTACCCGCTCTCCTCGTCGTCATCGAGGAACACGTGCACCTCGTTGACCCGGCCGAAGAGGTTGTGGATGTCGCCCATGATGTCCTGGTACGCGCCGGTCAGGAAGATGCCGACGTAGTAGGGCGCGTCGCCGGAGATCGGGTGCAGCGGCAGCGTGTCCTTCACGTCGTTCAGGTCGATGAACTTGCTGACCTTGCCGTCGGAGTCGCACGTGATGTCGACGAGCGTGCTGTCCGCCGCCGGGCGCTCGTTCAGGCGGTGGATCGGCACGATCGGGAAGAGCGCGCCGAGCGCCCAGTGGTCGAGGAGCGACTGGAACACGGAGAAGTTGCAGATGTACTGATCGGCGAGCTGCTTGCGGAGCTCGCCGAGATCGTCGGGCACCTCCTCGGGATCGAGCTCGGACGCGATCTTCTGCATGCTCTCGGCGATCTCCCAGAAGAGGATCTCGACCCGCGCCTTCACGTCGAGGTTGAGCAGGCCGAGCTCGAACATCTTCTGCGCCTCCTCCTTGATCTGGAGCAGGTCGTGCCACGACTCACCGAGGTTCGGCCCCGAGATGTTCTCCTTGATGTAGAGGAGGTTCTGGATGAGCTTGTGCTCCTCGGTCTGGATGTCGATCGGCGACATCGGCGTCTTCTCGATCGAGCCGAACGCCTGGACGACCAGCACCGAGTGGTGCGCGACGATCGCGCGGCCGGACTCCGAGACGATGTTCGGGTGCGGCACCCGCTCCTCGTCGCAGATGTCGGCGATGTTGTGCACGATGTCGCGCGCGTACTCCTCGACCGAGTAGTTCATCGACGAGTGGAACGTCGAGCGCGAGCCGTCGTAGTCGATGGCGAGCCCGCCGCCGACGTCGATGTACTCGATGCGCTGCCCCATCTTGCGGAGCTTCGCGTAGTAGCGCGTCGCCTCGCGCACGGCGCGCTTGATGATCAGGATGTCCGGCACCTGCGAGCCGATGTGGAAGTGCAGGAGCTTGAACGAGGCGCTCATCCCGGCCTCGTCCATGATCCTGATCGCGGCGAGGATCTCGGCGGTGGAGAGCCCGAACTTCGCGTTCTCGCCGCCCGAGGTCTTCCATTTGCCCGCGCCCTCGGTGAGCAGCCGCACCCGCAGGCCGATCATGGGCTCGACGTTCATGTCCTTCGCGACGCGGGTGATCATCCGCACCTCGGAGAGCTTCTCCGCGATGAGGATCACCTTCTTGCCGAGCTTGCGCCCGATGAGCGCCGTGCGGATGAAGTTCTCGTCCTTGTAGCCGTTGCAGACGATCAGCGACTCGGCGTCCGAGTGGACCGAGAGGCCGGCGAAGACCTCGGGCTTCGAGCCGACCTCGACGCCGTAGTGGTACGTCCTGCCCGCGTCGAGGATCTCCTCCACGACCTCGCGGAGCTGGTTCACCTTGATCGGGAACACGCCGCGGTACGTGCCGCGGAACTTGCTCTCGGCGATCGCCTTGTTGAAGGCCTCGTTGAGCGCCCGGACCCGGTGGTGGAGCAGGTCCTGGAAGCGGATCAGGAGCGGCGTCCGGAGCCCCTGCTCGAGCGCCGCGTCCACGACGTCGCGGATCGCGATCTTGCGGCCGCGCTCCTGGAGGGGCGCCACCGTGAGGTTGCCGTCCGCGCTGACGTCGAAGTACCCGCGACCCCAGCGGTCGATCATGTACAGCGACTTCGCGTCTTCCGTGGTCCAGTCGTCGGTGTTCGTCTCGGGCGCGCTGCTCACAGTCGTTCTCCTTGTCGGGGCTCGCGCGGGGCGAACCCCGACATACGGGGAGGGCCCACGAGGGGCTTCTGGCTCATCAGAGGGACGTCAGATCGTCGGTCCGACGCTGGACGGCTGGACGCCGCGCGCTGGCGACGCGGCTCAATTACGATAGGAGAGCCGGACCTTCAAGGGCAGGCAGCCCGGGCAGGCCCGACATTGTCATCGACGTCGATCAACGCGCACGCGCGCGCTCGCGAGGCGAGGCGCCTAGGCCTGGGACTTCGTCGCCGCCTTCGCCCGCTTCGAGGCCGACTTGTAGAGATCGTAGAGGCGCGGGACGGGGTACGCCTCGAGGCGCTTCTTGTAGCCCTGATCCTTCGTCCGGTTCAGGACCGTCAGGGTCTCGTCGATGAGCTTCGCCCGGGTCCCGAACTTCTCCTTCACCTCGCTGAAGGTCGCGTGGAGGCGGAGGAGCTTGGTGTTGGAGACGTGATCCAGCCCCTTCGAACCGCCCCGATCCGAGCTGACGCGCCCGAGCCAGAGGTCCTCGTTCGCAAACGCCTTCACGGCCTCGACGAGCTTCGCCTTGTCGCCGAAGCGCTCCTTCACGATCGCGAGCGGATTCTTGCTAGCCATTGCTCAAACTCCCGCGGGCAGGCGTGCCTGCACCGGCAATGCGCGAGATGACTCGCGCGGCATGAATTGGGACCGCGATCTAGCAGAGCGGCCCGGGTCACCGCAAGGCCGCGCTTCGGGCGAGCTGCGCGCGGCCACGGCGCTGCGCGCGGGCTGCCGGCCGGCGCCGCGCGCGGCCGCTGTGGTGGGCCGCGGATCATGGTAGAGGGCGCGCCGATGTTCAACCTCGGCAGCTGGCTCGTGGCGCACGTCGACCGGGTCCGGCCGCTCGCAGAGGCGCGGCCCCGCGCCGTCGAGGCGTCCTCGTCCGCCCTGGCGAGCACGCTCCTCAGGGCGCTGTTCCCCGTCGCCGCGTTCGTCGCGCTCGCGCCCCTCCTCTGGCTCTTCTTCCGGCGCACCTGGCGGGAGCTCGACGTCGAGGCCCACGAGCACCAGCGGCGCACGCTCGCCGCCGGCGGCTACGACCGGCGGCCCGCCGTCCTGTTCACGATCACGGCGGTCGTGCTCATGCTCCAGCAGTACTACGGCGGCCGGACCGTCTACGACGAGCACATCCGCCCGTGGCTGCGCGAGATCGAGCTCGCGCAGGCGCTCGCCCAGGGCGCGCCCGCGGTGCCGGTGTCGCTCCGCCGCTACGACGAGCTCTACAGCTACGTCTGGTGGTCGTTCACCCGCGTCTTCGGCTACGTGGCCATCCCGATGGTCGCGTGGAAGCTCTGCTTCCCGAAGGACAGCCTGCTCGACATGGGGCTGCGCGTCCGCGGGCTCGCGCAGCACGCGTGGATCTACCTGCTCTGCCTCGCGGTCGTGGTCCCGGCGGTGTTCATCGTCGCGAGCGCGCCCGATTTCGGCGCCTACTATCCGTTCTACAAGCAGTCCTCGCGCTCCTGGTTCGACCTCATCGCCTGGGAGGCGATGTATTTCGCCCAGTTCTTCGCCCTGGAGATCTTCTTCCGCGGCTTCTGGCTCGCCGGCCTGCGGCACACCCTCGGCTCCGGCGCGATCTTCGCCATGATCGTCCCCTACTGCATGATCCACTTCGGCAAGCCGTACCTCGAGGCGGCCGGCGCCGTGGTCGCCGGGATCGCGCTGGGATCGCTCGCGATGCGGACGAGGAGCATCTACTCGGGCTTCCTGGTCCACGTGACGATCGCGCTGCTCATGGACATCGTCGCGCTGTCGAACCGGGGCGCGCTGCCGCGCTCGTTCTGGGGGACGTGACGCGAGCCCGCGGGGGGACGCGGCGGGGGCCCGGGGCGGCCGCGCGCCGCGTCAGCCGAACGAGTCGGCCAGCTTGCGCATGATCTCGGCCCGGTTCCGGTCCCGGATCTCGCGCCGGTAGAGATCCCGCAGCCCGATCGCCGCGGCGCGCGCGGCCTCGCGGTGGTCGCCGTCCCAGGGGAGCACCGCGAGCCTCCGCCAGAGGATCTTCTCCAGGAGCCGGGGCCGGCGCTTCGCCAGCGCGCCGGTGGTGAGCTCGATGGTCCGGGCCGAGGTGGGATCGGCGCGCATCGCCCGCACGAAGAAGCCGACGGCCGCCGTGACGCGGCGGCTGCCGCGCAGGGCGTGCGCGCCCGCGTCGCACAGGGCCTCGGCCCGCTCGCGCGGGGTCGCCGCGCGACGCGCGCGCTCCCGCGCCGCCTGCACCTCCGCGCTCAGGGTGTCCCGGCGCCGCCGGGCGGGGCGCATCTTGACGAGCAGGAACAGGATGAAGAGGGCCGCAACCCCCGCGAGAACGTGCCGCCAGCCGATCTCCATGGCGCCCGCCTTCTACAGCGCCCGGAAGGTGCTCACCAGATGGAGCTTCTGGAAGGAGGTCGCGGCGCGCCGGGCGGCCCGCGATGACGCCGGCGGAATGGCGGCCCGGCCCGCGGCGTTCTTCGACGTTCCCCGACGTCCCATGACATCCGTCGGCGTCCGAGGACGTCCTCCGACGTTCGCTGACGCTCCGTGGCGCTCTCCGACGCTCCCTGACGCTCCCTGACGTCTGATTGCGTGCATTTCCGCCGCCACGGTGCGATTTGCCGGAGCAGGCGATCACAACCTATGCTGAGCGGAACGATGCCCGTGAAAGCGACCTCCGGCCCCTCTCCTCGCGCCTCGCTGCGGCTCCTCGGCGCCGCGCTCGGCCTCGCCGCCCTCGCGCTGCACCCCGGCAGCGCCCTCGCCGACATCTTCACGTACACCGACGCGGACGGGACGGTGCACTTCTCGAACCGCCGGACGGGCGACGGGCGCTTCAAGCTGTACATCAAGGGCGACGAGAAGGGCGGGGCCTCGAAGCGCGCGGGGGTGAACCCGGTCGCGCCGAGCGACAAATCCCTCGAGCGCTTCAGCCGCTACGACGCGTGGATCCGGCAGGCGGCGGCGCTCTACCAGATCCCGGAAGAGCTCGTCCGCGCCGTCATCAAGTGCGAGAGCGACTACGACCCGCGCGCCGTCTCGCCCGTCGGCGCGCAGGGGCTGATGCAGCTGATGCCCGAGACCGCCCTGCGCATGCAGGTGCGCGACGCGTTCGACGCGCGGGAGAACATCTTCGGGGGAACGCGCTACCTGCGCATCCTGGCCAACCTCTTCAACGGAGATCTCGATCTCACCATCGCCGGGTACAACGCGGGCGAAGGGGCGGTCATGCGGTACGGCGGCATTCCTCCGTACGAAGAGACCCAGGCCTACGTCACCCGCGTGCGGACATACTACGCGCGCTACCGCAGCACCCGGGACGCGACGGTGGCCTCGATCGAGCCCTGACGGCGCCACCGGAGAGCACGCCCGCTCCGCGACGTCCGCTACACTACGACCACGTGACCCTACACGCGCCGTCCCCGGCGGGGGAGCGCGATGCTACGCTCGGAAGCTGTCTGCCCCTCGCCGGACGGGCCCTGAGAAGCGCCGGCGCGGGCAGGCGGTCATCCGCCGACGCTCTCCTCTTTCTGCGCGGCCAAGGGTCCACGACATGACGACCACCTCGAGCCTGATCGACCTCACCAAACGAAGCCAAGACATCGCGCCCCTGAAGCCGCCGGTGGACCCGGCGTCGCTCCAGCACACGCAGCTGCTCGAGACGCCGGACTTCCGGAGGATCCCCGCGTACGCCGACGTCACCGACGAGCAGTTCATGGATCACCGCTGGCAAGCGAAGCGGTCGATCACCCGCCCGGACAAGCTGCTCGACGCGCTGCGCGGGATCGTGTCCGAGGACTTCATCCGCGACGCGACCGAAGGCTTCGCGCGCGCGCCGATGAGCGTCCGCGTCTCGCCGTACCTGCTCTCGCTGATCGACTGGAACGATCCGGTCAACGATCCGCTCCGGACGCAGTTCATCCCGCTGGCGTCGCGCTTCCTGCCGGACCACCCGAAGCTCGGGCTCGACTCGCTGCACGAGCGCGCCGACGCGCCCGTCCCGGGGCTGACCCACCGCTACGCCGACAAGGCGCTCTTCCTCCCGCTCGACACCTGCCCCGTCTACTGCCGCTTCTGCACGCGCAGCTACGCGGTGGGCATCGACACCGAGGAGGTCGAGAAGACCCACTTCAAGGTCGACGAGGAGCGGTGGAAGCGCGCGTACGCGTACATCGCGTCGCGGCCCGAGCTGGAGGACATCGTCGTCTCCGGGGGCGACGCGTACAACCTGCGGCCGGAGCAGCTCGGCGCGATCGGGGAGACGCTCCTCAGGATGCCGAACATCCAGCGCATCCGGCTCGCCACCAAGGGGCCGGCCGTGATGCCGCAGAAGATCCTCACGGACGACGAGTGGATCGACGCGGTCACGCGCACGGTGGAGCTCGGGCGGAAGCTGCACAAGGAGGTCGTGATCCACACCCACTTCAACCACCCGAACGAGATCACGGGCATCACCCGCGACGCGATGAACAAGCTGTTCGAGCGGGGGATCACGGTCCGGAACCAGTCGGTGCTGCAGCGCGGGGTGAACGACACGCCGGAGACGATGAAGCTGCTCGTGAAGCGGCTCGGGCACCTCCACGTGCACCCCTACTACGTCTACATCCACGATCTCGTCCGAGGGGTGGAGGACCTGCGGACCACGCTCGCGACGGGGCTCATGATCGAGAAGTACGTGCGCGGGTCGACGGCGGGGTTCAACACGCCGACGTTCGTGGTCGACGCGCCCGGGGGCGGAGGGAAACGCGACGCGCACTCGTTCGAGCACTACGATCGCACGACCGGGATCTCGGTGTTCGAGGCGCCGAGCGTCAAGCCGGGGCAGCGGTACACGTACTTCGATCCGATCGATCAGCTGCCGGCCGAGGGGCGGGCGCGGTGGGCGGATCCGGCGGAGCACCAGAAGATGATCGACGAGGCGCTTCGGGCTTCGCGCTGAAGCCGAGAGCGAGAGCGAGAGAGAGGGAGCGCCGGACGGCTCGCGCCGGAGGGGGCGCTGCGCGGCAGGGCGCGGGGGGCGCTCGCCAATCGGCAAGACTGGGACGAAGGAGCTTGCGCTGGGAACACCGCCCGGCATGGCTCCCTTCGGGCCATGCCGGCTGGGACGTTATGGTGCGCGCCACACAAGGCGCGCCTGAGGCGTGGAGCCGGCTGGGAGCTTATGGCGCCTCGGTCGGTGCTCGATCGCACCCCCCGCGCCCTGCCGCGCAGCGCCCCCTCCGACGCTACGGGTGGGAACTCGAGCGGGGCGGCGCCTCGGTTGGTGCTCGATCGGCTCGCGCAGCGGCCCCTCCGGCGCTGCGGGTGGGAAGCTCGAGCGGGGGGTCAGCCTTCGGGGGGCGGGGCGTCGTTGTAACGCGCTAGGGCGCCGGAGAGCTCGCGCTTCACGCGGTCGACGAGATCGGGGGGCTCGACGACGCGGGCGGTCTCGCCGAAGCCGAGCACCCACGTCGCGAGCTCCGTCATGTCGCCGATGTGCATCGTGAGCCGCACGCCGCCGCCGGAGAGAGGGGTGATCTCCTGCGAAGGGTGCACCTTGCGCGTCCTCACGAACTCGGTCACGCGCTCGTCGAAGTCGATCACGACACGGCGGGGCTCGCCGCCGCGCCAGATGCCGAACTGGCCCTGGAAGTAGTCGTCGATGGAGAAGTCGGGGGGGAGCTCGAAACGCTCGGTCACCGCGCACTCGGTGTCGCGCATGCGGTCGAGCAGGAACGTGCGCACCTCGCCGCGGCTGACATGCAGGCCGACGCAGTAGATCGCGTCCTTGTAGAGGACCAGCGCGTACGGGTGGATGAGCACGCGCTCCTCACGGCCATCCCGCGAGCGACGATAACGGCAGCGGAGCGGGCGCAGGTCGGCGACGGACTGGAACAGGTCGTCGAGCTCCTCGGTGCGCGCGGCGTAGTCCTTCGGCGCGAACGGGAGGTAGAGGAAACGCTCCTCGAGGCGCGCGTCGGCGACGCCGGCGTTCGGGCCGCGCCCCGGACGGCGCGCGACGCCGAGCAGGCGCTGCGCGGCGAGATCGATCTCCTCGAAGAGCGTCGAGCCGCGCATCGGCTCGAACAACCTGCGGGCGGCAAGCAAGGCGTACGCCTGCGTGCGCCGCACCTCCACGCGGCGCGGGGCCTCGCTCGGAGACAACCGCCAGAGCCGAGGACCGCCGGGGCGCGTGGCGACCGAGACGATGTCGAGCTCGCGCTTGACCTCGACCAGGTAACGCCGGAGCGAGCGCGGCGTGACGTCGAGCTCGCGCGCGAGCTCGTAGATCGTCAGGCCCGCCGGGTGCTTCTGAAGGAGGCTGCGCAGCGAGTCGAGCCTGCGGTGCTGCGTGAACGGGCCGCGCGGACGGCCACGCTGGGAACCACCCCGGCCGTCGTCGTCCGCCTCCGGCGGGGGAGGCCGCTTCGACGGAGACGCAGGGACGATCGAGTCCGTCCGCACGGGAGGGGCTTGAGGGCGCACGCTCGGCGACGAGGAGACCGGCGCGCTCGACTTTGTGTCGACCCCGGCGCCGCCGGTGAGCCGCGGGGGCGCGGCCGAGCGCGGCTTCGCCGGCGGGACCGCGCTGCTGGAGAACGGATCGGACAACGAGCGGCCGGACCCGCGCGCGGACGCGCCCGAGCCGCCGGCGCCCCGCGCTCGGGCGGGCGAGGCGGCCGACGCATGGGCACCCCCGGGGCCTGTGCGAGCAGCGCGAGCCATCGGCTCAGGGCTCTATCGCATCGACCCCGCCCGTCCAAGATGTTTGTCCCGCGCCCGGGCCGGCGCGCGATGCGCTCCGCACGCCGGACGCCTCCGGGAACGGCTCACCAGGGACGATCGCGCATCGTCTTCTTGTACTGCTCCTTGTAGAGGTCGTGGCACTGCTTGCAGCTCGCCTTGGCGCCGTCGATGTCGCCGGCCTTCGCCTTGGCCGCGCCGTTCTTCGAGATCGACACCCAGCTGCCCATGCCGGGCGGCGGCTTGCCCGCGACGTACGTCAACGCGGCCGCGATCTTCGCGCCGTCGCCGCTCGAGGTGGCCGAGGCCATCGTGCTCTTCATCCAGGCCTGCATCGGACAGGGCTTCTGGCCCTTCGCGCCGCAGTCGAACTTCTTCTCGCCCGCCTGCGCCGCGCCGGTCGCCGCCGCCGCCGCGGAGCTCGTCGCCTTCGGCGCCGCCGCGGCCGCCGTCTCCGCCGCAGCCGCCGCCGTCTCCGCCGCCGCGGGCGCCTCCGCAGCCGCCGGCGCGGAGGCGGCCGGCTCAGCGGTCGTCGCGGCCGGCGCGGCCACCGTCGTGGCAGCGGGCACGGCCGCCGGCGCGGCGCTGTCGGCCGGCTTCCCCTCGGCCACCGCCCCCGGGGTCGCTTCGCTCCCCTTGCTGTCGCAGCCGAGCGCGGCAAAAGACAGGCTCGCGAGCAACAGCGCGAGCGGCGTGATCGTTCTCCTCATGCAGTCTCCTTGGGTGGTAACGGAAGCGCTCCCTGGAGCGCGATGCCGAAGGATGCGTGGCGCGGTCCCCAGCTCGACGCGCAGTGTAATCGGGTCGCGGTCCGTCCGCTGCGTTCGCGCGCTCCTCAGGCGCCGCGCCGGAGACACCCCCAAGGTGCGACCCGCACGCCATGACGCGCGGCCCCCCGGGCGCCGGCGGCACGCCGCGCCCACCCGGCCGCGCGGGGGCGATCAGAGCTCGGCGCGTGTGCCGGGCGTCGAGGCAAAGGTCGACCACTGGAAATTGTCGAGGAGGACAACGGAATCGTTCCAGGCATCGCCCGTGTCCCAGAGCACGAAGCGAAGCTCCATGATCTCTCCCGGGGTGACATTGCCGTTCATGACCAGCCACCCGGTCCCCCCGCCCGCGCGCTCGCTCGCGCCGCACCACCCCGGCTCGCCGTCGAACTGGGCCGGCGGCCTCACGATGTCGAAGCCCGTACCGAGGAGCTGTTCAATTCCAGTGCAGGTGTTTGTTGCGCCGGGCTGGGCGCCGGTGCCGCAGCCCGTCGGGCCGTTCACGCACTGGGTGAAGAGCCCCGTGTTGCCGAAAGCGAGGTTCACGCCGACGGGGTAGACGGGCCCGCCGGCGGGCGGAGGATCGTAGAAGGCGAGGTTCTTGTCCGCGGGATTCGGCGTCTCGCCCGGGACGGGCTCGAACGCCGAGTCGAGGAGCGTCAGGAAGAAGTCGTTGTACCGGCTGCACACCCACTCCGGGTACTCGGACGCGAGGAAGAACGCCGAGACGCTGAACGAGCTCGCGTTCGTCGGCACCCGGACGCGCAGCCGCAGCATCACGGGATCGTGGGCGGTCGCGCCGTCGAGCGGCTCCAGACACCCGGGCGCGTTCGGGAAGTCGCCGCCGTTCGCGTCGAGCCAGTCCGCGGGCACGCCGCTCGACGTCCCCATGTCCCGGCCGCCCTGGAACGCGGCGAAGCTCGGGCTCGTGTTGTTCGGCGCCGCCTGCGCGGCGGCCACGCCGGTCGAGAGCGCGGCGAGGCGCACGCCCCGGAGCGGCGCGATGCCCGAGCCGAAGCCCCGGCGGATCGACCGCTGGTCCGCCGCCGGCACGCCGGAGCCGTCGGCGCGGCGGAAGCTCGCGGAGATGACCCCCCACGTGCGCTGCGCGGGCGACGCCGGGCTCGCCGCCGTGGTGGCGCAGAGGTCGATCGCCCTGGCGTAATCGAGCGCAGCGGCCGAGTTGCTCGCGAGCCCCGCGTCGCAGGTCGAGGCGTTGTCGACCGCGCCGTCGCAGTCGTCGTCGACCCTGTTGCCCGGCACCTCGAAGGCGCCGGGGTTCACGAGCAGCGGGGTGGGGCACCCGTCCGACGTGGCGTCGCAGCAGTCGCCCTCGCAGATCGTCCACCCGTCCTCGTCCTGATCGGGGGCGTTGTCGACCACGCCGTCACAGTCGTTGTCGATGCCGTCGTCACACGCGTCCCGCTCCGGCAGCACCTGGCCGAGGCACGGCCCCCACGCGAGGCCGCTCGGCCTGCAGGTGGAGACCCCCGGCGCGCAGGGGGCCACCCCCTCCGTGCCCGGCGCACCCTGGTAACATTCCCTGGTCTCGCCGGGCGTACACGAGCAGGGCCCGCGCTCCGCGACGTCGTGCTCGCACCCGTCCGCCGGGTCCCTGTTGCAGTCGACGAACCCGCTCTCGCAGGCGCCGAGCAAGCAGGCGCCCGAGATACAGGCGCTCTCGCCGTGGGGCAGCTCCGGGCAGGCTCGACCGCAGACGCCGCAGCTCAACACGTCTGTCTGGAGATCCCGACAGAGGTCCTCGCAACACGCGGCGCCGCCCGGACACGGGCGCGCCGCCGAGCAGCCCTGAACACACTCGCCCTCCGGCGTGCACACGGTCCCAGCGAGGCACTCGGTGTCCGTGGTGCAGCCGACGCAGGCGCGCTTCTCGAGATCACAGACGAGCGGAGCAGGGCAATCGGACTGGGATTCACATCCGGGCACGCAGGCCATCACGTCGGGCGCGCAGGTGTGACCGACAGGGCACGCGCCGGCGCCGGGCAGGCACGCGACGCAGCGGCCCGTCGCGCGATCACACAGCGGAGCGCGCGGATCCGTGGAGCAGTCGGTAGGGCAGTCGGCGACGTCCTCCCCTCCTCCGCCGTGGGCGTCACCCGGGGGCTCGTCGCCGGCGCACGACGGGGCCGCCCCGGTCGCGAGCGCGAGGCCGGCCAGGGCGACCAACCCTCCGGTCCAGGCCGGCGGACGGCGACGGACAGCGCAGATTCTGGTCGACATGGGCGAGCTGCTCCCCTCTGCGAGGCGGCGCACCCGGGGAGGTGCCCGATCGCCAAGATCACAAGATAACCCGCCCGCGACGCGGAGGATGGCAGATCGGCAGAAGCGCGGTGTCGCGCGCGGGCCACTCGGCCCCTCCCCTGCCCTCCGGCGGCCGCGCAGGGAGCGCTCGCCGGCGTGCGGGGTGACGTTTGCGCGCGCGCCGTCCAGGTGTGTGCAGGGCTGACGTTTGCGCGCACGCCGGCGAGGGGCGTGCGCGCAAACGTCGCTGGATCTCGGCGGGGCTGCGGGGGCAGCCCCGCCCGGGGCCTACCGGCCTTCGATGGTCTGCTGCTTGATGTGGAACTCGACGCGACGGTTGCGCTGCCGGCCTTCCGGCGTGTCGTTCGAGACGAGCGGCCGGCGGGCGCCGAAGCCGGCGGAGGTGAGCCGCTCGCTCTGAATGCCGTTGTTGATGAGGTAGAACCTCACCGCGGTGGCGCGGGCCTGGGCGAGCCTGTCGTTGTAGTCGGCGGTGCCCTGGTTGTCGGTGTGCCCTTCGATGCTGAGGAGCTTGATCTCGGGGTTCGCCTTGAGCAGCCGCACGACCTCGTCGAGGATCGGATAGCTCTGCGGGAGGATCCTGGAGCTGTCGAACTCGAACTCGACCTGCTTCATGATCTCGATCTCGGCCGAGCCGGTGATCCTGCGGATGTAGTACGGGCAGCCGTTCTTCTCCGGATCGTCCACGACGACCTGCCCCGGCTCCTTCGGGCACTTGTCGACCGCATCGGGGATGCCGTCCTGGTCGGCGTCCTCCTCGGGGCAGCCGTCGCGGTCGTCGATGCCGTCCTTGTCCTCCGGGTCGTCCGGGCACTTGTCGACGACGTCGGGGATGCCGTCGCCGTCGCGATCGGGCATGTCCGGGCAGCCGTCGCTCGGCTTGGGCTGCTTGCCGTCCTCCGGGTCCTCCGGGCAGAGGTCGATGACGTCGGGGTAGCCGTCGCCGTCGGCGTCCTTCTCCTGCTCGATGACGTAGTCGAAGCCGGGCGAGCGGGCGTCGGTGTCGGTGATGCGGAACGAGCCGCCGAAGACGGCGACCCCGCGGAAATCGGGGGCGTAGCCGCCGCTCAGCCGGGTGCCGACGCCGGCGCCGGCGTAGAGCGCCTTGTCCTTGGTGAGGAACATCTTCCCGTTCGCCATCCACTCGATCGGCGAGGCGTCGAGCTCGCCGCGCGTCTCGTCGAGCAGGCCGAAGGATCCGAAGATCTCGGCCCCGACGCGGATCGTGTCGTCGCGCAGCGGGACGTAGCCGCCGACGCCGTAGGTGAGCTCGGAGCCGACGCGGAGCTCGTGGAGCTGGACCGGCGGCCGGATCGCGACGCCGGCGTTGAGGGTGACGAAGAACTTCTGGAAGTCGTACTCGGCGCCGAGGCCGAACGAGCTGCTCACCTTCCGGTCGCCGCCGAAGGAGTACTTGTTGCCGATGGGCACGAAGACGGCGCCGGTGACCCCGAGCTTGAAGCGCCGCTCGTCGAGCTCGAGCGCGACGAGGCGCGCGTCGAGGCGGAGGTCCATCGGGGCGGCGGTCTTGAGGTCGACGCTCTCCTCGATGCCGAGCTCGCGGTGGTAGGTCTGGTTGCCGTCCTGGAAGAGGATGATGGGGAACGAGACCTGGAGGGCGCCGCGCCCGAGGATCTCGACGCCGGCGTCCAGGTAGGTGATGAGCTGCGAGGTGACGGGCCCCTGCCCCTCGAGCTTCTCCTCGATCGCGAGGTTGTCAACGTAGTTGTCGTTGCGGAGCGGGTGGATCGACACGCCGAGCCCGAGCTGCCCGAAGAAGCGCGTCTTCTCGCCGAGTTGCGGGCGCCAGACCCCGATGCCGTCTTCGGGTGCGCCGGCCATCCTGAGGCGGTCGAGGTAGAAGGTCCGGTCCTGCGCGTGGGCGGCGGAGGGCGCAAGCCCGGCGAGGGCTGCTACGGCCAGCGGGGCCGCGGCGGCCAGCGGGCCGCGAAGGCGCGACCAGCGTCGCGTCTTCCCGCCCGGCAGGTGTCTTCGATCCATCACGGTGAGCTGTCCTCCAAGCAACGCTCGAAAAACGAGGTGGACGCGAGCGTTCCGCCGCATGCGGGCCGGCGTCCGGGCGGGAGACTACTCGGCCCGGGGGAGGAAGTCTCCTGGGTCGAGCCAGGAGGTGCGAGGACCGCCGCGGGCACATGAGGGGCGCCGAGCGCCGCCGTCGCGGGAGGGGCGGCGCCGGCGCGGGCGCTGCGTCCGGGGCGAGCGGGCCGGGGGGGTTACCCGGGGGTGGGGCGGGCGTGGCTGGTCGCGCGCGGAGCGGAGATCGGAGGAGATAAGGACGGGGCGGCGTCACGTACACCGTGACGCCGTGGGGGTAAGCGACAACCGCAGCGCGGCCTGAAGAACTGAAGGAGCTAGCGGAGTACGCGTGGGGCCGTGACGGCAGAAGGCCGCTGCGTTCGCAGAGGCTGCCGAGGATACGCTAGCGGCGTAGGCTCCTGCGCCAGCCGGACGTCTCCAGGATGGGACCAGGCAGACACAGTCCAGTTTCAATGTACACTACCTGCCGATGCGTCCGTTGCTGCTCTCCCTTGGATTGACTCTCGGCACCGTTGGATGTGGGCTCGCTCTTGGGCTCGACGAGTTCGTTGATGCTCCGGGCGCCGGTGGCGCCGGGAGCGAGGCGAGTTCGTCAACCGGGGAGGCCCCCTGCCACGACGGCGACCGCGACTGCGTCGGCGACGCGCCGCGACAGTGCGCCTCCGGAGAGTGGGTCACGCAGAGATTGTGCAGCGAAGATAAGCCGGTATGTTCACAAGGATACTGCACGGAGTGCGTCGAGGGAGAGCGAAGCTGCGAGGGGCGGACGCCGCGAGCTTGCGTCAGCGGCGTCTGGGCGGCCGAAGCGCCGTGCAAAGATCCACTTCCTGGCTGCCGGGCTGGCTCGTGCGTCGCTCCGAGCTGCCAGGAGGCTGGCCCAGGAGCGGGATTGAACTGCGGCCTCAGCTCGGGTGCGGACTGCTGCGGCACAGCCCGCATCACGGGAGGGATGTTCAACCGAGCGAACGACCCTTCGTATCCGGCACGCATCAGCGAATTCGAGATAGACATCTACGAAGTCACGGTGGGACGCTTCCGCGCGTTTGTAGAGGCGGGGAAAGGCACTCAAGCGGATCCACCCCCGGAAGGAGCGGGCGCGCACCCGAAGCTTCCGGGAAGCGGGTGGGAACCGGGCTGGAACGGTGATCTTACGCCCAGCAAGGAGGCCTTCAAGGTCGCGCTCAGGTGCCCCGATGCATTCTGGACTGACTACCCAGAGCTCCAAGAGGATTACCCCATCACCTGCGTAACATGGCTGGAGGCGTTTGCGTTCTGTATATGGGACGGCGGGCGTCTACCCACCGAGGCGGAATGGAACTACGCGGCCGCTGGAGGTGAAGAGCAGCGAGAGTACCCGTGGGGGTCGTCTATCGCCCCCTCAAGAGCAGCCTACGGCTGCCTCGCTGATGACGAGGATGCGGAGGAATGCAGCATGAACGACTTCTTACCGGTGGGCTCGAAGTCGCCGGACGGGGATGCCAAATGGGACATGGCCGACATGTCAGGCAACGCAGGAGAGCTGGTCCTGGATGTTTATCAGCTGGGGTTCCCGCTCCCATGCAATGACTGCGCTCGACTTCAAGGGAATACGGAGAACCGCGTCGTTCGTGGGGGAACTGCCTGGACCAGCGAGCACTACGTGACGACCGACGCCCAGTCGGCAGAGAATCCCCGCAACAGGAACGTCTTCGTCGGGTTTCGTTGCGCGCGGGACGTCGCGCTCAGCCAAGCGGGTACGGAGCGCCGGCCTCGTTGACCGGCTGGACGCCGGCGCCGGCAGGGGGGCGCTCGCGGGTCACGGCGACCCACGAGCGCAGGGGGAGGAGCGCCACCAGGAGCGAATCAGCGGGGCGTGGGGGGCACGACCACCTCGTTGATCGGCTGGAACCCGGCGCCGGCAGGATACGCGTAGGAGACCTGGAGGTGGGGATCATACGCGCCCCAGCCCCACACGGTCACCCCGAACGGCAGCGCGCTCGACATGACATGCCTGCCGTTGGCGCAATTTCCCTGGTTCTCGAACCTGCCCTTCACGAGATCGACACGAGCGTACTCGTAGTCACCGAACGGCTCCCAGCCGGTGATCGGTCCACCTTCCGGAGAGTCGCCGAGGCAGTCGAGCGTCACGTCGGCGAAGCTCTGATCGACGCCCGACTTCGTGCGGATGACGACCAAGCTCGTCTCGGGGTACGTAGGATCGGTAAACAGCACGTAGTAGTTCAGGAACTGCGAAGGCGGGATCACGTTGACCCAGTCGGGGTCGCCGATCCTGTCGTAGGAGAAGCCGCCCGTCATGTAAGAGCCGAGGTAGAACGGATGATTCGCATCTTGGCTACGGACGACGAACGGGCCCGCGCTGTTGAACTCGATCACCTCGCCAAGGTTGATCTTGTCCGGAGCGCCTTCGGGCTTCTCAGGAGTCCATTCAAGTGCGGTGTCATCCACGGCGCCGACGAGGCGCCAGGGGGGAGACTCCTCGGCGTCGCTCCTGTTGCGGTACCGCACCGCGGCGTACTCGTTGCCTAGGGCCTTCACGGGCGCGAGCTGCTGGTGCGCGGAATCGCAGTCCAGCTCATCGCTCGGCACCGTCATGCACGGCGAGCCGCCGAATACTCCGATTGGCTTGTTGGACAGGATCGGGCTCCCGGTCAGCTCTTCCGGCTGCACGATCTGAAGGAACTGCCCCGCATCCAGCGTGTAGGTCACCGGCGTGTCGGCGGCAGCCTGCGCGACGCCGTTCCCCCCGACGATGTTGACCTTGGGCAGGATCGTGACCTCGGTACCATCTTCATTCGCGAGAATCTCGAGCGACGGGTTCCCGCCCGGCACGATCGGCTCCGAGCTCTTGTACGCATTCACCGCGATGTAATTCTTGTCCCAGGCGCTCGTCGGCAGGAGCAGCGAGGCGGACGTGACGGCAGACTCCGAGCCGCCGTAGGGCACGATCTGATAGGCGACCACCGGGTAATCCGTCGTGATGTGGAACGCCGAGCCTATTCCTGTTCCGTTGACGCCGGTCTCTCCGGTCACCCCCGAGAACGCGGGAGGCAGCGGACAGGCGGGCAGGCCTGCACCGGCGATGTTGCGCCGCGAGAGGAACAGCATGGCGATTTGTCCGACGCCAAGCCCCTCTTCCGCATTGTACGGCTCGAATTGTACCTCTCCCTGGCCGGACGGAATGCCTGCGAAGGTCTCGACCGGGAGCTCGACGCCGTTCCTCTCCACCTTGATGTGAACAGGCTTCTCCCACGTATTGGCGACGAACGCAGCAAAACAGGCACCGCTCGACTCCGTGAGGAGAGCCGGCTTGAGCGCCCAGTAATCGCACCCGTACGAGCTCTTCGATTGTTCCGCCGCGTTGCACGGCCCCGGCTCGCACGCCGCGTTGAGGCACCCCTCTTCCGGCCCGCACTCCTCGATCGTCGCGCCATTGCAGCTGATGACGCGCTTCAGGTCATTCGAGCACGTGTATTCGCAGAGCCCCCCCTCGCCGAGGGCCCCGGTCGAACCGGTGCCGCCGGCGCCGCCGTCGCCGCCGCCGCCCGGCCCGCCAGGCCCCGTGCCGCTGCCGGACGTGTCGTTGCGGTACGAATCCGAGCACGCGACGAACGAGCCCGCCACTCCGGCCGTCGCTGCAAGAAGCACGACCGTCGCGTGCCTACGGTATCTAGCCATGTTCGCCATCTCTACAGGACTCCTTCCCCCACAGCATCCTGAAACTCCTGGACAGCGAGCCTAACACGGTTCGCCCGCCCTGGGGAGGCCAGCGAAAGCGCTCGCGTTTTTTCAGCGGCCTCATGAGAGAGGCTTCTGGATTTCAGGAATGCAATGCGCGCCGGACTTCGCCCCGCCTCCGCCTAGCGCCCGGACGGACGCGCAGAGTCCTTGTCACCGCGCCGTCCTCACGCCTCTCCGGTGGGTGGGAAGAGGTGGTCGCTTGGTTCGGCCGGTCGCGGGCGGTTGTGACCCATTGCGACCGACCGCGGCCGATTGCGACCGCTTACGACCGCTTGCGACCGCTTACGACTGATTGCGACGTTCACACACCTCCACGCTACTCCTGCTCATGAGCGCCGGCGCCGTCCGACGCCGCCCCCGCCCGGCCGCTGCCGAAGACGCGGAACAGCACGTAGAGCGACGGAAAGAGCAGCACGAAACCGACGCCGAGGATCCAGACAAGCAATCGCAGCGTCCTCGGGTTCGCCGCCGCGCCCGCGAGCGTCACGTCAGGAACCACCAGAAACGGGTACTGCGACGCCGCCCAGCCGATCAGGATCAACGTGACCTGCGCGGCCGCCGCGAAGCGCGCCAGACGGAAGCGGCGCGTCCACAGCCCGAAGAACGCCGCCGTCGCGGAGACGCCCGTCGTGAGGTGGAGCGGCCACGTGATCGGGTGATCCGTCAGGCCTTCCCGGATGAGCGGCGCGCCCTCGAACGACGCCGCAAACGACGCCAGCGCGAGCGCCGCCACCACACCACCCGACACGAGCGCGCGCCGACGGAAATCGTCCACCAGCGCCGGCTCCGTCGCCTCGTTCGTCAAATAGACCGCCGCCAGGAACGCGAACAGCGCCAGCGCGAACAGCCCCAGCATCAGCGGAAAGAGCGAGAGCCACGGCGCGAAGAAGCCGCTCGTGACCACCCCCGACGCCACCCGGATCCGGCCCGACGCCACCGCCCCCACGATCATGCCGAGCAGCACCGGCGCGACCACGCTCGCCAGCGAGAACACGAACCCCCAGCGCTTCTGCCGCCGATCCTTGCGCGAGTCGTAGCTCCGGAAGCTGAACGCGGAGCCGCGGAACACCACCCCGAGCAAGAACAGCGTGATCGGGACGTGCAGCGCGATCGAGATCGCCGCGAACGCCGGAGGGAACGCGGTGAAGAGCAGCACCACGACCAGGATCAGCCACACGTGGTTGGCCTCCCAGATCGGGCCGATCACCTTCTCGATGAGCTCCCGCTGCTCCTTCTTGCGCGGGCCGGACGCGAGCAGGTCCCAGACGCCGCCGCCGAAATCAGCGCCGCCGAGCAGCGCGTACAGCACGAGCGCCGCGACCATCACCCCGCCCAGGATCCACTCAGGATGCATCGGCCGCGCCTCCCCCCAGCACGCCGGGCTCGCCGCGCGCGCCCGTCACCCCGAGCGGCGCCGCGCGCAGCTGCCGGACCAGCAGGTACGTCACCACCACGCCGAGGAAGACATAGACGGCCGTGAACATCCAGAACGGCGCCGCGAGGTGCGGGAACGGCGTCACCGCGTCGCGCGTGCGCATCGCGCCCCGCACGATCCAGGGCTGGCGGCCGAACTCGGTCACCAGCCAGCCCGCCTCCATCGCCACGATGCCGAGCGGGCTCGCCAGGATCGTCGCCCAGAGGAACGGCCGCTGATCCGGGATCCCCCGGCGGCGCCACGCCAGCGCCGCCGCGACCACCGCGAGCAGCGCCATCGCCGCCCCCGCGCCGACCATCACCTGGAACGAGAAGTGCGTCGCCGCGACCGGCGGCCACTCGTCCCGCGGGACCTGATCGAGGCCCGGCACCACCGCGTCCGGATCGAAATGCAGGAGCATCGACAGCCCTCCGGGGATCTCGATCGCGTAGTCGACCTCGCCCCGCTCCACGTCGGGGAGCCCGCCGACGAGCAACGGCGCCCGGGCGGACGTCTCGAAATGCGCCTCCATCGCCGCGAGCTTCGCGGGCTGCCCGGCCCCGACCTCCACCGCCGCGAAATGCCCGACGAACGGCTGCGCCACCGCCGTCACCCCGGCGACGGCGAGCGTCACCGCGAACGCCTTGCGGAACAGCGTGCTCCTCGGGTGCCGGAGCAGGACCAGCGCGTGGATCCCCGTCATCACGAACGCCGTCGCCTGATAACACGCGAGGATGCCGTGCAGGGTCTCGTGCTTCCACGGCGGGCTGAACATCGCCGCCACCGGGTCGACGTCCGCGGGGCGGCCCCCGACCATCGTGAACCCGGCGGGATCGTTCATGCACGCGTTCACCAGGATCACGAAGAACGCCGACAGGCCGCCGCTCAGCGCGACCAGCGCGCCGGACGCGAGGTGCAGACGCGGCGGGAGCTTGTCGCGCCCGTAGAGATAGATGCCGAGGAAGATCGCCTCGGTGAAGAACGCGAACCCCTCGAGCGCGAACGGGAGCCCGACCACCTCGCCGAACGTCCCCATGAAGCTCGGCCAGAGCAGGCCGAGCTCGAAGGAGAGCACCGTGCCCGAGACGGCGCCCACCGCGAACAGGATCGCCGTCCCCTTCGCCATCCGCTTCGAGAACTCGAGGTAGTCGCGATCGCCCGTGCGCTGCCAGAGCGCGTCCGCGATAACCATGATCACCGGGAGCGCCACCCCGGCGGCGGCGAAGATCATGTGAAACGCCAGCGATAGGCCCATCTGGGCCCTCGCATAAAGGAGGCTGTTCATGAGGCCCCGTGCGGCTCCTTTCGGAGCGCCCGCGCCGCGCCCGCTCTCGACGCCCTCGAGCGGGCCGGCCCGCGCGCTCGCGACGCACACCATAGGGATGCCCCGGCCCGGGACAAATAGGGTCGAACCCGGCTAAGCTCCGCGGCGATGAAGACCCTTGTCGAGCTCGTCGCCAGGAAGCGCGACGGCGGGCGGCTCTCCGACGACGAGATCGCGCGGCTCGTCCGCGCCCACAGCGACGGCGAGCTCGCCGACTACCAGATGAGCGCGCTGCTCATGGCGATCTTCTTCCGCGGCATGGACGACGCCGAGACCGTCGCCCTCACCCGGGCGATGCTCCACTCCGGCGACGTCCTCGACCTGTCGAGCGTGCCCGGGCGCAAGGTCGACAAACACTCGACCGGCGGCGTCGGCGACAAGGTCTCGCTCTGCCTAGCCCCCCTCGTCGCCGCCTGCGGCGTCCCCGTGCCGATGGTCTCCGGCCGCGGCCTCGGCCACACGGGCGGCACGCTCGACAAGCTCGAGGCGATCCCGGGGTTCGACGTCTCCCTCGACGCCGGCGCCTTCGCGCGCATCGTGCGCGAGGTGGGGACGTGCATGATCGGGCAGACCGAGCGGATCGCGCCCGCCGACAAGCGCATCTACGCGCTGCGCGACGTGACCGCCACGGTCGAGTCGATCCCGCTCATCGTCGCCAGCATCCTCTCGAAGAAGCTCGCGGAGGGCATCGACGCCCTCGTGCTCGACGTCAAGGTCGGGCGGGGCGCGTTCATGAAGACCCTCGAGGACGCCCGCGCGCTCGCGACCGCGCTCGTGCGCGTCGGCACCGCGGCCGGCAAGCGCGTCACCGCCCTGCTCACCGACATGAGCGCCCCGCTCGGGCGCACCGTGGGCAACGCCCTCGAGACCCGCGAGGCGATCGAGGTGCTGCGCGGCGGGGGCCCCGCGGACCTCGTCGCGTGCACGCTCGCCCTCGGGGAGGAGATGCTGATCGCCGGCGGCGCCGCCGACACCGCCGAGGCGGCGCGGGCGAAGCTCGAGGCCGCGATCGCGAGCGGCGCGGCGGCCGAGGTCCTCGCGCGGATGATCGCCGCGCAGAAGGGCGATCCGGCCGTGGTCGAGGACGCGGGCCGGCTCCCCCGCGCCCCCGTCGTCGTCGACGTCGCGGCCGAGGACGAGGGCGCCGTCGTCGCCGTGGATCCGCTCGAGATCGGCCTCACGGCCGTCGCGCTCGGCGCCGGGCGCACGCGCGCCGACCAGCGCGTGGACCCCGCCGTGGGCATCGAGCTCGCCGCCGCGCGCGGCGATCGCGTCGGCCGCGGGGCGCCCCTCGCCCGCATCCACGCGCGCCGGCCGGAGGACGCGCGCGCCGCGGCCGGCCGCGTCCGCGCCGCCTTCCAGCTCGGCCCGCAGCCGGCCGCCGCGCCCCCGCTCGTGCTGGAGCGGATCGCCCTCTGAAGGGCGGCGCCCCCGAGGCCGCTCGCGGGCGGCGCGCCGCCCCACTAGACTTCCTCGCACCATGCGGACCCCGAGGCGCGACCTCACCACGCTCGGCTACCGGCGGATCATCCAGCTCCTCGTCTACCTGGTCATCGTGCCCGGCGTGCTCCTCTCGGGCGTCGGCTTCCTCCTGCTCGTGCTCGGCGAGGCCCAGTACAACCTCATCATGGGGATCCTGGTGCTCACGTTCTGCGGGACGCTCGCGACCGGGGTCATCCTCGTGTGGGTCTTCCTCCGGCGCGAGCGTAACCTCTCCGAGCTGCAGGCCGATTTCGTGTCCAAGGTCTCGCACGAGCTCCGCACGCCGCTCACGTCGATCCGCATGTTCACCGAGACGCTCAAGCTCCGGCGCGGCGACGGGGTCAGCGAGGATCGCTGCATCGATGCGCTCACCAAGGAGAGCGCCCGCCTCCAGCAGCTCATCGATCGGCTGCTCGACTGGGGGCGCATGGAGAGCGGGCGGCGCGTCTACGAGCTCGCGGAGCACCACCTCGGCGAGGTCGTCGAGGAGGCGATCCACGCCTTCGAGCCGACCCGCGAGAAGCGCAACGTCGAGCTCGAGGTCTCCGTCGACGCGGGGCTCCCGCCCGTGCTCTGCGACCGCAGCGCGCTCGTCGACGCGATCGTGAACCTCCTCTCGAACGCCTACAAGTACGGCGGCCAGCCGAGGAAGATCCGCGTCTCCGCCTGCGCGCAGAGCCGCTCGGCGCTGATCACGGTCCGCGACAACGGCAAGGGCATCGCCCGCAAGGAGCACAAGCGCATCTTCGAGAAGTTCTACCGGGTCGACGATCTCCTGGCCCGGCAGCAGGACGGCTCCGGGCTCGGGCTGTCGATCGTCAAACATGTCATCCGGGCGCACCGGGGCAAGATCCTCGTCGACAGCGAGCCCGGGAAGGGCAGCACGTTCACGCTCGTCGTCCCGCTCCGGAGCGCGTCCAGGACGACCGCCGAGCAGCGCGCCACATCCCCGCGGCCCGCGCGGCCCCCGCGCGCCGACGCCCCGCACGCCCCGCACGCCGGCGCGGACGAGCCCCGGGCGGAGGAGCGCGACGCCGGCGCGGGCGCGCGGACGTGATCGCCGCGCTGCGCGCGGGCGCACGTGGGCGCGCATGGGCGACCCGCGCACGCGCGGTTCGGCCCGTGGCGGCGTGCGCGCGGCTCCCTCCGGTCCGGACTTGGACATGGTAGAGGACGTCCTCAGCATGACCCGGAACCCTCAAGCACCGGCGCGGACGGTCCTCCTCGTGGAGGACGATCCCAGCATCGCGATGGGTCTCGAGATGAACCTGACCGCCGAGGGCTACCGCGTCCTCGTGGCCGAGGACGGCGAGCGCGGCCTCTCGCTCGCGCGCGCCGGCGGGCTCGACCTCATCATCATCGACGTGATGCTCCCCAGGCTGAACGGCTTCGAGCTGCTGCGCATCCTCCGGAGCGAGCGCCGCACCTTGCCGGTGATCATGCTGTCCGCGCGCGGCGCCGAGATGGACAAGGTGATGGGCCTCGAGCTCGGCGCCGAGGACTACATCACGAAGCCGTTCGGCCTGGCCGAGCTGCTCGCCCGCGTGAAGGCGGTGCTCCGGCGGGACGCGATCGCGCGCGCGGACGGGGCGCAGCTGCGCGCCGGCGACATCGAGATCAACGCGGCGACACGCGAGGTCCGCCGCGGCGAGGCGCTCATCGATCTCACGGCGACCGAGTTCGACGTGCTGCTCTGCCTGGCCGAGGCGGGGGGGCGGGTCCTCTCCAGGGAGCAGATCCAGGCGAAGGTGTGGGGACCGGCGCACCACGGCACCCCGCGCACCATCGACAACTTCATCCTCCAGCTCCGCACCAAGCTGGAGGACGACCCGACCTCACCGCGCCACCTCCTGACGGTCCGCGGGGTCGGCTACCGCCTCATCCCGTAACCGGGCATACGCAATCAAGCATACGCAACCGAGCGTGGTCGTACGCCGGTCCATCGCGGGGCTGCGCCGGCCCTCTTGCCACCTTCGGCCCCGCGCGAGCGGTCCGCCGGTCCCGGCGGCCCAGCGGCGGGCGGCCCCTCGCCCGCTCGCCGGCGCGCTCAGTTCCCCTGACAGAACTGGTTGATGTTGTCGACGAGGGGGTCTTCCTGCTTGATCGCCTTCTCGATCGCGGCCTGGGCGGTGTTGGTCTTCTCCGCATCGTTCGCGTCGGCCGCGGCCGCGAGATCGCGCGCCGCCTTGGCCACGTCCTTCGCCATGGCCTGGTACTCGCCCGAGAACTTCTGCAGCTCCGGGGTGGTCAGCTTCACCTGCGCCGCGTCGGCCGCGACCTTGTCCATCGCGTCGGCCATCGCCTTCAGCTCGCTGGAGCCACCCTGGTCGGCGCCGGCCTTCGAGCCCTTGTCGATGCTCTGCACGCCCTTGTTGATGACCTCGATGAGCGCATTGCACTCCGCGATCTTGTTCTGGCCGCAGCCGCCAGCGCCGAGCCCGAGAGCGACAAGGGCCGCCGCGAGGGTGAACTGAATGCGCATTCTGCTGTGTCTCCTGGTGTGGGGAGCGAGGCCGGTACGCCCATCCCTATCGCCGAGGCATCAACCCACATTTTGCGGGTATGTTTCAACATGGAATCGGCAGCCCGCGGGCGCCGCCGTGGTCACGACCGAACCCGCCAGTTGCCCTGGAAAGTTCGGCCGATGTCGTCCGCTGTGGGATCGGTAATGATGAGCTCCGGCCGGCCGCCTTGCGCGAAGACGATCGTGTTCTGACGGAAGACGCGGCCGAACGCGATCGCCTCGTCCCGATCCATCCCGTGGACGAGCCACGCAGGCTCGCGCCAGATGCCCTCGGGCTCCGCCTCGGATCCGACGCACGGCTCCACCCGGTAACACCCGAGGACCAGGAGATCGCGGAGGACGTGGTGGCGCTGGTCGTTGACCCGGCGGGGGATGAGCATCGAGCGCGGGTTGTAGGCGGTGAGCACGGCGAACCTGCGCGTCAGGAGCTCGGGGAGCCCGGCTTGATCCTGGACGATCTCGCCGTCCAGGGAGACGCGCAGCGTCCCCGCCGCCGTGGGAAACTCGTAGATGGTCGAGAAATACGACCGGAGGAGCGTCTGGTCCATCGTGGAGCGGTGGTGTGGGCAGCGGTGCTCGGCGCACCGACCGGGTCGCTTCGGTAGAGCTGGCCTGTAGCCTGCACGCCCGGCCGCCGGGCGCGACGGCGCAAGGTTACGGCGCAGGGTTACCAGAGACGCGCGGCTCTGGCTACTCAACGGCGGCGCGCCGCGGGCGGGGGCGCCGCGCGCCGCGTGGATGAATGCCAGGTGCGCGCTTTCCCTGCCCCGCCCGGTGCGCTAAGCGTTCCGCGCGAGCGTCCTGCCTGCGCGCGTGTGGCGCGCCGGCGCCAGGGCCCCCCGCGTCGCCGATGCCACGATGATCGAGGTCGAGCACCTCTCCAAGTCCTACGGTCCCCACCAGGCGGTGAGCGACCTCTCGTTCCGGGTGAGCCAGGGCGAGATCGTCGGCTTCCTCGGGCCCAACGGGGCGGGCAAGAGCACGACGCTCCGCATCCTCGCGGGGTTCCTCGGCGCGACCTCCGGCCGCGTGCGCGTCGCGGGGTACGACCTCGCCGAGGACCCGATGCGCGCGCGGGCCTCGCTCGGGTACATGCCCGAGACCTCGCCCCTCTACCCGGAGATGCGGGTCGCGGAGTACCTCGCGTTCCGCGCCGAGCTGAAGCTCGTGCCGCGGCGCGCGCGGGGCGAGGCGGTCGCGCGCGCCCTCCGCGACGCGCGCGTCGAGGACGTGGCGAGCGTCATGATCGGCCACCTCTCGAAGGGCTACCGGCAGCGGGTCGGCCTCGCGGACGCGCTCGTCGGCGACCCGCCGCTCTTGATCCTCGACGAGCCGACGGCGGGGCT
The DNA here is from genome assembly GCF_051519095.1 of Sorangium sp. So ce131. Classification (NCBI taxonomy): domain Bacteria; kingdom Pseudomonadati; phylum Myxococcota; order Polyangiales; family Polyangiaceae; genus Sorangium; species Sorangium sp. So ce131. The sequence goes on along the minus strand of NZ_CP150455.1, from coordinate 3,638,135 downwards.
CGACCCGAACCAGATCCGCGAGGTGCGCGCGCTCGTGCGCCGGCTCGGGCGCGACCGCACCGTGCTCCTCTCGACGCACATCCTCTCCGAGGTCGAGGCGACCTGCACGCGCGCGCTCGTGATCACCCGCGGGAGGCTCGTGGCGGAGGGCTCGATCGACGAGATCCGCGCGATGCGCCGCTCGTCCGGCGTGCGCGTCGCCGTGCGCGGGGCGGCGGACGCGGCGCTCGCCGCGGCGCGCGGCGCGGCCTCGGTCCGCTCGGCCGAGGCGGAGGCGGCCGGCGACGCGGCGCAGCTCACGGTCGAGTTCGACGCCGGCGCCGACGCCGGCGAGGCCGCCGAGCGGCTCGTGCGCGCCCTGGTCGAGGCGGGCCTCGGGGTGCGCGAGGTCGTCCCCCACGCCCCCTCGCTGGAGCAGGTCTTCTCCGAGCTGACCGGCGGCGAGGGCGAGGAGGGCGGCGGCGGCGGCGACGGCGGCGGCGCGCCCGCGCCGGCTTCGCGGAAGAAGAGCAGGTCGGAGCGCCGGGGCGCGGCGAAGGAGCGGCGGTGAGGGGCTTCTGGCCGATCTTCAAGCGCGAGCTCTTCTCGCTCTTCGTGACGCCGCTCGCGTGGGTGCTGATCACCACGTTCCTCGTGGTGCAGGGCGTGCATTTCTTCCTGATCGCGACCCAGCTCGCCGGCGAGGTGGAGCTCTCCGCCGACGCGGGCCCGGTGCAGATGTTCTTCGGCCAGACGATCCTGATCTACCTGCCGCTGCTCTTCGTGTGCCCGCTGCTCACGATGCGGCTCTTCGCGGAGGAGCGCAGGAGCGGCACCATCGAGGCGCTGCTCACGGCGCCCGTCGGGGCCGCCGGCGTCGTGCTGGCGAAGTACGCGGCGGCGCTCGTGACGTACGCCGCCATGTGGGCGCCGACGGTGCTCTACATGGTGCTCATCGGCAGGACGGGGGAGCTCGACTGGCGGGTCGTGGGCTCGAGCTACCTCGCGATCTTCGCGGTCGGCGCCGGGTACCTCGCGATCGGGACCATGACGAGCGCGCTCACGAAGAGCCAGCTCATGGCCGCGATCCTCAGCGCGATGGCGCTGATCGGCCTGTTCATCCTCGGCATCGGGGAGTTCATCTTCCCGGACGGCCCGGCGCACGACCTCTGCGCCTATGTCTCGGTGTGGACGCAGATGAACGACTTCTCCCGCGGCATCGTCGACCTGCGCCGGCTCGTGTTCGACGGCACGGTGATCGCGCTGCCGCTGTTCGTGACCGTGCGCGCCGTCGAGGCGTGGAGGTGGGGCTGATGACCGGCGGCGAGCCGCCGCGGGCGGAGGCCCCGCCGGGGACGTCGCTCGGCGAGAAGCTCTCGGCCAGCGTCGGGATCATCGCGGCCATGGTGCTCGCGGTGCTCGTCAACCTGCTCGTGGCCCGCCACTACCGGCGCTGGGACTGGACGCAGGGCGGGCTGTACACGCTGAGCGACGCGACGCTCGCCACGCTGCGCTCGCTCGAGGAGCCGATCCGCGTCTACGTCCTGCTCTCCGCGGACGACCCGCTGACGCTCTCGGTGCGGCACCTGCTCGACGCGTACCGGGCCGAGACCGGGCGGATCGAGGTCGAGGTGACCGATCCCGACCGTCGCCCCGCGGAGTTCCTGGCCGTGCAGCAGCGCTACGGCGTCGTCGCGGGCAAGACCGAGGACGGGCGCATCGTCACCGACGCGGCGATCATCGTCGCGCGCGGGGACCGGCCGCATTTCCTGACCGCGAGCGATCTCGTCGAGGTCGAGGACGACATGCAGGCGCGCCCGCGGCTCGAGCAGGCGCTGACGGGCGCGATCCGGAGCGTGATCCGCGGCGAGCGGCCCCGGGTCTGCTTCGCGGGCGGACACGGCGAGAAGTCGATCGACGTCGGCGGCCAGAGCGGCCTCGCGGCGCTCAAGGACCGGCTGAACAAGAACAACTACGACGTCGTGCAGCTCGGCGGCGACCGCGGCGAGCACGACGATCACGGCGACCACGGCGACCACGGCGACGACGAGGGGGCCGGCGCCGCGCCGAAGGAGCCCGCGCCCGTGGTCGATCTCGCCGGGTGCCGGGTGCTCGTGCTCGCCGAGCCGAGCCAGCCGGTGCCGCCCGGCGACGTGGCCCGCTACCGCGCCTTCGTCGAGCGGGGCGGCAGCGCGCTCGTCGCGCTCGGGCCGGTGCCGGACGAGGGCGATCAGCGCTACGTGGACCTCGGGCTCTCGGGCCTGCTCGCCGTGGCCGGCGTCGAGATCCGGTCCGACTTCGTGTTCGAGCGCGATCCGAAGCTCCGCTCGACGCAGGGCTTCGGCGAGACGTTCTCGCCGATCGTGCGGCCGCACCCGATCACCGAGGGCCTCCTCAAGGCCGCCGATCAGGGCCTCGGCCCGGTGCTCACGGTGGCGAGCTCGCTCTCGCCCACGACGAGCGGGCCGGTGGCCCCGTCGCCGCTGCTCGTCACGAGCGACCAGGCGTTCGGGATGGTCGATTTCTTCGGCTGGGCGAGGGACCCGTCCGAGCCGAAGCCGCGGGACGGCGATCACCCGGGGCCGCTCACGATCGCCTACGCCGCGGAGCTGCCGAGGCCCCCGGGCGCCACGGCCGCGCACGGGCCGCGCGTCGTGGTGATCAGCTCGCCGAGCGCGCTCTACGGCGCGAACTGGCAGAGCGCCGAGCTCCGGGGCACCGCCGTGTTCGTCGAGAGCGCGCTCTCGTGGCTCGCCGCGAGCCCGGCCATGCTCGACATCCCCGACAAGCCGGCGTTCACGGCGGGCCTCCGGATCAGCGAGGACTCGCTCGCGTCGATCTTCCGCTACGTCGTCGTGTACATGCCGCTCGCCGCCGCCTTCTTCGGCCTGGCCGTGCACCTCTCGCGGCGCAGCTCGGAGCGCCGCCCCGGCGCGAAGGGCGGCCCCGGCGCGGCGGCCGGGCGGGGCGCGCCGGCCGGGCCCGATCGCGAAGGGTCGCCGTGACGAGGGCGCTCCGCCGGCACGCGACGACGCTGATCCTGGTCGTGCTCGCCGCCGCGGCGGCCATCGCGCTGCTCGTGCTCGACCGGCGCGCGGTGCCCACCGACGAGGCCGAGCGCCGCAAGAAGAACCTGTTCGAGGCCTGGCGGCCCGACGAGATCACCGAGCTCACCGTGACGATGTCCCCGCCCGGCGCCCCGCCGGGCGCGCGGCAGACGGCGCGCGTCACCCGCGGGGAGGTCGACGACGCGGGCCAGCGCCCCTGGGTCGTCGAGATCGACGGGCAGCGCCATCCCGCGGACGAGCCCACGGTCGACCAGTACCTCGGCACGCTCGAGTTCGCGAAGGCGGAGCGCCGCGTCTCCGCGGAGGCGAGCGACCCGGCGGCCCTCGGCCTGACGGCGCCCCGGCTCACGGTCGCGATCGCGATGGGCGCGCGCCGCGAGCGGCTGCTGCTCGGCGGCGGCGCGCCGACGCCGCCGGGCGCCGTCTACGCCGAGGTCGCGGGCCGGGGCGTCTTCGTCATCACGCAGCAGCTCGCCGCGGCGCTCGAGGTGCCGCCCGATCGCTTCCGTTCCCGGAGCTTCGTCCCCTACGCCGCGGCGGAGCTCTCCGGGCTCGAGCTCGCCGGCGACGGCGGCCCGCGGCGGTTCGTGCGCGCCCCCTGGGGCGGCGGCCGCGGCGCCGGCTTCCGCTTCGCCGAGGGCTCCCCCGAGGGCGGCGTCCGGGTCAGCGCGCCGGCGCTCGAGCGCGTGCTCTCGGCGCTCGGCCGCATGCAGGCCGAGGCGTTCCTCTCCGAGGACGAGGCGCAGCGGGCCGCGGCCGGCGGCGGCCCTCGCGTCACGCTGACGCTCCTGCCGAGCGACCCGTCGGCGGAGCGCGGCGTGATCGACCTCGGCGGGCCCTGCCCGGGCAGGCCCGATCACGTGGTCGCCGTGCGGCGTAAGCCCACGCGCGCGGCCGCGTGTGTGCCCGCGAGCGCGCTCGATCCGCTCACCGAGGAGGCGTCGCGCTTCGTCGACCTGGCCCTCGTCGGCGCGCCGCTCGACGAGGTCGCCGAGGTGAAGCTCTCCGCCGGCGCGCGCGCGCTGGAGCTCGCGCGCGCCGGCAGCGAGTGGCACCTGCGCGCCCCGGAGGACCGGCCCGTCCCGACCGAGGCGGGCCGCGCCCTCGTGCAGGCGATCCTCGACGTCCGCGCGGCGCGCCTCCTGCCGGCGGCGAGCGACCTCGGGGCGCTCGGCCTCGCCCCGCCGCGGGCCACGCTCCGCGTCCTCTCGACGCCGGCGGCGGTCGGGGAGGGCGAGCCCCGGGAGCGCGTCGAGACCCTCGAGATCGGCGCCGAGCAGGGCGGCGTGGTGCACGTCCGCCGGCTCGAGGACGGCGCCGTCGCCGCGCTCCCCGCGGCGAGCGCCGGAGCGCTCCTCCCCACCGAGGTGTCGCTGCGCCCCGTGCAGGTGCTGGATTTCGCGCCGGATCAGGTGGACGCGCTGCGCATCGAGCGCGCGGGCCTGGTCCAGCGGCTCCGCCGCGCCGCGGGCGGCGCCTGGCAGCTCGTCGAGCCGCGGGGCGAGGGCCTCGCGGCGGACAGCGGCCTCGCGGAGGAGCTCGCCGAGCTGCTGGGCAGCCTCAAGGCCGAGCGCTGGGTCGAGGCGGATCCCGGCGCGGGCTACGGGCTCGGCGCGCCGCGGCTCGTGATCCAGGCCGAGCTGGCCGCGGCGCCGGCGTCGAGCGGCGCCGCGAGCGAGGCGGCCTCCCGCACGGTCCGGGTCGAGCTCGGCGCGCGCGCCGGCGATGGCGACGGCTCCTTCGCGCGCGCCGGCGACGGTGCCTTCCCGCGCGCGGGCGGCGACGGCGCCGCCGTCTTCATCGCGCCGCCGGCGCTCGAGGCCGCGGCGGGGCGCCTGCTCCTCCGCCGCGACGTGTTCCTCGTGCCGCCGCAGGAGATCGCGCGGGTCGCGCTGGCGCGGGGCGACGGGCGCGCGCCGCCGCTCGTGATCGAGGCCTCGCCCGGCGGCTTCACGGTCCCCGGCGCGGCCGACGAGGCGACCGCGACCGCGACGGCGGCGAGCGTCCGGGACGCGCTCGCCGACCTGCGCGCCGAGGGCGCCGTCGCGCTGGGCAAGCCGGCGAAGCATCACGGCCTGAGCCCGCCGCGGCTCCGGATCACCGTCGATCTTGCCCGGCCCGAGGCGGCGCCGGGCGCCGAGGGAGCGAGCCCACCGGGCCCGCGATCCGGGTCCTTCACGATCGCGATCGGCGCGGGCGACTCCTTCCGCGGCACGAACGTCGTCTATGCCCGGCGCGACGGCGTGGACGCGGTCTACGCCATCGCGCAGTCCCGGGTGCGGCCGCTCCTCGCCGCGGCGGGCCTCCCGACCGCCGACTGATGACTGACGGAGTGGCTCCGCGCGACGGACTATTTCGTTCTGGCGTCCCACCTGTGCTAGGCGACGTGCTGGACATGGCGAAGGCGGACATGGCGAAGCGGCAGCGCCCGCTGGCGGTCGAGATCCCCCGTCCCGGCGAGGAGCAGCCGGTGTGGTCGCGGGTCGGGGTCATCGCGCTCGTGGGGTTCGTCGTCGGCATCGCGTGGCCGCGGATCGCCGGCGTGCGCATCGGCCCGAGTGTCCCTGGCGATCTCAAGGCCACCGCCGAGACCGCGGCGGCCTCCGCCGCGCCGGCGGCCCCCGCCGCGCCAGCGGCCCCTGGGAGCGCGGCGCCCGAGGCCAGGCCGCCGGACGCCCCGGCGAAGAACGAGCAGCGGGTCGTGGTCGGCCCCGGCAGGATCACGCGCTGCTCCGACCAGAAGGGCAAGAAGGTCGAGGACTGCGGAGAGCTCCAGTTCGATCCGGTCGCGCTCCCTCGGCTGAAGGAGCTCGCCCGCTGCCCAGCAGCGGCCGGCCTCGACGGCAAGCTCCCGATCGGCTTCGAGCTGAACTTCGAGAAAAAGGAGGTTCAGGTGGTCAAATCGAAGAAGACCAGCCTGCCCTCCTCGACGGTCAGCGGCATCCTGCAGTGCGCGGCGCGCGAGTTCTCGAACGTCTCCCTCGAGGAGGTCCCTCACAAATACCGCCGTTACTCCCTCGTTTACACGGCGACGTTCTATCCCCCTGGCGCGGACGCCGAGGCGGCCGCGAAGGGCGAGGCGGGCAAGGAAGAGCAGGAGCCCGGCGCAGGCACGACCACGAGCGAGACCGCGGCGAGCGGCCTGGCCACTGTCAGCTGGGATACCGCGCTCGTCCGTGCGGAGCCCAAGGAAGGCGAGGTGGTCATGCGCCTCGTCCGCGGGACACGCATCAAGCTCGTTGGCCGGCAGAACGACTGGTACAAGGTCGAGCACCGAGGGAAGACAGGGTGGATGTACCGCGGCTCCATCGGGCTGTAGCGACTGACGCTCTGCCCTGACGGGCCGCGCGGCGCCCCCGGGGACTCGGCGTTACCCGGGCTGATGGCGCCGGGCAGGCGGACCTCGGCGCCGCTGCGCACGGCGTCATCCTCGGTCCCGGTCCAACGTGCGCCGGCGTACCGACACGGGTTCGCGTAGAATGGCGGGGACCTATGCGGCGCAAGCTCTCGCTCCCCCTGCTCAACCTGGAACAGCTGATCCCCGCCGCAGCGCGCCGCCCGGCGAAGCCCACCGTGGACGTCGTGCGAGAGCGCCTCGGCGGGCGCGCGTCGACCGAGCCCGGCGCAGGCGAGCTGGTCACGCTGACGACCGCGAGGGGAGCAGAGCTGGCCGGGGTGGTCCTGTTCAGGAAGGGCGATGCGGTCGACGTGTGGGTTGACACCCCTGACACAACATCATCCGTTCATAACGTAAATATACCCCCTTTTTCTGTCGCGTCTCAGGGCGTGGTTCGCCGCGCGCACCGCGATGACGTCGCGCCGCTGCGCACGGCCACCTCGGAGTCGCTCGCCGCCGTCGCTGCCGATGCGCGCGTCTTCGGCGCGCTCATCGAGGGTCAACGCATCCGGTTTCAGCACGGCGGCGCTCTCTCCGAGGGTACGCTGGTCGAGAAGTGCCGCTTCGGCGGCCTGGTCCAGCGCGACGACGGCACCCTGCTCGGCGTCGGTTTCCGCCGTCTCTGGCCTGCGCAGAGCGGCGACGCCGAGCAGAACTGAGGCAGGCGGCCGGAAGCGGCGCGGGGCCGCGCGCGCGGCTCGCGCGGCGGAGGCGGCGAGCGCCTGCCCGGCGGCGCAGGGCGCCCCGGGCAGCGCACGTGCGGCTTGTACCTCCTTCGCGGACGCGATAGGAGGGTCGGCGTCATCGCACTCGCGCGCTGCGCGACAAGGCTGGAGGAGACACCCTTGAAGCTTGCCTATTCGTTCACGCTCGCCGTCGCGCTCGCGGCAATTCCCGGCTGTGGAAGCTCGATCTCGGGGTTGTGCGAGGACAAGTGCGATTGCACTGGAGACTGCAGCCCGGACGACGAGGATGACTGCATCGACAACCTCGAAGATGCCGAGAGGGCCGCGGTGGAAGAGGGCTGCGAGGACCAGTTCGACGAGGCCATCGCCTGCGTCGAGAGCGAGTTCGAGTGCCGCGGCGGCGACGTCGACATCGACGGGTGCAGCCGAGAGGGGGAGAACTTGGCCAGCTGCGCGGGCCTCGACGTCAGAATCATGTTCTGGGCCGCCTTCTGAGCGCCGGGCGCGCGCCGCGCGGCGCTCCGGCGTGCCGCGCGGCTCCCCCGCGCCCCACGTGACGCGGCGCCTACCGCGACACGGAACGTCGCCCCTCGCGGGGGTGTTGCTCGTCGGCCGAGCTCGCCGGCGCAGCCGAGGCCCGTCCAGACGGGCGAGAGCGCCTATTCGCCGATGTGGGTGCGGACGACCTTGAGCAGCGTATCGCTGTCGAACGGCTTGATGAGGTAGTCGGTGCACCCGTTGGCGAAGCCGACCTTGATGCTCGTCTGATCGCTCCTCGTCGTCATCATGATGATCGGGACGGTCTTCGTGGCGTCGAACGCGCGAAGCCACCGGCAGGCCTGGAAGCCGTCCATGGCGGGCATCACGACGTCCATCAGGATGAGATCGGGGCGCTCCGCCACCGCCTTCGCGATGGCCTCCTTGCCGTTGCGCGCGATGACGATGTCATAGTCGTCGGCGCCGAGCGTCAGCTGCTGGGACAGCAGCGAAGTCAACGAGTCGTCCACGACCAGGATCTTCTTCTTCCGCGTGGCCTCGCTGGTCGACGTACTTGGCGCGGTCGGCCGGCTCCGCGGCGCCGAGTCGGAAGCGGAGGCCGTTCCCGGAGAGCTCTTTCGCGAGGAGTCGACACGACGATCGGCCATGAGGGAGCCTCCATGAGGAAGCGCAGTTCCGTGGAGCGCCTCCGGAGTAGTCAGGTTTCAACGAGTAGTCCCCCCGTCACCTTACCAGGATCGCTACCGCACCGGAACCAAGTTCCACTGTCACCAGATGTAAGCAAACCAGCGAAAGCACCCTTGGCAGGGGGCCGCGCGCCCGCTGGATCACGGGCACATCCGACGCGACGGCTGAAACACCGGATGAGGCCGTTCGGTCGCGAGGTCGCTCGGTCACTTGACCGCGAGCCAGGATAGGCATCAATCCCGCAACACAGGGGAGCGCTCGATGGGTGGAGCGCTCACGCAAGGACATGGGGAGAGCTCGGCGGCGCCTGCTCGCCGGAACGAAAGAGGACGGTAGTGCCCAGGGACGGAATCGAACCGCCCACACGAGGATTTTCAATCCTCTGCTCTACCAACTGAGCTACCTGGGCCTGCTGCTTGCCCCGCACTCGCGCCGGGGCTCGGTACGGGCGGGCTACGTTACGCGGCCCTGGCCCCATGTCAAGCACTTCTTCACCGCGACGTGTGTCCGCCCGAAAAACAACGGGGAGCCGCAGCGGCCTCGGTGCTCAGGCGCCCGCGTCGGCGCGGCCGGACGACGTTGCGTCGGCGGGTGGCTCGCCCTCCTGGGCGACACACGGCGGCGCGCGATCGAGCAGCCGCAGGGCGGCCGCGAGCCACGACGCACGCAGCGCGGCCGCGACGGCGAGCGCCGCGAGGTGCGCGCCGAACGCGGCGGCCACGCGCGGCCCCGAGGTGACGCCGGCGACGTGCACGCCCCACGCCGCGCCGGCGAACGCGGCGAGCGTGAGGGTCCCGCGCCAGGCGTAAGCCCAGGCCGCGGCGAGGGGCGCGGCCCGGAGCGCGGCGAGGGCCCGCGCCACGGCGTCGTAGAAGCCCCGCTGCTCGCCGACGACCGCGGCCCGCGCGACGTCGTGGAGCAGGCCGATGGCCGCGACCGGCACCAGCGCGGCGGCGGCGACGCCGGCCGCCGCGAGGTCGCGGGTGCGGGGCGCGACCGCGAGCTGCGCGCACACCGACACCCCGGGCATCAGGACGAGCGCGGCGGCCGCGACCTCCGCCGCGAGCGCGACGCCCCAGAGGAGCGCGAGCGGACCGAGCGCGCGCGCGACGCGGGCGCCCACGTCCGGCGCGGAGAGCGGCCCTCCCCTGGACAGCGCGACGAGGAGCGCGGCGAGCGGGATCAACCCGAGCGCGGCGGCGAGCAGGGCGCCCACGCCGAGCTGCGCCGCGATGGCCGCGGCGGCGACCTCGGCGAGGCGCTGGACCTCGACCAGCATCAGCCCGCCGGGCGCGAACAGGACCGCCTCGCCGTCCGGGTACCCGCCGGCGACCTCCGCCGCGAGCACGGACAGCGGGGTCGCGAGGAGCAGCGCGGCGAGCGCCCGGTAGCCGAAGTAGGCGGCGACGGCGCCGGGCCGCTCGTGGACGGCGGGGCGGCGCGCAGCCGGCCCGGCGCGCGGCGGATCCACCTCCGCGCCGTCCGTCGCGCCTGGCTGTGTCGCGCCGCCCTCCACCGGTGCGCTCACGGGCCGAGGAGCGTGAGCGCTGCCCCCGCGGCGAGGCTCGCGCGCGCGAGCACGCCGGGCGCGAGCACGCCCCGGTCCTGCCGGCGCGCGTTGTTCGTGAGGTCCTCGTCGAGCAGCACCCGGTGCTCGGGGTCGATCACCACCGCGACGAGCGGCGAGGCGCCGGTGTAGGGGATGCTGGCGGCGCCCTCGCGCGCCGGCCACCGCGCCCGCTGCACGCTGCCGTCGGCGCCGTGCAGCGCGACGTCGACGGGGAGCGCCAGCGGGCCGCGGCGCCGGACCAGGGCCTGCCCGCGGTAGGCCGCCGCCTCCTCGCCCGCGGCGCGGCCGGGCGCGGGGCCGCCCGCGGGCCACGCGTGGAACGACGCGACGGCGTAGTCGACCCACGCCCGCTCGAAGATCCCGGCGCGGAGCGCCTCGGCCGCCTCCTCGCCGACCTCGCGCCGCATCGCCTCGATCAGCGCCTCGGGGCCGGGGTGCCGGAACCGGTGCTCGCGCGCGTAGCGGCCGACGGCGCGGCGCACGAGGTCTTCGCCGTAGACGCGGGCGAGCGTCTCGAGCAGCACCGCGGGCCGCGCGTACGCGAGCCCGGCGTAGTCCGCCCCGTCGACGAACTCCGGGGCCGGCTGCGCGACGGCGCCGTCGTGGCCCGACGCGATCGCCATGGCGCGGTACTGCGTGTGGATGCCGATCTCGAGGCCGAGCAGCCGCGCGGCCGAGCTCGGGCCGTAACGCGCGCGCAGCGCGTCGGCCTCGGCGTACGTGGTGAGGCCCTCGTCGAGGAACGGGTGGCGGTGCTCGTTCGTCGCGACCAGGCCGTAGAACCACTGGTGCGCCAGCTCGTGCAGCGTGACCGCCTCGACGTAGCGCATGCCCGCCGCCTGCCAGAGCCAGCTGCCGCCGGTCGTGATGAGCGTCGGGTACTCCATGCCGCCGGCCTCCTCGGCGCCCTCCGGCGGGTGCACGATCGTCAGCGTGCCGTACGGGTAACGGCCGAACGCCGCGCCGAAGCGCGCGAGGCCGAACCGGACGAGGTCGATCTCCAGCGCCGCCTCGCGCTCGCTCCCCGCGGGGAAGAGGCACCGGATCGCGACGCCGTCCTCGGTGGTCGCGCGCGTCTCGCGGAAGTGATCCCACGCGGCGAACGCGAAGTCGTGCACGTCCTCCTGCACGAACCGGCGGACCGCGCGCCCGTCGCGCCGCTCCTCCTGCACGAGCCGGCCGGTCGCTCCGACCTCGAAGCCGTCGGGCACGTCGACGGTCACGTCGTACGCCCCGAAGTCGGCGTAGAACTCCGAGAGCCGGTGAAAGGGGAAATGCGCCCAGGTCCCGTCGGGCTCGAGGCGCGCGATCTTCGGGAACCACTGCCCCACCATGTGAAAGCTCCCGTGGTGGCCCGTCCTGAGCGCGAGCGACGGCAGGTGCGCCTCCCACGCGAGCTCGATGGTGATCGTGTCGCCGGGCGCGACCGGCCGCGGCAGCGCCACGCGGATGTCGGTCTCGTCCTCGGGATCGCCGGGCGTCGTGGGCTTCCCCTCGGGCCACACGTCCTCGCCCCCCATCTCGCGCACCGCGAAGCGCGTCACCTGGATGTGACCGAAATCATAGAGGATTTCTCCGCCGCGGAAGCCGCTGACGCCCGAGCGGAGGAACACGGTGCGCTCGTTCTTGAAGGCGTTCAGGTAGAGGTGGACGAAGAGCTCCTGCTGCGGCGCGCGCGACGTGTTCCGAAAGACCAGCGTCCCCTCCCCGCGCAGCGCGTGCTGCGCCGGATCGAGGCGCGCCCGGAGGGTGTAGCTCGCGACCGGGTCGGCGTGCGCCGCGAGCTCGGCGTCCAGAGCCTTCGCGGGCATCAACGCAGCGCTCGCGGCGTCGCCCGCGTCCACCCGCGCGGGCGGCGGCGCCGGAGCGCCGAGCTCGATCGCCGCGAAGAGCGACGCCCCGGCGCGGCCGGCGAGCAGCGCGAGCAGGAGACCGACAGCGGCCTGGAGAGCCGTGCGCACCCGTGCACCCTAGCGAGCCCGAGCCGCCGCGCAAAGCCGCGCGCGGAGCGCCGGCGCGGCGATGGCGCAGCGGGCGACCACAGCGCCCCTCTCAGCGACCCGCGGCTAGGCGCTGCAGACGATCCCCTCCTGCACGAGCTCGTACAGGATGCGCAGGGCCTCGAGCATCTGCATGCCCGACACGTCGAGGATCTCGTCGATCGAGCTGTAGCCGTCGATGCACGAGAGCAGGAAGCCGGTGCGGTGATCGAGGTTCAGCGAGCGGAGCTGGTCCGGAGGCACCGCGAGGCGGAGCACGCGCGAGCCGTCGCCGAGGCGCGCCTGGTACATCTGGCGGAGCATCTCGACGCAGCTGTCGGCGTACTGCCGCGCCATCCAGTCCTTCGGGTTCTCCTCGAGCAGGCCCTCCGCGAGGACGAGCGCACCGCCGAAGTCGCCCTGATCGAACCGGTGCTGCATCTGCTCCCGCGGCCCCTGGGCGCTCAGCTGAGGCTCGGTCGCGCGGGCGTGGATCCCCCGCTCTCCCCGGTAGGACGCCGCCGGGGCGCGCTCCGAGTCGCGCGGCCGCGGCGCGCGCGGCGCGCCCTGCGCGTCGCCCGAGACCCGGTACGAGGTCGAGCCGGCGAGCGCGCCCGTCCCGCCGCGGAAGGCGGGCTCGTCGTCCTCGACGATCAGGCCGTAACGAAGCGTGCCCGGCGGCGGCGTGACCGGCTGGTCCTCCGGGGGCAGCGCCGGCTCCTCGAAGCCCAGCCCGAGGTCGAGCCGGAAGTCGATGCCCGGCCCCTCGACGTCGTCCGCGCCGCCGGCGCGCCCCCGCGGGGCCGGCGGGATGCGGGCGCCCCGCGGCTCGACCGGCGGGCCGTCCATGATGTCGAGCTCGCCGAAGCGGTGCGGGAACGTCGGGCTCGAGTCGCGCATCAGCTCGTCGTCGAGCTCCGGGCCGAGGTCGAACTCCGGCTCGGCGAACGCCCCGAAGCCCAGCCGCCCGCCGGGCCGCGACGGGACCCCCGGCTCGTCGCACTCCAGGCCGAGCTGCGGGGGCTCGCGGGTGGACGCGCCGTGTTTGCCCGGGAAGGATCCGCCGGGCGGCGGCTCCCACGGGATCGTCTTGCGCGGCGGCACGGGCGGGTAGACCTCCGAGGGCCCCTCGGGCGGGCGACCCCGCTGGGCGGTCATCTCGGAGCTCGAGTGAGGACGGCGGGTCATCATCTTGGCCACGTAGTCGCTGACGGGGATGGGCGGCGGGAGCGTGATCTTGCCCTCGTCGTCCGGCGGATAGGGCGCGCCGGAAGGCGGCGTGTCCGCGCGGTCGACGCGGCGCGAGCTCGGCTCCTCGCGGGGGAAGCCAGGGTGCCCGAGCAGCTCCTGCGACACGATCGGCTGCGTGTCGTCGAGCTCGCCGGCCTCATCGAGCCCCCAGGAGGCGTCCAGGGTCTTGGAGTCAGGCGGCACGGACCGCATTGTCTTCCCTCATCGCGGCCACACGTCACCCCTGCGGCCTGGCTACGACACCCTTGAACATCCGGTGGGTGCGCGAGAGCGCCTCCATCTGCTCCTTGACCGCCGCGGCGTCGCGGCGGCCGATGGCCTGGCGCGAGCGATCCACGATCCCGCGCGCCTTCCCGATCGCGTCGCGGCCGAAGTCGCTCGACGCCACGATCTGCTCGACCTGCGGGAACATCCGCTCGATCTCGGCGATGAGCTTCTCGGCCTCCTGCCGGACGCCCTCGAACTGATCGCTCGCGCGGCGATCGACGAGGTACTCCTTCGCGGCCTCCATCATCTCGCCGACCTCCTCCTTCGTGAGGCCGCTCGACGCGGTGACCTGGATCGACTGCTGCTGGCCCGTCTCCAGGTCCTTCGCGCTGACCGAGACGATGCCGTCGCTGTTGATCTCGAACGTGACCTCGATCTCGACCTGCCCCTTCGGGGCGCGGCGCAGGCCTGTGAGGATGAACTCGCCGAGCAGCTCGTTGTCCGTCGCCTTCTGGTGCTCGCCCTGCATGACCAGGATCTTCACCGCGGTCTGGTTGTCGCGGCTCGTGGTGAAGATCTTCGACCGGCTCGTGGGCACGGTCGTGTTCTGGGGGATGAGCTCCTCGAAATTCGACCCGAAGGTCATGATGCCGAGCGCGTGCGGCGTGACGTCGAGCAGGATCATCTGCTTCGTCTCGTCGACGAGCGCCGCGCCCTGCACCGCCGCGCCGAGCGCGACGACCTCGTCGGGGTGCACCCCCTTGCACGGCTCGCGCTCGAAGAAGTCGCGCACGGCCTCCTGCACCCTCGGCATGCGCGTCATGCCGCCGACGAGCACGACGTCCTCGATCTCGTCGCGATCGAGCCGCGCGTCCTCGAGCGTCTGGCTGCAGATCTCGATGCACCGCTCCACGAGGTCCTCGCAGAGCTCCTCGAGCGTCGCCCGCGAGAGCGTGCGCTGGAGGTGGAGCGCCTCGTTCCGCGCGCTGGAGATGATGAACGGCAGGTTGATCTCGGTCTCGATCACGCTCGACAGCTCGCACTTCGCCTTCTCGGCCGCGTCCTTGAGCCGCTGGAGCGCCATCCGGTCCTGCCGCAGGTCGACGTCGTGCTGCTCCTTGAAGCCCTGCACCAGCCAGTCGATGACCCGCGCGTCGAAGTCCTCGCCGCCGAGGAACGTGTCGCCCGCGGTGGCGATGACCTTGAAGACGCCGCCCGCGCCGATCTCGAGCACCGAGATGTCGAACGTGCCGCCGCCGAGGTCGAAGACGGCGATCGTCTTCTCGACGTTCTTGCCGAACCCGTACGCGAGCGCCGCCGCCGTCGGCTCGTTGACGATGCGGATCACGTCGAGCCCCGCGATCTGGCCCGCGTCCTTCGTCGCCTGCCGCTGGTTGTCGTTGAAGTACGCGGGGACGGTGATCACCGCCTTGGTGATCGGCTCGTTGAGGTAGTCCTCCGCGAACAGCTTCATCTCCTGGAGGACCATCGCGCTGATCTCGGGGACCGAGTACGTCTTGTCCCGCAGCTGGATGCGGACGTCGCCGTGCGGCCCCTCGACGATCTTGTACGAGGCGGTCAGGATCGCGTTCTTCACCTGGGGGGACGACCACTTGCGGCCGATCAGCCGCTTCGCGGCGTAGACCGTGTTCTCGGCGTTCGTGATCGCCTGCCGCTTCGCGATGTGCCCGCAGAGCCGCTTGCCGGCCTCGGTGATCGCCACCATGGACGGCGTCGTCTTGTACCCACCGCGATTCGGGATGACGGTCGGGACGCCCTCCTCGACGATGGCAACGCACGAGTTCGTGGTGCCAAGGTCAATGCCGATGACACGCTCCATCGATGCCGCTGCTCCTCTTGTGGTCTCCGGCCCCGAGGGCCGCCGAGGTCACGATGCTAGAACGTTTCGCGGATCCGAGCGGCGCAATCGTGCGGAGCCCCTGCGGAAGGCGCCGCCCCCCGCCCGCAGTGGACCTCCGCGGCCGCGCGGCGCTAGACTTGCTTCCCGGTCTTCTTGGCCTGCTCGCGCGCCTGGGCGACGAGGCTGCGCATCCGAGCATCATTCCCCGCGAGCTCGGCGGCGCGGTCGAGCTCGCCGACCGCGCTCTTCGTGAGCCCCGCGGCGGTGTACGCGAGCGCGAGCGTCAGCCGGTACTCCACCGACGCCGGCGTGAGCTCCACCGCCCGCCGCGCGAACTCCACCGCCCGCCGGGTGTTCTCGCCGGTCTGCAGCACCGCGTAGGCGACCCGCTCGTGCGCGGCGGCGTCGTCGGGCCGGCCGTTGCACACCTTCGCATAGCTCAGCGCCGCCTCGACCCAGCGCCCGTTCTGCGCCTCGTACTGGGCCTGCTTGAGGTAGCCGTCGGCCAGCGCCGCCGCTGCGAGGCGCTGCACCTCGGCCGACGCCTTCTGGAGCTCGACGTCCTGCGGGGCGAGCGACGCGGCGATCCGGTAGGCGTTGGTCGCGCCGGCGTAGTCCTTGCGCTCCAGCGCGACCCGGGCCGCGTCGGTGTACCGGGCGATCTGGCCCCGGAGCGCCTCGCTGCGCGCCGAGTCGTACCGCGCCTTGAGCACCTCGACGGCCCTCGCCGACTCGGGCGAGCGGGTGCCGATCGGGGCTCGCGGCGGCGGCGGCGGCGGCGCCGCCGCTGCCACGGGCACGGGCGTGGGGGGCGGCGCGGCAGGCGCGCTCGCGACGGTCGCCGCGCTCGCCGGGGGCGGGCGCTTGAGCCCCCCGGTGAGCTTGCGCGCGAACGTCTCGCGCCGGTCTCGAGCGCTCGGCGCGCTCGGCGCGCTCGGCGCATAGATGACCGCGGGGGCCTCGGGCCGCGCGGGACGCGGCGACGAGATCCCGTTTCCGGGCGCGCCGCGCTCGTACGACGGCTGCGCTGGCGCGACCGCCGGCGCGGGCGCGGGCGCAACCGCTGGCGCGACAGCCGGCGCGGGCGCGGCCGCCGGCGCGGGCGCGACCGCCGCGGTTGTCTCCGCAGGCGGGCGCGCGTCCGCGGGCGCGACGAGCGCGCGCTCGGAGTAACGCCCCGGAGACGGGACGGAGTCGCGCGGCTCGGCGAAGGCGGCGCGCACCGTGGCGTCGACGGCGGAGGCGATCATGGCGATGTCGCGGGGCGTCTGCTCGATCAGCGCCGCCATCGCCCGGTTCTTGTGCGTCTGCTCGAGGTACGCGTCGTACTCGGCGCGCCGCTGCTTCGACGTCAGCGTGTCGTGCGCCAGCGTGATGCGCGTGAAGACGGCCTCGATCTTCTGCTTGTACGAGCCGAGCTGCTTGCGGAAGTAGGTGTCCGGGTGGAACTCCGGCGCGAGCAGGTAGTAGGCGCTCTTGATCTGCTTCTTGTCAGCCTGGTCCGGGACCCCGAGCAGCTCGTAGTACGTGAGATCCTCGAGCCGGTAGTAGAGGTCGAGGATCCGCCGCTTCCGGTCGGGCGCGAGCTCGACCGGCTCGTCGAGCTCGGCAGGATCGTAGAGCGGCGGGGACTCCACGTGCTGCAGTGCGTCCCGCCCGAGCGGGATGGACTCGCCCCCGGACGAGAGCGTCCGTTCTGCGTCCGGCGCGGCCGCGCGCCGCGCACCGTCGGGAGCGCCCCGCGGCGGCGGAGGGATCGAAGACTCGCCGTCCAGCACGATCGCGCCGAGCTCGCGCAGCCGGCGCAGCGCCTGGACCGTGTCGCCCTGCGACATGCCGGTGATCAAGGACAGATCCCGATCGGTCAGGACGCCATCGATCCGAGAGAGGAGGAACGCCTCGGCGGGTTTCAGC
Source organism: Sorangium sp. So ce131 (assembly GCF_051519095.1). Taxonomy (NCBI): domain Bacteria; kingdom Pseudomonadati; phylum Myxococcota; order Polyangiales; family Polyangiaceae; genus Sorangium; species Sorangium sp. So ce131. Next base: position 3,621,038 of record NZ_CP150455.1, on the reverse strand, counting down.
GGGAGCGATCGGAGATCACACCCGGGTTTCGGCCTTGGAACGCGCAACGTCATCGGGTCGGGCAGCGGCCCCCTCCGGCCGAGTCTAACGAGGAACGCGCGCCCGTCGCAATTCCCGTCTCAAGGAGAGACGGAGAGACCACGGCGCGCGCCTCAGCGCGGCGTTTCCGGGGCGCCCTTCAGCGCCTCGGTGATGACCCGGTCCTGGATCGAGATCGCCCGCTCCAGCAGCGCGACCGCGCGCCTCCGGGCGCCGGCCGCCCCATCGCGATCGCCCCGCTCCTCCAGCGACTTGGCGCGGCGCTCCTCGACGACGCCCGCCACCTCGTAGAGGTGACCCTCGTAATGAGAGGGCGAAGGCGCCAGCTTGAGGCCCGCCTCGACGTCGCGCGCCGCGGCGTCGAACTCGCCGGCCTCGCCCCGGAGCTCCGCCAGCCGGGCGTAGGTGTCCGCCGTTACCTCCGCGACCTCCGGCGGCGTCCCCGGCGGCCGCGGCGCGGCGATGATCCCCTCCAGCGCGCGGATCGCCGCGGCGCGGTCGCCGGCGTCGAGCGCCACGTCGGCGGCGTGGTGGGCGGCGCGCGCCCGCGAGAGGAAGGCGAGCAGCGTCGGATCGACGACCTGCGCCGGCGCGCACGCGCACGCCGGCTCTGCAGGAGCCCCGGCGCCGGGCGCCGGCGCCTCGCTTCGGGAGCACCCGAGGTGCGCCGCCGCGATGAGCCCGAGGCACACGACCGCGAAGCGCGCGCGCAGCATCAGCGCACCCCCCAGGCCGCGTACCGGTTCTGGCGCAGGTCGGCCGCGCGCGCGGCGGTGATGCGATCGATCCGCGCCGTCTGCCCGCCCTCCCTGGGGAACGGCGCCGCAGGATCGAAGAGCGCGGCGGTCGAGCGCGCCTCGATGAGCGAGGGCAGCGGCGCGAGCGCCGCGGCAGGCGCGGCGGGCGCGCGCGCGACGGACGCGCGCTCGTCTCCGACCTCGCCGAACATCAGCGCCGCGGCCGCGGCCGCGGCCGCGAGCGTCGAGAGCGCCGCCATCGTGATCGGCGCGATGCGCCGGCTGCGCTGCGCGGACGGCGCGCGGAGGGCGCGCTCGACGAGGGCGCGGCTCCGGAGCTCCGCGAGCGGCGCCGGGCGCCACGCGGCCCGGAGCGCGCCGGCGAGCTCCGCGAGCTCGTCGCGCGCGCCGAGGTCCTCCTCGCCGCCCGCGCCGGCGCCCCGCCCCGGAGCGCCCTCACCCGCGGCGCCGCGCTCGAGCGCCTCCCGCAGCCGATCCGCGGCGCGCCGCTCCGCCTTCGTGGGCGGCGCGTCCTCGTCGCGCACATCGCCGAGGGCGCGCGCGAGCAGCGCCTCGTGATCCGCCTTGTCGATCCCGGCCGGCCGGGCCGCGGCCCGGAGCGCGGCCGCGAGCGGGACCTCGCCGTGCTCCAGCGCCTCGGCGAGCGCGCGCGCGGCGCGGAGCTCGTCGTCCGACGCGGGCGCGAACGGATCCACCTCGGGCGCGGCAGGCCCCGCCTCGGACGCAGCGGGCTCCGACCCGGGCGCGACGAGCGCGAGCCGACGATCGCGATCCGGTCCGGCGCGGCGCGGCGCGGCCCCATCTCCGGCCGGCGAGGAGCGCGGATCCGCTGGCTGCCGCGGCTTCATCGCGCCCCTTCCTTGGGCTCGGCCCGCGGGCCGGCAACCCCCGCGGCGAGCACCTTCTTCAGCGCGGTCATGGCGCGGTGCAGGACGACGTCGAACGTCGCCACGCTGACCCCGAGCGCGTGGGCCACCTCGTCGCGGGGCCGCTCCTCGAGCACCCGGAGCCGGATCGCCTCCGCGTAACGCGGGTTGAGGCGGCCGAGCGCGTCCTCGACGCGCGCCCGCGCGTCCGCGAGGTCGCGCTTCTCGCACAGCTCGACCTCGCCGCGGGCGGTGAGGTCGGTCTCCGCGGCGTCGATCTCGCGCTGCAGATCGTCGGGGTCGAAGAGCGCCTCGCGGCGGCGCGCGCGGAGCATGTCGAGCGCGATGCGCAGCGCGATCACCCGCAGCCACGGGTAGAGGCCGCAGCTCTGCCACTGGAACTGCGAGAACCGCTCGACGACGCGCGCGTACGTCTCGGCCAGCGCGTCCTGCGCGACCGCGTCGGAGCCGAGGCGCGGCAGCAGCACCGACCGGTACAGCGCGGGCCCGTACTTCCGGAGCAGCTGCCCGAGCGCGGCGCGATCGCCCTGGGCAGCGCGCTCGCACTGCAGACGCTCCGCCTCGAGATCGGGCCTCGCCGCCGCCACCGCCGTCACGCCGGCGACGATACCTGGACGAGGCGCGGATCGCACCGATGTCCACCGCGCGCCCGCGGCGCGCGCGGCGTGGGCGCGCGCGCCGCGGGCGCGAGGGGCGCGCGCGCCGACGCCGAGGAGCGCGTGGAACGGCAGAGCGCGCCACGGGGTCGCCAGGGTCGAGCGCGGGAGGGCTGCCGAATCCACACCCTGACAACGGGCCAAAGCCTTGGACCTTACGGACAAAAGCCGCCACATTGAGCTGGACTCGACGGCGCGCATCCGCCGTGACAAGGAGCCTCGTGATCCTCGATACAACGTCCATGTCCCGCGCACACGTCGGCGACGGGCACCGCCTCGGGACCCTCCTGTGACCGCGAGACCGCCCGGCGCGCGGGGGCGCGCGCTGCACTGCCCGCGCTGCGGCGCCCTCAACGGGAGCGACTTCGACCGCTGCATCCGCTGCGGCGCCCAGTTCTCGGCGCCCGCCCCCTACGCGGCGCAGGTGAGAGGGATCCTCGACGGGCGGAGCCTGCTCGCGACCAAGATCCTGGGCGCGCTGACGTCGTTCGTGTTCGTGGGGCAGCTGCTGGCCGCGCGGGCCCAGGGCTTCGGCCCCCTGGCGCGGTGGGATCGGTCGAACTACCTCCGCTTCGGCGCGCTCCGCATCGATCCCGGCGAGCCGTTCGAGCCGTTCCGGCTGCTCTCCGCGGTGTTCGTCCACATCGACGTCCTCCACTTCGGCATGAACATGCTGTCGCTGGGGCTGCTCGCCCGCGCCGCCGAGCCCGCCGTCGGCTCGGCGCGCTTCGCGATCGCCTACGTGCTCACGGGCCTGTTCGGCTTCACCGCGAGCGCGGCCTGGAACCTCCTCGTGCAGCCCGAGCTGATGTACACCGCGGGCGCGAGCGGCGCGGTGTTCGGCGTGCTGGGCCTCCTGCTCGGGTGGCTGCTCCGCCGCCGCGATCCGCGCTGGAAGGATCTCGCCCTCCAGGCCGCCTTCTACATCGTGCTCTTCGGCTTCGTGGTGAACGCGTTCTCCAACGAGATCCGCATCAACAACGCCGCGCACCTCGGCGGCCTGGTCAGCGGCGTGCTGTTCGGGCTGAGCTACGCGGGGCCGGCGCGGGGGCGGTACGAGGGGATGGTCAACCTCGGCGCGCTCGCCAGCGTGCTCGCCTGCGTCGCCGTGCTCGCCCTCGCCCAGCGCTCGCCGGCGTGGCGCGAGGCCGAGCCGCGCGGGAGGCTCTCGCAGCTGGAAGCGCCGCCGCGAGCGGAGCGCCCGGAGGGGCGCCCGCGCCCGGCGCCGGCGCTCCAGGCGCTCCAGTCGCTCCAGGCGCGCCGGCTCGGCCCGGCCGGCTCGTGACGCGCCGCTGAACCCGTGATTGCCGCGCCCCTGTCGACCGTCTAAGCGCCGAACCTCGCTTTCACGTGGGCGGCGGGCCGCCCGTCCGTTCCCTTCCAGGAGACGTCATGGTCCGAACCTCATCGCGCATCGCCTCGTGTGTGCTCGCCGCGGCGCTTCTCAGCGGCTGCCACGTCACCATCCAGAGCAGCGACTCCCCGGCGGAGGCCACGCCGCCGCCCGCTGCGCGCCCCGCCAAGACCGCGTCCAAGACCACATCCAAGCCCCGCAAGCCGGCGAAGCCCGATCCGGAGCCGACGCGCAGCAAGCTCCCGAAGTGGCGCCTGCCCGCGAGCAACGCGCCCACGATCACCGGCAAGACCGTGTTCGGCAGCGGGGAGACCGGCGCCTTCCGGGGCCTCGTGTACGTGATCCCCGAGAACAGCAAGAAGCTCCCGAGCTTCGACGACCGCCCGCCGTTCGCGAAGCTCTACACGGACAGGTTCGAGGTCAAACCGCAGGAGTTCTCCGGCGGCTTCCCTGGCGCGCTCCTGCAGAACGAGTGGTTCGCGATCCGCTTCGAGGGCGAGTTCAAGGTGCCGAGCGACGGCGTGTACCAGTTCCGGGTCACCTCGGACGACGGCGCCAACCTCCACATCGACGACAAGCTCGTCGTCGCCAACGACGGCGTCCACACCGCGAAGAGCGCGGACGGCGAGGTCCGGCTCTCCGAGGGGACACATCGGCTGCAGCTCGACTACTTCCAGGCCGAGCGGGGCCAGGTCGCGCTCAGCGTCCTCATCGGACAGAAGGACAAGCTCGAGCCGCTCGTCGGCAGCCGCTGACGCGCGGCCGCCGCTCGCCGCCCGGAGCGCGGGCGGAGCGGGGCCGGCGCGCGAGAACGCCGCGGCGCGCGCCGCCGCGGCGCCCCCGTTCCCCGTTTCAGTGTATCGTCGCCCCCGCCCATGGCGTCGGTGAACCCACTGTCGCGCGAGCTCGTATTCAAGATCGTCTATTACGGGCCCGGTCTGGGCGGCAAGACGACCACGCTGGAGTACCTGCACGCCACGGCGAAGCCGGAGTACCGCGGCAAGCTCGTGTCGCTCGCGACGCCCGTCGATCGGACGCTCTACTTCGATTTCCTGCCGGTGCGGCTGCCCCAGCTGCGGGGGATGAACGTGCGGCTCCAGCTCTTCACGGTGCCGGGGCAGGTCTACTTCAACGCGACGCGCAAGCTCGTGCTCACGGGCGCCGACGGGCTCGTGTTCGTCAGCGACTCGCAGGTGGTCCGCGCCGACGCCAACCTGGAGAGCCTCGAGAACCTGCGCGATAACCTCGCCGAGCAGGGGCGGCAGCTCCAGCAGATCCCGCTCATCTTCCAGCACAACAAGCGCGACCTGCCCGATCTCCTGCCGCTGGAGGAGCTCGACGACATGCTGAACCCGTTCCGCGCCTTCTCGGTGGGCACGTCGGCGAAGACGGGGCTCGGCCTCTACGAGGGGCTCGAGGAGATCAGCGCCATCGTCCTGCGCGCCTTCGAGAGCCGGCTGCCCGACGCGATGGGCAGCGGGCTCGGCGGCTTCGACGCCATCGAGGGAGGGCTCGCCAGGGCGCTGCGCGACGCCTCGCCGCCGCCGTCCGCGCCGCTCGACGCCGTGATCTCGCGGCTCGCTCCGGCCAGCAGGCCGTGGTCGTCCATGCCGCCGGACTCGACGATCGGCGAGCCGAGCGAGGGCGAGGACGCGCCCGTGGCGACCGAGGCCCCGGGCCGCGAGCGCGCGCCGCGCAGCGCCGGCCCGAGGGCTCCGGCGAGCCGCGATCTCGCGTCGTCCCTGCGGCTCGCCGCGGCCGCCCGGAGGAGCGGCGCGCCGGGAGAAGCCCCGGCGACGGCGCGCGCGGACGGCCCGTCCGCGGCGACGAGGCACCTCGCCCAGCCGGGCCTCTCGTTCGTCGCGCTGTGGCCGACCGCCGAGCGCGAGGGCGTCGCGGAGATCGAGGCGGCGATCGCCGCGGAGCGGTACGCCGTGGCGCTCGAGCGCTGCGAGGCGCTCGTCGCGGGGATCTTCGCGAAGGCCGCGGAGCTCGCGGGCTCGACCGAGGCGCCGCGCGACCCCGCGACCATGCCGGCGCTGCTCGGCCTGGACGGGCGCCGCTACCTCGGCTTCCGCGCCGCGGTCCGGCGGGCGCGCGCCGGCGGCGAGGTCACCGAGCGCGACGCGCTCAGGGCCTTCGCGTTCGCGATCGAGGCGCGGCTGGCAGAGAGCGCGATCTGACGCGGCGGCCGCCGCGCCAGGAGGCGGGCGCCGGCGTCCGCCGCGCGCAGGGGCAGGGGGTCAGAGCCGATCGAGCGAGGCCACGCCGGAGTAGCGGCGCATGGACACGCTCATGAGGAGCGCGATCGCGACCATGACCGTGGTCACGCTCGATCCGCCGTAGGAGAAGAGCGGCAGCGTCACGCCGACGACCGGCAGCAGGCCCGACGTCATGCCGAGGTTGATGACCGCGTGCCAGAAGATGATCGCCGCGGCGCCGACGCCGAGCACCGCGCCGAAGCGATCCTTCGCCTGCGACGCGATCCGGATCCCCCACACGACCAGGAACGCGTACAGGCACACGAGGACCACGCACCCGACGAACCCCCACTCCTCGGCGAAGACCGGGAACGGGAAGTCGGTGAACTGATCCGGCAGGAAGAGGAACTGGTTCTGGGTGCCCCTCAGGTACCCGTTGCCGAACAGGCCGCCGTTGCCGATCGCCACGCGCGAGTGGTGGGCGTGCCAGCCGCGGTGCAGGATGTCCTCCTCGGGGTTCAGGAACACCAGCACGCGGGCGCGCTGGTAGTCGAGCAGCACGTAATGCCAGAGGATCGGCGCCGCGATGGCGACCGACATCACGAACAGCACCGCGCTCCGCCACCGCACGCGCGTGAGCGCCGCGATCGTCAGGAAGACGAACACGAGGATGAGCGCCGTCCCGAGATCGGGCTGCTTGAGCACGAGGAGCGCGGGCACCGCGGTCAGGGCCGCGGGGATGGCCAGATCGCGCAGGGTGCGGCCCTCGTTGCGCGGGTCGTCATGCAGGAATTTCGCCAGCGCGATGACCAGGAAGACCTTCATGAACTCGCTGGGCTGGAAGCGGAACGCGCCGAACTCGATCCACCGCGCGGAGCCGCGCACGTCGCGCGCGAGCACGAAGACGAGCGCCAGCGAGAAGACACCGAACGTGTAGAGCACGTAGCCGAGGCGCTCGATGTGCCGGTAGTCGATCGCGACCAGGACGCCGCCGATGATGCCGCCCATGAAGAGCCAGTAGACCTGGCTGATGTAGAGCTCCGCGCGCGCCCCGGAGTAAACGCTCGTCGCGCTGTAGAGGTTGACGACGCCGAGCACCGCGATGGCGACCGCGGCGATGAAGAGCGGCCAGTCGAAGTGGTCGCGGTCGCGGGAGAGCGAGTCGCCCCGGATCATGGCGCGCGCCCCGACGCGGCGGGCGCGCGGCCCGCGTTGCTCTTGCCCGCGCGCGGGCCCTCGTTCGGCCCGGCGCGCCGCTCCTTCGCGAGCTCCTGGTAGGCGCGGACGACCTCGAAGGCGACCGGCGCGGCGTGCTTGCCGCCGGTGCCGCCGTGCTCGACGAGCACGACCACGGCGACCTCGGGCGAGCGCGCCGGCGCGTACCCGGCGAACCACGCGTGCTCGCGGTTGAAGTACCAGACCCGCTCGGCCTCGACCCCGCGCGTGAGCCGGTGCGAGACCTGCGCGGTCCCGGTCTTGCCCGCCATCTCGACGCCGGCGACGCGCGCCTTGAACGCCGTGCCGCCCTCCTCGTTCACGCCGGCGACCATCGCCCGGTGCACGAGCGTGAGGTTCTCCGGGCGGATGTCGATCTGGCGGCGCACGCGCGGCGTGAACTCCTGGACGACCGTGCCGGCGCTCGTCTCGACGGCCCGCACGATCTGCGGCTGGTAGAGCGTGCCCCCGTTCGCGAGCGCCGCGTACGCGAGCGCGAGCTGGAGGACGCTGACCGTCGTCGCGCCCTGGCCGATCGCCGCGTTGAGGCCGAAGCCGAGGCGGAACTGGCCCTTGTTCCGGAGCGTCATCCACGCGCGCGTCGGCATCCTGCCGCCCGCCTCGGCGTTGATCCCGAGCCCCGTCCGCGCGCCGAGGCCGTAGCGCTGGCCCATCTCGGCGATGACGTCCATGCCGACGCCGTACTCCGCCGCCAGCCGGTAGAAGTAGACGTTGCACGACTCGGCGATCGCCTTCTGCATCGCGACCGGCCCGTGCACGTGCGTGCACCGGAAGGTGCGCTTGCCGAACGTCAGGGCGCCGCGGCACTGCGAGGACTGGCGCGGGTCGATGAGCCCCTTCTCGAGCGCCGCGAGCGCGGTGAACGGCTTGAACGTCGAGCCGGGCGGATACGCGCCGGAGAGGGTCTTGTCGAGCGCGGGCTTGAGCGGATCGGAGTAGAGCCTCCGGAACGCGTCGCGGATCACCTGCTTGCCCGAGCCGCCCGAGAGGGCGTTGGGGTCGTAGCCGGGCTTCGAGTAGAGCCCGAGGATCCGCCCGGTCCGCACGTCGATCACCGCGACGCCGCCGGCGAGCTCGCCGCGCATCGCCTTGTCGATCGCCTTCTGGATGTCGGCGTCGAGCGTCAGCCGGAGATCGCGGCCGGGGATCGGATCGACCCGCCGCGGCTCCTCGATGATCCCCTCGCCGCCCGACCGGCGCCGCCCCTTGGCGTCGACGAGCACCTTCTCCCAGCCGCGCGTGCCGCGGAGGTAGCTCTCCCACGCGCGCTCGATGCCCGTGACGCCGATGCGGTCGCCCTCGATGTAGCCGACGCTCCGGAGCGACGCGAGCCGCTCCGCGTCCACCTCGGCCATGTAGCCGAGGACGTGCGAGCCGACCTCCTCGTAGGGGTAGTAGCGCACCGGCACCGGCACCACGTCGACGCCCGGCAGCTCCGCGTCGTGCGTCGCCAGCGTCGCCACGGCGTCGCGCGAGATGTCCTCCTTGAGCAGGATCTGCTGGTTCTTGCGCGGCCCCTCGTCGGCGCGGATGGCGGTGATCAGCGCCTCCAGCCGGGCGCGCTCCTCGACCCCGACGCCGAGGTACTCGACGAGCTTCGGCCAGATCGTCTCCATGTCGAGCCGCCGCGGGACGACGTACACGTTGTACGAGGGCCGGCTCGCCGCGAGCACCTTGCCGTTGCGGTCCCGGATGATGCCGCGCGTGGTCGCGAGCGTCACCCGCCGCACGATGTTCTCCCGGGCGATGGCCTTGTTCTCGTCCGCCTCGAGGAGCTGGAGGTAGAACAGGCGCCCGATGAGCGCCATGAAGCCGAGCAGCATGCCGAGCGCGATCCACCGGAAACGCCGGCGGAACTCGCTCACGTCGGAGCGCTGGACGAGCAGGCTCACCGCGGGCTCTCCCCGGGCCGCGGCACGGTGATCGTCGCCTGGTGCACGCGCTCGGCCAGCCGGAAGACGAACGGCGCGAAGATCGCCGTCGACACCGCGTGCGGCGCGACGAGCAGCGCGAGCGCGCGGGGGCGCGCCGCGTCGCCCCCGAAGATGGCGGTCAGGATCACGATGAGCACCCCCTCGACGAGGCCGAAGACGAAGGCCAGCGCGATCTTCGTGAGCAGCGTCTGCGCGGCGAGCCGCACGCCGGCCGCCCGCGACACGACGAAGGTCGCGACGGTGATGAAGGTGAACAGGCCGACGGGCGCGCCGGCGAAGAGATCGAGCAGGTAGCCGAGCAGGAACGCGAGCGCGGCGCCGCGCGCGATCGAGTACTCGTGCACGCCCATGAACACGACGAGCGGCAGGAGCAGGCTCGGCGTGGAGCCGGGGATGTTCAGCTTGCCGATGAGCCGGAACAGGTTCGACTGCAGGATCAGCAGCGCGGCCCCCATGGCCAGGAACGCGGAATTCCTCATCCCGTCACCTCCGCTGCGCCTGCGGCGGGGCCTCCTCCGGCGGCGTCGTCGTCACGATGAGCACCTCCTCGAGCCGGGAGAAGTCCACCGACGGGGTGACGTACACCTGCTGGTAGATGCCGAAGTCGCGGCGGATGACCTGCGTCACCGTGCCGACCGGGATCCCCTTCGGGAAGCGCCGCCCGACGCCGCTCGTGACGAGGAGGTCGCCGACCTCGATCTCGTCGGTGCGCTGCACGTACTCCACGCTGCACGAGTACTTGCTCTCGTCGCCCGTGCCGCGGACGAAGCCGCGCGCGCCCGTGCGCTCGACGACCACGTCGACGCCGCTGCCCCCGTCGACGACGAGCCGCACGTCGACCGTGTCGCCGGAGCTCTTGAGCGTCGTGCCGACCACGCCGTCCGCCGAGAGGACCGGCAGGTTCGAGCCGATGTCCCGCGCCTCGCGGTCCAGCGTGACGCGCACGACGCGGAAGAAATCGTTCGTGCTCTTGCCGACGACCTGGGCGCTCACCACGTCGGTCCGGAGGCTCTGGCGCAGATCGAGCAGCCGGCGCAGCCGCCGGTTCTCCTCCTCGAGCGCCTCGAGCTTGCGCACGCGCTCCCGCAGGCGGGCGATCTGGGAGGCCTGCCTGGCGTTGTCCTCCTTGACGTCCACCAGGTAGATGTAGTCGCCCCAGAGGTTCGAGAGGCCACGCGCCAGCGTCGCGGCCGCGTACTGGATCGGGGCCGCGATGCCGATGATGATCCGGTCGGCCCCCGTGTTCTGCTTGGGGTCGCGCATGCTCGCGCGCAGGAACCAGAACGGCACCGCGAGCGCCAGCAGCACGATCACGAAGTCGCGGTAGCGTTTCAGGTTCACCGTGGCTCCCGAACCCCAGGTAGTACGAGGCGCGCCGCGAGGCCACCCCTGTTATGCCGCGCGCGGCGCGCGGAGGTGCCTCGTCGCGCGCCGTCGTAGCGCCCCGCCGGCATGCTCACGGGCGGGGGATGAAGCACGAGCTCAGCTGATCGTGACCTCTTTCAAGAGCTCGAGGTGATCCAGCGCCTTGCCGCTGCCGAGCACCACGGCGCTGATCGGGTCGTCGCACACCATGACCGGCAGCCCCGTCTCCTCGCGGAGGAGCACGTCGAGGTTCTTGAGGAGCGAGCCGCCCCCGGTGAGCACGATCCCCTTGTCGACAATGTCAGCCGCGAGCTCGGGCGGCGTGCGCTCGAGCGCGATCAGCACGGCGTCCACGATGGCGTTCGTCGGCTCGCTCAGCGAGTCGCGGATCTCGTCGGAGTTGACGACGACGGTCTTGGGGATGCCCGCGACCATGTCGCGCCCCTTCACCTCCATCGTGAGCTGCTGCTCGAGCGGGTAGGCGTTGCCCACCGTGATCTTGATGCGCTCCGCGGTCTGCTCGCCGATGGCCATGTTGTACTTGCGCTTCATGTAGGCCATGATCGACTCGTCCATCTTGTCGCCGCCGACGCGCACGCTCTGCGAGTAGACGATGCCGGCGAGGGAGATGACGGCGACCTCGGTCGTGCCGCCGCCGATGTCGACGACCATGTTGCCGCTCGGCTCGGTGATCGGCAGCCCCGCGCCGATCGCCGCCGCCATGGGCTCCTCGATCAGGTAGACCTCGCGCGCGCCGGCGCCCTCGGCGCTCTCCTTCACCGCGCGCTTCTCGACCTCGGTGATGCCGAAGGGGACGCAGATGATGATGCGCGGCTTGACGAGCGTGCGGCGGTTGTGCGCGCGCGCGATGAAGTACCGGAGCATCGCCTCGGTGATCTCGAAGTCGGCGATGACGCCGTCGCGCAGCGGCCTCACCGCCTGGATGTTGCCCGGGGTGCGCCCGAGCATCTCCTTCGCCTCGCGGCCGACGGCGAGCACCTTCTTGCCGCCGCGAGCATCGCGCTGGACGGCGACCACCGAGGGCTCGCATGACACGATGCCCTTGCCCTTCACGTAGATGAGCGTGGTGGCGGTGCCGAGATCGATCGCGAGATCGTTCGAGAACAGGCCGTAGAGCCAGTCGAAGATCATCGCATCGCCCTAGAAATGGACAAGGTTGAGCCGAGCACCGCGAAGCGCAGAAGCCAGGAGGCCCGTGGTTGCAGGCCCCCGGCGGCACCAGCCAGCCGCGCGCGGCGTGGCCTAGCCCTTCGAGATCTTGCCCTCTTTGTGCTCGGTGTGCTTGCGCTCGGTCGGGCAGAACTTCTTGATGACGAACTTGTCCGTCATCGTCCGCTTGTTCTTCGTCGTGTGGTAGTTCGCGCGGCCGCAGTTGCCGCACGTCAGCTTGATGATGTCGCGCATCGGAGATCTCCGAAGACAGGGCCGGCCTGTTTCCACAGACGGCCCTGGTTGAACCTAGGTACGGGCAGCACGGGAGGCGCTGGAACCGCCACCGGCGGGAGCACCAGAGGACAGGATCCGGGTCAGCGACGCCCGACCGCCCGTCTGGAGGGCGCCTACCCTACGGGAAATGTCGCAGTTGTCAACCGGGAGAGCTCATTCATCGTCCCAGTCGTCACCGCCGCGACCGCGATCCCAGTTCTTGTTGTTGTTACGCCGGCCGCCGCCACCGCCGCCGCCGCCACCGCCGCCGCCGCCGGGAGGGCCGTCCCCGTCGTGACCGCCGCGCCGCCGGCGATCGTCGAAGGTCTTGCGCGCGGGCGGAGGCGCGCCGCCGCCCGCGCCGCCGCCGCCCCCGCCGAAGCCGCCGCCGCCCCCGCCGAAGCCGCCGCCGCCCCCGCCGAAGCCGCCGCCGCCCCCGCCGAAGCCGCCGCCGCCCCCGCCGAAGCCGCCCGGGCGCTCCTCGCGCGCCGGCCGCTCGCCCTTCGGGTGAGCGAGGTTGACGACGAGGCGCCGTCCGCGCACGTCCACGCCGCGCAGCGCATCGATCGCGGCGCGCGCCGCCTCGGCGCTGGCCATCGTCACGAAGCCGAACCCGCGCTTGCGACCGTCGGGATCCATGGGGAGATGGACCCGCACCACCGGCCCGGCGCCCGTCGAGCCGATGAGCCCCTCGACCTCCTCGACGCTCGCGTCATAGGGCAGGTTGCCGACGTAGAGGGTCCGATCCGGCGCCGCGGCCGGCCCGCCGCCGGGGCCGCCCGGGCCGCCCGGGCCACCGCCGCCGGGACCGCCGGGACCGCCGGGGCCCATCGGGCGCCCCTCGCGCCGCGGCGGCTCGGCCTGGAAGGGCCGCACCGAGATCGACTTGCCGCCCTGAAAGGAACCGTCGAGCGACTCGCGCGCGGCGTTGGCTTCGCCGGTCGTCGAGAGCGTGACGAAGCCGAACCCGCGCGGACGACCCGTCGCGCGATCTTTCGGAAGACTGACCTCGACGACGTTGCCGCCGGTGGCCTCGAAGAGCTGCCGCAAAACGTCTTCGGTGATGGAGTCGGGCAAGCCCGCCACGAACAACTTACGCGAATCTTCAGCCATTGTAGAAAAACCTGGGGTTGGCCCCTGCGTTCCCTCTTTGTGGTCCACTGGCTCCGTGTGATCGACGATGCGGAGCCTGTCGCGAGCGCGCCTCGATCGATCCCTCCGATCGGCGGAAGGGGCAACCGAGCTCAATCGAGCGAAGGTCGGCGGGCCGACCCTCTGGTGCAAACTCCACCCCACGATATCTAGCGCCTCTGGCGCGTCAAGGGACCCGCCGCGGGCGGGCGAGCCAAAAAGCAGGCCCGCTCTCCAGCGATCCTCGCTGTCGAGCGTCGTCGACGCCCGTCGCCGCGCGTCCGCCCCCCTCGCTCGACCCCCTGCCCACCCCTCGCCCACCCCAGCGCGCCGCGTTCCAGGCGCCGATCCACGGGGGAGAACGCCGATCCACGAGGGAGAGGGGCTCCTCGCAGCGCTCCGTCTCCGGCAGGCGCTGGGCGGGGTGGCCGGCGCCCGCCGCCTCGGACGATTACCGGTTCGCCCTGGCGCGAGGCGCCCGAGGCGCCGCGGCCCCCTCGTCGCGGTCGTCCTCGTCGTCCGCGTCGGCGGCCGCGTCGTCGTCCGCGACCCGCGGCGCCCCGCCCAGCGGGCCTACCCCGGCGCTCGACGGCACGCCGCGAGCGGCCATGCGCAGGAAGTAGATGCCCAGCGCGAGCAGGCCGAAGCAGGCCCACTGCGCCGGGGTGAGGCCGCCGTAGCGCGGATCGCCGCCCACGACCGTGCCCTCGCGCTCGCGCAGGAAGTCGAGCGCGAACCGCACGGGGGCGTACGCCGTGCACATGAGGCCGGTATAGAAACCGAGCGGACGAAAGGGGTTCCGGCGCCAGAGCACCGCGAACGCGATCGCGAGCGGGATCGTCAGCAAACACTCGTAGAGGCCGAGATCGAAGCGGCCGACGAAATCGCCGCCGCTTCCGACCGGATACCGGACCGCGAACCACACGTCGGAGAGGCGGCCCGGGTGATCGTGCACCGACGCGCAGCCCGCGCGCCCGAAGACCCACGCGAGCGGGAACGCGCTGTTCACGACCTCACAGTAGGGCAGGATCTTCTCGCGGCGGTAGAAGCGCCACGAGGCGGCGCCGATCAGGGCGCCGGTGAAGCCGCCGAAGCTCGACAGGCCGTCCCAGAGCTTGAAGAGGTACAGGGGATCGCGGGCGACCCGCTGCGGGTGGTAGAAGATCGCGTCGAAGACATGCCCGCCGATGAAGCCGGCCGCCACGATCCAGAAGATGAAATCGCTCATCTTCCGCTCGTCGAGCCGCCGCTCGCGCGCGTGCCGCGTGGCGACCACGGCGCCGATGTAGACCCCGAGCGCCACCAGCACGCCGAACGGCTTGATCGACGGCGGCTTGGCCGGATCGACGAGCTGACCCAGGAGCGGGACGTGCTCCAGGAACGCGAGCGGGAGCTCGGGGATGTCGATGTAAGGGATCAGAGGGCCGGACACGCCGCTCACGTAGCGCAACGGGGCTGCAAAAGCCATCTACCGACGACGGAGGCGACGACGGAGGCGGCGACGGAGGCCACCACGGCGGATCGGCCGGCGTCATCAAGAGTTCGCCATCCGACGGCGACCGGCGTACATCATGCGGCATGAGCCGTTCCCCGGTGCGCGTCGCCACGCTGACGCTCAGCGACACCCGCTCCCTCGACGACGATGAGGGCGGAAAGCTCCTCGGCGATCTCCTGCAGCGCGCAGGCTTCGCCGTGGTCTCCCACGCCGTCCTCCGCGAGGAGCCCAAGCTCCTCCAGGAGGCGATCGCGAAGATCGCGAGCGCGGGCTCGGCCGACGCGATCGTCACGACCGGCGGGACCGGGATCGCCCCGCGCGATCGGACGATCGAGGCGCTCGCGCCGCTCTTCGACAAGACGCTCGACGGCTTCGGCGAGGCGTTCCGGCGTCTCAGCTGGGACGCGATCGGGCCGAACGCGATCCTGTCGCGCGCCGCCGCGGGCGTCGTGCGCGGGCTCGTGGTGATCGCGCTGCCGGGCAGCCCGAAGGCGGTGGAGCTCGCGGTGGCGCAGCTCATCGGGCCCGTCCTCGGCCACGCGGTCGCGCTCGCGTCCGGCAAGGGCGGCCACCACCACCACCGCGACGGCGACAAGGAGAAGCGCGGATGATCCCCTTCGAGGAGGCGCTCGCGCGGCTGCTCGCGGCCGCGGCCCCCGTCGGCGCGGAGCGGGTGCCGCTCGAGGACGCGGTCGGGCGCGTGCTCGCCGAGGACATCGCGGCGGCGGAGCCGATGCCCGCCTTCGATTACAGCGCGATGGACGGCTACGCCGTCGCGTCGGCCGAGCTCGGGGGCAGCGGGCCCTTCAAGCTCCCCGTGCGCGGCGAGAGCGCGGCGGGCGGCCCGCTGCCGGCGCTGGAGCCGGGCACGGCGTGCCGGATCTTCACGGGCGCGCGGCTGCCGCCCGGCGCCGACGCGGTCGTGCCGCAGGAAGACGCGGCGCGGAGCGGCGACGAGATCGCGCTGTCGGAGGCGCCGCGGGCCGGGGCCTGGGTGCGGCGCCGCGGCGCGGACCTCGCGGCTGGCGCGGTCGCGCTGCGGAGGGGCGCGCGCCTCACGCCGGGGAAGGTCGCGCTCGCGGCCGCGCTCGATCGCCCGAGCCTCTTCGTCGCGCGCCGCCCCGTGGTCTCGGTGCTCTGCTCCGGCGACGAGCTGCGCGCGCCCGGCGCGCCCGGGCCCGCCGGCACCGTCCCGGAGTCGAACAGCTACTTCGTCGCGGCGGCCGCGCGCGCCGCGGGCGCGGCCGTCCGCGTCGCGCCGTTCGTCCCCGACGACGCGGCCCGCGCGGCCGAGGCGGTGTCGACCGCGCTGCGCGGGTCGGATCTCGTGGTGACCGTCGGGGGCGTGAGCGTCGGCGACCGCGACGTGGTGCGCCCCGCGCTCGAGGCCGCGGGCGTGACGCTCGATTTCTGGCGCGTCGCGATCAAGCCGGGCAAGCCGCTCGCCGTGGGCCGGGCCGACCTCTCGCGGGCCGGCGCCGTGCACGTGCTCGGGCTGCCGGGCAACCCGGCCTCGGCGTCGCTCACGTTCGTCCTCTTCGGCGTGCCGCTGCTCCGCGCGCTCCAGGGCGACGCGGCGCCGCTGCCGCCTCGGATCGTCGTGCGCGCGGCCGGCGCGCTGCGGCGGCAGGCCGGGCGCGCCGAGTTCCTCCGCGCCCGCCTCGAGGTGTCGGGCGGCGAGCTCGTCGCGCGCATCGCCGCGAACCAGGCGTCCGGCGCGGTCACGAGCTTCGCCGAGGCCGACGCGCTCGTCGTCGTGCCCGCCGACCGGGATCACATCGACGAGGGCGATCGCCTCGAGGCCATCCGCCTCGCGGAGATCTGAGGCGCAGCGCGGGCATTCCGTCAATAGGCTCGCCCTTCTCCCGGCTCGCGCGCGCTCGCGCGGAGGGCTCACCTTGACCGTCGCGCGAGGGCCCGAGAAGATGGCGGGCGCATGCTTGTCCTGGGGATCAACGCCTACCATGCCGACGCGTCGGCCGCGCTGCTCGTGGACGGTCAGCTCGTCGCGGCGGCGGAGGAGGAGCGGTTCAGCAGGATCAAGCACTGCGCGGGCTTCCCGCGGCTCGCGGTCGAGTACTGCCTCGAGGCCGCCGGCGCGCGGGTCGAGGACATCGACCACATCGCGCTGGGGCGCGATCCCCGGGCGCACCTCGGCGACAAGCTCCTCTACGCGCTGACGCGGCGCTCTCCCGCGGGGATCCTCAAGGGCACGCTGGGCTCGCGCGACCCGAAGGTGCACCTCGGCGCCGCGCTCGGCGTCGACCCGAAGCGGATCCGCGCGGCCTCGCACAACGTCGAGCACCACCGGGCGCACCTCGCGTCGGCGTTCTTCCCCTCCGGCTTCGACGAGGCGGCGGTCGTGTCGATCGACGGCTTCGGCGACTTCGTGAGCACGATGTGGGCGCGCGGCCGCGGGAACCAGCTCGAGATCCTCCGGCGCGTCAGCTTCCCCCACTCGCTCGGGCTGTTCTACTCGGGCCTGACGCAGTACCTCGGCTTCCCGAAGTTCGGCGACGAGTACAAGGTCATGGGGCTCGCGGCCTACGGCCAGCCGGAGCTCGCCGACAAGCTCCGGCAGGTGGTGCGCGTCAAGGACGGGGCGTTCGAGCTCGGGCTCGAGTACTTCCAGCACCACACGAAGGGCATCGCGATGACGTGGGAGGGCGAGCCCCGGTACGGGACGATCAACTCCGAGCGCCTCGTCGACCTGCTCGGCCCCGCCCGCAGCCCGAAGAGCCGGATGGAGGACCGCTTCAAGGCGGTCGCCGCCTCGGTGCAGGCCGTGTTCGAGGAGGTCTACTTCGAGCTGCTCACGACGGCGAAGCACCTCACCGGCGCGCCGCGCCTCGCCCTCGCCGGCGGCTGCGCCTACAACAGCGTGGCCGCCGGCAAGATCCGGCCGAAGGGGCTGTTCGACGACGTGTTCATCCAGCCCGCGGCCGGCGACGCCGGCACCGCGTTCGGCGCGGCGCTCTACGTCTACCACCACGAGCTCGGCAACCCCCGCCGCTTCCACCAGACGCACAGCTACTTCGGCCCGGCGTTCTCGCAGGCGGCGATCGAGGAGCTGCTCCGCAAGGAGCAGGTGCCGTTCGAGCCCCTCGCCGACGCGGACCTGATCCCCCGCGTCGCCAGGGCGATCAGCGAGGGCAAGGTGGTCGGCTGGTTCCAGGGGCGGATGGAGTGGGGCCCCCGCGCCCTCGGCAACCGCAGCATCCTCTGCGACCCGCGGCGCGAGGACATCAAGGACATCATGAACGAGCGGATCAAGCGCCGCGAGATGTTCCGGCCCTTCGCCCCGGCGCTGCCGGTCGAGCGCGTGGGCGACTACTTCGAGCAGACCGCGCCCGACCCGTTCATGGTCAAGGTCTACAAGGTGAAGCCCGAGCGCCGCGCCGAGATCCCCGCGGTGACCCACGTCGACGGCACGGGCCGCGTCCAGACGGTCGCCTCGCAGGAGAACCCGCGCTACTACGCGCTCCTCCAGGAGTTCGGGCGGCAGACGGGCACGCCCGTGCTCCTGAACACCTCGTTCAACGCGAGCGAGCCCATCGTCTGCACCCCGAAGGAGGCGCTCGACTGCTTCCTCCGGACGAAGATGGACGTGCTCGTGCTCGAGCAGGCCTACCTCGAGCGGACCTAGGTCCCCCGCCACGCGCGAGGACGCCCGGCCGCCTCCCGAAATTGCTCGGGAAACGGCCGCGGCGCGCCGAAACGAAGTTCGTGGTTGACGTGGAGCGTGGGGACGGCAAATGGGCGTCCCCGGTCATGTGGAAGAACGGGACGGCGGGCCCCCCGCCCACCTCGCCGGCGATGCCGGAGCGATCGGCTCCGGAGACCGGAGGTGCTTGGGGGCCCAGCCTCGAGCATGATGCCGGCCCGCCGCGCGGCGAACGCGCGCG
Source organism: Sorangium sp. So ce131 (assembly GCF_051519095.1). Lineage (NCBI taxonomy): Bacteria > Pseudomonadati > Myxococcota > Polyangiales > Polyangiaceae > Sorangium > Sorangium sp. So ce131. The sequence goes on along the minus strand of NZ_CP150455.1, from coordinate 3,602,631 downwards.
GACCTGGTTCCCCATGGGCTCACGGCGCTCGACGCGCCCGCGGCCCCTCCTGCGTAAGGGTCCGCGCCGCGGCGGCCCAGGCGGTCAAAGAGGATGGATGCGAATCGAATGAAGCTCGTACTCGAGGACGGCACGACCATGACGGGCCGGTGCTTCGGCGCCCCCCGCGCCGTGAGCGGCGAGGTCGTCTTCAACACCGGGATGACGGGGTACGTCGAGACGCTCACGGATCCCTCGTACAGAGGCCAGATCCTCACGCTCACGTACCCGCTCGTGGGCAACTACGGCGTGCCCGCGCCGAGGCCGGCCGGCAGCATCGACGCGCCCTACGAGGCCGACCGGATCCAGGTGCAGGGGCTCGTGGTCCAGAGCTACGTCGAGCGGTACAGCCACCACGCGGCGGTCCGCTCGCTCGGCGCCTGGCTCGCGAGCGAGGGCATCCCCGCGATCACCGGGATCGACACCCGGACGCTGACGCGCCGGCTCCGCGAGGCCGGCACCATGAAGGGCTGGCTGTTCCCGGCCGAGATGGACCTGGAGCGGGTGAAGCGCTCGGCCGAGGCCGTGGACATGCGCGACGAGGTGTTCCGCCTCGTGTCGCCCCGCGAGCCGATCACGTACGAGGGCGGCCCGCTCAAGGTGATGCTGATCGACGTGGGCGCGAAGGACAACATCGTCCGCTCGCTCCTGGAGCGCGGGGTCTCCGTCCTGCGCGTGCCGTACCACGCGCACGCGCGCATCGGCGAGCTCGCCGCGACCTGCGACGGCGTGCTCATCGGCAACGGCCCCGGTGATCCCAAGGACCTCGGCCAGCTGGTCGCCGCCGTGCGCGGCCTGCTCGCCACGTACAACAAGCCGATCTTCGGCATCTGCCTCGGCAACCAGATCCTCGCGCTGGCCGCCGGCGGCGACACCTACAAGCTGCCGTACGGGCACCGCGGCGTGAACCAGCCGGTGCAGGACCTCCTGAGCCGCCGCTGTTACGTGACGAGCCAGAACCACGGGTACGCGGTGAGGCACGAGTCGCTCCCCGCGGAGTGGGAGCCCTGGTTCGTGAACATCAACGACGGCACGAACGAGGGCATCCGCTCGCGGCTGCGGCCCTTCTTCAGCGTCCAGTTCCACCCCGAGGCGACGCCCGGGCCCAAGGACGCCGCCTACCTCTTCGATGACTTCCTGCGCCTCTGCGGCGCGATGAAGGGGCCCTCGGATTCTCGATTCACCTCGGCAGGGGCCGCGGCCCCCCACGCCGCGTCCACAGGAAGGAGCTGAGTCATGTACGGCGCCTATCTCCCCAAGAAACCCCGGCGCGTGCTCGTGCTCGGCTCCGGCGCGCTCCAGATCGGTCAGGCCGGCGAGTTCGACTACTCGGGGTCGCAGGCGATCAAGGCCCTCAAGGAAGAGGGCATCGCCACCGTCCTCGTGAACCCCAACATCGCCACCATCCAGACGAGCGAGGGGCTCGCCGACCGCATCCACCTCTGCGCGGTCACCCCGGAGTTCGTCGAGCGGATCATCGTCAAGGAGGAGGTCGACGCGATCGCCCTCTCGTTCGGCGGGCAGACCGCGCTCAACTGCGGGCTCGAGCTCCACGACGCCGGGATCCTCGACAAGTACGGGGTGCGGGTGCTCGGCACGCCGATCAAGGCCATCCGCGACACCGAGGACCGGCGGCTGTTCATCGACCGCCTCGACGAGATCGGCGTGAAGACGGCGCGGAGCCGCGCCTGCCGCACGCCCGAGGAGGCGATCGCCGCGGCGCGCGAGATCGGGTTCCCCGTGATGATGCGCGGCGGCTACGCGCTCGGCGGCAAGGGCAGCGGCATCGTCGAGAGCGAGCGCGACCTCGAGGACGCCGTGCGGCGCGGGTTCGCCGGCGGCGTGCCCCAGGTGCTCGTCGAGGAGTGCCTCCGCGGCTGGAAGGAGATCGAGTACGAGATCGTGCGCGACGGGCGCGACAACTGCATCACCGTCTGCAACATGGAGAACCTCGATCCGATGGGGATCCACACGGGGGAGTCGATCGTCGTCGCCCCGTCGCAGACGCTGAACGACGAGGAGTACCAGCTCCTCCGCTCGGTCGCGCTGAAGACCATCCGCCACCTCGGCATCGTGGGCGAGTGCAACATCCAGTACGCGCTCGACCCGCACAGCGCCGACTACCGGGTCATCGAGGTGAACGCGCGCCTCTCCCGGTCGAGCGCCCTCGCCAGCAAGGCGACGGGCTACCCGCTCGCCTACGTCGCCGCGAAGATCGCGGTCGGCTACACGATGCCGGAGATCGCGAACGCGATCACCCGCAGGACGACCGCGTTCTTCGAGCCGGCGCTCGACTACCTCGTCTGCAAGGTCCCGCGCTGGGACCTCGGGAAGTTCCGCGGCGCCTCGCTGCGCATCGGCAGCGAGATGAAGAGCGTCGGCGAGGTCATGGCCATCGGCAGGACGTTCCCCGAGGTCATCCAGAAGGCGCTCCGGATGCTCGACATCGGGGTGAAGGGGCTCGACCCGGACGCGTTCACCTTCAAGGACCTCCACGACGAGCTGAAGAACGCGACGCCGCACCGGATCTTCGCCGTCGCCCGCGCGCTCCAGGAGGGGATGTCGGTCGACGAGATCCACGACCTCACCAAGATCGACCGGTGGTTCCTCAACCAGATCGAGCCGATCGTGCGGGTGCAGCGGGAGCTCAAGGCGAGCGGGAGCGCCGCCGCGGCGCAGGGCGACAAGGCCCAGGCCGCTCAGAAGCCCGCGATCGACGAGGCGACGCTCCGGGAGGCGAAGCAGCTCGGGTTCAGCGACCGGATGATCGGCACGCTGACGGGCGCGCCGCGGGGCTCGATCCGGGAGCTCAGGAAGAAGCACGGCATCGTGCCGCACCTCGCCCAGATCGACACGCTCGCGGCCGAGTTCCCGGCCGAGACGAACTACCTCTATTCGAGCTACCACGCGTCGGCCACGGACGTGGCGCCGTCGTGGCGGAAGAAGATCATGGTGCTCGGCTCCGGCGCCTACCGCATCGGATCGAGCGTCGAGTTCGACTGGTGCTGCGTGAACGCGATCCGCGCGGCCTCGGAGCTCGGCTACGAGACCATGATGCTGAACTACAACCCGGAGACGGTCAGCACCGACTACGACACCTGCGACAAGCTGGTCTTCGACGAGATCAGCTTCGAGACGGTGCTCGACATCTACGAGCGGGAGCAGCCGTACGGGGTCGTGGTCAGCATGGGCGGGCAGGTGCCGAACAACCTGGCGCTCCGGCTGCACCAGGCCGGCGTGCGCATCCTGGGAACGAGCCCGGGGAGCATCGACACCGCCGAGGACCGGAAGAAGTTCAGCGACCTGCTCGACCGGCTGGAGATCGACCAGCCCCGCTGGGCCCACGTCACCGACGCGGCCGAGGCGGGCGAGATCGTGAAGAAGCTCGGCGGGTTCCCCGTGCTCGTGCGGCCGAGCTACGTGCTCAGCGGCGCGGCGATGAGCGTGGCGCACGAGCCGAACGAGCTCGACCGGATCCTCGCGCGCGCCAAGGCCGTCTCCCCGACGTACCCCGTGGTCGTCTCGAAGTTCGAGACCCACGCCCGCGAGGTGGAGATCGACGCGGTCGCCGACGGCGGGGAGATCATCCTCTGGGCGATCAGCGAGCACGTCGAGAACGCCGGCGTGCACAGCGGCGACGCGACGCTCGTCCTGCCGCCGCAGTCGCTCTACATCGCGACGATCCGCAGGATCAAGCAGATCGCCCAGCAGCTCGCGCGGGCGCTCTCGATCACCGGGCCGTTCAACATGCAGTTCCTCGCGAAGCACAACACCGTGAAGGTGATCGAGTGCAACCTGCGCGCGTCGCGGAGCTTCCCCTTCGTCTCGAAGGTCACGGGGAACAACTTCGTCCGGGAGGCGATGCGCCGGATGCTCGGCGCGTCGCAGCCGGTCGAGAACCGCGGGCTCGACCTCGATTACGTCGCCGTGAAGGCGCCGATGTTCTCGTTCTCGCGCCTCGTGGGGGCCGATCCGATGCTCGGCGTGGAGATGGCGAGCACCGGCGAGGTCGGGTGCTTCGGGGACGACATGCACGAGGCGCTGCTCCACTCGCTGCTCGCGACCGGGTTCCGGTTCCCCAAGAAGGGCGTCCTGCTCTCGCTCGGGCCGCTCGAGGACAAGTACTGGTTCGCCGACGAGGCGCGCGTGATCGCCGAGCACCTCAAGCTCCCGATCTTCGCGACCCCCGGCACGGCCGAGGCGCTCCGCGCGCTCGGGCTCGAGTGCACGAGCCTCGCGAAGCAGCCCGACGAGGGGGAGACGGCGATGAGCGCGATCGAGCAGGGGAAGGTCGATCTCGTGATCAACATCCCCCGCGAGTACGATCAGCTCGGTCGGCCGGACGGGTACCTGATCCGGCGGCGCGCGGTCGACGCCAACATCCCGCTGATCACGGATCTCCAGCTCGCGCGCGCGGTCATCGGCGCGATGCGGGCGAAGCGGATCGGGGATCTGCGCACCCTCTCCTACGACGAGTACCTCGCGCGCAGCCCGGTGGCGCTCCGCTGACGAAGGACCCGCGCGCCCCCCTCGGGAGGAGGGGCGCGCGGGCGCGACCCGCTCAGGAGCAGCGGGCACGCCCGCGTTCACGTGCGCACGTGAACGGATTCACATGCGCATGTGAACACGCGGGCGGGGTCCGTCCGACGCGCGACGCACACGACAGCGGCGCGCGAGCGCGATCCGCCCAGGGGCGGCGGCCTCGCCCGCGGCGAGCAGGGGCGCGGGCGCGCGCCCTCAGGTGTCGTTCGTGACGATGAACCAGCCGTTCACCGTGCTGCCGCTGCTCGTCACGCGGGATCCGGAGATCGTGTTCGAGCCGTCGTTGCGGATGCACATGCCGACGTTGTACGTGCCCTCGGGGAGCACCGTCGTCGCCGAGACCGAGTAGGTCACGGGGGTCGGCGTGAAATAGTGGTGCGCGAAGCTTCCCCCGAAGAAGTTCGTGATGGTGCCTCCCTCGGCCGGCTGGTAGCAGAGGCCGAGCATCGCGTTCTGTGGCAGCGCCGTGATCAACGACAGGCTGAGCGGCGCGGACGCCGAGCCGGTCACGCGCTGCTCTGGCCCGGTGATCGTCACCGAGCCCGTCGGACCGACGAACATGTAGGTGGGGTTGTTGCCGGTGAAGTTGGAGCCGATCGTCCCTGCCACCGCGATGGTCGCGATCACCCCCGCGGGCCCGGTCGGCCCCTGCGGCCCCGGCTCCCCCTGGATCCCCGGCGGGCCCTCGGGACCCGGCTCCCCCGGGGGACCTTGGTCTCCCTGCGGCCCCGCCTCCCCGGTCGGCCCCTGGAGCCCCGGCGCTCCATCGAGCCCCGGCGGGCCCTGCGGTCCCTGCTCGCCTTGAGGTCCTGGCGCGCCCTGTGGTCCCCGCTCGCCCTGCAGTCCTGGCACCCCCTGCGGGCCGGCCGGTCCCGTCGGGCCCACGAGCCCGGTCGGCTCGCCCACCCAGTTGCCCGACTTGTCGATGACCACCCGGTCGCCGATCTTCACCGACGTGGGCGTGATGTCGCCGACGGCGTTGTTCGCGACCAGCGCGTAGGGAACACTCCCGATCGGGGAGCGGGGCTCCATCTCGCGATCGGTCCCGATCGTGATTCCGAGGTACCGGACCGAGCCGTCGAAGACCTTCGCGGCGACCTCGGGATCGAACTCCAGCACCGTGGAGAAATAGCCGTCCTCGAACGCGATCGCGTACGTCTCGCTCCAGAGCGGCTCGTCCGCGTCCTCGGCGCCGTAGACGGCGAACTTCACCTCGAGCACGTCATTGACCGGCTCGTCACCATTGCTGGAGAAGAGCCGCCCCTGATGCGCGATCCGCGTGGGCACGGCGGCGGCCGCGCTGCGCGTGAGGCCGGCAGAGGCGGCGAGAAGGACACAGATCGCTAGGACACGCGGTCCCATCCCGTTCATGGCAAGCTCCCGTTCGCCCCGACCAGACCGCCTTGCATGCGGAAGCTAGGTGAGGTCGTCTTTCCCTGGTTCTGAGTCGGCTGACCCAGCGTGAAGACCATGCGGTAACGCGGGCTCTTCACCACCTGGCCCGCGCTGACGACGTCGCCCACCGCGACGCCCCGGGCCCCGTGATCGCCCGGCGATCCCCCCTCGCCCCCAGCCCCGCTGCCGCCGCTCGCGTGCGCGGTGACCTCATTGCCCCCGGCGCCACCGGCTCCCCCGGCGCCCGTCGCGCTCTCCCGGTACGCCGGGTCTTCATCGCCGCAGCTGCAGGCGGGTGACAGGACCACCGACGCTAAGGCCAGGGCAAGCCACGAGGAAAATTGCAATCGCGCCATCAACGTGTCCCCCTCTGCTTCCGGGGCTTACATCCGCTGCACGAAGGTACGCGGCATCCCGGCAAGGTTCAATCTCTTCCCGAGCGATTGCGAGGGTTCGTCGTTTTACGTCGGGGTCGAGGTGAACGCCCCGCGTGCGCCTCCCGTCGGCGATCGACGTTTCATGTCCGAGAAAACCCCACGGCTACCCCTCTGTTTTCCTTCCTTCTTGTCGATTTTTCCGGACAGATCCGGGGTATCCGCCGCCAGATGAGGGGCACTCCGACAAAACGGGCCTCGTCATGGGAATGCATTCGCTCCGCGTTTTCCCGCTGGCCGGCTCGCAGGGCTCCCCACTGGCCCCGGCTCGCAGGGCTCCCCACTGGCCCCGGCTCGCAGGGCCCCCGCTGTGCGGCTCGCAGGGCCCCCGCTGTGCGGCTCGCAGGGCCCCCGCTGTGCGGCTCGCAGGGCTCCCCGCTGGCCCGAGAGCGGCGCCGGAATCGGGGGGTGGTTCGCCGGCCTCGCCTTCGCCGGACCGGCCGACGCCGGGGGGGCGTGCGCGGACGGAGTGTGCTTCTTTCTGGGCCATGGATCTGAAAGTCCTTCTGGCCACCTTCTGGACGGTGTTCCTCGCCGAGCTCGGCGACAAGACGCAGCTCGCGGTCTTCACGCTCGGCGCGGCCGGCAAGAGCCGCGTGTCGGTGTTCATCGGCGCCTCTGCCGCCCTGGTGCTGAGCACCCTCATCGCCGTCGCGCTGGCCGAGGTGGTCGCCTCGCGGGTGAACCCGCGCTGGACCCAGGGGCTCGCCGGCGCCCTGCTCGTCGTGATGGGCGCAATCTCTCTCTACGGCGCGCTCCGCCCCGGCGCCGGATGACACCCCGGAAGCGCCGCGCCCAGCGCCTTGTCGCTCGGTGTCAGAGCTGGCAACCTCGCGCGCCGTGATCGCGATTCCCAAGACCCTCGAAGACGCGCTGCGAGACCGGTTCATCGTGCCCTTCGTCGGCGCCGGCGTGTCCATGGCGGCGAGGGATCGCAACGGCAAGCCGGTGTTCCCCAGCTGGGGGGAGCTGCTCCTCGGCGCAGCCGCGCGCCTGCGCGAGGACGGCAAGCGGCCCGAGGCCAACGTCGTGGAAGGGCTGCTGGAGAAGCGGACGCCCGACTACTTCGAGGCGGCCCGGCACGCGCGCGAGGGCCTGGGGCCGGGGTGGTACCGCTACCTCCGCCAGGTGCTGGATCCGCCGGGCCACCGCATCGACGCCGGCTCTCTGTCGCTCGCGCGCGCCGTCTGGCAGCTGCCGAGCAAGCTGGTGATCACGACCAACTACGACCAGGTCCTCCGCCACGCGCTCGACGACCCGAACGATCTGGTGCAGCTCAGCGTGGACGCGACGGCGGAGCTGTCGGCCATGCTGCGCGACGAGATCGATCGCCCGACGGTCTGGCACCTGCACGGCTTCATCCAGCAGCCGCAGCGGCTGATCCTGACGCCGGACGGCTACCGCGAGCTCTACCCGAGCCAGGAGGACGAGGTGCGCTACCGCGCCGCGCTCCAGGCCCTGCGCCACCTGCTCGCGGCGCGCACCTTCCTGTTCATCGGCTTCAGCCTCGACGACGCGCAGTTCGGCGACCAGATCGCGTGGGTCCAAGAGGCCTTCGGCGGCGCGGCGGGGCCGCACTACATGCTCGTCCGGGCGCGCGAGCTGCGCGACACCCAGCGGCGCCTGAGGGACCTGAGCTGCATCGAGTTCCTCACGTTCGAGGACTTCGGCGCGCCCCTCGTGGCCCTCGTGCAGGCCCTCGGGGCCGCCGGGAACGGGGAGCGCTACGCGGCGCCGCCCCCCGCCGCGGGCGCCCCGCTTCCCCCGGCGCCGCTCGCCGAGGCGGCGGCCGCCCTGCGCCCCGCCCTGGCCGCGCCCCTGCCCTTCCTCGCCGACGCGGAGCTCGTCCCGCCGCCGCCCCCCCGGCCTGCGCCGCGCGTGTTCCTCGCTGACGCGGTGACCGCCCCGCCCCCCGCCCCGGCCACGCCCCAGTTCCTCGAGGCGACCGCGCCGGGCGGGGCCGTCGACATGGCCCTCGTGCGGCAGAGCTACCGGCTCGTCCACCAGTACCAGCGCCGCCTGTTCGACCGCCTGACCGCGCTGTCCGACGCGCTCGCGGGCATCGGGGTCGAGTTCCAGCGCTGGGACCCGACGCTGTTTTCGCGCCACGCCAAATCGAGCTCGGAGTTCTTCCGGCCCAAGTACTGGGCGTGGGATTTCCTGCCCGCGTACCGCCTCCAGCTCCTCTGGCAGTCGTCCGCCAAGGCGTCGCGAGGCGTGGCGCTGGAGGCGGTGTCGGACACGGGGTTCACGCGCCTCGAGAGAGAGGAGCCGGATCCGGGCAACTTCGGCGACGCGCGCGCGGCGCGCTCCGAGCTGCAGATCAGCCTGATGCGCTCGCCCGCGCCGAACGTGTCGTGGAACCAGGTCTGGTCGTCGTTGAGCGAGAAGGAAGACACCGTCTACGACGGGAACGATCACGAGCTCGACGCCGGCGGCCGCCCGTGCACCTACCGCTACCTCCACGTCGATCTCGGCGCCGCGCTCGACGAGGAGGTGTTCGGCGAGCGCGTGATCAACCCGGTCCTCGCCTGGCTCGATCGCTGAACGGATCCTCGCGGCCGAGGGCAATGCCCGGCGCAGCCGTGCGCCGTTGTCGGCGCCGGGCATCCGGCCGCGGCGATGGCGAGGCGACAGGAGCGCGAGGCCGTCCGGCGCGGGCGTGGTCGCCCCCGCGCGCGTCCGCTATGATCGGGCCATGCAGCAGCAGCAGCGCGCGCCCACATCCTGGGTGATCGACCCCGACGATCCGCGGGCACCGCCGCAGGAGCTCTGGGATCGCATGACGCCGGACGAGCGGCAGCGCGTGCTCGATACGCTCCCGTCGGAGTTCGAGGTCTCCGAGGCGAGCCCGCCCGAGGGCGACTTCCACTTCAACCCCAAGGCGGCCGCCAAGGAGACCCTGGGCGGGTACTTCCAGCGCATCGGCCGGCGCGTCTACCTCGCGTGCGAGCTGCCGGTCTACTACCCGGCAGAGCGCATGTTCGCGCCCGACCTCATCGCGGTGCTCGACGTCGAGGTCAAGGAGCGCAGCGTCTGGTCCGCGAGCGCCGAGGGCAAGGGCGTCGATCTCGCCATGGAGGTCCTCTGGAGCGGAAGCAGCAAGAAGGATCTCGAGGACAACGTCACCCGCTACGCCGCGCTCGGCATCCCCGAGTACTTCGTCTTCGACCGCCGGCGCCGCCGGCTGCGCGGCTTCCGCCTCGCCGCGGGCAGCGCGCGTTACCAGCCCATCGTCCCGCAGGAGGGGCGGCTCACGAGCGCCGTGCTCGGCCTGGACCTGGGCCTGGAGGGCGACCGGCTGCGCTTCTTCCACGGGCTCGCGCCGCTGCCGGAGACCCACGAGCTGCTCACCAGGCTCGGGGCGATGGTGGGCGATCTCGAGGCGCGCCTCGACGAGACGGAGCAGCGCCTCGACGAGGAGCGGCAGCGCACCGACGAGGAGCGGCAGCGCGCCGACGACGCCGAGCGACGGCTCGCCGAGGCGCTGGCCGAGCTGGAACGACTCCGGCGCGAGCGCGGCTGAGCGCCTGCGCCCCGTCGCGTTCGGCCTGAGGGAGCTCCGGGCCCGACGCGAAGCGGCCTCGCGCTTCTCGCCTTGCCACCTCCGTGCGAGTTTCCCGGCAAACTCGTGGGGACGCCTCGGCGCGCCCACCCAAGGAGGGACTCGATGACCACACGCTTGCTTGAAGGGAAGATCATCGCCATCACCGGCGCGAGCTCGGGGATCGGACAGGCGTCCGCGTTCGTGTTCGCGGGCCACGGGGCGAAGCTCGTCCTCGCCGACGTCAACGAGCAGGACGGCGAGGCCGCGGCGCGGAAGATCCGGGACAGCGGCGGCGACGCGGCGTTCGTCAGGGCCGACGTCTCCGACGCGCGCGCGGTCGAGGCGCTCGTCGCGCGCGCGGTCGAGCGCCACGGCCGCCTCGACGGCGCCTTCAACAACGCAGGGATCGACGGGGCCCCCGGGACCGTCGCCGAGTGCTCCCAGGAGAACTGGGACCGCACCCTCGCGGTCAACCTCACGGGCGTGTTCCTCTGCATGAAGCACGAGCTCGCCCAGATGCTGAAGCAGGGCGGCGGCGCCATCGTGAACAACGCGTCGGTCGCGGGCCTGATCGGGGTCGCCGCGCTGCCGGCCTACGTGGCCGCCAAACACGGCGTCGTCGGGTTGACCAAGGCCGCCGCGCTCGAGGTGGCGACCCAGGGCATCCGCGTGAACGCGGTGTGCCCGGGGCCGATCCGCACCCCGATGATGGACCACGCGCTCCGCGCCGGGCTCGTCAAGGAAGAGGACATGCTCTCGATGGAGCCGATGCGCCGCCTCGGCTCCCCCGAGGAGGTGGCCGAGGCCGCCGCCTTCCTCCTCTCGGATCGCGCGTCGTTCATGACCGGGCACGCGATGGCCGTGGACGGCGGGTGGGCCGCCTGGTGACCGCCCGCGCGGGCGGCCTCATCACGCCCGCGCCGTGAACGACGCCAGCAGCGCCTGCAAGGAGCGCGGATCGATCGGCTTGAGGAAGTGCATGTCGAAGCCGGCCTCCCGGACACGGCGCTGATCCTCCTCCTGCCCGTAGCCGGTCAGCGCGATCATCAGCGAGGGGCAGACGTCCAGGCTCCCCCTCAGGGCCCTCGCCACGCCGTAGCCGTCCATCCCGCCCGGGAGGCCGAGGTCACACAGGATGACCTCCGGCCGGAAGGAGCTGGCCGCCTCCACGCGAACTGTGGATCGATCCCGCGCTCCTCGGCGCAGCGCCCGCACGTCGAGATTTGCACGTTGGTCTCAATTACCATGAATGCTGCCGGGCCGCACCGGAGGGCTCGGCTTTGGCCTCCGCTGTGCAACCTTCGTCGAATCACCGCCCCCGTGGGGCCTCCAGATCGCGTGGGCAGGCCCTCGGTGACTCGATGTCTCCGACGCGCGACGCCGCGGCGAGGTCCTCGGTCTGAAGCGACAGAGCTCCCGGAGCAAAACTTTTCTCCCGAGCAGGTCAGCGCGCTCGCCTTCCGCCGCCGGAGTGGACAGCTGGGGTGCCGGACGCGGCCGAGAGCCCACGACACATCCCCCAGCGCTGTTTCTATCAGGTTTCGTCTTTCGCCGCATCGCCGCGGCGGGCGTCGAATCTCCTCACCGCGCACCGGCGCGGCGGGCGTCGAACCTTCGTCCGCGGCCGCGCCGCCGCGACCCTGGATGTAACACCGCGACAATCACGGGGATCTCCAGGGAACAACAGAGAATTTCACCGATGCATCCGGCGCGCGACAAGGCGGTTGAATTTTCCTGGCGCGCGCTGCGCGGCGCCGGGGCCTGGCGGCGCGAGGTGCGGTGAGGGCTAGCCGCGGCCGAACCGCTCCACGAACTGCCGGTGCGCCGCGAGCTCGGGCGCGTCTCCACCCCAGAGCTCCTTCTCGCGGTAGCCGGTCGCCACCGACAGCACCTCGATGCGCCGCCCCTCCGCCCGGAACCGCACGCGCCACGAGGTCACGGCGAGGCGCATCGCGTCCCCGTCGGCGCGGATCCGCCGGTAGGGGTGGGGCTGCGGGCCAAGCGCGAGCGCCTGGTCGACGCGCGCGCGCAGCGCCACCCCGTGCGCCTCCGCGAGCCACGCGGCCTGCTCGGCGGCGCGCTCGCTCCACACCACCTCGAAGCCCGGCTCCGGATCGGGCGGGGCCTCGCCCGGCGCGAGCGGCGCCACCCAGCCGGTGCGCGCGTGCGGGTACGCGTCCGCGTACGGCACGTAGGGCTTGAGGTCGAGCACCGGGGTCCCGTCGATCATGTCGACCCCGGCGACGCGCAGGGAGAGCCCGTCCACCCCGAGCAGCTTGACCACGCTGAGGCCAATCGGGTTCGGGCGGTGCGGCGAGCGCGTCGACAGCACGCCGCGCCGCTTGCCGGCGCTCCGCGGCGGCAGGACCTTCGGGCGCCACCCCTCGTTGAGGTGGAACCAGAAGACCACCCACAGGTAGTCCCACCCCTCGATGTCGCAGAGCGCGTGCTCCAGCCCGCGGCCGGGGGCGAGCTCGATCGTCCCCTCCGCGCCCGCCGCGGCGTGGGGCTGCCGCGGCGCGCTCACCTTGTCGATGAACGGCGTGTGCACCACGCCGATGGGCGTGAACGTGACCGGCGTCAGGATCATCTCGTCCGGACGGGTGCGTTACAACAGGGGCACCTCGACGACCAGGACCGCCGGGCCCTCGAGCTCCACCCGGCCGCGAGCGAGCGGCGTCCGCTGCGCAGCGCCGCCGAACCGCGGATCCTCGCTGAACGCGAGCGCCCGCGCCTCCGGGCGGCCGAGGTCGAGCGCGAGCCGGCCGCGGAGCGCGACCAGCGCGATCACCGCGGCGCCCTCGCCGCGCCGCTCGATGCGGACCGCGTCGTCGGAGAGCGCGTCCGCCGAGAACGAGCCGCGCGCGCGGTTCTGCAGGGCGGGGTGCGACGCGCGGAGGGCGAGGAGCTCGCGGTACCACGCGAGCACGCCGGCGTGCTCCGGCCGCTGCCGCTCGCTCCAGTCGAGCTTCGAGCGCTCGAAGGTGCGCGGGTCCTGCGGGTCCGGCACCTCCGCGCCGCTGAACGACGTGAAGTACTGGAACTCGCGCCGCCGGCCCTCGGTCACGAGCCGGCCGAGCTCGGCGTTGTGATCCGTGAAGTACTGGAAGGGCGTCCGCGCGTTCCACTCCTGGCCCATGAACAGCATCGGCGTGTACGGGGTGAGCAGGAGGAGCCCCGTCATCGCCCGGAACGCCGCGGGGCTCACCTTGTCGCCGAGCCGATCGCCGAGCGCGCGGTTGCCGATCTGGTCGTGGTTCTGGATGCAGTGCACGAAGCGCGGCGGCGGCACCGGCTCCGCCGGCGTGCCCCGCGGCTTGCCCATGTGCTTCGAGACCTGCCCCTCGTAGACCCACCCCTTGCGGATCGCCGCGGCGATGTCCTCGGCCGTGCCGCGGTGGTCCTCGAAGTAGCCGTCGCGATCCCCGGCGAAGCAGACGCGGAGCTCGTGGTGGAAGTCGTCGGCCCACACGGCGTCGAGGCCGTACCCGCCCTGCTCCGCGGGCGTGACGAGGCGCGCGTCGTTGAGGCTGTCCTCGGCGATCACCACGACGCGCCGGCCCCCGCCGGCCGCCCGCGCGCGCTCGGCGATCTCCCGGAGCAGGTGGGGCTCGGAGTCGTCGATGATCGCGTGCGTCGCGTCGAGGCGGAGGCCGTCGATGTGGTAGTCGCGGATCCACATCTCGACGTTGCCGAGCGCGAGCGCGCGCACCTGCTCGGCGCCCTTGCCGTCGTAGTTCACGGCGTCGCCCCACGGCGTCTTGTGGCGATCGGTGAAGTAGCGCTTCGTGTAGGCGCGGAGGTAGTTCCCGTCGGGGCCGAAGTGGTTGTAGACGCAGTCGAGCACCACGGCGAGGCCGGCGGCGTGGGCCGCGTCGACCAGCCGGCGGAGGCCCGCCGGGCCGCCGTAGGCCGCGGCCGGGGCGAAGAGGTCGACGCCGTCGTAGCCCCACCCGCGCTCGCCCGGGAAGCTCGCGACCGGCATGATCTCGATCGCCGTGATCCCGAGCGACCGGAGATCCTCGAGCCGACCGATGAGCGCGTCGAACGTCCCCTCCGGGGTCGCGGTGCCGACGTGCAGCTCGTAGATCGCGAGGTCCTCGAGCGCGACGCCCTTCCACCCGGCGTCGGTCCACGCGAACGTGGGATCGTCGACCGCGGACGGGCCGTGCACGCCGAACGGCTGGGCGCGCGCGTACGGATCCGGGTAGGGCCCCTCGCCGTCGATGCGCACCTTGTAGAGCGCGCCCGCCCCGAGGCCCGGCGCGGACGCCTCGAAGTAGCCGTCGCCCGCGGCCGTCGCCTGCAGGGTGCCGGCGACCTCCTTGCCGTCCTTGCCGTAGAGGACGATCTCGATCCGGTCATGGTCCGGCGCCCAGACGCGGAAGCGGACCGCGCCGCCCTCGATCCATGCGCCCATCTTGGGAATCGGTTTCATGTCACTGGCCTCGCTGCGGCGCCCCGAGGAGCAGGGCGACCGGGAAATCGGAGAGCACGCGCTCGAGCGGGAGCGCCGCGCCGCCCAGCGGCTCGGGCGCCCCGGCCGCGTCGCGCGGCGAGGGCGAGGGCGTCGCCTCGATCTCGGCGCCGGTGAAGAGATCCGTGTAGAGGCCGGGCTCCACGTCGATGAAGGCGCCCGACCACGCCTTGCCGATCGGCGGCGCGCACTCGCCGCCGAGCAGCCGCGCGCTGAACCGGGGCGCGACCACGACGACCGAGCGCCCGTCCGCCTGCGAGCGGCGCGAGAAGGCGACCACGTGCGCCTGGCGCTCGCCGATCGCGGCGCGCGGCGCGTAGGCGCCCGCGGCGCCGAAGAGCGCCGGGTGCCGCCGGCGCAGCTCGAGGGCGACGTGCGTGACGAAGAGCTTGATGCGGCCGTCGCGCGCCTCCGCGCAGAGCTCGCGCGCGAGCGAAGCGCCGCCGCCGCGGAGCCGCGCGCGGAGGTCGGCGAGCGCCTCCTCGCGCGTCGTGTAGTCGACGGCCCGGCGGTTGTCGGGGTCGACGAGGCTGAAGTCCCACATCTCGTTGCCCTGGTAGATGTCGGGCACGCCCGGCGACGTGAGCTTCAGGAGCGTCTGCGAGATCGAGCCCCACATGCCGTGGTACGCGACCACGCGCGCGAGCGGCAGGAGCGCCCCGAGCAGCTCCTGGCACCCGAGCGCCTTGCGCACGAACGCCTCGACCGCCCCGTCGTAGTCGGGCTGCGCGTCGATCCAGGACGTGTTGACCTTCGCCTCCTTCGTGGCCTTGCGCATGTAGTCCACGAGGCGGCCCGTGTACGCGGCGAGCGCGGCGCCCTCGGGCGCGCGCGGGCGCGGGTCGGAGAAGTCGAGCAGCCGCTCGATCGGCAGGCTCCCGAGGAGCGTCTGGTAGAAGAGGTACTCCTCGTTGCGGTCCGGCGCGAGCCGGCCCTCCACCTCGGTCTTGAGCGGCGCCGCCGCCTCGGCGGCGCGGCCGAGCGCCTCGTCCCAGCGCGACGGCAGCTCCGAGAGCACGCTGATCCGCGCGCGCACGTCCTCGCTCCGCTTCGTGTCGTGCGTGGACGTCGCGAGCATCGAGTGCGGCCACACCGCCTGCCGCTGCGCGTTGGCGCGGTGGAACGTGGCCACGCTCGCGCCGTAGCGCTCGGGCTCGCCCCCGACCTCGTTCAGCGACACGAGCCGGTTGTAGATGTAGAACGACGTGTCCTCGAGCCCCTTGGCCATCACCGGGCCGGTGAGCTGCTGGAACTTCATCACGAAGTCGCAGAAGAGCTGTCGGTCCTCCTCGCGGAAGAGATCCGCGCCGTCGAGCACCAGGACCGCGCGCAGGAAGGCGAAGATCGACGCCTCCATCGTCGGGTTGCGGCGGCGCGCGAGCGCCACGGCGCGGTTGATCGCGCCCCGGTCGTGGGCGGTGATCTCCGGCGTCCGCTCGTTGACGTACGTGCGGTACACCGGGAAGCACGCGATCACCTCGCGCAGGGCCTCGTTGAGCGAGCCGAGCGTGAAGTCGCGGAAGCGGCGGTCGCGCTCGGTGAGCCGGTTCAGGACGTGGGTGAGCACGTTGAGCTCGCTGGCCAGCGCCGTGCGCAGGATGACCTTCTTCTTCTCGTAGACGAGCTGATCGAACTCCACCTCGTCGCCGAGGAACCGCTCGTAGATCTCGGTCATCGGCCGCTCGCTCGCGGCGTCGACGAAGAGCTCGCCCACGGACGCGGCGAAGTCGTAGCCGCTCGTCCCGTGGATGGGCCACGCCTCGGGCAGCGTCTCGCCGCGGGCGAGGATCTTCTCGACCACGACGTAGAGGGGTCGCGCGAAGGGCGCGCCGTCGGCTCCGGCGGCGCGCGCGCGCTCCGCGAGCGCCGCCCGGATCGCCGGCTCCAGCCTGGCGAAGCGCGCTTCGGGTGAGGCGCGGCGGCGCACGTCCTGCAAGCTCCGCGGCGTCGCCTCCCGGCCGGCGGCCTCGGCGAGGAACCGGCGGCGGCAGCGCTCGATCAGGTAGCCCTGCTGCAGGTCCTCGAAGTAGCCGATCGGGTCCCAGAGGCCGTCGGGGTGGTCGATGCGCAGCCCCGTCACCTGCCCGCGCACGCAGAGCTCGAAGACGAGCCGGTGCGCCTCGGCGAACACCGCCGGGTTCTCCATCTTGATGGCCGCGAGCTCGTTGATGTCGAAGAACCGGCGGTAGTTGATCTCCTCCGCGGCCGTGCGCCAGAAGCTGAGGCGGTAGGCCTGCTCCTCGAGCAGCGCCTCGAGCTGGTCGAAGCTCCGCGGGTCGCCCACCTTGCCGTTGATGCGCTCGACCCCCTCCCGCACCGCCTCGGCGACCTCGGGCGTCTCCGCCACGAGCGCCGCGAGCCGCCGCTTCAGGATCTCCTTCTCGCGCCGCCGCTCCATCACCTTGCCCCGCTGCGTCTCCGTGCGCGGCGGCAGGTTGCGGAGCCCGGTGAGGATGCTCTGCAGCTCGAGCAGCGCGTCGTGCTCGTCGCCGAGCGCGGCGGTGAGCGCGGGCACGAACGGCCCGATGATCATCCCGAACATCCGCGGGTTCACCGGGAAGACGTGATCGAAGTAGCGGAGCACGAACGCCCCGCCCTCGTGCTCGATCTTGAGCTCGCCCCGCTCGAGCACGCGCCCGTAGTGGTCGCCGAGCACGGGGAGCAGCACCTTGTGCTTGAGCTCGGACTTGAGCGGCGCCCAGTCGATGTCGAAGAACGGCGCGTACAGCGAGCTCGGGCCGTTCTCGAGGACGTCGTTCCACCACGCGTTGTCCGAGGTGCCGACGCCCATGTGGTTCGGCACGAAGTCGAGCAAGAGCCCCATGCCGTGCTTCGCGAGCTCGTCCGTGAGCCGGTCGAGCTCGTCGCGGGAGCCGATGGCCGGGTTCAGCGCGTTGTGATCGACGAGGTCGTAGCCGTGCAGGCTCTCGGGGCGCGCCTTGAAGAACGGCGACGAGTAGAGATCGCTGACGCCGAGCGCGTCGAGGTAGGCGACGACGCGCCGCGCCTGCTCGAAGGTGAAGTCCTTGTTGAGCTGCACGCGGTACGTGGCGCGCGGCAGCCGCGGCGCCACGCCGTCGCACGCGGCCTCCACGAGCCGCGCCGCCGCGGCCTCTTGCCCCGCGCCCTCCGCCTCGCCGCTCGTCCTCTGCTCATCCAACGTCAGCGTGTCGGTCATCCGTTGTATGCCTCCGGGCAGAATCTACTTCGAACACGGCTCGAATATGAAGGGATCCGTCGAGGCGCCCGCCCCGAAGGCGCCCTGAAGCGGTGAGAAGGAATATCCTGATAGGAATCGGGAATCGCGGCAAAGACATGCCTTGGCCGCCCGTCCGCGCGCGATGTCCTCGCGGCGCCGGCGCGCCCGCGGCGGTTCATGCACATGCGCCGGAGGAAGCGCAATGGCTGGAGCGACGAATTGCGCTGCGCTCTCGACATCAGGCTCGTTGCGAACTCCCGACCCGGTTTGCCGTGGCGAGGCCGCCCTACGGCGTGTGGCATTTCGTCTCGATTCCCGCCCTGGACCGCCGCCGCGGCGGCGCGACGATCAAGGCGCGAGAGCGTGGCGCGGGCGAGCCTTACGCGCCATGCTCCCGCGCCCATGGATCAGGAGAGAGCAGCGCCGAGCTGGCATGAAATCCGGCACGAGGCGCGCGAGCGGTTCGGCGTGAAGAAGTTCCGGCCGGGCCAGCGGGAGCTCATCGAGGCGGTGCTCGCCGGTCGGGACGCGCTGGGGCTCTTGCCGACGGGAGCGGGCAAGTCGCTCTGTTACCAGCTCCCCGCGCTGCTGCTGCCGGGCCCGGCGGTGGTCGTCTCTCCGCTCATCTCGCTGATGCAGGATCAACAGGAGAAGCTGGCGCAGGCGGACATCCCTGCTGCCCGCCTCAACTCCACGCTGAGCGCGACCGAGGAGCGCGAGGCCGTGGAGGGGATACGCCACGGCGAGCTCCCGCTCATCTACGTGACGCCGGAGCGGCTCGAGAACCCCGAGTACGTCGAGCTGCTCCGGCGCTCCGGCGTGTCGCTCTTCGTGGTCGACGAGGCGCACTGCATCTCGCAGTGGGGCCACGACTTCCGCCCCGCGTACCTCGGCCTCCGCGACGCCATCGCCGCGCTCGGGCGGCCGCCGGTGCTGGCGCTCACGGCGACCGCGACGCCCGAGGTGGCGGCGGACATCGTGGAGCAGCTCGGCCTGCGGGGCGCGGCGGTCGTGAACACCGGGATCGACCGCCCGAAGCTCGCGCTGGAGGTGTTCCGCACCCCGAACGAGGAGAAGAAGCGCGACCTGCTCGCGCGCCTCTTCGAGGAGGAGGGCGGCGTCGGCATCGTGTACGCGGCGACGGTCCGGATCGCGAACGACCTCTTCCGCTGGCTCTCGGATCGCGGCGTGCCGGTGGGCCGCTACAACGGGCAGATGGGCAAGAAGGAGCGCGAGGAAGCCCAGCAGCGGTTCATGAACGACGAGTACCGCCTCATCGTGGCCACCAAGGCGTTCGGCCTGGGCATCGACAAGCCCGACATCCGCTTCGTCGTCCACTACAACTTCCCCGATTCGCTGGAGAGCTACTACCAAGAGGCCGGCCGCGCCGGCCGCGACGGCCTCCCGGCCCGAGGCATCCTGCTCTATCGGGTGGAGGACCGCCGCATCCAGTCGTTCTTCCTGGGGGGCAAGTACCCGCGCCCCGACGAGAGTTATCGTATCTACGAGGCGCTGGTCCGCCTCGAGGCGCAGCCGGCGGAGGCGAAGAGGAAGGCGGGAATCCCCCTGAAGGCCCTCGCGGAGATCGCGGACCTGCCAGAGCGCAAGGTGAAGGTCGTCGTGGCGCTGCTCGAGGCCGCCGGCATCGTCGACCGGAGCCGCGGCGTGCGCAGGCTGCGCGATTTCGCGGACGAGGCGGAGCTCGACGGCTTCCTCAAGGCCTACGAGGACCGGCGCGCCGGCGACCGCGAGCGCCTGGAGGCGGTGATGCGTTATGCCGAGAGCCCCGAGTGCCGGATGGCGCTCCTCAAGGCCTATTTCGAGGAGCTCGACGGCACCGAGGGAGAGCAGAACGTGCCCGCCTGCGGCCGCTGCGACAACTGCCGCCACACGGAGGGCTCGAACCGCGCCGTGGTCGACAGCCTCATGGCGTCCGCGTCCCCCCCCGAGCCCGCGCGCGCCGCCGTCTGAGCCGAGGGCGACCTACGTTCTCCGCGACTTCGGCGCCTTGCTCTTCTTCTTGGGCCCCTTCCGCTCCAGGAGCCGCAGCACCGCCAGGGATCGGTCGATGAGCAGGTACCGCTCCCCTCCTGCCCTCGCCGGCACCGTGCGCGCCGGCTCCTCGGCCGTGCGGGTGTCGATGAGCACCTCCCACCGCTCGCCGAACTCGATCGCCGGCAGCACGAACTCGAGCGGCACCGGGTTCGCGTTGATGAGGACGAGCAGCGTGTCGCCCACGATCTGCTCGCCTCGCGGGCTGAGCGACCAGATCGCGTCGCCGCCCAGCAGGAAGCCGATCGCCCTCGCGCTCGGGTGGGTCCAGTCGTCCGACGTCATCTCGCCGCCGTCGGGCCGGAACCACACGATGTCCTTGAGCCCGCTGCCGTGCACGGAGCCGCCCGAGAAGAAGCGCCGCCGCCTCAGCACGGGCTGGGTGCGCCGGAGCGCGACGAGGCGGCAGGTGAACTCGAAGAGCTTCCGCCGCCGCTCGTCGAGATCCCAGTCGTGCCACGAGATCTCGTTGTCCTGGCAGTAGGCGTTGTTGTTGCCGAGCTGCGTCTTGCCGATCTCGTCTCCGGCGTTGATCATCGGCACCCCCTGCGAGAGGAGGAGCGTCGCGAGCATGTTGCGCTTCTGTCGCTCGCGCAGCTCGACGACCACGGGATCGCAGGTGGGGCCCTCGACGCCGTGGTTGTAGCTGTGGTTGTTGTTCGTGCCGTCCCGGTTGCCCTCGCCGTTCGCCTCGTTGTGCTTCTCGTTGTACGAGACGAGGTCGTTCAGCGTGAAGCCGTCGTGCGCCGTCACGAAGTTGACGCTCGCGTACGGCCGGCGCCCGCTCGACCCGTACAGATCGCTCGACCCGGTGAGCCGGTAGCCGAGGTCGGCCGCGAGCAGATCCCCCTTCCAGAAGCGGCGGACCGAGTCGCGGTAGCGATCGTTCCACTCCGTCCAGAGGACGGGGAAGTTGCCGACCTGGTAGCCGCCCTCGCCCACGTCCCAGGGCTCCGCGATGAGCTTCACGCGCGAGAGGACGGGGTCCTGATGCATGATGTCGAAGAACGAGCTCAGGCGGTCGAAGTCGTGCAGCCCGCGGGCGAGCGCCGACGCGAGATCGAACCGGAACCCGTCGACGTGCATCTCGGTCACCCAGTACCGGAGGCTGTCCATCACGAGCTGGAGCGTCTGGTAGTGGCGCGTGTTGACGGTGTTCCCGCAGCCCGTGTAGTCCATGTAGTAGCGCGGGTTGTTCGAGACGAGGCGGTAGTAGCCCCAGTTGTCGATCCCCTTCAGGGAGAGCGTCGGGCCGAGGTGGTTCCCCTCCGCGGTGTGGTTGTAGACCACGTCGAGGATCACCTCGATGCCGGCCGCGTGGAGCGCCTTCACCATCGCCTTGAACTCGGTGACCTGCTGGCCGAGCCGCCCGGTCGCGGCGTAGCGGCCGGCGGGCGCGAAGAACGAGAGCGTGTTGTAGCCCCAGTAGTTCACGAGGCCGCGCTCCCAGATCTCCCGCTCGCTGGCCATCTCGTGCACGGGGAGCAGCTCGAGGGCGGTGACGCCGAGCTTCTTGAAGTGGGCGATCGCCGCCTCGGAGGCGAGCCCCGCGTAGGTGCCGCGCAGGTGCGCGGGCACGCCGGGGTGCCGCTGGGTGAAGCCCTTGACATGCACCTCGTAGATGATCGTGTCCTGCCAGGGCGTCCCCGGCGGCCGGTCGCCGTCCCACGCGAAGCGGTGGTCGACCACCACGGACTTCGGCGCGCCCGACGCGCTGTCGCGGTGGCAGATCACGAGGTCGTCGGGCGGGTGCGCGGGCGCCGGGGGGCACTCCCGCGCGCGCGCCTCGGCGGCGCGGCGCTCGGCCGGCGTCTTGCCGCCGCGCGCCGCCTCGGCCTTGTCGCCGTCCCGCAGCGGCTCCGGCCTCACCGACTTGCTGCGCGCGCCCTCCTCGCGCTCGTGGGTCCCGCGGTCGTAGGCGAACAGCGGCGCCTTCCAGTCCGGCTCGTTGGCGATCGCGTGCGCGTACGGATCGACGAGGAGCTTCGCCGGGTTGAAGCGCAGCCCCGCGCGCGGATCGTAGGGGCCGTGCACCCGGTAGCCGTAGAGCTGGCCAGGCTTGAGCCCCGGCACGTACCCGTGGAAGACGTGCGCCGTGCGCTCGGGGAGCTCGATCCGCTCGCGCTCCACGACGTCGTCGACGGCCTCGAAGAGGCACAGCTCGACCTTCGTGGCCGACTGGGAGAAGAGCGTGAAGTTCACCCCCTCGCCGTCATAAACGGCGCCGAGGGGGGCCTGTGTGCCGGGCCATATGCGTCTGGTCATCGGAAAACCTGTGGAGCCGCCCTATTCGCGAGATCGGCGCCGCTGTCGAGGCTCAAGCGCCGCCGGCTCGATTTTTCGTCCCGGCGAGGCGTCCGCCGGGGCCTGGCCGCCGCGATCGGGCGGCGCGGGGGCGGCGCGCTCAGGCAGCGCCCGGGCGCGCGTCGGGCGTCGCCCGCGTGGCGCCGGGTCCTCGTCGGAGGGAGGCCCGCCGCGCGCGCGGCGACGGCGCGGGCGGCGCTGCGGAGAGTGGAAGGAGCATCGCGAAGGCGCACGAGCCGGGATAGACTCCGCCCCCGAACGCCTGGAGCCAAGCCAAAAAAGCCCATGTCTTCTTCCTCTGCCGAACAACAGTCCCAGGGCTCGTCCGAGAGCCCGCCTCCTTCCGACAAGCACCGCCGCATCTCCGGCGTGACGGTGCCGCTCTTCTCGCTGCGCAGCGATCGCTCGTGGGGCATCGGTGAGATCGGCGATCTCCCCGAGTTCGCCGCGTGGGCGAGCAAGGCGGGTCTGCGCCTCGTACAGCTGCTCCCGCTCAACGAGATGTCGGGCGGCGAGACGTCGCCCTACTCGGCGCTCTCCGCCTTCGGCATCGATCCGATCTACATCTCGCTCTCGGCCGTGCCGGAGCTCCCGGCCGAGGCGATCGGCGAGGCGCTCGGCGACGAGGCCGGGGCGCTCGAGCGCGCGCGGAAGAGCGAGCGCGTCGACTACGAGGCCGTGCGCCGCCTGAAGACGAGGGCGCTCCGCTTCGCCTTCGACCGGTTCGAGCGCGAGCACCACGCGCAGAAGACGCCGCGCGCCGCCGAGATGGCCGCCTTCGTGAAGCGGCAGGCGGACTGGCTGCCCGACTACGCGCAGTACCGCGCGTTCAAGGACGGGTTCAACGGCGCCGCGTGGTGGCAGTGGCCCGACGAGATCCGCGACCGGAAGCCTGAGGCGCTCGAGGCGCTCCGCCGCGAGCGCGCGCGGGACATCCTCTATTACGAGTACATCCAGTGGCTCGCGCACACGCAGTGGGAGGAGACGCGCGCGGATCTCCGGGGCAAGGGGATGGAGATCATGGGCGATCTCCCGTTCATGGTGTCGCGCGACAGCGCCGATGTCTGGGCGCACCAGGGCGAGTTCCGGCACGACATGTCGGTCGGCGCGCCGCCCGACCAGTTCGATCGCGACGGCCAGAACTGGGGTCTTCCGCCGTACTTCTGGGACCGGATGCGGGAGAACGACTTCGCGTGGCTCAGGCGGCGGTGCCGCTACACGGGGCTGCTCTACGATCGGTTCCGGATCGATCACCTGGTGGGTTTTTATCGCACCTACATCTTCCCGGAGGGGTGGAAGCGGGGCCAGGGGAGCGACGGCCCGAAGCCGACGTTCGATCCCGCGGAGGAGCCGGCGCAGCGCGAGCACGGCCCGCGGGTCGTACGCGCGATGATCGAGGGGGCGGCGGAGACCGGCGCGCAGCTCATCGCGGAGGATCTCGGCGCGGTGCCCCCGTGGGTGCGGGCGTCGCTGACGGAGCTCGGGGTGCCGGGCTACAAGGTGCTGATCTGGGAGAAGGATGACGTGGTGTTCCGCAACCCGGCGGACTACCCGGCGCTCTCGGTGGCGTGTTTCGGGACGCACGACACCTCGTCGGTCGTCTCGTGGTGGGAGTCGCTGGACGAGCGGGAGCGGAACGGGGTGCTGGATCTTCCGCAGCTCGCGCCGCGGCGGCAGGAGTTCGGCAAGGAGTTCACGAAGGAGACGCACCGGGCGCTGCTCGACCTGATCCACGGGGCGGGGAGCGAGCTCGTGCTGCTGCTCCTCCAGGACGTGCTCGCGACGCGGGAGCGGATCAACACGCCGGGGACCGTGGGGCCGGAGAACTGGACGCTCCGGCTGGCGGCGCCGCCGGCGGAGCTCGAGCGGGATCCCGAGGTGCGAGGGGCGCTCGAGCGGGTGCGGGAGAGCATCCTGGCCAGCGGGCGCGGATAACGGGAGCGGCGGGGGGGCCGCGGCGGCAGCGGCGGCAGCGGCGGCAGCGGCGGCAGCGGCGGCAACGGCGGCAACGGCGGCAACGGCGGGAAACTGAGCTGACCGGCCCAAGGAGGGGGTGTTCGTCGCGCGGTGCGGGGGCCCCGCCGAACTCGCCTGGGCCATGGGCTACCCGGCTTCGCCGGATAACCCATGGCCCAGGCTCAAACATCGGCCCTCCCCCGCACCGCGCGACGAACACCCCCTCCTTGGGCCTACCGCGTAGCCGACACGCCGGGCCTACCGTGTGGCCAAGAGGCCGACGCATGGCCAAGAGGCCGACGCATGGCCAAGAGGCCGCCGCATGGCCAAGAGGCCGCCGCATGGCCGCGACCGCGCGTGGCCAGGGCGCTGACGGCCAGGGCGCTGACGGCCAGGGCGCTGACGGCCAGGGCGCTGACGGCCAGGGCGCCGACGGCTAGAACGCTGGACCTGCCGACATACAGACACGGGGTTGGCTCGTGGACGACACGGTACTGCCACGGGCCGGACACGCTGGGCCCCCAACGGGGTCGATACGGCGCGCCCAGGGCTACGTCAGGCGGGAGACAGGGGACGTTCAGCCGCCGTGACGCAGGGGCACCCGCGGCGGCAGCGGGCGCGTCGCCGAAGAACGACATCTACATAGGTTGTAAGTAAAGACCTATTACAAGCCACAGTTCGAAGCCGACACGTTGCCCTGAGCGCACCGCGACGGCTGGATTGTCATGCCGCTGTACTGCTGCTGAACAAAGCCATCACACCGGCCGCGGCACGGCGCAGGCTGCACCACAATCTACTTGATTTGGGCGTAACTATCGTTACCATACGTCCAGGGTGTGATCGCAAGAGAGCGCCCCATCCTTACCAGGCCCGCTCGGCGAGCGGCCAGGAAACTTGTGTGATCCTTTGCTTTGAATGAACCCGACCCGCTGCGCCGGCGCCTGGGACGCAGCGGACGGCGGGGCGCCACATCGTTGCGGAGGCATTCGTACGCGCGCACCGCCGCAATCGCGGGCCGGATGCGTGTCCCGGCGTACATCCATCAACGTGCATCGACCCGGCGCTCTCGCATTACGCCAGTCGAAACCGAGACTTGCTCGCATTCATGAGCGCCGGATGTGGTCCGGCGCGCTTTCTTCAGATAACCGAGATAACCAATCTGAAATACGAAACCTCGCTCACCGTCAACATTGCTATGGACCACACAAGGTCCGTTCCTGACGGGATACGATTTAGGGTGGACAAGAAGCATCCATCAGATATCCTGGATTGGACGCTGGGCAGCGTAGGATCGCCGGCCCAAGCCATCGACCCCGAACCAGGATCACCGGAGGTCATCCAATGCAGCATCAAGTGCTTATCGAGCCTCGTGAGCTCGCGTCGCTGCTCACCAGGAAACCGATTGTAACCATCGACACAAGATCATCCGACGAATACCTGCGCTCGCACCTGCCCGGCGCGGTGCACGTGCCGGAGATCTTCGGGCATTTCGCGCTCTCGTCGCCCGCGGGACAGGAGGAGCTGAAGGCCGTGTTCTCCGAGCGCTTCAGCGCGGCGGGGCTCACGGGCGAGGAGCTCGCCGTCGTGTACGAGGACGCCATGGACAACGGCTTCGGCCGGTCCTGCCGGGGGTACGTCCTGCTCAGCTACCTGGGATACCCCAGGATCGCCGTGCTCCACGGCGGCAAGGCGGCATGGGACGCAGCCGGGCTCCCGACCACGGCGGATACCCCGTCGCAGAAACGAGCGCTGTTTCCATTCAGGATAAATCCTTCCATCCTGGCCACCGCGGACGATCTGCTCGCCTCCTTGAGCGACCCCGGCGTCGTGAAGCTGGATGTGCGGCAGTACGATGAGTGGATGGGAGAGACGGCCTCGCCGCAGGACGTCGTCCCGTGCCCTCGCAAGGGCCGGATCCCCGGCGCCGTATGGCTCGACTGGCGCCGCCTGATGACCCGGGCCGGAGGGATCGCAAGGATCCGACGGCGGGAAGAGGTGCTGACGATCTGCAGCGAGGTGGGCGTCCACCCCGGCTCGAAGATCATCCTCTACTGCCTCGGCGGGGTCAGGGCCTCGAACACCTACGTCGCCCTCAAGGAGGCCGGGTTCGAGGACGTGAAGGTCTATCTCGGCTCGTGGTACGAGTGGTCGCGCGATCCGGCGCTCCCCATCGAGGAGGGGGAGCCCGATCCCAGGCGCATGGCCATACGCGCCTAGGCGCTGCCTGACGAACGCCGCGAGCGGCCAGAGCCCGGGGAGAGCGCGCCCGCGGTCCTGCGGGCCCTCGCGTCGATCGACGCCGCCGGGCGGCGGACGCGCCGGCGCCCCCACTCGCGCGCCGTTCGCCGGCGACACACGGGCGCGCAGCTGCGGCCCGTCGCGCACACGACTTTGTCTCGGGAGGGAATAGCCATGAAGAATTTCGATCTCCGGTCGTTCCATTTCAACAACCTCGACATCATCTCGGACCCCTACCCCATCTACCGCGAGCTGCTCGCGGAGCAGCCCATCTTCTTCACGGAGATGTATGGCGGGGCCTGGATCGTGACGCGTTACGCGGACGTGCTCCCCTTGCTCACCGACAAGCGCCTGTCGTCGCGGCGGGCCGCGGTCCCGGTGAGCAGGCTCTCGGACGAGGAGAAGAAGGAGTTCACGTCCATGATCGACGTCTTCTCCAAGTGGGTGGCCTTCTTCGATCCGCCCCACCACGCGGCGTATCGACGGCTGCTCGGCAAGGGCATCATGCCGTTCACGCCCGAGGTCCTGCGCCCGCGCGTCCAAGAGCTCCTCGACGGGCTGCTCGAGCCCGTCGCGGGCAGCGGATCGATGGATATCCTCAAGGACGTGGCGTACCCGCTGCCCGCGCTCCTGATCGCGGACCTGCTCGGCGCGCCCAGGGAGGACTACCAGCAGCTGATCACGTGGGCCGACGACATCGCGCACCTGTTCGGGTCCAGCGAGGTGACGCTGGCGATGGTCCGGCGCACCAAGCAGAGCGCGTTCGAGCTGCTCGATTACCTCCGCCGCCTCGTCGAGGACACGAGGCAGAAGCCGCGCGACACCATCATCGGCCGGCTGCTCAACGCGCGCGACGGCGAGCTCCGGTTCTCGGACGACGACATCGCCGCGCAGTGCATCCTCCTCCTCTTCGCCGGGCTGGAGTCGGCCCGTTACCTGATCGGGAACGGCTTCTTGGCGCTGTTCGAGCACCCGGACCAGCTGGAGCGGCTGAAGGCGAACCCGGCGCTCGTCGCGTCCGCGGTCGAGGAGTTCCTCCGGTACGATAACCCGATCCAGTTCATCGCGCGCACGGCGAAGGAGGACTTCGAGCTCAAGGGACACCTGATCCAGCGCGGCTCGGTCGTCCTGCCGGTCGTCGGCGCCGCCAACCGGGATCCGGCGCAGTTCCCCGACCCGGATCGGCTGGACATCGGCCGCACGGAGAACAAGCACCTGGCCTTCGGGCAAGGAGCCCACCTGTGCATCGGCTCCACCATCGTGCGCGTGCAGGTGCAGATGGCGTTCACCACGCTGCTCGACCGCATGCCCGACATGCGGCTCGTCCCGCAGGAGCTCGACTGGAACGCAAACCTCGGGTTCCGCGGGCTGCGATCCCTCCGCGTGGAGCTCTGATACCGATCAGGCCACCTCCGCGCGCGCTCGCGACCGAGGCCGCAGCGCGGCGCACCGGCGCGGCCGCGCGCGCAGGATGTCTCACCTTCGAGCCCCGCCGCGCAGACCAGCGCCGGCGGGCCCACGCCCAGCTTCGTGCGCGCCGCGCGACGCCGCATGCGCCGCGAGCTCCGCGCTGCACCCACGCCGAGGGCCACGCCCCAGCTCGCCCGCTGATGTCGGCACGGTTGGGATGGGAACTGCCTTGCGCTTCTAGTACAGTGTGCGGTGCGTCGTCTCGTGCGTCGAGCGCACGAGACGGAGGCGCGGAGGGAACGTGACCGCCGAGCCAGATTTCATCCCGATATCCCCGAGCAGGATCCAGAAGCTCGTCAAGCTCCTGTCCCACGTCGCCGTCGGCGACTTCGCGCCCGACAACCTGCAGATCGAGCAGGAGGGCGAAGAAGACGCGTTCTCGCTCATCGAGTCGACCCTGTCGCTCTTCATCCAGGAGCTCGTGCAGTCGCGGGCCGAGAACGAGCGGCACATCGCGGTGCTGCAGCAGGTGACGCGCGAGCTCGAGGAGAAGGTCGCCACCGTCGAGTCCCAGCGGATGACCATCGACGAGCTGTCGACGCCGATCATCGAGGTGTGGAAGGACGTGCTCACGCTCCCCGTCGTCGGGCCGATCGACGGCAAGCGGTCGGCGCAGATGACCGAGACGCTGCTCGCGCGCATCGCGAGCACGGGCGCCCGCTGCGTCGTGATCGACGTCACGGGCGTCGCCACGGTCGACACCGCGACCGCGTCGCATTTCATCCAGATGATCCGCGCCGCCCAGCTGCTCGGGACCTACTGCGTCATCACGGGCTTCAGGGCCCAGATCGCGCAGACGGTGGTGCACCTCGGCATCGATCTCGGCGATGTGACGACGTTCACCAGCCTCAAGGACGGGCTCGGTCACTGCCTGCGCTTCCTCCGATCGAACCAGTAGTCGAACCGGCAGGCGCCGACTCACAGTCCCTTTCGACCACATGGTCGCGCACGGGCGCTCTCCCGGCGACACGACCGCAGGCGCGCGCGGCGTCGACACCGGCCCGCGGCGGGATCATGGGGCTTCCCAGGAGACCTCCGTTCTCGTAGAATAATTCACTCACACGGTCAATCGGAGGACGACGGAGCCGCATGACGCAAAAGGACGACTCGGCCGAGAAGAACGTTGTGCGTGTCGAAGGGGATATCGTCTTCGTGAAGCGCGCCGGGGAGACGCAGCTCAGGGACGTGCAGCGGATGTGCAAGGCGATGGAGGACACGCTCGCCGCGCACGGCAGGGGCTTCTGGCTCTTCGATCTGAAGGACGCCGGGGGGTTCGGGGCGGAAGCGCGGAAGTGGGCCGGGGAATGGGAGAAGCAGCACGCCGTCACCGCGCTGGCGGCGTTCGGGGGCAGCCTCGAGATCCGCAGCCTGACGAAGCTCATCGCGACCGCGGTCAAGAGCTCGAGCCCGCTGCGCTCCGAGTTCATCGCGGAGTTCTTCAACACGGAAGCCGAGGCGCGCGCCTGGATCGACGCGCAGCGCGCGCGGCTGACCGATCGCTGAGCTGCCGGCAGCGGCGAACCGGCGGCGGAGGATTTCGGGAACGCTGTACGCAGGGCGCTCCGACGCGGCGCGTGGTGGTGGTCTGATTCACTGCGATGGTGGGCTGTTTCGCGAGGTCGTGAAGTACATCTCGACGAAACATTCCAGAAAACTACCTCCTCTTACCCTCGCGCTCGAGGAGGCCAACCAGTGAACGAAATCAACGCCGCGGACACCACATGGGTCCTGGTCTCATCAGCGATGGTCCTGCTGATGACGCCGGCGCTTGCCCTGTTTTACGGGGGCATGGTCCGAACGAAGAACACGCTCAGCACCTTCATGCACAGCTTCATGGCCATGGGTCTAGTGACCGTGGCGTGGGTGACGCTCGGCTACTCGATGGCGTTCGCCGAAACCAAGGGCGGGTTGATTGGCGGCCTCGATTACGCGTTCCTGAACGGTGTTGGCATCGATCCGCGCAGCGGGACGACGGTGCCGCACCTCCTGTTCATGGTCTTCCAGATGATGTTCGCGATCATCACGCCGGCGCTGATCTCCGGCGCGTACGCGGAGCGCATCAAGTTCTCGTCCTACGTGGTGTTCACGCTGCTCTGGTCGCTCGTGGTCTACAGCCCGGTCTGCCACTGGGTCTGGGGGCCGGGCGGCTGGCTCGCCAAGCGCGGCGCGCTCGACTTCGCCGGCGGCACCGTCGTGCACCTCGCCTCGGGCGCGAGCGCGCTCGTCATCGCGATCACGATCGGCAAGCGCAAGGGCTACCCGGAGCGCAAGATCGTCCCGCACAACCTCACCATGACGCTGCTCGGCGCCGGCATGTTGTGGTTCGGCTGGTTCGGCTTCAACGCGGGCTCCTCGCTCGGGGCGAACGGGCTCGCGGCGGTGGCGTTCGCGAACACGCACATCGCGGCCGCGGTCGGCGCGCTCGCCTGGGCCGGGATCGAGGCCGCGCGCTACGGCAAGCCGTCGTCGCTCGGCGTCGCGTCGGGGCTCGTCGCGGGCCTGGTCGCGATCACGCCGGCCGCGGGCTTCGTCGGGCCGATGGCGTCCATCGCCATCGGGCTCGCGGCGGGCGCGGTGTGTTACGGCGCCGTCATGCTCAAGGGCAAGGCGGGGTATGACGACAGCCTCGACGCGTTCGGCATCCACGGCGTGGGCGGGATGCTCGGCGCCCTGCTCACCGGCGTGTTCGCCTCCAAGGTGTGGAACCCCGCGGGCCAGGACGGCCTGCTCGCGGGCAACTCGGCGCTGCTCACCGAGCAGGTGATCGGGATCCTCGCCGCGGGCGCCTACGCGGCGGTGGTGACGTTCGTCCTCGTGAAGGTGATCAACGCGGTCATGGGCTTCCGGGTCGACGAGGAGACGGAGTACGAGGGCCTCGACGGCGCCCTCCACGGCGAGGAGGCTTACTCGCTCGGCGAGGGCGGCGTCCACGCCGTCGAGAAGGCGCCCCCGTCGTCGGTGCCGGCCCCCGCGGCCCCGGTGCTCGCGCGCGAAGGCGCCTGATCCAGCGCAGCCGAAGCGCCCGCGAAGGCCGCCGGCTCGACGCCAGGCGGCCTTCGCCGCTTTGTCCACCCCAGCTCACGGCGCGGCGACCGCATCGCTGCCACGCGCAGCGCCGCCCCACGAGCGCCCGCCCCTCCGTAATATTGCGGGCCGCCCTCCACCCATCCGAGATCGATGCCGAGGTGCACCACCGTCATCGCGGGCCGCCCTCCACGCCACACCAGGAGCGCTTGCCCGCACGGGAAGTGCTGTAATTTTGCGCGGCAGCAGGTATACACGGACGTCTCGCTCCGAATTGCAATGGTTCTAACATTTTCTACGTCATGACGCGACGCACCCCCCCCGCTCGCTCCGTCGCGCGCGAGCCGTGGGCGCTGCCGCCGATGGTGAGCGCGCGGGCCGCTCGTCTCCTGATCGCCCTCGTCTGCGCGTGCATGGCGCTGTCGCCCGCCGCGGCGCGCGCGGCGTGTGACTTCGGGACCGTGGATCTGTCGTGGGTGCGCCTGGAAGGCGCGGTGGAGCACTGCC
The DNA here is from genome assembly GCF_051519095.1 of Sorangium sp. So ce131. Classification (NCBI taxonomy): domain Bacteria; kingdom Pseudomonadati; phylum Myxococcota; order Polyangiales; family Polyangiaceae; genus Sorangium; species Sorangium sp. So ce131. The sequence continues at coordinate 3,571,447 of NZ_CP150455.1, read as the reverse complement.
CCACGGCGTCCCAGATCCGGGCCGACATCGCGCGGCGGCTCGGGCGGGACCTCGTGACGGCGGGCAGCGGTCCCTCGATCGAGACGGTGGTGCAGGGGCAGCCCGGCGCCTGGTCGGTCCAGATCCGGACCACGTGTGAAGGCGCCCCGCCCAGCGTGCGCCTCCTCACCGACCGCACGATGACCTGCGCGGGGATCGCCGACGCGGCGGCGCTGGCGATCGCCCTGACGATCGACCCCGAGGCCGCGCTCTCCCCGCCCGCCGCGCCCGAGCCGGCGCCGGCCGAGCAGCCGCCGCGCCCGGCGCCCCCGTCAGCGCCGGCCGAGCAGCCGCCGCGCCCGGCGCCTCGGGCGCGCCCCCGGGAAACGCCGTTCCCCCGCCGGCCCGCGGCCGAGCCCCCGCGGGGGACAAAGCCCGAGCACCTGCCGCCCGCGGGCGCGGCCATCGTGCGCGGGCTCGCCGTCTACGGTGTTCTGCCTGACGTCGCGCCCGGCGTCGCCGTCTCGGGCGAGTGGACGTTCCTGCCGCGCGGGTGGTCGTTCCTGTCGCGCGGGTGGTGGTTCCTGCCGCCCGTCACGCTGTCGGCGGGCATGATGTGGCTCCCGGAGCAGCGCGGGCCGACCCAGAGTCTCGGCTCCGGCATGACCGCGGCCTGGCTCGGCGGGTGTGTGGAGGCGATCCACGGCCCGTCGGTGGTGCTCGGCGTGTGCGGCCGGGGGTTCCTGGGCGCCCTCCACACCGTCGTGTACGGATCCGACGACAACGCCACGGCCTTCAAGCCGCGCGACCCCGGTGCGCGCCGCTGGCGCGCCGGCGCGGTGGGGGCTCGCTGCGCCGTGCGCGTCGTGGGTCCGCTCCGGCTCGAGACCGGGATCGACCTCATCATCCCCAAACGGTACAACTGGATCCAGGAGGGCAAGCCGTCGGATCCGCTGTTCTCGCCGCCGCCGGTCGCGGGCTCCATCTTCGGGGGCATGGGGGTCACTTTTTGATGAAGGAAACCGGCGCCGCCAGCATTCAACGATCCGTGGAGCAATGCTTGCACGCGGAGGTCATCGGCGGCGCCCGGCGGCCGCCGACCGACCTCGTCGCCCTACATGCCGAGCACGGCGGCTTCGTCTGGGCCACCTTGCAACGGTTCGGCATCCATCAACCGGACCTCGAGGACGCGTTCCAGGACGTCTTCATCGTCGTCCAGCGGAGGCTCTCGTCGTTCGACTGGGCCTGCCCGATTACGACCTGGCTCTTCGCGATCTGCCGGCGTGTCGCCGCGGCCCACCGCCGCCGCGCGCACACGCGGCGCGAGCGGCTCGGCGAGGTGGTGGACGACGTCCCGGACTCCGGGCGGGGTCCGGAAGAGCTCACCTCCCATGAGCAGGCGAAGCTGCAGCTCGAGGCCATCCTCGAGGCGATGGATATCGACCGGCGGGCGGTGTTCGTGATGTTCGAGATCGAGGAGATGCCCTGCAGCGAGATCGCGACCCTGGTCGGTGTCCCCGTCGGGACCGTCTACTCGCGCCTGCACGCGGCACGCAAAGAGTTCGCCATGCTGCTGAAGAAGAACCAGGCTGAGCAAACGCGTCGGGGGGGAACATGAGCGATCCGAAGCGATGGATCGAGGCCGGCGGGGGCGCCCCGGAGGGGGCTCGCGAGCTCCTCCGCGTCGCGTCGCGCCCGCGGACGATGACGCCCGCCGAGTTCACGCGCACCGCGGCGCGGGTGGGGCCGCTCGGTCCGCCCACGGCGGCGGGCACAGGGTCGATGCTCCCGATGTGGGTCAAGGGCATCTTCCTCGCGGCGGGCATCGGGCTCGGCGGGATGGCGATCTACGGCGTGATCCGGGGAACGCAGGGCAGCGCCGCCTCGGCCGCGGAGCCGGCCGCGCTCGAGCACCTGCCGGCGTCGCGCCTGCTCGCGAGCGCGCGCGACGTCGTGGGCTCTCCGGAACCGGCGGCGCCGCCGGCGGCGGCGCCGCCGCCGGAGGAGCCCGCGCGCGCGCCCGAGCCGTCCCGGCAGCCGCCGCGGAACACCCGGCCTGCTGCGCCGGCGGAGACGGCGGCGCCCGAGGGCGATGTCGGGCGGGAGGCCAAGCTCCTGGAGCAGGCCCGGGCGGCGCTCGCGCAGGACCCGGCCGCGGCGCTCGCCGCGGTGAACCAGCACCGGACCGAGTTCCCGCGCGGCCAGCTCGTGGCGGAGAGGGAGTTCCTCGCGATCCAGGTGCTCGCGCGGCTCGGGCGCGCCGACGAGGCGCGGACGCGCGCGGAGGCGTTCCTCGCCCGGTTCCCGTCGAGCCCCCACGCCGAGCGGGTCCGCCGGCTCGCGAGCGCGGCCCCATGAAGGACCACGCGACCGCGCGTGATGGCGAGAAGGAGCGGCGGGCTCGGCGGCATCCAGGAGGCATGACGCGAGCGTCGGCGGCCATGGCCCCGCGCGAGGCGCGGCGCCGCCGCGGCTCGCCGCGCGCGCGCGTGAGCCTCCTCGCGGCGGGCGCGCTCGCGCTCATGGGGTGTGCGGCCGAGACCGCCACCATCGTGAGCGGGAGCGAGCCCGTCGTGGCCGCGGGCGGCGCGGGCGGCTCCGGCGGCGCGGGCGGAGGGGAGATCTGCGCGCCAAAGATCACGGGGATCATCCGCGATTTCAGGGGACCTGGCGAACCCGACCCGCATCCGGACTTCGGGTCCTTCCCGAACGGGCAGCAGGTCACCAGGAGAATCGTCCTCGACGAGATCGACGACGACACCAGGAAGCCGATCTACAACCCGGAGTACAACCCGGGCGGCGTCGAGAATCAGACGGCGGGCGAAGAGCAGTTCTACCAGTGGTTTCACGACGTCGAGGGCGTGAACAAGTCGTTCCAGTACACGCTCCCCGTCGAGCTGAACGAGTTCGGGAAGGGCCTCTACAGCGATGAGGAGTTCTTCCCCGCCGACGGCAAGGGTTTTGCAGAAGGCTCCGAAGGACACAATTACTACTTCACGTACGAGCTCCACATGGAGTTCAGGTACGAGAAGTACGATTATCTCGTGTTCGCCGGCAGCGGCGATCTGTGGGTGTTCATCGACGGCAAGCTCGCCGTGGACTTCGGCGGGATCCACGACACCGTCGGAGAAGCCTACGCGATCAGCACGAGGGCCGAGGAGCTCGATCTCGTGGTCGGGAACGTGTACAAGCTTGATCTCTTCTATGCGCAGCGCCACAATCCGGATTCGATCTTCGAATCACCCGGGTCGTTCATCACGATGACGGTGTTCAACTTCACGAATTGCGACCCGATCTTGCTCTAGCGACGAGGTAGCGGGCATCAGGAGCCCGGAAAGAGCTCCCGGCACGGTTCATCCCGCCCCGGTGTTTCGTCTTTCGTCCCTCGTCCTTCGTCCCTCGTCTTTCGTCCCTCGTCTTTCGTCCCTCGTCTTTCGTCCCTCGTCTCTCTCTCACCTTTCGTCTCTCGTCTCTCGTCTCTCGTGATCGTGATCGTGATCGTGATCGATCTGACCCGAACACAGGGAGCATGAGACGGAAGGAGCGAGCACGATCACGATCACGATCACGATCACGATCACGAAAGACGTGGAGGCCAGACGAAAGACGAGAGACGGAAGACGGAAGACGGAAGACGAAAGACGAAAGACGGAAGACGGAAGACGGAAGGCGGAAGGCGGAGCGCAGGGGGAGCCCCTCTCACGGATCACGACGAGCCAGAAAGATATCCTCCGCATTGCTCGCCTCTCGGGCTCGTAAGCTGACCGCCCACCCCACGACTACCTCCAGAGCAGGGCGCCGGTTCCCCCCGACCGGCGCCCTGCTCCCTTTTCTGGCACGGCGACAGCCCCCGCGAGGCCGGCCGCGCCAGCGCCGGCGCGCTGCCCGCAACGGCCGAGGCGCTGCGGTAGGTCCGAGCTGGCCGGTGTAGGGTGCGCTGCCCCACGCGGCACAGGCGCCGTGATGGGCCCGAGCTGGCCTGTGTAGCCTCCGCCACGCACAAGGTGGTTCCGAGGACGATTGCGTGAAGGACGTGCCTGCTCGCGACATCCAGGAGACAGGACGCCATGCACCACGATCCGATCAGCGCGGAACGGCACGTGGGCTTCTTTGGAAGTAGTATTTTCGAAGTAGGTTCGCTCGGCCTGCGGGCGCAGGGCGACCGGAGGTGCGCTCCCCTCGGCGCCGCGCGCCTACCCCGGGACAACAGGCTCCCGGGGAGCCCGGCCGCAGGCGCGGCCGGCCCGGCCGCGTCCGCCATGACGCCGGAAGCATCCGTTATAGTAGACGAACGCCGTCGGCTTTGTTATGACGCTTGCATGTCAGGCATTGCCATCATCACGGGAAGCGTCACCGCACGTTCGAAGACCGCCGCGCTCGCGGCCCGCATCGCGGCTCGGCTCGAGCGCGACGGGTTTCGGGTCACCACCGTCCACGTCCGCGACCTGCCGGCAGAGGATGTCCTCTTCGGGCGGGTCGACTCCCCGGCTGTCGCCCAGGCGGCGCGGGTCGTCGCCGAGGCCGATGGGGTCGTGATCGCGACCCCCGTCTACAAGGCCTCGTACACGGGAGCGCTCAAGGCGTTCCTCGACCTCCTGCCGCAGTTCGGGCTCGCCGGGAAGGCGGTGCTGCCGCTCGCGACCGGCGGGACGATCGCCCACGTGCTCGCCATCGACTACGGGCTCCGCCCGGTGCTCCAGTCGCTCGGCGCGCGGCACGTGCTCGCAGGGCTGTTCCTCCTCGACAAGGCGCTCCGCCTCGGCGAGGACGGGCTGCTCGAGATCGATGACGAGCTCGGGGGCAAGCTGGAAGAGGTCGTCGCGCCCTTCGTCGACAGCGTGCTCCGCGCCGGACTCGCGCTCCCCCCGCGCGAGGCGGCCGCCTGAGATCCGGCCGTGGGGGGAGGGCCGCGCGCGGCGCCCTTCGATTCCGTCACAGGACACCCGCCAGCCGTCCCCTGGCGCCCCGAGGAATGACCCATGCGCTTGCTCACGCTCCCCACCCCGGACTCGACGACGCCTCCCACCGAGCGCGCCAGGGCCCTCGTCTTCGAAGACCCGAAATCGCAACGGCTGCTCCAGCGCGTGAAGCAGCTCGCGCAGGGCGACGCGCCCGTGCTGCTCCGGGGCGAGACCGGGACCGGGAAGGAGATCCTGGCGCGGCACGTGCACGAGCTCAGCCCGCGCCACGGGCAGCCGTTCATCGCGGTCAGCTGCGCGGCGCTCGCGGCGTCGCGCGCGGAGAGCGAGCTCTTCGGCCACGAGCAGCTCGCCTTCTCGGGCACCCTCGCCCTCAAGCGCGGGCTGCTCGAGCTCGCCGACGGCGGCACGCTCTTCCTCGACGAGATCGGGGACCTGCCGCTCGGCCTGCAGACCAAGCTGCTGCGCGTGCTGCAGGAGCGCGCGGTGGTCCGGCCGGGGTCGCGCCACGCGGTGCCGATCGACGTGCGCGTCGTGGCCGCGACGAGCGTCCCGCTCGAGAGCGTGGTCGCCGCCGGCGGGTTCCGCGAGGATCTGTTCTCCCGGCTGAACAGCGCCGCGATCGCGGTGCCGCCGCTGCGGGAGCGGCCGGGTGACATCATCCCGCTCGCGCGCCATTTCCTCGCGACGTGCGCGCGCCGGCTGGGGACGACGCCAGCCGTGCTCGCCGCGTCCGCGGCGGAGCCCCTGCTCGCGCACGGGTGGCCAGGGAACATCCGGGAGCTCGATCACGTGATCCACCAGGCGTACCTCGTCTGCCGCGGGGGCCGCGTGACGAGGGGCGATCTGCGCTTCACGAGCTCGCAGCCGAGGGCGCCGCTGGCCGCGCTGTCCGGCCAGCAGGGCAACGTCGAGGGGCTGATGGCGGCCCTCGAGAGCACCGTCGCGGCGCTCTTCGACAGCGAGGTGCCGAACGCCTACGAGCGGATCGAGGAGATCGTCACGCGCACGGTGTACCGCCGCTGCGAGCGCAACCTGGGGCAGACGGCGCGGGTGCTCGGCGTCACCCGCGAGACGGTGCGCGCGCGCCTGCTCCAGTCGGGCGAGATCGCGACGCCCACGTCGGAGCCCCCAGTCCGCGGAGACGTGGGCTCGATGAGGAGCGGAGACGTGGGCTCGATGAGGAGCGGAGACGTGGGCTCGATGAGGAGCGGAGACGTGAGCTCGATGAGGAGCGGAGACGTGGGCTCGATGAGGAGCGGAGACGTGGGCTCGATGAGGAGCGGAGACGTGAGCGCGGCGGGCAGAGGCCTCCCGGCCGCGCACGGCTGACCGCGCCGCCCTCGCGCTCAGCTCTGCGATCGCTGGGGGAGGATGTCGTTGGCGATCACCTCGCCGAAGGGGCCGGTGAGGTTCGTGCGGGCCTCGGGCCCCTTGCGCCCGACGGAGAGCCGCGGAAACAGCAGCTCGGCGAAGCGGTAGGCCTCCTCGAGGTGCGGATACCCCGAGAGGATGAACGTCTCGATCCCGAGCTCGGCGTACTCGCGCATGCGGAGCGCGACCGTGTCCGGATCGCCCACGAGCGCCGTGCCGGCCCCGCCGCGCACGAGGCCGACGCCGGCCCAGAGGTTCGGGCTGATCTCGAGCGCCTCGCGCCGCCCGTTGTGCAGCGCGGCCATGCGCCGCTGGCCCTCGGAGTCGAAGCGCGCGAAGGCCTGCTGCGCGGCGGCGATGGCGCGGTCGTCGAGGTGCCGGATGAGGTCGTTCGCGGCCGCCCACGCGGCCTCGGCGGTCTCGCGGACGATGACGTGCAGGCGGATGCCGAAGCGCACGGTGCGCCCCTCGGCGGCCGCGCGGCGGCGCACGTCCGCGATCTTCTCGGCCACGGCGGCCGGCGGCTCGCCCCAGGTCAGGTAGACGTCGAGGTGGCGCGCGGCCAGCGCGTGCGCCGCGGGCGACGACCCGCCGAGGTAGAGCGGCGGGTGCGGCGCCTGGATCGGCGGATACAGGAGCTTCGCCCCCTTCACGCGGAGGTGCTCGCCCGCGAAATCGACCGTCTCGCCGGCCATGACGCGGCGCCAGATGGTGAGGAACTCGTCGGTCACGGCGTAACGCTCGTCGTGCCCGAGGAAGACGCCGTCGCCCTCGGCCTCGGCGGGATCGCCGCCGGTGACGACGTTGAGCAGCAGGCGGCCGCCCGACAGGCGATCGACGGTGGACGCCATGCGGGCAGCCCACGTGGGCGAGACGATGCCCGGCCGCAGCGCGACGAGGAACCGGAGGTCCCGGGTGAGCGGGATCATGGCCGACGCGACCGCCCACGCGTCCTCGCACGACCGCCCCGTGGGCAGCAGCACGCCGTAATAGCCGAGGTCGTCAGCGGCCTGGGCGATCTGACGAAGGTAGGAGAGCGAGACGGGGCGCGCCCCCTCGGACGTGCCGAGATAACGGCCGTCGCCGTGCGTGGGAAGAAACCAGAAGATGTTCATGCGTGGATGGGCTCCTCGCCCGTGAGTCGCCGGGCTGACCGCGCCGGCCAGAGACGTCGGTCGCGTGTTGGTCGCGCGCTGGTCGCTCGACCGAATGCACGTTCCACGCCCGCGGCGCGGCGCGCCCGCGGCGAGCGCGCCGCGATTTCGGCGGGCGTCGCGGCCACTGCGCGCACCACCGGCGCCGACGTTGCTGCTCCAGCAGCAACGACTGCACGCGCGCTGCTGCTCCAGCAGCACTCCCCGGACAGACATCCTGCCTTTGCGGACCAGGGGCGCGCTGGACGTGCGCTGGCACGCCTCGTGCCAACACCTCCGCGCCAGAGCGTCAGACCGCGCCGCGCGCGTCCGCCGCGTTTCTTATCCATCGAGGCCGAGACATGCCGGGCGAAGTGGCTCAACTCAGCAAGACAACGGCTCATCAGGCGCCGGTCGACGCGCTGGAGGTCGCCGACGAGCTGTCGCGCGACTTCGCCGCGACCGCCGTGGAGCGGGACAAACGCGGCGGGACGCCCAAGGAGGAGCGCGATCGGCTGCGGCGGAGCGGGCTGCTCTCGCTCTCCGTGCCGGCGTCCCAGGGAGGCCTCGGGGCGCCCTGGCCGGTCGTGCTCGAGGTCGTGCGGCGCATCGCGCGCGCGGACAGCGCCATTGCCCACGTGTTCGGCTTTCATCACCTGATGCTCGCCACGCTGCGGCTCTTCGGGAGCGCCGACCAGGCGAGCCGGCTGCAGGCCGAGACCGTCGAGAAGCGCTGGTTCTGGGGGAATGCGCTGAACCCGCTCGATACGCGCGCGCGCCTCGAGCGCCGCGGAGAGTCCCTCGTCGTGCGCGGCGCCAAGAGCTTCTGCTCCGGGGCCGGCGACTCGGACATGCTCATCGTGTCCGCGATCGACGAGGCCACGTCGAAGCTCGTGGTCGCCGCCGTCCCGACCGGCAGGCCAGGGATCCGCGTGCTCGGCGACTGGGACAACATGGGTCAGCGGCAGACCGACAGCGGGACCGTCGAGCTCGACGACGTGGAGGTGCGCGAGGACGAGCTGCTCACGACGCCGGGGCCGCTCGGATCGCCGTTCGCCTCGCTGCGCCCCTGCCTCGCCCAGCTCACGCTCGCGAACGTGTACCTCGGCATCGCCGAGGGGGCCCTCGAGCAGGCCCGGCACACCACGCGCACGCGGCGGCGCCCGTGGGGCGGGGCGAAGGGGGCGCCCGCGATCGAGGATCCGTACATCCTCCTTCGTTATGGCGACATGTGGCTCGACCTCGAGTCGGCGCGGCTGCTCGCCGATCGCGCCGGGGCGGCGTTCCAGGCGGCCTGGAGCGAGGGCGACCGGCTGAGCCTGGAGCAGCGCGGCGCGTGCGCGATCGCCGTGGCCTCGGCGAAGGTGGCGACGACGCGCGCCGGGCTCGCGATCACGAACGGGATGTTCGAGGTGATGGGGGCGAGCGCGACGAGCGCCGGCGCCGGGATGGATCGGTTCTGGCGGAACCTGCGCACCCATACGCTGCACGACCCCGTCGATTACAAGTCGCGCGAGCTCGGCGCCTACGCGCTGAACGGCGCGATTCCGGAGCCGAGCTTCTATTCGTAAGGAGCGGGCAAAGACCCCGATCGCTCGTCGGGCTGCCGCTCGAGCTGTTCGAGGCCGGCGGCGAGTGAGCGCGCGCGAGGGCGCATGGAGGAACGAAATCATGAGTGATCACGGTAACATCGCGTCGATAACGTCGACGGCGTCGGTCGCGTCCGCCGCGCCCTCCGGGCGCGCCCCGGTGAAGTTCGCGTACTGGGTGCCGAACGTCAGCGGGGGCCTGGTGGTGAGCAAGATCGAGCAGCGCACGCACTGGGGCGTCGATTACAACCGCAAGCTCGCGCGGCTCGCGGAGGAGAGCGGGTTCGAGTACGCGCTGAGCCAGGTGCGGTACATGGCGAGCTACGGCGCCGAGTACCAGCACGAGTCGACGTCGTTCAGCCTCGCGCTGCTGCTCGCGACCGAGCGGCTGCGGGTGATCGCGGCGGTGCACCCGGGGCTGTGGCACCCCGGCGTGCTCGCGAAGCTCGGGGCGACGGCGGACGATCTGTCGGGCGGGCGGTTCGCGGTCAACGTGGTGAGCGGCTGGTTCAAGGGGGAGTTCACGGCCCTCGGCGAGCCGTGGCTCGAGCACGACGAGCGATACCGGCGCTCGGAGGAGTTCATCCGGGCGCTGCGCGGCATCTGGTCCGAGGACCATTTCTCGCTCCGGGGCGACTTCTACCGGATCAACGACTTCACGCTGAAGCCGAAGCCCGTGCAGAAGCCGCACCCCGAGATCTTCCAGGGCGGGAACTCGAAGGCGGCGCGGCAGATGGCGGCGCGGGTGTCGGACTGGTACTTCATGAACGGCAACTCCATCGAGGGGGTCCGCGCCCAGGTGGAGGAGATCCGGGAGCTCGCGGCGCGCGAGGGGCGGCGCGTGAAGTTCGGGCTGAACGCCTTCATCATCGCCCGGGACACCGAGGAGGAGGCGCGGCAGGTGCTGCGCGACATCATCGCGCACGCGGACGTCGAGGCGGTGAACGGCTTCGGCGACGCCGTGCGGCAGGCGGGCAGGGCGTCGCCGGAGCGCGAGGGCATGTGGGCGAACTCGAATTTCGAGGACCTCGTGCAGTACAACGACGGGTTCCGCACGGGGCTCGTCGGCACGCCCGAGCAGATCGCGCGGCGGATCGCGGCGTACAAGGCGGTCGGCGTGGACCTCGTGCTCGGCGGGTTCCTGCACTACCTCGAGGACGTGGAGCACTTCGGCAAGAAGGTCCTCCCGATCGTCCGCGAGCTCGAGGCCGAGGAGGCCCGCAAGGCGGCTTGAGGCCGCGCCGTCACGTGGCGCCGGAGGGCGGGGGCCCGAAGCCCGGCGGCGGCCCCCACCCCGACGGCGGTCCCCACCCCGCCGGCGGTCCCCACCCCGCCGGCGGCGCCGCCGGCGGGGCCACCTCGCCGAGCACCTCCATCCAGGCGGTGCTCTCCACCCACGCCGCCAGGTAGGGCGCGCTCGCCCCACGCCGCTGGAGCAGGACCAGGAACGGCGCCGTCACCTCGAACGACCGGGGCGGCGGCAGGCCGTACGAGCCCATCACCGCCTCCGACGTCGCCCCGGCGCCGCCCTCGTTCAGGTGGAACTGCACCCGCTGCTTCGCCTCGTCGAAGCGCTTGCCGCGCACCGCCTCGCCGAGCAGGGGCCGACCCGTGAGCTCGCCGAAGCGCCCCTCGAGGTCGAGCCTCAGCCGCGGGATCGAGAGCGCCTCGTCCCGCGCCAGCTGCCGCGCCGCGCCGCTCGACCGGTCGAGCCGGCCCAGCGCGCTGGCCACCGTCGCCGCCAGCGTCTCCGCCGGCGCGATCTGCGCGACGAGGACGCGGCTGTCCGGATCGTCCGCGACGAGCTCGATCACGAAGTCCTGCGGCGCCGCCCAGTCGTGCACGACGACCTGCGACCGGCGCGCCGGGTCCGCGCCGAACGGGCTGCCGTCGAGGCCGAAGGCGCGGACGCGCGCGCTCTTGAACGTCCCTTCCCGCACCGCGAACGTCGTCCCGAACTTCAGGACCTTGCTCAGGTAGCCGTACGCGAGCAGGGCGTCGGCCGGCACCACCTCGGGCAGGTACTCCGGCTTCGCGTCGGGGAACTTCGCGAGGAGCTCGGCCCGCAGCGCCTCCACGACGCCCTCTCCGCCGAACCCGGCGCCCGACACGCTCCACGCCGGGTCCACCACCTCGGGCCCGAGCGCCGCCGCGTTGAGCGCGTCGGCCAGCGCCGGCTGGGGATCCATCCGGATCGGGCCGAACCGCGCCCGCAGCTGCGCCCAGGCGAGCGCGAACGCGGCGCAGAACACGAGATCTTCCCGGGGAGACGCGTGCGGCGTGGACAGGTTCGCGCAGACGGGCGGCATGAGAGCTAGTTCCGTTCCTCACAAGTCTGGCCAGGGATCCCGAGAGATTTCAACGCAAAGGCGCAAAGGCGCAAAGACGCAAAAATACAAAGAAAATTCTGGTTTGCGCCTTTGCGCCTTTGCGTTGAAATCTCTCTTCTCTCGCCGTCATCCCTGCCAAGACCAGGGGTCAGGGGCGGCGGGTGAAGGGCTGCATCGAGCCGGCCGGGCCCGCCATCGTGAGGCCCGGGATCGTGGGGTGGTCGTACATGCTGTCGCCCACGCAGGCCACCGTGGTCGCGCCGGTCGCGTTCGCCACCGACTGCGCGATCGATCCACCCGGCTGGCCGGGCGGGTCGGTGCCGCCGTGGCAGACCGTCATGTGGATGTTGCTGCCGGTGAAGCCGGCGCCGGCGATGCTGCTCCCGAGCTGCTGGCCGTTCATCGTGGCCCCCGTGAACCGCCCGCTCGGATCCGCGTAGTGGAGCTGGCCGGGCGATCCGTGCCCGTAGACGTAGAGATCGCTCTCGCCGGCCAGCGCCCGCGGGTTCCCGAGCTGGCTGTAATGCACGATCAGCTGGCCCGTGGACGCCGCGCGCGCGTTCGCGCCGTTCACGCACGTCGGGTCGTCGCTCATCAGCAGGATGATGAGGCCGAGCGGATCGACCCAGAGCGTGACGTTGGGAACGAACGCCAGCTCGAACATGGAGGCGTCGATCCAGAGCGGGTCGGGCGTGGTGAAGGTCCCGAGGTCCGGGGCGTAGACCCTGGCGCGGTGGTAGGTGAGCCCCGTGAGATCGTCGTGGCGCTGCCCGGCGAACCGGAGCGCCGTGAAGGGCCCCTCCCGCCGGGTCACCGCGCCGAACGGGCCCAGCTCCTGGCCCGTCGCGGCGCCGGTCGGGTCGACCATCAGCCACGGCGTCGCGGTCGCGTCGGTGACGACGGTGCACCACGGGCCCGCGGCGTTGCCCTCGAGCAGCGGGGTGATCTCGTCGTCGGCGAAGACCCGCCGCACCGAGGCGCCGCCGCTGCTCACCTCCTCGACCAGGGCCTGATCGTCCCAGCCGAACCACGTGCTCGCCCCGTCGCTGCGCACCTCGCCGAGCCGCCGGTTGAACGCGTCGACGTGGTACTGGACGACGAGCCCGTCGCTGCGCGTCGCGCGCACGAGCGCGTCGAGGCCGTCGTAGGCGTAGGTCCAGGCGAAGGAGCCGCCCGCGGGCTCGCGCGACGCGAGCCGCCCCTCCGCGTCCCACGTGTACGCCGCGGCGGCCGTGCGGAGCACGCGCCCGCCGGGCCCCACGCGATCGTCGCCGGAGCGCAGCGGGGTCCCGTTCGGCTCGTACCGGATCCGCTCCTCGGCCCCGAGCCCGCTCACCACGAGCGGCCGCCCGAAGACGTCGAGCTCGTACGTGCGCCTGCCCGCGCTGCTGTCGACGATCTGCGCGAGCGGGCCGGTCTGGCTCCAGGCGTAGCGGCGCGCGCGGACAGGCTTGCCCGCGGCGTCCTCCAGCGTCGTGACCACGGGGCGACCCATGCTGTCGCGCTCGGTGCGGACGGCATAGCCGTTCTCCCGGACGCGCGCCGTCTCGTGCCCGCGGGCGTCGACCTCGCGCAGGATCCGCTCCACGCCGGCCGCGGACTCGATCGTGACGGACGCGATGGCGCTGCTCGGCCCGCGGCCCAGCTGCACCTGCCACCCCGTCGAGTAGCGCTTCGCGGCGGCCCAGCCCTTCTCGTTGAAGGCCCGATCCACCCGGTACCGCCAGCCCCCGACCCGCTGCTCCTCACGCACGATGCGCGCCGCGGCGTCGCGCTCGAGCAGCACCTCCGTCGCGCCGCGCGTGCCGCGGGCGACGAAGCCGCGATCGTCGTACTCGAGGGTGGTCGCGACGTCGCCGTCCTCCCGCCGGATCACCTGGCCGCACGCGTTGTAGGTGATCCTCCGGACGGTGCCGCCGGCCACCTCGGCGCGCACGATGCGGCCGCGCACGTCGTGCTCGTACGCCGTCTCCACGCCGGAGAACGTCCTCGTCCGGATCACGCGGCCGCAGGCGTCCCGCTCGATGGTGAGCGGCTCGCCGGCGGGGTTCCTGACCCAGGCGAGCCGGCCCCGCGCGTCGTAGCCGAACCGGTAGCGGCTGCCGTCCGCTTGCACCTCCTCGACGACGAGGTGCCCGACGTAACGCGCGGACGAGACGCCGCCGCCTGGATGGCGCATCGACACCGGGCGGCGCGCGTCGTTGAACTGCCGCTCGACGACGACGCCGTCCGGCGCCCGCACCCGCACCGGCAGGCCTCGGCTGTCGTAATCGAGCTCGTAGACGGCGCCCGCCGGCGTCTCGACGCGGACGAGCTGCCCGAAGAGGTCGTGTGTGTACCGCGTCGTCCCGCCGCCCGGCAGCGTCCGCGCGGCGAGGTTGCCGTGGGCGTCGTGCTCGAAGGTCTCGGCGGAGCCGTCGGGCGCCACGATGCTGAGCACCCGCCCGCGTTTGTCGTACGTGGTCCGCGTCGTGGCCCCGAGCGGATCGGTGCGCTCGAGCGTCTGCCCCTGGCCGTCGACGACGAAGGAATACCGAGCGCCCGCGGGATCGCGCACCTCGAGGATGGCGCCGTCCTCGCGGCGCTTCAGGCTGAACGAGCGGCCCATCGCGTCCGTGAAGGACGCGAGCCGACCCATGGCGTCGTAGGAGCGCCGCTCGCTCCCGTCCGGCGTGGAGGCGCGCACGACCTGGCCCGTCGCGTTGTACGCGAGGTGCTTCTGCTGGCCCGCCGGATCCTCGTAGCGCTCGACGAGGCCGAGCGCGTTCCCCTTGTAGCGGAACCGGTAGCCGAGGCCGTCGATGACGGTGGTCTCGTGCGGTCCGGGCCCGTACTGGAAGCGCATGTGGAAGAGGCCCTTGGGGCGCGCCTCCATCGCGGCTTCCGGCGCGCCGATCTCGTGGAGCACGTCGGCGCCCTCGAGATCCCCCCAGGTCTCCACGCAGCGCCGCTCCCCCGAGAGGTCGGCGTACACGAAGTGGTACCGGAGGCCGCCGGGCTGCTGCTCCAGCACGAGGTAGTGCTCGTCGTCGTACACGTACCGCGTCTCGACGCCGCCCGCGTCGACGGCGCGGACGAGGTCGCCCTTCGCGTCGATCTCGTACGTGACGAGGCGCTTCGTGTGCTCCACCCCGTCCGCGTCGGTCATGGCGACCCACCAGCTCTTGTACGGGCCCTCCCCGACGAGCCGCGCGCGGCGGCCGACCGAGTCCACGATCTGGACGACCTCGCGGTCGTCCCAGGTGACGTCGACGAAGTTGCCGGATCGGTCGCGCAGCTGCGCGAGCCGGAACGCGCCGGGCGCCTGCGCGGGCCGGAGGACGCGGAGGATGCCGTCGTCGAGATCGACGACGAGCGCGTCGCCCTCCCAGTACACGCGCCGGCCGAAGGGGAGCAGCACCTGGACGTCGCCGGCGGGGACGGCGAGGGTCGTCGCGCGGAGGGTCTCGTCGATCAGGGTGAGCCGATCGCCCCGGATCTCGGCCTGCCAGCAGAGGGAGTGGGACCAGCCGCGGCCGATGCCGCACTCGCGCAGGACCGACGAGGTGCGGTAGGTGCGGATCCAGCTGACCGGGAGGAAGCCGGGCAGGGAGAAGTCGGTCTCCGGGGGCGTGAACATCGCGCCGGTGATGATGTCGACGGGGTGCCCTGCGTTGGCCTGGCCGTCGGCCTGGGGCGCCGCGGGCGGGCTGGGCGGCCCTGCGCCCTGGTTGCTCCCGCCGCCGCCGCCGCCGCCGTTGCCGGCGCCCTGCGGCCCGCCCCCGCCCGGCCCGCCCGCGCCGCCGCCGCCGCCGCCCCCTCCCCCGCCGCCGCCGCCAGCGCCGCTCGCGCTCGCGCCGGCGCCGACGGTGATCGACTTGTTCATCTGCCCCATGCTGCCGGTGATGCCGGCCATGCCGAGCTCGATGAGCACGTTGGGCGCGCCGAGCCACGGGAAGCAGGGCCCGGCGGTGTTGAGGCTGACGACCTCCTTCAGCGTGCCGGGCTCGTTGCCGTGGCACGCCTTCATGCAGCCGCCGACGGTGAGGATCTTCGCGCCCTCGATCTTGGTGCGCATGCACGGATCGATGATCCCCTCGGCGACGGTGCCCATCGTGGGATAGGGGATCGGCAAGGGGCTCGGGGCCGCGGGGGTAAGGCACACGCTCACCGCCATTCCGGTCATCTGGTGACCGGATTTCTCGGTGATGGTGTCCATGTGGAGCGCGGTGACTTTACCCATGGCGCCAAGAGGGTCGCACGCGACAGGCGGCGTGGAAAGCTGACCTCGAACGGTCGCCGTCCCGAGGCCCGGCGGGCGTGGACGGACCGGCGGGCGCGGCCGACGCGGCGGGCGTGGCGGGGCGTGGCGGGAGCAGACGGGCCGGCAGCCGGCCCCGCGCCGCCGCAGCCCGCCGCGGCGGACGGCGCGCAGAGCGGGGCGCCCGAGGCGATTGCGACGGCGGTGGATTGCGGCATTCTCATGAGAATCGCTACAAGAACGAACGAGCTCGCTGGTCCACGCTGGCCAGGCCGAGCTCTCCTCGGTTCGATCGCCCGGAGAGGTCATGCCCACGAAGCTCAACGTCGCCCAAGCGCTCGCGTCCTCGGAGTCCATCTGGGAGCAGGAGATCGTCCCCGCCCTGCACGACTACATCCGCATCCCCAACAAGTCTCCCGCGTTCGATCCCGCCTGGCGCGAGAACGGCCACATGGACCGGGCGACGTCGCTCATCGAGGCGTGGTGCAAGGCGCAGCCGATCCCCGGGCTCAAGGTCGAGGTGGTGCGCATCGAGGGCCGCACGCCGGTGATCTTCATGGAGGTGCCGGGAGAGGGCCAGAGCGACGACTCGGTGCTGCTCTACGGGCACCTCGACAAGCAGCCGGAGATGACGGGCTGGCGCGAGGGCCTGAGCCCCTGGGAGCCGGTGCGCGAGGGCGACAGGCTCTACGGCCGCGGCGCCGCCGACGACGGCTACTCGAGCTTCGCGTCGCTCGCGGCGCTGCGCCTCTTGCACGAGCAGCGGATCCCGCACGCGCGCTGCGTGGTGCTCATCGAGGGCTGCGAGGAGAGCGGCAGCCGCGACCTGCCGGCGTACATCGACGCGCTCGCCGGCCGCATCGGCAGGCCGAGCCTCGTCGTGTGCCTCGACTCGGGCTGCGGCAACTACGACCAGCTCTGGACCACCACGTCGCTGCGCGGCCTGGTGCAGGGCACGCTCGAGGTGAACATCCTGCGCGAGGGCGTGCACTCGGGCGTGGGCAGCGGCGTGGTGCCCTCGAGCTTCCGGATCCTGCGGCAGCTCCTGTCGCGCATCGAGGACGAGGCGACCGGCCGCGTGCTCGTCGGCGCGCTGCACGTGAACATCCCGTCGGAGCGCGCGGCGCAGGCGCGCGCCGCGGCCGAGGTGCTGGGCGCGACGGTCGTGAGCGAGCTCCCCTGGGTGGGCGGGGCGCGCCCGGTGACGGACGACGCGGCGGAGCTCCTGCTCAACCGCACCTGGCGGCCGGCGCTCTCGGTGACCGGCGCCGAGGGGCTGCCGCCGCTCGCGAACGCGGGGAACGTGCTGCGGCCGTTCACGAAGGCGAAGCTCTCGATGCGCATCCCGCCGCGCGTCGACCCGAGCGCCGCGGCGAAGGCGTTGAAGACGGCGCTGGAGAAGGATCCTCCGTACGGCGCCGAGGTGCGGTTCCACGTGTCCGAGCCGTCGGGGGGATGGGACGCGCCGGCGACGGCGCCCTGGCTCGAGGCGGCGATGCAGGCGTCGTCGAAGGCGTTCTTCGGCAAGCCGGCGATGGGGATCGGCGAGGGCGGGACGATCCCGTTCATGGCGATGCTCGGGGAGAAGTTCCCGGCGGCGCAGTTCCTGATCACGGGCGTGCTCGGGCCGGCGTCGAACGCGCACGGGCCGAACGAGTTCCTGCACATCGGCATGGGGAAGCGGCTGACCTGCTGCGTGGCGAGCGTGATCGCGGACCACCGCGCGGCGCGCTGAGGGGCGCCGGGAGGGCGTGGGCGAGCAGGACGGGCGCGGCGAACGGGACGGGCCCGGCGAGCGGGGCGAGCGGGGCGAGGGAGGCCAGGGCTCACGGGGGCCCTGCGTCGTGCAGGTGCTCTCGTTCCGGAGCGGCGTCGCGGTCGCGGAGCGGCCGGACGGTGTGCTCGTGATCCGCCGCGCGGAGGAGCCGGCGGTCGAGATCGAGCGCGCCACGCCGGGCCTGCGCGCCGTGGTGGAGGCGCTCGCCGGCGAGGGCGACACCGAGCGGCGGTTGCTGGAGCGGGCCGCGCGCGACGACGGGGGCGCGGGGCTCATGGAGGTCGCGCACCAGCTCGCGCGGCTCGCGCATCGAGGGCTGCTCGCGTACACGGTGGCGCGGGAAGGCCGGCGGCTCGCGACGCTCGCGGGGGCCGCACCCGAGGCGCCCGCGGCCGGGGCGCGGCATGTGATGTCGCGGTTCGCGTGGATCCGCAGCGACGGGGGCGCGTGGGTGCTCGAGTCGCCGTTCGGGCGCGGGCGCGTGGAGATCCACGACGCCGAGGCCGCGGCCGTCTGCCATGCGCTCGCGGAGCCACGGACGGCCGAGGAGGTGCTGGGCGCTGCGCGCGGGACGAGCGGGGCGTGCGCGACGTCGATCGAGGTGGTGCGCGCGATCGTCGGGCTGCTGCTCGGGTGCGGGGCGCTGGACGGCGGCGGGCGAGGATCGGGAGAGGCGCTCGCCGGGTGGAGCTTCCACGACCTCGCCTTCCACACGCGGAGCCGGCAAGGGCGCCACGACGCGCCGTACGGGGCGACCTGCCCTCACCGGGAGACGCTTGCGCCTTTGCCGGGCATCAAGCCGCGGATGCCGGGCGAGGTCGTGCCGCTCTATCGGCCCGATCTGGAGGCGCTCGCGGCGACGGACGTGCCGTTCACGCGGGTGCTGGAGCAGCGCCGATCGATCCGCGAGCACGGCGAGCGGCCGATCCGCGCGGAGCAGCTCGGCGAGCTGCTCTACCGCGCGGCGAGGATCCACCGGATCGAGGAGCGCGGGCCCGGCCGGGCGTACGAGCAGACCCGGCGGCCGTATCCGAGCGGAGGGGCGTGCCACGCGCTCGAGCTGTACCCGGTCGTGCGCACGTGCGACGGGCTCGGGTCGGGGCTCTACCATTACCGGGCGGACGAGCATGCGCTCAGCGCGCTCTCCGGGCTCACGAGAGAGGCTGTTGCGCTGCTCGAAGGGGCGCGGAGGGCCATGGGCGCGAGCGCGCCGCCAGAGGTGCTGATCGTCGTGGCGGCGCGGTTTCCGAGGGTCAGCTGGGCGTACGAGTCGATCGCGTATGCGACGCTCCTCAAGGACGTCGGGGGGCTGTACCAGACGCTGTACCTCGTCGCGAGCGCGATGGATCTCGCCGTGTGCGCGGTGGGCGGGGGAGACTCGGACCTCTTCGCGCGGGCGGCCGGGCTGGAGTACCTCGCGGAGACCTCGGTCGGGGAGATCGCGGTGGGGAGCCGAGCGGAGGACCAAGCGAGGGGATGAGCCGCGCGCGGAGTGGTCGGCGCGACACTCTACCGGGACGAGCTGTTCGAGGGAGGATTGCTCCGGGGCGTCAGATTGAGAGATGTATAGACTCGCACATGAACCCATTCACACCCGCACGACGAGGCGGAGCTACGAGCGCGGTCGCGGTGCCAGAGCGACACGCGCCGCGCTCGCGCGGCTCAGGGAACCGGCAACTCGAACGCCACCGCGTAGTTCGGCTGTTCGACCCCCGTCATCGAGCCGACGAATGGATCGGAGTCGCGTAGCTGGCCCCAGCGAATCGTGCCGCCCGTCATCGGCGTCCCGTCGGTCGTCGCCGCGTAGCCGACCATCACGCCGGATGCGGGGAGGTTCTGCGCGGTAATCACCACCGATTCGCCGGAGATCTCCACGCGCGCGATCTCGATCCGGGTAGTGCCGCTCCAGACCTCGAAGCCTTTGCCCTCCTTCCACTCGAGCGTCTCGTGGGGAGGCGGCAGCGCGCTGTCCCAGACGAGCGGCGGCACCGGGACATGGAAGTGCACGGTGATGGTGCTGCCGGCGCGCTCGACGCCCGTCGGCTGGAGCGGCTGCCAGTCGCGCCCGAGGACCACCTTCTCGAAGAAGACCTGGCCGTATTTCTCGCCGAGCAGCTCGTAGCCGTGCGCGTTGAGATCGAGGTGGTCGTCCACGTACGGGTACTGGTACTTCGGACCCGAGCAGACGATGTCGCCCGGGTGCTCGACGCCCACGCGCCACTGCGCCTGGGTCACGGCCGACCGCGATCCCGCCTCGAAGGGCACCGCGTGCTGCTGGGACACCAGCATCGGGATGGACCGCGTCTGCCCGGTGAGCGCCCGGATATCCTGGTTGTAGTCGGACCAGAGCTTGAACAGGTCGTCCTCGTACGTAGCCCGCCCGCCGTCTGACTCGCCGTGGGTGATCACGATGGCGCCGACGCCGTAGGTCTTGGCGG
The DNA here is from genome assembly GCF_051519095.1 of Sorangium sp. So ce131. Taxonomy (NCBI): domain Bacteria; kingdom Pseudomonadati; phylum Myxococcota; order Polyangiales; family Polyangiaceae; genus Sorangium; species Sorangium sp. So ce131. Next base: position 3,551,668 of record NZ_CP150455.1, on the reverse strand, counting down.
CCTCGCGGGCGAGGCGCGCGATCGCCTCCGCCTCGAAGAGCGTCGCCGCATACGCGCGGCCCGACGACGTGGCGCCCTCGACGATCTCCGTGCCGCCCTTCCGGATGACCTCGATCCCCTGCCCGCTCTCGCCGACGACGGTGTGCACGGTGACGTAGTCGCCGACCGACGCCGCCTGCGCGAGCGACGTGATCTGGTCGGCCATGGCGGTGTGCGGCGTCTCGCCGTAGATGTTCTTGGGATAGGCGCTCGGGTAGGTCGTCGACAACGTGCGGATGGGCTCGACGAGCGGCACCATGGATAGGGCGCTGCTCAGCGGATCGAAGGGGGGCACGCTCGCGTCCCCGAGGGACAGCTTGAGGTTGTTGAAGCGCTGCTCCGACCCGCGGATGGGATTGCCCTCTGTGCCGACGGACAGGCTCTGTCCCGTGCCGACGATGCCGGTCCAGTCCCAGCCAGGACCCACGGCGCCTCCGCCGCCCGAGCCGCCCGAGCCGCCCGAGCCGCCCGGGCCGCCCGAGCCGCCCGAGCCGCCCGAGCCGCCCGAGCCGCCCGCGCTCTGTGCGCCTCCAATCCCACCGCTGGCGTCGCCCCCACCTCCGTCAGATGCTCCGGCATACGAATATTTGTCCCAATCCGCCCCGATGAGCGATCCACATCCGCCGGACGAGGAAGCCGCGAGCCCGACCACAGCCATCACCGCGCGAGCGCCCGCAAACTTGTCCGCCATGGTTGCAAAGCGTCCGCCTTACGCGCACCAGCCGTCAAGAAAGTAGTGGCATCCGCCCGCGGCGGACGCCCGCATCGAGCGGGTCCTGGCGAGGTGGTGGCAGTGGCTTCGAGGTGGCCCCATTTCAGCGAATGGGCCACTACCCAGCGCTGGGCGGCAGGCGCCGCGCGTCGTCAAGACCGCGCCGGGCCGGTTGGTCAAATTGACCACCACCAGCCCATTCACATGCGCATGTGAACGCCCCGCGGCTCGCCTCCAGTGCGCCGAACCCGTGGCTGAAGCCGACGTCCCGCGCCGCCGTACGACTCGCCCCGCCCGGCAACGTACTCGTTCGCGGCATGCGCCCGCGCACAGCTGATCTCGATCGCTCGCATCGCGGGATCCTCTCCCCCTCTTCTGTTCTCCCGTGCCGCCGTGACAAAGGCGACACCGAAGCCCGGATGCCTCACCGCGCGCGGTAAAGCCTGTCGTCGAGCGTGAAGAACGCCTCGCCGCCGCGGCTCACCATCCGCAGCCGGTCGTAGGGGCGCCGCTGCAGCGCGCCGAGCTTTCGGGGCTTTCCCCCCTTGCTCGGCAAGTGAACGACGTCCCATGAGCCGTCCGACATGTCGCCGAGGATGACGACGATCCCGTCCGACACGACCGCGAGCGCCCCGATCGGCGCGTCGGTCCGGTGCAGCGTCACGGCCTGACCCCCGCCGACGGGGACGCGCCGGAGATCGCGGCCGTCCGCGAAGACGGCGTGTTCGCCGGCGATGACCAGCGCAGGCTGCGCCGTCGCGTGCCCGAGGCGGCCGACCTTGGTCAGCATGGAAGGTCTGCCGCCGGCGCGCGCCACACGAAAGAGCGCGCCCTCGCGCTCCAGGTTGGTGGTCGCATAATAGAGGTGCGTCGCGTCGGCCGCGAGCGCGGCGACGCCCGCCTCGACGGGCGCGATCACCTCGACACCCGCGCTCTTCCCGAGCCGGACCAGCGACGTCCGCTGGACGGACGAGCGCACCCCGTTCACGATCCGATCCTCGAACGGCGCCGAGACGAAGCAGAGGACGCCGCCCGAATCGACGGGATCGAGCGGCCTGGCGAGCTCGGAGGCGACCACGCTGCGCCCTCCCCCATCGAGCGCGATGTGATCGACGCGCCCCTCGTTGCCGCGCACGGCGAGCAGCGCGCCGTCGACGAAGACGAGGTCGGTGAACGGGGATCCTTCGTAGGTGGTCAGCGGCGCGAGCGAGCCGCGCTCCGGATCGATCCGCACCACCGTGTAGACATCGACGGCGGCCAGCGTCTGCCCGTCGGTGACCAGCGCGCCGAACGGCCCGTCGTCGCTCAGCGCGACGCAGGCGAGCGCGCGGCCCCGCTGCGCGGCCAGCTCCGCGGCCCTGCCGCGCACCGACGCCGCGACGGTCCGCGCGGCGGCGAGCCTCGCCTTCGCGTCGGCGAGCCCGTCGGGCGTCATGGGCACACGCGCGAGCCGCTCCTCGAAGCGCACGAACGTCTCCTCCGGGATCTCGCGCACGAACCGCTTCCGGAAGCTCACGACCTGATGGTCCGCGGCGTAACGCGCGGCGCCGAGCAGCGTGTCGTCGTCTCGCGCGGCGAGGAGCGCGGCGAGCACCGCCTCGGACGAGAGGCGCTGGAGCAGCACGAGCGGAGCGTGCTCGTACGCCGGATATCCCGACCATGGGCTCGTGCTGGTCCCGAGCCAGGCGAAGAGCCGCGAGGCGATGGCGCGGTCGTCGTCCCCTGACGCCCGGAGCGCCGCGATCCCGGCATCAAACACCACATTCCCTTCGGACGGCGGCAGGCCGAGCGGGCCGCCCTCGAGGGAGAGCAGCCGCTCGCGCAGCGCCTCGGGGGCCGCCTCCATCCAGCGATCCCGCTCGGTGTGCATCCGTGCGAGGTCCCGCTCGCCGGCCTCGTGGCGGGCGAGCGGCTCGGTGACGCCGCGCGCTGCCAGCAGGCGCAGCAGCGCCGGACCGTCGACGAGCGCCGCGTCGGAGAACGCCCCCTCGAGGCGCACCGACTTCCCGTGGTGGTACGAGAGCACGCCCACGCGCAGGAGCAGCCCGCGCAGTTCGATGGCGAGGTCCCCATGACACCCGCAGTGGAACGGCGGCCCGTCCTCCACGATCCGGAGCGCCTCGCGCAGCGCCGGCAGCTCCTCGGCCCCGAACGTCGCCAGCACCGCGCCGCCCATGGGTTTGCCGCGCGCGGCCCCGCCCTCGATCACACGGGCGCTTCGAGCTCGCTCGAAGAGCGCGTCGACGTCCGATTGCAAAAGGGGAGGCAGCATCTCAGGCGTGGGCGACCTCGCGGTTCATCCTGACATCACCGCGAGAGGAAGCAGAACAAAAGCGGTTCGAGGATGTCAATGGTGAACTGCGACGTCCGCCCGAGCGATGGTGCGGGATCACGTCAGGCAACATGGAGGATTTCGCCACCAAGACGCCCACTACGCCGATGGATTGGGTTCGTGGCGCTCATGGCGTCTTGGCCGCTCACCAGGTGCCGCGCCTTCGGCCAGAGCAACGCACCATCCACCCGAGGCCATGCGCTTGCGCGACCCCGTTCACATGCGCATGTGAACGGATTCACATGCGCATGTGAACGGATTCACATGCGCATGTGAACGCCCAGCAGGGGAAGCAGCGCCCGGTAGGCGTTCAGCACCTCGTCCGGCACGTCGACATGCCCGATGAAGCCCTTCCCTCTCGGGCCGTAGCCGTTCTCGTCGTCGTGGAGCCTCGGGATCTCCCCCGAGAGGAGCGACAGGAACCGCTCCATCTCCCACAGCGGCGCCGCCTCCTGCTCGCACGCGGCCGTCAAGCGGAGCGCTCCGTCCCTCGCCTCCACCTCCGGTACGAACGCCGCGTAGTTGACGAGCCGCGCGCGCTCCTGGCCGTCGCTCCAGGCCTTCTCGAACGAGGCGCCGGTCCTCCGCTGCATCGTCGGGTCCTGCATCAGGAGGATCGTCTCCGGGCGCAAACCCCGCTCCTTCAGCACGCGGAGCGCGAAGGTCGCGTTGTTGCCGCAGTTGGTCGACTCGACCTCGAGCACCACCTCCCGGACATCGACGCCGGCGTGGATCCGCGCGACCTCCGCCAGGATCACGGCCTCCGGCTTGCCCGCCGCGTCGATGCCCGCGTACTTGCGGCTGGCCTTCACGGCGTTCACCAGGTGCACCGTGGAATGGCCGATGCCGCCGGCGATCATCAGCCGATCGGCCAGCCCGCGCCCGTAGGCCTCCGCCGCGCGCTCGGCCGTCGCGAGGACCCCGCTCCCGAGCAAGATCAGCAGATCGGCCCGCGGGCGGCCGAACGCCCGCTCGCAGGCCTCGGCGGTGAGCGACGGGATGTCGCGCACCGCCAGGAATCGGCTGATGAGGTTCACGTGTCGCGCCGAGATCTCGCTCGCCGGGTGGGCAGCCGCCATCTCTATCCCTCTCGGCGGAAGCTCTAGCACGGCCTGCCCGGGATCACCTCGGCGCCGTCGCGCCGTCGCGCCGTCGCGCCGTCGCGCCGTCGCGGCGGGCGCGCAGGCCGCCCCGCCGGACGCCGCGCGGCCGGGCGCTCGGCGGCTCCCGGAGAGGCGCGGCGCGAGGGCTACCGCGCCAGGATCCAGTCCCGGATCCCGTTCCAGAACAGCGCCTGGGCGTCGTCGGCGAGGAAGATGTCGTTGTGGCCGATGTCGCGGGGCTGGCCCCCCGCGGCGGGATCGCTCTTCACGATCGAGCTCCTGTCCGTGCTGCCGAGGAGCGTCGTCGTGTAAACGCCCGATTGCCCGAAGCCGCCGCCCGCGCCGACGTAAAGCACCGGCACGGTGATGTCGCCGAGGTGATCGGCGATGGTCGGCCCCGGATCGCCGCACATCGCCCGCTCCGAGTCGATGAGCCCCTTGATCGGCTGGTACGGCGCGGCCAGCGTCTCGACCGAGAACCAGCGCGACTCGTCGGCCAGGTACGTCAGATCGACCGGCAGGCCGCTCGTGTCGAACGTGCCGCCGACGAGGTGATAGAAGGGCGTGGGCGGGCGCCCGTCCTCGAGCAGGTATGTCGCCTGGCCGGCGAGCAGCGCCGCCTGACGGTTGTTCATGCCGGCAAGGATCGGCGAGGCGCCCGTGGGATCCGCGAGCGCCGCGCCCCCGAGCGCCGAGATCACGGAGCCGAGGGACGAGTAATACCGGTCGCTCCGCGAGGCGTCGTTGTACTGGGCGAGGTCCACGGCGAGGCGCTCGCAGGCGTAATCCCGCCGCAGCAGGCCCTCCGGGGTGCTCAGGTCGGTCTTCAGGTAGATGTCGACGGGGATGATCCCGTCGACGTGCCGCCGCGCCAGGATCGGCACCTGGGACTCGCGGCCCGCGTAGGCATACGCGAGCTGGCCGCCGCGGCTCCAGCCGAGCAGCTTCATCTTGGGGCCGGCGCTGTGGAGAGGCCCCTCCGCGCGGGTGAGATCCCGGTTCACACGCGCGATCGAGAGCGCCATGCCGAGGTCGTCCGCGTCCTTCTCCATCCCCCACCCGCTCATGAACGAGGTGTCGGCGGTCCCGGCGGGGACGCGGGTCCAGCGGAGATCGATGCCCCACACGTCGATCCCCTCCCTGGCGAGGAACTCCGCGAACGTCTTGCGATCGGGCGCGTCGAGGAAGGCGCCGCGGAAGGGCCACGCGTCGCCGTGCACCAGCATCACCGCCTCGCTCAGCTGCGCAGGCCGGTAGCGCGACGCCTCGCGGACGACCCGGTGCAGGCCGATGAAGTCGCGCGCGCCCGGGCCGACCTTCACGGCGACCGTGTACTCGGCGATGTGGTAGTCCGGGTCGATGATCCTGCGGTGCGTCTGCTGGATGTCGCAGGAACCCCCGAACGCGGCGCCGTAGAGGCTGCGGACCGCGGCGTCGCAGGCGTCGTGGAACGTCTCCCAGAGCCGGTGCTCCAGGACGATCGCCTCCATGTCCGGCGGGCCGCCCGAGGCCGGCATGAGGCCCGGATCGGCCTCGATCGACAGCACGTCGGGCGCGACGGGCTCCGCGATGCACCCGCCGCCCGCGGAGAGCGCGGCCGCCGCCGCGAGGGCCAAGGCGCCTCGACCGAGGCCCGCCCAGCGGGCCGGGGCGGCGGAGCGCTCACGGGGGGATCCCTGCGACGGGCTGGGCCTGGCGACGAAAGGGGGGACGCCGGCGCCGAACTGAAGCTGCCACGGATGCGGTTTCATCGTGCGAATCTCCTGCGGTGGAGAGCAGCTCTCCATCCAAACAAGCAAGCGCGTGCGCGCGCAGGGTGCCTGTCGCGCGCGTCGCCGCAGCGGCCGTGTCACGCGGCCTCGCGAGGGCGAGAGCAAGCCTGGTGCCAGGACACAGGAGCGCCGCAGGGCGCCAGTTCGACAGGGAGTCACGCGCGGCGGACGCGCGGAGCCCGCGCGGCACGAGGGGACACGCGCGGGTGCCCAACGCCGGCGTGCCAGCGTGCCAGCGTGCCAGCGTGCCAGCACACGCGTGCCGTCTCGCGCGTAGAGGGCGCGGCGCTCGTCGGGGTCGGGGGAGGTCAGCCGCTGGCGAGGTCAGCCGCTGGCGAGGTCAGCCGCTGGCGAGGGCAGCCGCTGGCGAGGGCAGCCGCTGGCGGCCGCGGCGCTGGCGGCCGCGGCGCTGGCGCCCGCGGCGCCGGCGCCCGCGGAGGGCGCGGCGTTCGTCAGGATCGGGGGAGGTCAGTCGCAGGCCGCCGCCGCGCAGGCGGAGGACTCCGCGGCGCACGCGTCGGCCATACACGCGGCGCACGCGTCGGGCGACTCGGGCGCCTCGGCGCCCTCGGCGCACGCGTCGTCACACGCGCCGTAGCCGGCGGAGATCTGGCAGCGCAGCACGCCGGCGAGCTGCTCCGCCACGCCCGGGCAGCTGTCGACCACGCAACCGAAGAAGTCGGCGTTGCTCGCGACCGCGGCGGTGCACGCAAGCGTGTCCGCGCACGTCGCCGCGCCGGAGCCGATCCACGTCTCGGCGGGGACGCCGTGCTCGTCGCTGCAGTTGTCGACGCCGGGGCGGCGCGGAAAATACGGGCCGATGAGCATGCACATCTCGTCGCGCGTGGTCAGGCCCTGCGCGACGTCGCGCGGCTCGGTGTTCTCGTAGTCGCAGCGGAAATCGAGCGCCTCGCCCGCCTTGACCTCGAGCGGCGCGTCGAAGACCTTCACCGGCACCTGCTCCCACGCCTCGTTCGCGTAGATCTCCTCCATCCCGCCGCCGGCGCGCACGTGGTGGGCGACGAAGCCCACGCCGCGGCGGTGCATGTGGGACTGGACCCGCACGAGCGAGATGTCCTCGGCGATCGGGCACCGCATGCGCGCCGAGGACTCCCCCTGCGCAGGCACCCGGATGAACGGGTTGTAGTGGAACAGCATGCCCGCCTCCTGCTCCACCTGCTCCGGCGGGATCGTGTAGAGGTTCACGCGCGCGTCCGCCTCGAGCGGCGCCGCCGTGGCGTTGAGGTAATGGGTGTTCATCACGAGCACGGTGCCCGGCTCGACCCGGAGCGCCACGCCCTCCGGGAGCTCGCCGAGGAACGAATTGCCCTCGTACGACTGCGAGCCGGCGATCACCCCGGTGATCTCCCAGGCGGCCGTGGCGCCGCTGTTGCAATCATGGACCTCGGTCGCGTCGACGGCGACGCCCTCGCGCGTCTCGGCCGGGATCTCCCGGTACGCCGTCTTGTACAGGACGACATGATGGCTGCCGGGCGAAAACCGCACCTCGTCGCGGTTCACATAGAGCCCCTCGGGGGGCGCGACGAACAGCTTGCACCGCTCGATCTCCTGCCCGGGCGCCACCGTCGAGACCATGCGGTACTGGACGCCGGCGCCGGGCGGAGGCGACTCCAGGCGATCGCTGTCCGGCGACGGATCGCCGGCGTCTCCGGAGGTGCACCCGGCGAGCGCGTGCGCGCCGAGCAATGCGATGAGGACGATGGACGTGCGCATAGAGAGGATCCCGCTGCCTTCCTGGGGCAGCTCGGGCCTCTCCCGGCGCGCGCAGGAGCGCGCCCGCCTCACGCGCAGGCGCGCGGCGTACGCTCCCCCCGCTCCGCGCCGGCGGAGCCGAGCTGTCCTCCTGGAGGTGGGTTCCCGGACGGCGGGAGATCGTTCACTCGGCGACGGCGGATTCTTGCGCGGCGCCGGCGTGCACGTGCGCCGGCCGGACCGCGCCGGAGCTCGCCGGGATGAACCGGAGCGGCAGCTCCACCGGGCCGCGCACGGTGATGGCGCGGTTGTACTGGAGCTCCCCCGCGCCGCGCTCGACCCGCCGGAAGCGCGCGAGCAGCGTCTCGAGCGCCACGCGCATCTCCATGCGCGCCAGCGCGGCGCCGATGCAGAAGTGAACGCCGTGCCCGAAGCTGACCGCGCCCTGCGAGCCGCGGTGCAGGTCGAACCGATCCGGATCGGGGAACTTCCGCTCATCCCGGTTGGCAGAGGACAGGAACGGGAGCACCAGCGCCCCGGCAGGCACCGTCACCCCGGAGAGCGTGACGTCCCTGGTCGCGAGCCGGGGGAGCGCCAGGACCGTGCCGTCGTAGCGGAGCATCTCCTCGACGAACAGCGGGATCAGGGCGGGATCGGCCCGCAGGCGGTCCATCATGCTGGAATGGGCGGCCAGGTAGATCATGGAGTTGCAGAGGAGGTGCGTCGTGGTCTCCAGCCCGCCGATCAGCAGGAGCACGAGGAAGTCGATGATCTCGGTGTCCGTGAGCCGCTGCCCGTCGACCTCGGCGCGGATCAGGTCCGTCACCGTGTCCTCCGCGGGCGCGCGGCGCCGCGCCGCGATGACCTCCCGGATGTACCCGGTGAGATCCGCGATGGTCTTTCGCACGCGCTCCGCGTCCTCGGGGCGGTCCGGCGTGATCGAGAGGATATCGTCGGTCCATCGCTTGAAATTGCGGCGGAGCGCCGGGTCCATCCCGAGGAGCTCGCCGATGACGAAGGCCGGCAGCGGCAGGGCGAACCCGTCGACGAACTCGACCTCTCCCACGAGATCGCCCGCGAGCGCGTCGGCGACGGCGCGGACGCGCGGCTCCAGCCGGGCGACGGTGCTCGCCCCGAACGCCCGGTGGATCAGGCCGCGGAGCCGCGCGTGCGCGGGCGGATCCATGGCGAGCATCGAGTTGGCCATCGGGTTGTAACCCACCCACGGCGGCTCCCACGCCGCCTTGAAGCCCCCGGACGAGAAGAGCTCAGGGTTCTTGAGGACGAAGAGCACGTCCTCATAACGCGTCACGGCCCACATGCCGCCAGGCTCGATCTGACATACCGGGCTCACGCGCCGGAGCTCGGCGAGACGAGGATACGGGTCCGCACGAAACGCTGGATCGAACACGTTGATCGTTTGATTCATCGCAGTTACCCCCGGGCATCGAGGCCAGCACGGAGCCGCCCGGGGCCGGCTGCGCCCGAGCGGCTCGATTGCGCGGCGAGCACCCCCGTGCGCCGCCTGACAAAGGTCAGGAAATACCTTTGCCATAGTACTGCGACATAAGCAATCACTACCGTCCAGGTCGATCGCCCGGCGTTCGTCGCTCACATAGGCCTTCACTCACGGTGTCTTCCGGACAGTGGAGACACTCGACCGCGCGATCCACGCCGCGCGGAGGTCGCGCGGGGCGCGTCGATCAGGGAAGGCGGCTGTACCAGCCGAGCATGGCGCGCAGGTGGGTCACCTGCGTCCGCTGCGGCGGGGGTCCGATGATCAGGATCCGGCCGTCCGGAGCCACGGTGTAGCTCCGCAGGTCCACGTCGGCTTGACCGAAGGGCTTGTCGTACACGAGCGTCGGCGGTCCGACCGGACGGGCGTCGCCGGGCGAGAGGGGCACGGCGTACAGCTTGCCGTCGGCGCGGTAGTAGATGCGCGCGCCGTCGGGGGCCCAGGTCGGCTCGGTGCCGCCGCGCGTCGAGATCTGCCGCTTCACCTTGCCGTCGGGGAAGGAGCTCACGTAGACCTGCCGGCCGGCGGCGTCGTCGGACGTGTACGCCAGCCAGCGGCCGTCCGGCGAGAAGCGGGGATACCGGTCGTCGGCCGCGTCGGCGATGAAGCTCCGCGCCTCGGCGGGATCGCTCAGCGAGAACACCCAGATGTCGCGCTGCTGCTGCCCGGCGGGGGCCATGGATACGGCCACATGCTGGCTGTCGGGGGACCAGTCGAGGCCGAACGCATAACTGCCGAGCGCGTCGGTGAGCCGCCGCTCGTCGCCGGAGGCGAGCGATTTCACCCACGCGCCGAAGCGGCCGTCGCGCAGGCTGCTGAACGCGAGCCAGGCCCCGTCCGGCGAGATGGCGGCCGACTGGACGTCGATGTCGAACACGATGCGATCGAAGGTGCCCCGACCCTCCTCGCGCACGAAGGCCGCGTACACGTCCTGCTTGAGGACCACGGAGAGCTTCTTGCCGTCGGCGGAGAAGCGCGGCTCCGCGAACGGGAGGACGTCGGCGGCGAAGGGCGCGGTCGCGCCGCCCTCGCCGAGCCACGCGAGCTGGCTCTCTTCCTGGAAGATGGAGCCGGGCACCCAGACGAGCGTGCCCTCGTCGGAGACGTCGAAGAACGCGGCCCAGTCCGCGCCGTCGGTGAGCACGCCGTCCACGATCGCGCGCTCCGGACCGGCGACCCGCCGGGCGGCGACGTCGAACGGGGCCGCGTAGATCGTGCCCTTGCGCTCCCAGAGCAGGTGATCGCCGCGCGGCGTGCGGGCGAAGCGCGGGGTGGAGCCGTCGTTGACCACCGTCGACCGCGCGCCGGTCGCGAGCTCGACCACCTCGATCCGGGTGATCTTCTTGCCGTCCCAGGAGGTGAACAGGACCGCGCGGTTGTCCGGCAGCACGCAGGGGAGCGCCTCGGCGTAATCCCCGAGCTCCGGGCGCACCGCGGTGACGGGCTGGGGCTCGCCCCCGAGCTCCGGGACACGAACGAGCCCCTTGCCCCACTCCGCGAAGAACGAGAGGGCGCCGTCGGTGCCCCAGGTGGAGCCCGCGGACCAGGCGGTGGCGGCGACCTTGACGCTGTTGCCGCCGACCAGCCGCCGCTTCCAGAGCTCGCCGCCGCGGTAGAAGGCGACCCACTGGCCGTCGGGCGAGAGGGTGGGGTCCCAGCCGTCCTCGGTGCCCGGGAGCGGGGCGGTGGTCCCGTCGTCGAGGCTCCGCGACCAGAGCCCGAAGGCGCCGTCCGGGCCCGCCGCGCCGAAGACGACGCGGCGGCCGTCGTCGGAGATCGCGAGGCGCAGCTTCGCGAGCTGCGCCTGGGGGCCCGGGAACAGGAGGTCGAGCTGCCGCGCGGGCTGGGCCGGCGGCGGGGCCCGCAGGGCGGCCGTGAGCCCCGCGGCGGACACGGCGCCGACCGCGGCTGCGCCGGCCATGGCGAGCGCGAGCCGGCGCGGGGACGACCGGGGCGCGGCGCGCGGCGGCGCGGGGACGACCGAGGCGCGGCCGGCGGGAGCGGCGGCGGCGGAGGCCCGGCTCGGCGGCGCGGGGACGACCGAGGTGCGGCCGGCCGGCGCGGGCGCGGCGGCGGAGGACGAGCTCGCGGCGGCGCGGCCGGCGACGGGTGGGGGGGCCGAGGCGCGGCCGGCTGGCGGGGGGGCCGAGGCGCGGCCGGCTGGCGGGGGGGCCGAGGCGCGGCCGGCTGGCGGGGCGGCGGCAGGGCCTCCGCCTGCCGGCGCGGGCGCGGCAGGGCCTCCGCCTGCCGGCGCGGGCGCGGCAGGGCCTCCGCCTGCCGGCGCGAGCGCGGCAGGGCCTCCGCCTGCCGGCGCGAGCGCGGCAGGGCCTCCGCCGCCGGGCGCGGGCGCGGCAGGGCCTCCGCCGGCCGGCGCGGGCGCGGCAGGGCCTCCGCCGGCTGGCGCGGGCGCCGGCGCCGACGCGGGCCGCGCAGGCGCCGGCGCGAAGGCGGCGGCTCCGCCCACCGGCGCCGGCGTGGGCGCCGACGGAAACGTCGCGCGGGGCGCGCGCACCTCGAGCAGCACCTCCTCCAGCTCCAGGCAGACCTCGCCGATGTGGAGGATCCGCCGGGCCGGGTCCTTCGCGAGGCAACGCCGCAGCACGTCGACCGCACGCGCGGGCACCTCGGGCGGGACCGCGGCCATGTCGGGCTCCCGCTCCAGGGTGGCCGCGAGCCGATCGGCCACGGTCTCGCCCGGGAAGGCCGGCGCGTCGGTCAGGCACTCGTACAGGATCACGCCGAACGCGAAGATGTCGGCGCGCCGATCCACGTTGCGACCCCGGATCTGCTCGGGGCTCATGTACCCCGGCGTGCCGAGGATCACGAACGGCTGGGTGAGCGTCCTCGCCGACAGGGGCGGCACGTTCGACGCGAGCAGCGCGCCCCCCTCGTCCGCCTCGGGGTGCACCGCCCGCGCGAGCCCGAAGTCGACCACCTTGACCTTGCCGTCGCGCGTGAGCAGGACGTTGCTCGGCTTGAGGTCGCGGTGCATGAGGGCCGCCTCGTGCGCCGCCTCGACGCCCCGGCCGATCTGCAGCGCGAGCGAGAGCGCCTCGACCACCGCGAGCCGCCCGCGGGCGAGCCGCTCCGCGAGCGTGGAGCCGACGACGAGCTCCATGACGAGGTAGTCGGCGTCGTCCTGCTCCAGGCCGTAGACCGTGGCGATGTTGGGGTGCGAGATCGAGGCGAGCAGCTTGGCCTCGCGCCGGAGCCGCGCGCGCTGCGCGAGGTCGTCCGTGAACGCGCGCGGGAGCGCCTTGATCGCGACGGGCCGCTGGAGGCGCGTGTCCCGGCCGGCGAAGACGATGCCCATGCCGCCCCGCGCGATGAGCCCGGTGATCTCGTAGGCGCCGATCCGGCGCCCCACCATGGCCGCGAGGTCGGCGTCCTCGCGGGTCGGCGGGTCGAACGAGCGCGGGCGCGCGCCGGCCGGCGCGGCCCCGGCCGCGAGGCCCCGCGCCTCGCGGGCCGCGGCGCCGTGCGCGTCGGGCATCGTGGCGCGCGTGGCGCCGCGCCCGGTGGAGCTGATCGGCCCCGACGCGCCCATGTCGGGGTCGACAGGGCGCTCGAGCGTCCGGTCGTCCTGCCCGTTCGATGCGCCGGGGTCGCCGTCGCGTGCGTCGCTGTCCGCCTTCACACCACGTCGTCCTGGAGGGCGGCCAGGATACGCATCCCGCGCGCGCCGCGTAAGGCGCGCGAAAGCAAACCGCCGGACCGCCGCGCGCCACGTGAGGGGATGTGCGCGGCCGCGGCGCCGGGCTGTGGAGGAAGAGGGCTCGACGCCGCGCGGCCGCCGGCGCCCCGTCACCCAGGCTCGTCGCCCTCTGGAGAGTGGTCTACCGAGGTCAAGCGAGCAGAGCGCGCTCGACGCCCGTGCCCGCACAACAAGAGAGCTCTCCGCCGGCGCCCGTCGCCCGAGGAGAGCTCTCTCGCGTCACCCGCCGCGCCGGCCCGAAGATCCGGGCTGGCCCATGCTGGTCTTTACAAGCTGCCGTCGACCGTCACGATCGATCCGTCCGACCGGTAGGTGAGCTCTGTCACCTTCACGTTCCGCAGGTGCGTCTTGCCGTCGGAGAGCTCGCAGTCGTGGTAAAAGAGCCACCACTTGCCCTCGAACTCCACGATGGAGTGGTGCGTCGTCCACCCCAGCACGGGGGTGAGCACGACGCCCTGGTACGTGAAGGGGCCGTACGGGCTGTCGCCCGTGGCGTACACCAGGAGGTGCGTGTCGCCGGTGGAGTACGACAGGTAATACTTGCCGTTGTACCTGTGGATCCACGGCGCCTCGAAGAAGCGGCGCTCATGGTCCGTCTGCAGGAGGGGCTCGCCGTCCTTGTCCAGGATGTGGATCTCGCGCGGCGTCTCGCCGTATTGCAGCATGTCGTCGCTCAGGCGCGCGATGCGCGGGCCGATGGCGGGCTTCGCCTCCGTGGGCTCGGGCGGGACGGCGGGGTCGTACTGCCCGCTCTGCCAGCGCTGCAGTTGCCCGCCCCAGATGCCGCCGAAGACCATGTAGTGCGTGCCGTCGTCGTCCTGGAAGGTGGAGCAGTCGATGCTGTAGCTGCCCTTCATGGGCTCGGGCTCCGCCTTGAAGGGCCCCTCCGGCCGCTTGCTGGTGGCGACGCCGGTGCGGAAGACGCCGCCCTCGTCCTTGAGCGGGAAGTACAGGTAGTAGGTGCCGTCCTTGTACGCCGCGTCGCCGGACCACAGCTGCCGCCCCGCCCAGGGGATGTCCTTGATGTCGATCGCCACCCCGTGATCGGTCACCTCGCCGGGGATGCTCGCCATGGAGAGGACGTGGTAGTCCCGCATGGCGAAGTGATCCCCGTTGTCGTTCTCGGGGATGCCACTCTCGATGTCGTGCGACGGGTAGATGTAAACGCGCCCCTCGAAGACGTGGGCGCGCGGGTCCGCGGTGTAGATGTGGGAGACCAGGGGCTTCGGTCGCGACATGCCGCTCCGTGGTGCAGGTAAGTTGTTCAGATCACAAACGCCGGTCATGTGACGGCGGATGATGGCGAGAACGCGAAGCACGCGGCCGACGCGCCGGTGCCGCGGATGCCGCGGCTGCACGCCGCCACCTGCAAGCTTTTGCGCCGCGTTGTTATCATACCTTCCCACGCTGCGCTCCCGCCGTCGCAGCTTCCTACCACGTTCCTGCCCGCGCCGAGCGGCGCTTCGTCCTTGACATCGTCGAATCGTTTTGCATGTGCTCGCCCCGTGCGCCGGCTGGCCGGCCGCGCCGCGCGCTCCGAGCTCGGAGCTCGGGCGAGCAGGAGCCCCGCGGTCGCGGCGGTGAGCTCTCGTGTTCAGGAGGCGCGGCCGCGCTGGCCATCGCGGCGCCGGCGCAGCGCCGCGGAGAGGGCGGCGACGATCAGCAGGCCGAGCTCCACCGGCCCACGCGACGTCCGCCCCGCCGACGTGGCGAGGTGGCAGCCGCCCTTGTCGACGTAACCGCTGCTCGGCGGCGGCGGGACGCAATGGCCCTCGCCATCGCAGACATAGCCGTCAGCGCAGTCGCGGACCGTCTTGCAGGGGTCCGTCGGCTCCCCGGTGCGAGGTGCGCAGGCGTAAGGCTCGTAGTCGGGGTGGAGGAGCGTGCAGACGCCATCCGCCGAGGCGCCCCGAGCGGCCGAGCACGCCTCGCAGAGGTAGACGTCGCAGCGCTGGTCGCAGCAGACGCCGTCGGTGCAGGAGCCGCTCTGACATTCGATGGCCGTCGCGCAACCGCGGCCTTGCGGCAGCTTGCGGAACACCTCGACCCTGTTGAGCTCGAGATCATCGCGCATGTCGCCGGTGGTCGTGCCGCCGCCGACGACGAGCACGCCGCCGTCGTCCAGCAGCGTCGCGGTGTGCGTGAACCGGGCGTTCAGCATGGAATCGACGGTTGCCCACGCGCTGGAGGAGGGGTCGAACGCCTCGACGCTGTAGGGCTGGAGGGTCCGGCCCGCGAAGTCGGCGCCGCCGACGACGAGCACGGTCCCGTCCGGCAGCAGCGTCATGCTGTGCTCGTTGCGCCCGGCGCGCAGCGACCCGACGGGGACCCACCTGCCAGAGTCCGGCTCGAGCACCTCCGCGGTGTCGACGATGCCTCCGGCGTTGAAGCCGCCGGCGACGAGCACCCGGCCGTCTTGCAGCAGCGTCGCCGCGTGCCGGTAGCGGGCGGTGAGCATGGGCTCGAGCGACCGCCACGCGCCGGTCGCGGGGTCGAACACCTCCACGCTGGCGGTCGCCCCTTCTTCTGCGTTGTAGCCGCCGGCGACGAGCACCCAGCCGTCTTCCAGCAGCGTCGCTGTGTGATAGTACCGGGCGGCGGCCATGGGCGCGACGTGCTGCCACGCGTCGGTGGCCGGATCGAACGCCTCGACGCCGGCGATGACCTTGCCGCCCTCCCTCCCCTCCACGTGGAACCCGCCAGCGACGAGCACCCGGCCGTCGTTCATCCGCGTCGCCGTGTGCAACGCCCGGACCTCGCGCATCTCCCCGACGAGACGCCACGCGTCGGCGCCCGGCTCGAACACCTCGGCGCTGGCGATCTGTCCTCTCGAGGAGAAGCCGTCCTCGGTGCCGCCGGCCACGAGCACCCGCCCGTCTTGCAGCAACGTGGCCGTGTGATCGGCGCGGGCGACGCGCATCTCCCCGAGCTGCTGCCACGCGCCGGAGACCGGGTCGAACGCCTCGGTGATGCCGACGACGCCTCCTGAACTCGCCATGTCCTCGTTGGACCCGCCGGCGACGAGCACCCGCTTGTCCTCCAGCCGCGTCGCCGTGTGCCGCGTCCGGGCGACGCTCAGGCGCTCGCGGGACGTCCACGTGCTGGAGGTCGGGTCGAACACCTCGGCGCTGGCGATCACGCCGTGCCCCTGACCGCCGGTGACGAGCACCTGACCGCCCTCCAGCGGCGTGGCGATGTGCTCGCTGTGCGCGCGCTGCATGGGCGCGAGGGGCAGCCATACACGGAACTCCGGGTCGAACGCCTCGGCGCTGGCGAGAGTACCAAACGAGGTTTTTCCCAGCGTGGTCTCGTAGCCGCCGACGGCGATCGCCCGTCCGTCCTCCAGCAGCGTCACCGAGTTCCCGAAGCGGGCGTCGCGCAGGGGCCCGACGGGGTGCCACCTCCCGGAGCTCGGATCGAACACCTCGGCGCCGGGCAACGCTCCTTGGTCGACGTTGTAGCCGCCCGCGACGAGCACCCAGCCGTCGTTCAGCAGCGTCGCGCCGTGTCCGTAACGAACATCGTCCATGGAATCGACGACCGACCAGGCGCCGAGCTCGGGGTCGAACACCTCGGCGCTGGCGACCGTGCCCTCCGTGCTATCGCCGCCGGCGACGAGCACCCGGCCGTCTTTCAGCAGCGTCGCCGTGTGCCACAGCCGGGCAGCATTCATGTCGCCGACACCGGTCCATTTCCCGGAGGCCGGGTCGAACACCTCGGCGGTGCCGAGCGGTGTTCCATCCTGATCCTGGCCGCCGGCGATGAGCACCCGGCCGTCTTTCAGCAGCGTCGCCGAGTGCGTGGAGCGGATCTCCTCCAGCGTGTCGACAGGCGCCCACTCACCGGAGACCGGGTCGAACACCTCGGCGCTGGCGAGCACGCCTCGAGGCCCCTCGCCGCCCGCGACGAGCACCCGGCCATCCGTGAGCGCCGTCGCGGAGTGCCCGAAGCGAGCGGCGCTCATGGGCGAGGCAGGCGACCAGGTCCCGGAGTCCAGGTCGAACACCTCGACGCTGTCGACGATCACCTTCTGCGAGGTCGCCCTCGCGGTGAGGCCGCCGGTCACGAGCACCCGCCCGTCCGGCAGCCGCGCGGCGGCGTGCAGGTGCCGGGCGATGTTCATGTTCCGCACGGGCTTCCACTGCGGATCCACCAGCACCGCTTCCCCCTCGGCCTCGACCCACAGCTCCAGCCGCTCCCCCCGCGCCACGAGCCATGTCCCCACCGGCCGGCCTCCGGCCGCGTACGCCTCCGGCGCCGTCACGCGCAGCTGCGCCGCGCCCCGCGCGTCCGCGAGCTCCACGGCCTCCCCCTGCTGCCGCAGCGCAGCGCCCTGCACCTGCCAGACCGCCACCGGCGCGTCGCGCACCACCGCGCTCGCCTCCAGCAGCAGCCATTCCTCGTAGCCGTCGTCCGACAGCGCCGTCCAGAACGACGTCCCCCCGCGCCGCGTGTACGCCACCGCGTTGTCCGCGATCTCCCCTTCCCCGGCCGCGTCGAGCTCCTGCACGGCCACCTCCGCGCCGTCCGCCAGCGTGAACCGGACCGCGCCCGCGCCCTCCCGCGGAAACCGCGGCGAAAGCGCGCCCGCGCCGTCCTCGCCGTCCTCGCCGTCCTCGCCGGCCTCCGCGCCGAGCGGCCGCGCCGCCTCGAACCCGTCGCCCGCCCAGGCGAACGCGCGCTCCGCCTCGAGGATCGCGGCTGCCTGCTCGGGGAACTGCCGCCGGAGCGCCCGCGCGTCCAGCCGATCGGCCGCCTCGCTGCAGCCGCACAGCGCCCCCAGCATGCCTGCCCACAAGAGCGCGAGCGCCCACCAGCCAATGGCGCGCGCCGGACCAGGAGTGACCATGAGAACCTTTCTCTACCGTTGTCAGTGTGCCGCGATGAGCGCCAGTCGCCGGGCGATCACCGGGCAGGCGCGCGCGGGAGCATATCGCAGCCGTCCCCGGACCGAGCTACCGGTCGGCCCCGGCGCGCGCCTTGCGCCGGTAGGCGCCCGGCGTCTCGCCGGTGTGGCGCTTGAACGCCTTCACGAACGCGCCGTCGGTCTCGTAGCCGACCGCGCTCGCCACCTCCGCCGTGCGCGCGGCCCCGTCGGCGAGCATCTCGGCCGCGCGGTGCATGCGCCAGCGCGTCAGGTACTCGAGCGGCGGGACGCCGAGCGCCCCCTTGAAGCGGGCGGCGAAGGCCGAGCGCGACACGCCCGCGGCGCGCGCGAGCGACTCGACCGTCCAGGCGTCGGCGGGCCGCTCGTGCATTCGCTGCAAGGCGACGCCGAGCGTGGGGTCCCAGAGGGCCCGCAGCCAGCTCGCTTGCTCGCACGCGACGCCCGCGACGTAGGTGCGCAGCGCCTGCACGAACAGCACGTCGGCCAGGCGGCCCGCGACCAGCTCGTAGCCGGGCATCTCCGCGTCCATCTCGGCGGCGACGAACTGCAACGTCGACTCGAGCCACCGCGTCCCCACGCCGCCGTCGCCCTGCACGTGAATGAGCTCGGGCAGGCTCGACACGAGCGGGTTCAGGCGGGTATCGGAGAAGTGAAGGCCGCCCGCGACGATCGTCGTCGGCGCCCCGTCGCCGCCATAATGCACGATGCCCCCGCACCGGCCCCCGCGCTGGGCGTACACCTCCTCGGGCGAGGCGGCGCGCGAGCCGGGGCGGTCGCGCAGCACGTGCGGGAGCCGGGCGCGCAGCAAGACGACGTCGCCGGGCGCCAGCGTCAGGCGCCGCCCGCCCGCCTCGAGCAGGCACCCGCCCCGCGAGACCGCGTAGAACCTCGTCACGTCGTGCGCGTCGACCCGCATGCCCCAGGGCGCCTTCAGCTCGAGCCGCCCATAGATCTGGCTGCGCAGCTGCACGCTGCGGAGCGCCTCGGTCAGGACATCCATAAACGTCGACCCATGCTGGACGATCGAACCATTTCTTTGGACGATACAGCGCTACTCGTCCGCACGCCAGCCACTATCGTGGCGTGTGTGGGCGGCGTCGCCGCGGCGCGACGGGCCCGACCCACGAGCGAAGGGAGACCCAGTCATGACCACGAAGGAGAAGCTCGTTCTCGTCACGGGGGCCACCGGACAGCAGGGCGGCGGCGCCGCGCGAGCGCTGCTGTCGCGCGGCGTCCGCGTCCGGGCTCTTGTCAGGAACCCCGAGGGCGAGCCCGCCGCGGCGCTGCGCCGGCTCGGGGCCGAGATCGCGCGCGGCGATCTGGGCGACCGCGCCTCGATCGAGGCCGCGGCCCGGGGGGTGGACGCCATCTTCAGCGTGCAGCCGAGCGAGGGGCAGCCAGAGTACGGCATCACCTCGGACGACGAGCTGCGCTTCGGCAAGAACGTCGCCGACGCCGCGCGCGCGGCGGGGGCCCGGCACCTCGTCTACACCTCGATGGCTGGCCTCGTGCCGGGCACGGGCGTCGGCCACTTCGAGAGCAAGTGGCAGATCGAGACGTACGTTCGCTCGCTCGATGTGCCCTTCACCATCCTGCGTCCCGGGGCGTTCTTCGAGCTGCTCACCCAGGCACACTTCTACTCGACGCCGGGGACGTTCACGTTCTTCTACCCGCCGGCGCACCCCATTCCCTTCATCGCGGCCGACGACATCGGCGCGATCGCGGCCGCGGTCATCGCGGCGCCCGAGGCCTTCGCCGGCCGGACGCTCGAGCTCGCGGGCGACGTGCTCACCAGCGTCGAGGTGGCGGCCGCGATCGAGCGCGCGACGGGGCGGCCCCTCGCGTACGCGCGCATCCCGGCCGAGGCCCTGCGCGCGAACCCCCTGTTCGAGCGCATCGTCGAGGCCGCGATCCAGCTCCGCGTCGACGTCGACGTCGCGTCGCTCCGCGCGCTTCACCCGGGGCTGAGGACGCTCGCGACCTGGCTCGAGCAAGGGGGCGCCGCGCGCATCCCCCTCGCGCGTGGCTGAACGTGGGTTAGGCGCTGCGACGGCGCCGCCCCCTGGAGCGTTCAGGTCCGCAAGACCCTGCCGCCCAGAGGGATTATTTGTAAAATGTCCTGTTGCTGCGCATCGTTCGCGATGTCAAGTAAGCCGTGGCCACGATGTCCAGAGGCGAGTCCACGTCGCTCCTCGACGAGGCGCGCAACCGCGTTCCGCTTGTCGAGGAGCACGCGCCTCCCTCCCTGCGGCCGCCAGGCGGCATCGGAGCCCTCCGTGATGGTGACGCAGGAGATCGAGGTCTCTCCCGTGGCTCGCCGGATGTCGAGCACGGGACGTCTGGTTGGCTTTACATCATGGATCGCGCCGACGGCGGCGCGCCGAAAGGGATCGAGAGATGACGGATCAGGACCCGAAGCAGAACCAGGACGTCAGCGCGCTCTTCCAGCCCTTTGAGCTGAAGGGGCTGACGCTCAAGAACCGGTTCGTCATGGCGCCCATGACGCGCCAGCGTTCGCCGGGCAATGCGCCCGACGAGTCGAATGCCGAGTACTACGCGCGTCGCGCCGCCGGCGGCGTCGGGTTGATCCTGTCGGAAGGGACGGTCGTGGAACGGCCGGGCAAGCTCCACTACCGCGACGTGCCGCACTTCTACGGTGAACGGGCGCTGGACGGCTGGAAGAGGGTCGTCGACGGCGTACACAGGGAGGGGGGAAAGATAGCTCCTCAGCTGTGGCACGTCGGCCTCGCGAAGACGGACCCGAACGCCTACGTACAGCCCGCGGAGCTCGAAGGCCCGGAGAACATGTCGCGCGAGGACGTGCAGGCCACCGTGCGCGCCTTCGGCAAGGCGGCGGCCGACGCGAAGCGCCTCGGCTTCGACGCCATCGAGATTCACGGCGCCCACGGGTACCTCATCTATCAGTTCTTCGACGCGGCGACGAACCAGCGCACCGACGAGTACGGAGGAAAGACCATCGGCGAGAGGAACCGCTTCGCCGTGGAGATCCTCAGGTCGGTCCGGGAAGCGGTCGGGCCGGAGATGGTGGTGATCCTCCGTCTCTCGCAGTGGAAGGTCGGAGTCTACGACGACAAGATCGCGAAGACGCCGAAGGAGATGGAGCAGTGGCTCCTGCCGCTGGCGGAGGCGGGCGCCGATGTGTTCCACCTCTCCCAGCGGCGCTACTGGGAGCCCGAGTTCGCCGGCTCCGATCTGAACACCGCGGGATGGGCGAAGAAGATCACCGGGAAGCCCACCATCACCGTGGGATCCGTCGGGCTGTCGGGTGATCTCATCGGGGCCTTTTCAGGCGAGAGCTCCGCGCCCCAGGGGATCGGCGAGCTCGTGCGCCGCTTCGAGCGCGGAGAGTTCGATCTCGTCGCCGTCGGGCGACCGCTCCTCACCGACCCGGCCTGGGTGGAGAAGATCGAGACCGGACGCGCTTCAGAGCTGAAGCCGTTCACGAAGGAGAGCCTCGTCGAGTACTTCTGACCAGGAGGGCCAGCGCGCCTCGAAGAACGCCGCCCGGCGCATCCCCGGGCGGCTACCGGGGCGCGCGGTACCTCGCCACGACGACGGTGATGTCGTCGTCGGGGCTCGAGCACCAGCCCTCGACCTCGCCGAGGATCCGGTCGCGGATCACCTCGACGGGCGCGGACTGCGCGGCCTCGATCGCGGCGCAGAGCCGCTCCAGCCCGAACTGCTCGCGGTGGTCGTTGCGGGCCTCGGTCACCCCGTCGCTGTAGAGCACGAGGACGTCCCCGTCCTCCAGGAAGAACTCGGAGTCCCGCGTCATCGCGTCGATCGCGGGGAACACGCCCATCCAGATCCCGGTGCTCGGGATGCACACGCAGCGCCGCGTGCGCGCCGAGCACACGATGATGTCGTCGTGCGCCCCCGCGAACGTCACGCGGCCGCTCCGCTCGTACCGCAAGAGCAGCAGCGTCGCGTGCTCGTCCCGCTTCAGGCGACCGCGCACGTTCTTGTAGATCGCCTTGTTGAGCGCGGCGATGTGCTTGCTCGGGCTGGCGCCCGGGTCGCTGCTCGTCAGCGCCGATACCATGCTCTGGATCATCAGCATCACGAGCCCGGCGGCGAGCCCGTGCCCCGCGACGTCGCCGATCCCGAGCCACCCGCCCTCGGGCGTGGGGATGACGTCGTAGTAGTCGCCGCCGACCTCGGTGGCCGGCGTCATCGCCGCGCTGATCTCGAGCCCCTCGATCTCCAGCTGCTCGCGCCCCTCAGGCACCAGCGTCGTCTGGATCCGCGCCGCGACGAGGCTCTCCTCCCGCCCCCGCTCCTGCTCCAGCCGCTCGCGCAGCGCCACCTGCCGCACCACCTCCCGGTGGAGCCCCACCGTCTTCACCGCAGAGCTGAGCTGGAGGCAGATCGAGCCGTAGACCATCTCGTTCGCGCCGCTGTCGACCGCGATGATGCCGAAATGCTCGGTGTCGCCCAGCATGAGCGGCATCATGACGACGCTCCTGCGCTCGCTCGTGTCCAGGAACCCGGGCGGGGCGAGCTTCTGGACCGGGAAGCCCTCGGAGGGAGGCTCCACCTCGCGGCCGTCCTGCATCAGGAAGAGCGGCGTCAGGGTGGTCCGCTCGGCGTCCTCGTAGAGCGAGACGGCGGCGTGCGTGAAGTGCAGCCTCGACATCTCCGAGGCCAGCATGCGCTTGACGAGCGGCAGGCTCAGGCACGTCGAGAACCACCGGCCGCTCCAGCTCAGGTTGATCGAGGTGACCTCGACCTGGAGGCGCTGGCGCCCCTCGGCGCGTACCGACGCGCTCCCGATGAGGACGCGGCAAGCGTGCCAGAGCCGCTCGAGCGTCTCGTTGGTCGCGGCCGCGGCCGGATCCCCGGACGGACGGCGGAGCCGCGCGCGGAGGAGCGTGATCACGCTCTGGAACAGGTCGAGGAACACGCCTTCGCGCGCCGCCATGTCGAGGAGGTGCTCCAGCGCCTGCACGAAGCGGCCCTCGTGTCCCTCGAGCTCCTCCTCGAGCGCCGAGAGGAGCTCGGCGGGCCAGCCCCCGAAGGCGGCGGCCGGGATGCCCACGGCCTGCTCGAGCGCGCGCTCCAGCTCGTCGCGCCCACCGCCGAGCGACGGCGGCGCGCCGCGCGGCGGCGGCGTCGTGAGCGGACGCACGACGACGGGCCGGAACGCGCAGCCGCACGACTCGCGCCGCGTGAGCTCGATCTGCTGCAGGTTGAGCTCCGGGACCTCCTCGCCGTCGAGCATCCGCAGCACCGTCTCGACCGCGATCGCCCCGAGCCGCTTGATCGGCTGGCGCACCGTCGTCAGCGACGGCTTCGTGTAACGCGCCACGCCGACGTCGTCGAAGCCGCACACGAGGATGTCCTTCGGGACGCCGATGCCCTGTGACTTGAGCATCTCGATCGCCCCGAGCGCCATGTTGTCGTTCGCCGCGACGACGGCGTCGAAGTCGACCCCGCGCTCGAGGATCTCGCGCATCGCGCGGCGCCCGGTGTCGATCGTGAACTCGCCGAACGCGACGAGGCGCTCGTCATAGGGTATCCCGCGCGCGGCGAGCGCCCTCCGGTACGCCTCGGCGCGGATCCGCGCCTCCCCGTTGCTCGGCGAGCCGCCGACGTGCGCGATGCGCCGGCGCGCGTGGTCGTCGATCAGGTGCCCGGCTGTCATCTCGATCCCGAGGCCGTTGTCGACGACGATGCTGGGGATGCCCTCCAGCACGAGCCCGATGCTGCAGAGGGGAACGGGCGCGAAGTCCCGGCAGAAGCGCTGCAGCTCCTCGACGCCGAGGTAGTTGCAGAGCGTCCCCGAGGCGACCATGATGCCGTCGACCGCCTCGGCGCCGACGAGGCGATAGATGCTGTTCCGGACGGCCGCGGAGGAGGCGTCGCCGGGGAGTATCTCCCCGACGGCGAAGATGAGGTTGACGTCGTGCGCCTCCGCGGCGCGCTCGACGCCGATCCGCACGGCGGATTGGTACTCGCCGCGCATGTAGTCCATCAACAGGGCGATCGTCCGGCGTTTCTTCGTCATGGCCTCTGATCCAAATGTCGCTCTGACGCGGTTCGAGCGCTGCCACGATCGAACGAGCGTACGTCGTCCGGCGATCGGATCCAATCCGTTCGCTCGCCGGACGCGCGATGGCTCACAGTTGAATGGCGACCATGTAGGACAGCGCAGGAGAGCGAGGTCGTTCATACCCGTGCGCCCAGCCCGTCGCGCGGCGGAGCGAAGCCGCTGACGGCAGCGCTCCGGCCGCGCGACGGCACGCCCGCATCACCGCACCGTGATGTCGGGTCTGGGGGGCTCCCTCATGCCGTCGCCGATGTGGAAGCTGGTGTGCGGCGGCTGGTTGTAGGTCGCGTTCTGCGCCGACACGTTCGCGCGGTACTGCGGATCGTGCATCAGCGTGTAGATGCGGCGCTCGGTGATCTGGTCGGTGGTGTAGATGCGCAGGCTGTCGCCGCAAAGGAACACGACCTCCTCGCGCCAGTCGCCGAACAGATCCGCGCTGAGCGTCGGCACCGATTTGCTGCCGTTGATCGAGGTGCAGCCGCTCGCGGTGAAGCCCCGACCTTCGCCGTCGAAGTTCGTGACGGTGTTGCCGTCGAGCAGCTCGCGGCTCTCGTCGCCGTCCCACCAGATCAGGAAGTTCACCTGGCGGGGACGGGAGCCGATGTTGCGACCGCTCTCCGCATTGAACAGGCCTGCGGTGTTGGTCCAGGCCTCACCTCCGGGGTTATCGGGAGAGATGTCGTCGGCAGCGCCGCGCCCCGGTCCCTCGCCGTCGCTGTTCGGGCCGCGCCAGAGGATCTCGCAGGTCTCCGCGTCTCGAAGGAAGTACGCGGGCACGCCGTCCGCTTCGGTCGGCTGAAACACCTCGAGCCCGGGGCGTGAGGGGACCAGGTCCGCGACGTGGATCGCGTCGCCGTGTCCGTAGAAGTCGACGGCGCACTTGCCCTTGCCGTCGGGGCCTATCGTCGCGGCGCCAGGGATGATCTCCTGCCTCAGGTCGCCGTCCGTATCCGCCGCCATGACGCTGTGAACGCCCTTGCCGGCGAAGGCGCCGTTGCCGATCGCGGACGAATCGAAGCGCCACACCAGGCTCAGCCGGCCGTCGCGGTAATTGTACGCCCCGAACGTCGTTCGGGCGTAGTAGCCCCGCTGCATGACGACGCTCGGTCGGCCCGAGTCGTCGAGGAACGCCAGCGTGGCGTTGTAGCGATCCGAGCGGTTCCCGTTGTTGTCGCCGAAGCTGCCGCTCGTGATGAGGGCGTGGTACTCGATGGTCGCGAGCTCCGCGCCGTCGACGCCGCTGAAGACCGTGAGGTACTCCGGCCCGCTCAAGATCTTGCCCGCCCCGTTGCGGTAGTCTCGCGCGTCGTCATCGTCGGCGGCGGGACCGGTGTGCAGGAACGCTCCCTTCCCGTCGCGTGTGCCGGGCGCGGTCTTGACGGCGATCTCGGCGCGACCATCGCCGTCCAGATCGTACACGACGAAGGGCGTGGTGTGCTCGCTCTCGCGGATGTTGATGCCCAGGTCGATGCGCCACAAGAAGGTGCCGTCGGTGTCGTAGGCCGCGAGCTTGGGCTGGCCGGTGCGGCCGTCTTGCGACGGATCGCGCGGGTTGTTCTGCTCTTTGACCACGAGCTCGTAGTCGCCGTCGCCGTCGAGATCGCCGGGAGAGGCGTCGCCGGCCTTGTAATTGTCGGGCGTCTCGAGCGGGATGGTCAGGTAGTTTCGCTCCCACGTGGGTGTGCCCGGGTCCCCGTCACGCGTGTTGGCCGAGTCGCCCTGCTCGGCGCCGTCGATCACGGCGCGGACGGTGTACTTCGCGTCTCCGGGGGCCCCCCGGTCGAAGTAGTTGGTCGAGTCGGTGATGGGAGCGTCGTTCACCTTGGTGCCGTCGCGGTAGACGTTGAACCCGATCTCGGGATCCTCGTAGCCCATGAGCCGCCAGCTGATGAAGTTGCCTTCGCCCGCGCGCACGGCCACGACGCCGCGGCACAGGTTCTCCAGCGTGACGTGGCCAGTCGCGGCGGCCGGCGTCACCCCGCAGATGGACTCGCCTGGGCTGCTCGTGCCGCCGGTGCCGGATGTTCCACCGCCGGACGCGCCGCTGGACGTCGGCCCCGACGCGCCGCTGGACGTCGGCCCCGACGCGCCGCTGGACGCCGGCCCCGACGCGCCGCTGGACGTCGACCCCGACGCGCCGCCCGCGTTCGGAGCGCCGCCGGCACCGTCATCGCCCGACTCGGACCCGCTGCACGCACTCAGGGCTCCCGCCACGACCAGCGCCATGGTCCCGTACGCAATGTCTCTCATTGTAGTGCTCGCCTTTCAAGCCAATCAAAAAGTAGACGAACGCCGACGCCGGCGCTGCCGGACGTGGCGTACGTGAGCTGGTCGCGGATCACTCCGCTGCCGAGGGGCCGCTGAGCCGCCGCTGCGGAACGTCCGAGATCGCCGCTTCCAGAACTCGACGGGTATGTGGGATGAGGTGCTGGCTTTCGGTCACCACTCTGAGACGTCCACTCGCCTTTTTTGGTGAGACATCCCGAAGGAACCACAGGAGTGGAATTTTGCAGCCGGGCGGACGACGAGCAGTCCCCGGCGCAGCGCGGCCACGCCTCAGACCTGCTCGCCGTAGAGGATGGAGACCGCCGCCATCTCCAGCATCAGCTCCTTGAGGATGAGCTGGTCGGTGGACTTCTCGGCCTCCACAGCGAAGGCGAGGTCGCGCAGCTCGTGATGGGCGAGGGCGAGACCCAGTTGCTCGGCGATGGCGAAGGCGCCCATGGCGTCGAGGTGCACGTCCCAGGTCTCGCCGTGGAGATTCAAGAGGTAGGGGCCTTCGATCGCCGCGGGTTCGGCGCCCTCGGGATCGGCCACGTCGACTCCATCCACCATATTGCCCTCCCTCACCGCTTGGTCACGCGCCAGATAGGGCTGGAAGGGTCCGGTTTCGGCATAGTAGGGGAAGGGCAGGCGTGGGTCGCGCGCCCATACGGTATCGCCGGTGAGCGTGACGTCCTGGCCCGGCACGTCGTGCGCGTGGGGGTGTTTGGCGAGGTCCACGGTGAAGCCCTCGGGCACCACGACGCCCTGCAAGCCCACGGAGCCCTGGCCAAAGTACATTATCCCGTCATGCGACCCGGAGACCCGCCAGCCTCGTCCTCCCTCGGGATCGAGGACAGCCGCAGGCCGGCCGATTGGAATTGACATCCGGAATGTGAACGTTCACACTCTCGTTGTGGGCATCCTTTTGCTTCGGCGATCACTTGGCGATCGACGGCGCGCCGCCGGGGGCCGTGGGGCGCCTGAAGACCCGTGTACATGTGCCCCGTCAGCACCACGGGAGGATGGCAAGCTCAGATATTTCTTTCCTCACTCGAGGTAACACGGTGTCGCTATGAAAAATGACTTGATTCGGGCTTTCACCTGGGCCGCGCTTGGCATGATCGTCGGCGCTTGCAGCGGCTCGAATGACGACGGCAACCTTGGTGGAGGCGGCGGAGCCCCGGCGGACGCCGGAGCGAGCGTGAGCGGCTCGGGCGGCGAGCAGGCGGGCTCCACCGGAGGGGCTCTGCCTGCGGGCTCAAGCGGCTCACAAAACACCGGAGGGTCCGAGCCCTCCGGCTCGGGCGGGGCGCCTGCCGGCGGCGGGGAGACGTCGGGCGGGAACGGAGGCTCGGGCGACGGCGGCGGCTTCACCGGCACGTGCACCGCGTCAGAATCGGTCGGTCGACCCCGGTCGGGGAGCGGCCCTCATCAGGTGGTCGTCGAGACGAACTCAGAGCCGGGCATCAACCAAGGCACCATCTTTCGTCCGGCGGATCTCGGTGGGGACGCCAAGTATCCGATCTTCGTCTGGGGCCAGGGCGGATGTTCGCGAGATGGGCTCGCGAATGAAGCGGCCATGGTCGAGATCGCCTCGCATGGCTACTTCGTGGTGGCGGACGGGACACCGGAAAACACGCAGCCCAACCGCGATCTCGGGAGCGGAGGCGACGTGCTGCTCGCCTACGTCGGCTGGGCGATCGCTGAGAACGCGAAGCCTTGCAGCGCCTACTACCGGAAGATCGAGACCACGAAGGTCGCCTCGAACGGCTTCTCCTGCGGCGGCTTGATGGCGGCGGGGACCGCCGCAGATCCCAGGATGACGACCTGGGGACACACGAGCAGCGGCACGTTCTCCCCGAATCAGGCCTTCTACGACTCGATTCACACCCCCGTATTGATCGTCACCGGCACCGCGGACAGCGCGGGCGCGTACGCGAACGGCGCGAGGGACTTCGAGTACATCGCCGCCCGGGATGATATCCCGGTCATGATGTTCGCCAAGGTCGGCGCGGACCACGGGGGCGATCTGTGGGCCCGGAACGGCGGCGAGTTCACTCAGGTCAACCTGGCGTGGCTCAACTGGTGGCTCAAGGGCGACGAATCGGCCACCGGCAAGGGCATGCTCGTCGGCGCGAGCTGCCGCTTCTGCACCGACAGATCCTGGCAGGTCTCTTCTGCCAATCTGCCCTAGGGCACCGATCACGTTGCATCGAGCGAGAAATCAAGCGCCAAGGACGCCAAGGCGCCAAGGACGCCAAGATATTCTCTTCTTCTTGGCGTCCTTGGCGCCTTGGCGCCTTGGCGTCCTTGGCGCTTCGAATTCTGCTCGTTTCAGGCTGGTTCAACCCGTTTGTCGCTCTAGGGTGGGCTCGCTCTCAAGCTGAACGGCGCGGGCGTCTCTCTGCGGGCCCCGTCAATTAGCGTCCGTCGAAGGTTCGGCCGCTCCTCTCCGACGTGAAGCCCGACTACGTCGGCACCGCCTACATCGAGACGTACCTGCTCGACGCCGACGCGCGGCATTCCGCCAGCGCCAAGCTCGTCGGCGGGGGCGCGCTCTACGCGCTCACGCGGCGCCGAGCTCGGCAAGGCCATCGCCGCGCACCCGAACGACCTCGAAGCCGCGCTCGCCGAATACGAAGAAGAGATGTTTGTTCGTGGAGCGAAGGCGGCACCCGAAGCCGCGGCGACCTTCGAGCGTTGCTTCGGCGAGACCGCCCCGGACGGCCTCATCGCATTCCCGTCGGGCGGGGAAGCGCGGTCGAGCGGCTAAGACGTGTGGCTGCCGTCAACGCGTCCGAAGTTTAGTACGATAGCAAGTGTTGCGCTTCGACGGATCGAAAACTCCGCAACGATACCCCCTCCAGTTGTCAGGCGAGCGAATCGAGGCCGCCACGGCAAATAATCTGAAGGCTCGCGCCCCCTGGCGGCATCAATCCCGGTGTGCGGCCATCGACGATGTAGTTGCACTTGAACGCAAGCATTGTCGTTCGTTGTGTTCCGAAGATTTCATCCGCAGCGGAGATGTTTCCGCTCGCGGCACCACCCACTTGCAATGGTTGAATGCCCCATGAAACAAGCACGCTTGATTACCCTCGCGACCCTGCTCCTGCCTGGACTCGCTTTGAGCGGGGCATGCTCCAGTGAGCCGTCCAACAGCCCGAAGCAATCCATTCTGGATCCCGATGTCAATGAGGCGCCCGTCGACAATGGCGATGACACGCCCGCCGACAATGGCGACGACACGCCCGCCGACACGTCGCCGGACTGGCAGGCGTTCACCTGCCACGCTTCAAAGTCGCCCATGTTCGAGAGCCGCGACGTGTTGAACATGCGGATCTCTGCCGATTTTACGAAGCTGAACAGCGCACCCACAAAAGAGGAATCGGGCTCGCAGGCCGTGATCGAGCTGAGCGACCAGAGCGGCGCGGCGCCGATCACCGCGAACATCATCGCCCGGGGCGCTTCGCGCTTCACTTGCGGCTTTCGCCCGTTCTCGATCAAATTCGGGGAAAAGCAGAAAGATAACATCTTCGCGCACCTCGGCAAGTCAGTGAAGTTCGTCACGCATTGCGGAGACAGGGAAGGCTTGTCACCCACGCTCAAGGCGGATTCTATCGAGACCTACGAACAGCGCGTGCTGATGGAGGACACTGTTTATCAAGTGCTCGATCAGCTGCAGGTGCCCTCGCTCAAGACGCGGCTCGTACGGCTCACCTACCACGACACGCCGACCGGCAAGGAGGAGACGCACTTCGCGTTCGTGCGCGAGCCCGAGGACGAGATGGCCGAGCGCTGCGGCATGGTGGAAGAGGAGGATCTGTCCGAGGTCGATGTCGATACCTCGCAGCTCAAGGTGGACCAGGCTGGTCAAGTGCTGCTCAACCTGCTGCACGACTTCGTGATTCAATACGACGGGATCGAAGGGAAGAACCTGGTCAAACTGGTCGACCCCGAGCGCAAGGCGATATTTCACGCTCCCTACGACTTCGACCTGGTCGGCGTGTCCCGGCCGGATTACGTGGCCAACGAGGGGCGCACGCTCGAACAGAACCGAGACGCGTTCGCGGACTGGCTGCGGCGCAACCAGAGCCCCACGCTGTTCGACCAGATCGAGGTGATGCTGGCTCGCGCCGACCAGATGCAAGGCGCCGTCGATCAGTCGAACATGAACGAGGAGAACCATGAGGTCTTCTCCCGCTGGCTCTCGCTTTACCTGGGTCTCCTCCGGGATTTCCGCGAGTGCGAGGGTCACACGGACGACGCGTCGCGGCCCCTGTGCCACGTAGAGGACGACCACGGCGATCGCCCCGATTCGGCCAGCGTGGTCGATCCCGGCGAATGGAGCGCGCGCATCGAGCCGCCCGGCGATGTGGACATGTTCGCCGTCGATCTCCAGGCGAGCTCGCTTTACTCCCTCGGTGGCCGCGTGCCTCTCGAGCTCTTCGACGCCCAGCAGAACCTCGTGGCATCGGCCTCGGACCGGGTGGTCTCGTTCAAGCCGAGCCAGACGGGCACATACTACCTCCGAGCTTCGCTGGGGGAACAGATGGTCTCGTCGCCGCTGCTCCCGCGCCCCGAAGAGATCGATCGGTACATCTCCCTCTACGCGG
Source organism: Sorangium sp. So ce131 (assembly GCF_051519095.1). Taxonomy (NCBI): domain Bacteria; kingdom Pseudomonadati; phylum Myxococcota; order Polyangiales; family Polyangiaceae; genus Sorangium; species Sorangium sp. So ce131. The sequence continues at coordinate 3,520,930 of NZ_CP150455.1, read as the reverse complement.
ACGATCACGGGGCGTCCCTGGAGACGGCGACCACGCTGGAGGCCGGCGAGGCCGTCGAGGGCAAGTGGGAGCCGGCGAAGGGAGAAGACGAGGATTGGTTCCTGGTGAGCGCAGGCGCGTCGACCAACCTCCACGTCGTGATGCGGGATACGGACACTGGCCGCGTCGAAGTGATCCGGCGCGACGCGCCGGCCGAAGAGCTCCCCCTCGAGGCATATCTTATGGAAGGTGATAATGACGTGTCGTCGCTCTTCGAGCAACCTGGCGAGTACGTCGTCCGGGTCATCCAGATGCTCGGCATCCGACCCAATGGTTCCTACACCGTGACGCTGCAATAGCCCGGAGCTCCTGGCGTAGGCACGCCGGAGCCCATGCCGGCGCAGGTCGCGGTAGGCTAGTTCGGCCTGTCAGGAGTCTTGGCAGGGATCACTGCGAGAGAAGAGAGATTCAACGCAAAGGCGCAAAGGCGCAAAGGCGCAAAAATACAGAGAAAAAAAATTCTGGTTTGCGCCTTTGCGCCTTTGCGCCTTTGCGTTTAAATCTCTCGGGATCCCTGGCCAAACTTGTGAGACACGGAGCTAGCGGGCCGCCGGCGCGCCGGTCCACCGCAGATCGGCGACCATCCCGTGGTGATCGCTCCCTATGGATCGCGCCGTCCAGGCGCGCTCGGCGTCCCAGCCCTCGCCGAGGAGGATGTGGTCGATCCGGACGCTGATCAGCCTCGTCTTCTTCGTGAAGCCGTAACCGAGGCCGGCGGCGGAGAACGCATTGGTGAAGCCCGACCAGAGATCGCGGTAGATGCCGCTCTCCACCGGCAAGTTGAAGTCCCCGGCGATCAGGAGCGGCCCGGCGGCGCGCCTCGCCCACTCCCTCGCGAGCTCCGACTCCCAGCGGCGGGCGGCGGTGTTCGCCTCGAGATCGGGCACGCCGCCGAGCCGCTTCACGGCGATCGCCTCCAGCCCGTCGCGCACCGTATCCAGGTGGACGTTGAGGAGGGAGAACACGCCGTGGGGGCTCTCGAGCTCGTAGAGGGTGATCGCCCCGGAGCCGTCCTTCTGCCAGACATCCTTGCGATCGCGGGCGTCGACCTTGCGGATCGGGTACCGCGTGAGCAGGCAGGTGTTGTAATCGACGTGCAGCGTGTAGCCGTCGATCGGCGACACACGATCTGCGGGAGGAGAGCACTCCTGGAACGCGGCGACGTCGGGGCTGAGCTCGGCGAGCAACGCCCTCACGGGGTCCGAGGCGAGCTTCACCCGGCCGAGGTTCTGGGTGAGCACCCGGACGCGCGGGCCCTCGGCCTCCGACCGGAGCGGGTTCGGCAGCTGCAGCCCCATGATCGGGCCGAAGACGATCGCCGCCGCCGCCGCGAGCGGAAGGAGCAGGCGGCGGCGGAGCCCGAGCGCGAGCGAGCCGAGGGCGAGCACCGGCGCGACGAGCACCCAGCGGGGCCCGAAGAGCAGCAGCGTCGCCGGCCACCACCGATCCGAAAAGAACACGAGCAGCCCCCACGCGGCGGCGACCGCGGCGAGGGTGAGCCACACCAGCGCGGAAAGGAGGCGGTCCGCGCCGCGGCGCCAGGGAGAGCGCGCCGACCCCTCGGCCGGCGCCGCGCTCCTGCTTGCAACGGGCGACGCCTCCCCGGCGCCCGATCTTGCCTTCTCCATGTCACACCCAGGGTGCCGCGCCTGGATCCGGGGCGCGAGCGAGATCGCGGTGTCGCCGCCGCGGCGCGAGCGCCTCGGTCGAGCGCCGCAGGTCATTCCGCCAAACAGGGTGGACGTGCTACCGTGCTCCCGCCTATGTCCGGCCGCTTCTGTACCGCCGCCTTCGGTGTCCTGTGGCTCGCGTGCACGCCGGCGCGGGACGACACCCGCCGCGGCGCCGACCCGTCCGCGAGCGCGGGGGTCGCGGTCGCGGAGCCCTCCGACGAGCGCCCGGCGGGCTCCCAGGACGCGGGCGCGCCGGCCATCGTTCCGGAGTCCTCGCCGGCGGCCGAGGCCCAGGCAGCGACGAGCCCGTCCGCCGCGGTCCCGGCGACGGCGACCGCAGCGGCGCCCGGGGGAGCGACCCGCGTGTACTCGAAGGGGCGCAACGTGTGGATCCGGTCGGCGCCGCGGGAGAGCGCCTCGTGGATCGGCGCGCTCTCCATCGGCGGCTCGGTGCGGTTGAAGAGCGCCGAGCCCGCCCGCAGCGGCGGCCGCGACTGCCCCGCGTTCTACGCCGTCGAGCCGCGCGGGTACGTCTGTGTCGACGGCGAGCGCGCCACCCTGGACGCGGGCGACCCGATGCTCAAAACGCTGCTCGCCCACGCCCCGCTCGTCGATGAGCCGCTGCCGTACCGCTACGGAGAGTCGCTGGGCCTGAAGCGCCTCTTCCAGGTGGAAGGCATCGACGCGCCGTCCTGGCCCGAGGGGATCCACGATCTCCGCCACGTCGACGTCCGCCCGCGGTCGTCCGTCGCCTGGACGAAGGAGGTCGAGGCCGGCGGGCAAACGTGGCTCTGGACAGCCGATCTGACGTTCGCCCCGAAGAGCAAGGTGAAGCCCTATGAGCCCACCAGCTTCCGGGGCGTGCTCCTCACCGGCGACGTCCGCCTCCCCATCGCGTTCTTTCGCCGCAAGCCGCGCCCCAAGTACCGCCTCACCGAGGACGGCCAGCTCGCGAAGATGGACGACGTGTGGGAGCGCCTCGATCGGGTCGGGCTGACGGGCAAGTCGAAGCGGGTCGGCACGTCGACGTACCTCGAGACCCGCGAGGACGGGCGCTGGGTGCTGGAGCGCGACGCCGTGGTCGTCAAGCCCCGGAAGGGGCGCACCCCCTGGGGCCGCCCCATCCGGCTCGCCGGCGAGGCGCGCGAGGCGCGGACCGACGGGCCGAGGAACACGTGGCTCGAGATCGCGGCCCTCGAGGGCTGGATGATCGCCTACGAGGACGACCGGCCCGTCTTCGCGACGCTCATCTCGGCCGGGCGCAACGGGGCCGAGAAGCCGGTGTCCACCGAGCCGTTCGTGCCGCCCTCGACGACCCCGCTCGGCCAGTACCACATCAACAACAAATGGGTGACGAAGACGCTCATCACGCCTCACGTCAACGAGGACGACTTCATCGAGGCCGAGGTGCCCTGGAGCCAGCACTTCTTCAGCAAGTACCTCGTGCACGCGGCGTACTGGCACAATAGCTGGGGCGACGGGCAGAGCGGCGGGTGCGTGAACCTCTCGCCCATCGACGCGAAATGGCTCTTTCACTGGACCGAGCCCGCCCTGCCCGAGGGGTGGCACGCGGTCCAGGTCACGCGCAAAGACCCTTCGACGCGCGTCATCATCCACCGCTGACCCGCCGGCCTCGCGGGAACTCGCGGGAAGGCGGCGCGCTCGTCGCCGCGCCCCCCTCCCGCCCCGGCTCTCCATGCTCTAGGATGACGCGATGACCGAACGAAGGGCTGCGCTGATCCTGAACCCCGCGGCGGGCCACGCGGGCGATGCGGTCGCGTCGCTCCCCGCCCGGCTCCAGGGCGCGTTCACGCTGAGCGTCTACGAGACGACGCAGGACCGCTGCGCCGCGACGTGCGCCGAGGCCGCGCGCCGCGACGGGGCCTCCCTCGTGATCGCGGCGGGCGGCGACGGGACCGTCTCGAGCGTGGCCTCCGCGCTCCTCGGGACGGACACCTGCCTCGGGATCCTGCCGCTCGGCACCGCGAACTCGATCGCGCATACCCTCGGCATCCCGAGCGCGCTCGACGCGGCCATGGATGTGCTCGTCCAGGGCGAGCCGGTGCAGGTGGACGCCGCCCGCGCGAACGGGCGGACCATGGTCCTGCTCTCCGCGCTCGGGCTGCACGCGGACACGGTCGGCGAGACGCCGCAGGACGCCAAGCAGCGCTGGGGCGTGCTCGCGTACATCGGCACCGGGCTCAAGAAGCTGATGAGCCTGGAGCCGTTCCAGGTCGAGATCGAGACCGAGGACCAGCGGATCCATTGCCGGGCCACCGCCGTGACGATCGCGAACATGGCGCCCGCGCGCACGGTCCTGGCGCAGGGGCCGGCGGTCGTCTCGCCCGCGGACGGCCAGCTCGATCTGACCATCGTGTCGGCCACCACGCTGGTGGAGGCGGTCGCGACCGGATTGCACCTCTTGAAGACCGCGATCGACGGCGAGCCCGTCGAGCGGGACAACGTGGGTTTCCTGGCCGTCCGGAAGGTCCGCGTCACCACCGATCCGCCCCAGCACGTGCTCATCGACGGCGAGGAGGCCGGGACCACGCCGCTCGTGGTCGAGTGCCTCCCGGGCGCCCTGAAGGTCATGGTCCCGCGCCGCGAGGAGGTCCCCCTCCCGCCGTCCGCCCCGGAGGTAGAGGCCAAGCTGGAAGGGCTGCCCGACCTCGAGATCGAGCCGAAGACGTAGGCGCCGCGGCGAGGCGCGGCGGCTCCCCCCACCCGCCGCCGGGGGCGCCCGGGTTGACATGGTGTACAGCATACACTAAGTTACCGTGTTCGGTTGCCCCGGAGCGCTCGGATGCCCTTCACGTACCAGTACCCGCGGCCGGCATTGACGGTGGATTGTGTCGTCTTCGGGCTCGATGACGACGACCTCAAGGTGCTGCTCATCCGGCGGGAGCTCGAGCCGTTCCGCGGCCGGTGGGCGCTCCCGGGCGGCTTCGTGCACGTGGACGAGGCGCTGGACGACGCCGCGCGCCGGGAGCTCGCCGAGGAGACGGGGCTCTCGGGGGTGTTCCTGGAGCAGCTCTACACCTTCGGGGCGGTCGGGCGCGACCCGCGCGAGCGCGTCGTCTCGGTGGCGTATTACGCGCTGGTCAAGCTCGGCGACCACCGCGTGAAGGCGGCGACCGACGCCCGGGAGGCCGCGTGGTTCTCCGTGGACGACACGCCGGCGCTCGCGTTCGATCACGAGGAGATCCTCGCGACGGCGCTGGAGCGGCTCAAGGGCAAGGTGCGGTATCGGCCGATCGGGTTCGAGCTGCTCCCGCCGAAGTTCACGCTGTCGCAGCTCCAGCGGCTCTACGAGAAGATCCTCGAGCGGCCGCTCGACAAGCGCAACTTCCGCAAGAAGGTGCTCGGCACCGGGCTGCTCGTGGAGCTCGACGAGGTCGAGCAGGACGTGGCCCACCGCGCGGCGCGGCTCTACCGGTTCGACCGGCGGAAGTACGAGCGGCTCGAGAAGGACGGGTTCAGCTTCGAGATCTGAGGCGCGCGGGGCGAGCCCCTCCGGCGCGTCACAGGATGGCATCCAGCGTGACGACATTGCACCCTGATCGGGCTGCCCGCCCCGTCACGCACGACGCCGGAGACATCGATCCACGGGTCGCCCCCGACGAGCCCTGAAGCCGCCACGGCGAGAGAAGAGAGATTCAACGCAAAGGCGCAAAGGCGCAAAGGCGCAAAAATACAGAGAAAATTCTGGTTTGCGTCTTTGCGCCTTTGCGCCTTTGCGTTGAAATCTCTCGGGATCCCTGGCCAGACCTTCGAGGCACGGAACGAGTCCACGCGCGCGAGCTTCATGCTTGTACAGAGCGGGGTCCGACCGAGCGTCGCTCCTCAGGGGTAGGCCTCGCACCTCCGCGCGCGCTCCCCACAACACGGGCGGCCGCGCACGCGGGCGAGCGATCGGGGTTGACATAGTGTCCGTTAGACACCATGCTTCGTGTATCTTGAACACACAGCCGGGCGCTCGCCGCGTGGGAGCGCCCGCGGCCGGCGTCGTCCGTGGACCTCCCATGTCGGGATCGCCACGGCCCGTCCGGCCCGCTCCTCGGACGTTACGTCCGCGGCGCGCCCGAGGCGGGGCGCAGAAGGGATTATCATGACGTGCGAGGCCGCTTTCCTGGCTGACCTCGGAGGGGGATTGCGCTTCGAGCTCGCCGGCGGCACGGCGACCGGCACGGACCACCTCGCGACGGGGCGGCCCAACCAGGACGCCTATACGTTCCGGGCCGAGGGCCGGCATCTGGTCGCGGTGGTCTCGGACGGCTGCGGCAGCGGCGCGCGCAGCGAGGTGGGCGCGGCGCTCGGCGCGCGGCTCGTGGCCGAGCAGGTCCTCGCCGCGCTCCGGCGGGGCGGAGATCTCGAGTCGACGGAGACCTGGGAGGACGTGCGGCGCGGGGCGCTCGCGCCGCTCCGGGTGATGGCCGCCGGCATGGGCGAAAGCCTGGCCGAGGTCGTGTCGACCTACTTCCTCTTCACCGTGGTCGGCCTCGCGGTCTCCGGGGACACGGCGTGTGTGTTCTCGATCGGCGATGGCCTGATCGCGCTCGGCGAGGAGGTCCTGCGGCTCGGCCCGTTCCCGCGGAACGAGCCTCCCTACCTCGGCTACGGCCTGCTCGATCGGCCGCCCGGCGGCGAGGCGCCGCGCTTCACCGTGCACCGCGCCTTCCCGTCGAGCGCGCTCCGGACTGCCCTGCTCGGGACCGACGGCGCGGTCGATCTGCTGGAGTCGTCGTCACGGGCGCTTCCCGGCGGCGGCGGCGAGGTCGGCCCGCTCTCGAGGTTCTGGGAGGACGATCGTTATTTCCGCAACCCGGACGCGGTGAGGAGGCGGCTCGCGCTCATCAACCGGTCGGTGGCGCGGCCCGTGTGGAAGGAAGAGCGGATGGCGCGGGAGGGCGGCCTGCTCCGCGACGACACGACGCTCGTCGCCGCGCGGAGGGCGCCGCCGGAGCGGGGCTGACGCGCTGGAGTCGCGGCAGCGCCGGATGACATCGCTGTCGGGATCACGCCCGGAGGAGGCGAAGGTGGACGTGTATTTGAACGGAAAGCGGGTCCGGCTCGACCCGCGGACCTCGATCGGCAAAGGCGGAGAGGCGGACGTCTTCGACCTCGGCGACGGGAGGGCGCTCAAGGTGTGGAAGACGCCCGATCACCCGGACTACGCCGGGCAGGACGCCGAGCAGCGCGCCGCGGAGGGCCGCATCGAGCGCCACCAGGACAAGCTGCGCGTGTTCCCGCCGGCGCTGCCGGATCAGGTGATCGCGCCGGTCGAGCTCGCGACCGACAAGGCGAAGAAGCGCATCGTCGGCTACGCGATGCGCCTCGTGCGCGGCGCGGAGCCGCTGCTCCGGTACGGCGAGCCGTCGATGCGCCAGGGCGGGCTCACGGCGGCCGCGGCCTCGGAGGTGCTCGCGCGGCTGCACCGGACCGTGGACGGGATCCACGCGCGCGGGGTGGTGATCGGCGACTTCAACGATCTCAACGTGCTCGTCGCCGGCGGCGAGGCGTTCGTCATCGACGCCGACAGCTTCCAGTTCGGTCCGTTCCTCTGCCAGGTGTTCACCGAGCGCTTCGTCGATCCGCTGCTCTGCGACCCTTCCCTCCCCCGGCCGACGCTGGCGAGGCCGTACACGCAGGGCTCCGACTGGTACGCGTTCGCCGTGATGGTCATGCAGAGCCTGCTCTGCGTCGGCCCCTACGGCGGCGTCTTCCGGCCGCGATCCGCGGCGGCGCGGGTGCCGCAATGCGCGAGGCCGCTCCACCGGATCACCGTGTTCGATCGCGACGTGCGGTATCCGAAGCCGGCGATCCCGTACCAGGTCCTGCCGGACGACCTCCTGGAGGTGCTCTATCGGATCTTCGTGAAGGACCAGCGCGGGGTGTTCCCGAAGCGCCTGATCGAGGCGCTCGCCTGGACGAGGTGCCCGGCGTGCGGCGTGGAGCACGCGCGGGCCTCCTGCCCGACGTGCGCGAGCGCGGCGTGCTCGATCGCCGGCCCGGCGAGGGAGTCGGCCGCGGCCCGCGGGGAGGTCGTCGCGACGCGGATCCTGAGCACGCGCGGGGTGATCCTCGCGGCGGCGGTCGGGGCCGGCGGGCTCGCGGTACTGGTGCACGAGGACGGGCGCTTCCTGCGGGAAGACGGGTCCGTGGTGATGGCCGGCGCGCCCCACCCCGCGATGCGCTTCGCGGTGCACGGGCGGGCGACCTTGATCGGCCGCGGCGGCGAGCTCGTGGTGCTCTCGCCGGGGGCGGCGCCGGAGCGCGTCCAGGTGGACTGCGTGGGCGCGAGGCCCGTCTTCGACGCGAACGACCGCGCCCGCTACTGGGCGCGCGGCGGGCAGCTCCTGCGGAGCGGCAAGCCGGGCGACGCGGCGCTTCCCGGCGACGCGGCCGCCGCCGTCCCCCTCGGCGAGGTGCTCGCGGGACAGACGGTCTTCTGGGTGGGCCCGAGCTTCGGGCTCGGCTTCTACCGCGCCGGGAACGTCTCGATCGCGTTCGTCTTCGACGCCGAGCGGCCGGGGATCAAGGACACGGTCAAGCTGCCTTTCCCCGGAGGCAAGCTCACCGGGGCCACGTGTGTGTTCGACGCGGACTCCGGATCTCCGCCCCGCCGGGGCCGCGGGCGCGCCTGGCTCTTCCTCGTGGCCGAGCAGGCCGGGCGCACGGTCCACCGCTGCGTGGTCGTGCGCGAGGACGGCGCCGTGGAGGCCGCGGCCGACGCCGAGGCGGGGGACGGCTCCTGGCTCGGGGCGCTCACCGGCAAGTGCGCCGCCTCGGGGTTCCTGCTCTCGGCGACCGACGCCGGCGTCGTCCGTATCGAGGCCCGCGGGGGCGCGCTCGTCGAGGCGCGGCAGTTCCCCGGCACCGAGCCGTTCGTGAGCCAGTCGTCGCGGCTCTTCGTCGGGCCCGAGGGGCTCTTCGTCGTGGACGCGCAGACGATCACCTTGCTTCGCATCGCGTGAATCAACCGCTGTCAACCGTGTGAGCGCCCGCGACCGCGGGCCGATTGAGAGGAGAGAGAGAGACCATGAAGACCACAGAGCTCCCGCTGCCCGCCTTCTACGACCCGAAGAACGCCGAGCGGTGGGGATACCACCCGGGCGAGGAGGCGCTGCACGGCGCCGCGGCGGCGTGGAAGAAGGCCCACGGGCTCAAGCCCTCGGCCGCGGACGCGCGGAACGTGCACCTCCTGCTCATCGACGTGCAGAAGGACTTCTGCTTCCCGCAGGGCTCGCTCTACGTCGCCGGCAGGAGCGGCACGGGCGCGGTCGACGACAGCCGCCGCATCGCCGAGTTCATCTACAAGAACCTCGCGTCGATCACGAACATCACCGTCACGATGGACACGCACTTCGCTTACCAGATCTTCTTCCCCGCCTTCTGGGTGGATCGCGAGGATCGGCCGCTCTCGGCGCACCGCGAGATCACGACGGCGCAGATCGACGCGGGCGAGGTGCGGCCGAACCCGGCGGTGGCGCGGTGGCTGTGCGGCGGGAGCTACCCGTGGCTGATGAAGCAGGTCCGCTACTACTGCGAGGAGCTGGAGAAGGCGGGCAAATACCGGCTGTACCTCTGGCCGCCGCACTGCATCCTCGGGAGCGACGGGCACGCGCTCGCCGGCGTCGTGCACGAGGCGCGGATGTTCCACGCGTTCGCGCGCGGGGTGCAGTCGTGGGTGGAGGTCAAGGGCGGTAACCCCCTCACCGAGAACTACTCGGTGATGCAGCCCGAGGTGCTCACGCGGCACGACGGCCAGCCGCTCGCGCAGCGCAGCACCCAGTTCCTGAAGACGCTGCTCCACGCCGACGCGGTGATCATCGCCGGCCAGGCGGCGAGCCACTGCGTGCGCAGCTCGATCGAGGACATCCTGACGGAGATCGCGCTCACCGATCGCGCGCTCGCGAAGAAGATCTACGTCATGACCGACTGCATGTCCTCGGTCGCCGTGCCGGACGGCAAAGGCGGCTTCCTCGCCGACTTCACCGCCGAGGCGGACAAGGCGCTGAGCCGCTTCGCGGCCGCCGGGATGAACCTCGTGAAGAGCACGGACCCGATGGCGCGCTGGCTCGCGTGACGCGGGCGCGGGGCGGAGCCCGGAGGAGACAGGCCGGACGCCGGCCATGAAGGAGCGATACACCATGAAGAACGAATCCAAGAGCGGGACGAAGAATGGGAATGCGATCGATATCGAGGGCCTCTTCGAGGCGGCGCGGGAGGAGGGCGCGCTCTCCGCCGAGGCGATGCAGGCGCTGCACATCACCGACCTGGGCGCCCAGATCCAGGCCGGCTTCGGCGTGCAGGTGGACGACGTGGCGTCGTCGGAGGTCGTGCTCGTGACGGTGATGCCGGACGACTCGGGATCCATCAAGTTCGCCGGCAACGCCCAGGCGGTGCGGGACGGGCACAACCTCGTCGTCTCCGCCCTCGCCGACTCGAAGCAGCGCGACTCGCTCCTCGCCCACAACCGCTACCTGAACGGGGCGGTGCTGTACCCGTATTGCCCGATCGCGCAGGCGGAGAAGATGACCTCGAAGAACTACGATCCCCAGCTCGGCACGCCGCTCTACGACCAGGCCGTGGTGCTGCTCGGGACGGTGATCGCGAAGGCGCAGGAGTTCGCGCTGAGCGGCGTGCCCGCGCGCACGGTCACGCTGTTCATCACCGACGGGGCCGACGCGGGCTCCACGTGGGCCAAGGCGAAGGACGTGTGCGCGCTCGTCCGCGACATGCGCCGGGCCGAGGCCCACATCGTGGCGGCGATCGGAATCGACGACGGGAACACCAATTACCGCGCGGTCTTCCGCGACATGGGCATCGAGGACCGCTGGATCCTGACGCCGAGGAGCGACGCGGCCGAGATCCGCAAGGCGTTCGCGCTGTTCTCGCAGTCGGCGGTGCGCGCCAGCCAGGGCGGCGCGTCGTTCTCGAGGGCGGCGGCCGGCGGCTTCGGCGGGTGAGCCGCGTCAGCCTGCCCAGGGGAGGAGGCCGCGTGGTAGTAGGTCGACTCCCATGGCGATCGGGCGGTGGAAGGCACTGGAGCGGCGCGTGCACCAGCACTCGCCGTGGCGGAGGATCGAGGACGTCCTCTTCGAGCTTCCGGACGGGAAGGTCCGGACGTTCTCGCTCAAGAAGGAGGGGCGTGTCGTCTCGATCCTCGCGATCACGCCCGAGCGGCGCGTCGTCCTGGCGCGCCAGTACCGGCCGGGGCCCGACCGGATCCTCGACGAGCTGCCGGCGGGGGGCGTCGAGCCGGGAGAGGCGCCGGAGGAGGCCGCCGCGCGCGAGCTGCTCGAGGAGACAGGCTACGTCGCCCGGGACCTCCTGCCGCTCGGCCGCCCGCTCGAGTGCGCCTACTCGACGATCGAGCGGCACGCGTTCCTGGCCGTAGACTGCGTGCGGAAGCAGGCGCAGGCGCTCGACGAGACCGAGTTCATCGAGGTGCTCGAGAAGCCGATCGAGGACTTCATCGCGCAGCTCAGGGAGGGCGCGTGCACGGACCCGGAGGTCGGGTGGATGGGGCTCTACGCGCTCGGCTGCCTGAAGGTGCACGCCTGAGCCGGGCGCTCCCGCCCCCGGAGAGGGCGCGCGGGAGGGGCCCGGCGCGGGCCCTTGAGGGCAAACGCCCTCAGACGACGTTCAACGACTTCACGGCGAGGCCGGACGGCGTGGGCTCGAGCGTCGTGATGCAGCGCTCGTGGGCCATCCAGTCGATATAACGAAGCTCGACGCTCCCGTCGGCCTTGAGCCGGAGCACGCAATAGCCGTTGTTGCCCCGATCCGGCCGGAGGCGGGTCCAGTCGGGAAAGCGCCCCTTGGTCTCGAGGAAGAGCAGCGGCGCCGGGGTCGGCTTCCCCGCCCGCTCCCGTTCGTAGGGGTACCCGCCGTGCCCGATGCAGCTCCCCACGAACGGCAGGGCCTTCGTGGCGCCGAAGAGGGCGCAGTAGTGGGTATTCCCCCAGAACCACAGGTCGACGAGCCGCCGCTGGACCACGATGCGGCGGAGATCCGTGAACAGGTCCGTCGTGCCCTTGGATCCGTAGGTGTAGGGCTCGTCCGGGCTGAGCAGGATGTTGACGCGGCCGCTCCGGCGCCCCTCGTCGAGCATCGACTCCGCCCAGTTGAGCAGCTCCGCGTTCTTGTACCGGAACGAGCCGAAGTACTGCGTGTCGATGCCGACGATCTGGAAGCGCTCCGAGCGGAGGCAGAAGTAGCTCCCCTCCTGCTCCTGGACCGCCGGCGCCGCCTGCTTCCGCTCGTCGATGTACCGGAAGAAGGGCTCGTTCAGCGAGTAGCGCTCATGGTTGCCCGCGAGCGTGAACAGCTTCGTCTTGGCGAGGATCGGGCGCAGCTCCCGCTTGAAGTACTGCGCGAACTCCGACTCGCGCCCCGCGTAGTAGACGTCGCCGAGGTGGATGGCGTACGGGAAGGCCCTCCGCTGGAGCTGCCTCGCGATGTAGCGAGAATGGTAGAGCCCGGTGCCGAAATCGGCGAGCAGGGCGATGTCCAGCGACGACTCCCTCGACGGCTCCGGGAGCTGGTAGACGAACCGCGAGCGGTACTTCGGCGCGTCGTGGCGCCGGAAGGGCGCGAGCCGCGCGAGCGCCGAGTGCACGACGAACGGCCCCGTCATGATCACCCAGCGCGCGGCGTCGGCCACGGTCTCGAACATGGTGTTCCCCGGGTCGATCGGGCAACTCGCCAGGTCGATGCCCTCGAACGAGTACTCGGACGGGAGCGACGCGATCGCCGCCTCGAGCTCCTCGTTCGCGCCGAAGAACTCGATGGCGCGCTCAGGGCGCGACAGCATGGCGCGCGCCCGCCGGATCGCGTGGCCCACCTGCGGCGCGGTGAGCGACCTGTCCCACAGGCTCCGGAACCGCTCCACGACGTGCTCCGGATCCTGCTCGAAGATGTCCTCGAGCAGCTGCGCCCCCTCCACGTCGAGCGGCGGGATCTCGACCGGAGGCCCCCCCGACGCCGGCGACGACTCCTGCGGATCAGGGCCGAACGCCAGCGGATCTGGCCTCAGCTCGACGATGGATTCCGGATCGTACCCGAGCGCGCGGTGCAGCGCCTTCACGTCATGGCTCATGGAGGTCCCCTTCCCGAAGATCGATCTTCGCCTGGATAGCCTGGCATCAGGCAAGCAGGTTCACCAGATAAGCAATTTCTCGACCTGACGGTCGAGCGCGAGCCGCCGGGAGCCGCGGACCGCGTCCGTGGCGGCAGGCGCGCGCGGCCGCGCGCAGGAGCGCCTCGGCGCCCGGCGCGCGCGCCGCGTGTCAGTCGTTGTCCCCGCCGCGGCGGACCTGCTTCTTCTCGCCCGTGCGCCGCTTGTCGTCGAGCCGCCTCGCCTTCGACGCCCGCGTCGGCCGCGTGGGCCTCCGCAGCACCGGCGGCTCGAGCGCCCGCAGGATCAGCGTGCGGAGCTTCTCGCGCACGTCGTCGAGGTTGCGCTGCTGGTCACGCGTAAGCTGGCTCACAATGAGCAGCCGCCCCTCGGCGTCGAGCCGGCCGCGCGCGAGCTCGCGCAGCCTCGCCTTGGCGCCCTCGTCGAGCTCGGGCCACGCGGCGAAGTCGAAGCGCAGCTCGACCTTCGAGGCGACCTTGTTGACGTTCTGGCCGCCGGGGCCCGACGCGCGCACGGCGCTCCAGCTGAGGAGCGCGGCCGGGGCGGTCAGCGCATCGTTGATGACGAGGGGGTGGGACACGGCGGCTCGCTCCGCCGCGCGGGCGCCGCGCGGGGCGCCTTTCGCCTAGCACAGGCGGTCCCCGGGCGAGAGCGTCATCCGCCCGGGGCCTCGCCGCGCGCGCCGCCCGGCTCGGGCGGCGCCGCCATCGACCGCCCCTCGCCGCGCCTCAACCGCCGCGGCGGCCGCGTGTTCCTGGCTCAGGGCGGGTCGGCTCGCGCCGGCCTCCTCAGCCCGGGGGACGCCGGGCGGGCAGGTGGGTTGTCACGGCGGCGGGGAGCGCTGGCGCTCAGCGGGTGGGGTCGCTGACCGTCCCCGTGACGAGAGAGCATTGATCGATCAGCGCGACGTTGGCCTTCATCGCGTTCGAGGACAGCGCGATGCCGAGGTAGACCTGTCCGTTCAGCTCGACCTTCTCCGGCCTGCCGAGCACCTGGAACGCCTTGCCATCCGTCGAGTAGAGACCCGTGATCGTCGATCCCGCGCGCACGACGCGCACCCATACGGGGGTCTTGGGCGAGCCCACGAGATGGTGTGGCGTCGCCGTCTTCTCTTTCGCGCGGAAGTGGAACAGGGTATGCGTGGGCTCGTACGCCGTCATGACGTAGGGCGAGCCCACGTCGAGGCTCTGGCGGATCATCACGCCCACCCTCGCGTCACCGTCCGTGTTCTCCAGGTTCAGCACGCGGATCGTCAGCTGCCCGTCGCCGGTGAAGGGCAAGGCGAGGAAGCTGAAGTCGTCCACCGCCACGTGCCAGAGCTGCGTGCCAGACGCCTTGAACCTGATCCTGTCGCCGTCTCGCTCCAACTTCCCGAGCCCTCGGCCGATATCGTAGAGCTTCGGCGCTTCCTTGCCCTCGAAGAAGCTGCCGAGCGAGACCGGGGAGGCGGACGTGGACGTGTCCTGGGTAGGTTTGAGGGAGTACTGATCGAGGACGGCGGTGGCGGCCTTGTTCGCATGGGAGGCCACCACGATGCCCGCGTACGTCGTCCGGTGCATGGGGATGGTCTTCCGCGCGGGTCCCGCTTCCACGACCGTCGTGGCGAGCAGGGTGAAGCTCGCGCCGTCCGTGGAGTAGAAGCACGAGAACTCGTCTCCTTTCCGCGTGAGGCGCAGCCACAGGGGGAGCGTGGCGCCCGAGGGGAGCCTGGGCACGCCCGCGTAGGGGTACGATGACGAGACCTCCTCGTTATTGCGGTAATGGAACACGATCTCGTCGGTCTCCCATGCGAGCATGGCATACCGTGCGCCCGGGTCGAGCGCGTCGCGCATCATGATGCCCACCCTCGCCTCCGTGCTGGGCTCGTCGAGGCTCAAGAGCCGCACCGTCAGCTCCCCGTCGCCGGTGAGCGGCGCGGCGAGGAAGCTGCAATCGTCCTGCGTGACGCCCCACAGGTGCGTGCCGGCCGCCTTGAACGTGATCTTGTCGCCGTCCCACTCCCAGCGGCCGACCCCCTTGCCGATATCGTAGAGGTGAGGCACCCCCGGCGCGCCGAACCACTGCTCCAGCGGGACCGAGGGCGGCTCGTCCGAGCCCTGCGGACGCGTGACGGAGACCTGTTCGAGGGCGGCGATGGCCGACTCCTTCTCATTGGAGGTCGCCGCGACGCCGATGTAGACCCTCGGCGCCATGGCCACGGTGATCCGGTAGTACTCCTCGAACTTCTCGCCCTTCTCGTCCCTGGAGAACGACCCGATGAACTCGTTCCCCTTGCGCTCGATGCGCAGCCATAGCGGGAGATCGACGCCGGCTTTGCTCCACGTCCATTTCGCGCCTGCTCCCGCCGTCTCGCGCCACGCTTGGTGGAGGTTCCTGTCCGCCTCCCAGTGGCTCATGACGAAGCGGGCGTCGGCGTCGAGGGTCTCGCGGATCTGGACCCCCACCGTCGAATCGGCGTTCTTCTCCAGGCGCGTCACCCGCACGGTGATCGCGCCGTCGCCGAGGAGGGGCACGGCGAGGTAGCTGAAATGGTCGGTGGAGTCGTTCCTGAAGGGCGTGCCCGTGGCCTTGAACGTGAGGGCCGCACCGTCCAACTCGTACTTGCCGATCCCCTTGCCGATGTCGTAGAGCCACGGCGTCGTCGCCCCGTCGAACAGGTGGCCGCGCGGGTTGCTGGCGCAGATCACCCGCTCGAGCATCGCCTGGAAGGCGCTCAGCCCTTCCTGCGTGGGGAAGAACTGGCCGTCCGTCTCCCGGGCCACGCGGGCGAACTCCCCAGCGATCGCCTTGAGCGATCGATCCGAGAGCTTGGCCGTCCCCTGGTACATGTGGACGCGGACGCCGGCCTGCTTCGCGGCCTCGATGGCGCGGTTCGCGGCCTCGATGTCCTCGTCGTCCTGCCCCGTCCCCGTGGCGCCGAGGCCGGCTTCGAGCGGCTCGTCGCCCAGGAAGAAGATGGCGCGGGCGGCGCCGGGCCGCCAGTCGAAGTGGCGCGCGACGTCCTCGATGGCGCGCGCCCCGTCCTCCTTGTAGCTGTAGGGGTCCACGTCCTTGTTGCCGGCGTTCTCCGCCGTGCGTCCCCGGAGCGCCGTGGGGTCGACGTTCACCTTGCTCGTGAGGTAGCTGCGGACCGTGTTGTCGAAGCGCGTGTTCTTGAACGTGCCCTCGATGCCCAGGTAGGAGACGCGCAGGTCCGACGGGCAGCTCGACTGGGCGGCCGCGACGGCGCCGCTGATGGTCTTGCTGAGGGTCTCCGCTTCATCCACCATGGAGGAGCTCGTGTCGATGACCACGACCAGGTCGACGGCGGGGACGCTCGCCTTGAAATCGGGGTTGACCGACAACCCGCCCGGGAACTCGAGCTTCTTCCCGTGGCAGCACAGCGCGCCGGCCACGCCCCGGTGGACGGTGACGTCGCCGTGCCGGCCCGGCGACGCCGCGCCAGCGACGAGGTTGCGGGCGTAGCGCGGCGGGTCCCCGAGGTTGATGGAGAAGCGCGGCGCGGTTCCCTCGCCGTTCGCGAACTCCAGGGTGAGGACGTTGCTCAGGTCGAGCGTGCCGACGACGGGGTCGCGGTACGAGAAGGCCGTCAGCTTGGGTCCCTGGCCCGCGGCTGCGCCGGCCGTGTAGGCGATGTTCACCCCGGTGGAGGGGCCTTCGTAGGTGAAGCTGCCCTTGCCGAAGGTGGATCCATCGGAGTTGAGGACGCGAAACGCGTGCGTGGTGACCTCTGTGGTTGCCATTCGTAGTTCTCCTTCGTTCGTCGTGCTGGTTCAGTTCACGCAGGGGCATCCCCGCCCGCGAGCGCTGGAGAGCGCTCGCGGCGGCCCCTGCGGCTGCTCCCCTGGGCGGCCCCTGGCAAAAACACGGTTGCTCAGCCGAGCAGCGCGGTAGTCGCCACATGGCGACCCTCCCTCGCTGTCAGGGCTGAACGATAGGATTGAATCCCCGGCCCTATTTCGCTCACGACAGACGACGTATCAACGATGTCGTCGCCGTCGCTGGCGAACTGTTCTACTAGACACCATTCGAAGTCAAGCGACTTGTTTGTCGCGATTCTGCCTCGCACCAACGTCCGCGCTGCATAGCGCCAGTTGCATCGATTCCCCGGGCGTGGGTGCATGCTGCAGTCATCAGCACCTGCTTGCTCGAGCCAGCACCCCGACGTGTTGAAATCGGAGTCTCACGACATCGACGACGCACGCGGCGCAGAGGCGAGACAGCGAGTCAGCGTGCCCATCGCAGCGCATGTGAGCGCGCCGCGAGCGGCATAAACGCTTCGACACCGCGGCCCTGCGCTCCCCGTCGGTGCACGCCGGCGTGGAGCTGCCTGTCCTACGCGCGCTTCGCCGCGCAGGTCCTCTCGGAGATGGCTTGTGCGACGCGGCGACCGCCACCACGGCGCCCCTCGCCGCTTCCGCGATCAACCGCCGAGTGCACGCTGGCCCACGCAGCAGTGCCTGCTCGAGCCATCACCGGCCCTCAGCAGCGTTCCGTTCTCGCTGCGCGCCAATCCGTCCAGCTCGGTTCCAACCTGAACCGGCAGCGCCGTCTCCGTCTCCGTCTCCGCTGGTGCTGGTCTGGCTTGTGTGGATGGGCAGAGCGCAGGTCACCCGCTTCGAAGGCGGGCCCAGGTCGGCGTCTTCGGCGCGCAGGCGCGCTCGCGCAGGCGGAGCACCGAAAACGTGGGGGTGAACCCGTCTCCGAAGCGGGCGACCTTCGCCCTCGTTACGCGGCGTGCTGGCTGCGCACGCGGCGGAGGATGAGCTCCTCGAGCCACCGCTCGAAGTCCTTCGCCTCGTGCTCGTCGGGGTCGTCGCGCGTCACCTCGACGCCCTTCTCGGCCTTGCCGCCGGTCTGCTCGACGATCTTCTCGACGAGCGACGTCCACGTGTACGTCTGGATCGCCCCGCCCAGGGTCTCCATCACCAGGAGGTCCGCGAGCGTCGACGCGCGGTTCCACGTCTGCACCTCGAAGCGGACCGCGCCGTCGCCCCCGGGCGCCGGCTCGGCGAGGAAGCGCACGGCGCCGGCGAGCGGGTGCCCCTCGAGCGTCGCGAGGGTGATCGCGCGGGGCGCGACCTCCTCGACGCGCACCTGCACGTGCCCGCGCAGCGGCAGGGCCATCGTCAGGGTCGCGCCGGGCTCGATCCGCGTCCCGGCCTCGGGCTCGGCGCCCACCACGACCGTCTTGCGCGGCGTGAGCTCCGGGAAGCCGTCGCGCACGAGCGCGAGGATCTCCTCGGCGGAGAGGCGCGAGCCGCGAATGTCGGCCCGGTAGCTCTTGCGGTGCATCGGGCCGATGCCCTCGGACGGCAGCCGCTCGGGCAGCGAGTCGCCGAGCTTGGACAGGGCCTCGTCGAGCGGCGTCGGCGTGACGCCGAGCGCGACGAGGCCGTTCTCCCGGCCCTCGGCGATCACGTTGCCCTCGACCACCATCGTGATCTGGTCGGCGTTGACCGGCGTCTCGATGCCGAACTTCGCCGCGAGCTTCGCCCCGGTCGACTCGATCCACGCCGGCAGCGGCAGCCGGACCGGGTGCCGGTCGGTCATCGCCTCGAACCGGTCGAGCAGCTGGTTCATCGACGTCACCTCGCCCCCCGCGAGGTCGAGCTCGCGCCCCGCGAGGCCGTCGCGCTCGACCGCGATCGCGAGCGCCTCGCCGCAGTCCTCGCACCAGATCGGCTGGAACGGGTCGTCGCCCTTGCCGACCAGCGGCACGACCGGGAGCGTGCGCACCATCTTGAGCAAGAGCGAGATCTGCTCGTCGCCCGGCCCGAACACGTTGCCCGGGCGGCAGATGACCCACTCGCGCGAGAAGGCGCGGGCGTGCTCCTCGCCCTTGCGCTTCGAGCGGTGGTAGTCCGATTCGCCCTTGTCCGCGCCGAGCGACGAGACGTACACGAAGCGCTTCACGCGCGCCCGCTCGGCCTCCTCGACCAGGAGGCGGGTGCCCTCGGCGTTCACGCGCTCGAACGTCACCTCGGGCGGCCGCTCCGCGACCACCGCCGCGAGGTGGATGACCGCGTCGCACCCCTCGGCGGCGCCGTGCACCGCCCCGGCGTCGCCGATGTTGCCGTCGAACGCCTCGACGTCGCCTTCGAACGCCTTGCGATCGTCGCTCGCGTGGCGCGACAAGAGCCGCACGCTGTACCCCCGCCGGAGCAGCCGCCGCACCACCTCCGGGCCCACCACCCCTGTGCCGCCGGTCACCAGAACCTTCATCACGCGCTCTCCTTTGCGGGGACCTCAAAGCGAAGGCTGTGCCAGGCCCGCCCTGCCGCTCGCCCGAGACTTGCTTGGAGCTGGCGCATGAGCCCCCGCGCGAGCGCGCGACGACGCCCCGCGACCGGCGCGCCCGCGCCGACCCGCGCCCCCGCGCCGACCGGCGCGCCCGCGCCGCTCGTGACGCCCGACGGCCGCTACCTCATCGTGCGCGGGCGCCTGTGGCGGCGGGCTGATCCGTCGCTGCCGGAGAACACGCGCAGGCGCCTCGTGGCCGAGCTGATGGCGGCCCGGCGCGAGGTCGGGCGCGCGCTGCGCGCCGGCGACGAGGGGGCGCTGCGCGCAGCGCGCCGCCGCGTGCACGAGGCGAAGGTCGCCCTGGGCGAACGGGGCCCGCCCTGGTGGCGCGACGGCGCGCCCGACGAGAACCGGCGCCTCGTCGCGTCGACGGGTTACGCGCGCTGGTACGACGCGCTGTGCCGGGGAGGCGCCGCGGTGGACTAGAGTCGCCCCATGCAGGGCACCGACCTTTCCGCCACACCGCCGGGCGCGCCGCGCCGAGGTCGCGCGCAGCGCCGGCCGAGCCTGCTCCGCTGGCTCGGCGTCGCCTCCGGTCCAGCCGCTGCCCTCGCGATCGCGCTCGTGCCGAGCGGGCTCCACGATGTCCCCGGCTACGGCCACCGCCCCGCGTACGCGGCCGCGGTCGCCGCGTGGATGGCGCTGTGGTGGCTGTTCGAGGCGCTCCCCATCGCGGTCACCGCGTGCCTGCCGCTCGTCCTCTTTCCGCTGCTCGGGGTGTTCGGCCGCGGGCTCCCGGGCGACGCGGCCCGCGCGGCCGCCCCGTTCCTCGACGCCTACATTTTCCTGTTCCTCGGCGGGATGGCGATCGGCGCCGCCATGGAACAGTGGGGCCTGCACCGCCGGGTGGCGCTGCACATCATGCGGGCCATCGGCACCGACCCGAAGCGGCTGCTCTTCGGGATGCTCGTCGCGACGAGCGCGATCTCCCTCTGGATCTCCAATACGGCGACCGCCGTCATGATGGTCCCGATCGGCCTCGCCCTGCTCGCGCAGCTCGAGGCGGCCGCCGGCGGCCGGCGCCTCGCGCACTTCGGGACGGCGCTCATGCTCGCGGTCGCCTACGCCGCGAACGTCGGCGGCATCGGCACGAAGATCGGCACCGGCACCAACTCGATCTTCTGCGGGTTCGTCGCGGACAAGCTCCACCACGACCTCGGCTTCCTGCGGTACATGGCGATCGCCCTGCCGTTCGTGGTGCTCTTCATCCCGCTCGTCTGGCTCGCCCTCTGGCGCGTGGGCCGGCGGGACGGCCTCGGCCACGTGACGGCGCGCGGCGCGCTCGACCGCGAGCTCGCGGCGATGGGCCCGATGAGCCCCGGCGAGCGGAAGGTCGCCGTGGTCTTCGCCGCATCGAGCGCGCTCTGGATCCTCGGCGACCCGCTGCGCGCCGCGATCGGTCCGCGCGTGGGGGCCGCGCTCGCCGCCCTCGGCGCCGCGGCGGCGCCGGGCTCCGGGGCCGGGTTCAAGCTGCTCGGCAAGCACGTCGAGGCGGGCGTGGCCGTCGCGGCGGCGCTCGCCCTGGTCGCCCTCCGTGCGCTCTCTCTCGCGTCCCTGCGGCGGATGCCCTGGGGCACGCTCGCCCTCCTGGGCGGCAGCTTCGCCATGGCCGCGGGCATCGAGGGCGGCGGGCTCTCCGCGTGGATGGCCGCGCAGCTCGCGGTCGTCGCGGACGCGCCGCTGCTCTCGCAGATCGGGCTCGCGAGCGCCGGGTCGGTCGCCCTGTCGGCGCTGGCCTCCAACACCGCCACGATCAACGTCGCGCTCAACGTGCTCCCGCAGGACCTCGGCGTGCTCTTCGCCGCCACGATCGCGGCGTCCTGCGACTTCATGCTGCCCGCGGGCACGCCGCCGAACGCCATCGTGTTCGGCAGCGGCTACGTGCGGCTCCCGGTGATGATCAAGGCCGGCTTCCTGCTCGACGTCGCCGCCGTCCTGATCATCACCGCGTACGTCTACGGCTACGCGCGGCACCTCATCGCCGGATGAGCGCGCTGGGCCGGCGCGGCCGCCCCCGGGCGCTCCCGGCGGCGCGCCCCGGCGACGCTCAGGACGGGTTGCGCCGCGCCGACTCCCAGCCGCGCCGCACGGTGCCCTTGATCTCGTCCCAGGTGCGCCCGCTCTTGAGGTCGTTCCACTCCTCCCTGAGCTTGCTCTCCACGTTGTCGTCCCAGTCGGTGTGCTCCCTGTACTGGCCCGCCGCGCCCTAGCCGTAACGCAGCCCCGGCTCGACGTCGTCCCAGCTGCTGTTCGGCACGCCGCGCGGCGGGATCGCCTGCTTGCCGGCCGCCTGCTTCAGCGTGTCGCCGACGTCCTGATTCAGCTCGTGCCCCTTGTCGTTGGTGAAATCCGCCTTCGTCTGCTCCCAGTCGCGGCGCAGCGCCTCCTTCACGCGCTCCCAGCCGGACGCCTTGTGCGTATCCCACCACCTCGGATTGATCGCCTGGGTCATCGGTACCTCCATCGATGTCGTTGAATGGACGCCGGCTCGACGCGCGAGGCCCGGCGCAGTGTGATGAAGGCGCGATACACGAACGGTGCCGCCGCGAGCGCTGCTGGAGCGCCAGGGCGGCACGCCTGCGCGTGCCCTGGTGCGCTCGGCGGCCTCGCCCTACGACTCCGGCACGAGCTCGCTGCGACAAGGCGCCACGGACGAGACATCCTGCCACACGGCGCCTCGCGCCCGTCCAGCGCGGAGCGCGCCGGGCGCGTTGCCGGGCGGGGCCGCCCTCTTTCGCGGTGCAGCTCGGGCGCGGTCCCTGGAGCGGCTCTCCACACCCCTCCTTGCATCGCGCGATGCCGGAGCAGCACAGCGGCGAGCGAGGGCTGCCGCAGGTGCAAATTCTTCGGCGGTCAATCGCCCCCCGAGGGAGGCGCGAAGGGACTGGGCGTCGCCTCCTCGCCCTCGTCCTCCTCTTTCTCGGCGGGCGCCCCGACGCGCAGCGCGCTGTCGATCAGCACGGCGCGGCGCGCGCGCGGGGCGCCGATACCAGCGCTGCGCAGGTCGTCCACCACGCTCGCCCGCATCGCATCGCCCAGATCCTCGTCCTTGCCGGGCGGGACACGCGCGACCACCCGGAGCAGGATCGAGCCCTCGCCCAGCTCCTCCACGTTGACCTCCACTGGGCCGCGCTGGCCCGTCTCTTCCTCGAGCACCTTCTGCACGCTCGACGACAGGATCGAGCGCACGCGCCGCAGATCCTCTTCATAAGGCACGTACACGTCGACCACCGCGTTCACGTAGCCCTTGGAGTGGTTCGCCACCTTGCGGACCTCTCCGTTCGGGATGGCGTGGAGCACGCCCGCGTCGTCGCGGATCTTCGTGATTCGCACGCCGATCTCCTCCACGACGCCTCGGACACTGCTCACCTCCACGAGGTCGCCGACGAGGAGGAGGTTCTCGAACAGGATGAAGAAGCCTGCCACGATGTCGCCCACGAACGCTTGCGCGCCGAGGCCGACGGCGACGCCGAGCACCCCGGCGCCTGCGAGCAGCGGCGTCGTGTCGATATCCGCCGCCCGCAGCACCATGAGGAGCGCCGAGAAATAGATGCCATACCGCACCAGCCCCATCGCGACCGGGACGAGCGTCTTCCGCTGCTGGAACGTGCCTGGATCCATCTCTTCGGTCTTCGTGAGGAAGAACTCCTTGACGAAGATGCTGCATAGCTCCACGAGGACCCGGCTCGTGTAGAAGATGGCGATCGCGCGGACGCCGATCCCGCCGACCCGGGCGATCCAGGTATCGGGAGTGAGCTCATCGGCGACCAGCGTCGCGGCCCCGACGTAGACGAAGTAGTCCACCGTCCGCTTGGTCAACCCGGCGAGGTGCGTGAGGCCGCCGAGATACCTGAGCGGGCTCTCGAAGCTGCTCAGCCTCCCCGACGTCTCGAAGAGCAGATCCACCAGGATGTACGCGACGCCGACCACCAGCCGGGCGATATAGAACGCGCTGAACGCGTAGGTGCCGATGGCGACCGCGCGACGCGCCCCCTCGGGCAGCCCGAGCGTACCAGCGATGAGGAACACAGCGGCGCACAGGATCGTGACACGGAGCGCGATGCGGAGGCGCTTGATCACATCGGACAGGGGCGCCCGGTGCTTCGTGAACCACGCTGAGGAGGAAAGGCCCTTGCCGAGCCCCGCCGCGAGCGCCCTGGCCAGGGCGTCAGTGATGAGCGCAAGGACCGCGATCCTGACCACGGCGAAGCCGGCCGCCCTGAGCGAGGAGAGGTCCTCGCTGCGGAGTTGCACGAGCCAGCCCCGGGCCAGATCCAGCGCGCGACGGCCCGTGAAGCTCGCGATCAAGGCAGCCCCGAGGAGCCCCAGGTTGATCAGCGCCACCATAATGAGCGCCTGGCGCCGCACCCGCTTGCGCAGCGCCGCGCGCTCCTCCTCGGTGACCGCGCTGAAGATCGAGGCGCGCAGCGCAAACCTCGAGGCGCTGAGGATCGTCGCGACGACGAGCTCCGACAGGAGCATCACCAGCACGATCGCCACGATGAGGGCGATAAGGTTGTGGATCAGCAGGTCGAGGGGAGGCAGAGCGAGCGGGGTGTTCGACATGGTCTGGTGGCGACTGGCGCCCGATTTCGATGGCCTTGGAGCATTCCGAGCACGTCTGGGGCAAGACTCGCCGCCGGACGATACACGCTGACGAGGCGCGGGGGAACTGCGTCCAATCAATAACCATGAACCTATGCAAAACTGCACGAGATTTCGGCGCAGCAGCTCGCTGAGCGGGTCCTATACCGGAGACTCGCCGAGCAGTATCCGGACAATGTCAAGGACGTTCGCCGCGCGGATGTTTATCGACGGAGGCTGAAGCGTTTGCTCGACACACTCGGCCCTGCTCCTCTTGCGCGCGCCACGCGCGATCATGCCGACCGCGCGCTCTCATTGCTTCGAGGACATCTGCAGCCCGGAACACGTCGAGAGATTGCTGATCGGACCCATCGCACGTTGGCGCTCGCGACCCATCCGGCGCGCACACTTCGTGGTAATACGTTGCCGCGGGGACGAATGGGAGAGGCCCCCTGGCAGCCCACGAGAATGCCCGGCGCGCCGAGGCCGCCTATGCTCGGGCCTCTGCTCTCCGCCGGGGTAGTCTGGCGCAGGTGACGGCCGGCATGGTGCTGGCCGCGCTCCGCGAGCACGGCGGGGCGGAGCGGAAGCTGCGGGGCAGCGTCGAGCTCGCGCTCCGCGGCTGACGACATCGGGTCCCTGTCCTGCGCCCGCGCTTTCCTGACGGCGCGCCGTCGAGCTCCGCCGCGCCTGGCGCCGGCGCCGCCCTCGCTCTCCGACGGCCTGCCGCGTCAGGGCATGGGTCCGCGCGCGGGGACCGTCGGCGCCGCGCTCGACACGCCCGCCGGCGGCGGCCCTCGGTCGTCGATCGACACGGCGCGGGGCCCACGCTCGGCGCGTTCTGCTTGTGCGCTATCCTTGGCCCTCGTACGGAGCATGTCCGGACGAGAGAGGCCCCCGCGCGCGGCGCGGCGCGGCGCGGATCGAGATCGCCGGGCCACACTTGGTGCAACGCTGGGAGCGTGTATGCTCCCCAGGAGAGAGATCGTTCATGTCGCTTCGGGAGGGTTCGCTCGTTGCCGGTCGTTTCCTGGTCGGACGTCTGGCCGGAAAGGGCGGCATGGGCGAGGTCTTCCGCGCCCATGACGTCGGCACCGGCGAGCCCGTCGCCCTCAAGATCCTGCACGCGCGGACCGGCGCGCCCGAGGCGGTGGAGCGGTTCCTGCGCGAGGGACGGCTGCTCTCCGAGCTGGACCACCCGGGCATCGCGTCGTACGTGGCGCACGGCCAGACCGAGGACGGCCGGCCCTACCTGGCCATCGGGTGGCTCACCGGGCAGGACCTCAGCGAGCGCCTCGCCCGCGGCCCGCTGCGCGTGAGCGAGTGCGTGACGCTGCTCGAGAAGGCGGCGGACGCGCTCGCGTTCGCGCACGACCGCGGCGTCGTGCACCGCGACATCAAGCCCGGCAACCTGTTCCTGCGCGATGATCGCGTCGATCGCGTCACCCTGCTCGACTTCGGCATCGCCCAGGCGGAGCTCGCGGCCTCGGCGCTCACGCGCACCGGACGCATCATCGGCACCCCCGGCTACATGGCCCCGGAGCAGGCGCGCGGCGAGCGCGAGGTAGGGCCGAGCGCCGACGTGTTCGCGCTCGGGTGCGTCCTCTTCGAGTGCCTGACCGGGCGGCCGCCCTTCCTCGCGCGCGACCCGGTCGCGGTGATCACGAAGTGCCGCTTCGACGACGCGCCGCCGGTCGAGACGCTGCGCCCGGAGACGCCCCCGGCCCTCTCCGCCCTGCTCGCGCGCATGTTCGACAAGGACCCGGCACGCCGCCCCCCCGACGCCGCGGCGCTGCGCGACGAGCTCGCCGCGCTGGAGCTGCACGCGCAGGACAGCGCGCCCGCGCGGTCGGGCAGCGTCGCGGCGCGCGCCCCGGAGGCCCTCGGCGGCGACGTCATGCAGCTCTTCTGCGTCGTGCTCGCCGTGCCGGGGGTCGCGCCGCGGTTCGCCGAGCTGGAGACGCTCCCGGCCACGGGCCCCGAGGCGCGCCCCCCCCGCGACGCCCTGCGCGCCCGGCTGATGCGGCTGAAGGGGCGCATCCAGTGGCTCGCCGACGGCTCGCTCGCGGTGATCGTGCCCCCCGCGCCGAGCGCCGTGGATCAGGCCGCGCAGGCCGCCCGCTGCGCCCTGGCGATCAAGGAGCAGTGGCCCGAGGCGCGCGTCGTGCTGGCCACGGGCCGCGCGCTGCTCAAGGACCGGCTCCCGGTGGGCGAGGCGCTCGATCGCGCGAAGGCGCTCCTCCGCCCCGGCGGGAGCGCCGCGTCGGGCGGGTCCGAGCCCGAGCTCGAGGGGGCGCCCGAGGCCGGGCCCGGCGTCTGGCTCGACCGGCTGAGCGAGCGGCTGCTCGGGTCGCGCTTCGATCTCACCACGGTGGGGGAGCACCCGGTGCTGCGCGGCGAGCTCGCGGGCGGCGCCGACGCGCCGCGCCCGCTGCTCGGCCGACCGACCCCCTGCGTCGGCCGCGACCAGGAGCTGTCGATGCTGACCGCGGCGATCGCGCGGTGCGCCGAGGACGCGGAGGCCTCGGCGGCGCTCGTCGTCGCGCCGCCGGGCGGGGGCAAGTCCCGGCTGCGGCGCGAGGTCCTGCGCCGCCTGCGCGATCGGGCGGCCCACGTCGAGGTGATCTCGGGTGACGGCGGCGCGTCGACGGGCACGCCGTACGGCCTGCTCGCCGACGCGCTCCGCCGCCGCTGCGGCGTGGAGGCCGGCGATCCGCCGGCGCTCCAGGAGGAGAAGATCCGGGAGCGCGCGGCCGCGCGCGTCGCGCCCGCGCGCGCGTCGCGAATCGGCGAGGTCCTCGCGTCGATGTGCGGGGTGCTCGTCGCCGGGCCGAGCGACCTCCTCGACGCCGCGCGCGGCGACCCGAGGATCATGGGCGCAGAGGTCCAGCGCGCCTTCCTGGATTTCCTGGGCGCCGAGTGCGCGGCGCGGCCCTGCCTCCTCGTGCTCGACGATCTGCACTGCAGCGACGACGCGACCATCCAGCTGCTCGACGCCGCGCTGCGGGAGCTGCGCGATCGGCCCCTGTTCGTGCTCGCCTTCGCGCGCCCCGAGGTGACGGCGCGCTTCCCGACGTTGTGGGAGGCGGGGCGGACCGTGCAGCGGATCCACCTCCCGGGGCTCAGCAACAGGGCGGCCGAGCGGCTGATCGCCGCGGCGCTCGGCCCCGAGGTCCCCGCGGCCGTGGCGGCGCGGCTCGTCGAGCAGGCCGCCGGCAACCCGATGTTCCTGGAGGAGCTCATCCGCGCCGCCGCCGAGGGCGAGGAGCTGCCCGAGACGGTGCTGGCGATGCTCCAGGCGAGGCTGTCGTGCCTCGTCCCGGAGGTGCGCCGCCTCCTGTGCGCCGCGAGCGTCCTCGGGCAAGCCTTCTCGGCGCGCGGCGCGCTCGCGCTGCTCGGGCAAGAGGAGGGCACGCAGCAGACGAAATCCGCGCTGAGCGAGCTCGTCCGGCTGGAGCTCATCGAGAGCCAGTGGTCGGGCCGCGCGCCCGGCGACGGGGAGTACCGGTTCCGTCACGTGCTCGTGCGCGACGCCGCGCTCCGCCTGCTCACGGACGAGGATCGCGCGCTCGGCCAGGAGCTCGCCGCCAGGCACTTCGCGCGGGCGAGCGAGGGCGCGCCCGTGCCGCTGGCCGAGCACGGCTAGGCGGCGCGGGCGCCGGTGAGCGCAGCGGGTCCGGCCCGCCGCGGCGCGGTGTCGCTCGGCGCAGCGCGGGCCTCTCGCCCGCGTCAGCGCGACGTCGTCCGCGTGCCGCCGTGTCGCCGTGTCGCCGTGTCGCCGCGTCGCCGCGTCGCCGTCATCCTGGTCCTCTCCGCGCGACAGCCGCGCGTGGTAGAGAGAAGGTGCCGCCATGATCGACGCGACGCTCATCGCCGGCCGCTACCGCGTCGTGCGCCGCATCGGCGCCGGCGCGATGGGCGCCGTGTACGAGGCCGTCGACCTCGAGACCGATCGCCGGCGCGCGCTCAAGCTGATGCACCCGCACGCGCTCGAGCGCGCCGACTGGAGGAAGCGCTTCGCGCTGGAGGCGCGCGTCGCGGGCCAGGTGGACAGCCCCTTCCTCGTGGACGTCGTCGACGCCGGCGTCGACGAGGAGACGGGGGCTCCCTTCCTCGTCATGGAGCTGCTCCGGGGCGAGACGCTGGCCGAGCGGCTCACGCGCGCGGGGCGCCTCGATCCCGCCGAGGCGGTCGCCTGCCTCGGGCAGGTCGCGCTCGGGCTCGACAAGATGCACGCCCTCGGGATCGTCCACCGCGATCTGAAGCCCAGCAACCTGTTCCTGGAGCAGCGCGAGGACGACGCGCCGCGCGCGAAGATCCTCGACCTCGGCATCGCCAAGGTGCTTCATCAGGACGGGGGAGCGGAGTCGACGGCGTCCGTGGGGACGCCGATGTACATGGCGCCGGAGCAGCTCCGCGGCCACCGGGTGACGCCGGCCGCCGACATCCATGCGCTCGGGATGATCGCGTTCGCGCTGCTCGCCGGGGCGCCCTACTGGAAGGACGAGGCGGCGGGCGGGCGCGACGTCATGGCCTTCCTGCAGATCGCGGCCTCGGGCCCGGTGGAGCGCGCCACGGCGCGCGCGGCGAGGCGCGGCGTGGCCCTGCCCGTCGCGATGGACGACTGGTTCGCGCGCGCCGCAGCCCCGGAGCCGGAGCAGCGGTTCCCGAGCGCCTCGGCCGCCGTGATCGCGCTGGCCCAAGCGCTGGGCGAGCGCGCGGCCCTGCCCGCGGGCCTGCGGGCCAGGGCGGAGTCCCTGCACGAGGGGACGCTGGCGCTGAGGCCGGGCGTGGAGCCCCCGGCCGCGCGCGCGCCGGAGCGCGGCCGCGAAGGCCGCGACGACCTCTCCGCGACGGCGACGACGAGCACGTTTTCTTCCGGCGCGACCCCCGCCCGCGCGTCCAGCGCGACCCCCGCCCGCGCGTCCAGCGCGACCCCCGCCCGCGCTTCCGAGGCGACCCCCGCCCGCGCGTCCTCCGCCCGCGCTTCCGAGGCGACCCTGGCGGCTTCCACCGACTTTTCTTCTCGGGACCCCTCCCCCGCGGCCTCTGCGCCCGCCCTCGTGGTCGCGCCGGCAGATCACGACGGCAGCACTGCGCCCGGCCCCGCGGCGCGGCCGCAGCGGAGCGCTGCGCCCCGCGCCGGGCAGCGCAGGCGGCGCTGGCTCCTCGCGGTGGCCGGCGTGGCGGCGGCGACCGGCGTGCTCGCCGCCGCGGTGGTCGGCAGAACGCCGCCGGCTGCCCCCGCGCCTTCGCCCCTCGAGGCGCCGGACGCCGTGATCGCGTGCCCGCTCTTCCAGGCCTCGGGCGTCGAGGAGCCGTCGGGCTGGCTCGGCGCGGCCGCCGCGGCGAGCTTCTGCGAGCGGGCGCGGCTCGTCCTCGGGGGCAGCGCGGCGCGCACCCTGGTCCCGGCCGAGCTGCTCGCGCTGCCGCGCCAGCCGGTGGATCGGTTCCCGCTCGATCCGTACGCCGCGCCCGGCGCGCGCGCGCAGTCCATCGAGGCGGCGCGCGCCCGCGCCGCCGCCTACGTCGACGGGGAGATCGTGCGGGAGAGCGCGGGCTTCCGGGTCGCCGTCACCCTGCGCGGGCCCAGCGGCGAGGCGCTCGGGGTCGGGCGCGGGGCCGGGCGCGCGCTGTACGAGGCGATCCGCGCGTCGATGGCCCCGCTGATCGAGGCGGGCCGGCTGCCGCTCTCGAGCCGCCTGGATGCCGTGGTGGCCGACTTCTCCCGGGCGCGCGACGTCGCCGGCGCGCTCGCGCTGCTCGACCTGTCGATGGCCATGATGAACAACGCGGGCGGGCTCGAGGTCGAGTGCGCGCGGGTCGAGGCGCTGGCCGGCGAGCTCGCCGAGATGGGGCCGGGCGAGCGCTTCCGCTGCGCCTATGTGCTCGGCCTCCCCGCGCCGGAGATCGCGCTCCTGTCCCCCTCGGAGGCGCCCTCGCCGGGCGCGCTCGCGGCGCGCGCGCGGATCGCGCAGATGGTCAGGCCCGGCGCGGATCCGGGCGTGGCCGAGGAGCTCGTGCGCCTGGTCCAGCGCGAGGCCTCGCCGTGGGCGCGCGCGACGCTCGCGACGACCGCCTCCTGCCTGCTCCAGTCGACCGATCCGCAGCGCGCCGCCCAGATGGCGCTCTTCGCCGTGCAGGCCGAGCCGAAGAACCCTACCGGAGAGAACTGCTCGCCGTGGCTGCAGGTCGCCGGCGTGACCCGGGGCACGGCGAGCGCGGAGAGCGCGCGGCGCGCGGCGCAGGCGTGGGCCCCGTGGGCCAGCTACGGGTGGCTGTTCGAGGCCATCCGCCCCGGCGATCCGGGGCTGTCGCTCGCGTATGCGCGGCGCGCGCACGTGCTCTCGCCGCACAACGCCTACATCGCCGGCGTCCTCGCCACCCAGCTGCTCGCGGCCGGCGCGCGGGAGGAGGCGCGGGGGATCGCGCTCGCGCTCTCCTCGGGGAGGACCCCGAACGAGCAGGTCGAGAGCGAGATGCTGCTCGTGCGCATCGAGGCGAGCGAGGCGCGCCTCGGCGCGGCGCTCGAGCGGGCGAAGCGGTCGATGACGATCTCGGCCGAGGACGCTGGCTGGGTCCGCGTCCAGCGGTTCGACATCGCGTGGACCGCGCTGGAGCTCGGCCGCGTCCTCGGTCGCCCCGCCGAGATCGCCGACCTCATCGTCGCCCGGTTCCTCGACCCCGAGCCCTCCCCGCTCAACGCGGCCGGCATCGACACCTCCCTCCGCGTCCCGGCGATCTGCGCGCGCGCGACCGCGGCGGTCTCGGCCCGCTGCTTCGCGCGTTTCCGCGCGCTGCGCGCGAGGTTCTCCGACGACGCGGTGCCGGGCGTGGAGGCGTTCGCCCGGGGGGCCGAGCGGTTCGCGCAGGCGGATCACGCCGGCGCCGCGAAGGCGTGGCGCCCGCTGCTCCGCGAGCCGGGGCCGTTCGTGGCGGTGCTCGCGGACGCCATGGCGGCGACGTTCGAGCGCACGGGGGAGCACGATCTCGTCGAGCGCGTGGAGGCGGCGTCCTCCGCGAGCGACGCGCTCCTGACCAGCGTCAGCCTCGCCACGGTGCGCGCGGCGCACCGGGCCGCGCGGCGGGGGAACAAGGACGAGGCGCGCGCGCTCGCCCGGCGCGTTATCGACGAGTGGTCGCTCGCGGATGAGCCGGTGCCCGCCGTCGGCGAGATGCGGCGGCTCCTGGCGACGCTCCGGTAGCAGGCCGCGCGCACTATCGGCTCGGCCGGGAGCGCCCGGGGAAGCGCGAGGGGCCAGCGCGGCCGAGGGCCCGGGCCGCCGCCGAATCGCGGCAGGTCCGGCGCAGGTTTTCGTGTATATCTCCCCCCGCAATCGCCGCGGTCCTGGCCGGCGAGCGCGCGAGGCGCCGAGGAGAGAAATCGCATGAATATGACAGTCGTCCTCTCCGGGTCGCCGGTCGGCGCGTCGGTCACGGCGGATTGGACCGCGCACGAAGGAGAGCAGCGCAGATGAGAATGGCCACCGCGGCGTCGACCGCAGGGGCGGCGGGCGCGGCGTTCGCCGAGGCCATGGCCGCGCTCCGCGCGAGCCTGGGCGCGACGCCCGACCACATCTTCCTGAGTTACACGGAGCCCTACGACGTCAACGAGCTCGCCCGCGCCACCGAGGCGCTGCCGCCGTCGGTGCGTGTCCATGGCTCGAGCTCGTGCCTGTCGGTCATGACCGCCGCCGGCGTCCACGGCGCGCCCGGTCCCGGCCTCGCCATGCTCGGGATCGTCGACGCCGACGGCGCTTATGGCGTCGCGGCCGAGCCTATCGGCGGCGACGCGCGCGCGGCCGGGGCGCGCGCGGCGCGGCGCGCCGTCGAGGACGCCGGGCGGGCCGGCGAGCTCCCGGCCCTCTTATGGCTCACCTCGCAGACGGGCGCGGAGGAGGACGTCCTGCTCGGCATTGCGGACGTGGTCGGCCCGAACGTGCCGGTGTTCGGGGGCTCGTCTGCGGCGAACGCCATCGACGGGAAACAATCGCAGCTGGAGCGCGGGCGGGCCAGCGAGGGCGCCGTGCTGCTGTCCGCCCTCTACCCTTCTGGCGAGATCTCGTATGCGTTCAGCAGCGGCTACGTCCCCACCGAGCACCGCTGTCGCGTGACCCGCGCCGAGGGCAGGCGCCTGCCCGAGATCGACGGGCTCCCGGCCGCCGAGGTCTACGATCGCTGGACCGGCGGCGTGATCACCGCGCAGCTGGGCGGCGGATCCATCGTGGAGCAATCCGCGCTCCACCCGCTCGGGCGGCCCTCGGGGTGGATCGGCAAGGTCCCCCAGTTCCTGCTCATCCATCCGAGCACCGTCGAGGCCGACAACTCCATGACGTTCGGCGCGAACATCAACGAGGGAGACGAGCTCGTGCTGATGACCGGCTCGCGGGAGAGCCTGATCGGCCGCGTCCGCTCCGTGGTCGAGGCCGCGCGGGAGTCCGCGCCGCCCTCGTTCCGCGCGCAGGGCGCGCTCGTGATCTTCTGCGCGGGGTGCATGCTCGCCGTGCGCGACGAGATCGACCGTGTGGTCGAGGGGGTGGTCGCGTCGCTCGGGGAGGCGCCGTTCCTCGGCCGGTTCACCTTCGGTGAGCAGGGGTGCTTCACGCGGGGCAAGAACCAGCACGCGAACCTCTCCATCGCCGTCCTCCTGTTCGGGCAGTGAGGGGTGATGGAGGACGAGGCTGTCCGCGAGACGATCGCCGAGCTGCAGCGCGCGCGTGAGGAGGAGCGGGCGCTCCGGCTGGAGGCGGAGGGGCTGGCGGAGGCGCTCCTGCTCTTCACGGAGCCGGGGACCTTCGCGGAGACGTTGTCGCGCGTCGTCGAGGTGACCGCGCAGCGGGTCGGGGCCACCGCCGGGCTCGTGATCGCGTTCGCGGAGGGGGCGGAGGGCCACGTCATGGTCTCCACCGATCCGCGCCTGTCGGCGGCCGTGTGGCAGCGCGGGCCCGCGTTCGACCGGGCCCTCGCGGGCCGGCCGGTGGCCAGCTTCGACCTCAGCCAGCTGGCCGAGTGGCAGCGCCTGCCGGAGGACGTCCTGCGGCGCTACGGCTCCGCGCTGCACGCGCCCCTCCAGGCCGGCGGCCTGCAGGCGCTGCTCGTGCTCGTCCATCCCGAGCGCGCCTCCTTCGACGCGCGCCACGTGAGCCTCGTCCGCCGCCTCCTGCCCGCGGCGTCGCAGGCGCTCGCGCGCGCCCGCGCCGAGGAGGAGCTCGCCCGGGCGCGCGAGCTCGCCCACGAGCGGGAGCTCACCGAGAAGCTCACGCTGATCGAGCACCAGCGCGCCACGATGCGCGCCCTCTCCATGCCGATCCTCGAGGTGTGGAGCCAGATCCTCTGCGTCCCGGTGATCGGCACCGTGGACGAGGAGCGGTGCGCGTACCTGATGGAGAGGCTGCTCGCCGCGGTGAGCGCCAAGCAGGCGCGCGCCGTGGTCATCGACGTGACCGGGCTCGACCGGATGGAGGCGAGCGCGCTCGCGCTCTTCCTGCGCGTGGCCGTGGCGGTGAGGCTGCTCGGCAGCGCCTGCGTGCTCGCCGGCATCGGTCCGGAGGTCGCCCGCGAGCTCACGCGGGAGGGCGTGGCGTGGGGCACCGTCGTGACGTACCGCCGCCTGCACGACGCGCTGCGGGCGCTGCTCGCTACCTCGCGCGGGTAGGTAGGCGGCCGTCAGCTCAGGCGGCCTTCTCGGGCCCCTGCTTAGGATTCCCGTTCCCGCCGCCTCGATGAACGTGGCCTCGAGGAACGTCCTCGCCGCGCCCGGTGGCAGCTGCGTTCGCCGAGCCCGACCTCGACGCCGTGTTCCAGGAGAAGCTCAGGACCGCCGCAGCGGCTCCGCGAGCCAGCGCACCAGCGCCTCGCCCTCCAGGTCGAGCAGGGCGTCCTCGACCTCGACCGGGCCGAGCACCTGTGCCCGCGCGAGGATCGAGCGCTCCTCCTCGGTGGTCGGCCGGCGCCCGACCCGCCGCGCGAAGAGGCGGCCGAGCAGCTCCAGGACCGCCTCTTCCTTCCCTCGCTGCCTCCCCCGCTGCTCCCCTTTCTGCTCTCCCCGCAGCTCCCCCCGCTGCTCTGCCTGCCGCTCGGCCTCGATGATCATCTCTCCGATGATCGGTGTGCGCCGCAGCAGCCCCTCTTCCTTGTCCTCTACCATCGTGACCAGCTCCTTCCGCAGATTGTGCCCCCAGGGGTCGATCGTGGCCATGACCAGGAACGCGGTGAACAGATCCGCCCGCTCTTCGTTGGTCGCCGCCCTCGCGCCGAGCTCCGCGATCACCTCCCGCATCGCCGCGAGGCTCGCGTCCCGGGCGAGCGGGGCAAACACCAGCCACAGCACGCTGCCGCGCGCCCGGAGCTCGCTCACCGTACGCTGGTAGACCGCGTCGATGCGGAAGTGCGTGCCGCTGAAGCGCCGACCTGGCCAGGCGGTGCGCCGCTTGCCCGTGGCCGGCAAGCGCCGCCGGCGGCCCGACAGGACCACGGCGACGCTCTCTATCGGCGGCACCGGCTCTCCAGCGCTGTCGGCGCGCAGCGCGGAGAAGAGGAAGCCCAGGTACTCGAAGACGAGATCCGGCACGTCGCGCCGCAGCGCGAAGCAGAACTCGACGTGCAGCACGCGCGGCTCGCCGTCGACGCGCAGGTGAAGCGCCTTGTCGAGGCGGCGCTCGATCTTGGTGACCTGGGTGTCGACCCAGCCGAGCACCTCCACGGCGCGTCCCCCGGGGACGAAGGCGCGCGCCAGGTCCTCGGGGCGCCGCCGGGCGATGTGGCGCAACGTGATATCGGCATCTCCCATGCTCCGCGCGCTCAGCAGCGCGCGTGCCGCGGCGAATCGCGCCGAGAACAGCGGGATTTAGCGTGCGGCGCGCGCCCCGGTGGGTGGCGCCGCCATGGCGGATTTCGGCCTCCCGCCCGGCAGGAGGCCGAAATCCACCCGAGCGCCGGCGTCACGCGCCGCCGGCGCCGGGGAGGAGCGCGGCCTCGATCTCCCGGTAGATCCTCGCGAGGCGCTGCGCCCAGGCCTCCACGTCCTCGTCGCGGGTCAGCCCGTCCTGGCGGATCTCGAGGAGCACGCAGGGCAGGCCGCGGGCCTCGCCGTGCACCGGGATCGAGTAGTCCCCGCCGTCGGTGACGTAGTACGGCTGGTTGTCCCCGACGCAGAGGCCGGGCTCGCGCCGCAGCGCCTCGAGGAACGGGCCGGCGAGCCGCCGGTCGCGCCCGTAGAGGACGGCCGCATGCCAGGGCCGGTCCTGGCCGAGCAGCGAGGGCGTGAAGCTGTGGACGCAGACGACCACCGTGCTCTTCCTGCGGTCGCGCCGCGCGTCGAGCAGCGCGGCGGCGGCGCGGTGGTAGGGCCAGAAGCAGGCGTCGGCCCGCGCCTCGGCCTCGGCGGCGTCGATGGCGTTGCCGGGGATGGGCACGCCGCCGCTGATCTGCGGGATCGAGGTCGGCGAGCCGGGCGGCCGGTTGCAGTCGATGACGAGGCGCGAGTAGCCGGAGAGCACGAGCGGCGCGTCGAGCAGCGTGGACAGGCGGCGCGACAGGCGCGCGGCGCCGATGTCCCAGCCGATGTGCTGCGAGAGCTCGTCGCCGTAGAGGCCCAGCCGCGCGAGGCGCCGCGGGACGACGTTCGCGGCATGATCGCAGAGCAGGACCGCGCTCGACCGGCCGTCGGGGTTCACCACCTCGAACGCGGGCGGCTCGTCGGGCGCAAGGAGGCTCGGGGCAGGTGGAAGGGAGCTCATGGCGTGAACGCAAGGCATAGCAGAGCCGGGCGCCCCGTCGCCCGCCACCGCGCCGACCGGCGGACGCTGCGCCGCCGCGCCGACCGGCGGACGCTGCGCCGCCGCGCCGACCGGCCCCGCGCCGCCGCGCGCGGTCAGGCCGTCGTGGTCATGCAGGCGCGCAGCGCGGCCTTGGCGCGGTGCAAGAGCACGGCGACGTGCCCGGCCGAGATGCCGAGCGCGCGCGCCACGTCCTCGCCCGGCTGCTCTTCGAGCATGCGCAGCGTCACCACCGCCTTCTGGATCTCGCAGAGCTCCTCGACACACGCGCGCAGGCGGACGTGCTCCTCGGCGCGCGCGATCGCCTCGTCGGTCGCCGGGGCATCCGCCGCGGCCTGCGGGTGCGCGTCGAGGTCCTCGTGCGGCCGGGCGCGGAAGTGACGCCGTCGCCGGTTGCGCGCGGCGTTGCGCACGATCCCGGCGAGCACGCCGCCCCAGGCGCCGGTGTCCTCCGGAAGCGCGCCGCGCTGCGCGAGGGTGAGCAGCGTGCAGAGCCCTTCCTGCACGCAGTCGACCGCATCCTCGGGCGTGACCCCTTCCGCCCGCGCCAGCGCGGCCAGCGCCGCGCGCTCCTCGCGCACAAGGTGCGACACGCAGCCCAGGATGTCGTCCGGGTCCTTGATGGCTTCCATGGTCTCCGGAGGTCAGGTCTTGATCCGCCGCCACATTACAGCGCCGGGCGCAGTAATGGATGCGGCGCTCGAGACCTGGCCAGGCATGGAGGTTCTTCCCATGGCCACGAGTTCCATCCAGGAGATCAACGAGCAGAGCTTCGAGGCCGAGGTGCTGCAGGCCGGGGTGCCTGTCCTCGTCGACTTCACCGCGGCGTGGTGTCCCCCGTGCCGCGCCCTCGCGCCGATCCTGCACAAGCTGGCGGAGGAGGGGGCGGGGCGCCTGAAGGTGGTGGCGGTCGACGGCGACCGGTGCCCCTCGCTGGCCCGTCGCTTCGGGATCCGCGGGCTCCCGACGGTCATCGCGTTCGCCGGGGGAAAGGAGGTGGCGCGCCACGTGGGGCTGACCACGCGAGAGAAGCTGCTGAAGCTGCTCGGAGGCCGGGAGACCGGCGAGGTCGCGCGAAGGGAGGGCGCGCCCCCGATGCCGTGACGGAGCGGGGCCGACGTCATGGGCCGACGACGACGCTGCGGAGAGGCTGTCGCCGGTCGTTCGGCGGCCTGGCGGTGGTCGGCGAGGGCTGCTCGCCCGTTACCGCCGCTGGTCGTCGCCTCTCCGCTGGTCGTCGCCTCTCCGCTGGTCGTCGCCTCTCCGCTGGTCGTCGCCTCTCCGCTGGTCGCCGCCTCTCCGCTGGTCCTCGCCTCTCCGCCGGTCCTCGCCTCTCCGCTGGTCGCCGCCCTGCTGGGCGGCCGGGAAGCTGACCCTGCGCGTCGTCTCCTCTTTGCCGTTGACCTCGAACGGCCCCACCGGGAGTGGGTCGCTGACGACCTTCCCCTTCTCGTCGATCAGCGTGAGCGTGCCGACGTAATCCTCGGCGGGGACCTGCACGCTCACGTCGAACCGCTCGCACGGGACCACCTGCCTGGTGACCTGGTTCGTGTCCGTGCTGATGAGCAGCAGCTCGACCGCGTTCGCGCCGTAGGCCTCACACTGCTCGGCGCTGGTCCTGTCCTCGATCGCCCACTGGACGGTGACGAATCCCATCTTTTCGGGCTCTGTCTCTCCGGGCTGCACCTCGTTGGGCTCATGGTGCATGCACGCGACCATCGTCGCTGCGCACAGCCCCGCCACAGTATAGATACTTCGCATTCCTACCTCGCTGAGCTCGGCGCAAACTCCTGCGCCTCGCCCGCGCGCAGCAACCCAGGTGCCACGAAGTCCTCGCGCGCGGACGGCGAGCTCGCCCGCGCGCCTGCCGCCGCCGAACCGCCGCAATTGCGCCGGATCGCAGCGCGCGGTCCCGCGACGACGGGCCGGCGAGCCCGGACGACGAGGGGCGCGCACGCGCTGCCCGGTGGCGGGATCGAGCACGCTCCGGACCAGCGGGCGAGGCTGTGCTCCGCCCGCGCGGCCGAGCGGACCGCTCGCCACCGGGCTCCGTCCATCCCGGTGGAAAGCCCCGCCGCGGTGGCGCGGCTGCGGTGACGAGGGCGGAGACGGCGCGCTCCACGACGCCGGACGTCGCCAGGGACACCGCCTCAGGCGCTTCAGGAACTCGGGCCGGACGCCGCGTCTCCGGAGGGCGCTACCTGGCCCCCGCAGTAGAGGCACCGCCCCGGGCGCGGGGGCGCCGGTCGCGCGCACGCGCGGCACGCCCACACCTGGCCCGACGCGTCCCGCAGCCGCGGCATCGGCTTGCCCAGGCCGACGCCGATGAACTCCTGAAGGAGCGACACGAACCGCTGCGACGCCTCCTCCTGGGCGCCCTCGAGATCGACGATCGCGTCTCCTGCGAGCACCCCGAGCCCGCCTGTCGAGACGGAGCCCTCGCCGCGGAACCGGAAGAGGCGCACCGGCTCCTCCTCGCCCTTGAGCACCAGAGCGACCGAGAAGCTCTCCAGCCGATCGGTCGGCCGGCCGCTGGCGTTCCACTCCGTCGTGAAGCTCGAGAAGCGGTAATCGATATGGTCGATCTGCTTGAACGGGATGGCGCGGCCCTGCCGGCGCAGCCACAGGGTCCGCCGCTCGATGAACACGTAACGAGCGCGCCGGTCGACGTGGAGGGTCATCGCGTAAGAAAAGAGCGAGAGGGCGCGCACGGCGAACGATGTCCTGGCGTGGAGGTGGTCGCCGTCGACCCACACCCGGGGGACGATGCTCAGCAAGGACCAGCGCCCGACGAAGAGGCTCACCGACGCAGTCTAGGCCGCCAGGGAGCCCGGCTCAATTCCGGATCCCCGCGGCCGCGCGCGCCGCGATCGGCCGCGGATCCGCCGCGCCGCGGGGCGCGATCGGCCGCGGGGCGCCGCGGCGCGCAAGATGCTTGAATTCCCGGAGCAGGTTCGCCATGTTGCCGAGTCGGTCGAGCGCGAGCGGCGCCTCTCGACGGCCCCGTCGAGCGACGCCCCTCACGAGCCCTGACCGCCGATGCCCACGCCGGAGAACGCCCGCGACGACCGCAGAGACGCCGCGTGGGGCGCCGTGTACGGCGTCGCGGCCTACAGCGCGTGGGGCGTCGTGCCCGTCTTCTGGAAGCAGCTCCGCCACGTCGGCGCGGTCGAGGTCCTGGCCCACCGCACGGCGTGGAGCCTGCTCGCCTTCGCGGCCCTGACGGTCGCGACGGGGCAGCTCCGCGCGCTCGTCGCGGCCCTCCGCGCCCCGCGCGTCGTCGCGGCGATGGCGGCGACCGGGGCGCTCGTCTCGGCGAACTGGGTCCTCTTCATCTACGCCGTCTCGGTGGGTCGCGTGCTCGACGCGAGCCTCGGCTACTTCATCAACCCGCTGCTCAGCGTGCTCCTCGGCATGCTCTTCCTGCGCGAGCGGCTGCGCCCGCCACAGTGGATCGCGCTCGGCCTCGCGTCGGCGGGCGTCCTCTACCTCGCCGTGCGCGCCGGCTCGGTCCCCTGGATCGCGCTCGCCCTGGCCGGGACGTTCGCCCTCTACGGCCTGCTGCGCAAGGTCGTCGCGGTCGGCTCGCTCCCCGGCTCCACGCTGGAGACCTTGTTCGTCGCCCCGCTCGGCGCGGCGTACCTGATCACCCTCCAAATCCAGGGCGCCGGCGCCATGGGCCGCGTGGATCTCCGCACCGACGTCCTCCTCGCCGCGACGGGCATCATCACCGCGCTCCCGCTCATCTGGTTCACGAACGCGGCGCGGCGCCTGTCCCTGACCACCCTCGGCTTCCTCCAGTACCTCGCCCCGAGCGGCCAGTTCCTGCTGGCCGTGCTGGTCTATGGCGAGCCGTTCACGTCCACCCAGGCCGCGAGCTTCGCCTGCATCTGGACCGCGCTCGCGGTGTTCAGCGTCGACGCCGCGCTGCGCGCCCGCCGCGCGCGACGGCTCGACGAACGAGCGCGCCAGCTCGCGTGAGTCGAGCGCGGCGGACGACGCGCAGCGTCCTGCGCGCGGCGGCGCGCCGCCTTCGCCCCGTGGTACGATGCGGCGCTCATGCGTACGTCACGCACAAGGGCGCAGGCGCTGCTGTGTGCCGTCGTGATCCCGAGTGTCGCGCTCCTCGCTCCGAGCGCCGCGCGCGCCGACGATCGCCCCTTCACTCTGCGGTGGACCGCCCCCGCCGACTGCCCCGCGGGCGCGGCCGTCGAGGCCGAGATCGCCCGGCTCCTCGGGGACCAGAGCCCTGCCTCGAGCGGCCCCCTCCGGGCGGCGGGCGCGATCACGCCCGCGGACAGGGGCTTCGTGCTGCACATCGAGCTCTCTCGCGACGGGTGGAAGAGCGCGCGAACCGTGCGCGGCGCGACGTGCCGTGCGCTGGCCGACGCGGGGGCCCTCATCGTGGCGATGGCGATCGATCCGGACGTCGCGATGCGGTCGGGCACGGCAGCGACGGACGATCGTTCGACCGCGGGGGCGCGTCCCGCCAATCCCGCCCCGGAGCCCCCGGCCGCCGCGGCACGACCCGCCGGGCCCACACCGCCGAGGATCCCGCCCAGGTCCGTGTCCCCGACGAGGGGACGCGAGCGTCCGACGGAGGGCGCGGCCGAGACGGCTCCCCTTTTCCGGATCGGGCTCGCCGGCGTGGGCGATCTGGGCACGATGCAGCATCTGAGCGGCGCCATCGAGCCCTGGGCCGGCGTCGTCGTCGGCCCCGCGCGGCTGGAGGCCGGGGCATCCTTCTGGCCCGGGACCACGGCGGAGTCCTCAGCCAAACCCCAGAGCGGCGGGACCATCGATCTTGTCGCCGGCTCGCTCACGGCGTGCGCCCTCTTGCCACCCCTCGCGCGCGCCGTTCGACCCCATCTCGAGGTCGATGTCCCTTGCGCCGGCTTCGAGCTCGGGCGCATGCACGCCCAGGGATACGGCGTCAGCGACCCGGACGAAGGGAGCGCCTTGTGGGCGGCGTTACGCGGCGGCGCGGCGGCCGCGTGGGTCGTCGCGCCGTGGATGCGCCTGAGGCTCCGTCTCGAGGCGGTGGTGCCCCTCGAGCGCCCGCGCTTCGTGCTCGAAGGTGTCGGCGAGGTCCACGCGCCGAGCGTCGCGGCGCGGGCCGCCCTGGGGCTCGAGCTTTCGCTTTGAGGGGCGCGGTCGTTTTCTTCACGGATCCGGCGCGCGCTGGCCATGGGCGAGGGTGGCCGCCCGTGCCGTCCCCTTGAGCGCCGCTTCTGCCGCGGCGGAGATCTCGCCCTCGGCAGAAGCGGCGGACTGCGAGGTCGCGCTCGAGTTCGACGCGATCTACGAGCGTTACTTCGACTTCGTCTGGCGCAACGTACGCCGGCTCGGCGTGCCGGACTGCCACGCCGACGACGCGGTGCAGGAGGTGTTTCTCGTCGTCCACCGCAAGCTGTCGTCGTTCGAGCCCCGTTCCACGGTGCGCGCGTGGCTCTCGGGCATCGTCGCGCGGGTCGCGCGGGAGCACCGGAGGGCCTACACGCGCAAGAGCCCGCTCGCGAGATCCCTGGCCCCGCCCCTCGATCCGGACGAGGTGGAGAGCGGCGCGGCCGGCTGTGACGAGGCGCTGGCGCAGGCGCAGGCGACGCGGCTCTTGCACGCGCTGCTCGAGGGGCTCGACGACCACAAGCGCGCCGTCTTCGTGCTCGCGGAGCTCGAGCAGATGACGGCGCCGGAGATCGCGGAGGCGACCGGGGCCAACGTGAACACCGTCTACGCGCGCCTCCGGGCGGCACGAAAGGAGTTCGAGCAAGGCGTGGCGCGCCTACGGGCGCGCGACGGGTGGAGGTCGCGATGAAGAGGCCCCGGCGCGCGGCGTGCAGCCCGCAGGAAGGAAGGGAGGCATGAGTCAGCTCGGGCCCGTGTCGCGATCGATCATCGACGCCGCCCGAAACGGCGACCGGAGCACGGCGGCGGACCGCGCGCGCGTGCGCGCGAAGCTCCGCCGGAGCCTGGCCGTCGGCACGGCCCTCACGGCGGGCGGGGCCGCGAAGACCGGCTTTGCGATGGTCTCGGCGAAGGCGGCGCTGCCGTGGGGAATCGTGGCGCTGCTCGCGCCCGCGGCGGTCGTGGCCGCGCTGCACACGACGCAGGGCGAGCCGAAGGCCGTTCCGCGCGCGAGCACGGCCGGCGCCGTGATCGCCGGGCGCGCGCGCGCGGCGGCCGCGGCGCAGCCGCCAGCGAGCGACGACCGCGCGCCCGCGGAGAGCCCGCGCGAGCCGGCTCTGCCGATCGAGCCCGCGGAAGGCAAGAAGCTCGATCCGCCGCAGGCTACGAGCGCGCGGCCCGAGGCGCCCTGGAGGGCGCCTCGGGCCGCCCCTTCCGGCGCACCGGCAGCGCCGCCCGGGGTGCCGGCGGAAGACCCGCTCGTCGCCGAGACGCGGCGGCTGCGCGACGTCCACGAATCGCTCCGGCGCGGCGACCCGGAGCGCGCGCTCGCGCTGCTCGACGTCGCGGATGCGGGCGGGCAAGAGCTGCGGGAGGAGCGGGCCGCCGCCCGCGTCGTGGCGCTGTGCAACCTCGGCAGGACAGCGGAGGGTCGCGCGGCGATGCTCGATTTCCTGCGGCAGAGCCCCGGCTCACCGTATTCGGCTCGCGTGCGCGCCGCGTGCGAAGGGAAATGACTCGAGAGGGCTTTTCTCACACGGATCGCTCCGCTCGCGGCCATGAGCCGGTAGAGAGGAGCGATTATGAAAATCCAGAAGCTCATCAGCGCAGCGGGCCTGACGATCGCGACGGCGATGTTCGCGTGTACCTCCGAGGTCTCCATCGGCCAAGACAAGCAGCAGGTCGTGGGCGACGCCGACTCCGGGTGCGGCGAAGGGGAGACTTCCGGCGCGGGCACGTGCGAGGCGAGCTGCGTCGCGGACGTGGATTGCCCTTCGGGGCTCTCCTGCGTGAGCGGCGCCTGCGTCGAGGGCGCGAAATCCTGCGTGTGCTTCGCGGACGCGGATTGCCCTTCGGATCTCTACTGCCTCTGGGGCGAGTCCTGCGGTCTTGACGATGCGTTCTCCTGCACGCCCGACGTCGGCTGCCCCATCGAGGGACAGAACTGCGGCGAGAGCGGCGGCGGCTTTATTTGCGAGGGTCCGGCGGGGCGGGACTCCTGCACGTCGGACGCGGATTGCCCTCTGTTCCACGTGTGCATCGATGAAGTCTGCAAGTCTACTCGGCCGGTGAAGGGCACGGCGTCCTGCTCGCCGCCGCCCGACCCCGAGTGCGTCGTAGACGCGGATTGCCCTTTGGATCTCCTCTGTGCAAGAGACAATACCTGCAGCAACGGCGCCGGGTCCTGCACGATCGACGCCGATTGCCCCCTCCGTGGTCAGGTCTGCTACGACGGCATTTGCGAGGGTCCGGACGCCCAGTACTGCACGTCGGACGCGGAGTGCGGTGACAACCACGTGTGTATCGGTGAGACCTGCAAGTCCACGCAATGATGCCGCACGATAAACCTCCCTCTCCCCGAGCTGGGGGCCACGGGCCCGATCGCCGAAGGCATCCTTGGACTTGACGCCCTAGAGCGACAATCGGGCTGAACCAGACTGAAACGAGCAGAATTCGAAGCGCCAAGGACGCCAAGGCGCCAAGGACGCCAAGAAGAAGAAAATATCTTAGCGTCCTTGGCGCCTTGGCGTCCTTGGCGCTTGATTTCTCGCTCGATCAACATGATCGGTGTCCTAGGCGCCGCCCCCCGCGGACAACCTCCGCCTGATCCCATCGGCGACTCCCCTGCTCCGCGCGACGATCGTCACCTGGTTCTTGCTCGTCACCGCGTAGGGCGTCCCATCGAGGTGCTCGGCCACGCCGCCCGCCTCGCGGAGGATCAGGGCGCCGGGGCCGTGATCCCACGGCAGCATGCGGTAATAGACGCAGAAATCTTTCTGGCCTCGCGCGAGGCTCGCATACTCGACGCAGGCGCTGCCCGCGCCCTCCTCGGGCACATGACCGCCCAGCGCCCGCGCCTCGATCTCGGCGCGGACCTCGCCCGGCATGAACGTCCCGTAGATCGTCCCCCGCGGCGCTCCCTCGCCGTCCGGCCTCTCGGCGCGGAAGCGCGCGCCGTTCAGGAAGGCTCCCGCCCCCTCCTCGGCGGAGAAGGTCTGTCCGCGCGCGGGCAGGTGAATCCACGCCGCGCGCGTCACCGACGCCTTCACCAGCGCCACCATGACCCCGAAGCGGTCGTTGCCCGCGACGAAGTTCCGCGTTCCGTCGATCGGATCGATGAGCCAGATCCAGCCGTCGCCGGCGAGCGCGTCGAGGAGCCGCGGCTCGGCGTGCGCCGCCTCCTCGCCCACCGCCGCCGATCCGGGCAGCAGCGCGCGCAGTCCCTCGGTCACCCGCCGCTCCACCGCGAGATCCACCGTGGTCACCACGTCGCTCGGGTCGGAGGCCGTCGCCTTCAGCGTCACCTCGTCTTGCGCGAGGCGGCGCCAGAAAGGCAACATGTGCTCGCCCGCGACCTCCTCCAGGAAGGCTCCCACACGCGCAAGATCGGGGATCGACATGGCGGCACCCTACCTTCCCTGGCGCCGTCCCTGCCAGCCAAAGCAGCGCGCGCCCCGCCGTGCGGCGAGAGCAGCACTCGCCTGCGGATCGGGTGCTCCCGGAGCAGCAGCGCGGCGCGCTCGACCCGGAATTGGAAGGCTTTCTAGAGCGCGGCACGCCCGGTGCATCTCGACCCCGCCATGGATAGACGTCAGTTCTTAGGCGGCGCGGCGGCGGCGGTCTCCGGAGCGCTCCTCGCGGGCAGAGCCAGGGCCGCTGCGCCCAGTGTGATCCGTATCGGTGTGCCGGGCGTCGGCGTGGGCAACCGCCCCGTCACGGGCGGCAGCGTCTTCTCCCTGCTGCACATCCAGGGCATCGCAGCCGAGGAGTTCAAGAAAGACGGCATCGAGGTGAAGTGGAACTTCTTCCGCGGCGCCGGCCCTGCCGTCAACGAGGCGGTCGCGAACAACCTGCTCGACATCTGGAGCCACGGCCACCTGCCTTCGGTCGTCGGACGGGCGAGCGGGCTGAAGACGCGGCTCCTGGCCGCCGCCAGCCGGCGCGGCCACGCCTACCTCGTGGTGCCCTCCGACTCGCC
This sequence comes from Sorangium sp. So ce131, assembly GCF_051519095.1. NCBI lineage: Bacteria > Pseudomonadati > Myxococcota > Polyangiales > Polyangiaceae > Sorangium > Sorangium sp. So ce131. Next base: position 3,476,308 of record NZ_CP150455.1, on the reverse strand, counting down.
CATCAACGGAGTCCGGGACCTGCGCGGCAAGAAGGTCGCCTTCCAGAAGGGCACGGCGACCCAGCTGTCGGCGAACCGGATCCTCGAGGGCCACGGCCTCACCGAGAAGGACATCCGCGCCATCAACATGGACGCGTCCACGGCCAAGGCGGCGCTCGCCACGAAGGACATCGACGCGGTGTTCGGCGGCACCGACTACCTCTCTCTCCGCGACCAGGGCATCGCCAAGATCGTCTACACGACGAAGGGCGACTCGCCGACCTACCCGAGCAACTCGGGCATCCTCGCGCGGGAAGACTTCATCAACGAGTATCCCGACGTCGTGCAGCGGTTCATCACGATCCTCGTGAAGACGGCGGCGTGGGTCGGCGACGAGAAGAACCGCACCCAGATCTTCCAGCTGTGGTCGAAGTCGGGCACGCCCTTCTCGAACTACAAGGAAGCCCAGCAGGGCGAGGACATGAAGCAGAACGCGAGCCCCCTGCTCGACGAGTACATCCTCGCCCGCTACAAGTCCGCGATCGGCGACTCGAAGAAGTTCGGCCTGATCAGGAACACCTTCGACGTCGAGCCCTGGATCGACCGCCGCTTCCTCACCAAGGCGCTGAAGGACACCGGGCTCGAGCGGTACTGGGCCGAGTGGGACGCGAACGGCAAGCCGAAGGGCTGACCCCACGAGATCGCAGACGCGCCGCACGAGACGCCGCCTGAGGCAATCGGCCACCTCAGGCGGCGGAACCCGCCCTTAAGGCGCAGAGCTTCGAGCCACCAAGACGCCAAGGACGCCACGACATCTTCTTTTTCTTGGCGTTCTTGGCGTCCTCTGCGCCTTCGTTCATCTCTCGCTCGATACAACGCGATCGGTGTTCCAGCCACCGCTCTCGTGCGCGGCGCGCCTTCACCGCGATCTGGCGGAGATCCCCGGGAAGTCCTTGCGCTTGATCTTGGCGCGCCGGCCGTCGGGGTGGTGAAACACGATGCCCTCGGCGAGGTGCCCCGGGGCGAAGCGGCTCTCCAGCTGCTGGAACATCTCGCGCAGTCCGTCATAGGTCCTCGGGACCTCGTCGTAGACGGGGATCTCGAGGTTGAACGGCACGCACAGGTGCCGGGTGAGGCCGAGCGGGTTGCCCTGGATGTTCGGCCCGAGCGCCTCGGCCGGATGCTCGCCGTCCGGCCAGCCCTCGAAGCTCGTGCCGCGGACCGCCTCGAAGACCCACTTGTCCTCCGGTCCGTGCTCGTCCGCGTCGACATACCAGCCGTCGATGATCCCCTGTTGCTTCTGGAGCTTGCTCGGATTCCTGCGCTTCTCGACCCGGACCACATGGCCCGAACGAACGGTCACACGCACGTTCGTGCCGTCGAGCTTCTCGGTGGGGCGGCCCTCGCCCGCGAAGACCCACTCGCAACCCTGACGCGGCCGCGGGAGCACCTTGAAGTCCTCGCCGCGGTCGAACATCGTCGGAATCTTTTCCATGACCTGAATCCCCTTTCTCACGTGGCCGAGCAGCTCTTCCGGGGTGATCACCCCCCCGGCGAGGCCGCTGGCCAGGGCGCGCACGAGATCCGCGACCGAGGTGTTCGCCTCGAGCGCCACCCGCTTCAGCGCCAACCGCTCCTCCGGCGAGATCCACGCCACCAGGCGTGACCAGCCTTCGGGCGGGACCCACGTCGAGAGCCGCTCGGGATCCTTCCTCGGCCTGCCCCGAGGACGACCACCTGCTGTGTCTGCCACGAGCACCAGGATGATCTGGAATTTCTGTTGTGTCAATTGGCATAACAGAAAATAGACGCAGCGGGGCGCGGCGGTGGACGTCCTGGCGCCCCGGCCGGGCGCCCGCGCTCCGCCCGGAACGCCGCGGTCGCGTGCGCACGCGACGCGCACGCCGCGCCGGCACGCGCCTGGCACCGCGATCTCTCTCCATGACGCCTTGGACTCCGGCCGGAGCGGCAGAGGAACGCCCCGGCAGCGACGCCGGGAGCGCGCCGGAGGAGGCGCCCGCCGCGGCCTCGAGCGGCGTCGGGCTCTCGAGCGGCGCCGGGCTCTCGAGCGGCCCGGGGCGCTCGAGCAGCGCCGCCGCCCGCCGCGCGCGGCGCCGGGCGGTGCTCCACGCGGCGCTCGGCGTCGCCGGGCTGGCCGGCCTCGCGGCGCTCGTCCGGCACGCCGGGGCCGCGGCGCTGCTCGAGGCGCTGAGGCGCGCCGCGCCGCTCTTGCCGCTGCTCGTCGCGCTCGAGGCGGCGCGCATCGGCTGCGAGGGGCTCGCGACCTACACGCTCTGCCGGCCGCGGCGGGTCCCGCTCGCGGAGCTCGCCCGCATCCACGTCGTCGCCTACCCGGTCGCGACGCTGATGCCGGCCGGGCGCGCGGCGGCCGAGGCGGTCAAGGCCGCGCTGCTCTCGCCGTACGTCGGCGCCCCGCGCGCGGCCGCGATCGCCACGGCGAACCAGTCGCTCGCGCTCCTCTCCTTCGCCCCCACCTCGCTCCTCGCGGCGGCGGCCGTGTGGCAGAGCGGCGGCGCCTCTCCGCTCGCGCTCGCCCTGCTCGCGCACGCCGCCGTCTCCGTCGCGAGCGGCGCCGGCGTCGCGCTCGCCGCCCGGCAGCGCGCCGCCTTCGCGTGGCTCGCCCGGCGGTTCGCCCGCGCCGGCAACGCCACCGCCGCCTTCCAGGAGGCCGTCCGCGAGCACCCGCCCGTCCCGCTCCGGCCGCTCGCCGCGTTCTGCGCGGGCCGCGCGCTCCAGGCCGCGCAGTACGCGGTGCTCCTCGCCGCCGTCGGCGCCGACAGCGGCCCCCTCCGCGCGCTCGCCGCGTACGGCGTGGCCGTGATCGGCACCGCGCTCGGCGACCTCATTCCCGCCCAGATCGGCGCCACCGACGGCGCCTTCACGCTCGCCGCCCCGCTGCTCGGGCTCTCCACCAGCGCCGCCGTCGCGGTCTCGGTGCTCGCCCACACCCTCCAGGCGATCGGCGCGCTCGCCGGGATCGTCGCCACGATCGCCTGGCGACGCCCCCCGCCCGCCGGCTGAACGCCGCCGGCGGTCACCGCCCGAACGCCGCCGGCGGCCACCGCCCGAACGCCGCCAGCGGCCACCGCCCGAACACCGCCAGCGGCCACCGCCCGAACGCCGCCGGCGGCCACCGCCCGCCGGGGTGGCTCGTACACGCACGCGCGCTCGCCCACACCGTGCGCGCCTTGCCCAGGCGGCGCGCTCCCCCGCGCCGCGTCGAGCGCGCCCCCCACGCGCGTGACGCGCGCGGCCACACCGCGCCGGGGCGACGATCGCGACCGTGGTGGATGCGCTGGCCACCCTCCCGCGGTTCGTCCTAGGGTGCATGCATGACGGACAAGACCGGCAGCCCTGGACGGGACGTGCTCACCCAGGAGGAGGCCCAGGAGCGCGCCGCGCGCATCGGCAACGTGCGCTACGAGCTCGCCATCGATCTCGCGCGCGGCGCCCGCGGCTATCGCGGCGAGGCCATCGCCTACTTCGACGTCCGCGGCGGCGGCGACACCTTCATCGACTTCCGCGGCCGGCGCATCGAGCGGCTCGAGGTGGGCGGCGTCGCGGTGGAGCCCGAGTGGTCCGACTGCCGCGTCCGGCTCCCGGGGAAGCTGCTCGATCCGGAGACGCGCGTGCGCATCGTCTACGAGAACGACTACGACACGACCGGCGACGGCTTCCACCACTTCCGCGACCCGGAGGACGGCGAGGAGTACGTCTACTCGGACCTCGAGCCGTTCAGCGCGCACCGCCTCTTCCCGTGCTTCGACCAGCCGGACATCAAGGCGAGCTACCGGCTGTCCGTGACCGCCCCCGACGACTGGGAGGTCATCGGCAACGCCCGCGTGACCCGCACGATCGCCGCGGGCGAGGGGCGCTCGACCCGCGTGTTCGAGGAGACGACCCGGTTCAGCACGTACATCTTCGCGCTCGTCGCCGGCCCCTACAGCGGCGTCCGCGACGAGCACCGCGGCATCCCGCTCGGGCTCTACTGCCGGAGGTCGCTCGCGAAGCACCTCGACGCGGAGGAGCTGTTCACCATCACGAAGCAGGGCTTCGACTTCTACCCGAGCTTCTTCGACTACCCCTACCCGTTCACCAAGTACGACCAGATCTTCGTCCCGGAGTTCAACGCCGGCGCCATGGAGAACGTCGGCGCCGTGACCTACAGCGAGCGGATGATCTTCCGGGACCCGCCGACCGACCACCAGCGGCTCTCGCGCGCGGAGGTTGTGCTCCACGAGATGGCGCACATGTGGTTCGGCAACCTCGTGACGATGCGCTGGTGGAACGATCTCTGGCTCAACGAGAGCTTCGCCACGTACATGTCCTTCCTCGCGATGGAGCAGGCGACCCGGTTCCAGCCGGCCGTGTGGAAGGTGTTCAACGTGATGAAGGGCTGGGCGTACCGGCAGGACCAGCTCGTGACCACGCACCCCATCGCCGGGGAGCTCGCGGACACCGAGCACACGTTCCTGAACTTCGACGGCATCACGTACGGCAAGGGGGCCGCCGCGATGAAGCAGCTCGTCGCGGCGATCGGCATGCCGGCGTTCCGCGACGGGATGCGCCGGTACTTCAAGCGCCACCAGTACGGCAACGCGACCCTGCGCGAGTTCCTGGACGCGCTGGAGGAGGGCTCCGGCCGCGACCTCGGCGCGTGGTCGCGCGTCTGGCTGGAGCAGGCGTCGCTCAACACGCTGACCGCCGAGTGGGAGACCGAGGGCGACCGCATCGGGCAGCTGCGGGTCGTGCAGACCGCGCCGGCGGACTACCCGACGCTCCGGCCGCACCGCATCGACGTGGCGCTCGCGCGCGAGGAGGCCGGCGCGCTCGTCGTCGACTCGGTGCCCGCCGAGATCGACGGCGCGACGACCGAGGTGGCGGGGGCGCGGGGGCGGCGGGCGCCGCTGTTCGTGTTCCCGAACCACAACGACCTCACGTTCGCGAAGATCGCGCTCGACCCGGGGTCGCTCGCGTTCGTGCGCGAGCACATGGGCCGCGTGGAGGACCCGCTCCTCCGGCAGCTGCTCTGGTCGTCGCTCTGGAGCATGGTGCGCGACCAGAAGCTCCCCTCCCCGGCGTACCTCGCGCTGGTGCGGGACAAGCTGCCCTCCGAGCCCGACCTCTCGCTCGTCGAGCCGGTGCTCACGAACGCGGTGACGACGCTCGCGCGCTTCGTGCCGGACGCGATGCGCGAGGCCGAGGCGAGCGCGTTCGTGGGGCTCGCGCTCGCGGCGCTCCGGGCGGCGCCGCGCGGCGACGCGCAGATCGTGTGGGCGCGGGCGCTCCTCAACGGGGCCTACGCCGCGCCGGATCTCGCCCTCGCGGCGCGCCTCGTCGACGGCGAGCTCGAGGTGGGCGGGCTCGAGATCGATCAGGACATGCGCTGGACGGTCGCCGTGAAGTGGGTCGCGCGGGGCATGGCGGGCGCGGCCGAGCGGCTCGCGGCCGAGCGCAAGCGCGACCCGTCGGATCGCGGCCAGCGCGCGGCGCTGCGCGCGGAGACGGCGCGGCCGGACGCGGCGGCGAAGGCGGCGGCGTGGGAGCGGTTCCACGAGGGCGGGTACGGCTCGCTGCACCTCACGGGCGCGGCGATGTCGGGCTTCAACTGGTCGTTCCAGCGCGCGCTGCTCGAGCCGTACGCCGGGGCGTTCTTCGAGCGGGTGCAGCAGGTGTTCGAGACGCGGACGCACGAGCTCGCGTCCGCGTACTTCACGCACCTCTTCCCCTCGTACCGCGTCGAGCGCGGCGTGCTCGAGCGCGCCGAGGCGCTGCTCGCGGCGCTCCAGAAGGCCCCGGACGGGGCGCCGCCGGCGAAGCCGCGGCTGCCGATGCTGCTCCGGATGCTGCGGGAGGCGAGCGACGATCTCGCGCGCAGCATCGCCTGCCGGGAGCTCGCGGCCGCGAGCGGATCCGGCGGGGGGCGCTGAGGGGGCGGCTGGCGGCGCGGAAAGGCGGTAAGACGGGGGCAGCTCACCATGGTTCATGCGCTGCCGCTCGCCTGTGCCATGGCTGCCTGGATCCCGACCGGGCTCCGCACGCCGTGGTGACGACACGCGCGGCGCGGATCCGGCGTCGGTCCGGGGCGCGGCGGCGATCGAGGTGACGATGATCGTGCAGCTCGGCAAGACCTCCCTCTCGTGGACGCGCGCGGACGTCGAGGCGAAGATCGCCGGCTACCCGCGCGTCCTCATCGACGTGGGCACCGGCGACGGCCGCTTCGTGTATCGCTCCGCCGGGGCCCACCCCGACACGTTCTGCATCGGCGTCGACCCCGCGGGCGAGCGGATGCGCGAGGTCTCGTGGCGCGCCAGCCGCAAGGTCGCGCGGGGCGGGCGGCCGAACGCGCTCTTCGTGGTCGCGTCGGTGCAGACCTTGCCGGAGGAGCTCAGCGGGCTCGCCCACACCCTCACGCTGAACTTCCCCTGGGCCTCGCTCCTCTCCGCGCTCGTGCTGCCCGAGCCGCCGGTGCTCGAGGCGCTGCGCCGCCTCGTCCGGCCGGGCGGCGAGCTGATCGCCCTCCTCAACCAGAGCGTCTTCGACGACCGGCCGTACGCGACGCGCCTCGGCCTGCCCGAGCTGTCGGACGCCTGGATCGAGGAGACGCTGCGCCCCGCCTACCTCGCCGCGGGGTTCGCCATCCGGGAGACCAGGATGGTCGAGGGCGAAGTGCCGCACCAGACGAGCTGGGGACAGCACCTCACGCTCGCGTCGGGCCGGAGGACACGGCTGCTCACCGCCGAGGCGATCGGCGGAGCGGAGCCAGGGTGAAGCACACGAGCGCACGGCTGCTGCGCGCCCGCGAGCTCTCCTGGAATGAGCCCCCCGGCAGCCGGCAGATCACGGTGGCCGCCCTGCCTCTGCCGAAGAGGAATCCCTAAAAATTCCAATAACTACGCCAAGATAGGCGCCGATGTGGAGCCCCCAGCAGACGAGGTAACGCGTCGCGACGCCCGGGGACCACACGCCGAGGCTCGCCTCGCGCATGCCGAACGGGTCGAGCGCCGCCATGAGCACGGGGCAGACGAGGAGCGCCGCCGCGAGCGCTGCGGCGATGCGCCTCAGCCATGCGCGCCAGGAGAAGCCGGCGCCCCGCGAGGCGCGGAGGAGGCCAACCCCCGTGACGAGCGCGCCGAGCGGCAATCCTCCACGGAACCCCGTCCACGCGACCGCCAAACGGAACGGCAACCCCGAGGAGGTGAGGCCCTTTCCTTCCAGGAAGTACTCGGGCGAGATCGTCGCGGTGACCTGATCGAAGAGCGCTCCGCAGCCGCCCGCCGCCAGGCTGCCGGCAAGCAGCACGAGGTACTCGCGGAGGCGCGGGCCAACGGCCGCGCGCCAACCGCGGCGCTCCGGTCCGGATGTCCTCGGTGAGCCGGCGGGCGGTATTGGGTTCCCGGCGAACAGGGCCTCATCCTATCACGCCTTCCCCTTCCATCCGCCCGGCCGCCGAGCGCGGCGGCGACGATCTGCGCCGCAACGCCGCCTCCCATGCAACGCCGCCTCCCCCGCAACGCCGCCCCCCCGCAGCGCCTCCCCCCCCCCGCAGCGCCTCCCCCCCCGCAGCGCCTCCCCCCCCGCAGCGCCTCCCCCCCCCCCGCAGCGCCTCCCCCCCCGCAGCGCCCCCCCGGGCAGCGCCGTCTTCAGCGACGCACGGCGTACTGCACGACGACGACGCCGTTCCTGTGGACCTTCGTCGACAGGAGCTCGAGGCTCGTCACGGCGCGGAGCCCCGGGGCGAGCGCGACGCCCTCGCCGAGCAGCAACGGGTTCACCTTGAGGATCACCTCGTCGACGAGCCCCTCGTGGAGCAGCGCGGTCGCGAGCTCTCCGCCGCCGCACAGGTAGATGTCCCCGCCCTGCTGCTCCTTCAGCCGGCGCACGACCCCAGGCCCGTCCTCCGACACGACCTTCACGCGCGGGTTCGGGCTCTCCTTCATCGTGCGCGACATGACGTAGGTATCCATCCAGGGATACGGATCGGTCACGCCGAGGTTCAACCCGTACTCGTACGTCCGGCGGCCCATCACGACGGCGTCGTAGGACCGGAGCGCCGCGGTGAAGTCGGGGACATGGTCGCCTTCGAAGGGGAAGATGTCCGGCGATCCATCGCTCCGGGCAATGAAGCCGTCGATGGTCGTCGCCACGTGGTACTTGAGCTTTCTCATAGGATGATCTCCACAGCAGAAGGACACGGCCGGCGGAACGTCGGCCTCTGACTGACTCGCCAGGTCGCCCCGCGCAGGCGCATAACGCGCCTCCCTCGCCGGAATCGGCGTCACAGACGGTACGCCCCGCGCCCGCCGCCTCAGGCGACGAACTGGGCGTTACCGACGACACCGACGGCGCCGACGAGGACGAGCGACGGGACGGTCGAACCGGTTGGGGTCAGCGGGCGGAGATCATGGATGGCGCTGCTTGGGCGCCGAGGGCGAGACTACCCGCACGCGCAGGGGCACGCAAGCCCGCGCGCGCCCGGCGCTGGTCGACGCCGCGGAACGGGGCCATGATGTGCGCCATGGGATTCATGTCGCAGAAGGCGAGAATGCCGACCCCGGAGCAGGCGCTCCCGGGCCGGAAGGAACGGATCGCCGTCGCCGAGCGGCACCTCGTGAACGGCAACCGGATGACCGAGCCGTTCCCGGAGGGGCTGGAGATGGCCATGTTCGGAATGGGCTGCTTCTGGGGCGCCGAACGGAAGCTCTGGCAGGCGAAAGGGGTCTACTCGACCGCGGTCGGCTACGCCGCCGGGTACACGCCGAACCCCACGTACCGCGAGGTCTGCTCGGGCCTGACCGGCCACAACGAGGTCGTGCGCGTCGTCTTCGATCCGAAGCAGATACGTTATGAGGACCTGCTGAAGCTCTTCTGGGAGAGCCACGATCCGACCCAGGGTATGCGGCAGGGCAACGACGTCGGCACCCAGTACCGCTCCGGCATCTACTGCTACAGCGAGGCGCAGCGCCGCGCGGCCAAGGCCTCGCTCGAGGCGTACCAGAAGGCGCTCTCGGCCGCGGGCCACGGCGCCATCACGACCGAGATCCTGACCGCGCCCGAGTTCTACTACGCCGAGGACTACCACCAGCAGTACCTCGCGAAGAACCCGGGCGGCTACTGCGGCCTCGGGGGCACCGGCGTCTCCTGCCCCGCCGGGCTCGCCTCCCCTGCCTGAGGCGGCGCGCCGGCGGCGCAGCGCCGCGCGCCGCCCGCCGCGCGCCTCGCCTCGCCGCCGCACGCGCGGCGCTCCGGGTCTATCCCGGCCCGGCCCCGTGCGCCGACTCCCGCTCGGTGACGCGGCGCATGGTCTGCGCGGCCTTTCTGTCATCCTCGCGCTGCGCGATGTCCGACAGGCTGATGACGCCGACCAGCCGGCCGTCCGCCTCGGTGCAGAGCACGCGCGACTTGTGGTGCTGCCCCATCAGCTGCTCGGCGCGCAGCACGTCGTCCTCGGGCCGGCAGGCGACCACCTCGCGGGTCATGACGTCGCCCGCCTTCGTGCTCAGCGGGCGGCTCTCGGCCAGGACCCGGAGCGCGAGATCGCGATCCGTCAGCGTCCCGAGCACCCGCCAGGCGCTGTCGCAGACCGGGAGAAAGCCCACGTTCGCGTCGCGCATCTTGCTCGCGGCCGCCTGGATCGTGTCCTCGGCCATGATGCATTGGACCTCCCTCTTCATGATCTCCTGACACAGCATGGTTCCCTCCTCCGGCGCGGTCTCGGGATCCGGCCGCGCCTCCGGTCACGCCAGGGACCTTAAGGGACCCGCGCGGGCAGAGAATGGAGCGGCGGGATGAATGCGCCGTCGGGCGCCGCTGGACGGCGGCGGGAGCCGACAGGCGCACCGGACCGCCGGCGCCGCGGGGCGGCGGCGGGCCGACAGGCGCACCAGACCGCGGGCGCCGCGGGGCGGCGGCGGGCATACTGTCGCGCGAGATCCCATGTCGGAGCCGATCACCAGCGCGGTCATCCGCCGGGCGCAGCCCGCGGACGCGGTCGCCATCGCGCGCGTCGAGGTCGACTCGTGGCGAGCCGCTTACCTCGGCCTCGTGCCGGCGGCCGTGCTCAACGCCCTCTCGGCGCCGGCGCGCGAGGCGAGCTGGCGGCGCATCCTGAGCCACGGCGCGGCGACCGGCACGCGCGCCTTCCTGCTCTGCACCGGCGGCGCCGCGCTCGGCTTCGCGAGCGCCGGCCCCTCGCGCGACGACGACGACGACCCAGGCGACGTCGGCGAGCTCTACACGATCTACCTCCTGCCCGCCGCGTGGGGCCGCGGGCTCGGCGCCGCGCTGCTCGACACGGCCCAGGCCGACCTCGCCCGGCGCCGCCACCGGACCATGACGATCTGGGTGCTCGAGGGGAACACCCGCGCGCGGCGCTTCTACGAGCTCTCCGGCTTCACCCTCGACGGCGCGCGGCGGGCCGCGCCCGTCGGCCCGGGGAGCCTGCCCGAGATCCGCTACCGGCGCGCGCTGTAGCCGTCGTCGCCGTCAGCGCACGGCCGGCGCGCCCTCGCGCGGGCCGAAGCGCACAACGATGCTGCTGTAGCCGCCCCGGAGGTCGTACTCCGACGTGATCCTCCCCCACGGGTAGTCGTACGGCGGCGCGCCGAGCATCGACTCCAGCCAGGCGTCGTGGCTCGCCTTGCGCTCCGCCTCCTCCTTCTCCGACCAGTCGTTCCAGAACGCCTTCGACTCCGCGCCGACCTCGAAGAGCTCGATCGAGGCGAGCTTGCCGCTGAAGAAGTGCAGCGTCACGCGGAAGGTCTTGTGCGAAATGCGCTGGCGCGACGTCCGGTATCCGCTCCACGGGTGCGTCTTGCTCAGGGCCTTGGCCGTGCGCGCCAGCGGCGACGCCAGGAACTGCGCTTCCGAGTACGAGGGACCGATGCGGGCCCCGGATGAAAGCTCGATTTCGCCCGTCTGTCGATGGATCATCCACCCCTCCGGCCGGTCGCTGCAGCATACACCACACGTCCCTGCCCCGCGCAGCGTAAGCCGCGCCGACGATCGGGCTGGACAACAATCCGACGCCCTGCGACTCGGCATCTACAAGGCGACCGCCGGCGCACACGCCTGCACGGCAGCCCGCACCCGCAGGAAAAGCGGGCGAACACCGCCGCACCGCCTCGGCCGCGCCGACGACAGCCTCCGCCGCTGTCCGCCCGTGTCGACGCGACACCCACGCTGTACTTCGCGACCACGCCGCACGCTTTCGCCATGGGCGTAAGGCGGCGCCGCTCAACGTCGGTTTTTCCAATTCATGATGACGGGGACACCCGGTAACATCGGCCACCCATGGCGACGGGCCCATCCGAGGTCACCGAGGTTCTCGTGCCGCGCTGCCCCTCCTGTCATCGCCGACTCGCCGCCCTCGCCTCCTGCCCCGCGGACGGCGCTCAGGCGCCGCTCCGCGCGGCGTCGATCGATCTCGGCGCCGAGCCGCCGCCCTCGCTCGCGGGGTTCCACGTGGGCTTGCCGCTCGCGGCGGGCGCGTTCTCGCTCCTCTGGGAAGCGACGCGGCTCGACGACGGCGCCCGCGCGGTGCTCAAGGTCAGCAGGGCCCACTCGCTGCTCGCGCGCGAGCGCTTCCGCAGCGAGGCGTGGGCGCTCGAGCAGCTCGGCCCGCCGGTCTCGCCCCGCCTCCACCAGAACGGCGTGCTCGAGGACGGCCGCGCGTACATCGCGATGGAGCGGCTGGAAGGCGAGACCCTGGCGTCCCGGCTCGAGAGCCTGCCCGCCGCGCTGGACCTGCGCGCCGCCGTCGACGTCGCGCTCGCCGTGCTGCGCTGCCTCGAGGCGGTGCACGAGCGCGGGCTGATCCACCAGGACCTCGCGCCCGAGAACGTCTTCCTCGAGCCCGGGGGGGGCGTGCGGCTCCTCGATTTCGGCCTGTCGCAGCGCGTCCGCGGCGTGGCCTGCCACCCGGCGGACAGCGCGCTCGCCACGCTGGGCGCCCTGCTCGGGCGGCCGGAGCCCATGTCGCCCGAGCGGCTGCGCGGCGAGCCGGTCGACGAGCGCGCGGACCTCTACGCGTTCGGCGCGCTGCTCTTCGAGCTGCTCACGCTGCGCGCGCCGTTCGCGGGCGACCCGGCGAGCGTCGCGCAGGCGCACCTCCGCCGGCGGCCGCCCCGGCCGGGCGCGCTCGCCGCGGTCCCGCCGCCGATCGAGGAGCTCGTCCTCGCCTGCCTCGCCAAGGAGCGGGCGCTCCGGCCGCGCGACGCCGCCGCGCTGCGGGCCGCGCTCGCGTCGGCCGCGAGCGCGGCGCTCGCGCCGGCCGGCAGGGGCCCGGGCGGCGCCGCGGCGCGCGCGGACGACGCGGAGGAGACCGCGTCGAGCTCCGCGGACCGGCACGACACGGTGGTGCTCGCCCTCGAGGCCCGCGGCGCCGAGGCCGAGGTCCGCGCCGCCGTCGCCCGGCACGACGGGCACCTCGCCCGGCAGCGGGGCTACCGGTTCGTCGCGTACTTCCCCGGGCCGAAGGAGGCCGCCGCGGAGCGCGCGCTGCTCGCGGGCCGGGAGATCGTCGCGTCCGTCGGCGCGCCGCTCGCGATCCACGTCGCGCCGCTGAAGCTCCGCCGCGACGCCGAGGGCCTCCACGTCGCCGGGATGGCCGTGGAGCGGCCCGAGTCGTGGCTGCCCGCGGAGCCGTGGCGCGGGATCGCGCTCAGCGCCGAGCTCGTCACCGCCCACCCCGGCCTCGACGTCGCCGCGGCGAGCGAGGACGGCCGCTACTTCTTCGCGCCGGACGCGCCCTCGCCCGCGGGCGATCGCGACGCGGCGCGCGCCGCGCCGCTGCCGCTCGTCGGGCGCGGCGAGCCCCTGTCCGCCGTCGAGGAGAGCCGCGAGCGCGCGCTCGCCGGCCTCGGGCCCGGCCTCTGCCTGCTCACCGGCGAGCGCGGCGCCGGCAGGTCGCGGCTCGCCGAGGAGATCGCCGAGAGCAGCCGCCGGGCGCACCCGGGCGCGCTCGTCATCTCCCTGCGCGCCGAGCCGGAGATCGCCGCGCGCCCCGGCGGCCGCGCCGCGACGACCGCGGCCGCGCTGCTCGCCGAGGTGCTCAGGCCGGAATTGGACACTGACACCGGAATCTCCGGCGGTCCCGGTGACGCCGGCGAGCGCGGCGCCGGGGACGCGCCGCGGGATCCGCGCGCGCGCTGCATCGAGCGGCTCGGCCTGCCGCTCGGCGGCGAGGTGTGGCCCGCGGTGGCCGCGCTCCTCGGCTGGAGGGAGCCCTCGACCGATCGGCTCCGGGGGTGGGCGCACCGCGGCAGCGCGATCCGCGCGCTCGCCGAGGGTCTCCGCCGCCGGGCCATGGAGCGGCCCGTCGTCCTCGTGCTCGACGACGCGCACCTCGCCGACAACATCGCGCTCGACGCGCTCGAGCTCGCGACGCGGCGCGAGGCGCCGCTCCCGCTCTGGGTGCTGCTCACCGGCGGGCCGGAGCTCGCGGCGCGGCGCTACACGCTGGGCGCCCGGAGGACGGCGCGCGACCACATCGCGCTGCCGGCGCTCGACGACGCCGCCGGGCTGCTCCTCTGCGCCGAGCTCCTCCGGCCCGCGGAGCACCCGCCGAGCGCGGCGCTCCGCCGCATCTGCGCCTGGGCCGGCTACAGCCCGCGCGGCCTCGTGGAGCTCACCCGGGCGATCAAGCGCGCGGGCCTCGTGCGGCTGCGGGCGAGGTCGAGCAGCTGCCACCTCGCGACCGCCGAGCTCGAGAAGCTCCCCCCGTCGACCGCCTGGCAGTGGTTCGCGGCGCGGCAGCTCGAGGCGCTCCCGCCGGAGCTCGCCGCGTGCGCGAGGCTGTGCGCCGTGCTCGGCTTCGAGCTCTCGGAGGACGTGGCGGAGGGCGCGCAGCGCTCGCTCGAGCGCGAGGTGGCGCGCGGGGGCGAGCGCGAGGACTCGCGCAGGGAGGACGAGGGCGAGCGCGAGGGCGCCGCGGCCCCGCGCCTCGACGTCCCGAGCAGCCTGCGCGCGCTCGCCGCGCGGGGGATCCTCGTCCCGCGCGGCGCGCGCGAGGACGCGGCCCGCGGCCGGGCCCGGTACACGTTCCGGAGCGCGCTCTTGCAGGAGGCCATCTACGCGCTGCTCACGGAGGAGCAGCGCGCCGGGCTGCACCGGCACGCGCTCGCGGTCTGGGAGTCGCTGGCCGAGACGCGGCCGCGGGCGCCGGAGCTGCTCGAGCCCGTGGCGCGCCACGCGGCGGCCGCGGGGGCGCGCGCCCGCGCGGCGCACGCGTACCTGGTCCTCGGCGATCTCCAGCGGGACCGCCACAACAACGCCGTCGCGGACGGCCACTACTCGTCCGCGCTCCTCTGGGCCGACGGCGACGATCAGCGCCGGCGTTACCTCGCGCTGCTCGGCCGCGCGCGCGTGCGTTACCGCGTGCTGCGCACCGGCGAGGCGCTCGAGGATCTCCGCTCCGCGGGCGCGCTCGCGCGGACGATGCGCGACGGCCGGCTCATCGCGGAGGCGCTGCTCGAGGAGGCGACGGCGCTCGACTGGGCCGGCGCCTGGGAGGAGTCGGCGGCGCGCGTCGAGGAGGTGCTCCCGCTGCTCGACGCGCGCGACGGCGATGACGTCGCGCACGCCGCGCACGCCGCGCTCGCCGCGCGCTTCGAGGTGGCCGCCGGCCGGTCGGCCTTCCGCAAGGGCAACGTGGCCGACGCGCTCGAGCGGCTCGCGCGCGGCGCGGAGAGCGTGCGCGACGCCGACCACGACGCGCACGTGACGGCGCTCACGCTGCTGGCCTGCGCGCTCGCGCAATCGGGCCAGCTCGACGAGGCCGAGCAGCGCTTCGAGGAGGCGGTCCGCGCGTGCGAGGAGCGCGGCGATCGGGTCCACCTCTGCGCCGCGCTCGTCCGGCGCGCGGAGCTCTGGCCGGCCCTCGACGAGCCGGGCCGCGGGATCGCCGACCTCCGGCGCGCGGTGGCGCTCGCCCGCGAGGAGGCCAACGCCCGGGCGGAGCGCGAGGCGACGATCCGCCTCTCGGAGCTGCTCTACCTGTGGGGCCGCGAGGACGAGGCGCTGCCGCTCGTGCGGCAGGCGCGCGCGCTCGACGAGCAGCTCGCCGACCGCCCGGTCTACGACAGCGCGCTCCTGCTCGCGCGGATCCACGCGATGCGCGACGAGCACGTGGAGGCGAGCCGGCAGCTCCGGTGGCTGCGGGCGCAGGGCGCGGTCGCGGATCTGCCGCCCTACGCGCAGGCCCTGCTCGGCGCGATGCAGCTCGCCGTGAGGGACCCGCGCTACAGCCTGGAGAGCGCGCGCACGCGGGCGGCGCTGCGCGAGGAGGCGGAGCCGGCGGGCGACATCGGCGGCGGGCTCAGCGCGGACGAGCGGCTCGAGCTGCTCTACTGGCGCGCGCGCGCCCTCCTGGACGCCGGCCGCCACGAGGACGTGGCGCTGCTGCTCACGCGCGCCGCGCAGATGCTCGCCGAGAGCAGGGCCTGGCGGCCCCGCTTCGCCAAGCTCAGGGCCGGGTACGGGCAGCTCGCGGGGTGAGCTGCGGAGCGGCGGCGGGCTGGAGCGCCCGCCGCACCACGCGGCCGGGGCTCACCTCGCGTCGATGCGGAAGACCTCCCCGGTGATCATGATCACATAGAGCTCCCCGGCGGCGTCCTCGCCGAAGGAGGCCGCTGGCAGGCTCGACGCGAGGTCCGCCGTGATCTCCACGTGGTCGCGCACGGCCCCGCCGTCCCACCGCAACGTCCAGAAGCGGTGGGTCCCGTAGTCGCCGTAGACGTACCTCCCCTGGAGGCACGGGATCGCGGCGCCGCGGTAGACGTAGCCGCCCGTGATCGACCCGCCGGCGCCGGTCGCGTGGCTGTGCTCCACGGCGGGCGCGACGCCGACGCGCGTGCACCCGGCGGAGACGCAGTGGTCGCCCTCCATCGTCGGCCAGCCGTAGTTGCGCCGCCCGGCGCGGGCGGGCTCGATGTTGAGCTCCTCCCACGCGTTCTGCCCGACGTCGGCGATGTACAGGTCCCCCGTGCGCCGGTCGAAGCTGAAGCGCCACGGGTTGCGGAGGCCGTAGTCCCAGACGAGCGGGTTCACGCCGGCGCCGGACAGGTTGCCTGCCGGGCCGAGCCCGGTGTCCACGTCGATCCGCAGGATCTTGCCGAGGGGCGACGAGAGGTCCTTGGCCGGAGAGGTCGCGTAGGGCGTGGCCGCGGCGTCGCCGACGGAGGCGTAGAGGTAGCCGTCCGGCCCGAACGCGAGCGTGCCGCCCGCGTGGTTCCAGCCGCCGTGCCGCGCGTCGAGGAGCTTCCGCACCGGCAGGCTCCCCGGCGCCGTGTCGGCGACGTCGGGGTTCGAGGCGGAGCGGCGGAACTCGGCGATGGTGACGTTGCCCCTGGGCGCGGCCGTGTAGAACAGCCAGAAGCGCCCGTTCGACGCGTAGCCGGGGTGGAACGCCATCCCGAGCAGCCCGCCCTCCGCGAGCGCGCTGGGCGTGCACACGAGCGGGTTCGCGCTCTCCGGAGCCGCGGGCGGGCAGGACGTCCCGCCGCGGATGTCGAGGAACGGCGTGGCCTGGAGCACGCCGTTCTTGATGAGCCGGACGACGCCCGCCTTCTCGAGGACGAACTTCCTCGAGGTGTCCCCCGGCGGGCTCGTCAGGAAGAGCGGCATCTCCAGGCCGGAGGCGACCGGCGTGAGCTTCAGCCGAGGCACGCCGGAGCACGCCGCGCCTCCGCTGCCGCCGCCCGCGCCCGTGCCGGCGCTGGCGCTGGCGCCGCCCGTGCCGGCGCTGGCGCCGCCCGTGCCGGCGCTGGCGCCGCCCGTGCCGGCGCTGGCGCCGCCCGTGCCGGCGCTGGCGCTCGCGCTCACGCTGGCCGCGCCCGCACCCCCGCCGCTGCCCGTGACGCCGCCGCTGCCAGCGCTCGCGCCGCCGCCGCCGCTGCCGGTGGCGGACGGCCGTAAGCGCTCGATCCAGGCGCGGACCGCGGCGAGCCCCGCCGCGTCGGTGACCTCCGACGCGATCGGCGGCATCTGCGCCCGCGACCCGCGCTGCGCCATCCGGCGCACCACGGCGCTCGACTCGGGATCCCCCGCCGTGATCCGGTGGCGCACCCCGGATTCCCAGAAGCTCGGCGCCACGCCGACGCCGGTCGCGTACGTGTCCGTGCTCTCCACCGTGGTGTTCGCCGCGAGCAGGCGGGTCCGGAAGGTCGCGACCCCGGTGCTGTTGTGGCAGTTCCCGCAGTTCGCGTGGAGGTACCCGAGCGCGGCGGCCGCCGTGGCGTCGCCCGGCGGGTGGAACCCTCCGCGCAAGGGCACGCTGAGCCGCCCGGCGTCGCTCAGCGAGGCCATCGTCTCCCCCGGGCCGGCGTGGCTCAGCTGCAGCGCGCTGAAGCCGAGCACGCGCTCCGGGAGCTTGCCGTGGCACTCCCAGCAATGCTCCGTCCGCGGAATGTCGTGCCCCGTCCCGCGGGCGTCCTCGACGCCGTCCTCGACGAGGTACGCGTCGTCCCGCGACGGATCCCACGCATAGGCGGCGAACACCCAGTCGTCCGCTCCCGGCCCGAACCGGTGGATGAACCGCGTCTCGACGGTGACGCCGTCGGCGCGGAACTCCTTCCAGAAGCGCGTCCCCACCGGGAAAGACCAGTGATCCATGTCGCGCGTGTCGACGGTCTCGCAGCGGGGCAAGTACACGAACCGCCGCTTGGCCGCGCCGTCCGACCAGAGCTCGTACGCCGGCCGGAACTCCGCCGTGCCCGCGGCGCGCGAGCGGGTCGCGAGGTCGACGTAGAGCCCCGTCCCGGAGAGCCACGCGGGCGGCGTCGGATCCGGCGGGATCGCGCGCGGGTCGACGCACGGAGCGCCTCCCGCGCCCGACGTGCTCGCGCCGCCCGACGTGCTCGCGCCGCCCGACGTGCTCGCGCCGCCCGACGTGCTCGCGCCGCCCGACGTGCTCGCGCCGCCCGACGTGCTCGCGCCGCTCGCGCCGCTCGTCGCCGACGGCGACGCCCCGGCGCAGGGAGCGCACCGCGGGCCCCCGCAGTCGACGCCCGTCTCGGCGCCGTTCCTCGCGCCGTCCGAGCACGTCACGTAGCAGACATCGAGCCGCGGGCGCTCCGCCGCGGCGCCGATCTCGCTGCTCCTCAGGCCCGTGTTGCGCGCGGGCGCCTCGTCGAGGAGCACGCCGTGGTTCTCCGCGGCGCCGAGCGCCCACGCCTGCACGAGCGACGTCACGTCCGCCGATCGGGCGCCGACGCCGGCGTCGGCCGCGATCGTCGCCGCGCGCGCCGGCTCGTAGCCGGCCTCGCCGAGGCTCCGCCACGTGACCGAGCGCTCCTCCCACGGGACCGTGACGCGATGAACGCCAATCGCGCTGCCCTCGGCCTTGTACGTCTGGTGGAGCGTGAGCGTGGCAGAGACGACCGTCGCCCCGGCGGGCACGGGAGAGAGATCGAAACGCAGGATCGATCGGCGGACTCCCGCGCTGGGCACCGATCCTGTCCACAGGTTGGGAGAGTCAGAGTCGTTCCAGCTCGCAGCGTTTTGCCACAATGTCGCATCTCTCACCGTGCCGCCGGCGCCGCGCTGGATCGCGACGCAGACCACGCCGTCGCTCGCCAGCGCCGCGGAGGCCGTCCCGAGCGCGGGCGCGTCGCCCGCCTGGATCTCGCTGCCACCGCCGCTCCCGCCGGAACCGTGCCTGTCCGTCTCGGGGCCCGCGCTGCACCCGAACGTCGCCGCGGCGGCGCCGGCGAGGACGCCGCGCTTCACGAGCGGGTGCATGCGCGCGAGCGCCCCCGCGCGGTGAGGGCGGCGGCGCACGCGCCCGATCGCAAGGAACCGTCGTTTCATAAAGCACTCACCTCCTCGTGGGGTCCGCCGCCGGGCGCTGCCCGAGGCGTGATGTCGTTGATGCGCGGGAGGTGCATCGGCGGCCATGTCGTCGCCGCGTCGACACACCCCCCACGGATGGGGGATCGGCGGTCTTCTTATGAATCAACGAACGTGCCACCGGGCTCATGCTTGACGCGGCGCACCACAGCGCACGGGGTGGACAATGCTCCCCGCGCGCCCCGCAGATCCCACACGCCGCCCGGGCCGCGCTGCAAAACAAGCGACAGGGAGAACCGCGCGGATCGCGCCCGGCGCGTCGCCCTGTCACGAGCAGGGCTCGGGAGGCGGCTCGGACGATTCCGTTCGCAGTTGGATCCAGCGAGGGAACGGCGTAGAATAAATGATTGTGTCATCACCCGAACCAACGCAGAGCGCCTCGCTGTTCCTCTGCATCACCTTCTTTCCTAGCGAGCGCCTAGCGACGGCGGTGCTGCGGCTGGTATCCAGCTTCTGCGGCGCGGTGCTGGACGACGCGAACGTGAGCTCGCGGTTCTACATGGCCGCGCACGAGCTCGCCGAGAACATCACCAAGTACTCCACCGGCCCTCGCGTCAGCCTCGAGCTCGCGCTGGAGGAGGACGAGCAGTCGCACATCCTGAAGATCCGCGCCCGCAACGAGGCGTCCCCGGAGCGCCTGCGGGAGGTCGAGAAGCGGCTGCTCGATCTCAAGACCGCCATCGACCCGCAGAAGCATTACGACGAGCTCATCACCGAGACGGCGATGGTGGAGGGCGTCTCGGGCCTGGGCCTCGCGCGCGTCCGGGCCGAGGGAGGGCTCGACGTCGACTACAAGATCGAAGGGAACGAGCTGACGATCATCGCGCACGCGCCGCTCGAGCGATGGAGGACAGATGCGCAACCTAAGGGTTGAGCCCCTCGCCATGGAGAGCTTCGGCATCGAGCCGGTCCTCGACGGCAACATCCTCTGCGTCCGGCTCACGGGGACGGGCGACATGGCGGCGGCCGCGCCGCTCGGCAGCTTCTTCAGGGACGTCCAGGACGAGGTGAAGCGCCTCGCGCTCTCCGCCGTGGAGATCGACATACGCGCCCTCTACTTCCTGAACTCCAGCTGCCTCAAGGCGTTCATCTCCTTCATCTGCAACGTCGGCGGCCAGGGCGCGAAGTGCGAGGTGAGGTTCGTCACCGACGCGCGGCTCGGCTGGCAGCGGCGGAGCCTCGCGGCCCTAGAGCGGATGTCCCCGAGCCTGGTCTCGATCGTCGAGAAGATGAAGTAAACTCGACAGGCCATGACGGGAAAGCGGCCCACGATCGCCCTCCTGACCGACTACCTGTCCGGCGAGTACCAGTCCGAGGTGTGCTTCGGCGTCGAGCGCGCGGCCAGGCTGCATGACGTCAACCTCGTGGTCGCCTTCGGAGAGACGCACGCCCGCCCGGGGTACTCCCTGGTCGTCTCGAACAGCATCTACCCGCTGATCGGCGTGCAGACGGCCGACGCCGTCGTGGTCGTCTCGTCGGCGCTCACGAACCACCTCGGCATCGAGGGCACCTACGCGTTCTGCCGGTCCTACGCGGCCCTGCCCATGTGCAGCGTGGGGCTCGCGATGGACGGCATCCCGAGCGTCATCGTCGACAACACGCGCGGCGCGGAGACGGCCGTCGCGCACATGGTCGACGACCACGCCTGCCGGCGCGTCGCGTACATCAGCGGGCCCGCCAACAACGAAGAGGCGAAGCTGCGCGCCGGCGCGTACAGGAGGGCGCTCGAGGCGCGCGCGCTGCCCTATGACGAGCGCCTCTTCGTGTTCGGCGACTTCATGCCCGACGGCGGCCGCCGCGCCATGCGCGAGCTGCTCGCGCGCAGGGTCGAGTTCGACGCCGTCGTCGCCGGCAACGACAACATGGCCCTCGGCGCGATGGACACGCTGAAGGCGCACGGCATCGACGTCCCGGGCGACGTCCTCGTGTGCGGGTTCGACGACGTCGCCGTGTCGCGTGTGACGAGGCCGTCCCTGACGACCGTCCGCCAGCCGATCAAGGAGCTCGGCGCGCTCGCCGTCGAGACGGTCCTGCGCCTCATGCGCGGCGAGCCCGTCCCGGAGTGCAACCTCCTCTCGGTGGAGCTCACGCGCCGCGAGTCGTGCGGCTGCGGCTACTACGCGGCCCTGCCGCGCGCCGCCGAGGCGGGCTCGTCCCCCGGGCGGCTCCCGGTCGCCGAGCAGCGGGAGGAGCTGGAGCGCGCGCTCGCGCGGGCGGTGACGGCCTCGGCCGACTCGCTGAAGGGCTGGCCCCGGGCGCTGCTCCTCGCCCTCGAGGAGGATCTCGCCGGGCGCGAGGGCGCCTTCGTGCAGGCGCTCCGGGCGCTGCTCGACGCGGCGGGGCGCGAGGGCGTCGCCCTCGATCAGTTCCAGCGCGCGATCACGCTGCTCCGCGCGCGGGTCCGCCCGGCGCCCGGCGGCGCCCCGGACCGCGACCTCGAGCGGCTCTGGCACACGTCCCGCGTCCTCATCGGCCACGCCTCCGTGCGCGCCGAGGGCGAGAAGCGGCTCTACCTGGAGCTCGCGTCGGTCAACCTCAGCTGGACGGGCATGTGCTTCTCGACCGCCCTGAGCCTGCCCGCCCTCCGGCGCACGCTCGCGGCGGAGCTGCCCCGGCTGGATCTCACGCACGTCTCGGTGTCGCTCTACGACGACCCCCAGCGCGCCGCCCTGAAGTCCCTCTTCCTGATGGAGAACAGCCGCGAGGTGGAGCCGCCGCCCGCGAGCTTCCCGTCGTGGCGCCTCGCCCCGCCCGGCTTCCTGAGCTCCGCGGACCGCTTCAGCGTCGTCGCGATGCCGCTCGCGTTCGGCGAGGCGGAGCACTTCGGCGTCGCGGTGGTCAACAGCGGCGCCAACGAGGTGGTCTACGACGCGGTGCGCCTCCAGATCGGCTCCGCGATGAAGGCCGTGGCGATGCACCGGGAGATCGTGCGGCAGGTGGAGATCCGGGAGCGGCTCGAGCAGGAGCGGGTCCAGCAGGAGAGCCGCGTCGCCGAGCACATCCAGACCGCGCTCGCGCCGGTCGAGCTCGCGATCGACGGGCTCGAGCTCGCCGCGTACATGAGGCCGACCGCCGACGTCGGGGGCGACTACTACGACGTGATCGCGACGCCCCAGGGCGGCTGGCTCGGGATCGGCGACGTCGCGGGGCACGGCCTCGCGGCGGGGCTCGTCATGCTGATGATCCAGAGCATGGTCGCGGCGATGACGCGCCGGGACCCGACCGCGAGCCCGTCCAGCATCGTCTCGGCGCTCAACCGGGCGATCCACGAGAACATCCGCGCGCGCCTGCGGCGGGACGAGCACGCGACCCTGCTCCTGCTCCGCTACGAGCGCGGCGGGCGCGTGACGTTCGCCGGCGCGCACGACGACATGATCGTGTGCCGCGCGAGCACCCAGCGCTGCACGTGCATCCCGAGCACCGGCGTCTGGGTCGGCGTCCTGCCCTCGATCGACGCGCTGACGCCGGACGCCGAGCTCGAGCTCGAGGAGGGGGACCTCCTCGTGCTCTACAGCGACGGGATCACGGAGGCCCGCGACGCCCACCAGGAGCAGTTCGGGCTCGAGCGGCTCTGCGCCGCCATCGAGGCGGCCCAGGGCGCGCCCGTCGACGCCATCCGCGACCGGATCCTGCGGGAGGTCGAGGGCTGGTGTCCGAGCCCGGACGACGACATCACGCTCGTCGTGGCGAGGTATCGCGCGCCCGCCGCGAGCGCGCCTGCGCCCGCGTGATCGCCGCGCCCCCCGTCGCCGCACGCCGCGCCGCCCGTCAGCCGCCCACGCGCGGCCCCCGTCAGCCGCCCACGCGCGGCCATCGACGAGAGGAACGTCTTGCAGTTCACATCCTGGCGGCGTTAGGCTGCATGGGTTCGGGATGTGGCCAGAGGTCCCCGTCCCCCTCAGGATGCGCGCGAGCCCCTTTCAGGTCCTCACCATGTCCCACGTGCCTCGTCTGGCGGGGGCGGCCCTGCTCGCTGCGGGCTGCGCGCTCCTGGGATGTCGCTCGACCCCCCAGGGCGGCGGGTCCGCGTCGAGCGGCGGCCCCCAGGGCTCGGCGGAGGCCGTGCCGGCGCGGGCCGCGGCGGAGCCGCTCAAGATCGCGTTCAATACCTGGCTCGGCTACTCCCCGCTCGTCATCGCGAAGGAGAAGGGGTTCCTCAAGGAGGCGGGGATCGACGTCGAGATCTCGATCCTCGAGAGCATGGGCGAGAAGAACGCGGCGCTCCTCAGGGGCGCGATCGACGGCGTGGGGCACACCGCCGACTCGACGGTGACGAGCGCGGCCGCGGGCGTCGACGGGCAGATCGTCTACGTCTTCGACCTGTCGCACGGGGCCGACGGCGTCCTCGCTCAGCGGTCGATCAAGGGCATCGCCGATTTCAAAGGGAAGAAGGTGGCGCTCGAGCCGGGCTTCACCGGCCACTTCTTCTTCCTGTCGCTGCTCGCCGAGGCGGGCCTCACGCCGGCCGACGTGACCGTCGTCCCCATGGACACGGGCAGCGCGGGCGGCGCGTTCGTCGCGGGCAAGGTCGAAGCCGCGGTGACGTGGGAGCCGTGGATCGGAAAGACCAAGTCGATGCCGAACGCCCACGTCGTCGTGACGAGCGCCGATAAGCCCGGCCTCATCGTGGACGTGCTGTACATGAACCGCGCCGCGGTGCAGAGGCGCCCGGACGACATCCAGGCGATGATCCGGGCCATGGGGCGCGCGACGGACTGGTACGCCGCCCACGCCGCGGAGGGGGACGAGCTGATCGCCCGCTTCTGGAAGCTGCCTTTGCCGGAGGAGAAGGAGACCGTCGCCGGCATCCGGTTCATGTCCCTGCCGCGCAACGCCGAGCTCTTCGGGACGGCGGCCGCGCCGGGGCAGCTGCTCGACACCGTGCGGCGGGCGAACGAGCTCTGGCTCAAGGCGGGCATCACGCAGAAGCCTGTCGACGCGGCCTCCCTGGTCGACTTCGTCTCGGTGAACAAGGCCGCGAGCGGCAAGCCCTAGCCCCTCGCGGCCGGCCGGAGACCAGCGCGGGCGCGCCATCGCATGAAGCTCTATCGGGACATCCACCGACGGGCGTACGCGGCGCTCGCCGTGCTCTCGTTCTCGCTCTTCCTCGCGGTGTGGACGCTGCTCTCGCGGAGCATGGAGTCCGCCGCGGTCTTCCTCCCCTCGCCGCTCGACGTGCTCTCGGCGGGCGCGGCGCTCTTCCGGGAGCGCGACTTCCTGAGCGACATCCTCGCGAGCGTCTACCGGGTGACCGTGGGGTTCGCGGCGGCCGCCGCCGTGGCGATCCCGGTCGGGCTGCTCGCGGGCACGATGAAGCCGGTGGACGCGCTCGTCCAGCCGTTCAACGACTTCCTCCGGTACCTGCCGGTCGCGTCCCTGATACCGCTCAGCATCCTCTGGGTGGGTATCGGCGACGCCCAGAAGATCGGGATCATCTTCGTCGGCACCGTCTTCCAGCTCGTCCCCCTCGTCGCCGACACCGCGGCGCGCGTGCCGAAGCACCTCGTCGAGCTCGGGTACACGATGGGCGCGAGCTCGCGGCACGTGCTCCTGCGCGTGGTGCTGCCGTGGTGCTTGCCGACGCTGTACGACCATTGCCGCGTGGCGCTCGGGTGGGCCTGGTCGTACCTCGTCGTCGCCGAGCTCGTCGCGGCGACGTCCGGGCTCGGCCACGTGATCATCCAGTCGCAGCGCTTCATCCAGACAGGCAACGTCATGGCCTCGATCCTCGTCATCGGGCTGCTCGGGCTGCTCTTCGATCAGCTCTTCAAGCTCCCCCGGCGGAGGCTCTTTCCGTGGCTATGAAGCCCAGCGACCCCCCGCGGGCGACCGGCAAGCCGCTCGTCCTGCGCGCCCTCTCCAAGACGTTCCCGGGAGGGATGCGCGTGCTCAGCGATCTCGGCCTCAGCGTCGGGCCGGGGGAGATCGTCGTGTTCCTCGGGCCCTCGGGCTGCGGCAAGACGACGTGCCTCCGCATCATCGCCGGGCTCGAGCAGCCCGACCCGCGCCCCGAGACCGAGCTGCTCCTCGGCGACCGCCCGATCCGCGGCCCCGGGCCCGATCGCGGGTTCGTGTTCCAGTCGTACTCCTCGTTCCCCTGGCTGACCGTGAGGGAGAACGTCCTGTTCGGCCTCCAGTACTGCCTGCCCACCCGGGCGGAGCGCGAGCGCAGGGCGGCGGCGTACCTCGATCTGGTCGGCCTGACGGCGCTCGCGTCGGCGTACCCGCGCGACCTCTCCGGCGGGCAGCAGCAGCGGGTCGCCATCGCCCGCACCCTGGCGACGCGGCCGAGCCTCCTGCTCATGGACGAGCCCTACGCGGCGCTCGACGCCCAGAACCGCGAGGCGCAGCAGGCCGAGCTCCTGCGCATCTGGCGCGAGAGCAGGCCGACCATCCTCTTCGTGACGCACGACATCCCCGAGGCCGTGTTCCTCGCCCACCGCGTCGTGATCTTCGGGGAGCGGCCGTCCGGGATCATCGCCGAGGTGCGCACCGAGCAGGAGCTCGAGCAGAAGATCGCGCGCGACGCGCTCCGCCGCGCGGCGGCCGGCGATCGCGGCCGCGAGGACGCGCTCTCTGCCCTTCTCGGGCGGCCGCTCGACGAGGTGACCTTCGAGCAGCGGGGCCCGTGGATCCGGGAGCAGCCGGAGTTCTACGAGCTGACGGCGCGCCTCAAGTCGCTGCTGCCGCCGGTGCGCGGCGGCTGATCAGAGCGGCGGGGGGCGCCCGGTGCGCCCCGGGCGCCCGGCGACCGCCGCGGCAGCCCGCCGCGGCAGGGCGCCGCGCTGCCGCCGCGCGAGCGCGTGGCGCACGCCGGCCCGCAGGTCGCGGAGCAGGATGAGCTCGTCGAGGCCGGCGTCGGCCTGCACGAGCGACCGGGCCGTCGCCGGGGAGATGCCGACGAGGATGCACTGCGCGCCGAGCAGGCGCACGGCGTGGGCCGCGCGCAGCAGGTGGCACGTGACCGCGCCGTCGACGACCGGCACGCCGGTGAGGTCGACGATCACGAAGTCCGCGCCGTGGCGCTCGACGCCGTCGAGCAGCACCTCCATGATCTGGTCGCTCCGCGCCGCGTCGATGTGGCCCACGATCGGCAGGACGAGGATGCCGTCGTCGATCGGCAGGACCGGCGTCGACAGCGCGGAGATCGTGTCGAGGAGCCGCTCGCGCGTCGCGCGCAGCTCGGCCTCGGCGCGGCGCAGGGCCTCCTCGGCGAGCTTCCGGGCGGTCACGTCGATCACGATGCCCACCATCCCCGCGACGCGGCCGCTCGAGTCGCGGTAGGGCACGTCGTTCTCCAGGGACCAGCCGTCGGACCCGTCCGCGAGCTTCCAGCGGAGCTCCACGTTCAGCTTGGGCTGCCCGCTCGCCATCACGGCCTCGTCGTTGTCGTGGTAGGTCCGCGCCGTCTCCGGGACGAACAGCTCCTCGTCGCGTTTGCCGAGGATCTGCTCGACGGGGATGCGGTGGTAATCGGAATAGGCCTTGTTGACCAGGATGTAGCGGTGATCTCGGTCCTTGAAGAAGACCATCGCCGGGAGCGCGTCGAGCAGCGCGGCCTGCTCGGCGGCCTTCAGCGCGAGGGCGTCGAACAGCTCCTCCGGCGCCGCGGGGAGCGCTCGCCCGAGCGCCGCGCCCGAGCGGTGCGTCTCGGGCAGCTGCTGCTCCAGCTCCGCGACGCGCCTGCGCAGCGCGACGACCTGCTCCGAGAGCGGGGCGCCGCCGTCCTCCTCGGGTCGCTGTCCGTTGTACGACGGGTCGGCTGGCCAGATGTGTTGCATATCCGCCTTGCGTGACAGGGGACGTCCACGCGGCTCGCGCCGCGGACGGCGAGCCCCGCGCGACGCGCGCGCACGGGCTCACCCCACGTGCGCCCGAGCGCCCCTTGCCGAGCTCATGTAAGGGTACTCACCTTCTGTTTCTGATCTGTTTCGTTTCCGAGAAAATCAGCAGGGGCGGCCTGCCCGCTCGCCCGCTCGCCGCGAGGGCGCAGGGCGGGAGGCGCGCCTGCCTCGCGGCCGGCTCACCGCGAGCGCCGCTCCCAGAGCTGCGTCACCTCGGCGCTGCTGGTGATGTACGCGAACACGTCGCCGAGGCAGAGGAGCGCGGCGTCGCGGTGCGCGGCGGTGCTGCCGGCGGTCGCGTCGACCGGCAGGAGGACGCGGTAATCGAGGTTCCTGGCGGTGAAGACGGTGCTCATCACGCACACGTTGGTGGAGACGCCGCAGCAAACGAGGTTCTCGATCCGCTTGCAGCGCAGGAGGAGGTCGAGATCGGTGCTGAGGAAGCAGTCGTATCGCCGCTTCGCCACGATGCGGTAGTCGCTCGCCTCGACCGAAAGCCCCTCGGCGAGCTCGCACCCCCGCGTCCCCTCGTGGCAGTGCAGGGGGTCGAACTCCAGCTCGATGCCGTAGTCGCTGCGATCCGGCCTGTGCATCTCCTGGGTGAAGACGATCGGCAACTCGTACCGCCTCGCCCACCCGATGAGCCGGTTGATGACCGGGATGAGCGCGCGCCCACCCGGCGTCTCCCCCGGGGCCCCCTCGTCCACGAAGTCCCGCTCCATGTCGATCACGAGCAGGGCGGTGTTCGCCGGCGCGATCTTCTCGACCGGCAAGGGACGGACGCGTGGTGTCATCGCCGACGCGCGACGCACGACGTCGCCCAATTGCGCACCAATTCGCACATCATGACACCTCCGCGCACTCCGTTCCTTCGGGTCAAAAGGGCCGCAACGTATTGAAATGCAAGGCCTCCCGGCAAGTCAATTTCGTCTGCGACAGAAGATTCCCCGAGGCAGCCCTCTTGCGCGCTGCCCGGCCCCCAGGCCGCCGGCCGCGGAGGCCGTGCGTGGGCTCAGCGGCTGCCCGGCGGCGCGTCGGCGAGGTAGGCGAGCAGCGCGCCCTCGTCGTGGCTGATCATGCGGTCGATCCCGTCCTCGCGGACGTGGCGGAGCAGCTGCAGCGCCCCGATTTGGGAAGACACGAGGAGGGCGACGCGCCGGAAGCCGCGCATCACGACGGGCCGCATCCGGAGCATCGCCGCCTCGTACGCCGGCTCATTGCGACCGGGGGACGCGCGGACATCCACGAGCAGGGACAGCTCCCTGCGGTCGCGCTGGACCAGCGCGCGGCTCACCTCGAGCCACTTCTCCTCGAGCTCCTCAGGGGACCGGAACGGCTCCGTCGTCCGCGTGATCCTCGCGAGCTTCGCCGCAGCGTCCACGGTCACCGTGAAATGATCGTTGCGCAGCAGCTCGAGCATGGGATTCCCCCCATTGTGACCCATCTCGCCGAGCGGCGCCTCGATGTGAGGCGTTACGGCCTCTGGATCACGCCGGCAGAACCGCCGAATCGCGCTGGACGTATCTTTGGGGACAGCTGAAGAGCTGATGAGTCCGGCCGCGCCGGATCTCCTCACGTCGCGTCGGATCTCCTCGGATCACCGCCCGTCGAGGCGGCGCCCGGGCGCGCGGCCGCCTGCGCCTCGGCGATGGTGCTGTGGACCGCGGCGGTGAAGCGCGGCGGGAACAGCTCGGGATCGGCGAGCCACGACGCCAGGCTGGTGACCGCGCTGCGGAACCCGGCGCGCTCGTCCGCCACGGCCGCCGCGATCAGCCGCCCGGTGCCGAAGGCGAGCCACGTCGGCGGCAGCCCGGCCTCGCGCACGAACGACCGGGCCAGCGCCCCGCACGCCGCGTCGGGCAGGTGCACGCGCCGGAGCTCGCGCAGCAGCCCGGCGGCCTCCAGGAGGCGGCCGTAGCTCGCGGCGCGCCTCGGCACCTCGCGGCACAACATCCGGTGGAGCACCCGGAGGTGCTGCTCGAGCAGCAGGCTCGGCATGCCGCGGTTCGAGAGGAGGCCCGCCATCCACCGGATCTGGCGGTCGACGACGGGGCGCGTGTGGTCGGCGAGCGTCACGAGGAAGGCGCTGTCGCTCTTCGTGAAGCGCCGGCCGCGCTCGCCGTAGCGAAAGCCGTAATAGGGCGTCAGCGCCAGGGAGAGCTCGCCGGCGCGCAGGGCGGCCGCGATCTCGCGCGGATCGTCGGGGACCGGGGTCGCGCCGGCTTCGGGGTTGAGGGGGTGTCCGGGCATCGGAGCAGGGAGCCTGGAGCGTGCGGCGCCGTCGGACCAGCGACCGAGCGGCGGCGTTCAGCAGGGAGAACCAGCCGAGCGCGTCAGCCGGTGACGCGCCCCTCGATGATCCCCCCGTCCGCGGTGATGGCGACGACCACCTCCGAGTCGACGAACAGCGACACGACCGGGCCGACCCACGCGTCGTTCTCCCAGACGCACTCCCACGTCCCCGCCATCGGCGGAATGCCGCCGCGCCGCACCCAGATGCGCCCCGCGCTGCCCGCCCAGGCGCGGCCCTCCGCGTCGAGCGTCGCCGCCGAGAGCGCGCGCCGCGGCTCGATCGTCTCTGTGAAGACGCTCTGCCCGTAGCGCCACACGACGCTCCCCTCGGCGCCCACCGCGATGCCCACCCCGAGGTCCGGCCGCCCGGCGCACGCCACGAACGCCCGCGCCGGCGGCGCCGGGATGCGCTCGATGTGCCAGTCGAGCGGGGCGTAGAGCGCGACCAGCCCCTCGCCCGTCGTCGACCGGCCGACGAGCAGCCACCGCTCGTCCTCGACCCGCGCCACCGCGGTGAGGAACGCGACGCCCTCGGCCGGCATCGGCCGCAGCCAGCGCTTGGCGATGAACGCGTGGAGGAGCGGCCGCGGATCGCTCGGCATCGTCGAGACGAGGATGCCCATGTCCTCGAGGTCGCCGCTCAGCGCGAGGTGGCACTGCGGCTCTCCCGGCAGCTGGAACACGCCCGTCACGCCGCCCGTCGTGTAGACCGCGAGCGTCGAGGCGTCGCCGCCGAGCAGCCAGCGGCCGGGGCCGATCCGGTGCACGAAGCGCACGCCCTGCGGGCTCGGCAGGCCGCCGGACGACGCCTCGCTCCAGCTCGTCCCGTTCCAGAAGAGCAGCCCGCCCGTCGCCGCCGCGAGGCACCGGCCGTAGCCGTCCCAGGCCACGCTCCGGAGGATCGCGTCGAGGTTCGGGTGGTGCAGCACGCTCCACGTCCAGCGCTCGACGACCGACACCCGCGCCGGCGCCTCCTTGAGCGCGCGCGGCTGCGCGCTGATGAGCTCGGCCTCGATCGCGCGGTCCGGGCTCGGCCGGTCCGCGACCTTGGCCTGGCGCGGCGAGAGCATCGTCTTGCCGAGCTCGCCCGTGAGCTGCACCGCGACCGGGTGCGCGGACGTGGACGGGATCGTCATCGGGCCCACCTCGTCGGGGGTCCGCGTGCGCTGCTCGCCCGCGCTCGCGACGAGCCGCTGCTCCAGCGCGGAGACCGGCGACGCGGGGCGGAGGTAGGGCGAGAGCATCGCGGCCACGGCGACGGACTCCTGGAGGCGCTCCGCCGCGTCGCCCGCCGACGCCCAGCGGAGCGCGAAGTCGATCGACTTGCAGGCCTGGTCGTTGCCGCGCAGCGCGGGGTGGAGCCACCGCGTCTCGAGGATGCTCCGGCGCGTGCGCGCCATCGCGGCCATGAGCGACTGCGCCTGCGTCTCCGCGACGATGTACTGCTCGCCCGTGAGCACGAAGAAGATGACGGAGGCGAGGTTGAAGATGTCGGTCCACGGGCCGATCGTGCTCGGATCCGCCGAGAGCATCTCCGGCGGCGCGACCCCGCTGCCCCCGACGACGCCGGCCATGATCGTCTCGCGGATGCCCTTCGGCCGCGCCAGGCCGAAGTCGCTGATCTTGAAGAGCTCCTCGTCGCCGGAGCCGCAGCACAGGATGCTCTCCGGGTTGAGCTGCCGGTGGATGACGCCGACGTCGTGCACGGCCGAGAGCCCGCTCGAGATGCACTCGATCGCGCGCGTCGCCCGCGCCGGGTCGAAGGCGTAGCCGGTGGCCTGGATGGTCCCCTGCACGCGCTGGCGGAGCGTCACGCCCTGGACGCCCCCGTGCACGTACTCGATCGTGATCCACGGCAGGTCGAGGGTCTTGTTGCCGCGGCGCACCGCGAAGGTGCCGGTGTCGATGAGCCGGACCACGAACGGCGTCGGGGGGACCTGCTCGTTGAGGCGGCCGAGGGACACCGCCTCCTTCTTCACGATGACCGCCGCCGACGGGCCCAGCTGCCGGAAGAGCGACGGCCGGAGGATCTTGACCACGACGGGCGTCTCGCCCTCGGGCGCGGTGCGGACGGCGTAGTACGAGACGAACATCGTCCCGGCCCCGGCGCGCGACACGATGCGGTAGCCGATGTTCCCCGAGAGATCGCTGCCGATCGTCGCCCCCTGCAGACCTGCGAGGGCCTCCTCGTCGCTGGGTATCGTGAGCACGTAAACGACCATAGCGCACCCGGCGCGCCGTGGAACAACTTGACGAGGGGGAGCAAGGCCCTGCCCCCGAGGGGTCGCCGCGCGCGGGGGCGGCGGGAGCGCGCCGGTGGGAGCACGCCGGGAGCGGCCCGCCGGCGCTCCCGCGCGCGCGCGGCGTGGCGCGCTGTAAGGCGGGCCCGGCGCCGCGCGTTGCACGGGCATGAAGAACCAGAGCTCCCTGTCGCGCCGGCTGTACCTCGCCGGCGTCTTGCTGTCGGCCGCGCCCCTGCTCGCCGCCTGCGCGCCCCCGGCGGCGCCCCAGGTCGTCGACCCGGCGGCCCAGTCGATCACGGTCGTCGGCCACGGCGAGGTCAGCGCGAGGCCCGACATCGCCCGCGCTCAGCTCGGCATCGAGGTCATCGCGCCCACGGTCGATGACGCGACGAAGGCGTCCGCCGCGCGCATGGCCGAGATCCTCGCGGCGCTCAGGAAGGTCGGCCTCGCCGACAAGGACATCCAGACCAGCAACTACTCGATCCAGCTCGAGCGGCAGCACGAGCCGCCGATGCCCTATGCGTACCCCCAGCCCGCGCCGGCGGCGGCGAGCGCGCCGGCGGCCCCTGCGGCCCCCGCGGCGCCGGCCGCCCCCGCCCCGGCGACGCGCGGGTCGAAGCCGCTGCCGGCCCCGGCCCCCGCGCCGAAGGCGTCGCCTCCGCTCGCGCCGGCCCAGCCGCCTCCGCCCGCGCACGTCTACCGGGTGAGCAACACGGTGAACGTCACGATCCGCAACCTCGATCTGGTCGGCCCGGTGCTCGACGCCGCCGTGGCCGCCGGGGCGAACAACGTGTGGGGCGTCTCGTTCGGCCTGGACAAGACCGACCCGCTCGAGGCCCAGGCGCGGGAGAAGGCGATCGCGGACGCGCGGCTGCGCGCCGAGGCGCTCGCGCGGCTGCAGGGCGTCGGGCTCGGGCGCGTCGTGGCGATCAGCGAGATCGTGGACGGCGGCCCGCCGGTCTATGCGATGAGGGCCGTCGCGATGGCCAAGGACGGGGGCGGCGGCACGCCCATCTCCCCCGGCGAGGTGCAGTTCACCACGCAGGTGAAGGTCATTTACGCGCTGGAGGGCGCGCCGGCGGCGTCGCGCAAGTGACCGGGCGGGCGGAGGGCTCCATCCCTCTGCCGTCTCTCTGCCTTCCCTGGCACGCGCCGCGCCCGAGCGGGTAGAGTCGCAGCGCAGCGCTCAGCCCTCACCACGCACCGCGCCGACCATGCCCACCCCGACCTCCCCGCTCCTCCGCCGCGCGGCGCGCTCCCGCCTCGCCGCCGCGCTCGCTCGCTCGCTCGCCGTCGCGGCGCTCGCCGCGCCGGCCGCAGGCTGCCTGGTCCTCTCGGCGCCCGAGTACGAGGAGCCGGCGCAGACGGCGCCGGCGCTCATGGCGACGTCCCCCGACGTCTTCAGGCCCATCTACATCACGGAGCTCATCAAGAGCCAGGAGATCATCGATTTCGGCGCGACGGTGCTGTCCGAGGACAACGGCGCTCCCGTGCAGGTCTACCTCTACATCGATTACGGGAAGAGGACGCGGGCGAACCGGCCGTTCCGGCGCAGCTCCAACGCGAAGCTGGTCTCCGCGGGGACGATCGCCGAGGGCAAGCGCTCCTTCCAGGCCAGCTGGTTCTACGAGCCCCTCCCGGACGCGGGCGAGTGGCAGACGGCGGCCGACAAGTGCCACACCATCACGATGATGGCGTCGCACGAATTCAACCCGTGCGACTGCCCGAGGTCCCCCCGCGACATGGGCTGGCTCACCTGGCAGCTCATCGACTGCGACCCGAACGCGGTCCGCGACCCGAACGATACGGAAGATCTGGGCTGCCCGACGTCCTGTCCGGCGCTGGAATGCGAGCCGGGGACCGCCGACGAGCCCTCGAATTGCCTCTGGTGCGAGGATCCCCTGATGCACCAGGAGGACTGCGAGCCCGAGTGACGGCGTGGTACATGGGGCCCGATGATCGCTCCCCCTGACGTCCAGCCCTCGATCTCGCCGCGCGGCGGGCTCGTCCGGCCCGCGCGCCGCCCGCCCGGGTGGGTGGCCCCGGGGCCGCGCCCCGTGACGCCGGATCGGCCGGAGGTCTGGCCTGGCCCCGGCGAGGACCTCTGCCATCTCTCGGGCGATTTCCGCATCCTGCAGCGGCTCGACGGCCACCGCTGGTCGGCCGACGACCTCGTGACGGCCTGGTTCGCGGCGGAGCAGGTGAAGGGCGCGCCCCCGCGCCGCGTGGTGGATCTCGGGTGCGGGATCGGCACCGTGCTCCTGTTCACCGCCTGGCGGTTCCCCGAGGCGCGCTGCGCGGGCGTGGAGGCGCAGGAGGTGAGCGCGGCGATGGCGCGGCGCTCGGTCGCCTGGAACGGCGTGGACGGGCGCTGCGAGGTCCGCTGGGGCGACCTGCGCGATCCGGCGGCGCTCGAGGGGCTCGGGCCGGCGGAGCTCGTGACGGGGACGCCGCCGTACCTGCCGGTCGGGACGGGCATCGAGTCCGATCGGGTGCAGTGCGGCCCGTGCCGCTTCGAGCACCGGGGCGGCGTGGAGGACTACTGCCTCGCGGCGGCGCGGCTGCTCGCGCCCGGCGCGCCGTTCGTGGCCTGCGCGGCGGCGCGGCAGCGGGGGCGGGTCGAGGCGGCGGCGGCGGCCGCGGGCCTCGCGCTCGAGGCGTGGCGCGATGTCGTCCCGAAGGAGGGCAAGGCGGCGCTGTTCTCGGTCTACGCCCTGCGCCGCGCGGGCGAGGCGGCGGGGCGCGGCGACGAGCCGCCGCTCGTGCTGCGCGGCCGCGGCGGACGTTTCACCGAGGAGTTCGACGCGCTCCGCCGGACCATGGGAATGCCGGTGTAACCGCGGTTCGGCGCACTACGGAGCTCGACGGTCGTCCAGCCAGGACTGGAGCGCTCCACTCCGGGGTCAGCCGCTTCACCGCTTCCGCGATGGACTGCGCAGCACGGCCGCGGTAGTCGATCGCAATGAGTCTTCGGATCACCCAGGTCGATGCGTTCACGGCGAAGCCGTACCGCGGCAATCCGGCGGCGGTCTGCGTGTTGCCCGAGGCGCGCCCGGCGGCGTGGATGCAGGCGGTCGCGCGCGAGATGAACCTGTCCGAGACGGCCTTCCTGGTCGGCCGCGACGACGGCGGCTACGACCTCCGCTGGTTCACGCCGACGGTGGAGGTCGCGCTGTGCGGGCACGCCACGCTGGCGAGCGCGCATGTCCTCTGGGAGACAGGCCTGCTCGCGCGGGACGTTCAGGCCCGCTTCTCCACGCAGAGCGGCCCGGTCACCGCGACGCGCCGCGACGGCGGGTGGATCGAGCTCGATTTCCCGGCGAAGCGCGAGGAGAAGGCGGCGACGCCGCCGGGCCTGGAGGAGGCGCTGCGCGTGAAGGCGCTCTACGTCGGCAGGAGCGCGTTCGACTACCTCGTGCTGGTGAGCTCGGAGGACGAGGTCCGCGCCGCGCGCCCCGACTTCGGCCTGCTCGCGACGTTGCCGGTGAGGGGCGTCATCGTGACCAGCCGGAGCTCGTCCAGGGACTTCGATTTCGTCTCGCGCTTCTTCGCGCCCGCCGCGGGCGTCAACGAGGATCCGGTGACCGGATCCGCCCATTGTTGCCTGACGCCGTTCTGGGCGGGGCGCCTCGGCAAGACGGAGATGACCGCGTACCAGGCCTCCGCGCGCGGGGGCGTGGTGCGGGTGCGCCTGCGCGGCGACCGCGTCGATCTCGGCGGCCAGGCGGTCACGATCATGGAGGGCGAGCTCCGGGCGGAGCCGAACATCCGGGGAGAGGACGCGCCCATCTCCGAGGGTCGGCCTGCGCGCTGATCCACGCTCCGGCTGGGCGCCGCCAGCTCGGCTGGGAGCCGTCAGCTCGGCTGGGAGCCGTCAGCTCGGTTGAATCACGAGCGGCAGGGGCACGGTCTGCGCCTGGAAGAGGGGCCGCCCGTCGCGCGACAGGAGCGCGCCCTTCGCCGCAGCGCCCGCCGCCGCGCGCGGGCGGGCCGGGCGCGTCGGTTTTTCCTGCGGCGCGGGCGCGGCGGCAGCGGGCGTGGCCGCGTCGACCGCGGGCGCGGGCGCGGCGGCAGCGGGCGCGTCGACCGCGGGCGCGGCGGAGAGCTCCACCGGAGCTTCCCAGGCGTTCCGGGTTCCCCCCGCCTCGTTGGCCTGGAAGAACACGGCGCGGAGCGCCCTCCCCTCCACGTCCGTTTCGATCGCCATCATCCAGAACCACGGGCCGTCCGGCTCGTCGGGTTGCCCCATGAACGAGAACGCCATCTGGCGGGGCTCCGAGCGGCGGTTGTGCTCGATGCGGGCCGCCTCGAGGTGCCGCTGCGACGGTTTGTCGGCGGGGCCGCGGTACACGCGCACGGCGACGCCCTCGATGAGCGGCATCAGGTACAGGCCGTCCCGGTGGACCGAGAGCCAGGGGTGTTTGCCGCTCTCGGCGAGCCGGCAGAGGGCGTGGCCGAGCCGCTCGTGCGCCTTGCAACCGATACCCCAGCTCGTGTCGCCTTCCTCGCGGTTCGCCTCGCTGAACGCCTTGTTGCGGACGTTGACCGCGGTCTGCGCCAGAAGGACAAGCCGGCTCTGGTCCAGGGCAGGATTCAGCTCCCAGGGGAGGAAAACGTCCATCGGGACTGGCACGGTACGCGCGTTCACTCAAAAGTCAAATGGGAAGTGGCGGTCTTGGGGGGGTTCCGAGCGGCGCCGCGCCGGCGGGTGGGTCCGCGCTCGCCGACGTGGCGCGGGCGGGCGCTGGCCAATCGGCAAGACTGGGACGAGGGAGCTTGCGCTGAGAACACCGCCCGGCATGTCTCCCTTCGGGCCTCGCCAGCTGGGACGTCTCGTTGCGCGCCACACGAGGCGCGCCTGGGACCTCGAGCCCTCTGGGAGATTATGGCACCTCGGTCGGTGCTCGGCGCGCCCGCCCGCGCCACGTCGGCGAGCGCGGACCCACCCGCCGGCGCTCACCGTCGGAGCCGGGGTGGGGGAGGCGTGAATTCCATGGAGATACCGTAGGCCCCCTGAGAGGGTGTTCGTGGGGCGGCGCGGGGGACGGGCCGTGTTTGAGCCTGAGACGTCCTCTCTCCGGCGTGCGCAGCGCGCCGGGGAGAGGACGTCTCAGGCGAGTTCGGCGGGGCCCCCGCGCCGCCCCACGAACACCCTCTCAGGGGGCCGGGCAGCTCGATCCAAGGCCCCCGCCCCCAGCGCCGCCCGTGTGCTAGAGGGCCGGCCGCGCGCCGCGGCGCGCTGGGAAGAGGAGGCGTCCCGTGGGAGAGGCGATCGTCAGGAACAACACCGCAGAGCGGCCGCAGGTGGGCGTGGGCGTCATGCTGATGCGCAAAGGACACGTGCTCCTCGCGCGGCGGCGCGGCAGCCACGGCGACGGCAGCTACTCGTGGTGCGGCGGGCACCTCGAGCTCGGCGAGTCGATCGAGGACTGCGCACGGCGCGAGGTGCGCGAAGAGAGCGGCCTCGTCGTCAAGAAGCTCTCCTTCCTGTGCCTGAGCAACATCATCGCCTACGGGAAGCACTACGTGGACATCCAGATGCTCGCAGAAGAGTTCGAGGGCGAACCCGAGGAACGCGAGCCCCACAAGATCGCCGGCTGGGGGTGGTACCCGCTCGACGCGCTGCCCTCGCCGCTCTTCCGCCCCGTGGAGCTCGCCATCGCGAGCTACCGCAGCGGCAAACACTACAACCCGTGACCGCCCGCCCGGCCGCTATTGACTTCTGTTCAATAGCTGCTAGGGTGCTCCTCGGCTCATTCCCTGGGCGCGCTGGAGGTCCCGGTCGGGCGCCTCGGGGCGCGGCCTGGGCAGGAGGAGGAAACCACGATGGTCGCCGAGCAATCGACCTTCACGCCGCGCAAGCCGCCCGTGTCGTTCGAGGAGGGGCTCCCGCGCCACTGGCTCGGGGGCGCCGCGGTGCCGACCCACGTCGCCAACGCGGTCAACCTGCTTTTTCCCGCGGGGGAGCGCTTCTTCATCCGGAGCGTCGCGCGCTACGCAGACCGGATCCACGACCCGGCGCTGCGCGCGCAGATGAAGGCGTTCTTCGGGCAGGAGGGCCACCACGCGAAGGCGCACGAGCGGTTCTTCGAGCTGCTCCGGGAGCAGGGCTATGAGATCGACCGGTTCCTCCGCGCCTACGAGCGCGTCGCCTACGACGGCATCGAGCGCCTGTGCTCGCCAGAGCTGCGGCTCTCGGTCACCGCGGCGCTCGAGCACTACACCGCGCTCATGGCGGAGGGCGCGCTCTCGGCCGGGACGCTCGACACGGCCCATCCGACCGCGAAGGCGCTCCTGCTCTGGCACGCTGCCGAGGAGATCGAGCACAAGACCGTGGCCTTCGACGTGCTGAAGACCGTGAACCCGAGCTACTCGCTCCGGATTCGAGGCTTCGCGCTCGCGACGCTCACGCTCGCGATGTTCTGGATCGCCGCGCTCGTCGTCCTGCTCCCGCAGGAGCTCGGCCGCGGCGAGCGGGCCCCGCGCCGCGATTTCAAGAGGCGCCACTCCGTGCTGAAAAACGTGTTCCTCCGCGGGCTACGCGAGTATGTGCGCCGCGACTTCCACCCTTCCCAGAACGACAACTTCCACCTCGCGAAGGCCTACCTCGCGGAGATCGGGGCCGCCTGAGCGGGGCCCGCGGCCGCGCGCGGCGCCCGCAGAGGCCGCCGCAGCCGAGCCGCTCCTCCTGCGGCGCCGGCGAGCGCCCGAGCGCTGAGCTCGCCGACCGGGCCAGGCGCTGGACCGAACGCGATCCCGACACACAGTTGACATTGTACTTGACGCCGCGCGGGAGCATCTTCAGCACGGGCGGCGGTCGACGGCCACGCGCCGTCGGACAGCGGCGCACACATTGCTCCGCGTCTTTCGAACTTGTCACTCGTCGTTGATAGGCATGGGCCAGGCACGTATCATGCGCTCCATGGTAGACGCGGCGGACGGCCCGCCTGGCCTCAGCTCCGGCAGCGAGAACGGCGGCGGTCCCCGGACACCGCTCCCGCCCGACACCGCGGATACGCTGCCCGGCGTCGACACCGTGGTGCGCGACCGGTCTCCCGGGCGCCCGGAGCCGCTCGTCGAGCGGTACGGCGACAGCTCGACGCTCAGCGATGAAGAGCTCGCGCTGGCCGCAACCCGATCGAGCATGCACGAGGGCGGCGCCGCAATTCAGGTGCCTCCCGACGGGAGTTTACTGGGTGGCGTCTATCGCGTCATCGGGCGGCTCGGCGAAGGCGCCATGGGCGTCATCCTGCTGGCGCGCGACGAGCAGCTCCAGCGGGACGTCGCGATCAAGCTGCTCCGGCCCGAGCAGCTCGACAACGCGCAGATGCAGGCCCGGCTGCTCGCCGAGGCGCGGGCGATGGCGCGCGTCCACCACCCGAACGTCGTGGAGATCTACGCGTTCGGCGAGTACGGAAATGCTCCTTACTTTGTGATGCAGTACGTGCCCGGGGTGACGCT
This sequence comes from Sorangium sp. So ce131, assembly GCF_051519095.1. Lineage (NCBI taxonomy): Bacteria > Pseudomonadati > Myxococcota > Polyangiales > Polyangiaceae > Sorangium > Sorangium sp. So ce131. The sequence continues at coordinate 3,437,622 of NZ_CP150455.1, read as the reverse complement.
CGACACCTACGTGCACGGCAAGGGCGGCCGGCTCGGCCTCGACGAGGCGCTGAGCATCCTGGACCAGGCCTGCCTGGGCGTCGGGGCGATCCACGCGTCCGGCATCGCGCACCGCGACGTCAAGCCGAGCAACATCCTCGTGGGCAGCGCGCTGCGCGTGGTCGTGGCCGATCTCGGCCTCGCGAAGCGGATCCCCCGCGGCGACCGGATCGAGCTCGCCTTCTCCGGCACCCCGGCGTACCTGGCGCCCGAGGTGGCGCTGGGGCGGCAGCTCGATCCGGCGCTGCTGCCGCGGATCGACGTCTACGCGCTCGGGGTGGTCGCTTACTTTCTGCTCGCGGGCCGCCTGCCCTTCCAGAGCTCGAGCACGATCGACCTCGTCATGCAGCACGCGTATCAGCCGCCGGTCCCGCCGAGCGAGCTCTGCCCTGACCTCCCGGCGTCGTTCGACGCGCCCGTGCTCGCCGCGCTGGCCAAGGAACCCGAGCAGCGCACGGCGAGCGCCGACGCGCTGCGCGAGGCGCTGCTCGACGCGCGCAGCTCCCTCCCGACGTACGCGCCCACGACGCGCATCATGGTCGCCGACGACAGCCCGGCGTTCCGCACCTTCCTCAGCAACGTGCTCGCCCAGGCGCTGCCCGGCGCGCTGATCGAGACCGCGCCGGACGGCTCGGCGGCGCTCGCCGCGATCGAGGCGAACCCTCCGGCGCTCGGCGTGTTCGACCTCGACATGCCCGGCCTCGACGGGATCGCGCTGACGGCCGCGGTGCGGAAGCTGCCGCGGGGGGGCGACTTCCCGATCATCGTGGCGACCGGGACCGGGGGCGCGGCCGACTGGCAGTGCCTGTCGCGCCTCGGCGCCTCGGCGTTCCTCGTCAAGCCGTTCGACGCGGGGCAGCTCATCACCCTGGCGCGCGCGCTCGTCGGCGTCGCGAACGAGCAGAAGCGCCGGCCGCGATGACGACGATCATGACCGCGGCCGTCCAACGGCGCGGCGAGGGCCGGCGCGCGAGGGGCGATGTCCCGCCTGGCCGGCAGCGTCGAGGCTCCCGATGAACGACAGCGAGATCAAGGTCCTTCTGGTTGACGACGACGAGGTCGATCACCTCGTCACGCGGCGGCTCCTGCGCGAGGTGTCCCGGACCCGCTACGACGTGACGTGGCTGAGCACGTCGGACGAGGCGATCGACGCGCTGCTCGCCGGCGGCTACGACGTCTGCCTCCTCGACTACCGGCTCGACGCGCGCACCGGCCTCGACGTCGTGCACGAGGCGAACCACCTCGGCTGCACGATCCCGATCATCATGCTGACCGGCGTCGGCGACGAGGCGATCGACATGGCCGCGATGAGCGCCGGCGCCGCGGACTACCTGGTGAAGGGGCGGTTCGACGCGCAGATCCTGGAGCGCACGATCCGCTACGCCATCGAGCACAAGAGGAGCCAGCTCAAGCTCAAGCAGTACGCCGACACGCTCGAGGAGAGCAACCGGCAGCTCGTCCAGATGCACGAGGAGCTCGCGGCCAAGAACGCCGAGCTCATCCGGCTGAACGAGGAGAAGAACCGCTTCGTCGGTATGGCGGCCCACGACCTCAGGAACCCGCTGGGCGTCATCCTCGGCTACAGCGACTTCATGCTGATGACCCACCGGCGCGGGGCGCCCGGGTCCCTGCTCCAGGAGGGCGGCGTCGAGATCGTCGAGATGATCAGGAGCTCGAGCAAATTCATGCTCTCGCTCATCAACGATCTGCTCGACGTCTCGATGATCGAGCTCGGCAAGCTGAACCTCGACCGGAAGAGCACGGATGTCGTCCAGCTCGTCGAGTCGAACGTGGCGCTCAACATGGTGCTGGCCGGGCAGAAGAGCATGCGCCTCGTCGTGGAGAGCGACGAGCGCGTCCCGCGCGTGGACGTGGACGTCCACAAACTGGAGCAGGTGCTCAACAACCTCATCAGCAACGCGATCCATTACTCGCCGCCCGGCACGACCATCCGCGTGCGCGTCCGGAGCGCGCCCGCCGCCCCCGGGACCAGCGCGTCGGACACCGAGGTGATCGTCTCGGTCCAGGACGAGGGGCCCGGCATCGCGCCGGAGGACATCGGCAAGCTCTTCCGCCCGTTCGGCCGGGCGCGGACGGTCAGCACCGGCGGCGAGCGCTCCACGGGCCTCGGGCTCGCCATCGCGCAGCGCATCGTCGAGGGGCACGGCGGGCGCATCTGGGTCGAGAGCGTGGTCTCCCAGGGCGCGACGTTCTTCGTGGCGCTCCCCGTGTCGCCCGAGGCGAGCGCCGCGGGGTGACGGGGCGGCGCGGCGGCGCGCTGCCCTGCGACGGGAAGGCCGCCTACCTCACAGGGCACCCACGATAACCTCATCTTCTGCTCGATCCTCATGAGAGCTCCAGATCCCCTGTCCCGTCCTCCACGCGCGTGTCTCGCGCCGCGGGGCGAAGGGCGGTAACAGACACGGACCCCTCGCGGCGCCGCCCATGACGCAAGCCCTCGCCGAGCCCCTCACCCCGCCGCCGGAGGCGCGCCCCGCCGCCCGCATCGCGGCGCGCGAGAACAACTTCGATCTGGTGCGCATCCTCGCGGCCCTGCAGGTCGCGCTGTTCCACGCCAGCGCGCACATGAAGGTCCCGCCCGAGGGCGTGTGGGCGCACCTCGCCGAGGTGCTCCGGGTGTTCCCCGGCGTGCCGATCTTCTTCGTCGTGTCGGGCTTCCTGATCTCCGCGTCCTACGAGCGGAACCCCGACCTGCGCAGCTACTTCCGCGCGCGCCTGCTCCGGATTTACCCCGCGCTGTGGGTCTGCCTCGCGATCTCGCTGGCCGTCGCGGGCGCGTTCGGGTTCCTGCCGCCGGACGTCGTGCTCTCGCCGCATTTCGCGGCGTGGCTCGCCGGCCAGATCACCCTCGTGCAGTTCTACAACCCGCCGTTCCTGCGCGGGTTCGGCGTCGGCGTGCTCAACGGCAGCCTCTGGACGATCCCGGTCGAGCTCACCTTCTACGTCTGTGTCCCCGCCCTCTACGGCGCGCTCGTGCACGGGCGCGCGCGGCGCACCAGCAACGCGCTCCTCGGCCTCGTGGCGCTCGCCTCGTTCGCGGTGGGCTACGCGATGAGCACCGGCGCGTTCGACCCGCCCGAGGCGATGCGGACCAAGCTCGTGCAGGTCACCCTCGCGCCGCACCTCTACATGTTCCTCCTGGGGGTGCTCGCGCAGCGCAACTGGGACGTCGTCGAGCGCCTGCTCCGAGGGCGCTTCCTGCTCTGGATCGTGCTGTACACCGCCCTCGCCCTGGCGCTGCGGCAGGAGATCCTGGGGGGGCCGCTGCTCACCGCCCTCGCGCGGGTGATGCTGGCCGCCACGGTGCTCTCGGGTGCGTTCAGCGCGCCGTGGCTGAGCGCGAGGGCGCTTCGCCATCAGGACATTTCGTACGGCTTCTATCTCTACCACATGGTGATCATCAACGTGCTCGTCGAGCTCGGCCTCGTGGGCCGCCCCTCGTACGTGCTCGCGGCGCTCGGCGTCGCGGTGATCGCGGCGTTCGCGTCCTGGCGCCTCGTCGAGAAGCCCGCGCTCGCGCGCAAGGGCGGGCGGCCCGCGAAGCGGGAGGAGCACGCGCGGGCGGCGCCCTGAGCGGCCACGCGACCGCGCGCGGCGCGACGGGATCGCCGCGCAGGACAGGCTTGCGGCTCGGCGGAGGGCGGCTAGAGTGCCGCGCCCCTCCGGGGAATTTGCTTGCGCGACCGCGCACGGCGGGCACTTCGATGACGAGGAAACTTCGCGTCCTTTTCGTGGCCGGCTTGAAGCCCCTCGCCAACGGCGACACCGGGGGGCAGCTCGCCGCGGCCTCTTCGTTGATGAGCAGCCCGCTCGTGGATCACGTGGAGGTGATCCCGATGTCGACGACGATGCCCTCGTCGCCCCCGCCGCCCTTCGCGGTGCGGCTCGGGAGCGCGGCGCGCCGGCTCGCGACCTTCACCCGGCTGCTGCCCTCCGCGGACGTCGCGCTCATCTTCGCGTCGAGCGGCCTGAGCGTCGTGGAGAAGGGGCTCATGGGCGTCATCGCGAGCGCGTGCGGGCGCGGCGCGGTGCTCCGGTTCAGCACGGGCGCGATCGCGGACGAGTGCGAGCGCAGCCGCCTGATGCGGTGGTGGATGTCGCGCGTGGTCGAGAGCTGCCACGGCATCGTGGCGCAGGGGCCCTTCTGGGTGCGCTTCTTCGAGGCGTTCCCGGGCGGCCGCGGCAAGGTCGTCGAGATCCTGAACGCGATCCCGCTGATCGACCGCGAGCGGATCGCCCGGCGGGGCGCGCCGGGCAAGCGCATCGTGTACGTCGGGTGGGTCTACCGCCCGAAGGGCGTGTTCGACGCGCTCGACGCGCTCGAGAAGGTCCTCCGGCGGGTGCCCGACGCGACGCTCACGCTCATCGGCGGCGGCCGCGACGAGGCGGAGCTCCGCGCCGCGGCGGCGCAGAAGGGCATCGCGGCGCACGTGGACTGCAAGGGGTGGCTCCCGAAGGAGGAGGTGTTCGAGCACCTCCTGCGCTCGGACGTGTTCTTCCTGCCGAGCCACGCGGAGGGCCTGCCGAACGCGATGCTCGAGGCGATGTCCGCGGCGCTGCCGGTCGTGGCCACGCGCGTCGGCGCGATCGAGGACGTCGTGACGCCGGGCCGCGCGGGCTTCGTCACCGCGGTCGGCGACACGGACGCCATGGCCGACGCGCTCTGCACCCTGCTGGAGGACCCGGCGCTCGCGCGGGCCATGGGCGACGCGGGCCGCCGGCAGATCGAGCAGAACCACACCATCGACGTCGTCTGGCCGCGGTTCGCGGCGATCCTCGAGCGCGCCGCGCGCGCGGCCGGCCGCGACGTCTCGGTCGACCTCCCCGAGGCGGCCGGCGCCGGGTGAGCGCGGCACGAGGAGAGGGCGCGGCCGATGAGGATGCCGGACGTATCACATAACCACGAGGCGGCGCGCGCGATGAGGACCCCGGACCGGTCATGCAACCGCGAGGCGGCGTGCGCGCGATGAGCCTCTCGAGCCGCGCCGCGCGGATCGCGCGGACGGTGCGGTCGCTCCACCCGCTCCAGGTGCTCGCGCGCCCGGCGAGCCTGGCGCTCGCGCGCGCGATCCGCCGCACGCCGGGCGCGGGCGCTCCCCGGCTCCGCGCGGCCTGGCCGCCGGCCGACCCGTTCCTGCGCGCCTTCGCCGCGCGCGACCGCGCCCGGGCCGCCGCGCGCCTCGCGCGGCTGCCGCCGGGGGTCAAGCTGCGCGCCTACGAGGCGACGTACGGGTTCGAGCTGGTCGGCGACGACCCTCCCCCGCCGGGCGCCCTGCCGAGCGCGCCGGGCCTCGCGTTCGACCCCTACCCCGCGTCCGTGCGCGCGCGGCAGCTCGCCCTCGCGGCGCGGCTCGGCGCGCGCGGGGCCGGCCGCGAGGTCGAGCTCGCGCGGGCTTGCCGCGCGGTGCTCGTGCAGCCGGAGCTCCACCTGCTCGGCAACCACCTCCTCGAGAACGGCCTCGGGCTCGCGTGCGGCGGCGCCGCGGCGGAGGGGCTCGAGGCGGACGCGTGGTGGCGCGCCGGCTGCGCGCTGCTCGCGTGGCAGCTGCCGGAGCAGTTTCTCGCGGACGGCGGGCACTTCGAGGGCTCGGCCAGCTACCACCTCTGGCTGCTCACGGGGCTGCTCGAGGTGATCGAGCTCGCCGACGCCTCCGGGCGCGGCGCGCCGGATCTGTGGCGGGAGACGGCCCGGGCGGCGCTCGCGTGGGCGGCGGCGGTGCGCGCGCCGGACGGCACCTACCCCCTCTTCAACGACGCCGCGCTCGACGCCGCGCCCGCGCTCGACGACGTGCTCTCTCTCGGCGACGCGTGCGGCCTCTCGGTCTACCGCGGCGCGGCCGGCGAGGCGCGCGCGGCCAGCGAGGCGCGGGCGACGCTGCTCGACGCGACGGGCTGGGCGCTGCTCGCGGCGCCTGGCGCGTGGCTCGCGTTCGACGCGGGGCCGGACGGGGCGGCGTACCAGCCCGGCCACGTGCACGCGGACGCCCTCGGCTTCGAGCTCTGGGTGGACGGCGCGCGCGTGGTGGTCGACTACGGCATCGAGGCGTACGGCTACGGCCCGGACCGCACCGCGACGCGCTCGACCCGCGTGCACAGCACCGTGGAGATCGACGACACGGACTCCTGCGAGGTGTGGGACGGCTTCCGCGTCGGGCGCCGCGCCCGGGGGCGGCTGCTCGCGCTCGGCGCCGAGGGCGGGAGCGCCTGCGCCGAGGCGTCGCACGACGGCTACGCCTGGATGCCCGGCGGACCGGAGCACCGGCGGCGGCTCGTGCTGGAGCGCGGTCGGCTCGAGATCACGGACACGGTGACCGGCCCGTTCCGCCGCGCGGTCTCGCGCCTGCGGCTCGACGCCGGGGCCGCGGCGCGCCTCCGCGTGACCGCGGGCGGCGACCCCGCGCCGCCGAGCCCCGACCGGTGGTACCCGCGGCACGGCGACCCGCTGCCGGCGGTCGTGCACGCGCGGGAGATCCCCCCGGGCGGCGTGCTCCGCTGGGTTTTGGAGTGGTAGAGGCTCGAGGAGAATCGGCATGCGTCAGGTATCTCAGAGTTATCGGACCGGGAAGCTCGCGCTCGTGGACACGGCGGCGCCGCGGGCGCCCGCGGGCGGCGTCCTGGTGGACACCACGGTCTCGTTGATCTCGGCCGGCACGGAGCGCGCCATCGTCGACATGGCCCGCAAGAACCTGCTCGCGAAGGCCAAGGAGCGGCCGGATCTCGTCGCCAAGGTGTTCGACAAGGCGAAGCGCGAGGGCGTGCTCGCGGCCTTCGACGCGGTCCGGACCAAGCTCGACAACCCGATCCCGCTCGGCTACTCGCTCGCCGGCCGCGTCGCGGCGGTGGGCGCCGGCGCACAGGGGTTCACCCGCGGCGATCGCGTCGCGTGCGCGGGCGCCGGCTTCGCGAACCACGCGGAGATCAACGCGGTCCCGCTGAACCTCGTCGTGCCGGTGCCGGACGCGGTCACGGACGAGGAGGCCTCGTTCGTGACGGTGGGCGCGATCGCGCTGCACGGCGTGCGGCTCGCGCGGCCGACGCTCGGGGCGAGCGTCGTGGTGATCGGCCTCGGGCTGCTCGGGCAGATGGCGGTGCAGCTGCTCGCGGCGCACGGCTGCGACGTGATCGGCGTCGACATCGACCCGGCCAAGGTCGAGCGGGCGAAGGCGCGCGGGGCGGTGGCCGGCGCGGTGCCCACGAGCGAGGACCCGATCGAGGTGGTGCGCGCGCACACGCGCGGGCTGGGCGCGGACGCGGTGGTGATCACGGCCTCGTCGCCGACGAACGAGCCGCTGGTCACCGCCGGCGAGATGGCGCGCGATCGCGCGCGCGTCGTGATGGTCGGGCTGATGCCGCTCGAGGTGCCGCGCAAGACGTACTTCGACAAGGAGCTCGAGCTCGTCGTGTCGCGCAGCTACGGCCCCGGGCGCTACGATCCCGAGTACGAGGAGCGCGGCCGCGACTACCCGATCGGGTACGTGCGCTGGACCGAGCGGCGCAACTTCGAGGCGGTGCTGCGCGCGATCGAGACGAAGCGGCTCGACGTGAAGAGCCTGGTGACGCACCGCTTCGCCTTCGAGGACGCGCTCGACGCGTACGCGGTGGTGACCGGCGAGCGGCCGGAGCCGCACCTCGGCGTGCTCCTGACGTACCCGGCCGAGCGCGAGGAGCGCGCGACGAACGGCGCGAGCGCGGCCGCCGCCGCGCCGGCGGCGCACGTCCGGCGCGATCGGTCGACGCGGTCGACGTTAGGCGTGGCGATGGTGGGCACCGGGGCGTTCGCGACGAGCGTCCTCTTGCCGGCGCTCGCGAAGGTCTCCGGCGCGAAGCTCGTGGCGACGGTGTCCGGCCGGGGGCTCTCGGCGCGGCACGCGGCGGACCGGTTCGGCGCCGCGCACGTGCTGAGCGATCTCGACGCCGCGCTCGCGCTGCCGGAGGTCGACGCGGTGGTGATCGCGACGCGGCACGCGGGCCACGCGGCGCAGGCGGCGAAGGCGCTCGCCGCGGGCCGGGACGTGTTCCTCGAGAAGCCGGCGGCCATCGACGAGGCGCAGCTCGCAGAGCTCGCGGAGGCGGTGGCGGGCGCAAAGGGCCGCCTGCAGCTCGGGTTCAACCGGCGGTTCGCGCCGTTCGCGGTCGCGGTGCGGGAGGCGTTCGCGGGGCGGCGGGCCGGGCTCGTCATGGTCGCGCGCATCAACGCCGGCCGCATCCCCGGGACGAGCTGGATCGCGGACGCGGCCGAGAGCGGCGGGCGCATCATCGGCGAGGGCTGCCACTTCGTCGACCTGATGTCCTACTGGGCGGGCGCCGCGCCGGTCCGGGCGAGCGCGCACGGGCTCGGCGCGGAGGGCGCGTACCGCCGCGACGACAACGTCATCGCGACGCTGAGCTTCGCGGACGGCAGCGTCGGGACGTTGATCTACACGGCGATGGGCGACCCGAGCGTCCCGAAGGAGAGCTACGAGGTGTTCTGCGAGGGCAAGGTCGCGCAGATCTCCGACTGGCGAGCGCTCTCGGTGACCGAGCGCGGCAAGACGAGGACGACGCGCGCGCTGAAGGCGGACAAGGGGCACGCGGCGCAGCTCGAGGCGTTCGTGCGGGCGTGCAACGGCGACGGGCCGAGCCCGATCCCGTGGGCGAGCATCGAGGCGACGACGCGGGCGACGTTCGCGATCGAGCAGGCGCGGGTGGAGAACGTGGGCGTGGAGTTCTAGGAGGGGTTCCCGTGGGGGGCGCGCCGGCGGGTGGGGCCGCGCTCGCCGGCGGCGCGAGCGGGCGCTGGCCAATCGGCAAGACTGGGGCGGGGGAGCTTGCGCAGGGGACACCACCCGGCATGTCTCCCTTCGGGCCTCGCCAGCTGAGACGTTATGGTGCGCGCCACACAAGGCGCGCCTGGGACGCCGAGCCCGCTGGGAGCTTATGGCACCTCGGTCGGTGCTGGGCGCGCCCGCCCGCGCCACGCCGGCGAGCGCGGCCCCACCCGCCGGCGCTTGCGTCGAGGGGGGAGATGGGGAGAAGGACTCAGCGCTTCGGCGGGAGCTCGACGTAGTCGAGGTAATCGAAATCGGCGGGGGAGAAGGCGCCGGTGAGGTCGTGGGCGCAGAGGGCGGCGAAGGCGCCGGTGAAGCCGATGCCGAGGGAGGTGCGCTCGTCCGAGAGGAGCGACGCGTCCAGGACCGGGCCGAGCTCGTCGAAGCGCTCGCCGTCCGTCGAGCATGAGAACCGGAGATCCTTGCCGGCGAGATCGAAGCGAAGGTGGAGGCGGGGGGACGCGACGGGGAGCGGGCGGTCCGTCAGCCACGTCAGCTTGCCGTGCTCGCTGCCGAGGAGCGAGAGAGAACGGCCGACCCGCTCGTCGTGGCTGAGCAGCGCATAGAAGAAGTTCTCGTCGTCGTACATGCACATGAGCCCCGCCATCTGCTGGTACGAGGTCGGCTCGAACTCGAGGCACGTCTCCACGCGGCAGTGGATGGATTGCAGGCGACGGCCAACCACGCTCTGCCGGTGCAGCGACTGCGGCGACTCTCGGCCGCGCAGGCGCAGGAAGCCCGGGCGCTCGCGCAGCGAGATCCAGCGCTCGTCGGGCACGTCGCGCAGCACCTGGTAGTCGACCCCCAGCGCGTCCCGGTCGAAGTCGTCGCGCGCCGGGGGCGCCTCGAACGGGTGCGCCGGAAGGCGGGGCGCTTGCACACGCGCGGCCGGCGCGGGCGGGCGCGGCGCGTCGAGCGCAAGCCAGCCGCTGTCGGTCCAGCGCACCCGCTGCAGCGCCGTCTCGCGGCCGAGGATGCAACGGCGCTCGCCCGGGAGCGGCCTGCCGCACAGGTGCGCCAGGTACCACTCGCCCGTCGCGGTCTCGACCAGACAGCCGTGCCCGGCCTTCTGGAGCTCGAGGCCGGGATCATGGACAGACGTCAGGAGCGGCGCGCCGGGGTCGACCTCATAAGGCCCTTCGATGCGGCGAGCGCGCGCCACCGTCGCGGCGTGCTCGTACGCCGTGCCGCCCTCGGCCACGAGGAGGTAGTAGTAGTCCCCGCGCCGGTAGAGGTGCGGCCCCTCGGTGCACGAACGGCCGCTGCCGGAGAAGATCCAGCGACGCTCTCCGATGAGCCGGCGCTGCTGCAGGTCGACCTCCTGCAGCACGATGCCGGGAAACTGGTTGTTGCCGGGGCGGTGATCCCACAGCATGTTGACGAGCCACGCCCGGCCGTCGGTGTCGTGGAAGAGCGAGGGATCGAAGCCGCCCCGGTTCAGCGCGGCGGGCTCGGACCAGGGCCCCTCGATGCTGGTCGCGGTGACCAGGTAGTTGTGCGCGTCCACGAAGCCGCGGCCCCAGCACTTGACGTCGGTGTAGACGAGATAGAACACCCCGGAAGCGTGGGTGAGGCAAGGCGCCCAGACGCCACCGGACCGCGGATTGCCGAGCAGGTCGAGCTGCGAGCGGCGGTCCAGGGCGTAGCCGACGGGCCGCCAGTGCCGGAGATCACGGCTGTGGTGGAGCCGCACGCCCGGGAACCACTCGAAGGTGGACGTCGCGATGTAATAGTCGTCCCCCACCCGGACGATGGAGGGATCCGGGTGAAAGCCCCGGAGTATCGGGTTGTCGATCATGCTCGCTCCGGTCTCGTGAGGCTGGCTCCGGCCTGCGTGATGAGAGTGTCGCCCTGTGACCCGCCTGCGCGAGGTCGAGCGGACGATACGCGCAGGAGGGGACGGAGCGCAACCGCGCCGCGCGCGGCCCGCGGGTCGAGGAGCGAGGCGCTCCCCCGCGGGAGCGGCGCGCTGCGGCCGAGCGCCCTCCGTGGACTCCTCGTCTACGCCGTCGTGGTGGCTCCCTACAAGATGACGTGTCGGCTAGGGGTTCCTTGCCAGCAGCGCGTGAGCCTCGGACAACGCGGACTGCTGTGCTGCGATAGACCCCGAGATCTCGGTGGAGCCACTGTGCACGTCGTTCAGTGACCGTCGAGCTCTGAGAACGGCTCGCTCGTGGAGCTTCTTGAGGGGTGTGGTCACGTAGCTGCCCCTGTGCGCAAGCCGCGCTCGCCTCCGCTCACCCACCGCGCCGGACGCCGCGCTGCCGTCCTTCCCATAACCGCCACGTCTCCGTTCCGTCACATCATTCCACATTGAGTAAACCGTCCAGCCATTGGATAATCCGCGCGGTGCAACTCCACGGTCCACGGAGACGCGAGACCGACGAGGCGCAGCGCCGTCGCGGGCTGCGCCTCGCCCGAGCGGGTCTTCCGCCCCCGACCAGGGGATCCAGCGCGTCGACGATCCTGTGATCGCGACGCGCAGACCGCGGCTGACGACGGGCGACATGCCTTGATGTGCGCAGGTTCCACACCTCGGGAGAGGTGGCGTGAGGAGGGTGCGGTGGCGAAGAGATCTCGTTTCAGAGGTGCGCTCGCGGCGCAGGCCAGCGTGATGGCCGCGCTCCTTGTGCTGTTCGGACAGGGGTGCGGCGCCGACAAGGATCCCCCCGACGTGGATGAGACCCCGACGGGCGAGGAGACCCCGCCGCCGGACAAGCCTGACGAGCCGGACACGCCGGACACGCCAGACAATCCGGACGAGCCCGATGAGCCCGATGAGCCCTCGACGCCACAGGGGCAGACGACCTTCACGTCGGCCGATGAGCCCTTCACCGAGGGTTACCTCGGCGAGGAGGAAGAGGAAGAAGAAGAGGAGGAAGAGGAAGAAGAAGAGGAGGAAGAGGCGCGCGAGCTCGAGGAGGGCGACATCTACCGCGTCCTCGGCGACGGACACCTCCTCAACCTCAACTCGTACCGCGGCCTCCAGGTCATCGACATCCACGACCTCACGAACCCGCAGTTCGTCGGCGAGCTGCAGGTCGCCGGCACGCCGGTCGAGATGTACGTCGTCGGCGACCGCGCGGTCGTCCTCCTCAACGACTGGGGCGGATACCAGGTCAAGGCCGACGGCTTCACCGTGGAGCGGCGCACCGGCGGGACCGTCCTGATGATCGACATCGCCGATCCCGAAGCGCCCGAGCTCATGTCGCAGGTCTACGTCCCGGGCGCGATCACGACGAGCCGCCTCGCGCGCGGCACGACGGAGAACGCGCTCTACGTCGCCGCCAACACGTCGGAGCTGGTCGAGATCTCCCCCGGGTCCTGGCAGTACGTCAACAAGACCGTGGTCAAGAGCTTCGACGTCGCGAGCGAGGGGCTCCTCCAGCGCACCGAGCTCGAGCTCGGCGACACCGTGACCGCCATCCACGCCGAGGCGGACGTGCTCCTCGTGGCGCGCAGCAGCTCCAACTGGTCGGATGAGTCCAGCCAGATCTCGGTCATCGACATCTCCGAGCGCGACGGATCCATGACGCTGCGCGACACCGTCACCGCCGCCGGCTACGTGCGCTCGCAGTTCCACATGGATTTCCGCGACGACATGCTGCGGGTCTTCTCCGGCCCGAGGTGGAGCGGCACCTCGAGCCACCTCGAGACCTGGAGCGCCGCCGATCCCGACGACATCGTGCCGATCGACAGCGAGGAGTTCGGCACCGGACAGTCGCTGTTCGGGGCCGTCTTCCTCGACGACAGGGCGTTCGCGGTCACCTACCTGCGCCAGGATCCCTTCCACGCCTTCTCGATCGACCCGACCGGGAACATCGTCGAAGAGAGCGAGTTCGTCGTCTCCGGGTGGAACAACTTCTTCCGCCCGGTCCTCGGCGCGACCCGCCTCATCGGCATCGGCGTGAACGATGAGAACGGCCGCAAGCTCGCGGCCAGCCTCTACGACATCACCGATCTGACCAGCTCGGATCCCCTCGTGGCGCGCACCGAGGTGGGCGGCGACAGCGACGGCTGGAGCTGGTCCGAGGCCGACTGGGATCACCGCGCCTTCGCCGTGCTCGACGACGCCGTGGACACGGCGGCGCCGACAGGGGAGGTCGAGAAGGGGCTCGTCCTCCTGCCGTTCTCGACGAGGCGGTGGGTGGACAACGTCCGCCAGCCCTTCTACGGCGTCCAGATCTTCACCTACTCGGACACCACCCTGACCCGCCGCGGCGTGATGGATCACGGCACCCCCGTTCGCCGCACGTTCCGCGTTGCGCCTCAGGCCGGGGCCAACGTGTCCGATCAGGAGCTCTCGCTGTACGACCAGAGCGATCTCGACAGCCCCGAGGAGCGCGGCCGCCTCGAGCTCGCCCCGGACTACACGAAGGTCTTCGCGTTCGGTGATTACCGCGTGCGCATGAAGCGCCCGACCGAGCTTTACTGGACCTGGAGCTCGAACCAGAAGCTCGAGGCGGAGGTCGTCCCGAGCACCGGGGTGACCCAGCTCGCCGCGCCGGTGGCGCGCTTCGAGCTGCCGCTCGACGCGCAGATCTACCAGGTCGGCGACCTGCTCGTGACCCTGACCTCCACCTTCGAGAACTGGGTGGGCAAGGTGACGCACATCGAGGTCTACGACCTGTCCGATCCGACCGCGCCCCGCAAGGCGGGCACGCTCGACACGAGCGATCTGCCCCCGACCGGGGCCTACTACGCCGGAGGGTCGTCGTTCCCGACGGTGCATGTCGCGAAGGACGCCCTCGCCTTCCTGCGCGTCATCGGCCACACGCAGGACCTCGGCGTCGGCTGGGAGTGCCGCACACACGCCGTCGCGGGCGCGACCTGCTTCGGCCAGGAAGGCTGCACGTACTGGGCGGGCCAGCGGTCCTGCCGCCGCATCGGCGACGACGAGTACTGCAACGGCGGGTTCGCCGAGTGCACGGATCACGCGGGCGCGGACACGACCTGCACGCCGGTCGACATCGGCCGGGACGACGTCCCGGGGGTCACCCAGACGTACTGCTACGAGTACGTGCCCCGCCGCCGCTGGGCGCAGCTCGACGTCCACGTGGTCGATCTCTCCGACCCGGAGAACCCGACCCTCGCGCCGGCCCTCGCGCTGCCGCCGGCGGACGAGGCCGTGAACGTGATCAACGAGGATGGCCAGCTGTTCTTCAACGTCAAGCGCTCGGTCGGGGCCCCGGACGACCCGCGCCCGCACACGCAGTACTTCCTCACGCCGCTCGATCTGACCGACCCGTCGCAGCCCGCGCTCGCGCCGTCGATCAACGTGCCCGGCCAGGTCCTCTCGGTGAAGGGCTCGACGATCTTCGCGAGCGACAAGGTGTGGGGCGAGCAGTTCATCGAGACGGCGATCGCGCGGCTCGAGCTGCACGAGGGGCTCGCGTACCTGAGGGACTACCGGCAGTTCCCGAACCGTCAGGTCAACGCGATCGCGGTCGACGATCGCGGCCTGCCCGTCCTGACCCACAGCCTGATCTGGCAGCCGGCGAACACGTGGTACGGCTGGGACGCGAACCAGAAGATGGTCACGCTGGCGCCCGTCCCCGCGGAGGAGGCGCCGCCTCCGTCGCCGGAGGAGCCGGGGGATCCCCCGGCCCCCAGCGCGTTCAACGTGCTCTCCGAGGTGCGCGTCGGGACGTGGGCGGCGCTGCGCGACACCGCCGACAGCCGCGCCCTGCTCGAGGTCCCCGGCGGCGTGCTGGCGATCTCCCTCGAGCAGCCCGAGCAGCCCAAGGCGCAGGCGTTCTTCCCCACCTGGGGCTGGCCGGAGGCGTTCGTGGTCAGCGGGGAGGAGGTCCTGTTCGCCGCAAGCTACTACGGCATTCACCAGCTCAACCGCGACACGGTGAGCCTCATCCCCTACTCCAGCGAGTAGCGACCGCGGACCGCGCCCCCTGCCGAGCCAGCGCGCCGGCGGGGGGCACGGCGCGGCGCGCCGGCGGAGGGCGCTCTCCCGCCGCTGCCGGCGCGGCGCACGAGCGCCGCGCGCGGGCCGCCGCCCCCGCCCGTCTCCCTTCGACCGCCTCGATCCATATCTCCCGCGATGTGACGGAGCTCGCCTCTTGCGGCGCGCCTCTGGCGCGAGGCCGCGCCGGCTCGCGGCTCATGCGGCCTCGGCCCGCGCTGCAGCGCGCTCCCCGCGAGGGCGCCGCGAAGGGCGTCGTGGTCGCGCCAGCCGCACCGGGACATCGTCCGACGGCGGACAACAAGCAATGACGACGGCTTATTATGATCCGACTCAACCGCGCTCGCGAAACCTGAGGGAAATATGAAGTGTCAGCGCATGAAGAATTAAAGAGGAGGCGGCCAGGAAGCGACCAGGAGACGCCGCTAGTCGGGAGAGATGCGACGGGACGATAGGGGGAATGCCGTACTTGGCCGCCGAGGAAACCGGCGCGAACATCCCCCGTCGGGAACCTGCGTTAAAGGTCTAGACGAAGGGTCGGCCATGGAACAGTATCCTGTTCACACAATGATCGAGCTCACCGTACAGCCGATGCGGAGTTATTCGTGCCAGGCGGGGACGGTGGACATCTGGTGTCCGGCGCCGTCGCTCATGGTCACGCGCGTCGCCGGGATCCTCGTGGACGAAGCCGCCACAGCGATCGAGGACGTGATGTTGCGCCGGGTGACCGAGGACGGGCGGCTCATCGTCTTCAACGACTGGGAGCAGATGACCGACTACGAGCAGGCCGCGCGCACGCGGCTGACCGAGGCGTCCATGTCCATCCTCGAGACGCTCGACGGGGGGCATTTCCTGCTCCGGTCCAGGGTCGTCGTCTTCGGCGTCCAGATCGCCAACGCCGCGCTCAGGAAGCTGGCGGTGCACCCTTCCCGCGCCTCGTTCGAGCGCTCGCTGGGCGACGCGCTCCGCGAGCGCGGCCCCGCAGCTTGAGCTCGACGCCGCGGTGAGGCGCCGCCTCGGCGCGCCCGGCCAGGTGCTTGCCGGGGAGCGCGGGGGGGTCGCCGGGGCGGCCTGTGGCGGGATCCGGTTTCGCGGAGCGCCGGACAACGCTATGGAGGAGGCCCATGGGCGAGCAAAACACAGCGGAAAACGACGAGGGGCAACCGGAACGCGCGGAGTCCGCCGGGGAAAACGCGCCGGACCAGCGAGCGCCGGAGGCCGGCGGCGCGGCGGCGGAGGGCGGCGTGGAGACGTCGCCGCACCACGCGCCGGCGGCCGGCGTGGCCGCCGCGGCCCCCGCCGCAGCGCCAGCCCCTGCGCGCCCGCGGCGGGTCATCGACATGCGCCGACCTCGCCCGCCTGCGCCCGCGCAGGAGCCCTCGCGCCCACGCTCGGCGAGCCCGAGGGAACGTGGCGCCGGCGAACGTGGGCCCGCCGAGCGTGGCGCCGGCGAACGTGGGCCCGCCGAGCGCAAGGCCGCCGAGCGTAGACCCGCCGAGCGAGGCGCCGGCGAGCGGGGACCTCGCGAGCGCGGGGCACGCGAGGACCGCTCACCGGATGCGCGCAAGGCACCGCGGGAGGGGCATCCCCAGGGCGGCCCGGCAGGGCCCGAGGGCGAGGTGGCCGCTCCCCGGCCCCGCACACCGAAGCAACGTCCCGGGTCGGACGCCCCGGCGCGGGAGCGCCGCGCAGCCTCGTCGGCAGCCGCGGAGGCCACGGGGGCCAACCAGGGGCCCACGGCGGCACGCGCCGAGCCAAAGGCGGCGCCTCTCACCCAGGCAAAGGCGGCCCGCAAGGCCCCCCAGCAGGCCCAGCGCGCTGAGACCGAGGCCGCGGCGCCGGCGACGGCATCGGAGTCGACGGCGCCGCCCGAGGCGCCCCGGGAGCCCGCGTGGGTGCCGCTGCCCAGCGCCGCGTTCCCGCGCAAGAAAAAGCCGGCGCTCACGGCCAAGGAAGCGATGAAGGCCAAAGCGCAGGCACGGGCCGGCAAGCGGCCAGCAAAGCCCGGGGCAGATCGGGCGGCAGAGACGGCCGGCCAGGCCGCGACTGCCGCGCGCGAGGAAGCCGCGACGCCGGCCGGACGCGCCGGCGGCGACGCCATGAAGCCTCGCGACGCGGCCGCTGCAAGGCCTCGCGACGCGGCCGCTGCAAGGCCTCGCGACGCGGCCGCTGCAAAGACCCGCAACGGCGCAACACCCGGCGACGCTGCGCCCGGCTCACAGCGCCGCGCCCCGGAGCAGACGGCGACCGGCGCGCCGGCCCAGAAACCCGGGCTGTTCCGCCGGCTGCTGAACCTGTTCCGGCGCTCGAAATGACCCGGCGCCGTCTCCTCTCGTCCAGCACCGAGCCCGTGGCCCGTCGGCCCACCTGATCGCCGTCACCCTACCCTCCGAATCAGCGGGCCCCGGACGCCACCGGGCCTGCGACCACCCACGCTCCGTCCGCCCCGCACAAACCACGTTCCGTCCCGCAGACTGCACACGAGACACGCAGCGCGAACGGAGCCACCACAGATTCAGGGATCGCCCGGTAGGCCCCCTCGGCCGCATGCTCCATGCTGGCTCGCGGAGGCGTCCCGATGAACAAGACGGCTGTGAGCCATTTGAACAAGCTTATCCAGCTCGACACCGACGCGGTGCTCGCGTACCAGCAAGCGATCGACGCCTGCGAGGTCTCCGAGGTCCGCCGGAAGCTCAAGAGCTTTCAGGACGATCACCAGCAGCACATCAACGATCTCGCCGAGCTCGTCCGGGCGAGCGGCGAGGAGCCCAAGATCAAGCGTGACCTCAAGGGGTTCCTGATCGAGGGCTTCACCGCGCTCGCGAGCCGCGGCGACCGCAGCGCGCTCCTCTCGATGCTCGGCAACGAGGAGCTGTCGAATCGACTGTACGAAGCCGCGCTCAAGACGGAGCTCCCCGGCGAGGCCCGCACCGTGGTGGAGCGCAACCGCGAGGACGAGGAGCGACACCTCTCCTGGATCCAGGAGGCCATCGCCGCTCGCATCTGGGAGACCAAGGAGGGCGCAGCCGCCGTCGCGGAGGAAGGACAAGGCAAGAAGGACAAAGGCGCCGCCTGAGGGGCGCGGCGCCGACCCGGCCCCGGGATCAGGGGCCCTCGATCCACAGGCTGCGGGTGTAGCGGTCCGGGTCGTCGGCGGGCAGATTCTCGCACTTCTTCTTCCCGCCGCGCTTCTGCTCGTCGTCGTCGCTCGTGACGAAGAGCCCCGCCGGGGTCGCGATCAGGCCCTCGGCCTGGAAGCCCTTCGCGTCCGCGATCTCCTTGACGAGCACCGGTTGCTTGTCGAGCGACTCCCACCGGTACAGGGCCGCTCCCTCCCCATATCCCGGGACCTGCGACAGCCCGTCCTTGGCGCCAGGGTCCGCTCGCATGTGGGTCACCGGGCCCGCGACGATGAACCAGGCGCGGGCGCTCGGCGACCATTCGAGGCTCCGCACGCCCCGCTTCCCCAGGTCGAGGAGGAACGGCCCGCCCACGCGCGCGGGCCTGCCGCCCAGCACCTCGGCCGGGTTCTCCAGCCGGAACACGTACGCTCTCCTGTCGGGGTCCGACACCGGCGACCGCAGCCCGATCAGCAGCGCCTCGCCGTCGGCGGCGAGGCCCTCGATGTTGAGCCCGCCGGCGTTCGAGTGCACCGCCTTGTAAGTGCTCGCGAGGCCCGGGATGCCCTTCACGAGCTCTCTCGCGAGATCGCGGTAAGGCGTGCCCACGGGCTCGATCCCGCCGTCTGCGGAGAGGGCGATCGCGAACAGGATGTGCCGGTTCGGCTTCTCCTTCACGGCGGAGTACTCGCCTTTGCCCTTCTTCCATTCCAGCTTGTTGTTGCCGTGGGAGCCGATCCAGTAGATCCGGTCGCCCACCCACGCGGCGCCCTCGAGATCGAGCTCCTCGTCGTCGAGGACCGCGCCGCTGGCCAGGAGGCGTCCGCCGGCGGGGACCGGCGCCGGCGCCCGGGCCGCCCCGGGGGCGATCGCGAAGAGCCGATGGCTCCGGTCCTCGTCATCCGCGGCGAGCAGGCGGCAGTCGGGCAGGAGCACCATCGCGGAGACGTTGCACAGCCCCGGCAGCACGTCGCGGCGGAGATCGCAGGGCGCCGGACCAGCCGAGCCGACGGCTGCCGCGCTGGCGCCGGGCGCGCCGGCCGCGGACATGCGGCTGGCCGGCGCGGCCGCGGGCGGCGAAAGGGTCTGTCCTTGCGGCGCGCCCTGGCTGCACGCGCAGAGCCCCACGAGCCAGAGCCACGTCCCGCGCGGGCGGCATTCCCTCCCAGATCGATTCATGGTCACGCCTTGCTCCTCGTGGTGGACGGCAAGCGCGGCCGCCGTCCTGCGGCGCGGCGCGCCTCGCCGGGAAGTCGGGATCAGGGATGCAGCTTCTCGTGCCTGGCGAGCATCTCGACGAAGAGCGCGATGCGCTTCTGGCGCGTCTCCGGCTTCTTCGCGGTGTGGACCCGGAACAGCACGGCATAGCGGTTCGCGGCGTTGAGCGCGGCGAAGAAGGCGGCCGCGCGGGGGTTCGCGGCGAGCGCGGCCGACAGGTCGTCCGGCACCGCCGCGCGGCTCGGCGAGTCGTAGGCCGCGTCCCAGCGCCCGTCCTGCTGTGCGCGCTCGACCTGCGCGAGCCCCGGCGGCTTCATCTCGCCCGCCGCGATGAGCGCCAGCGCCTTGTCGCGGTTGATCTTGGACCAGACGCTCTTCGGCCCGCGCGGCGTGAACTTCTGGAGCCAGAACGCGTCGTCGAGGGGCCTCTTCTGGCCGTCGATCCAGCCCCACGCGAGCGCCACCTCGAGCGCCTCCGCGTAGGTGACCGACGCGACCCCGGACCCCTTCTTGGCGAGCTTGAGCCACACGCCGCGCGACGACGCGTGGTTCGACGCGAGCCAGTCTGCCCACGCGCGCGGCTGCGCGAACGCGACGATCGGCTGCTCCCCCGCGGGCGCCGGCTTCGGCGGAGAGGCCTTCGACGTCGGCTTCGCGGCGCTGGGCTTCGCAGCGGTGGGCTTCGCGGCGCTGGGCTTCGCGGCGCTGGACTTCGCGGCGCTGGACTTCGCGGCGCTGGACTTCGCGGCGCTGGACTTCGCGGGCGCCGCCTGCCCCGGCGCCGTCTTCTTTCTGGTCTTCGTCCCGACCTTCTTCGTCGCGCTCATCCGGTCTCCGCTCGTCAGCCTGCCTCCGCGGCGAGGGAGATCCACCTCAGGGCCGAGGTGGCGACCTCGCGTCCGCTGCTCCGCTGGGCTCCGCGGCGGCCGGCTCGCCGAGCATGCCACGGCTACGCGCCGGCCGATACCCTATGCCGAGGCAGGAGACGCTCACTCGCCCGGCTACACGAGAGCAGCGCCGTTGCGGTCAGGAGGACGCGAACGTGGTCTTCACGGATCGCCGCGCGCTTCCCGCACGGCCCCTCGCGCACAGCTTGATGCCGATCAGAGCCGGCGCACCCGGACCGCGTGCGGGTCGGCCCGCTCGACGCCGCCGGCGTCCTTGTTCGTGATCGGCACGATCGCCTTCAGCTTGCCGGAGCGCCCGTGCTGGGTCACGTGGACGACGCCCACGCCGGGCGTGCTGCCCACCGAGGCGTGCGGATCGCCGCTCAGCGGCGTCGGGCCGCGCAGGGTCACGAAGAACCGGCTCCCCGAGGGCGAGATGTCGAGGAGATCCGGCGCGGGATCCTCCGAGTAAGCGCCCTTCAGATCGACGGTGTTCACGTGATCGCTGGTCGCCACGTCGAACACCTCGGCCACGCCCTGGATCCGGTCCAGCACCCAGACGTTCCGGCCGTGTTTGGTCAGGGCCACGCCGTGGGCGTCGCGATCCGGGGAGTCGTCGGCGAACACCACCTCGGGAGCAGGGGTGTTGGCGGCGTTGCTCGGCGAGTAGCCGGAGAGCGGGAAGCGGTACACGTCGAACTGATCCAGGTTCGCCGCCGTCCCGCCGCCGGAGTTGAGGAACATCGTGCCCCCGGCCTCGATGCCGCCGCAACCGTTGCCGTGCACCGTGTCCTCGTCGTACTCGCCCACGATCTGGATCGGCGTCGCCGCGGGGTCGACGACGAGCAGCCCGCCCCCGCGCAGCGTGATGAAGCCGTAGCTGCCGGTCGAGTCGATGATCGGGCAAATGGGCGCGTTGTCCGGCCGGATGTGCGGGAACTGGCAAGGATCGCCGGTGGGCGTGATGCACGTGGTCAAATCAAGGGTCGCGGACGGCTCCCACGCGAACGTGCCCGCCGCGTAGTCCGTCGCGATCCGCTCGAGCAGCTTGCCGTTCTGGTTCGCCACCAGGATGTACGAGTCGTCCGGCGCCGGCACCGCGGCGTGCGCCTGCCGCGCCCCGCCCGCGCCCACCGAGGCCCGCAGGCACGCGACCGCCGTCCGCGAGGCCGCGTCGAAGATGGCGACGTGCCCGCTGGCCACGAAGGAGAGCACCGCGTGGGTGTGCGTCGCATTGAAGAAAACCATGTGCGGCCGGACTGGATTGGCGCCGGTCTCCGCGAGGCAGAGCGCCGACGTCTGCGCCCCGAGGTCGATCACCTCCGCCGGAACCGGCCCCACCCCCGCCGCGCCCGTCAGGGCCGCCCCATTGTAAATGTACACCGTGCCGCCGTGGGCCAGACCGTTCGTGTTGGACTGGTCGACGGCCCAGACCTCGAACGCCGGCTCCGCGAGGGCCGCCTCGGTCTCCTCTCCGAGGACCGTTTGCCCGGCCGAGCCCACCGGCTCGACACAAGCGGATAGAAGACAAACGCCGACCGCCGCCCCGAGGAAGGGGCCGAGTGACATCTCCATGGCTCGTTCTCCAAGCTTCGGTGAAAGCCGAAGCCTCCTGCTGCCGGCTCGCGCGTGGGCAGGGCCAGCATGCATCATTGAGGGTCGATGATTACATTGGCTCTCGCCGCGCCGCAAGGACGGCGCAAGCGCTCCGCGATTGGCCTCTCGGGGCTCGGCCGTCGAGGCCAGACGAAGGCGCGCCTCGTGCCTCGTCGGCGCGCGTCAGCCGTCGTGCGCGATCGCGGTCGCGCCGGCGCGCGCGCTCGCCGCGGATCTCGCCCTCGCCGAGGTGACGTGCTCGAGCGCCATGCCGGCGATCATCGCCGCCACGAAGACGACGACCTCGCGCGAGCCGGTCGCGAGCGAGGTGAGCGCCGGGCCTGGGCAGTACCCGGCGAGGCCCCAGCCGACGCCGAACAGCGCGGCGCCGACGACGAGGCGCGCGTCCACGGACGCGCGGGTCGGGACATCGACGCGGCCTCCGAGGAGGGGAAACCGCAGCTTGCCGGCGGCGCCGCCGGGCGGCGCGGCGCGCTGCTGCCGGCGGAGGACGCGGTAAGCGACGGCGTGCACCGAGACGGCGCCCGCCATCACGAACGCGAGGCTCGGGTCCCAGTCGCCGGCGACGTCGAGGAAGCCGAGGACCCGGGACGGGAGCGTCATGCCGGAGACGCCGAGCCCCGCGGCGAACAGCGCGCCGGCGAGGAGCGCGATCGCGCCCTGCTTCATCGCGCCGCCCCCAGGACGTGCCGGACGAACGCCACGGTGACCGCCGCGGTCGCCATGAACGTCGCCGTGGCGGCGAGGGAGCGGACCGAGAGGCGGCTGAGGCCGCAGACGCCATGGCCGCTCGTGCACCCGCTCCCGAGCCGCGCGCCGTAGCCGACGAGCAGCCCCGCGGCGGCGACGAGGCCGAGCGTGCGACCGCCCACGCCGCCCGCGGCGCCAGCGCCCGCGAAGAAGGCGCCGGGGTGGACGGCGACGAGCGCGAGGCCGCCGAGGAGCAGGCCGGCGAGGAACGCGGCGCGCCAGGCGGCGTCGCCGGGCTTCCGGACGAGGAGCCCCCCGAGGATGCCGCTGATGCCCGCGATTCTCCCGTTGAAGAGCAGCAGCAGCGACGCGCTGAGCCCGATGAGGGCGCCGCCGAGGAGCGGGCCAGTCACGGTGAATTCAACCATGGTGAGCCTCGTGAAGGTGAGTGTCCGCCAGCAGGATAGGCCGCCGCCGCCGCCGGGCCAGGCCGCGCGGCGGCGGCCGCCGGGCGAGATCCGGCCGGTGACGGAGGTGGCTCGTGTATACTCGGCCGCCGATGGCCCAGGCAGGCTGCGATGCGGTCGAGACGGCTACCGGGGGCGGGGTCCCGCGGGCCGGGGACATCATCGAAGGCAAGTACCGCGTCGAGCGGGTGCTCGGGCGCGGGGGCATGGGCGTAGTCGTCGCGGCGCACCACGTCTCGCTGCGCCACCGGGTCGCGCTGAAGTTCCTGCTGCCCGAGGGGCGCGCCACGCCCGGCGCCGTCGAGCGCTTCCTCCGGGAGGCGCAGGCGTCGGCGGCCATCACCAGCGAGCACGTCGCGCGCGTCATCGACGTGGGGCAGACGGGCGAGGCGCAGCCGTACTTCGTGATGGAGTACCTGAGCGGCATCGACCTCGAGGCGCTCCTGGAAGCGCGGGGCCCGCTGCCCGTGGAGCTCGCGGTCGGCTACGCGCTCGAGGCCTGCGAGGCCGTCGCCGAGGCGCACGCGCTCGGGATCGTCCACCGCGACCTCAAGCCCGGCAACCTCTTCCTGGCGAGCCGCGAGGACGGGTCGACCTCGATCAAGGTGCTCGATTTCGGCATCTCGAAGGCCTGCGAGGCGAGCGTGCTCGGACAGGACGCCGGGCTGACGGTGACGTCCGTGGTGCTCGGCTCGCCCCGCTACATGTCGCCGGAGCACATCCGCAGCACGCGGATGGTGGACACCCGCACCGACATCTGGGCGCTCGGCCTGAGCCTCTACCAGCTCGTGACGGCGCGGCTGCCGTTCGAGGCCGAGTCGGTCTCGGCGCTGTTCGTGGCCATCGTCACCGACCCGCCGGTGCCGCCGCGCGTGCACCGGCCCGATCTGCCCGAGGAGCTCGAGCGCATCCTCCTGATGTGCCTCGAGAAGGACCCGGCCCGCCGGCCCCAGACGGTCGCCGAGCTGGCCAGGCTGCTCGAGCCGCTGGGGACCGACCGGGCGCGCCAGAAGGTGGCGCGGATCCAGCAAATCACGCAGACGGCGCAGACGGCGCAGATGGCGCTGAAGGCGCCGCCGGCGGCGGAGGGCGATGCCGCGGGCGTGCCCACCGCGCCGGAGCAGCCGAGGGTCTTCGGCGAGGACGCGCGGACGCTCACCGGGCCGATCCAGGCGGCGCCGGAGGTCCAGGGGCGCGCGGCGCTGCCGGTGAAGGATCTCGCGGAGCTGGCGGCGCCCACGAAGGCGTCCGCCAGCGATCCGGCGCCTGCGGGCCCGCTGCGCCCCGAGGCGCCGCCGGGCGGCGATGCGCAGCCGGGCGCCGAGGCGCGAGCGCACGCCGAGGTGCGGCCGGGCCCCGCGGAGCGGCCTGGCGCCGACGTGCAGCCGGGCGCGGACGTGCAGCCGGGTGCCGACGTGCAGCCGGGCGCGGACGTGCAGCCAGGCGCCGACGCGCAGCCGGGCGCCGACGTGCAGCCGGCGCTCGCGGCCGGGGCGAACGTGCCGCGCGGGAGCGACCCGGGCGGGAGCGCGCTCGGTCGCCGCAGACCTCGTCGGAGCGCCAGGGCGGCCGCGGCGGTGGTCGCCGTGATCGCCGGCGGCGCGGCGGCGCTCGTGTGGCTGCAGGACACGGCGCCGGAGGTCGAGCCCGCCGCGGCGGCACCGCTGGCCGCACCGGCGGCGGCGGAGCCCACGGCGCCCGCGGGCGAGGCGCCCGGGCCCCCGCATCCACCTCTCCCTGCGGCCGACGAGCCCCCCGCGGGCGCCGCGGCGAGCCGGCTCGCTCCGGCCGGCGCCACGCTCGCGCCGCTGGATCCGGTGCGGCCATCCCGCCCGCGGGCGGTGCTCGCGCCGCCCGCGGCGTCGCCGAGCAGCGGCGAGCCAACCACGAAGTCGGTGCGCCTGCGCGAGCACCGCTGAGGCGCAGGGCCGCGGCGTCCCTGCGCGGCCCGGACCGCCACGGCGCGCAGGCCCCCGGCGCAAGCCCGGACCGCCGCGGCGCCGCGTCAGGCGCCGAGCCCGCCCGGCCGCGCGCTCGCGAAGATCGCGATGTTCCTCGGCGTCACCTCGGGATCGAAGACGATCGCCGCCTCGACCTCGCAGCCCGCGTCGCCGAGGGCCGCCGCGCGGTCCAGCGCGACCGCCACCTCGGTGAGCCGGGCCAGGAGGGCGCGCGGCAGCGTGAGCCGGCGCATCCGGCCGAACGCCGCGCGCGCGGCGGCCTCGCGCTCGCGCAGCTCGGCCTCGGTGGCCGGAGGAAGGCCCCGCAGCGAGAGCGCCCGCGCGGCGAGCTCGCGGAGCCCGCCGTGCGCGCGGCGCCGGTTGATCCCGCGCATCTCCTCGCCCAGGGCGACGTCGAGCCCGCGGCCGCGGAGCAGCGAGAGCAGCGCGTGGCGGCGCTCGCGCGCCGCGAGCTCCTCGTCGAGGGTGGCCTCGACGCCGACGCGCCGCGCGGTGAGGTTGGTGAGGCCCAGCGCCTCGCGCGGCAGGATGAGCCCGGCCGCCCTGGCCGCGGCCGACAGCGGCGCGCGGGCCGGCGCGCCGATCTTCTGCAGGCAGCACGAGACGAGCGCGAGGTCGCAGCGCGAGCGGGCCGCCGCCACGACCGTGCGGTCCCCGAGCTCGCCGCAGGCGTGCAGGCCGACCGCGAGGTCGTCGGGGGCGAACGCGAGCGCCTCCTGGCAGGCGTCGAACGCGACGAAGCGCGCCCGGCCCCCCGCGGCCAGCGCCGAGGCCGTCGCGACGCGATCGGGCTCGCGCTCGAGGCCGATCGCGTCGCGGTCGAAGCGCGCCGCGGCAAGGCGGGCGAAGTGACCGTGCCCCGCGCCGACGTCGACGATGCGGCGGGCGCGCGCGCAGAGTGGCGCCACCGCGCCGAGCAGCGCCTCGAGCTGGCGCCGCTTGCGCGCCGGCACCGCCTGGAGCGCCGAGAGCGGCGGGACCAGCGGCTCGACCGGGCGCCGCGGCAGCGCCGCGGCCCCGGCGGCGGCGCGCGCGAGCGCGACGAGGCCCGGCGGCGCGCCGTCGAGCCCGTCGATGCACGCCGCGAGCCCGTCGGCCTCGCAGCGGGCGAGATCGCCGTCGGAGAGCGCGAGGAGGAAGCCCGTCCAGCCGCGCGACTCGCACCAGCCCGGCGGGGCGCCCTCGTCCACGCGCGCCTCGACGATGTCGAGCGCCGGCACGAGCACCTCGAGCGCGCGCTCGAGGCGCTGGGCGACGGAACAGGACCTGGTGGAGGGCAGCATGGGCGGGCGGGTGGAGCGGGCTGGGAGCGCGGGAGGGCCGACGGACGCGAGGCCTACAGGATCCGCGCGGGCGCGGCGACGGGTAGGCGGCGCAGGCGGCGCCAGGCAGCGCAGGCGGCGCAGGCGGGGGGGTTGCGGCCGGGCACCACCGCACCATGTGAAATCCCATGGAGAACCAGAACAAGCAGGGCACCGACGATCGGAAGCAGCAGCCCGTCGACGAGCGGGCGCAGCGGCGCGCCGGCGAGCAGCATCACGGCGGCAAGAGCTCGCAGGAGAGCGCCGAGGCGTACCAGAAGGGCGAGAACCCGGGCGGAACGCACCAGGGGGGCAACACCGAGGGCGCCGTGGGCGCGAGCCACGGTCATGGCGACTTCGGCGGCAAGGGCGCCACGGTCGGCGACGAGGAGGAGGGCAAGCCGAACCCGTACGAGGAGATCGGCGTGAAGAAGGGGCGGGACTGATCCCGGCCACACGAGCGCCTCGCTCCACGAAGCCGGCGGGCCCGGAGCACACCTGGGCTCGGAGGACGGGCAGACGCCGCGCGCCGGCCTCTCGGATCGGCCTGAGGCCGGGCGGCGCTGGCGCGGCGGCGCCTGCCCTTCATCCCCGCTGCGGCCGCGTCGCAGCGCCGTGATCCGGAGAACGAAGCGAAGGAGCCCGTGATAGCGTGCCGGGCCCATGCGGCCCTGTGTGTCGGCTCTCCTCGCCCTCTCGACATGCGGTTGCGCTCCGGCGCTCTCCACGTTTCATCCAGCGCACATCGCCGAGAAGGGCCATGCTCAGGCCGAGTTCGGGGCGGACGCCGCGCTCGCGCTCAGCAGGCCCCGGGAGCACGTCTTCTGGGGGATCGACGCGGCGTACGCAGCGAGGTCGTCCGAGCTGTCCCAGGAGGAGCGGCTGCAGCTCTTCAAGGCGGCCGGCGGGCACGCGCTCAGCCCGACCGCGGTCACGCCGCACGTCGGCATCGGCTTCACCCCGGTCGACCGCTGGGAGGCCAACCTCCGCTACACCAGCAGCTCGTTCCGCGTGGGCACCCGCCACCAGCTCTCGGAGATGGACAAGGACGGCTACGACTTCACGGTGGGCGCCGGCCTCGCGTACTTCCTGCGCGGGTATCCCCTCGAGAGCGGCCTCGAGATCCTCGAGCTCAAGGACTTCTGGCGGTGGCAAATCGACGTGCCGATCCTGTTCGGGAGGCGGGGCGAATGGTTCCGGCTCTGGGGCGGTCCTCGCCTGATGCTGGCGAGGTTCGGCACCGACATCGTCCTGAACCTGCCCGCCTTCAACGGCTACCCGGGGGAGCAGGAGAACGGCTCGTTCCTCGGTTACGCCGCCTATCTGGGCACCCAGATCGGCGGCGCGGTCGGCTACAAGAACCTGTTCGTCGGCTTCGAGCTGACGAGCGCCTACATCTTCGGGAGCGGCCTGATCGACGCCTTCGGGCAGCGGGGATTCAAGTTCAATCTCGACGGCTACATCATCAATCCGGCGATCGGGGTGATCGCCGAGTTCTAGCGGCGCATCGGGAGCTCTGGCGAGGCATGCGCGCCCGGCGGACGGGTCCGCGCCCGCCGGCGCTCCTCCTCGACTCAGCGCGGTGTGGATTGCCCCAGCGCGTCCATGATCGTCGCGACGTCGCAGATATAGTACATCGCCACGATCTTCCCGTTCCTCACGGTCCACACGTGGCAGCACTGCACCTTCCAGGGCCTGCCGGTCGTCCTCGCCACCCCGCGGACCCAGCTCAGGCTCACCACCTTGTCGCCGCTGGCGACGTACTCGTACGGCTCGGGGACGAGCTCCGTGTTCGCCTCGAGCGCGCGCTGGAAATAGGTCCTCACGCCGTCGTGGCCGTGGAAGACGCCACCCCACGGCAGCGGCTTCAGGCCGATCCACTCGACGTGCTCGTCGATGAAGCTGAAGAGGCGCTCGAAGTCGCGCCGATGGACCGCCTCGTAGAAGCCGCGCACCACGTCCACGTTGTGCTGAGACATCACGCCCTCCTTGCCTGGAAATCCACCCGCGTTACGCGTCGAGCCCGAAGAAGCGGGCCGCGTTCTCCCCGAGCATCTTCCCGAGCGCCTCCTCCGACACCCTCCCGCGGAGCGCCAGCGCCCGATCCACGATGTCGGCCTCGTGATCCAGGTGCGGGAAATCGGTGCCGAAGAGGAGGTGGTCGCCCCCCACGTCGCGCACGACCTCGGGGAGGAGCGGCTCGTCGGGCTCGGCCGAGATGAAGCACTGGCGGCGGAAATACTCCGACGGCGGCATGCGGACGTGCTCCGCGACCTCGCCGGCGAGGTGCGCGTACTCCACCTCGTCGAGGCGCCACAGCCAGTAGGGCAGCCACCCGCAGCCCGCCTCGATGAAGGCGACGCGCAGGCCGGGGTGGCGCTCGAGCACGCCGCCTTCCACCAGCGCGAGGAACGCCATCATCTGCTCCATGGGGTGGGAACACGCGTGCAGGGCGAACCGGGTCTTGAATCGATCCGCGCCGGCCGTCGGCAGCCGCGCGTGGGTGCCCTCGTGGATGGCGACGGCGATCCCGCGCCGCGCACACGCGGCCCAGAACGGCTCGTAGGCTGGGTCGCTGAGCAGCCTCCCCTTCACCGGGTTGGGGCGCAGCACCACCGCGCGCCAGCCGAGCTGCGCGACGTGCTCGAGCTCGCGCACCATCTCGGCCGGATCGTGGGGGCTGACCAGGCCCACCGCCCGGAGGCGCTCCGGGCTCACGCTGCAGAAGTCCCGCAGCCAGCGGTTATAGGCGCGCGCGAAGGCGCCCGCCAGCTCCGCGTCGAGGGTGTCCACGCCCAGAAGGTACATGGCGAACGTCGGATACAGGAAGGAGACGTCGATTCCGGACGCGTCCATCGCCCGTAGCTGGGCGATGGGGTCGGCGCCGGCCTGGTACTGCCTCGCTCGGCCCTGCCGCGCCGACGCGAGCTCGATCCGCGCGCGCGCGGACAGGTTGACCATCACGGGCTGTCCGTCGAGCATCAGCGTCGGCGCGGGCGGGGCCGCGGCCCGAGCGCCGGAGGGCGAGGCGGGCGCCCCGCCGGGGGCGAGGATCTCGAGGGTTGGGGCGCGGCCCCTGTGCTCGGGCTCCAGGTACTCCCTCCACATCTCCACCGGCTCGATAACATGCCTATCGGCGTCGACGATCCGATAACCGTTTCGCATCCAGGCCTCCGATCTCGCCCACGTCTCGCGAGCAGGCGCGGCACCGTTGTCTAGAGAAAGAGGGGCACAGGGTTGAGCTGCGCCTCCGTGAGCTGCCGGCGCAGCCATCCCATCCGTACGGGCACCTCGTAGAGGCGCCCCGGCCCGAGCCGCGGCCAGATGTGCCGCAGGCCCGGCGCCACGACCTTGACCGCGTGGAGGCCGAGGTCGGGCCTCGTTTGATCGAGCGCCAGCACCTCCAGATCGAGCCGGGCGACCCGCTCCACGCAGGCGCGGACGTCGTCGCGCAGGTCGTCGCTCGAGACCTGGTCGAAATCGCGAAGGCGCCGCGCGGGGAGCCCTTCACCCGGGAAGAGGAACGCGGGATCTCCGGGGTCCTCGTCGCCCCACGGCGCGCGCGTCGAGGCAGCGGGCTCGAAGAGCTGGTTGAGCTCCGTGAGCGCCCGCTGGACGCCGAGCCGCGCCTCGAGGTGACAGCCGAAACCGATGCAGAACCGCCCAGCGCCGGGCGAGTGCGCCAGGGCGGCGAAGGCCGGGATCCCGAGATCGTTCGTCACGTCCAGGACCCACAGCCGATACCCCATGGCGCGATAGTGCTCCTCGAGCGCGCCGAAATACGGCTGATCGAAGCTGGCGAGATCGACCGCTGGCCGGGTGACCCGGTTGTACCACCAGATCCCCACGGCGTCCCGCTCCGCGAGCTCGAGGAGCCCCTGCAGGATCGCCTCTTCCACGCAATTGCCGGCGGCGTGCCCGTTCGGATCGATGGAGCAGAGCTGCTCCCCGGGCGGCGCGGGGACGTGGAGATAGCAGTACGCGGCCGGCAGGTAACGGCGCGCGCCGCGCGTGAGCGACCAGGCCGGCACCCAGTCGATGACGGTCCGCTCATCGAACGGCGGAGGGACCTTCTTCCTCCAGTCCCGCACGTCGCGGTTCAGCTCCTCGCGGCGCGCGTACTGCGACTCGCTGAAGCCGAGGAGGAGGCGCGGGTGCACCGCCTCGCCGTCGAGGTCGGCGAACGAGGCGCGCACGCGCGGCTCGTCGCCCTGGAAGATCGCGCTGTACCGCTCGAGGGCCTCGCAGAGCGCGCCGGCGCGGGATTGCGCCGCCGTGCGGCCCTTCCCGAGGCTGGCCCGGATGAACTCGTCGAGCGGCGGAGTCGCCTGCGTGACCGGGCAGGCGAAATACCCCGCTCCATACACGGGCCGCAGCGGGTGATCGCGGCCAGGCACCGGGCCCACGCTGGTGACGGCGCCGGTGATGGGGCTGATCAGGTGCTCGTGACGGGCGTAGGTCTCCTCGGGCGTCACGCAGCGATAGCCGCCGTCGTCGGTGAACGACTTGGGTCGAGGCGCGAGCTCGATCGGCCGCATCGCGCGCTTGCGCAGCAGATCGGGGTCGCCGCAGACCGGACATTGAGGCCTCCGCACCACCGCGTGCTCCTCGAGGCGGAAGCGGCGGAGGTCCACCTCGATCAGCCTCTCATCGATCGCGCCGCGGCCCCCCTCGACGATCCACCGCGACAGCGCGAGGGCGGCCAGGTCGGCGGCGGCTCGCGCGCTCGTGGGCAGGAGCGCCCGCGGCGCCGTGAGCGGCTCGGCGCGCCCCGTCCGGCGGGCCACGAAGGCCTCGACGGGGCGGTTGGCCCGCACGCGCTGCGCCACACATTCCCAGCAAGGCCCCTCGCCGGGCCGGAACATCGGGCCGATCCACGCGGCGGAGCCGCCGGGCTTCACCAGCATCCAGGGAGAGCGGTCGCCATAGGCGCGGCGGTTGATCACCTCGATCTCGCCGTCGAGGTAATCGCGCGCGACCACGACGCGCAACGCCGCGTCGTCCCGCACCGACACGCCGGCGCCCATCAGCGCCGCGACCAGCGGCTCCGGGTCCTCGCCCCCCGTCGCGAGCACGGCCACGGGAGTCCTGGCGAGCTGCGACGCGGCGCGCGCCGCGTCCAGGCCGAGCGAATGCCAGAAGGCCTCGACTTCCGGGGACGGGCCCGCGTCCGCCTCCACCACGTAGCCCTTCTTCTCCAGCGTGATGAGGGTATAGAAGACCTCGGCCGGCGACGCCTGGGCCTCGAGCGCCTGCACGATCTCGAGCTCCGTCCGCCGGCCGTCGAGCAGCGGCGCCAAGAGCTCGTGGCACCTCCCCTTGAGGAGGAAGCGCTCGCGCTCTCCGACCAGGAAGACCTGCTCATCGCCTGCGAGCTCGACGCGGAGGTGCGGTTTGAACCGGAGGAGTCTTTTCATGGCTCGATACGGGCTCAGCTCAAAGAAGTCCATCCACAGAAACCCACGCCCGGCGCCGCGCGCTCCGCGTGCGACGCCGCACGAGGCCGGCGCAGGCGCGGCGGTCCGATGACCGACCGCAGCCAGAGCCGGACGAGGGAAGACGGTCCTCCGCCGCCGGCTCTGGCCACCTGCGCCTGACCTCCACGCGCCTCCGCGCGCGTCGACTTGGCCGACCTCCGCGCCGTCAGCAGCACGAGAGCGGCAGGGCCCTGCCTATCCACTGGTACGCCGCCAGGGCCATCGCGTCCTGGTTGAGATCGCGGCCTTGGTCAGCCTCCTTGTGCTCGGGCGGAGGCGGCATCGGGAGCAGCACGATCGCCGACGGCAGCAGCCACGATTTCAGCCCCCCATCCCACCCCCAGGTGAAATCCTCCTTCGGGTCCTTGTCGTCCTTCGGGCCCCCTCCCTGGAGATCGGACAAGGACCTGGGCTCGTTCTTGAAGATGACCTCGCGAATGCTCTTCTCGATGTCATCGGGGTTGTACCGCTTCGGGTTGTAGATGATGATGTGCATGTCATCGGGCACCTCGAAGTCGGCCAGGCTCTTGAAGGCGTTGCGCACGTCGGCCGAGCTGGCGTTGAGCAGCCGCTTCATCACGTCCTTGTCGCTCCACGCCATGGCGATGAGCCTCATCCAGGCGTATTTGAACCCTGACACGGTGTTCATCGGGCTGAATTCTTGAATTCCAGACATCGCGCACCTCTGTTACAGTTCGCAAAACACGCCCCTGCGCCCGCACCGAACGTGCGGCGCCCTCGCCCGGAGAGATGTCTCTCCGGGTCTCAAGCCAAGCCCATCACGGGCGCGCCTCGCAGAGCAGAGCGGCTAGGCGCGCCGGCCAATCAAGCGAGCTATGCCAACTCTGTCAACGAAGTTAGCAACGCCCGTGCCTCCGTGAGCGGAGGGACGTCGGGCGCCTCGCCGAACCAGGCGACGATCGGCGAAAGCAGCGCGCGCGCTTCTTCCGCGGCGCCTTGCCTCAGGAGGACACGAGCGAGGCTGGTGGTGGCCGCGAGCTCGAGCATCTTCACCCCCTGGGCCCGAGCGAGCTCCACGGCGCGGCGGAAGCACGCCGCGCTCGCGTCTTCGGCGCGCGGATCGCGCTCCAGGAGGAAGGCGCCCTGCAGGCGCAAGAGCTCCGCGAGGTAGTACCGCTCCCCCGTCGCCTCGCAGAGCGCGATGCACCCCTCGACGCGCCCGAGCGCGGCGTCGAGATCCCCGTGCGCGGCCTCCATCCTGGCGACCACCGCGCGGAAATACGTCTGCGCCAGCGCGTGGCCGGATCCCTCCAGGTTCTGCAGATGGCGCTTCGCCATCCCGAGGTCGCCGAGCGCCCAGCCATGCACCACGCCCGTATAGGCGGACACCGGCGGGAGGCCATAACGCTTCTCCAGCTCCTGCACGATGGTCGCGGCCTTGATGACCTCGGCGGGCTCTTGCCGGTCATGGCGGAGCAGGCTCAGGAACATGTACGCCTGGGCGAGGGTGTTGGCGTGCCCGGTCTCCTTGGCCCAGGCGACGGCGGCCTCCGCCTGCGCGAGCGCCTCTTCAGGGTAGCCCATGAACCAGAGCGCCTCGCCGAGGCCCATGCAGGCCCAAGCCTTCGAGTCGTGCCCGTATATCGAGGGATGATCCCGGTGAGCTTCGGGATCGTAGAGGGCGATGACGGACTCCCAGTGGGCGCGCGCCCGCTCGTAGTTCCCGTCGATCCAGGAGCAATGCCCGAGGGCGGCGAGGGCCGCGACCTGCTGGCCGACGTCGTTGCCCAGCTTCGCCAGATCCAGCATCCGGCCCGCGGTCTCCACCGCCTTGCCCCGGTCATGACCGCCGACATGATAGAAGAGCACGAGCGCCCAGAGCGCGGGCATGCTGTACGCGCTGTGCCCGACCACCTCGACCAGCGCCAGAGAGCGCTCCACCTTGGCCTTGATCTCGGGGTCAGCCCAGCCCCTCGTCGACATCAACGCCGGCGTGATCACCCCGTTGAGGCCGAGCTCCAGATCGGCCCGCTCCCGCTCCTCCTCGATCGCTTCCAGCCACCCGAGCGCGTCGGTCGCATGGCCGATCGCCTCGGCGTAGTTCGACTGGACCAGCGCGCCGAGCGCGGCCTTCCGGGCGTACGTCAGCGCCTGGAGCTTCTGCTCCGCCGCCGCGTGGTGCTGCATGATCATGTCCGGCCGGGCCTCGACGATCTCCGGGAAGCGCTCCTCCAGCGTCCGCGCGATGTGCGCGTGCACCTTCCGCCGCGCGGCCCTGGAGAGGGACTCGTACGCCGCGTCCCGGATGAGCGCGTGCTTGAAGCCGTACACCGGGTTTCGCGGCCGCCGCTTGCGCTGGACGAGCCCCGCCTCCATCAGCCGGTCGAGGTCCTGCTGCACGCCCTCGGCGCCGAGGTGGCTCACCGCGGACAGCACCTCGACGGGGAACTCCCGCCCCAGCGCGGCCGCGAGCTGCGCTGTCTCCTTCACCCGACCCAGGTTGTCGAGGCGCGCCGTCAGGAGGTCGCGGAGCGTGCTCGGGATCTCCGCCTGCGAGAGCGGGCGCGCGAGCTCGTACCGGTCCTCCCGCTCCAGGAGCACGCCCGAGTCCACCATCATCTGGGTCAGCTCCTCGACGAAGAGCGGCACCCCGTCGGTGCGCTCCACGACCTGCTCGATCACCTCGGCAGGCAGCGACTTTCCGCCGAGGAGCGACGCGACCATCGCTTCCATGTGCGCGCGCTCGAGGCGGCTCAGCGGGATCTGCTGGACGCCGGTCGTCGAAAAGGGAGGTGAGAATTCAGGTCGTGCGGTCATGATCACCGATACCGGAGCCGAAGGGGCCTCCTGCACGAGCAGCGTGAGCAGCTCAAGGGTCGTGGCATCGGACCAATGCAAGTCCTCTGCCACGAGGATCAGGGGGCGCTCCTCGGCCATCGCGAACAGCAGCGACAGCACGGCGTTGAGGGTCCGCTCCTTCAGCCGCTGGGGGGAGACGTCGAGCCGGGCGTAGGGCGGCGACATGGGCAGCGAGAAGAGCGGCAGGAAGAGCGGCATCACCTCGAGGGGCGTGAACTCGTAGCCCGAGAGGCGCGCCTCGAGCCGCGTGATCCGGCGCTCGGGCGAGGGCTCCTGATCGAGGCCGAGCGCGCGCCCGAGCATGTCGACCACCGGGAGCAGCGCGTTGTGCCGCGCGTCCGGCGCGCAGCGGAACTCCAGGAACGTGTGGGGCTCGTTCGCCAGCCTCGCGCGCAGCTCGCGCGCGAGGCGGCTCTTGCCGATGCCGGGCTCGCCGGTGACCAGCGTGGATTGCCCGGCGCCGGCGCGCGCTCGGCGCCAGCGCTCGAGCAGGATCGCCATCTCCTGCTCCCTGCCGAAGAGCGGCGCCCCGCGGCTGTCTGCGTCGGGCGTCAGCCGTGATCCTCGCTCCGCCCGCAGCAGGAAGATCTCGCTCGCCGCGCCGTCGTCGCCGGCGCGCCGCGGCCCCTCGCGCTCGAGCTCGAACGCGCTCCGCAGCTTGCGCTGGGCTTCCGCCGAGACGGCCACGCCGCCCGCCGGCGCCCGCGCCGCGAGGCGCGCGGCCGTGCCCGGCGTCGCGCCCACGTTGAGCCCGGCGACCGCGCGGAGCTCCTGCGCGACGAGGACGCCGGTGTGGATCCCGAGCCGCGCCACGATCCGCGCGCCCCGCGCCGCGGCCCGCTCGCCCTCGGCCTGCATCGCGGCCGCGATCGCCAGCGCCGCGCGCGCGGCGCGCCGCGCGTCGTCCTCCTCGGCCCGCGGATAGCCGAAGTAGATCAGCACCCGATCGCCGAGCGCGGCGGCCACGTGCCCCCGGAAGCCGCGCGCGATCTCGGCGCAGCGCGCGAGCCCTGCGCGGAGCACCTCGTCGGCCTCCTCCACCTCGATCGCGCCGGTCGCGCCGGCGAGCACCTCGATCGCGCAGCACACCACCGTGATCTGCCGCCGCTCCCCGCCCTCGGCCGTGGCGCCGGGCCGGGCC
Organism: Sorangium sp. So ce131; assembly: GCF_051519095.1. Taxonomy (NCBI): domain Bacteria; kingdom Pseudomonadati; phylum Myxococcota; order Polyangiales; family Polyangiaceae; genus Sorangium; species Sorangium sp. So ce131. Next base: position 3,402,140 of record NZ_CP150455.1, on the reverse strand, counting down.
ACGGCGGTGGACGCGAAGAAGCCGTGCACCGGCCGCGAGCGCAGGTCGGCGCCGGCGAGCGAGGGCGCGCCGCCGGCCATGGTCTCCTGCGACAGCTCGCCGAGATCGCACGCCTCGAGCGCGGCGACGAGCGCCGCGGCGCGGGCGTCGCGGGCGGCCGGGTCCTTGTTGGTCACGTGGCGGAGCAGCCCCCCGAGCCAGTGCCCGTCGAGCGCGAGCGGGATCGGCACCGGGTCCGGGCTGAGCTGCGCGTACAGGATCTCGGCCGACGAGCTTCCAGCGAACACGGGCGCGCCGGTCAGGCACTCGAGGTAGACGAGCCCCCACGAGAACAGATCCACGCGCGGCGTCGGCTCCGAGCCGCGGAGCTGCTCCGGCGCGGCGTAGCCCACCGTGCCCAGGGCCTCGTCCGTGCCGGTCAGCCGGGAGCGCCGCTCGCCCCCGGCGCCCGAGATCGCGCCGATGCCGAAATCGAGCACCACGGCGTTCCTGCGCGCGCCCGAGGGGAGCACCATGATGTTGCGCGGCTTGAGATCGCGGTGGATCACGCCCTGCGCGTGGGCGTACGCGAGCGCGTCGAGCACCTGCAGCATCAGGTGCCGCGCCTCCCGGGGCGAGAGCGCGCCCTCGCGGGCGAGGACGTCGGCGAGCGTCTCGCCGGGCACGAAGGAGAAGACCGTGTAGAGCAGGTCGTCCTCGGCCCGCCCGGCGTCGATGAGCTGGACGATGTTCGGGTGGTGGAGCTGCGCGCACAGCTGCGCTTCGCGGAGGAACCGGGCGATTCGCCGCTCGATCTCCGCCGCGCCGCCCTGCTCCGGGAGGCGCATGATCTTGAGCGCCACCGCCTGCCCGGTGGTGAGCTGCCGCGCCTTGTAGACGGCGCCGAAGCCGCCCATCCCGAGCTCCGAGAGGAGCTCGTACCGGCCTGCGAACGCGGCGCTGCCCGCCAGCAATGGATTGCGTCGATCCATTCCCCTGCCCTCTTCGATGGACGATCCTCGCGCTCCGCGAGCGACGCAGCGCCCGAACGACCGCAAGCATTTCGGCGTGGAATGAGACGGCCGCGCCGCAGCAGGGTCAATCTCGATGCGCGGCTCGCGCCCCCTCCTCCGCGCCGGGTCGCGCCCCGCTCAGCGCCCGTCCACGGATGCGTCCGCTTCCTCCTCGAGCAGGGCGGCGAGGTCGCGATCGATCTCGCCTCCCAGCTTGTCGGCGAGCTCCCGGACCCGGTCGAGCTCCCGCCGGAGCGCGCGGTGGTGGTTGCGGTTCTTGAGGAGCTGCTGCTGGCCGAGCAGGGCGAACGCCTCCTCGCGGCTCCCGGTGCGCCGCACCGCCGCGCCCAGCACGAGGCCCCGGAACGCCTCGATCAGCTCGAGCGGCAGCGGCGCGCCGGCGCGCCCGCGCCGCTCCGCCTCCTGCACGAACGCGTGCGCCGCGCGCCAGAGCTGCGTGAGCAGCGCGCCCTTGTCCGGCGCGTCCTCGTAGGCGAGGGCGCGCTCCAGGTGGGTCCTCTCGAGCACGAGCTCGCCGCCGAGCCCGCCCCGCTCGGCCAGCGCGAGCGCGTAGGCGCGGCGCATGATGTTGTCGAGCTGCCGCAGGTTGCCCGGCCAGGCGACGTCGAGGAGCAGCTTCATCGCGTCGGGCCCGACGCGCGCGGCGCCCTGGCCGCCCCCCTCGCGGTGGCGCCGCTTCAGCATGTAGTCGGCCCAGAGCGGCAGCTCGTCGAGCCGCTCGGAGAGCGGCGGGAGCCGCACGGGCAGCACGTTGATCCGGTAGTACAGGTCCTCGCGGAAGCGGCCCTCGCGCACGGCCGCGCGCAGATCGGTGTTGGTGCCGATGATGAAGCGCACGTCCGCCCGGCGCTCGTTCCCCTCGTCGCCGAGCGGCCGGTAACGCCGCTCCTCGAGCACGTGGAGCAGGCCCGCCTGGGCCTTGAGCGACAGCTTGTCCACCTCGTCGATGAAGAGCGTCCCCTGGGCGGCGCGCGCGATCGCGCCCGGGTTGTCGCGCACCGCGCCGGTGAACGCGCCCCGCTTCCAGCCGTAGAGCTCGGCCATCTGCAGGTCCTCGGGCACGCTGAGCAGATCGAGCGTCTCGAACCGCTGCTGGCGGCGCGTCGACTGCTCGTGGCACCAGCGCGCGAGGCGGGACTTGCCGGCGCCCGTCGGGCCGCTGATGAGGATCGTCTCTTCCTGCCGCGCGAACACGCGGAGGAGATCGATGAGGCTCGCGGTGGTGGGCCCGACGACCGGCAGGAACTCGTCCGCGCGCGGCGCGTTGACCGGCCGGGCCGGCAGGGCGCGCAGGTAGGGCGCCGCGGCGCTGGCGAGGAGCTCCAGCAGCTCGTAACACCTGCGCCACACGAGCTCGCCGCCGATCGCCTGCTTGCAGCCGACCTCGAGCGCGATCATCCCCTCGACCGTGCCCCCCGGGGCGCGCAGCGGCACCACGTGCACGTGCGTCGCGTCGCGCTCGAGCATCCGCTCGCGCGTCTCGCTGCCGGGCAGGCAGGCCCCGTCGCGCCGCTCGACCACGCGCGCGGGCGCGCCGTCCGGCAGCCAGGGGCGCAGCACGCCGAGCTGGACGTCGATCGAGACCGAGCAGCGGTGCTCGAGCAGCCAGCGCCACACGCTCCCCGAGGTCAGGTACCCGGTCCCCTCGACGCGCGCGCCGCTCCGGTGCTCGAGGCCGAAGAGCCGCTGGTAGCCGTCCTGGGGTCTGAGGTGCACCACCCCGCGGAGCAGGCGCCCCTGCGCCGCGAGCGGGCTTTCGGCGAGCGCCGCCTCGACGCTCGCCAGCATGTCCTGCAGCACCGCCGTCGCGGCGTCCTCGAAGCAGGCAGCCCCCATGAGCCTGTTGATCAGCGCCGGGAGCAGGTCATCGGGCATGAGGCGTAGGCCAGGGTACACAAGGTGCGTTCAGCCCGAGGGAGATTTCTAGGAAACCCGGGGGCACCCAGCATCGTAAGAAGGATCACCAGTCAACATCTACGCCAGATTTTTTCGATACCGGCGGCGTCCCGCGAAGACGTACGCGCGTCCTCCCAGGACGCGTGAGCTCGCCTGTCGGGGCGCGTCTCGCGAGCCCCCCTCCGCCGAGGGTCGACCGCGCGGGTTGGGCGTCGTCCCTGCTGGAAGGCGCCGTCGCTGCGCCGAGATCGGGTAGGCCGTCCCGCGGCGCCCGTCGCCTGCGAGCGCAGCTTGACCTTCATGAGCCCACACCGCGAGACTTGCCGCGCCCAGCTCCCCCGCTATCCCACCTCGTCGCTACCGACGCGGGGGTCCGAGCCCTGCAGCGTTCTCGTCAGCGCACTGCGGAGGAACACCTCCCGCCCGCTCCTCGATGGTCAAAGGCGCCTCCGCACCCTCTTCAACTGGATGGGGGCGCTCTACCCCTCGTCGCGGGCGGCGTCGATGAGGGCGCCCAGCAGCGCCGCCAGCTCGCGCTCGAAGGACGGCCCGCGCGCGATGGGCTCGCCGCCGACGACCCTGGCGCTCACGGCGCCGAGCGTGCCCCGCAGCGCCTGCAAGCCGAGGCGCCCGCGCTCGGGGCTGGCCGTCGCGGCCGTCACGCCGACGACCTTGCGCTCGAGCTCGCCGGTGCCGATCACCCAGTCGATGGCGTTCTTGAGGGCGCCCGGCAGGCTGTGGCCATATTCGGGCGAGGCGATCAACAACGCGTCACTCGCCGCGATGGCGCGCCGCCACTCGCCGACGGCCGGGGGCGCGCCGCTCGCCTCGATATCGGGGTTGAAGAGGGGCAGATCGCGGATACCGTCGTACAGGACGAGCTCGACGCTTCCGGGGACCATGGATCTCGCCGTGTGGAGCAGCGTCAGGTTCGATGATCTCGCTTGAAGGCTCCCGCAGACGCCGAGGATCCTCATCGGCCAACGCTACACGGGGCTCGAGGGAAGTTCAAACGGCCGACATCCCTGCGTCGTCTCCACGGCTCTCTCCCCCGCTCGCTCACCCCGTGCCGGCCAGCAAGAACAGCCCGTACTCCCCGGCCAGCGTGAACCCGAGCGCCTCGTAGGCGGCCATGGCCGCGCGGTTCTGCGCGCCCGTGAACAGGATCGCCCGCGTCGCGCCCTCTCCCCGCGCCGACAGCAGCGATCCGGCCACGACCGCGCGCGCATGACCACGCCCGCGCAGCTCCGGCGGGGTCCACACGCCGCCGACTTGCACCATGTCGGGAAGGCGCGCGTTGAAGAACGTACACGACACCGGCTCTTCCTCCTCTTTGCCGGAGACGAGCACGAACGCGTTCCCGTCCTCGTGCTGGCGTGTGACCTGCTCGCGCGACGAGGCGTCGAGCGCCGGGCCGGGCGCCCAGCCGAAGAGCTCGGTCGAGTACGCGGCGCGCCAGCGGGCGAGCCGATCGACGTCGCCGGGCGCGGAGCGCCGGCACACCACCTCGCCGGAGGCGAGCGGGGCGGGCACCCGCAGCGCCGAGAGGTCCAGGACGAACAGCTTCTCGCGGCCGTCGCGCGCGGCCAGGTGCTCGGCGAAGCCGAGGGCGCGCCGGGCGCGTTCGACCTGCTCGTACGGGCCCGTGACGCCGATCCGCTTCGCCCGGCCCGACCGCTCGACGGCGGCGCGCGCGACGTCCTCGGTGTGGACGGGCGCCTGGACGATCACGAGCCCGTTCCAGCAATGCGCCGCCACGGCGACGATGCGGCCCTGATCGAGGGCGGCGACATAGGTGGCCTGGAACGGCTCGCCCTGGTCGGCGAGGCCGGCGGTGCGGGCGTTGGAGCGCAGGAACATCGAGGTGTCGGCGTGCTGGACGAGGAACGCCTCGAGGGCGGCCTCGTCGCCTGGAGCGAGGGTGCGCAGGGTCGTCGCCATGGCGAGAGCCTACCAAAGGTCTCCGCGGAATGGCGGCCTCAGCTTGACAGCGGCGCGCAACGCCTCACGCTGGTGCTTGCGCGAGGCATGGAGCCCGCGCGTTGAACCCCGCCGGCGGCCTCGCGCCCCGGCGAGAGGAGAGTGCCATGTACCCGGGAATGATTGCGTGGTGGAAACGCGCGCAGCGCCGTGCTGCGTTTGGCGCGGCGGCAGGTTGCGGACGGTCGGGCGGCGGGCCGGGGTGGGCCCACGCGGGCGGCGAGCACGACGGCGAGCTGGGCGGGTGGAGCTTCGGGGTGCGCAGGCCGCTCCGCTTCCTCGCGGAGAGGCTCGGGCTGAGCGACAAGCAGGTGGCCGAGCTGGCGCGCCTCATGGACGACCTCAAGACCGAGCGCGCCCAGGCCGCCGTCGACAACCGCCGCGTGACCGCGGCGTTCGCCGACGCGCTCGCCGGCGACACGTTCGACGAGGCCAGGGTCGCCGAGGCCGCGGCGGCGCGCGTCCGGACCGCCGAGCGGCTGCGCGAGGCGGTCGTGAAGACGCTCGCGCGCACCCACGCGCTGCTCGATCCGGAGCAGCGCAGCCGGCTCGCGTACCTCATCCGCACGGGCGCCATCACCCTCTGAGCGCGAGGCGCTCCCTTCCCCCCGCGGCGCGCCGCCGGCGTGGCGCGCCGCCAGCGTTGTTTTCGAGCGCCCCTCCCTCGTTTGAGCCTCCTTGAGCGGCCGGGCCGCGCGAGGCGCTCAGATCGGCAGTATCGTGTCCGACGCGGCGGGGAGCAGGTTGTCCAGGATAGCCCCTGTGTCGCACGCCTGGAGGAAGGTCGTCATCACGCTCGCGCGGTGCGGCAGGAACACCTCGGTGAGCGCCGGGGAGAGCGCGCCGCGCTCGTCGATATGCACCTCGCCGAGCGTGCCCGGCCACTCGAGGCCGCAGCCGATCTTCCTCTCCGGGCCGAGGAACTGCTCCGGAGCGTGGCAGCCCGCGCAGGACTGGACCGAGGCGCGCTTCAAGATGGACTCGGCGGTCAGCGGGTCTCCCGGAGGGCAGGACAGGTCGGGCTGCGCGCGCGCGATCTCCTCCTCGATCTGATCCAGGAGCGGCGTGTCGCGCGCGAGCAGGGCGGCATAATCGGTCATCGCCCGGCCGCTCACCGCGCTCTCTCCCGCGTTGACGCCGCTCGGCACCTCCATCCGGATCCCCGGGACCCGAGCCGCGGCGAGCAGCGTCACGTTCATGCGGAACGAATCCACGAACATGAGCGCGGCGTCCGTCGGCTCGCTCGATCCCGGGGCGTACAGGGTCGGCGCAGGGTTGTTCTTGACGGTCGTCGGCGCGAAGAGGAGCCGCGGCAGCTCGCTTTTGCCCGGGGTCGTCAAGCGAAGCTCCCGCATCTCCCACGGGTCCTGCATGCGCTGGCTCACGCGCACCTGCCCGCGCTGGGAACCATAAGTCCCGTCATCGCTCGACAGGAGCCCGAAGTGGTTGGGATCCACGAGCGGCGCGAAGCCCGGCAGCCCGTCGAAATAGAAGGCCTCGAGGCTCGCGGTGATCGTGGCCGGGTCCTTCCCTTCGAGGCTCGCCCACAGCGCTGCGGGGGACGAGCATGTCATGATGTCGCCCGGCGTCGGGTTGGAGAGCGCCCCTTCGAAGATGAGGAAGAGCCGGTTGTCCGGGTCGTCGCGCCCCGACTGCTTGGCGTAGATCATGCGGTACTCGCCGCAGGTATCCATGGCCCTCGTGGCCAGATCGAAGCGGTTGACGAGCGCGACCGGCGCGAAGTAGTCCGGGCGACCCGGCGTGAACAGGTCCGGGCTCCGCGCGAGCGCGCCCTCGGCCCGCGGGCAATCGACGGGAGCCGCGTTGGTAAACGCGCGGTTCTCCGGGCTGTCACAATGGATATTGTCCGGGAACACGGCGCCGGCCGTGGTGTTCTCCGTGTCGAACAGGCGCTGCAGGAGCCCGAGCGGCGTCATCTCCGTCTCCCCGGCGCGCGCGAGGATCTGCGCGAGCACCCGCTCGAGCTGGAACGGATCGAGGATGTCCGGGTCGGTCACGACGAGCGCCGGTCCGTCGCTAGGAACCGAGATGGAAGGGTCACATTGCACGGGGTCCTGCGGATCGAGCAGCTCGCCATCGTCCGCGGGAAACGAGGTCGAAGGCTCGACCGGGTCGACCGGGTCGACCGGGTCGACCGGGTCGACCGGCTCGGTCGCGAGCTCGGCCTCGGGGAGCGCAGGGCCGGGCGTCCCGCACCCTGCGACCAGCGCGCACGCAAGAGCGACCGCACAAGCGCGCCGCGCGCCGCGCGGACGAAGAGACCTCGCCATCATGACCCCTCCTTTGATTGATCTGAATCCAAGCACCCAAGCGTGAGGGGGGAACGAGCCCCTCTCGCCCTCGATGCTATTCGTGCCACAGTAGGGGTCAAGCGCGCCGCCGCCGTCGCGCTGCGCCTTCCGTGCTGCGCCTTCCGCGATGCGCCCTCCTGGCAGGGCCGTGGAGGCGCGGCGGCTCGGCGGCGTCAACAGGCGCCTTCCGTATGCGCCCGGGTCGCACACCGGGTCCCGCGCCGATCAGGCCCGAGCGCGCGGCCGGCGACGGTCGTTGAACGCGCCGGCCGTCGCGCGGGCGAACCCGAGCTCACGCGGCGTTTTGCCACACGCCGCAGGCGTGCCTCACCGTGCGATCGGCGTAGCTGGGCGGCGGACACGGCCGGAGGACGCCGTCTCCGAGTTCAGCACGTTCCGCCCCGAGCACGCCGGTGCTGGCCTTGTGTTTGCATTGCGCGGGCTCAGCGAACAGGTCGCGATCCTGGCGGCGCGGAGGCATCCAGCCGGTCGCTGGAGCCGCTGTGCAGGGCGGCTCGGCGCTCGCCCGAGATTGCATCGGGAGGTCCCTTGGGCATCGAGATTCAGCAGGATCATTTCAGGACGGCGGATTACCCCCTGTTCAAGCGGCGCCTCCAGCAGCACCTCACGGCGCTCGAGATGGTGATGAGCCGACCGGGGTTCGGCCTCGGCGAGCCGACGATCGGCACCGAGCTCGAGATGTTCCTCGTCGACCGTGAGGCGCGGCCCGTGCCGATCGGGCCGGAGATCGCCCGCGCGGCGGGGAGCCCGATGATCACGCCGGAGATGGGCGCGTTCGACATCGAGCTCAGCACCAAGGCCGTGGCGCTCGCGGGCCGGCCGTTCTCGGCGCTGCGCGAGCAGATGCGCGCGACCGTCGAGGAGATCCAGCGGCGCGCCGCGGCGCGGGGCGCGCGTGTGGTCCCGGTCAGCATCCTGCCGACCTTCCGCCGGCAGGACTTCCACCCGGCGACGATCACGAACCTGCCCCGGTACCGCGCGCTCGCCGCGGGGCTCTGCCGGCTGCGCAAGGCGCCGTTCCATATCCGGATCGACGGGCAGGAGCCGCTCGATCTGATGTCGGACGATCCCGCGATGGAGGCGGCGAACACCGCCTTTCAGGTCCACCTCCGCGCGGATCCGGACTCCTTCGCGCGGGTGTTCAACGCGGCCATGATGATGACCGCGCCGGTGCTCGCGGCCTCCGGCAACTCGCCCACCTTCCTCGGGCACCGGCTGTGGCACGAGACGCGGGTCGCGCTCTTCAAGCAGGCCGGCGACGACCGCCCGCCGGAGCCCGAGACGGACTGGAGGCGCCCGGCGCGCATCGGCTTCGGGACGGGCTGGGTGCGCGACGGCGCGGCGGAGCTCTTCCGGGAGAGCGTCGCGCTGCACGAGCCCATCCTCCCGGTGTGCAGCGACGAGGACGCGATCGCGTGCGCGACCGCGGGCGGCGTGCCCCAGCTGCACGAGCTCCGCCTGCACCACGGCACGGTCTGGAAGTGGAATCGACCGGTGTACGATCCGGCCGGCGGCGGCCACCTGCGGATCGAGCTCCGCGCCCTGCCGTCCGGCCCGACGCTCGACGACATGCTCGCGAACGCGAGCGTCCTGCTCGGCGGCATCCTCGCGCTCGCGCCGACCGTGACCGAGCTCTTGCCGTCGTTCCCGTTCGCGCTCGCCGCGAGGAACTTCTACCACGCCGCGCAGCACGGGCTCGACGCCGAGCTGGTCTGGCCGTCCGAGCCGGGCGCCGCGCCGAAGGGCGTCCGCGCGCGCGATCTCCTCCTCTCGCTCCTGCCGCGGGCCGAGGAGGCGCTGCTCACCGCCGGCGTGGACGCGCGGGAGGCCCGCCACTTCCTGCAGATCTTCGAGGCGCGCGTCGAAAAGGGCATCACCGGGGCCGTGTGGCAGCTGCGCGCGCTGGACGCGATCGAGGCCCGCAAGCCGTCGCGGGAAGAGGCGCTCCGCGCGGTGGTGGAGCAGTACCTCGCCGAGATCGGGTCCGGCAAACCGCTGCACGCCTGGGCGATCCCTGGGTGACGCACATCGGAGGAGATCCATGCACCACAACGCGACACAGGCCGTCGCGGAGCAGCTCGACGCCGGGCTCTTCGCGCCGGGGGCGATGGACGAGGCGCGGTTTTCGTCGTTGCTCGAGGAGGAGGCGAAGCTCGGCCTCGTGCACGGCGCCCGCCCGCTCTGCCGCCACCTGCGGCCCTACCTCATCTCCGAGCGGGACTACGCCGCGGTCGCGCGCGCCGCCGAGCTGATCACGGCCGCCGTCGAGCGCGTCGCCCGGCGGGCGCTCGCCGATCCGGCCATGGCCGAGGAGCTCGGCATGTCCCGCGAGGAGCTCGCCGCCGCGGCGATGGATCCGGGCGACGGGCCGTTCCTCACGGTCGGGCGCCTCGACATGCTGGTGACCGAGGGCGGCTTTCACTTCATCGAGCTCAACGCCGACTCCCCCGCCGGCATCACCGACCAGCTGCTCATCGAGCAGACCCTGATGGCGCTCCCGCACGTAGCGCGCGTCCGGAGCCGTCCTTTCGTGCGCACGCCGGCGCCGCACCTCGGGCTGCTGCGCGCCCTGCGCGAGGCGTACGCCGGGTGGGGCGGGCGCGAGCCCCGGCCGACCATCGCCATCGTCGACTGGGCCACCGTCGACACGCGGGCCGAGTTCAAGGTGCTCGCGGACCTGTTCGCCGCCGAGGGCCACCGGACGTTGATCCTCGATCCGGCCGAGCTCGAGGTCGGCGGCGGCCGGCTCTCGGCGCGCGGGGAGAAGGTCGATCTCGTCTACCGGCGCGTGATCACGCAGGAGCTCCTCTCGCGGTGCGGGCTGGACCACCCGCTGCTCCGCGCAACCCGGGACCGCGCGGCGTGCGTGGCGAACTCCTTCCGGATCAAGCCGCTGAACAAGAAGGCGTCGTTCGCGGTGCTCAGCGCCCCGGAGTTCTCGGGCCTGTTCTCGCCCGAGCAGCGGGCGGCGATCGCGGCGCACATCCCCTGGACGCGCCGGGTGAAGCCGGGCCGCGTCGCGTGGCGTGGCCGCGAGGTGGACCTGCTGGAGCTCCTCGAGGCCGAGCAGGAGAGCTTCGTGCTCAAGCCGAACGACGACTACGGCGGCAAGGGCGTGCTGCTCGGGTGGCAGACGTCCCCGGCCGTGTGGCGCGGGGCCGTCCGTGGCGCGGGAGCGGACCCGGAGCAGCGGATGATCGCGCAGGAGCGGAGCCGCTCGCGCACGCTGCGCGCGCCGACGTTCCGCGGAGGTATCGTGGAGGAAGAGGTCTACTTCGACCTTTGCCCCTTCGTGTTCGCCGGCCGCATGGAAGGCGCGATGGTGCGGCTCTCCGCGTCGGCGGTGAGCAACGTGTCCGCGGGCGGCGGGGTCACGGGGCTCATGATCGTGGACGACGCGCTCGCGCTGCGGGAGGATAGGCGGCATGTGTGAGCTGCTTGGCATGGTCTCGAACGTGCCGACGGACATCGTGTTCTCGTTCACCGGGCTCGCGCTCCGCGGCGGACAGACTGGGCCGCACGCGGACGGATGGGGCGTGTCGATGTACGACGGGCTGTTCGCGCGGACGTTCCTCGAGCCTCACCCCGCGTTCTCGAGCCCCCTCGCGCGGTTCATCCGGGAGAACCCGATCCACACGGCGCTCGCCATCGCGCATGTCCGCAAGATGACGCGCGGCGGAGCGGCCCTGAAGAACACGCACCCTTTCATGCGGGTCCTGCACCGGCGGCACATCGTGTTCGCGCACAACGGAACCCTGCCCAATGTCAGGGACCGCAAGCTCCGCTTCGAGACGCCCATCGGCGACACCGACAGCGAACACGCCTTCTGCGTGATCCTCGAGGAGCTGCGGGCCGCCTACGGGTCGCAGTACCCGACCGACGCGCACGCGCTCGGCCGCACGCTGTTCGAGCTCGGGAACGAGCTCGGCAGCGATGGAGTCTTCAACTTCCTGTTCGCCGACGGCGAGCACCTCTTCGCGCGCTGCGGCGACCACCTGTCGTGCATCGTCCGCCGCGCCCCCTTCGGCGAGGCCACGCTCGTGGACGCGGACGTCAAGGTGAACTTCAACGACGTCCACGGCATGGGCCCGGACGCGCGTATGGCCGTCGTCGCGACCGAGCCGCTCACGCGCGACGAGCTCTGGAGCAAGGCGACGCCGGGCACGTTGTGGGTCTTCCGCGCCGGCGAGCTCCTGGCGTCCTTCCCGGAGGAGGCCCCCGGGCCGGCCTCACACGCCTGAGCGGCGCGGGCGCTCAGCTGCGCGGCCGCGCGAAAAGGCCGCGGAAGAAGTCGCTGATCGTGTGCTCTTTGTAGTCGCGGAACTCGCCTGCGTCGAGGTACACGCCGCCGCACACGCTGCATGTCTCGTACCAGATATGCGATTGTTCCGGATCGACCATGCGCACCATCGGCGTCGTGCACCGGGGGCACGGCACCCGCCGGATTTCGTTGTTCCGCCGCCCCACCGCGGGATCGCCGGTGTCGATCTGCTGGGATCCCTCGATGGCCTTGAGCATCTCTTTCTCGCGGCTGTCGAACCAGATGCCGCCGCAGCGGGTGCATCGGTCGACGTCGACCCCGCCGAAGGTGACGATCTGCATCGTGGCCATGCATTTCGGGCAGTTCAACTTGCGCTCCAGTGCGGCACGCGCCGCGGTCAGGCGCAACGTACCAGAGGCGTCGGATCGCGTGAAGGGCCGGGGCCGGCGCGGCGTCCTCGCCGGCCGGCGTCGCTGCGCCTGCGCCTGCGCCCCGCGCGCGGCGCGCGGGCGTGCTGGGTTCGTCTGGGGCGGCGGGCCGCGCGGGGCCCTCGCGGGCTGCGCGCGCCGGGGCGCGGCGGTCACCGGCGCGAGCGCCCGCCGGGTTACGCGGCGGGGTGGCTCAGCTTCGAGTACCTGGTGCAGAAGAACATGTACACGCCGTAGGCGCAGAGGCCGGCGGCGACGAGCACGAGCAGCACCGTGCCGAAGGGCGACGTGGCGAGCGTGGCGAGGGCGTCGTCGACGTCCTTGGACTGCCCGGGATCGTGGGCGATCGCGGCCTTGATCAGCGCCGAGCCGATGATGCCGAAGACGACGCCGCGCGAGATGAGCCCGATGCGGGCCATGCGGAACACCCAGGTGCGCTCGGGGGAGCTCATGCGCTCGGTGTCGAGGTCCCGCGCGAAGCGGCACTTCATCGATTTGCGGATCTGCGCGACGGCGACGCCGATGACCACGGCCCCCGCGAGGCCGACGAGGACGCCCCCGAACGGCTGCTCCATCAGCGTGCCGACCCAGGTCTCTGAGCCGCCGCCCCGCCCGCTGTCGCGCCCGAGCGCGAGCTGGAAGGCGGTGAGCGCGAGGCCTGCCGAGACGACCCCGCTGACCGCCCAGCCCACGCGCTCGGCCGTGCCCTTCGCGTCGTGGCCGACGTGGCCCGGATCCTTGATGGCGAGCACCTCTCGCCACAGGGCATATCCCAGGAGCCCGATCCCCACGACGAACAACAGCACCTGTCCGAACGGCTGCTCGCCGATCACCCCGACCGCCTCGCGCCCGCCGGCGGTCTGCCCGCCGCCCCGGAGGGCGGTCTGGAGCGAGAGCGCCCCGATCAGCACATAGACCAGCCCCTTGGCGGCGAACCCGACCCGGGCCAGGGTACGCACCCAGCCGTTATTTTCAGGCTGGGTAAACATATCTCGCGACACCGGAATTTCCATGAGCTCGTTCTCCTGCCTGGAGTCCTGTGCAGTGCGCATGCCACCGGGCGAACGCGGCGCGGTGCGTGATCCTGCGGGCGCCGGCGGCGGTGCGGCGAGCCGCGCGCGTCGTGAATCGCGTCGTGTGTTGTGGGGCGCGCTGCCACGCCACGGCCCAAGACTGCCTCAGGTGCCGCGTATCTCCGCTGCTGGACAACACGGGCGGGAACGCGGAGGAAGCGAGTCAGAAGTCGCCCTGCCCGCCAGCAAACACGCCGGTGTCGCAGGGGGTCTGCGACGGATAACCCGCTGTCGTGGCGAGACGTCGCCCTGCCCGCCGGCAAACGCGCCTGCGTCGCTCGCCCTGCGATGAATCGCCTGCTATCGCGGCGACATGGTAGGGCATTGACATACCCTTGCCGCTGGAGTTTGCTGGCGCACACGTCCCAGCTTCCGGTGTGGCCATCGGCTCGGTGAGCACGATGGCCGCGGTGGCCTCTCCCTTCCCTTCCCTCCGCTGTTTGTGCCAGCTTCCCGCACCTCGATGACGCAGAACCTCCTCGACGAAGCACCCGAGCCCGCGCCGGAAGAGCCGCGCGGCGTCGCGACGCCCGCTCCCCTGACCGCGCAGTCCTTGTGGGGTGCCCGCGCCGCGGCGCTCCGTGCGCGGGTGGCGCCGTGGCTCGACCGTCTCCCGGGGTTCGGCGTGGTGTCGCTGCGGGTGGTCGTCGCGCTCGCCGCGGTGGCGGCGGTGGTCACCTACCTCGTGCTCGCGGTCGTGCACCTCCGGTACCCGTTCGAGATCGAGTGGATGGAGGGCGGCATGCTCGACGAGGTGCGCCGCGCGCTGGAGGGGCGGAAGCTTTATGTGAAGCCGACGGTCGAGTTCGTTCCATTCATCTACTCGCCGCTCTACTTCTATGTTGCCGCTGCGTTCTCGAAGGTCCTCGGGCTGAGCTTCTTCTCGGCGCGGCTCGTCTCGTTCCTCGCCTCGCTCGGCGTGATCGCGCTCGTCGCCCGCTTCGTCCATCGCGAGACCGGCGGCAAGCTCGCCGCCTTCCTGGCGGCGGCCGTCTTTGCGGGCACCTACAACCTCTCGGCCGGGTTCTACGACATCGCGCGTGTCGACTCGCTCTTCGTCCTCCTGCTCCTCGGCGCGCTTTACCTCGTGCGTTTCCGCCGCTCTCTCGTGTCAACTCTCGTCGCGGCGGTGCTCTTCACGCTGGCGCTGCACACGAAGCAGTCCGCGTCGGTCATCTTCCTGCCCGTCGCGGCGCACGTCCTCCTCACCGAGTGGAAGCGCGGCCTCGTCTTTGGGGCCGCGGGCGCCGCGATGATGGTGGGCAGCGTGCTCTTGCTCGACTGGATCCACGACGGCTGGTTCTGGTACTTCGTCTTCTGGCTTCCGCGCCAGCACCCCTGGGTATCGCGGATGTGGACCGATTTCTGGCGCCACGATCTGATGACGCCGCTGTCGGTGAGCTGCCTCTTTGCGCTCTATTACTGGGCGGTCGGCCGCGCCGCCCCTGCGCTCCCCGCCGCGAGAGCGGCCGAGGGTCCTGTATCGCAGGACGGGGGTTCGACCTTCGCTCCGCCTTTCGACGAGAGCCGGCGTTTCTACCTGTTCGCAGCGGTCGGGATGATCGGCGCGTCGTGGGCTGGGCGTTTGCATTCCGGCGGCTGGCCGAACGTGATCATGCCGGGCTTCGCGATCCTGTCGATCCTCTTCGGCCTGGG
>NZ_CP150455.1:0-3380000 GCF_051519095.1 Sorangium sp. So ce131 | reverse complement strand
GACCTCCGCCGCGTCCACGGCGTCCCAGTGGGCATCGGCGACCTCCCAGCGGGCGAGGAGCTCGTCGAGGAGCGCAAGGGGGCTCCGCGTGGGGTGCTCGTCACGGAAGTCGCGGAAGGCGACGAGGGTCTCCTGCGCGGTCTCGTTGCCGAAAGGGGCGGTCTCGTCGACGAGCGACCAGAAGAACGGGTCGGCGAGGGCGGCGGCGGCCCGGGGATGGCTATCTTCGCGGGAGAGATCGGGAAGCTCGGGCGTGTCGATCATGGTGGACGAAGGAGCTCCGTCGGGTGGGCGGGCGTTCGCGGCGGCCACTCTAGAGCTCACCGAGCACGCCGGCCAGCGCGGTCGCGCCGCCCGGCGCCGCAGCGCGCCTGTGGCTCGTGCGCCGTCGCGTCCGATCTCCGCGGTGATGACGGCCCAGGCGCATGTCCGCCGATGACAGAGAGACGTCGATCGTGCCCTTGTCGCCGGGCGAGCGCCCCGTGCGCGGTCGCACGCTCGTCCGCCAAGCATTCCGTCCTGGCTTCAGCGACGTCGTCTCTGCTGCCGCGCGTCGGCGATTTCTGGAGCACAGCCGATCCCGCTCGTGAGATCCACGGTGTCGTCGCGGAGCGCTGGCGCGCTTGCGCAAAGGAGCGCGTGGGCTCGTACTCGGCGCGCGAGGCACGCGCCGGCTCGCGCGCAGCACGCGCCGGCTCGCGCAGTACGCGCCGATTCGCGCAGCACGCGCCGGCTCGCGCACGGCACGCCGCCGGCTCGGGCGCGGCTCGCCGCCGGCTCGCGCGCGGCTCGCCGCCGGCTCGCGCGCGGCTCGCCGCCGGCTCGCGCGCGGCTCGCCGCCGGCTCGCGCGCGGCTCGCCGCCGGCTCGCGCGCGGCTCGCCGCCGGCTCGCGCGCGGCTCGCCGCCGGCTCGCGCGCGGCTCGCCGCCGGCTCGCGCGCGGGCCTGTTCCGCCTTCGTGGCGACAGCCGATCCACCGTCGTGAACGCAGGGTCGGCGCGGGCCCTTGCCAACGCGCGGTCCGGGGAGGGGCGCGCCCGCTGCGCACCGCTGCCAGGACGCGCGGGATTCGCGCTGGTGATCGCCGCAGAGCCGCACTAGGCTCCGCGAAGACTCGGGTCGCGCCACGGCCACGCCAGGGCTGCGACCGAGCGCCTCAACCCAGCACCACAGGAGACGACATGGCAAAGCACAGCTTTTCAGTGCCGTTCAGCGGTTCCTCACAGGACATCGTCGCGAAGGCCAAGGAGGCGATCGAGAAGGCCGGCGGCCAGTTCAGCGGCTCCGAGGGCAACGGCAACTTCTCGGTGCCCACGCCGGCCGGGACCGTGAAGGGAACCTATGCGATCGCTGCACAAAGCTTCTCCGTGGACATCACGGACAAGCCGTTCCTGGTGCCTGGCAGCGCGATCGAGTCCCAGGTGCGCAAGTTCCTCGAGAAGGCTTGATGCGAGCGGCTCCGGGCCGGAAGGCCCGGGGCCGTAGCCCCGCTGGTCCCCTTTCCTGGACGCCGCCGTTCAGGTACCTCGCGCCCCGTGATCCCGTACCCTCGACGCGAATGGCTTCACCTGCTGGTCTCGCCGCGAGGCTCCCTCTCGCCGGGCGTGATGCGGCGCGTGGTGGCCTTCGGGGTCATCGCCGCCGCGCTCTGGCTCGCGGACAAGTGGAACCACCGCGTCTCGATGTCGCTCGGGCTCTACGAGATCGCCGGCGCGGTGATCGCGCTCATCCTCGCGTTCCGCACGAACACCTCGTACAACCGCTTCTGGGAGGGGCGAACCCTCTGGGGCTCGATCGTGAACGCGAGCCGCAACATCACGCGGATCGTGGGCGCGCACGCGGCCGAGGGCCCTGACGACGCGCGCGAGTTCGCCGCCCGGGTGGTGGTGTTCGCCCACGCGACGCGCCGCTCGCTGCGCGGGGAGAAGGATCTCCCCGAGATCGAGCGGCTCCTGCCCGCGGAGGAGTTCGCCGCCCTGGCGGCGCACCCTCACCCGCCGCTCTTCGCCGCGCAGCAGATCTCCTCACGGATCGCCGCGTACGCCAAGGCCGGGCGCCTCGAGCGCAACCTGGTGGCGAGCGCCGAGGCGGAGCTGAACGTCCTGGTGAACTGCCTCGGGGGGTGCGAGCGCATCCTGAAGACGCCGACTCCCCTCGGCTACGTGCTGCTCCTGCGGCGGGGCGTGGCGCTCTACCTCGCGACGCTGCCCCTCGCGCTCATCGACGCGCTCGGGGTCATGACGCCGGTGGTGACGATGATGGTCGCGTACCCCGTGCTGATGATCGAGGGGCTCGGAGGGGAGCTCGATGATCCCTTCGGGCACGAGCCGAACGATCTTCCGCTCACGCGGATCTGTGACACCATCGAGCGGAACCTGCTCGGATCTTCGCCGCAGGAGCTGGTGATGGCGTCGACGGGCACGTACGTCGATTGAGCGAGGGAGGAGCGGCAGGCGAGCCTTTGCTTCTCGTCTGCCGTGCTCAGGGTTGTCGCTCTTCGGTCTTCCCTCTTCCCCCTCTTTCGTCCCCCGTCTTTCGTCCCCCGTCTTTCGTCCCCCGTCTTTCGTCTTTCGTCTTTCGTGATCGTGATCGTGATCGTGATCGTTCCAATACGATCCGTGACCATCGTCGCGGGAGATCAGATGACGGCACGAGCGTGCACGGGAACGATCACGATCACGATCACGATCACGATCACGAGAGACGGAAGACGGGGGGGCGAAAGACGGGAGACGAAAGACGAAATACGGGAGACGAAAAAGAGCGCGGCTATTCCCCTCTCCCCGCGCTGTCCCTCCCCTTATGCTTGCAGCACGCGCAGCGAGCCGCGCACGACGCCGTAGCTCCCCTCGGCCCGGAGCCCGCGCGAGACCTCCGCGGGCGCGACCTCCCCCGCCAGCAGCCGCCGGTACGCCTCCACCACACGGCGCGCCTCCCGGGCATCCTCCCGCACGAGCTCGATCCGGAACCGCCTCACCCCGGCCTTCGCCAGCCTCGGCACAAGATGCGCCGCGCTCTGCGGCGCCGCATGGAACACCGTGTTGCGACAACCCACGTCGGCCTCTAGCGGATGATCCATCCCGGCCCGATCCCGCAACGACAACACATGCTGCTCACACGGCCGACCACACGTGTGATGATCCTTGCCCTCCGAGAGCGTCGCCGCGATGACGCAGTGCTCCATGTGGAAGAGCGGCATCGGGTGGTGGACCACCACCTCGGCGAACGGCGCGAACGGCGAGTCGAGCAGCGCCACGAGCTGGGCGGAGTCCAGATCGAACGAGGGCGTGAACGCGGCGAGGCCCCGCGAGAGCACCTCGCTCGCGGCCAGCTTGTTCGTGACGTTCAGCGAGAAATCGCCGATCCGTGGGATGTCCGGCGACACGTCGAGCAACGCGCCGAAGCTGCGGACCAGGATCGCCGACGGATCGAGCGAGCGGAGGTAGCGGTCGATCTTCTCCTCGCCCGGCTTGCGGATCCGCGGGGGCGCGACCGCGACGAACGCCCCGGCCGCCTTGAGCTCGCGCGCGGCGGCGCCGAGGCCGACCATCTCCAGGAAATCGAGGTAGACACCGCGCGCGCCGGCCTCGAGGGCCGCGCGGGCCTGGGCCACGTTGCGGCACAGGACGAAGAGGCCGGGCGGAGGCGGCTCGCCCGAAGGAGACGCGGCGCCGGCGAGCAGCTCGGCGTCGGACAGCGGCGCGCGCGCGTGAGGCCGGTGCGACGCCTCGAGCAACGCCGCGACGAGCGCGCGGCGGGCGCGGTTCAGCGCCGACGGCGGAAGGAGCGCGGGGCGCGCGGGATCCTCCAGCGACAGCGCGACGCCGCGCAGGACGAACGGCGTGTCGCCCAGCCGATCGAGCTGCTTGCGCAGCGTCGCCTCGTCGAGCGGCGACCTGTCGGCGCTCGCGAGCGGCGCGTCGACCTCGACCGACGCCGACGCGCCGCCCTCGGCGGTCGCCGAGAGCCGCGGGCGCTCGCCGAGGCGGCCCTCGAGGCGGACGTCGATCGGCACGCGGCGCGGGGCGCGCTCGAGCGCCTCCCGGACCGCGCGCGCGGCGGCAGGATCACTCGTGCGGAAGACCCGGCGGCCCGCGAGCGGCCGCGCGCCGCGCAAGACGTCCTCCGGCAAGCGCTTCTCGGGGCCGAGCCAGACCTCGACGTCGCCGCCCGCCGGCGCGCGCTCGACCTCGCGGCCGCCGCTCCACAGGCCCCAGATGCGGCCGCCGATCTCCCCCTCGCCCGCGAAGCCGCCCTCCACGAGGATCCCCTCGCCGCGCGCGAGCGGCCGGGCGGCGCGCACCACCACGACCTCGCGGCCGCGGCGGCGCGCGGCGCCGCGCGCCTCGCCGACCTCGACACCGCGGTGATCGCAGGTGCGGCCGTCGACGAGGCGCTGGTGGTCGACGCCGCGCAGGAAGCCGGGGCCCGAGCCGCGCGAGAACGCCTGGAGCGCCGCCTCCCGGTCGGCGGCCCCGGGGCCGGCCGCGCCGCCGGCCGCCGCGCCGCCGACCGCCGCGCCGCCGACCGCCGCGTCGATCGCGGCGCGGTAGAGCCGCGCCGTAGCGCCGACGTACTCGGGCCCCTTGAGGCGCCCCTCGATCTTCACCGAGGCGACGCCGAGGGCGACGAGATCCGGGATGACGTCGGTCGCGTCGAGATCCTCGGGCGAGAGGAGGTAGGCGGCGTCGCCGAGATCGCGGAGCGCGCCGTCGACGACGAGGCGGTAGGGCAGGCGGCAAGCCTGGGCGCAGGCGCCGCGGTTGGCGCTGCGGCCGCCGATGGCCTCGCTGGTCAGGCACTGCCCCGAGTAGGCGATGCAGAGCGCCCCGTGCACGAAGACCTCGAGCTCGACGTCGGTCGCCCGGCGGATCGCGGCGATGTCGTCCAGCGACAGCTCCCGGGCGAGGATGACGCGCGCGGCGCCGAGCGACCGCGCGAGCTCCACGCTCGCCGCGTCGGTGCAGGTCATCTGCGTGGAGGCGTGGATCGGCAGCCCGGGCGCGAGCGCGCGCGCGAGGCGCATCACCCCGAGGTCCTGGACGATGATCGCGTCGGCGCCCGCCGCGGCGCAGGCCTCCACCGCGGCCCGGACCGCCGGGAGCTCGTCGTCGAACACCAGCGTGTTCAGCGTGACGTAGCCCTTCACGCCGTGGGCGTGGAGGAAGCGCATCGTCTCCTCGAGCTCCGCGACGTCGAAGTTCCCGGCCCGGGCGCGGGCATTCAAGGGCGAGGCCGGCGGCGCGCCGCCGCCCGCCGCGCCGCCGCGGAGGCCGAAGTAGACGGCGTCCGCCCCGCCGCGCACGGCCGCCTCCAGGGCGGCGCGGTCGCCAGCGGGGGCGAGGACCTCAGGGCGCACAGGCCGCGTCATCGGGCGGTTCTAGCAAGGGGCAGCGCGGTTGTCCCCCTTCCCGCCGCACGAACGGCCCGTTGCTGAGCCGGCCGGCCCGCGCGCCGCTCACATTCGCGCTTCGCGCTTGCATTCCCGGTCCACACTTGCGTCCGAGCTCCGCGGCGCCCGAGCTCTGCGCTCGCGTCTGCGTTCCCCGCTCCGCGCTTGCGTCCGCGCTCCGCGCCTGCGTTCACGCTCCACCCTTGTGTTCACGCGCCACCCTTGCGCTCGTGGTCTTCGTTCACCTTCGCGCTCCGGCGCCGCGCTCTGCATTCCGTACACCGCGCGCCGCTTGCCGCACTTCAGGGACAAGACAGCCACGTTTCATGCGGCCGCGCCGCCGGCGCCAGCACGAAAATGTCTCGCGCAGGCGAGCTCCCGCGCGCCCGAGCGCCTTGACCTGGCTTCCCGAGGTGGGGCACGATCACGCAACCGCCCACCTCATGAAAACGCGATCTGGCACCGCGCCACGTACGCGGCGAGACCTCTGTGGCAGGGCCAGCTGTGCGGAGTGACGATCTCATCTATCCATCAGCACGAAGCCCGGGAGCCGGATGTCGGACAGGCACCTCCGTTGCCCTCCCGCCGATGCGCCTCGCCGATGGATGACGCAAAAGGATGCCGATGAAGAGAGACGGATTTCGCTTCACCCACGCGCTCTCGTCGGCCGTGCTCTGGCTGCCCGCCGCGGTCCTCGCGCCGTTCGCGTGCGCCAGCACCGGCGACGATCCGGGGCAGCTCTGCGACCCTCCCTACACGAGCTGCGACGGCGTCTGCGTCGACCTGAGCTCCGACGACGACAGCTGCGGCGCGTGCGACGAGCGGTGCCCCGCCGGGGAGGTGTGCGTCGACGGCCGGTGCGAGGAGGAAACGACCGACGCCGCGGGCGGCGGCGGCAGCGGAGGCGACGGCGGCGGCGACGACGGCGGCGAGGCGGACGGCGGCGGCGGCGAAGGCGGAGCCCCGCTCGACTGCGACGACGGCCCGTACGTCAGGCGCTGCGGCGACGCCTGCGTCGACGTGAGCACCGACCCGGACAACTGCGGCCGGTGCGGCGTGCAGTGCGACCCGGGCCGCGCGTGCGCCGGCGCGCTCTGCCAGACGACCACCTGCATCGAGGGCTTCACCCGCTGCGGGAGCGACTGCGTCGACGTGTCCGCCAACCCCGAGCACTGCGGGCGCTGCGGCCGCACCTGCGATCCGGGAGCGGCGTGCGAGCGCGGCGTGTGCGCGTGCAACCTGGAGCCGTCCGAGGACATCGGCTCCGCCGTCCCGCAGCGGGTGAACGGCACGACCGTCGGCGCCGAGGACACCCGCTCGCTCAGCTGCGTGAGGGGGACCGGGGGCGACCAGACGTTCCTGTTCACCGCGCCGCACGCGGGGACCTACCTGTTCGACACCTTCGTCGCCAGCTACGACACGGCGCTCGCGGCCCTGAGCGCCGTCGGCTGCGTCGAGCTCGCCTGCAACGACGACGCCGGGGGGAACCAGTCGCAGATCTCCGTCGACCTCGCCGAGGGCGAGACCATCCTCGTCGTGGTGAGCGGCAACGGCGGCGCCGAGGGCGACTTCACGCTCCACGTGAGCGAGTACGGGCCGGTCATGTGCGCGCCCACCGCCCTCGAGCCCGTCGTCCCGCAGACGGTGGAGGGCACGACGCTGGGGATGGACGACTCGGTGTTCTCCGCGTGCGACTTCGAGTCCAGCGGCGACACCACGTACACCTTCACGGCGCCCGAGTCGGGCCTCTACGTGTTCAAGGCGAGCAGCCCGGACGGGATGGTCCTCGACGTCCTCAACGGGAACAAGTGCATGGACGAGTCGCTCGGCTGCCGGTGGGGCTACCGCGAGGTGAGGACGGTCGCGGAGCTCGAGGCCGAGCAGACCGTGCTCGTCGCCGTGGCGGGCGCGGAGGCGGCGCTGGACGAGTTCACGCTCGACATCTTCATGGCGCCCGCGTGCCCGTCCCAGGATCTCGGCTCGACGGTGCCGCAGACGGTGACCGGGAACAACGAGGAGCTCCTCGACGTGATCTCGGCCTGCCTCAGCTCCGTGAGCGGCGGCGAGGCGACCTACCGCTTCACCGCGCCGGCCGACGGCCTGTACACCTTCGACGCGAGCGGATCGAGCTTCCCCGCCGTCCTCGAGGTGCGGCGAGACTCGTGCACCGGCGAGGTGCTCGCGTGCGCCGACACCTCGGAGGGAGCCGCCGCCGCCCGGAGCACGCTCTCCCTCCTGGCCGGCGAGAGCGTGGTGCTCGTGGTCGACTCGTACGGTGAACGGGGCGACTTCGAGCTCGCGATCTACGAGCAGGTATGCCCGGCGATCGACCTCGGCTCGACCGCCCCGCAGACGGTCACGGGCACCACCGAGGGCGCGCCCGACCTGCTCGAGCCGATCTGCTCGCCCTTCAACGGCCCGGAGGCGACCTACCGCTTCACCGCGCCTGCCGACGGCCTCTACGTCTTCGACACGGCGGGCTCGGCGATCGACACCGTGCTCGAGGTGCTGGACGGCACGTGCGCCGGCACCTGGCTCAAGTGCAACGACGACGTGGCCACCGACGAGGACAGCACCGACTCGCAGGTGAGCCTGCTCCTCTCCGAAGGCCAGACCGTGGTCGTCGCCGTGGAGAGCGACAGCTCCGCCAGCGGCGAGTACACGCTCAACATCACCCAGCTGGAGGCGCCGCCGTGCCCGCTCTTCGACCTCGGCAGCGAGGTCCCGCAGTCGGTCACGGGCAACAACGAGGGATATGCCGACGTCCTGGAGTCCGGATGCGCCTCCCTCCCCGGCGGCGAGGCGACCTACAGCTTCACCGCGCCCTCGGATGGATACTATCTCTTCGACACCGTGGGCTCGACCATCGACACCGTCCTGTCCGTGCACCAGGGCGGGTGCGGGGGGCCTGAGGTCGCCTGCAGCGCCAACGGGACGGACTCGTCGGCGTTCGTGGAGCTCAGCGCCGGCGAGACCATCGTGGTCAGCGTCGACAGCAACGGCCCGGGAGGCGCCTACGCGCTCAACGTGAGCGCGTTCGACGGCAGCGGCTCGTGCGCGGCGCCGATGGCGCTCGAGTCCACCGTCCCCCAGGTCGTCACGGGCACGACCCGGGGGCGCGTCGCCGCCGCGGAGTCGATCTGCGGGGGCTCGGAGGCGCCCGAGGCCGTCTACTCGTTCACCGCGCCGGAGGAGGGGTACTACACCTTCGACCTGGGCGGCTCGCGCTACGACACGGTCATCGCGGTCTTCGACGGCGACTGCACGGGCGTCGAGCTCGATTGCAACGACGACTTCATCGGCCTGCAGTCGCTGGTCACGGTGCTGCTCGAGGCAGGGCAGACCGTCGTCGTCGTGGTCGACGGCTACGGCGACAACTCCGGCGACTACACGCTCACCATCGACAACTGAGCAAGGAGGAGCCCGGCGGCCGCGGGCTCTTCCTGCTCCGCACCTCCACGCACCTCCACGCACCTCCACGCACCTCCACACGATGGGGCTCGACACGGACCAGCCCGCCGGCAGCGACGGCAGGGAGCGCCAGGCGGAGGTCGCGCGCGCGCTCGCCGGGCAGGGCCTCGACGCGCTCGGCCTCCTGCTCCGGGGCTTCGAGGGGGCCGCGGTGCGCGACGGGGCCGGCGCGCTCGAGGACGCCCTCGCCCGCGGCCCGGAACACCTCCACGGCGGGCTGCTCACGGCGATCTTGCGGCTCGTGTTCCTGCTCTACGCGGAGGACCGCGGGCTCCTGCCCGCGCACGACCCGCGCTACGCGGCGCGCTACGGCGTGCGCGCGCTGTTCGACGAGCTCACGGCGGAGCGCGCCGCGCGCCCGGGCGAGCCAGGGCGGCGCGTCGGGGCGTGGGCGCGACTCGTCGCGGCGTTCCGCGCCGTGTTCGACGGGATCCGCGGCGGCGAGCCCACCTTGCCGGCGCGCGGGGGGCAGCTCTTCGACCCGGAGCGCTACCCGTTCCTGGAGGAGCGCAGCGGCGCGACGGCCGTGGAGCGCAGCGGCGCGACGGAGCGGGGCCAGCGGGCGCGCCGCCCGCGGGCGCCGTCCGTCGACGATCTCACGGTGCTGCTCGTGCTCGAGAAGCTCCTCGTGCTCGACGGGCGGCGGCTGTCGTACCGCGCGCTCGAGGTCGAGCAGCTCGGCAGCCTCTACGAGGCGCTCATGGGCTACCGGGTCGAGCGCGCCGCGGGGCCGACGGTGTGCCTCAGGCCGGAGAAGGTGTGGCTGAGCGCGGCCGAGGCGCTCGCGCAGCCGAAGGCGCGGCGGGCCGCGTGGCTCGCCGAGCGGGCGGGGCTCTCGCGGCGCGAGGCCGGCAAGCTCGGCCAGGCGCTCGCCGCCGCGACCACCGAGGCCGACGTCATCGAGGCGCTCGGCCCGGTGCGGGCGCGGGACACCCCGGCGCTCGCGGCGGGGCAGCTGTTCCTGCAGCCGGGCGCCGAGCGGCGGCGGACGAGCTCGCATTACACGCCGAGGAGCCTGTCGGCGCCGATCGTCGCGCGGACGCTCGAGCCGATGATCCGGCAGCTCGGGGAGGATCCGCCGTCGGAGGCGCTCCTCGGGCTCACGGTCTGCGATCCGGCGATGGGCTCCGGGGCCTTCCTGCTGGAGGCCTGCCGGTTCCTCGCCGGCCAGGTGGTGGCCGCCTGGAAGCGCGAGGCGGCGCGCGGCGACGCGGCGGCGGCGGCGCGGCTCGCCCCGAGCGGCGAGGCAGGCGACGACGCCGTGACCCGGGCGCGGCGGCTCGTGGCCCGGCGCTGCCTGTACGGCGCCGACAAGAACGCGGCCGCGGTCAGCCTCGCGCGGCTGTCGCTCTGGCTCGTGGCGCGCGCCCGGGAGGCGCCGTTCACGTTCGTCGATCACGCCCTGCGGCACGGCGACTCGCTCGTGGGGCTCGACCTCGCCCAGCTGCGCGGCTTCCACTGGCGGCCCGCGGCGCCGATGCCGCCGTGCGACGAGGAGATCGACCGGGCCGTCTCGCGGGCGCTCGCGGCGCGCGTGACGCGCGCGGCCTGCGGACGGACGGCGGCGCCCGCCGAGGGCGGGGACGGCGCCGCGGCGCGCGCGCGGGCGCAGCGGCTCGCGGAGGCGGAGGAGGCGCTCGGCCGGGCGCGGCTGCTCGGCGACCTGGTGGTGGGGGCGTTCTTCGCGCACACGAGGGACCGCGACCGGCTCAAGGAGCGCGACCGGCGGGCGAAGCTCGCGGCGGCGTGGCTGCGCGGCGGCGGGCCGCCCCCGGCAGAGCTCCTCGCGATGCAGCGGGAGCTGCGGGAGGGCGCGCCGGGGGCGCGGCCGCCGCTGCCGGCGTTCCACTGGGCGCTCGAGTTCCCCGAGGTCTTCCAGGAGGCGCGCCCGGACCGCCCCGACCTCCCGGACCCCTCGGACCTTCCGGACCGTCCGGACGGCGGCGGCGCCGGCGGCGCCCGCGATCACCGGGCGGGCCGGCTCGATGCGTTCGTGGGGAACCCGCCGTTCCTCGGGGGCAAACGGATCTCCACCGATCACGGCGACACCTACGCCGCGTGGCTGGAGCAGCTGCACGGGGCCACCAAGAACACCGATCTCGCGGCCCACTTCTTCCGCCGCGCGGACACGCTGCTCGGGCCGCGCGGCGCGGTGGGGCTCATCGCCACGAACACCATCGCGCAAGGCGACACCCGTCGTTCGGGCCTGAAGCCGCTCGTCGAGGGCGGGCGGGCCGTCATCTACCACGCCGTGCGCAGCGCCCCGTGGCCCGGGGACGCCGCCGTGCACGTCGCCATCGTGCACCTCGCCGTGGGGATGTCCCCCGAGGACGGCGTGCCGCCGCCGCGCCTCGACGGCCGCCCAGTCCATCACATCAACTCGTACCTGCGCGCGATGCCGGAGCGGCCCGATCCGCGCGCGCTGCGCGAGAGCAGCGAGCTCTGCTTCATCGGGTGTTTCCTCCGCGGCGACGGCTTCGTCCTCGACGACGCCGAGGGGCGCGCGCTCTGCGCGGCCGACCCCGGGGCCGAGGAGGTGCTCCGGCCCTTCCTCGGCGGCGAAGAGGTCAACTCGTCCCCTTCGCACAGCCCGCATCGTCACGTGATCGATTTCGGCGAGCGCGGGCTCGAGGAGGCCGCCCGGTGGCCCGCGCTCCTGGAGATCGTCCGGAGCCGGGTCAAGCCCGGACGGGATCGCCTGAAGCGCACCGGGATCGACGCGGGCCATCGGGCGCGGTGGTGGCAGTTCGCCAACCCGCGCCCGGAGCTCCGGCGCAAGCTCGCGCCGCTCCGGCGGTGCCTCGTCGCGGCGCGGGTGACGAAGCACCTCTGCTTCGCGTTCCAGCCCGCAGACCGGACGTTCTCGGACCAGCTGTGCGTCTTCGCGATCGACGACTACGCGCGCTTCGCGGTGCTCCAGTCGCGAGCGCACGAGTCGTGGGCGCGCCTCCTCTCCTCCACGATGGGCGAGGGCCTCCGTTATGCGCCGTCCGATTGCGTGGAGACGTTCCCCTTCCCTCCCCCCGAGCACCTCGCCGCGGGCAGCGCCCTCGCGGCGATCGGCGAGCGCCTCTACACGGCGCGCGCCCGGCACATGATCGCCTCGCGGCGAGGGCTCACCGAGACGTACAACCTCGTCAAGGACACTTCCTGCGCGCTGCCGCACGTCGTCGAGCTGCGCCGCCTGCACGAGGAGATGGATCGGGCCGTTCTCGCCGCCTACGGGTTCGACGACATCGCGGTGCCGCCGTACGCCGCGAAGGAGGCGCCCGAAGAGCGCGAGGCCCGGAGCGCCTTCGACGATCAGCTGATCGACCGGCTCTTCGCGCTGAACGAGGCGCGCGCCGCCGAGGAGGCGCGGCGGCGCGCGCAGGGCGAGCCGCCGCCGGCCTGAGCAGATCCGTTTCGAGTCGCGCGGAGACGAACAGGCGCTCGCCGGCCGCTCACCGCGAGTCGTCGGCGCGATGTGTTCTCCACGAACAGGCATGTTCCGCAGCGACGCCCCGGGCGGAGCACCGTTGATAAGGCGGCTCGCGATTACACCGGGAAAAAGCCGAATATCCAAAAGCCACACTTTGTAAACAGAGTGCCACAATACATTAATTTCTGGCGCGCGCCGAGTCCGCGTGGCAGGACTCGGACGTTCGGGGGGATGACGCGCCACGCCGCTCATCGGACGGTGTCGGAAGATCGCGTTCCCACCGAGACAGCCACACGTCGGCTCCTGGAAAGAGGTGCGACGAGCATGAGCTCACTCCTTGAAAGAAGATTGATGTCCTCGACGATCCCGTCCGCCATCTCCCGCCATCTCTCGGGCGCTGAGCCGGCGGACAGCATGTCACCCCAGGCCATGTCCGAGTTTTGTACCGAGTCGCTCAGGGCGATCGTAGAGCGCGCGTATGAGAAGTCACCGTTCTATCGGGCCAAGATGGACGAGGCCGGGATCACCCCCGATCGGATCCGGCGCCCGTCGGATCTCGGCAAGCTGCCGTTCCTCACGAAGGACGAGCTGCGCGGGCACCCGTTTCGCCTCCTGACCTGCGACAAGAAGGACATCGCCCTCGTCCAGGTCTCCACGGGGACGACCGGCGGCGAGGAGATCTACATGGCCTATACGTGGAACGACTACCTGCTCCACGATCTCGCGCCCCGGTACACGCGGCTTTTCCCGGTCGGCCCCGGCGACGTCTGCCTGAACGCGCTCCCGTACGAGATGAGCACGGCCGGGCTCGCGTTCCACAAGACCTTCATGGATGGCTATCAGGCCACGGTCATCCCGGCCGGCAAGGGGGGCGCCTACTCCACCCCGCAGAAGACCGTGAAGATGATGAAGGATCTCCGGCCGAACGTCGTCATCACGAGCCCTTCCTGGGCCATCGTGCTGGCCGAGGAGGCGGAGCGGAGCGCGTTCGACCTGACCAGCCTGCGCCTCAAGAAGATATGGCTCACGGGCGAGGGGTGCTCTCCGACGTTCCGGCAGCGCGTCGAGAAGATCTGGGGGACCACGGCGAACTTCTTCTACGGATCCCTCGAGTGCGGGGCGCTCGGGATCGAGTGCGACCGGCACAACGGCTACCATGTGCCGGAGGCGCACGTCCTCATGGAGATCGTCGACCCCGAGACGGGCCGGCGCCTCGCGCCGGGCGAGACGGGCGAGATCGTCGTGACCGCGCTGCTCCGCTACGACAGCCCGCTCCTCCGCTTCCGGACGGGGGACCTCGGCTGCATGGACTCGGACCCGTGCGCCTGCGGCGTCTCGATGCCCCGGTTCACGATGAAGGGCCGCGCGTTCGACCAGATCCACGTCCAGGGCAAGGCGATCTCGCCCATCCACCTGGAGGAGATCCTGATGCGGATGCCGGAGGTCGGGAACTGGTTCCAGTTCGTCATGCCGTCGTCGGACCGGGCGCGGGTCAAGGTCGTCTGTGAGCCGGCGCGCGGCGTGGAGCCGAGCGCGGCGCTGGCGCAGGCGCTCGCCACGAAGATGCAGGCGGCGACCGCGCTGCCCTTCGACGTCGAGTTCGTGAGCCCCTTCCCGCGCGCCGCCGGCAAGGCGGTGCGGGTGGTCCGGGCGTGACAGGCCGCGAGGAAACCAAGCGAAGCGAGGGCCACCCATGATCATCGATGCACACGCGCACGTGTCTCCGACGAGCTACGGATCCACCGAGAACTACCTGGAGCAGCTGAGGCAGGGCGGCATCCAGGGGGGCGTCATCTGCCCCGGCGGCATGCTGGACGTGCGGCAGTTCAACGCGTACATCACCGGCAAGAGCAAGCCGGACGTCGTCCCGAAGAACGACTACGTGGACCGGTCGCTGAGGTCGAACCCGGCGCTGTACGGGCTCGTCTGCGTCGACCCGTGCGCTCCGGACGCGACGGAGGTCGCGGCGCGGTACCTGAAGAGCGGCTTCCGCGGGCTGATGGTGACGCCGCTCGTCCACAAGTTCTCGTTCGGCGACGACGTGATGGCCCCACTGGCGAGCCTCTGCGGCGAGCACGAGGCGCCGATCTACTCCCACGTCGCGTTCCGGCCGGGCGCGAACACGTGCGATTACGTGGCGCTGGCGAGGCGGTTCCCGAAGACGCCCTTCATTCTGGAGCACATGGGGGCCGGGCACGTCGACAACGAGGCGTCGGCCGCCGCCGCCGAGCTCGACAACCTCTTCCTGGAGACCTCGCTGAGCAGCTACCTGCAGATCCTCCTCTCGGTGAAGCAGGCCGGCGCGAGCAAGGTGATCTTCGGCTCCGAGTACCCGCTCTCCCACCCGGCCGCCGAGCTCCAGAAGGTGCTGCTCCTGCCGATCTCCGAGGGCGAGCGCGACAAGATCCTCTGCGGGAACATCCGCGCGCTGATCCGCGCCGAAGACGCATGAAGGAGCGCCCGAACGAACGCGTGATGACCGCCTGAACGAGCGCCTGAACGAAGGAGTGCGCCATGGTGTTCCCGGGTCAGTTGACAGCCATCAACCAGGTGCTGGATCACGCGCGCAAGGCCGAGTTCCATCGGCGGCGCCTGCCCTGCGCGCCGCTCCGCTCGTGGGAGGAGTGGAAGGCGATCCCGTTCACGACGAAGCGCGACCTGCTCGAGCAATCGCCGCACGGCATGGCGTGCGCGCCGCAGCGCGAGCTGCTCCAGTACCACGAGTCGTCCGCGACGACGGGCGCCCCGGTGTCAGTGTGGTACAGCGCGCGGGATCTCGCGGAGATCCGGGAGCGGTTCTCGCGGTGGGGCGTGCGGTTCACGGACGAGGACCGGGTGCTCATCCGGTTCCCGTACGCGCTCTCCACCATCGGGCCCTTCGTCCAGATGGCGGTCCAGCAGAAGGGCGCGTGCGCGATCGCCGCCGACAGCCGGACCACGATCACGCCGCTCGCGCGCGTGGTGGACCTCTTGCGGAGGCTCGACGTCACCGTGCTCGCCACGATCTCGCTCTCGGCGGTGATGATCGCCGAGGCGGCGGAGATGGCGGGCCTCGACCCGCGCCGCGACTTCCCTCGCCTGCGCGCGATCTGCTGCGCCGGAGAGCCGCTCAGCCCCGCCCGGCGGAGCCTCGTGGAGGGGATCTGGGGAGTCCCCGTGTACGACAACTTCGGGATGACCGAGACGGGGCCTCAGGCCATGGACTGCGCGGCGCGCCGGCTGCATCCGTGGCAGGACTGCTTTCTTATGGAGTTCCTCGACGACCACCTGACGCGGGAGGTGGCGCCGGGGGAGATAGGGCAGCTCGTCGTCACGTCGCTCACCCGGCGGGCCACCCCGATGATCCGCTACGTAACGGGGGACAGGGTGAGGCGCATCGAAGAGCGGTGCGCGTGCGGCGAGCGCACGGCGATCGAGATCCGCGGCAGGGCGGACGACACCCTCTGGGTTCGGGGCAAGCCGTTCGACCTGTGGGATCTCGAGGCGATCGTCTCCAGGCTGCCGTGCCGGCGGTTCTGGAGGGCCTCGCCGGAGGGCGACGGGCTCCGCTTCATCGTGGAGCGGGAGAGGGAAGACGACCGGATCGCGCCGGGCCTCCTCGAGGAGCTCTCGGGGGCGCACGGCGCCCGCATCGACGTGGACATCGTCCCCAAGGGCACTCTTTACGACCGGAGCGAGCCGGTCTCGTTCGGAATGCTGGGCAAGCCGATGTACCTGGATCGATCCTTGGCGCGCGCGTCCGCGCGCCCGTAACGACAAGCACAGGAGAGAATCGACCATGAGCATGAACATCTCGTCGAATGGAAACGGCGTCGTGAGCAGCGGCGGCAGCAGCATTGTGAGCGGCGGCATCGGGGCCCACAGCGGCGACAAGGGCGTCGCCGTCACCATGGAGAAGCGCGAGCGCATCCGGCTCGAGCGCGTCGAGGGGGACCGCAACCGGGTCACCGAGACGGACGCCCTCGTCGTCTGGTTCGACACGGCGAAGATCACGAAGCCGAGCGACTGCGAGGGCATCCTCGAGCGGGTGATCAACCTGGCCTACACCGGCATCGTGCTCTATCCGGACAACCTGGCCACGCTCGGGCCCGTCGTCCCGGCGCGCATGATCAAGGTGGTCAGCGTCGATCGGGCCGAGGATCTGGAGCGGCTCGGGGCGCTCTTGCACGGGGGCAAGGACGTCGTCGTCGCGAGCCCCGACGTGCAGCTCCTCGGGAGGGCCGCGGAGCTCGGGTACAGGACCTGCTTCCGCGCGTACGTGGATGATGGGGCGAGCCTGCACGAGTCGATCGCGGAGGGGCAGCGCCACGCTTACCTGATGGTCCGCTTCCGCGATCCCACGAACATCCCGCTGGAGCTCGTGATCGCCACGCTGCAGGCCACGAAAACGGTGCTCATCAAGGAGATCAACTCGCCGATGGACGTCGACGACGCCATCGTCACCCTGGGCGTGATGGAGGTCGGGGCGGATGGAGTCATGTTCTCGCCGCGCTCCCACGGCGCGCTGAGCGAGTTCGTCTCCCGGCTCGGCCGGCTGGAGCGCGCGGCGGTGAAGCTCGAGGCGGCCACGATCGTGAAGAGCTCGCCGATCGGCATGGGCGAGCGGAGCTGCATCGACACGACGACGCTCTTCTCGCCGACCGAGGGCATCCTCGTCGGCTCGACGTCGCAGGGCGGCATCCTGTGCTGCCCGGAGGTCTTCTTCCTGCCGTACATGGAGCTCAGGCCGTTCCGGGTGAACGCGGGCGCGGTCCACAGCTATGTTTACAACTTCGGCAACCGCACGG
This sequence comes from Sorangium sp. So ce131, assembly GCF_051519095.1. NCBI lineage: Bacteria > Pseudomonadati > Myxococcota > Polyangiales > Polyangiaceae > Sorangium > Sorangium sp. So ce131. The sequence continues at coordinate 3,362,930 of NZ_CP150455.1, read as the reverse complement.
ATTACATGAGCGAGCTCCGGGCGGGCTCGCCCGTGATGATCGTCGACCGCACCGGCACCGCGCGCCGGGGCAGCGTCGGGCGGATGAAGACGGAGGTCCGCCCGCTGCGCCTCATCGAGGCGCAGTTCCAGAGCGGCGAGCTCATCAACGTCATCATGCAGGACGACTGGCACGTGCGCATCTTCTCGGAGGACGCCAAGCCGCTCAACATCACCGAGCTCCGGCAGGGCGACAAGGTGCTCGCGCACCCGGCGAAGCCCGGGCGCCACGTGGGCATCAAGGTCGACGAGCACATCATCGAAACCTGAGGGTTCAAGCACCGGAGAGGCCTGCAATGGACGGTTTTCCCAAGAAGATTCGATGGTCTCGCTTCCTTGAGCGCCGGAGCGGCCGGGGCATCATCGTCCCGATCGATCACGGGCTCACGATCGGGCCGGTCGAGGGGCTGGACAGCGTGACTCAGGTGGCGCGCTGGATCGGGCACCCGGCGATCACGGGGGTCATCGCGCACAAGGGGATGGTGGAGCGGCTCGCGGCCTGCGGGCTGCTCCGCGGGGTGGGCCTCATGGTCCACCTCAACGGCATGACGTCGCTCGCCGCGAAGCCGGATCAGAAGGAGCGGCTGACGTGCGTCGAGGCGGCGGTGCGCCTCGGCGCGGACGCGGTCTCGCTGCAGCTGAACTTCGACGGGACGAACGACGCGCACAACCTGAGCCAGCTCGGGGAGGTCGTGGACGAGGCGCAGCGCTACGGGATGCCCGTGCTCACGATGCTGTACGACAAGGTCCGTTGCGACGGAGACGAGCTGCGCCTCAAGCGGATGCGGCACCTGATGCGGGCGTGCGTGGAGCTCGGGACAGACGCCCTCAAGCTCGAGGCGCCCGCCCAGTTCTCTCACGTGCACCAGCTGCTCGCGGGCGTCGTGGATCACACGGCCGTGTTCTTCGCGGGCGGCGCGGTGCGCTCCGAGGAGGACGTGATCCGCCTCGCGCAGGAGGTGGTCTCCCGCGGCGCCACCGGGCTGTGCGTCGGGCGCAACATCTTCCAGCGCGAGTCGGCGGCCGCCGTGCTCACGCAGCTCCAGAAGGTGGTGCTGGCCGTCCCCGAGACGCCGCAGTCCGAGCGCTCCCGGTCGCACGGAGTCGCGGGCACGAACGGCAAGACGCCGCACCCCGTGGGGGAGGCGGCGGAGTGAAGCCGATGTCCGAGAGGCTCCCCGGGAGCGGCGGGCGCCGCCCGCTGCTCGTCAAGAAGTTCGGGGGCACCTCCGTGGCGAGCATCGATCGCATCCGCAACGTCGCGCGGCTCTCGCTCGAGAGCCAGCGCGCGGGCAACGACGTGGTGGTGGTGGTGAGCGCCATGAGCGGGGAGACGGATCGCCTGCTGTCGCTGGCGCACGAGGTCCTCCCGCTCCCGGACACCCGGGAGGTCGACGTGATCGTCTCGACCGGAGAGCAGGTGACGGTCGCGCTGACCGCCCTCGCGATCCAGGCCGAGGGCGGGCAGGCCTGCTCCTTTCTGGGTCACCAGCTGCCCGTGCTCACGGACAGCGCCTTCACCAAGGCCCGCATCCAGGGGGTCAACGACGGCCCGATCCGCAGCGCGCTGGCGAGCGGGCGGATCGCCGTGGTCGCGGGGTTCCAGGGGGTCGACGCCTCCCGGAACATCACGACCCTGGGCCGCGGTGGATCCGACACCACGGCGGTGGCGCTCGCGGCGGCGCTCGGCGCGCACGTCTGCGAGATCTACACCGACGTGGACGGCATCTACACGGCCGACCCGCGCGTCTGTCCGGCTGGCCGGAAGCTGCAGTCCATTCCTTATGAAGAAATGCTCGAGCTCGCGTCCCTCGGGGCCAAGGTCCTGCAGGTGCGAAGCGTGGAGATCGCCATGAAATACCAGGTACCGCTGCACTTGCGCAGCTCGTTCACCAATGAAGAAGGGACGTGGGTCGTCGATCGGGAGGACGCGCTGGAGGGCAAGGCGCTGATGGGCGTCACCTGCGCCTCCGATCAGGCGCGGGTCGAGCTCGCCGGCGTCGCGTGCCGCCCCGATCTGATCGCGGAGGTGACGGGCATCCTGGCCGAGCTGAACGTCTGCGTGGACATGCTCTGCCACCCTGCCGCGGACGCGGAGGGAGCCCGCGTGGACATCGCGTTCACCCTGCCCGCGGGGGAGCTGCGCCGCGCGCGGCAGCTCCTGGAGCAGTTCGTGGCGAGCGCGGGCAAGGGTGAGATGCGCACGTCGACGGGCCTCGCCAAGGTGTCGCTGGTGGGCATCGGCATCCGGTCGCACCCGGGGATCGCCGCGCACCTGTGCCGCAGCCTGACCCAGCACGGCATCGCCGTGTCGGGCCTGGCCGTGAACGAGCTCAGGATCAGCTGCCTCATCGACGAGCGCATGGCGGACAAGGCGATCAACGTCCTGCACGAGGCGTTCAAGCTCGCGCCGGCGAAGGAGCGGCCGAAGGGGGCTGACGCAGAGCCGGGCCCGCCGTCCTCCGCCGCGAGCACCACCCGGCGGGGAGGCTCGCGCGGGATGAACGGCGCGAACGGCTCGCACGTCGGCGCCGATACGCCCGAGTGATCGTCGAGCCCGCGCCTGCCCGCGGATCGGCGCCGCAATGCCGATCTCCAGAGATGTACACCTCTATGTACATCAATACGTACACCGATACACACTGAGTCGTACGCCGAGACGCACACGAGGCGTCCGGATGGTCGCGGGGCGGCGCCAGGAAAGGCGGGCTCCGCTCTCGCCGCAGCGCTCGCGTCCTCCTGGTCGCCGCCTTGACTCTCACGGTCCATGAGAGTAAAAGAGTCGTCTGGCTCGGCTCGAGCCGCAGCGCTAGAGTCGAGCCACACGGGCTCACGGCGCGGGGACGACACGGGGGCTGAAGGTCGGACTCGCGGGAAGCTGCGGCCCTCTCGTCGCGGGGGGCGAGCTCGTTGGTCGGCTTTCGGCCGTCGCCGGCGTTCGCCCGCGGCTTCGTGCCCGCGTCCGGACGGCGGGCTGCTTGGAGCCTGGCTGGGAGTGGGGGAGAGGTCGCGCCGGGGCAGATCGCCCCTCGCCGGCTCCGGCGCTGACCGGTCAGGAGGACATCATGAGAGATCTCAGGTACAGCGTTCGTGTCGGCGCGCTCGCCGCGCTGGCGGGCATAGGCATCGTCGCGACGATGAGCGGGTGTGCGCTGGAGCGGCAGGAGCCGCAGGAAGAAGGCGCGGAGCTCGTCGGCACGGCGGAGGGCGCCGTGCGCCGGATACAGCTCGAAGCAAAACTGTCGATGATCAACCCGGCATGTAAAGCTGCCTGGCCAGGGGCCACGGAGCCCGGGGGCAAATGCACCTTCCGGTTCATCGTGCATGACAGCGGGCGCGCCGACCTGGTCAACCTGTGCGATCTCGAGCTGCTGCCGAACACGACGTTCGTGTTCACGGCGGGGGACATCCGCAAGGGGACGCCCAGCGGGGACATCGGCGATGCGGCGCCGTTCCTCAAGGGCGCGCCGGCCGATCTGAGCGAGGGTGCGGCCGGGGCGCCGCCGCCAGGGACCTTGGTGACCGATGCCGCCGGCAAAGGGCGGACTGGCTTCGGATACGTGGTGCTGGACTACAGCCTGAAGGCGATGGCCGGCGAGGTAGTCTGGCACCCGGAGGAGCACTTCATCGATCTGCGCACCGAAACGTGCCCGGACGGCTTCCTGAGCGGCACGTACGCCTATCCGACGGGCGGCTAGCGCGGCCGCGCAGATCTCCTGTCTGGATCGGTCACCGCCGCCGCGCGGCGGCTCGGCGCGCGGCGAGGACCGTCCGGGCGCCGGGGACGCCGGGAGAGCGACGGCGAGCTCCTCGGCGATGAGCTCTTCGGGTCCAGACACGGCCGAGGACGTGCTCCCCGGCCCCGCGCCACGAGCACGCCCATGAACCGAGATCGCAAAGCCAGCGTCTTCTTCATCCTGGTCACCCTCCTGCTCGACACGCTGGGCGTCGGCGTGATGCTCCCGGTGCTGCCGAAGCTCGTGAGCGGCTTCTTCGAGGGCGATCTCGGCGCCGCGTCGCGGCACTACGGCGCCTTCGTCGCCGTGTATTCGGCGATGCAGTTCCTCTTCGCGCCCGTCCTCGGCGGGCTGAGCGACCGGTTCGGGAGGCGCGTGGTCATCCTGGGCTCGCTGCTCGGCGCCGCGCTCAACTACGCGCTCCTCGCGGTCGCGCCGGGGCTCGGGTGGCTCTATTTCGGGCGGATCGTCGCGGGGATCACCGGCGCGAGCTTCTCGGCGGCGAGCGCGTACATCGCCGACATCACGCCGCCGGGGCGGCGCGCGCAAGGCTTCGGGCTCGTCGGCGCCGCGTTCGGGCTCGGCTTCGTCGTCGGGCCGGCGCTCGGCGGGCTGCTCGGCGGCGTGCACCTGCGCCTGCCATTCGTGGTCGCAGCGGGGCTCAACCTGATCAACTTCGCCTATGGATCTCTCGTGCTCCCGGAGTCGCTCCCGCGCGAGCGCCGCCGCCCCTTCTCCCTGCGCCGCGCGAACCCGCTCGCGTCGCTCGCGGGCCTCGGGCGGTCTCGCGTCGTGCTCGGCCTCGCGGCGACGCTGGTCTGCTGCACCCTGGCGCAGCACATCCTGCAGGGCGTGTGGGCGCTGTCCACGGAGCAGCGCTTCGGCTGGCGGCCGGTCGATATCGGGGTGTCGCTCGCGGTGGCGGGCTTCGGCATGGCCGTCGTGCAGGGAGGGCTCATCCGCCTCGTGATGCCGCGCCTCGGCGAGCGCCGGTGCGTCGCGCTCGGGCTCGCGGTCGGGGTGGTGAGCTTCGCGGGCTTCGGCCTGGCGCAGAGCGGCCTGGCCATGGTCGCGCTCATCCTGCCGAACGCGCTCGGGGGCATCGCGGCGCCGGCCGCGCAGGCGCTCGTCTCCCGCGAGGTCGACCCCTCCGGGCAGGGCGCGCTGCAGGGATCGCTGGCCAGCCTGGCGAGCCTGACCGCCGTCGCCGGTCCGCTGCTCGGCGCGAGCCTGCTCGCGCGCTTCGCGCCCGCCACGGCCGTCCCCCGCGTCCCGGGCGCGCCGTTCTTCGCCGCGGCCTGCGTCAGCGCCGCTGGGCTCGCGCTCGCGCTCTGGCTGTTCGCGCGCCGCTCTGCCGCCGGGGCGCGCTGAGGGCGCGCTCCTCCCGCGCGTCGAGGCGGCGCGCGGGGTGGGATGGCTGATCGATCAGGGCTCGCCGACCTCGCCCTCGGCAGCCCGAGGGCTTTACCTCTTGGTCTCGACGTCCACGTCCGGTTGCTCGTCGAGCTCGTGGAGCACGAGCGGCTCCGCGTCCTCGCGCCCCCTCAGCCTCGACTCGAAGTGCGCGAGGGTCGCCGCGCGGGACAGCTCGAGCTGCCGCGTGGCCCCCATCGTCTGGGTGAACCGCTCGCCGCAGAGCTCCGAGCACTGCGCGAAATCGACGGCGCCTGGCCCGACACCCTCCGTGATGCCCTCCACGAGCGCCTCGTTGCCGCCCTGAGGATTGGCGCTCAGGAGCCGCTCGCACTCGATCGTATCCGTGTTGTTCACGAAGGGGATCTCCTGGTTCATGAACCCGCTGTGTGTCCCGCCGATCAGCTCCACCAGCGTCACCGGCGGCGGCGCGTTCGCGAAGACCCGCCGCGGCCCCTCGATGGGCACCAGCTCGTCCGCGGTGCCGGCGAGGATCAGCGTGGGCACCGGGCGCACGTAGATCGCCGCCCCCAGGAAACACGAGACCGGCGCCATCGCCACCGCGGCCTTCAGGCGCTCGATCTTCAGGACAGGGTGGTAGGCGGCGAGCACCACCGTGAGCCCGCCTGCCGACAGGCCCATGATACCCAGCTGATCGCTGTCCACCGCGGCCGCGAGATCGGCGTCGGCGCCGCCGAGCTCCGCCACCTCGCGCAGGACGAACTCGAGATCCGCCGGCTGGTTGGGCACGTCCCCGATCGTGGGCCCTCCGGGGGCATTCAGGTTCGTCAGCGGGAACAGCGGCGCCGCCGTGACGTAGCCGTGCGTCGCCAGGTGCTCGGCGAAGTACCGGGCGTTGTTCCCCAGGCTGGTGAGCCCGTGCGCGTACCCGAGCAGCGGGAACGGCCCTCCGCACGCCACGGGGACGCGCTCCTCCGGCGGAGGAGACGCCGCGAGCCCATGGCGCGCGGGGTACCAGACCCGCGTCGGCAAGATCCTGTACGTCGTGCCGGGAAAGCCGTCGTTGGCCGGCGTCGGGCGTGAATAGTCCACGAAGACGAAGTCCCGCGTGGCGAACCCGTAGGGGCCAGGCTCCGCGAACGCCTCGATCGTCGCGGGCGTCTCGGAGAGCCCTTCGTACGGAGCACAGTCGCCGCCGCCCCCGGAGCCGCCCGCGCCCCCGCCGCCCCCGGAGCCGCCCGCGCCCCCGCCGCCCCCGGAGCCGCCGCCCCCGCCGTGGATCTCCGGCACGCAGCCGCCGAGGAGCGCTGCCGCTCCGGACGCGGCGGCCAGCAGCCCGATCCCCTTCAACGATCGAGAGATGCTTTCGTGTGCCATATCGTGCCCTCGTGAGAAGACTCGTCTCATCAGATTGCCTCTGTGCGTGTCGGCTGTGCCCGCGGCATGATGGATGACCGATGCCCCGGAGGAGCGGCGCCCGTCGCGCCGGGACGGGCGTCGCGCACCGATGCGTGATGGCGTCAGCGCGAAGAGCAGCTCCGATCGAGCTCCGCGCAGCGTCGCTCGTCCGGCTCCGCAGGGCGCCCTGAACGCGCGCCCATCCGCCGGCCGGCGATCATCGATTGTTCATGGCCCGAGAGCGATCGCGCGCGCTGCATCGGGCCCCCCCGGGAGCGCAGCGCACGGCGGAGCCGCTCGGGTGCGGCCCCCCGGAACCCGTCGCGCCGTTCGAGCGCAACCCTGCGGCTCTCGTCCGGGCGCGAACTACGGATGTTTCACGCAGTGTTCACATGCCGGTTTAGCAATACACCGAAGGTTTGCAAGATCTTCCTGGTTGCGCGGCGCTCGCCTTTGTGTCCGAGGACGGCAGAACGACCGATCGCACAACAACCGATCTTCCTGCCCGCGCGAAAGCCCCCAGCGAGCTCATCGCACCTCGCGTCGATGCGGCCACGAGAGGGCCAGCGCGGGGGAGAGGGTCACCCGCGCAGGACGAAGCGCGCACTCACGGCACGACCTCGATCCACGGCGACACCCGCACGGCGCCGCCGGACGCCGGATCGAGCCGGACGAGGTTCGCCCCGAGGACGCCGGTCCGCCGGTTCCTGGCGAAGCTCACGCGCGGGGCGGGGCCCGCGTCGAAGTCCCGCAGCCCCTCGAGCGCCGCGATCAGCCCCTCGCGCGTCACGTGCGCCCCGGCGCGCTTCAGCGCCTCGATCGCGATCCTCGCGGCGGCGTAGGCCCTCGCCTGCACCCCGAGCAGCCCCGGCGCCGCCGCCTGGCCCGGCGCGGCCCCGGGAGGTCGGCCCGCGGGAGGCGCCACCCCGGCCCGCTGCAGGAAGTCCCTCAGCGCCTCGCTGGACGCCCGCGCCTGCTCGCCGAGCGGGCCGGCGTGGAGGAACAGCACGCGCTCGGGGCTCTGCCAGAGCGACCTCGGCAGCTCCCCGGCGGGCCCGAGCGGCGCGTAGATCGGACCGGACACGCGCGCGCCGAGCGCCGCCGCGCACCGCGCGAGATCCGCCCCGGGGCCCCAGAAGAGGACCGCGCGCGCCCCGTACCGCTGCGCGGCCTCGCTCACGGCCCTCGGGGCGAGCTCGCCCGGCGCGAACGGGAGCGCCGCCGGCGCAGGGAGGCCGCGCCGCGCCGCCTCCGCGCGCGCGCCCGCGGCCCACGCCTCCCCCGCGCTGCCTGCGGCGTGCACGACCAGGACCGCCGCCGCCGTCGCTCCGCCGCCGCCGCGCCGCTCGCCGGCGAGGTGATGGATCGCGACGCGCGCGAGCACGTCCGGCCCCGGCTGGACGTGGAACACCACGCCGTCGCCGGCCGTCGCCCCCGCCTCGACCGGCGCCACGAGCGGCGCCCGCTCCTCCTCGAGCCGCGCGAGCAGCGCCGGATCGCCGCTCGACACGCTCCCCACGAGCGCCAGCACGCCCCGCTCGAGCAGGCGCGCCGTCGCCCCGACCTCGCCCGCCGGGCCGCCGCTGTCCTCGACGCGGAGCTCGATGCGCCGCCGGTAGACGCCGCCCTGCGCGTTCACCTCGGCGAACACCGCCGAGAGCACGTCGCGCACGGCGGCGCCTACCGGCGCGGCAGGCCCCGAGAGCGGCAGCGCGGCGCCGAGCGCCACCGAGCCCGCCGTGACGCCCGGGTCCAGGTCGCGGCCGAGGCAGCCCAAATAGCCAATGAGATCCGATAGATCCGCGTCCGTCAGCCGGTACCGCGGCATCACCGGGTGCAGCCGCCGGTCCGGCGGCGCGCGCCCCTCGCGGATCGCCGCCGCGAGCGCCGCGGCGACGCCCTGCGCGGCGGCGCCCTGCGCGCGCGCGAAGAGCCGCTCGGGCGCGAGCGGCGGCGCCGGGACGCCGCCCTCGTCGGTCCCCTGCCCGCTCGGGCCGTGGCAGCCCGCGCACGCGGCCTCGCGGCCCGAGAGCGCCGCGGCCCCGTCGAGGATCCCCCCCTCGACGGCCCGGCCGTCCGCCGTCACGCCTCGCTGGTAGATGCGCTTGCCGCGCGCCGCCGCCGGCGAGAGCGGGGCGCACGACGCGGCGCTGTCCCCGCCGGTCGCGCCGCGCCCGCCGAGCGCCCCCGGCGCGGGCGCTCGCTGGCGCCCCGGTCCTCCGCCTGGCTCGCCCCCGGGCGCCCGCAGCGCGACCACGCACAGCCCGATCGCGGGCGCCGCCGCGAGCAGGCCGAGCCGGAGCCCGCGGCTAACCACCGGGGCTCGCGCTCCGCGCCGCCGGCGCCCGCGCCCCCTGCGGCCCTCCCGGAAGAAACGCCCGGACCTCCTCGGCCAGGCGCCCCGGCGGCGCGATGCCGTCGACGCGCGTCCAGCGCCCCTCCGCCGCGCGGCCGATGAGCGTGATCGGCGTGTGCTGCTCCTTCACCGGCGCGCGCCCGCCGAGCGCGTCCAGCACCCGGCGCACGCGCTCGCGGCTCCCGGTCAGGAAGACCCACCCCGGCCGCCGGCCGAACTTCTCCGCGTAGCGGTTCAGCCGCTCCGGCGTGTCCGTCGCGGGATCGAGCGAGATGGAGACCAGCCGCACCTCCCGCCCGAGCGCGTCGCCGAGCTCGCCCTGGAGCCGGCCGAAGATGGCCGTCATCGGCGAGCAGATCGTGGTGCACGTCGTGAAGACGAAGTTGACGACCAGCACGCGGCCCTCCGCGAGCTCGCGCAGGCGAACGGGCGCGCCGTCCTGATCCACGAGCTCCTCGTCCGGCAGCTCGACGCCCGGCGCCGGCGCGACGCGCACCGCCGGCGCGCCGGCCGGACCGGCGAGCGCCGGCGCTGCGGGCGCGCCGGCCGGACCGGCGAGCGCCGGCGCTGCGGGCGCGTCGCCGGCGCGCTCGCCCCGCGCGCACGCGGAGGCGGCGAGCGCGCCGGCGAGGAGCAACGCCCTCATCCCATGCAGCGGAAGAGAGTTCATGCCGGCCTCACTGCGGATCGTTGAGGTGCTGGACGAGGTGCACGAGCGTCTCCGGCTGCTCGGTGGCGAACGTCTTCAGCCACACGCCGGTCGACGTGTCGCCGACGAGCAGCGTCATCATGTGCTCCTCGGGCCGCCGCACCTGCCCGCCGAGCCGCCGCAGCACCGCGGCGACGTTGTCGGGCGCGCCGGTCAGGAAGTACCAGCCCTCGCCCGCCTTGAACCTCGCCGCGTACTGCTTCAGCGCGGCCGGCGTGTCGTTCTCCGGGTCGACCGTGATCGTCAGCAGCGTCGCGCGCTCGCCGCGGGCGCGGAGCAGCTCCTGCACGCGCGCGAGGTTCGCCGTCATCGTGGGGCAGGCGCCCTTGCACGACGTGAAGGCGAAGTTGATGAGCACCTTGCGGCCCCGCAAGAGCCCCTCGTAGAAGCGGTGCGCGCGGCCGTGCTGGTCCACGAGCTCGGTGTTGGTGAAGTACTTCTCCGCGGCCGCGTCGTCCTCCCTGGAGACGCCCCCGACCTTCATCCGCTCCACGCGGGGCGGCGCCTTGTCCTCGGCGGGCGTGTGGCGCGCCAGCGAGGCGACCGAGATCGCGAGGGCCGCCGCGGCGAGCGCCGCGCCGCGCCTCATCGCGCGCCTCCCGCGGCCGCGGCCGCGCCGCGCGGGGACACCCGCAGCGGGACGACGGGGAGCGCGCCAGCGGGCGCGCCGCGCCCCGGGGCGGCCGCGAGGAAGCGGTACTGGCCGGGCGCGGGCGGGGTGAACGCGACCGAGAAGGTGCCGTCGCCCTCGGCGCGCGGCGCGCCGCGGAAGCGATAGCCCGACGGGAACCGAACGATCATGATCTCCATCTCCTTGGCGTCGATTGCTGAGGTCCCCTCGCGCGCGGCCGCGCGGAAGCGGAGCGTCGCGGGCTCGCCCGCCTCGAGCCGCAGGTCCGGCGCGAAGAGCGGCTCGAGCGCGATGCCCGGGTCGAGGTCGCCGCCGCAGCCGGATTGCCCGGCGTAGCCCGCGCCCGGCGCGCAGCGCGCCGGCGCCACGGTCGCCTCCAGGCACACCGCCGCGCGCGGGCGGTCGAGGAGGAGCTCGACGTCGTAACGCCCCGCCGCGGCGAGGCGCACCGGCGCCGCGTACACGCCCGGCCGCACCTCCTTGAGCGACCGGTCCTCGACGAGGATCGACCGCGGCTCGCGGCCGTAGCTCGTCAAGGTGCCGATCGGGGCCATCATGCCCTCCACGTACACGTAGAGGGCCCGGTCGGCCGGGCTCGCGATGACCGCGCCGTTGCCCTCGGGCATGGGGGCGATCGGCGCGGCGAGCCCGGCCTTCGCCGCGAGCGCGGCCGCGCCCGCGGCGGCGGGCGGCTCCTGGCCGGCCGCGACGTGGACGACGGGCGGCGCCGCCGGGCCGCCGAGCGCCGCCCGATCGATGAGCGAGACCTTCGCCGCGCCGCGGTTGCGGACGTAGGCGAAGCGGCCGGTGAAGGTCACCGCGTCCGGCGCCGCGAACCCGGCGAGCGCGTGCGCCACCGCGCCCGTCGCGGCGTCGAGCAGCGCGACCTCGCCCGCGGCCGGGTTGAGCGCGAAGGCGAAGCGCCCGCCCGGATCGAACCGGAGCGCGCCGAGCCCCGGCTTCAGGGCGACGCGCCCCGCGACGGCGCGGCGCGCGGCGTCGAGGATCGCGACCTCGCCGGCCGCGCCGCGCGCCACGTAGACCACGCCCGCCTCGTCGCTCGCCGCGACGGAGACGGCGCCCTCGCCCACCGCGACCTCGCCGAGCGGCTCGAGCGCGCCGGCGTCCACCACCGCGACCGACTCCCCCCGCTCGCTCGTGATCCAGGCGGCGCGGCCGCCGTCCGTGAAGGCGATCTCGTGGTGGCCCGGGCCGACCTCCAGCGTCCGCAGCACGTCGGTCGAGCGCGCGTCGATCACGCTCACGGTCCCGTCGCCGTCGTTGCCCACCCAGACCGTGCGCCCATCGGGGGAGACGACGACGCGCGACGGGTCCGCGCCGACGGGCACGTTCGTGCGGACGAGCCCCCGCCGCGTGTCCACGACCGCGAGGCCCCGCCCGCCCCGGAGCGTGACGTAGAGGCTCTCCCGATCCGGGTGCAGGGCGAACGAGGCGCCGGGGCCCGCGAGCGTGACGACGCTCCGGAGCTTCGTCCTGCCGAGGGCGACCTGCGGGTTGATGGCCGAGACGGTGTTGTCGTCGTTGAGCGTCCAGAGGAGGTAGGCGTTCATGTCCACCTCCGGGCGCACCGACAGAAGGCCCGCCATGAAGCTCTTGATCTTCCCCCGGCAGCGCTCGTCGTCCGGCGCCGCCTCCGCCGCGCCGGCGGCTCCGCCGTCCGCCCCGTCGCGCCGCGACATCCACCCGAGCGGCGCGAGGCCGCCCACCGGCGCGCCGCTGGCCGCGTCGGTGACGGTGAACTCGGCCAGGGCCTCCGTGCCCGCCGCGGCCGGCTCCGCGACCCCGGCCGCGCCGCGGTCTGCCCCGTCGCGGCCCCGATCCAGCGGGCGCAGGGCGAACGAGATGGAGAGCCCGTCCCGCTCGACCCGGCTCGCCGGCAGCGGAGCCGCCGCCGGCGAGGCCGGCGCCTCCGCCGACGACCCCGGCGCCTCCGCCGGTGTCGTCGACGCCTCCGCCGGCCCCCCGGCCTCCTGCGCCGGGGGCCCGGCGCCCTCGCGCTGCGCGCCGCGGAGCGCCTCCCCCCGGCTGCAGCCGAGCGCCGGGGCGGCGCTGAGCCAGGCCAGCGAGAGCCACAGCCCGCGCGCGCCCGTCCAGATCCGTCTCATCGAAAGGCCCCTCCTCCCGCTCACGGCGTGAGCCGCACGATCCCCCAGAGCCCCCCGGCGAGCATGGGGTTCAGTTGATCGAGGTAGAGGCGATCGCCGGGGACCGCGAACATGCCGCCCACCCTGAAGTAGGGGACGATGTTCCACGCGCTCATGGGGCCGATGCCGCCCTGCGCGCCGACGGCGAAGGACTTGCGGTTCCGGCCCATGGTCCGGGACCCTGCGCCCTCCGCCCACGGGTTGTGCGCCCACTCCGTGCCCCAGAGGCTGAAGGAGTGCTGGCGTCGGTGCCCCGAGGGCTGCAGCACGCGGACCCGCACGCGGTCGTAGACGCTCATCTTGAAGACCGGCGTCGCCGGATCGCCGCGCTCCGCCGAGCTGAAGGCGTCGCTGAGATCGAGGCCCGCGAGGCCGCCGATCCGCGTCTCCGGGGGCACGCCGAGGCGCGCCCAGAGCGGCGTGGTGCGGTAGTTGAACGCCTGGTGGCCGGACGTGTCCGAGTCGACGTCGCCGACGAGGTTCCGCAGGGCGGTCCCGCAGTCCAGGGACGCCGTGGTGCAATGGAACGCCGCGTCGTCGGAGTGCAGCGCCACCTCGTCCTGGTAGAAGAGGACGATCTCGCGGAACCAGATCTCGGCGCCGCTCGGATCCCGGTACTTCACCTGGACCGCCGCGCGCGTGTCCCGGTTCGGGTACCAGACGGCGCCCTCCGGCTCGACGATCAGCGCGCCGATCGCGCCGTGCATCGGGTGGTTCACCACGTCCGCCATGTCCTTCAGGTTGATCGCGCCGAGCTCGACGGGGGTCCACCGCACGCCGCCCCCGGGCGCCGCGGTGACGTTTCCTGCGTACCAGGTGTATTTCCGCCGCTCCCCGGGCCCGACCGTCTGGTCCCCGTTCCGGCCCACGTTCGCGCCGTCGCTCGTCGCGACGTCGTAGGCCACGAGCTGCGGGTGCAACGACACGCGGTTCGAGGACCTCACCTGGTTGACGTTGAACCCGTCGACGATCGGGGTGTTGTAGTTCCAGTGCGGCGTCTTCGGCGGGCTCTCCGGCAGCTCGTTGACGAGCGTGACCTCGACGCACTCCCCGGCCGCCGCGCGCAGCACGAGCGGCTCCGCCGGGCGCGCGCCCGAGCGGACGGCGGCCAGATCGCCCGCGAGCACGAACAGGATCGCGTCGGGATCGTAGAGCCCGTGCGCCGCGTCGTAGGTGAGGCGGTCGCCGGGCAGGTTGCCCTTCGCGGCGATCGCGTGCACGACGTACGATCTCACGCGCGCGTCCGGCGGGCACACCCGGGCGTGCTCCGCCGGCACGTCGGGCGGCGACGCGCCCGGGAGCGGCAGGAGGCCGGGCACCGGCGCGCCGTGGACGCGCAGGAGGCCCCACATCCCTTTCCAGAGGTCGTCCGACGCCGCGCTCTGGTAGAGGTAGTCCGCGCCGCCGGCCGCGTTCTTCACGAACAGGGGCGTGGCGTCGAGCGCGAGGTCCATCTGCTCCGAGGCGCCGATCGGCTGCCCGTTCGAGAAGCCGCTGTCTGGGTCGTCCGTCTCCTTCAGCCACTTCTTCCCGTGCACCGAGAAGACGTGCTGCTCCGCCTGCGCGCCCTGGGTGAGGCGGATCAGCGCGCGGTCGCCCTCGTAGGCGCGCAGCAGCGGCGTCGCGGGGTCGCCGTGCACGATCGAGCTGAAGACGTTGTGCATGTCGCCGGCGGCGCCGGCCTTCTGGGCGACCTCGCCCGTCGCGCAGCTGCGCTCCGCGATCCGCATCGGGATCGGCTCGTTCCGGTAGTTGACGACCCCCGCCCCCGGGTCGCGCCAGGAGAGCGGCTCGGGCGCGAAGCCCTGGTGGGTGACCGCCGCCGGCAGCGCCGCCGCGGTCTGCGTCGGCGGGTTCACCGGGTTGCCGCACTCGTCGTAGGCGATGGCGTAGTCGGCGAGGCTCAGGTTGAACTCGCGGAAGGGCGCCCGGCCGTCGCCGTCCGGGAACAGGATGTCGGCGCGGTAGCTCGTCGGCCCGCCGTCGCTGCGGCCGCCGAACGTCTCGCCCGTCTCCGGATCGCGCCAGAGCGAGCCCGCGGGCTCGACGACGAGGCCCGCGTAGAGGCCGTGGTGCTGGTGCGACGAGGCCGAGAAGTGATCGTGGGTGAAGGCCGTGCTGAGGGCGCGGCCCTCGCCGGCCGCGCTCGCGATCGGATCGGCCCACCAGCGCTGCGTGGTCGTCTGCGTGCCGAGCGGCGCGCCGGGCAGGTACGGGTGCTGCCGCGCCGCGAGCCGGACGCGCGCGCCCGACTCGACGACGGCGCCGTCGGCCTTCAGCGCGCCGCCGAGGGCGTTGGCCGCGTCGATGCGCGCCACCACCTCCTGCGCGGCGAGCGTCCCGTCCTCGTAGTTGAAGCCGTTGGCCGCGCCGTCCGAGGAGGTGACGTCGAACTTCACGAGGTGGATGTGCTGGCCGATGACGTCGGTCGGCGTATCGATCTGGAAGTCGTCCTGCGCGAGGCGGTCGGGGATGAGGTTCGTCGCGTGGAAGACGACGCACTCGCCGGACCTCGCGCGGATGAACAGCGGCTCCAGCGGCCTCGTGCCCGCGAGCGTGGCCTCCACGTCGCGCTCGAGGACGATCGCGCGCGCCTGCGGATTGTGCCAGCCGGCGCCGTTCACCGGGGCGTCGACCTGGACGTAGGCCGCGCGGTAGGTGCGCACCGGCGCGTCCGGCGGGCAGGGGTCGGCGTAGGGGGCGCCCGCGACCGGCGGCTGGCCGTTCACGAGGAAGAGCGCGCGCTCGCCCTCGGCGGTGAAGGACGGGTACCCCTTCGCGGGGAACCCGTACCGCGTCGTGACGGGCACGGCGCCCGGGAACGCGCCCGCGTGGAAGTCCATGGCCGCGACCTCCGCCGCGGTGCCCTTCTTCGGCAAGAGCTTCACGTTGGCCTCGTGGATCTGCACGTCGAAGTCGCCGCGCGCCCCGAGCTCCGCCCCGCCCGGCGGGACGCTCGTGATGACGTGGCGCGGCAGCCCGCCGTCGTGCTCCATGTCGCGCGGCGGCTGCGACGCCCGGTGTCCGGCGAGCGCGGCGATGTAGAAGGGATATCCCCGCATGGCCGGCCGCACCGCGGTCCGCCCGTCGGGCAGCGCGACCGTCGTCGGCGCGTCGGTCGGCATCGGCGGCAGGGCGGCGCGGGGGATGGGCACGACGGCGGGCGTCGGCGTCCCGCCGGCGAGCTCGCCGTCCGGGAGCGCGCGGTCCGGCGTGCCGGCCTCGAAGACGTCGTGGTTGCGCCAGAGCCCCCACATTCCTTGCACGAAGTGGGGATAGAGATGGCAGTGGTAGATGGAGTCTCCCGCCGTCAGGTTGCGGTTGCCGCCGCCGCCGTAGGCGATGTCGTAGGTGTAGGCCGCCCTCGGGCCGATGGTCTGCGAGTCGACGTACGTGCTGTTCTCGTTGCTCGGCGATCTCAGCCACTGGTGACCGTGGACGTGGAAGACGTGCGTCTCGCTCGGGCCGGCGTGGAGGTTCCGGATGCGGACCGGATCCCCGAGGTAGCCGTGGGAGACGTTGGACGGGTCGTCCGGGTACAGGGCCCTGACGGCGTTATCGTCCTCGTCCCGCTCGATGTTCAGCGCCGGATCGCCGCTGGTCCACGAGCTCAGGAAGAACTCCTCGAATTTGCACTCCACGCAGTCCTTGCTCGGCCCGATCTTCCTCCGGTTGGCGAGCACGGCCGCGCCCAGGCTGGCCGCGCCGTAATTGATGCCGAAGCCGCTGCGCACGCCGTGGTAGTGCGGGTCCCGCTGGAGCTCCGGGAACGCCTGGACGGCGCCGAGCTCGTCGTGGAAGAGCACCGTGAACTCGCGGAAATACCCCACGTCCTTCGAGGCGGGCGTCCCGACCTCCGTCTCGTCGTAGTCCGCGATGATGGCGTTGAGGTCGCCGTGCACGATGTGCCCCTCGTCGTCGATCATCCGCAGGATCGGCACGCCGGACGCGTCGACCGCGCGGTAGTTGATGCGGGGCGTCCCGTCGGGGTTCGGGGGGTCGAGGGAGGCGGCCTTGAGCTCCTCGGCCGTGACCTGCGAGCGGTAGGCGACCGCGCCGACCGGCTCCACGTGGACGGCGCCGAACAGCCCCTGGGCGATCTGCCGCAGCGGCCTGCCGATGCCGTCCGCGCCCATCATGGCGCCGGCGCTGTGCATGAGGAACGTGCCCTCGCGGCCGGCGAAGAGCTCGTACCTGCGCGTCTCCCCCGGCGCGGCCAGCGAGCTCTCGTTCTGCCCGACGTCGCCGCCGAGCGCGTCGAGGTTCCGGATCTGGAGCCCGACCACGTGGATCGAGGCGTGCCGGGTCGACGGCGAGGCGTTCGGCAGCGGCCCGTCGGCCGGCGCGAGCCAGTTGGTGAAGGAGATGGAGAGCCTGTCTCCGGCGTTCACCCGCAGGACGAGGGGCCTCGGTCGTTTGCCCGGCCGGAGCGTGGCGTTGCCCGGCCCGACGGGCCTCGATGGATCCGCCGCCACCACGTCCCGACGGAGCGCGTACACCATGCCTGCCGGGTTGAACGCGCCATAGCGGTCATAAACGAACATCTGATCTATGGCCACGACGTCGGCGAGCACCGTCCTCCCCGACGCCTGCGCATGCAGGGCGTCGCTCAACGCCTCCTCGCTTTGCGCCACGCTCTCCTCCTCCTCGGGAGGCGCGCCGGCGTCCGCACATCCGATGGCAGTCATCATCACCGCGACCCACGCGAGCCGCCAGGAATGCCTCATCAGCACATGTGTCTCCCTACCCCGGGTGGAGCCTAGAAGTGGGCGCTCATGTCGTTCATCCGCGCAGCGCAGCCGTCCCCCGAGGCTGTTCAGCTGGCATGGTGGTTTGTCTCCACATTTCCTCCAGGTCAAGAATTGTTATGGAATTATGGGCGGCCACGGAATCGCGGCGCGGCGCTGCTCTGGACAGACACACGGCCAGCTCGGCGGCGGTTCTGTCCTCGTCACGAGCGCGCGCCTGCGCTCCCGCCGCCGCGGATCAAGCCCGTCGCGCGGGCGGCCCAGACGGCCTCGCCGCGCGGAGGAGCATGCTTGTCCCAGCGCTGCTCCGCTCGTTGGATGGGACTGTCCACGGTCCTCTCGAGACGTTCGTCCCGGATGCGCTCGAGGGAACTCTCCACAACGCCTCGAGACCGCCAGGGCGACGTGCACGGAACCCTCACAGGCCGCGCTGGAACGAGAGGTAGCTTACAACAAGGCGAGCGGGGGGGTAGGCGGGCATGCGGGGAGATCGTTGATCTTTCCTCCCGCCTTCCCGCCTTCATGGCTCAATCCGGCCGCCCACGGCGGCGGTTCGGCCGGAGCGGCTCGATCGGCCCCGCCGGGCGGCGCGGCGGGCGAGCGCGCGTGTCCTCCGCGGCGCCGCGGGCGCGCCGCCGCCCTCGGTCCGTCGGCAGTCCGCCGTCGATCTGCCGTCAGTCCGCCGTCAGAAGGCGACGCAGACGGCCTCGTCGATCCGGAGCACGGACTCCTGGTCGAAGCGCTGCTTGTACTGCTCGCGGATCGCGTCGATCGCGTCCGAGGCAGCCTGTCCGCCGTCGTGGAGGAGCATGATGAGCCGGCTGTCCTCGTGGATCAGCTCTCCCGTCGACGCGCGGTATTGCCCGTCGACGTCGAACTGCGTCAGCCCGTCCTCGAAGCGTGGGGTCACGACCGTATCGACGAACTCCTGCCATTCCTCCTGGGTCACAGGTGGTCCTTCGAGCCGGTCCATCCCGAAGAAGAGCTCGGTCCGCACCATCGGATCCCCGCTCTCGCAGGTGGGCTCGGCGGTGGGCGCGGGCAGCGGGTCTTCCTCGGCGCTGTAGCACCCCGCGGCGACGAAGAGCGCGGCGAGGAGGGCAGGCAGGAGCGGTCGGCTGGTCATCGAGGCTTCTCCGGTGGGCTTGTTCGATCGATCGTTTCAGTCGATGGACGCTTTGTTCAAGGAGCGATCGAAGCCGTCGGGTACACGACGTAATCCACGCCGGGATCGTCGACGGTCGTCGTCTCGAAGGTCCAGGTCCCGCCGGGCGGAACGTCGGCGGCCGCGCGGCTCGTCGCCATGCCCAGCGGCCGTCCGACGCGATTCACCGGAAAGACCGCCACCTCGGGGTCGCTCACCGCGACATCCAGGCCGTTCTCGAGCGTGCCCGTGTAGGCGCTCCGGTCGCCCCTGCTGACGGTCTCCACCGCGCCGACGGTGATGGCGTCGACAGGGACGACGTCCACGGTGAAGGCCGGAAACCTGTGCTTCAGGGCCCCGAGCTCCTCGATCACGAGGTCGTCGGGAAGATCGGTCGAGGCAGCCATCGCGACCTCGCCCGGGGCGACGCAAGGGATGATCACGCCGGAGCCGTCGTTCAGCTGATAGAGCCGCCCGCTGCGCAAGCTACCTCCCCAGCTTGTCACGAGCTGCTCGGCCTCGTCGATGAAGTAAACCATCATGCCGGCGTCGCAGGCCGGGGTATCCCCGTCATTTCTGACAGCGGCGTAGAGCTCGGGGCCGTTCGCGCCCTGCACCAGCGTGAAGGCGACCAGCGTGAGCCCCCCGCCCTCCCCGTCCAGCTCGGCGCTGGACAAGCCCTCCGGCACGAAGAGCAGGTCCTCGCCGGAGCCCCCGCCCACTCCGCTCCCGCTCGTCTCCGAGCCGCTCGAGGCAGCTCCCGCCTCGCCGCCGCCCGCGCCTCCGCTGTTCGTGGTCCCGCCGGACGGCAGGACGACTCCACCGCTCCCCGATGAGCCGCCGCTGGCCGTGCCCCCGCCGCTGCCGGGCCCGTTCCCGCCGGTACCCTCCCCCTCATCGCGGGTGCTCCCCGAGCACGCGAGAGGGAGGACAAGAGCGACGGCCCCGAGGACGAGGAGGGACTTCGACTGCATCGTTGTGTGGAGGGCGAGGGCCAGGATGACTGCTTTTCTAGCGGCTCACGCTACCGTCTTGGCCTCCCCCAGGCAAGCGCCACTTCTGGAGCTTGGACCATGAGCGTTCCCGATTGACGGCATCGCGAGCCAAGTTGCTTTCTGCGCCATCATGACTCCATGGGCGTAGTGGCCCCCTCGGGTCGTGCGGCGCGTCCGTCCACGATCGCGTCGAAACCCAGAGCGGTCTAGCTGTACATTTTTCGACGCACTGGATCCGTCAGGGGAGCGCGTTCACGCGAGAAACACCGGCCTCTGGCGGCCGGCCTCTGGCGATCGAACGAGCTCTCGTCGGGCTCTCCTTTCTTACGTTGGCAACAGGCCGCGCGATACTGACGCTCCGCGCAGGGTGACGCTATCCAGCAAGTTGACGCTATCCAGCATAGCGTCGAGAGCGCTGGGGGCCTCGTGCGCGCCGCCGCCTCGCTCGGCGGAGGTACGGCCCTCGAGATCGAAGCGGGCCTCAGCGCGCCGCGCGTACGCCGGCGCTTCACTATCACGCCTCCAGAGGAACGGTCGGGGAGCCGCCGGTGATCTCTCGCTGGCCACCTGCGAGCTCGTCTGCAGCTCTTGATCCGCACCGGTGATCACTTCGACACCTCGCGGGAATAGTTGCGGTATGCGAACGGTACGGCACCTATCGTACATCGGTACGACGATTTTTATCACTTCATTGGCCTTCCTCCCTGGGTGCACCGGCGACATCGCGGGCAGCGGGGAGGACGACACCCCCGTCGATCCGGGAGAAACAGAGGACCCGGGGGATCCCGATGTCTGCATCCCAGGAATTCCGGCGACCACGCAGCTCCCGCGGCTGCTGAACCGGGAGTACGACGCCGTGGTGAGGGATCTGCTCGGCGTGACGACACTGGCGAGCGCCGGCAACGGCACGCCGTCCTCGCTGCTCGTTCCGGACCTCGAGGGCAGCCTGACGGATATCGCATGGAACTCCTACCTCGTGGCCGCCGAGCGCGTCGCCGCCGAGGTGATGGCCGGGCCGAACAAGTCCAAGTTCATCGCCTGCGATCCGGCGGCGGCAGGGTGCTACGAGACGACGATTCGCTCCTTCGGCCGCAAGGCCTTCCGTCGCCCTCTGACGGATGAAGAGGTGCAGCGCTTCATGCGGCTCACCACGCTGGAGCCCCAGGGCACGCCCGCCGAGGTCGCCGAGGCCATCCTTTACGCCTTCCTTGCTTCGCCCTCGTTCATCATGCTCCCCGAGCTGGCGCAGGAGAAGGAAGGAAGCGCGTACAAGCTCTCCAGCCACGAGGTGGCGACGCGGCTAGCCTTCCTGCTCTGGGACTCCGTTCCGGATGACATCCTGAGCGCGGCGGCCGACGCCGGCGAGCTCACCACCAAGGAGCAGATCCTGGCGCAGGCGCAGCGGATGGTGAAGGACCGCGCCAAGACGGCGCCGCTCGTCGCCACGTTCCATCGCGTCTACGCGGACATTCGCCAGGGGGCGCACTGGGCGACCCTCGATCACGACAAGACCCAGTACCCCGAATACTCCCAGGGCGTGGTCGCCCCCATGATGGCGGAGATCGACGCCTTCTTCGAGGAGGTGGCGTTCGAGGGGGGTTCGTTCAAGGACCTCTTCCTGAGCAACGTCGGCTTCGTCAACAAGGACACCGCTCCGCTGTACGGCCTCAACCCCGCGGACTACGGGACGGAGCTCGAGCGGGTGGAGCTCGACCCGAACGAGCGGCCGGGGTTCTTGACCCGCGTCGGCTTCTTGAGCTCCTACTCGAGCTACGCCGCCACGAGCCCGATCCTCCGCGGCGCGTTCATCACGACGAAGCTGCTCGGCGTCCCCCTGCAGCCGACGCCCGGCGCGACGGAGACGCCGCTCCCCGAGGGCGACTTCACGACGCAGCGTCAGGTCATCGAGGCGCTGACCTCCCCGGGAGGGTGCGTCGAGTGTCACAGCGCCTTCGTCAACCCGCCGGGCTTCGTGCTCGAGCGGTACGACTCCGTCGGCAAGCTCCAGACCGAAGACCCGCTCGGCGGCGCCCTCGACACGACCGGCGACGTCTTCTTCGGCGACAACAACACGAAGCGGATCACGACGCCCCAGGAGCTGATGACGGAGCTCGGCGCTGGTCCGGTCGCCAAGCGCCACTATGCCGAGCAGTGGGTCGCCTTCGCCACGGGACGGGCGCCGAACTCGAAGGACGCCTGCACCGTCGATGGGCTCAACACGAAGCTGTCCAATAGCGGCTACACCATTCTCGATCTACTCACCGATATCACCCAAGCAGATTCTTTCCGTCTGCGCGTCGCTGGAAAGTGAGAAGGAAGTACGAACATGACGAAGAAGAATCTGACCCGAAGAATCTTCCTCCGAGGCCTCGGTGGAGCCGCTGTCGCCGCGCCCTTCCTGAGCTCCGTCGCGGAGCGTGAGGCGGAGGCGCAGCCGGCCGGCGGCGGGGCGCCGAAGCGGCTGATCGTGCTCTTCACGCACTACGGCTGCCTGACGAACCGGTGGTTCCCGGCGAAGTCGCACGGCCCCTTGACCGCCGCCGACTACGAGGCGACCACGCTCAAGCACCTCGCCCCCTATGCGTCCAAGCTCCTGATGCCCCGCGGCATCCGGGCGATGAACGAGTGGAGCTTCACGAGGTCCCACGGCCAGAACAACGACCCCCACACGCAGGTCATGGGTTCGTACTTCACCTGCTACCCGGTGACGCCCGAGAGCGACAAGTTCGGCGCCAAGTCGACCGGCCGCTCGCTCGATCACGTCTGCGCGGAGCAGGTCAACCCGAGCGGCGCGGATCCCCTCCTGATGCAGATCGGCGGGGTGAGGACCGACGCCATGTCGAACTTCTCATACCGCAAGCCCGGAGAGATCTTCTCGGGCATCGGGTCTCCGACGACGATCTTCAACAACCTCACGAACCTCTTCGGTCAGGGATCCATGTCGCCGGACACGTACAAGGTCGTCCGCGGCAAGAGCGTCATCGACATCGTGCGGGAGGACCTGCAGACGCTCCAGCGGTACGACATGAGCCAGTCGGACAAGCAGAAGCTCTCGGACTGGATGGACCTCCTCCACCAGACGACGGGCACCGTCAGGGCCCAGTGCAGCGATGAGATCGCGGCGGAGCTCGGCCTGACGGCCCAGTCCGTGCAGGCGGCCGCGCAAGGCGGCGGCCTCAGCGTCGACCTGTCGAAGTCGACGAACATCATGCTCGACCTCGCGGTGCTCACGGCCATCTGCGACCAGAACCGCGTCATCTTCATGAAGTTCCCCGGGACCACGATCTTCAAGTGGGACGGCGTGAACCATGAGAAGGACACCCACGGCATCTCCCACCGCATCGGCACCGCCTTCATGGGCGGGGATTGCCTCACCGGTGTGAACGAGATGATCCAGCAGATCGACGACTGGTACGCGAAGAAGTTCGCTTACCTCGTCGGCCGGCTCGACAGCTTCAACGAGGGCGACGGGAAGCTCCTCGACAACACCGCGACCGTCTGGTTCCAGGAAGACTCGGACGGCAACAGCCACAACCTCAACAACCTCCCGATCATCCAGGCGGGGAGCTGCGGCGGTTACTTCAAGGTGGGCCAGGCCGTGAACGTGTTCGACGGCAAGCCCGACCTGACCCGCGGCAACAGCGAGGGCGCCTGCGGACCTGGCGACAACGACGTCAGCAACGCCGACCTGGACGGCACCGGGACTCCGGCGGACATCGCCAACGCGCCGATCAACAAGTATTTCTGCAACTTGATGAACGCCATCGGCGTGAAGGCCGGCGCGGACGGCTTCCCCGCGAAGGGCGGCACGGCGGACGTGACCCACTTCGGCAAGTACGACGACACCAAGCTCTTCGCCAACGAGAGCAACCCGGCATCCATCAAGAACCCGGGAGAGTTCGCGGAGCTTCGCGCGGGCGGCTAGCCGTTGCTTGCGCCGGGTCGACCGGGGCGAGCGCAATAAAAAGGCCCCTCCTTCGGGAGGGGCCTTTCGCTTGGTGTGCCCAGCGCGGCGCGCCTTGCACGGGAGGACTCTACACGAGCGGGATTTCGGGGCGAAGGCGTCAAGGACGCCAAGGACGCCAAGGACGCCAAGGACGCCAAGGACGCCAAGGCGCCAAGGACGCCAAGACATTGTCTTGTTCTTGGCGTCCTCGGCACCTTGGCGGTGCAGCTCTCGTTCGATCGACGTAGTTGGCGTTCTAGGCCCGGGCCGATCGCGAGGTTCGTCCGGCAGAGCCTGGCCCCACGCCTCGACCGCTCACCGCGGGGCGCCGGCGGCGACCCACCGCTCGATCGCGTCGATGTATGCTGGGTCCAGGCAAGAGTATTCTGTGACGGGCTCGGAGACGCAGCCATTCGGCATGCGGCCGATCTCCCCGCAGGGTCCATTGAGGATCTTGACGAGGGCGCTCCGCTCCGGATCGCCGGGGGTGACAATCGGAATGTTGCCGCAGGCCTCGGACACGTACGTGGTCAGGATCGTGTAGAGTGTGTCGTCGTCCTGCATCGTCGAGTCCTGCAGCGTCGGCTTCGCCTCGCCGTTGTGGCAGCTCGAATCGGCGCAGTGAGCTCCCACGAAGACCTGCCGGACCGTGGCAAAGCTTGCTTCGATCTGTGAGCCGCCGCCGCCGGTCCCCGAAGCGCTGGAGCTCGCGCTCGTGGCCCCTCCAGTGCCTGTGCCTCCAGGGTCCCCCCCGCCGGACCCGGGCCCGCTCGTGCCCGTGCCTTCGGCCGTCGAGCCGCTGTTGTTGTCGTCGTCGTCGCCCGAGGATCCGGAGCAGCCTGAAAGAGGCGACAGGATGGCGACGATTGCTGCTGTTGTTGCGAAGTAGGAGAGTCGAATTTTCATAGATCTCACGATGGTGGTGAGAGAGAAAGTATAGCTTTCGTCCTCTGTCAGATCAAAGAGAAAGGCTTCGATCTTCGGACTTTGAGGGCGAGATGTGATCGATGAGCGCGTTTGGCGGAGTGGAACTTTTATGACGACGCCGCAAGCGCTCGCCATGACCACAAGCCTGTCCGAGCGCAGGGCATCTTACCGCACCGCGTCTCTCAGGCCCGGTGCAACCTGAAGCCCTGCTGTCCAGCGCCGAGCCCGTCTCTCAGCTTCATCGACGGGATCTCGTAATCGCCGCGGTTCTGCGGCCGGTAGGCGATCGGCCGCTCGGAGAACAGCCCCTCGAGGCGCCGATCGAGGTCGCGCGTGACGGCCCGGAAGCGCTCCTCGTTCATCCGCTCGGCCCGGTAGACGACGAACGGATCCAGCACCGAGAAGCCGGGATAGAAGAGGATGCCGTGCTGGATCGGGAACAGCAGGTCGTCCATCGGCCCGTTGATGCCGCGCTCCGCATAGTGCTCGGCCCACCCGCCGACCGTGAGCACGAGCATGGCGCGTTTGCCGGCGAACACCCCCTGATCAGCGACAATTACTTCTGCCGCCTGGCGACAACTAGATTTGCCGGTGTGGCGGCCGTGCGGACGGCCTGTGCGACGGTGCGGAGCTGAGGGCTCCGGCCGGGTGCCGGGGCTCGAGGAGCCCGGATGGTCAGCGACAGGCAGGTCCGCGTGCTGAGAAAGAAGCGGATGGAAGGCAAGACGTTGGAGGCGGCCGCTGCGGCGGCCGGGATGAGCGAGAGGACGGCGCGGACGTGGCAGCGCGGGCCGCTGCCCTCGGAGACGAAGCAACCGCGGACATGGCGCACGCGACCGGACCCGTTCGTCGAGGTGTGGGCGACGGAGATCGAGCCGCTGTTGGTCGCGGACAAGGAGGGGGAGCTGGAGGCGAAGACGATTTTCGAGGAGCTTGCGCGCAGAAAGCCGGGCGTGTTCGAGCCAGGGCAGCTACGCACGCTCCAGCGGCGCGTACGGGAGTGGCGTGCGCAGCACGGGCCGGAGAAGGAAGTCTACTTCCCGCAGGAGCACACGCCGGGGCGCATGGCATCGATGGACTTCACCCACGCCACCGAGCTCGGCGTCACCATCGCCGGCGAGCTGTTCGTGCACCTGTTCTTCCAGCTCGTGCTCGCCTACAGCGGCTGGCGCTTCGTCGAGCTCGCGTTCGGCGAGACGTTCGAGGCGCTCGTGAAGGGCCTGCAGGGCGGGCTGTGGGCGCTCGGCGGAGTGCCCGAGAGGGTTCGTCTGGACAACCTCTCGGCGGCGACGCACGAGCTGGTGAAGACGGGTGGTCGCACGTTGACACGGCGGTTCGCCGAGGTGGTCGAGCACTACGGCCTTCAGGCCTCGCGCATCCAGCCCGGCGAGTCGCATGAGAATGGAGTCGTGGAGAAGGCGCACCACCTGCTCAAGAGCGCGCTGGAGCAGGCGCTCTTGTTACGTGGCAGCCGCGACTTCCTGACCGTCGAGGCGTACATGGCATTTGTCGGGCGCGTCGTCGAGGAGAAGTTTCACCGAGGCCGTGAGGCGCGGCTGGCCGAGGAGCGTGCGGCGCTCAGGCCACTGCCCTCCAGCCGCGTGCCCGAGTACACGCGGGTAGTCGTCGCAGTGCGCAAGTGGAGCACCATCCCGGTCGCGGGTCGGATCTACTCGGTGCCCTCGCGGCTCATCGGGCACGAGGTCGAGGCGCGGCTGTTCGCCGATGTCGTCGAGGTCCGGTACGCCGGCAAGCTGGTCGAGACGATGCCGCGGCTGCGCGGCGAGTACGGCCATCGCATCGACTACCGGCACGTGATCTGGTCGCTGGTGCGCAAGCCCGGCGCCTTCGCGGCGTATCGCTACCGCGAGGACCTGTTCCCGTCGCTCGTGTTCCGGCGGGCCTACGACGCGCTTCGCGAGCGGCGTGGCGACCGCGCCGACGTGGAGTATGTGCGCGTGCTGCACCTGGCTGCGAGCACGGGGGAGCGGGCGGTGGAACAGGCGCTCTCGGCGCTGCTTGAGCGGGGCGAAGCGTTTGACTACGCTGCGGTCAAGGCGCTGGCGCAGCCGGAGACACCGGCGGTGCCCGCGCTGCGCATCGGCGCGCCCGACCTCGGTCAGTACGACGCGCTGCTCGCGGCCGGAGGCGCGTCATGAGCGCCCTGACGTACACGCCCGAGATGGGGGCTCGGATCACGGCGCTGCTGTCGGAGTGGAAGCTGCCGACGGCGGCCGGCGAGCTGGTGCGGCGGCTTGTGGCCGGCGGCCACGGTGAGGCGCTCGGGGTGGTCGCCGAGGTGCTGGAGCTCGAGGCCGCAGGGCGCAAGGAGCGGCGCACCGACAGGCTGCGACGCGCCTCGAAGCTGCCGCCGGGCAAGACCTTCGACACGCTCGACAAGACGCGCGTGCCGCAGTCGGCGCTGCTGCGGGTGCAGGAGCTGTCGCGAGGCGACTTCGTGGACCACGCCGGCAACGTGCTGCTCTTCGGGATGCCCGGCGTGGGCAAGAGCCATCTGGCCTGCGCGCTCGGCCACGCGCTCATCGATACGGGCAGGAGCGTGCTGTTTACGCCGACCTACCAGCTGGTGCAGCACCTTCTGGCAGCCCGGCGCGACTTGAGCTTGCCGCGCGCGCTGCGGGCGCTGGACGTCTTCGACGCGATCTTGCTCGACGACCTGGGGTACGTGCAGCAGACGGCGGAGGAGGCGGAGGTGCTCTTCACGCTGATGGCCGAGAGGTACGAGCGCCGAAGCTTGATCATCACGAGCAACCTGGTCTTCAGCGAGTGGGACCGGATCTTCAAGACGCCGATGGCGACCGCGGCGGCGGTCGACAGGATCGTGCACCACGCGACGATCATCGAGATCGAGCGAAAGAGCGTGCGGGCAGAGGAGGCGAAGAAGCGCAACGCAGGCAAGAGGAACAGCGAGGACGAGGGATGAGAGAGACCGCGGCGATGCGCTGCGACGGGGTGGGGGCGCGGGGCGCGTCGGGCACCGTGCCGCCACGGGGGGCGCACGGCCGAGGTTTCGATGGCGTGGGCGCGGGAGGACGAGCGATGCGAGTGGCAAAGGAGGGCGGATGAACGGAATGGCCGTGGCGCGCTGGGACGGCGGTGGGGGCGCGGGGGCGCGTCGGGGCACCGCGTCGCCACTGCGGGCGCGCGGCCGAGGCCTCGATGGCGTGGGCGCGAGGGAATGTGAGGCCGACGGAACGACAACTACACGAGGAGGAAGTGCGCGAGGAAGCGGCGGGAGCAGGGCGGGGAACGCGACGACAACTACGGCGGAGGTGACGACAACTACACGAACGAGAGCGAGGGGGGCGAAGTGGGACGGCGACGAGAGGAAGGACCTGGCTGCGGCCGGCAAAAATAGTTGTCGCTGACCGGCAAGAGTAGTTGACGTCGATCACCCCCTCGCCGTAGCGGTCGCCCCAGCGCCGGTCCGAGTGCTCGCCGACGCCGTAGGCGAAGCCGTGCGCGAAGACGCGCTCGACCCAGCCCTTCAAGATCGCCGGCATGGAGAACCACCAGAGCGGGAACTGGAGGATGACGGCATCGGCCCAGAGGAGGCGCCGCTGCTCCTCGGCCACGTCCGGCGTCTGCGTGCCGTGGGCGAACGCGCGGTGGGAGGCGTCGATGACGCCGAGGGGTGCGCCCTCGGGCTCGGCCGGGAAATCGGCGCGATCGAGCGCTGCCTTCCACCCTTGCGCGTAGAGGTCGGAGACGAGCACCTCGTGCCCGGCGGCGGTGAGCGTCGCGACCATCCGGTCTCGGAGCGCGCCGTTCAAGGAGCGCGGCTCGGGATGCGCGTAGACGATGAGGAGGTTCATGGCATGTCCTTTCCGAGGAGCGAGCTCGTCTCCTCGTCTGGTGGATCTCCACACGTGCCCGGTCGCGGCCGGGCTGACGCGTCGAAAGCTACGCCCCGCCCCGGCATCGTTGAAGTCGCGGATCTTCTGTGCTGCTATCGCCTCGGTGGATAGCAGCCGCCTCGATCTGAACCTGCTCGTCGCGCTCGACGCGTTGCTCGCCGAGCGCAACGTGACGAAAGCCGCCCGGCGCTTGAACCTCAGCCAGCCGGCGCTGTCTGCCCAGCTCCAGCGGCTGCGCGACCTGCTCGGCGACCCGCTGCTGCTCCCCGCGCAGCGCGGCATGACGCCCACGAGGCGCGCGCTCGAGCTGCAAGCGCCGCTGCACGAGGCGCTGGAGCACGTGCGCGCGGTGCTCGCCGCGGGCGCCGGCTTCGACCCCGCGACCGCCGAGATGACGGTCGCCATCGCTGCGTCCGACTACGTGCAGTATGCGCTGCTGATGCCGCTCGCGTTCCAGCTCCGGCGCGAGGCGCCGGGCATGCGGCTCGCGTGGCGAGCCCTCGACGGCGCGCAGCTCGCGGACCAGGCGGAGCGCGGCGAGGTGGACCTCGCCTTCATCACGCCCGAGACCGCGCCCGAGCACCTGCAGCGCAGGAAGGTGCTCGACGAGCGTTATGTCGTCATCGTCCGTCGCAAGCACCCGCTGGTGTCGCGCACCATCAGCCTCGACCAGTTCTGCGCGCTCGACCATGTGGTGGTGAGCCCGCGCGGCGGCGGCTTCACGGGCGCGACCGACGCCGCGCTCGCCGCGCACGGACGTGAGCGGCGCGTGGTCCTGTCCGTGCCCTCGTTCCTCATGGTGCCGGAGATCGTGGCGCGCTCGGACATGGCGGCGCTCGTCCCCGAACGTGTGGCGCGCGATCGCGCCGACCGGCTGGAGCTCCTGGAGCCCCCCGTCGCCGTCCCGGGCTTCGCCATTGCCATGGTGTGGCACCCCAGGACAGCCAGCCACCCGGCGCTCACCTGGCTGCGGGACCGGGTGCGATCGCTCTCGGGGGACGTCGGATGAAGGCCGCGCTCGCGCGGGAGGCCGGGACGACGTCGAGGCTCCCTCTCAGGGCGAGACCTCGAACAGACACCGCGTGATCGGGAGGCCGACGTCCGCCCACACGTACAGGTAGTATTTCGTGCCCGGGGCCAGCTGCTCTGGGCTCCCCTCGGCGGGATACCCCTGCTTCGTATTCGGCAGGACCTCGCCGTAGGTGATACCGCTCTTCACGGGCTCGGCGCTCGAGGGCACGTCGAGCCGCCAGATCGTCCCCTCGGGCAGGTCGAGGTTGGGCGGAGCGCCCGGGTTCTCGGCGTCCGCCTCCAGGATGAAGACGTAGCGGGCGGCGCCGCCGGCCCAGGTGATCGTGCCTCCGGCGTCCACGCCCTCCCCCGCCGTGCACTCCGTCGGCACGTAGAGGCTCTGCTGGTACAGGGGCCCGCCGAACGGGGTCTCGTCCGCGAAGTCCTCCTTCGTGAACCCGCGCCGCTGGAGCTCGCCCTCGAAGAACGCGATCATACGCGCCGGGTCCGTGGTGGGCAGGCCGGCGACGTCGCGCGAAAAGCCGTTGTTCTGGTCCGGCGGATACGCGCCGAGCGACGCCGAGGAGACCCAGCCGGCGGCCAGCGCGAGCCCCGTCGGATAGAAGCTGTCGGTCCAGATCGGGCCGGCCTCGATGTACCAGTTCGACGGCCCCGCGGCCGGCGCGGCCTTCTCCGAGTGGCAACACACGCACCCGCACGCCTCGGCCTGCTCCGTGACCCAGGCGAGCTCGCCGAGCCATTCCGGGTCGGACAGGCGTGGATCGTCGCTCGGGGTCTTGAAATCGGAGGGAGGCGCGGGCCAGTACGGGCGTTGCGTGACGACCGGCTCGCACGACGCATAATCGGTGAAACGGCGGCCGGGCTCGGTGCAGCCCGAGATCGCGCCGAACGTGCAGACCTTGCCGTCGCTCTGCCCCGCCGGCTCGCCGGCCTTCGGGTCGACGCAGGCCTGCACGGGCCATTGAAAGACCGCGCCGGCCGTGCCGATGCCTGGGCCGGGCTCGTCGCTCGCGCCGTCACAAGCGTCCGGATCGAACTGGCCGCCTCCGAAGAGCTCGCAGCCGCGCTGGGTCGAGGCGCACTGGCTCGTGTCGTCGCCGGGGAGGACAAGGCTGTATTCGTCCTCGGTGCCGCCGCCGATCACACATCGGCCGAGCGTCTGCGGATAGGCGCAGCGCTCGGCCGCGGTGAAGGTCGAGCCCTGGAGCGCCTCGCAGTCGTTCTGCGCGGCCTCCGCGCTCCAGCCTGCGCCGGTGTACTCCCGGCACTCCTCGGCCTGGCTGAAGGGGCTCGTATAGACGCAACGGCCCGGCGACACGAAGTCCTCTGGAGACTCCGATGTGGCCTTGCCCTCGGTCTCCTGGCAGGCGCCCAGCCCTCCGAGGGCCGAGACGAGGAGCGCTGCGCCCAGCATCACGTGCGGTGAACGGAGGAGCTCTTGCTTCACGGTCGAATCTCCTGAACGTGGCCTTCAGACGAAAGGCGATTGTAGTTTAGCTCACTGTGTGCCCAGCGAACGCCCTGGTCTATAGCGTTTGTTCATGACTGTTCAATCTTCGTACAAACATTTTGTGGAGGAACAGCGAAATCGAACACCTCCACACCAACGGCGCGACGCGTCATGGCTCGGCGAAAACGTGATCTGGCCCACCCCGGACGTCGCGCGAGCGGCGACGGAGCTGCACGAAGGCCAGGGTGGGGGGAGTGGTTCGGGGGCTCGTCAGCGCGGGTCGAGGCGGCCGATGCGGGCCGTCATCACGCCTGCCGCAAGCGCGGCGAAGCCGATGGACAACAGCGGTTCGGCGCGGCCGATCCGCCTGTCGAGAGGCGGAGTGCTAGCTGACGTTGTACGCGAGCAGCGCGATCCCGGCTGCGATCATGACGATGCCGCCGATCTGCATCGTCGTGAGGGGCTCGCGCAGGTAATAGACCGAGAAGACCGAGATGATGAGAAAGCCGCCCGACGTCATGATCGGGTACGCGATCGACAGGTTGATGCGCTTCAGCGCCAGGACATAGAACAGGATGTTCGACGCGAACAGCACGAGCCCGAGCACGAGGTGGTAGTTCGTCGCGAGCGCGAGGCCCTTCTGGACGAGGGACATCCCCTCCATCGAGGTGACGCGGCGCGACGCCAGCTTCATCAGGATGTTCGCGGTCGCGTTGAAGACGAGGGCGATGATCAGGAAGAGGTAACCTTGGGCCATGGCTGCAGTGCACCGAGCGCCGGAGCCCGGGGAGCTCACCCATTCCCGGGAGACCTCCGGCGCAGCAGCACGGAGCAGTACCAGATCCGGGACGACGACGTGAACAACAAAGTCCGGGTTCGGGATGTCACAGCGCGCTCGGGAGGTCCCCTACGCTCCTCTGGATGTTCTCGTAGATTATCGACCTTATCCGCCGCCCGCGAGCCGGCGGGCGCGAAGTGGACGTCGCAGCGGAGGAGACCTGCCGCGTAGAGGCTTTGGTGAGACTTCGCCGCGCGCGCCAGCGCGATTTCGCGCGAGATCATGAGAAATCGCGATGGCCCGCCGCAGGAGCTGATGAGAGACTGCCGCACGCCATGAGCCTTGAACCTTCGGAAACACCATTTGAAAGGCCGTTCGCCCCGGCGATCGCGGCCGTGGGCACCGCCGTGCCGCCGCACTATGCGACGCGGGAGGAGACGTGCGCGGGGCTGCGCCGCCTCTGGGCCGGCAAGGGGGACGCGCTCGCGCTCGTGGAGCGGGTGCAGCGGTCGATCGAGGTCCGGGGGCGGCACCTCGCGCTGCCGATCGAGGCCTACTATGACGCGTCGACGTTCGCCGAGCAGAACCGCCGCTGGAATACGTGCGCGATCGAGCTCGGGGAGGCCGCCTGCCGGGCGGCGCTCGAGCGGGCGGGGATCGCCGCCGAGGACGTCGATCACATCGTGTTCGTCTCGGTCACGGGCATCTCGGCGCCGAGCCTGGACGCGCGGCTCGTCGGGCGGCTCGGCTTCCGGCGCGACATCAAGCGCACGCCCATCTTCGGGCTCGGGTGCGTGGCGGGCGTGGCCGGGATCGCGCGCGTCGCCGACGTCCTGCGCGCGTACCCGGCGCACACGGCGCTGCTCCTGTCGGTCGAGCTCTGCTCGCTCACGCTGCAGCGCGACGACACCTCGGCCGCGAACGTGATCGCCGCGCAGCTCTTCGCGGACGGCGCGGCGGCCGTCGTGGTGCGCGGCGCGCAGGTCGCGTGGAACGACGCGTGGAACGACGCGCGGGGCGGCGCGCGCGGCGCCCGGGCAGGGGCGGGCGGCGCGGCGGTGCTCGCGACGCAGGCCGTCTTCTACCCGGACACCGAGCGCATGATGGGCTGGGACGTCGTGGACAGCGGCTTCCGGGTCGTCCTGTCCGCGGGCGTGCCGGCGCTCGTGCGCGAGCACGTGCGGCGGGACGTCGACGGGTTCCTCGCGCGGCACGGCCTGTCGCGCGGCGACGTGCGCCACTGGATCGTCCACACCGGCGGGCCCAAGGTGCTCGAGGCGGTCGCCGAGACGCTCGAGCTGCCGGAGCACGCGCTCGACCGGTCGTGGCGCTCGCTGCGCGAGATCGGCAACGTGTCCTCCGCGTCGGTGCTGTTCGTGCTGCGCGACTTCCTGGACGAGCCGGGCGCCCGGCCCGGGGATTACGGCGTGATGATGGCGTTCGGCCCCGGGTTCTGCTCGGAGATCGCGCTGCTCCGATGGTGAGCTCGGAGCTGCTCTACATCGCCTTCGTGGGCGCCGTCGCGGTCGAGCGGCTGGCCGAGCTCGTCGTCTCGCGGCGCAACGCGCGGCGCGCCTTCGCGCGGGGCGGGGTCGAGGTCGGGCAGGCGCACTTCCGGGTGATGGCGCTGATGCACAGCGCCTTTCTCGCCGCGTGTGTGCTCGAGGTCGACGCGCTCGACCGGCCGTTCCCCGGCCTGCTCGGGTTCGCGGCGCTCGCGCTCGCGCTGCTCGCGCAGGCGCTCCGGTACTGGGT
Organism: Sorangium sp. So ce131; assembly: GCF_051519095.1. Taxonomy (NCBI): domain Bacteria; kingdom Pseudomonadati; phylum Myxococcota; order Polyangiales; family Polyangiaceae; genus Sorangium; species Sorangium sp. So ce131. Next base: position 3,329,869 of record NZ_CP150455.1, on the reverse strand, counting down.
CATCGCCACGCTCGGCGAGCAGTGGAACGTGCGGATCATCGTGGTGCCGGGCGCGCGGCCGGTCTCCGGCGGGCCGTACCGGTACCTGCGCCACCCGAACTACGCGGCCGTGATCGTCGAGATGGCCGCGCTCCCGCTGATCCACGGCGCGTGGCTGACGGCGCTCGTCTTCAGCGCGCTGAACGCCGCGGTGCTCGCGGTGCGCATCCGCGCCGAGGAAGAGGCGCTCGGGCCCGCGTACGCCGCGGAGATGGGCGCCCTGCCGCGGCTCGTGCCGGGCCGCCGCGCGCCCGCGCCGGAGCAGCGCGGCGGGCCGTGAGCGCGACGACGAGGTGCGACGTCGCGGTGGTGGGCGGCGGGCCGGCGGGCCTCGCGGTCGCGATCGGCTGCGCGCAGCGAGGCCGCGAGGTGGTCGTGCTGGATCAGGCCGCGTGGCCGATCGACAAGGCGTGCGGCGAGGGGGTGATGCCCGAGGGGTGCCGGGCGCTCGCGGAGCTCGGGGTGCTCTCCGCGATCGATCCGGCCGAGCGGGCGCCGCTCGAGGGCATCCGGTACCTGCGCGCGGACGGCCTCTGCGTCGAGGCGCCGCTGCCGGCGCCCGGCGGGATGGCGGTCCGCCGCACGGCGCTGTCGGCGGCGCTCTCGGAGCGGGCGCGGGCCGCGGGCGCGCGGCTCTCTGGCGACGAGCCGGCGCTGCGCGTCGAGCGGGCGGAGGGCTGCGCGCGGCTGGTCACGCGGCGGCGCGTGGTGGAGGCGCGGTACGTGGTCGGCGCGGACGGGCTCGGCTCGCGGGTGCGCCGCTCGCTCGGCTGGGACGCGCCGCCGTCGGGGGCGCGTCGGCTCGGGCTGCGCCAGCATTTCCGGTGCGCGCCCTGGTCCTCGTTCGTCGAGGTGCACCTCGGCGACGGCGTCGAGGCCTACGTGACGCCCGCGGGGCCGGGGCGCGTCGGGGTCGCGTTCCTGTGGGACGGCGATCGCCTGGAGGGCCGCGTGTCGGCCGAGCGCCTCGTGCGCCGCTTCCCGGCGCTCGCCGCCCGGGTCGAGGGGGCGCCGGCGGACTCGACGCCGCGGGGCAGCGGCCCGCTCGAGCGCGCCTCGTCGCGGCTCTACGACGACCGCTTCGTGCTGGTCGGCGACGCGGCCGGCTACATCGACGCGATCACCGGCGAGGGCATCTCGCTCGCGCTGGTGGGCGCGGCGGCGCTGTCGGTCGCGCTCGACGCGGCGCTCGGCGGCGGCGGCGCCGATCCGCGCGCCCCGCTCGCGGAGTACGAGCGCGTGTTCCGGCGGGCCTTCCTCCGCTACGCGGTGGCGACACGCGCGGTGCTCTTCGTGGCGCGGCGCCCGCGCCTGCGCGACGGGCTCCTGTCGACGTTCGCGGTGGCGCCGGGGCTCCTCCGCGGCGCGGTCGCCGCGGTGCTGCGCCCGCGCTGAGCCCGGCCCGCGCCTTGTCGGACCAGGGCCGCTCGGATAGGCTCCCGCGCCCTCGAGGCGCCGGCGCTCTCGAGGAGCGATCCGGTCGAATCCGGCGAGGAAGGAGCCTGTTACGTGCAATTGCCTGCTTTGGTTGTCGCAGAGGGGAGCGCGAAGGGGAGCGCCGAGGTCTCCCGTTCCCTCTCCGCGTCCGAGCGCCTCGTGAGCAGCGCTGCGCGTCGGGGCTCCCCGCTCGGGGCGCGCGCCGGCCGGCGGCCGAGCGCGGACGGCTGGCGCAGCGCTCCCGTGCGCCTCCTGGCGCTGCTCGCGCCCGCGCTGCTCGCCGGGTGCGGCTACACCGAGTTCGAGTGGCAGGTGCAGCAGGACAAGGTCGCGCGCCTCCAGCGCGACCTGCAGAGCAGCGAGCTGCGCATCCGCGAGCTGGAGCAGCAAGGCGCGCGCGCCGGGGCCGCGGCGCCGACGCCGGTCGCGGACGACCTCCTCGGCATGGAGGGCCCCGCCCCGGGCGCGGGGGCGCAGCGCGGCGGCGCCGCGGGCGGGCGCGCGGCGGCCTCGCCGGACAGCGCCGTGCTGCAGGCGTTCGCCCCGCTCGCCGCGGGCGAGATCACGGTCGCGCCGCGCGACGGCAGCGTGGTCATCTCGATCCCGAGCAGGGTCCTGTTCAAGGGGAACCGCGACGCGCTCTCCCCGGCGGGAGAGAAGACGCTGCGGGACCTTTCCGCGATCATCCGCGGGAGCGAGCCGCTCAGGGCGTTCGGCTACCAGGTCGTCGGCCATACGGCGAGCGGCGCGCCGACGGCGAGCGGCGCGCCGACGGTGGCGTGGCGCAACGGCTGGGACGTGACGGTCGCGCAGGCGCGCGCCGTGATGTTGTTCCTGGCGCAGGCCAAGGAGGCCGGCCTGCCCCTCGCCCAGCTCAGCCTGGCGGCGTACGCCGACCTGGCGCCCGCCGACGCGAGCGGCGGCGCCCCCGCGCAGCCGCCGGATCCGCGGATCGAGATCGTGGTGGATGAGACAGCTCAGATCGCGCCGAGCGCGACCGGCGGGGTCCGCCCGGCGACGGGCGCCCCGGCCACCGGCACCCCGGCCACCGGCGCCCCGGCGACGGGCGCCCCGGCCACCGGCACCCCGGCGACGAGCGCCCCGGCCACCGGCACCCCGGCCACCGGCACCCGGACCCAGGAAGATACCTATCCCTGAACGTGATCCGCGGCTCGCGCGGCCGACGCCAAGAAAATTTAATAAATTGGCGTACTTGGCGACCTTGGCGCCTTGGCGTTTGAATCTTCCGGCACGCTGCCTGCGGCGATTCCCGCACCACCGCCGGACGCGTGCTTCGGATCCGCTGGGACGCCGCGCGCGATCGCCGGGCGCCCCCGGCGAGCCCCTCACGCGCCGCGCAGCGCTTCGACCCTCCTCTTGAGCGCCCCTGCATCCCCCAGCTCGCCCGCGAGCGCGCGCACCGCCCCCGACGCGGCGGTCGCCGCGACCTCCTGGACCCGCGCCCGCAGCCGCCGTCCGCTCGCGACGAGGTAGGCCGCCGCGAGCGCCGCGGCCACCTCGTCGTCGGCGCCGCCGCCTTCGAGGAGCGACGTCGCCAGCGCGCAGAGCGCCTCGACGGCCTTGGCCACCTGGGCACCGTAGACGGGATGGGCCGAATCGACGCCCTGCTCACGACACGCGGAGAGGCACAGCGCCGTGCTGGTGAGCCGCCCGCGATCGTTCGCCTCTCCCCTCTCCCACAGCCCCGACGCGCGCTGCTCCTCGAACATGCGCCCCACGTCGACCCCGGGCGACATCGGCCCTCCGGGAGCGGCGCCCGGCGCATGCGCAGGCGCAGGCGGCGAGCCCGTCTCGAGCCGGCGCTTCGACTCCGCGAATCCGCTCGGCGGGGCGGCGCCGCCCGAGCGAGCGGCGCCGCGCGCCGAGCCCGCTGAGCCGTGCGCCGGCGCCGGCGCCGCGGCCGGCTGGAAGAGCTGCTTGGCGCGCGCCAGCAGACCGCCGCTGGCCGCCGGCGCCCCGAGCGCCGGCGCAGCCGCGACCGGCGCCGCGGAGGCGGAGACCTGCAGGGGGCTGCGCCTGAACACGAGAGAGCCAGCCCCACCGAACGCCCCCGCGGCGAACGCGGCCGCCGCCGCCACGGGGCCGCGATGGCTGGACATCCCCCACCCCGCCGGAGCGTGCACCGGCACGGGCCGCGCTTCCGGCTGACCGTGGGCCCGCCGATCGCCCGTGCGCCGCTCGATCACCACGAACGACGCGTGCCTCGACGCCACCCGGTGCCGCACCGCGAGGTCGACGATGCGCTTGCGCATCGCCTCGGCGCGCCTGCCCGACAGCGCTCGTTCCGACGCCTCGAGCTCCCGCACCCGCGCGCCCGCCCACAGCGCCGGGAGCGCCGGCCGGGACGCCTCCGCGGCGAGCTCGACCGGCACCTCGCAGTGGAAGGCCTCCCCGCGCAGCTTCCCGCGGAGGTGCAGCCGCCCCATGCCCGGCGCGCCGTAGCGGCCGTAAAGCACCCACGGCTCGCCGTCGACGAGCGCGGGCGGCTCGGCCGGCGCGAGCTCGCCGGCGTCGATGCCCTCGAAGCGCGCCTCGATCCCGGTGACCCGGGCCGCCGTCGCCCGCGCGAACTGCGCCGTGACCTTCTCGTCGATGCGCTCGCCCGGGTGGATGAGCTCCGCGGCGCCCTCCGTCCGCCGCGCGAGCTCGTTCACGAGCAGATCGCTCACGTTCGTCCCGATGCCGAACGTGTAGACCCGCACCCCTTTGCCGAGCCCGACGACGCGGTCGACGATCGCGTCCTCGTTGCCCACCTGGCCGTCCGTCAGCAGCACGATCACGCGATCCCGGCCCGCGTCGTCGAGCATGTCCACGGCCGCGACCAGCGGCTGCATCATCTCCGTGCCCCCGTCCGCCTCGAGGCCCGCGACGAACCCGTCCGCGCGATCGAGGGTCCCCTGCGTGAACGGCACGAGCGCCGGCGAGAGCGCGCGGAAGTCGCTCGAGAAGGCGATCACCCCGAACCGGTCGCCCTCGGCGAGGTGCCGGAGGCACAGGCGGAGCGCGCGCTTCGCCTGCTCGATCGACGCGCCCTGCATCGACCCCGACACGTCGACGACGAACACCACGTCGCGCCGGGCGGGCGCGCGCTTGCCGTCGAACAGGTCCGGCACGACGGTGATCGCGAAGGTCCCTTCCTGGCCCGGGCGCCTGTCGCACACGACGCCCGCCTGCACGCCGGGCGCGCCCGCGGCGAGCAGCACGATGTCCCGATCGAGCGCCGCCTCGTCGCTCCGGAAGGAGACGCGCCGCCGATACCCCTCCTCCCGGCGCACCGCGAGCGCGTGCGAGGGGCTCTCGATCGCGACGTCGCGCCCCAGATCGAAGGCGATATCCAGGGTGATGCCGTAATCGACCGGCGCGATCTCGGGAGAGATGCGGTCGGCGTCGGGCACGAGATCCGTCGGCGCGGCGGCGCCGTGCGCGGTGCGGTCCCCCCGCGGCGCGCCCGGGATGTACCGGGGCGCGACGAGGGTCGGGATCATGAGCCGCAGCGCCCCGTCGTCGACCCGAAGCGCCTGCACGAACGCGACCTCCACGACCGTCTCCTCCCCGGGCAGGAGGTTGCCCACGCTGGCCGTGAACACGTTGGGCCGCTCCTCGTCGAGCAGCGCCGCGCCGTGGCCGGCGGCGACGGCCTCGTCGTAGGCCAGAAACGCCTCCTCCCGCTCCTTGACCTCCCCGTCCAGCCGGCGGCCGGCGCACTCCATGGCGAAGCCCGCGATGGTCGCGTCGCTCGGGAGCGGGAACGTATAGATGGCCTCGATCGGCCTCCGCTCCTCGTTCCGGTAGCGCTGCCGCACCACGAGCCGCGCCGCGCCGCCGAGGACCTCCCCCGAGAGCGAGACGCCGAGCAGCGGGACCGGGCGGCCCTCCACGGAGCGTAGACACGACGGCAAGTGCAATGCTGCGGTGGTCGGGTTCATCGCGCGCCTCTCGGGGCAAGGGTGGAGTAGCGAGACTCGATATCGAGGGCGATGCGCCGCGAGCGCTCCGGCGCGTCGCTCCGCACGTGGAGCTCCACGCCCTCGGCGATCTCGACGCGCTCCCAGCGCTCGCCGCGCGGCGCTCCGGCGCCCGCGGGCGGCGGGAGCGCCTCCTCCGGGCCGGGGCAGCGCGCCGCGGGCACACGCGGCGGCGCCCCCGAGGCGATGCGCTCGATCTCGTCCACGCTCACCCCGGCGAGGCGCGCCTGGATCTCCTCGAGCGGCAAGTGCGCCTGCTGGAGGACCTTGATCGCGCGCAGCCGGGCGAGGTGCTCGCGCCCGTAGGCGGTGTCCTTCCCGCGGAACTCGGGCGCCGGCAGCAGGCCGCGCTGCACGTAGTAGCGCACCGTGCGCGGCGCCACGCCCGCCTCGTCCGCCAGCTCGTCGAGCTTGTACGTCGTCACGAGGGCCATCCTGCGTCGAGACACTACAACTGTCAAGTAGACACCCTGCGCTGCGCGTCGCTGCGCGTCGCCGCGCGTCGCCGGGCGGCGAGCGCGCTCGTCGTCGCGGGGAAGCCCGGGGGCCTCGCCTCCGTAGAGCAGACCAGCCGGCGCGCGGCGTGGACCCGCCGGCGGGCGGCGCTCGCGCGCCGGCGGGCGCTCGCGGCGTACTCCGCCGGATTCCGCCGGTTTCCGCCGGCGCTTGCGGCGGATTCGTGCGCTCACGCCGTTATCGTGCGCTCGCGAAGAATCGGGTCTCCGCGTGAAGGATGCTCCGCCCTCGGAGCATCAACGCTCTCGGTAGGGCGAAAAGGAGGTCGGAGTTTTTTATGAAGCTGACGCATCTCGGGCTTGTCGGATTGGCGACGTTGATCGGGTGTGTGGCCGAGGAGCGGCGCGTGGAGGAGACGGGGCAGGTCGAGATGAGCCTGACCGGCGCGTCGGCCTCCGGCTCCGTGTACCGGCTGCGCGACGCCGTGGTGATGGTCCAGGGGCCTGCGAACACCCTCTTCTTCCAGACCGAGGAGCAGCCGAACCGCACCACGCTGAGCGCGGACGTGCCGGCCGGCAGCTACTTCACCTTCCTGCAGGAGGGCTGGCGGCTCGAGCGCCTGCGCCGCGACAACGTGGTCGAGCCGGTGGAGGCGCAGCTCCTCTCGCCGAACCCCCTGAACTTCGACGTGTTCCCGGACGAGCGCACGCAGGTGGCGCTCCGCTTCCGCGTCGACGCGGAGGACGTGGAGCTCCGGCAGGGCGCGTTCGACGTCGTGCTCGAGGTCGAGGAGACGGACCCGACGACCGAGGGCGGCCTGTGCAGCAGCGACAGCGACTGCGGCGAGGGCGAGACGTGCTGCGTCAGCGGCTTCCTGGGCATGTGCACGCAGCTGGAGCCGGGCGGGGAGTGCCCGCTGCCCGACCTGACGATCTCAGCCGAGACGGCGCAGGGGAGCCTCTTCATCTCCCACGAGGTCTTCCCGGCGGACAGCTGCGCGATCGTGGAGGGCTGCGTGGCCGCGGCGGGCGATCGCCGCCTGCTCAACTTCAGCACGGAGACGCCGAACATCGGCGGCGCCGACATGATCCTCGGCGACCCGAACCTCACCTCCGGCTTCGAGTTCTCCGCGTGCCACAACCACTACCACTTCGAGGGGTACGCCCGGTACGAGCTCCTCGACGCGAACGGCGCGATCGCCGCGACGGGCCACAAGCAGGCGTTCTGCCTGATGGACCTCTCGTCCGTGGGCGTGCCGGGCGCTCCGTCCTCGCCGCGCTACCACTGCGGCTTCCAGGGCATCCAGCGCGGCTGGAGCGACATCTACGGCGCCGGCCTCGACTGCCAGTGGGTCGACATCACCGGCGTCGCCGCCGGCGAGTACACCCTCCGCCTCTCCGTCAACACGAACCGCACGCTGCCGGAGAGCAACTACGACAACAACACGATCGAGGTCCCCGTGACGATCCCCGAGGACGTCCCGCCGGGTCCCGCCGCGCCGCTCGAGCCCTGCGGCTTCGGCGGCCAGGGCCCGGAGCGCGACTGCGGCTGGTCGATCGCGCCCGGCTTCGAGGCCGCGACCTGCACCCCCGGCGAGCCGCTCGTCGTGGGCTGCGGCTGCTCCGGCGGCGTCTGCGCGGGCGACCCGATGATCCGGATCTGCGACGGCGCGGCGGCGTCGGGGTGCACGGAGGCCGAGGCCGTCACGTCGGTCGACGACGCGTGCAACGTCTGCCCCGAGGCGCGGATCGTGTGCCCGGAGAGCGGCGTCTACACCGTGCTCATCGGGGCGTGGGACGGGTTCTCGCCGTTCACGTGCGAGGTGGCCGCCGCGGCGCCGTAAGCCGCCCCCCTCACGAAAGCCACCTCCTCACGGAGGCCGCCCGCGTGGTAGCTAGGGGAGCTGCGCGCGGGCGGTGGCGCGCTCGCGGAATGGCCGAAGAAATCGCCGCGATCACGTCACCTGTCAGGCCAGAGGAGGCTCGATGCGACCCATAGAAGAGCGCGATCTGCTCCCCGTCGCGGCGCTCACCCGCGCGTTCTTCCGGGCGGTGAACCCTCACGTCGAGCCGCTCGAGTTCGAGGAGAAATGGAAGGCGGCGTCGCGCTCGCCGCTCCGCTTCATGCGGAGCTTCCCGCAGGCGTGGCACGTCGATCTGCTCGACGTCCCCCGGAGCAAGGTGCCCGGCGGGCGCTGCCTCTGCTTCGGCGATCCGCACCCCGCGAACTTCGGCGTCATCACGTTCGCCGCGGGCCCGCGCTACGTGTTCAACGATCTCGACGACTCGGGCCCCGGCCTCGCCGCGCTGGACGCGCTCCGGTACTTCACCGCGCTCCGGCTGCTGCTCGACGACGGCAAGACGCTCGGCCACCTCATGGAGCTCTATGAGGACATCCTCCAGGGCAACGAGCCGCCGCGCGAGCTCCCCGAGGCGCTGTACCCCGACGTCGCGGCCAGGGACGCGCGCCAGCTCGCGAAATGGACCGAGGGCGAGGCGTTCCGGTTCGACGAGCCCTCGCTCCAGCTGTCGCGCGTGCCCGACCGGACGAGGAAGAAGCTCTGCGAGGCGCTCGGCCGGATCGCGCCTCAGGCGGAGCTCGAGGTGATCGAGCTCGCCCACCGGGACCGGGACTCGGGCGGCTCGGGCGGGCTCGAGCGGTACCTTTTGCTCGCGCGCGAGCGGAGCGGCGACGGCGCGCGCCTGCGCCTCCTGGAGTTCAAGGAGACGACCCACGCGGCGACGAGCTGGAGCAATTACCTCCACGAAGACGAGGACCGGCTCGCGCTGGTCAAAGCGTCGATATGGCGGGGCCTCGAGGTGCCTTATTACGTCGAGGTGCCGCTCGGCCGGAGCATGTATGTCCTCCGCGATCGCCTGGGGCGGGCGTCGCTGGACGTCGAGAAGCTCGCGAAGCGCGACCAGCGCGCGGCGCTGGAAGCGCAGGTGAGCCTCCTCGCGCGCCAGCACGCCGAGGCGTTCGCCGGGCTCGACCTCCACAAGCTCGACGACTGGCTCAGGGAGAGCCTCGACGTGACCGCGAAGCGGTGGCTGAAGGCATACGAGCGCGCGCGGAAGGGGTGAAGGGAGGGCACCGTACCGAGGCGGGATCGCGCCGCCCCGAGCGGCGCTCGGGATGAAGCGCAGCGCGGCGCCGCGCTCGCGGCGGGCGCCGGCCCGGAGCGCGCCGCGTTGCGCCGGCCGAGCGCCTTGCGTACGCTCGGCGCTCGCAGCTCGACACGACCCTTCAGGCCGCAAGGCGAGGTATCCGGTGCACATGCATTCCAGGACTGTCGCGGGCCCGGCGGGCGCGCTCCACGTCGTCGATCATCCGGCCGCGGGCCCGGCGCCCTCGCGCGAGGCGCTCCCGGCGGTGCTCGTGCACGGGATGGTCGGCCACACCGGCTTCTGGGACGCGCCGCTCGCCCACCTCGCCGGCCGGCGTCGCGCCGTGGCCCTCGATCTCAGGGGGCACGGCGCGTCGGAGCCCCCGCCGGACGTGGACTACTCCCCTTCCGCGTGTGCGGCCGACGTGCTCGCGGTGCTCGACGCCCTCGGCCTGCCCCGCGTGGCGCTCGTCGGGCACAGCTACGGCGCGCTCGTGGTGCTCGCCGTCGCGGCCGCCCACCCGGAGCGGGTCGCGCGCCTCGTGCTCGCGGATCCGCCCGGCGACTTCACGCAGCTCCCGGCGGAGATCTACGCGCAGCAGATCCCGCCCTACCTCGCCGCGCTCGAGACCGACGGCTGGCGAGACGCCGTCGCCAGGCAGTTCGACCAGGCGCTCGCGGGCAGCACGCCCGCGACGCGGGAGACGGTGCTGGCGCGCCTCGCCGCCACGCCGCGCGACCGGCTGGTCGGCATGTCCCGGAGCATCGCCAGGTTCGAAGCCGTGGGCGCGCTGGACCGGTACCTCGCCGCGTCGTCGTCCTCCCCCGCCCGCGCCCACGCCCTGCTCGCCCCCGCGAACGCGTGGCCGTTCAGCCTCCACGTGCTCAGGCCCGCGCTGGCGACCGCCGTGCTGCCGGAGACCAGCCACTGGCTGATGCTCGACGCCCCGGCGCCGTTCGCCGAGCAGCTCGAGGCCTGGCTCAGCGCGGGTTGACGTCTCCCATGCCCTTCGACGGCGCGGTGACGCTGGGCGAGTTCCTGGAGAAGGCGACAGGCCGGCTCTCCGTCGAGGCGCGCGAGGAGATCGTCGATCAGGCCATCCTCCTCATCGACCAGCTCTACGCGCACCTGCCGCTGAAGCGGGCCATGTTCGCCATCGACCCCGTGCAGCGGCTCCGGCTCCTCCGCCGCCGGCTGAAGGCGGGCTCCGAGCTCGGATTCCACCGTGAGATGATATCCATCTTCACCGAGCTCAGGGATCTCCACACGCTGTACACGCTGCCCGAGCCGTTCCAGAGCGGCGTCGTGTTCCTCCCGTTCCTGATCGAGGCGTTCTTCGAGGGCGGGGAGCGCCGCTACCTCGTGTCGAAGGTGACGGAGCGCGTCGCCGACCCGCATTTCCAGCCGGGGGTGCTGATCACCCACTGGAGCGGCGTGCCCATCCGGCGCGCCGTGGAGCTCAGCGCGGAGCGCCAGCCGGGGAGCACCGACGCGGCCCGGCGCGCCCGCGGGCTCTCGGCGATGACGCTCCGGCCCATGAGCAACACCGCGTGGCCGGACGAGGAGTGGGTGGACGTCCGGTACCGGGCGCTCGACGGCGAGATCCGGGAGGCGCGGTTCGCGTGGCGCGTCATGCCGTCGTCCTCGCGGTGGATCGAGGACGAGCGCGACGCCCTCGAGAACCCCGAGGCGCTCGCCGGCGGCCTCGACCGGCTCGCCGAGTCGGTGCGCCGCGCGCGGAAGGCGCTCTACGCGCTCGGCGCCGTGGAGGAGCACGAGCAGATGGCGACGCTCTGGGCGGCGTCCGGCGGGCGCGCGCCGGGCGCGGCGCACCGACTCGGCGAGCAGAGCCGGCTCCCGGACAACTTCTCCTTCCGGACGGTGAACACGCCGCACGGCGACTATGGCTACGTCCGGATCTGGTCCTTCGAGAACACCACGGGCGGCGAGCACAGAAAGCCCATCCGCGATTTCGTCGACGCGTTCGCGAGCGAGTTCGTCCGCATCCTGCGGACCCTGCCGCAGCGCGGGCTCATCCTCGATATCCGCGGCAACCCCGGAGGGCGGATCCCGGCCGGGGAGCGGCTCCTCGAGCTGCTCACGCCCGCGCCGATCATGCCGGCGCCGCTGCACTTCCGCAACACGCCGCTCGCGGCGGAGCTCTGCCGCGTGGCGCCGGCCGTCCTGGAGCTCTGCGCGTGGGAGGACTCGGTCACCCAGTCGGTCGAGACGGGCGCGACCTACTCTCGCGGGTGCCCGTTCCTCCCCTTCTCGCGGGACTACAACCGCACCGGCCAGCAGTACCACGGCCCGGTGATCCTCGTGGTGGACGGCCTCTGTTACAGCACCGCCGACGTGTTCGCGGCCGGCTTCCAGGATCACGCCATCGGCCCTGTGCTCGGCGTGGACACGAACACGGGGGCCGGCGGCGGCAACATCTGGACACACGAGGTGCTGACGAACATGCTGGCGGCGTCCCCGCTCTCGGGGCTCAAGCCGCTCGCCTCGGGGGCCTCCTTCACAGTGGCCGTACGGCAGGTGACGCGCGTCGGCGCCCGCGGGGGATCGCCCCTGGAAGATCTCGGCGTCTTGCCGGATCACATTCACCAGCTCACACGAAACGACCTGCTGAACCGGAATGAGGATCTCATCCGCCGCGCCGCGGAGATCCTGGCGAGCTTGCCGGCGCGTGGGCTCGACGCCGCGCTCGAGGTGAAGGAGGGGGCGCTCCACCTGACGATCTCGACGTGCGGCCTCACCCGTGTCGATGTGTACGTGGACGAGCGGCCCCGGCGCAGCGTCGACGTCGAGGACGGGACGCTGCAGGTCGATCTGCCGTTCCTCGCCGGCGCCGTCCCGGAGCGGGTCGAGGTGCGCGGCTTCGAGGGCCGCGCGCTCGTCGCGCGCAGGCGGCTCGCCGTCCCGGCGTAGCGAGAGGGCGGCGCGAGGCGAGGAGCCGGCCGCGGCGGGGCACGGCGGCTCGCCGCGCGGGCGCCCGCGCGGGTCCTCCTCCGCTACACTGAGGACCTGCGAGCCGCCGCGCGCGGCGCGCGCCATCGAGGCCCGCGCCCTGCAAGAGGAGCGTTGTCATGGGAAATGAGTTCGTCGAGCACACCTCGCATTCGGCCGAGTATTTCGGCGATACACGCGACAGCTGGTGGAATCCCGATTACGTCGCGCTGCTCGCGCGGCGATGGCGCCTCGACCACGTCCGCGAGGTGCTCGACGTCGGGTGCGGCGTCGGGCACTGGGGACGTGTGCTCGGCGGCGTGTTGCCCAGGGAGGCGCGGATCACGGGGGTCGATCGCGACCCGTTCTGGGTCGAGAAGGCCGCCGAGCGCGCGGCGGCCCGCGGGGAATCCGAGCGGTTCCGTTACCAGGTCGGCCTCGCCGAGCGGCTGCCGTTCGAGCGCGACAGCTTCGATCTGGTGACGTGCCAGACCGTGATGATCCACGCCGCGGACCCGGGGGCGATGCTCGCCGACATGATCCGCGTCACGAGGCCGGGCGGGCTCGTCGCCGTCGCCGAGCCCAACAACGTGGCCGGCGCCCTCCTCGACACCGCCATGGTGCACGCGCCCGTGGACGAGGTCCTCACGCTCGTCCGCATGCAGCTCCTGTGCGAGCGGGGCAAAGCCGCCCTGGGAGAGGGCCACAACTCGCTGGGCGAGCTCGTCCCGGCGCTCTTCGCCGAGCGCGGGCTCACCGACATCCAGGTGTACCTCAACGACAAGGCGAACGTGGTCCTACCTCCGTACACATCCGCGGAGCAACGCGCCACCGTGGAGGAGCTCTCCGACTTCGCCCGTCGCGAGTTCTGGATCTGGAGTCGGGCGGACACGCGGCGTTATTTCCTCGCGGGGGGCGGCGAGGAGCACGCGTTCGAGAGCTCCTGGGCGGCGGCGATGGCGGCGTCGCGCAGGACGGCGGAGGCGATCGCGAAGGGCACGTACTCGAGCGCGGGCGGCACGGTCGGTTATATCGTCTCGGGGAGGAAATCGCCCGCCGCATTGAATGACGGCACCTGAACACCCGCCCCAGGAACATGCAGGCACCGCGGGCGAAGCGCACGCGCGAGGAATGTGGCCCCACCGCGCGTGTGCAGCCGCACGCGGCATCGCGGCATGGCGCTTGCTCACCGCAACAGGAAGGACATCGAGGTTATCGGGGTCCGATTGAATGGCTGGCTCCTCTCGTGACGGGCGCCCTCATCGCCCTTGACGGAGCTGGCGGCCCGGTATCTATTCGTCCTGCTGGTGCCGCCTCGCAGCGCCAGAGGGGGAGCTGCGGATGGACCTGCGCCGGGTGCAGTACTGGGAGGACCTGTCACTTCACCGCTGGTTCCTGAGCGACCGTGTCCGCAACGAGGCCTACCGGGAGGCCATTCACCGTCACGTCGCCGCCGGCACGCGTGTGCTCGACCTCGGCACCGGCACTGGCCTGCTCGCGATGTTCGCTGCGCAGGCTGGGGCGGCGCACGTGACGGCCGTGGACTGGTCGGGGCTGGTCCCGTATGCGGAGGAGGCCGCGCGGCGCAGCGGGCTCGGCGCGCGGATGACGTTCGTGCGCGCGGATCTGCGGGAGTGGGAGGACGCCGCGCGGTACGATCTCATCACGCACGATCTGATCGGCGGGTTTCTCTGGGAGGAGAACGCCGCGGCGATCCTCGCGCGCATCGGCGCGCGGCAGCTCGCCCCGGGCGGGCGCATCCTCCCCTCCCGGGTGGATCTCTTCCTCGCGCCGGTCGCGCTGCCCGACCCGGTCGAGGCGGGCTTCTGGGCCGAGCCGCGGTACGGGCTCGACCTGTCGAGCTTCATGGAGGTCGAGCGGAGCCTGGTCCGGAGCAGGCTGAGGTCGACGGTGGTCCACTGGCGCGGAGACGACGGCGCGCTCGCGGAGCCCGGCTGGACGGCCGCGCTGGACGCGTACGCCCCCGCGCCGCGGCCGGGCGAGCTCGCGGCCGATTTCGTGATCTCGCGGGCCGGCGCGCTCGAGGGCGTGCTGGGCTGGTTCATCATCCATTTCGACGAGCACACGCGCGTCTGCACCGCGCCCACGGCCCCGGCCACGCACTGGGGCCAGATCTTCGTGCCAGTGGCGTCTCCGCTCGACGTGCGACCGGGCGACCGCGTTCATGTCGCCGTCGAGACGTCCGCGTTGTGCTCCGAGTGGCGGGCCTCGGCCACCGCCGCGCGTCGATCCACGTCAGCGCAGTTCGCACCTGTCCGCTGCTAACAAGGAGAGTCTCGATGGTCTCTGCTCTGCTGCCTCAGATCCAGTACCGCATCGGCGCGTTCGGCCCTTTCCGCGAGGTGGAGAGCGCTCCCTCCGTGCTCGAGACCTTCCGCGCGAACGGCGGCGTCGTCCTGCGGCGGTACCTCGTCTGTGACGCGTTCTTGACCTCGCAGGTGACCTACGAGGAGTGGCGGGACGGGTGGATCCAGGTCGGCCTGGATTTCCCGATCACGCCCGCGCTCGGCCGTGCCGTCATCCGGGAGTTCGCCGAGGAGCTCCTCCACGCGGGAGCGCGCCTGAGGGGCGGGTGGACGCTGTCTCTCTCCACCGAGGGGCGCATCGTGGTGCAGCGGTCCCTCGCCGCGGCGGCCGGCGGTGAGGAGCGGCTGCTCGTCGGCGTGACCGAGCACATGATCGATGGTGTCCACCTGTCGCGGGAGGTCCGCGCGACGCTCGGCTCGCGCGGGCTGGATACGGCCGTGCACCGGGATCCGGGCTTCCTGTACCAGCTGGGCGCGCTCCTACCCAAGTCGCCCGGCGAGGCCGCGGGCTTCGTCAGCGCCCTCGCCGCCTCCGGCCGTACCGCGGCGAGCCCCGGCGACGTGACGGCGGCCCGTCCCCCTGGGGCGAACGCCGAAGATCTGGTGACCGGAGGGTTTGGTCCGAGCGCGGGCCTCGCCGCCGCGGGGCGGAGAATGGCGGACATCGGCGAGATCGCCGCCGCGGGGCGGAGAATGGCGGACGTCGGCGAGATCGCCGCTGCGGGACGAAGAATGGCCGATCTCGGAGACATCGCCGCCGCGGGACGAAGAATGGCCGATCTCGGAGACATCGCCGCCGCGGGGCGGAGAATGGCGGATATCGAGGCGCTGACCACGGGTGGCAGTGGACCGGTCGCAGGTATCACGGCGGCCGGGCGGAGGATGGCCGACCTCGGCGATATCGCGGCTGCCGGGCGACGTATGGCCGACCTCGGAGACATCGCCGCCGCCGGACGCCGCATGGCCGACGTCGGCGAGATCGCCGCCGCCGGACGCCGCATGGCCGACGTCGGCGAGATCGCCGCCGCCGGACGCCGCATGGCCGATGTCGGCGAAATCGCCGCCGCCGGGCGCCGCATGGCCGACGTCGGCGAAATCGCTGCCGCCGGGCGCCGCATGGCCGACGTCGGCGAAATCGCCGCCGCCGGGCGCCGCATGGCCGACGTCGGCGCGCTCGAGGCGGCGAGCCCGCCGAACGCCGAGGTGAAGGCGCAGCCGGAGGGCCCGGCCTCAGGCCAGGGCGGACCTCAAGGGGGCTGATCGCGTGAGCCCGTGTCGTGCGTGACCAGGGACGTAGGGAGCCTGCTATGTACCATCTGCTCGGCCAAGAGACCTGTCATGACGTCCTGAAATCGCTGGCTCGGCCCTACCTCGAAGGCCCTGACGACGTCGATCCCGGGTTCATGGGCTGGAAGCGCGCCTACCAGCGGTACGTGAAGTGGATCCAGCCCTACCTGCCCAGCGGCTCCCCGGCCGGGCCGGTCTACGTCGACGACCCCGCGCTCGAGGACGTCTTCCTCGAGGCCTTCATGAAGGAGTCGCCGCTCGACGACCTGCCTCGGTACCGCGACCGCACCTTCTTCGAGAACGGGCCCGCGGCGCGGCCCCAGATCGCCGAAGACGTGCGCCATCTATGCGAATCGATGAGGAAATTCGGGCAGCTCGACCCGGGCTTCTGGGCGGCGTTCGACCTCTTCGTCAACTTCGTCCTCTGCCCGGTGTCGCGCTACTCCCGCGGCGGTTCGGGCTCCGACTGCATCGGCGTGCTCTACCTCAGCCGCACGCGCACCTACTCGCTGCGCGATCTCTACGAGATCCTCGTCCACGAGTTCACGCACACGGCGATGTTCCTCGACGAGCGCTCCCGCCCCCACTACGGAGACGAGCGGCTCATGCCGCTGCCCGAGAACTGGGCGCGCGCGACGGTCACGGGGATGCAGCGCCCGCTGGACAAGGTGCTGCACAGCATGGTCGTCGCCACCGAGGTGCTCCTGCACCGCGACCTGGTCCTCGGCCACGACGCGGACACCGTGATCCACCCGAGGACCCCCGAGCTGGTAACCAACGTGCTCCTCACGATCCGGAGCATGCTCGATCTCCCGAACCGGGATCGCCTCCTCGCGCCCCGGGCCTTCGACCTCATGGAGCGCTGTCACGCCGCCGTCTCCAGGCTGCGCAGCGGCCCTCATCCGAGCGCGGCGCGGGAAGCCCCGCTCCACGCCTGACGCCCGTGCCACCGCCGAGCGCGCCCGCCCCGGCCGCCGCCCTCGCCGCCGTCGTAGGAGACAGCTCATGTACAACCTGCTGGGATCATCGGCCTGCTTCCGCAACCTCCACGACGCCGGCCTGCGAGCGGGCCTCGCGCCCGGGCCCTGCGACTACGCGGCGTTGAAGGACGGATACCAGCGCTTCCTGCTGGGCTTTCAGCCCCCCGTCACCTGCGGCTCCGGCCTGCTGCCCGAGCTCGTGGAGGACCCGGCGATCGAGCTCGCGCTCATGGATCCCTTCGTCGAGCCCGCCGTGCCCAACGACATCCTGGAGCCGCTCACCGAGGACGTGATCCGCGCCGCCTGCGCGGCGCGCGACGAGCGGTACGTCGCGCTCAGGCACCGCCAGATCGAGCGCGGCCGAGCCGGCCTGTACGCCGTGGAGCCGGACTGGGGCCGGCTGCTCGACCTCACCGTCCACCGCTACGTCTGCGTGAACGTCCCGCGCAACCTCGGGGGCTCCACCGCCCGCGCCATCGGCGTCGTCTGGGTGAACACGCCGGAGACGGCGACCGTAGGCGACATGGTCGAGTTCCTCGTCCACGAGATGACGCACCACGTGATCTTCCTCGACGATCGCCTCCACGGGCACACCACGCCGCGCGCAAGCGCCCCGGTATCGGCGGCGGTCTCCGCGATCCGCAAGGTGCCGCGCCCGGTGCCGTGCGTGTTCGACAGCCTGCTCGTCTCGATCGAGGTCCTCTCGCTGCGCCGCGGCTGGACGGGCGAGCCGGCGGCGCCCCGGTTTCATCCGCCGAGCCTGTCGCTCTGGTCGAGCAGCCGGGATACCCTCGAGTCCATCCGGGCGATCCCCGCGTGGGAGACCCTGTTCACGCCGCGAGGCCGCCTCCTGCTCGACGCGGCCGAGGAGCGCCTCGGCGCCCTCGAGGCGTACGCGCGGGCCGCCCGGGCGGAGGCCCAGGCGATGGCCTCGTGATCGGGTGACGCGGTTGCGCGGCCGGCGGAGGCGCCGGCGGAGAGAGCTGGAGGCCACCATGCCCATCACGCAAGAGAGCGCTCCCACGGTCGTCTTCGTCGGCATGCCGTTCGGCATCCTCCAGTTCCCCTCGCTAGGCCTCGCCCTCCTCCAGGCGCAGCTGCGCCGCGCCGGCATCCCGGCCCGGACGCTCCACCTGCACCTCGACTTCGCGCAGCTCCTCGGCGTCGAGGCCTATCAGCTCCTCAGCGAGGACGGCGGTCCCGGCGTGATGCCCGGCGAGTGGGTGTTCAGCGCCGAGCTCTTCGGCGACAGCCTGAAGGACGCCGAGTTCGTCCGCGACCAGCTCGCGCCTCAGGGCAAGCCCCGGCTCGTGGAGGCGGCGCTCTGCGCGCGGCGCGCCGCGGCCGACTTCCTCGCCGGCGCCGCGCGCCGCATCCTCGACCTCGGCCCCGCCGTCGTCGGGTTCACGAGCCTGTTCCAGCAGCACGTCCCGTCGCTCGCGCTGGCCCGGCGGCTGCGGCGCGAGCGCCCCGAGCTGCGCCTGCTCCTCGGCGGCGCCAACTGCGAAGGGGAGACGGGCTTCGAGACGGCGCGGAGCTTCCCGTTCCTCGACGCCGTCGTGAGCGGCGAGGCCGACGAGATCATCGTCGACCTCATCGGCCGCCTGCTCGAGGGGCGCGACATCTCCCGCGTCCCCGGCGTCTTCACCCCGGCCGCCGCGCGCCGCATGCTCTCCGGACCGCCGGCCGAGGCGCCGCGCGTCCACGCGATGGACGCGCTGCCTCACCCGGACTTCGACGGGTTCTTCGCCCAGTACACGAGCCTCCCGCGGGGGGCGCCGAGGCCGATCGTACCCTTCGAGACCTCGCGCGGCTGCTGGTGGGGTCAGAAGCACCACTGCGTCTTCTGCGGGCTGAACCCCGACCTCATGGCCTACCGGAGCAAGTCGGCCGCGCGCGCGATCGAGGAGATAGACGCCCTCGCCGCGGCGCACCCCGGCCTGGAGATGGCCGCGATGGACAACATCCTCGACACCCGGTACTTCGACGAGGTGATGCCGGGGCTCGCGCGCCGGCCGGAGCGGCTGAGCATCTTCTACGAGATGAAGGCGAACACGCGGCCCGCGCAGATCCAGCGCTTGCGGAGCGCCGGTGTCCGCACCGTGCAGCCCGGCATCGAGAGCCTGAGCAGCCGCACCCTCGCCCGGATGGACAAGGGCGTCACCGCGGCGCAGAACATCTCGCTCCTCGCGTCCCTCGAGACGTACGGCGTGAGCCCCTTCTGGCTCCTGATCTCCGGCTTCCCGGAGGAGACGGAGGAGGATCTCGAGGCGACGATGGCGCTCTTCCCGCGCCTCGCCCACCTCCAGCCGCCTTCCTGCCTGACCCCGCTCCAGATCAACCGGTTCAGCCCCCACTTCCAGCGGCCGGAGGAGTACGGGCTCACGGGCTTGCGGCCGACGCCGGCGCACGACTACATCTACCCGCTCCCTCGAGAGGCCGTCTCGCGCCTCGCGTACTACTTCTCCTTCGAGTACCGCGACCACGTTCGCCCGCCTGAGGACGTCCGGGCGATCGTCGCTGCGCTGAAGACGTGGCGCGCTCGTTACCAGGACAGCTTCGTCTTCTACGCCGACCACCCGGACGGGGCGCTCTGCGTCGATCACCGCGGGTCGGGCCCGCCCTGCGCCTACACGCTCTCGCCGCTCTCGTTCGCGATCCTGGCGGCGTGCGCCGAGCCGCGCACCGGAGCGGCGCTCCTGAGGCGGGTGTCGAGCGCCTCGTCGCCCTGCGACAAGGCCGCTCTGGACGCGGAGCTCGCCCTGCTCGACGCCCTCGGCCTGGTGTTCCGCGAAGGGGAGCACACCGTCACCGTCGCGCTGCGCTGGCGAGACTACGTGTTGCCCGACCCCGACGAGCCCCCGTTCCGCCGCATCAAACACGAGCGCGCCCGCGAGCTCCTGCGCAGCCATCCGCTCTGCTCGACGGACGAGGCGGCCGCCGCCTGGCGCGCCTGAGACCATCCGCTCTTGACATCCTCGAATCATGATGTGTTGCGCTTCCCCCTGCGGGTTTTCGTGCGGCTGGTGAGGCGGGTGCGCCTACAGAGGCCCACCACGCCGCCCCTTCCGGTCCACGTGATGAGTCCTTGCAGAGAGGGTGCATATCGATGAGGCCGCCATCCGGGAGGATGAGAGATTTCCAGGGACACGCGAGCCTTCGTGCTGTTTATGTCACGTTTTGTAAACAACAGCCGAGGCCGGGAATGCGTGCGTGGCCCCCGGTGCTTGGTGCCTCCGCAGTACCTGCCCATGGGTGGGCAGGAGGAGGAATACACATGCACTGGCTCGATCACGTTCGGAACCTCCGTCGCTTCGCTCCGTCCCGCTCCCTGGGCCTGCGCGCCCTGGTGGGCGTCGGCCTCCTCGCGGGGGCAGGCCTGCTGCTCCCCGAGGTGGCCTCGGCGCAGGAGGAGGATCCCGTTCCCTGCCCGTTCGACGGCGTCCTCTGCCTCTTCGAGGAGGAGGGCTACGGCGGGGAGATCTTCAACGTCCGGGCGCTGAACCCGCAGGTGGGCACGTGCGTCAACCTTCCGGAGCACGGCTGGGAGGGAAGGGCCCACTCCGCCTACAACACCAACGGCGCCGCCGCCGCGATTTTCCAGAACGAGAACTGCATCGGCTACCCGTATCCCGTCTTCGGGGAGAGCGGCCTGAGCCCGCTGCCGTTCGTCCCCAAGAGCGTCTACGTCTTCTGACGCCATGAGGGGGCGTCAGGCGATGGGCATCGCGGCCATCGCCTGACGCGCCCGGGAGGGGCGGTGCGCGGTCACGCCGGCCGACGCCGGCGGGCTGTCAGAGGCACTCGGCCAGGCCGTCGTACAGCGACAGGTCGGTTCCGGGGAGCGCGGCGTCGATCGCCCGATCCAGCGGCGCCGAGAGCGCCTCCACGAGGTCGGCCGCGGCCGTCCCCGGGGCGACGGGCATCTCGCAGAGGAAGATCCTGCCGTCCACCTCCACCTCTCCCGTGGAAGGCAGGATCTCCTCGCTGCTCGCGGCGAGGACCCACACGCAGCTGCCTATCGTCCCGGTGTGCTCCTCGACGGAGCAACGGAATCGCAGCGGCGTGTAGTTGCTGTAATCGCCTTCGCAGAAGGTGTCGCCGCACACGGCGTCGAAGTCGTCGTCGAGGACGCGAAGCAGCCCGTACCAGGCGTCGATCTCGGCCGCGCTCGTGAAGTACGACCCGGCGTCGATGAAGCTCGTCGCGCCGGTCGAGCCGGCCGGAGCCCCCGCGCCGTCCTGCTGCGGAGCGGCGCTCTCCGGGAGCGGCTCGGCGGCGCCGTGCGCGGCGGAGCAGGCGAGCGCGAGGAAGGGAAGAAACATGGACAGGGAGCGATGAACCAACATGGGTGCCTCCATCCGAGCGCGACGCGCGGCGTCGGCTCGAGGTATCACGCCGCTCCCGGGCCTTCGCGCTGCCCCGCAACGGCGAGGGCAGCGCGAGGTCGGACCTCGCGGCGTGTCGCAGGCACTCTTTGCGAGCGGCGTGCCGACGGCTTTTTTGCCGGATCTCGTGCCCCTCTCCGGGTCCCGGGATCTGGCGGCCGCCACGCGCGCCGCCAGATCCGCCAGCGCGGGGCGCGCGCCGCCGTCGATGCGGCGCCTACTCGCAGGTGGTGCCGTCGAAGCAGACCGCGGTGTCCTCCGCGAAGCGGCGGAAGTTCTCTTCCTCGGGGTGGCCCGGGAACGGAACGTAGTAGTAGGAGGGCTTGGCGTCGGCGCCCTCGCCGTGGAAGTAGGTCTGCCACGTCAACACGTACGAGACGCCGCTGCTCTTCGCGATCTCGAGGAGGTGCTCGTTGTACCAGTCCTCCGTGACCTTGCCCTGCCCCGCGGTCGGGAACATGCTCGTGACCTCGGCGGCGGAGAGCGCGACGGCGGAGGCCGAGCCGAGGCCGTAGTTCGACAGGAACTCCGTCTTCAGGCGCTGATCGAGCAGCTTGTCGTGCCACTCGCTCACGTAGGCCGCCGGGTACAGCGCGAGCGAGCCGCCCGACGTCCACTGGCCCACCCGGTGGAGGAGGTTCATCCGGTAGGTGCCCGTCTCCGTGAGCGCGTGGACCTTGTCGTGGGCCTCGGCGACCGCCGCGACGGCGCCGGCGAACGACTTCATGTCCTCGAGATCGGTCGATGTCGCCGCGCGCTCGACCGGATAATAGAGATCGACGCCGACGAGGTCGATCAGATCGTCGCCGGGATACGCCTCGAGGTAATACGCCTCGAGCAGGCTGGACGGCGGCGCGCCGTTGTGGTCGAGGATGGCCTTGGCGGGCGGGCTCTCGTACGCCGCGTCGATCGCGGAGAGCTCCTCGACGAGGCGGGCGCGGAGCAGGTCGCGGGCGAACCCTTCCGGATCCCTGATCTTCTTCTCGGCGGCCGATACCGTCCTGTCGGTCAGCGGCCGCAGCTTGTCGGTCGAGTACGCGAAGAGGATGTTCTCCATCCCCGGTTCTTTCCGGATGGTCTCGGCGAAGGTGCGGTACGCGGCGCGGTACGCGTCGGGCCCGGTGACGGCCGGCTGGCCGCCGAGCAAGCCCTCGCAGTTCCAGTAGGGCTGCCCCCACCAGAACCAGCCGCCGGTGTGCTCGTGGAACGGCCTCAGGATGATCGGCTTGCCGGCGAGCCCGTTCTCGCGGAAGAACTGGGCGACGTATTTCGCGTGGGCCACGAGCCAGGTGCGCGCCGAGAGCCCGGCGTGCGTCCCGTTCTCGATCGGCAGATCATTCGCAATCTTGCAGATGCACGTCAGGCCCTCCGGGATGTCCGCGCGGGAGCCGATGGGGCGCGAGTAGCCCGCCTCGGCATAGAACGGATTGCCGCCGCCCGCGGCGTGGATCGGGACGTCGACGCCGTCGACCGACACGGTCGCGAGCGGCGTCGCGATGTCGGCCGCGAAATCGGAGCGGGTGATGTCGTAGTCGCACGAGGGCGTGTGCCAGTCCATGGTCACGATGCCGCCCGGCTGCTCCAGGGTATAGACCGCCGACTTCGCGAAGATCGCCCGGCGATTCCAGGGGACCGGGTCGAAGACCATCGCGTCGAGGGAGAGGCCGAGCAGCCCGGGGTTCTTCCCCACGACGGCCGCGGCGTCCGACGTCCAGGGCCGGTCGCCATTGCTGGCCGGGGACGCGAAGCTCCAGAACCAGGAGTCCGTACCCACGAGCTTCATCGTGTCCGGATCGTACATCCCCCAGAGGATGCCGTTCTCCTGCCCGAACCGGAATTTGCCGGCCTTCGACGCGTTGCGGAGATCGTCGAGCAGCTCGGTCCTCGGCGTGGCCGGCGGCGGATCCTCATCCTGCGGCGGCGGATCCTCATCCCCCGGCGGCGTGTCTCCCGGCGGCGTGTCTCCCGGCGGCGTGTCCCCGGGCGGCGTGTCTCCCGGCGGCGTGTCTTCGCCCTGCGGGCGGTCATCGTCCGAGGAGCCGCCGCACGCGGCGGCCAAGCACATGATCAATGCGGCATAGAAGCGCGAAGTGAGCTGGATAGACTTCATAGGTTCTTTCCTGCGGCGGGTCCGGGCCGGCAGGGAATCATCGCCAGGGCCCCGGCCCTGTGGACGTGCAAGGAACAGAACCAAGTGAACAGCTTAATCGGTTCAGTGTCAATAGCCAAGTAAAAAGGCGAGATGCCAGCCATCCCGCGCGCGAGCGGGCGGGGCGCTCGGGGGATCCCCGCCTCGCGCCGCGCCGGGGCACATCACATGTCCTCGAGCTCCTTGCCCTTCGTCTCGGGGATGAAGGCCACGACGAACGCCAGCGAGGCCGCGGCGGCGGCGGTGTAGAGCCCGTAGGCGACGCCGAGGCCGGCCTGCTTCAGCGCGGGGAACGTCGCGCTCACGAGGAAGTTCGCCAGCCACTGCGCGGCGGCCGCGATCGAGAGGGCGAGGGCGCGGATGCGGTTGTTGAACATCTCGCCGAGCAGCACCCACGTCACCGGCCCCCAGGAGGCCCCGAAGCAGAAGACATAGAGGTTCGCCGCGAGCAGCGCAGCCGTGCCGGCGGCGCCCCTCAGGACGGGGTTGCCCGCGGCGTCGACGCCCGCCGTGCCGAACACGGCCGTCATGGCGCCGAGCGTGAGCGTCATGCCGACGGAGCCCGCGAGGAGCAGCGGCCTGCGCCCGACGCGGTCGACGGTCGCGATGGCGACGAGGGTGGTCGCGATGTTCGTGACGCCGGTGATCACCGTGATGGCGAGGGAGCTCCGCTCGGAGAACCCGACCGCCTGCCAGAGGACGCTCGAGTAATAGAAGATGACGTTGATGCCGACGAGCTGCTGGAACGCCGAGAGGCCGACGCCGATCCAGACGATGGGCAACACTCCATGGCGGCCGCGCAGGTCCGCGAGCCTGGGGCGGCGCTCGGACGAGAGCGTCCGCTGGACGTCGCGGAGCTTCGCGCGGGCGGCCCCGGCGCCGAGCAGGCCGCGGAGCACGGCGAGCGCCTCGTCCATGCGCCCCTTCGCCGCGAGGTAGCGCGGGGATTCGGGGATCAGGAGCGCGCCGATCCCGTAGAGCAACGCCGGCGGGATCGCGCTCCAGAACATCCAGCGCCACGCGCTCGCGCCGAGCCAGAACGGGCTCGCCGCCGAGCCCGCGGCGCTCGCGATGGCGTAGTCGCCGAGCAGGGCGACGAAGATGCCGACGACGATCGCGAGCTGCTGGAGCGAGCCGAGGCGGCCGCGCAGGTGAGCCGGCGCGATCTCGGCGATGTACGCCGGGGCGACGACGCTGGCCGCGCCGATGGCGACGCCGCCGAGCGCCCGCCACGCGCTGAAGCCCCAGGGCGACATCGCCGCCCCCGAGCCGGCCGCGCTGCCGACGAAGAGCAGCGCGGTCGCCAGCATGGTCCGCGTCCGGCCGAAGCGGTCGGCCAGCCTGCCGGCGATCACCGCGCCGGCGGCCGCGCCGAGCAGCGCCGAGGACACGGCGAGGCCGACCGCGGCCGCGTGCGCCGTGAACACCTTCTCCAGCGCGCCGACGGCGCCGTTGATCACGGCGGTGTCGAACCCGAACAGGAAGCCGCCGAGCGCGGCGACGGACGCGAGCAGCGCGACCCGGGTGGTGGGTGTGTGCTTCTCGCCGGGGCCGTCTCCCGGGTGCACGGCGGGCTCTCCCATGCGTTCGGCCAACCACGAAGCATGCCGGGGCCGGCGGGCGCCTCATCGGCGTCCCCGGCAGGGCGCGCCCGGCTGGGGCACGCGCCTGGCTGGGGCACGCGCTCGGAGGGCATGCGCCCGGCGGGCACGCGCTCGGCTGGGGCACGCGCCCGGCGGGCACGCGCCCGGCGAGGCCCGGCCGTGGTATGTCGCGCGGCATGGCAGCGCCGCGCATCGCCGTCGTCGGCCACGTCGAGCACGTGACGCTCGGACGGGTCGAGGGCATCCCGCGACCCGGAGACATCCTCCACCTGCGCGAGGCGCGCTTCCTGGCGGGCGGGGGCGGCGGCCTCGCCTTCGCGCAGCTCTGCCGGAGCGACGCCGAGATCCACCTGTTCACGGCGCTCGGGCGCGACGAGGCGGCGCGGGCCGTCGAGGCGCGCATCCGGGTCGCGCCGGGGCGCGTGCACGTCCACGCCGCGGTGCGCGCCGTGGATCATCCGCGCGTCGTGATCTTCGTCGACGCGGAGGGCCGCCGCACGATTGTCGTCACCGAGAGCCCGCTCCAGCCGGCGGCGACGGATCCGCTGCCGTGGTCGATCCTCGCCGATTGCGACGCCGTGTACTTCACCGGCGCCGACCCCGAGAGCCTGCGCCTCGCGCGCGCCGCGCGCCGGCTCGTGGTCACGGCCCGCCGCAGCGCGGCGCTCCGGGCCGCGGCGGTGGCGCCGGACGTGATCCTCGGGAGCGTCGCAGATCCGCGCGAGAACGCGGCGCTGGACACGTATGATCCCCGCCCTGGAGCGCTGGTGCTCACCGATGGGCCGCGGCCTGTCCGCGTCTTCCGGCGAGAAGGCGCCGCGCAGATCGATGCGCCGCCGGCGCCCGACAGGGTGGTCGGCGACTACGGCGCCGGCGACAGCTTCGCCGGGGCGCTCACCTTCTTTCTGGCCCACGGGCTCTCGGTCGAGGAAGGGTGCCGGCGCGCAGGGCCATACGGGGCGGCGGTGCTGCGTGGGATCGATCCCAGCGAGACACAGACGGCGCTCATCGCTCCCTGAGCGCGGGAATGGCGTGACCGGTCGGGGGTTGGAGTTGCGCGTTCGTCCCGCCTGAACGATTTCGTCGGTCTTTGATCCCCGCCAGCACCGTGACGCGTGCGGATCGCGCAGCTGAGAGGGCTGTTACGGCCGTGGCTTCATGCCGCGACAGCGCGTAAGATGCCGGCGCGCGGCGCGACAATGCAGCGCATGCGGCGCTCTTCACCTTCAAGCTCTTCAAGGACCTTCGATGTCGACCCAATACGATGCCATTGCTGAAGACTACCAGAGGGCCAAGCGACTCGCGATATTCGACGTGTTCGAGCACACGCTGCTCTGCCGGCTCGGCGCCCTGGACGGGATGTCTGTCCTCGACCTCGCGTGCGGAGAGGGCTTCAATACTCGGAAGCTGAAGCAGCTCGGCGCGGGGCGCACCGTGGGGGTGGACATCTCGGAAGAGATGATCCGCCTGGCCCGCGACCAGGAGGCGCGGCGACCGCTCGGGATCGAGTACGTCTGCAGCGACGTGAAGCAGCTTGGAAAGCTCGGCGAGTTCGATCTGGTGACCGCCGTCTTCCTCCTGAACTACGCCGAGTCGTGGGACGAGCTCGTGAGGATGTGTCAGGTCATCTACGAGAACCTCAAACCTGGCCAGCGCTTCGTCACGATCAACGAGAGCTGCGGCAAGTGGGCCTCCCACGTCGGGAGGTATCGCAAATACGGCATCGGTTTCAAGGCGTCCCTGCCGGTGGGCGACGGCGATCCGGTCAGCCTCGAGCTGCGGAGCGACGAGCGGTCGTGGGTTGAGATCACGTTCCGCACCTTCTTTCAGGGGACGTACGAGCGGGCGCTCAAGGCCGCCGGGTTCCGCGCCGTGACGTGGCACGGCCTGGTCGTGCCGCCCGAGATCGAGGCGAGGGATGGCAAGGAGTTCTGGATCGACCTGATCGAGCACCCGCCGGTCATCCTGATCGAGTGCCAGAAGTAGCGCTGAGGCAGAAGACGCCAGCCCCGGTCGGCTCGCGCGGGTGGCCGTCGTGGCGGCCCGCGTCCGACGCGCAGGACGTGGAGGGCGTCAACGAGTCGATGCCCAGCTTGTCGACTAGGGCAGAACATCGTCGCAGCGCGGCACCACGTCGCGCCCGAGCCGGAGCTCAGCGCGCGTGTCTTACGCACGAGCGGCAGCGTCAACGGTGCCAGTTCACCGGCAGCTTCGACTCGACATTGATGTTTTCCAGGTGAACCGAGAGCTGAGACGGGAGCGTGCACCAGCTCTCGCTCCAGACGTCAATTCGGTGTTCAGTCCCATCATAGAGGAGCAGGTGCATCTTGTCGCTCTTCATGTCGTAGAGGGCGTAATATCGACGTTCTCCGGCCCGGTGATGACATTGGCCCCCGAGGACGAGCCATGGGCCATCCCTGCCTATCGGCTCGACGAAGTGGTCGCAATCGACGAGCCGCTCGTAGTCATCTTCGAGCAGGTAGCGAAGTCGCCTTCCGATCTCCCGGTCCGCAAGAAAGTCACTTGACGGGGAACCGACATAAGAGAGGGGTGGAGGGATGCTGGGCTTAAGAGCACCCCATATGAAGTCGACCGACCCATCCGCATCACGTTCGAGCTCCAGAAGCGACGCTCCGCGCTCCAGGGTGGGATGACTGATGCTGCCCTCCCCATAACCCACGAACTCGATCCGCACACGATCCGGTCCGATGAGCCGCACAGCGCCGACAAATCGAGCACAGCTCTGATAACCAGACTCCTCGACACGAGCGATGTAATCGCCCCCCTGAGAGCACGCTATCTCGACGCTATGGCACCATACGAAAGCCGGCATTCCTTCGATATACTCGTACACTCCAGCCCATCCTGCGAGCGCATCTTCTCCGCTGGTGCGACCGGCGTCCACGCTCCGCGTGGTGTTGATCGTCGCGTGAGGTCCGCAGGGCCGCGAAACGCCTCCTTGCGCCGCAGCAGGCTCCATGGCCTGCTTGAGGGCTCTGTACAATGACGCCGCGTCCTTGTACCGCTCATTCTTGTCCAATGCGGCCGCGATCTTCAGCACGCGCTTGATCGGCTCATCGCAGTCCATCTTATCTATATACCGTCCGACGCGGGCCACCGCCGTGAGAGGCAGATCGCCGCCATGGAGCGCGAACGCGGCCGTCACGGCCAGGCTATAGACGTCGGACCTCGGATCGGCGTCTTGGGGTTTCTCCAGGACTTCCGGCGCCGTATAGATCACGCTCCCGAGCACTCCCGTCCTGGTACCGCCGGTGGTGTCCGCGTCAGCCACCAGATCAAAATCGGTCAGCTTCGGGATACCCGTCTTACCGATCAGTATGTTCGCCGGCTTCACATCTCGATGAATCATTCCCTTCGCGTGAGCGTGGCCGAGCGCATCTGCAACCTGGAGGACGATGGGGATGATGGCCTCGCGGCCAAGCGCCTGCTTGAGCACGGCTTGCCGAAGGTCCTCTCCTTCGACGAGCTCCATCACGAAGTAGTGATGCCCGCCCTCCTCGCCGCGCGTCTCAATCACGCGCACGATGCTCTTGTGCACGAGCTCCGCCATCTTCTGTGCGCCGCGAAAGAAGCGCTCCCGGCGCAGCGTATCGCCGGCGAGGTGGCTGTGCAGCACCTTGATCGCGACCCGCTCCTTACGCACGCGATCGTAGGCGTTCCATACGACCGCGAACCCCCCATGACCCAGCCTGTTCAGGAGCAGGTAGCGTTCGTCGCCCAGGGTGTCGCCCTCACGAAGCCCTCCCTCCCTGAGCTGGCGGCGAAGGTCGGCTATCTCACGATCCAAGGCGCTCGTATCGGCGCCGTGTTCCCGGAGGGCGGCTTTCCGGGCACGTACGCGTGCGATCTGCTCGCTGAGCACACGCGTGTGAGCGTCCGGATAATTCGGCTCGGGTTCGGTCGGGATGGCGCGCGAGAGGAGCGTGCGCAAGCCGCGCGCCACGTCGGTCCATGCCTCGTCCGGGTTGCTCCAGCTGGTGACGGGCACCTGATTGCTCGGCAGGGGGCTCAGCGCCCGGAACGGCGCTCCAGACCAATCACACGCGCGGACGAGGACTGGCACGACGCGAGCGCCAGCGGCCCGTCTTCGCTCGAGGGCGCGTTCTGCCTCGCGCGCACAAGCACGGCTGGCAAGATACTCGGCGGTGACCAGGAGCAGGATGATGTCCGCGTTGTCGAGGTGCTCGGCAGCAGCAGCCCTCCCATCTTCACCCGCCCCGACGAGGCCGGCGTGCCAGCCTCGGATCAGCCCCTCGCGCTCCAGGCCGATGATGTGGGATTCTAGCCTTCGGAAGAGCGCGGAGTCTTCCGATGAATACGAGTAAAATACATTGAGAGGTGCTGGCATGGTGCTCAATGTTAGAATCGGGGAAGAGTATAGTGGGGATCTGAATGGATGTATAGGGCGCTCGCTCCCGCTCTCGTGCCACGACCATGCAGGCATGTCTACCGAGCCCTCGTAGGGTTCGAACCGCCCGCGCCATGGCGCTGTCTCCGTAACTGTCCGGAACGGTCTCGGCGCGCTTGGAGCGGCCATGAGTCAGGCCGTCGACCCAGGTTTCGCGCACATCACCAGGCTGCGCGAACGGGTCGGTGGGTGGCTCGCTCACAGAGCCGGGGGTGGGCAACCAGCATGGCCGCGGCGAGTCGTGCGTGCGGCGGTTCAGCTCGGCAGGTAGGCACTGGTTACCGCGCCTACGCGCTCGACGCGGCAACTTGACCGGATGTTGGTGTTCATCGGTACGCGGGAGGGTCGACAACGGCCGGCTCCCTCGCGCGCATCACGGCGCGCCCCGGTCGGCCAGGGCGAGACGGCTGCCAAGCGGACGCGGGCTCTGGGCGGAGGCTCTACAAAGCGAGCCTGGGGCCGCGCTTGCCGGCGCGATGCAGCGTTCAAAAATCCCGAGGACTTTCGGCGCGCGGCTCGCCGACGCGAGAGCACCACGAAGCGCAGCGGGCTTTCGCCACGGCGGCGACCAGCGGTTCCTGGCTGGTCTCACCTCCGCGAGATCCTTGGCGCCCCCGAGACGACTCGAACGTCCGACCAACGGTTTAGGAAGGCCTGCGCAACCGCAAGAGTCTCCGGACGTTAGCGCCTTGCGTGGGACGATCGTGGGCCTGTCCCGGCGGGGCGTCGAGGCTCTCCGGGCCGTGGCTGCAGGCGGGCCGGGGGCGTGGCGCGTCGTAGAGGACGCGCTCGCCGAGCTCGTGCGCGCCGGGCGGGCGCTCGACACCGCCGCGGGTGGCGAGCCGGCCGACGAGGGTGCCGCTTGAGGTCCGTCGACGTGGTGGCGCTCGCGGGCGAGCTACGGCGCGCTGATCACGGCAGGTACCGTGGTTTCTCCCCTCGCTCGGAGAGCAACGCGCCGCTCAACAGGGGGCGCTCGTTCTGCACGATCGCGCAGCCCGGTGGCTCGCTGCGCGCCGCGGCGCGCTCCTCCTCTTCCGCGGCGAACTCGTCGGCGGCGCGCACGCCGTCGAAGAAGCACGCTGCGATAAGAGGGTCTGTGAGGTCTAGCCCGAGGGCACGCCCCAACCAAACTGCATCCGGGGGGACTCGTCGCGTCGGCACGGGCGCAGCGTAGCAGGCGTTCCCGGCTCCTGGGCGAGGTACTGGACGTCCAGGCCGGCGCCCGGCGGGCTAGTTGTGGGGAGGGGCGGTTCGGCGAGCGCTGGTGCGGCTCAGCCTTCGGGCGGGGCGCTGAGCCGCGCGATCTCGGCGGCCGCGAACTCGAGCGGGATGCCGGCGTAGTCGGCGAGCGTGAGGACCACCTGGTCGAGGGTCATCGTCTCCTGCAGGTGGGCCTCCGCTCGCTCGAGCGCGTACCGCTCCGCGCTGCCGGGGGCGCCGGCGAGCTGCTCGACGCCCAAGCCGGCGTACGCGGCGATCGCGGCGCGAACCTCGTCCGCCGTCATCGTCTCGGCGAAGAGCGCGGCCGCGCGCGCGAAGCACTCGTAGGTCCAGCTCCCCGGGTCGCCCCCGAATGACAGCACGATCAACGTGGCTAGTTCGACGTTCATGGTCTTCCTCCTACACAGCGGCGGCGCGCCGCTGTCTCCGGTCCTTGTCGGGGATCACGCAGCTCGCCAGCAGCGCGCCACCGGCGAGCGCGCGGACCGCGTTCGTCGGGAGCCTCACCGGCCCCCTTTGCAACACGCCGGCGACGCTGCCGGCGCCCTGGCGGGCGTCGGCGGTACGTCCACGCGATCGGCGCGGGCTCGGGTCGCCGAGGCGCCCGACCGGGCGCGGTAGGCCGTCACCACCGCGCGGGTTACCGCGGCGACGACCGACCCTGCGACGATCCCGCCCCCGAACATCCAGGCCTCGCGCACCGTCCACCCAGCTGACGCGCGCGGCCCTCGTCGGTCTACGGGAATAACGCGCACCCAGTCCGCCGGGCCCTCGCGCCTCACGCGGGCCTCGACGCCGGCGCGGCCGCCGAGGCCTCGACGCCGCAGGGGCGCCGCTCACAGCAGCTCCGGCCCACCGCGGCGGCTCGCGGCTGCCGGAACAGCGCCGCCCAGAACCTGAACGCCGCCAGGCCTTCCCGAGCGCCCTCCAGGAACGCCTCCAGGCACTCGCCGGCGTCAGGGTGCACGGCCCGGACCCTTGGAACGCAGTCCCGCAGGATCTCCACCACGCACTCGACCTGCACCAGGGCGTTGCGGTCCAGGGCGCGGACTCGCGCCGGCTCGTTCATGGGGACCGGGAAGATCGGGACCGGGCGCAGCTCCAACGCCCAGTCGAACGCTTCTCGGCGCTCGTCAGCCGACCACCGTGTGACCTCGTCGACGTCGACGCACCGGCCCACCGTCTCGAGCACGAGTCGCACCGTCTCGCAGAAAACCGACTCTCTCTCATCCATCGCGCTCTCCCTTTTCCGGCTAGTCCCTGACGAGCACCCGGATCGCCGCGTCCTTCAGCTGCGCGCGGCCGTTGGCGACCGCCAGGAGGTAGACGTCCAGCGCGACCGCGCGCGCTGCCACCTCGGCCAGGCGCGACACCGCGCGCGCCTCTCGGCCCCGCAACAAGCCCTCTTGTTGAGCGAGATCCACCAGCCGCTTCGCCCCTAGCACCGTTCTTCGCTTCATTCGTCGTCCTCGCTAGATGACCAACGGAGTCCAGTGCAGCGCCGAGCCGAGCCGGCGCGCCGGGCTCGTCACGAGGATCACCATGTCCGGCACCTCGGGCGGCGGACGCGCCGGCGCCGGTGGCGTGGCCGCCGGCGCTGGCGACGCGGGCGCGCCGTCCTCGGCGGGCAGATCCTCGGGGTCGTCGACCGGTTCACGAGACATGGTGCACCTCCCGTGGACCGTCGAGCCGAGCGGGCGCGGAGCGCGGGACGCGCTCGAGGTCGAGCCAGCCTTGGAGACGTCGCGGCGGCGAGGCACCGTCGAGGCGCTCGAGCGCCCCGTCCGCGCGCAGCCGCCGCTTGACGAGGCGCGCGCACTGCTCGCCGCGCACATTCGGCTGGCCGGCGTCGGCGGTCGTCCACACGTCGCCGGCGACGTCCAAGACCACGCCCACGTGCTCCGTCGGCGGCGGGCCGTCGCTGACCAGGTAGATGTCGCCCGGCTCAGGCCGCGCGTCGCGGCTCGCGACTCGAAAATAGGTGTTCCATCGAAGCATGCTGATGTTCCGCGCGGGCCGGTACGTGAGCCCGTCGCCTGGCTCGTTGCGGTTTACGACCGTCGCGTCTCGACAGCCGATCCGCCAAAGCAGCCAGTGACAGATGTACCCGCACGTCGTGCCCTTGCCGCCGTAGTCTTTGGCGATCTCTTCGAACGCCGCGTCTCCCGTGTCGGACGGCACGAACCGGCGGACGAGGCTCACCGCCTCTTGTCGCAGTGAGAGGCCGGGGCGTGGCAGCGCCACCGGCCGCCGGAACCACCACCAGAGCGCGCCCGCCGCCGCGATCGCGGCCGGGAACCACAGGTCAGGCACGGCAGCGGGACGCGTCACCAGGTGCTCCAGTTGAGACCGTCGCAAATGAGCCGCGTCCGCGCGAGCGGGGTGCTGACGACCAGAGACGCACCGCCTTCGACCGTCTCACCGCCCTTCGCAAGAATCGTGGTCGGAGTGCTGCTGTTCCCCACCTCCGCCAGGATCACCCGAGCGCCGGTGTTCCCCTGGGCGTCCGGGAGGATCAGGTTGTACGAGCCGGCGGAGTACTTCACGTACTCGTCACGGGCCACTTGGTACGCCCCGGTGATGGTCCGCAGCTGCTGGTCCATCGCGGGGCGCACGTAGCCCTCATCCCACGGCCGCTTGTATCGACCGCCGGCGACCCAGCCACCCGTAGAAACGGTCAGCGTGGCCGCCGTGGAGCCGACCACCTTCCCGCCGATGGCGGTACCCGTGCCCTCCGAGACATCGAACTTGGCCGTGGTTCCAGTCGGGTCCTCACCAAGTACGTAGTCCCTCCACGCCATGCGCGCCGCGGCCTCGATCGTGAGGCCGGCCCCGTGGCCGAAGATGAGGCTCTGATATAGCCCGGGGGCGCAGTCCAGACCGCCGACACCGCCGAGGTAGAGCCCGGCAGAAGATGTAATCGCAGCCGCTGTGGTCTGGACGCGCTGAAGCAACTGGCCGTTCGCGAAGACCGCCGCGTGCCCAGCGGGATCGCAAAAGAGGAAGAGTCGCGAGTGCCTGAAGCGCTGGAGCCCCGGAGTGAAGTTCGACACCGGGATGCACGGCGACGCGCTCTTCCAGTACAAGACGACGTTCGAGTTGCGCGCCGCGAGGAGCATGCCGTTGCTGTACGGGCTCTCGAGCTGCGCTATTACCCTCGTGCCCGAGGATACCTCGAACGGCATGAAGTCAACGCGCAGAAAGAACGCGTTGGCACCGGGGTTGAGCCCGGGCTGAGCTGGGAAGGCGATGCGGTCAGTCGGTGCGCGCAGCTCCACACACGCCTGTGGCTGGCGGCGCACGAACGGCTGAGGAAAACGCTCGTCCACGGGCCCCTGACCCACCGCTGTGATGATCGGACGCGCGCCGTCCTGACCCATCAGCTGGTAGCCGGCTCGGTAAGGGTGCAGCCCGTCACCCTGCATCTGGGGCGCGCCGATCCGTGCGGTCGCGTGGACGAAGGTCCACAGGCCGCCGCGCGCGGGAACGGCCTCGCTGGCGAGCCACGTGTTCAGCTGGGATCGAACGCTCTCCTTCGCGGCCTGGTTGGTGACGCCCGACGTCACGGGCATGACCGACCACCTGTACTTCCTCGCGCCAGGACAGTAGTTGTCCAAGAGAGCTTCGTACGTGAGCTCTCGCGTCTTGCACGCAGCGAGCGCGTCAGCCTCGCTCGACCCGGCGTCAATCAAGGCGATGACGTCGTTCGTTCCACCCATGACGATGACGTCCGTTGGGGTCGCGTCCCACGACGCGACGATGGCCGGGAGCATGTCCGCGAGGCCCTCGCACAGCGTGATGGTCCCGGACCCGGCGGTCAGGACACCGATCGCCGACCCCCCCTCGTACTGCGCCGGCTGGATGTCGTTGCCGTTCACCGTCGCCGCGTACACGAGCTGTTGCGCGACGGCGTAGGTGGGTGTTGCGCCGGTCGATGTCAGGTAGAACGGGTCGCCGACCAGGAGCGTGTGCCCTGGCGCGGTGATGGTCCCGGTCGAGGTGTTCACGCCCGTAACGGTCGTCGTCTTCACCAGGCGGCGGCCCGTGTAGCAGTTGTGTCTCCAGTCCCACAGCCCGGTCGCGGGGCTGTCGTGGAGGTCCTCGGTGAGCGGGTACCGCCCCCACTGCTGGCCGGTGCCGTTCAGCGCGCCGAAACCCCGGCCCACCATCCGAAATGGGATGCCGTGCGCGATCAGGGCGCGTTGGACGACGACGCGAGAGCCCGTCGCTGCCTCCTGAGAGGCTGGGTAGCCCACGCCGTTGCTGTCGCCCAACCAGGCGAGGACGACCCCCGCCCCGCTGGCGGCGTGATCGGACAGGGGCACCGGGTAGAGAGCCTTGTTCGGCACGTGCTAGGCCCTCCCGACGGTGGCGTGGAGTTGCCACTGGATTGACGTTGCGGCGACGCCCGTCGCGCGGACCAGCACGGCGCCGCCGGAGACGGCCAGGGTCACGCCCGCCGGGCTGAAGCTGCTGTCCGCGGGCGAGGCCGACGTGGTGGCGCCGACTGCGGTAACGGTGCCGCCCACTCGCTTTGCGGCCGCAACGAAGTGCTGGACGAAGGTCGCGCCGTCGGAGACTCTCCGCCCGATCAACATCCCCGTCAGGCCGTAGGAGCCGTCCTGCGACGGCGTGTAGCTCGCGACAGCGGTGGGCGTCGCGTCGCTCGTGGCGACGCTGCCCGACACGCTGGAGCTGCCCGACGCGTTGGAGCTCGCGGCCAGCTCGGCGGCGCTCACGGAGAAGACGATTGCCGTGGAGCCGGTCTCCCGCTTCGCGCGGTAGTAGGGTGAGCCGTCGTTGACCTGGTACTTCGTGCCGGCTGCGCCGGAGCTCACACGGTAGCGGCCCAGGTCCGCCCAGTTCACGCCGTCGTTGCTGCCCTGGAGGAGCACGGTGTGTCCCTCCGCTCCGCCGGTGATCACGAACTCCCGCGCCTGGCCGAGCTCGGAGGCGTCCGCGGCGGCGCCGGTGCCCCCAGCCGAGGTCGGCACGTCAATGGTAATCGCGCTCAGGCTCATGCTACGCTCTCCTGTCTGGTCTCCGGGACCGCGGAACGAGAAATGGTGATCACGGTGCCGTCCAGGGTCATGCGCTTCCCGCCGGCGCCTGCGGCGCTGCGGCGCACCGCCTGGTGGACATCAGCGACAGTGAAGTAGCCGCGCTTCGGCTGCGACTTGTCGAAACCGCTGTTCCACTCGTAGACCTTCCGACGAAAAGACTCCTCCGACTCACGGTCACCCAGCCGGAAGTCCAAGGGCTTCCCGGCGTCGCCGGGAAGGAAGTTGAGCATGTACAGCTCCGCCGGGTTGGCGCCCGCTGCACGGCGCGCCAGGCGCCGGTAGAACGGGCCGACAACCCAGCGCACCTGACGCTCAGCGCTCCACGTCGTGATCTCGCGAATACGGGTCTCGGAGTCGAACCCCGGGAGCCGGGCTCCCGTGGTGAGCTGGATCAGCCCCGCTGCCGGCAGCGGGTTGAGGGCGTCGGCCCGGAACCCGGACTCCCGGCTTATGACCACCGCCATCGAGTCGACGGGGATCCGGAGCTCGGCGCAGAGATCCACGAGGGCGGCCCTGGCGGAGGGGGTGAGGCGCTCCAGGCCCGGGAGCGCGAGGATCGTGTCCTGGGGCCACCCGCCCGGCTCGGGGCGCGCGCCGGCCCAGCCCTCCCAGCCGGGAGGGAGCGGTGGCGCCGGCGTCGTGCGCGCGATCTGGCGCGCGCGCTCGCTGCGCGCGCTGAACAGCGCGCGCCGGCGCCAGAGCGCGAACGCGCCACCGCCGGCCAGCGCGAGCACGGCCACGCTGAGCGGGTTCACCCGATCCTCAGGTGGCAGATCAGCATCCGGATCGAGAGGCTCGTGGCCTCCACGGTGCCCAGGGACAGCCCTCCGAGCGGCACCACGAGCCCCGCAGGCAACGCAAGGTGCGCCTGCTCCCCGGCGAACCGAAAGGTGGCGTCGGACTCGGCCAGTGCCTGGACTGCCCACGTCCCGCGCGGCAGGGCCACGGCCGCGTCGACGTCGCGCAAGGTCATGGTGTGCTCACCGGCTCGCGACTCGGGCACGCAGCGGACCCGCTCGAAACGGACGGTGTACTGCGCCTGC
Source organism: Sorangium sp. So ce131 (assembly GCF_051519095.1). NCBI lineage: Bacteria > Pseudomonadati > Myxococcota > Polyangiales > Polyangiaceae > Sorangium > Sorangium sp. So ce131. The sequence continues at coordinate 3,293,401 of NZ_CP150455.1, read as the reverse complement.
CCGCCGCCACCGGCGAGCCGCACCGCGCCCGGGAAGGGGCACCAGAAGGGCGCCAGGTCGAGCTCGTAGTAGACGGGGTCGTTGTTCGGGTCCGTCTCGCCGCCGACGTTGTGGGCCGGCGCGGACCCGCCCCCCTCGTGCGGCTCGTAACGCACGTGGACGGGGCGGGCCTCGACCTTCTCGTCCTCTCCGACGATCCCGGAGATCCTGGGCGTGACGAGGTCCCCTCGGCACACCGTGATCCCGACGTCCGAGACCGTCGCCGACGTCCACCCGCGGATCACGACGGCCCCCCGATCCCGAGGAGCCTGAGCGACTCGCCCGCTCCGGCGAGCTGGAGGGCGCGCTGGACGTCCGCGGACCGGCGGATCACCTCGAGGACCACCTCGAGCGCCTGCGCGTGCTGGTCGGTCGGCGCTTCGCCGAGCCACTGGACGAGGACCTCCCGCAGGACCTCGCCGAGCTCGCCCAGGTCGTCGTCCGACTCCAGCTCTTCGATACGCCGCGCCTGCTCCGCGTTCTCCGACTCGAGCTCTCGAATCCGGTCGTCCTTCAGCCCGAGCAGCTCCCGCAGTTTGTCGACGCGCTCTTCCTCGTCTTTCAGCCGCCGAGCGGCTCTCTCGGCTTCCGCCGCGGCGTTGTTGACGAGGATGCTCGCCGAGCGCGCGACGTCAGCCAGCGAATGCGGCCGCTGCTCAGCATCCTCCGCGCGCAGCTCGAGCTTGGCGCCTGAAATCTTCTCTCGCGCATTCCCCTCCTCGTCGAGGAGCTCGAACGTGTAGACGCCCGCGGGGGCGTCCTCCTGGAAAAACTCGTCCTCGGAGATCTCGCGCAGCGGCTCACTAGCCCCGGGGGCCCACGAGAACCGGGTGAACTCGTCCGGATCGAGGTTGGCGACGCGCAGGGTGTCCACGGCCTTGCGGGCGCGCTTTCGGACCACACCGATCGAAATCACTCGGTTCACCGGTAGACCCTCCGTCGCCCCGTGTAGAGGTCGAGGTAGGCTGAGCCGACGCGGCTTGCGACGTAGCCGGCGCCGACCACGGCGGCGGCGGTCCCGGCCTTCACCCACCAGGGGATCGCTTCCCAGCCCGCTCTCGCCGCGTCCGCTGCGAAGTCCCGCGCGTTCTTCGCCCCGCGGTCGACGGCGGCCGCGGCGCGCAGCGAGGCTCTGGCGTCCTCGATGTCGCCCCCGCGAGGGTCGCGCGCTTGCGCGAAGCGCGGGTCGTCGGGCCGGTGCTCCCGCACGTACGCCCGCGCGGTGCGCGCGTCGGCCTCCGCGGCGGTCAGCTGCGTGACGTCCGGATCGCCGGCCTCCCAACGGGCCTTGAAGTCGACCCAGAACTCCCTCTGGCGACGCAGGTGCGGGTAGCGGTCCGGCACTCCGGCTTGCTCGAGCTCCGCCCAGGCGCTCAGCAGCTCCGCGTACCGACGCTCAGCGTCGTCGCTGGGCCCGAACGGGTTCCAGCCGCCGGCCTCCGGGTGGACCGAGCGGAAGCCGACCTGAACCGGCGGCTCGAGGCCCGCGAGCGCGCTGCAAAAGCGGATGAAGGCTCGCACGGCGCCTCCCTCACAGATTGCAGGCGCACCCAGGCGCGCCGCCCACGTCGTCGTCGCCCTCGTACTCGCCGGCGAGGTCCTCCTCGTCGTCGTCGCCCTCGTACTCGCCGGCGAGGTCCTCCTCGTCGTCGTCGCCCTCGTACTCGCCGGCGAGGTCCTCCTCGTCGTCGTCGCCCTCGTACTCGCCGGCGAGGTCCTCCTCGTCGTCGTCGCCCTCGTACTCGCCGGCGAGGTCCTCCTCGTCGTCGTCGCCCTCGTACTCGCCGGCGAGGTCCTCCTCGTCGTCGTCGCCCTCGTACTCGCCGGCGAGGTCCTCCTCGTCGTCGTCGCCCTCGTACTCGCCGGTGGCGTCGGTTGCGAACTCGTCCAGCTCTTCCTCCGAGGCGGCACCTCCGGTCCCGCCGCGCGAGAGCTCCTCCACGTCCTCGTCGATGCCGGCCATCGCGTCGGCGGCGAACAGGTCCGCGAGCGCCATCGGGTCGATCTCCTCGTCGTCGGCCGCGGCCTGCTGGACCGGGGCGGCAGCCTGCGGAGACGGCCACGGGTACGGCGACGCGGGCGGCGGCGCGTAGGGCGACGGGTAGGGCGGCGCGTACCAGAACGGCGGCGGCGCCGCGGGCATCACCGCGGCCGCGCCCGGGCTCGCGCCCTCCTTCTGGCTGATCTTCTCGAGCACTGTGTTGAGCCACTCCGGCGGCTCCGTCGCGACCTTCTTGACCTGCTCCGCGCTGACCTCATCGAGCCGACGTCGCAGCGCCTCCGTCGTCTCCGCGCGCTTCGCCAGCTCTCGGCGCAGGCTCCCCTCCGCACGCTTCGCGCTCGCGCGGATGCGAGCTTCCATGTCCTTCAGGCGCTGGTCAGCGAGCCGGCGCGCCTCAGCGTCCTTCAGCGCGGCCGCTTCGGCTTTCGCCTGCTTCGCCTCTTCGCGGGCGCGGTCGGCCTGCTTCTTCGCGTTCTTCTCGCGCAGCTGCGCGAGGTGCTTCTCTCGCCGGCCCTGATCCCGCTGCCGCCTCGCCTCGTCGCCGAACCAACCGGTCTCCGCGCCGCCGGTCTGGCACGCGCAGCCACCTGTCTTCGCGCCGCCGGTCTGGCACGCGCACGCCTTCTGCTCCTCCGGCGGCGCGGCGGGAGCGGGCCTCGCCTTCACCGCGTGCGTCGCCAGCGCCGCCGCCGGCGCCACGAGGGCCAGAGCGCCCTGCGCCGCCCCCTTGGCGACCGCCTCGGCGACGCGGCTGGCGTCGCTGAGCGTCCGCGGCGACACGCGCCCGACTCCCCCTCCCGAGAAGCCGCCGAGCTCCCCGACGAACCGGCGACCGCGCTGCACGAGCGGCTCCGCGATCGCGCCCGCCACCCCCGTCACGAGGCCACCCAGCACCACTTTGCCCAGCGGGCCAGCCAAGATCTTACCGAGCACGGTCACCTCACCTCGTAGCGACTGGCACCCTCACCGTCTCACCGCTCGAATAGAAGTGGTCGGGGGGGGCCTTCATGCCGTTGTGCACGCTCGGGTCCCACACCTCGCCCTGCACGAACAGATAGGCGTGCGCCATCTGCCCGGGTCGAGGCTGTGTGATGGCCGCCTCGACCTCGGCCCTGGGTTCCAGCAGGAGAATCGCCGCGCCGTACGCCGCGGTCTGGTCCTCGCAATCGGAGATGACCGGCTTCCCCGGGGCGGTGCGCTGGAGCAGCACTGCGAACGTGCTCCACACGTCAGACCCCCGGTCCAGCCGGTACCGGAACCCCTCGCCGGGGGCGGCCGTGCACCGGCGCACGAGCTCCGCGGCGATCCGCTCGTCGCGCCGCGCGTCCAGCAGGTTCAGCCTGCAGAGCGCGGCGAGCAGCTCACAGACGCCTCGGAGGCTCGTGTCGACCTCGACGAGCACGGCGCCCCCCCTCTCAGGCGACCCGCTTGAACAGGGAGCCGTTCATGAGGCTCTTGAGGAAGCTCTTGTGCTGCGTCGAGTTGAACTCCAGGAAGCCGCCGCGGTCGGTCGAGTACTGGCTGTCGTCCCCGCACGGGTTGCTCTGGACGAAGAACGAGAGGTTGCCGCTCTGCCCCGCGGTGTGCGGGTTGTAGATCTTGAACTCGATCTTCGCGTCCGAGCGGAGCGCGCCATTCTTCATTGCCCAGGGGCGGTAACGGAACTCCGGCAGCGAAGCGTGAGCGAAGTTCTGGTAGTTGAAGACGCTGATGTCGATACCCGGCGACGTGGGAGCGCCGGAAGCGAAGGCCACGTTGCTGGTGACGACGTGCTCGACGCCGGCCATCTTGAAGCTGGTGAAGCGCAGGGGGCTCACGCCTCCCGTCGCGGTGTTCGTGACGCCGATCCCGACCAGCCTCCAGCTCTGGCCGGAGTGCGGCGCGGAGATGGTGATGAGCGCCGACTCGGTGGCGGTCGCCAGCGCGTCGATGCAGACCGGGATCACGTGCGTCGGCTGGCGGAGGTAGTCGGCCGTCTGCCGCACCCGCAGCGCCGTCGACGCGTTCATCGCCGCTGCGAGCGCGCTCGTGCCCTGCTTCGCCACCTTGATCGCCGGGAGCGCGAACCGCAGCTGCGGGTTGGCCGTGGCCCTCCGCTCCACCGCTTGGATCTTCGTCTGGGCCGCGTTGACCTTCTTCAGCAGGTTCGACAGCGCGGACTTGCTTTTGGGGATGGCGCCCACGCCGACGCCCGCGAGCAACTCCGCGACCTCATCGAACGCCGCCCCCAGCTGGACGACGGCCCCGACCTCGACACTGTGCTTCTCGTTCACTTGTTTAACCCCTTCTCGCCCAGCGGGCGCACGTAACCCTCTCGCGCCGACGGGGCGCGCGTGAACCCAGGAGTCCGATCGACGCTGTCGAGCTCAGGTCCCGCCGTCTTGCGGCGCGCCGTGCTCGTGTTGGTGTTCGTGGTCGTGGCTCTCGACGCCGCTCGTCTTCGGTGCCTCGTGGAGCGCCGCGGTCACCGCGGCGGGAACCCGGGAGCCGACGCGGCACGCCAGGGCGTGCGCCGCCCCGACCGCCGTCTTGATGAGGCCTCGCCGGAAGCGACCGCGCCGGACCAGCATGGCGCCGCCGAGCGTCAGGGCGAGCGCGGCCGCGCTCGGAGAGACCTTGATCACGTCCTCGATCGCCTGGCCGGTCTCCGACGCGTCGGCCGCGCTGAGCACCAGCGCCGTACCGATGCTGGGGGCGGCCTGCGCCATCACCTTCGGGATCGTCTGCGGGTCCGCGCTCACCAACGCGGAGCGCAGCGCCGTGTTCTGCCGGAGCAGCGCGCCGGCGTTCTTCACCTTGCTCCGGAACGCGCCCCCGGCGGTGGCCAGCCCGCGCGCCGCGCGGGCGAGGCCCCGGCCCACGCCGCCGCCAGAGCGGACGATCGAAGTAGAACCACGCGTGAGAGCCGTTGATCCCGGCATAGCGCTCCCCTGGTGACGTTGTAATGAACGGCTGCGCGCCGTCGTGGCGACGGCGCGAGATCGCTTGACGGGCGCCGCGTCGTCCCTGTCGACCTCGCGCCGTCGCTCGCCTCCCGAAATAGCCACGCCGGCACCGCCACCGCCAGAGCGGATCCGACTGGAAACAAACTCACCTCTCACCGCTCCGCGGCCTCACCGGTGAGAGCTCGCGCGCGAAAATCAGTGAGAGTTGCGTGGGCTCTGGTACTATGCTTGTTGAGGTCGCGTATGCCGTGTCGCTCGTTTCCTGGTGAAGCCCCGTCCGACCCGCACGTTGTCTGCCGGGACGGGTTCTTCTGGTCGTCCCGCCGGCCGTGCGTCAAAGGTCGCACTGCGTTGTCGATGGAGGCCGTGGCCGCCTGCTTCGACGGCACGGCGGCGACGCGCGGTGAGGCCATCAGCAAGCTCACAGCGGGTCAGCTCGACACCCTTTTTCCGGAGCACTGTGTGTGCGGGTCGAACCACAAGGTGGGAGCGGACAACCTCGCCCGTGCGTGGAAGGCCCTCCTGCCCAACGCGCGCCTCGCCGCGATGCACCTGGGCGCGCGCCAGTTCATCGCCCTCGGCGCGGTGCGCGGCGAGCTCGCGCAGGTCCTCGAGGCGGCGCGCTTGTCGGGCGGCGGGTCGACGCGGCGCCGCCGCCGACGGGGTGGCAGCGACAGCGCCGTGCCGGCGCAAAGCGAGCTCGCAGCGATCTCCGTAGTGGCGGCGGCCCCGCCGCGGCCGCTGCTTCAGCAGGCCACGGCGGCCGCGTAGGGCGCCGGGCGAACTCTTCCTGAGAGGAGACCACAACCGGGCGCGTGTGAGCGGCTGGCCGCTCTCGCTGACCTTGGAACTTCCTGAGTGTTAGCGGGGCGGCGGGCCACTGAACTGTGGGCCTCGGGCCACTGGCGTGAGAGCCGGGGGCTCCTGCGCGGAGCTCCAGAGTCCTCGGGCTACCCTCCGGCCGTGGGATTTGGACGTCCGGGCGGGCGCGGGTCGCCAAAGTGGCACGCTGCGGCGGCCGGGTGTGAGAGACCTCACCGCGTTGAGCGCGAAAGGCCGGCGTGCGGGCGCACGTCGGCCTTGGTCCCCCCTCTGCGTTGCCGTCCCCGCCGCAGCCCGGGCGGCGCTAGCTCGTGTCGGCGCCAGGCAGGCGTCGCACGAAGTCCAGCGCCCGCCGAGCGTGGGCGACGTGGTCCTCCTGAGAGTAGGTGGCCCGCGGCGTTGCCCCCTCCGCAGCAGGGGGCGGCTCAACCGCCTTTGCTGGCGGCGTCGCCGACGCGTCGACCTTCCGCACGTACCGCAGCAGACGGTCGACGACCTCCTCCGGGGGCACCACGCGGACGCGGCGCTGGGGCCCGAGGAGCTCCGCGCCCTCGTGCAGGGCCGCCAACACGGCGGCGAGCGGCTTCCTGTACCGCTGGCCGACCTTCCACAGGTCGCCGGCGAGCTCCTGAGACGAAATCGGCCCGAGCTCGGCCTCGAGCTCGACCAACGTGCGGTGTACCGCGACGGCAGGCGGGACTTTGCTGCGGTCCTGTGCCGAGGTGGCCGGCGGAGGAGCCGCAGGGGCGCTGCTGGCGGCGGCCCGAAGGCCCGGTACGGTCGTCGGGGGCGGCGACGGGGCGGGCGGCGGTTGAGCAACGGCCGGCCTCGGCGCGGGCGGCGACGGGGCGGGAGCGGGCGCCGCCGGCGGCTCCAGGCGCGGTGGTGGCTGGACGCCCCCGGTGGCTCCGACGGCCCCAAGCCAAGCTGGAACCGCCAGCTGGTAGACGTTGGAGCGGTGCTCCTGGGAGTGGCGGGTGACCTGTAGGAACCCGAGCGCCTCCAGGACGGCGACGGAACGAATGACGGTCGTCCTGGAGCACCCGGCTCTCTCGGCCACCCGATCGAAGCCGGGAAAGCAACTGCCCGTGCGGGAGTCGGCGAAGCTCGCGACGGCGCGCACCAGCGAGCGCTGCGTGAAGGTCAGCGCGGTAAGGACCTCGGCTTGAGCCGTCCAGCCGGGCACGGTCGGACAGCGATCCAGCGCGCGCTCGAACTCCCAGCGACCGACCGGCGCAGGCGCCGCCGCTGCCGTGACAGCGAGCGCGCCCGCCACGATCCGGCGCCTCAGAGCTGCCGTGTTCGCGCTCACTCCGCCCTCACCCGCACCCGATCGCTCCTCGCGCGAGGAGAGCGCGCTGCACGCGGTGGGCGTCGGCCGCGACCTGCGCGATCAGGGCAGCGTCGCGACACCGCTGCTCGCGCTCCGCGTAGTCCGGTCCCTGCGCGTGCCAGTACAAGCCGGAGACCGCCGCGGCGCACGACACCACCGCCGGATCCGCCTCGACCTTGTCGGCCCACGCCGTGAGCAGCTCTTCCTCGTCGGGGTTCGCGGCCCCCTTGGCCAGCGCGAGGATCGCCTCGCGAGGGCCAAGGTCGTCGGCCAGCGGCCGCCGCGGCTCCAGCGCGCCCGTCACGGCGACCCCGCGAGCGCGCACCGATCGGCCTCGCCCTCCAGGCCCGCGATCAGCCGAGCGCAGGGCAGACCAGACTCCGTCCTCGTCGGGGCGCGCGTGTCGAGCAACGGAGGCTGCACGAGCTCGTACCGCCCGTCGGCGGCGGCGCGCACCTCACGCCGCGCGACGAGCACCGGGAGCGCGCGCGCCAGCCACTCCGAGGTCGCGCCCTCCCCCACGGCTTGCACCGCGAGCTCCTCGGGGTCGAGCCGCGCGTGCGAGAGCAGCCCCACCACGATCTCGACGAAGCTGGCGCAGGTGTCGCACCGCTCCGGCTCGTCCCAGCAGCCGCACAGCTCGCAGGCCTCTCCGGCGGGCACGGCGACAGCAGCGGAGGTGCAGCAGCCGTTGGCGCAGGCCGACGAGCTCCGCACGAGCTCGTAACGGCCGTCGCCGCCCAGCCGCAGCCGCTGCCGTGCAACGAGCACCGGCAGAGCGAGCGCGGCGATCCGGGGGTCGGCACCCAGGTGCTCAACGGTGGCGAGCACCTCGCCCTCTATCGGGTACTCCGCGCTGGAGACGACCTCCAAGACGACGTCGACGACGTCGGCGCAGACGGAGCACGTCCCCGGCTCGGCGCGGCAGCCGCACACCTCGCAGCCCGGCAGCTCCCTGGCCAGGGCGGCGGCGCCGCAGCACCCGCCAGCACACGCGCGCGGTGGCGACGGGTCGGCCGGCGGCGCCTCGACGTGGTCCTGCGCGCGCTTCCGCTTGCGCCGACGCGGGGCCGCGGTGGCCGTTGCCTCCGCCTGGGCCTCTTGCAGCGCGGCCTCTTGCAGCTGCTCGAGGTCGACGTTGTAGAACCGCGCGATGTCGCGCGCCGGTGACTCCGGGTCGCGCAACCCCGCGCTCCCCGCGGTCCAGTGCCCAAGGGCGAGCAGCTCGACGGCGAGGCCGCGCGCCGCTCCCTCCGTCATCGCGCCGACGTCCCCGAGCAGCGCCGCCGCCATCGCCTCTTGGCGCTCCTGCCCCACGGCCCCCGACACGGGGAGCCCGCGCCGTTCGCACACGACGTCTAGGTCCGGCGGGTCGAGGATCTTCAAGAGCAGCGCGGCGCAGAAGCGCCAGAAGGCAGCTCCCGCGCGCCCGCGCGCGGCAGCGTCAGCGAACGCGGCGAGCGCCGCCAGCCAGGCCTTACGGTCCGCGGACCGCCAGATCTCCGTCTCGGCGCCTCCGCGCCTTTGCGCCGGCGCCTGCGGTGGCTCTGGCGGTGGTGGGGTCGGTGGCGAGCTCGCCGGGACCTCCTTCGGCCCCCGGAGCCGCGCGAGCGCGGCCTGGCGATCGACGAGGTGGTGGACCTTCCCCACGGCGTCGCGGACCACCGTCGTCGCCGGCGCGTTGTCGCCCAGCACCGCGCGCCACGTCGGCGCCGGGCCCTGCGCCGCACCTCGGCCGAGCTCCTCCAGGTCGTCGATCAGGTCACCGCCGCCCGGCGCCGCGGCCTGCTGATCGAGCTCGCCCAGGGCGAGCTCGTGGCAGGGCTCGTCGAGCTCGACGTAGCGGCGCGACGCCTTCCCGCTCAGCCAGTGGCCGTAGGGGTACAGCTCCTTCGCAGCGGCGCCCTCGAGGACCTCCTGGCCGCGCTGCTCCGCCGCCGCCCTTTCGCGTTGCCAGTGGGCCGCGCCCTTCGCCTCGAAACACGTCCGGTCCGTGCACCGATCTGCCTCGTCGCCCTCAGCCCAGAGAGCGATCTGGTTCCCCGACCGCTTGGGGCAGCGCGTGCAGCTGCCGGCGTCGGGCAGAAGCGTGGCGTCGTCGCGGTTCCACTGCACCTCGCTGAGCCGGAGGTGGAAGCGCGTCTCCACCGCGCGCCGCGCGGCGCGCGGCGGGTACGGGCTCTCGTCCGCGCCCTCGGGCAGCACGAACGCGAACGCCGCGAGCCTGTCCGCCTCGCTCTCCAGGCCCGCGATCGCGAGCGCCGGGGTGAGGTGGAGCTTGCCCTCCGTGAGCGCCTCCTGCGCCGGGGACGGCAACCGCAGGAGCTGCAGCCGTTGGAGGACGTGGCGCTCGCTCTTGTGCACGCGCCGCGCGATCACGTCGGACGCGAGGCCGAACCGCGTACGCAACAGCGCGTACGAGCGCGCCTCGTCGAGCGGCCCCACGTCCAGCCGCTTCGCGTTCTCGATGTTCTGATCGTACACGACCTCGTCGTTTCTCAGGTCGTCCCGGATCTCGCCGGGCACGGTGTCGCGCCCGGCGGCCATCGAAGCGCGCCAGCGCCGCTCGCCGTAGACGAGCTCGAACCACCCGCCCTCGAGCGTCCGCACGCAGATCGGCTCGAGGACGCCGCGCTCTCGGATCGAGTCGACCAGGTCCGCGCCGTCGCGCCCTACGGTGCGCGGCTGCGTGGGCGACGGCCGGATGCGCGCGCACGGCAAGTTGAAAATCTGGCGGTCGGAAGGCTCTGCCAGTGCCTCCGCCGCGGAAACGATGCTAGTCGTCATCAGCGTCGCTCCTGTCCAAGGGTGTGACCTCAGGCCCGGGCGGTGGTGCTGCACCCCCGGGCCGTTGTTCATCCGGGGGCCCTGAGGCGCCGCGCGGCCCGCGCGCAGCGCCCGCCGGCTCGCAGGCCTGCCGGCTCCTCTCCTCGGGACCGGGCTGCGGCGGCGCCTGGCCGCCCTCCGAGCTGCCGGACACGTTCTCCGCGCCACGCGCGGCCTCCATCTGCTCCGCGCGCCGCGCCGACGAGCGCTCCTGGAGCTCCCGCCAGAGCGCAAACACGTCGACGTCCTCGGCTCCAGGCGGAGCCCCTCGGTCAGCGAGCAGCCCGTTCACCGCCACGGCGAGCGCGTCCCACTCGTTCGCCAGCGCCTTGTAGCGCCGGTAGTCCTCCCACCACCCCGAGCTCACCTCGCACGCGGCGAGGGCGACGTGGGGCGTCTCCTGGACACGTGCCAGCGACTCCGCCGCCAGGTAGCTCCAGAAGCTTGCGTTGGTGGCCGCGTGCTTCGCGAGCGCGTACGCGAGGCAGCGCGCCTCCTCGCTCCAGCGCTTCTTCCGCGTTGGGCGCGCAGCGCTCACCGATCGCGCCCCCGCTTCGCCGCGGCGCCCGCTCTTCGGGATCTCCGCCGCGGGCGAGCTGGCCACGTCGCAACGGGCACGTGCCCCTCGGTGAGCCGCTCGAGGGCCACTGCCTGAGCGACCCCCGGCGACTTCCGCCCAGCCTCCCAGTCTGACCACGTCGACTGAGCCACGTCGACGCGGTTGCCGGCGTCCGCCTGCGTTAAGCCAGCCCGGAGCCGCCACTCGTAGAGCAGCTCAGGAGCGCGTCGCTCAGCGGCTTCCGGAGGTTCCTTCGTCACGCATCAAACGCTATAGCGATAGTGATCGTGGAGGTCAAGCTCAGCTTCGCGATAGTGGTGCCCTCGGCGCGTAGTGTGCGAGGAGATGCGCAACAAAGCTCTGGAGCCCGAGCGCAACGAAGCCGCTCGGCGCTTCGTGCGCGACCTCGTGGAGCGCGACTTCAAGGGGAACGTCACGGCTGCTGCGCGGCGGTTGGGCTTGTCTCAGTCGCTACTCCACGAGTTCTTGGGGGGCACTCGCGGGGCGGGAATGAAGCTGCTCGAGCACGTCGCGCGCTACTCGCAGCAGCCGATCGACGCCATCGTGGGGCGGACGCGGGAGCTGCCCGGTGATCCCCAGCGCCGCCGGGCGGCCGCGGCCGAGCTCGCCCGGGAGGACGGCGTGCACGACGCCGCCATCAACAGCGTCCTCGAGGAGGAGGTGACCGACGCGGTGGCGGCGCGTTCGACGCTGTGGTGGGCGAACCGCATGAAGCTGCGGGAGCGAGAGCTGCTGGACTCGCCCGAAGAGGCGACCCCGAAGAACACGGGCGTCCGCCGCAAGGTCCCGGGCTCCTGACAGCGTCCTACAGACGCGACCCGGCGAACGGTCGCGCTCGTTTCAATCGCAAAAGTGTAAAACGGCCGTTGACTCTTCAATCACTATAGCGATAATTGGGCGAGTGGAAGTCGAGCTAGCTGCACCGCGAAACCTGACCGAGGCGATCGCCACGGCGAAGTGGCTCGCGGCGTGGCTTGGACGCCTCGAAGCGGCGGCCGACGCCGCTCTCGAGCGCCGCAAGACGTGCGCCGTCGACGTCGAGCCGTCGGCCGAGCAGGCGCTGGCGGTCGCGGCGCTGGCGGAGTTCGAGGTCGCGCAGCGCCTCGAGGACGTGCTGCTCCTCGCTCTCGACCTGCTGGAGCGCACGAGCGCGGAGCGCGGCGCGCGCTTCCGCTGCGCGCTCCCGTTGCGCTCCGTGAGCGCGCTGCCGGACCACGCCCGTACCGCCGCGGTCGCGGCCATCCGTGCCGAGCTCGAGGGCGTCGTCGGACCGGTGCGGCAGGACGAGTGGTCGCAGGTGGCGAGCTACCTGCTGCGCGGGGAGTCGCCGTGATCTCCGCGCTGGCCTGCATCCTCGACGTCCGTCGCGACGGACGCTGGTGCCCTCTCGGGGTCGCGTGTGACCTGACGGAGCTCCAGCGCTGGGGAGACGTCGGGGCGTGGCGTGAGGACCTCAGCGCGGCGGAGTGGGCCGACCTGGTCGGGCTGCTGGCCTGCGGGCGTCGACGCGGCGACGAGGGCGAGTGGCCACCGCCGCCGTACGCGAAGGCCTCGTTGCTCGTCTGGCGTCGCGGGTGGCGGCGGGTGGAGGCGTGCCTCGACGTGACGGAGCTGCGCGCCGGCGGCGACGTCGCGCCCTGGAGCGAGGAGCTCAGCGCGGCGGAGTGGGCACAGCTCGGGGAGCTGCTCGCGCACGAGCTCCGACGGCGCCTCGCCGACGAGGGGGTGGCTGGGCGCGCGATCGCGCGCGGAGAGCTCGCGCCTACGCCGCCTGCGGAAGACGAGGCGCACCCCGCGACGGAGCCCGCGCCGCCGCCGGAAGAGATCGGGCCTCCCGACGCGGAGGCCTCGGGGTTGGTCTTGCTGTCGCTGCCGGCCTGACCGGCGAGGAGGAAGGAATGCTGTCCGACGTGCTCACCGTGTTCGCTGTAGTCGTGCTGATCGCCCTTCTGTGGGGGCTCCACCGCGGCCGCGCTCCCGCTGCTGCCGACCCGCCCTCGGCGGCTGCCCCTTTGCCGACGGGTGCCGACGCTCCGCCGCCGGCTTCTGGCGCACGGGGCGTCTACTACGTGAGAGACCCGTACACGCTCGCGGCGCTGGGGCTCCGCGTGACGCCGGCGGGCGGGGGCCTCTACGCGGTGACATTCCAGAGCGAGGGCACGCTCCTGGACGCGCGCACGCCGAACGCGAGGGAGCTCCACACGACGCCGGAGGGGCACCTTTTGCTCGCGCGGCCAACGTCTGAGGACCCGGACGCCTTCTGGGAGCTGGCGTTGGCGCCCAACCCCCGCGCTGCTGGCGGCTGGTGCGGCTCGTGCTCGGCGAGGGAGCACGACCACTGCACCCCGCCGTGCAGCTGCGTGTGCGCGTTCGGGGAGAAGCGCGCCACGGGGCTCGAGGGGAGGGTCGCGTGACCGCCGACCTCCAGGCGTTCGCGCGGACCGTCAACGCGGTCGCCGCGGACATGCTCCGGACCAAAGCACCGGGCACGTTCGGCGAGCACAAGGCTTTCATCTCGGAGGTCGGCAAGCAGCCTGAGTTTCGGGGCCTGAAGCCCGCCGACTTCAAGGCACAGGTGCTGAAGTGCCAGCGTCAAGGGCTCGTCGACTTGAGCAGGGCTGACCTCGTCGAGGTGATGCCCGCCCAGATGGTGAAAGAAAGCGCGGTCACGCACCTGAGCACGGAGTGGCACTTCGTGCGCATCGACGACCTCCGCGCGGCTCCTCCACGGGCCACCGCCGGGGTGGAGCGGAGCCGCGCCGCCAAGCCGGCCCCAGAGCGCGCGAGCGCCGCGCGCAGCTCGAGAGCACCAGCGGCCGCGCCTGAGTCGCTCCCGAGCCGCGGCCCGTACGTGGAACAGCGCGTCGACCGCCTGGAGGCTGCCGTCTTTGGAGCCCGCGCCGGGTCGGCGCAGCAGACCAAAGAGAGCCCCGAGCCGACGAAGCGTTCGCGACGCACGCCCGAGGAGCGGGCGACTGACGACGCTGTGCTGAGCGCGCTCAAGGCCCTGAGCAAGGGCAACGTCTCCGACCGGAAGTACCTGGTGGGGCGCGTGAGAGAGAAGGTCGGCAAGGCTGCAAGCGTGGCCGCTTTCGAGGAGTCCCTGCGCCGGCTCGAGGCCGCGCGCGAGGTGGTGGTGTCGGCGGACCGCTCGGCAGTCCGGCTGCGGTACCGCGGCGAGAAGTGAAAGGGGGAAGCGTTATGGTCGAGTTCGTTCTGCGGGTCACGTCGTACGCGTTGGGTCTGGCCGCGCTCTCCATGGTGGTGCGCGCGGCGGTGTGGCTGGTCGGGTGGTGACTCCCCTGCGAGGGGACCGCGAAGGCCACGGCTGGTGGAGGGTTAAGACGACATGGGGAAGCCGCTTGACGTGTACAACGACTACGCCGCGGAGGCCGACAAGCTCACCGCTGCGGCCGAAAAGCTCGCGACCGCGTACGAGAACGCCAAACCCACCGAACGCTCGAAAAGGGCGTGGCAGGCGGCGCTGAGCGCGATCCGCGAGGCGGTCGCGATGCACCAACGGGCGAACATGACCAGCGCGCGCCCCGGAGGCCGCCACTTCAAGATCTACGAGGGCCTGAACGAGCGCCACCGGGCGATGCGTCGACTCCTCCCGAAGGTGCCGTGACGCCGAGGGCGTGTCGGTGGCCTGGTGGAGCCGCGAGGCAGCGCGCCGCCGGCGCGACCGACGGGCCGGGCGGCTGGGCTACGCCGCGATGTGGGCGCAGCCAGAGCGTCGCGTGGTGTCGTGCTCGAAATGCGGGCGGGCCTGGGAGTGGCGCGGCTACGTGGCCGCGCTGAAGAGCGGCTGGGTGTGGGCGTGGAAGCGCGGCCGGGAGGTGTGGATCTGCGGCGACGCGCACGAGAAAGGGCGGCAATGCGTTGCGGAGCGTGGTCGTTGACGTGGGTGGCGCTGGCCGTGGCCGGCTGCGCCGCTCCAGTGATCGTGGACGGCGTCGCTGGGGGCGAGTGCCCCCAGGACGAGCCGGTCGATGAGCCGGGCCAGTCCTGCTGGGATTGGGAGCCCTACTGCGACATGCCCGACATGTGCCCCTGCGGGTGGGGTGTAATCGACTGCAAGGTCCCTGAACAGGCGCTCGAGGCGGGGTGCACCTGGGCGCCGCAGCAGGGGTTGCCCTGCCCGGAGCGTCAGACCACCACCAACCTGTTCTGCTGCCCTGGGTAGGAGGGACGGCGCGTGAGCTGCCGAGTGGTGGACCTGCATCGGCGCTTGGCGGCGCTCCACGCCGAGCTCGCCGCCGCTCACGGCGCGGAGCCGGGCGAGGGCGCGGCCCCCGCCGGCGCGTCGCGGGTTCGGCGGCAAACCGCCGCCGCTCGGAGCAAAGCTCCACTCGTGTCCGGGCCTGTGTTACCGCCCGACGACCTGAGCCGAGCGAGGGCGCGTCGCCTCCTGCGCGAGCTCGGGCTGGACCCTCGCGTGCACGAGCTTGCCTCGTCTCCCTCCCGCGCTCTACCCGTCCCGCCCGCGCCGCCGCCCCGAGGCCGCGGCACCGGCTCGATCGAGCCTACCCCCGACGGCCGGTGGCGGCCTCGCCTGCCCCGCAGCTGGGGGCGCGCGTGGCTGGACGTGTGCACCACGTACGAGGAGGCGGAACGGGCGCTCGACGCCCGGCTGGGGCTCGTGCAGCAAGGACAGCAGGTGCCCGAGAAGGCCAACACGCTCCGCGCGTGGGGCGCGCGTTGGTTGGACGACCGCGAGCTCGCGGTGGAGGACGTGCGCAGCGACCGCAGCCGCTGGCGGACGCATGTTGAGAGCGCCGACTTCATCGACCAGCCGCTCCGCGCGCTCCGGCCGGTGATGATCCGCCGGTGGGCGGCGCTGCTGGTGAAGAAGAGTGCGACGCGGGGGCGTGGGCACCAGAGCGACCCGGCGCGCACCATCAGCAAGTCGACGGCCCAGAACACCCTGAACCTGCTCCGCTGCTGCCTGCAGGCGGCGGTGGAGGCGGAGCTCATCGACGCGAACCCGGCGGCCGACGTCCGCCTGCCGCGGCGGGTGGCGCACGAACGCCGGACCTTCGATCCGTGGACCTACCTGGCGCTCGACGAGCAGGCCGCGCTGCTCGACGCGCCGGCGCCCCCTGGCGATCCAGACCTGCCCGACCTCGCGGCGTTCGCCCTCTGGACCGGCGTGCGCGAGGGCGAGCAGTGGAACCTCGAGCTGCGCGACGTGCACGCGCGCGCCGAGCTCCCTCACGTGGTGATCCGCTTCGGCAAGCGTCGCGGCTCGCGCTCGACGAAGGGCGGTCGCGTCCGCCGCGTGCCCCTGATGGGGCTCGCGCTCGACGCCACGCTACGCCAGCTCGAGCGGCTCGCGCGCGGACGGCCCAACGAGCACGGGCTGCTCTGGCCTACCTTGCGCGGCGCGCGTCGGCAAGGGAAGGCGCCGCGGCACTGGCCGGCGTTCCTGGAGGCCGCCGGCGTCGTCCCTGCCGAGCGCCACGACGGTCGGCCGGTGCGCTGGCACGACCTCCGGCACAGCTGCGCGTCGTCCCTCGTCAGCGGCTGGCGGGGCCGCCGCTGGCAGCTGGAGGAGATCAAGGAGCTGCTGGGCCACCGCTCGATCGCGACGACCCAGCGCTACGCCCACCTCGCGGCGTCCGCGCTCTCCGAGGCCGCCCGCGAGACGCACGCCGCGTGGGCCGACCGCTTGGCCCAGGATCGGCCCAGCGGCCCCCCGCAAGGGGGGGCGGATCCCGCCGAATCCTCGGGAAATGAGGCGCCCCCGAGACGACTCGAACGTCCGACCAACGGTTTAGGAAACCGCTGCTCTATCCACTGAGCTACGGGGGCAAAGGCAACGCTACCGGCGCCGGACCCTGGCACACCTCGTCCCATGCTTCAAGCCAGATCCCCGCCCTTTCGCTCGCCCGTCTCCCTTCGAGCTGCCGCGACCTCCCTTGCCCGCCTTCCCTCAACGCCACGGCGCTCCCCAGAGCGCCGCCCCCACGGCCAGCACGGTCCCGCCCCGCACCAGCGCTCCTCGCAGCGCCGCCGCGGCGCGTTCGCGGTTCCCCCGCACCACCCGCGCGATCTGCCGGACGCCCCGGTAGGCGTGGGTCGGCCGCACCACCTCGACGTGCACGTCGTCCCCGAGGCCGAGGTCGACCCTCTCCGCGCTCCCCGCCGCCCCGCTCGCGCCCAGTGCACCGGCACACGCAGCGCTCTCCGCCCCCCTCGCGTCGTCGTCCCCCGCCTCTCCTCCTTCCCCCATCTCTACGCCGTCTCCGCTCTCCCCCACCTCCGTTCGCCCCCGCGGCAGCTTCACCACCCGCGCCAGCGCGACCGCATCGGCCACGACGAGCGCCCCCACCACCGCGAGCGCGACGCCGGCCACGGCATGTCCCAGCTCCGCCACCACGTGCGCCCCGATCCACGCCCGCGCCGCCAGCACCGCCGCCGCGATCACCCCCGCCGTCGCGCCCCACACCGCGCGTCGATCCGACGCCGCCACGATCGACCCTGCGCGCGCCCTGCCGACGCGGCTCGCAGCAAGCAGCACCACCGCGAGCGCCGGCATGAACGGCAGCGAGCACACGGCGCCGAACGCCGCGCCGAACACGAGCCCTGGCGGCCCGAACATCACCCCGATGGCCATGCCGTTCGCAACGCCGGCCACCCCGATCGCCCCCAGCGCGAGCAGGCCCGCCACGATCGGCCCGCGCCGCGTCCACTGCCCCGGCCCTTCCACCGGGGTCGTGCCTTCCGCCCACCCCGCGTTCTCCGCCCTCGCGCCTGGTCCGACGCCTCCGATCTGCCTTGTCAGGTAACTGCCCAGCAGCGCCGCGACGATGGGCGTGATGCTCGTGAGCAGCAACCGGAGCGCTGGCTCCGGGCGCCCGATCTGGTCGGCCGTGAGCCAGCCGCCCACGAGGCCGATCGCCCCGAAGGGAAGGGCGAGCGGCACGGGAGCATCGGGCGACATGGAATCCGACGTTGAACCCGGCATCTCGACACCTCCGGCTCGACCGTTCCCTGGAATTCGTATCGGCCCGACCCGCTTCCTGTACGCCGGCTCGCGGCACGACTTTCCATCTTCGCACCGCAGCGCTCCACGTGCACTGCGCATCGGGCGCGGCTCACGCCGGCGCCTCCTCTCCCTCGCCTCCGCTGCGCGCCTACCGCTGCCTCCCTCGCGCGCTCCCCGCGCCCCCGGGATGGCGCGCCCTCAACCCGCGCGCTCCTCCACGTGCGGGTAATGGCTGAGCGCCACCAGGTTCCCTTCCGGATCGCGCGCGTACATCGAGTAGGCGCTCTCCCGCTCGATGTGCACGCCCGCGGCGGCGAGCCGGCAGCGCCACGCCTCCCGCTCGGACGGGGCGATCCCCAGGGCGACGCAGTGCCACCCCGGCGCCTCGTCCGGGCGGGTGGGCCCGCTGGCTGCCGCCCGTTCCACGGCCAGAAAGGCCCCGCTCCCGAGCCCGAGCCAAACCGATCGCGGCATCCCGGCCTGGTCCTCCCAGCGCCGCACCACCGGAAGCCCGAGGACGCCCGCGTAAAACGCCTCGGCCCGCTCCAGATCGCGCACGACCACGGCCAGATGATGGACAGACGGCGGCGACATCGACGACAGCGGCTCGCTCATGCAGCGCCTCGCCCGCATCTCAGCGCCTTTTTCGCGGCGTCGCACCTGGAAACGAGCTCCCCTGCGCCGCCTCGCCCCTCGACCCGCCTGCGCCTCGCCTTCCTGCGCCTCGCCCCGCCGTCGCCTCGCCCCGCCGTCGCCGCGCCTTCCGGCGCCTCGCCCTCCTGCGCCTCGACCTCCGGCGCTCCTCCCCCTCCTGCACCTCCGCCCTTCTCGTTCGCCTCCCCGGGCAGCGCGCGCGGCCGCGCTCGCGACCCGTCTTGCCCCGGTGGGGCACGTCGTCTATGGTCCCGCCTGCGGACGCTTCGCCCGGGGAGTCGCACAGTCCGGTAGTGCACGAGCTTTGGGTGCTCGTCGTCGCGGGTTCAAATCCCGCCTCCCCGACCCTTTCCGACGACCTCGTCAGCCCGGTCCCCCGCTGCCACCGCCGCTCGGCCGGCTTCTCTCTTGCACGTGCAGCTCCGGCCTCCGACCCGCACGCCGGCGCCCTTCCGCGCGCCCGGCCCGGCGCCGCGGCCGTCCTCGTCTTACTTGGCCCCCCGGCCCCTCCTGCGCATAGTCGCCCGATGTCGACGCACGGAACGCTCACGCTCGTCGCGTGCCTCTCCCTGTCCGTCCTTGCCGGCTGCGGCGGCCAGCAGACCGCTGCGCCGGCGCCGGCGCCGGTCTCGCGTGCGCCGAGCGCGGCGCCGACGAAGCAGGCGGCGCCGGCGGGGCAGCTCGCTCGTGCGGACGTCGAGCGGGTGCTGCTGCTGGGCCCGCCCTGGATCCTGCGGCGTGTGCCCGTCGAGGAGGTCATCCGGGCGGGCGCGTTCATCGGCTGGAAGATCCTCGCGTTGCCCCCGGACTGGAACGAGCTCGATCTCAAGCCTGGCGACGTCGTCACGCAGATCAACGGCACCCCGCTGGAGCGCCCTGACGACCTGTTCGCGGCCTACCGCAAGCTCGCCAGCGCGACCGAGCTCAAGGTCACCTACGAGCGCGAGGGGACGGCGCGCGAGCTCGTCGTGCCCATCTTCGGCCCTCCCTCGCAGGAGGTCGTCAAGACCTTCGAGAGCGACAGCCCGCCGCGCCGCCCGACCGCGGCCCGTCGGCGGGGAACGACGGTGATCGAAGAAGAGGACACCAGCACACCGCTCGACAGCAACGAGCTGTAAAGCCAGCGTCCCCCTACCGCGCCAGCGCCGCTCCCCCCTACCGCGCCAGCGCCGCTCCCCCCTACCGCGCCAGCGCCGCTCCCTCCGCGCGCTGGCGCCGCTCCCCCGGGGCGCCAGCGCCGCTCGTCACCTCACATATCGAGCGCCAGCCCAAGGACCCACGTCGACGAGCCGACGTGCATCTGCGGTCGCGAGCCGAGCCCGTCCAGGTTCGCGAACATCCACTCGCCGAACAGGTACGTGTGGTTGATGCCCGTCGACTCGTCGAGCTGAGAGGCAGAGCGCCGATCCAGCCAGTTCAGCGCCAGCATCGCGCCGAAAGCGAAGTGCGTGCCCCAGGTGATGCCCTCCCCCGCCACCCCGTCCTGCTCGTCCCCGCCGGAGGCCTTCCCGGCGTACCACAGCCCCATGCCGAGGCCGCCCTTCGCGTACGGCACGACAGGGACCCCCGTCCTCCGCATCAGCTCATCGAAGCGGATGACCGCAGAGAGGTGCATGGGCATGATCGTCAGCGAGGTGTCCTCTTCCGACCTGTCCTCCGTGCCGTCCTCGAACCCCTTGCCCGAGGCCGACGTGTACCCCCAGCCGAGCCCCGGGCCGATCGCGCCCACGTAAGGAATGCGCAGCGGCAGCCAGTCGAGCTCCAGCCCGAAGTAGAACAGGTTGTCGCCCCCGAAGCTCCTCTCGTACGGGCCCGCCCCTCCCGCCGAGAACTCCTCGTCCACCCCGGGGAAGTAGGCGCCGAAGCGCGCCTCGAACGCGAAGCTCTGAGGCGAGGCGTACCGGTCGCTGCCGTTGCTCGACCGGTTGATCCGCCGCCAGTCGTTGTGCGGCGTGCCCACCTGCGCCGACGCGGCGCTGGCGACGAGAAGGGCCGCGCCGCCCGCAAGGCACGCCGCGGCGATCCGAGTGAAGTGGGAGTTCATCCATGCTCCTGTGCGAAGGGGCGCGCGCGCCGCCGTCGAGTCCTGCGCCACAACCCCAGGGCAGCACCGGCCACGACGGCGCCGAGGGGCAACGGGACCCACCGGCCTGCACCGACCGGCCCCCCCACGCTGCAGAACCCCCCTCCCGCCTGCCCACCGGCTTCCCGGTACAGCTCGAAGAAGCTGTCCACGTCCACCGGCGTCGCGCACGCAAGCGGCGACAGCGTGCCCGGATTGCCAAGGTCGTCGTAAGCCGCGACCGCCACGGCATACTCGACGCCGTTCTGGAGGCCTGTCGCCTCACCCGCGCTGGCCTTTCCTGACCGGCCGCATGGAGTGAGCGAAGGATCCGGGACCTTCCCCGGAGCGAGCCGCCCCGAGCCGCAGTCGGAGCTTCCGCCCGCCGTCGAGCTGTCGTCCGCCCCGCCGCCTGCGCCGTCTCCTCCACCTGCGCCACCCCCGCCCCCGTCGGCCGCGCCGCCCCCAGCAGCTGCACCACCTGCCCCGTCTGCGCCGCCCCCGCCCGAGCCCGGTGAGCTCACGACGTTGCTGTCGCAATAGAAGTAATAGCCGGCGAGGTCCTCATCCACCGACTGCGTGTACTCGACGATGAGCCGGGTATCGCCCTTCCCCGCCGTCACGCTGTCCGGCGGCCTCGGGCCGAGCAGATCCATCTTGGTGTCTGTCCAAACGGCAGAATCGTCGGCGCCGACGTTGTCCTGCGTCGACTCCTGGCGCAGGAAGTAAATCGACACCGGGCGCCCGCTCGTGCTCGGGCCAGCGTCCTCGCAGTTCCCCGCGTTCAGGGCTTCCGCGATCTCCTTGGCGGACACGCGGAACCCCATCGTCGGCTCCAGGTTGGACTTCGCTTCGATCTGTTTGCAGTGGCCCTCGCTGCGCTCCTCGTACAGCCTGCAATCCACCGTCCCGCTCACCCAGACGGACAGCGTATCGCCGCGCGAGTAGCTCCCGGGAGACAGCGTGATCGTGAACACGAGATCGTTGTCCTCGAGGCAGTCCTGGCGGCTGATCCACAGCGGGAACCGCGAGGTCGGGCGCCGGTCCCCCGTGCGCTCGACGTCGGTGCTGATGGTCACCGTCGCGCCGGCCCGGCCCGCGCCCCCGACGAGCGCCGCCGCCGCGAGGGTCGCCGCGAGCAGCCGGGCCAGGAGCCGCCTCCCGCGCGGCGGCGGCCCCAAGAGAAAGCTTGTCTTGTCCATGCGCGCGTCCTTTCAGCACAGCTCGTACCACGCCGCAAATACCTCGCACGGCCTTTCAGGTCAGGGGAAAATCACGCGTGCCGCCCCCGCCGGATGACGGTCTGGCCAGCGCAGCTCTCCGTTCCTGACAAGTTGTCAGCGCCGCCGCGGCCGCGCATCGAGATGCCGCAGCTCCCCGCAGCCCGCCGCCCTCCCTCCGCCCTCGTCGCCCTCAGCCCCGTCGCCCTCAGCCCCGTCGCCCTCCGCCCCCGCAGCGAGCGGCCGGCGCGCCTCGCCCGCGGCCGCCCGGCGGTCCGCGTGGCCGTCGGTGGTCCGCGTGCCCCTAGATACACGCCGTCCAGCGAAGCTCGGCTAGGGTTGAGCGCAGTGGATCCATCCGACGCCGCTCCGCCGGAGCCGAGCGCCAAGGAGCGCGGCTCTGCCCCGGAGGCCGCACGACCAGGACAGCCCAGCGTACGCCCGGACGGCGCGCCGACGTCGCGGCCCGCCTCCTCGACGCGCCCGGCCTCGTCGTCGGGGCGCCCGGCCTCGCCGTCGGGGCGCCCCGGCTCGCCGTCGATGCGGCCCAGCCGCCTGCCGTCGGGCGGCGCCGCGCCCGCCGCCGGCGCCGACACCGCCGTCTTCGGCGTCCCCCTCACCCGCGCCGAGCTGCACCGGACCGCGCTGCTCTTCTGCCTGCTCTTCCTCTCCGCCCTCATCCTCGTCGTCGGCCGCTCCGCCCGCGACGCCCTGTTCCTGACCAGGTTCCCCGTCACCTGGATCGCCCCCATGTGGATCGTGTACGGCGTCGCCTCCGCCGCCGCCGCGCTCGTCTACAACCTCGTCGCCGGCCGCCTCTCGCGCGCCCGCCTGTGCGTCGCCTTCGCCCTCTTCAGCGCGGCCACCTTCGCGCTGCTGCGCGTCCTCATCGGCCAGGAGGTGCGCGCCGCCTACCTCGTCTTCTACGTCTGGTCCGAGATCATCGCGAACTTCACCACCGTCCTCGTCTGGGCCATCGCCCAGGACCTGCACGACCCCCGCAGCGCCAAGCGCCTCTTCGGCCTGATCGGCACCGGCCGCGTCCTCGGCACCGTCGCCTGCGGCTTCGCCACGGGCGGCATCGTCACGTGGATCGGCACCGAGAACCTCCTCCTCGTGCTCATCGCGGCGCTGCTCGCCATGGCCGCGCTCACGATCCGGCTCGCGCGGCGGCACCCGCTCGAGCGGCCCCCGTCCGGCGACGACGTCCTCCTCCAGGCGCGCCTCCCGCGCGCGGCCGCCTGGCGCTCGCCGTACGCGCTCACGGTCGCGCTGTTCACGCTCCTCCTCTTCACCGTCCTCACGGTCGGCGACTACCAGTTCAAGGCGATCGCCCTCACCGCCTACCCCGACCGCGACGACCTCGCCCGGTTCATGGGCTTCCTCTACGGCGCCGTCGGCGTGATCGGCCTCGTCGTGCAGCTCGGCGTCACGCCGCTCGTCCTCCGGCGCCACGGCGTGCTCGGCGGGCTGCTCGCCATGCCGGCCGCGTTCACCGCGAGCACCGCCGCGCTGCTCGCGAGCCCCTCCCTCGCCTTCGCCGCGATCCTCAAGGTCAGCGACAACGCGCTCCAGTTCACGCTGCACGACGCCACCATGCAGCTGCTCTTCTTCCCGTTCCCGCCGGCGCTCCGGGAGCGGGTGCGCACGCTCGTCTCCGCGATCGCCAAGCCCCTCGGCTACGGCGTCGGCGCCCTGCTCCTGCTCGCCCTCGCCCCCACCGCCGCGGCCGGCCCCGCGCTCGTCGACGACGCCGCGCTGATCGGCCTCTACTCCCTGCCGCTCTGCATCGCCACGATCGCCCTCATCCCCCTCGCGCGGCGCGGCTACTTCGACGCCATGCGCCGCACCCTGATGCGCCGCCAGCTCGACGCCGAGAGCGTCGCCTTCGGCGCGTACGGCCCGCAGACGCGCGCGGTCCTCAAGGAGGCGCTCTACAGCCGCGCCGTCACGCAGGTGCTCTTCGCGGTCGACCAGCTCCGGCCGCACGACCCCGCCCTCGTGCGCGAGGCCATCCCCGCGCTCTCGCGCCACGGCTCCGCCCGGGTGCGCGCCCTCGCCGTGCGCCTCGCCGCCGAGCTCCAGCACGACGACGGCGCCGAGATCGCGCGCGCCGCGCTCCGCGACCGGAGCTCCGCCGTCCGCGTCGCCGCCGTCGAGGCCCTCGCCGCGCTCCTGCGGGAGGACGCCCACGACGAGCTGCTCGCGCTCGCCGGCGACGGCGCCCCCGCCCGCGGCGCCTCGCCGGAGCCGCCCGAGAGCCGGTCGCCGCGCGACGAGGCGCTCCGGGTCGCCGCCGTCGCGGCGCTCCTCCGCTACTGCGGCCTCGACGGCATGCTCGAGGGCGCGCCGCGGCTGCGCGCCCTGCTCGACAGCCCGTCGCCGCGCGACCGCGCCGCCGCCGCGCGCATCCTCGGCCTCGTCGGCCACGCGTCGCTCCAGCGCGCGCTCGCCCGGCTCATCGGCGACCCCGATCCCGCCGTGCGCCGCGAGGCCGTGCGCGCCTCGTCGAACGTCGCCGACCCGCGCCTGCTCCCGCTGCTCGCCGACGCGCTCGCCGAGCGCGCCCTCGCCCCCGCCGCCGCCCGGGCCATCGAGGCGCTCGGCGAGGACGCCGTCCCCGAGCTCGCCGCGCGCCTCGACGACGACGAGACGCCGCGCGCCGCGCGGCTCGCCATCCCCCGGGTGCTCGCGCGGCTCCGCAGCCGCGGCGCGCTCGACGCCCTGCTCGCACGGATCGACCACCCGGACGAGTCCCTCCGGCAGAAGGTGCTCGCGTCCGCCTCGCGCCTGCGCCTCGCGCTGAACGCGCCGCCGGCCCCGCTCCGCGTCGTCCGCGCGTGCATCGACGACGAGACCGTCGATCACGTCCGCATGCGCGAGGCGTACATCGCGGTGCGCCCCCGCGTCGCCGGCCCGCTGCTCGACCAGCACCAGCTCCGCCGGCTCCGCAAGGGGCTCATCCGCGTGCTCCGCCTGTGCGAGCTCGCCTACCCGCGCGAGGTCGTCGCCCTCGTGCGCACGCACGTCTTCGACCCCGACCCCGCGCTCCGGGCCAACGCGTTCGAGGTGCTCGAGTCGCTCCTCGAGCGCCGGCTGCGCGAGCGCCTCGTCGCCCTCGTCGAGCGCCTGCTCGAGCTCTACGCCGCCTTCCCGCCGAAGCCCATGCCCCCCGAGGCCGGCGCCGTCGCCTGGATCCGCCGCGAGATCGCCCGGGGCGACCCCTACGGCGCCGCGCTCGCGCTCAACGCCGTCGCGGAGCACGCGATCGCCGGCGCCGCCGAGGACGCGCTCGCCGCGACGTACGATCCCGACCCGCTCGTGCGCGAGGCCGCCGCGCTCGCCATCGCCGTGACGTCGCCGCCGGGCGCCCGCGAGCGCCTGACCGCTTTGCGGTCCGACGGCGATCCCGCGGTGGCCCGTTTCGCACGATACTGGGCGGTCACCGGCGGCACCGGCATCGATCCCGAGGACGACATGTACACCACGATCGAGAAGATCCTGTTCCTCCAGCGCGTCCCGCTCTTCTCGCGCGTGGCCGGCGACGACCTCGCGGCGCTGGCGCGCGGCTCGCTCGTGGTCTCGCTCATGAAAGGCGACGTGATCTTCCGCCAGGGCGAGCCCGGCGGCGCGCTCTACTCGATCCTCTCCGGCGAGGTGAGCCTCACGCTCGACGGCCGCGAGATCGCCCGCCTCGGCGCGAACGACGTCTTCGGCGAGATGTCGCTGTTCGACAGCGAGCCGCGCGGCTCCACCGCCGTGGTCATCGACGACGCCGAGCTGCTCCGCGTCTCGGCCGAAGACTTCCGCGAGGCGGTCCGGGAGACGGCCGAGATCGCCGACGCCGTGATCCGGGTGCTCAACCGCCGCCTGCGCGAGGCCGATCGCAAGCTGGCCGACGCACACACCCGGCTCTCGCTCCTGCCGAAGCTGCCGGTCGCGCTCCCTCCGAGGGCCGCGCCGTCCGCGACCGGCGACGACACCCCGGCGCTGGACGACGGCGACATCGATTGATCGCGCGCACCACGCGCATCACGCGCACCACGCGCATCACGCGCATCACGCGCATCACGCGCATCACGCGCCACGTCAAAACGTCAGGCGCGGCGCGACACGCCGAAGGGAATTGCGGCGCGACACGTCAAAACGTCACGCGCCGCGCGGCGCCCTCGAGCGGAACAACGGAACGCCGCTTGCACCGCTGCCCCGGAGCCAGCGCGACCTCTCCCTGGCACTCACACCGAGAAGGACCCATCATGCTGCCGATGACTCCTCCGCTGCCCGCTTCCCCTTCGCGCCCAGCGCCGGCCGGGGCGTCCGACCTCAACAGGAGCCGCCTCCGCCGGCTCGGGCGCGTGTTGCCGCTGCTCGCCGCGCTGCTCGCGCTGCCGCGGTCCGGCGCCGCCCAGGGGCTCCCCCAGGGCTACACGACCGACAGCCCTGCCGCGGCCGGTGAGACCGCTCCTTCACAGCCCGCCGAGACCCGGCAGGTCGACGTCGAGGTCGGCGTGAGCGCGGAGCTCTCGGCGGACGAGTACGAGGACACCGACCCGAGCGCCCTGATCGAGTTCCAGGAGCCGCTCGCCCCCTACGGCACCTGGATCGACGACCCGAGCTACGGCCAGGTGTGGGTGCCCTCGGCGGTCGTCGTCGGCCCCGACTTCGCGCCGTACCAGACCGCGGGGCACTGGTCGATGACCGACGAGGGCGAGTGGCTCTGGGTCAGCGACTACTCCTGGGGCCACATCCCCTTCCACTACGGCCGCTGGGTCTGGATCGCCGCGCACGGCTGGGCCTGGATCCCGGGCCGCGTGTATGCCCCGGCCTGGGTCGTCTGGCGCGTCGGCGACTACGGCTACGTCGGCTGGGCGCCGATGCCGCCCACGTACTACTGGAGCGGCGGCGTCGCGGTCTCGCTCTGGACGGTCCCCCCGGCGGCCTACGTCTTCTGCCCGACGACCCACGTGTTCCACCGCCACGTCCACACGCACATCGTCCGCGACCGCCACGTCGTCCGGCGCATCGCGGCGCACTCGCACACGTACCGGCCAGCGCGCCCCACGGCCACGAGGCCGGGGCGGGCCGACGCTCGCCCGCAAGGGGCGGGTCGCGACCCGCGCTCGAGCTCGTCGCACGGCCTGCGCCCCGGCAGCTACCGCCCTGCGTCGCCCTCGCTCGCGGAGGCCGGCGTCCCCGACTCGGCGGCGCCGAAGCACCGCGGCCGGCCGGATCCTCGCGCCCTTGCCTACGCGCGCAAGAGCACGACGCCGCGGGCGAACCTCGCGAACACGCCTCCTCGCCCGCTGGCGGCGCCCCCCGCGGGCGGCGGGCGGCGGGAGGCGTCCTCGCTGCGCGCGCCGAGGACCCCCGACGGCCGGGAGCCTTCCGGCATCGCGAGGCCCGACGGCCCGCAGCGCCGGCTGCCCGACACGGGCGCCCTGCCCCGTGCCGGCGTGAGCGCGCCGCACCGCGCTCCGCGGACGCTCACCACGCCGCCGTCGCCGCCGGAGCCGCACGTCTCCCCGGCGCCGCGCGTCGCCCCGGCGCCGCGGGTCGCCCCCGCACCGCGCGTCGCCCCGGCACCGCGCGTCGCCCCGGCGCCGCGGGTCACCCCCGCGCCGCGCGCCGTCCAGCGCGAGCCGGCGCCGGCCCCCGCGCCGCGCGCCGTACCCACGCCGCAGCTGAGCGCGCCGGTCGCGAGGCCGCGCGCCCTCCCGAGCGTGTCGCCTGCGCCGGCGCGCCCCCGGTTCCAGCTCCCCTCGAGCCCCTCGCCGGTGAGGGCGGCGCCGTCGCCGGGTCGGCCGCGGAGGTAGCGCTTGGTCCACGTCTTGCGACGTCCACGAGCAGGAGCAGAAGCGATGACTTGTTTCGCCGACTTTGTGAAGGTTCGTTCACTGGGCCTGTGGTCGTTCCTTCTCGCCGCCGCGCCCGTCGCCCTGGGCGGCTGCATCGTCGTCGACGGCGACGGTCGCCACGACCGCGGCCACCACGGCGACGTCTACCACGACGACCACAACGATCAGGACGGCGCGACCGACGACGGCTCCCAGGAGCCCTCCGAGGATCCGCTGCGCGTCGCGATCGACACCGATGCGGTCGTGGAGAGCGAGCCGGGCGAGGGCGTCGGCATCTTCGTCGAGTACGCGGCCGGCGGGACGTGGACGCTCTGGACGACCTGCGACACGAACACCTCGAAGGTCGTCTGCAGCTTCGACCTCTACGCCTCGGTGGACACCTCGTCCGAGCTGCTCGACATCACCGGGGTCGAGCTCGAGAAGACGGACGCGACGCGCCTGGCCGACGAGGGCATCGCGTACCTCCACGCCGAGACGGGCGCGGACGTCGACGCGATGACCTTCACCACGACCGAGGGCGCCGTGGTCCGGCTCGAGGCCTACCTCGACGGTGAGCTGCAGCCCCGCTTCGTCTACTGGTTCGGCAACGGCGTCCTGCACGAGGGCGCGCCCAGCAACCCGCTCGATTTCGAGCCGACGTCTCCCTGAAGCGCCGCGCGCGGCCGCCCGTCCTCGCGCCTTTCTCGGCGAGGACGAGCGCCGCGCCGGGTGTTACTTCTTCGCCTGGATCGGCTGTCCCTCGACGTCCCACGCCTCCGGCTCGCCCAGGCCGATCGCCTGGAGCTGCGGCAAGATCTCCTGTCGCGGCCCGACCACCACGAGCGTCGCCCCCTTGGGGTCCACCGCCCTCGCGAGCTCCGCGAGGCCGGCCAGCGTCGCCTTCTGGCGCGCCTGGCTCGCGGTGACGTCGAACGTCTCCGGAAGCCCGAGCCGCGCCAGCATCCCGAAGCGCACGGACGTGCGGCTCACCGTCTCGTAGGACGCGACGAGGTCCGCGCGGTCGTGCGCCTGCACCTTCGCGAGCTCGCCCGGGGTCAGCCCCGAGTCGGCCATCTTCGTGAGCTCGGCGAGCATCTCCTTCAGCGCGGGCCCGGTCGCCTCGGCGACCACGGACGCGCGCGCCATGAAGGCGCCTTGCTGCTTCATCTCGGTGAACGCCGACGCCGCGCCGTACGACCAGCCGTGGTCCTCGCGCAGGTTCTGGTTCAGGCGCGACGTGAACGAGCCCCCGAGCGCGGTGTTGATCAGCTGGAGCAGCGGCCGCCGCGGATCCCCCGCGGCGACGCCTTCCCGCACGACCGCGATCACCGACTGCGGCGCCCCCGGCCGGTCGACGAGCACGAGCCGCGGGGGTCTCCACGACGGCGCGGCGCTCGCGCCCGCCGCGCCCGCCGTCCCCGGCTGCGCCCCTGCCGCGCCGGGCGCCGCGCCCTTCGGCGACTGCGCGGCAGCGCCGGCCGCGCCCTTCGGCGACTGCGCGGCGGCTCCGGCCGCGCCCTTCGGAGCCGACCACGCGCCGAGCTCGCGCGAGACGACCTGCATCACCTCGTCCCGCCCGACGTCGCCGACCACGGCGATCACCGCGCGGTCGGGGCGCCACGCCGCCTTGTAGAACGCCTTCACGGCCGGGAGCCCGATCGTCCCGGCGTCCGCGAGCAGCCCCTCGACGGGGTGCCCGTACGGCGTGCCCGGCCCGTAGTGCGCCGCCATCGAGACCAGGAGCGAGACCCGCGACGGATCGTCGCCGCGCTTCCTGAGGTCGTTCTGCCAGAGCTCGCTGACGCGCTTCCACTCCTTGGCCTCGAGCCGCGGCCGCGCGATCACGTCGGCGAGGAGGGAGAACGCCTTCGCGAAGTTCTTCTTCAGCACGGAGAGGGTCGCGAGGCTGCCGTCCGCGCGCGCCCCGACCGAGAGGGTCGCGCCGAGGTCGTTGATCGCGCTGGACAGCTCCACCGCGCTCCGCTGCCCGGCGCCCTCGTCGAGCATGTCCGCCGTGATGTGGGCGAGCCCCGCCGCGCCCCTGGGATCGTCCGCCGAGCCCGAGGGGACGGCGACGGTCACGGACACGAGCGGCAGCGCGCGCCGCTCGAGCAGCCACACCTTCACGCCGTTCGGCCCGTCGAGCACCACGGGCGACGGCGGCGTGAACGGCTGCGGCTCCGGCAGCGCCGGCTTGGGACCGAGCGCATCGGGCTCCTGGGCGGCCGCCGTCGCCCTCGGCTGCGGCGCCGCCTGGGCCGCGGGCCGCGCCGGCGCCTTCGGCTCACCGCAGCCGAGGGCCGCGGCGCCGAGCAGCGCGATCGTCGCCGCGTTGATCGCCAGACCGTATCTCGCTCTCATTTCGTCACCGCCTTCTTCGCCTCGTCGCTTCCCTTGGGCACGACGCGCAGGATCACCCGCGCGTTCGGGTCGAGCGTGCTCTTCGCGTAGGCCTGGAGCGACTCCGCGGTCGCGTCGCGGTACCGCCTGAGGTCCTGCTCGACGAACCCGGGGTCGCCCTTCCACGTCTCGTACTGGTTGAGCATCCTCGCCCGCGCGTTGACCGACTCGAGCGCGGTCACGAAGGCGGTCTCGTACTGGTTCTTGGCCCGGTCGAGCTCCTCGCGGCTCACCCGGGCGTCGCGCACCTTCGCGAGCTGGTCGTCGATGGCGGCCTCGAGCTTCTCGAGCCGCACGCCCGGCCGCGCGATCGCCTCGACGAAGAAGGTCGACTCGAGATCGCTCGAGCTCTGGTAGGCGCGCACCTCCTGGGCGAGCGGCATGTCGTAGACGAGCGCTTTGTAGAGGCGGCTCGCCTTGCCCTCCTCGAGCACGTTGGCGAGCAGGTCGAGGTCGGCGTCGCCCGGCGCGAAGCGGGCGGGGCTGTGCCAGGCCATGACCACCTTGGGGAGGTTCACGTTGTCCTCGATCGTCTCCCGCACGATCCCGTTCAGCTTCGCGGGCGCGGGCGCGGCCGGCGCGGGCACGGGCTGCCCCGGGATGCCGCCGAAGTACCGCTCGATGAGGTCGCGCGTCTTCTGCGGATCGAAGTCGCCCGCCACGACGAGGGACACGTTGTTCGGCACGTACCACCGCCGGAAGAACGCGGTCACGTCGTTGACGGTCGCGGCCTGGAGGTCCTCGTGCGAGCCGATCACCGGGTGGTGGTAGGGGTGTCCTTTCGGGTAGAGCAGCGAGGGCAGGAGGAGCTCGACCTTGCCGTAGGGCTCGTTCTCGCTCGTCTGGCGGCGCTCGTTCCGCACGACGTCGCGCTGCGCGTCGAGCTTCGCCTGGTCCATGCTGGCGGCGAGCGACGAGAACCGATCGGCCTCGAGCCAGAGCAGGAGCGGCAGCGCGTGGGCCGGCGCGACCTCGTAGTAGTCGGTCCGGTCCTCGCTGGTCCACGCGTTGTTCCAGCCGCCTTCCGCCTCCATCCACGCGTCGAACTGCTTCGTGGGGACGCGGCGCGTGCCCATGAACATGAGGTGCTCGAACAGGTGCGCGAAGCCGGTGCGCCCCGGCTCCTCGAACCGCGAGCCGACCTTGACCATGAGGTTCACGGCGACGGTCGGCAGCGCGTGGTCCTCGTGGAGGATCACGGTGAGGCCGTTCTTGAGGGCGTACTTGGTGAAGGGGACGTCGAGCTTCGGCGGGGGCGTCGCGGCGGGCGTGGCCTTCGGTGAGGCCGGCGAGGCGGCGGGCTCGGGCTTCGGCGAGGCCGGTGCGGCAGCCGCCGGCGAAGCCTTCGGGGCCGCTGGCGCGGCCTGCGGCGGCGCCGCCGGCGCGACCAGCGGCACGGAGACGGAGAGGGCCGCGGCCGCGGCCGCCACGATCGGTCGGGCGGAGCGCGGAAGCGACGGATGACGCGCGCGGATCTGCATGGGCCCGAGGGTTGCGCCCGCCCCGGTCAGGACGCAAGCGGGCTCGGCCCGGCAGGGGAGCGGGACGAGCAAGGGAGAGGTCGCGCCGCATGGACGCGGCAGCGAGAGGACGGGGGCACGCCTGCGGTGACAGAATGGCATCACCGTCGATGCCCTGGCGCGCCGCCGCGGCGGGTGGCCCCTCGCCTGCCATCACGCCGCCCGTGAGGAGACGCGTGCTGGGGGCACTGGACTCACAGGGGCTGAGCGACGGGCGTCGGGAGCACGGCGGGCGGGGGCGGCGCGAAGCAGCAAAGATGAGCTCGCTGACGTTGGGTGTCCACGCGGGAGCTGGATCTGGACGCACGGGGTGGGCTTCCGGGGCGAGGTGGAGGCGGAGGGATGTCCAGATGGCCGGGTGGGATGTCCAGATGGCCGGGTGGGATGTCCAGATGGCCGGGTGGGATGTCCAGATGGCCGGGTGGGATGTCCAGATGGCCGGGTGGGGTGTCCAGATGGCCGGGTGGGGTGTCCAGATGGCCGGGTGGGGTGTCCAGATGGCCGGGTGGGGTGTCCAGATGGCCGGGTGGGGCCTCAGATAAGGAGCGAGCAGGTCCAGAAGGACCGGAGTTTGCCGGACGCAAGGACGCGAGGGCATTGGCCCTCATGTCTCATTTCCGGATCGTTCGAGCCTCGTGCCCGGAATCCACAACGAGAGCACCTCGGGCCGTCCAAATCCGGTCGAGGTGGAGCGTTGGATCAGCGCCGGGCGCAGCGGCCTCTCTCGCTGCGTGCGCCCGGGTGGAGGTCGGTTGGATGGGTCAGTACGACATCGCCTTGCGGCACATCGCGCTGCGCTGCGGCGGCGAGCTTGCTCAGGGGCTGAGGTTCTCGTTTCCGGTTGAATCGGTGTCGTGGGTCGAGACGCAGCTCACCGCGCTGGAGCGCAGGATCGACCGAGTCCTCGAGCTCCGCGGCGGCGGTGAGCGGTGCCTCGTGCAGCTGGAGTTCATCGTCGCGCCGGGAAAGGACCTCGCGCTCCGCATGTTCGAGTACGCGGTCCTACTCGTCCTCTCGCTCCGGGCTGCGGCCGACCGGGGCCGCGGCGACGACGTGATCCCCCCGGTAGAGAGCGTGGCCGTCCTGCTGAGCGGGCGCGCTGCGCCGTGGCCTCTCGAAGGGCAGTTCCGGACGAACTGGCCCGAGAGCCACCGCTTCTGCGGCCAGCGCTTCCGTATCGAGGCGGTCTACCAGCGCAAGGTGGCCGAGCTGATGGCGCGCCCGGGCGTGTTCTGGCTCGTCTTCACGCCCCTGGCCGTGGATGCCACGGAGCACTCGATACGGCAGGTGGTCGAGGAGCTCCGCCGCCGCGAGCCTCGCGACGAGCAACGCGCGGAGCTGTATGCCGTGATGCAGGTGCTGGCAGAGCTGGCCCCCTGGGGGCACACTTGGAGCAAGGAGATCAGGATGCGAGTACAGGAGCTGGATGAGCAGTCGATCCTGGCGAGCGAGACCCTGCGGGAGGTGTTCGAGCAGGGCATCGAGAAGGGTATCGAGCAGGGCATCGAGAAGGGTATCGAGAAGGGCCGCAGGCAGGGCATCGAGGTGATGCTGCGGGGCGTGCTCGCGCGCCGGCTGCGCCGCGAGCTGAGCACTGCAGAGCAAGCCGCCGTGGCGAACAGGGCGAGCTCGCTCGACGATCCCCAGGCCGCTGCCGCGGTGTTCGACCTGGACACCGACGCCCTCCTGGCCTGGTTGCTCGGGCCCGACGCGGAGTGATCTCCTGCGTCCAGGGGATCCACCGCACCGAGCGCTGACACGTCAGCCGCAGCGCTCTCCCCTCCTCTGGATGGCCACGTCAGCCCCTTCCCACCGGCGCCCCCGCCCCCGCGCCATAGGCAGTGCGCCGCGGCCCCCGCTACGTCGTCCCCTCCCCTCCCGCCCCCTCGAACGCTTCCGCGGCCGACAACACATCCATCCGCTCGTCCCATCGCTCCCGCGGGATCCCCTCCGCCAGCGCGCCCAGCGCCCCCCGGAAGCCCGCCCGCGCCTCCGGCGCCGCCCTCCCGAGCAGGCCCAGCGCCTGCAGCCCGATCCCCGGCACCCGGCACGCCCTCGCCGCCTCGGCGAGCTCCTCCACCTCGCCGTCGTCCGCCCGCGCCCCCGCCGCCAGCGCGAGGCACCGCGAGAGCAGCGCCCCCGACGGGCGGTCCATCCCCCGCCACAACCGCTCCGCCCTCGCCCCGAGCTCCGCAGCGACCGCCGCTCGCTGCGCGCGATACGCCACCGCCGCCTCGGTCAGGCACACGAGCGCCTCGAGCTGAGGCACGCCGACGCGCACGATCGCCTCGACCAGCTCGATGTCCGGCTCCGCCGCCTCGCCCATGCGGTAAAGCGCCGACCGCACCAGCCACTCGACGCGCCCCTCCCAGTACGGGCTCCTGCAGCGCGCCGCGAGCTCCCGCGCCGCCTCCGCCCGCGCGATCGCCTCGCGGTGACGGAACGCCTCCAGGAGCGCCGACGCGGAGCGCAGCATCGCCGCGACCTGCCCCGTCTGCCACGGCTCCGACGCGGCCGCCTCCGCGTGGAGCGCCGCCGCCTCGTCGAAGCGCCCCTCGACGTAGCGAAGCCGCGCGCGGCCCTCGACGAGGCAGAGCCGCGCCACCGGGTGCCCGGCGCGCTCGGCCCACGCGTCGATCTCCACCAGCGCCTGGGCCAGTATCGACGGGGAAGCTCGCCTCGCCGCGGCCTCGATCCGCACCCCGTGCCGCCGCCGCTCCAGCTCCGGGTCGGAGAACGGCGAGAGGCCGTCGGCCAGCTCGCGCGCCCGGTCCCCGCGCGGCCCGAGCCCGGCCAGCGCCGCCTGCACCAAGAGCTCGAGGCGCATCACGTCCGGGCCGCGCACCCCGGCGCGTGACAGCTCGTAGAGCACCCTGTCCAGGGCGCGCGGCGTCCCCTCCGCAAAGGCGATCTTGACCCACACCGAGAGGATCCCGAGCTCGGCCTGGCCCGCAGCCTCCCCGCCGGGCTGGCGCGCAACCAGGAGCGCCTCGCCGAGCGTGGCCACCGCCTGACCCAGCATCCCGGCCGACGCGCGGCCCAGCGCGACCTCGATCGCCTCGTGCGCCGCCGCCAGCTCCTCGTTTCCCGCCAGCAGATGGAACAGGCGCCCCTCCTGCCCGGGACGCAGCACGCGCGCGATCGCGCGGTGCGCCTTGATCCGGCGCACCGCGGGCCACGTGATGTCGACCTGCCCGAGCGGCTCCACGCGATCGCCCGACAGACGCCGCGCGATCCCGCGGCGCACCAGCTGCTCGCACTCCGCCTCGACCTTCCACACCGGTCGCTCCATCGCCGCCGCGAGCTGCTCGATGTCGAGCTGGTGCCCGGCGAGCGCCAGCCACCGCAGGAGCTCGCCGAGGTGCGGCTCGTCTGCCAGCAGCGGCCCCTCGACGGCCGGCGTCGTCTCCCGGAGCCCCGCGCTCAGCCGATCGAGCGCCTCGCGCTGCACGGCGAGCGCCGCGCCGTCCCAGCGCGCGAGCTCGATCCGGAGCCAGAGCGTGACCTCGGCCTCTATCCGCGCGGGGAACCCCTCGGTCCGCTCCCACAAGGCGCGCGCGGCGTCCTCGCGCAGATGGAAGAGCCGGTCCGGCCCCGCGAACAACGGCCGCAGCGCCGCCTCGTCGAGGGGACCGAGCGCGATCACGTCCGCGCGCGGGGGCCCGGACGGCGCGCGCGGCACGCGCGGCACGCGCGGCACGCCGGAGAAGGCCCGGACGATCGCGCCCTCGCCGGCCCGACATCGCTCCAGGATCGCGGCCGACCAGGGGTCGAGCCGGTCCGCGTCGTCGGCGAGGATCACCGCGCCGTCGGCGAGCGCCCGCTGGAGCTGCCCCGCAGCCCAGGCCGTGACGTCCTCCAGCCGGCGCGCGCTCTGCTCCTCCATGGCGCCGAGGAGCGGGTGCAGGCTGCCCAGCGGCGCGCGGGACGGCTGCAGCGACACGACGCGAAGCCCCGCCTGCTCCAGCGCCTCGCTCGCGTCGCGCAGGCAGCGCGAGCGGCCCGAGCCCGGCGGCCCCACCAGATCGACCGGACGCCGCCCGCGCGCCGCCTCGACGACGGCCCGGAGCGCCGCGTGATCGCCGAGGCGAGGCAGCTCCGGCCCATGGCGGCGCGGCACCCGACCGCCCCGCAGCGCGGTCAGCGCCTCGGCCGCGGAGCGGAACCGATCCTCCGGCCGCTGGGCCAGGAGCCGGTTGATCACCTCGGCGAGCTGCGCCTGGATGCCGGGATCGATCTCCTGGATGGGCACCGCGGGCCATGACAGCCGCGCGTTCAAGAGGGCCCTCACGCCCTCGGCCTCGTGGGGCACGCGCCCGGTGAGCGCCCGGTAGAGCATCACCCCGGCGGCGTACAGATCGGCGCGCCCGTCCACGGCCGCGTCCACGATCTGCTCGGGGGCGAGGTAGAGCGGCGTGCCGAGCACCTGGTTGTCCTGGGTGAGCCGCGCGCCCGGCTCGCTCCAGAGCGAGATGCCGAAGTCGAGCACCGTCGGGCGCCCCTCGGCGTCGACGAGCACGTTGTCCGGCTTCAGATCGCGGTGAACGATGCCCGCGGCGTGCACGCGCGCGAGGACCTCGAACAGCGCGAGCGCTGGCGCCGCGATGTCGGCCCACGCGCGGCGCGACGGCGGCTCCGCGTCGCGGGTTTTCCCGCCCGGGAACGGCGTGCCCTCCACGCGCTCCATGACGAGGAAGGGGCGATCGCCCTCCACCCCCTCGTCGAGCAGCTGCACCACGCCCGGCACCCGCAGCATGCGCAGGGCGGCGATCTCGCGGCGCACGCGCGCCGAGCTCGCGCCGGCCGAGCGGTGCATCCATTTCAGCGCCACGGGCCGGCCCAGCACGAGGTCCTGTGCGGTCCACACTTCGCCGTACGCGCCCGCGCCGAGGCGATCGGTGAGCCGATAACGCCGCGCGATCACCTGCCCCGGCGCGGCGCTGCCTCCTCGCGCGACGTCGGCCTCGCCGTGCCGCTCCACCCTGGCCGCACCGGCGCCTTCGCCGAGGAGGCGCGCCTCGCCGGCCGCGGCGTCGCCCCGAGGCCGCGCCTCGGCTCCCGCGGCGTCGCTCGGGGAGGGCACCCGGCCGCCCGTGCCGTGCTCGGCTTCGTCACGCTCGGCCCTGACGGGCCGCGTGATGACGGGCACCGCATCGCTGAGAAGCGTGAGATCCTCGTCCGGGCCCGGCACGAAGAGCGAGCGTACCCCGCCGCCAGAAGCCCGAGCAAACCCGGACCAGCGAGCCCAGCTCGCGATGGCCGGGCAGCGCCGCGCGCGTCGGCCGGCGCTACTCGTGCGGCACGCGCCGCGACAGCACGACCCCGGGGATCGACGCCGCGAAGGCGATCGCGAAGAACGCCGTGAACCCCACGGCGCCGGCCAGGTAGCCGCTCGCGCTGCCGGCGAGCGTCGCGGAGACCGACATCAGCGCCGACCCGATCGCGAAATGCGACGACTTGTACCCCTCGACGCAGCGCCGCATCAGGAACACCACGAGCACCGCCGTCCCGACCCCGGCGACGAGCTGCTCCAGGACGACGAGCACCACGATCCACGGCAGCGCCGGCCGCTGCCAGGCGAGCGCCACGTAGAGCAGGATCGCCAGGCTCTGCGCGAGCGCGATGGGGAAGATGGTCCTCGAGAGCCCCCACCGCTTGATCACCACGCCGCCGAGCGTCGAGCCGGCGATCGAGGCGACCGTCCCGATCCCGCCCACGTTGCCCCGCGCCGCCGTGTCGAGGCCGAGGCTCTTGAGCAGCGGCGACGACATCGCGAACATCAGCGCGTCGCCCGCCCGGTAGCAGAGGATGAACGCGAGGCTCGATCCGATCCGGGGCTGCCGCACGAACGCCCGGAACGGCTCGACGTACCGCCGCAGCCCGGCGGCGCCGGCCGCCGCCTCGGGCCGCGCGGCCGCGGCCGGCCGCGGCAAGCCCGCCGCGTGCGCGGCCGCGAGCAGCGCGATCCCGACCGCCGCCGTGGCGAAGCCGGCGCGCCACGACGCCCAGCCCGCCAGCGCGACCAAGAGCGCCCCCGCGAGCAGCGCGACCCGGTAGGCCGCGACCCGCAGCCCGGAGAAGGCCGCCTGCGCGTCCTTGTCGAGCGCCTGCAGGTAGAAGCCGTCGACCGCGATGTCGTGCGTCGCCGCCGCCACCGCGACCGCCCCGAACAGGGCCGCGACGAGCGCGAGCGCGCCGCTGTCCGCGGCCGCCGCGAGCGCGACGAGGATCACCGCGAGCGCGAGCTCGGCCCCCACGAGCCAGCGCCGCGAGCTGCCGTGCAGATCGACGAGCGGGCTCCACAGGAACTTCAGGTTCCACGGCAACCCGTAGAGCGACACGAGGCCGATGATCTCGAGGCTCGCCCCCGCCGCCGTGAAGAACTCCCCCGCGACCTTGTGCGCGATCGCGTAGGGCAGGCCCTCGGCGAAGTAGGTCGACGAGATCCAGAGGCCCCGGCCCGGCCCCCGCGACGCCGCGGCGCCGGGCGCCACCACGGACGGAGCGCCGCGCGCCGCGGCCGCCGTCCCTTCCGCGGACGGAGCGCCACGCGCCGCGGCCGCCGTCCCCTCCGCGGGCGACGCGCCGCGCGCCGGGGCGGCGGGGTCGACGGGCTTGTGGGATGTGACGGCAGCCTCCACGCCTTACTCACGCGGCGCTTTCCGCGCCTTCCCCGCACCCTTACACCAGGCTCCCCAGGGCCGACCAAATTCCAGGGTGCCGGGATGGTAGAACGCCGCGCAGCCCACCGCGCCCAGCAGCACGGCCGCCGACCCGAGGGCGCGGTGGACTCCATTGCGAGCGACCCTGTGGTATCGGTCCAACATCTGGTCTAACGGTGACCGCATGCGACGGGATCGCGCTTCTTCGGTGACCCCCTGCAGTGACGGCCGCGACTCGGGTCGCGCCGCCCCGAGCTGGATCGGCCGCGCGGCTGCGCGCGCTGCGTCCGGGCGCGCCGCGTGGACGCGCGCCGTGTCCACGCCGAGCAGGCCGGCGCCGGGACCATCTCCGGCTCTTCCGAGGGAGCGAGCGTGAACGAGTACACCCGGCGCGAGGAGGTCCGCGCCACCTTCATCGCCTCGGCCATCCTCGTCCTGTGCATCGCCGTGGCGGTCCTCCGCCTCGTGACCGTGGAGGGCAGGCTCATCCCCGATCCGAGCGCGCGGCGAAAGGCGGACGAGTCCGAGGCGCGCCTCGCGCCCGCGCGCGCGTGCGCGCTCGCCGGCGAGAAGCTCATCGCCGAGATCGAGGTCTTCAAGGAGCTCGCGAAATCCGCGCGCATGCCCGACCCGACCGAGGGAGGCGCCCCGCCGGCCCGGCCCGCGCCGGCGCGGCGCCCCGCGGGCAACGCGCCGGCGCCGAAGCCGAAGGAGCCGGACAAGCAGCTCGCGTGGGCCTCGGCCCAGCCGTCGTACAAGCAGGCCAAGATCCTCGCGGGCTGTCGCGCGGCGACCGACGAGGCCATCGGCGCGCGGGTGAGCGCGCTGCCCGCCTGGGAGGCCATCGCCAAGGCGGCGGCGATCACGCCGCCCGGCAACGCCGAGGCCGAGCAGTTCGAGGCGGCGAAGCAGCTGCTCTCGCTGCTCGCCGACATCCCCGCCGACAAGGTCGCGCAGGCCACGAAGGACGCCGAGGCCGCGATCCGGTCGACCGCCGAGCGCGATCGGGAGCGCGCGAACACCGCCATGGTCCGCGAGCCCCTGCCCCAGGGGGTCTTCTCGCGGCGCGTCGCGGTGAGCGTCGGCGTCGGGCTGACCGTCTGCGCCCTGCTCATCAGCTACCTCGGCGTGCGGGCCGCCTCCATGCGCCGGCTCGCGACGCTGCTGCCGCTCCGCGAGGCGGTGCGCAGCGGGCGCCCGGGCATGCAGGCCGCGGAGATCCTCAAGACCGCGGCCGCGCACAACAGCGGCGAGCCCGGCATCGTGATCGGCGCGGCCCTCGGCGGCCTCTCCGCGGCGCTGCTCGCGCCGAAGGACGCCGACCTCTTCGTCGCGGGGGTCATGGCCGGCCTCCTCATCGGCCTCGGCGCCCAGTGGGCGTTCCGCCTCGCCATCGGCGCGAGCCGCTGGCGCGCCCGCGCCACGGAGCTCGCCGAGGTCGAGAAGCCCGCCATCCCGATCGTGCTCGCCCTGAGCGGCGTGAAGCCCGGCCTCGAGCCGGAGTTCATCCAGTTCCTCCGGTCGCTGCCCCCCGCCGACGCGGCCGCGGCCGTCGAGAAGCTCGCCTCCCAGGCCGAGGAGCGCATCCTCGCCGCCGCCGACGCGGGCGCCGCCTACGGCCCGGGCAAGCCGCCCGGGTGACGCCGGCCACGCCGGCCTGAAGCGCGGAGCTCCGCCCGTCGTCCATGTCGCGGCGAAACCCCGGCGCGGAGCCGCGGATGACAGCGCGGAGACGGCGCCATCACAGCGAGCGCTCGATCCACACGCCGTTCCATGGAATGGAGGCGCACCCGACATGAGACACCCCCTGCAGGCCCGCCGGCCCTCCGGGCGCTGGGCGCTCCTCTCCCTGCTCGCGGCGACGTGGTGGCTCGCGGCGCCCCCCGCCGCGGCGGAGGACGTGCCGGCGCCGCCGCCCAGCGCGCCGCCCGCAGCGCAAGCCGCGCCGCCGCCCAGCGCGCCCGCCGCGCCCGCCGCGCCCGCCGCAGGGGACGCGGCCGCGCCCGCCGCGGGGGACGCCCCTGCCGCCGAGGGCGGCGCGCCCGGCGACGACGGCGACGGCGACGGCGCCCCGGCCGCGGACGCCGCCCGCCGCGACGGCGACGCGCGCGGCGCGCCGCGGCGCGACCGGCCCGGCGCGACGAGCAGCCGCGCCACGCCCACGAAGAAGCGCCGCGGCGACGTCAACCCGTGCATGACGCCCGATCCGGGCTGGGGCGTCTACGACCGCTGGTCGCGCGCGCCGTCGATGGGGCAGATGATCATGCCGCACCGGGGCGGGATCACGAAGCGCGGCGGCTTCGACGTCCTCATCCACTTCCACGGCCACGAGGCGTTGCGGAAGGAGTTCGTCAAGACGGCCGACGGCGTCGTCCTCGTCGGCATCGATCTCGGCATCGGATCGGGCGCCTACACGAGCGCGTTCTCGGCGCCGTACGCCTTCGAGCGGCTGCTCGACAGCATCGAGCGCGCCGTGGCGAAGAAGACCGGCAAGAAGAAGGTCTACATCCGCAAGCTCGGTCTCTCCGCGTGGAGCGCGGGCTACGGCGCCATCGAGCAGATCCTCCGCCAGCCCGCGGGCAAGCGGGTCGACGCGCTCGTCCTGCTCGACTCGCTGCACGCGGGCTACGCCGACGAGCAGCAGCACAAGCTGAAGGTCGCGCAGCTCGAGCCGTTCATCGCGTTCGCGCGCCGCGCGGCGTCGGGCGAGGCGTTCATGTTCATGAGCCACTCGTCCATCGTGCCGCCCGGCTACGCCTCCACCGGCGAGACCGCGGAGTTCATCGTGCGGCAGCTCCGCGGCAAGCCGCGCGGCTCCTCCCGGCGCGACGTCCTCGGCCTCGACATGATCCAGCGCTACGACCGCGGCGACTTCCACGTCCGCGGCTACACCGGCGACGACAAGCCCGACCACTGCGCCCACATCGGCCTGATGGCGGACGTCCTGCGGGTCCACCTCAAGCCGCGGTGGAAGACGCCGAAAGGTCGGCTCTAGATGGGCGGCATCGGCGTCGTCATCAACCCCCGCTCGCGCCAGAACCAGGGCGATCCGCGCGCCGCGGTCCGGCTCGCGCGCACGCTCGGCGATCACGGCGTCGTCCGCACCGCGCGCACCCGCGAGGACCTCGCCCGCATCGCGGAGGACTTCCGGAAGCTCTCCATCGACGTGCTCGGCATCTCCGGCGGCGACGGGACGAACCACGTCACCATCACCGGCTTCCTCGACGTCTACGAGGACGAGCCGCTGCCGCCGATCGCCTTCCTGCGCGGGGGGACGATGAACACCGTGGCCAACGCGATCGGCGTCCCCCGCGGCCGCCCCGACGGGCTGCTCGCCGGGCTCATCGCCCGCTACACCGACCGGGGGCAGGACCCGCTGCGCTGGGTCGAGCGGCACGTCATGCGGATCGGCTCCCACTACGGGTTCATCTTCGGCACCG
This sequence comes from Sorangium sp. So ce131, assembly GCF_051519095.1. Lineage (NCBI taxonomy): Bacteria > Pseudomonadati > Myxococcota > Polyangiales > Polyangiaceae > Sorangium > Sorangium sp. So ce131. The sequence goes on along the minus strand of NZ_CP150455.1, from coordinate 3,252,071 downwards.
GCTGCGTCCACGGCTTCATCGCCGAGTACAACCGCAGCGAGGAGCGGAGCGCGCGCTGGGCCGCGAAGGTCCTCGCCCGCGCGAGCGCCGCCGTGATCCTCAAGACCGACACGCAGGTCGCCGCGCGCTGGGAGGGCCGGGTCCACTTCGACGACGGCTCGGCGTTCCCGGACCGCGACTACCTCGCCGTCGCCGCCGGCACCGTCGACCAGATCGGCCTCGGGTTCCGCCCGTTCTACCGCTACGACGAGCGCCCGGAGAGCTTCCACATGCTCGGCATCCACACCTCCGCGCTCGGCTTCGTCAGGAAGCTCGGCGACGTCTGGCGCGCGCGGCCGATGGGCGAGGCGCACACGTTCGAGAAGATCGCGCGAAACGCGGTGCTCGAGGCGCGCTCCGGCGTGGTCCGCTACGTCTGCGACGGCGACGTCCACGAGCACGCGGGGCCGCTCACGGTGCGGATCGGCCCCCGGGTGAAGCTCCTCGTGGAGCACAAACCCGGCCATCGCCCTACCTTGCGGCGCGCGCCGCACGATGTGTGCAACCTGCGCGGGGACGTGCCTGCGCCGGCGCGCGTCGCCGACGACCCGCGCTGATCCGCCCCGCGCACACTTGCGCGAGACCATGGATAAGGAAAGCACGCAACGGTAGACTGTTCTCTCTACATGTCGCCGCGCTCAACCTCCGCGCCCGCCTCTGCGACGGGCAGGACATTGCAGGGTGAGGGCGTGAGCCGCGCTTCCGCGGCCTTCCCGCGCGCCGGCGCCCCCGACTCCAGCGCCCGCGCCAGCGCCCCCGACTCCAGCGCCCGCGCCAGCGCCCCCGACTCCAGCGCCCGCGCCAGCGCCCCCGACGCCGGCGCCCCGGAGGCGGTCGACATGTCGCTCCTCTCGCCGCGGTTTCCTCCACCGAGCCCGTCGTCGCCCGAGCTCGGGCGGTCGACGCGGCGCATCTACCGCGAGGGCGACGTGATCGGCGGCAAGTACCGGCTGCGTTACGTGCTCGGCGAGGGCGGCATGGGCATGGTGTGGCTGGCCCGCAACGACGTCCTGCACGTCGACGTGGCGGTCAAATTCATCCGCCGCGAGGTCAACTCGTCCGAGGCGGCGCACCGCCTGCTCCAGGAGGCGCGCGCCGCCGCGCGCATCGACCACCCGTCGATCGTCCGCGTGCTCGACTACGGCTTCGGCGAGTCCGAGCAGTTCGACCCGTTCATCGTGATGGAGGTGCTCCGGGGCGAGCAGCTCGTCGAGGCGATCGAGCGCAGGAAGCGCTTCTCGCCCGCGGCCGCGGTCCGCATCCTCCTGCCGATCGCGAGCGCCCTCGCCGCCGCGCACGATCGCAAGATCGTCCACCGCGACCTCAAGCCCGAGAACATCTTCCTCGTGAAGAACGACCGCGGCGACATCACCCCGAAGATCGTCGACTTCGGCATCGCCAAGGTGTGGAGCGAGACCTCCGGCGGCGACGTCACCAAGGCGGGCACGGTGCTCGGCAGCCCCGACTACATGTCGCCCGAGCAGGCGCGCGGGATCACCGACGTCGACGGGCAGACCGACATCTGGGCCTTCTCCGTGGTGCTCTACGAGACGATCACGGGGCAGCGGCCGTTCCAGGGCGGCAACTACCCGGACCTGGTCGCCGCGATCCTCGTCAAGGATCCGGTGCCGACCACCGCGCTCGGCGTCGGCGACGCGACGCTGTGGGCCATCATCGCGCGCGGCCTCGCGAAGGAGCGCGCCGATCGCTGGCGGACGATCCGCGACATGGGCGTGGCGCTCGCGCGGTGGGCGATCGCCAACGGCGTCGAGGACGACGTGACCGGGACCTCGATCGCCGTGCACTGGCTGAGCGACGGCGTGCAGCGGCCCCTCTCCGAGCGGCCGACCATGCGGCCGCCGAAGCAGACCAGCGCCGCCCAGGACACGGCCCCGCAGCCGCCGGCCGCGCCCACGCGCGACCGGCGGCGCCTCGTCGTCGCCCTCGCGCTCTCGGCGGTCGTGGTGATCGGCGCGCTCGGCGCGGCGCTCTCCTCGCTGCGCTCCGGCGCGGCGCCGGCCGACGCCGCGCCCCCGGCGGCGACGCAGGCCGCCGCGCCGCAGCACCCCGCGCCGTCCGCCGCGGCGGCGCCGCCCGCCGATCCTCAGGCTGCCGGGGGCGAGCGCGGCCCCGAGCCCGACCGCGCGGCCGCCTCGAAGCCCGCCGCGACCGGGCCCTCGGCCGGCGCGGCGCGGCGCGGCGCGGCGCAGGGCGACGCCGCCGGCGCTGCCCCGAGGGAGACCGCGGCGCCGCCCTCGACGGCCGGCGCGCGGCGGACCGCCCCCGCGCGATCGAAGACCTCGGGCGCCGCGCTGCCGGTCCCGGCCAGGCCGAACTTCTGAAGCCCACCATGCCCACGCAAGAGACGTCCGCGCGCGAGGTTCGAGGCCCGGCGCGCGCGGTCGCCGCGCGATGGCCGACCCTGCTCGCGATCGCCGTGCTCACCGGCGCCTGCTCGCTCATCGCGGACAGCGCCCTCTCCGACAAGCCGTCCGAGAGCGGCGGAGGCGGCGCCCCGACCGGGAGCGCCTCCGGGGGCGACCGCTGCGGGCCGGACTGCCCGGAGGGCGCCTGCTGCGACGGCGTGTGCGTCGACCTGAGCGGGGACGTCCGCCACTGCGGCGCCTGCGGCGCGGCGTGCGCGAGCGCCGAGGCGTGCTGCGGCGGGTCGTGCGCCGACGTCCTCAACGACCCGTCGCACTGCGGCGCCTGCGACGCCGCGTGCCCCAACACCACCTGCGTGGGCGGCCACTGCTCGTCCGACTGCCTCCTCGGCTTCGACAACTGCGACGGGAACATCGTCACGAACGGCTGTGAGGTCGACCTCAGCTCCGACCGCGAGCGCTGCGGCGGGTGCTCCCTCCAGTGCCCCTCCGGCGCGGTCTGCGACGGGGGCAAGTGCACGTGCGCGCCGCCGCTCCTCGAGTGCGACAACCGCGTCGAGACGGGGTGCGAGATCGACGGCTCCTCGGACGACGCGAACTGCGGCGCCTGCGGCGTCACCTGCGGGCCGAACACCTCGTGCGTGGGCGGCGAGTGCGCGTGCGCGCCGGGGTACGCCGACTGCAACCGCTCGCCCGAGGACGGCTGCGAGGCCTCGCTCGGCACGGACGCGAACTGCGCGCGGTGCGGCGACGCGTGCCCGTCCGGCAGCGCCTGCGCGCTGCCCGCCGGGTGCACCTGCGCGCCGGGGCTGCTCGACTGCGACGGCGCCCCGGGCTGCGAGGCCAGCGTGACCGACCCGGCGACCTGCGGCGCGTGCGGCGCGCGGTGCCCCGAGCCCACGCCGTTCTGCGACGGGGCGTCGTGCGCGGCCTCCTGCCGCGCGGGCCTCACCACGTGCGGCCGGGAGTGCGTCGACACGCGGACCAACCCGCGGCACTGCGGCGCGTGCGGCGTCGCGGCGGGGCCGCACCAGCACTGCGACGGCGGCACGCTGGTCTGCGACGAGGGCTTCGACGACTGCGACCCGGGCGTCCCGGGCTGCGAGTCCGCGCTCGACTCGGACGCGCGGCACTGCGGCGCGTGCGGCGTCGCCTGCAAGCCGGGCGCCCTGTGCGTCGCCGGCGCGTGCGCGTGCGCGGGGTCCACGCCGCGCGACTGCGGCGCGGACTGCCGCGTGTGCTGCTCGGACGAGGACTGCTCGGAGGGCGACGGCTGCACCACCGACGTGTGCGTCGACGGCGGCGGGGCGTGCCAGCACACGGACTGCGGGTCCGGGCAGCTGTGCTGCGGCATGGCGGAGTGCAGCGAGTGCTGCACCAGCGCCGATTGCCGCGACGGCGATCTGTGCTCCGGCGGCGTCTGCATCGCGCCCTGCGCCACCGGCCTCGTGGCCTGCGACGGCGCGTGCGTCAGCCTGGAGTCGAGCGCCCACTGCGGCGCGTGCGGGAACGACTGCCTGAGCGGGCGCACGTGCGGCGGCGGCGCGTGCACGCCGGCGTGGGTCGGGATGACGCGGACCGGCGCGCCCGCGGCGCGGCAGATGGCCGCGGCGACGTGGACGGGGAGCGTGCTGTTCGTGTGGGGCGGCCGCACCAGCGCCGGGGACGTCGACGACGGGGCGCACTACGACCCGTCGCGCGACGAGTGGTCGCCGCTCGGCCGCGCCGGCGCCCCGTCGCCGCGCGTGCTCGCGGGCGCGGCGTGGACCGGCTCCCGGGTGCTCGTGTGGGGCGGCGGCCCGTCCTCGAACGCGGACGCCCTCGCCACCGGCGGCCAGTACGATCCCGCGACGCGGACGTGGCGCGCGATGGGCACCGCGGGCGCGCCCGCGGCGAGGCGGGCGCCGATCGCCGTGTGGACCGGGACGCGGCTGCTGATCTGGGGCGGGTCCGCGGGCGGCGTCCCCGTGGCCGGCGGCGCCCTCTACGACCCGCGCGCGGACACGTGGACGGCGGTCTCCGGCGACGGCGCGGCCCCGGCGCGCAACGGCGTCGCGTGGGCCTGGTCGGGCGCGATGCTCTACCTCTTCGGCGGGCGCTCCGGCAACACGCCCACCAACGAGGGGTACACCTACAACCCGACGACCGACACGTGGCGGGCGCTGCCCACCGCGGGCGCGCCCGAGCCGCGGAGCGACGCGTTCGCGGTCTGGATGGGCGACCGGCTGCTCATCTGGGGCGGCCGGGACGACGACGGCGACGCCATGGACAGCGGCGGCATCTACGACCCCGTGGCCGGCACCTGGGGCGGGATCGTCAACGGGGGGCGCCCGTCGCGGCGCATGCGCGAGGAGCGGCGCACCGGGTGGGCCGGGTGGACCGGCTCGCGCGCGCTCCTCGTCGGCGGGCGGGACGGCGCGACGCTGAGGAGGGACGGGAAGCTCTACGATCCGGGGTCCGGGTGGGCCGCGATCAACCCGGCGGCGGAGCGGCAGCACAGCTACGGGGTGGGCGTCTGGACCGGGACGGAGCTCATCGTGTGGTCCGGGCTCGACGGGTTCGCGCTGTCGCCCGACGGGCAGAGGTTCAGGCCGTGACCCCGCCGCGCCTGCGACCGCTGCGACCGCTGCGACCGCTGCGACCGCTGGCTGCCGCCCTCGCGCTCCTCGCCGGGGCGGCGGGGGTCCTCGCCGCGCCCGCGCCCGCGGCGGCGCAGAGCGCGGCCGACGTGGCCGTCGCGCGCGAGATCTTCATCGAGGGCTCCGAGTTCGCGAAGCAGGGCCGCTGGGAGCAGGCGCGCGAGCGGTACGAGCGCTCGCTCGCGATCAAGCGCGCGCCGATCACGCTCTACAGCCTCGGGGTGGCGCAGCAGCAGACGGGGTTGCTCGTCGAGGCGCTGGAGAGCTTCCGCGCGTTCCTGATCGAGCCGTCCGCGCCGGCGACGAAGGAGTACGAGCCGCTCGCGCGGCAGGCGGTGCACGAGCTCGAGCGCCGCGTCGCCGCGATCGAGCTCCGGCTCTCGCCCGGCAGCGTCGCCGGCCTCGTGGTGAAGATCGACGGCGTCGCCGTGCCGACGGCGGCGCTCGATCGCCCGCGGCTGATCAACCCGGGGAACCACGTCATCATCGCGAGCGCGCCGGGCCACCTCGAGGTGCAGCGGAACGTCTCCGCCGCGCCGGGGAGCCGCGCGATCCTGGTGCTGCACCTGGAGCGCAACGCCGCCGCTGCTTTGCGACCGGCCGCCGGGCCGCGGGCCGCGCCGCGCGGGTTGCCGCCCGGCGCGGATGCCGCGGCCGAGCCCGCGAGCGGCCGCCTCGTGCCCATCGCGCTGCTCGTCGGCGGGCTGACCACCTTCGCGGCCGGCGTCGCCGTCGGGCTCGTCGGCGTCGTGAACGCGTCGGACGCGCCGACGCGCGACGGCGACGCGGCCGACGCCGCGCGCGCCCAGGCCCTCGCGGGCGACCTCGTCGCCGGCGCCGGCCTCGCCGCGGCCGGCGCTGGCGCGCTCGTGCTGATCCTCGGGCGCCCCGCGGAGAGCGCCCCGCGCGCGCCGGCCCCGCCGCGCGCGGCCGTCAGCCCGCTCGGCCTCACGGTGCGCTTCTGAGCAGGCCGGAGGGGCCGCCCGCTACGCCTCCGGCATCTCGCGCCGATCGAGGCATACCGTCACGAACGCGCCGTAATTCAGGACCGTGAGCGAGCCCTCGTCGACGATGAGCACGCGGACGCACTGCGGCGGAGACGGCGCGAGCAGGTCGGCGTAGGGGTCGAACGGCGCCTCGTCGGCGGGCGGCAGCACGGCGTGCAGGAAGTCGTGCAGCCGCGCTCGATGGCCGAGGAGGACGCTCGCGCTCGCCGCCGCCGCGCGCGCGCCGCCCGCGCCAGGCGCGCCGCTGCGCCAGAAGAGCCGGCGCGCCGCCGGCGACACGACGAGGACCGCCACGTCGGTCACCTCGAGCTCGCTGGACGCGCAGAGCTGCTCCACGCGGTCGTTCACGACCTCCTCCACCGCGTGGAACAGCCGCAGCCGCCGCCGCTGCCCGTCGCTGAGACCCGGCTCGTCGAGGTAGGCCTCGACGCCGCAACCGTGCACGTTCTGCTCGTCCGTGGTGGCCATGCGCCCTGTCCCGCCGGTCCGTCCGTCCGCACGCAGCCCTCGGCCAGGTTGGACAGACATCGCGGCTCCCCTCGCGGGCGCACATGCACGGAATTGGCCAAGGTGCGGTGTGCCGTCCGGCACGTGCACCGGGCGGGCCGGGCCGCCGCGCGGCGCTACTGCGCCGCCGGGGGCGCGAGCTTCGCCGTGAGCTCCACCTGCGCCACGCTGCGCTGGGCTGCCTGCTGGCCGCCGGGCGGTACCAGCAGCGCCTGGAGCCGCTGCGACACGTCGCCCGTGGCCGGCACGAAGCGCGACGGCGACCAGGAGAGCGCGCCTTTGCCGGAGGACTCGACCCGGTCGATGGTCATCGTGACGTCTCCGTTCGGTCCGGGCAGCCTGAGGTCGGCCCCTTCGGCGTACTGGCGTGTGTCCACGGAGAGCGAGACCGTGTCGCCTTCGATCTTGTCGAGCTTGAAGACCCGGTACCGCAGCACCGGCAGGCCGGCGCCCGACACCACGGCGCGGTCGGTGACCATCCAGTAGGCCCCGGCGCCGACGGGTTTGTCCGGCAGCGCCGGCGTGAGGAGGCCGATGGCCTCGCCGAGCGCCTCGAGCACCGGCTCGAGCCCCGGGTCTGCGTCCTTGGGCAGCTCGGGCTTGAAGTTGCTGGCCACGTTCGCCGGCGAGAGGTCGTAACGGACGGAGCTCCCCTTCAGCTTTCCCAGCACGTCCACGAGCTCCTTCGGCGGACCGCCCGGGGACATCGACGCCAGCGTCGCCGACGTGACCTGCGCGATCACCTTCGTCGCGGCCGCGCCGGTCGCCGCCGCGCCGGCGGCCGCGCCGGCGGCCCCGGCAGCTGCGCCGGCCGCGCCCGCGCCCTCCTTGGGTTTGTCCGTCTTCAGGGTCACGCCGAGCTCGAGGTTCGGCAGCCCCTGCGGTCCGCCCATGCGCAGGCCGAGCGTGACGTTGAGCTTCTGCTCGGATTTCGGGTCGATCTTCGCGGCGAGCTGGGCGCGCGGCTCGCCCCCCTCGGCGATGATCTCGATCTTGTACGGCGCGTCCTTCGGGAGCGCCGCGGCCGCTCCGGGCAGGGTGAACACCCCGTTCTCCGGCGGGCCATCCGTCGCGCCGGCGGTCGGCGCCGCCGCGGCGGGGCTGCCTGACGCCGCCTGGGCGACCGCCTCGCCGAGCTTGCCGCCGATGGCCGGCTGCGCCGGCCCTGCGTCGCGCGCGCCCGCGTCGGCCGCGACCTGCGCCTTGCCCTTGTCGTCCTCGCAGCCCGCCGCAAGCCCGGCCAGAGAGGCCGCCGCGAGCGCCGAAGCCATCACCCCGCGCCACCCAGTGTGCATGACGGCGGGGTGTAGCCAAATCGGGCGCCATGTTCCAGCGCCCTCTCTCGCCGGCAACGCGGCTCGACGCCGCGCGCCCCGCGCAGGATCGCCGCCTCGGCGGTTCGCCGCCTCGGCGGTTCGCCGCCTCGGCGGTTCGCCGCCTCGGCGGTTCGCCGCCTCGGCGGTTCGCCGCCTCGGCCCCCGCCCCCGAAGGACTGCGCGCCTCAGCCCCGCCGCGCGGCCTTGAGCCCGCCGATGTACTCGAGGAGCTCGAGCGGTCGGAACGGCTTCGCGTAGTACGCGGTCGCGCCGAGCTGCTCGGCGCGGCGGCGCGCGTCGACGTCGTCGAGGGCGCTGATCACGATGATCGGCAGGCTGGAGGTGCTCGGATCGGCGCGCAGGCGCGCGCACACCTCGAACCCGTCCATGCTCCCGGGGAGCATCAGGTCGAGCAGCAGGACGTCGAACGGCTCCGTCAAGGCGCGCTCCACCGCCTCGGGGCCGGTGCTGACGCCGATGACCTCATGGCCGCTCGCGCCGATCAGCGCCTCGATCATGCGCCGGATCGCGTCCTGATCTTCACAGAGGAGGATTCGCATGTTCGCGAGCCAGAGGAGGGTTGCACCCGCGCCGTCGCCCGGTCAAGCGGGAACGCCCCGGCGCGGTTACACGCGGCCGGACCGCGCGCCGACCTCCGGCGGGCGCAGCGCGAGCTCGATGCCCACGCGCGCCCCGCCGCCCTCCCGGCGCTCGGCGAACGCGCGGCCCCCGTGCGCCTCGGCGATGCGCTTGCACAACGCGAGGCCGAGGCCGAGCGAGCCGCGCTCCGCGCCGCTGCCCTGAGCGCGATCGCGCCGGAAAAACGGCTCGAAGATGCGCGCCTCCTCCCCCTCCGCGAACCCGGGCCCGCGGTCCTCGACCTCGAAGACGATGCTGTCCGGACCACCGGGACGGACCCGCACGCGCTCGGCGCCCCCCGCGTGGGCGCGCGCGTTCTCGAGCAGGTTGGCGAGGGCGCGCGCGAGCAGCGTCGCGTCCGCCTCGAACGTCGGCGTCCGCTCGGCGACCTCCAGCAGCGTCGGATCCAGCCCGGCGCGCTCCAGGGCGCGGATGGCGGCCTCGGCCGGCACGAGGCGGCTCACGGTGAGGGCGGCGAAGTCGAGGCGCGAGCTCGCCAGGAGATCGCCGACGAGCGCGTCGATCTCCATGACCTCGCGGTCGAGGTCGTCGAGCACGGCGGCGCTCGGGGCGACGCTCGTCCGGGCCATCTCGGTGAGCAGCCGGATCCGGGCGAGCGGCGTGCGGAGCTCGTGCGACACGGCGGCCAAGAGCTCCCGCTGGTCGGCGAGCTGGCGCTCGATGCGCGCGGCCATGTCGTTGACCGCCTCGGCCACCACGCCGACCTCGTCCTGCTTGCGGACGTCGAGCCGGACGCGGCTCGACAGCTTGCCGGCGCCGATCTCGTGGGCGACGCGGGCCAGGTCGACGAGCGGCCGGGCGAGGCGCCGCGAGATGAGCCCGGTGGCCGCCCAGAGGACGACCGCCACCGCGAGCAGCGGCAGGGCGAGGCGGAGCGATCCGCCGGAGCGGCCGCGCCCGGGGCAGAGGCGCACGGTGCCGAGCGGCCCGCCCTCGCCGCGGATGGGGGAGATCAGGGCGTGCGCCCGGCAGGGCTGGCCGTACCGCGCGATCCGCCGCCCCCGCGCGTCGAGGAGCTCGAGGTCGGTGTCGAAGTCCTCGACGATCACGCGGGCGAGCGCGTCGCGGGCCGCCGGGTCGCCCCAGACCCGCTGGAACTGGTCGCCCACGAAGGACTGGGCGCTCGCGTGATCGCGCCGCCAGCCGGAGCTGCCGACGCGATCGAGGGCCCCGACCGTGGCGAACGCGGCGAGCGCGGTGAGCAGGATCGTCGCGCCGAACCACATGAAGATCCGGCGGTGGAGCCGGGCGCTGAGGAAGCGGCCGATCGCGACGCTCGCCCGGCGCTCGTGCAGCCACGACCGGCAACCGCTCACGCGCGGTCCTTGGCGAGCACGTAGCCGACCCCGCGCACCGTCTTGATCAGCTTCGGCGACCTCGGGTCGTCGGCGAGCTTCTGGCGCAGGTGGGAGATGTGGACGTCGACCGTCCGCCCGCCGACGTTGACGTCGCCGCGGCCGGCCTCCTCGAGCAGCGCGTCCCTGGCGACGACGCGCCCGGCGCGGCGCGCCAGGGCGACGAGGATGTCGAACTCGATCCCGGTGAGATCCGCGGACTTGCCGGCCACGGTGACCACGCGGCCGGGCACGTCGATCACGATGTCGCCGGCCACGATCCGCTCGCCGGCCGCGTCGGGCGTGGCGCGCCGGAGCACCGCCCGGAGGCGCGCGAGCAGCTCGCGCGGGCTGAAGGGCTTCGCGATGTAGTCGTCGGCGCCGATCTCGAGGCCGACCACGCGATCGGCCTCGTCGCCCCGCGCGGTGAGCATCAGGACCGGCATCGAGCTCTTCTGCCGGATGCGGCGCACGACCTCGATGCCGTCCATGCCCGGCATCATCACGTCGAGCAGGACGGCGTCGAAGGTGCCCGCGGCGAGCGCGGCGAGGCCCTGCGCGCCGTCGTTCGCCACGGTGACCGCGAAGCCGTTCTGCTCGAGGTAGCTCGCGAGCAAGCCGTGGAGGCGGGTGTCGTCATCGATGAGAAGGAGCCGCAACGCCATGAAGTGACCCGGGAGCAAGGGCGGCAGCGCGCGGCTGCCGCCTTCGTTTTATAGATCAGCGGGCCGCGCCGGTGTCGACCTGCGCGTCGGCCGCGGCGCTCCGCGCCGTGGTGGGTCCGGCGCGCTCGGCGCCCCTCGCGGCGTCCACGCAAAGCGACGCGACGTGTCGCTGGAAGGCCTGGCGGCGGGCCTCTGCGTGGCAGCCCAGCGAGGCGAAGCCGGAGGCGTAACCGAGGACGGTGCCGAGCGCGAGCAGCGCGATCGTGGTCTTGCGTCGGATCATGTGTCTATCCCTCGCTCCCTTCCTCACGCCCAGTGGCCACGGGTCCGGTACGGATCGGCGTAACGTCCGCGCCCTCGCGCTCGGCCGGACCACCCGCCGCGGAACGCGGCCGGCCCGATCTCGACGAGGTCCGCGAGCTCTTCGCGCTGCCGGTCCTCGAGCACGGCGTGGACCTTGCCGAGCGCGCCGACCGCGGCCTTGCGCAGCGCCTCGATGGCGGTGTCGTGCCGCGCGAAGAGCTCGCCGAGGCGCGTCTCGTCGAGGCTCGGGCTCCGCAGCGCGGCCGCCACGTCGGCGCGCGTACCGCGGAGCTCGCCGCGCTGCGCGTCCGCCGCGGCGCGCAGCTCGTCGAGGGCGGAGACGATGACCTTCTCCTGCGCCGGGGTCGTGTCGAGCCGGTCGAAGAGGAACGACAGGAAGAACCGCCGCCGGAAGCCGAAGCCGCCGAAGCCGCCGAAGCCGCGGCGGCGGAAGGGGTGCGGCTCCGCGGCCCAGGGCGCGCCGCAAGCGTACCGGCCGCGCCTGAGCGCCATGATCAGGCCGATGAGGCAAGCCGTTCCAATCACGAATCCGAGCATGATGAGCACCTCCGTGAGCGTCTCCGTTGACGTTCGCGCGCGGGGCGTGGGCGCGCGCTCGGTTCACCCGAGAGCGCGCGCGATCGGGGACGAGCGCGGGCGCCGCCCAAGACGAGGGCGGCGCGCTTGCGCGCCGTCGCGCGCCGCGAGCGCGCCCCGAGCGACGAGGACCGGCGCCGCAGACGCGCGGCCCCGAACCACGGTCAAGCTGCGCAGGGCGTGTGAAGGGAATGCAGGGATGTGCGTGAAGAAGTGTTAAAGCGCCGCGCGCCTCCGGCGCTCCGCGCCGGGGCGGAGCGGCTCGTCAGGGCTTGGCGGGCGGCTTGGCGCCGTCGGACGGCCCCACGTCGCCGAGGTCGTCGAGATCGACGTCGGCCTGCTCGGAAGCCGAGATCGCCCACGGGTTCGTGCGCTCGCTCTGCACGCCGTCGTCGTCCTCTTCTTCGATGTCGTCGAGCGACTCGATCCCGGCGGCGCCGCGCGCGGCGCCCGGCGCCGGCGGCGTCGTGGGCAACGTCGACGGGCGCGCCGCTGAGGTCGCGGGCGGCGCCGGCGGCGTCGACGGGCGCGCCCCTGCAGTCGCGGGCGGCGCGGGCGGCGTCGACGCCCGCGCCGCGGGGGGCGCCGGCGGCGGAGGAGGAGCAGACACACGCGACGGCGAGGTGATGCCGGGATCACTCGGGAGCCTCGCGCGCGCCGGCTCGGCGATCGACGGCGCGGCGGCCGACGCAGGCGCGCCGGCCGACGACGCCGGCCGCGCCGCGATCGCGCTCGGCGTCGCGGCGACCGCGCCGGGCGCGGGCGTGAGGTTCCCGGCGGACCGCGGCGCCGCGGAGGCCGGGGACGCCGCGGAGACCGGGGAAGAAGCGCTCGGCGGGCCGCTCACCGCGGCAGACACACCTGCCGGCGGCGAGCCGGCCGCGCCGGAAGAGGCGCCGGCGCCCGCGGCGGGTTTGCCAGCCGAGACCGCGTCGAGCGCGCCGCCGGACACGGCAGGGGTCGAGCCCGCCGGCGCCGACACCGGCGCCCCGGACGACGCCGGCGCCGAGGTTACCGCCGGCGCCGAGGCCGCCGCCGCCGACGCCGTCGGCGCCGACGCGGGCGCGCCGCTGGACGCCGCCGGCGCCGAGGCTGCCGCCGGCTGCGCGGCCGCGCCGCTGCGGCCCGAGGACAGCTCCGCCGCCGCCGCCTTCGGGGCCTCCGCCTTCTGCGCGGCCCGCGGCGGATCGAAGCGCATCGCCTTCTGCGCGAGCTGCACGACCGGCAGGATCTCGCGCGGCGGGATGTTCGCGGCGATGATGTCCGGCCCGGCGATCGCGAGCTCGCCGTCGGCGTGGAACGGCACGCCCGGCCGCTCGCGCTCCTGCTTGAGCCGCGCGTTGTCGATGGCGACGCGGATCTCGAGCGGGATCCGGGTCTGCCAGAGCCGGCCGTCGATCGCCGTGCGCACGTCCCACGGCGTGAGGATCGGCGTCCTCCCGATGCCCTCGAACGGGCTGCGATCCGCGAGCAGCGCCTTGAGCAGCCAGGCGACGATCTCCTGGTGCCCCGGCGTGTCCTGGTCCCACGGCATCGACTCCCGGAAGAAGTGCCAGTACGCGCCGGCCGGGCCGTACACGGCGAGATCGCGCGGGTCGAACGCCGCCTCGAACGCGCGCGGGGTGATGTCGCCCTCGTCGATGACCGAGTCGATGAGGGCGCCCTGGAAGTCCGGCGTCTTGCGGCGCGCCGCGCGCGGCGAGAGGCCGGTGAGGGACGTCGTGATCTGCTGGCGGATGTCGCTCCGCTCGCGGAACCACCCCATCCGCTCGACGGCGCCCCAGCGCTCGCGCAGCTTGACCGGCGTCCACCACGGCAGGTCGAGCTCCCGCAGCCGCGCGATCAGCTCCGCCACGAGCTGCAGCGCCGGCTCGCTCGCGAGGTGCACGCGCGCCTCTCTCCTCAGCGTCTCGTCGTCCTTGCTGTCAGGCTCCCGGTGCTGCAGCGATCGCTCCGCCATGTGTCCTCCGTGTACCCTCGGCCACTCAGGTGCATATCAGAACCGGATCGGCGCCGACCAGACCGCGCGCCACGATTCGCGGTAGGCTCGCGCGCGCATGCAGGACCTGGCCGGAGACGCGCGCAGACGCGCCGCGCAAGGGCTCGATCGATCGGACCGCGCCGCGCGCGGGCTCTCGCCGTGGGCGCGCCGCGTCGCGTGGTCGGCGGCCGAGGCGATGTTGTGCGACGAGGACGAGCGCGGCGAGCTCGTCCCGCCGCGACCGGAGGTGTGCGAGCGCGCGGTCGTGTGGCTGGATCTTTCGCTCGGGGAAGGAAGCGCCGAGACGCGGCGCGGCTTCACGCTGCTCGCGGTCTGCCTCGAGCTCCTGCCGCTGTTCGTCATCGGCGCCTTCGGCCGGATGAGCCGGCTCCCGCTCGGCCGGCGGCTCGCTTACCTCGAGGCGCTGGAGTCGAGCCGCGTCGGGCTGCTCTCCGTGCTGCTGCTCGCCTTCAAGGTGCCGCTCTGCATCCCTGCCTTCGAGGAGGGCGCGGAGCTCGCGATGACGGGCCTCGACCGCGAGAGCACCGCGGCGCGGCGCAGGCTGCCGGCGCTCTCCCCGGTCAAAGAGCGCGACGGGGGCGCCGCGTGAAGGGCGCGATCGCGTCGGGCGAGCCGATCGTCCGCGGGCGCGACCTGCCCGCGGGGTTCGACGAGGCGTGCGACGTCGTCGTGGTCGGCTCGGGCGCCGGCGGCGCGGTGGTCGCGGCGCTGCTCGCCGAGGCGGGCCGCAGCGTGATCGTGCTGGAGGAGGGCCCCTACCACCGCCCCGCCGACTACCAGCGCTTCACGCCGAGCGAGTCCCTGCGCCGGCTGTTCCGGGACAGCGGGATGGTCACGGCGTTCGGCGTGGGCCAGACGCCGATCATCTCCCTCACCCTGGGGCGCGCCGTCGGCGGCTCCTCGGTGGTGACCGGCGGCGTGTGCTTCCGCATCCCGGGCGGCGTCCACGCGCGGTGGGTGCGCGACCTCGGCCTCGACGAGCTCTCGGAGCGGGCGCTCGAGCCGGCGTACGAGAGCGTCGAAGAGCGGCTCCACGTCCGCGAGGTCCCCGAGGCGATGCGCTCGGCGTCGACGGCGCGGTTCGTCGAGGGGGCGCGGCGGCTCGGCATCCCGATGCGCCCGCTCCGCCGCAACACCGGCGACGCGTGCGAGGGGAACGGCCGCTGCAACTTCACCTGCCCCGCCGGCGCGAAGCGCTCGGTCGACGTCGCCTACCTGCCGTCGGCCACGGCGCGCGGCGCGCGCGTGGTCGCCGACGCGCTCGTCGACCGGATCTCCGTGAAGCGCGGGCGCGCCGCCGGCGTCGAGGGGACGCTGCTCGGCGGCGCGCCCGGGGCGCCGGCGGCGCCGCCGCGGAGGTTCCGCGTGCGCGCGAAGGTCGTCGTCGCCGCGTGCGGCGCGCTGCACACCCCGCTGCTCCTCGGATCGACCGGCGCCTTCAAGGCGAGCCCCGCGCTCGGCAGCGGCGTGACGCTGCACCCCGCGGTGCGCGTCGTCGCGCGGTTCGACGACGCGCTGAACGGCTGGGACGGCGCCCTCCAGAGCGTGTACTCCGATCACTTCGACGCGGAGGGCATCAAGCTCGTCGGCGTGTACTCGGCGGTGAACGTGCTCGCCGCGGGCCTCCCCGGCGTCGGCCCCGCGCTGCGGCGGCGGGTCCGCGCGCTCCCGAGCTGCGCCGTCTTCGGGGCGATGATCCACGACGAGGGCGGCGGCCGCGTCCGCCCGGGCCTCGGGCGGGAGCCCGTGATCTCGTACGCGATGGCGCCGCGGGATCTCGCGCGGCTCCGGCGATCGATCACGATCCTCAGCGAGATGGCGATCGCCGCCGGCGCGCGCGAGGTCTACACCGCGGTGCTCGGCGGCCCGCCGATCACGACCATGGACGCCGCGCGGGCGGCCGAGCGCGCCCCGCTGGACGCGCGCCGCATCGAGTGCATGGCGTTCCACCCGCTCGGGAGCGCGCGGGCGGCGAACGACCCGAGGCGCGGCGTCGTCGATCAGAGCGGCGAGTGCTTCGCGCTGCCGGGGCTCTTCGTCGCCGATGGGTCCATCCTCCCCACGAGCATCGGCGTGAACTCGCAGGTGCCGATCATGGCGATGGCGACGCGGATCGCGTGGCGCATGGCCGAGCGGTTCCCGAGGCTCGCGGCGGAGAGCCCCGCGTAGCGAGGGAGGGCGCGGTGCTACGATGCCGGCCGCGACGGACACCGAGGTTCCAGCATGCAAGCGATGATCGATCTCCGCTCCGACACCGTGACCCGACCGACCGCGACGATGCGCGCGGCCATGGCGGCGGCCGAGGTCGGCGATGACGTCTACCGGGAGGACCCCACCGTGCGCCGGCTCGAGGAGCGCGTCGCGGAGCTCACGGGCAAGGAGGCGGCGCTGTTCGTGCCGAGCGGCACGATGGGCAACCAGATCGCGCTGCTCTGCCACACCCAGCGCGGCGACGAGGTGATCGCGGGCGAGGGCGCGCACTGCGCGTACAACGAGAGCGGCGCCGCGCCCGCGTGGAGCGGCGTGCAGTTCGCCTTCGCGGGCCGCGGCGGGCTGTTCACGGCGGAGGACGTCGAGCGCGCGATCAAGCCGCCGCAGTACTACCTCCCGCGCACCCGCGTCGTCGCGATCGAGAACACCCACAACCGCGCGGGCGGGCGGGTCTTCCCGCAGCGCGACGTGCTCGCGATCGCCGCGGTCGCGCGCGCGCACGGGCTCGCGCTCCACCTCGACGGCGCGCGCATCTGGAACGCGGCGGTCGCCTCCGGCCGGACGGTCGCCGAGCTCGCGGCGCCGTTCGACACGGCGAGCGTCTGCTTCTCGAAGGGGCTCGGCGCGCCGGTCGGCTCCGCGCTCGCGGGCAGCGCCGAGGTGGTGCGCGCCGCGCTGCGCTTCCGGAAGATGCTCGGCGGCGGGATGCGGCAGGCCGGCGTGCTCGCGGCCGCCGCGCTGCACGCGCTCGCGCACCACCAGGTCCGCCTCGCCGAGGATCACGAGGCCGCGCGCGCGATCGCGCGCGCGATGCGCGAGGCGGCGCGCAGCGCTTCGGCGCCGCACGCGACGGACACGTCGGCCACGCCGCCCGCGTCGGCCACGCCGCCCGCGTCGGCCACGCCGCCCGCGTCGGCCACGTCGGCCACGCCGCCCGCGACGGTCGCGGAGCCCGAGACGAACATCGTCTACGTCGAGACGCCGGGGATCCCGGCGGAGCGGCTCGTCGAGGCCGCGCGGCGGCGCGGCGTGCTCGTCGGCGCGGCGGACCGGAGCGCCGTCCGCGTCGTGACCCACCTCGATCTCGCGCCCGCGCAGGTCGCGCCCGCGGCGCGCGCGCTCGCCGAGGCGCTCGCCGAGGTGCTGGCCTCGCCGCGCGAGCGCGGCGGCGCGGGCGCGCGCGCATGAGCCGCCGCGCCTTCACGGCCGCCGCGCTCGCGCTCGCGTCGCTGCTCGTCCCGGCGTGCGCGGCGACGCGCGGCGACGCCTACCTCGACGCGATGGCGGCCGGCGCGCGCGCCTACCACGCTGGGCGCTACCGCGAGGCGGCGGGCGCGTACGACGGCGCCGCCGCGCGCGCGCTGCGCGTCAAGGACCGCGACGAGGCGCGGCTCCTACAGGCGCGCTCCTTCGAGCGCGCCGAGGCGTGGGCCGAGGCGCGCGCGTCGTACGAGCGGCTGCTCGCCGACTCGCCGAGCGGCCCGCGCTCCCCGCGCGCGGAGTTCGAGCTCGCCGATCTCGCGATCGAGCACGGCGACGCGGACGCCGGCTACGCCAGGCTCCTCGCGGCGGCGCGGCGGCACCCGTCGCACGGGCTCGCGCGCGGCGCGCTGAAGCGGCTGATCCAGCGCGAGGAGGACCGCGGCGGCGCGGCCGGCGCGCTCGCGTGGCTGCGGCGAGAGGGCCCGGCCTTCCGCGGGACGGAGCTCGACCAGGACGTCGCCTACCACACGGGGCTGCTCCTCGAGCGGAGCGGCGACCGCGAGGGCGCGCTCCGCGCGCTCGTCGCCGCCGCGCGCGCGCACCCGTACCCGGAGGGCAGCCTGACGGACGACGCGCTCTTCCGCGCGGCGGAGCTCGCCGCCGCTCTCGGCCGCCCGAAGGAGGCCATCGGCTACCTGCGGGAGATGCTCGCCTCGCGCGAGCCCGCGGTGACGGGCAGCTACGACCGCGAGCGGTTCGACGACGCGCAGCTCGAGATCGCGCGGCTCTACCGCGACGCGCTCGGCGATCGCGCGTCGGCGCGCCGCGAGCTGCGCAAGCTCTACACGGACCACCGCACGTCCCTCTTGCGCGACGACGCGCTCTGGGCCGAGGCGAAGCTGTGGCGCGAGGACGGCCGGGCCGAGGACGCCTGCGCGACCGTGGCCCTGCTCAGCCGGGAGCTCCCCGACTCGCGCTACGCGCGCTGCGCGCACGCGATCTGCCCGTCGATCCCGCAGGGGCAGCGCTCCTGCGCGGAGTACATCCTCCGCGAGCTCGAACCCCGAAAGGATCCTTGACGCGGGCGCGCTGCGCGGCGGGGTCCCGGCGCAAGGATGCTTGACGCGGCCCCGCCGCGCGGCGGGGCCGCTGCGCCCTCGATGAGAGGGCGCCCGCGCTCAGTCGTCCTCGTCCTCGGGCTCCAGCTCGGCGTCGTCGTCGCCCTCCTCGTCGTCGTCGTCGTCGTCGCCGAGGTCCTCGTCGGCCTCCTCGAGGTCGTCGTCGTCGTCGCGGGGCTCGTACTTCAGGTCGATGCCGATGTCGCCGAGCTGCGTCTCGAGGAGCTCGAAGAGCTCGTCGACGTCGTCGCCCCCCCACTCATCGAGCACGTCGGTCAAGAACTCAAAAAAATCTCCGCTGTCCAGACGACGCTCGATCTCTTCGACCTGCTCTTCCGAGAACGCCTCGAGGACGTCCTCGCGCAGGGCTTCGGTGTCGCCTTCCTCAACGGCATCCGCCGCAGAGAGGCGGATCTGCTTTACGGCACGCTTGTCGAGGTGAATCTCCATGAAGGTGGCTTCGTTTAGGCGACCCTCGCCGCTGCCGTCAAGCGGCGTATGTCATCGAGCTTCAAGAGTTCGCCTGCCGCCCCTCTGTTCCCGGTCCGTTTACCCGTCCGTGCCCGGCCTGTTTCCCCGTCCGTTCCTCTCGTTTCTCGGGGCGCGCCCGACGGCGAAGCGAGGCTCCGGACGGCCGCTCCTCGGCGCGACGTCGCCCTCAGCGCCGCGAGCGCGCCGCAGGTGAAGCGTTGCGGGCGGCGGATCTCTCGCGTATCCAGAGCGAGTCGTGCGTTTACGACCTCCGCCCGGCGCGCTCCTGGTCGCGATGCTCGCGGCCAGCGCCGCGCTGTCCGCGAGCGCGGCCGCCGCGCCGCCGGCCCGCGCCGCGTTCGCGCCCGCCGCGGCGAGCGCGAACGCCGCGGACGATGACGCCGGAGGCGACCCGGCCGCGGGCGCGGCGCCGGAGGCGCAGGACGATCGGGTCGCCGTCGAGCCGCCGCCCGTCGAGCCGCCGCGCGTGGAGATCGCCACCCGACCGCCGCCGCTGCACGTCGAATACGCGCAGTACGGCGTGGCCCTCGCGTCGGAGATCAACCTCGACCCCGGCGCCGCTTGCCCGGCGGCGGAGCGCTTCACGCCGTGCATCCTCGGCAGCGGCGGCGGGCTCACGGTCCGCGGCGGGTACCGCTCGCCGGGCCCCTGGTACTTCGGAGGGGCCTACGAGTTCACCAAGATGGACTCGGAGAACCTCTACCGGCTCGGCATCTTCCAGCAGCTGCGCGCCGAGATGAGGTACCTGCCGGACATCGGCTACCGGACGGCCCCGTACTTTTCCGCTGGTATCGGAGGCGTCGTCTATGGCAACGAGTGGGGCGTCGAGACCGGCGGCGCGCTCATTTTCGCCGGCGTCGGCGTCGAGCTGGAGGTATCGCGCCGCGCGGTGATCGGCCTCAGCTGCGTCTACCGGCCGGTGCTGCTGGCGGGCTGGAAGGACACGGCCAACTACGAGCGGCAGACGGCCATCGCGCAGTTCGTCGCCTTCGAGTTCCTGCTCGAGGTGCGCTCCGAGCTCGGGCGGCGCTGAGGAGCTCGGGCGGCGCTGAGGAGCTCGGGCGGCGCTGAGGAGCTCGGGCGGCGCCGAGGAGCTCGGGCGGCGCCGAGGAGCTCGGGCGGCGCCGAGGAGCTCGGGCGGCGCCGAGGAGCTCGGGCGGCGCTGAGCGGCACCCCCGGCCCGATCGAGAGAACGCACCGGCTACTTGACTCGACCGTCGCTCCGCGGTCCCCTCGGCAGCGTGATCTGCGATGTGTGCGGTCGCGACAATGCCGACGATCTGACGTTCTGTCAGGACTGCGGCCGACGGCTCAGGGCGCGCGAGGCGCGGGTCGCCCCGCCGACGCCGCCGAGCGGCATGCCGCATGTGGCGCTCCCGGCGCTGGTGTCGCCTGCGCTGGCCGACACGCCGCCGGCGACCGACAACCGCGCGGCCGCCCGGGCCGCGGGGCCTCGCCACACGCCGAGCCGGCTCCGCCCGGAGGCGCCGGTGTTCTCGTTCACCCCGCTCGGCACCCCGAGAACGGAGCCCTCGTTGCCGGCGGTGCACGGCCGCCCCGACGCAGGCCCCCGCCCGGCGCGCGAGGGCGCCGCGGCGCCCGCGACGGGCGCGCTGGACAGCGCGATCCAGATGGCGCCGGCGCTGCACGGGCCCAGCCTCGCGGATCGGATCAACATGCCCGCGCCGGCCGTGCCGCCGTCCGCGGCGTCCGACGCGCTGGCGGCGAGCTCCTGCCCGAGCTGCGCCGCGGTCAACCCCCCGGGGTTCCGCTTCTGCGTGACGTGCGGCGCGCCGCTCCCCAAGAAGAGAGACGACGCCGCGCCCGCGCCGCCGAGCCTGCCGACATCGACGAGCGCGGCGGGCGCCGATTCGAGGCCCGCACTCGAGACGGCGCGCGCGCCGCACGCGGCGCGCGACGAGGTCATGCCGGCCGCGCGGGCGCTCCAGGACGCCGCGCTCCGGCACGGGCCGGAGCCCGACGCCGCGCCGCCGCGCCGCGCGCACGACGAGCGCGCGCACGACGGCGATCTGCAGCCGGCGGGCGCTGGCGGCTCGCCGTCGGCCAAGCAGGCGCGCCCCCCGCTGCCACCGGTCGCGCTCCCGCCGCCGCGGCTGCCGCCGCTCCCGGCCGGCGGGGGCACGCCCGACAAGATCGTCGGCTCGCCGGTGCTCGACATCGCGTCGTCGCAGCGCGCGCCGGCGCCGCCGGTCGAGTGTGCGCGCTGCCACGGCCAGTGCATGGCGGGCACACGGTTCTGCAAGTACTGTGGCGCCCCCCTCGACCCCGAGCGGCCCAGCGCCGAGCGCCCGCCCCACGGCGCCGAGCGCCCGCCCCACGGCGCCGAGCGCCCGCCCCACGGCGCCGAACGCCCGCAGCCCGCGGCCGCGCCCACCCTGGAGGGAGCGCGCGACGTGGTGCGGCCGCGGGACGCGGACGCCGCCGCCGCTCCCGGCCCCGAGACGGGCAGCGCGCCGCCGCCTCCCTCCCAGATCCCGCTCGCTCCGCTTCGGGCGTCCTACTCGGTGCGGCCGCCCGCATGGGTGCCAGCCGACACCCGGCCCACCCGGGCGCCCCAGGGCAAGCTCATCGTGATCGTCGAAGACGGGACGGAGGGGAAGAGCTTCCCGCTCGACGGCCCGCAGGTCGACATCGGCCGCAGCGAGGGGGACATCCTCCTCGAGGACGACCTGTACGTCTCGCCGCGGCACGCGCGGATCGCCGCGCAGAACGGGTCCTGGGTGCTCCGCGACCTGGGCAGCATCAACCGCATTTACCTGCGCATCAGGAAGACGCACCCGCTCCGAGATGGCGACTTGCTTCTCCTGGGGCTCGAGGTGTTACAGTTTCAGACTGTGAGCGACGGGGAGCGAGGCCTCGGCCATGCCATCCAGCATGGAACGTTGCTGTTTGGCTCGCCCGCCATCCACCGGCGGGCGCGACTCTGCCAGCGGACGGTGGAGGGCGTGACGCGGGACGTGTACCACCTCTACCGGGACGAGACGGTGATCGGACGGGAAACGGGAGACATCGTATTCACGGCCGATCCGTTCCTCTCGCGACGCCACGCCGCCATCCGGAGGAACCCGGCCACGGGCGAGTTCACGCTCGCCGACCTGGAGTCGTCGAACGGGACCTACGTCGCGATCCGCGAGGAGGTCAGCCTCGTGGATCGCGACTTCGTGCGCATCGGGCAGCACCTGTTCCGCGTGGATCTCGCCCGATGAGCGACCAGACCGTCCGCGAAACGCGCGAAACGCGCGAAACGCCCACCGAGGCCCTGGAGGTCGACGGGCTCTCGGCGCCGCTGGGGACCGACTCGAGCGGCAACGCGGGCAATGCCCTTGGTGACCCCCCGCACGGCGCCGCGTCGCTCGAGCCCGGCAAGGCGGGGGCTGTGGAAGCAGGCAAGCCCGTGAACTGGAAGCCGCCCCCGCCCAAGACGCGCCCCGCCGCGCGCGAGCAGAAGACCGGCGCGACCGTGAAGCCCGTGAAGGGGCCCGGCGCGCCGAGCCCGGACAAGGCCGCGAGCGTCGCGAGGAAGCTCCCGCCGCCGCCGCGGGTGCGGCTCACCGCGAGCGGGTCGCGCGACGAGGAGGCGGACCCGACCGGATCGCGGGCGGACGACCCCGCGGAGGACACGACCCCCGACGCGCCGCCGGCGCAGGCGCAGGCGGTCGCCGCGGCGCGGTCGGCCGTCGGCGCGTACGACGACGAAGCGCTCGACGACGCCTCGGCGGAGGCCGCCCGGAGCGACGTCGCCTCCGGCGGCGACGCGCAGGGCGAGGATCCTGCGGAGGGAGGGCCTCACGCCGAGGACCAGGACGGCGCGCCGGAGGCGCCGCCGCGCCCGGAGGTCGTGCTGCGGCTCTTCGGCCGGACGGACGTGGGCCAGGTGCGCGAGCACAACGAGGACAACTTCATCGTCGCGGATCTCACGAAGGCGAGCCGCGGCCTGATGGAGATGGACCGCCGCCAGGTGATCGGCGAGCGCGGCGCGCTGCTCGGCGTGTGCGACGGGATGGGCGGGGCCGCGGCCGGCGAGGTCGCGAGCCAGCTCGCGGTCGACATCATCTACCAGCGGATGAGCGCGGGCGGCCCCCCGCAGAACCACGATGAGCTCGCGGCGCGGCTGGTGCAGGCGATCGAGGCCGCCGGCCTCAGGATCTTCAGCGAGGCGAAGCTCGACCGCACCCGGCGAGGGATGGGGACCACGTCGACCATCGCCGCGCTCATGGACGATCACCTGTTCCTCGGCCAGGTCGGCGACAGCCGCGCGTACATCCTCCGCGGCGAGCGGCTCGTGCAGGTGACGCGCGACCAGTCGCTCGTGAACCAGCTCATCGAGGCCGGCCAGCTCACCGAGGAGGAGGCCGAGACCTTCGAGCACAACAACATCATCCTCCAGGCGCTCGGCACGGCGGACTCGGTGCAGGTCGATCTCACCTACGTGCACCTCCGGCAGGGCGACACGCTGATGCTCTGCTCCGACGGGCTCTCGGGCATGGTGCGGAACGAGGAGATCCGCGAGGTGCTTCGGACGGTCGACGATCCGATCGAGGCCTGCAAGGTGCTGACGGATCGCGCCAACCAGGCCGGCGGGCACGACAACATCACGGTGGTGGTCGCGAAGTTCGACGGCCGCGGGCTGATGTCGCCGACGCTCGAGGACGTCGAGGAGCTGCGCTACCAGAAGTACCAGCTGCCCGAGCACCTCCTCGCCCAGAACGCGGCCGCGTCCGAGCCGGCGCGGCGGGTCAAGGAGCTCGAGGAGAAGAAGATCTCGCAGCGGCCCCCGTCGCCGAAGTCGTGGCTGGCCACCACGGACCCCGACCTGGGCGAGGACGGCGACATCTACGACCACGCCTTCGCCGCCGCGTCGGCGGACGACGCCCTGGGCGAGCGCAACGCCCGCGCCCCCGTCCAGGGCGACGAGCCGATCCTGATCCCGACCGACGGCGCGCCGCAGTGGCTCGTGATCTTGATGATCGCGAGCGCGGTCGCCTGCGTTACCATCGCTGGCTACTACCTGCTCCGTTAGGCCGCGCGCCCCGGCGGATGCGCGCGTCCTCGATCGCCATGCTGCGCAGCAACGACAAGCGTGGCCGGGAGACCCCGGCCGTCGAGCAGGGGGGCGCGCCGCCGCGCGCTCCGGACGCGGACGGCCGCGTGGACGTCGAGACCGCGCAGCGCATCGTCAGGGATGCGGTCGTGCGCGCGGTGCAGCGCGAGGAGAAGGCGGTCGCGCTCGTGCGCGCCAGGGCGGACGAGGCGCGGCGCAAGGTGGCGCGCCACAACCTGCTCCTCGGGCTCGGCGTCGCCGCGGCGCTCGTCGCCGTGGCGGTGGCGGGCGTGGTCGCGTTCCGGTCGCGCCGGGCGGCGGACGCGCTCGCGCGCGAGGTCGGCCTCGGCCTCGCGCCCGCGGCGCGCCCCTCGGGGGCGATCCCGGAGCAGGTGCTCTCGGGCCGCGCCATCTTCGAGCAGAACCGGCAGGCGCTCTACGTGATGGGCTACACCGTCGACAACCGCATCGGCGGCTGCTGCTCGGCGTTCGCGATCGCGCCCGATCTCCTGGCCACGAACGCCCACTGCATCCGCGACTGCCGCGCGCGCGGCGGCACCTCGATCGCCACGCTGAACGACTCGATGGGCAAGACCCGCTTCCGCATCGTCGCGATGTCGTCCCACCCGGCGTACAAGTCGGGCGCGGAGGGGATCATCACGCCGGACGTCGCCCTGCTCCGCATCGACGGCAAGGCGCCGCGCACGGTGAAGCTCGCGAACGACGCCGAGCTGCGGGCGATTGGGCCGGGCGACGACGCCTACGTCCTCGGCTTCCCCGGCCGCCTGATGGACCCGCTGAGCCCCTCGGCGACGTTCCTGGAGGGCCGCATCGGGCGGGTGACCGGCATCGACGGCGAGGCCGCGGCGCCGGACCGCGCCGTGCTGATCCAGCACGACGCGGTGACGCGCGGGGGGAACAGCGGGAGCCCGATCTTCAACCAGTACGGGCACGTGATCGGGATCCACGCGGCGCACATCGACGACGAGGACGACGTGACGATCGACGGGCGCAAGGCGACGGTCACCCAGAGCTCTCCGTTCCGGCTCGGGATGCGAATCGATCTGCTGCAGGGGGTTCCCGCGCCGTGATGCTGCGCGTCGTGCACACCTTCGGGCGCAACGCCGGCGCCGTGGAGCTGCACGACAAGCGCGCCGTGCGCTTCGGTCGCGCGCCTGACAACGACGTCGTGTTCGACGCGAACTACGACCGCGACGCGAGCAGCCACCACGCGGAGGCGCGCCTCGAGGCGTCGGGGTGGGTGCTCCACGACCTCGACAGCCGCAACGGGACGTACGTGGGCGGGCAGCGGATCAAGCAGCACCCGATCGCCTCGGGCGACGAGGTCACGTTCGGCGCGAAGGGGCCGCGGGTGCGGCTCGAGCTGGTCGAGCGCCGCGCGCCGGGTCCGCCGCAGGCGCACGCCGCCCTGCCGCAGACGCACGCGGCTCCGGCGTACGTGCACGCGGCTCCGGCGCACGCGGCTCCAGCCCACGCGCATGCGACGCCGGCGCACGCGCAGCCGCAACCGGCGCACGCGCACGCGCACGCGCACGCGCACGCGACGCCGGCGCACGCGCAGGCGGCACCACCGCCCCCTGGACCCGCCGCGGCCTACGCCGCGCCGGCGGCCGGCCACCCCGCGCCCGCGGCCGGTTATCCCGCGCCCGCGGCCGGTTATCCCGCGGCCGGCCACCCCGCGCCGGCCGCGCTCGCGCCGCCCGCCGGCGCTCGGCGGGTCGGCGAGCGGACGATCGCCATGATGATCTCCTCGGCCGTCTCGGCCGCCACCGGGCGCTCCAAGCCCCGCGGCACCGTCGAGCTCAACGCCATGCTCCACAAGGAGGTGCACGCCGCGACGGCCGGCCAGCGCCGCACGACCTACATCCTCGCGCTCCTCCTCGTCGTCGCGCTCGCGAGCCTCGCCGGGCTGATCGTCTACAACCGCTCCTCCCACGACGAGATCAGCCGGCTCCGCGCGGAGCTCGCGCGCCTCCCGCCGGAAGACCCGCGGCGCAAGGAGATCGAGCGGCGCCTCGGCACGCTCCACCCCTCGAACGCCAACTTCGGGCGCAACCTCCACGATCGCGTGAGGAAGGGGATCTTCATGCTCGCCGCCGGGCGCGAGGGGTTCTGCACCGCGTTCGCCGTGCGCCCCTCCGTCCTCGCCACGAACGCGCACTGCATCGCCGCGGCCAAGCGCCGCGGCGGCGCGATCGTGGCGCTCGAGAACGAGGGCCGAGGCCAGATAAGCTTCGCCGTGACCAGCATGCGGACGCACCCGCAGCACCGCGACAGCGCGGACCAGCTCACCCCGGACGTCGGCGTCGTGTCGATCTCGGGGCGCGCCGCCGCCGTCCTGGAGCTCGCCACCCGCGAGGAGCTCGCCGCGGCCGGCGCGGGCGACGACGTGTACCTGATCGGCTTCCCGGAGCGGCTCACGGACGCCGCGAACCCCGTCGCCACCTTCCTCGCCGCCAACATCGGCCGGATCACGGGCGCGAACGGCCGGCCCGCGCCCGCCGCCGAGGCCTGGCTGATCCAGCACGACGCCCGCAGCACGAGCGGCATGAACGGGAGCCCCATCTTCAACGGCCAGGGCAAGGTCATCGGCATCAACGCGGGCAGCTACCTCGAGGGGAACGACGAGACGATCTCCGGCCAGAAGACGGAGGTCGTGAAGGCCTCCCCCTACAAGTTCGGGATGCGCATCGACCTGCTCGACGCCATCCTGCGCTGACCCCTGCGCGAGAGAGATGCTCCGCCACGCGCTCCGCCGGCTCCTCTGGACGCTGCCCACCCTCTTCGGCGTCTCGCTGCTCACGTTCCTGGTGCTCTCCTACGTCCCGGATCCCACGGACGATCCGCTGCTCGCCACCTCGCTCTCCAGCGCCGAGCTCGCGCGGCTCCGCCGGGAGCGCTTCCTCGACCTGCCGCGCTTCCTCAACCTGGCGCCGCTCGACGTGCGCCTGCGCGCCCTCGCGGCCGCGCAGGCCATCGCGGCCGGCGGCGAGGGCGAGCGCGCCGCCGCGGCCGAGCTGCGGCGCCTCGGCGGCGCCGCGCTGCCGCACATCCTGCCGGCCCTCGACGGGCTCGCGCCGGAGCCGCGCGCCCGCGTCGCCGTCGCGCTCGCGCCCGTCGCGGCGCGGATGGGCCTGCCGCGCGCCGAGGAGGCGGCGGCCCCCGCGCAGGCGGTCGCCTTCTGGGCGCGGTTCTGGCGCGACCGCGGCGTCGAGTTCCGGAGCGCGTCGGTGCGCAGCGCCGTGCGGCGCCTCGTCCGTTACGGCTCCGCGTCGCGCGCCGCCGAGCTGCGCGAGCTCGACACGTTCGCCCTGCAGCCGGTGCTCGCCGCGCTCGCGCCGCCGCGCGACGCGGCCACGCTCGCGCAGGCGCGCGCCCTCGTCGACATCGCCGCCCACATCGCCGAGGTCGACGACAGGATCGCCCCGGGCGACGACCTCGCGGAGGCCCGCGCCTGCGTCGCGCGGTGGAAGGCCTTCTGGAACGTGTATCGCAGCGATTTCGAGGTGTTCACCGGCCCGACGCGGGTCGCGGCGACGGTGCTCGAGACCCGCTACGGCAAGTGGGCGCTCGGCGCCGTCACCCACCGCCTCGGCGTCGCGGCGACGGGCGAGCCGGTGCTCGACGAGCTCTCGCGCCGCGCGCCGGTCACGCTCGCGCTCGTCTTCGGGGCGATCGCCCTGGCCTACGCGGTGGCCGTCCCGCTCGGCGCGCTCAGCGCGGCCTCGCGCGGCCGCCGGAGCGACTCGGCGATCACGGTCGCCGTGCTCACGCTCGCCGTCCTCCCGACCGCCATGGTGGCGATGGCCGCCGCGATCCTCTCGGACGGCGCGCGCTCGCTGCTCCTGCCGACGTGCATCCTCGCGCTGCCGCTCATCGCCGCGCCGACGCGTCAGCAGCGCGCCGCGCTCGTCGCCGTCCTCACGCAGGACTTCGTCCGCGCGGCGCGGGCGCGCGGCGCCGGCACGGCGCGCGCCATCGTCGTCCACGGCCTGCGCAACGCCGCGCTGCCGGTCGTCACGCTCGCCGTCCTCGAGCCGCCGATGGCGCTCGGCGGCGCCTTCGTCGTCGAGCGCGTCTTCGAGCTCCACGGCCTCGGCGAGCTCACCTTGCTCGCGGTGCAGGCGCGCGACGTGAGCTGGCTCATGGCGATCTCCATCGTCGCCGCCGGCATCGCCGCGCTCGGCGTCATCGCGACGGATCTCGCCTACGTGCTCGTCGATCCGCGGCTCGGCACCGCGGTGCTCACCCGGCGGGGCGGCGCGTGACCCACGCCGCGGCGTTCCTCCGCCGGATGCTGGGCAGCAAGCGCGTCGCCGCGGGCGCCGCGCTGCTCGGCGTGCTCGCGCTGATCGCGATCTTCGCCGAGCTGCTCGCCGCGCCCGCGCCGATCGTCCGCTTCGGCCCGGGCGGCGCCGAGATCCTGCCGGCGGTCACCGAGATCGCGGCGCTCGAGGCGCTGACCGAGGCCGAGCTCGCGGCCCGCTTCGAGGGCGGCGCCGCCCTGTGGCCGCCGATCCGCTACGGCCCGGAGCAGCGCACCGACGCCGGCCCGAACGCGTCGCCCTCGAGCGCCCACCCGCTCGGCACGGACTTCGAGGGCCGCGACCTCGCCGCGCGGCTGATCTACGGCGCGCGCACCGCGCTCGGCCTGTCGCTCAGCGCGGTCCTCGCGGGCATGTTCCTCGGCGTCGTGCTCGGCGGGCTCGCCGGCACGCTGCGCGGGATCTGGAACGACGTCCTCGTGCGCCTCGTCGAGACGGTCGACACGTTCCCGGCGATCCTCGTCGTCGCGATCGTGCGCGCCATCGAGCGCGAGCCCTCGGCGCTGTCGCTGGTGCTCGCGGTCGCCTTCGTCCGCTGGGCCGAGATCGCCCGGCTCGTGCGCGCCGAGGTGCTGCGCGCGTCGAGCGAGGAGTACGTGCTGGCCGCGCGCGCGCTCGGCAGCACGAGGCTGCGCATCTTCTACCGGCACATCCTCCCGAACGCGCTCGGCCCCGCGATCGTGAGCTCGGTGCTCGGCGTCGCGTCCGTGGTCCTGCTCGAGGCGGCGATCTCGTTCCTCGCGATGGGCGCGCCCACCCGCGCGGCGTCGTGGGGGGAGACGCTCGGCCAGGCGGCGCGCCACCCGAGCGAGCTCCGGCTCCTCGTGTTCCCCGGCCTGCTGCTGCTGGCCACGGTCGGCGGCTCGTACCTCATCGCCGACGCGCTCCGCGACGCCATCGACGCGCGCACCGTGCGCGCGCGGACGCCGCGCTGAGCGGGGCGGCCCCCCCGGCGGCGGCTCGCCCGCGGCCGGCCGGGGGGCGATTTTGCCGCGGAAATGGCCGGTCCGGGGGCGGGCTCGGCGGCGGGGACCTCGCGCCCCTCGATCTCGATGGCCAGGCCCGCTATGAATTCGCCCGCCATGGCTGTCCCCGAGATCAGCGAGCAGGAGTTCGAGCGCGAGGTGCTCCGCAGCGAGTTGCCCGTGCTCATCGATTTCACTGCCACCTGGTGTGGACCGTGCAAAACGGTCGCGCCGGTGGTCGAGGCCGTCGCGCGAGAGCTCGAGGGCAAGGCCAAGGTCGTCAAGGTCGACATCGATCGCTCGAAGCGCATCGCCCAGACCCTGCGCATCTCGAGCGTCCCGACGTTCATGGTCTTCATGAGGGGCCGCCCGGTCGCCGCCGAGCAGGGCGTCCTCAAGCACAAGCAGCTGGTCGAGCTGGTCGAGCCGTTCCTGCCGCGCGCTCAGGGCGCGATCCGGGCGGTCGAGCTGGCCCAGCTGATCCGGGAGGGTCAGGTGGTCCCGGTCGACACGCGCGAGGGCAACGCGTACGGCCGCGCGCACATCCCCGGCGCGGTGCACATCCCGCTCGAGGAGATCGAGGGGCGGCTCGCCGAGCTCCACATGCTCCCCGGCGCCCCGGTCCTCTACTGTCGCTCGGGCGACAAGTCGAAGGACGTCGCCGCGAAGCTCGCCGAGGAAGGCGTCCCCGTCGCGTTCCTCGAGGGTGGCTTCCTGCTGTGGGAAGCCGAGATGCTGCCGATCGAGCGCCCTGACTGAGCCCCCCGCGCTCGCCCGGCGCCGCGCCGCGGGCCGGGCGGCTCCGCGGGCGGCGTGACGGGCGAGAGCGTCACGGGCGAGGGCGCGACGGGCGGGGCCGCGGCGGGCTCACGCGCTGGCCGGCGTCAGCCCTTGGCGGCCGCCAGCGCCGCCGCGACGACCTCGCGCACGGGCACGCCGTGCGTCTTCGCCGCTGCGGCGCAGTCGTCGAACTCGGGCTTGATCTGCGGCGGTCCGAACGGCCCTTCGCTGATCTTCACCCGGATCGATCCGTAGGCCGTCTTCACCGTCGTGATCCGCCGCGGGCGCTCGGTGCGCGCGACCGGGATCTTCCGGAGCCCGATGCTGGTCGTCTCGCGGAGCAGCGCCGTCGCGACCGCGTCCGCCTGAGGGGCGGCGGCGAGCGCCGCGATGGTCAGCGCCGGGCGGCCCTTCTTCATGGTGATCGGCACCGCCCAGGCGTCGAGCGCGCCGGCCGCGAAGAGCGCCTCGATCGCGTGCCCTGCCACCTCGCCCGTGAGGTCGTCGACGTTGGCCTCGACGATGACGTGCGACGCGCTGCCGAGGCTCTCCTCCGCGCCCGAGCGCGTCCCGAGCACGACCCGCAGCAGGTTCGGGCGATCGGGCAGCTCTCGCTGGCCGGCGCCGAAGCCGATCCGCTCGGGCGCGAACGTCGGCCAGCGCTCGAACCGGCTCGCCAGCGTGGAGATGATGGCCGCGCCCGTCGGCGTCACGAGCTCGGCGTCGAGCTCGACGCCGTAGGTCGGGACCCCGCGGAGGCACGCGACCGCCGCGGGCGGCGGCAGCGGCAGGATCCCGTGCCGCGCCTTCACGAACCCGCGCCCCATGGGCAGCGGCGAGCCGACGACCTCCGCGCCGATGTGCACGATGGCGGCGGCGGTGCCCACGATGTCGACGATCGCGTCGACGGCGCCGACCTCGTGGAAGTGGACGTCCTCGAGGCGGATCCGGTGCACGGCGGCCTCTGCCTCGCCGAGGCGACGGAAGATCCGGCGCGCCAGCGCGGCGACGGGCGGGTCGAGCGGCGCCGCGGCGAGCATGGCGTCGATCGAGCCGTAGGTGCGCTCGGGCTGCGGCGCCTCGACGTGCACGTCGAACGAGGTCGCCACGATGCCGCTCCGGTGGGCGTGCCCGCGGTGGAGGTGGAATCCCTCGAGGGGCAGCGCCGCGACGGCGCGCTCGATGACGAGCAACGGCACGCCGAGATCGAGCAGCGCGGCGATGGTCATGTCGCCGGCGATGCCGCTGAATGCGTCGAAGAACAGGAGCTTGCCGGCCCCCGCCCCCTCCTCGAGGAGCGGCGCGCGCGGGTGGTCGTGCGCGTGTGGATGCGCGTGGCCGTGCGGATGATCATGCGCGTGCTCATGGCCGTGCGCGTGCTCGTGGCCATGCGCGTGCTCGTGGCCATGCGCGTGCTCGTGGCCATGCGCGTGCTCGTGGCCATGCGCGTGCTCATGACCGTGCGCATCGCCGTGCGCGTGCTCGTGGCCATGCGCGTGCTCATGACCGTGCTCATGGCTGTGCGCGTGCTCGTGGCCATGCGCGTGCTCATGACCGTGCGCATCGCCGTGCGCGTGCTCGTGACCGTCGCCGTGCCCGTGGTCGTGAGAATGCCCGTGTCCCATGGCTCGCCTGCTCCGTTCGCCCGGCGCCTCCGCCGCGCTGCTCCCGCGATCGCGCCCTCGCCGCGATCAGTCCTTCGGCAGCATGCGGTGCACCGCCATCGCCGCGCCGAAGCCGCTGTCGATGTTGACCACGACGACGCCGGAGGCGCACGACGTGAGCATCCCGAAGAGCGCGGTGAAGCCGTTCAGCGCCGCGCCGTAACCGACCGAGGTCGGGACCGCGATGACCGGGGCCGCCACGAGCCCGCCGACCACGCTCGGCAGCGCCCCCTCCATGCCGGCGACCACGATCACGGCGGCCGCGCTGCGCAGCTCCTCGACGCGATGAAGGAAGCGGTGCAGCCCCGCGACCCCGACGTCGTACAGCCGCTTCGCCTCGAGCCCCACGGCGTGCAGCGTCTCGACCGCCTCCTCGGCGACCGGGAGATCACTCGTGCCGGCGCTCACCACGGCGACCGGCGCGACATTGCGCTTCCGCGTCGGCGCGACCTCGACGCTGCCCGTCCGCGCCATCGGGACGTAACGGAACGCGGGCAGGAGCGACGCCACCGCCGCGCCCTTCGCGGCGTCGACCCGGGTCGCGAGCACGTTCTGCCCGGCCCGCGCGATCTCCTGCGCGATGAGGGCGATCTGCTCGGGGGTCTTCCCTTCGCCGAAGATCACCTCGGGCACGCCCTGCCGGAGCGCGCGGTGGTGGTCGACCGTCGCGACGCCCAGGTCCCGGAAAGGCAACCCGCGGAGCGCCTCGAGCGCCTCCTCAACGGCCAGCTCACCAGCGCGAACGCGCTCCAGCATCTCCCGGACGAGGCGCGGATCCATGAGCGCAGCCGCTTAGCGCGGCAGCGCCGCCAGGGCAACGATCCGCCGCGTACGGCATCGCGAGCGGTCGCCGGCCGCGACGCGGGCGCCGGTCGGCGGGCCTTGCCCAGCAGCCCCGACGGTCGGCGGGCCTTGCCCAGCGGCCCCGACGGTCGGCGGGTTTTCCCCAGCGGCCCCGACGGTCGGCGGGCCTTGCCCAGCGGCCCCGACGTCCCGTTGCGCAAAGCGTCCAGGCTCTTTGCGCAGGAGGGGGCGGCGGGGCTACTTTCCGCGCCGCGTGCCCGCCTTCGTCGCTCCTCTCGTCGGCCTTGCCCTCGGCGCGCTGCTCGCCTGGTTCAGCGCCGCAGCCCCTCACCGCCCCGGCGCGCTGCGCGCGGCCGAGCCGCGGCTCACCCCTGGGTCGCGCGGCCGGCCGCTCGCCCTCGCCGCCCTGTTCGGCGGCCTCGTCTTCGCGCCGGTCTGCGCTTACTTCCTCATCTTCGCGCCCGACTGGAGCTTCGCCTACCTCGTCGACACCCGCCGCATCCCGTCCGCTGTCGATCTGCTCCTGCTCCTCGTCGACGCCGGCTCCGTCCCCGCCGGGTTCGCCCTCCAGGGCCTCGTTGCGGCGGCCGGCACCAGGCCCACGGCGCAGCGCTCGATCCGCGCGCTCGCGGTGCTCGCCGGCGTGCCGCTCGCCGCCGCCGCGATCGCGGTCCTCGCCCTCTCCCGGCGGCTCGCGCTCGACGGCACCTACCGGCAGGTCGAGGGCGACTTCGGCGTCCATCCGGTCGCCGGCGGCCCGCTCGGGTATGCGCTCCTGTGGATGTACACCATGCTCGCCGCCGGGTTCGCGGTCACCGTGAGCGCCCTCGTCCGGCGCCCGCCGCCGGCCGGCGCGCGGGCGCCGGACGAGGGCGCCCGCCGCGACGCGCTGCCGCGAGCCGCCGCGAGCGCGCCCGCGCCGGCGGCCGATCCGCCTGGGCCTGACGCGGCGCGCCCGGGGCGCCGGCTCGGCGTCGGCAAGGGCGGCCGGCCTCACCGGCCGGGCTGATCCACCTCGGCGGGGAACGATGGGGGCGGCTCCCCCGCGTTGACGGAGCCACAGCGCTCCACCACCCTGTCGCCCCATGTCCGAACGAGCCCGCGTGGATCAGCAGATAGAAGAACTGATGGAGCTGGCCGAGCAGGTGGTGGCGCGCGCCAGGAAAGGCGGCGCCGACGTGGCCGAGGCGATCGCCCGCTCCGGGTCGGAGCTCTCGACCAAGGTGCGGCTCGGCGAGCCCGAGCTCGTCGAGGAGGCGGTCCACAAGGGCCTCGGCATGCGCATCATCAAGAAGCAGCGCGTCGCCTTGACCTCGACCTCCGACCTCACGCCCCGCGGCATCGACCGGTTCGTCGCGGACGCCCTGGAGCTCGCCGACATCTCCCAGGAGGACGCCTTCGCGGGCCCGGCCGATCCCGAGCTCATCGCGAAGGGCCCCTTCTCCGCGCTCGACCTGTACGATCCGTCCGGCGGCGAGGTCACCGCCGCGCAGGCGATCGAGCTCGCGCGCCGCGGCGAGCAGGCGGCGCGCGACGCCGACCCCCGCATCACGAACAGCGACGGCGCGACGTTCTCGCGCACCGCGAGCGCCTTCGCGCTCGTCCTCTCCGGCGGGTTCCGCGGCGGCTACGCGGGCTCGTATGCGTCGCTCGTGGTCTCGCCGGTGGCCGACGACAGCGGCGACAAGAAGCGCCGCGGCTTCCATTTCAGCGCCCGGCGCCACCTCGCCGACCTGGACGCGCCGGAGGCCGTGGGCCGCGAGGCGACCCGCCGGACGCTGCGCAAGCTCGGCGCCCGCAAGGTGCCGACCTGCGAGGCGCCCGTCGTCTTCGACCCGGACGCCGCCCGCTCCATCCTGGGACTGCTCGGCTCCTGCATCATGGGCAGCTCGATCTGGCGCAAGTCGAGCTACCTCGTCGGCCGCGAGGGCACCCGCATCGCCAGCGACCTCATCACGGTCGTCGACGACCCGCTGATCCCGCGCGCCCCCGGATCGCGCCCGTTCGACGGCGAGGGGCTCCCGGCCCGGCGCAACGTCGTGGTCGAGCAGGGTGTGCTGAAGACGTACCTCTGCGACAGCTACAGCGGCCGCAAGCTCGGCCGCCCGTCGACCGGCAGCGCCGCGCGCGGCGGCGGCGGCGGCGTAGGCCCGTCGACGTCCAACTTTATCCTTCAACCCACCGCGACGTCCGCGGAAGAGATCGTGCGTTCCACCGCGCGCGGGTTGTACGTCACCGAGATGATGGGCTTCGGCTTCAACGCCGTGACCGGCGATTTCTCCAGGGGCGCATCCGGCTTCTGGATCGAGAACGGCCAGCTGACCCATCCCGTGAGCGAGGTGACCATCTCGCTGAACCTCGACGATCTGCTGCAGCGGATCGACGCGGTCGGCGACGACCTGGACCTCCGGACCGCGACGGCCTCTCCGACCATCCGGGTCTCGGCCATGACCATCGCCGGAAGCTGAGCCGCTTCCGTTCGAGGAGCTTTCACCGGCAGGGCTGTCTCGGGGGAGGCGGCCGGACGAGCGGGCTCAGCGGAAGGCTCGGAGCCTCCACGCGGTCACGATCCGCGAAGAGGCTCCTTCTCGGCAGTTGTTCTGAAGTGCTTCCGTTGCCGGCGGATCGCCATCCGCTCCCGCCGGCCGTCCTGGCAGGATGCCGGAGATCCAGGCTCTCCAGCACCCTGCTCTCGTCACGCTTCTTCTGCCGGCGCAGGGCGGCCCCGGCCCTCGCTCAGCGCGAGGGCCCCCTGCGGCCGGGCTGCGTCAGCGCGACGACCCGCCTGCGGCCAGGCTCCGCGGGGGCTCTTCCGAGCCCGCGCCCGAGGCCGCCTGCAAGGGCGTCCCTGCCTGCGCCGGCGCTTCCGGCAAGAGGAACGCCTTCAGCTGCTGCGCGTCGTTGCGCCCGAACCGGGTCACGAACGGCGGCAAGCTGATCGGCTCGTCCGACAAGGCGACGAACGTCCCCTGGGAGCACGCCCGGTGGAGCGCCTCGAACAGGGAGGCGACGTCCACCTCGCCGGAGATCCCCCTTACATCGATGATGTACACGTCCGCGGGATCGGCTCCCGCGAAGATCAGCGCGTCGTACGGATGGGTCGCGTGCCGGATGGGCACACCTTCTCCGAGCGCCCGCGCCACGTGGGCCATCGTGTCCTTGGTGCCGATGGCCATCATCGACTTGGAGGTCGCCCTGGCGAGCTCCCTGGGCACCGAATAACCCCACGCCCTGAGGAACTCGGCCACATCGGCCGCCTTGAAGCGTAGATGTCTCCCTGGCGTACGAAAATGGGCGATCCTCCCTCGATCTACCCAGTTATGGATTGTCTTCAAGTCGACCTCGCACAAGGCTGCGAGATCCGATGCCGTTAACAGCTTTTCCCGAACACCAGCCATCGCCGAACTCCACGCGAAAGGCACCCGCCGCACAGCTCGCGTTCACAGCGCGGCAGCGTCTCCCCAGGTGGCAGCCCCCCCACCCGTATGCTTACTCGATTGAAACCTAGCTCTCACGGACGGGTCCGTCACCCGCTTTGCTCGAATTTTCTCAGCCCCTGAGAGGAACCGCCCCGCGCGGAGGCAAACTCCCGATCCTTCAGGGGATCTCCTGGCTCATTATGTTCACGCAGCCGGGTGTCGGCCAGGTGGTCACGAAAGAGCCGGGCGAGCCGTCCGGAGCGCGCGGCTCCACACGGGCCAGGCTCATCCCTGCCTTTGGCTCGGGCAGAGCGGGCGACCTCGACACGACTGCACCTCCTCCATCCTTCAATTTGAGCGGTTCTCCCGTGTTCGACAGCCCATGATTGCCAAGTTTGGGCACCCGGAGCAGCAGCGCCTCAGGACAAGGCGAAGGATCGAGCTCATCCTCGGGCGCGTAGACCTCGTTGACGACCAGCGCATAAGCGCCCGGCTCAAGGAGCGTGGAGGGCAATTCCGTCTCTCCGCCTACATCAGCGAGCACATATCGTCCGAGCTCAGCCGGGACGTCACCGTCGTTGTAGAGCTCGACCCACTCCTGAGACGGTTCGGCCCCGCGCGGATTCGACAGCACCTCGTTGATGACCACATGGGGCATGGGCGCGAGCGTCACGGCCGAGAACGTCTGGCGGGCCACGCGCCCGGCGTTGTCGACGGTGGCCACGTCGAGCGCGACAGGGGCGAGGGGCGGCAAGGGGGCGAGGACGAACCGCTCGCCTGGAGGCACCGCGACGACCTCATCGAGCCCCTCGCCAGCGATCGCCCAGAGCAGCGGCACCTCCGCCGAACGGACGTGGATCCGGTCGTCGGCCACCTGCGCGCAGCCCGGCCCCAGGGGCACCTCGCCCGCCTCGCAGACCGCCGCGGCCGCGTGGAGGGGCTCTGATTCCAGCACAAACGGACGCGGGTCGAGGCTCACGGCGTCCGGCTCTCCCGGAAAGGCGGCCGGCGGTCCGACCAGGTGGCGGCCGTCCGCTGGGCTTGCCGTCGGGTGTGTCGGGCTCTCCGCCTCGAAGCGCAGACAACGCGCGCCGAGGTCATCCACGGCGCCGCGGCGCAGCTCGCCCGCCGGTCCGTCGGGCGCCAGCGTCACCGCAGCCTCTTTCTCCGGAAGGACCACATCGCCGCACCAGATGCCCAGGGTGAGGCTCGCGCCGAGGTCGGCCGGCGGCCAGATCCGTGGGAGGACGGGCGTCGCGCCCTGGGCGGCGATCTGGATGTGGTGCGAGAAGGACGGGCTGCCGCCGGCCACGGCGTAGGTTTCCCCGGGCACCAGCGGGGCGAGCGGGGCCACGGTCAGCCAGAGATCTCCCGGAGGCGCCTCTTGCAGCCAGGCGAGCGAGGGGACGACGCGCTCCGAGAGCGCCTTCGACGGCTCGCCCTGCTCGAGCTGCCGGACATGCGCCGCCCCGATTTTCCCTCGGATGACCAGCACACGAGCGAGATCGACGTCCTCGGCGGAGACGGCCGGGAGGTGAACCCGCAGGCGCAGCACGGGCGGCGCTGCGTCGAGCGGCGCCGGGGGCTCGATCTGGAGCTCGACGCTCGCCTCGTCGACGGCGTCGTCGAGATCGCCGTCACCCGCCTCGACGGGAGGGGGCGCAGCGAGCTCCGGCGCGCAGGCGAGGGGATGGGCGACGAGCGGCGCGAGCGCGAGCAGCAGGGCGCGGCGGGCGCGGGTTGTCCACGAGGGGCGGGTCAGGAGACGATGGTTCATGACGCGGTGTTCGGCAGCAGCTCGCTGCCAGTTGCCCGGCGTCGCTTTTTTTTCCGAGGCCGCTACCCTCGCCTCGCATGGCCCCCGAGGACATCAAGAAGCTCCGGCAGGAGCTTGGCTGTACGGCCCGCGAGCTCGCCGGCGCGCTGGGCATCGAGCAGGAGACGGTGCTCGCGTGGGAGCACGGCGATCTCTTCCCCACGAAGCGCTTCGTCGGGATGATGGAGGAGCTGCGGCGCAAGGGTCCGGAGGCGATCCCCCGCAAGAAGAAGAAACAGACGGCTGCCTCGCCGCTCCAGCTGCTCGCCGATCCCGAGCTCTGGCGGCTGGTCCGCAAGCTCCTCTCCCACGCGGAGCTGCGGACCGCTGCGCTGAAGCTGGCAGAAGCCTATCCGGATCCGAACGACGCTCCGCCCTCGTGAGCGGCGGGCCGACACGCTCGGCGATGCGAGGGAGCCGACGGCTCAGTCATCCTCGTCGTCTTCGTCGTCCTCGTCCTCTTCGTCCTCGTCCTCTTCGTCCTCTTCGTCCTCGTCCTCTTCGTCCTCGTCCTCGTCGCTCTCTTCGTCGTCCTCGTCCTCTTCGCTCTCCTCGTCCTCTTCTTCTTCGTCCTCTTCGTCCTCGTCCTCTTCGTCCTCGTCGCTCTCTTCGTCGTCCTCGTCGCTCTCTTCGTCTTCGCCCTCTTCGTCCTCGTCCTCTTCGCTCTCCTCGTCCTCTTCGTCCTCGTCCTCTTCGTCCTCGTCTTCGTCGCGCACTTCGTCCTCCTCGTCCTCGCTGTCCCGTCGTGCAGCGTTCTTCTCACCCGCCTCGCCGGGCTCGGCAAACGCCTCGGTTCCCGTTTCCATCTGGCGCTCTGCGTCGTCGATCGCTCCCATGGGCACCTCTCCCCCCGAAGGCGCGGCAGGCGAGCCGTCGGCGTCGTCCGGCAGGTCCTCCCCTGCCTTGGCGACGCTCGTCCGGATCGTCCCTTCCGCGCCCGCGAAGCTCTCCTGTACGGCTGTCCCCGCCGGCCCGTCCGGCGGCTCTTCGCCGAGCTCGCGCTCGTAGGCGCGGCGCGACTCCTCGGTAAGCTCAGTGAACTCGCGCAGCGTCGGCAGCTCGCCGAGCGCCTTCAGACCGAAGAACTCGAGGAACTGAGCCGTCGTTCCGTAGAGCATCGGACGCCCGGGCTCGTCCTTCTTGCCCAGGATCCTCACCAGATCGCGCTCCAGGAGCGACTTGAGCGCCGCGCCGGAGTCGACGCCTCGGACCTCGTCGATCTCGGGGCGCGTGATCGGCTGGCGGTACGCCACGATCGCGAGTGTCTCGGTCTGGGCGCGGGACATCTTGATCGGCTTCTGATCGGTCACCTCGCGGACGAAAGGCGCGAAGGCCGGGCTTGTCCGGAAGACGTACCCTCCGGCGACCTCGTCCAGGCGGAACCCGCGCCCGTCGTATTCCGCGACGAGCTCGGCGAGCAGCTCTCGCACGACGCGGTGCTCTGCGTTCGCCGAGCGCGCGAGCTCGCGCGCCGGCACCGGCCGCTCCGACGCGAAGATGAGCGCCTCCAGGACTCCCTTCAGGTGCTTGCGCGCGACGGCCGAGAGCGCCGGCGCCTGCCCGGGTGCCGCGCCGACGTTCTTGACGGGAGCGGCTCCTCGCCGCGCCGGGTCGCCTAGCTGAGCCCACGCGGACGCGCGAAGGCGAGCGGCCGGATCCTGCCGCGCCGCCCGCGGCGCGCGCGGCTCCTTCTTCGCGCCTCGCGGCCGCTTCGCCCCGCCCAGCCACGCGTGCGCCGCCGCCCTCAGCCGCGCCGGCGTGGTCTGCGCCGCCGCCTTCGACGTGTTCTGCGCGGTCGTCCTCGGCGCGCGCGGCTCCTTCTTCGCGCCTCGCGGCCGCTTCGCCCCGCCCAGCCACGCGTGCGCCGCCGCCCTCAGCCGCGCCGGCGTGGTCTGCCCGGCCGCCTTCGACGTGTTCTGCGCGGTCGTCCTCGGCGCGCGCGGCTCCTTCTTCGCGCCTCGCGGCCGCTTCGCCCCGCCCAGCCACGCGTGCGCCGCCGCCCTCAGCCGCGCCGGCGTGGTCTGCCCGGCCGCCTTCGACGTGTTCTGCGCGGTCGTCCTCGGCGCGCGCGGCTCCTTCTTCGCGCCTCGCGGCCGCCTCGCCCCGCCCAGCCACGCGTGCGCCGCCGCCCTCAGCTGCGCCGGCGCGCTCTGCCCCGCCGTCTTTGATCCGCGCCGCCGCTTGGCCGCGGCATCAGCCACCGTCACGACCACTCTCCGCGTCTACCCCATCCACCTCAGCCGGCGGCGCGGCGGCGCCTTCAGGAGGCGACGCTTCCACCTCCGGGGGCGGCGCTCCGGCACCTTCGGGTGGCGACTCCTCGACCGCTTCGGGCGCCGCCGCGACATCTCCGGGAGGCGCTTCCTCCGTCGCTTCGGGCGCTGCCGCGGCACCTTCGGGAGGCGACTCCGCCATCACTTCGAGCGCCGCGGCGTCTTCGGGAGGCAGCTCCGCCATCGCTTCGGGCGCCGCCGCGGCATGTTCCAGACGCAGCTCGTCCGCTTCCACGAACAGCGCCGCAGCTTCCGACGCAGGCTCGTCCACCTCCGCGAACGGCGCCGCAGCAGCTTCCGACGCAGGCTCGTCCACCTCCGCGAACAGCGCCGCAGCTTCCGACGCAGGTTCGTCCACCTCCGCGAACGGCGCCGCAGCAGCTTCCGACGCAGGCTCGTCCACCTCCGCGAACGGCGCCGCAGCAGCTTCCGACGCAGGCTCGTCCACCTCCGCGAACGGCGCCGCAGCAGCTTCCGACGCAGGCTCGTCCACCTCCGCGAACGGCGCCGCAGCAGCTTCCGACGCAGGCTCGTCCACCTCCGCGAACGGCGCCGCAGCTTCCGACGCAGGCTCGTCCACCTCCGCGAACGGCGCCGCAGCAGCTTCCGACGCAGGCTCGTCCACCTCCGCGAACGGCGCCGCAGCTTCCGACGCAGGCTCGTCCACCTCCGCGAACGGCGCCGCAGCAGCTTCCGACGCAGGTTCGTCCACCTCCGCGAACGGCGCCGCAGCAGCTTCCGACGCAGGCTCGTCCACCTCCGCGAACGGCGCCGCAGCGTCCTCCATCGCGGGCGGCTCCCCGGCAACCCCGGACGCGCCGCTCACCTCCTCGCCCACCTCGACGGGCGCCGGACGCTCCGCCTCGCCGCCGACCGCCGCC
This sequence comes from Sorangium sp. So ce131, assembly GCF_051519095.1. Lineage (NCBI taxonomy): Bacteria > Pseudomonadati > Myxococcota > Polyangiales > Polyangiaceae > Sorangium > Sorangium sp. So ce131. The sequence continues at coordinate 3,211,584 of NZ_CP150455.1, read as the reverse complement.
ACCACCTCGCGCTCGCCGGCGGGCGGCGCGCCACGCTCCTCGCGCCCGTGCGCCGCGATCGGAACTTCCGCGGGCGCGTCGTCCTGGGGCTCCGCCGCCGCCGGGGGCGCGCCGTCCGTCACCGAGAGCTCGATGTGGATCGGCGCCAGCGGATCCGTCTGGTGCACGCGGATGAGCTTCAGCTTGCACATCTCGAGCACGGCAAGGAACGTGATCACGACCTCGAAGCGAGGGATCACGCCCCCCTTCGAGACGCTGTCGAGCAGCAGATCCTCGAACCGCATCGCCCGCCGCGCCGAGAGCTTCTCCGTCAGCTCCACGATGCGATCCGTGATGCTGATCCGATCGAAGACGACCTCGTGATCGATCTGGACGTTCGTCCGCTTCAGCACCCGCTCGAACGCGTCGAGCAGGCTGAAGATGTTCGTCGGCGCGAACGGGGCCGGGCCCTTCGGCACCTCGCTCTCGCTCATGCCGCGCGTGAACACGTCGCGCCCCAGCGTGCCCCGCTCGGCCAGCTCCGCCGCGGCGACCTTGTATTTCTGGTACTCCAGGAGCCGACGGACGAGCTCGGCCCGCGGATCCTCCTCCTCGCCGGGCATCCCGTCGTCGTCCTGCCCAGCAGGCACGCTCGGCAGCAGCATCTTCGACTTGATGTGCGCGAGCGTCGCCGCCATCACGAGGTACTCGCTCGCCAGATCGATCGACAGCGAGCGCATGATCTTCAGGTACTCGAGGTACTTCTCCGTGACGAAGCTCACGGGAATGTCGAGGATATCGAGCTCGTGCTGCTGGATGAGGTGCAGCAGCAGGTCGAGCGGCCCCTCGAACGTCGGGAGCTGGACGACGTACTCGCCCTCGCGAGGCCCCGCGTCCGCCGCCGCGCCCGGGGCCCCGGCGGCCGCCTCGCGCGCGGCGCCGTCGCGGGCGGCGGCCTCGCGCGCGGCAGCATGGCGGGAGGCCGCGTCGCGCGCGGCGGGCGCAGGGGCGGCGCTCGCGCTACCACGCCCCTTGCCGCTGCGCGCCCTCGCGGCGCCCGCCTTCGAACCGCTCACGCCGCGACCGTAGTCGCAAGGCGCCGGTCGGTCCACGCCCTCGCGCCCCCCGGGCGCGCGGCGCGCCAAAACTCCGCTCCGTCCGGGAATTTGTCGCGGGAGCGGTGCTAGACTCGGCGCTGTCGATGAAGCCGTCCCCCGCGAAGAGCTGCCCCTCGTGCGGTGAGCGCTACGACGCGGGCGTGCTCTTTTGCCCGCGCGACGGCACGCCGATCGCGAGCTCGCGCAAGAGCTCCGCGTTCGGCGCCTCCGAGCGCGACCCGTACCAGGGCCTCACGCTCGACGGGCAGATCCAGATCCACCACCTCATCGGCATCGGCTCGATGGGCCGCGTCTACCGCGCGTTCCAGGCGGGGATCGAGCGCGACGTCGCCGTGAAGATCCTCCACCGGGAGCTCAGCACCAACGCCGAGCTCGTGAGCCGCTTCCACCGCGAGGCCAAGATCGCGAGCCGGCTCGTCCACCCGAACGTCGTCCAGGTGCTCATGACCGGGAGCGTCCCCTCCACGGCCGACGCCAGGATCGGCGGCGAGCTCTACCTCGTGATGGAGCACCTCGACGGCATCTCGCTGCTCTCCGCGCTCGCCGCGGCCGGCGCCGCCGGCGAGAGCGAGGCCCTGCCGCTCCCGAGGGCGCTCCACGTCATCCTCCAGGTCTGCGACGCGGTCGGCGAGGCGCACGCGCAGGGCATCGTCCACCGGGATCTCAAGCCCGAGAACATCATGCTCGTCCGCCGCGGCGAGGACCCGGACTTCGTGAAGGTGCTCGACTTCGGCATCGCCCGCCTCGACTGGGCCGACAAGGCGATGACGACCCAGGCCGGGCTCATCTTCGGCACCGCCAAGTACATCTCGCCCGAAGGCGCCGAGGGGCAGCGCGTCGGCCCGCCCGCGGACGTCTACTCCATCGCGACGATGCTCTACCAGTGCCTCGCCGGGCGCGCGCCCTTCGAGGGCGACTCGCCCGTCGCGCTGCTCGTCCAGCACACCCACGCCCCGCCGACCGACCTGCGCAGCATCGCCCGGTCGAGCTACGTGCCCGCGCCCATCGCCGAGGTCGTCATGAAGAACCTCGCGAAGCGGCCCTCGGAGCGGGCCCCGGACGCGCGCGCCCTCGGCCGCGCCCTCGCCCTCGCCGTGCGCGCGAGCGGCCTCGATCCCGACGAGATCGCGGCCCAGCCCGGCCTCCTGCGCGCCAGCCCGGTCATGAGCCTGGCCTCCAAGTCGCGCACGAGGTCGCTCGACCTCTCCCCCGCCCTCGCCGCGCGGATCGGGGGCATCGCCTCGCCCACGCTGGAGAGCGCGCGCATCTCGGACCTCGATCCACTCCAGCCGGACCCGGAGGCCGACTTCTTCGGCGACCCCGCGTCGTCGCGCCGCGACGAGGGCCGGCCCTCGCCCGTCGGCCGCGGCTCGAGCCCGTCGTGGACCTCCGCGCGCGCCGCCGCGCCGCCGGCCGACCGGCCCTCGCGCGGCTCGCACCCCTCCTCGCCGGCGCTCGTCGAGCCCGGCGAGGACCTCGCCCCGGAGCCGCGCGCCTCGCGGAGCTCGGCCCACCACCACGCGGCAGCGGACGAGCCGGAAGATCCGGCGCGCACGCCGATCGGCCTCGACGTCGACCCGCCGCGCGACTCCGCGCCGGTCCCGTCGACCATGCAGGGCCTCGAGTCCGCCGCGCGGCCGCTCCCCCGGCGCGCCGTGATCGCCCGCACGGCCGCCCTGCTCACGTGCGCCGCCGCGGTGGTGTTCGTCGTGTTCGTCGGCGGGCGGCACCTCGGCGCCTTCGGGGGGCCGGCCGCGGGCGGCTCGCTGGAGCAGCACGTCGAGCGCGCGCGCGACTGCATGAGCAGGCACGCGTGGGACGCCCCGCCCGGCGAGAACGTGAAGGACCTCATCGCGCAGGCGCTCGCCCGGTGGCCGGCCGACGCGCGCGTCGCCGAGCTGCGCCGGGAGTCGTCCGAGCGCATGGTCGCCGACGCCCTCGGACGGAAGTATGCCGGCGACAGGGCCGGCGCGCTCCGGCTCGCGAGGCTCGCGCTCGAGCTGCGGCCGGAGCTCACCACCGCCCAGCACCTCGCCGCCGAGCTCGCGAGCAGCCCCGAGCCGGCGCCGGTCGGAGACCCGCCGCCGCAGATCGCCCCGCAGAGCTCCGGGATCCCGAGCGCACGGCCCGGTCCCCAGCTGCCGCCGCCGCGCGCGGTCGCGCCCGCCGAAGGCCGCGGCGCTGCCGCCGCCCCGCCGGCCCCCTCGACCGCGCCGGCGCCGCGGGCCACCTCGGCGAGCGCTCCCGCGCCCGGCAAGGCCGGCACATCCTCGCCGCCGACGAACACGCCGCCGGTCGACGCGGCGCCGGCCAGCGCCGCGCCCGCGCCGGTGCTGCCGCCGCCGCCGCCGCCGTTGCCAGCGGATGCCGTCGCGCCGCTCCCCTCCTCGACAGGTCCGTGGCTATAATCGGCGGAAGGTGAACCGAGGCGGCCCGTACCCGATGTCGCGAACGCCCGCCGAACCCCGCGCATCATCGGCGCGTGGTCTCGCGCCGCCCCCCGTCCACCGCGTCGCTCAAGCGCGCGCCCCGTCGGCGCGCGCCGCCGCGGCGGGCGCGGCGATCGCGCTGCTCCTGCTCGCCACACCGGGTATCGGCGACGAGAGCAGGGCCGCCCGCCGAGCCGCCGCCGCGCGCGAGCGCGGCCGCCCCTACACCATGGTCGAGGTGGGCACCGGGGTGATGACGCTCCCCGGCGCCGACGTCTGCCCCCACTCGGCCTCGTCGCCCTGCGAGCAGGGCGAGACGAGCATCTCCTTCGGCATCCACAACCTCTACCGCTGGCGCGACATCGGCTTCGGCGCGGGCATCTTCTGGGCGGCGACGCTGAGCTCCGAGGGGGCGCGCGGCGCGCCGGAGCTCGAGCGCGATCACTCGCGCCGCTACTTCATGGTCGAAGGGCTGTTCCGCTACTACGGGATCCGGACGCCCACCTGGGAGTGGTGGGCCGGCGCCACGCTCGGCGGCATCGTCGTGAACGACTCCTGGTCGGTCAAGGCGGACCGCGAGCCGTACTCGGACACGGCCTACGTCGGCCCCAGGGCCGCGACGCTCAGCACCGAGGGCGTCGCCGCGGGGCTCGCGGCCGGCGGCGAGTGGACCTTCGCCGCGAACTGGAGCCTCGGGGGCCACCTACGCTACTCGAGCTGGTTCCTCCCGGAGGACCGCAAGCGCTCGCCGACCGGCGATCTCGCCTCGCTCTCGAAGCGGGTCGACATGTTCAACATCGGTCTGGTCATCGCGTACGGCGTGGCGCTCTGAGCGCGCGCGCGGCCTGAACGCACGCGGCGCGCTGGCCCGAGCCGCTGCAGTTGACGCGACATCGCCGGGTCTGTACGCCTCCTCGCCCGGTCCCATCCTCACGAGGAGCCTCCGATGCCGCTCAATCTGTCGAACGTCGGCCACACGACCAAGCCCCGCGCGTTCACCTACGACTGGAAGACCCTGGCGACGTACGCGCTCGGCATCGGCGCCAAGCGCGACGAGCTCGGGTACCTCTACGAGGGCGCGCCGGGCGGCATGAAGGTCTACCCGACGTTCGGCGTCATCCCGTCCCAGGACGCGGCGTTCGAGGTGCTCGAGGTCGCCGGCGCCGAGCTGTCGCAGATCGTGCACGGCGGGCAGACGCTCCGGGTCCACCGCCCGATCCCGACGAGCGGCACGCTGATCACGACCGCCACCCTGTCGGCCATCTACGACCTCAAGAAGTTCGCGCAGGTGATCGTCGAGACGCGGACGACGCTCGACGACGCGCCGCTCTTCGACACGGTGTGGTCGATCATCGCGCGCGGCGTCGGCGGGTTCGGCGGGCCGCGCCCGCCGCGCGAGGAGGCCGAGGCCCCCGTGCCGAAGAACCGCGAGCCGGACTGGGTGGTCGAGGAGGCGACGACGCCGGAGCAGGCGCTGCTCTACCGGCTCTCGGGCGACCACAACCCGCTGCACGCCGACCCGGAGGTCGCCGAGAAGGCGGGCTTCGCCCAGGGCCCCATCCTGCACGGCCTCTGCACGTACGGCTTCGCCGCGCGCGCGATCATCCAGAAGGCGGCGGGCGGCGACGCGAGCCGGCTGCGGGCCTACGGCGCGCAGTTCCGCAAGCCGGTGTGGCCCGGCGACACGCTCGTCACCCAGGGCTACGCGCTCGACGGCGGCAAGATCGCGGTGGTCACCTCGGTGAAAGGGCGGCCCGACCCGGTGCTCACGAGCGCCTGGGCGGAGATCGGCTGACGCCCGGCGCGACCGCGTGCTAAGGGCCGAGGCCCGGACCAGGGAAGCGATATGAGCAAGAAGAGCGAGCACCACAAGGCCAAGGACGACGAGGATCTCGAGGACGACGACGAGTCGACCGACGAGGACGAGGGGGAGGTGGGCAAGACGAGGGCCGCCGCGGTCCGTGGCCGCGTCCACGCGCACAACGACGACGACGAGCCGGAGGACGACGGCGCCGAGCCGGAGGACCCGTACTGGTGGACGCCGCATGCGGTGCTCAGCGCGCTCGTGCTCATCGGGCTCCTCGGCTTCGTCGGCATGTTCAACAAGACGCCGCTCGCGCGCCTCGCCGCCCCTGTCGCTCCGGAGCCCGAGGAGACACACGTGCAGGCGGCCGCCACCCCGGCCACGCCCGCGCCGCCCCCTCGCCCGGCGGCCTCGGCGCAGCCGCCCCGGGAGATGTTCGGCGCGAAGCACCTGCTCGTCATGTACAAGGGGAGCCGCCGCGCGCCCCCGACGATCGAGCGCACGAAGGACGAGGCCAAGGCCCGCGCGACCGAGGCCATGCAGAAGGCCAAGGCCGATCCGAGCAAGTTCGCCGACATCGTGAAGGAGTACTCGGACGAGCCGGGCGCGGACCGACGCGGCGGCGACCTCGGCAAGTTCCCGAAGGGGGCGATGGTGCCGGAGTTCCAGGCGGGCCTCGAGAAGATCAAGGTCGGCGAGGTGAGCGACCTCGTCGAGACCCCGTTCGGCTTCCACGTCATCCTGCGCACGCAGTAACCGCAGGCGGCGCGCCGCGACCCCGCGGCGCGCCGTTCAGCGCGCGACGAGCTTCTTCAGCCGCGCCGCCTTCTCGTCCTTCCCCAGCGTCAGCTTCGCGTGCTCGTCGGACGTCATGCCGCTGCGGAGCACGCGGGACTCGTCCCCGACGCCGTAGACGGTCTTATCGGCGCGGGCGAAGAGCCACTCGGTCGCGGGGCCCTCGCCCTCCTTGTGCATCAGGCGCACCGCGCCGTCGCCGATGCCCTTCTCCCTGGCCGCGCCCGGCAGCTTCGCCAGCGTCGACAGCACGTCCTTCGCCTGATCGACGTCGTCGCGCACGACGGCCACCACCCGGTAGCGCTTGTCGCCTTCCTTGTAGTAGCCGAACGCGCCGGGCCCCGCGCCGTCCACGCCGAGCACGTCCTTGGTCTCGTAGCGGATCCCGAGCGCGATCAGGTTGTCCGGCGGCAGCGCCGCCGCGGCCGGCGGCAGCGCCGCCTCGCCGGGCAGCTTCGCGCCCAGCTCCTTCACGAGCCCGGGCAGGACCTTCTCGCTCGACGACTTGAGCGCCGCCTCGGCCAGCGCCTCGTCGTTGTACGTGATCTCGGCGAGGTACTGCCCGCGCCAGAGGTACGCGTTGCCGACCCCCATCGCGGCCGCGCCGCCGCCGTCGATGGAGCGCGGCGTGGCCTCGTCCGCGGGGTCGCCGTCGCCCACGGTGCGCTTCGTGAACATCCCGTAGGCGCCCTCGGTGGAGCCGAACTTCGAGAGGTGCACGTCGACGGTCGCGGTGCCGCCGCTGCCGCTCACGTACCGCGCCTCGACCACCCGGCGGACCCCGAAGCCCTTGTAGATCTCGCACTCCCCGTCGAACATGTCGCAGATGCTGTCGAGCGGCAGCGGCGCCGATTCGCCGAACGTCTTCTCGGCGCCGTTCGGGTCGAGGCAGAACCCGCCCGTCGTGCGCGGGAAGAACGGCGCGCTCGCCGCGTCGCCGATCGTCCCACCGCCGCCCGCACACGCCGCGGGCGCCGCGGCCGGCGCGGGCGGCGGCGGCGCGCCCTGCGGCTCGTCCTTCTTGCAGCCCGCGGCGCACAGCGCGGCCGCGACCGCCCCGGCGAGCACCACGGAGCGCGCCGCGCGGGCGCACGAGGCCCCCGCTCGGCCTTCAACACGCGCGCTGGGCGCAGGGTCAACGCTCAAGGAACACCTTTCCGGCGAGAATCGCATGGCCCGTTCGCCTTGCACCTTTTTTCATAACGACGCAATCGTTAGCGCCCGCCGCCGGGCACTTTGAGGAATTCATGATGGAATTCCACAGGTTAGCGCGTGCGCTACAGGGCATGCGGCTTGCCTTTGCCGGGCATTCGGTGCGTTCCTTCTCCTGTTCGCGACCCCCTCCTCGCGCCCCCGGCCGCCGTCCGGCGTGCGCTCCGCGAGCGCGCGCGCGGCGCCGCGGCGCCGCGCGCGGCTTCACCCTCCCGGAGCTGCTCGCCGTGATCATCCTCATCGGCGTGCTCGCGGCCGTGGCGTCGCCGAGCTTCATCAACGCCATGCGCGACCGCCGCGTGAACCGCGCCGCCATGGAGATCAGCGGCGTCTACCGCCTCGCGCGTTACCGGGCGCTCGGGCGCGGGACCGCGGTCCTCGTGCGGTGGACGGACGCGACCGGCGTGTTCGAGGTGCGCGAGGCGCTGGTCCAGGACGTCGGCGGCTCGCTGATCGCGAACAGCTGCGCCAACGTCGACTGGACGAGCCCGGCGACGACGGCGCAGGTCACGCGGCTGAACACCGCGGGCGTCGAGCTCGCGGAGGTGGAGCTCCGCGACCCCTCCGGCGCCGACGGCACCGTGCAGCCGCAGGCCGACGTCTGCTTCACCGCGCGGGGCCGGACGTTCGTCCGATACAATACCGGAGCCGCGTTCGTGCCGCTGGTCGGCGCGCTCCGGGTGAACGTGACCAACACCAACACCACGCTGCTGCGCCGGGTCTTCATCCCGCCGAACGGCGTCGCGAGGCTCGCCCTGTGAGCGCGCGCAGGCCGGGGAGCGGCGGGTACACGCTCATCGAGGTCATGGCGGCGCTCGGCGTGCTCGCGCTCGGCGCCACCGGGGTGGTCGCGCTCCAGAAGGCGACGCTCATCAGCAACACGAACGCGCGGAACATCGCCGTCGCCAACAACATCGCGATGACCTGGGCCGAGCGGCTGCGCGCGGACGCGCTCCAGTGGAACGACCCCGGCGGGATCCCCGATCTCGCGAGCACCGACTGGGTCGTCACGGCGTCCACCCAGCCGTTCCCGGTCAAGGTGGCGCCGACGGAGATCCTCGGGCTCGGGGCGCCGAGCGCCGACGTGATCGGCGCGGACATCTTCGACGGCGACACCGCGGCGGCCGCGTTCTGCACGCACCTCCGCTTCCGCCAGTTCACCGACGCGGGCGGGGGGCCGCTCTGGCGGAGCCTCATCCGCGTCGAGATCCGCGTCTTCTGGGAGCGGAGCGGCGGCCCGATCGACTGCGGGGTCGCCCCGGCCACCGTCGACGCGCAGCCGGACCGCTACGGCGCGGTCTACCTGACGACCAGCGTCCGCAGGAACACGAGCCAGAACTGATGATGATGCGCCGACGCCCCTCCCCCGCGCGGACGCGCGCGCGACGACAGCGACCGCGAGGCTTCACGCTGGTCGAGCTGCTCGTGGCCATGGCCGCCGGGCTGCTCGTCTCGATGGCCGCCTTCCTGCTCTCGAAGAACGCGACCCGCTTCTTCCAGAACGAGGCGAGGGCCTCCGCCTCGCACCTCGCGGCGACGCTCGCGATGAACCGGATCGTCGCGGATCTCCAGCGCGCGTCGCACCTCTCGTCCCCGAACGTGCAGCGGGATCCGTTCGTCTGCGGGAACCCGGCCACGTGGCCCGACGGCATGCGGCGCATCGCGGGCGTCGCGATCCAGCGCCGTGGGTCGGTGTTCCTCCACCCCGCGGAGCTCGGCCACAGCATCGCGAACAGCCTCTGGCCGGACTCCCTCGTCGTCGGCGGCAGCTTCAACACCACCGAGCAGTTCTATTTCAACAGCATCAACTGCACGGCCGGGGGCTGCGTCGTCAACATCGATCCATTCAGCGGCGCCGTGCAGCGGACGCTCGCCCGCGAGAGCGGCGGCGGGGAGAGCCTGAGCGACATCTTCCGCGTCGGGCGCGTCCTGCGCCTCAAGATCCTCGGGCAGAGCAAGACCATGTACGGAGTCATCCAGGGCTCCGTGGTGGCGGGCGTCCCGCCCGCCACCATCCAGGTGAGCCTCGCGACCACGCCCGCGCTGCCGCAGCTCCAGGCCTTCGGCGATTGCGGCGTGAGCAACGGGTTCAACGGCGCCGGCGGGTTCGCCAACCCGGTCTCGCGCGTCCGCTACGAGATCCAGAGCCTCCTCAACGACCCGGCCTACGGTCCGCTCGTCGCGCCCGTCAACCCGGCGTTGACCGGCGACAACGGGCGCACCGAGCTCGTCCGCGTCGAGCTCGACGCGGACGACCAGCCGATCGACGCGACGCGCGAGCTCATCGCCGAGTACGCCGTCGACCTCAAGTTCGGGCTCTCCGCCGCGAGTGGTCCGGAGGGCGGGCCCTTCGACAACGGCGTGACCAACCCGCAGATCACCCGGTTTCCGATCACCGCGCCGGTCGAGAACCCCAACGTGTACCTGATCGGCGCCGACAACACCCAGCCGGGCGCCGCGCCGGAGCGCGTCCGGACGGTCCAGGTCCGGCTCGCGGTCCGCTCCCGGGCGCCCGATCGCAGCGCCTTCCTCGCCGCCGGCACCGACGGCCGCAGGAACCGGTTCCTCATCCCCGGCATCGTCGCCGGCGTGAACACCCCGACGGCCACCGTGCCCGCCGGGGCCCCTCCGGTGTTCGCGCGGCTGCGCACGCTCTACGCCGACGTCGCGCTCCCCAACCAGGCGGTTGTCCCATGGTGAACGCAAGAGTGGACGCAAGAGTGGACGCAAGACTGGACGCCAGGAGAGCGAAGGTCTCACGGCGCTCCGGAGAGCGGGGCGCGGCGGTGTTCATCGTCGTGCTCGTCATCTCGATGCTCACCGCGATCGGCGTCTTCGCGGCGCACGCCGCCACCCTGTCGACGATCGCCAGCGGCCATGAGCGGCAGATGACCCAGACGCACTACGTCACGGAGTACGCGATGTCGCTGGTGCTCGCCGACCTCGAGAGGGCCGGCAGCCTGAACGAGATCGACGCCGCGGTCCGCCAGTCGACGCTCGCCGGCTCCCCGCCGCAGTGCTCCGTCCCGACGCTCGACACCACGCCGTACTGCTTCTCGTTCATCCCGAGGACGCTCCAGGCCAAGGCGGCGGAGAACCTCGTCGAGCCGCCCGTGCCGGGCAACCCTGTGGCCGACGAGCCGGGGAGCCTCGGCCTCTCCGACGTCAGCTGGAACTTCAAGGTGGAGCTGGCCGACAAGACCGCAGGGATCGCCGGTCCTGCGGGGATGGATGAGACCTCCGCCGGCGCCGCGAACGTGAAATACTGCATGGTCACCCTGAACGCGCGCGGCCTCGTCTGGCCGAGCGCGACGAGCGACGAAGCCGACGACATCGCGATCGCCGGCAGCCAGGAGTCCCTGAGCGCCCACCTCACCTTGCCCTGCTCGACCCAATGATCCGGGAGCACACGATGCGAAACCTGGCGAAGGTACTTGTCACGACGGGCTCGGCGGCGACCCTTGGCCTCGTCTCCTTCCGCGCCCACGCGCAGGCCGCCGACGTCGAGCCGCCGCTCCCCAACGTCCTCCTGCTCGTCGACACGTCGGGCTCGATGGAGCGAACGGTCGCGGGCGGGGAGCCGGACTGCACGCCGCTCACGCCTCCCGCCAACGAGAGCCTCAAGAGCCGCTGGGCGAAGCTCGTCGAGTCGCTCACGGGTCCCATCCCGAACTTCTCGTGTTACGCCCAGCCGCGCACGAGCGCCGCGTTCGTCCAGGAGTTCAGCCTCGGGACGGTGGAGCCCTACGACAAGAACTATTACATCCCGTTCCACCGCCTGCTCTCCGCCGGCTGCACGCCGGGCCCGGGAGCGACGGAGAACTCGATAGGATACCACCACTACAACGACGCTTCCCAGAGCTGCCCGGCGTGGACGCAGCCGCCGACAGGCCTGCTCGACGTCTACCGGGACCGGATCCGGTTCGGGCTCATGACCTTCGACACGCTCCCGGACGCGAGCACCGGGCTGCTCGGCGGCACGCCGGATCACGCGGGCGGCATGGAGGGGATGTGGAGCTACTTCCCCGAGTTCCAGACGGGCGGGTTCCCGGCGCGGGGCAACCCGCCCGACTGCGCGGTCGAGGACGTCGAGGTCGGCGCCAGGAACCCCGCCGCGCCGCTCTGGGAAGGGCCGCTCGTGCCCTTCCCGGACTTCACCGCGCCGATCACCGACGTCCACACGACCAACACGCGCATCCAGGACGCGCTCATCGCGACGCGCCCCTACGGCGCGACGCCGATCGCCGGGATGTTGTCCGACGCGCGCCACTACATCCTCGGCGACGGGACCACGTGGCAGGGCCGGCCGCTCGGGCCGCGCGACGACCCGTACATCGCCGGCGGCTGCCGCAAGACGTCCATCGTGCTCATCTCGGACGGCGAGCCGAACCTCGACGTGCGCCCGAGCTGCGCGCAGGCCCCCGGCCCCGGCCCCGAAGGCACCGGCTGTCCGTACGAGGAGCCGCACGTCATCGCGCACTCGCTGAACAGCAACATCAACCCGAACCGGCGCGTGCGGACCTACACGGTCGGGTTCGGCCTCTCCACCGAGGCGGGCACCGACTGCGCGACGATCTCCGAGTCCGATTTCCAGTCGGGCGGGCGCTGCGACGGGGCCACGGGGGCGCTCAAGGCGTGCTGCACGCTCTCGCGCATCGCGATCGAGGGCGGGACCGATCACGGCTACTTCCCGGACGACGCCAACGAGCTCTCCGCCGTGATGTCGCAGATCTTCGCGCACATCGCGGCGAACTCGACGAGCCGCACCCTCCCCGTCTTCGCCACGGCGGCCGCGACCGGCAACACCGGCAGCACCGCCGAAGGGGTCGCGTACCAGTTCTCGTCCTCGTTCAGCCCGCCGCCGGACGGCTCGCTCTGGACCGGCAACCTCGAGCGCAAGCGCTTCGTGTGCGAGGCGGTGAACGGCGTGCTCACGACCCAGCTGGAGGACATCGACCCCGGCAAGGGCGACGACTTCGCGGCGAACATGAACTCCAACGACCTCGCGAACCCGCGCCGCTTCTTCAGCGTGATCGGCACGCCCGACGCGGGCGCCATCTGGTCGACGCGGACCATCCGCCCCGCGGCCGCCGCCGACGACGATCTCAGCGACTACACGGGCACGGTGACCGGCAACGGCGACCCGGTGCCCGCCGCGGCGTTCGCGGACGAGCTCGGGAGCGCGCCGCGCGCGCTCGAGCTCGACCCGAGCAGCCCGCTCCCCTCGCAGTGCTCGGGCGGGCTGCAGACCACGACCGCCCAGGGCTGCGCCGAGCGCATCATCGAGTGGGAGACCGGCGAGCCGATGCCCTCGAACATCGCCAGCCGCGACGGCAACGAGCTCGGCAGCATCTACCACGCCACGCCGGTCGTCATGGGTCCCCCGCGCGACCTGATCCCCGACGAGTCGTACCAGCTCTTCGCGGAGGCCCAGGCGAACCGGCCGCTCGTGCTCTACACGGCGACGACCGACGGGCAGCTGCACGCCTTCCAGGTGGCCCCGTCGACCGCGGCCGACCCGCTCAAGGTGGACCGGCTCCAGAACAACGAGCTCTGGTCGTTCCTGCCGCCGTACGTGCTGCCGCGCCTCCTGCCGACGTTCAACCAGCAGTCGCTCCTGCTCGACGGCGCGCCCGTCGTGAAGAACGTCGTCTTCGAGCGCACGGCGGCGCAGGCCGCGGCCGCGGGGACGGCGGCCGGCGCGACGTGGCGCACGGTGCTCGTCGCCAGCGGCGGCGCGGGCGGCAGCTTCTACTACGCGCTCGACGTGACCGACCCGCGCGACCCGCAGTTCCTCTGGCAGCTCTCCACGGACCGCAGCGGCAACCCGCTGTTCGGCGAGACGACGCCGACGCCGACGATCGCCATGGTGGAGGTCGAGCAGAACGGCGAGATCCGGGAGGTCTCGGTCGCCATCCTCGCCGGCGGCACCGCGCCCATCGACACGAGCGCGAGCTCGTGCCCGCGGCAGAACACGACGACGCCGGTCTTCTTCCCGACCGGCAGCCTGAGCGTGCGCGGCTCGGTGCGGTGCTGGGGCACCGCGGGCACCAACGGGGTCGTCGGCCCGGCGCGCTCGCTGACGATCGTCCGGCTCGACACCGGCGAGGTGCTCCGCACCTTCCGCGGCCACTCGTCGGAGGCGCCGGCCTCGATCGCGTCGACGCTCACCACCGTGGTCGACTTCGACTCGCCGATCAGCGGCGTCCCCGTGGCGTACCCGTCGCAGGTCGGCCAGGTCGCCGATCGCATCTACGTCGGGGACGCCGACGGGACGCTCTGGCGCGTCAACCTGTCGCGGCCGAACCCGGCCGACTGGACGGTGGATCTCGCCTGGGACGCCTACTCGCTCCCGGGCGACACGGCCGCGAGCAGCCAGCCGATCCAGACGACGCCGATCGTGAGCCTCGATCCGCTGGGCAACAAGGTCATCCTGTTCTCCACCGGCGACCAGGAGGCGTTCACGGCGGGCGGCGCGATCGAGACGCGGGCCTGGTCGGTGACCGAGAAGCCGCACTCCGGGAGCTTCCGCGTGAGCGAGAACTGGGTCATCCCCTTCACCGGCGGCAAGCGCGTGACCGGGCCGATCTCCCTCTTCAACGGCTGCGCGTACTTCTCGACGTTCACGCCGGCGGCGCCCGGGACCTACGCGTGCGCGGACGGGCTCGGCTCGATCTGGGGCGTCGACTACCTGTACGGCCAGTCAGGGACCCCGGCCGCGTACCCGAACGCCTGCCTCCGGGTCGATCCGCTGGCGCCGGCCCAGCACTTCGAGGACCAGGCGCCGGGCACGATCGTCTTCGGCGTCGCCGTGACGCAGAAGCCGACCTGCGTGGACGTGGAGACCGTCTCGGATCCCTACTTCGGCGCGCAGACCGTCATTCGCCAGGCCAGCGCGCCCGAGTACCAGCTCGTGTTCCACACAGGCGCCGCGGGCTCGGAGGACGTCCAGGGCGCCGAGGCGCGCACCTCGGTGAGGACGCTGCCGCCGCCGAACACCGTGGTCAGGGTCGACTCGTGGGCGAGCATCATCGAATGAGGCGCGCCCACCTGCCGCGCGCCGCGAGGGTGCTCGCCGCGCTCGCCGCCTGCGCGGCATCCGCGCCGCTCGCCTGCCGGAGCGGCGAAGGCGCGCCCGCGCCCGCGCCGTCCGCGAGCGAGGCGCCGGCGCCGAAGCCGCCGGTCGACCAGGCGCTGCCGGGCGAGCTCGCCGAGGGGATCGAGCAGGCGTTCGGCTTCCCCATCCCCCGGCGCATGAAGGTGCGCGCGCGCTTCCCGGACGCGGTCTTCGCGATCGGGGAGATCCCGGCCGAGCGCGTGGCGAACTACGTGCGCGCGCGGGTGCTCGCCGGCAATGTCGAGACCGGGCCGGCGAAGACGATCTTCGCGCAGGCGACCGTGAAGGCAGCGCCGCAGCGGAGAATCCGGATCGAGGTGGTCTCGCGCGCGCACGTCTCGGAGCTCGTCGTTCGCGACGAGACGCGGTCGCCGCCGGAGCCGGGGCTCTCCGTCGAGGAGCGGTGGCGCCGGACCGGGCTCACGCCGGACGGCAAGGTGCTCGATCCCACCCGCCTCGAGTGAGGCGCGCGCGACGGCCAGCGCGTCGCGCTCCGCCCGCGCACGGCCGCGGCCGCTTCGACATCCTGCGCCGCGAGGGGCCGCCTCGCCAGTCGACAACCTCGGGCATCCGAAGTAGATCGCGCCCGTGTCGACCAAGACGCTCCCCACCGCTCCGCTCCGCAGGACCCCGCTCTACGACGAGCACATCAAGCTCGGCGGGCGCATGGTCCCGTTCGCCGGCTGGGAAATGCCGGTCCAGTACAAGGGCGTGACCGAGGAGCACAAGGCGGTGCGCTCCGCCGCCGGGCTCTTCGACGTCTCGCACATGGGCGAGATGATCCTGAGCGGCGAGCACGCCGGGCAGGTGGTCGACTACCTCATCACGAACGACACGCGGAAGCTGGAGGACGGCCACGCGCTCTACACCGTCGCGTGCAACGAGGCCGGCCACATCCTCGACGACCTCATCGTCTACCGGATCGACGCGCGGCAGTGGCTCATCGTGTGCAACGCCTCGAACCGCGACAAGATCTCCGCCCACTTCCGGAGCGCCGCGCAGAACCACTGCAGCTTCGAGGACGCCTCCGACCGGACGGCGATGATGGCGCTCCAGGGACCGAAGGCGCTCGACATCGCCGCGCTCGCGGGCGGCGACGGCGCGGCGCTGCGCGAGCTGCCGCCGTTCCACTTCCGCGACGCGACGCTCGCCAACGTCCGGTGCACCGTGGCCCGCACCGGCTACACGGGCGAGGACGGCATCGAGATCTTCTGCTCCCCCTCCGACGCGCAGCGGCTCTGGCGCGCGCTGATGGAGCTCGGCGGCCCGCTCGGCATCGAGGCGACGGGCCTCGGCGCGCGCGACACGCTCCGCCTCGAGGCGCGCCTGTCGCTCTACGGCAACGACATCGACGAGACCACGAACCCGATCGAGGCGGGCCTCGGCTGGGTGGTGAAGCTCGACAAGGGCGACTTCATCGGGCGCGCCGCGCTCCAGCGCGTCAAGGACGAGGGGCCGACGCGCAGGCTGGTCGGCTTCGAGATGCTCGGGCGCGGCATCGCGCGCCACGGTTACCCGCTGCTCGACGCGGGCGGCGCGAAGGTCGGCGTCTGCACGAGCGGCAGCCCGGGGCCGACCGTCGGCAAGAACATCGGCCTCGGCTACCTGCCGGCAACGATGGCCAAGATCGGGACCCCGTTCCTGGTCGACTGCCGGGGGCGCACGGTCGAGGCGGTCGTGGCCAAGACCCCGTTCTACAAGCGGGCCTGACCCGCGAGGCGGCCCCGCGGGGCCGCGGGCCACGCGCCCCCGCCCGCGGCGCGCCGCGCAGCAGGCGACCCGAGACCCACGTTGGCGAAGGAGAAGAAGGCATGGCGAGCAGCGAGGATGTCCGAACGGACCGGCGGTACACGAAGGACCACGAGTGGGCCAAGCAGGAGAACGACCGCGTGGTCGTCGGGATCACCGCGTTCGCGGTCGATCAGCTCGGCGACATCACGCTGGTCAACCTCGACGTGAAGCCGGGCGACACGATCACCGCGGGCAAGGCCTTCGGCACGATCGAGAGCGTGAAGACGCTGAGCGACCTGTTCGCGCCGCTGAGCGGGAAGGTCGTGCGCGTGAACACCGACCTCGAGAGCCGCCCGGAGCTCGTCAACGACGACTGCTACGGCAAGGCGTGGATGATCGAGGTCTCGCCCTCCGACCAGGGCGAGCTCGGCGGGCTCCTGGAGCCCGCCGCGTACGCCGAGCTCCTGAAGACCGCGGCGCACTGAGCGCCCCCGAGACACGTCCGTTTCACCCCGACATTCCCCCCCTCCCCGCTGCAAGACCATGCGCTACCTGCCCCACACGCCCGAGGAAATCAGCGAGATGCTGCAGGCCGTCGGCCTGTCGTCGCTCGAGGAGCTCTACAGCGCGATCCCGAAGGAGGCGCGCCTCACGCGCCCGCTGTCGATGGATCCGCCGCTCGACGAGCCCTCGCTCATGCGGCACCTCGAGGATCTCGCGCAGAAGAACCGCGCGGGGCGCATGCTCTCGTTCCTGGGGGCCGGCGCCTACGAGCACCACTTCCCCCCGGCGGCGGATCAGCTCCTGCTCCGGAGCGAATTTTACACGGCCTACACGCCGTACCAGCCCGAGGTCGCCCAGGGCACGCTCCAGGTGATCTTCGAGTTCCAGACGATCGTGAGCGAGATCCTCGGGCTCCCGGTGGCGAACGCCTCGATGTACGACGGCGCGAGCGCGCTCGCGGAGGCGGTGCTGATGGCGCGGCGGCTCACCGGGCGCGAGCGCACGGTGCTGTCGGAGGGCGTGCACCCCGACTACGCCGGCACGGTCGAGACGTACGTGCACGGCATCGGGACCGGCAAGGCGTCGCTGGCCCGCGTCGCCGTGGGGCGCGACGGCACGGCCGACCTCGACGCGCTCGCGCGGGCGGTCGACGAGACGACGGCCTGTGTGGTCGTGGGGTACCCGAATTTCTTCGGGGCGGTGGGCGACATCCGGAAGGTGGCGGAGGCGTGCCACCAGAAGGGGGCGCTGCTCATCACGGTGACGCTGGATCCGTACGCGCTCGCGCTGCTGGAGTCGCCGGGCGCGCTCGGCGCCGACATCGCGGTCGCGGAGGGGCAGCCCCTCGGGCTGCCGCCGCAGTACGGCGGGCCGAACGTGGGGCTGTTCGCGTGCAGGAACGACCGCAAGTACCTGCAGCAGGTGCCGGGGCGGCTGGTCGGCGAGACGGTCGACAAACACGGGAGCCGGGGGTACGTGCTGACGCTCGCGACGCGCGAGCAGCACATCCGGAGGGAGCGCGCGACGAGCAACATCTGCACGAACAGCGGGCTGTGCGCGACGGCGGTCACGATGCGCATGTGCATGCTCGGCAAGCGCGGGTTCGTCGAGGCGGCGAAGCAGTGCCTCGCCAAGGCCGAGCACCTGAAGCGGGAGATCGCGCGGCTCGATGGGTACTCGCTGCCGATGTCGGCGCCGACGTTCCACGAGTTCGTCGTCAAGGTCCGCGGGGGGGATGCCGGGAAGCTCACGCGGGCGCTGGCGGAGCAGGGCATCATCGCGGGGCTCGATCTCGGGCGGGTCGATGCGCGGAGGCGCGGGGATCTGCTCGTCGCGGTGACCGAGCGGCATAGCCGGGCGGACCTCGATCGGCTCGTGGAAGGGCTCGGCGGGTTCGCTGGGTAGCGGCGGACTTGCCCGGGGGGGAGACGGCGGCGGCGGCGCGCCGGCGGGCGGGGCCGCGCGGCGGGGGCGGGCGGGCGCTGGCCATCCGCCGAGGCTGGCGGCGCGAGAGCTTGCGCATGAGAACACCGCCCGGCATGTCTCCCTTCGGGCCTCGCCAGCTGAGACGTTTCGTTGCGCGCCACATAAGGCGCGCCTGAGGCCTCCAGCCTCCTGAAACCTTATGGCACCTCGGTCGGTGCTCGGCGCGCCCGCCCGCCCCCGCCGCGCGGCCCCGCCCGCCGGCGCTGACGTCGACGGAGTGGGGGGGCGGACGCGACCGCTAGCGGGCGGCGACCGTGGGGGAGCGGTCCTGCTGGGCAGGGGACGGGTTCGGCCAGAGGGGGAGGAAAGACTGGCGGTAGACCGTGAGGCGCAAGAGGTCGATGCCGGCGACGGCGGCGAACGAGACGGCGTCGTTGGTGCCGATGCTGCCCTGCAGGGACAGGGTGATGCCCGGAGGGGCGCCGAGGGTGAGGGAGCCGGTGAAACCGGTGGAACGCTCGCCCCAGAGGCGGGTGTAGGCGCCGGCGTCGAGGGCCAGACCGAAATCGCCGGCCTGGAAGCCGCGCGTGGCGGCGCGGGCTAGCAGCGCGAGATCGATGCCGCTGTCGAGGATCGGGGTGGCGCGGGCTAGGCCGCCGAAGATGAAAGGGGCGTCGGGGGTGGTGCCGACGCCGACGTCCAGGGAGAGGGCGCCGTCGAAGACGAAGTCGCTGTCGCCCTGCTTCCAGGCCACGGCGCCGGCGCCGGTGAAGACCCACGCGGAGGCGTCCGCGCGCGACGGCGACGTCCAGACGAGCGGGGCGAGCAAGGCGCCCAAGGCGAGGAGAGGGGCGATCGGCGAACGCACGCGTGCGAGCTAGCACGAAGCGCCGAGCGGGGATACAGGTCAGCGCGCGAGCCGGCGCTCGACGATCCGCCGCGCGACGAGCGCGGCCACCTCGGGGTCGAAGAGCAACGTGTTGTGACCACGATCCGCCATCACCCGCACCTCGCCGCCCGGCAAGGCGTGCGCGATGGGCGAGCGGAGCAACGTGTCGGCGCCCGCGATGATCGACAGGTGCGGGACGGTCGAGCGCGCCGTGCCGAGGAGGATGCGGCGCAGGAGCGGGCTCGATACGTCGAGGTCGCGCGCACCGCCAAAGCCGAGCAAACCGGCGCGCGGGATGCCGCCGAAAGGGCTCGCCATCGAGATCGTCTGCACGATGCGCGGATCGCCGATCTCCTGCGCGAAGAAGCGGCAGACGATGCCGCCCAGGCTGTGGCCGACGAGGTGCAGGCGCACCCCCGTCGGCAACGCCGAGACGATGGTCGAGAGACGCGCGGACAGCTCCTCGACGCCAGGACCCGGGGCGTACGACATCGTCGCGGTGTGGACCGAACACGCCGGCGCCGCGGCGCGCGCGGCGCCAGGGCCAGGCGCTCGCGAGGCCGACGCGTGGCGCTCGATCGTCTCCCGCAGCGGCCGGAGAACGCCGGCAGACGCGAAGAGGCCGTGCAGGACGATCACGACGTCGTCGCCGTCACACGCCCCGGCAGGGATCACCGGCGAGCGGAGGTCGTACGGCAAGAGGACCGCCTGCCGCGCAAACGAGGCCACCTCCCTGCCAGCCGTCGCCGCGAAGGACGACGCACGCAACCACTTCACCACGCGGGGGTTCTTACCATGGATCCCCCGCGCGACGGTCCGGCAGGCGGCCGACGCGCTGTGTCGCGGGCGGTCGGACGCTGTCGCGGAGACGGCGGCGCGGAGGCCGCTGTGCAGGCCGGGAGGGTTGCGGTCCTCCGACCGCGCTGCGCTGCGAGCCCGGCGATCACGGCCGCAACAGCCAGACATGGAAGCTGCGGAACGTGCCCTGGATCGAGCGGATACGGACGATGTCTCCCTGCGCGACGTCGCGCAGGGGGACCCGGATCTCGGACCAGCGGTCCGCGGGGCGCGCGGGCACCTCGACGCGCTCCTCGCCCGGCCCGAGGAGGACGCCGGTGCGCTCGACCGACACCCCGAGCGCGATCGGGCCGCCGCCGTCGGTGCGCAGCGCGAGCGCGGCCGGTCCCCCGGCGAGCGCGGCGGGCGGGGCGATCGCGAACGACTGCTCGCGGCCCTCGGGGATCAGGCGGCCGGCGTCGAACCGCGGCGCGCCGCCGTCGCCGTCGGGCAGCACGGCGGCGACGACCCAGCCGCCGCGCGGCGACGGGAAGGCGTAACCATGGGCGCGCTCGTCGACCAGATCCGCGACGTCGAGCTGGTCGACGGCGCCGTCGCGGCGGTCTCCGGGCGGGGCGAGCGCCGACCAGTCGGCCTCGTAGATCACCTTCTCGTCCGCGGCGCACATCACGTTGTCCTCGATCTTCACCGCGTCGACGCGCCGGCCGAAGACGTCGGCGAGGCCGACCCACCAGGACGGGTACAGCGCGAAGACGTCAGGGCGCTCGCCCTCGCCGAGGCGCTCGATGAGCTCGACCACGGCGGGCACGCCGTGCACCGACGCCCGCGCGAACGGAAGGCCCCGGTACCCGCCCAGCCCGAGCCCGTCGATCGCAGGGATGCCCGACAGGTAGGGGATCGCGCCGGCGTCGCCGAGCAACACCCGACGAGGCCGCGGCGCGCGCGCGGCGAGGCGGCGCGCGACCTCGACGTGCTGGCCGGCGATGTTCGCCGAGGCGCGGGCGAAATGATCGATCTGCCGCGGGAACCACGCGGCGGGCGCGGAGAGCGCCGCGAGCGCGAGCGCCGCGGCGAGCGCCGCGGCGAGGCGCCCGCGCCGCGCGAGCGCCTCGGTCCCGAGGACGGCGGCGGCGAGCAGCATCATGAGCGCCGGGGCGGCGTAGCGGAGGTTCTGGTACCGCGCGGTCGCGTTCAGCGCGACGAGGAGCAGCGAGCCGTAAGCGCCGACGAGCAGCGGGACGGCGAGGCGCCGCGCGCGACGATCGAGCGCGGCGACGAGGCCGAGCAGCGGGAAGATCCAGGCGTAGGACGGGCCGCCGAGCGCGCTCTCCAGCGCCTGCACCCGCAGCGCGGCGAGGTTCCTGATCACCTCCGCGGCCTTCTCGATCGGCGCGGGGTACGGGTTCGCGAGGACGAGCTTGCGCACGGCGCCGGCGGCGCCCCACTCGCCCGTGAACGCGCGGTTGGCGGCGGCCTGCGCGGCGAGCAGAAGCGCCGTCGGCGACGACGCGCGCGCGAGCGCCGCGGCCGCGCTGAGCGAGCCCGCCGCGTGGGCCACGGCCACGGCGAGCGGCGCCGCGAGCGCGACCGCCTCGGGCCGCGTCGCGACGAGCAGCGCGAGGACGAGCCCCGCCCGGAGCTGCGCGGCCGGGCGCCGCGACGGCGGGGCGAGCTCGGCGCGGCGCACCGCCACCAGCGCGCGGCCGAGGACGGCGCCGAGCAGCGCGACCTCCATCCCGGAGAACCAGCTCCAGTCGAGCAGCGGCACCGCCACCACGAAGAGCGGCGCGACCCAGGCGACCCAGCGGGACGAGCGCGCGGCCGGGCCGCCGCCGGGGGCGCGGGGGGCCAGGAGGCGGCGGAGGGAGCGGCAGAGGTCGAGCAGCGAAGCGCAGGCGACGAGCGCGGCGAAGAGGCCGAGCCAGGGGCCGCGGAAGCCGAGCAGGTACCCGGGCGCGAGGACGAGGGGGTACGTCAGGCTGGTCCCGCCCGAGGAGTAGCCGTTGCCGGGGATCCACGAGAACGGGTGGCCGAGGGCCGCGGCGCGGGCGAAGCCGAAGTGGATGTACACGTCGTCGAGCGGCGCCGGCCAGACGCCCGTCCTCGCGAGCCCGGGGCCGTAGAACGCGGCGGCCGCGCCGAGGACCGGGATCGCGGCGCTCGCGCCGAAGAGGAGCGGCCTGAGCCAGGGCGGGCGCCTCACGCCACGGCCGGTACCACGACGGGAGCCGGGACGGCGCGGCGATCTTGGCTAATACTGCGGCGCATGGTGCTGAGGGCTGTGGTGGACGAATCGGTGGACGCCGCCCACTGGGAGACCGTCGAGGAGGCGGCCGAGCTGCTGCAGGAAGGGCAGATCCAGGAGGCGCTCGTCGCGCTGCGCGACGTGATCAAGGCCTCCCCGGAGAACCCGTACGCGTACAACTTGCTCGGGCACGCGCTCTACGAGCTCAACCAGCTGGAGCCGGCGCGCGACGCTTACCGCGCCGCGGTGCGGCTCTCGTCGAACTTCCTCGGGGCGCGGGTCGCCCTGTCGCACACGCTCCGGCGGCTCGGCGACACGGAGGGGGCGATCGCGCAGGCGAAGGAGGCGCTCCGCCGCTTCCCCAAGGACGGCGAGGCGATGCACGCGATGGGGCTCGCCTACGCGGCCCGCGGCAACCGCGCGCTCGCGCGGAAGCACCTCCAGGGCTTCCTCGACGCCGGGCCGGAGGTCGAGGCCGCCATGGAGGTGCGGCAGATCCTCGAGATGCTCGGCGTCGGCGACGAGGACGAGCCGCTCCAGTTCGAGTAGCCTCTCGCGGAGCGCGCGACGCGCCCCGGAGGACACAAGCTCGATGGCGACCACCCCGCACTTCGATCTCATCATCATCGGAACGGGACCGGGCGGCGAAGGCGCCGCCATGACGGCCGCGAAGCACGGCAAGTCGGTGGCGGCGATCGAGCGCTACACGCAGGTCGGCGGGGGCTGCACCCACTGGGGGACGATCCCGAGCAAGGCGCTGCGCCGCGCCATCTACCACATGAACCTGGTCAACCAGAGCCCCATCTACAAGCGGATGGATGTGGTTCCGGAGTACCCGTTCGCCGAGCTGCTCGCGACCGCGAACCGCGTCATCGAGGAGCAGGTCGACCTGCGCGAGAGCTTCTACGACCGGAACCACGTGCGGCTCATCCCGGGGCTCGGGCGGTTCGTCGACCCGCACACGGTGGAGGTGGAGTCCGACGGCGAGCAGCGCCGGCGCTTCACGGCCGACGCCTTCGTCATCGCGACGGGCTCCCGCCCGTACCGCCCGGCCGACGTGGACTTCAGCCACCCGCGCGTCTTCGACAGCGACACGCTGCTGCGCCTGGATCACACCCCGCGGAGCGTCACGATCTTCGGCGCGGGCGTCATCGGCTGCGAGTACGCGTCGATGCTGCGCAACATGCAGGTCGCCGTGAACCTCGTGAACACGCGCGCCCACCTGCTCGAGTTCCTGGACGACGAGATCACCGACGCGCTCAGCTACCACTTCTGCGACAAGGGGATCCGCGTCCTCAACAACGAGGATTACGAGAAGGTGGAGCCCTCGAAGGACGGCGTCGTGATCTCGCTGAAGAGCGGGAAGAAGGTCCGGAGCGACATCTTCCTCTGGGCCAACGGTCGGTCGGGCAACACGGCCGAGCTCGGCCTGGAGAGCATCGGCATCACGCCGAACAAGCGCGGCCAGGTCGAGGTGAACGAGAGCTTCCAGACGAGCCAGCCGCACATCTACGCGGTGGGCGACGTCGTCGGCTACCCGGCGCTCGCGAGCGCGTCGTACGACCAGGGCCGCTTCGCGGCGAGCCACATCTGCGGCAACGCCGACTACAAGCTGGTCCGGGACATCCCCACGGGCATCTACACGACGCCGGAGATCTCGTCGCTCGGCAAGAGCGAGCGGGAGCTCACGGAGGAGAAGGTGCCCTACGAGGTGGGGAAGTCGACGTTCAAGACGCTCGCGCGCGCGCAGATCACCGGACAGCAGGTCGGGATGCTGAAGCTGCTCTTCCACCGCGAGACGCTGGCGCTGCTCGGGATCCACTGCTTCGGCGAGAACGCGGCGGAGATCATCCACATCGGGCAGGCGATCATGTCGCAGCCGGCGCCGCACAACACGATCCGCTACTTCGTGAACACGACGTTCAACTATCCCACGATGGCCGAGGCGTACCGGGTCGCGGCGCTCGACGGGCTCGGGCGCGTCTTCTGACGGGAGGGCGACGCGCCTGGCCGCTGGCCCGCGGGGCGGCTCGGCGCTGCGTCACCTCCGCCGGCCGCGCGGTTGCAAGCGGGCGGCGCGGCGGTGATACTCCCCGAAGGAGCACGTTGTCATGGCCGCCGCTGCACCCCTCCTCGCCAACGCTGATCCACGCGCCAGCACGGCCGCGGCAGGCGGGGCGGAAGACGAGCTCGTGGTCGTTCATGACGTCTCGTGGGAGGCGTACGAGACCATCCTGGCCGCCCTCGGTGACCGCGCCGGGGTGCGCGCGACCTACTGCGAGGGGACGCTGGAGCTGATGAGCCCGGGTGGACCGCACGAAGGACGGAAGAAGCTTCTCGCCCGGCTCGTCGAGGCCTACGCAGAAGAAGCGGAGCTGCCGCTCAGCGGGTACGGCAGCATGACCGTCCGCAGGCGGTTCGCGCAGCGGGGCGTGGAGCCGGACGAGTGCTACGTGCTCGGAACCGTGGAGGATGGGGGGATCCCGGAGCTCGCGATCGAGGTGATCGAGAAGAGCGGGACCATCGACAAGCTCTCCGTGTACGCGGGGCTCGGGGTACCCGAGGTGTGGTTCTTCAAGAAGGGGAAGCTCTCCATCCACCTCCTCGGGCCCGAGGGCTACATGGAGGCAGGGCGGAGCCGCCTCCTTCCGGGACTCGACGTCACGGACCTCGCGGAGCTGATGCAGCGCGAGGGGGACCAGACGACGGTGGTGCGCGCGTGGCGCGCGAAGCTCAGGGAGCGGGGCAGGAAGTAAGTCGCAGAGGCCCGCGCGACCTCGCCTGACCAGGGACAGACGCACTCCGCTGGGGAGTGCATGTCCGCCGTTGGTCGGGGAGGCTCCAGCGCCATTGCCGATGCCCTACCCCCCGCCCTTCCCCCGCGCCGCGCACGCCGCCGCGATCACCTCCGCCCCGGCCTCCCGCGCGGCGATCTCGCACGCGCGCCACGCCGCCGCCCGCTCCGGCCCCGCGGCGCCCCGCGGCGCGGCCGCGACCCGCGCCTCGACCGAGCGCGCGAACGCCTCGAGCGCCGCCTCGTCCCCGCGCGCCGACAGCAGCGCGCCCAGCGTGAGCGCCGCGTGCGCGGTCTGCCGCTCCGCGCCCGGGTACATCGGCTCCGCGAGCGCCGCGGCGAGCGCCGGGAGGTCCCGGCGCGCCGCCGCCTCGCGCGCCAGCACCTCGGGCGACGCCGGCTCGGCGCCCGGGACGCCCAGGCGCCGCTCCACGTAGCCGACCACCGAGCGCGCGACCCGCTGGAACGAGGCGAGCCCGTCGGTCGGGACCTCCAGCACGCCGCCCCCGGCGCGCGCGCCCTCGACGTCGAGGTCGAGCACGATCACGAGATCCTCCCGCTCGCCGATCACGAGCAGGTCGTCCTCCCAGTCGAGCGACCGCTCCTCCACGAGCCACGCGGTCGCCCGAGCCACCTCGCCGCGCGGCAGGATCACCGTGCCGTCCGGGAGCGCGAGCCCGCCCGCCGCCGCGTAGAGCGCCGCGAGATCCGGCGGCTCGGCGAGCCCGCTCGGCCACGCGCCCGCGCCGGCCTCGGCGGGCCGCGCCTCCACGCCGTCGCGCGCGATCAGCGCGGCCACACGCGCCGCCAGATCGACCCCCGCGGTCACGGCGCCGGCACGCGCCCCACCGGCGCCTCCGCGAGGTTCTGGAGGAAGCCGTGGGCTTGGGCCGTCGCCCCGGGCACGTCGAACACCACGAAGTGCCCGTCGCTCCCCTCGGCGACCGGCCACTGCGCCAGCACCCCCGAGGCGCGGCCGCCCGCGAGGTTGCCCGCAAGGCCCCCGGCCGGCACCTCGACCGTCGGAGGACCACCCCAGCCATACTCCCGGATCCGGCGCTGCGCGGGCGACTGCAGCGGCAAGCCCATCGCCAGCGCGTGCATCTCGATGCCGCGCGGGGGCGCGTAGGTGTCGCCGCTGCCGTCGGGGTTGATGCCCTCGGTCATGTAGATGCTCTTCGGGGCGAAACCGTCGCGGGGCGCGACGAACAGCCGCGCAGCGTAGTGGATCGGATCGACCACGTCGACGATCGACTGCGCCAGCGAGATCGCCGGGTGGAACTCGTTCACCTCGGCCTCCTCGTCGCCCCGGAGCCCGAGGAAGACCGACCTGACGAGCCCCGCGACGCTCGGCGGCGGGTTCGTCTTCCCGATCAGCGTGATCGACATGACGGCCGACGCACCCGAGAGCACGCCGCCCCGCGCGGAGTCGTCGGCCGCGAGGTAGAGCGGGCCGTTCAGGCCGCCCTGGGAGTGCCCGAAGAACAGGATCTTCGAGGGGTCGAACCGGATCTCCTCGCCCGTGCTCGACACCCACGCGGGCACCGTCAGGCCCGACTCGGTGAAGAGGCGCGCCCGCTGCACCTCGTCGAGCGCCGACTGGCGCGCGTTCGTCCGCGCCGCGGCCACGTTCTGCACGTTGTAGAACAGGATCCCCGACTGCGTCGAATCCTGGGGCGCCTCCGGGCGGGCGCCGTGGAAGATCTGATCGACGCCCATGGTCGCGAGGCACCGCCGCGCCAGCTGCCGCCCGGTGTGCGTGTGGACATAGGAGCGGTAGTCGCCGCCCGTGCCGTGCGCGTAGAGCACGATGGGGTAGCCGGCCTCGGGCATGGGGCAGCGGCTCGCGGCGGGGACCGTGAGCGAGAAGCGCAGGTCGAACGTGCCGAAGATCTCCGGCTCCCCATCCCTGCGCGCGAAGCCGCCGCCGTCGTCGTGGTTCAGGTACGGGGCGTTGCCCTCCTGGTAACTCGGCGAGGGCCCGTACACGCCGGCGTACTCGTCCCACGTCTCCTTGTGGTTCACGAGCCGCCAGAGCGCGGGCCGCGCCTCCGGCGGCGGGACGTTCGCGAGCAGGTGATCGCGCAGCGCGAAGAGCTCCGCGGTCGGATCGGAGGTGGTGAACACGGCGAGGTGCACGATCTGCTCCCGGGCGACGCCGGCCGCCTCGATCTCGTCCACCGCCGGGGCGAACGCCGCCCGGGCCGCCTCCGCGGGATCGCCGGCGTCGGCTACGTCGATCCCGAGCGCCCTCCGCAGCTCCGCGCTCGCCTGCACCGGGCCGCCGTCCTCGCCGCGCAGCGCGTCGGTGACCACGAGCGCGTACCGGGTCCGCGGCCGCAGCGGGAAGCCCATCCCGGGCATGAAGGCGAGCGTGTTCTCGGGCCAGTAGACGCCGGCCTCGCGCCGGAAATAGACCGAGACCGGGCGCCGCTCTCCGCGCGCCGGCGAGGCCGGATCGACGTCGATGAGCTGCACCGGCCCGACGGGGCTCATGGCGAGCGCCGGCGTCTCGGGGAGCGAGGCGGGATCGATCGGCCCGGCGAACCGGAGGAACCCCGCCGCCGCAGGAGAGAAGCCGTCGAGGACCCCGTCCATCGTGCGGATGTACTCGGCGAGGGTCCTGAGCTGCCGCGGGTTGTGGTAGCCGTCGAGCCGCACCGCGCCGCCCTCGCGGCGCAGGTCGCTCGGCCACGGCGCGTCGAAGAAACGCTCGCCGCGGAGCTCGCCAGGCGCCCCGGGCAAAACCCAGATCGACGAGACGCCGGAGCCCGCGTCGCTGCAGCCGAGCGCAGCGACGAGCGACGATGCCGCGGCCGTGAGCGCGGCGGAGGGGACACGCATGGCGGCCATAGTGGCGCAGCCCCTCGTCGAGATCGACAGGTCGAGGCGCGCGATCGAGCGGATCGGTCGGCGCGGGGCGGCGAGAGCGTCGCGGACGCGCCCACGTCGCGCCGCGTCCGCCCGCCTCGCTCGAATTCCCTCGAATTCGCTCGATTTCCAGGGTCCTGGCGCGCGGCGCCGGGGAGCGAGGCGGGCGCGGCAGCTCCGTTCAGCGCGTCGTCCAGCGTACGTCCAGCGCGCCGCGTCGAAAGTGGCTTCCCCCTGTGCTTCACATCTATATGGTTTAGGTACACCGCATGTCCCTTGCAGGCAGGATCGCACTGGTCACCGGCGGAGGTCGCGGCATCGGCCGCGCGATCGCGGAGCGGCTCGCGCGCGACGGGGCGCGCGTCGCCGTCGCCGGCCGCACCCGGGCCGAGATCGAGGAGACGGCGGCGGCCGTCGGCGGGTTCGCCGTCGAGCTCGACGTGGGCGACCGCGCGGCCATCGCCGCGGCGGCGGAGCGGCTCGGGCCCGTCGACGTGCTCGTCAACAACGCGGGCATCGCCGAGAGCGCGCCGTTCGACAGGACCACCGACGCGATGTGGGACCGGATGCTCGCGGTCAACGCGACCGGCGCCTTCGCGCTCTGCCGCGCGCTCATCCCGCCCATGATCGCGCGCGGGTTCGGCCGCGTCGTCAACGTCGCCTCGAGCGCGGGGCTCGTCGGCTGCGCGTACACGACCGCGTACTGCGCGTCGAAGCACGCCATGGTGGGCATGACCCGCGCGATCGCGGCGGAGATCGCGCGCACCGCCGTGACGATCAACTGCGTCTGCCCCGGGTGGGTGAACACGAAGATGGCCGACGACGCGGTCGCGCGCATCGCCGAGAAGACCGGCCGGGGCGAGGACGCGGCGCGGCGGTCGCTCGAGGCGATGTCGCCCCAGGGGAGGATGGTCGAGCCCGAGGAGGTGGCGCTCGTCGTGTCGATGCTCTGCAGCGACGAGGCGCGCGGCATCCACGGCCAGGCGATCTCCGTCGACGGCGGGCAGGTGATGCGGTGAAGGGCGGCCTCGAGATCGTGCAGCCGGCCGGCTGGCCGGCGCCGCGCGGCTACGCGAACGGCGTCGTGACGCGCGGCCGGACGCTGCACGTCGCGGGGCAGATCGGGTGGGACGCCGCGTCCGGCGAGATCCAGAGCGACGACATGGCCGAGCAGTTCGCGCGGGCGCTCGACAACGTGCTCGCGGTCGTGGCGGCGGCCGGCGGCGGGCCGGGCGACGTCGCGCGCATGACCGTCTACGTGACCGATCTCGACGCTTACCGGGCCGCGCGCCGCGCTATCGGCGCCGCGTGGCGGGCGCGGTTCGGCAAGCACTTCCCGGCGATGGCCCTCGTCGGCGTCGCGGGGCTGCTCGAGCCGCGCGCGCTCGTCGAGATCGAGGCCGTCGCGGCGCTCGGCGAGGGCGAGGGCGCCCGCGCGCCCGGCGAGGGCGAGGGCGCCCGGCCGCCCGGCGGCGGCGAGGGCGGCGCATGAGGCGCGGGGCGCCGGCGCGGCGGCCGCTCGCCGTGGCCCCGCCGCCCGAGAGCGCGCGCGGCGATCAGGCCGCCGTCCGCGCCTGGGTCCGCATCCTCGCGGTCCACAAGCGCGCGCTCGCCGCCATCCGCGAGGACCTGGAGCACGAGATGACCCTCCCGCGCTTCGACCTGCTCGCGAACCTCGTGCGCAGCGACGGGCAGACGCTGGCGTCGCTCTCCCGCAGCATGCTCGTCACGGCCGGCAACCTGACCGGGCTCGTCGACCGCGCGGCGCGCGACGGCATGGTCGAGCGGCGGGCCGATCCGAGCGACCGCCGCGCCTGGCGCGTGCACCTGACCGCCAAGGGCCAGCGCGCGTTCCGCGACGCCGAGCGGCGCCACGCCGCGCGCGTCGCGAAGGTGTTCTCCGCGCTCAGCCAGGCCGAGCTCTCCACCCTGACGCGGCTGCTCGACAAGCTGCGCGCGACGCTGCGCGAGCAGGACATCGCGGTCCCGTCCCGCCCCGGCAGCGCCCGCGCCCACGCGGAGCGCGGCGCGCGCAGCCCGCCGCGGCGCACGCGCTCCAAGCCCTGACCGCGCGAGGCGCGCGCGGCACGCGCCCCGGCGGCATGGCGCACAGACCCGGCGCCGTGGCGCACAGACCCGGCGCCGCGGCACAGAGACCCGGCGCCGCGGCGCACAGACCCGACACACGACGCGCACCCAAACGAAAGGCAGTCCATGACGCTCACCCCCCGCTCCTTCCAGCTCGAGATCAGCCGCGGCGTCGCGGAGATCACGCTGAGCCGCCCCGATCGGCTGAACGCGCTCACCTTCGAGATCTACGGCGAGCTCGCGGCCACGTTCCGGTCGCTCGAGCGCTCCACCGCGCGCGCGGTCGTGCTCACGGGCGCGGGGCGCGGCTTCTGTTCAGGCGGGGACGTCGAGGGGATCATCGCCGAGCTCTTCGCGCGCGACGCGCGGGGCCTGCTCGAGTTCACCCGCGTCACCGGCGCGCTGATCCAGAGCATCTGCGAGCTCCGGCGGCCCGTCATCGCCGCGGTGAACGGGGTCGCCGTCGGCGCGGGCGCGGTGATCGCCGCCGCCTGCGACCTGCGCATCGCCGCGGCGAGCGCCCGCTTCGGGTTCATCTTCCCGAAGGTCGGCCTGTCCGGCGCGGACATGGGCGCGTCGTACCTCCTGCCGCGCCTCGTCGGCCAGGGCCGCGCCGCCGAGCTGCTCCTCTTCGGCGATCTCGTGGACGCCGACGAGGCGCTCCGCATCGGCCTCGTGAACCGCGTCGTGCCCGACGGCGAGGCGCTCGCGACGGCGCGCGGCTGGGCCGAGCGCCTCGCGCGCGGGCCCGCCTTCGCGCACGCGATCACGAAGCAGATGCTGGAGAGCGAGCGCACGATGCCGCTCGCCGCCGCGATCGAGGCGGAGGCGCAGGCACAGGCGCTCTGCATGGCGCACCCCGACTTCCGCGAGGCTTACGAGGCGAACCGGTCGAAGCGGCCGCCGCGGTTCGAAGGCGCCGACCTGGACGAGGCGGCCTCCGAGGGCCTGGACGAGGCGGCGACCCCCCGGAACACCGGCACGGCGACCCCCCGGAACACCGGCACGGCGACCCCCCGGAACACCGGCACGGCGACCCCCCGGTCATGAAGCGGCTCGCGCTCTCCTCGGACGACCTCGCGGTCTTCTTCGAGGACCGCCACGCGGCGCTCGCCGCGCGGCTGACCCCGGAGGCGCTCGCCCCGCTCGCGGGCGCGTCGGACCCCGCCGCCCTGGCGCGCTGCATGGGCGAGCCGCTCGGGCTCTACGCGCACCTCGTCCCCGAGGCGCTCGGCGGCGCGCCGGCGGGCCGCCCGGCGCACCCCGCCTACATCGACGTGAGATCGCTGGTCCTCGTCCGCGAGGCGCTCGGCCAGGTCGCGCCGCTCGCCGACGCGATCTTCGCGGTGCAGGGGCTCGGCGCCTACCCGGTCGTGCTGGCGGGCAGCGACGCGCAGCGCCGCGCGATCCTGCCCGGCGTGCTGTCGGGGCGCCGCGTCGGCGCCTTCGCGCTGACCGAGCCCGAGGCGGGCAGCGACGTCGCCTCGCTGAGGACGCAGGCCCGCCGCGACGGCGCCGGGTGGGTCCTCGACGGCGAGAAGGTGCTCATCTCGAACGTGCCGCTCGCGCACCACGCCGTGGTGTTCGCGCGCACGGGCGCGGCGCCGGGAGACGACGGCGGCCCGGCCGGGGGTCAAGGCGCGGGGCGCCGCGGGATCACGGCGTTCCTCGTCGACCTCGACGCGCCGGGCGTCTCCGCCGAGCCGCTCCCGATGTCGGTCCCGCACCCCATCGGCCGGCTCCGCTTCGACGGCTGCCGCGTGCCGGACGGCGCGCGCCTCGGCGACGTGGGCGGCGGGTTCAGGCTCGCGATGCAGACGCTCGACGCGTTCCGGATCTCGGTGGGCGCGGCGGCGAACGGGATGGCGGCGCGCGCGCTCCGCGAGGCGATCGCGCACGTCACGCGCCGCCGGCAGTTCGGCGCGCCCCTGTCCGAGCAGCAGATGGTGCGCGCCTACCTCGCCGAGATGGCGACCGAGCTCGACGCGGCCCGCCTCCTCGTGGCGCGCGCTGCGCACAAGCGCGACACGGCGGCGGAGGCGGGCGGCGCGGGCGCGCGCGTGTCGACCGAGGCCGCCATGGCGAAGATGTTCGCCACGGAGGCGGCGCAGCGGATCATCGACCGCGCGGTCCAGCTCCACGGCGGGATGGGCGTCGTCGAAGGGACGGAGGTGGAGCGGCTCTACCGCGAGATCCGGCCGCTCCGGATCTACGAGGGGACGACGGAGATCCAGAAGCTCATCATCGCGAAGGGGATCCTGGAGCGCGCCGCCGCGGAGGTCGCGGCGGAAGAGCCCGCTCCGGACCGGGCGCGGTAGCCATGTGGAAGCCGAAGGAGAGGATCCGCCACGCGCTGCCCCGCGACGAGCCCCCGACGCAGGAGGAGGCGGCGCGCGCGCGGCTGTTCTCGCCGCTCCGGCTCGCCTCCGGGCTCGAGCTGGCCGAGCGCTCGTGGGTACCGGCGATGGTCCCCTGGCGGGCGACGGAGGAGGGCTTCGTCACCGCGAACGTGCTCGACTGGTACGGTCGCTTCGCCGACGGCCAGCCGGGCGCGCTCGTGGTCGAGGCCACGGGCATCCGCGACGTGCCGAGCGGTCCGCTGCTGCGCGCCGGCGACGATCGGTTCATCCCGGGGCTCCGCGAGCTCGTCCGGACGGTCCACGCGCGGAGCGCGGGGCGGACCCGGGTGTTCCTCCAGCTCATCGACTTCCTCCGCATCCGCAGGCGCCCGTCGAAGGAGAGGTTCCTCCGGGAGTTCTTGGCGATCACCGGCGCGCACCGGCGCGCGCTCGCCGACGCGCTGGGGGACGAGCGGATCGGCGACGCGCCGGAGGCCGAGGTCCGCGAGCGGCTGCTCTCGCTCGACGACGAGCGGCTCGAGGCCGTGCTCGACCGCCGCGAGCTCGAGGCGCTGCGCTTCGGCGAGCGCGAGCGCGTCACCGACGTCGCGCTCCCCCACATCCGCGATCTGCCGCGCTCGCTGCCCGGACTGTTCGCCGCGGCGGCGGCGCGCGCGCGCGAGGCGGGCTTCGACGGCGTCGAGCTCCACTACGCGCACGCCTACACGATGGCGTCGTTCCTCTCGGCGCTGAACACGCGCGATGACGGCTACGGCGGCGAGCGCGAGCGACGCGCGCGGCTCCCCCTCGAGGTCTACGCAGCGGTGCGCGACGCGGTGTCGGCGCGGTTCACCGTGGGCTGCCGCTTCCTCTGCGACGACGTCGTGGAGGGGGGCAGCCGGGTCGACGACGCGATCTTCTTCGCGCTCGCCTTCGCGCGCGCGGGCATGGATTTCCTCTCGCTCTCGACCGGCGGGAAGTTCGAGGACGCGAAGCAGCCGAAGGTCGGCGAGGCGGCGTATCCGTATACCGGCCCGAGCGGGTACGAGTGCATGCCGACCGCGCTGTCGGATGCGGCCGGGCCGTTCGGGCGGCAGATCCCGAAGCAGGCGCGGATCCGGCGCGCGGTGCGCGAGGCGGGGCTCGAGACGCCGGTCGTGGTGGCGGGAGGGATTTGCACGTTCGTGCAGGCGGAGGGGATCCTGGCGCGCGGGGAGGGCGACCTCATCGGGGCGGCGCGGCAGACGCTGGCGGATCCTGACTGGTTCTTGAAGATGCGGGTGGGGCGTGGGGCGGAGGTTCGCCGCTGTGTGTACTCGAATTATTGCGAGGGGCTTGATCAGAGGCACCGGGTGGTGACGTGCCAGCTCTGGGATCGGGTGGGGATCGGGGAGCCGGGGGTGGTGACGGTGGAGGGGAAGAGGAGGCTTACGGCGCCGCGGTGGGGGTGAGGAGGAGTGCGCCCGGGGGGCCGGAGAGGATGGGAGGGGGACGGAACGAGCACGAGCACGAGCACGAGCACGAGCACGAGAGACGAGCACGAGAGACGAGCACGAGAGACGAAAGACGGGAGACGAAAGACGGGAGACGGGAGACGAAAGACGGGAGACGAAAGACGGGAGACGGGAGACGGGAGACGGGAGACGGGAGACGGGAGTTGGGAGAGAGCGGGTGGGGCTGGGCGGGAGGGATCGAGAGGAGCCGTGAACATGAATGCAACGACATTTCCTGACGACTTCAACCTCGCGGATTACTACCTCTTCGATCGGCTGCGCGAGGGGAGGGGCGGTAAGGTCGCGCTGCGCTTCGGAGAGCAGCGGCACACCTACGAGGACGTCGCCGAGAAGGTCCGCAGCCTCCGCGCTCACCTCGCGCTCGCGGAGGTCGCGGCCGAGCAAAGGGTGCTCCTCCTCCTGCACGACTCGCCGGCATTCGTCTGGTCGTTCTTCGCGACGCTCCACCACGGCGCCGTGGTCGCGATGGGCAACCCCGAGGCGCCCGCGGCCGACCTCGCGTACCTCGTCGACTACACGCGGGCGGCGGCGGTGATCACGATCCCGCGCGTCGCCGAGGCGATCGCAGGGGCGCTCGCCGCGGCGGACCTCCGGACCCTCGTGCTCGCGCCGGAGGTCCCGACCGGAGGTGACCTCGAGGGCGACGTCACCATCCCGCCGGCCCTCGCGCGCTTGAAGGCGGTGTCGCTGCACAGCGCCCTCGCGACCGGGCGCGCCGCGACCACGGGCGGGGTGCGAGGGCCCCGCCCCACCCGGCGCGACGACGTCGCGATATGGCTCTTCACGTCCGGCTCCACCGGCAAGAGCAAGGCGGCAATCCACACGCACCGCGACTTCGCGTTCAACACCGAGCGCTACGCCAAGGCCACGGTCGGCTACCGCGAGGACGACATCACCCTCTCGGTGCCGCGCCTCTTCTTCGGCTACGCCACGGGCACCAACCTGATGTTCCCCTTCGCGGTCGGCGCGACGGCGGGCCTCTTCGTCGAGCGGCCCACCGCCGAGTCGATCGCCCACTACATCGAGCGCTACCGCCCCACGGTGGTCACGAACGTCCCGACCATGATGGGCAAGCTGCTCGACGACGACGACGCCCGCGCGGCACGCGGCGCGCTGCGGCTCGACCTCTCCACCGTGCGCTTCCACCTCTCCGCAGGCGAGGCGCTCCCGCCGGCGCTGCTCGAGCGCTTCCGCGCGCGGTTCCACGCCGAGGTCTACGACGGCATCGGCTCCGCGGAGATGTTCCACATCTACTGCACGAACCGGCCCGGCGACGTGCGCCCGGGATCCCTCGGTCGCGTCGTCGAGGGGTACACGATCAAGATCCTCTCCTCGGACGCGGTCGGGCCGGGCGCGCCCGAGCTTCCGCCCGGCGAGACCGGCGTCATGTGGGTGAAGGGCGACTCGGTCGCGCTCGGCTACTTCCAGGATCGCGACAAGAGCTGGGGCACCTTTCACGGGCACTGGTGCCGCACCGGCGATCTCTTCCGCATGGACGCCGAGGGGTATCTCTGGTTCAGCGGGCGCGCCGACGAGCTGCTCAAGGTGGGCGGCGTCTGGGTGGCGCCGACCGAGGTCGAGGAGTGCCTGACCGAGCACCCGGCCGTCACGCTCGCCGCGGTGATCGGCGCCGAGGAGGCGGGCCTCGTGAAGCCGAAGGCGTTCGTCGTGGTCCGCGACGACGCGCGGGCCCGCGTCGCCACCGACGAGGGGCAGGCCGCGCTCGCCGACGAGCTCAAGGCGTTCGTGAAGGACCGGCTGAGCAAGCACAAGTACCCGCGCTGGGTCGCCTTCGTCGACGACCTCCCCCGGAACGACCGCGGGAAGGTCGACCGCAAGGTCCTCCGGCAGCGCGAGCTCGCCGGCGAGAACCCGGCGGGCAGGTGACGCGCGTGCACCCCGCGCCGCGCCTCGCCGAGCTGACGACCGAGGAGCTGCGCCGCCTCCTCTCGGCCGGCGCGCCGTGCGTCGCGCTGGTCGCGGTCGGGTCGGTGGAGCCGCACGGCCCGCACCTGCCGCTCGGCACGGACACGGTCATCAGCGAGGCGGCCGCCGAGCGGGCCGGCCGCCGGCTCTGGGAGCGCGGCGTCGCCGCGCTGATCGCGCCGCCCGTCGGCTACGGCGTGACCGATTTCGCCGCGGGCTTCCCGGGCGCCATCTCGATCCCGGCGCCCGCGCTCACCGCGTTCCTGCGCGCCGTCGCGGGCGCGTACCTGGCCGCCGGCCTGTCGCACGTCTGCTTCATCAACAACCACCTCGAGCCGGAGCACGACCGGGCCGTGCGGGCCGCGACGTCCGACCTGCCCGCGGGCCGCGTCTCGGTGGCGTGCCCGCTCGCGCGCCGCTGGGCGCGGACGCTCTCCGCCGAGTTCCGGAGCGGCGCCTGCCACGCGGGACGTTACGAGACCTCGCTCGTCCTCGCCGCGGACGCCGCGCTCGTCCGGAGGGACATCGCCGCGGCCCTGCCGGACGTCGGCGTGAGCCTGTCGGAGGGCATCAAGGCCGGGGCGAAGACCTTCCGCGCCCTCGGCATGGACGCCGCGTACACCGGCGCTCCGCGCGAGGCCTCCGAGGACGAGGGCCGCGACCTGCTCGATCTCCTCGCGACGATGATCGTCACCGAGGTCGAGGAAGGCCTGGCCGCGGCGGCCGGCCACGGGCGCGCAGCCGGATAAACGCGGCGGCCGCCCGGAAACCGGAAAGCCGGCCGAAAAGACCAGATACCGACAGTAGGACTCTGGGCAATCAGGTGGGTAGAAGCAGCCTCCGCTGCTCCTCACCCTTACTCGACCGCTCGTCGCCCACACATCCGGTCTCACATCGAGTTACACATCGGGCGCCGCCCGAAGGCACAGCGCTGCCAAAAATAAGACAGCAAGAGCGGAAACAGGCGCCGCGTGGCCTGCTTGCCGGCCTGCCTGGGCAAACGGCTGCGAGCAGACACAAAAGAAATCCCCCGCGGCGCTCGACAACCACATGCCGTCTGAGCGATACTGTTTAGTTTTACCCCTGCACAATAGGCAGGCTCAGCAAGCCGCGCGCAACAAATAGCGATTCGTGATTGACGTATTCGATCCGAAGACGTAAAACGGTATCGTTTTCCTCGCGTGCCGATCGACGCCAGAACGATCCGACCGCTGACCTGGTGACAGGAGATGCTTTGCGGCGCGCAGGTAGATGATGGCTTTTTGGGGCGCTCTCTGGCGCTCCAGCGATGGCATCACAACCAACATCGCGGGCGTTGTCGCCCGGCGACGCGGATCGGAGAGCACCATGAGGAATCGCACGATGATGAGAGGGTCTCGGAGTCTGGTCCTGGCTTCCTTCGCCGCCGCCTCGAGCGCGGCGCTCGCGGGGTGCGTCGGCGCGTACGACGCGGGGGACGAGCAGATCCTGGACGCGCAGCAGGCGGTGACGAACTGCGTGACGCTCCAGCGCATCGGGGCGACGAACGTGGTCAAGGATGTGACCATCTTTGAGGCATCTAAGACCTGGGGGGATAACGGGTACGACATGAATGTTGGCCAGGACGCCTCGGGCCGCGTGCGCGGGCTGATGGCGTTCGACCTCTCGTCCATTCCCTCCGGCGCCAGCATCGTCTCGGCGAACCTCTCCGTGAGCGCCTCAAACCCGACGACGCCCGAGGTGGTCCGCATCCACCGGGTCACGTTGCCCTGGGAGGAGACCACCGCCAACTGGAACACGCACTCGGAAGCATGGGATCCCGCAGTCCTGGGGAGCTTCACGGCGGGCCAGAATTACGCCTACCAAACGGTCAACCTCACGGCGACCGTGCAGAGCTGGGTGAACGGCACCGTCGCGAACTACGGAATCCTCTTCGAGCAGACCGCGAATCGCACCACCATCCGAACCAGCGAGAACGAAAACAACCGGTGGGAGGACAAGGAGCCGAAGCTCACGGTCTGCTATGACAGCGCGACGGGATCCGGCTCGAGCACCTCGGCCTCCAGTTCCTCGGCCTCCAGCTCCTCGGCCTCCAGCTCCTCGGCCTCCAGCTCCAGCTCCTCGGCCTCCAGCTCCAGCTCCTCTGTTTCCAGCTCCAGCTCCTCTGTTTCCAGCTCCAGCTCCTCTGTTTCCAGCTCCTCGGCCTCAGGCTCTGGCGGAGCCGGCGGCGCGGGTGGCGCCGGCGGCGCGGGTGGCGCCGGCGGCGCGGGTGGCGCCGGCGGCGCGGGTGGCGCCGGCGGCGCGGGTGGCGGAGGTGGTGGCGGCGTGCCTGGCGTGTCGGTCAGTTGCAACAACAACACGCCGGGCGCGGGGAACAACTGCGGCGTCAATCACAACGACAGCTGCTGCTCTAGCCTGCCGGTCCCGGGCGGGACGTTCAACCGGCTCAACGATGCGAGCGTGCCGGCGACGGTCAGCGACTTCTACCTCGACAAGTACATGATCACGGTCGGGCGCTTCCGGCAGTACATCGAGCAGACGGGCGGACCGACGCAGGCCAACCCGCCGCCCGCCGGCGCGGGCGCCCATCCGAAGATCCCGAACAGCGGCTGGGATCCGAGGTGGAACACGCAGCTCACGGCCGACACGAGCGCGCTCCGCTCGGCGCTCATCTGCGCTGACTGGGGCTATTCATCCTGGAGCAATAGCCCGGACACCAAGGAGAACAAGCCCCTCGTCTGCGCGACCTGGTACGAGCTGTTTGCGTTCTGCGCGTGGGACGGCGGCCGGCTGCCGACCTATGCAGAGATAAACTACGCTGCTGCGGGCGGTAGCCAGCAGCGCATCTTTCCGTGGGGTGGCTCGAGCGCCAACGATATCACCGCCAACGACGCCGCCTGGTGCTGCCAGGGCGACGGTTCGGTCTCGGGCACCTGCATCAACTCGCTCGGGCCGAGCTACTCCTGCACGCCGGCGGACCTCACGGACGTCGGCCTCTTTCCCCAGGGCGCCGGGCGGTGGGGTCACATGGACCTGGCCGGCGAGGCGTACAAGGCCACCCGCGACAGCGCCGACCCCTATCAGGTGCCGATGCCCTGTAACGACTGCTCGCTGCTCGACAACGCCGCCAGCACACGCTGGCTGCATGGCGGCAGCTACGTGGCCCGTGGCGCGGTGCAGACGACGACCTTTAAGGTCTCGTACCCGGCCATCAATCGGTATTACTTCTCCGGAGCCACGTGCGCGCGCGACCTGTGAGCTGAAGTCGGGCGGCGCGGGTCAGCCGCGCCGCGTCGCGTCCAGGCGCCCAGGCGCTCGCCGGCCCTCGCGGGACCGGGGCGAGCGCCTCGGCGTGATGAGGCGCTCGCGCGTGAGCCCGCGCCCTCCCGGGCGGACCCCCTCGAACTTGGCCCGTCCCCGCGCCTCCTGATACGCGCGCTCCGTATGCGCGTGCGAGGCTTCTTCCTGCTGCCGGCGATTGCGCTCTCCGCGCTCAGCGTGAGCTGCCCGCGCCCTGCACCGGAACCAGCCGCGACGTCCCCTGCCCCGGCGCCCGCGTCGGCCGTCACGGC
This sequence comes from Sorangium sp. So ce131, assembly GCF_051519095.1. NCBI lineage: Bacteria > Pseudomonadati > Myxococcota > Polyangiales > Polyangiaceae > Sorangium > Sorangium sp. So ce131. The sequence continues at coordinate 3,172,455 of NZ_CP150455.1, read as the reverse complement.
GCCGCTCGGCGCGGCGGCGCCCTCCCTCGAGGCCCCGGCTCCCTCGCCCACGGATCCGGTGACCTCCGCGGATCCGGCAGGGCACGCGGCGCCGCCCAGCGCGAGCGCCACGATGGATCCGGCCGCGAGCGCCACGGCCGATCCGGCCAAGGACCTGGCGGCGCCCGGCGTCGATCCGCTCGCCCTGGCGGTGCTGCCGCCGCAGCTCGTCGACGACGGCTCGGACGAGCTGCCCAGCCTCGAGCCGCCCCCGGTCACCACGCCGCAGCCGGAGGAGGATGTCCACGAGCTCGCGAGCATCGCCAGGGAGACATGGATCTTCGCCGAGCCGAGCTGGACCAGCCGGCGCATCGGCTACCTGCGCGCCGGCGCCGTGGTCGCGCGCCGTCCGGCGCCGTCCGGAAGGAAGTCGTGCGGCGGGGGCTGGTACCGCGTCGAGCCGAACGGCTACGTGTGCATCGGCGCCAGCGCCACGCTCAACATCCACGACCTCGCGGTCGAGGCCTCGTCCCGCCGCCCGGTCCGTCGATTCCTCGCCGGGGCCGCCACGCCCACGGCGCCGGACACCCGCACTGCCGCGCTGAACGCCGATCGCGGGGCCACGATGCCGGCCATCGCCGGCGCGGCCGCGCTCGCCGCGCTGGACGTCCCCGGCGAGGCCACGCCCGCTGCGCTCGACGCAGTCCCGGTGGCCGCCGCGCCCGACGCAGCCCCCGTGCCCCTCCCCGCAGCGCCCGCCCCAGCGCGCGCGGCCCTCCCCACCTCGGCCGACGCAGCGCCCGGCGCCCTCGCTTCCCCGGACGCGGAGCGCGCGGCCTGGCTCAACGGCCTTCCCTACCCGTACGTGATGTCGCGCTCCCCCACCCCGCCGCTCTACGCTCGCCTGCCGACCGAGGACGAGCAGCGCAGCGTCGAGCCCGACCTCGGCCCGCACCTCCTCCGCGCCGCGAGCGCCGCGCGCGCGCCCGACTTCGTGGCCCCGCCGCCCCTGGACCCGACCCCCTCGGTGCTGCTCTACGGCCGGCCGGCGCCCGGGCTCGCCGGTGATCGCCGGTCGCCCGACACGCTCGTCCTCGGCCACGCCCGGACCCGCTCCGGGTTCGCGTTGCTCTCGACCTTCGACCACGACGGGCGCCGCTTCGGCCTCACCACCGATCTCGCCGTCCTGCCGCTCGACCGCACCCGCGTCATCCGGCCGAGCGCGTTCGCCGGGCTCCGGCTCGAGGCGGACGTCACGCTCCCGGTCGCGTTCGCGAAGCGCCGCCACGCCGCGCGGCTCGTCCCGGACGCGCGCGGCCACCTCACCCGTGCCCCGCTCGGCTTCCGCGAGGCGCTCCCGCTGACCGGCGCCGCGCGGCGGCTCGGCGGCGTCGAGTACCTGGAGACGCACGGCGGCGGGCTCGTCCGAGTCGACGACGTCCTGCGCGTCGACCCGCTCCGCAGCGCGCCCGCGTGGGCGGTGAGCGGGCGGAAGTGGATCGACGTCTCCATCAACCAGCAGGTCCTGGTCGCCTACGAGGGCGCCCGCCCGGTGTACGTGACCCTCGTCTCGACCGGCGCCGACGGCCTCGGCGACCCGAAGACGACGCGCTCGACGATCCAGGGCCTGTTCCGCATCCACACGAAGCACGTCACGGTCACGATGGATGGCGACGAGGAGGACGAGGATCCGTTCGACTTCCGCGACGTGCCGTTCGTCCAGTACTTCACCGAGGGCTTCGCGTTCCACGCCGCGTACTGGCACGACCAGTTCGGCACGCCGCGCAGCCACGGCTGCGTGAACCTCTCCCCGCTCGACGCCGCCTGGCTGTTCGAGTGGACGACGCCCGAGGTGCCGGCCGCGTGGCACGGCGCGCTCTCGCTGCGGAAGGGCACGCTCGTCTCGATCCGTCCGTGAGCTGGCCTTCCGTGCGCGGGTGCTCCTGAGCCGGCCGCGCCGGCGCTGCCCCTTCCGCGCCGTCCCGAGGCAGGCTACACGCGTTGTCCATGGCCACGCAGGAGCCCCTCTCGCTCGATCAGCTCATGGCGATCGATCCGCTGCTCTCCGAGGAAGAGCGCATGGTGCGCGACTCCGTCCGCCGCTTCGTTCGCGAGCGGTACCTTCCGCGCGCCGCCGACCTGTTCGCGCGCGAGGAGTTCGCGACCGACCTGATCCCCGAGATCGCCGCGCTCGGCCTGCTCGGCGGCTCGCTGACGGGCTACGGCTGCGCGGGCATGAACTCGGTCGCTTACGGCCTCGCGCTGCAGGAGCTCGAGTACGGCGACAGCGGCCTGCGCAGCTTCGTGAGCGTCCAGGGCTCGCTGGCGATGTACCCGATCTGGAAGTACGGCTCCGAGGCGCAGAAGCAGCGCTGGCTGCCGAAGATGGCCGCCGCCGAGCTGATCGGCTGCTTCGGCCTGACGGAGCCCGACAGCGGCTCGGATCCGAGCTCGATGAAGACGCGCGCCCGCAAGGACGGCGGCGTGTACGTGCTCACGGGCACGAAGATGTGGATCACGAGCGCGCCGATCGCGCACCTCTGCGTGGTGTGGGCCAAGGTGGATGACGGAGGGCCCGAGTCGATCCGCGGCTTCGTGGTCGAGCGGGGCATGAAGGGGCTGGAGACGCCGCTCATCCACGGCAAGATGAGCCTGCGCGCGAGCCCGACCGGCGAGATCGTCCTCAACGAGGTGCGCGTCCCGGAAGAGAACATGCTGCCGGGGGTGGTCGGCCTGAAGGGCCCGCTGGGCTGCCTGACGCAGGCGCGCTTCGGGATCGCGTGGGGCGCGCTGGGCGCGGCGCGCGCCTGCTACGAGACGGCCGTGTCGTATGCGCGCGAGCGGACGCAGTTCGGCCAGCCGATCGCGTCGCGGCAGCTCATCCAGGCGGAGCTCGTGGAGATGGCGACCGAGATCGCGAAGGGGCAGATCATGGCGCTGCACTTCGCGCGGCAGAAGGACGCCGGCGGGATCAGCCCGGTGCAGGTGTCGCTGTGCAAGCGGAACAACGTGGGGTGGGCGCTCAAGATCGCGAGGACCGCGCGGAGCGTGCTCGGGGCGAACGGGATCCTGCTCGATTACCCGGTCGTCCGGCACATGCTCAACCTGGAGAGCGTGTACACGTACGAGGGTACGGACGAGGTGCACTGTCTGATCCTCGGGAACGCGATCACGGGGCACAACGCGTTCTGAGGAGCGATCGGGGGCATTCGGGCGCGCGTCCGGGGTTCCAGCGCGGGCGAGCACGCGGGCATCAAGGCGTGGGCCGAGCTGGTACGAACGCCGGCGGCGCAGCCCCGGCACCCTCCTGCGCAGCCCCGGCGTGCCTCCTGCGCAGCGCCGGCATCCTCCTGCGCCGGCCCGCGGCCTTCCTGCGCCGCCTCCGGAATGCTCCTGTGCGGTCCCGGCGTGCCTCCTGCGCAGCCCCGGCATCCTCCTGCGCCGGCCCGCGGCCTTCCTGCGCCGCCTCCGGAATGCTCCTGCGCGGTCCCGGCGTGCCTCCTGCGCAGCCCCGGCATCCTCCTGCGCCGGCCCGCGGCCTTCCTGCGCCGCCTCCGGAATGCTCCTGCGTGGTCCCGGCGTGCCTCCTGCGCAGCCCCGGCATCCTCCTGCGCCGGCCCGCGGCCCCCCTGCGCCGCCTCGGGTGCGCTCCCGCGGCGCCCCGACGCCCTCTTGCGTCCCCTCTAGCCCGTGCTGCACGGGCGTGATGCTGCTCTGGGCAGGCCAGGAAGCGCCGCTCGTGCCCGAGCTTTGCGCGTGAGCTCGTCGAGACGCCGGTGCGCGAGAGCCGGTCGCTGCAGCGCGCGCAATCGGCCGCGCACTCGCCCCGGAGCGCCGGTGATCGTGGCCGAGCACGAGCAGCAGACGAGAGGTGCTGTGGTAACTTCGTGAGCTGGAGGTGACCCGCGCGTGGTCCAGCAGAAGCCCATCACCCTGCTTCATCTGTCCGACATGCAGTTCGGACCGCATCACCGGTTCGAAGGGCCGAACTCACCCGGCAGCCTCCTCCACCGTCTTCGGGATGACCTCGATCGGCTGCGCGACGAGGAAGGGATCCGTCCGGACCTCGTCCTGCTCACCGGCGACCTCACCGAGTACGGCATGAAGTCGCAGTTCGATCAGCTGCTCTCCTTCGCGCACGGCCTCACCGAGCTCACGGAGCTGGCGCCGCGCCGGGTGGTCGTCGTCCCCGGAAACCACGACGTCAACTGGAAGCTCTGCCAGGCGTACTTCGCCGAGCGAGAAGGCAACGAGGAGCGGCCGTCACTGCCCTACTGGCCCAAGCTGCGGCCCTACGCGGAGTTCTTTGCCCGCTTCTACGAAGGGCAGACCGGGATCCAGTTCACCGAGGCGGAGCCGTGGAGCCTGTTCGAGTACCCGGACCTCCGGGTTGTGGTCGCCGGGCTGAACTCGGCGATTGCCGAGGGCCATCGGCCCGAGGACCATTACGGGTTCGCGGGCGAGCAGCAGCTCCGGTTCTTCGCGGGCAAGCTGCGGCCGTACAAGGAGCAGGGGTTCCTTCGGATCGCGGCGATCCATCACGATCCGCTGCACCCCGGGGAGAACGACGCCGCGAGGCAGGACGCGAAAGACCTGAAGGGGATGCTTCGGCCTTACCTGAACCTCGTGGTGCACGGCCATCTTCACGAGGAGCAGCTCGGGTGGCTCGACAACGACGTGCCTGTCCTCGGGATCGGCAGCGCGGGCGTCAAGGTGCCGGAGCGGCCGCCGGAGGTGCCGAACCAGTACCAGGTCGTGCAAGTCTACCCGGACCGGCTGACCTATGGCACGCGGGCCTATGTCCCCGACCAGAAGCGGTGGATCGGGTGCCTGAGGTCCGACCCGGAGGGGCGCGCGTGGCGGATCGAGAAGAGGGTGGCGTTCGAGCGGGTCGAGGGGACCTTCTCGGGTCGTGCTGAAGCCGTTGCGGCGCCGCTCGCCGATCTCGCGCAGATGGTCGATGCGTACCGTCGCCACTGGGCGAATGCGTACCGGCGGGAGGCGCTGTTCGACCTCGCGACGATGGGCGAGGACGCGGACGTGCCGGCTGGGCTCGACCTCCTGCACGTCTTTCTCCCGCAGACCGCGCGGCGTGAGCCGCCGCGCCTGGACCTGCCGCGCGATATCGGTGGCGAGTTGGCAGAGGAAGGCCTCGTCGGCGCCCCGCGACAGGGCCGCGCAGAGGACGCGAGGTCTCGCATCGCCCTCACCGGCGCGCAGCGGCCGATCGATCAGGTCGTGACCTCGCCGGGGGAGCCCTGGGTCCTCATTCTGGGCGCTCCAGGGGCAGGCAAGAGCGCGCTCACTCGGTGGCTCGTCCTCAAGCTGTCTGCTCCAGGCGAGTCGCTCGGCGATCTGCCCGCCGACCTCGTGCCAGTGCGCATCGAGCTCCGTCGCTTCGATCTTCATTACCGTTCGTGCAGGCAGGCGGGCCGCTCGTGCGACTTCTTCGACTACCTCGACGAGGTCCACCGGGAGCGCAATCTCTCGCTCCGCGGAGAGCCGTTGCGTCGACTCGCCGAAGCGGGACGGCTCCTCTGGTTGTTCGACGGGCTCGACGAGGTGGCGGACCCGCACGCCCGGCGCGACTACGCCGCCATGATCGTGGGCGCGCGCGACCGCTACGCAGGGCGTGGCGTCGTGACGAGCCGGATCGTCGGCGCTCGCCCTGCACAGCCGCTCTTCCAGCAAGCCGGGCTCGCGACCTACACGCTGCAGGAGTTCGATGATCGGCAGATCGATGCCTTCCTGGAGCGCTGGCACCGGCTCGCCTTCCCCGGCGCACCGGAGGCCGCGGCGCGGCGGTTGGAGCGCCTTCGCCAGACGCTCAAGGAGAGCAGGCCCGTGCGCGAGCTGTGCAGCAACCCTCTGCTGCTCACGCTCATCGCGCTGCTCAACCGCGGCGCGGAGCTGCCCCGGCAGCGGCACCGGCTCTACGAGCGCGCCGTCGACCTCATGGCAGAGCAGTGGGAGGCGAACAAGCACCTGGCCGCAACCAGCGCGATCCAGTTCGATCTGCCCAGCAAGAAGCGGTTCTTGCGCAAGCTCGCCTTCCTCATGATGACCGAGCTCACGGGCGGCAGCGGCAACGCCGTCCGGCAGCAGGACCTGAGCGCCTTCGCGGCGTCCTTCTGCGCCGAGGAGTACGGGCTCAGGGCCGAGGAGGCGAAGGCGACGGCCGAGCAGCTCATCCAGCACTTGCGGGAGAGGAACTATATCCTCGCCTTAGTCGGCGGGCAGACCTTCGGGTTCGTGCATAAGACGTTCCTGGAGTACCTCACCGCGACGGAGATCCATGCGCGATTCCGGACCCATGACTGGGGGCTCGACGAGATCAAGGCGGTCTTCAAGAAGAGCTGGCAGGACCAGGCGTGGGAGGAGACGCTGACCCTCATCTGCGGGATGATCGAGGAGGAGCGCCCGCAGCAGGTGGTCGAGCTACTTCAGTCCGTGCTCGAGGACGTGGATCCCTTCGAGGACTACCGAATGTTCAGTTTCGTTTCGTTCGCGATCCGATGCGTGGCCGAGATCCGGCTGCTTGATCAGGAGCCTGTCCGTTCCTTCGCGCGCAAGCTCACGGACTGCATCCTCGGATATCACTTTCGATCCTGGTACTTGGACAGCCACAGGCTTCCTTCGGCGCTCCAGCTACGAGGACCGGAATGGCCGGACGCCGCGCGCATCGTCGCCGGTGCTACCAAAGCAAGATCCCGAGGCGCTGATGACGACACGCACCGTTTACGCTTCTTAAATCGATGCGCGCTTGCGGTCAGCACAAAGCAAGAACGCATCACCCGACTCAGAGAGCTCGTCGCCAATCAGGCCGACGAGCCTCGTTTTCTCGATGGAATTATACAAGCAGGACACTTAGGAGAGTGGACAGCAGACGAGGCCTTATCGCTGCATGATATTGTGGAGAGACTCAAGGAGCCCGCAAGGAGTACGGCATGGATCGCGCTCCTCGACAGCGGCATGGCCTGGGCATCAAGGCCCGTTGCCTCGATTATGCGTGACCACGAGGATCCACGCAGACGCTACTCTGCAGCACGCGCGCTACTACGTATCCCCGAGTGGCGAAGCGAGGCGGTGAGCACCATGGTGAACGTGTTCCGCTCTGGGTTCGAAGACGTCAACAGCGAGGATCTCCGACGCTTGCTTGAGGCTGCGGAGGAGACGCCCCTTCGCGAGCAGGTGCGCTCTTTACTGCACGCGGATAGCGTTGGCCTGAGGGAGCGCGTTGCCCTGGAAATGGCTTTGCGTTGGCATGATGAGGCGGCCCTATCGATCTGGGTGGGAGCACTCTTCAATGAGGGAGACGAATTGCTGTTTAGCGGCGTTGACGTTGCCACGCTACAGAGACTGGCTAGCGAGCACGCTGGAGCACAACGTGCCTTGTCGCGCGTGCTGGACGATATCACCACGGTCAAGAACCTCAACGCGAGGGTGGTCATCGCGCAGTGGATGGTCGCCCGCAACGACCCTCGCGGCGTGGACGTGCTGCGCGAGATAGCGTTCTCGGACTCGTGCTTCGCCCCGATCCGCCAGTTCGCAGCGGGAGCCCTGCTCAATGTCCCTTCGGGACGCCAGCTCGGTGTCGACGCGCTGGTTCTGCTCGTCAGCGCGGGGTCAGACTTCCATGCACGGCAAGCGTTCTTTGATCTGCTCGATCACGCGAGCAGTCTGCCGGAGGCACGCGCTGGACTCTGGCGTCTCATCGAGGAGGGGCTCCGTGACGATCTCCGGCTGACGGTGTGTCAAACGTTGGCCTCTCTCGACAGCGGAGGTCGGGCCGACGCCCTCCGTCATATTCACCAGCTCGCTGCTGCTGCGGAAGACGAGACTGTCCGCGTTCGCGCCGCCGCGTACCTCCATCATAACGGCCTACCCACCCCGGAGTGGCGCCCCGTACTCGTCCATCTCGCCCGCTCCGCCAAGCGAGGTTCTACCCGCCTTCTCGCCGCGATGGGGCTCCGCGACGAGGCGCGCATCGCTCGCCTCGCCGCGCGCGCCAAGAGCTCCAAGGTCCGCAAGGACGCCGCCGCCGCACTGGAGCGGCTTCGCGTCTACCGCGCCCTGCTCCACGTCGGCCGCCCCCGCCGCGGTATCGTCTCCTTCGACGGCACCCGCGCCGGCATCATCGAGGAGACCCCCGACGGCAGCCGTTTCATCTACGACCGCGACTACCTCGCCCGCCCCGACGCCGTTCCCCTGTCGCCGACCCTCCCTCTTCGCCCCGAGCCGTACGAGAGCCGCGGCCTTCACCCGTTCTTCGAGAACCTCCTCCCCGAAGGCTGGCTGCTCGACCAGACCTGCCGCAAGCTCGGCCTCGACCGCACCGACGCCTTCGGCCTGATGCTCGCCACGTGCGCCGACTGTGCCGGCGCGGTGGAGATCGTACCGGAGAAGCTCCCGGTGGCCGCGTAGCCGCATGGACGCCTGCCTGATCTGCCTGGGCGAGAGCCCGCCCGACGACGCCGGAGGCCGCTACCACCGCGCCTGCCTGCGCCAGCTGTTCGGCGTCGAGGAGGCGCCGAGGATCGACCTGGATCTCCTCCACCTGCCAGCCCGGATCGAGCCCGAGATCGGCAAGATGTCGATCTCAGGCATGCAGCGAAAGGCGTTGATGCGGTTGTCAAAGGACAGGAGCCGCCTCGAGGTCGCCGAAAAGACCAGCCGTTACATCCTCAAGCCGCAGCTCGAGAGGTACACCCACGTGCCCGAGAACGAGCACGCGAGCATGCGCATCGCTGCCCTGACCGGCATGCAGGTGCCCCACCTCGGCCTGTTTCACCTCGCGGACGGGAGCCTCGCCTACGTTATCCAGCGCTACGATCGTACGAGCCGCAAGGCTCGGCGAAAGCTCCACCAAGAGGACTTCTGCCAGCTCGCTGGTCGCCCTGCTCACGAGCGCGGTCAGGGAACCGCAGCCGAGTGCGCGGCGCTGGTAGCGCGGTACTGCGGCGAGCCCGAGGTCGAGCTCCGCCGTCTCTATCAGCACCTGCTCGTCGCCTACTGGATCGGCAACGGCGACCTGCACCTCAAGAACCTCTCGCTTCTGCGCGGCGAGGACGGCATCTACCGGCTTGCGCCGGCCTATGACCTGATCTGCACCTGGATCTACGGCGACAAGACGCTCGCGCTGCCGCTCGGGATTCGCAACCGAGATCTGCGCCGTCACCACTGGCTCGACTTCGCCGAGCAGCACGCTCGCCTCTCACGCGCCGAGGCCGCGGCGATCCTCGACGCGATGCTCGGCTGCACGAGCGAAGCGCTGGCCTTGCTGCGCCGCTCGCCGATGCCGGACGAGCTGCGGGCGAGCTACGCGCGCCTCTTGAGAAAGCGTAGCCGCGCGCTCGCGTGACGCCGTCCCTCTCTCGACCCAGCCCGGCAGCGCTCCCGCGCTCCCGCCCCTACCCCGCCTTCTCCGGCGCCTTCCGCCGCAGCCCGATCAGGAACAGCTCCACGCTGTTCGCGCGTGTCCCCTCCGGACGGATGCTCCGGACCTCCTCGAACAGCTTCCGCAGCGCCTCGCGGGCCTTCACGAAGTCCTCGCTCATGAAGATCTTCCCGACGAACGCGCCGCCCGGCGCGAGCAGCGCCTCGGCCACGGCCACGGCGCGCATGAACAGCTCGTAGCTGCGCGCCTGGTCGGCGATCTTGCTGCCGCTCGTCGCGGGCGCCATGTCCGACAGCACCACGTCATACGGCGCGAGCTGCGCGAGCGCCTCGTTCGTGAGCGACAGCGCGTCGCCCTGCACCACCGTCGCCGTCGGACCGAGCGCCGTCGTGATCGGCGACAGATCCACCGCGAGCAGCTTGCCCTTCGCGCCGATCCGCTGCGCCGCGTACATCGACCACGAGCCGGGCGCGGCGCCCAGATCGAGCACGCGCTGGCCAGGGCGGAGCAGCCGCACCCGGCGGTCGATCTCCTCGAGCTTGAAGATGCTGCGGGCAGGATAGCCCTGCGCCTTCGCCGCCTTCGTGAAGGCGTCGGGGCGCTTGTACGGGTTCCGGGGCTTCTGGCTCACGGGCCGCCTTCGGGAGGGCTCCGCCGGCGGGGCGCGCGCGCTCGCGCAGCGTCGCGCGCGCTCCACCAGCAAGCGGCCGGGCTCAGCCGCCCTTCTTCTTGGTCGGCTGCTGCACCGGCACGATCCCCTTGCCGCCGCGCTTCTTCACGGCGCCGCGGATCGTGACCACCTGGTTCTTCGGGCCGGGCACCGGGCCCTCGATGAGGATGAGGTTGTCCTCGGGGAGGAGCTTCGCGATCTTGAGGTTCAGCGCGCTCACCGTCTCGTCGCCGTAGTGGCCGGGCATCTTCAGGCCGGGCAGCGTGCGGCCCGGGGTCATGTTCGTACCGATCGAGCCGCCGTGGCGGAAGTACTCGTGGGTGCCGTGCGAGTTGACCGCGCCGGCGAAGCTCCACCGGCGGATGACGCCGCTGAAGCCGCGGCCGCGCGTGCGGCCCTGCGCGTCCACGCGCTGACCGACCTCGAACACCTCGTCGACCTTGAGCGCCTGCCCCACCTCGTACTTCGCCGCGTACTCGGGGCTGCAGCGCAGCTCGCGCACCACGCGCTTCGGCGTCTGCCCCGCCTTCTTGAAGGCGCCGGCGAGCGGCTTCGACGTGTGCCGCTCCGCCCGCTCGCCCAGGCCGAGGATCAGGGCGCTGTAGCCGTCCTTCTCGAGGGTGCGCTTGCCGACGACGACGCAGCCCGCCTGCACGACCGTGCAGCGCAGGACCTCGCCCGTCTCGTTGAAGATCTGCGTCATGCCGATCTTCTTGCCGATGATGCCGGGATGCTGATTCATGATGCGATCGCTTTCTCGCTCCGCCTGGGGGGTGCTGGACCTGGATGCGCGCGCGGCACGCCGCGAGCGCCGATCCCCTCGGCGCGCCTCATGTCGAGCCGGTTCGGAGCGAATGAACCGGGGCGGTAACCCGCCGGGCGCGTTGGGGGGCGCAGAGCTTACTCACGGAGCCCCCGAAGGGAAGCGAAAGTTGACGCTCGCCGAGTAAGTTGGCTCACATCAACCAGCCGCCCGGGGCGCGCGCCGCATCAGAGGGCCGAGCTCTGCCGTATGCCGCGACGCTTCACCTCGTCGGCGTCGCCTCGCTGCGCCCTCCGGCTGCGTCGTCCGGCTGCCTCCTCCCGCGGCGTCATCCCGCATCCCACGACGGACATTGTCCGTCTGCTGGGACATTGTCCGACTCTCCATGCCGTCGCCGTAACGCGCCGCCGGCCGCACATTACATGCTCGGAGGTCATGGATGACAGACATCGTCGCTCAGGATGAACCGCGCAACGTGGAGCATCTCATGGATCGTTACTGGTTCCTGCTGAGGGGCGGGGGGTTTGGCGCCGCCGAGGACGGCGCGGGCGCGGGCGGAACACAGGTGGTCCGCGACGGCGAGTTCGTGGTGGTGAGCATCGAGGCGAAGGCGCTCGGATGGCCCGAGGGGACGTTGCTCTTCCGGTTCAGGTCGGAGACGGCGCCCTGCGTCGCGTGCGTCGATCGCGCGGCGGCTATCGCGCGCCAGCGCACGCACGGCTCGCTCACCTCGAGCGACGTGCGCGAGATGCTCCGCTTCGCCGTGGCCCGCTGCGCCGCCGCGGGCATCGACGTGGCCCACGCCCCGGCGCGCGACGCCGTCGAGGCGGTCGAGGCGGCCGCCCCCGCGTCGCGCCGCGCGGCGCGGGACAGGGCGATCGGCGGGCGGCGTTATGACGCCGAGCTCTGGCTCATCCTCTGAGCCCGCGCGCCGCGAGGCGCCGCCGCCTCACGCGCCGACCACGTTGATCGTCGCCTTGATCATCGCCATCCAGCACTGAAGCACCATCTTCCCTTCCTTCTCCGGGGTGACGGCGACCTCGACCGGGACGTTGAGCGGCAGATCCTTCTCGATCTTCAGATCGGGAATCGCGATCGCCTTCAGACACTCGCTCTTCGTGGTCCGCGTGAAGCGGAGCACCACCGGCTCCCCCTTCTTCAGCTCGATGGTCGACGGCGAGAAGCCGCTGTCGTTCACCGCGATGTCCACGCGCTTCACGTCCGGCGGCGCGGCAGGCTCGGCCACGGCGGCCGGCGCCGAAGGCTGCGCCTCCTCGGCGGGCTCGGCGGGCTTGCTGCAAGCGAGGGACGAGACGGCGAGGGCCAGAGCGGCGAGGCAGAACGAGCGGCGCATGGGAGCGCGTTCTTACCCGGCGAGAAAAGGACGTCAAGCGCCCCCACCGCGGCCGCCCCGGGCAAACGCGGGCCAGCGCGCAGCCCGCGCGCAGCCCGCGCGCAGCCCGCGCGAGGCTCGTACGCCCCTTCCGCGGAGGGAGCGCGCTCGCCAGGAGGGCGGCCGATCAGAAGCGGCCGGAGAGGATCTGTAGAATCGAGGAGAAGAGGTTGAAGAAGTTGAGGTAGAGGTCGAGCGCGCCGCCGACGGTGTCCTCTTCGTCCGAGTGCAGCAGCCGCGACGTGTTGAATAGGACGTACCCCCCGAACAGGAGGACGGAGACGCTCGAGATCGCCAGCCCGAGCGCCGTGCTCCCGAGCAGGAGGTTGAGCAGCATGGCGCCGAGGACGACCATGGATCCCATCACCAGCCCGCTGATGAGGAACGAGAGATCGTCCCTCGTGAGCAGGACACCCAGGGTGAGGCTGCCGAACGTGAGGACCGCCAGGATGAAGGCGTCCCGCGCCGGGGCCGCCGACAGCGTGCCGCCGAGGCCCGCGGCCGCCTGCGCCATGTACAGCGCGGGAGCCAGCGTGACGCCGAGGATCACCGCCATCCCGAAGAGCGCGACCACGTTGACGCCGGGCACGCGGCGCACCGCGCGGGCGCCGCACATCACCGCGATGGCGATCAGCATGGCGAGGATCGGGTGCTGCGCGAAGAGCTCGACCGCGGGCGGCATCACGTCCGCCGCCGCCTCCTCGGCGTCCGGCGCCCCGACGTAGAGCGCGCACATCGCCCCGATGGCGGACACGACCAGGCTCGCCGTGAAGAGCCCGTATACCCTCTTGAGGTAGTCGATGCGCAGCGCCACTTTCGGGTTCGCCGGCGCGCTCGCCTCCATCGACTTCGCCTGGGGAAGATTCATCTGCTGCGCCCCTCCTTGCCGGGCGACCCGCTGCGGCCGCGAGCCGGACTAGTCGTGCACCATTCGCCTGGGACGCGCAAGATCGCGCCGCGACCGCCCCGGCGCCGCGCCGCGACCGCCCCGGCGCCGCGCGCGCCCACGGAAAATCACACCCCGACGGCATGGCCGGCCCGTGTGATCTCGTCGGGGGATGTGATCCGCGCGGCGTACCGCGCCGCCGCGCCAGGTTGTGTCGGGCGGCACGCTCGTGTACCAAAGAGCTGCGCCGGATCGCGAGCGCGCCGCGCAGGGGGCCAGGAGGACGAGGACGAATGCAGGTTTCGACGATCGCCGTGGCCGACGTCCAGCCGGCGACAGCGCCCCTGCCGGAGTTCGACAACGCCGCGGCGCTCCAGGGCCTGCTGGTCGCGCGCGTCGAGGCCGCCTTCCGGCACCGCCTGCCGCTCGTCGGACGCACGGCCCTGCACCCGCTCGTCCAGGCGGCGCACACGGCGTACACCCAGCGTTATCCCCTCGTGCTGTCGCCCGACGTGATCTGGTTCTGCCTCGCGCGGGGCTTCACGCTCCACCTCGCCACGAACGACGCGCAGCGGCGCCGCTTCCTCGCGGAGGACCGCGAGTTCGAGCTCCACATCGACCGGCCGGACTTCAAGCTCGGCAGCGCGAACCCGTGGCCCCTCGTGTTTCCGGACTTTTTCGCCCAGATTTCGGCGCGCATTGACCGGCTCTGGGGGCTCGTGACAGGCAATTTCTCCACCACGGGTCCGGTCGAGCGGCTCTCGTCGGCGCTCACGGTGACAACCCCGTTCGCCCCCCATTACGAGGGAGACCCGCCGTTCCCGGGCGACATGGTGCGCCCCGAGCGCGGGATCCCGCGCGTCTACCTGCTCGGCACGTCCGACGACTGGCGCTGGGTCCGGCAGCGCGCGGCGGCGTTCGGCGCCTTCGGGCAGGAGCGGTGGATCGCCGCGCTCCTGCCCGTGCTCGACCAGATCGCCGCGTCCTCCGAGGGGCGGCCCGATACGATGTTCTGGCGCGCGTTCTTCCGGTACGAGGACCCGGCGGACGAGCTCACGGGCTGGATCCACGTGCTGTTCCCCTACCTGCGCGCCTGGCCGAACGACTACTTCGCCCCGAACCCCTACGTCGCCACCTGGCACGATCGATGGCTGGTGGCAGAGACCCGGAGCGCCCCGCTCGGAGGGCTCGGGAACGCGCAGGGCCCCGGGCTCTCCGAGGTGCCGCCCGGGCTGACGAGCACCGAGCTGTGCCTCGTCGATCAGAGCCGCCTCGAGCACCCCCTGGAGCTCATCAGCGGCTTGATCGGCGTCACGCAGGACCCGCATTCCCTCGCGCTCATTCCCGAGTTCGTGTGGGCAGTCACGGACCGCGCGCCCGGCGCCGCGGCCGAACACGCGGCCTAGGCACCCTGAACGGCGCGGCGCGCGCGCTCACCAGGTGACGCGGGTAGGACATGCGCGCCACCCCTGCGACTCGCAGATCCCGCGCGCAGTTCGGCATGGACGGCCAGCTCACCGTGGCCTAGGATTGCGAGGTCGGCGGTGAGGCGCGCCGCGCGCCGGTTGCTGCAGCCGATACGGAGGCGTTTGTGGCCGAAGGCAAGTTCGCCCTGCTCGAGGTGCCGGATCTGAATGGTGGACAGCCGTCCTACCTCCGCCTCGGCACCGCCGCGCCGCTGGGCGAGAGCCCGGGCGACGACCTCGCCGAGCGGATTCAGACGTTCATCGACGACGAGCGCAAGCGGGACGGCTGCCCGGACTTCGTGCCGGTGGCCGAGCGCAAGGCCGAGACCGCGAAGCTGCACACGAAGGGCGGGTGGCGCGACCACTCCGACGGCAACCGCATCTCGACGACCCAGGGCGACAAGATCGAGGTGATCCAGGGGAACTACCGCATGCTCGTCCTCTGCCGCGGCGAGCGCCAGGCCGGCTGGGACGTGTCGGGCGGGCACATCACCGAGGTGAGCGAGACCTTCGGCGGCGGCACCACCATCGAGTGGGTGCAGGACTACGGCGGGACGTGGAAGGTCGTGGAGACGACCGTCAAGGGCGAGGTGCAAACCACCTTCCACGGCGACGTCACGGACTATTACTACGGAAAGATCAAGTACAGCCAGACCGGCACGGACACGTTCCCCACGCTGAACGTCATCGACGACTACCTCGACGACACGAACCCGTCCAAGCCCCAGGCGATCCCCACCGAGAACCCCGAGATCCTCGAGCGCACGTGGGCGAAGAGCATCGAGTCCTACACGGGCTCGGAGACGCTGCCGGTGCCCACGATCAAGGACGTGACCTGGGCGGACACGATGGAGTCGGAGACACACGCCAAGTCGATGTCCGACAAGACCTTCGTGAAGGGCGCGTCGACCTCCGAGACGGAGGCCGAGTCGATCACCTCGTCCACCAAGGTCGAGGGGACCATGAAGGACACGACCGACGCCGGAAGGATCGAGAGCTCGACCACGGCGGACAAGATCGTCTCCGTGACCCACGCCGAGACCGAGGACGAGATGTACGGCAACGCGAACTCCTTCACGCTGGGCAACAGCCTGACCACCGTCGTGGGGGTCGAGTCGACGATCAACGTCGGCGTGGTCACGGAGGTCGTCGTGGGGGCGATGGCCGAGGCCACGCTCGGCGGAGAGGTGACCCTCGTGGTCGGGGGCACGGTCGAGGTGACGGTCGGCGCGACATTGTCGAGCACCATCGGCCCGACGGTCGAGTTCTCCGTCGGGCCCACGCTCGAGCTGGGGACCACGAGCGCGGAGCTCCACCTGAGCAAGACGGAGCTCTCGCTCACACGCAAGGTCCTCGCGGGGATGAATATCTACCTCTGACACGGCGCGAGGCCGAGCCCTGCCCAGCTGCGGAGCATCCCATGTCCGAAGGCAAGTACGCGATCCTCTACGTGCCCGACGAGAGCGGCGACAAGTCGTCCTACCTGCGCATCGGCGCCACCGAGGACGATCCGTTCACGTGGCGCGACTACACCGATGGCAACCGCGTCACGACCACGCGGGGCGACAAGATCGAGGTGATCGGCGGCAACTACAAGCTGAACGTCATGGGGCGCCGTGAGTTCCAGTCCGGCTCGGAGGTGGAGGACGACGCGAGGCTCAAGGAGAAGAGCATCACCTTCCGGGGCGCGAGCGACAACGCCGAGCCGGGGACGAAGCGGATCGACGTCGTGCAGGGCCCCCGCGGGGGGAAGATGCTCCGCGAGAAGGCCGTGAAGGGCGAGGTCCACTCCACCTACCACGGCGACGTCAAGGAGTACCATTACGGCAGCAAGATGACGAGCGTCACCGGCTGGGACCACACGCCGCGCGACCTCGACGAGATCGATCCGAAGGATCCGAAGGGGCCCGTCATGGGGGAGAACCCGGCGATCACCGACAAGACGTGGGCGAAGAGCATCGCGTCCTATACGGGCTCGGAGACGCTGCCGGTGCCCAGGATCAAGGACGTGACCTGGGTGGACACGCTGGAGTCGGAGACACACGCCAAGTCGATGTCCGACAAGACGTTCGTGAAGGGCCCGTCGACCTCCGAGATGGAGGCCGACTCGATCACCTCGTCCACCAAGGTCGAAGGGACCATGAAGGACACGACCGACGCCGGGAGGATCGAGACCTCGACCACGGCGGACAAGATCGTCTCCGTGACCCACGCCGACACCGAGGACGAGAAGTACGGGAACGCGATCTCCTTCACGCTGGGCAACAGCATGACCACCGTCGTGGGGGCCGAGACGACGGTCAACCTCGGGGTGGTCAGCGAGGTGGTGCTCGGGGGCATGGTCGAGGTGACGGTCGGCGTGGAGGCGACCGTCGTCGCGCCGCTCACGGCGGAGGTGACGGTCGGGCTCCAGTCCTCCGTGAACGTCGGCCCGACCATCCAGCACAGCCTCGGCCCCTCGATCGAGCTCGGGCCGAGCAAGACGAAGATCAGCCTGGACCGCAACAAGGCCGCACCCGTCCGCACGCACATCTCCGCGGTCCACCTGATCACGTGACGCGCGAGCCGGCGAACACCACGGATGGCGAACAAGAACCTCACCCCGTTCCTCTTCGGCAGCAAGATCACCTCACGGCGGCCGCCGCAGCCCGAGATGACCTTGATCGTCCGGGCGAAGTTCACGCTCAGGCCCGGCGCGCCGCTCGCGGTGCCCGAAGGCCACCCGGCGCTCGCGCAGGAGACGCTGCGGGGCGACGTGTTCCGCGACGACGATCACGATCAGACGGGCGAGTGCCTGTATCCGAGCGACCTCGCCGACTATAAGCCGCACGCGGACGTGCTCTTGCTCGGCACGTGCCATACGCCGGGCAAGGCGCGGATG
The DNA here is from genome assembly GCF_051519095.1 of Sorangium sp. So ce131. Taxonomy (NCBI): domain Bacteria; kingdom Pseudomonadati; phylum Myxococcota; order Polyangiales; family Polyangiaceae; genus Sorangium; species Sorangium sp. So ce131. The sequence continues at coordinate 3,155,020 of NZ_CP150455.1, read as the reverse complement.
ACCGAGTGTCCGGTGCGGTTCGGCGTCGGGTCCTGGTCCAAGATCCTGCGCGTGGTCGGCGACCGCGTGTGGATGGACGGCGTGCTCGGGCCCGCGATGAGCGACCCTGTCCCCTTCGTCCGCATGCCGCTCGGCGCCCGGTACAGCTTCGGCGGGCCGGAGCACCCGCAGAACCCCGTGGGCAAGGGCTTCGGGACACGCGAGCTCCCGAACGTCGAGAACGCCGGCGATCTCCTGCTCTCGCGCTCGGACCGCCCGGCCCCGGCGGGCTTCGGGCCCCTGTCGCCGAACGGGCCGGAGCGGCGCGCGAAGGTCGGTAAGAAATACGGCAAATCGTACCACGAGAAGCAGGCGCCGTATTACGCCGAGGACTTCGACTGGACGTACTTCAACGCGGCGCGGCCCGACCAGTGGCTCCCGTACCTGCGCGGGGACGAGGAGCTCCTGTTCCAGAACCTCCACCCGGACGCGGAGATCTTCCGGTCGCGCCTGCCAGGCCTCCGCATCCGCGTGTTCGTGAACGACGACGAGCGCGGCTTCCGGGAGGCGCCGATGCACCTCGACACGCTGCTCGTGGACCTCGACAAGGAGGCCTTGTTCCTCACGTGGCGCGGCCTCGTGGAGGTGAAGGACAAGGAAGACGACGTCTTCCGCTACACGACGCTCGTCGCCTCCGAGCCGCTCGCCGAGCCGCCGCTGCCCGAGGCGCACTACCGGGAGATCCTCCGCCGCTTCGAGGCCGATCCGCTCGAGATCGAGGACAACCTCACGCCGGAGCTGGTGGAGGAGTGGCGGGCGCTGCAAGCGCTGGATCGCAAGGGCGCGGCGGCCGCGCCGCCGCCCGACACGACGGGGCTCGACCCGCTGTCGGCGCTGCTCAAGGCGCGGCTCGGCGACCTCGCGAGGCCGCAGCAGGAGAAGATCCAGAACGTGATGGCGTCGCTCGCTGGGGCGGCGCTGCCCGGAGGGAAGGTCCTCGGCGGCGTCATCGCCGAGGCGCTGCGCAACCTGCCGAAGTGGGCCGAGAGCGCGCCCGCGGCGAGCCCGGGCGCGCCCCCGGTGAGCGACGGGCAGCTCCGGGCCGCCTTCCGGCGGGTCACGCGGGCGGTGGACGAGGCGAAGGCGCTCGCGGCCAAGCGCGGCGTCGCGTTGCCCGGCGCGGAGGCGTGGGACAAGGTCGCCGGGGATCCGCAGCTCGCCGCGATGGGCCTCTCGCCGGACGAGCCGAGCGCGCCGGAGAACCTCACGCCGGGGGGCGATCTCTCGGGGCAGGACCTCAGCGACAAGGACCTGAGCGGCCGCGACCTGACCGGCGCGAACCTCACGGGCGCGATCCTCTCGGGGGCGAACCTCCGGGGCGCCAAGCTGGCGCGGGCGACGCTCCGGCAGGCCGTGCTCTTCGGCGCGGACCTGAGGGAGGCGGACCTCACGGACGCCGACCTGAGCCTCGCGTCGCTGCAGGACGTCTGGGCAGAGCGCGCCGTCTTCCGCGGCGCCGCCCTGGAGAGGGCGTCGTTCGACGGCGCGCGCCTCGGGGGGGCCGATCTCTCGGGGAGCCGCGGAGAGCAGACCATCTTCTCGCGGGCGGACATGACCGGGATCACCGCGAGGGGGGCGGCGTGGCAGGCGACGTTCCTGGAGGGCACCACGCTCGAGCGCGCCGATCTCTCGCAGTCGTCGCTGACACGTTGCTTCATCTCCAAGTGCAACGCGGCCTCCGCCACGTTCGCGGGCGCCACCCTCACGGGCACGAGCTTCGCCGGCTCGGACCTGAGCAAGGCCGTCTTCACGGGCGCGCGCGGCGAAATGAGCGCGTGGATGGGCGCCACCCTCACCGGCACGGATCTCAGCCTTGCCGTCCTGACCGGCAGCCACTTCTCGGAGGCCAGCGCGGAGGGGGCGATCTTCTTCGGGGCCAACCTGCGCGGCGCGCGCTTCTATCGGGCGAACCTCGCGCGGGCCGACTTCACGCGCTCGAACCTCTTCGACGCCGACCTGAACAAGGCGCTCGTCCCCGAGGTGAAGTTCGTGGACGCGAACCTCTACGATGCAAAATTCTACGACACCGCGGGATCCGACTGTGATTTCAGGGGAGCGAACCTGAAGAAGTCCACCCTGGAGCGAAAGCAATGACGCCGGACGAGGTGAAGGAGCGGGTTCGCGCCGGGTTATCCCTCGAGGGGATGACGCTCGGCGATCTGGACCTGCGCGGCGGCGATCTGAGCAAGGCCAACCTGCGCGGCGCGAAGCTCGGCCGGGTGCAGCTCGGGCGCGCGGATCTCTCGGGGGCCGACCTGCGGGGCGCGGAGATCGCGTGGTGCTCGCTCGGCGACGCCGACCTCACGGGCGCCGATCTCGAGGGGGCCAAGTTCATCGAGAGCGATCTCTCGGGCGCGAAGCTCGCCGGCGCGAACCTGACGGGGACCAGCATGGTCCGGGCCCGGCTGAGCGGCGCGAACCTCTCGGGCGCGCGGCTCGCGGGGGCCAACCTGTCCGAGGCGAGGCTCGCGGGGGCGGACCTGGCGAACGCGACGCTGTCGAGCACACGGCTGGATCGCGCGGACCTGTCGGGCGCGCGGCTCGACGGCGCGGCCCTCTCCCACGCCTCGCTCACGAGGGCGAACCTGTCGGGCGCCACGCTGACCGGGGCGCGGATCGAGAGCACGGCGCTCGCGGAGGCGGACCTGCGGCGCGCCGACCTCACCGGCGCCGAGCTCGACGCGGTGGTGCTCGTCAAGGCCGACCTGCGCGACGCCGTGCTGCCGAAGAAGCTCACGAAGACGGTGTTCGACGACGCGCGCCTCGGCCGGACGGATCTCGCCGGGGTGAACCTCGCGGGCTCCGCGCTCGAAGGGATGGACTTCGCCGGGGTGAGCTTCGAGAACGCCGATCTCACGCAGTCGTCGCTCCAGGGCACGAACCTCCGGGGCGCGAGCTTCCGGGGCGCGACGCTCGACCAGACGATGCTCGCCCGGTGCGACCTCACGGGCGCGGACTTCCGCGGCGCGACGCTGAGGTCGTGCATGCTGTTCCAGGCGCGTATGCCCGGCGTGGATCTGTCGGGGAAGGACCTCGAGATGATGGTCTTCTCCGAGGCCGATCTCTCCGGCGCGAACCTCTCGGGGGCGAGGCTCGTGCGCTGCGCGCTGGAGCAGACCAACCTGACCGGCGCGAACCTGACCCGCGCGCTCCTGACGCAGCTCACGATGCGGTTCGCCGTCGTGGAGGGGGTCAATTTCGAGAAGGCGATCTTCGATTGCGTGGACTTCTCGGGGGTGGATCTGACCCGCACTGCGATCGCGGGATTGACCTTCTCGCGCTGCTTCTTCGCGCTCGGGAACCTCGCGGGGATGGATCTCACGGGGTGCAACCTGTCGAACTGCGACTTCAGCCAGTGCAACCTCGAGCGCGCGCGGCTCGACGGCGCCATCCTGACCAACTCGAACTTCAGGGCGGCGAACCTGCGGCACGCCTCGCTGTCGGGCGCGATGGCGAAGACCGCCTTCTTCGGCGAGAGCGTGCTCGCCGGCGCCGCGCTGAAGCAGGCCATGCTGCGCAACGCGATCTTCATGAGGGCCGATCTCTCGGCGGCCAACCTCGCCGGGGCGGACCTCAGGGAGACCTTCTTCAGGGAGGCGCGCGCGACCGAGGCGCTCTTCGTGGGCGTGAAGCTGCAGTATGCCGATCTCTCCCACGCGGACATCTCCGGCGCCGACTTCAGCGGCGCGGACCTGCACCTCGCCAACCTGCACCACGTGCGCGAGGAGAAGACCCGTTATCTGGACGCGAACCTCGCCACGGTGAGGCGCACGGACGTCGATCGGCTGGAGGCCGAGGCCTGGACGCCGCCTGCGCGGCGCTCGTAGAGAAGGAGCCATGTCGATGGGAGCCATGAAGGAGAGTGATCGCGCGGCGGCCGTGCGGCTCGATCCGCCGAGGGGCGACGAGCCCGACCGGCGGGCCCGCGCCGCGGACGTGCTCAGGATCGGCGTGGCGAAGGCCGGCGCCGCGGAGGCCGACGAGGCGGCCCCGGGCAAGGCGGCGGCGCCGAGGAGCGACTACCTGGGCCCCGCGCGGGTCACCGAGGCGGAGGAGGGCCGGATCGCCGTGGAGCTGCCGGGCGGCCAGCCGGCGCGCGTCGAGATGGCGCTCGCGCTGCCCTACGAGCCTGCCGTGGGGGACACGCTGCTCGTCATCGGGCGAGACGAGAAGTACTACGCGATCGGGGTGCTCCACGGGACGGGGCGGACGGTCCTGTCGCTGCCGGGGGACGTGGCGGTCCACGCGAGGGAGGGGGCGCTCTCGCTCTCCGGGGACAAGGGCGTCGAGATCCGGGGGCCGGAGCTCGAGGTCCAGGCGGGCAAGGTCCGGATGGTGGCGGACGCCGTGGTCCAGAAGTTCACCTCGATGTACCAGCGGGTGAGCGCGCTCCTCAGCGTGCAGGCGAGCGAGTCGCACACGATCGTCGAGAAGACGGCGTTCACCAAGGCGAAGAACGCCACGATCCTGACCGAGGAGACGGTCACGGTAAACGGCAAGCAGATCCTGCTGGGATAGGAGGCCGCCGAGATGCTCCCCGTGAACAACAAGGGCGCCGGGCTCAACGCCGGCTTCCCGGACGTGTGCCTGTCGCTGGTGCCCGGGGGGCCGTTCCCCTTCCCCAACTTCTCGCCGAACGCGATGTTCTTCCCGTTCTCGGCGACGGTGGTTGTCTCGGGGCTCCCTGTCCTGACCATCGTGTCGACGTCCCCGATCACGATGGGCGACCAGATGGGCTCGCTGCATTACACGTTCATGGGGCCGGCGCGGCACACGGTCGGCAACCCTCGTGTGCTCGTGAACTTCTTCCACGTGACGACGTTCATCTGTCCGAGGACGGGCAACGCCTTCAACTGCATGATCGGGGTGCAGGTGCTGCCGAGCGTCACCAACGTCTTCGTCACCTACAACGGGGGGGTCGACGGCGAGGCCCGGCCCGCCGGCGGGGTGATGGCGGCCGACGTCGACGCGTTGATCAAGGCGCTCCACGCGTGCGGGAGCACGTCCCCGGTCGAGAGCGGGTGGCTCGCCCCCGGGGTCGGGTACCTGCGCATCAGCACGTTCTCCCTGGACGTGCCGGCGCGGGTCCACACGGCGGTGAGCGCGCTCCAGGAACAAGGGCTGGAGTCGCTCGTCGTGGACGTGCGGGGCAATCCCGGCGGCGAGCTCACGGCGTTCCTCGAGCTCGCGGGCGACTTCCTGGAGCCCGGCAGCGTGCTCGCCCGGGCGGTCGACGCGGACGGGGACGAGATCGTGTACCGCGCCCGCCACCAGAACCCCTGGCGCATGCCGCTGCGCATCCTGGTGGATCGCGGCACGGCCTCGGCGGCGGAGCTCTTCGCCGGGTGCCTGCAGTGGCACGGGCGCGCCGTGGTCGCCGGGGAGCGCACCTACGGCAAGGGGACCGCGCTGAAGCTCGTGCCGGAGCCGACCACGGCGGAGCCGGTGCTCGCGCCGGCGGCGCTGATGACGTTGCCCGGCGGGGAGGCGATCCACGCGGTCGGCGTGACGCCGGACATCGAGATCGTCACCTCGGCGCCGTCATGAGCTCCGCGCTCACGACCTGCCGCTCGACCAGGCGGCGGTAGAGGCCGCCCTCGGCGAGCAGCGCCGCGTGCGCCCCGCTCTGCACGATCGCCCCGCCATCCATCACGAGCACGCGGTCGGCGCCCATCACCGTCGAGAGCCGGTGGGCGATGATCAACGTGGTGCGCCCCTTCATCAGCGCGTCGAGCGCCCCCTTCACGAGGTGCTCGCTCTCGGCGTCGAGCGCGCTCGTCGCCTCGTCGAGCACGAGCAGCCGAGGGTCCTTGAGCACCGCCCGGGCGATCGCGACCCGCTGCTTCTGCCCGCCGGAGAGCTGTACCCCGCGCTCGCCCACGAGCGTCGCGTACCCCTCCGGGAACCTCATGATGAAGTCGTGCGCGTTCGCCGCCCGCGCGGCGGCCTCGATCTCCTCGCGGGTCGCGCCCTCGCGCCCGTAACCGATGTTGTCCGCGATGCTCGTCGCGAAGAGGAGCGGCTCCTGCGCGACGATCCCGATCTGCCGGCGGAGCCAGCCCGGCGAGAGATCGCGCAGGTCGCGCCCGTCGAGCAAGATGCGCCCCTCGTCGGGGTCGTAGAGCCGCAGGAGCAGCGACGCGATCGTCGATTTGCCCGCTCCGGACGACCCGACCAGCGCGATGACCTCGCCGGGCTTGACGGAGAGATCGATGCCCTTGAGCACGGGCACGTCCCTGCGGGACGGGTAGCTGAACCGCACGCCCTCGAGCGCGAGGTGCCCGCTCACGGCGGAGGGCTCGGCGCCGCCGGCGTCGGCCATGGCCGGCCCGCGATCGAGGAGCTCGAAGATGCGCTCGGCGGCGCCGGTCGCCCGCATGAAGTCGGCCCAGAGGTCGCTCAGGCCGCCGAGCGCGAAGGCGACGACCAGCGTGTAGACGAGGAACGAGGTGAGCTCGCCGAGCGTCATGCGGCCGGCGACGACGAGGTGGGCGCCGTACCAGAGCACGAGCGCCGCGGCGCTGTACCCGGCGAACGTCACCAGGGCCATGAACCTCGCCGAGGCGAAGATGCGCTTCTTGGCGAGCGCGAACGAGGCGGAGACCCGGTCCGCGTAACGCTCGGCCTCGTGCGGCTCGGCGGCGAACGCGCGCACGGTGCGGATGCCCGCGAGCGCCTCCTCGGCGACCTCGCTGGCGCGGGCGAGCGAGTCCTGGACGTCGCGGGAGAGCTTGCGGACCTTGCGGCCGTACGACACCGAGCCGATCGCGACGGGGGGTATCACCGCGAGCATCAGCAGGGTGAGCCGGGGGGACGTGTAGAAGAGGAACGCGACGCCGCCGATCACGGACGCGGCGTACCGCAGCGCCATCGAGACGTTGACGCTCACCGAGCTCTGGAGGACGGTCGTGTCCGACGCGAGGCGGTTCGTCAGCTCGCCGGTCCGGTGGTCGTCGAAGAACGCGACCTCCTGCCGGAGGAGGTGCCGGAAGAGGTCCGCCCGCAGCCGGGCGACGACGCGCTCGCCGGCGGTCGAGAAGAGGACGTACCGCAGCCCGACGGCGACAGCCTGGACCACGATGAGGCCCGCCAGCCAGAGGCCCGCCTGGTCGACGGCCTCGATGCCCCGGCCGGGCCCGAGCGCGTCGTCGATGAGCTTGCGGATCACCTGGGGGAGCAGGAGGCTGATCCCGCTGCCGATGGCCAGGCACAACGTGCCGAGGGCGAGCTTGCCGAGCTCGGGGCGGGCGAGGCGGAGGAGACGCCGGAGGTGTGTTGGGTTGGGGCGCGGCCCCTTGCCTGGGCTCTGCATGCAGGCGCGAGCGTAGCAGGCGCGGCGGGGCGGGCGGCCTCAGGTCAGCGCTCAGATCAGCGCTGCTCCGCCCCGCGGCGCTCAGCGCCCCTCGGCGCCGCGGCGCTCAGCGCCCCTCGGCGCCGCGGCGCGGCCACCCCCGTCGGTAGAGCGCGATCGCCAGCGCAAGCGCCACGGCGCCCAGCGCGGCGACGGCGAGCAGCAGCCCCGTCGTGCCCCACCGCCCGAGCGCGCCCGGCACGCCCGGCGCCGCGCCGTCCTCGCCGCGCCGGCTCGCGCCCTGCGCCCGCGGGACGAGCGCGCGCCGCGCGGCCGCGGCCTCGCCGAGCACGCGGCGGACGCCGGCCGCGTCGAGCGAGGCGCCCGGCGGGATCAGGGCGCGCAGCGCGGCCCGCCCCTCGAAGAACGGGGCGCCCTCGCTGCTCCACGCGGCGGGCGCGGCGTCGAGCGCCTCGTCGAGCGCGGCCGGGATCACCTGCTTCACGATCACGTCCGCCGCCGCGGGCGACGCCGCCCGCGCCAGCGCGACGTAGCCGGCGTCCTGGATCCCGCGGCGCAGGCTCTTCAGGCGCATCGACGGGAACACGCCGGGGAAGCCGGCCGAACGCGCGGCGAACTCCCCCCGCTGCGTGCCGGGGTAGAGCAACATGCCGTCGCCGAGGCAGGCGTCGCCGTCTTTGTTGTGGAAATTTTCAGCTACAATAAACGGATCGACTGGCCCTTTGCCGCCGCGGTTGCCGTCGTGCCAGAACGTCGTCTCCCACAGGAACCAGCGGTCCACCTCGTGGGAGGCGGCGATCCAGCCGTTGGCCATCAGGCCGGTGAGCGGCGCGTCGATCATGAAGGTGCCGGTCCGCGGCAGCGCGCCGTTGTACACCCAGAGCCGTTTGCCCGCCTCGCGCGCGGCCCGCGCCCACTCCGAGTCGAAGAGGTTGGCCGGCGTGAGCACGAGATCCACGTCCTGCTTCGCGGGGTGGATCTCGCCGCACGAGTGCCCCACGAGGATGCGCGACGACAGGCGCGATCCGCGGACGAGGCGGCGCCAGCCGGGGCCGCGGGGGCTCTCGCACTGCTCGTCGACCGCATACAGCATCACGTCGTTCACCGAGGGCGGGAGGAGGTCCGCGACGGCCTCGACGCGGGGGAGGGTCTCCTCCTTGGGATCGCCGAAGCCGCCGTACGCGCCGAGCGCCGCCGCGGCGGGGCCGACGCCGGCGCCCGGACCGCGGTAGCCGCGCTCCGGCGTGAAGAGCGAGCCGTCGAGGGCGGCGCGCAGCCGCTCCACCTCGCCGGGGGTCCGGACCGACGCGAAGCCGTCCACGTGGTGCGCGTGGAGCAGCTGCCAGAGCTGCTGCTCGACGGCGGGCCCGTCGCCGACCCGCTTCGCGACCTCGTCGGCCTCGTAGAAGGCGATGAAGTCGACCGGGCTGTACGGCAGCGTCGCCGAGGCGACCTCGAGCCTCAGATCGAGCGTCGTGATCTCGCCGTGCGAGGCCGAGCGGACCACGACCTTGCCCTCGTAGGCGCCGGGGACGGCGCGCTCGGGGACGTGGAGGTCGATCCAGACCGCCCGGGTCTCGCGGGCGCCCACATCGAGCGGGTACGGCGCCCACGGCGGCGCGAGATCGACCGGGATGAGCGCATCCGGGAGGAAGCCGAGGTGCCTGTCGTCGGGCGGCCTCGCGGCCGGGGTCCACCCGAGCGACTCCCCTGCCCTGCGGTCGTTCCGCGACCGCTGCGTGATCTCGACGTAGTGCTCGACGAAGCGTTCGATCACGAAGGCCGGCGCGGCCGCTGCTCCCGGGGCCCCGGCCTGCTGCTGCGGCGCCCCCGGCGCGCCCGGGGCCCCGGCCTGCTGCTGCGGCGCCCCCGGCGCCGTCGCCGGCGCCGCCTCGTCTCGTGCGGGACGGAGCTCCGAGAGCTCGACCTTGACCCCGCGCGCAGGCTCCACGCCTGCCTCGACGATCACCTGGAACGCCACCACCTCCCCGCGCAACGCGCCGAGCCGGATCGGCTCGCCGGGCCACCAGAGCGGGTTTCCTTCGCCGCGCGAGAGCGGCAGGCCGGCGTCCTCCCTGCGGACGCGTGTGCCGTCGTCGACCGCCCAGACCTGCGGGCGCCCGGCGCCACGCTCCTCGGCGGCCGCCGGCAAGTCGTCGGCCGCCCGCAGGGAGGAGCTGGCCGCGAGGAGGAGCGCCGCGGGCAAGAGGGCGAGCGGGCGGGGCATCTCCCTGGTTCTACCCCCCAAGTCGCGCGGAGGTCCACGGCGATGCTCCAGGGTTTCCTCGAACCAGATCCGACGTTGCAGGCGCCGCCGCGGTGCGCGCCGCCGGGGCCGTGCTCTCCCGCGAGACGACGCCGCGCCTCGCGCGCGGAAGCCACGGTTGACAGCGACGCGGGCCTCGGGCCATTTCGCGCCGTGGATCTGACCGAGGCCGCACTGCTCGCGGGCGGCGCCGCCGTGGCGGGCGCCATCAACGCGGTGGCCGGCGGCGGCACGCTGGTGTCGTTCCCCGCGGCGATCGCGGCCGGGCTCTTGCCGCTCGCCGCGAACGCGACGAACGCCGTGGCGCTCACGCCCGCGTCGCTCGCGTCGGCGTGGGCCTACCGCCGCGAGCTGGCCCGCGACGCGCACGTCCTCCGCGTCCTGCTCCTGCCGTCGCTGCTCGGCGGCGTCGTCGGCTCGGGGCTGCTGCTCGCCACGCCGCAGCGCGTGTTCGACGCCGTCGTGCCCGCGCTCGTGCTCCTCGCGACGCTGCTGCTCCTCTGGCAGAACCTGCGCCCGCCGCGGCCCGCCCCCCAGGGCGGCGCGCCGGAGGGCTTCGCCCTGCCCTCGCGGCCGTGGCTCGTGTTCCTGCTCCAGTTCCTCGTGAGCGTCTACGGCGGCTACTTCGGCGCGGGCATCGGCATCATGATGCTGGCGCTCCTCGCCTCGTTCGCGGGCGGCGCGGACATCCACCGGATGAACGCGATCAAGACCGTGCTCGCGAGCCTGATCAACGGCGTCGCGGCGCTCGCGTTCGTGGCCGCGGGCGCGGTCGACGCGGTCGCCACGCCGATCATGATGGTGGCAGCGATCGTCGGCGCGCTCGCCGGCGCGGTGGTGGCCCGGCGGATCGAGCCGAGGAAGGTGCGCTGGTTCGTGGTCGCGCTCGGCCTCGTGCTCACGGCCAAGCTCGCGTGGGACCGGTTCGGCGCGAGCGCCGGCGCCCCCGGGTAGGCCGCTACCGCGGGAGCGCCAGCGCGGCGTGGCGGCCGCTCACAGGCCGACGAGCTGGGGCGGGCAGCTGTACGTGTTGCCCATGTGGGTGACGTCGGTCTGCTGGCCGGAGATGGAGTCCCTGTCGCCGGAGATCGTCGTTCCGGCGTTGGTGTTCTCCAGGACCACGTAGTTGCCGCCCAGGTCATGGGCCTTGTTCTTCATATCGTTCACCGCGCCCTGCTGGAGGTTGGCGTTGCTGGTGAACGGCCCGGAGAGCGACCCGCCCTGCTCCCCGACGACGGTCCCGAGGAATCGGCAGCCCTGGGGCGCGGGCTGCTTGGTGACGATGATCTTCTCCGCGCCCGGGTTGAGCTCCACGGCGGCGCAGGCAGGGAGGACAGAGAACGACAGGAGGACGAGGGCAAACGCGCGAGAGATCTGGGTTTTCATGGCAAGTACCTTCTGCTCTCGTATACGGCGCTCCGCCGCGCTTCTTCCTCGACCCGTGGACGGACCGAGGAGCGCGTCTCACCCGGGCCGCCTCTCGCGCGCTCTCATCGCGCCTCGGTGGGGCGCAGCCCGCAGACGGCGGTCGAGCGCTCACGCCCGGCCGCCCCCCGCGGGCGGCTCACAGGTGCTCGACCCGCCGCAGCCGGTAGGCCCGCCCGTCCCACAGCGAGAACGGCCGCTCGCCGTTCACGAGGACGTCGAAGCCGTGGCGGGCGGCGAGCCGCGCGACGTCGGCCGCGTCGCGCGCGAGGTCGCCGCGGTACGAGTAGTTCAGGATGACGAGCTCCCCGCCCGGCCGAAGCACCCGGCGCGCCTCGGCGACGTGCCGGTCGACGGCCGCCGCGCCCGCGGCGACGAGGTAGGGGAACGAGTCGACCGCGTACACGAGGTCGAAGCGGGCAGGCGGCACGTCGCCGAGATCGACGCCGGACGAGACCGCGAGCACGACGTTCGAGAGCCCCGCGCAGCGGCGCCGCGCCGCCTCGATCATGCGCGGCGCGACGTCGAGCCCCCAGGCCTCGCGCACCCGCGGCGCGAGCGCCGCCTCGAAGCGGCCGATCCCGCAGCCGATCTGCAGGATGGCGCGGTCCTCTCCGATCGATCCCCACCGCTCGAGCAGCTCGACCACCTCCCGCGTCGCCCGCTCGAGGATCGCCGGATCGCCGAGCGAGTACGCGGCGACGCTCGCCTCCTCCGAGCGGGCGCAGAGCTCGTCGAACAGCCGCGCGGCGCGCGCCGGAGCGTCCGCCCCCGCGCCGCCGTCCGCCTCCCGGTGCGCGCCCAGGATCTCCACCACGGTCGCGCACGCGGCGCGCCGCTCCTCCAGGCAACGGCGCAGCGCCGCGAGGCGCGCCGCCGGCTCCCCCGCGCCCTCTCCCCCTCCCCGCCCCGCCGCCGCCCCCGCGGCCTCGATCGCGCGCTCCGCCGCCGCGAGGTCCCCGGCCGCGCCGAGCAGCCGCACGAGGCCGACCTCCGGCGACACCTCGCCGGACAACACGGCCCTCACCGCGCCCTCGAGCTCGCCCTGCCCGGCCTCCTGCCCGCCACCCCGGCCGACCTCCACGCGTGCGCCCCGGTGCCGCAGCCGCCTCCGGTACGTGAACCGATCGACGGCGCCCCACTCGTACTTGTACGGCTCGCGGCCGCGGAGAAAGTCGATGGTCCGCACGCCCTCGCGCGCCGCGTGCTCGATCGCGCTGGCGAACATCGCGAGCCCCGGGCTCAGGACGGCGAACTCCGGATCGAAGCCGCTGAGGTACCACGCGAGCCGGTCCCGCTCGGCGAACCCGTAGAACGAGGCGATGATCCGCCCGTCGAGCCGCAGCCCGAACAGCCGCAGCGCGCCCCGCTCGCACATCCCCTTCGCGACCGCGCGGTGGAACGGCCAGAGCGCCTCGCCGAGCACGCCGCCCTCGCCGCGCGAGGTCCAGCGCGCCCGGTGGGTCGCGAACAGCGCGTCGAGCAGCTCGTCCACGGTCGCCGCCTCGGCCATGTCGACGCGCACCTCCCCGGCCTTCGCGAGCCGCTTCCGCGCCCGGCCGACGCGCGCGCGGATGGCCGGCCAGAGCAGGGCGTCCGGCCCGGCGCCCTCCGGGATCGTGAACCTCGGACACGCCTCGTGCTTCTCGACCTCGTCCGACCAGCCCGGGGGCGCCTCGATCGCGAGCAGGGGCGACGAGGGGCGCAGGTCGCCGAGCTCCACGAGGTCCCACGCGTCGACCCGCTCGCAGAGGCAGGTGAACACCGCCTCCGCGACCGCGCGCTCGTACCCGGGCGCGGCCAGGACGTCGAGGTAGTCGGTGATCCCGGCGCCGAGCAGCGCGACGAGGCGCTCGCCGTTGTAGTGGTGGATCGCGAGGGGGGCGAGGCCGACGAGCCCCTGCTCCGACCAGAAGGCGAGGGTGAGCACCTGCTCGGGCCCGAGCTCGCGGCACCACGGGATCAGCCACTCCGGCCGCTGGAACGTCGTCGCGTCCGGACAGCGGTTCCACAGCGCGTTCCACGGCTCCCGCAGCGCCTCGAGCTCCCCGCGGCGGTACAGCACCTTGACGTCGAGTCGTTCGCTCACCTGGCCTCCGAGAGGGCCGGGCGCTCCCCGCCCGGGCACCTGCGTCCGGCGCCCGACGCGGGCCCCCGGCTCCTCACGGCGGCGTAAGGTCGCAGAGGGGAGCGGCGGCGCAACCGCCCGCGCCGCCGGCGCGCCCGGACCGGGGCCGCGCCGGGTGCTGCCGCGCGCGCAGCGCTTGCTGCCGCGGTGCTGCCAGGGGGGCACCGCGGGCCCCGCGCGCTCCGGGCGCCGCCTCCGCGGCCGTGGTCTGGCATTTGGATACCCCGGCGGCGAGGACGCTCACGCCATGGCCGAGACCCCCGTCATCCTGCTCCTGAACACCGACATTCCAGCGGCCATCGTCTCGCGCATCCGCGATGTCTCGCCGAGGGTGCGGGTGATCACGGCCGCGCAGCACCGCGCGCGACCCGAGTGGCTCGCCGAGGCGGAGGTGCTGCTCACGTCGGTCATCGACGGCCGCGTGCTCGAGCAGGCGCGGGCGCTCAGGTGGGTGCAGACGATCGGCGCGGGGGTCGACCGGGTGCTGACGCCCGAGCTGGCCGCGCGCGAGGATCTCGTCCTCACGAACGCGAGCGGCATCCACGCGCAGCCCATCGCCGAGCACATCTTCGGCCTGATCCTGATGTTCGGCCGCAACCTGCACCACGCAGCCCTGCGGCAGCACCAGGGCGAGTGGAAGAGCGACGATCTCCGCGAGGGCCTCAGGATGCTCTCCGGCAGCACGCTGGGTGTGCTGGGCGTCGGCGCCATCGGGGAGAGGACAGGCCAGATCGGCGCCGCGTTCGGCATGCGGGTGATCGGGCTCAAGCGCAATGCCGCGCCGGTCGAGGGGTTCGAGCGGATCTACGGGAACGCCGATCTCCTGACCTTCCTCGCCGAGTCGGACTACGTGGTGAACACGCTGCCGCTCACGCCGGCGACGCGCGGGCTCATCGGCCGCGACGAGCTCGCCGCGATGAAGCCGAGCGCGATCCTCGTCAACATCGGGCGCGGCGGGACCATCGACACCGACGCGCTCGTCGACGCGCTCCGATCGCGCCGGATCGCCGGGGCGGGCCTCGACGTCACGGACCCCGAGCCGCTGCCGCGCGATCACCCGCTCTGGCGCCTCGAGAACGTCCTCCTCACGCCGCATTACTCCGGCGCGCACCCGGGCTACGTGGAGCGCGCCTCGGAGATCTTCCTGGATAACCTGGCCCGGTATCTGGATGGCCGGCCGCTCGTCAACGTGGTGGACAAGCAGGCGGGCTACTGAGCTGGGCGCTCGGCCGAGCGGCGCGGCCCGCCTCGGGGCGAGGCGGCGCCGCGCCGCTCGGTCCCGGGCGAGCCGCAGGTCAGCCGCCCGCGCGCGCGACGGCGAAGATCAGGTTTCGCTGCAGCCGGATCCCTTCGGGCGCGCGCCGGCGCTCGAGCTCGGCCGCTAGCGCCGCCTTCACCCGCGCGGCGTCCGCCGGGGCGAAGTTGGACAGGAAGTTGCCGAACGAGCTCGCGAGGTTGAACGCGACCACGTCGTCCGTGTCGGCGAAGTGATCCGTGAAGGTGCGGATCTCCAGGTGGAGATCCGCGAAGCCGGCGAGCGAGAGCGTGCTGCCGAGCTCCTCGGAGGTCACCTTGTAGGTCGTGCTGCCGGACGTCTCTGCCGTGGCGGCGATCCCGAGCGAGGAGAGCACGCCTTTCAGCACGACCTCGAAGTCGTGCGGGCGCTCCTTGGAGGCCGAGCTGACGCCGAGGCGGCCGCCCCGCGCGAGCACCCGGCGCGCCTCGCGCAGCGGGCCGAGCTTCTCGGGCAGCCAGTGCAGCACGCTGTTCAGGAAGACGACATCGAAGCTCCCGTCCGGGAACTGCGAGAGATCCTCGGCCCGCCCGACGCTCGCCCGGAAGTTCGGCCTGCGCTTCTTGTTCGCCAGCTCCACGCGGAGCGGCAGCGGATCGAGGCCGACCACCTCCCCGGAAGGGCCGACGAGATCCGCGACATACGCCCCGAGGCGGCCGGTCCCGCACCCGACGTCGAGCACGCGCTCGCCCGGAGCGATCTGCAGATCCTGGACGAGCAGCTTCCCATGGTTGAACTGACGATCGCTGACCCGATCGTACGTCTCTGCCAGAGCAGCTGAATCGAGCGCGAGGCTGACCATCGTGATCCCTTGTTCCCGAGGAGGTCGACTATCGAGGAAGGCGGACCCGAACCGGGAGATCTCCTCGGCTCACCCGATGTCCGACGCAGCGTCCGCCATAAAGGACATTAATCTGCCATAACGGAACAGGCAAGTGTGTTCTCGAGTGAGGAGCTGCCTCATCCGAGGACGTGTGTCGACGACGCCGGACGAACGCCGGACGAACGCCGGCCTGAGCGCCCCTCGGTCATGTCGCGGGGGCGCGCGCGATCGTCGATCGCCGGCGGGTTCGAGCGCCGTCATCGATCCTCCGGCGGCGCCGGCCAGGCCAGGAGGGCGGCGCGCGCCACGCTCTCCAGCTCCTCCCGGCGCGCGCCGTCGCGCGCCTGCACCGACATGCCCTGGAGCACCGCCCCGTAAAACTTGGCGAGGGCAGCCGCGTCGGTCCCGGGGGGCAGCTCGCCGTCCTCGATCCCGCGCGCGATGCGCTCGCGCAGCGCCGCCTCGTTCGCCGTCCGGCGCTCGCGCAGGGCGGCCGCGATCTCCGCGGAGCCCGGCGTGCAGTTCACGGCGCTGAGCACGATGAAGCACCCGGACGGGTGCGCCGGCGCGCTGAAGATCGCCGCGGAGTCCATCAGGAGGCGGGTGATCGCGGCCTTCGCCGTGGGCGCCTCCTCCAGCGCTCGCCTCGCGCCGTCGCCGTACCTGCGGGAGTAGAGGTCCACGGCCTCCAGGAACAGCCCCTTCTTGCTGCCGAACGCGGCATACAGGCTGGGCGGCGAGATCTTCATCGCCGCCGTCAGCTCCGAGAGCGACGTCGCGTCGTAGCCATGCCGCCAGAACACCTGGAGGGCCGCGTCGAGCGCGGCGTCACGGTCGAAGGCGCGAGGGCGGCCTCGGGACGGAGGGGTGGGGCCGGTCTTCATAGCGATCACTACATAATGTCCTTGACCGGTGCAGTTCGCCACTTTATGTATCGGTCACTATGAAATTACGCGCTGCTTCTGCCCTGACCGTCTCGACGTTGCTGCTCGCCCTGGCGCCCTCCGCCCTGATCGGGTGCGCGTCCCCGGCGCCCCCCGCGGCCGTTGCCGCCGCTCCTGCGCCGGCCGCCAGCTCGCCCCTGCCGCCGCCGGTCGACGACGCGCTCAAGCGCCGGCTCGACGCGGTGGTCGACGCGGCGACCGCCGAGGGGCGCATCGTCGGCACGGTCGTCGTCGTCGCCCGCGACGGGAACGTGGTGTACCGGCGCGCCGCCGGCTTCGCGGACCGGGAGGCGCAGAAGCCGGCGCGCGAGGACACCGTGTTCCGCCTCGCCTCCATGACCAAGCCGATCGTGTCCGCGGCCGCCCTGGCGCTCGTGGACGCGGGCGCGCTCAAGCTCGACGACCCGGTCGCGAAGTGGCTCCCGACGTTCCAGCCGAAGCTCCCGGACGGCAAGGCGCCGGCGATCACGGTGCGGCACCTGCTCACACACACCGCGGGCCTCAACTACGGGTTCATGGAGCCCCCGGACGGGCCGTACCACCGCGCGCGTGTCTCGAACGGGCTCGATCAGCCGGGCCTCTCCCTCGCCGAGAACCTCGAGCGCATCGCCCAGGCGCCGCTGCTCTTCGAGCCGGGCTCGTCGTGGAACTACTCGATGGCGACCGACGTGCTCGGCGGCGTCGTGGAGAAGGCGGGCGGCGCGCCGCTCCCGGAGGTGGTCCGCCGGCTGGTCACGGGGCCGCTGGGGATCGACGCCTCGTTCTCCGTCGAGGACGCGGGCCGGCTGGCCATCCCGTACGGGGACGCGAGCCCTGCGCCCGTGCGCATGAAGGATACGCAGCCCGTGAAGTTCGGGCCGACCGAGGTCACCTACTCGCCCGCCCGCATCTTCGATCCGCGCTCCTACCCGTCGGGCGGCGCCGGGATGGTCGGGACCGCCGGCGGCTATGTGAAGTTCCTCGAGGCGGTGCGCACGGGCGGCGGCAAGATCCTGCGGCCGGAGACCACGGCGGCCATGACCTCGAACCAGATCGGCAACCTGAAGGTGCAGCAGCCCGGCGGCACGTGGGGCTTCGGCTTCGGGTTCGCGGTCCTGCAGCAGCCGGATGCCACGATGCCCTCGGCCCCGGGCACCTGGCAGTGGGGCGGCGCCTACGGCAGCTCCTTCTGGGTCGACCCGAGCGCGCGGCTCACGGTCGTCATCCTGACCAACACCGCCCTGGCCGGGATGCAGGGGGAGTACCCCGACGCCATCCGCCGCGCGGTCTACGGGGCGGCGCAGCCGTAACGCGGGCCCGCCCCTGCCGGGCCACGCCGCGCGCCCCACGCGGCGCCGCGCCGGAGCCCCGCGCCGCGCTACGCCGCGGGGCCGATGGCCTCGGCCTCGCCCTCGGCCGGCTCGCAGCTCGCGCAGCCGCAGCTGGCGCAGTAGCCGACGCCGCGGATGTTCCGGAGGACGTCGGCGTCGACCGCGGCGAGCTTCTTCCGCAGCATGCAGACGTGGTAGCGGACCGTCCCGCCGTCGCCTCGCGCCTGGAACACGACCCGCATGATCTCGTGCGGATCCACGGCGCGCGGGTGCTGCTCGATCAGGTACACGAGCAGCGAGTACTCCGCCTTCCTGAGCTGGACGCGCTGCCCGCGCGCCAGGACCTCGCACCGCGACCTGTCGATGAAGAGCGGCCCGAACGAGAGCTGCGACGGGCCGCGCGGCCGGCAGATGCGCGAGAGGCGCGCGTGGAGCTCGACCTCGTCGAGCGGCCCGCGGAGCACCTCGTCGGCGCCTGCCCAGAGCGCCTCGGCGGCCTCCTGGGCGCTCGAGGCGATGATGAAGAGCGGCGCCTCCGCCGACCCGCCGCGCACGCGCAGCGCGGACGCCGCGGCGAGCGCATCGAAATCGGCCACGAGGATGCGCGGCGTGCCCCGCCCCGAGCGATCGAGCAGCTCGACGATGCCGCCGTCGATCTCCTCGCAGACGAACCCGACCTGCTGGCACCACCGGACAAGCGGCTCGCCCCAGGGCGCGCCGCGAAATGTTGCTGAATCTACCAAGACCCGACCCCTTTCGTCGCCATGCGAGGCTGGACCGACGCGCGTGCGTGGCCCCCCTCTCGCCAGCTGAGCGCGGGAAGCTCGACGCCCCCGGGCCCTCGCCGCGGGTCCAATACAAAGGTCGGGCCGACCGCTTTTCGGCGCGCCGACCCCGGTCAGAGCATCTTTTTAAGCCCAGAAATGGCTCGCTGCGGCGAGCGCAGGCCGACGTGCCACGTGCCAGCGTGCCACCGTGCCACCTCCTCGCACCTTTCCGCCACTCGGACGGCTGCGCCGCTCGATGGGGGCGCGACGCGCCAGCAGCGGCTCCGGATCACGGTCGGCCCTGCCGACGACGCTCCACCTTTTGGCGATCCGGGCGCGGTTCGCGCCGTTGCGTCGCAGCCTGCGGCGACGTTCCCGCGGCCCCGGCCCTGACCGTCGATCCGCCTGGGGTCGGCCCGCTTGCTTTCTCCCGCGATGGCTTTGCGGCCTTCGCCTCGAGGAGGGGGTTGCGGGCCTCCGCGGCGCGCAGCCGCTCGAACCGCTCGATCCGGGCGCGGTCGCCGCCCTGCCGCAGCGCCCTCGCCAGGACCACGCTCTTCGCGAGCCGGATGAACCGCAGCCGGTGCGCCGACGTGACGTCCTCCACGTCCTGCGGGCCGGCGCCGGGCCCGAGCTCGAGGTCGTAGGTCGTGCGCAGCCGGTCCTCGCCGCGGAGGCCCAGCGCGCCGGAGAGGCCCTCCAGGGCGGCCCGCTCGGCCGGGGTCGCCCATGCGAGGATCCGGGAGTACGGCGTCGCCATGGTCTCGTGATCCGGTTTGTGGACGAAGCGGCGCAGGAACACGTCGGAGGTGGCGACCGGCACGTCGCTGGTCGCCTGGTGCAGGAGGGCGTACGCGTACGCCTCGTTCATCCCCACGAACCGGTTGCCGTCGAAATCGGCGCCGGTGACGCGCCGGCCGAGGCGGTCGACGCCGGAGAGGGCGGCGAAGAAGACGCTGCTGAAATCGTTGTAGGTCGCCTCGTTGATCTCGGGCGTGCAGCCCGAGGCGGGGCGCTCCTTGGTCGCCGCGAAGAAGCCCACGACGTCGCGCTCGACCAGCGCGCCGTCAGGCCTGCCGCCCTCGAAGAGCAGGTTCGCGAACGCGCCGGAGAAACACTGGGCCATGACCACGACGACGGGCGTGCCTTCGGGCAGCTCCTCGACGCGGGCGGCGAGCTCGCGCACCGACAGCCCCCCGCCGCCCCAGAGGTCGAACCCATTGTTGTCGAGGTCGTTCCGCGGGTTGCGGCTCCCGTGGCCGGCGAAGTAGAGCAGCAGCGGATCCGCCGGGCGCGCCGCGACGAACCGGCGCCAGATCGCGTCGAACCCCGGGCGGGTCGTCGCGCCGTCGATGCGCGGCAGCCGGGGCGCGCGGTACCGCATGCGGCGCCCGTCGAGGTACTGGACGCTCTGCGTGCCCCGGCGCCCGTCCGCGAACAGGACCCTCCGTTCCACCCAGGACGGCAGCAACGTGGTGAAGTACCGGATGTGGGCCTCGATGGCCACCTGGTTCATGGGTGGCCTCGGGCCGCCGCCCACGACCAGCGCGCGCCACGCGGCGGGCTCGGGCGCGGGAGGCGGCGCGGCCGAGGGAGCTGACACGTCCGGCGGGGCGTACTCCGGCCGAGGAAGGCGTGCGGACGCGACCGTGGCGGTCGCCGTGGCGAGGGCGAGCACAGCGGTCCGGAAGAGCAGGCGGTACGCGGTCACTTCGTCAGCCTCGGCCACGCGCGGCGCGGCGCACGATCCTAGGTAGCACCCGCGCGACGCCGGAGCAGCGCGCTACTTGGCCAGCTTCATCACGAAGCCGCTCTCATCGGTCCAGTAGATGCTCGTGCCGTCGACCGCCAGGTCGCGCGGCGCGACGCCCGCGATCACCACGACCGGCTCGCCGCCGTCGACAGGCACCCTCCTGATCTCGGGGGCGTCGCCCAGGTTGGCCCAGTACACGTGGGTCGCGTCGAGCACGACCTCGTGCGACTCGAAGTACCCGGAGGCGAGGACCACGTCGTCGCCCCCCGCGATGGGCACCTTCCGGACGGAGCTCGCGTCTGCGTTGGTCCAGTAGACGTGGGTCGCGTCGACCTGGACCCGGCGGGCGCCGGTCCCGAGGGCGAGCCACTCCGCCTCTCCTCCTCCGATCGGGAGCTTCCTTACCGCGTAGCTGTCGCCCACATAGATGCTCGTGGCATCCAGCGCGATCCCCAGCGGCTCTTCCAGCCCCGTGGAGAGCAGCGTCGGGGTTCCCCCGCCAAGGGGCGCGCTGAAGACGCCGACCGGATCGGTGCAGGTCCAGTAGACGTTCGCCGCGTTCACCGCGATTCCGTACGACGGGCAGCCGTGGGCGATCGTGACCGCCGCGCCCCCTGCGATGGGCGCTTTCATGATCTCGTCCGTGTCGAGGTGGGTCCAGTAAACGTGGGTCGCGTCCAGCGCGATGGCGCGGGGGCCGCCGGCCGCCTCGGCCAGCGCGACCGCGCCGATACCCCCACGCCCGCAACGCCGCAGGTGCACGTACCTCGGCGAGGGTGACCCCGGTAACCTCTTTGACCGCATGGCATTGCCCTCCAGGCATACCCGCACGCTCGCACGCGCGCGCCAGCGTCCGGTCCAATAGCTAAAACCCCACGGATGAGCCGGTCAAGCCGCCACGCGCGCTCGACACCTGCACGAGGACTACAAAAAGGACGGAAAACAAGCCTGGTGTTGCGAGCGTTCGCGTTCTCGCCGCAGGCGAGGCACTTTGTCTCATCGGGCTCGTCCCCGACTACAGCAGAGCTCCCTTCCACGTTCTGACCTTCAGACGGCTGTTGCACGGGTTCAAGCCGCGCACGAGATCCGCTCGCGAACGCTTGACGGAGTCACAGCATCACGCTCGACCCTGCACGCCGCCGCGCAAGGCACACCGTGGCTGAGCTCGGCGCGCGGTGTGCCGAGTCGCCGCGCCGTCACCCTGGCACACACGTTGCCGTTTCGTCTTGGCCTCGACGCACAAGCACAGGAGAAGCGACCATGTCGGCCAATTCATCAAAGACGACCATCGATCACGACGAGATCCGGCAGTGGGCAGAGTCGCGCGGAGGCCGCCCGGCGACGGTGATCCGCACCGAGAAGAACGGCGAGCCCGGCATCCTCCGCATTGATTTTCCGGGCTACAGCGGGGAAGGCAGCCTCGAGGAGATCTCGTGGGACGACTTCTTCGCCAAGTTCGAGGAGTCGAACCTCGCCCTCGTGTACCAGGAGAAGACCGCGGACGGGAAGCCGAGCAACTTCAACAAGCTGGTGAGCCGTCCGGCCGACATGGTCCAGAAGGGCAAGTCGACGTCGGGCGAGGCCAAGAAGTCCGGCGAGGCGAAGAACGGAGGCGGCAAGTCGAGCCGCGCGAAGGCGAGCCGCGACGAGGGCGAGCTGGAGGTCGAGATCGAGCCCACGATCGATCTCGACGAGGAGGAGCCCGGCCAGGCCGAGAAGCAGCCTCGCGGCAAGCAAGCCCGCGAGAAGGGCGGCGAGGCGAGCGGCAAGGGCGAGCTGGAGGTCGAGGTCGAGGCCCAGATCGACCTCGACGAGGACGAGGAGGCGCCGGCCAAGGGGGCCGCGAAGCAGGCCCGCGGGAAGCAGCCCCAGGGGCAGGACGCCTCGGAGGACCACTCCTCCCACATGACCATCGATCACGACGAGATCCGCGAATGGGTGGAGGCGCGCGGCGGCCGCCCCGCGACGGTGATCCGCACCGAGAAGAACGGCGAGCCCGGCGTCCTCCGGATCGACTTCCCGGGGTTCAGCGGGGAAGACACCCTGGAGGAGATCTCGTGGGACGACTTCTTCGCCAAGTTCGAGGAGTCGAACCTCGCCTTCGTGTACCAGCAGGCCAAGGCGAGCGGCGAGCCGAGCTACTTCTCGAAGCTGGTGAGCCGGCCGGAGGACCTGGGCGGCAAGAAGGCCACGCAGAGCAAGGCGAAGTCCAAGAAGGCGGCCTGAGCCCCCGCGCGCGCCGGCAGGGGCGCCGTCACCTGCGCTGCCACGCCGCGCCGTGCGCGAGCAACACCTCGCGGAGCGCCGTCGCCGCGCCCGGGAGCTCGCCGTCGCGCCGCCGGACGACATAGAAGGTCCGGCGCGGCAGCTCGGGCAGCGGGCGCGCGACGAGGCCGCGCGGCACGCGACAGCAGGCGTTGACCACCGCGACGCCGACGCCGAGCCGGACGAAGTGGAGCATCAGCTCCCAGCCGCTGGCCTCGACCGCCGGCTCCCACCGCACCCCCGCCGAGAGCAACGCCTGCGCGAGCATCGCCCGGTGCGGCCGCCCGGGGCCGGGGACCACCAGCCGGGCCCCCTCGAGGTCACAGAGCTTGATCCGGCGCTTCCGGGCGAGCGGGTGCGCCTCGGGCACGACCAGGATCTGCTCCACCTCGGTCAGGCGGTCGGCGGCGATCCCGTCCGGCGTCCCCTCGAGCGGCGCGACGCCGAGGTGCGCCTCGCCCGTGGCGACCGCGTCGAGCGTCGCCTCGCGGTCGCGCGTGAGCAGGCGCAGCGGGGCGGCCGCGCGCGCGGCGAAGGCGCGGATCCCCTCGCCGAGCAGGTACAGGTACGAGCCCTCGCCCGCGCAGAGCACCACCGGCGCGCGGCTCTCGCCGTGGCGGAGCACGTCGAGGAACGACCGCGTCCGCTCGCCCACCTCGCGCCCGAACGCCGCGACGCGCTTGCCGTCGGGCGTGAGCTCGAGCCGCTGCCCGCGCCGCTGGTACAGCGTGACGCCGAGCGCCTCGCCGAGCTTGCCGATCTGGCCGTGGAGCGCCGGCTGCGAGACGTGGAGCGCCCGCGCCGCGCGCGTGAAGTTGAGGTGCTCGGAGAAGACCACGAAGGCGCCGAGCCAGTCGAGGTTTACCATGCCGGCAAGCTATCGCGAAACGCGATAGCCTATCCAGAAATACCGCTTCCGCGTGATAGTGGCGCGGTTATGCTCTCCCGTGATTCGGTGCTTTCAGCGCTCCCGGCGCTCGGCGACGACGCCCGCGATCTCCGCGGGGTCGCCGCGCCGGAGAGGTGATCTCCCGGGGCCCGCCCGCGTGGACCGCGGCTCCGGATGGAAAGGAACGAGGCGAGACGATGGGCCGCGACCGTTTGACCGACACGAGCAAGAAGATCTCCTGGCTGCTCCGCCACGCGGCGCCTTCGCAGGGGATTGCCATGGACGACGCCGGCTGGGTGGCCGTCGACGACGTGCTCAAGGCGCTCCGGATCTCGCGCGCGCTGCTCGACGAGGTGGTGGAGAACAACACGAAGAACCGCCTCGAGATCCGGGGCGACCGGGTGCGCGCCTCGCAAGGGCACTCGCGCGAGGGGATGCCGGTGACGCTCGCCGGCCTCGAGGCGTCGTGGGAGGAGGTCCACGGCGACGCGCCGATCTGGCACGGCACCAGCGTGGACGCGGTCCGGGGCATCGCGCGGGAGGGGATCCGGCCGGCGGCGCGCACCCACGTCCACTGCACCGACGCGCCGGGCAGCGCGGTGGGCAAACGCTCGAGCGTCGACGTGATGCTCGAGATCAGCCCCGCGCGGCTCAGGGCGCGAGGCCTCCGCGTGTACCGGAGCCCGAACGGCGTGGTGCTCGTGCGGGAGGTGCCGGTGGGGTGCCTGATCGGGCTCCTGCCCGTGGCGGCGCGGGCGAAGCGCGACGAGGCCGCGCTCCGGGCGCTGCTCTTCGGCGAGGGCTCGCGCGGGGCAGCGTGAGCGCGGCCAGCGCGCCGCCGCGACCACCGGCGAGCGGCGCGCCGGGGCCGGCACGGGCGCCGCGGCGCCGTGGTAGGCTCGCGCGCATGGGACCTGCGAACGCCCCCGCCTTCCGCCGGCGCGCTGCCCTGGCCTGCGCGCCCTCGGCCGCCCTGATGCTCGCCGCCTGCGGCCCCGCGCCCTACCTGGGAGAGCCCCAGGCGCCGGAGCCAGCGCCCGCGCAGACCGTCTACATCGTCCTCGGCGACCCGCCCCCGGCGGTGGCGGCGGCGCCCGCGGAGGACGCCTGGGTGCCGGACGAGGCCCGCGGCGACAGCCCGTTCGAGCGGACCCGGACCTGGATCGGCGATTACGACTGCCCCCAGGGCACGACCGAGATGACGTTCAGGATCCTCAATGTCCAGGGCGACCGGGTGAAGGCCGTGTTCGGCTTTCACCATGTCGACTCGGGTGCTTCCGGCAAATACCTGATGCACGGCCGCTACGACGCAAGGACACGGACCGCAAGGTTCTCGCCCGGCGCCTGGATCGAGCGCCCGCCCAACTACGTCAGCACTGGCATGAGCGGCGACCTCGCCTTCGACGGATCGCTCTTCGCCGGGCGCATCGAGCACCCGGAGTGCGGCGCGTTCCGGCTGCGGCCCGCCGGCTAGCCCCGAGCGTCACAAGCCTGGCCAGCGATCCCGAGACATCTTGGTGCAAGCGCACCGAGACGCAGCGGCGAAACGATAATTTTCTCTGTATTTTTGCGCCTTCGCGCCTTTGCGCCTTTGCGTTAAATCTCTCTCTTCCCTCGACGTGATCCCTGCCATGACGTCTGACAGGCGGACCTGGCCGCCGCGGCCCGCAGCATCGGCGTTCACTTCCCTCGAGCGTCCGTACTTTCACCAGCGTCCGCCATGGAACCCGCCCGCGCGCAGTATGTGGGTTGCCAGACCACCCGGCGCAGGGTAGAGAGCAGCGCTTTTCTTCAATATCGAATTTGGCGCGATCGCCACGGCACCAAGGGGGGCGCCGGCGATCCGTCGCGGGCTCCGGCCGCGGGCCGGTGGCTCGGGCTTCGGCTCCGACATGAACGATGAGCGCGAGCCGCGGGGCGGCGCGCGCCCGACGCAAGGAGGCATGATGCGTTCCTCACAAGCGAGCATTCTTTACGCGGCGCCGCTCCTCGGCCTGACCGCGCTCTCGGCGTGTGGGTCGGAATCGGAGAGCGACATCGCTGATCGCGCCGGGAAGATCGCGCTCGCTCCGGGCGGCAACGCGCTCTGGTCACGAAGCGCGCCTCACCGCGCCGCGACCGCCGGCGCGCGCGCCGGCGACTCCGAACGAACGCTCCTGCCCCCCACCTGGCCAGATCGACCGCAGCGGCTCCAGCCGCTCGGGAGGAACGTTCAGGTCAACGACCCCGCGCTCGACGACATCGAGGTGTTCTTCACGGATCCGCCGACACGGCCGTTCCTCAACGTCACCCAGAGCGAGACCTCCATCGCGGCGCGAGGGATGGACATCGTCGTCGCCTACAACAGCTCCGCGGGCATCGAGGTCGTGCAGGCCGACGACACCCTCGAGACCGAACGCTGGCTCTTCGGCGGCTTCTCGAGCTCGCACGACGGCGGCAGGACCTGGGTCAGCGGCTTCTTTCCACCGCTGCCCGGCAGCGTCTCCACCTTCGGCGATCCGGTCGTGCGCGTGGATCGCCGCGGGATCTTCAACTTCGTGCAGCTCGGCGCGGACGCGCTGGGACAGACCAACATCCAGTTCAACCGATCCCTCGACGCCGGCAGGACCTGGGGCGAGACCGTCCCCGTGGCGCAGGACCAGGGCGCCGACAAGCCCTGGCTCGCGGTGGGCCCCGACCCCGCGGACCGCCGCCGCGACAACCTCTACGTGACGTGGAGCAGCTACCAGCCGCCCGAGGCGCCCGAGCGCATCGAGCTCCGCTTGGCGCGCTCCACCGACGGCGGCGAGACGTGGACGTCCAGCGTCATCTTCGCCCCCGAGCCCGACCCGGATCCCGCGCGCCCGCAGCAGGCGCTCCAGTTCTCGAACCCCTATGTCGATCCGGCAGACGGCCGGCTCTACGTGCCGTTTCTCCACTGGAGCTTCGCAGACGCCGATTTCGTCCGCGTGCTGGTCTCCGACGACGCGGGAGAGACCTTTCGTTTCCTGGAGATCAACCCGGGCGCGCCGGACCCGACGCTCCTGCCCGCCGTCCAGCCGGGCGAGCTCATCGACTGCGGCGACACAGGGGGCACGCGCCTGTCCATCACCGACGGTCCCCCCCGCACAGGGCGGTTCGGCCTGCCGACGTACATCCATGCCTCCCGTGTGATCACCCAGCCGACGTTCGCGGCGCGGGGCGGCGTCCTCTATCTGGCGTGGTCGGCCTCCACCAGCGAGATGCGAGGAGAACGGGACGCCGGCTCGAACATCCTCCTCATCCGCTCGCTCGACGGAGGCGAGACGTGGACACGGCCCCTCGTCGTCGCGGCCGCGTCCGAGGAGGACATCGAGCACGTCCTCCCCGCGCTCACCATCGGCAGGGACTCGAGCGAGGTGCACGTCGTCTACTACACGCAGCACCGCGACGGATCCATCGACGTGGACATGGCGAGCTCGTTCGACACCGGCGAGTCCTTCGGGGCCGAAGACCGGCGGCGGGTCACGGACACCTCGTTCCGCCTCTCTCCGACGAACATCCCGCTCGACGTGCCGTTCGACGAGCACTACCCGACGACGAACTTCGATCGGCTGGTCGCGCCCTGCTACAACCTCGGCGAGTACCTCGACGTCACGTCGGCGCGGAGCAACGTCTACGCGGCCTGGGGCGACCTGCGCAACCCCATCACCGAGCCCGTCCACCCCGCGGACCCGATCTCGGGGGAAACGCACTCGCAGGCCGACGTCTTCTTCCAGGCCTTCCGGGCGCGCTGAGCGCGAGCGCCGCCCCGCCGCGGCGTCCGCGCGCTCCCTCCTCCACCGCTCATCCGCCGCTCATCCACCGCGCTGGCCCGCGCGGCCGCGCCACGCCGCGCCGGCGAGCGCGGCGGCCGTCGCCGCGAAGATCGCCACGCCGAGCGGCAGGTAAGCAGGCCGGTACCGGAACGTGACCGTCTGGGCGCCGCCGTCGAGCCGGATCGCCGGCGCTTCCGCGTGGCTCTCCGCGCCCCTCCCGTTCGCCTGCCAGCCGGGATCGTAATTCTGGTTGAGCACCAGCAGATCTCCCGCCTTGCCGCCCTCGACGTCGACCACGACCACGTTGGGCGACCACGAGACGATCTTTGCCTCCCCCTCCCCGCTCAGCGTGTAGACCTCGCCGCGGTAATCCGGGTCGCCCCGGCCCCGCGCGCCCTGCCCAGGGACCTTGCCGCTCTCGTCCTTGGCGAAGATCGACATCGGCACGACCGACCAGCACTCGAGGATCCCGGTGTTGGCGATCATGCCGGGGAGCGACGGAGGCGCCCAGTCGGGGCGCACATAACGGAGGTGGGGCGGCACCTTGGCCTCCTGATGGAACTCGGACGTTCGCGGCGTGAGCTTGGGAGAGAGCTGCATCCAGAAGGCGCGCTCCAGCGGCGGGCGCGCCGCGCGGCCGATATCCGCGGCCATCCACGCCACGAGCCCGAGGGCGCAGAGCTCGCCAAGCGGCTGATAACGCCCGAGGCGCTCGAGGGCGCGGCCGATCCCGGCCGCCGCGACGACGCCCAGCACGAGCACCGCCGGGTAGAGCCACCGCGAGGGGACATGCTGCGACTGGAACACCGGCAGTTTGTGGAGCAGGGTCCAGGGCGCGGCGGGGTGGAACGCGCCCTGGCCGAGCGCGGCCAGGGCGAGCCCCGCGCACTTGAGCGGCGTCTCCCGCGCGCCGCGCACGAGGAGCGCCGCCGCCGCGATCGCGAGCAGCGGCAGCCAGCCGATGTACATGCCCCACTCGTGCCAGCCCCACTGCGGCACGCGCACGGGCGCGCGCGACGTGAGCACGTCGAGGAGGAGATCGAGGCCCATGGCCTCCTTCGACTCGGTGAGGCGCGGGTGGCGCCCGAACGCCGACGCGATCGGGAGCAGCTTGGGCGCCGCGAGCCCGAGGCCGACCGAGGCGGCGAGCGCCGCGGCGGCGAGCGGCCGGAGGTCGCGCCGCGCCGCCGCGAGCAAGGCGGCGTAGAGGCCGAGCGCGACCAGCGTCTGGGGCAGCGGGTAGATCGCCCCGGAATACACCATCATCGCGAGGAACGCCCCGGCGCACGCGGCGTCCTGCCAGCGCAGCCGCGGCGCGCCCGCCGCGGGGTCGCCGAGCGCGCGATCGAAGAACGCGAGCGCCCACGGGGTCCATGCATAATAGAGGTGCATCGCGTGGCCCGTGGCGGCCTGCATCGCCCAGCGGGAGTTGACCACGAACACGACGCACGCGAACGCGCGCGCCGCCGGGCTCCGGGTGAAGCGCCCCGCGAAGAACCACGCGCCCAGCGCGGAGATCACGGCCGCGCCGAGCACCTCGACGCGGAGCGCGAGCCGGAGGTCGGAGAGGAGGTACACGGGCAGCCACGGCGAGACCACGTTGGTGTCGCTCTCGACGTACCCCCAGGCGGTGTAGCCGCCGCACGCGTACGGGTTCCAGCCGGGGAACTGGCCGTAGTCGCGCAGGCTCTTCACGGTGAGGTAACGAAAGGACGTCACCATGTCCCAGTCGTGGCCGCCCCACCGATCGAGGTGATCGAACGCGGGGCGCACGACGTACACGATCATCCCGAGCACGATGGCCCAGGCGATCGCGGCGAGGGCGACGCGGGCGGGCCGGCCGGCGAGCCATGCGGGAACACGCATGCGCGGCACTCTACCCGCTCCGCCCGCCGGCAGGTGCGCCGGGCTCGGGCCGGGGCGGAGACGCGCGCCCCGCCGCCGCGCGGCGACGGGGGCCCTCTCACGCCGCCGCGCGGGCCGCGGCGTTCGTCACGGCGTGCTCGACGCGTCCGCCGGATCGCTGCCCTCGTCCTCCTCGTCGCCGTCGCGGTGGCCGTCGCCGTCGCGATCGAGGCCGATGCGCTGCCCGGAGCCGGGCGGGGCGCACGTGAAGGTGAGCTCGTCGCCCTCGTCCTCGACCCGCTGCCGCAGGGCGCTGTCGGAGATCGGCGCCTCGGCCAGCCGGTTGCTCACGAACAGGCCCGCGCCGACGTAGAGGAAGCCCGCCGCGTCGTGGCCTCGCAGCCCCTTCGCCACGAGATCGCACTCGCCCTCGCCGGCGCGCGCGATCATGAGGTCGATGCGCGGCCCGACCACGGGCCCGTTCCACGCGGTGAGCGTCACCTGCTGACCCACGATCGGCGCCAGGTTGCTGTCGAAGGCGAGCACGAAGCTCTCCACCTGCCGCATCATCGCCTCGCCCGCCGGCCCGGGCGGGAACCCGCCGGGGGTCATCGGATGTTGATCGAAGCCCAGGCCGCCGGTGACCGAGCTGAGGAAGCGGACGATCGTGGGGACGCCCCCTTCGTTGTTGAAGCCGAAGCCGCGGACCTGGTCGCCCAGGTGATCGTCGGGGCCGAGGAAGAAGCCGTTGTCCGCCATCCCGAACATGCCGACCTTCTGGTACATGTTGCGGAAATGGGGCGTCTTGAACGCCTCCGTCTCGAGGTCGAACGTGTACCGGCCGTCCGTGCCGAAGAAGCCGGGGGCGGCGACGCCGAACTCCTCGTTCGCGTGCGGATCGAGCACGTGGCAGGAGACGCAGGTGCCCTCCTCGCTGAAATCCGACTTGTTGTTGAAGAAGAAATCGCGCCCGGCCTGCTGATCCGGGGTGAGCGAGTTGTCCAGCGCCCGGATCGGGTTGGGCGGGTAGGTCACCTGGAGGATGAAGTCCGCGAACGCCTGCATGTCGGCGTCGGGGATGGTCGCGCTCCTCCCGAGGAGGTCCACGAACGCTGGATTGAACTCCTTGAACGCCGCGACCTCGTTGAACGTCCCGCTGTCCGGGTGCGCGCTCGCGTTCGCGTCGCCGTCGGTGCGGTCGCCGCGCCAGTGCATCGGCCCGTGGTTCGCCATCCCGCGCAGGCTCTGCGTGGTCATCGGCCCCTTCATCGGGTGGTGCGTGTCGGAGATGCCGAAGTCCAGCGGGTGGGCCTCGAAGGGCCCGGGGATGTCCACCACCAGCGCGTCCGGGTTGCCGAGGTCCCAGGCGAGGCTGTCGAAATCGCCGTAGACGTGGCAGCTCGCGCACGACGAGTCCCCGTGGCTCGAGGCGAAGGACGCGTCGTAGAGGAACCTGCGGCCGGCGATCACGCTCGGCGGCTCGGGGTTGTGCAGCGGGACGTGGGCGACCTCCGCCCTGGTGACCGTGCTGATGACCGAGATCGCGTTGTCGAAGCGCGTCAGCGTGTAGAGGCGCTGCTTCCCCTCGTCGAGCACGAGCCCGGTCGGGCCGCCGCCGGGCACGACGATATGGTTGGCGGCGCTCGGCGTGAACGTGTCGTTCTCGAGGGCGGCGGTGCTGTAGACCCCGATCTTCGATGACCCGATCGCCGCGACGTAGAGCGTGCCGCCGTCGCTCGTCACGGCCATCTGCTGAGGGATCGCGAGGCTCTTCTGGTTCTCGGCGTTCGGGAGCGGCGCGCAGCAGGCGTCGTAGTCGATGTGTTTGTTGAGGTGCCGCGGGGCGACGCCGCCGGACGGGTCGAGGACGGTGATCCTGCTCTCGTGGAGGTGGCCTCGGAGGCTGTGGCCGGCGAAGATCCCGGGCCCTTCGAAGCGCTTGTCGTTGCCCGCCTCGGTGTTCGATACGTACACCTTCCCGCTCACCGGGTTCACGACCATGTTGAAGAGGATCGTGCCGACGCCGGCGTAGAACCCGCCGCTGCCGGGGAGCTGCGCCGGCGGGCTCGCGTTCGCGTCGATGACGAACACGTCCTTGTCGGGCAGCGAGAGCCGGACCTTGCTGTCCCAGTTCCGGTTCAGCTCGTCGGTCCAGTGAACGCCGTTGTGCTTGAGGATGATCGCCGTCTCGGGGCGCGGGATCCCCTCGACGTTGGTGTCCGGCCCGGGCAAGCCCCCGGCCGCCTCCCCGCCGTTCGGGACCAGGGCCTCGTGGATCGACGTGGTGCGGTTGCCGGAGTGGAAGGCCGCCGCGTAGACCTTGCTGCCGTCCGGGGTCACGGCGAGGGCGCGCGGGGTGTCGCTGAACAGCTTGACGATCGTGAGCGGCGTGCCGCCAAGCGTCGCGCCGAGGTTGTCGGCGTCGAAGACCCAGACGTCCGCGCGGCCCACGCCGGGCGTGGTGAGCTGGGGGTCGTAGGGGACGTTCTGGCCCCGGTGGGCCGTCGTGATGAAGGCGCGGTCCCGCCCCGGACCGGCGAAGACGATGTCCCGCGGCTCGTCGCCCACGAGCAGGGTCCGCACGACGCGGCCCGTGTGCGCCCCCTGGGTCAGCTCGACGACGCTCACGCTGTCGGACAGGTGGTTGACGACCCAGACCTCGTTGTCGTTGCGCACCGCGACGGCCACCGGCTCGAGGCCGACCGGGATGGAGGCGCGGCGCTCGAGGCCATTGTTCTTGACGCGGAACACCTCGAGGTGGTTGTCCGGCGTATTGACGGCGAAGAGCAGCTTGCCGTCGGAGGAGAACGCGAGCGGGCGCACATGGCCGCTCTCGAAGAGCGTGAACGACGACGCCTCGGCGGACCTGCCCGCCGCGAGGCACGCGAGCAGGGCAGAGGCTGTGACGAGGCGCGATAAACCGTGGCGTGCGATGGACGGCTGGGCCATAGGCCACCTCCCGGAGTGGTGGTCTCCGTTGATCTGGGAAGGACTTGGGTGGGAGAACGAGCCTGAGCGGCGAAGCGCAGGCAGGAACGTAGGCTGTACAGGCTAACCCACGCTATGTCCGCATTGCAATCGTGAAACATGCCTTCACGAACCACGCACATCTCGGCGCTTCGTCGTGATGCGGCGTCGTTCATCGAGGCACCTTCAACCCCGCGCAACCACACTGTAGGCATCAAGGCCTAAACGACGTCGGCTCGACCCCGATCGACTCTGATGGACGCGAGACGGGTCGACTCTCCTCGACATCTACTCGACGCCTGGTGGACGGCGATTGGACGTTTGATTGCGACGTTTGATTACATCGCCCGCAGATAGCGATGGTCACGGGACGTACAGCTCGCGATGGGATCGCGGTTCATGGTAGGGTGCTGACAGGGCCGCGTGGTGCGCAGTCAGGTGAGCATCGCGCCGGAGGAAGCATGCGGCGCGGAGCGCGGCGAGCTCCCGTGGGCGGCGCCGCGGGCGAGCGGCGTGCCTCACGACCTCACGAAGGACTCATGACCGTTCATCGACCATCGGGGCTCGGGAGGCTCATCCGCTTGCTCGCGGCCGCCGCGCTCGTCGTCCTCTCCTCGGCCTGCCAGCCCGACCGGCCGGGCGATCACGATGGAGGCGCGCAGCGCCGGCCGCTGCGCTTCAGCCACGGTTACTGGGTCGGATACTTCCCGCTGTCGATCGCCGAGGAGAAGGGGTTCTTCGACCAGCAGGGCGTCGACGTCGAGCTCGTGTTCAACACGGATCTCTACGGCATGATCTCCGACTTCACCGCGGGGAAGGTCGACGGCCTGCCGTGGACCATGGACGTCGTCGTGCGCGTCCTCGCCAAGGAGCCCGACGTGCGGGTCGTCCTCTACTCGGGTCAGACGGCGGGCGCCGACGTCATCATGGCGCGGCCGGGGATCGAGACGGTGGCGGATCTGAAGGGGAAGAAGATCGCCGCCAAGACCGGGGCGATGGGCGAGATGCTGGTCGGCGAGATGCTGGAGCGGCACGGCCTCGCCCTCGACGACGTGACGCTGGTCAACACGAACGAGACGGACGTCGCGTCGCACCTCTTGAACGACACGGTCCAGGCTGGCCACACCTGGGAGCCCTATGTGACCCAGGTGGCGAAGGCCGGCGCCAAGGCGCTCTTCTCGAGCAAGGAGACCCCCGGCCTGTTCGCCGACTTCACGCTCTTCCGCGGCGCGGTCGTGCGGGAGCGGCCGGACGACGTCCGCGCCTTCCTCCGGGCCTGGTTCCAGGCGGTGGACTACTGGAAGGCCCACCCGAAGGAAGGCAACGAGATCATCGCGCGGGCGCTCAAGATACCGGTCGAGGACATCAGCACCGAGGGCTACGAGCTCTTCACGCTGGAGGAGGTCCGGCAGCGGTTCGCGCCGGGCAACGACCCCACGTGGCTCATGCCGCTCGTGACGAAGCACATCGATTTCCTCGTCCAGGACGGCCAGCTGGGCCGCCGCCCGGACATCAAGGAGGTCTTCGACTCGTCGTTCCTGCCTCCCGCCGTGAGCCCCTGATGACGAACGCCGCGACGCTGCGCGCGCGCGCCGCCTCGACGCCGCGCGCGCGGCCCCCACAGACGTTGACCGAACGTTGACCTACCCAGGAGCCCGACGAGGCGCGTTATGCAGCAGCAGACACCGCTGATCACCCTTCGCCTGAAGCTGGTCGTCGCGCTCTTGACGGTCGCGCTCACCCCGCTCGTGATCCTCACGTTCCTCAACAAACAGACGAACGAGGCGGTGCTGAC
Organism: Sorangium sp. So ce131; assembly: GCF_051519095.1. Lineage (NCBI taxonomy): Bacteria > Pseudomonadati > Myxococcota > Polyangiales > Polyangiaceae > Sorangium > Sorangium sp. So ce131. Next base: position 3,121,422 of record NZ_CP150455.1, on the reverse strand, counting down.
CGAGAACGCCAGCCAGGCGCTCGCCGCGGCCGCGTCGCAGGCCGCGACCAGCATCGACGCCTTCCTCGAGGCCAACCTGGACGCCGTCCGGGTCGAGGCCCGCCTGCCCGGGCTGGGGCACTACCTGAGCCTCCCCGACGAGGCCCGGAAGGGCGGGTCCGAGGAGCAGGCGACGGCGGCGAAGACGCTGCAGGGGCTGATCCGGAAGGACACCATCAACATCCTCTCCTACGCGCTGCTCGATCACGGCGGGAGGAACGTCCTCGACACGCTGCAGGCGAACATCGGCCGAGACGAGTCCGGGGGCGAGCATTTCACCCGCGCCATCGAGACCGGCCTGCCTTACGTCTCATCGGTCGTGTTCGCCGGCGAGGTGCCGCAGCTCATCTTCACCAGCCCTGTCCGCGACGCGACGAACAAGAAGAAGACGATCGGCGTGCTGCGCTGCATCTACAACCTGTCCGCGGTCCAGCGGATCGTCCTGGAGCAGACGCGCCTCCTGGAGGAGTCCGACGCGTTCGCGATCCTCTTCGACGAGAACCACGTCCGCCTGGCGCACGGCCGCTCGCCGGAGCTCGTCTTCAAGCCGCTCGTGCCGCTCGCCCCGGCGCTGGTCGAGCGGCTGAAGGCCGAGGGGCGGCTGCCGGCGGGGCCCGCAGCGGAGCTGTCGACGGCCTTGCCGGAGCTCGACGAAGGCCTGCGCCGCTTCGAGCGCGCGCTGGATCCGCGCTCGACCGAGAGCCGCTTCCTGCGGACGCGCGTGGTCGAGAAGGACGCGACGAGCGCGGTGGCGCTCGCGCGCGTGCGCGCGTTCGAGGGGATGAAGAAGCCGCCGTGGACCGTGGCGTTCGTCCGGCCGGAGGGGGCGTTCCTCGGCCCGATCGAGGCGAAGACGACGCGCGACGCGCTCGTGCTCGCCTCGCTGATCGCCGCGATCGTGACGGCGGCCGCCGTGGTCATGGCCGAGCTCTTGACGCGGCCGATCACCCGCCTCGCGAAGGCCGCGTCCGATCTCGCGGCCGGCAAGCTGGACACCGCCGTCGAGGTGCGGTCGACCGACGAGATGGGCGCGCTCGCGGCGTCCTTCAACCAGATGGCGCGCCAGCTCCGGGGCTCGTTCGAGGAGCTCGAGGAGCGCGTCGAGCAGCGCACCGCGGAGCTGAAGGAGGCGAAGGTCGCCGCGGACGCCGCCAACAAGGCGAAGAGCGAGTTCCTCGCCAACATGAGCCACGAGCTCAGGACGCCGCTCAACGGGATCCTGGGCTACGCGCAGATCCTCCAGCGCTCGCGGGGGCTGAGCGAGCAAGACCTCCGCGGGGTCGACGTCATCCGTCAATCCGGCGCGCACCTGCTCACGTTGATCAACGACGTGCTCGATCTGGCGAAGATCGAGGCGCAGACGATGGAGCTCCACACGGGCGACATCCATCTCCCCTCGTTCCTGCGGTCGACGGCCGAGATCTGCCGCATCCGGGCCGAGCAGAAGGGCATCGCGCTCGTCTTCCGGCCGGATCCCGAGCTGCCCGAGGACGTGCAGGGCGACGAGCGGCGGCTGCGGCAGGTGCTGATCAACCTGCTCGGCAACGCCGTGAAGTTCACCGAGAAAGGCAGCGTCACGTTCACGGTGACGAGGCTGGGCGACGGCCAGCCGCCCTCGCAGGGGGGAGGGCCGGACTCCCGCGGTCGCCGGGAGGCGGCGGTCAAGCGCCACCTGGTGCGCTTCGAGATCGAGGACACCGGCTGCGGGATCCGCCCCGATCAGCTGGGCCAGATCTTCTTGCCGTTCAAGCAGGCCGGCGACGGCGAGCGCCGCGTCGAGGGCACGGGGCTCGGCCTGTCGATCAGCCAGAAGATCGTGGCGCTCTTCGGCAGCGCGATCCAGGTGAGGAGCGAGCCCGGAAAGGGCAGCGTCTTCTGGATGGACCTGACGCTCGCCGAGTCGCCGAGGCGAAAGCAGCGCACGTCGCTCCCGCCGCCGGGGGAGATCGTCAATTACAAGGGCCGGCGCCGGAGGGTCCTCGTGGTCGACGACCAGCGGGAGAACCGCGCGGTGCTCTCGGAGATGCTCGCGTCCGTAGGCTTCGAGGTGGAGGAGGCCACGAACGGGGAGGAGGGGCTCGCGGCGGCGTCGGCGCGCGAGGTCGACCTGATCATCACGGATCTGATGATGCCGGAGCTCGACGGCTGGGAGATGATGCGGCGGGTCCGGCAGCTGCCCGATCGCGGAGATCTGAAGATCTTCGCGTCGTCCGCGAGCGTCTTCGTGTCCGATCAGCACAAGAGCCTGTCCGCGGGCGCGGACGAGTTCCTCCCGAAGCCGGTGCAGTTCGAGGAGCTCCTCCGGAGGATGGAGCAGCACCTCGGGCTGGAGTGGGTCTACGAGGGAGAGGACGCCTCCGGCGCCGCGGGCGAGGCGGGCAAGGCGGACGAGGCGGACGAGGCGCCGCGCTCGCGCTCGTTCCAGGCCGCGGACCAGGGCGCCGCGCCCGTGGTCGTCCCCCCCTCGCCCGAGGATCTCCGCGCGTTGTCCGAGCTCGCGCACAAGGGGCTGTTCAACCAGCTCCAGAGGCACCTCGACAGGCTCGAGCAGTCCGATCCGAAGCTCGCGCCGTTCGGCAAGCAGCTTCGTCATCTGATGAAGGACTTCAAGATGGATGCGGTGGAGGAGTTCATCATGAAGCACGTACAGAGTTGAGCGGGGTGGGTGGGCTCGCCGAGATCGTCGAGCCGTGGCGCGCGCGCCGGGTCTTGATTGGCCGTGGAGGATGGGACGATGGATGTCAGTGACGTCGGGACGATCTTGATCGTTGACGACAACCCGAGGAACCTGGGGATGCTGTCGGACACCCTGTCCGGCTCGGGCTTCGAGGTCGCGGTCGCGGTGGACGGCGTGCGTGCGATCCGGCTGGCGAAGGAGGGGGATCCGGACCTGATCCTGCTCGACGTGAAGATGGACGGCATCGACGGGTTCGAGACGTGCCGCCGCCTGAAGTCCGACCCGACGACGAGCGGGATCCCCGTCATTTTCATGACGGCGAGCACGGAGCTCTCGGCGGACCGGGTGAAGGGCTTGAACCTCGGCGCGGTCGACTACCTCGCCAAGCCGTTCCTGGACGAGGAGCTGCTCGCGCGGGTCCGGGTGCACACGAAGCTCCGCAAGCTGACGAAGCGCCTCGCGTCGCAGGTGGAGGAGCGCGTCGCCGCGGAGGCGGCGCTGCAGAAGCTCACGCACGAGCTGGAGCGGCGCGTCGGCGAGCGCACGGCGGAGCTGGAGCGCGCCCTCTCGGGGCTCACGCAGGCGCAGGCGCAGATGGCGACGGTCATCCGCGCCGCGCAGGCGGTCTCGGGCGAGATCATCCTCGACGATCTGCTCGACCGGCTGATGCGGCTCACGCTCGAGCATGCGGGCGCGCGGAGGTGTGTGCTCGTCCTCGCGCGCGAGTCCGGGCTGTTCATCGAGGCGTCGATCGCGGAGGGCCAGGGCGCGGCGCAGGTCGGGCTCTCGACGCCGGTCCGGCCGGGCGCCGACGTCGTCGTGACGGTGGTGGAGGAGGTCGCGCGGACGAGCGAGTCCGTGTTCCTCTGGGACACGAGCCGGGAGGCGCGCCTCGCGGGCGATCGGCACCTCGCGGGGTCGGCGCCGAAGTCGATCCTGTGCCTCGCGATGATGTACCAGGGCGAGCTGATCGGCGTACTGTACATCGAGGGCGACGCGACGCCTGGGCCGCCGCTCCCGGCGCAGCTGGAGACGCTCGGGCTCTTGGCCTCGCAGGCGGCGGTCGCCGTGAAGAACGCGCTTCTTTACGGGCACCTCGCGGAGATGACGTCCGCGCTCCGCGAGTCGAACGATCGGCTGGAGACGGAGGTCGCGCGCCAGACCGAGGAGCTCCGCCGGGCGAACGAGCGCCTGATGCTGGAGCTGACGGAGCGGGCGCGGGCCGAGGAGGCGCGCGCGGCGCTCCAGGCGGAGGTGATCCGGGCGCAGGACGCCCGTTTGGCGGAGCTCTCCACGCCGCTGATCCCGATCACGGATCACATCATGGTGATGCCGCTCATCGGGACGATCGACGCTGGCCGGGCGCAGCAGGCGCTCGTCGCGGCGCTCAACGGGGTGCAGGCGAACAACGCGCAGGTGGTGATCCTCGACGTCACCGGGGTGACGGTGATCGACTCGGAGGTCGCGAGCACGCTGATGAGCACGGCGGCGGCGCTGCGGCTGCTCGGGGCGAAGGCGGTGATCACCGGCATCCGCGCCGAGCTGGCGCAGACGTTGATCGATCTCGGCATCGACCTCGGCGCGGTCGTGACCAAGGGCACGCTGAAGAGCGGAATCAGCTATGCGCTGAAGCAGGCCGGCGGCGTCGCGGCCGACCTCTGGGACGGCCGGCGGCGCGGCGGGTGAGTCGCGCCTCGCTCAGCGCCCTGCGGGCTGCTTCCCTGCCATGGCGGCGGCGCCGGGCAGCGCCCGGTACCCGAGGTACCGCCCGAAGGCGCGCATCGCCTGGTTCCATTGTTTGGGCTGCTTGACCCTCATCTGCTCCACGCCGACGTCGGCCAGCGCGTCGCCCACGGCGAGCCACCGCGGATCGCGCGTGAGCGCGTAGGCGGCGCCGAACACGGGCACGATCAGCAGGTTGAGGTCGGCGGTCCCGCTGTCGTCGTACGCGTCCGTCTCGCAGCCCCAGAGGTAGCGGAAGGCGCGCCGGTCCGAGGTGATCGCGCGCTCCGCGAGCCATTCCGCCGCGCGCGCGACCACCTCGCGGACGCGCGGATCGCCGGTGAGCGCGTGGTAGTCCATGAGGGCGTCGACGAGCAGCGCGGTCATGAACGGCGAGCCGCCGCGCGGTCCGCGCGCGCACTCCGAAGGATCGGCGCGGTTGAGGTCGTGCTCGAACGCGCCGGAGGTGCCTTCCTGCTGCCACGCGAGCGTGCGGTCCATGAGCCCGCGCAGGGTGGCGAGGAGCTCCGGCCGTGGGTCGAGCGCGTAGTAGCTCGACAGCGCCATGAGGGTCCACGCCATGTTGCGCTCGGTCGCGCGCAGCACGTCTTCCTTGCCCCCCGTGAGCGCGGGCAGGTTCTGCCGGATCGCCTCGCCCATCGCGATCACCGCCTCCTTGGCCGCCGGGTCGCCGGTGAGCAGGTAGTCGTCGAGCATCCCCTGGCCGGTCATGCGCCGGAGGACGCTCCAGGACAGCGGCTTCGCCGGCGACCAGCTCTTCTCCTCGCACACGTGGACTGCGATCCGTCGGTCCGGCGAGAACCTGAGCTCGTGCTCTCGAAACCAGACGGCCTCTGCCCGCGCGCGCCGGTAGCGCAGGGCGTCGCCGTTCCGGAGGAAGCGCTGATAGAGCGCGTGCGGACCGTCGTAGTACGTGCGGTGTCCGCCCGCGCAGCTCACGCCGTACGTGTGGTAGGCCGGCGTCATGCGGTAGAGCCCGCGCTCGATGCCGCTCTCGAACCCGGGGAAGCGGAGGTCGTCGATGGCGGGCACCTGCGGCCCGATCACCTGGCTCGCCGCGAGCCACGCGGGCGGCAGCAGCGCCGCGATCGGCCCGTCGGGATTCGGCAGGAGCGCGTCGTCGATCGCGGCGTGCTGCGCCTGCGGCGCGTCGGCCGTCGGGGCGGGTGAGCGAGCCGGAGGGCGCTTCGAGGGGCCGCCCCGCGGAGGGTTCTCTGGAGGGTGTGGAGGAGCGCCGTAGTCCAGCGTGTAGAACGCGAGCTCCCTTGGCGGGAGCGAGGCGCGGAACGCGATGAGCGCGCTGCGGATCGAGCCGTCCTGCGGCCAGACGGCGAGCGCCTTTGCGCGGAGGGGGATCGTCGTGCCGCGGGCGTCGCGCAGGCGGAGAAGTTGGATGTCGCGCAGCGTGTCCGGGGGAAACGGGACGCCCGCGGATACGACGACCTCGGGCGGGGGAGGAGGAGGGCTTTCCGGGGGAGGTTGCTTTTCGGGTGGGAAGGCGCGTTCGGGGGCGTCGGCGACGAGCAGGAGCGGCACTGCGCCTTCGCGCGGAGGGGAGGGGCGGCGGTGGGGGGCGTGCACCTCCACGGTAGGGCGAACCCCCGGTTCCAGCCGGTGCGCGGTCGGCGCGCTGACGCAGGCCGTCCACAAGAGCGGCGCTGCGGCGAGCGGGATCGCGAGCGGAGGACGCGAGCGGGAGAGGGGGGTTCGTTTCGCGCGGGGCATGGGCGTGTCCTAGCGCAGCGGAGCGCTGGCAGTGAGCGCCGCCGCCCCTCCCATCCTCTTTTCGTCTTCCGTCCCATCTTTCGTGCGCGTGCATCGCTCCGATGCCGTTCCCCCGGGGAGTCGCTCCTTTCCACGCAACCAGGTCCCGTCTTCCGTCGACGTTGAGAGCATGGCTCCGACTGATCACGAACACCTGGACGCGACATCCGGACCCGGCGCTGGTTGACCGAGACGCTCTCCGTACCACAGCGGAGATCCTGCGGAGCAGCCAGAATTTAACGCAAAGGCGCAAAGGCGCAAAGACGCAAAAAGGCGGAGAGGGCATGAAGGAGAATGAGATAGCGAAGATCGTCATCGACGCGGCGATCGAGGTGCATCGTAGCCTTGGAGGCCCGGGCCTGCTCGAGACGGTCTACGAAGAGGCGCTTGCCTTCGAGATCGAGTCGCGAGGGCTCACCGTGGTGCGCCAGAAGATGGTGCCGCTCGTATACAAGGGCAAGCGCCTTGCGTCGGGCCTGCGTCTAGATTTGCTCGTGGGCGATCAAGTTATCGTCGAATGCAAGGCCACGAGCGCCTACAACAGAGTATTCGAAACGCAGGCCCTCACCTACCTGCGTCTCTCGGATCTCAAGCTCGCGATCGTCATCAACTTCGGCGAGGTGAGCGTGAGGCAGGGTATCCATCGCGTGGTCAACGGATTGCAGGAATGACTTCCTCCCCCACTCTTGCCTTTTTGCGCCTTTGCGCCTTTGCGCCTTTGCGTTAAATTCTTCTTCCCGCTGCGAATCGACAGGCTCCGCCGCCGATAGCGACGGAGCGCTGCGCCCCGGCAGCTCAGGCTGCCCCTCGGTGGCCCTCCAGCGTGCAGCCCCGCTCGCCTCTCCGCGGGCCTACCCCCGACCCGCCCGCCGTCGTGGTAATCGTCGCCGCACCATGCAGGCGCCCACGCCCGAGCCCCCCGCGCCCCCGGAGCCTCTTCAGGCCCCCGCCCTCCACCCAGCACCCTCTCCCTCTCCCTCCCCCGCCCCCCCCTCCCCCCGCCGCTGGTCCGTCGGCCTGCTCAGCCTCCTCCACGCGCCCGTCTTCGCCTGGGCAGCCCTCACCCTCCCCTTCCGGTCGTGGACCCTCTTCGCCCTCGTCACCTCCGCCCTCGCGCTGCTCCACGCCGCGACCGCCGCGCTCTCCCTCGCCCCCCACCCCCTCGCGCCGCGCGCCTTCCGGCTGACCTCCTTCTTCTCGCTCGCGGCGCTCGCCTACCTCACCTGCGGCCTCCTCTCCTCGGCCGTCTACGTCGCCTCGCTCAACCGCGGCCTCGGCACCGGCATCGCCGCCGCGCTGCTCGCGATCTGGGCGGTCGTCGCGCTCTTCACGCTGCCATTCGCCTGCTGGGGCCTCGCCTCGACCGGCGGCCTGCGCCCGCGCCGGCGACCTGCGCCCGCGCTCGCCGCGCTCGCCGTGTTCGCCGTGTTCGTCGCGCTCTCGCTCGGCTACCGGCACCACGTCGCCAAGGCCGACGTCCTGCCCATCCTCGGCGGCGCGCCGGCGGGGACCGGGACCGCCCTGCGCGAGGCGCTCTCCTCGTTCGAGGCGCTCCCCGAGCCGCCGGCCAAGGCGCCGTCGCTCATGACCACGGCGCCGGCCGCGTGCGCCGCGCCCCCGGCGCCCGGGCGCTCCACCCTCGTGCTCACCTACCTCGCCCGCGCGGAGGGCTCCGCCCGCCCCGCCGCGGCCACGCGTTGCCTCCAGCCCGCGCCCGGCGAAGACCAGGTCGCCGCCCTGCGCGGCGCGGCCGCGGAGGCGCTGCGCGCGCCCCTCAAGATCGACGTGATCTCGGCCGTTCAGCCGCTCGGCTCGCCCGGGCCGGGGCTCGTGGGGCTCTCGCTGCGCCCCGGGCTCGACGGCCTCTGCCTCGCGGAGCGCTGCCTCATGCCGTGGCAGCTCGTCGCGCTCGACGCCTTCAACACGAACGCGCCGCTCGCCGGGGTCCCCGACTTCCGCTTCGGGGTGGATCTCGCCGTCCTCCGCCGCGCCCTCGGCGAGCCGGCGCCGCCGGGCGGAGACCGCGATCCCGTGGACGAGGGCGCGCTGCGCAGCGGGCTCCTCCGGATCGAGACGCTGAGCTACGCCGTCGATCGCGAGGGCGAGCTCCACCTCCTCTCCCGGATCGGCGAGCCCGGCGTCCCGCTCACCGAGGCGACCGCACAAGGCGCCGCGGCCGCGGCCGAGCGCTACATCCTCGGCGCGCAGCGCAAGGACGGGATGTTCCGGTACATCGTCGATCCGTTCACCGGGCGCGCCTCGTTCGACGGGTTCTCGATCGCGCGGCAGGCCGGCACCACGCTCGCGCTCTGCGAGCTCGGGGGCGGAGCGGGCGGCCCGGAGGCGGCGCCGGCGGCGCTCAGGAAGGTGGTGCAGCGCTCGCTCGGGCTGCTCGCGACGCTGGAGCGCAAGGCGGACGGGGGCGACGCCATCGGCGCGCTCGTGTACCCCGCGGACAGCCGGGCGACCGTCGCGGGCCTCAACCCGACGGCGCTCAGCCTCGTCGCGTTCCTCTCGTGCCGCGGCGTCGTGGACGAGGCGCGCGAGGCGCACGACGCGCTCCTCGGCCGGCTCGCCCGGATGGTGCTCGCGACGCAGCGGGACGACGGCGGCTTCGCGCCGCAGCTCGACCTCGCGCGCGCGGCGCCCGTCCTCGGCCCGACGCAGCTCTACGAAGGGGGCCAGTCCGTGCTCGCGCTCGTGCTGCTCGAGGAGCTCGCCGCCCGCGATCCGCGGCCCGAGCTCCCGCCCGCCGCCGCCGTGCGGGCCGCCGTCGACCGCGCGATGGACTACTACGCGAACCGCTACTGGGACCATTTCGCGAGCGATTTCGTGTACATGGAGGAGAACTGGCACTGCCTCGCGGCGCGCGCGGCGCTCGGGCGCCACCGCCGCGACGACTACGAGCGGTTCTGCCTCGACTACGTGGCGTTCAAGTCGCGCCTCGTGCTCGACGAGGAGAGCGGGGTCGCGCCCGATCTCGTGGGCGGCTACGGGTTCGGCAACGTGCTGCCGCCGCACAACACGGCGACGGCGGGCTTCGGCGAGGCGCTGGCGGCGGCGATGGCCGTCAAGGAGGCGCGCGGGATGGACCTCGCGGCCGACCGGGCGCTCATGGAGCGGGTGCTCGGGTTCCTCGTGCGGCAGCAGTGGTCGCCCGCGACCTGCTTCGCGTGCAGCCGCGACGTGGTGATCGAGGGCGGCTTCGGCGAGAGCATGGCGTCGCCCCGGATCCGCATCGATTACGTGCAGCACGCCTGGGCCGCGCTCGGCCACGGCGGCAGGATGCTCGGGCTCGTGCCGGGGCGGAGCGCCCCGCCCGCGGGGCCGCTGTGAGCGCGGGCACAGGCGGTGAGGCGGCCGGGGGCGCCGCCGCGGGCGGCGGGGCCGCGGTGGGCGCCGCCGCGGGCGGCGGGACGCGCCCGGGCGGGGGCGCTCGCCTGGGCGAGCGCAAGGCCTACGCGTACGGCGTGAGCGCGGGGCTCGTGCTCCTCATGCTGACCCCGCTGTTCCGCCGGCCTCCCGTGGACAGCTTCCCGCTGTCCACCTACCCGATGTTCTCGTGGGGCCGGCACGACGCGCGCACCACGGTGGAGCGCGCGGTCGGCGTGAGCTCCCGGGGAGAGCGGCGGCCGATCCCGCCGCGCCTCGTGGGCAGCGAGGAGGTGCTGCAGGCCAAGGCCACGCTGGCGCAGAGCATCCGGCAGGGCGCCCGCGCGGCGCGCGCGCTCTGCCGCGGCATCGCGGCGCGCGTCGCGGAGCAGGACAGCTACGCGGACGTCGTCGCGATCGAGATCCGGACCGACACCTTCGACGCGGTGGCGTTCTTCGACGGCCAGGAGGCCCCGGTCGACTCGAAGCTCCACGCGACCTGCAAGGTGGGCGCGCGATGAGGCGGCTCCCCGATCGACTCGACCGCGCCTTCTTCGCGGAGGCGCCCGCCGAGCGGCTCGCGCTCCTGCGGCTCCTCGTCGGCGGCTTCGCCCTCGTCTACCTGTGCGTCCGCGCGGTGCACCTCCAGCGGGTGGGCCACCTGCCTCCGGGGAGCTTCAGGCCGATCGGCGTGGCCTCGGCGCTGTCCGCGCCGCTCCCTCTCTGGGCGGTGAGGGGCCTCGTCGGCGGGGCGATCGCGGCCGGCGCGGCCTTCGTGGCCGGCTACCGGTTCCGCATCGCCGGCCCGCTCTTCAGCGCGCTCCTGCTCTGGGTCCTGACCTACAGGAACTCCTGGGGCATGGTGTTCCACACCGAGAACCTCCTCGTGCTCCACGTCATCGCGCTCAGCCTCGGGGCCGCGGCCGACGCGCACTCGCTGGACTCGCGCGCCGCGCGCCGCGCGGGCGCCGCGCCGCCAGAGCCGGACGGCCGCTACGGCTGGCCGATCCGGCTCTTCTGCGCGATCACGGTGACCTCGTATTTCATCGCGGGGACCACCAAGCTCCGCAACAGTGGGCTCGACTGGGCGACGAGCGATATCCTCCGCAACTACGTCGCTTACGACAACGTGCGGAAGATCGCGCTCGGCGACACGCACTCCCCGCTCGGCGGCGCGCTGGTCCGCTACCGCTCCCTGTTCCCGCCGCTCGCGGTCGCGAGCCTGGCCATGGAGCTCGGCGCGCCGCTCGCCCTGTTCAGCCGGCGCATCGCGGTCGTCTTCTGCGGCGCTGCGTGGCTCTTCCACCTCGGCGTGCTCCTGACGATGGCGATCCTGTTCCCCTACCCGCTGCTCGGCGTCGCGTTCGCGGGGTTTTTCGAGCTGGAGAAGCTGCGCGATCTGAGGCGCCCGCGCCGCGCCGGGCCGGCCTCGAGGGCGGGAGGTCTCGAGAGGATCTCCTAAACTACCGCTCACGCGGATCGAGCGAGAAACCTGTGGGCCGCTCGAGCTCCGGCAGCTGGGCCCACGCTCCGCGGTGCGTCCGACGAGCTGCGCGGCGCGTCCGACGTGGATCTTGGGCTGCGCGTGGTGGCACTCTGCTCGCCTGGCGCGCCCCCGCCGGAGCGGGCCCGGTCCCAGGCGGCCGCCCCGTTACCAGCCCCGGGGAGGCGTGATACGCAGCGGCCTGCAAGCCCGCCTGCCGCCGGACGCATGCCGCCTTGCTCCGGCGGGCGAGGTCATGCGATCCTGAGCTGGATCGCCCCATGCCCAACGAATCTCCGCTCTGCGTCGACCTGCATGTCGATCGCCACGGCGATGTGGTGTCCATCAAGCCGTCTCTTGGAGACGGTAGGTATGGGCAGTCCCATGATCTCGCTCGCTCCGTCCAGGGGCTTCGTGAGCTTGAGGCGAACGTGGGCCGCGCCGCGCATAACCACAGGCCGCTCGACGCGCAGACCGCGCACGAAGCGCACGCGCTTCATGACGACGTGTTTCGGGTCACGGTCACGAACCTCGTCGCTGAGGCGCGCTTAAGGGCCAAGGGCCGGCCGGTGCTGCTCCGGCTCGTCATCGATGATCCGGCGCTCAAGGCGGTCCCGTGGGAGGTGATGTGTGCGCCGGGCTCGCAGGAGGGATTCCTCGCCGTATCGACGGAGGTGCGCCCGGTCCGGGCAGTGCTCGGCGGCGAAGACGTCGAAGGCCCCCTGGAGACAGACCGGATCCGCATTCTGATGCTCGCCGCGACGGGCGGCGGAGTAGTGGAGACCGTCCACAGGTCCTTGAGAGGCGCGATCTCCCGCGGCCAGGTCGAGTGGCTCGATCCCATCATCGGCGACCAGCTCAGCGCCGAGAGGCTGCGCGCGTCGCTACAGCAGCATGGCGAGCCCGATCGGAGCCCGCACGTCGTGCACATCGTCGGGCACGGGACCATATCGCAGGTGGACCGTAAACCGTCGCTGGAGCTGCCGGGCGACGGGATGCCGGTCATCATCTCGATCGAGGGCCTCGCACAGGACCTGAAGGAGCTCTACCCGACGCTGCGCTTGGTGGTGCTCGACTCCTGCCGGTCTGCGAGCCCCGGCGCCACTGGAAGCGCTGCCGAGATTCTCGCGAGGCAGGCCACGTGCGCCGTGATCGCCCACCTGTGGAAGGTGCGCGCAGACGTCGCGGCCGCCGGAGCGGGGAGCCTCTATGCAGCGCTCACCTCCCCCGGTCCCACCTGGGGCGACGTGGCGGCGAGCCTGCATGGCGCGCGGCGGGATCTACTGCGCGGCACCACCGATCTGGAGGGCGGGGCCGGGGCCTTCTCGCCGGTACTGTACCTGCGCGGCAACACGCCGGCGCTCTTCCGACCCACGGAGAAACCACCGCCGCAGCCGAAGCCCTCTCCCTGGCCGGGCCTCGCCCTCCGCGTGCTGCTCATGGTCGGCGCCATGGCCGGCTTGATGGCCGGGGTGGCCCTGCTCCTCCGGCAGCGCGTGGAAGCGAGGGTGTGTGCTGCACGTCGGGTCGAGACGGCGCAGCAGCCGGTTGCGCCGGACGGCATGGTCTATCTCCGCGGGGGCACCTTCCGGATCGGTAGCACCCCCGAGGAGGTCGCCAATGCGAGGACCCTGTGCGAGGACGCGGGCGTCCCGAAATCCAAATGCGACGAGCTCATGAAGCGCGAGAGCGCTGCTGCCCGCGACGTCGAGGTCTCGCCGTTCTTCCTGGACCGCGCCGAGGTGCGGCGCGCCGACTTCGCGGCCTGGCTTGAGCGGTTGAACCCAGCGGAGCGCGCAGCATATCTCGTGCCCGACCAGCTGGCCGGAATCTACGAGGACCAGCGTCGATTTCTCCTCGAGGAGGGACACGAGAATCACCCAGTGGTCGGGGTCACCTGGAGGGGTGCCCAGGCATACTGCAGGGCGCGCGACGGCCGGCTCCCCACGGCTGCCGAGTGGGAGTTCGCCGCTCGGGGGACGGAGCGGGCCCTCTATCCATGGGGGAGCCAGCGTCCCAGCTGCGCTCAGGCGGCCTTCGGACGCAGGCAGGGCCTGCCATGCTTCCGCAAGGAAACCGCCGGGGGCGCGATGATCCCCCCGACCGATCCGGTCGACCAGGGGAGCGATCGACGGCCCGAGACCGGCATCCTCCACCTCAGCGGCAACGTCGCCGAGTGGGTCGCCGACGCCGCCGGCGAGAGCTCGCCGGAGGATTGCCTCCCGGTGTCGGCGCTCGCCCGCGTCCTCGGGTGCTCGGAAGTGTGCAGGGATCCGGTGAAGAAGAGCGCGAGCACCGCCACCCGGGTCCTCCGGGGAGGCGACTGGGCAGCGTACGGCTTCGAGACCCGCGGCGCGATGCGCTCCTATCAAATCGAGACCGCGGCGAACACCAACATAGGCTTCCGGTGCGCGGCCGACGTCCCGTCGACGCCCGCTCCTACCATGCAGAACCAAGGGGATCAGCGATGAAGCGCCTCCAGCGATCGATGAGGATTGTGGGCGTAGCGGCGGCAGTATGCCTCGTCGCGCCCGGGGCGGGCGGCGAAAGCCCGGTGGCGTTTAAGTTCCGCGTCGAGGCTAGGTCGAGCACCAAGCTCCGGTATGTCGCGGCCGATGACCCGATGGAGGTGATGTGCCCGGGAGAGGAGTACGCGATGTATACCCGCCTCGAGCGGCGTGGATGGGTATACGCCGTGAAGTACCATCGCGTCGAAGGGAAGCGCGTCCGGGTCATGGTCCACGAGGACAAGGATGAACGGAAGGCCGGCGAGCAGGTCCGCCTCGGCGCCGCGGAGTGGATCCTGCTCGACGACGCCGAGGGGACGGAGGCGATCTACGTCATCGTGAGCTCGAAGAAGCTGGAACCGGCGTCGCTCGACGGCCTAGCGGAGGCCGCGGGGATGAAGCTCTCGCCGTCGCCAGGCCAGCCGGTGCCCAGGCCGCTCACCATCATCGATAAAGGCAATGACCGCGAAAAGAACACGAAGAAGGAGGTCAAGGTCAGGATCGGCAAGGTCGAGGGGGTCGCCGTCTACCGGTTCCTGTTCACTCGCAGCCTGGACAACGACACGTGCGCGCTGTCCCCGTCATGAGGTGGTGGCCCATCCTCGCGCTCACCGCCGGGTGCGGCGCGCCCCAGCCTGCATCGCCCGCTCCGAGCGCACCTGCGCTCTGCCTCCCTTCCGGGGCACCGCGCCAGGTGCTCCAGAGCGCGTCGCACGGGCACATCACCGCCCTCGCCTTCGGGCCTTCCGGCCAGCTCGCGGTGGCGTCGAGCGACCGTAGCGTGCAATTCTGGGACCCGCGGACGCGCGGCCTGTTGCGGGCGGTCCGAGATGTCCAGCTCAGCGTCGGGAGGCCGGTCGGCCCTACCGCGCTGGCGTGGCACCCGACGCGCGAGGTCCTCGCCGTAGGTGGGATCACATTCAAGGACCAGAGCACCGGGCTGCTCCTCGATGCGCGCGGAGACGCGGTGGGCAGCTTCGACGGAGGCGCTTCCGAATTCTTTGGCGTGACCTGGAAAGGAGAGCCGGGATGGTTCGGCACGACCGGCAATGCACAGGACGTCTTCTGGTTCGACGGTCGGAACCGCCGCCGCATCCCTTTCTTTCCTGATGGGGATCCGAACAAGGCTTCGTCGGCGTTCATCCGCCGCATGGCGGCCTCGGCCGATGGAAGCACCGCCGCCTGGATCGCGGAGTTCCGGTTCGCGACGGAGCTGTTCTGGGCGCCGATTCGTCGCGGCGCGACGCCGCGCGCGCTCGAGCTACCGAGCTGGATCTCGTCGGTCGCCCTCTCGGCCCGCGGCGAGCTCGCCGTGGTCGGTGCAGATCCGACCTCCTACCTCGGGGATCCCGCGCCCGTCTACCTCGTCCACCTGAATGCCGACCCGCCGCGGTTCGAGGAGCTCGCGGGCGGCGCCGCCGAGCTCCAGAGCGTGGCCATCTCGCCCGACGGCCGGCTGGTGGCAGCCGCGGGGACGCAGCTCGTGGTGTGGGATCGCGCGCGCGGGCGCACCTTCCGGCGCGAGCTCGCGGAGCTCGATCGCTCCCCCGCCGAGGGCAAGACCTTCTCTCGGGTGGCCTTCTCACCGGACGGCACGTGGATCGCCGCCGCGGCGGACAGCGACGTCCACCTCTTCGAGGCGGCCTCGCAGCGTTACCGCGGCGGGCTCGGCGACAGCGCGCAGGTCCGTATCCCCTCGTGGTTCTGGTTCCTCGACGAGACGCGGCTCGCGGCCGTTTCGCCCGGGCGCATCACGAAGTGGTCGCTGACGGACGGCTGCGTGCTGCGACACGACTGGCTCCCCGCGTCGCAAGTGGCGGCGCCCGCCGATGGCGAGAGCCTGCTGCTCGTACGGGATCTCTACGAGCGGCACGACGTCTGCAAGAGCGGCGAGCTCGCGCTCTCCATCCAACAGTGGTTCGGCCTTGAGCTCGGCGCCTCCGCGCCCGCGACCTGCCCGGATCCTGCGCCTGCCCAGGCGGCCGAGGGGCCAAGCGTCGAGGCGGAGGCGGCGGCCACCTGTCTCCACACCGGCGAACGCGATGGGGATCACGACTGGGTGGTCGATGCGCCCCGACGCCTCGTCGCGTACGCCGTCATCGTGGACGAGCGCGGGCAGACGGAGCTCTCTATCTCGGATCTCGACGGGGGCCGTCGGCGACGGCTCGCGGAGTCGCGCGATACGAGCCTGGTGGGGTTCTCCCGGGACGGGCGGTTGCTCGTCGGGGAGCTCAGAAACAGTCCGTTCGCGGCCAGGAAGGTGTTCCGGGTGTGGAGCGTGGACGACGGGCGGAAGCTCGGGGACGTACCCCTCGCCGCGAGCCCTCCGGCGAGCCCGTTCGGGTTGCCCGACATGCTTCGGGTCCAGGTCACGAGCTCGGCCGACGGCTCGCGGCTCGGATTCTCTGTCGGCCGCCGCGCTGTCGTGGTCGAGGCGCCTTCGCTCCGGCCCCTCGCCGAGGTCGAGCTCCCGGCGGGCAACGGTCCGGCAGACATCTCGGCCATTGCTGTCGCGTCCGGCGCGACGCCGCGCTGGGTGCTCGGAACGGAGCGCGGGGAGTTGCTGGTCTACGACGCCGATCGCCTCGTGGGCCGAACCGAGGGCGGCGGCGGATCGCTCATCGGAGCTGCGCTGAGCCCCAGTGCCGCCACGGCGGCGACGCTCAGCGACGACGGCGCGATCCGGATCTGGAGCCTCCCCGATGGACGGCTCCGCGGCACCCTCGTCGATTTCCATGACGACGAGTACCTCGCCTTCACGCCCGCGGGGAGCTTCGCCGGGACGAGCGAGGCGGCCGAGCGGATCGGCGTGGCGTTCGACGGCCCCAGCGAGCTGTTCCGCTTCGAGCGGTTCTTCGAGAAGCTCCACGATCCGCAGGCCGTCGCCCGGAGCCTCCGCGGCGAGGCCGCCACGGCGCCACTGCCGCTCACCCGCCCGCCGCGCGTCGAGGTGCTCGGCGCCCCTCAGGCGGCAGGTGCCGATCTGCTTCTCCGCGTGCGCGTCCAGGGGAGCCGGCCCCTCGCGAGGGTCCAGGCGTTCCGCGAGGGCAGACCGCTCGGCACGCCCGTGCGGATCGAGGCCTGCAGCGACTCCGTCGAGCTCCGTGTCCAGCCTCCGCCAGGGACGAGCCGCATCGAAATCGTGGCGTTCGATGAGGCGGGCCTCGCCTCCAATCCGGCGCGCGTCGACATCACCGGGGCGCCGGCGGGGGCAGCGCGGCTCTGGGTCCTCGCGGTGGGCGTCAAGAGCTACCCGCTGCTGGAGGGCTTCGAGCCGCTCCAGGCGGCTGACGCGGACGCGCTCGCCGTGATCGAGGCGCTCCGCGCGCACACCGGCCCGGGCAGGGAGTTCCCCGACATCCAGCCGATCACGCTGGTCGATCAGGAGGCCACGCCCACCTCGATCCTCGAGGGCCTCGAGAAGCTCGCCGGCATGGGCGAGGACGATGTCGCGATTATCTATCTCAGCGGGCACGGCGCGCGCATGGGCGACGGCGGCGAGATGACGTTCCTGACCGGCAAGGCCGCGGCGCGGGGCGGCGTGCTCGACGCGGAGAGTGTGAAGCACGCAAGCGTCCCCTGGACGCAGGTGGGCGAGGCCCTCCGGCGCCTCCGTGGCCGCGTCCTCCTGCTCCTCGACGCGTGCCACTCCGGCGCGTTCGCGCGCGGCGTGGTCGTACCCAGCACCGAGCTCGCCCGCAACCTGGTGCGCGATCAACGGGCGGGCGTCATCGTCTTCGCCTCGTCGAAGGGGCGCCAGCGGAGCCAGGAGCGCACCTACACCGACGCGCTGGGCAACGTTCGCAGCGCGGGCTTGTTCCGTGAGGCGCTCGTCAGGAGCCTGGAAAGCCCGAAGACGGACCTTGACGGCGACGGGGCGATCCGGGTCTCCGAGCTGGTGGCTGCCGTGACCCTGGACGTCGATCGGGTGTCGCGGGGGAAACAGACGCCCTGGGTGCCGCGGCGGGAGACATTCAGCGATTTCGAGATCGTCCGGGCGCCGCAGTATCCGCCGGACGATGAGGAATGAGGGCCATGCGGAGACCTTGGAGCCACGGGGCGCTCTCCCCTGCCCTGCCCGAGCCCTGGGTCCGCGCGAGCGGCGCGCGCGCCCTGTGCGCGCTGGGAGCCGCGCTCGCGCTCGGCGGGGCCGCCTGCGCGCCCTCGTCGGCGTCCTCCATGGCCCCCCCCGCGCCCACGGCGGCGACGTCGACCGGCTCCCATCGGCAGCTCGCGCTCGCCGAGGACCACCTGTTCGGCGGGGCCTTGGAGAAGGCCTTGCGCGAGGGCGCGGCGGCTGGCCGTGCGCTCGCGCAGGCAGGCGATCTCGATGGCGCCGGGCGGGCCTACGCCGTCGCGCTGGCGGCCGCCGCGTGGCTCCAGCAGCCGCTGCAGCCTCTCCATGCGGAGATTGAGGGGCTCGTCACGAAGCCTCCCCTCGCCGTGGCGCTCGCCGCCGGCGCAGCATCGCCGGCGGCCGGACCCGAGGCGGCTCGGGCGGCGCTCGCGCGGAGCGACGCGCTGCTCGCCGCGCTGCGCGGTCGCTCGACCTCCCCGATGACGCGAGGGCTCGCGGCCTTCGAGCTGGGCAACAACGCGCGCCTTCGCGGGGACCTGCCCGCCGCCCGCGTTGCTTACGAGGGCGCGATCGTCGAGTTTGCCGCGGCCGGCGAGCCCCGCTGGTCGGGGCGAGCGGAGGTGGGCGCCGCGCTCTGCCGGCTGGTGCAACACGACATCGAGGGCGGCGGGGAAGCGATGGAGAAGGCGCTTCTGCACCTGCGCGCCGGGCGGGCGCCCTTCCTGCACGCCCTCGCGCTGCGCCACCTCGGCGAGCTGTACAGCACCGCGCTCCCCGAGGAGGCGGCGCGGCATCTCGCAAGCGCGCGGGCGGCATTTGCGTCCATCGAGCGCCGCGACTGGGAGGCCCATACGTGCCTCCTGGCCACCCGCGTCACGGAGGGCTGGAGCCTGGCGACGCTGGACGCGTTCTTGGGATGTATCGAGAGCGCCCGGGCGGTCGCGGATCCAAGAGCGCGCTTTCAGCTCCTCCATGATGCGGAGATCTCGTACGCCACATTCCTCTCGCGCACGCTGGAGCGGACGGCGGGGATGCGGCAGCTGGAGCAAGGACCAGCACCGAGGCTGTTCTACCCGTCGCGCCTTGACCCGAGCGAGCGCGCGAGGGTCACTCTGGCGATCGGGCTCCTGGATGAAGTGATGCTCCTCGCGCCGAGCGGGGTATGGCTAGGGGCCGCGCAGCTCCAGCGGGCGAGGCTGCTCCTCGCGGTGGATCGCGCAGGCGAGGCCCTCTCGGTGACCGAGGGGTTGAACGATTCGCTGCGCGGCAACCCGCCCGGACAGCAGCTGCTGCCGGAGGTGCTGGAGCTCCGCGCCGTTGCGCTGGAACGGCTGAGCCGCCTCTCCGAGGCAGCAGCGGCACTCGAGGAGCTCGCCCGTATGGCGCCTGCGTCGGACGATCTCTCCGAGGTCCGCTCGTTCGCACTTGTCAGCGCTGCCGGGCTCCACGCGCGCGCGGGCAAGCTGCCAGACAACATGCTGCCGGGCCGAGGGCGACCTTCCAACCCCGAGCGTGCGGCGTTGAACGAAGCCATCCGGCTGCTCCGGCAGGTCCTCACCAAGAACGCCAAAAGAGACCGTTTCCAGTTGAGCGCGCTCCATCAGCTCGTCCAGATCCACGCGGTGCTGGGACAACCTGCGGAGCTCGCCGCCGCTGCGGAAGAGTATGTCGCGCGATGGACGCGAAGCAGCGCCAGAGAGGATCCGTCGCTGCCGACCCCGATCGAGGTGCTCCGGCACGGCGTGGACTACCTTTCTGACACGGAGCTCGGCCCGCGCAGCCGCCTGCGCTGCCTGCTGGGCGAACGCTTGGCCAAGCTCGGCGGCGACGACCGCTGGCGGGAGGCAGCGGATGCATTCCAGGGCTGCTCAGACGGGGCCCGCCGGGTGCAAGACGAGGAGTTCTACGCTCGCGCGGAGCTCGGCCTCGGGGAGCTCTACCTGGCGGAAGACCCGCGGCGAGCCGAGCATCATTATCGAGCGGCGCTGGGGGCGGCCTGGCCGAAGCGCCTCAAGGTCGGGATACATGCCGGAACGACGCTGGCCCGCCTGCTCGAGACGCGCGGCGTGCCCGTGGGGGCGGCCGAGGTGGCGGCGAAGACCGCCCTCATCGAGCTCGCCCACGACAAAGTTATGGCAGGGGGCACGCTGCTCAACGCCGTGACGGGTCTTACGCTCGCAGGCCCTCCCCACCACGCGCAGGCGTTCGCGCTGGCCCTCGAAGGCGCGGATGCAATCATCGCGGACGGGAAGCGGGTCCTCGAGCGCGAGGGCGCCATGGCCGCATCCCCTTGGTTCGATTCCGCCACGATCATCTTGGCGGCTGTCGCACCGCTTGCCTACGCCGACCCGAGCGCCGGCCGCAACCGTGCCGTGCTCCGCCGTCTCGAAACGATCCCGGCCGGAGTGCTGAACATGCGCGGAGCGATGCTCACCGGGATCCTCCGGGCTCTGCAGGCGTTGATCGATGGCGAGCTACCTACGGCGATGCTGCACATCGAGCGCGCGGCTCTGGCGGCGCAGCGGGACCCAGATCTTGCACGCGATCGCCCGGGCATCTTCCGCGTGGGCGTGCACATCGCGACGAAGCTGCGCAACCGGTCGGCGTACGTCCATTTCCTAGCTTTGCTAGCGGCGCCGGCGCTGCAAAAGCTCGGTCATGATGACCTCAGCTCGGCCGAGCAGCAGATCAACACATGGCTCGACCAGCCCTCGGCGCAGGAGCTGCTCACCGCCGCGCTCACCGGGTGGATCCCAGTGGTTCAAGGGCGTGCCGTATCGCTGACATGGCCGCCGGTGCTGTGAACAGCGCTATCAGCGCCCCCCGCGCAAGCGCAGCCTACTTCCCGCCTTCCGGTCGGTCGGCGAACGGCTCGCACACGACGTAGATGTGTTTGCCGCTCGGGTGGATCGCGAGCGTCGCGAAACGCGTGCAGCCGCAGCACTCCCGCACTTCCTTCGTCTCGCCCCGCCGGGGGCAGTGCACCTGACGTGGGCTCAGGCCGCTGCCCTCGATCTCCAGCCACGCCAACTCCTCGGGTGCATGCGGATGACAGATCATCGTGCCCTCCTCCCAGCGGCCACCGGCCGACAGCGGGCGTCTTGCAAGGGCCGCGCCGGGGGAGAGCGCCCCGCAGCATCGGCCCATCGACCCGCCTGATCGCGCGGTGAACCCGCTCTACCGAAGGTTCGGCGCGGGCGAGGCGCGTTTCCCGGGCGACGCGGCGCCGCAGCCGGAGAGCATACTGCGCGCCGCGCAAGCCGTGCGCCGTCGCGCAGCCGCTGCGCCGCGCGAGCCCGAGCTCGCGGGGGAGCTGCCCTTGTACATCGATGTGTTCGGAACGGGGACCGCGCTTCCAGGAGAGGACGTCGACGCTCGTGCACGCGCGCGCGCAGGTGCTCGCGCGTCGGGCGCTCGCCCCTGCCCCGTCTACGCGCGGCCTTTCGCCGCGTCCGGGACGGCCGCTCCGGCCCCGCCCGGGCGGGCAGGGCCGCGGCGGCGGGCGCGGGGGCGCCCGTCGTCGTCAGGCGCTCAGAAGTCGAACTTCTCGAACGAGTTCAGGTCCTTGCACGCCTCGACGAGGCGCGCGGCCACGCCCTTCTCGCCGAGGTGGAGCCAGCCGCGCGGGTCGATGTACTTCTTGTTGGGCTTGTCCTCGCCCTCGGGGTTGCCGAGCTGCGACTTCAGGTAGGCGCCCTTGTCGTCCATGTACTTCTTGATGGGCTGCGTGAACGCCCACTGCGTGTCCGTGTCGATGTTCATCTTGATGACGCCGTAGGACACCGCCTCGCGGATCTCCTCGGGCGAGGAGCCGGAGCCGCCGTGGAACACGAAGTCGACCGGCTTCGCGCCCGTCTTGCGCTCCTTCTGGATCGCGTCCTGGGAGTTCTTCAGGATGGGCGGGCGGAGCTTCACGTTGCCCGGCTTGTAGACGCCGTGCGTGTTGCCGAAGGAGGCCGCGATCGTGAAATTGCCGATCGGCTTGAGCGCGTCGTAGGCCGCAAGGACCTCCGCGGGTTGCGTGTACAGCTTGGAGTTGTCGACGTCGCTGTTGTCGACGCCGTCCTCCTCGCCGCCGGTGACGCCGAGCTCGATCTCGAGCGTCATCTTGAGCGCCGCCATCTGCCGCAGGTACTTCTGGCAGATCTCGAGGTTCTCGTGCAGCGGCTCCTCGGACAGGTCGAGCATGTGCGACGAGAACAGGGGCTCTCCGTTCTTCTCGAAGAACCGCTTGCCGTGCTCGAGCATGCCGTCGACCCACGGCAGGAGCTTCTTCGCGGCGTGGTCGGTGTGCAGGACGACCGGCACGCCGTAGGCCTCGGCCAGGTTCCGCACGTAATGCGCGCCCGCGACCGCGCCCGCGACAGCGGCCTTCTCACCCTTGTTGTCCAGGAACTTACCGGCGAAGAAGTGGGCGCCGCCGTTCGAGAACTGGATGATGATGGGGCTCTTGGCCTCTCGGGCCGCCTGGAGGGCGGCGACCGTGCTGTGCGAGCCAATCACGTTCACGGCCGGGAGCGCACACTCGACGCTCTTCATGTACTCGAACAGCTCCTGAAGAGCGGAACCAGTGATCACGCCGGGCTTGAGCTTCATCTTGGACATGGCACTTGAATCCTTGTTCCTTGTTCGGGTCTCCGCCGAGCATGCGGCGCAGCAAAGGAAAGCGGAAGGGGGGACAGACGCCGGGGGGGCGAGCGGTCCCGGTACCATCGCCAAAGCCCCGGGAGCAAGCGGATTTTCCCGCGCCGCCGCGGCGCGCTGAAGGGTCGCGCCACTGACGAGGACGCGCGCGGACGAACGAAGCGGAACCGAAACGTTTTTGAGATGACAAGCGCAAGTCAAGCGCAAACGAAGCGGCCGGGGCCGGCACCGAAAACATTTTTAATTTCGGCAACTTAGCGCAAGACAAGCGGACGGCCGTGGGTTGACGCCGCCCGGGAGGTAGGCCATGTGGCCGAGACGACCTATGACCCTCGAATGCGTAACGATCGCGAAGCTGGCTCGCTCTCGGATCGCGTGGTTCGGCTTGGTTGCGTCGCTCGTCTCCCTGGCGACCGCCTGTGGAGACGATGAGCTCGTCCATCCTGTCGGGACCGGGGGCGGGCAGGCTGCTGGCGGCGGCGGCGCTGGAGGCGGGCCTGGCGGCGCCGGGGGGCTTGGCGGCGCTGGAGGCGGGCCTGGCGGCGCCGGGGGGCTCGGCGGCGCCGGAGGGCTTGGCGGCGCCGGAGGGCTCGGCGGCGCCGGGGGGCTCGGCGGCGCTGGCGGCGGCTTCGGCGGTGACGGAGGGTCAGGCGGCGGCTTCGGAGGATCAGGCGGCGGCTTCGGCGGCGGCTTCGGAGGGTCAGGCGGCGGCTTCGGCGGCGGCTTCGGGGGATCAGGCGGCGGCGGCGAGCTTGGCGGCGGCGGCGCCGGCGGCGGGATCCCGGCCGAAGCGCAGCGGGTGACGTCGCCCGACGGCGAGGTCGTCGTCACCTTCGCGGTGCGGGACGGGGTCCCCTCCTACGCCGTCGCGCGGGCGGGGACGGCGATCCTCGCCGACTCCGCGCTCGGCCTCGAGCTCGGCGACCTCGGCTGGCTCGGCCGCGGCGTGCGCATCGCCGACGTCGACCGGCAGACCGTGGACACGACCTGGAACCCGGTCTGGGGCGCAGCCTCCGAGATCCGCGAGCACTACAACGAGCTCACGGTCCACCTCGCGTCGAGCGCTCCCGCGAGGCGCCTCGACGTCGTCTTCCGCGTTTTCGACGACGGCCTCGGGCTCCGCTACGTCATCCCCGAGCAGGAGGGCCTGGGCGAGCTCTCCATCACCTCCGAGGACACCGAGTTTCGCTTCGCCTCGGACGGCACCGCCTGGTGGACACCCGCCGATTTCGAGGGCGACGAGCACCTCTACAACCGCGGCGGCCTCAGCGCGGTCGAGCGCGCCAACACGCCCATGACGGTCAAGCTGGCCGACGACCTCTACGTGGCCCTGCACGAGGCCGATCTCGACGACTACGCCGCGATGACCCTCCAGGCGCTGCCGGGCGCGCCGCGCGCGTTCCGGAGCGCGCTCGTTCCCGCGCAGCGCGGCGCCGGGAGCGCCGCGGTCAAGGCGCGGGTGACGCCGCCGTTCGAGACGCCGTGGCGCACGTTGACCATCGGCACGGGCGCGGGCCGCCTCATCGAGTCCCACCTCGTCCTCAACCTCAACGACCCCTGCGCCATCTGCGACGGCGATCTCTCCTGGCTGACGCCGGGCAAGTACATGGGTGTCTGGTGGGAGATCCACAAAGGCCTGTCCACCTGGGAGCCCGGCGAGCACGTGGGCGCGACGACCGAGAACACGAAGCGCTACATGGACTTCGCCGGCGCGCACGGCATCCCGTTCGTCCTCGCCGAGGGCTGGAACCAGGGCTGGGACGGCAGCTGGACCGACATGGACTACACCGCGGCGAACGAGCGCTTCGACCTGGAGGAGGTCGTCGCGTACGGGCAAACGCGCGGCGTCGGCTTCGTCGCCCACATGGAGACCGGCGCCAACATCGAGGGGTTCGAGGCGCAGCTCGACGAGGCCTTCGCGCTCTACGAGTCGCTCGGCGTCCACGCCGTCAAGACAGGGTACGTCGGCGACATCCCGGGGCACCACCATTACAGCCAGCGCATGGTCAACCATTACGCGGAGGTGGTGAGGAAGGCCGCGGACCACCGGATCATGGTCGACGCGCACGAGCCGATCAAGCCCACCGGGGAGGAGCGCACGTATCCGAACTTCATGACGCGCGAGGGGGTGCGCGGCATGGAATACGAGGCCTGGAGCGACGGCAACCCCGCCTCGCACACGCTGACCGTGCCCTTCACCCGCATGCTCGGGGGCCCGGTCGACTACAACCCTGGCATCTTCGAGGTGCTCTGGGCGCCCGACAAGATCCCCGAGAGCCCCTTCGCCGGGAGCCCGCCCGCGCGGGTGCACACGACCCGCGCGCACCAGCTCGCGCTCTACGTCATCCTGCTCAGCGGGCTCCAGATGGTGACCGACATCCCGGATCACTACGCGGGTCGCCCCGAGCTCGCCTTCATCGAGCAGGTCCCGGTCACGTGGGACGAGACCCGCGTGCTGAACGCCGCGATCGGCGAGCACGTCACCGTCGCGCGCCGGCGCGGCGACGCCTGGTACCTCGGCAGCGGCACGGACAGCGCCGCGCGGGTGCTCTCGATCCCGCTCGACTTCCTCGGCGACGGGACGTTCGTCGCCGAGACCTACACGGACGACGCCGAGGCCGACTACGACGCGCGCCCCACGCTGGTCGCCGTGAGCCGGTTCCTCGTCACGTCCGCGGACACGCTCGTCGCCGCCATGGAGTCGGGCGGCGGCCAGGCCGTCCGCATCCGCCCGGCGACGCCCGAGGACACGGCGAGCCTCGAGGTGTACCGGGCGCCGAGCTTCGTCGCGCACGACGTCGCGGCGCCGGCCGAGGCGGTCGCCGGCGACTTCATCCTGGTGACCGCCGAGGTGGCCAACGACGGCAACCTCGTCGGCGGCGAGAGCGTGGCCGTCACCGTGGACGGCGCCCCGGTCGCGTCGCGCCTGCTCCGCATCAACGCGGGTGAGACGGCGACGGTCGCCTTCGAGATCCAGCTCGAGGCGCCCGGCCCGGTCAGCGTGGCGGTCGGCGACGCGGCGCCGGTCGTCGTGACGGTCGTCTCGCCGGAGGAGGCGCCCGCCGCGCCGACCGGCCTGCGCGCCGCGGTCACGAGCGCCAGCACGATCGATCTCGCCTGGGAGGCCGCGCCGGGGGCCGTCGCCTACCGCATCTACCGGCACCTCCCGGGCGGGCTGTACGGCGCCGCCGCGCACGCGGAGGTGGACGGCGCGCTGACGACGTTCACGGACACCGGGCTGACCGCGCGCCAGAGCTACGCGTACATCGTCCGCGCCGTGTACGCGGACGGCGCGGTGTCGCCGGCGTCGAACGAGATCGTCCAGGCGGCGACGCCCCGGTCGGTGGCGGTCACGTTCCGCGTGTGGGCCCCGCCGGAGACGCCCGCCATGTCCACGATCTACGTGCCCGGTAGCATCGACGCGCTCGGCCCGTGGAACCCGGGCCTGGTCCCCATGACCCGCGCCGGCGGCGGGATCTGGCAGACCACGGTCGACATCCCCGAGGGCACCGAGCTCCAGTACAAGTACGCGCGCGGCAGCTGGGATCGCGTGGAGTGGTGGGGGAGCATCACGGGCACGAGGAACCGCGCCGTCGCGATCGCGAGCGGCAGCGCCCAGGTCGTCGACAACACCTCCACGGCGTGGGACGACGGCGCGCTCCCCGACACGGAGAAGGGGATCCGCGCGTGGCGCGACCCGCTGGTCGCCGGCACCACGCCCGCGGAGGGGTCGGTGGTCGCGGGGGTGTCCGCGATCGAGATCGGCTTCTCGCGCGACGTCGATCCGCCGGACGCGGGCGGCTACGACGCCGCGGTGGAGGTCGCGCGCGCGGGTGAGGCCGTCGCGGGGTCCGTCGCCGAGACCGCGCCGGGGATCCTGATCTTCACGCCGGCGGAGCCGCTCGCGCCCGGCGCCTACGAGGTGACGGTCTCCTCCGTGAGGAGCGCGCTCGGCCTGGACAGCGTATCCATGCAAGCGCCGTATACCTTCGGCTTCACGGTGGAATGACGCGCGCGGCCGCGCGGCAAGGAACGCGGAGCGACACCGGTTGTAGAGCGACGGAGCCATCCATGCAGGCCAGCGACACGTCCCCTGAAGATCTCCTCGCCTCCCTGGAGGAGGCCGCGCAAGGGTTGCTGTTCCCCAGCGAGTCCGATCATCCGCTGCGCCCGTTCCGCTGGGCCGGCGACGCGCCGTCGCCGGCCGCGCTGCTCGCGGCGCAAGGCCTGGCCGCGGAGACGCCGGTCGAGGTCACGACCGCGGGCGATCTCTTCGCGCCCGTGCTCGAGCCCCCCGACGGCGCCGGCGACGCGGCGCTCGCCGACGCCGCGCGGTACCGGCGGCTCGTGGACCTGCTGGAGCGCCACCTGACCGACCTGCGGGTCTACCGCGCGGGGCGCGTCGACATCGACGTGATCCTCCTCGGCCGCCACGCGTCGGGCGCGTGGCTCGGCCTCAGGACGAAGGTCGTCGAGACCTGAGCGCCGTTCAGCGCTCGACGACCGGCTCGCTGTCGGCGCGCGCCTCGATCACCCGCTGCACCGCCTCGGGGACGGCGGTCAGGAAGTCGTAGCCGGCGCGCCGCTCGATGTCGTCCACGGTCGTCCGGTACTGCCCCCAGCCCTCGTCGAGGATCCCTGTCCGGTTCGGCATGATCACGGCGATGACCCGGGTCGACGGCCCGACGTCCGCCGCCCCTTGCCCCGGCTCCAGGACCACCACGATCTTGAAGAACGCCTCCGGCACGGCGACGCCCTTGCCCGCGACGCCGTCGCCGAGGGTGGCGACGCGCCCGCGGCCGTCGAAGAGGCCGCCGGCCACGAGGAACAGCGCGCGGCGCTGCTTCTGCGCGAGCTCCTGGCACGCCTCCTCGAGGGCGAGCCACGGGCCGGCGTTGAGGTCGTGCCGCTGCGGCAGGATGTTGGTGAGCAGGAACGTCGCCTTGTTGTCCTCGGGCGTCCGGGTGCGCTCCTCGGAGCGGACCATGTGGCCGCGATCGAAGCCCGATCCCGTGTAGTCGTCGTGCTGCACGCGGTACCACCCGTCCGGCAGCGCGCTGTCCGCGAGGAACTTGCCGCGATGGCGGGGCGCGTCGCCGAACGACGCGGCGTCGAGCCGCCAGGCGACCCAGTTCGCCACGTTCCTGGAGCGGTTGTACGACAGGGCGTACTGGGGCTTCATCATCAAGTGATCGTCGGACGACGCCGCCGCGGTCTGGACGGCCCCGGGGGCGGTGCGGACCGGGGTGCCCAGCTCGAGAGGATCGCCGGCCTTCGGCGGGCGCGGCGCGGCCGCGCTGGCCGCGGGAGCGCCTCTCGGCGGAGCGCCCTTCGCCGAGGAGCCCTTCGGCGCAGCGGGGCTGCCGGATCGGCCCGGCGCCGGCGATGGCTGCGCAGGGCGGTCCTCGCCGTCGAGGCCCAGCTCCCTGAGCCCGCGTTCGACGCCGCACTTCACCGTCGCCGCGCTGAGCCCGGTCGCAGCGAGCGCGATCAGCGCCCGCGCGCCCCACGAGCTCTTCTTTCGCCTTCTGGTTGAGCCCACGTCTGCGCCGTGAGTTATCTACGGCAGCCACGGCGCCGTCGTCCAGCGCGACCTCGCTCCGGCGCAGCGCGGCACGCGCGGGAGGAGCCCGCTCGAGAGGTTCTGCTTGAGCGTGTCGCCGTCGCTCACCATGGTCTCGGGAGAGCCATGGACGAGCCGACGGACCGGGATCTGCCACGCCGCAGCGCATGCCCTCGCATCGCCCGCGCCGCGCCGCCCGCCCTGCCCGCGTCAGGCCTCCGCGCCTCGCCCGGCCGGCGCCGCGCCGGCGCCTCGCCTGGCCGGCGCCGCGCCGGCGCCGCGGCCGCGGTGCTCGGCGCCCTCGCGGGCGGTCCGGAGGCCGGCGCAGAGCCCGCCGCGGGGCGGTCCCCGGCACCCGCCGCGGCAGCCCCTGCGCTCACGATGCCGTCGCCGCTCGGCCCCACCGAGCCGCCTTACCCGGCCGGCGGCGCGGGCGACGCCGCCGTGGTGCTCCGCATCACGGTGCGCACCGACGGCACGGTGGCGGATGCCGCGGTGGTGGAGGGCGACGAGCCGTTCGCGAGCGCCGCGGTGGCGGCGGCGCCGTCGTGGCGCTTCGAGCCTGCCCGTCGCGACGGGCGGCCCATCGCCGCGCGCATCCTGTTTCGCGTGGCGTTCCGCGCCCCGCCCGCCGCGACGCCGGCTGCCCCGACGCCCGCCGCGACGCCGGCTGCCCCGACGCCCGCCGCCCCAACCGCTGCGCCCCTCACGGCGCTGGCCGCGCCGCCCGGCCTGCCGCCCGGCCTCGCGACCGCGGCGCCACCGCCGCCCGGGGAGAGCGCGGCGCTGGCCCCGCGGGCGCAGCCGGCGCCCGCGCCGGCCCTCGACGTCATGGTGCTGGGCGAGCGCGCCGCGCCGATGACCAGCTCGATGACGCGCGAGGAGGTGCGCCAGATGCCCGGCGCGTTCGGCGATCCCTTCCGCGCGATCGAGGCGATGCCCGGCGTGACGCCGATCGCCTCGGGCGTCCCGTACTTCTTCGTGCGCGGCGCGCCGCCGGGCAACATCGGCTACTTCGTCGACGGGGTGCGCGTCCCGCTGCTCTACCACGTCGCGCTCGGCCCCAGCGTCATCCACCCGGCGCTCGTCGAGCGCGTCGATCTCTACCCCGGCGGCTTCCCGGCGCGCTTCGGCCGGTACACGGGCGGCATCGTCTCCGGCGAGACGAGGGAGCCGGAGCGGCTGTTCCACGGCGAGGCGAACCTCCGGCTCTACGACGCGGGCGCGCTCGTCGAGGCGCCCTGGGACGGCGGCCGCGGCACCGCGCTCGTGGGCGGGCGCTACGCGTACCCGGGCGCGATCCTCTCGCTGTTCTCGCCCGGCGTGGAGCTCGGATACTGGGACTACCAGGCGCGCGCCACCTACGATCTCTCGCCGTACGACCGGGTCGGGCTCTTCGCCTTCGGGTCGCACGACTACCTCGCCGAGGTCGAGGACGACGGCGACATCGACGTTCTCCTCGCCGGCGACTTCCACCGGCTCGACCTCCGTTACGACCGGTTCTTCGCGCGCGGCGGCCGGCTGCGGCACGCGGTCACGCTCGGCTACGAGGAGAGCTCGAACCAGGACGGCGAGCGCGCCGGGCGCACGCGCCTCCTCGGCACGCGCGTGGAGCTCACCGCGCCCGCCTCCAAGCGGCTGACCGTGCGCGCCGGCGCCGACGCCCAGGTCGAGCGCTTCGACATCGACGTCGAGGAGCGGGACGGAGATTTCCCGAGCCGCAACGACCTGGCCTACGCGAGCCTGTTCACGAGCCGGGAGGACCTCGCCGCGGGGATCTGGGCCGACGTCGTCGTGCGCCCCGCGCCCGCGCTCGAGATCGTCCCGGGCCTGCGCGGCGACTTCTTCGCGTCCGACGGCGCGACCGCGGTCACGGCGGATCCGCGGCTCTCGACGCGGCTGCAGGCGACGCCGGCCGTCGCCCTGCTGAGCGCCTTCGGCGTGACCCACCAGCCGCCGAGCTTCCTCGGCGCCGTGCCCGGCCTGCAGGTGGGCGGCCTGCGCGGCGGCGTGCAGACCGGGCTGCTCGCGAGCGCCGGCGTCGAGCTGCGCCTCCCGGAGGGGATCAAGGCGACCGTCACCGGCTTTCGCAGCGGGTTCTTCGACCTGAGCGACGCGCTCGGCAACCGGCTCCCGGGCACCGACGTCGGCCTCGGCCAGCTGGCGGAGCTGCGCGGCACGGGCAGCACGTATGGCCTCGAGATCTACGCCCACCGCAGCCTCTCGAAGCGGCTCGGAGGCTTCGTGTCGTACACACTCTCTCGCTCGATCCGCCACGTCGGCCGGGAGACCTTCGACTCGGCCTTCGATCGCCGCCACGTGCTCAACATGGCCGCGGCCTACGATCTCGGCCGCGGCTGGAAGCTCGGCGGCCGGGCGGTGTTCTACAGCGGAGTCCCGATGACCCTCGATTACGACATCTGGGGAGGTCGCGACAGGAACGAGCAGCGGCCCGATAACGACGACGAGGACCGCCCCGACACGGAGGAGGACATCCGGCGCCGCGAGCAGCTGCGCGCCCGGATCGCCGCGTACGTGCGCGGGCTCGACCTCCCGGAGCGGCTGCCGGCGTTCTTCCGCGTGGACCTGCGGCTGGAGAAGCGGTGGGTCTTCAAGGAGGGCCGCTGGATCGCGCTCACGATCGAGGTGCTCAACGCCACCGCCGGCAAGGAGACGATCCAATACGAGTGCTCGATCGTGCGCGGCTGCGAGCCGGAGGAGCTCGGCCCGATCGTGATCCCCAGCATCGGCGGCGAAGCGAGCTTCTGAACGGCAGCCCCGTCGACGGCCCCACGCGGCCGTCGCCCGCGCGGCGGAGAGCCCGTGTCGACCCGAGGGTCTCAGGGTGATCCGCCGGCGCGCGGCCCCCGCTTCCGGCTCGTAAAATGTATAAACTTCGCACAGATCAGGCATCCTCGCAACCCCCTTTCCGTGCCCATCCAACACATTTTCGGCGCGTGGTCAGCGCATGGTCAACGCGTGGTCAACGCACAGGCTGGCCAGGTCTGGCACAGGGTCAGGCTCCGCGCGCCAGGGCCGGCGAGAGGGCGTGAAGCACAATAATAATTTTATGCCCTGAGCTGCACCCACGCCGTGTTCGTTCCGGGCATGGGGCAGAAAGTCACAGGGAACGCGGCATCCGGCTATGCAAACCATTGCGGAGTAACGCAATGATTTTGGCCAGTTCGCCCTCGCGCGGTGGCCCGTGCGGGCCCAACCGTGGGTCCAACTGTGGCCCGAATGTCCATAGCAAAGGCCG
The DNA here is from genome assembly GCF_051519095.1 of Sorangium sp. So ce131. Taxonomy (NCBI): domain Bacteria; kingdom Pseudomonadati; phylum Myxococcota; order Polyangiales; family Polyangiaceae; genus Sorangium; species Sorangium sp. So ce131. Next base: position 3,090,293 of record NZ_CP150455.1, on the reverse strand, counting down.
CGCCCAGGCCAGAAAACGCCGCGAAATGTTGCTCCTCGGCGGCACGCGCGCCCGGCGCGTGCTCCGCTGAATGGTTGAGATGTCTTCTGGTCCAGTGTTTGCGAGTACCGGAGGCGGCGCTGGAGCTAAGAGATACGGATGTCGCACCACGAGCCCCGCAGCCTCACCTCCAAGCACCTTTGGCAATCATGAGGGTCAAGCGATGAATTTGTATTCCCGCACGCTCAGCACGTTCCTCTTCTCGGCCGCGCTCGCTGCGACAGCGCTCCCTGCGAATCAGGCGGAGGCGTCGTCGAAGCCCAACATCATCGTCGAGCGCCTCGAGTTCCCGGTGACCCTCTCCGACGGCAACACCTACAACGTCGTCGGCCACCTCTACTACAACAAACACTACGTGTACCGTCCCCTCCAGGTGCTCGTGCACGGCCTCACGTACACGAGCCAGTACTGGGACATCCCGTCGTTCGGCGGGCAGGACTACTCCTACGCGCGGTACATGGCCAAGGAGGGTTATGCCGTCCTCGCGCTCGACATGCTCGGGGCCGGGGAGAGCGACCGGCCGGACGGCGACTTCCTGAACCTCGCCGAGACGGCGGAGAGCGTTCACCAGATCATCGGCGACCTGCGGACCCCCGGCGGGGTCGTCAGGAAGCCGTTCAGCAAGATCGCGCTCGTCGGCCACTCGAACGGCGCGATCATCAGCACGTACGTGCAGAGCACCTACAACGACGCGGACGTCCTCGTGAACACCGGCCTCGCGTTCACGCCGCACCCGATCCCGGTCACGCCCGAGGCGATCACCGCGCTGCTCCAGACACCCTATATCGCGATCCCCCCGGAGATCCGCACCGAGGTCTTCTACGACGCCGAGAACGCGGACCCCGCGCTGATCGCCTTCGACAACACCGAGATCGCCAGCACCTACTCGCGCGGGCAGTTCCTCGACCTCCTCGCGATCTCGAGCGATCCCTCGCTGTCCGGGATCGGCGGCGTGACCAGCCCGGTGCTCATCCAGTTCGGGGAGACGGACGAGCTGCAGCCCGCCGCGTACGTCGACTCCGACGCCGCGCTCTACACGAGCGCCGAGAGCGTCACGACCGCGATCGTCCCCGACACGGGCCATATCCTGAATGGCCACTTCGACGCGCCCGTCGGCTGGGAGCAGATCGACTGCTGGATCCACCACAACATGGGCTGGTAGCGCCCGGGCGCCCCCTCCCCCACCCACCGCAGCCGCGCTGCCGGACCCGGGCCGGCGGCGCGCTCCAGCGACGCCGGCGCCTCGAGGCGCCGCGTCATCCGCCCGGCGACGACAAGATCTGCTCGGCGCTCGCGAGTCGCTGCCGGCTCAAGCAAGCAGCGGGCCTCTGCGGGGTGGTCCCGGTGAGCGCTCGATGCGCATCGGCGCGAGCACCGCGGGACGGAGGCGCCGTCCGCCTCTATGCTGCGCGCATGCGCGAACAGCTCGCCAAGACGCTCGGAGAGGTCCTCTGGACCGATCTCCGCACCCACGTGGCGCGAGATGCCGTCATCCTCGTCGCCGCGGATCTCGACCTCCTGGACGTCGGCCAGGCCGTCGCCTCGAACGACACCGCCACGGTGGAGGCGTGGATCACGGCCGGCAAGCTGACCAAACCCACGGCCGAGGAGCTCTCCCGCTGGCCGCTCCAGCTCGATCTGCGGTTCCTTTCGCTCGTGGTCGCGCCCTTCGTGCTCGTGCGCCGGCCGGCCTCGCCGCCGCCGTCCTGAGGCGCGCGGCGCCGCGCGGGGATCGCGGCGTCGACTCGGCTCGTGATGCTGCGCAATCGCGGGCTCCGGCGGAGCTCCGGGCCGCCGCGACCTGGCTTGAAAAGAACGCTTTGGACCGTGGTATCCTCGCGCGCATGCGCCGCTTCGAGTTCGTGCAGGGGACGAGCGCCAAGTTCTGGATGGCCGACGTCGAGGACAAGACGTTCATCGTCGTCTACGGCCGGCTGGGCACCGCCGGGCAGCGCAAGGACAAGGCGTTCCCCACCGCGGAGGCCGCGGCGCGCGAGTGCGAGAAGAAGATCGCGGAGAAGCTCCGAGAGGGCTACCAGGAGGTCGCCGCGCCCGCCGCGCCGGCGCCCGCGCCCGGCGCGCAAGCGGCCCCGCCGGCCGCCCCGCCCGCCAAGCTCGATCTGCCGCCGCGCGTGCGGGCCGGCGAGGCCACCGAGGCGCAGCGGCGGGCGGCCGCGCACGCGCTCGCGGCGCTCGCGGCGGCGCGCGGCCGGAGGAGCTGGGCCCTCGGGCGGGCCGTCCGCCGCGCCCGCCGCGCGCTCGAGGGGCTCGGCGGGCTCGATCCCGCGACCGACCCGGCGCTGTCGGCGGCGCTCGACGCGCTCATGGCCCGCGTCGTCGCGGAGGACGCCTCCGACCGGCTGCCGCTCGTGCGCGCGCTCGAGCTGCTCTCCGAGCTCGACGCCGCGGCGTTCGCCCGGGCGGTGCGCGAGACCTGGAAGGCTCCGCCCGCGGGCTCGCCGGCGGCCGGCGCGCTCGCCCTCCTCCGGCGGCAGCTCGAGGAGCTCGGCGACCCGGAGATCGGCCTGCGGCTCGGCGCGCTGCTGCTCGACAGGCCGCACCACGGCTCGATGAGCGACGAGGCCGGGTGGGCGGCGCGCTGGAAGGCGCTCGCGCCCTACCTCGAGGCGCACCTCGGCCCGCGCGGGCGATCGCTCAAGGACTACCTCGCGGGCCTCGAGGCAGGCGGTGACGTGCACCTCGCCCAGCGCATCGCGCGGATGCGCGCGGCGTGAGCGGCGCCTCCCGCGGACGCGCGCGGCGCGAGGCGCCGACGTAGGCGGATTCGCGACACGGCGGCGCTCTTCTCTCGTCGTCGGATCCGCGAAGGCTTGACCGGATCTGCAGAGCTCGCGATTCTCCGGAGCCATCCTTCCGCGAGAGGGCGCCGTGGCGAGCTCACCGAACCCGATCGACATCGCGAACGTCAAGCAGCTCGCCGAGACCGGCTCGCCCGGCCTGGCCGAGGTCCTGGGCGCCTACCTGGAGCAGCCGGATCCCGCGCCGGAGGCGCCCCCCCGCGAGGGCGCGCTCACGTTCCCCGCGTTCCTGCGGCTGCTGTCCATCGCGCAGGGCATGCGCACCCCCGAGGAGCGCCGCGAGCGGTCGACCGACGCGTGGAAGCGGCTGCTCGCGCAGCCCGATCCCGCGCCGCCGCCGCGGCTCGACCTCGCGGATCTGCTCGTGCGCGTCTACGAGGGCGGGACGGACGCGGGGCGCAGCGCGGTGTGCGAGGTGGCCCGGAGCGCGCCGCTCGTGTTCGGCGTCTGGGGCGGGCTCAAGCGCATCTACAAGCTCGCCGAGGCGCGCCTCGACGCCCAGGTCTTCGGCGCGCTCGCCGCCCGCTTCGACAGCGAGGTGGCGGCCGGCGGGCGCCGCGAGGTCTCGCGAGGGACCTTGATCTACATGCGCCGCCGCGCGTGGCGCTTCCTGCGCGAGCTCGGCCGGAGCGTGCCGGAGCTCTACCCGCAGTTCGCGGTGGAGGTCCTCCGCCAGTACACGCCGGACACGCGGTTCGGCGCGCTCTGGGTCGCGAACCACGTCTGGGCGCACCGCTCCCGCAAGTACGACGGGCGCTCGTTCCACGGCGGGGTCCCCCCGAACGACATGCTGAAGCACCGCGCCTTCGACGAGGCGTGGAAGCGGTCGCCCGATCCGCTGATGCTCCTGCTCTCGACGTGCGAGGCCGACCCGCCGGCCAAGTTCGCGATCCAGGGGCTCCGGAAGGACTTCCCGGAGGCGCTGCGCAACGTCGCGCCGGCGTGGCTCGCGCGCCTCGCGCACCGGCCGCTCGCGAGCGCGCACGAGTTCCTCGTCGAGGCGCTGCTCGGATCGCCGGAGCTCCACCAGAGCAAGCTGCGGAGCCTCGGGCTGCACGACGCCGCGCTCGCGCTGCTCGGCTCGCCGAGCGCGAAGGCGCGCGCGTTCGCGATCGAGTACGGCCGCGCGCACGCCGCGGACCTCGATCCGGAGCGGCTCGACGCGCTGCTCGCCTCCTCTTACAAGGAGACGCGCGCGTTCGCGGCCGCGGCGCTTCAGGGCAGGAGCCCGCGCGCGCTCGGGCACGTGTTCCTCGGACGGCTGCTCGAGCGCGGCGAGACCGAGGCCTTCGCCGCGAAGGCGCTGAGCGAGAGCTTCGATCGCGCGGAGCTGCCCGAGGGCTTCCTGATCGACATGCTCTACGGCGAGCGCGCGCAGAAGCGGTGGGCCGCCGCGTACCTCAAGGGCAAGTACCGGCCCGGCGAGCTCGGGGCCGGCTTCTGGGTGCGCGTGCTCGACGACCCGCGCCACGAGGACGACGACGAGGCGACCGCGCACGCGCTCGACGCGCTCGGCAAGCACCCGGTCGCCGCGATCGGCACGCCGTGGCTGCTCGGCGCGCTCACGCGGAAGAGCATCGGGCACGAGGTCGCCGCCTGGCTGAAGAAGGCCGACGCCCTGCCCGACCTCACCGACGAGGGCGTCGAGCGCCTGAAGGGGCTCGTCTTCAGCGCGGACACGCGCGCCGTCGCCCTCGAGGTGCTCGGCAACCCGAAGATCGTGACGCCCAGGCAGCTCACCCTGCCGTGGCTGCTCGCGCTCGCGCGGCGCGCCGATCCGACGCTGAACGGCTTCGCCCGCCGGTACCTGCTCGCCCACATGAAGCCGCAGGACTTCGACGCGGGCCAGGGCGCGAGCGCCGCGAACGTCCGCGGAGACCGCGAGGCGGGCACCGCGCGGCTGTTCGCGCTGGCGCTCGGCGAGAAGGAGCCCGAGCCGATGCGCGCCTTCGCGCAGACGTACCTGCGCTGCCACCACCCGACGCTCGGGCCCGAGCAGGGCGAGGCGAAGGAGCTCGAGCTGAAGCCGTCGCTCAAGCGCGCGGCGTTCACCGCCGAGCGGATCTGGCCCGCGCTCTTCGACAAGCGGGAGGACGTCCGGCGCTTCGCCGCGCTCATCACGCGGGCGGAGCTCCGGGCCTGGGGCTACCAGACCCGCGTCTACGAGCTCGCCCACAGCGACGCGAAGGAGGTGCGCAACATCGCGTTCGACGCGCTCCGCAAGGCGGGCGATCCGTCGGCCGACCCGGCGCTCGCGCTCACGCCGGAGGAGCTCGACCCGGCGCAGGTCTTCGCGCTCACGGAGAGCCTGAAGAAGAGCGCGCGCGAGCTCGGCCTGTCGCTCATCCTCAAGCACTACGCGCGGCTCGGCGGCCCGGAGCGCCTCGGCTGGCTGATGCAGAGCGCCGACCGCGAGGTGCGGCTGTTCGCGGTGCGGCTGCTCTGGGAGAAGCACCGGCCGCGCGATCTGCCGCCCGGCTGGCGGCCGCGCGCGGCGCGCGGGGAGGCGGAGCCGACGGCGCCGATCGAGGACGCGGGGCGGTTCGCGGACGTCGAGGCGCTCCGGAGCTTCCTCCGCTACGTGCTCTCCGGCATCCCCGCGGGGAGATCGCCGGAGCCGGGGGACGACGCCGTCCCGCGGCGGCGCCTGTCGGCGAGCGAGGCGAAGCGGTGCGTGATCGAGATCGTGCGCGATCTCGCGGTCGAGGACGCGGCGTTCGCGCAGCTCGTCGCGCCCGTGATCGCCGAGTTCACCGGGTCGATCGCGAAGGGCGAGTGGCAGGCCTGCCTGGCGGCGCTGATGCGGCTCAGGCGCGCGCACCCGGGGATCCACCTCGAGGGCATCGACGGGGACGGCGAGCGCCGATCCCCGCCCAGCGCGGGAGCGGGCGGCGCATGAGCCACACGATCGGCCACTACGAGAAGGTCCGCGCGCTCGCGATCGGCCCGAGGCTGCTCGCGGTCGGCGGCGTGCGCGCGCCGGCGCCCGCGACGTCCGCCGCGGCGAGCAGATCGCCCGGCGGCGCGAGCCAGGTGACGCTGTTCGATCACGTGGCGAACAAGCCGGCGCGCGCGATCGCCGTGCCGGCGCACGTGCTGGGGCTCGCGTTCGCGGGCGACCTGCTCGCGGCGGCGTGCTCGGATGGGGCGCTGCGCCTCGCGTCGACCGGCGGGGGTGAGGCGCGTGCGATCGACGCGCACGCGGGCGGCGCCACGGCGGTCGCGGCGGCGCCGGGCGGCGCGCGCCTCGCGACCGTGGGCGCCGACGGCGCGCTGCGCCTGTGGCGCGTCGCCGCGGAGGCCGGGGCCCCCGCCCCTCCGCCCGGGACCGCGGTCGAGATCGGGTCGTTCGCGCTCTCTGGGGCGCCGCTCCGCGCCGTGGCGTTCGACGCGGCCGGCGAGCTGGTCGCGGCCGCGGGCGACGACGGCGTCGTCCGCGTGATCACGCTCGCGACCGGCGCCCGGCGCGACATGCCCGGCCACGAGGGCCCGGTCACGGCGCTCGCGTTCACGCCGCGCGACGGGCGGCTCGCGTCGGGCGGCGACGACGGCACCGTGCGCCTCTGGTACCTCGTCGGCGACGTCGAATGCGAGGTCCGCGGCGCGGACGGGAGCGGGCACGCGGGCGGCGTGCGCGCGCTCCTGTGCCTGCCCGCCCCGCCGCCCCAGGAAGACGGCAAGGAGCTCGGCGACCGCCTGCTGTCCGCCGGCGCCGACGGCGCGATCCGCATCCATCGGCTCGAGGACCGGCGCAAGCCGCGCACGCTCGAGACGAGCGCGGAGCCGCTCCACGCGCTCGCGCTCGCGCCGCCCCCGAGCAGCGCGCGCAAGGGGGCGAGGCCGCAGGGCGGCCGCGGGTCGGGGGACGCGGGCGACGGGCTCGGGGCCCTCTTCGCCGCGGGTGACAGGCGCACGGTGTGGCGCTTCCCGATCGACGCGTCGGGCGCGCCGGCGGAGGGCGCCGCCGAGCTCGCGCACGGCTTCGACGCGCTCGCCCAGGCGCTCTCCGGCGCGCGGCCCGCCCGCGAGGGCGCGGTCAGGACCCTCGCGGCGCTCGACGAGCCCGAGGCGCTCGAAGCCGCGCTGCGGGCGCTGAGGTCGGACCGGGACGCCGAGGTGCGCGCGCTCGCCGCCCGCGAGCTCGGGGCGAACGGGCGCCGCGGCGCGCGCCCGAAGCTCCGGGAGGCGCTCGACGACGAGCACGCGGCCGTCCGCTCCGCCGCGCTCGAGGCGCTCCGCGCGCTCGACCGCGACGCGCCGCTCGTCCCGCTGCGGGCGGGGCTCGAGGCCCGCGCCGCGGACGTGCAGCGCCGGGCGCTCGTCGAGATCGGCAAGCTCTACGGCAGCTCGCCGCTCATCCCGGGGCTCATCGCCGACAAGCTCGCCGCCCGCGACGCGTCGGTGCGGCTGACGGCGCTCGACGAGCTGGAGAGGATCCACCCGGGCAGCCCGGAGCCGCTGCGCGCCGCCTTCGAGCGCGGCCCGGCCGACCTCCGGGTCGAGGCGCTCGTCCGGGCCGCGCTCGCGGGCTGGCTCTCGGCGCCGGCGTTCGCGCCGATCGCGGCGCGCGCGCTCGACGACGCGGACGCCGAGGTGCGCCGCATCGCGTTCGCGGCGAAGGTGCTGGAGCGCCGGCCGCTCGCGCACGCGCTCGAGGCCCGCGACGAGGACCTCGGCCGCGCGGCGCTCGACATCGCGCGGCGCGCGGTCGAGGTGCTGCGGCGGCGCGCCCGCAAAGCAGGCGACGAGCCGCCCGCCCCCGAGGCCAAGGGGAAGGGCAAGGAGGCCGACGAGGCGCGGATCCAGGCCGCGCGCGCGATGATCCCCGGCGTGGGGAGCCCGGGGGGCGAGCCCGCCGAGGCCGACCTCGAGCCGCTGCTCACCGCGATGGCGTGCCGCACGCCGGACACGGCGGTGCGCGGCGCGCGCGGGCTCGCGCAGCTCGGCGACACGCGCGCCCTCGGCGCGCTGCTGCAGCTCACGCGCGAGGAGGATCCGTCGCTGCGGCGGCAGGCGGCGGCCGCGCTCGCCGAGCTCCGCGACACCCGGGCCGAGAAGCGGCTCATCTGGATGCTCGACGACGCCGACGGGTCGGTGCGCGCCGCGGCGCTCGACGCGTACGCGCGGCTCGAGCCCTCCGCCCCGCTCGCCGTGGCCGAGGCGTCGCTGCGCTCCTCGCAGGAGGACATCCGCGTCCGCGGGCTCGACCGGCTGGTGAAGGTCGCCGGCGAGGGCGGCCGCCCGCCCGAGGCCGAGTCGCTGCTCGCCGACGCGATCGAGGACGAGTCGCCCAAGGTCCGCGGCGAGGCGTTCCGGACGCTCTGGTCGTGGCACGCCGCGGACCCGCAGAAGGCGCTCGACCGCGCCCTGCTCGCGCGCTTCCCCGACCTGCGCCTGCGCGCGGTCGAGGAGCTCAAGGCGCACGGCGAAGCGGCCTGGGCCGCGGAGCGGCTGCACGCGGCGATCGGCGATCGCGACGCCGGCGTGGCCCAGGCCGCGTACGACGCCGTGGTGAAGCTGCGCGGCAAGGCCGCCGCGGAGCCGCACCTCGCCGCGATGGCGTCGATCCACCCGTCGGTCCGGGAGAGCGGCGCGCGCGGGGCCGCGCGGGCCCCCGTGAGCGAGGCCGCGCGCAGCGCGCTCGTCCGGCTGCTCGAGGACGACCACGCGGGGCCGCGCACCGCGGCGATCGAGGCGCTCGACAAGCTCCTGCCGGGCGAGGCGGGGCCGCTCCACATCGGCCTCCAGTCGAGCCACCTCGACCTCCGGGTGCGCGCGGCCGAGCTCTGCGCGGCGCGGCGCGACGAGCAGCTCATCAACCCGATGCGGGCGCTGCTCGCCGACAAGCAGCTGCTGAAGGAGCTGCCGATCCAGATCGTCGGCCCGCTCCGCGCCCGCGCGTCGACCGCGCTGGCGACGCTGGGCTCGCCGCGCCTCGTCAAGTACTTCGCCACCGAGCTGCTCAAGGACGACTACCCCGACGTGCGCGAGCAGGCGGCGCGCGGGCTCGCGATGGCCGCTCGCCGCGGCGAGGAGGGCTACCTGCTCGACGCGATGGGGCACGCCGACGTCGCGGTGCGGTCGTGGGCCGCCGACGGGCTCGCGCGGCTCGGCGACGTGCGGGCGCTGCCGGTGCTCACGGGCACGCTGCGCCACGAGCACCCGCCCATCCGCGTCGCGACGATCATGTCGTTCGCGGCGCTCGGCCCCGAGGGCTACGGGGGCATGCTGCAGGGCCTCGAGGACAGCGCGCGCGAGGTCCAGGAGATCGTCTTCGCGATCGTGCTCGCGCGCGACCTCAGGGCGTTCCGCCGCGGCGACCCGCCGGATCTCTTGACGAGCGCGCTCTCGTCGCAGCGCCCCGACGTGCGCTTCGCCGCGGCGCGCGCGCTGGAGCTGCGCACCGACCCGGAGGCGTACCTGGCCCACCTCATCGAGGTGCTGATGCCCCCGCGCCCCGACATCACCGCAGCGGCGCCGGACGGGAGCGGCGAGCGCGCGGCCGACGGGGACAAGGCGGCCAGCATGAAGGAGTGGCCGCCCGAGGTCGCGCGCGGCCGGCTGCTCGTCGGCCTCGCCGAGGCGCTCGCGAGCGACAGCGCGGAGCAGCGGTACGCGGCCGCGCAGGTGCTCCGCCTCCGGCGCAAGCCGATCGAGTACTTCCGCGAGGTCAAGCGGGTGACCGCGCTGCGCCCCGCGGGGGCGCCCGTCGCAGCCGACACGACGCCGCGCGCCGCGGCGGAGACCGACACGACGCCCGCGAAGGGGTGGCTCCGCCGCCTCTTCGCCCTCTTCGCCCAGACCGAGCCGAGAGCTGGCGGGAAGGCGAGCGCCGACGTGGTGCCGGAGGGCGAGCAGCGCCGGCTCAGGTGGCTCGCGTTCGGCGCGTACATGGGCCTGCTCAGGCAGGTCGCGCCGGGCGACGACGAGGGGCACCGCACGCGCCGCGACTCCATCGACCGGATCGTCGACCTCTGCGCGAAGGGCCACGTCAGCGCGACGGCGGCGATCCCGCCGCTCGTCCGCGCGCTCGACGACCCGCACCACCTCGTCCGCAAGGCGGCGTTCGCGGGGCTCAAAGCGCTCTTCCCCCCGGGCGCGAGCGAGCCGCTCGCGCTCGGCCTCGCGTCGGCCTCGGCCGACGTGGCGCGGGCGGCGCTCGACGAGATCGCCGCCCGCGGCGACGAGGCCCGCCCCGAGATCGCCCGGGCGCTCAGCTCGCCGCTCCCGGACGTGCGCCGTTACGCCTTCGAGCTCCTGGAGCGGCTCTGCCCGAAGGGCAGCCTCGAGCCGCTGCTCGCGGCGCTCGGCAGCGACCACGCCGACGTGCGCATCGGCGTGCTCGAGCGCCTCGCGTCGTCGAGCGACCCCCGCATCGTGCCGGCGCTCTGCCGGGCGATGGAGAGCGACCACGAGGACCTGCGCCTCCGCGCGGCGGAGCTGCTCGCCCGCCGCCGCGACGATCGCGCGGTCGACGTGCTCGCGGCCTTCCTGCGCGAGGGCGCGCCCGCGGCGGCGGCGCGCGCCCGCGAGGCGCTCGTCGCGCTCGCGAGCGGCGCGGCGGTGCGGGCGCTCGCCGCGCGCATGGAGGAGGCCGCCGCGCCGGCGGATCGCGCCGCGCTGGCGCGCGCCCTCGGGAGCACGCGGAACGCCGAGGCCACGGGCCCCCTCGCGGCGCGCTTCGAGGACGAGGCCGCCGAGGTCCGGGGCGCGGCGCTCAAGGCCTGCCTCGAGATCGTCGACCAGGGGCGCGAGCGCGACAAGCGCGACGCGGCGCGCGCGCTCGGGTTCCTCGCCGCCGCGGCGCGCGCCAAGGATCCGGCGCTCCGCCTCGCCGCCGCGCGCGAGCTCGACCTCGGCGACGATCCCGCGCAGGACGATCTGCTCGCCGCGCTGTTCTCGGACCGGGATCTCCCCACGCGCGTCGCGGCGGTGACGTCGTACGCGAAGCGCGTGAAGGGCGATCGACAGCAGCCCGCGCCCACGGGCCCGCTCGAGGCGGTGGTGCGGGCGGGCACGCGCGAGCTCCTCTTGCCGGCCGCGGAGGGGCTGGCCGCGCGGGGCCTCGCGGGGGCGCTGCGGCCGCTGCTGCTCTTCGTGCGCGCGGGCGAGGCCGGGGAGCGGGAGCGGGCGCTGCTCGCGCTCGGCACGCTCGGCGACGCCCGCGCCCTGGACGAGCTCGAGGCGGTCGCCGGCGGCGGCGACAAAGAAGCGCCCGTCGAGGCGACCATGCAGGCCGCCGCGATCGAGGCGCTCGGCCGCATCGCGCCGAAGCTCGAGGGCGAGGGCCTCCGCCGGCGCGTCTCGGAGCGCGTCGAGCAGGCGCTGCACGCGGACGCGATCGACCTCCGCGAGTCGGCGGCGAGGGGGGTGCGCTGGATCGGCGGGGAGCGCGCCCGCGTGCTGCTCGAGGAGCTCGTGCGCGCCGGCGACACGCCCGATCGGCTGCGCGTCGTCGCGGTGAACGAGCTCGGGTTGCTCGGGGATCCGGCGGCAGAGCCCGCGCTCGCCCGCGCGCTCGACGCGCGGAGCGCCGAGGTCCGCAAGGGCGCGCGCAAGGCGCTGGAGAAGCTGTTCCCGGGCGAGCGGACGCGCGTCGAGCTCCTCGCGGTGGGGAGCGAGCACGACGACATCGCCAGCCCGGCGGCGAGCTACCTCGCCGCGGAGGCCGCGCCCGCGGAGCTCCTGCCGCGGCTCGCCTCGCTCAAGGACGAGGCGCTGCGCCGGCGCCTCGCGATGGGCCTGCTCCGCCGCGGGGCGCTGCCGGCGGACGCGCTCCTGCGCATGCTCGAGGACGATCGCGCGGCGGCGCGGCAAGAGGCCGCGCGCCTCATCGGGGCCGGGGCCGCCGCGGAGGGGTCGCGCGAGGCCCTCGCGCAGGCGCTCGCCGCCGCGGTGCAGCGCGCCAGGGAGCGCTGGTCGGCCGCGCACGGCGACGCGCGCGACGGCGAAGCCGCGGCCTTCCGCGAGATCCTCTGGGCGGCGGCGCGCGCCGGGGCGACCGCGGCGGCGCCCGCGCTCGCCGCGCTGCTCTCGGACGGCGGCGCGCCCGGCGAGATCCGCCGCGAGGCCGCGCGCGCGCTCGGCGCGCTCTCCGCCGGCGGCGGCGCGCCGCCCCCGAGCGTCGCGGAGGCGCTCACCGGCGCGCTCACGGACATGGACGCCGGCGTCCGGTCCGCGGCGTCCTCCGCGCTCGCCGCGCTCGCGCCGGACGCCTCGGCGGCGCGCGCGGCCGCGGTGCGGCCGTTCGACCCCGCGGCCTTCGAGGCGACCGCGCGCGCCGCCTCGCCCGAGGCGCTCTCGGCGCTCGCCGCGAGCGAGCCGGGCCGGCGCCTCGCGCTGCCGTCGCTGCTCGCCCGCGGCGCGGTCGCCCCGCTGATCGCGCTCGCGCAGGGCGGCGGCGACGCCGCGGCGCGCCTCGACGCCATCGCGGCGCTCGGCCGCGCCGGCGGCGAGCGCGCGCTCGAGGCGCTGGCCGCGCTCGCGTTCGACAAGAAGGCGGCCGACGTCGCGGTCCGCAAGGCCGCGTACCGCGCCTACCGCCGCGCGAAGCGCAGGGCGGCGAACGATCACGCGCGGCAGCGGGCGAACGCGCCCGCCCCGCCGCCCGAGAACCCCGACGGAGTCACCCCATGACGGCGGCCCTCGCACGCCCGATCCACCTCCGGTACGCCGCGCCGAGCGAGCTCGCCGCCGCGCCGCTCCACTCGAGCGTGCGCCTCTCCCTGGACAGCGCCCGCGGCCCGGTGGGCGTGCGCGGCGTCGTCCGCGACGCGGCGCTCTTCCGCGACGCCATGGCCGCGCTGGCCACCATCCTGGAGAGCGACCTCCGGTACCGGGGCCGGGACCGCACCGCGTACCTCGCCTACCTGATGAAGCAGGGCAAGAAGGCGACGGCGGCGATCTGGGAGGCGCAGAAGGCGTTCCTCGAGGGCGCCTTCCCCGACGACGCGCGGCAGGGCGCGGGAGCGAAGCCGAAGGCGCCCGGCGCGCTCGATCCGGTGCTCACGGTGCACCCGGACGAGGTCTCGATCGAGGTCTTCTCCCGGGACGAGAGCGCCTACGCCCGGCTCGCGTTCTCCAGCGACCTCTTCGCGGGCCGCGAGGCGGCCCACGGCACCGCCTTCGTCGACCTCTCGCCGCGCGTCGTCGAGCAGATCGACCGGCTGCGCGTCTACACCCAGGTGGAGCTCGACGCGGGCACGGCGGTCGCGGCCCGCGGCGGCGCGGCGGCGCCGGTCGAGCGCTCGCTCGAGGTCCCGGCGACGTGGCTCCGCGGCTTCCTCCAGGTGCAGTCGGCGGCGACGCTGCCGGCCGTCTCGTGCGAGCTCGCCCCGATCGATCTCTACAACGCGCTCTTCGTCCTCCGCACCCGCAAGGCGAAGAAGCCGCCCCGCGGCCTGCGCTTCGAGCTCGTCCCCGGCCAGCCGCCGCGCCTCATCCTGGAGCCCTGGGAGATCCTGCTCGAGGGCCACGGTCCGCCGTACGAGGGCCCGCCGCGCGTGGTCCGGACCTTCGGCCGGCAGCGGCTGCTCGCGCTGTCGCGCCTCCTGCCGCACGTGCAGAGCGCGCGCGCCGAGCTCCGGGGCCCCGGGCTGCCGGTGTTCTGGGTGCTCGATCTCGGCCGCGCCACGTTGACCGTCGCGCTCACGGGCTGGACCGACAGCAGCTGGGCCAGCGCCGCCTCGTTCGACGCGCTGATGCCGCGCGCCCCCGCCGACGGGCGCGGCGCGCGCGACGCTGGGAGCGCGCGCGCGGCGCTCGACGCGATCGCCGGCGAGCAGCGCGCCCTCCTGCGCGAGCGCGGGCCGCTCCCGCTCTCCGCGCTCGGGGCCGGCGGCAGCACCGAGGACGCCCGCGCGGCGCTCCAGCTCGAGTGCCTGCGCGGCCGGGTGCTCTACGACGTCGCGCGCCGCGTCTACCGCCCGCGCGAGCTGTTCGCCGAGCCGGTCGACGAGCGCGAGATCCGCTACAGCTCGCCCCGGGAGGCCGCGGCCCACCGCCTGCTCGGCGCGCCCGGCGCGGTGAGGCCGACGAAGGTGCACGAGATCGCCGGCGAGGGGACCGAGATCCACGGTGAGGTCGCGGATCGCGAGGCGCACCGCGACTTCTCGCCCCGCTTCACGATGGACCTCGAGGGCCGCGTGTCCGACGCGTGGTGCAGCTGCCCGACGTTCCGCCGGAGCGGCCTCCGAGAGGGCCCGTGCGAGCACATGATCGCGCTCCGCGTCGCCTACGCCCGCGACCGCGCCGAGAAGGACGCCCTGCGGCAGACCGCCGAGGGGCGGTCGCTGATCCGCGCCGAGACGCGCACCTACGTTCGCCGCGAGGCCTCGGGCGCGGAGGTGGTCTATCGCGTCTCGCTGGACGACCGGGTGGTGCACCTTTCGTGGGGAGCGCGCACCGAGCCGCCGCGCCATCAGCGCATTTGGTTTGACACGGACGGCGAAGCGCGCGACGCGTATTTCAGGCGCCTGGATGCGTTAACATCGTCTGGGTTCGTGGACGAGGGCGCGTCCTCGGCGTGACGCGAGGAAAGGAGAGAGGGAGGTCAAGGGACACAGTCGACTCGTGTTGCCAGGAGAGGACCTGAACGCACCAGCCTCCACGCCTTGAGCGTAGGAGCGGCGTCGCGCCGCTCTGGAGGAACCGCCAGTCACTCTCCGCAAGGTAGCCTGTTCTTGGTTCTCTTCGGCTAGACCGGCTCTACGGCGCCGGGAGAGCTGAGACAACCTCGCAACCGCCGTTTCTCCCGGCGCCGTAGAGCCGGTCTAGCCGGAGAACCGGTGAGGCTACCGTGCCCCAGGGAAGAAGGTGATGCGCTCGGGGCCTCTCTTGGCAGCATGAACCCGCCGACATGCACCCGCCGACATGAACCGGCGATCGGCGAGCCCGCGGCCGGCTTCGCGGCCGCTCCCGTCGTGATCCATCACCCCGCTTCCACCGAGACATGACCGCGAAGATCGACAAGGCCGTCCAGGCCCGGGCCCCCGTCGTCCTCCCCGTCGCGCCGGCGCCGAGCGCCGGCGGCGCCGGCGCCCGTGGCGGGGACGTCAGCGCTCGCGGCGGGAACGCCGAAGCGCGCCGCGCCGCCCACGAGGAGCGCGCAGCGCGCTGGAAGGCGATCGCCGAGGCAGGCGGGATCGACGCGTGGGTGCGCGCCGAGCTCACGGCCCGCGGCGCCGTCGCCGCGGGCGATCCCAAGGCGATGTCGGACCGGGAGCGCGCCCAGTACAAGGAGCGCAAGAAGGTCGAGGCGAAGGAGCGACGCGCCCTGCGCCGCCTCGCCTGGGAGGCCTATGTCGCCACGCACATCAACCACCTCGGCGCGGGCGTGCACTGGCAGGATCGCGCCGGCGCGGACAGGCTCGACGTCCCCGGCCTGAGCGAGCGGGCGCGGTCGCATGGCCTCCCCGACCTGCCCGGCGCGGCCGAGCTCGCGAGCGCGCTCGGGCTGACGATCCCGCGCCTCCGCTGGCTCGCGTACCACCGCGAGGTCGACACGGGCACTCATTACCGGCGCTGGCTCATCCCGAAGCGCGACGGGAGCGCGCGCACGATCACGTCCCCGAAGCGGGAGCTCAAGCGCGCGCAGCGCTGGGCGCTCCGCAACCTGTTCGAGAGGCTCCCGGTCCACGCCGCGGCGCACGGGTTCCTGGCGAGCCGGTCCATCGTGACGAACGCCAGCGCGCACGCGGGCGCCGACACGATCGTCAAGGTGGATATCAAGGACTTCTTCCCGACGATCACGTGGCGGCGCGTGCGCGGGCTGCTCCGGAAGGCGGGTGTGGCCGAGGGGCCGGCGACGCTCGTGGCGCTCCTCTCGACCGAGGCGCCGCGCGAGGTCGTGCAGTTCCGCGGGCAGACGCTCTACGTCGCCGCCGGCCCGCGCGTGCTCCCGCAGGGCGCGCCCACCTCGCCGGCGATCACGAACGCGATCTGCCTGCGCCTCGACCGGCGCGTCTCCGGGCTCGCGCGCAAGCTGGGCTTTCGCTACACGCGTTACGCGGACGATCTGACGCTCTCGTGGCGCGCGGCGCACGTGACCGGCGCGACCGTCGCTCCGGGCGGCGCCGCCCCGCGCCCGCGCGCCCCGGTGGGCGCGCTGCTCCGGGGCGTCCGCGAGATCCTGAACGCCGAGGGGTTCCGGCTCCACCCGAGCAAGACGGTGGTGATGCGCAAGGGCAGCCGGCAGAAGGTGACAGGCCTGATCGTCAACGGCGCGAGCGAGGCTGTCCCGGCGGCGCGCGTCCCGCGCGAACGGGTGCGCGAGCTGCGCGCGGCGATCCGCAACCGCGAGCTCGGCAGGCCCGGCAAGGGCGAGACGCTGGCGCAGCTCAAGGGGCTCGCGGCGTTCGTGTACATGACGGATCCGGCGAGGGGGCGCGCGTTCCTCGGGCGCATCGAGGCGCTCGAGCGGAGCGGGGCGGCGCCGGCGGGCGGAGCGGGCGAGTAGCGCTCGCAGCTCCCCGGCGCCGTCGGCCGGCCACGCCCCCATCGAGACCCGCCCCGACGAGGCCGCTCGCCGCGAGGCCGCCGTTCCCGATGCCGCACCGCCGCCATGGGGCGCTGGCGCTCTCGGCCCCGCCGCCGCTCACCCCACCTTCGATGGTCCCGGCGGTCATCACGATGCCAGAACACGCCACGTCCCACCGCCGAAAAACCGACGCTGCGAAACGGCGTACACGCGCGCTGACACCCGGAGCTCTCCGACGCCGCGAAACGACGTACACGCGCGCTGACAACGGGGGCTGGCCGGCCAGAGTTCACCGGCCGCTGGCCGGCCAGTAAGCCAATGATGAGCAGCGCTGTTGCAATGCTGCTTTGCGAAGAGCCGACTGGACACCCCCCGATCCGTCTGAATAGGATAGGTGGCCATGCGAAAACCATCAGCGCACTTCCTGTCGATACCGGCTGTCCTGCTCTTCGGCTCCCTGCTCTGCGGGTGCCCCAACCCGAACTCCTACGGAACTCCGCGCACGGTGGCGCCAGGCAAGGTCGCGCACACGGTGTCGCTCGAGAGCTACGGATACATCGGAGAGACGACGGTGGACGACCCGGACACGGGCGCGGCAGAGACGGAGACCGAGACGGTCAGCGGCTTCCTGCCGACGTTCCCTTCCTACCAGCTCAGGGCCGGTCTGACGGACAACATCGATATCGGCGCTCACGTCCACAACCTCAGCTCGTTCGGCGCCGACCTGAAGGTGAACCCGGTCCGAGGCGTCTTCGACCTCGCCGTCGATCCCGGGCTGCAATACGCGTACGTGGCGGGCGGCGGGGCCTCCGTGCACATCCTCTACCTGCACGCGCCGGTGATGCTGGGCGTGAACCCCACGGACTGGTTCTCGGTCGTGGTGACCCCCGGCGTCACCTACGGCCTCGTCTCGGGCAGCTTCGTGGACGAGGAAGACAGCGCGGCGACCGCGGGCGGCCTGCTCCTCCGCGGCGGCCTCGGCTTCCAGTTCCGGATCGCCGACGGGTTCGCGATCCACCCCGAGATCACGATGATGAAGAGCGTCGATGGGCCGGGGCTCGTGTACAACTTCGGCCTCGGGTTCAACTTCGGCGCGCTGCCGAGCTTCAAGGATCTGCAAGAGCCGACGCAGTGACGTGGAGTCGGCGGCGGCTCGGGGCCGGCGCGCGCGGGTGTCCCGGCGCTCGGCGGCCCGGCGAGCGCCGGGCGACGCAGAGGCGCTCAGCGGCTTACCGAGAACAGGCGGATCGCGTCCTTCGGGGTGCGCGTCGTGAGGATGCTTGAGAGATCGATGCCGAGCGAGGTCATCGTCTGGGCGACCGCCGGCTGGATCCCGGTGATCGCGGCCCGCGCGCCGAGCAGCCCGATCGCCCGGACGATGCTGACCAGCCGGTCGGCGGTGCGCGTGTCCATCACCTCGAGCGCCGAGAGATCGAGCACGACGCTCCGCACCTGACGCGACGCGATGCGCTCGAGCAGGCGCTCGGTCAGCATGGCCGTCCGCTCCTCATCCATGGCGCCGATGAGCGGCACGCCGACGATCCCATCGGCGACCTCCAGGATGGGCGCCGAGAGCGCCAGGATCTGCTGGTGCTGCGCCTGGATGACGGCGAGCCTCCGATCGAGCTCCGCGGCGAGGCCCGACTTCTCGTCCGCCTCTCGCCGGGCGGAGGCGGCCATCAGCTGGAGCTCGCGCGCCGAGCTCTCGAGCTCCTCCTGGGCGCGCTTGCGCTCGGTGATGTCCAGCGAGAAGCAGGCGACCTGCACCTCGCCGCTCCTGCGCACGATCGGCTTCTTGAACGTCTGGTACCAGTGCACCTCGCCGTTCGGCCGCGTCTCCTTCTCCTCGATGACCGTCTCCTGCCGCGTGTCGATCACCCGCCGGTCCATGCTGGCGAACCCCTCGGCCTCTTCCGCCCTCGCGGTGAGCTCGTGCTGGGACCAGTGGACGACCTGCTCAGGGGTCATACCGTAACAGTCCGCGAGCGCGCTGTTCGCGAGGACGTAGCGGCTGCGCCGATCCTTGATGAACAGGAGCGCGGGCGCGAGATCGAGGAAGCTCCGCAGGAGCTCCACCTCCTCGGCGAGGTCGTCCTCGTGGCTGCGGAGCGCGGTGCCGGCGGGCTCGCGCGCGTGCGCGAACACGAGCGGCTCGCCCTCAGCCTTCGCCAGCCGCAGGAAGGTCCAGCGCCGCGGGCTCGATCCGTCGCCCTCCGCGGCGTCGATCTCCACCCGGGCCCTCGCGCCGACGAGCACCGACCGCGCAGCCTCCTCGGCCGGCGGGGTGAGGAGCACGGCCTCTCCGAATATATCGCGCCACGCCCCGTTGGCATCGCGCAATCGGAGGTCCGCGTCGAGCACGGCGAGCGGTTCAGGAAAAGCTTCCAAGTTTGCGAGCATCCAAACCTCCCGCAAGGCCGTCCGACGCAGCGGACGCACAGCCCAGCATTCCACCACAATGCCCGTGCCGCCGCCCGCTGTCTACGGCGCTGCCGGCGGCCACCCACGAGTCGCCGCCCTTCACACAGCTCGCGCGATCCATACAACTCGCGTGTTTACGTCGCCGACATCATTCGCCCGCTGGTGCCATGAACTCGCACGCTCGCGAGAGGACCCGAGAGGGGCGCCGGTCGTATCATGTCTGTCTCGAACGTGAACGAACGTGAACGAACGGATCACGAATCAGCTGGTGCGCGCGCCTCGCAGAACGGCGGAGCAGGTTTGCTGCACCGCCGCGCGCAGCCGCGCCGGCCAGGCGCCGAAGCGCGCGTCGGCGCCGCCGGCCCGCGCCTACTCCGGCCAGACCTCGATCCAGACGAACAGCACCTGTCCGGCAGCCTGGTTGTCGACGGCCACCGGATACACCGTGCGCGCCCTGAGCGCCTCGACGAGGTGACCGTAGTTGATCGCGAACCTTCCGATGAAGTCGTCGTTCACGAGGTCTCTGTCAATCAGCTCACCGCTCACGTGGACGTCCGGCGCGAGCGGCACGCGGCGCCACGTCGGCGGGCCTTTCCATCCCGGCGTGCAGGTGTCGCGCTGCCCCGGGCGATCGAGCGCGAGCCTCCCGAGCGATCGACCACCCACGAACAGCTCCGCCGAGCCGAACGGCTCCGGCGGCTCGGTGCCTGCCCCCGCCGCCTCTGCGGCGAACCCGGCCACGCTGGCAGCCGCCGCGGCCGGGTGCGCCGTGCGGAGCAGGTCGCCGAGGGTGGTGAGCGCCCCCGCCGGGACCGTGCCCATGCCGTCCCACTGGCGCCCGTCCGCCTTGGCCGGGCTGATGACGGCGCCGTCGATGGAGACGCGCACATGGGCCGGCAGCGGCTCCGCCGCCGGCTTGCACGCCGCGCAGCCGAGGGCGATCCCGCACAGCAAGCCCGCTCCGAGGGGACGTGACGCCATGCCTCGAAAGCGTATCCCGGCGGGCGCAGGGAGTGCAATCTGTCGCCATTGCATCGCTCCTGCACCGTACGCGCTCGGCGATCCCCGTCCGGCTGGTGGGCAGGTGGCTCGCGCCCCCCGGTGGTGCCGCGAGCCACCACCAGACATGGAGGCGCGCCCCTCCAGCCCCGCGTCCCTCGCGCCGCGCCGCTGCCAGGATCTCGGCTGAACCAGCCTTCCCCGCTCGACCCGCTCTGCTCGCGGGCCCTGGTACGCCTCATGCCAATGCCCGCCTGGTCTCCGCACGAAGGAAGCCGCCCGCGAGGCTCGCTGCAACGACGCAACGACCAAGGAGAGACGATGCTGCCCACGAATACGACCCACAAGACCCGCTCCCTCGTCCTGTCGCTCACGATGGCCGCCGGCCTGGCCGTCACCGCATTCACACCTCCTGCGGCGGCCGGGCCGCTGCCGACGCTCTCCGGATGGGGCGTGCGCGGCCATGCCAGCTTCATGGGCTCGGTGAGCCAGCAGGCCGACGGCTCGCTCCGTGGGCATTTCACGATCATCATCCACAATCCCGGCGAAGCCCCCGTCACCTGCCGCTACCTGCGCTTTCGTCCCCGTACCGTGAGCGGCGGGAGCTGGAGCTTCGATGGCCATGGCACGTGCTGGAGCTCGGGCGGCACGTTCGCTGCGGCGAACCACTTCGCCTTCTCTGACCTGGGCAGCCCAGGCGCGGGCGTCGACGCCGTCGACGTGAACTACTACGGCCCGGTCGGCGTCTCGATCCCCGGCGGCTTCTTCGATGACGGCGACATCGTCTACACGCCTTGAGGCCAGCCGCGATCCAGCGGGTGTGTCGGGCTGCGCTGGCGCTCGTGCCGCCCGGTCGGTCGGGCGCCCGGTATAGCCCCGAGCCCGGCGCTGGGGGCGCGACGCTCGGCGCCCCCGCCTCGAAGCAGGCGGCTCACGCCGCCGCCGCTTCGAACTCGCCGAGGATGAACACCGCCGCGACCGCCTGCTCGAAGAGCTCGGCGCGCACGGCGCGGTACTGCGCGTCGGCGAAGAACCGCTCCCGCGCCGCGCGATCGGGGAACAGGAGGGTGAAGACGCGGTTGATGCCCGCCTCCCCCTTCAGCACGCGCGCCACGACGAAATCGTGGCCGAAGGCGCCGCCGTAGGACAGGAGGATCGGCGTCATGCCGGCGCGGTAGCGGGCGTAGGACGTCTCGTCCTCCACCTGGAGCCCCACAAGGAGCACGTGCTGTCGGCCCTCAGCGCCCATGGGAGTAGCCTCCATCGACGTCGAGCGTCGTGCCTGTCACGAAGCCGGCCCTGGCCAGGAACAGCGCCGCCTCCGTCGTGTCCTGCACCTCGCCGACGCGCTGCAGCGGGTGGATCGAGGCCAGCGAATCCGCGCCTTCGCCGATGAGCGGCGTGCGGATGATGCCAGGCGCCAGCGTGTTCACGCGGATGTTGTGGCCGGCGAGCTCGGCGGCCAGCGAGACGGTGAGCGCGTGGACGCCGCCCTTGCTGGCCATGGCGGCCGAGGCCGGCATCCGCGCCATGGCCTGCTGGACGAGCACCGTGCCGACATTGATGATCGAGCCCCCGCCGCCCTCGATCATCATCGGCACCGCCGCCTGCGTCATCAGGAACGTCCCCTTCACGTTGGTGGCGAAGAACCGCTCCAGGTCCTCCTCCGTGCTCTCGAGGAACGGCTTCACGCCGAAGATCCCGGCGTTGTTGATCAGCACGTCGACGCCGCCGAAGCGCTCGCGCGCGGCGGCGGCGACGGCCCGCGCCGTGGCCCGATCGCCCACGTGGCCCGGCACGGCCACGACGCGCGCGCCGCCGTCGAGGCTCCGCCGCGCCCGCTCGAGCTTCTCCGGGTCGCGCCCGTTCAGGACGACGCTCGATCCCTCGGCCAGGAAGCGCCTCGCGAGGTCGAGGCCGATACCGCTGCTGGCGCCTGTGATGATGACGCGATCGATTCTGGTGGACATGAAGTGTCGCTCCTTCCGCGTCGACAACCTAGCTCGCCCCTCGAACCAAGAAAGTGGTATGTTCCTATGGACTCCATAACTCCAGGTTCTGATCCTGCGGGGCCGCCATGACCTACGATCAGCTCGTCGCCTTCCTCGCCGTCGCGGGCGAGGGCACGTTCAGCGCCGCCTCCGCGCGGCTGCACAAGTCCCAGCCGGCCGTGAGCAAGCTGGTGCGCAACCTCGAGCGCGAGCTGGGGGTCGAGCTGTTCGATCGCCGGGAGTACCGCGCCACGCTCACCGACGCCGGCCGCCTGTTCCACGAGCGCGCCGCGGCCGTCATCGAGGGCACCGAAGCGCTGCGCAGCTTCGGCATGCGCCTCTCGGGCAAGGTGGAGCCGATCGTGCGGCTCGCCGTCGACGCGGTGACGCCGCTCGGCCCCATCATGGACATCTTCCGGAGGGCGCAGGCGCGTTATCCCCTGGTGCGCATCGAGCTCGGCACCGAGCGGCTGGCGGGCACCGCCGACGCGCTGCGCGAGGACCGCGCCGATCTCGCCGTCGCCACGAAGCTGGGGATCGACACGTCCGCGGTGGAGATCGCGCGCTTCTGCGACGTGCGGGTGATCCCCGTGGCGCGCTTCGATCACCCCGTGGCCAGCTGCGGCGCGCCGATCCCGCCCGCGCTGCTGCGGGCGCACGCGCAGATCGTCCTGCGCGACAGCGCGCGGGGGAGCGCCTCGCCGTCCCTGAACGTGCTGGAGAGCGGCCTGCGCTGGACGGTCACCGACGTCGCCGCGAAAAAGGAGATCATCCTCGCGGGCATGGGCTGGGGCGGGCTGCCCGAGCACGTGGCCGCCGGCGCGCTGGCGACGGGCGAGCTCGTAGCGCTGCAGGTCCCCGAGTTCGAGGCCGACATCATGGAGCTGTTCGTGATCCGCCGCCGCGACCGCCCGCACGGCGTCGTCGCGCAGGCGCTCTGGGAGGAGCTGCGGCGCTGCGCCGCTCACCCCCGGCCCATGCGCGCGATCGCCTCGGCCAGCGCGCCGTCGTCCGCGCCCTCCGCCTCGCCCGCGAGCGCCGCCTCGGCGGCCGCGAGGGCCGCGTCGCGCAGGCGGTAGAGCTCCGGCTCGGGGATGCGCTCGCGCGCGGCGAGCACCCCCGGCGGGACGCCGCGCAGCATCTCCAGGATCACCCCGAGGCGGCGGCGGGCCTCGGGCGGCGCCGGCGCGCCGAGGCCGAGCCGCCGCCGCGTGGCCTCCGGCGCGGCGGCGAGGCGGCGCGAGGCCGCCTCGGCGGCCTGGGCGGCCAGCGCGTGGTACGCGGGCGGCGACGGGAGCCGCGCCTCCGTCCAGACGAGCAGCCGCACGAACTCGCGCGCCCCGCCCTCGAACGCCCGTCGCCCGTGGAGCATGCGCCGGTTGTCGACCACCAGGATGTCCGCCGGGCCGAGCGCGAGCTCGATCACCTCGCGCCGCGACGCCTCGACGAACCGCGCGAGGCGCGCGGCGATCGCGTCCCCCGGCGGCACGATCGGCGCGTGCGTGAACGCGAGGGCGCCGTCGCGGAGCGACGCCGTGGGCCCGTAGAAGTCGCCGAAGACGAAGGGGATGCGCCGGTGCACCGTGAAGAGCGCGCGGAAGAGCTCGGGATCGGCGCGCTCGATCGCCGCGAGCAGCGCCCAGCTGTCGAGCAGGAGGCAGGCGCCGCCGCGCTCCGCGGGCCGGACGCAGGCCATGATCTGCACGGCCGGCGGCGCGCCCGCGAAGCTCTGGCTGTCCGTGTGGAGCGGCGCCGCCGCGGAGCTCGCGGCGAACGACCTGCCCCCCGGCACGGCCTTGATCGGCTGCCGCTCGACCAGGCGCGGCCTCGCCCCGAGCAGCCGCTCGGCGAAGCTCCACGGCGCTCGCGCGGCCTCTTCGGCGGCCAGCGCGGCGTCGCCGCGGAGGACCGAGAAGCCGCGCGCCGCGAGCTCGTCGAGCAGCCTCGCCGGACCGCGCTCCGCGCCGGGCCAGATCCATCGCTCGCTCATGGGCGCGGTGCGCGCAGCGATGGGCGCGCCGTGCGCGGGCGCTCGAAGGGCAAAATATTCATAGTTATCCAGCACATACAGGCCCGATGACAGCGCCGTCCACGCCGCTCATGCATCGAGGAAGCGGGCTTCCCGGAAGCCGGCCCGGAGCAGGTCGCGCGGGATGGGCAGGACCCGGAGCAGCGGCGCGCCCTCGGGCACCTCGATCGGCGCGCCGATCCGGCGCACGTGGAACACGGCCGGGGTCGCGGAGAAGACGTCGGTCGCGACCACCCCGCGCATCACGTCGTAGCCGTCGCCGTGGACGCCGTCGAGCAGGCTCGACCAGCCCGGCGGGGTCCGGGTGAAGGCCCACGGCTTCACGAAGAAGTGCGGCTCGCCCGGCGGGTGGGGCGTGAAGTACTTCGTCAGGTACCAGAGGGCCCCGCGGTTCGCGGCGATGAAATCTTCGCCGAAGACCCGGGCGAAGGTGCGCTCCACCGCGGCCGCCCCCTCGGCCAGGCGCGGCGCCTCCGGCGCGACGGAGAGCGTGTGTCCGTCGAACGTCGCGCGGAACGGCACGGCGTTCCTCACCACGAGCGACGCGAGGCGCCGCGCCCCCCCGCGCCACGGGACCGGATCCGGCCCGGCCGCGGTCGTGACCTCGGTCACCTCGGCGATCTCTGGCGCCGCCGGCCCGGCGACCACCAGCCGCACGCGCGCCGGCCCCGCGCTTCCCTCGCCCGCGTTCTCCTCGTCCGCGCTTCCCTCGCCCGCGTTCTCCTCGTCCGCGCTTCCCTCGCCCGCGTTCTCCTCGTCTGCGCTCCCCTCGCCCGCATGCCCCTCACCCGCGCCCCCTTCACCTGCGCTCCCCTTCCCCTCGCCCGCCTTGCCTCCCACGAGGCGCCGGTACTTGCGGGTCACCTCGCCCTTCTTCACCGCGAAGTACCTCGCGTCGTAGAACTCCGCGTGCGCCCGCCCCACCTCGGGCGCGTCCGCCAGCGCGCAGGCCTCGATCCTTACGTCAGGGCGCACCGGCGCGAGGCAGGCGATCTCGCCCTCGAGCCGCAGGCGCCCGGGCGCCTCGTCGCGGAGGCGCAGCTCGACCACCAGCGGCACGAAGGCGCTGTCGTCGGCGAGGTACACCTCGCTCACCTCGATCAGCACGTTGCGGCGGTTGGCCGCGCCCGCGACCCGCAGCCACAGGCCAGGGTCCGGGCGCACCAGGAGCCCGGTCCACAGCCGCAGGCGCGGCCGCCCGAGCCCCGTCCGGCACGTCCAGGCGAGGCCGCCGCGCAGCGCCCGGTGCCACGCGCCGTCCGGCGCCAGGAAGCCCTGCGAGACCAGCCGGGGCAACGCGGCCCGGTGCGCGCGGAGCAACGCCTCGCGGTGCTCGCCCGCGGGCTCGGCGCGCAGCGACCCGAGGCCCCGCGTCACCTCGATCGGGCGGGTGAGCGAGATCTGGAGCCCGAACGCGTTGCCCTCGAGCAGCGGCGTGCACGCCCTCGCCACCCGGAGCGGCACCGCGCCGTCGAGATCGCCGGCGCGCCGGGTGAGCCGACAGAGGCCGAGGGCGTCGAGCACCTCGAAGCAGGCGTCACCCGCCGCAGCCACCGCCACCGCCGCAGCCGCCGCCGCCGCCGCAGCCGCCGCCGCCGCCGCAGCTCGACGAGCTGCAGCTCGATCCGGACGAGCCGCTCGACGTCGAGACGACGACGGGCGGGGTCATCGCGTACACCATCGGCCCGAAGAGCGGCGACATCGCGAGCGCCGCCGTCCCGGCCGCGGCCACCGTCAGGCCGATGTCCACCGCCTCGCGGCGGCGCCCGCTGGACACGTCGTTGCGGAGCGACACGGTCGCGTCGTCGAGCCACTCGAGGTACGCCGCCTTCGCGGCGCCGTAGGCGCTGGTGCGGCGCGCAAGGAGCCACGTGGCGATGAACAGCCCGATCATCTCCAGCACCAGGAACGTGTACGGCCGCCCGAGCTCCTCCGCGCGCGCCGCGCGGATCACCCCCACGCCGAGGAGCGCCACGCCGACGGCCCAGACCACGGCGGACAGCGCCGCGATCGTCCCCTGCGGGCGGATCATCCCGGCGGCGGCGAGCTCGTCGCGGAGCTCCTGCTCGAAGAGCTTCGCGGTCTGATCGGCGGCCGCGTGCACCTGCTCCACCGAGAACGTCGCCGGCGCCGCGCCGCTCGCGCCCGTCGCGACGAGCGTGTTGAAGAACGCCCCGAGCACCTTGTCCCGCGGGGGCGCGCTGGCCACGAGCTGGAACACCTGCGGCGCGCTCTGCGCGCCGTCCGTGGCGACCAGCCAGCCCGCGGCCATCGCGACCGCGATCAGCGTGGAGGCGACGCCGCGGCGCTCGTCGCGGAGGTACGCGATCGCCCAGTACTCGTCCGGCTGGGGGATCCAGCCGACCGAGAGCCGCTGCCGCGCGGGCGGCGCCGGCGGCGCCATGCGGTAGGGCGCGCCCGCCGTCGTCGCGAACGCCGCCGCGCCGCCCGCCGGCCGCGCCGGCGGATCGAGCACGGCGCCGACGACGCGGCGCGCGAGCGCGGCGAAGACGAGGCCGAAGCACGAGAGCAGGGCGTAGAACACGAGGAACGCCGGCCCCGACTCCATGTCGAACGGGAAGAAATCGAAGGTCTCGTGGATCATCGCGCCCCCTCGTGGTCGTCGAGCCGATCGACGTCGTCCACCGCCCGCGCGAGCAGGTCGGTCAGCGCCTCGTACGCCGCGCCCGGCGCCTCGTGGGCCCGCTGGAGCGGGGCGACGTCGACGCCGAGCAGCTTGCCCGACTCGACGAGCACCGTGGCGAGATCGTCGCCCCGCTCGACGCCATGCAGGCCGAGCAGCGCGTGCAGCGGGCCGCGGATCTGCTTCACCTTGCGGAGCACGGCGCCCCTCAGGGCGTCCTCGGAGCCCATCCCGTCCACGACCGCGCGGCGGAGCCGGATCTGCGCCTCGCGGAGCTCCTGCTCGACGCGGAGGCGGCGGTTCTTGCCGTCGATCACGAGCGCCGAGAACGGGTCGCGGCCGGAGAGGAGCACGTGGCAGCGGCGGATGTCGTCGTAGAGCAGCGGGAACACGTCCGCGGCCCGCGGGATCTCGGCGGCGGTGAGGATCATCGCCTCGATGCGGGCCGCGTACCGCGCGAGCTGGAGCGCGTTGGCGATCGCGTCGAGCTGCGCGCGCGAGGCCTCCCGGAGCACCAGCATGAGGTCCACGTCGCTCTGCCCGTCGCGGTAGCCGCCGCGCGCGGCGCTCCCGTAGATGAGCAGGCACTCGAGATCGTCCCCGAGCGTCCGCGCGAGGCTCTCCTTGAGCTCGACGAGCCGCGCCTGCACCGGCGCCGGCAGCCGGGAGACGGCGCTCCCCTCCGCGATGGATCCCTGGTTCATGCGTCACCTGCGCGTCTCGACGAGCCGGACCTCGGCGCTCGAGCCCATCCCCTTCACGACCCAGATTACCCGACCTCCGGGCAATCGTTCCCGGCGAACGAACGGCAGGAGCCTCGGCCTGACGCTGCCGTCGGCCGCGGGGCCGACGAAGCGGGCGCGGAGGAGCAGCCGGTCGACGATCGCGTCCGGCGCGAGCCGGGCGTCGGCCTGCGCGGCGCCGGCGATGCGGATCGCGTCGGCGACCGCGGTCAGGCGCGGGGCGCGCGGCGACGCGTCGACGCAGCGGGCCGCGAGGCGCTCGACGACGCCGCGGTGGGGCGCGAGCCGCGGCAGGAGTGGGAGCGCGTCGTCCACGCGCTTGCGCTGGAGGATCGCGCGCGAGCGGGCGATCTCCCCGGGGTCGAACGGCCGCGCGGCGTCCGGGGCCGGGTCGCGCGGGGCGGTGAGCAGCTCCGCGACGTGCGCCTGCGCGAGGGCGAGCGCCGCCGACGGCTCGGAGGAGCCCGGCGGCCCGGAGGAGCGCGGCGGCAGCGCGCGGGCGGCGGGCCGCGCGGCGTCCGAGGTCGGGTCGCGCGGCGCGGCCTCGGCGAGCGCCCTGGCGGCCGCGAGCTCGGCCGCGAGCGCGGCGAAGGGCGGGAAGGCAGCGTCGCGCTCGAGCAGGATCGGGACCGGGCCGGTGCGGGAGAGGACCGCCGCGAGCAGGGCGAAGACCGGCTCGGGGACGGGGTGCGCGTGCGTGTCGAAGTAGAAGCCGTGCTCGCGGACGCCGCCGGCGAGGTGGATCATCGCCACGCGCTCGAGCGGGTAAGAGCGGGCGAGCGCTCCCGGATCGACGCCGGCGTTCACGGCGTTGGCGTAGACGTTGCCGATGTCGAGCAGGAGGTCGCAGCCGGTGAGGGCGGCGATCTCGGCGTAGAAGGTCCCCTCGTCGAGGGCGTCGCCGGGGAAGCGCAGCGTCCACGCCGCGTTCTCGAGCAGCAGGGGGATGTCCGGCAGCGCCCGCCGGGCGGCGGCGACGTTCCGCGCGACGACGCGGACCGCCTCGAGCGTGTACGGCAGGGCCGTGAGGTGCCCGATCTCCCGGCCGCCGCCGCGCACGAACGCGACGTGCTCGCTCACGACCGGCGCCGCGAGCTCCCGGCAGAGCGCCCCGAGGCGGCGGGCGCGATCGAGGTCGATGCCCGCGGCGCTGCCGAGCGAGAGCTTCACGCCGTGGGGCACCACCGGCCAGATGCGGGCGATCGCCGCGGCCTCGCGCCGGGCGGCCGGGCTGGCAAAGCACGTCTCCGCGACGACCTCGACGAAGTCGACGGTGCGAGGGGCCGCGAGCAGATCGGCGGCGAGCTCGGGGCGGAATCCAACGCCGACGCCGACGACGCCACCGACGCTGGCGCCGGGAACGGAGACGCGCAGGCTGGGAGCGGGATCCGACAAGCAGGTACCTGCCTTAGCTTACCCGGTGGACCGGCCCGCGGAAGGGTCGACGCGGCGGCCTGCCCGGCGAGCCGCTAGGGGAGCTCCCATTCCTGCTCGTCCACGCGACACCCGGGCTCGCAGCCCTCACCGTTCGGGTACCAGGTCTTGTATCGGGGCGTGAAGCTCCGCTCGCCGAGGAGGACGCCGCCCCGCCGCTCCGTGACGTCGACGCGCGCAGGCGTGCCGGGGATCGAGATCCCCTGCGTGAACTGCCCGGCGACGGGGACGCAGCTCTGCGAGACGGCGTCGCCGCGCCTCGTCTCGGTGCATGTGGTCACCGGATGAACCTCGACAGAGATGGCCGAGCTGCCGCACTGGGCGGACACGAGCTGGCCCGACGGCGACGTCCCTGTCCAGCTGTAAGCGCACGCGACCACGTCGCCGTCCACCGTGATCTCGAGCTCGTAGTCTCCTGGTGCCCAGCCCTTGTCCGCCGTCGCCGTGGTGATGTGGAAGCCGTTTACACAGCCCATCTCCGTGCATTCCTTGCCGTTGATGCAGCCGGACGTCGCAGCGATCATGGCGAGCCCGGCGAGGAGCGCAGCGGTGTTGCGCGTGCAGGAGCCGAGTCGAGCGACGGAATGAAGGAAGCCAATCATGAGACATCCTTTCTCTGGCGGAAGCCGCCGTGGATGGCCTCCCGGGCATAGCAACGGGCGGGCCAGCCCGCCGTGGACGCGAACGTGCGGCCGTCCGGAGGTTTTCGCGAGGCGCCGGCCGACCGGCGCATGACCGGCGTGTCAGGGCGACGTTCGCCGCGCGCCGTGGCGTTAAATCTCTCCTCTCTCGCCGTGATCCCTGCCAAGACTTCTGACAGGCGGACCTAGATCGCGCTCGCTCGGCGCGCCTCAGAGGAACTGGCTGCTCCACTTGCGGAACGTCATGATGCCCTTCTCCCCCGGACACAGGACCGGCTGAGGGCGGTAGATCTTGTTCTCCCAGATCGGGATGTCCTCATCGAGCTGGCGGCAGACCTCCGCGGCCAGGGCCTCGCCCAGGCGACGGGCGCTGTCGCTCGGGTGCCAGAAGGCGAAGCGGACGTCGATGAGCTCGTCATCCACCGGGGTGACCGTGTTCACGAACAGGAGCTCGACGATGCCGGTGAAGCGGATCGTCCCGTACCCCATGCCGTGGCCCTCCCACGTGATCGTGCCGTCGACCACCCGGCCGCCGGGGCCCCGCTGCTTCACCGCCGATCGCGACCGGATGACGTGGCCCTCGATCTCGATCTCGGTCCGGGGCCGCTCCGGCATGCCGTGCACCGCGACGAAATGCGCGGGATCCACGATGTTCTCGAGCGCCTCCTGGACGTGCGTCCGGATCCTCCAGCGCCTGGTCATACCGGCCGACCACCCCGGCAACCGGGCCTCCGGGAGCGGTGGGATGTCGAAGGAAGGCGGCTCTTCCCCGGACGTGTGGTGGACCAGGATCATCCCGTCGAGCTCACGCACGTCCCAGGAGCGGGTCCTCGCCTTGGGAGGAATCGTGTCCGAGTAAGGGATCCTCACACAAACCCCGTTGCCGGAGATCACCCATCCATGGAAGGGACACCGGATCCCGTCCTGCTCGACCCGGCCCCCGATCCCGAGGTGGGCGCCCATGTGGGGACAGTGGGCGTCGAGCACACGAGGCTCGCCGTCCTGCGTCCGGAACAGCACGAGATCCCGCCCGAAGCAGCGGAGCGGCAGGGGGCCGCCCGCGGGCAGCTCGTCTGCCGAGGCGACCTGAAACCACCCTCGGGGGAACGGCGGAAGGGGAATTCGAGCGCTCACGTAGGTCTCCTCACGCGCGCGACGTCGCCAGGGGAAACCGAGGCGTCCGGTGCTGCAGACGAGGTCGGGAGCGTTCGCCCGCTTCGGCGACGCTGGGCCCGAAGGCCCTGCTCGGTCAGTTCTCGCGGCATGATCTCATCCTACGAGATCCGGGCGCGCCGAGGTACTGACCGGTGCCGCGCTCGCCGCCCCGGGCGCGCTCACGCCGCGGTGCGCCTCGACGCCGCCTCCGCGCAGAGGGCCTGCGCCGCGGCGAGCTCGCTCCTCCGGAACCTCTCGGGGAGCCCGCTCGGCGCGGCGCCGAGCACGTCGCGGGCGTCGTCGTCGCGCCCCTGCAGCCGGAGCAGCTCGGCGAGGCGGAGCGAGGCGCGCAGCGTGACCACGGGCACGCCCAGCCTCGCCGAGAGCGCGAGGGCCTCCCGGAAGCTGCGCTCCGCCGCAGGCTCGTCCCCGCGACGGAAGAAGCAGTCCCCCTTGAATTGGTGGAGCTCCGCGCAGTAGTAGCGCTCTCGATTTTCGTTCGCAGCGCGGAGGCAGTAGTCGAGCCGCGCCAGCGCCTCGTCGACGCGCCCGAGCGCCGCCTCCGACTCCGCGATGGTGGAGGTCCAGTAAGCCGTGGCCCACCCGGTCCCTTCCGCCATGTTCGCGAGGTGCCGCTCCCCACCTTCCACGTCCCTGTCAGCCCACGCGAGCAGGATGCCGGACGCGGCCAGCAAGAGGGGGCTACGGTTCTCCTCGGCAAGGGCGACCGCCTTGCGCGCCGTGCTCCGGACCGCGTCACGGTCCTTCCAGCAATGATGCAAGATAGCCTTGTAGAGGAGCGCATAACCGATGCTGTTCGTGTGGCGCAGCTCCTCGGCGAGGGCCAGCGCGCTCTCGACCTGCGACATCGCCTGCTCCAGGAAACCCCTGCACCACAGGATCAACCCGAGCTTCATCCGCGCCTGGACGCCGAGGTCTTGCCCGAACACCAGCGCGGTCTGGCGATGCCGTTCAGGGTCATAGAGCGAGATGGCGCGCTCCACGGCCGCTTGTGCCTCGGCGAAGCGCCCTCCTATGAAGAGCTGGGTCCCGAGGGCCACGTGCGCGGCGATCGTGTGCTGTACATCCCGGAGTCGCTCGCTCAGCGCCAGGTAGCGCTCGGCCAGCGCAAGCGCCTGCTCGGCGTGGCCCCGCTCGGTATGGTAGCCGAGCAGGCCCCACATCGTCGCGAGGACGTGCGACGCGTCGCCCACGCTGGAGATGAGCTGCTGAGAGCGCTGGACCGTCGCCTCGATCTCATCACACCCGCCACCGCGCGTGGCCATCAAGGCAGGGACCAGCATGCCGTTCAGATCGAGCTCCACCTCCGCGCGTTCGCGCGGGTCTTCCAGCGTGTCGAGCCAGGAGATCGCCTGACGGGCGTACGCGATCGCCTCCGCGTTCAGCGACCGGAGCAGCACGCCCTGCGCCGCCGCCCGGGCGTACCTGAGCGCCTCGCGCTTCTGCTCCGCCGCCGCGAAGTGCAGCGCGAGCAGGCCCGGCTGCTCCGCGGCGATCCGCGGGAAGCGCTCCTCCAGCGTCCGCGCGATGCGGGCGTGCAGCTCCCGCCGCGCGCTCCGGGCCATCGACTCGTAGGCGGCGTCGCGGACCAGGGCGTGCTTGAAGACGTAGGTCGACTGCCGCGCCCGGCGGCGCAGCAGCACGAGGTCGGCCGCGACCAGACGGCGCAGGTCCTCCTCGACCTCCGGCGCCGCGCGCGGGTTGACCGCGGCCAGCACCTCCGCGCTGAACTCGCGCCCCAGCGCCGCCGCGATCTGCGCCGTCTTCTTCGCGCGGCCGAGCCGATCGAGGCGGGCCGTCAGCGAGCCGCGCAAGGTGGTCGGGATCGACAGGTCCGACGGCCCGCTCGCGAGCGTGTACCGATCGCCGCGGTCGACGAGCGCGCCCGACTCCATCACCGCCCGGGTCAGCTCCTCGACGAAGAGCGGCACCCCGTCGGTCTGGTCCAGCACCCGCTCGATCACCTCGCCGGGGAGCTGCTTTCCGCGGGTGATGCCGGCGATCATGTCCCTCACCTCCCGGCTCTCCAGGTGGCCGAGCTGGATCTTGAGCGTGTCGGAGAGCGGCCAGGGCGGCGCGAACTCCGGGCGCGCGGTGAGCAGCACGCAGAGGCGCGCCGACGACGCCCCGTGGAGGAGCAGCGGGATCAACTCGAGTGTGGTCGGGTCCGCCCATTGCAGATCTTCGACGAGCAGCAGCGTCGGCTTCCGCTCCGCCACCTCGATCCACAACGAGACGATCGCGTCGAGCGTCAGCTCCTTCCGGCGCTGCGGGGACACGTCGCGCGGGGCAGAGCCCCCGGCGGGCGGGAGCGAGAGCAGGGCCGCGAAGAGCGGCATCGTCGCCCCCACGTCGAACCCGTGGTCCGCGAGCAGGGCCCGGAGCTTGCCCGCCTTCTCGTCGGCCGCCTCTCCCCCGCCGAGGTCGAGCATCTGCTCCAGCGCCTCGCAGACCGGGCGCAGCGCGCTGTTCTGGTGCTCCGGCGCGCAGCGGCACTCGACCCAGGAGTGCGCCTCCGCCTGGAGGGCGCGGTGCAGCTCCAGCGCGAGGCGGGACTTGCCGATCCCCGCCTCCCCGGTGACGAGCGCGCTCTGGCCGAAGCCCTCCCGGGCGAGGCTCCAGCGCTGCTTCAGCAGCGCGAGCTCGTGGGACCTCCCGGCCATCGGCGCCGCGAGGTCGAGCTCGCTCGAGGAGGCCGCCGGGCGCTCGGCCTCGACGCGGTGGACCTCGACCGGGAGGTCGCAGAGCCCGAGCTTCCAGGCGCCGAGCGCTCGCGTCGCGAAGCGGGCGCGGAGCAGAGGATAGGTGTCTCCGCTGATCACGACCGCGCCCGGCGGCGCCTGCGCGCTCAGGTGCGCGGCGACGCTCGCGGTCGTCCCGACGACGGACCGCGCGCCGGCCCCACCGAGCTCTGGGGTGGTCACGAGCCCCGTGTGCACGCCGATCCGGACCTCCAGGGCGAGCCGGGACTCCGCCTCGGCGCGCGCGCTCCGCTCGCGGATCCTCGCCGCGATCTCCAGCGCGCACCGCGCCGCGCGCCCGGCGTCGTCCTCGCCCGCGAGGGGATAACCGAAGTGGAGGAGCACCTGCTCGCCGAGGACACCCGCGACGGTCCCCTGGAAGCGCCCGGCGACCTCGACGCAGATCTCCTGCGCCAGGTGGAGCAGCTCGTCCCGGTCCTCGACGCCCGCGCCCGTCGAGCCGGGCGAGCGCGCCTGCAAGAAGCAGCACACGGCCGTGAGCAGGCGGCGCTCCCCCGCCGCGTCGAGCCCCGAAAGCGGCCGGTCGCGGGAGACCTCCCTGGCGCTCGCGCCCCCGTCCCGCTCCGGCGCCGGCTCCCGGCGCGCCGCCGCGCGGGCGTCGGGCTCGGCGCCGGCCGAGAGCCGCCGGGGCAGATCGCTCATGTCGCACGCCTCCAGCTCCCTCAGCAGCCCTTCGGCCGTGACCTCGCGCGCCTCGACGTCCTTCACGAGCACACGCGACAGGAGGCGGCCGACAGGGTGGCTCCGGAGCGCGGCCGGCAGGCGGACCGGCTCCGGGCTGAGCTGCTGCGCGATGACCTCCGCCACCCGATGGCCGGGGAAGACCGGGCGCCCCGCGACACACTCCGAGAAGACGAGCCCCCAGGAGAAGAGATCGGCGCGCGGCGTCGCGGTCATCCCCCGGAGCTGCTCGGGCGCCGCGTAGGCCGGTGTCCCCACCATCTCGTCGTCGCCGGTGAGGCTCTCGTCGCGCTCGCCGCCCAGGCCCTCGACCGCCGCGCCGATCCCGAAATCGAGCACGAGCGCGTTCCGGCGCGCGCCGGTGGGCAACACCATGATGTTGGAGGGCTTGAGATCCCGGTGGATGATCCCCTGGGCGTGCGCGCAGGCGAGCGCGTCCAGGACCTGGAGCAGGAGATGGCGCGCCTCCCGCGGATCCAGCGCGCCCTCCTCGTCCAGGACCTCCCTCAGGTTCCGGCCTGGGACGAACTCGAACACCAGGTACATCTGCCCATCATCCATCTGCCCCGAGTCGATGAGGCCGACGATGTTCGTGTGGTGCAGGCGCGCGCACAGCCGCATCTCCCGCTGGAAGCGCGCGATGCGGCGCGCGGCCGCCGTCCCGCCCCGGCCGGCGAGCCGGAGGACCTTGACGGCGACCAGCTGGCCCGTCGCGAGCTGCCGCGCCTTGTAGACCGTCCCGAAGCCCCCTGAGCCGATCCTGGACAGGACCTCATAATGCCCCTGGAATGCGGCCTTTATCGGTAGATCCTCCTCGTAATAGATGGTCATCGCTCCGATCCCCGCCCGGCGTGCCGGGCCGCGCGTCTCCTCTCTCTCGGCCGGCCGGCCGGCGCCCGCCGGCGCTCAGGCCGCCATGCGAAAACGCGAGAGGGGCATCCCGTAGACCCGCTGCGCCCCCTCGACGTCGACCTCGGTGATCTTCAGGTCCGGGCTCCCCACGCCGCCGCAGAAATAGTGCATCACCGACCGAGGATCGTAGGCCGTGAGGTCGATCGTCCGGGACCGGTCCTCCTTCGGGCACACCGGCGGCGCGCCGGTCCGGATGTGCTCGTGGCGGAAGCCGAGCACATGGCCGAGCTCGTGCCGGAGCACGCCGACCGGATCGAACCGGAGCGACGGCGAGAAGAAGCAGGGGTCGACCAGGAGCCACCGCTTCTCGACCGGATCGCTCGGGAAGAACGCCACCGCGACGAACCGCCCGCACGCGTCGTGGTGGATCACCGGGAACACGACGTCATCGGGGCGCCGGGTGCTGCCGTCGAGCTCGGAGACGTGGCGGAACATCACGCCGCACGTCTCCTCCCAGTCGCGCGTGGCCGCCATCATGCCGGCGCGCACCATCGCGTACGCGTCGTCGTCGGGGAAGCTCGCCCTGAGCACGCAATACGTGATCACGAACCCGGGAGGCCAGCGCACGATCTTGCCGTCCTCCAGGATCCCGACGAGCCCCTCGCCGCCGGGGCCGGTCGGCACGCTGGGCGGCTCCACGTCGGCGGCGTGACCCACGTAGTCCGCGAGCTGCGCCGCTTCCAGCAAGAGGTCTCCCTCGGCGATATAATACAGCTTCCCGCCGAGCTCGATCGTGGACAGCTGCGCCTCGAGGTCCTGGACCTTCCGGGCGATCACGGGATCGGTGATCTTCATGGCTCCTCCTCTCCGATTTCAGGGCGGCGACACCACGATCGCGTTCGTCCAGCCGCAGAGCAGCGACTTCGGCTCGCAATCGAGGCTGTCAACCCGCAGCGGGTAAACCGCGGGCAACGTGCTGTTCGGGAGCGACAGGTCGACCTCGAAGACGGGGCCCGCGGCGAGCGTCACCGGCTCCCGCGACGGCCTCCGGTCGGCGCCGCTCGCGACGATCTCGAACTGCACCTCGCCCGGCTGATCGAGCCCGAAGCGCGCGTTCATCCCCGCGGCCTTGAGCGCCGACGCCCGCCGGGCCGCCTGCGCCGAGATACCCTCCGGGAACGTCAGCCGGCCCTCCAGGCGAGACACGGGCAGCGAGGCCTGGTGATGGACGCGCACGGTCACGGTGCCGCCCGGCCGCGCCTCGAGCCGCTCCGGCCACATCAGGCAGGCGCCGGTCTGCAGCTTGCGCTTCAGGAACGCGGACTCCAGGCCGTCGAGCAGCACGTTCGCGAAGGACCGGCCCTCCGGGGGCAGCGACGCGGGCAGCTCGCTGAGCGCCTTCCAGGCCTTCTGCCGCAGCTCCTCGTCGTGATCGTCCAGCGGGTCGAACGCGGAAGGCGCGGCGTGCAGGAACTCGAAGAGCGGCTCCGGGCTGGCCGCGCGGAAGAGGACGGGCGCCGCCCAGCTCGGCGGGTAGGGCTTCTGCGCGAACATCTCCTCGCGGCCCGCGCGGACCGCCCGCTCGACGTCCCCCGGGCTCTGCTGGAGCAGGCTGCGGATGAACGCCTGGAGGAAGCGCTCGGCGTCGGTGGTCTCGAGCCGGTGCCGCATCCCGATCGCGCACTCCACGCCGGACGCGCCGTGGATCAGCGACTGCGCCACGCTCTGGCAGCCGCGCATCCACTGCGGGAGCCGCTGCTTCAGCGCGTCGCTCGCGGCCGTCGTGCAGCCCGCGAGCACCACGACCGGGATCGGCCGGTTCTGCAGCTCGCTCCGGATCTGATCGGCGCGGATCGGGTTCGCGTAGGAGCTGCCGGCGACCTCGAACTGCAGGACGCCGATCGGGGGGAAGCCCTCGAACCCGACGTCCTGGAGGTCGCCGTGGCCGAGGTAGACGAGCAGGCTGTAGCTCGTGTCGCGCAGCTCGGCGCGGAAGGCGTCGTAGGTGACCGGCCGCCGATCGCCCGCCTCGCTGCTCAGCACCGTCACCTCCACCACGTCGGCGAGGCCGCGCTCGCGCGCGATGTCGAGGATGCGCTCGCGCACCGGCAGCACGGGCGGCACCATCCCGCCGAGGTCTCCGGGGTTCGTGCGGACGAGGAGGACGCGGAAGGGCCAGCTGCGGCGCTGCGCCGGCCACGGGGAGGCGCCGCGCCGCTTCAGCATGTGGACGATGGCGCGCACCCAGGGCTGGAGCGCCAGCGGATCCGAGCCGAACTTGAGCAGCTCGAAGGGGATGTCGGCGAGGTAGGGGGCCACCTCGGGGTGCGACCGGATGACGATCCGGAAGGGCTGCGTCGCCGCGCGGAGCGCCGTGCCGAGGTGGCCGCGGAGATCGTTCTGGAGGAGCCAGTCGGTGACCTGCGCGGCCACGGTCTCGGTCATCCGCTCCGAGCCGTAGCCGCTCCGCAGCTCGTCGAGATCGGCGGGCAGGAGGCTCGGCAAAGGCCGCTCGACCTCGTCGTCGATGGGGGCGAGATCGGGGGCGTGGACGCTCAGCCTGAGGCGCGCCGCCCCGCCGGGCTCGATGTCGACCACGAACTCGGGATCCCTCATGATTTCACGTCCTTGAGCAGGCACTCGCTCGACTCGTCGATCGCCTCGTCGAGGCGGCACTGCCGCTTGTGCTCCTCCGCGACGGCCCTCGCGCCCGGGAAATCGAGGCCGAGCGACGTGTACCGGGTCTCGAGCCGCCGGGCGGCGTCGAGCAGCTCGCGGGTGATCGAGAGATCGGCGGTCACCTGCGCCACGGTGAGCAGCACCTGGTCGGACGGGGTCTGCCCGGTCCCGACCGTCGTCCAGGCCGGGCAGCGCAGCGCCGGATCGTCGGGCCGGCAGAACTGGCGGCCGAGGCGGTGGCGGAGGAACACGACCACCGGCGTCACGAGCGGGCGCTGCGCGGCGCTCGACATCGCGTCCTCCACGTCGAACGACGCCGCGAGGCGCTCGTAGAAGGCGCTCCAGAAGTCGCGGATCGCGGGCGGGGGCATCGGGCCGAGCTGCGCGACGATCGTCGGCCCCTCGCCGCTGTCGTGGCCGAAGCGGGCGAAGGCGTGGAACACGGTGGGCATGCCGAGGTGGCCGATGCGAGGGCTCTCCGGCGGGGTGAGCGCGAGGACCGCGACCCTCGAGCCGCGCAGCATGGCGGCGAGCTCGCGCGGCGAGATCGTCTCGTCCTCGTCGCAGGAGAGCTCGAGCAGCCCCTCCAGCCCGAAGGGCACGGCCCCGTCGGCGACCAGGTGGAGCACCTGGCACCCCGCGGAGGCGGCCTCGGCGATCGCCTTGCACGGATCTTCCTGCTCGATCCAGACGACCTCGACGCCGGGCCCGAGGCTGCTCAGCGCGTCCGACAGGGCGACCGGCGCGCCGCCGGCCGGGTCGATCACCGCCACGCGCAGCGGCTCTCCTTCGAGCACCGGCAGCGGCGGCGCGGCCTTGCCCGGGCTCCCCCGGACGATGGAGAAGCGGGGCGGCCGGCGCCCCCCGAGCTCGAGGATCTCCCAGGGGAGATCCTCGAGCTCGGGCGTCTGGCTCGACCACCAGAGGCGCAGGCGGCGCTCCGGCCGCGGCTTCAGCTGCCAGAGGCCGCGGAGGCCGCCGGAGATCGAGCCCCCGACGCGGCGCCGCAGCTCGCGGACGGACTCCTCTCCTCCATAAAAGAGGCTCAGGTACTCGCCATAACTGAGCCAGGTGACGGAGATCTCTTCATGGCCGATGAGCGGCAAGCCCCCGACCTCCGGGGGCGGCGCGGCGCCGCCGGCGACCGGCTCGACCTTGCCGAGCTCCACGGGCAGGGGGAGCCTCGTGTAGATCCACGCGTCGTAGCGCCGGGGCGCCCCCCCGCCGGAGGTCGCGAGCGCGCCTGTCACGGGCCCGGCCTGGCGCTCCGAGGGGGCGATGCGGACGACGATCTCATGGTACCGGTGGAGCTGCGCGGCTGGGTCCTTGGTCATTCAACCCTCTCCGGCGAAGGGCGGCGGTGGCGCTCCGGTGAAGTGGTGCGCGGCGTCGGGCGCGACGTCGCGCGGGGGATCCCTCGTGGGCTCGCTCGTGAAATCCACCGACCGCGCCAGCTGGGCGTAAAACGCGGCGCGCTGCGGCGGCAGGGACGTCTTGCCCGCCAGCAGCGGGGGCCGAGGAATGGCCGCGAAGAACTCCATCGCGCGCTGCTGGACGGCGGCGAGCCGCTCGGGCGACGCGCCCGCGCCGATCGCGAGCTGCGCCGCGACCGGCACGAGGCGGTACGGGAAATAGGAGGGCTTGTCGGGCGACGGCCGGAGCTCGCCGCGCTCGAGGAAGCTCGCGAGCGGGCCCACGCGCTTCACGTCGCTCGCGGCGTCCGGGTGGAGCTCGGCGACCGCGCGGCCGCCGAGCGCCTTCAGCTTGCTCCCGAGCGCCGCGCCGGCGATCGCGTCGAGGTCGCCGAGGAACGGCGGGAGCCACGGCGGCGCGCGCAGCGCTCGAAAGCGCTCATCCATCCGATCGGCCTCCTCCGCGAGCGGCGCCACGCCGAGCCTGCGCAGCATTGCGCCGAGGAGCGGCACGCGGACCA
This sequence comes from Sorangium sp. So ce131, assembly GCF_051519095.1. Classification (NCBI taxonomy): domain Bacteria; kingdom Pseudomonadati; phylum Myxococcota; order Polyangiales; family Polyangiaceae; genus Sorangium; species Sorangium sp. So ce131. Next base: position 3,050,973 of record NZ_CP150455.1, on the reverse strand, counting down.
TGGGGTGCGGGTGCGGATCGTACTTGTCGAGCTCCGCCTGCTGCTTCCCCGACGCGACCACGAGCAGCAGCGAGGCGAGCGCCATCGCGAAGCCGGCGTTGCCGAGCAGCACGCCGATCGCGTCGGCGAGGATCTCCCTTGTCCATCCGTACCAGACGTCCTGTCGCTCGGACGGGATCTTCCCGTCCATGCCGAGGAGCATCACCCGGGCCAGCTCGCTCGAGATGCCGAGATCCTGATCGACGTTGTGGCCGACCTCGTGGCAGAGCAGCGGGAGCAGCCAGGCGCACTCGGTGTGATCGGACGGGAGGAGCAAGATCGGTATCGGCAGGCGGAGGTCGCGGTAGCGCCGGAGCGAGCTGCGGACGGCGTGGAGGGGGTTCCTGCGGCTCACGGTGGCGGGCGTGTAGTGTGCCTCGAAGCAGACCAGCGGCGGCTCGCGCAGCCCCTCCCTGGGGACGAGCTCCCAGTTGCGCGCCCTGCGCATGCAGGCCTCGTAGCAGTCGGCGGCCACGAGATCCGCCGCGTCGAGCGGGGGGGCGAGCGCCGGCTGCGCCCGCAGCGCGAGCGCCTGAGAGAAGATGCTCCACACCCCGTGCGCGCTCGCGATTTCGACGAGGAGCGCCCCCACGCCGTCCGCGAACTCGGCGTCGGACAGATCCGCTCCGAGCCCGCTCAGGATGCCTTGCTGGCGCTGGACCAGCTCGTCCATGAGGATCTTCAGCGCGTGCAGCTGGCTCGCGTGGATCCCGAAGCCGCCCGTGTTGGCCGCGGCGGCCGCCTCGAACCGCTCGACGTCGCGCGGGAGCACCGAGGCCCGACGCGCCAGCTCGGCAATCGTCCTGGCTCGCAGACTGGACAAGGAGCCCTCCTCCTCCGTGTGCTTAACGGCGCCCTCGGCAATGTAAAGTGTGTCTCGCCGCCTGATCGCCAGTTGCACCAGCCCGGCCGCGCGGCGCGCGCGGATCGCGAGGGGCGCCCGCCGCACGACGAGCGTTGCGGGCCGATCGCGCGGGGCGCGAGAGGACAGCGCCCCGGACGCGCGGGGAGGCGCGGCGGCGCGGCGGCGCGCGCTGAGGGCCTCCAGGCGGCGGGCGTCGTGCTAGAGCTCCCGCCCAGGGGGGTAATTGGTGAATGGCAGACAGGCGCCCTGCGCTGAAGCATCACCTCCGGGCCGAGCCTTCTGGCGAGGAGACGCTTTATCTGCTCGGCGAGCGCGAGCGGTTCATGCTCCGCGGGCGGACATACCGGCTCCTCGGGCCGTTGCTCGACGGGCGCCACACGACGGCCGATCTCGTCGCGGCGCTCGCGGGCGAGGTGCCTTCCGCGGAGATCCATGAAGCCCTGCGCCGGCTGGAGGCGCGCGGGTACCTCGCCGAGGCCATGGACGCGCCCGGCGTCGCCGGGTTCTGGCAGGCGATCGGGGAGGACGCGCGGCGCGCGGCCGAGCGGCTCGCCGCCGCGCCGGTCGCGGTGATCGCGGTGGGGGCCGAGGATCCGAGGCCGGTCGCCGGCGCCCTCTCGGAGGCGGGCGTTGCAGCGCACACCGACGCTCCGCGCAGCGACGCTCCGCGCAGCGACGCTCCGCGCAGCGACGCTCCGCGCGCCGCGCTCGTGGTCGTCGCGACGGGCGATTACCTCGACCCCGAGCTCGACGCCTGGGATCGACGGGCGCTCCGGGAGGCCGTCTGCTGGGTGCCGGTCAAGCCAGGTGGGGTGGAGCCCTGGATCGGGCCCGTGTTCCGGCCTGGCTCGGGGCCGTGCTGGGCCTGCCTGGCGCACCGGCTGCGCCACAACCGCCCCGTGGAGACGTACCTGGAGCGGCGCCGCGGCGCCCCCGGCTCGCCGCTGCCGCCCCTCGTCGGCCTGCCCGCCGGCCGCAGCGCGGCGCTCGGCCTCGCCGCCGTGCTCGTGGCCCGGTGGATCGCGGCCGGCGGCGCCGGCCTGCTCGACGATCACCTCGTCTCGCTCGACCTCTCCCGCGCGCAGACCGGAGAGCACGCGGTGACGCGGCGCCCCCAGTGCCCCGCCTGCGGCGACCCGGCGGCCACCGGCGCGCGCGCGGCCGCGCCCGTGCGGCTCGAGCGGCGCCCGAGGCCCGTCACGGACGACGGCGGTTACCGCGCCACCTCTCCCGAGCAGACGGTCGCGCGCGCCCGGCACCTCGTCAGCCCGATCAGCGGGATCGTCGCCAGCCTCGGGCCGGTCGAGGGGCGCGATCACCCGCTCCGGCCGGTCTACGGGGCCGTCTACCGCGTCTGTCCCGCGACGGACGCGCCGTCGTTCGACGACTTCCACGGCGCGAGCGGCGGCAAGGGCAAGACCGCCGCGGAGGCGCGCGCGGGCGCGCTGTGCGAGGCGATCGAGCGCTGCAGCGCCGCCTTCCAGGGCGACGAGCCGCTGATCCGCGCGCGCCGCGCCGAGCTCGGGGGCGCCGCCTTCCATCCGCACGACCTCCAGCGCTTCAGCGAGGCGCAGTACCGCGATCGGCTGGCGATCAACGCCCGGACGCAGGATCCACGCAAACACGTCCCCCTCCCCTTCCGCGAGGAGGTGGTCATCGACTGGGCTCCTTCGTGGTCGCTCACGCGCGAGGAGCGCCGCTACCTCCCGGCCGCGTATTGTTACCAGCACCTGCCGGTGCCCCCCGGAGAGCGGTTTGCCAGCTGGAGCCCGAGCGGGCACGCGGCGGGCAACTGCCTCGAGGAGGCGATCCTCCACGGGTTCCTGGAGCTCGTGGAGCGGGATGCGGTCGCGCTCTGGTGGTACAACCGCGCGGCGCGGCCCGCCGTCGATCTGCGGAGCTTCGAGGAGCCCTATTTCGAGGCGCTCGAGGGCCATTATCGCGCCCTCGGCCAGCGCCTCTGGGTGCTCGACGTCACGACCGACCTCGGCGTCCCGGCGTTCGTCGCCGTGGCGCGGCCGACCGGCGCCGGCCGGCTCACCCTCGGCTTCGGCTGTCACCTCGAGGCGCGGCTCGGGGTGCAGCGGGCGCTCACGGAGCTCAACCAGCTCTTCGACCCGCAGCCTTCCGGGCCGGCGAGCCCGCAGGACGCCCTCGCCGAAGGCGCGGAGTACCTGCTGCCCGCCGCGGGGGCTCCGCCGCGGCGGCGCGACGACTTCGAGGGCGCGAAGGCGGGCGATCTCCTCGACGACATCGCCGAGTGCGTCGCGCGCGCCGCCCGCGCCGGCCTGGAGGTCGTGGTGCTCGATCAGACGCGGCCGGACACCGGGCTCTCGGCCGTGAAGGTGGTCGTGCCCGGGCTGCGGCACTTCTGGCCTCGCTTCGGGCCAGGGCGCCTGTACGACGTCCCGGTCCGGCTGGGATGGGTGGCCCGGCCGCCGCGGGAAGAGGAGCTCAACCCGGCGCCCCTCGTCGTGTGACGGGAGAGGGCGGCGGACCAAGGGGGGAAAACCCATGCGCGACGGACAGCGGATCCTCGACGCGGATCGCCACGTCATCGAGCCCATCGATCTCTGGAGGACCTACCTCGAGCCGGAGCTCCGGGCGCACGCGCCCTACTACGCGGCGTTCGCCGACGGCGAGCTCGTCGACCGCGCGGCGTCCGCGGGCCCCGACGCGCGCTCGCCGCTCCCGCCGCAGCCGATGGTGGACGGGAGGCCGCTCTACCGCCGGCTGAGCGCGCGGGCGGCCCGGGAGCTCGCGACGGCCGTGAGCCGCCGGGCCGCGCCGCCCGGCCCGATCGAGCAGCCCGAGACGCACCTCGCCGAGATGGACGCGGAGGGGATCGACGTCGCCTTTCTCTACCCCACGCTCGGCCTGCTCCTGCTCGGCCTGGACCCGCTGGATCCGGCGCTCGCCGCCGCCTACGCGCGGGCCTACAACACCTGGCTGAGGGGCTTCTGCGATCGCGCCCCCGAGCGCCTCCGCGGCGTGGCCCTGATGAGCCCCCAGGACCCGGCGCGGATGGTGGTCGAGCTCGCGCGCGCGGCCGCGCTCGGGTTCCGCGCCGTCGTGCTCCGGCCGAACCCGGTCGGGGGGCGGACGCTCGGGGATCCGGCGTACGAGCCCTTCTGGGCCGAGTGCGAGCGGCGCTCGATCGCGGTCGCGGTGCACGAGGGCGCGCACGCCCACCTGCCGGCCGCCGGCGCCGATCGGTTCCACACCCGCTTCGCGCTGCACGCGTGCTCGCACCCGATGGAGCAGATGATGGCGCTGCTCGCCCTGATCGAGGGCGGCGTGCTCGAGCGCCACCCGGGCCTGCGCGTGGCGTTCCTCGAGGCCGGCTGCGGGTGGGTGCCGTACTGGCTCTTTCGCCTCGACGAGGTCGAGTACCGCCACCTGGCCGGCGAGGTCGCCCCGCACGTCCTGCGCGAGCCTTCGGCCTATTTCCGCCGCCAGTGCTTCGTCGCGCTCGAGCCCGACGAGCCCTACCTCGCGGAGGTCGTCCCCCGCATCGGAGAGGACAACCTGCTCTTCGGCACGGACTATCCCCACCTGGATCACGACGCGGACCTCGCCGGCCGGGCGCTCGCGCTCCGCCGCGCGCTGCCGGACGAGAGCGTCCGCAAGATCCTCTGGGACAACGCGGCCCGCTTTTACGGCGTCGAGGGGTGAATCCCCGGGCGTTCGGGCGGCGTCACGAGCGCGCGGCGAGGCCGGCTCCGGCGGGCGGCTTGCGCGCGGTCAGCAGCACATAGCCCATCCTGTCCTCGTAGATCGCCCAGGCCCTGGACCAGCTCTCCCTCATCGCCGCCAGGAACTCCGTGCCGTAATGGGCCGAGAGCGCCTCGGCGTTGGCGTCCATCCTCTCCCGCACCTTATCGCCCGTCTTCCGCGTGCTCGCGCTGATCTCGGCGGCCTGCGCCACCTCCAGGCCGGCGGCGCGCACGACCTCGCGATAACGATCGAGGGTCACGAGGGAGTTCATCTGCAGCTCGGCGACGAGGAACGCCCATTGCTCGTCGCTCACCGGAGCGAGCGCGACCATGTCCGCGATGGCCAGCGCGCCGCCGGGGCGGAGCACGCGGGCGATCTCGCGGAGAGCCTGGGAGCGATCCGGCATGTGAGACAGCGACTCGACGGCCCAGACGGCATCGAAGGAGTCTGCCTCGAAGGGCAGCTGCATGCCGTCGGCGTGGAGGAACCTCACCTGGCCATCGAGCCCCTCCGACGCGGCGTGCCGCGTGGCCACCTCGACCTGGACACGGCTGTTCGTGATCCCCACGACCTCGCAGCCGGTCGCCTTCGCCAGCCGGATCGCCGGCTTGCCGTTGCCCGCCCCCACGTCGAGGACGCGGCGGCCAGCGCCGACCGCAATCGCATCGATCATCCTGACGGTGAGCCGATCCTGCGCTGCCGCGAGGGGCGCGTCGTCGGAGGGATCGCGCCAGCAACCGACGTGGATGCCGTTGCCCCAGACGAGCTCCCAGAACACGCCCAGTTGATCGTAGAATGACCCGACGTCGCGCGAGCTGAGCCCACCTTCCATGTCGTCATGCTCCCCTCGATGAGACGATCCCCGCGTCGCTCACGCGACATCCTCGGACTCGGCTGCTCGTCCGGACACGCCGGCTCCGATCACCCTGCGATCGCGGGCGATCTCAGCAAGCCAAGGCGAGCGCTCCGCTGCAGCCCGCGAGATCGGCCAGCGCGACCTCCTGCTCGGCCAGCGCTGGGGACGGCGGGGCATCGAGGCTCCGCTCCTCGCCGGAGGGGCGCGATGCGCCGCGCCGCGTGTCCTCGGGCCTGTCCGCCCGGAGATCCCGCTCGGGCGCGGGCGCCGGCTGAGCGCCGCTCGGACAGGGTGAGCCGTCCGCGCGCTCACCATCCATCCCATCGCCCTCCAGCCGAGGGTCCGCCGTCCGATAGTCCACTACATCAGCCGGACCGGCTGCAGATCCGTGGTTCAACATGGCTCCTCCTGTGGTTGGGCGCTGAGCACGCCGCCCCGCGAAGAGATCCCTAGAGCCGAGCGCGCGGCGCCGGGAGGCCCGCGGGTCACCGGCGCCGGCGCGCTCAGCCGGAGAGCTCTCCAAGGAGCCTCCGGGCCTCCGCGCGCTCGGGCATGGACGCGTGCTCGTCAGGCGAGCCGCAGATCTCGCCCAGCAGGGTTTGCCCCTCGTCCCGCCGTCCCTGCGCGAGCAGCGCGCGGCAGAGCGCGAGCGCCGCGCGGATCTCGGGCAGCCGCGCGCCCTGGGCGCGCGCGAGCGCGATCGCCCTCCGCAGGCACACCTCGCCCTCGGGCGCGCGAGGGGCGCAGGCCAGCAGCGAGGCGGCCTTGAGGCGCCAGAGCTCGGGGGCATAGTACATCTCCCCTGTGTCTTCCGCGATCCTCAGGCAGCGGTCGAGCCGCTCGATCGCCGCCTCGTGCTGCCCGCGCTCGGCCTCCAGCTCGGCGGGCAGCGACGTGTAGTACGTCGCGCCGAGCTGGAGGGTATGGGAGCGCCGGCGCAGCTCCATGTCGATCAGCCGATCGAGATCCGCCTCCGCCCATCGGTTGAAGATCACACAGAGCTCCTTGTACAGGAACCTGTGCCGCTCCGTCTGCTCTCCCAGGCGACGGCTCTCCTCGGCGACCTTCTCCCGGTCCCGGCCGAAGTGGCGCATCATGAGCAGGTAAAACGACGCCACCCAGAGGCTGGGGGGGTGCTCGAGGTCCTTCGCCCGCGCCACGGCGCGCTCTCCCAGCGCGAGCGCCTCCTCGGGGTGTCCCATCAGGTAAAGCACCGGCATGAGGGTGGCCTCGGCCAGCGTCCTCGGGTCCACGCCGTAGAGAAACGCCAGCCTGCCGTGCGCCTTGACGTCGTACGACGCCAGCGCGCGCTCGAGGTGCTGGCGGGCTTCCGGCAGGTTGCCCTCGATCCACGCGCAGTGTCCCAGGAGCGGCAGCGACCATACCAGCTGGGCGGTGTCGTCCGACCGCTCGGCCATGGTCACGAGCCGCTCCGCGAGCTGTCGCGCCTTGGCGCGGTGGTTCAGCTGGTGGTGGTACATGAACACCGCCCACAGCGTGGGCGCGGTGAGCGGCGTGTCCCCCAGCTGCTGGTTCAGCTCTTCGCAGCGGCCCACGGCCGCCATGAGCTCCGGATCCATGTGTCCCCGGCTGTCGAGCAGCGCCTGGATCATGAGGTTGTTGAGCCGCAGCTCCGCGCACGCGCGCTCCCGCTCGTCCGTCATGGCCGCGAGCCACCCCAGCGCGTCCTTGATGTGCGCGACCGCCTCGGCCTCTTCGGCGACGCCGCCCGGCCGGCTCAGCGCCCGACCGGCCGCGCGCTCGGCGTAGCCGATCGCCTTCGGCATCTGCCCCGCGGCCGCGCAGTGGCGCGCCAGCAGCTCCGGCCGCGCCTCGACGATCTCCGGGAAGCCCTCCTCGAGCGCCCTGGCGACGCGGGCGTGCACCCATCGCTGCGCCCGCCGCGGGAGCGACTCGTAGGCCACGTCCCGGAGCAGCACGTGTTTGAACGTGTAGACGGTGCCGCTCGCCCGGGGCTTGCCGTGGATGAGATCCGCGGCGACCAGCACGTCCAGATCCTCCCTCACCGCGATCTCGCCGCGCTGGCTCACCGCGCCGAGCAGCTCGCACGTGAACTCCCGGTCGAGCACCGCCGCGACCTGCGCCGTCTCCTTGGCCCTGCCCAGCCGATCGAGGCGGGCCGCCAGGAGCGCCCGCAGCGACGTGGGGATCGCGACCTCCGAGAGCGGCGCCGACAGCACGTAGCGCCCCCCTTCCTCCCGCAGGGCCCCCGACTCGAGCACCATCCGGGTGAGCTCCTCGACGTGGAGCGGCACGCCGTCGGCCCGGCGCACGATCTGCTCCAGCACGGCCGCGGGCAGCGCCCGGCCGCCGGCGATCTCCTCGACCATCCGCTGGACGTGCGCGCGGTCCAGGCGGCCGAGCTGGATCTGCAGCAGGCCCGAGGTCGCCCACGGTGGGACGAACTCGGTCCGGGCGACCAGGAGCGCCAGCACCCGCGCCGAAGGCACCTCCCCCACGAGCGCGCCGAGCCACTCGAGGGTGGCGGCGTCCGCCCAGTGCAGGTCCTCGACGAGGAGCAGGACCGGCCGCTCCTCCGCCATCTCGAACACGAGGGAGAGCAGCGCATCGAACGTCCGCCGCCGCTGCCGCTGCGGCGGATCCGCGGCCGGCGCGTACCGATCGGGCAGCGGGATGGAGAGCAGCGCCGCGAGCGGCGGCACCGCCTCCTCCAGGCGGAAGTGGTACCGCGAGAGCAGCGCCTCGAGCCCGTCGAGGGCGTCCCTCGGGCGCTCGTCCGGGCCGATGCCCACGAGCCGCTCGAGCAGATCCACGATCGGGTGGAGCGCGCTCTTCCGGCGGTCGCTCGAGCAGCGGCACTCCAGGCAGGCGTACGCCTCGCGCCGCAGCCTCCGCGCGAGCTCCAGCGCGAGCCGGGATTTGCCGATCCCCGGCCCGCCCGTCACGAGCACGCTCTGCCCTGCCCCGTGCCGCGCCTGACCCCAGCGCTGGAGCAGCAGGTCGAGCTCCTGCTCCCGCCCGAACAGCGGCGCCACGTCCTCGCCGGAGCCGGTCCGGTCCGGCGCGCTCGTCTCCTCTTTCAGCCGGTAGATCGCGATCGCGCCGGCGCCTTCCGGGCCGGCGCACGCCCCTGCCTCCTCGCAATCGAACGCGCCGCGGAGGATCTTGCGGGTCTCCCCGCTGACGACGAGCGTGCCCGGCGCCGCGGCCGCGCCGAGGCGCGCCGCCGTCTGCAGCGTCACCCCGAGGTGCTGCACGTGCTGCTGGCCCTCGCGGACGACCACGAGGCCGGTGTGGATGCCCGCGCGGAGCGCGATCGCGATCCCGCGCTCCGCCTCCAGGCGGGCGCTCCGCGCGCGGATCTCGGCCGCGATCTCGAGCGCCGCGCGCGCGCCGCGCCGGGCGTCGTCCTCCTGCGCCGCCGGGTAGCCGAAGTGCAGCAGCACCTGATCGCCGAGCGCGCACTCGAACCGCCCGCCGTGCCGCCGCGCGACCTCGGCGCAGAGCTCCTGCAGCTCGCCGAAGAGCTCGTCGATCTCGTCGACGTCCGCGGCCGCGAGCCCCGGGCCCGCGAGCGTGAGCGCGCAGCAGACCGCGGTCAGCGGCCGCCGCTCCGCCTGGATGGCGCCCGCCGCCGCCGCCGCCGCCACCGCCGCCGCGCCGCGCGGCGCGGCCCCGGTCCTCGTCCCCGAGGGGTCCGCCGGCGCGTCGTCCGGGCTCGTCAGCGCGCCGCGGCTCAGGCCGTCGACGCTGCATACGTCGAGCTCGCGCAGCAGCTCGTCGGCCGTGACGGAGCGCGCCGCGACGTCCGCCTGGATCGACCGCCTGAGGATCGCGCCGAGCGGGTGCTCGCGGAGCGCGGCGGGGATCTGGATCTCCCCGGCGCTCGCCTGCTCGAGCGCGCCGGACGAGAGCGACCTGCGGGTGACGGGGGGCCTGCCCGTGAGGCACTCGAGGAACACGAGCGCCCAGGAATACAGGTCCGAGCGCGCCGTCGGCGGGAACCCGCGGAGCTGCTCCGGCGCCGCGTACACGGGCGCGTCGCGGGGCCCGTCGCCGGAGGCGGGCGCCGCGTCGTCGTCCTCCCGCGCGTCCGCGGCGACCGCGCCGCTGCCGAAGCCGAGCACCAGCGCGTTCCGCCGCGCCCCCGTCGGCGCGACCACGACGGCGGCGGGGCTGATCTCCCCGTGGACCACGCCCAGGCCGTGCGCGCAGCCGAGCGCGTCGAGCACCTGCAGCATGAGGTGGCGCGCCTCCTGCGGCGCGAGGGCCCCCTCGTGCGCCAGGATCTCGGCCAGGTTCTGCCCGGGCACCAGCTCGAAGACCGTGTAGGGCTGGCCCTCGTCCGTCTGCCCGGCGTCGATGAGCCGGACGATGTTGGGGTGGTGGAGCCGCGCGCAGAGGCGCACCGAGCGCCGGAGGCGCGCCGCGTACCGCCGCGCGAGGTCCGCGCGGCGCTCGGCGCCGCCCCCGAGCATCACCCGGACGGCGACCAGCTGCCCGGTGGCGAGCTGACGCGCCTTGTAGAGCTCGGCGGAGCGATCCTTCACCAGCAGGGAGACGAGCTCATACCGGCTCAGGAACGCGGCGTTCGCGGCGGCTTGCTCGGCGCCCATCGTGACGATCGTATAATGTCCCGCCGCCCTCCCGGCGCCGGGTCGTCACCGGAATAGGGGGCGTGCGGAGCGGCGAGCGCCGAGCGGGCGCTGGGGCTCGCGGATCGAGCGCCTGCTCGTGGTCGACCGGGCAGGCGCTCACGTGGTGAGTGGTGAGGGGAGCGGCGCTCAGCCGAGCCAGCTGAGGACATCCTCGTTGAACTTCTCGGGGTTCTCCAGGAACATGAAATGGCTGCCCCCCTCCGAGGCTGCGAAGACGATGAGCTCGGCCCCGGGGATCTGATCGGCGACCCACTCCTGGGAGATGGGGCTGAAGATGCTCGCCTCCCCGCCGATGACGAGCGTCGGCACGTCGATGAGCGGGATCGTGTCCCTCCAGTCCTGCGCGGCCTGGTCCACGAGCAGCTTGGCGGCGTGCTCGCGGGGGAGCTTCAGGTTCTCCTCGACGACCGCGGCGAGCCGATCCGCCGGGTAATCGGGGCTGAAGAGGCTGGCCACGAGTCCCTGCGTCGCGGCGATCCCGTCGGGCCCGCGCAGCGAGGCGGCCGTGCTGTAAAGCGCCTCCGGGGTGAACAGGGCCCCCGCCTCGATCCGCTCTTCCTCGGACCAGTCGGGCCAGACCGTCATCGCCGGCCCGACGTCGACGAGGATCAAGCGATCCAGGAAGCGGCCGCCGTAGTTGCTCCAGTAGCTGTAGAGCGCGCCGCACCCCATCGAGTGGCCGAGGGCGGTGACGTTCTTGAGCCTCAGGCCGCGGAGGAACTCGTAGAGATCCTTGCTGAACCGCGCCATGCGGTAGCCGTGAGCGGGCTTGTCCGACTCGCCGTGCCCGCGCCAGTCGAGCACGAAGACGTGGTAACGCCTCGCGAAGGCGAGGATCTGGGACTCGTAGAGGGCCGCCGACTGCGACCACCCCGGCAGGAGGAGCAGGGGCTTGCCGCGCCCGGCCTCCAGGTAGTTGAGCGCAACCCCGTCGCTCGTCGTGAACGACCTGGAACGGACGCGCGGCGCGCGCGGCGCGCGCGGCGCCGCAGACGCCTCGCCCCCGAGCAGGTGCGCGGTCGCGAGCCCCGCGCCGACGCCCACCGCGTGCTTCAGCACCTGACGGCGCGTGGGAGGCGTGGTGGACGGCGAGGCAGCTGTCTTCTTATCGTTCATGGCAATCGATCTCCACGGCTGGCCGCGCGCACACGGGGGCGATTCCCCGGAACGCAAGGCGCGGCGACGGCTGAAAAAGGAAGCATCTAGGCGTGACCGCTGCAGGTCGGAAGTGACGACTGCGGCGAGCGCGCCACCGCGTAGATTGCGCATGATCGCCCCTCGGTCGCAAGAGGGTAAATATGATTTACATTGGATAAGTAACCAGATCTCCGACATCGGCATCACCGCGTCGCGTCCTGAGCGCGCGGCAACGCGGCAACGCGCAACTCGATGTTACGCGGCGCACCTTTTCTGTACTTCCGCTGAGCGACCGCGGAAACCGGTGCGCGAAGAGCTGGAGTACGGGAAAATTTCGATGGCGCTGCAACACGGGGCGTTGGCCGGCAGGGCGGGGCGGGGGCCGCGGGAGCCGGGGGTGGGCGGGGTCAGGCCATGAAGCGGACGCAGTGGAGGGGCGGGAGGTGGCTGGAGATCAGCTGCCTCGTGAGAGCGTCGCTGGAGAGCGAGAGACGGGATGAGCGAGCACGATCACGATCACGAAAGACGAGCACGAAAGACGAGAGACGAGGGACGAGAGACGAGGGACGAGAGACGAAAGACGAGGGACGAAAGACGAGGGACGAGAGACGAGGGACGAAAGACGGGGGACGAACGACGGGCGTTCCCTCCTGCGCCGGCGGTTGCCCCCTCGCCTCAACATTCCGGCAAGTGAACGCCCACCTCCACCGGAACCTCGATCACATTCACCGCCAACCCGCCCCTCGCCGTCTCCTTGTACTTCGACTCCATATCCGCCCCCGTATCCCGCATCGTCTTGATCACCTTATCAAGGCTCACGAAATGCGCGCCATCCCCGTGCAACGCCATCCGCGCCGCGCTGATCGCCTTGATCGCCGCCATCGCATTGCGCTCGATACACGGCACCTGCACGAGCCCTCCCACCGGATCACACGTCAGCCCGAGGTTGTGCTCCATCGCGATCTCCGCGGCGTTCTCCACCTGCGCCGGCGTTCCGCCTAGCCCCTCGGCCAGCGCGCCCGCCGCCATCGAGCACGCGGAGCCCACCTCGCCCTGACACCCCACCTCCGCGCCGCTGATCGACGCGTTCTCCTTGTACAGCAAGCCGATCGCGCCCGCCGTGAGCAGGAACCGGATCACCCCCTCGTCCGTCGACGTCGGCACGAACCGCCGGTAATAATGCAAGACCGCGGGAATGATGCCCGCCGCGCCGTTGGTCGGCGCGGTCACCACACGGCCGCCGGCGGCGTTCTCCTCGCTCACCGCGAGCGCATACAGGCTCACCCAGTCCATCGCCGTGAGCGGATCCCGCAGGCCCGCCTCGGGGCTCTCCAGCAGCTTGCGGTGCAGCGCGGGGGCGCGGCGCGTCACCTTGAGACCCCCCGGCAAGACACCCTCTCCCCGGCAGCCGCGCCGCACACACTCCTGCATCACGTCCCAGATCCGGAGCAGGCCCGCACGGGTCTCCGCCTCCGGGCGGAAGACCTTCTCGTTCTCCAGCATGACCTGGCTGATCGACAGGCCGTTCGCCGCGCACGCCGCGAGCAGCTCCGCCGCGCTGTGGAACGGATACGGGAGCGGCGTCGCATCCTCCGCGACAGGACTCTCACCCTTCGCCGCCGCCTCGTTCACCACGAAGCCGCCGCCCACCGAATAATACACACGCACGCGCAGCGGCGCGCCGTCCTGGTCGAGCGCCGTGAAGCGCATGCCGTTCGGGTGATACGGAAGGCTCCGGTGCAGGAACGCCAGGTGGCCTTTCACCTCGAAGCGGATCTCGTGCCGGGCAAGCAAGGAGAGCCGGCCGCTCCGCCGCACGCCCTCCACCACCTCCGCCGCGCGCTCGACGTCGACGCCGTCCGGCGTCTCGCCCATCAGGCCCAGGATCACCGCCTTGTCGCTCCCGTGGCCGCGGCCGGTCGCCCCGAGCGAGCCGAACAGCTCCACGTTCACCACCGCGGTGCGGTCGAGCAAACCCGCCCCCTCGAGGTCCACCGCGAACAGACGCGCCGCACGCATGGGGCCGACCGTGTGTGAGCTGCTCGGTCCGATGCCGATCTTGAAGAGGTCGAAAATGGTGACAGCCATGTACCCTGGGACGCCGGGACTCTCGCCGGGTGGCCTCTCGACGCCCGTGGACACTACGAGATCGCGCCGGCGACCGCCACCGCCGCGCCGGCTCCGCGGCGCCGGCATTCCGGTGGTATACTCGGCCACGCCTTTCCTCACTTCCCTCACCCTCTGCCGAGATGAGGACTCCCATGCGCCACGCCCCGGCCCTGCTGCTCGCCGCTTCCCTGCTCGTCCCCGCCGCCGCGCGCGGCCAAAGCCAGGCGCCGGCGCCAGCGCAGGACGGCCAGGCCAAGCCGCCCGCGCTCGAGGTGACCATCGACCGATCCAAGGTCGACCTCAAGGGCCGGACGCTCGAGGTCAAGCTGTCGCGCGCCGCCGCCAAGGTCCACATCAAGGTCCTCGGCCAGTCGGGCGCCGTCCTGGCCGAGGACGAGAAGCCGTTCAACGGGGCCGCCGCCGGCACGCCGCTCGTCGTGACCTGGCCGCCCACGGGCGAGGAGCCCGTCGCGCGCATCGAGGTGTACGGGCACGACACCAAGGGCTACTGGGCCGGGATCGCGCTCATCCCGTGGAACGTCACCATCCCCCACGAGGAAGTGCAGTTCGAGACCAACTCCGATGTGATCCGGCCCTCCGAGGTGCCCAAGCTGGAGGCGAGCCTCCGGCGGATCTCCGAGGTGGCCGCGAAGAGCGCGGAGCTCGGCAAGATCACGCTGTTCATCGTCGGCCACACGGACACGGTCGGCAGCGTCGAGCACAACCTCGGCCTGTCGCGCCGGCGCGCCCGCGCGATCGCCGCGTGGTTCAAGGGGCGCGGGCTCACGCTGCCGGTCGCCTACGAGGGCCTCGGCGAGTCGGCGCCGATCGTGAACACCGCGGACGAGGTCGACGAGCCGCGCAACCGCCGCGTCGACTACATCCTCTCGGTGGAGCCGCCCAAGCTCGCGTCGGGCGCGGCGTCCTGGAAGGCGCTCTGAGCCGGCCCATGAAGACGACCGTGCTCGCCCTCGGCAGCCGGGGGGACGTCCAGCCCGCCGTCGCGCTCGGCAAGGCGCTCGCGGGGCGCGGGCACGACGTGCGCGTCCTCGCCGGCAAGAGCTTCGCCCCGTGGATCGCGGAGCACGGGCTCACCGCCATCCCGGCGAGCGTCGACTCGGTCGACATCATGGAGAGCGACCTCGGCAAGGAGTGGGTGTCGCGCGGCACGAACCCGCTCGCCCAGTCGCGGGTTCTGCAGCGGCTCATCGAGCGCTTCGGCGCCGCGATGGTCGACGACGCGCTGCGCGCGTGCGAGGGCGCCGAGCTCATCCTGAGCAGCTTCACCTCGGACACGTACGCGGCGTCCATCGCCGAGGCCTCCGGGGCGGCGCAGGTCAGCATGCCGCTCCAGCCCTCGATCCTGGCCACGCGCCACGGCCCGACCGCGCTCGCCGCCCCGGTCCCGCGGCGCGACAGCGCGCTCAACCTCCTCTTCGGCAAGCTCTTCGTCGAGCCGACGGTGTGGCGCTGGTACGGCGGCGTGACGAACGACGTCCGGCGGCGGCTCGGCCTCGCGCCGCAGGGCCGGCGCGCGTACATGGCGGCGCTGCGGCGCACGCTGGTCGTGCACGGCTACAGCGCGCACGTCGTCCCGCACCCGCCGGACTGGCCGCCCACCTTCCACACGACGGGCTACTGGTTCCTCGACGAGGGAAAGGGATACCGGCCGCCCGAGGCCCTCGAGCGGTTCCTCGCGGCGGGCGAGCCGCCGATCGCCCTCGGCTTCGGCAGCATGACGTCGCACGACCCCGCGGCCACCACCCGGATCCTCGTCGACGCGGTCGCGCGGAGCGGCCGGCGCGCGGTGCTGCTCTCGGGCTGGGCGGCGCTCGGCGACACGGCGCTGCCGGACACGATCCTCCGGATCGACGCCGCGCCGCACGACTGGCTCTACCCGCGGGTCGCCGCGGCGGTGATCCACGGCGGCGCCGGCACCGTGGCCGCGTGCCTGCGCGCCGGCCGGCCCGCCGTGGTCGTCCCGCACCTGGCCGACCAGCTCTTCTGGGGGCGCCGCGTCGAGGAGCTCGGCGTCGGCCCGCGCGCCATCCCGCGGCCGCGCCTCACCACCGAGGCGCTCACGGCCGCGATCGAGGCCGCCACGACCGACGCCGGCATGCGGCGGCGCGCCGAGGAGCTCGGCCGGAAGATCCGCGGCGAGGACGGCGTGGGCGCCGCGATCGCGCTCGTCGAGCGGCACCTCGAGGCGCGCGCCCGCTGAGCCTCCACCACACTGTGGGCCTGTCGCGCGTCGCGCCGAGGATTCCCCGCGCCGGAGGCCACGGCTCTTGTAACATGGGCAGTTCGTATCAACCGGTCGCTCCGGCCGCCGAGGGGCGGGAGGGGGGCCCACTGTCCGGACAAGGCCAAGGATGCAGCCAGATCTCGCCGCCCCGCGCACGACCGCGCCGCCGTCGACGCGCGGCCTCCCCTACGTCGGCGCGCTCCCGCGCCTCCTCGTGGATCGCCTCGATTACCTCATCTCGGCCAGAGCGGAGCTCGGGGACGTCTACAAGCTCGATCTCGGGATAACCCACGTCATCGCGCTCAATCACCCGAGGCACGCCCAGCACGTGCTGCGCGACAACGCGCGCAACTACCGCAAAGGAGGCGCGCTGTGGGACAACATCCGCGAGCTCATCGGCAACGGGCTGCCCACGAGCGAGGGTGATCTCTGGCTGCGGCAGCGGCGGATGATCCAGCCGGAGTTCCACCGGGATCGGCTTGCCGCGATGTGCGACCTCATGGTCCAGGCGATCGACGACGGCATGGCGAGCTTCCGCGCCGCCGCCGCGGCGGGGCGGCCGGTCGACGGCGAGCGGGAGTTCCCGCACCTCGCGATGAAGGTCATCGTCAACACCGTGTTCGGTACGGGGATCGCGCCGGAGGAGGCGGACGACGTCGCCCAGGCGTTCCGGTACGCGAACGATTACATGCTGCTCGGGGCCGCGTTCCGGGCGCTGCCGCGCTGGGTGCCGGCCCCGGGGCGGCGCCGCTTCGAGCGATCGGTGAAGCGGATCGACGAGCACGTCCTCCGCTTCATCGAGCGCAACCGCTCACAGCGCGGCAAAGGCGGCGCCCTGCTCGCCATCCTGCTCAACATGGTGGACGCCGAGACCGGGGAGCGCATGACCGACCAGCAGCTCCGGGACGAGACCGTCACCATGTTCCTCGCCGGGTACGAGACCACGGCCGTCACCCTCGCGTGGACGCTCCACTTCCTGATCGAGAACCCCGACGTCCTGCGCGAGCTCGAGGCCGAGGTCGACGCGGCGCTCGGCGACAGGCGGCCCAGCTTCGCCGACCTCCCGAGGCTCCCGCTCGCGCTCGCGGTGCTCCAGGAGGCGCTCCGGATTTACCCGCCGGCCTACTGGATCCCTCGCACCGCGATCGACGACGACGAGATCGACGGGTTCCACATCCCCGCCGGCACCACGGTGGGCGTGATGAGCTACGTCCTCCACCGGCACCCGGACTTCTGGGAGAGCCCCGATCGCTTCGACCCCGGCCGGTTCACCCCCGAGCGCTCGCGCGGCCGGCCCCCCCTCGCGTTCCTCCCGTTCGGGACCGGGCAGCGGCAGTGTGTCGGAAAGGAGTTCGCGCTCATGGAAGGGCAGCTGATCCTCGCGCGGCTCCTCCAGCAGTACCGGGTGAGCGGGGTCCCGGGGCGCACGACGCGGCTGCGCGTCGCGACCGCGCTGCGCACGTCGGGCGGCGTGTGGATGAACCTCGCGCCGCGCCGATCGGGCTGACGTGATGGCCGGAGGCGACGCGCTCCCGGCCGGCGCGCTCAGTGCTTGTGCTTGTGGCGCCACTTGCCCTTGCCCTTGCCCTTGTGGATGACGATGACCCTGCCGTCGTCGTCGTCATCGTCGTGCACGATCACGGTCGGGTTGGCGACGACCTTCACGGTCCACGTCGTGGCCACCAGGATGCCGAGCACGGGCGCGCTCGGCCCGACCACGATCACCGAGCGCGGGCGGTGGCCGCAGAGGACCACGTCCGTGTGCCCGCCGTCCTTCACCACCACCGTGATCTTGGTCGGGTTGACCTTCACGGTGAGCTTGCCCGTGAAATAGAGCCGGTCGGGGCCCGGCGCGAGCACGATGACCTCGGAGCCCCCGCCCGTGGTGATGCCGAGCTTGATCTCGCGCTCGCCGATCGGCACCGGCTTGAGGTTCAGATCCAGCACGTACACCCGCAGATCGCCCGTGTCCTTGTCCGCGACGATCTCGATGACATCGTCCCCGACGAGCTGGAGCACGCCCCCGTTCGGCCCCTTCTTCCCGTCGAGCGTGGTGTCCTGGCCATTCTTGGCGTTCTCCTCGAGCTCCCGCGTCCCGCCGCGCGGCACGTGCAGCACGCCCTTGAGCTCCGAGCCCTTGGCCTTGAACGTGTAACCCACCTCCGTGAGATCGTCCTCGAGCGGCGGGAGCTTCGCGGTCAGGACCCCGCCCGATTTGGGCTCCGGCACGAGCTCCACGGTCGTCGGGGCCCCGCCATTGCCGGGCGCCTTGACGGTCACGGCGCCCGACACCCCCTCCTCGAGGGGCTTGCCGTCGCGATCCTTGACGAGCACCTTCACCTGCCCGTCCGGGGCGACGGTCATGACCACCGAGCCGGGCTCGTGCTGCTCCGTCAGCGCCCAGTTGTCGTCGATGCTCTCGGCCGTGATCTCCGGCGATTTGCTGCAGGCGGGCGCGGCGAGCGCCGACGTGGCGACCGCGAGCGCGACGAGCATGGACCTCAGACAACCCTGGATTCGCATAGTCCCCTCTTCCGTGGATCTCTCGTGACGTGCGCGCAGGCGTGCTGCCCTGCGCCTCAGACTTGCTTGCGGCTCACCGACCAGATGAAGCCGTCGTACCAGAAGTGCATCAGCGCGACGGTCTGCGTGATCGACCAGAGCGCGCGGTCGTCCGACGGCGCGAGCTCGGCCCAGGCCCCGTACGCGAGCACGCACCCGAGGAACACCGCCGGCGCGATCAGCTTGCCGGCGCGCAGCGCGTCGAGGCGCAGCCGGCGGCGGAGGTGGCCGCCCTCGGACCACCAGATCAGCGCGAGGTACTGCACCGCGTGGAACAGGTTCATGATGAAGAACGCCTGTCCCCACGGGTTGAAGCCCCACGCGTAAATGGAGCAGAAACCCGTGCTCGCGTACAGCCACACCTTGGGGAAAGACACCCTGTAACCGCGCCGCCACATGGCGCGATAAGCCAGCACGTAATAAAGCAGGAAGGACGCGCCGGCGGTGATGACGGCCCAGCTGATGTACCGGTGGTGGGTCTCCATCAGCGCCGGGACCGCGGTGAAGAAGGCCGCGCTGACGTCCTCGAACGCGTCGAAGCTCTGGAAGTGGAGGAGCATCGTCGCGCCGGCCAGGATCGGGCCGGCGTAGAGGACGAGGTTGAGCCAGAGGTCGAGCTGGCGGCCGAGCGCCGGCGCGTTCCCCGCGCGCGCATCGTAGATGCGCCCGAGGCCGAAGGTCTGGAGCGCCGAGTGGTAGACGTCCCAGAACACGACGAGCACCGTCACGCAGACGACGGCCCACATCGACAGCATCATCGCCGCGAACAGGGCGACGGGCGCCGCGAGGAAGCGGAGCCGGTGCCGCCGGAACACGGCCGCGTTGCCGTGGCTCCGGAGGAGCACCGCGGCGAGGTGTCCGTGGATGAGCGTACCGATGAAGAGCCCCGCCCACGTGACCTTCTGCCCGTGCAGCCGGAACCGCTCGTCGCTGAACGGCGTGCCGGCGATCAGCGCCCCGGCGGCGAGCGCGAGCAGCGGCGGGAGCAGGAAGAACGCCCAGTCGTACCAGGGGCTGACGATGTAGGCGCTCCGCCCAGCGCCGGCGAGCAGCGGCCGCGGCGTGGCCTCGGCCCGCGCGATCATGCCGCGCGCTCGGCCGCGGCGGCCTGCGGCTCCGGAGCCCCCTGCGAGAAGCCGATCGTCCAGCCTTGCACGGCGAGGTGATCGACGAGCGCGAGCAGGAAGAGATTCACGCCGAGCATCTCCATCGACTCTTCCACGAAATCGATGAGCGCATAACCGAGGTTGTCGCTCCCGGCGTGCTCGGCCCAGTACCCGAGCGGCAGCTCCATGGCGAGGGCGCCCGCGACGTAGATGCCGCCCGAGAGCAGGAATCGATTCCTCGTGTGCCGCGGGAGGTGCCCGAGGAACCTGAGGTACGCGACGGCGAACACCGCCACCACGGCGGCGGCCGGGATCACCCAGCTATAGTAGAACGCGCCGCCGAGCTCGATCCAGGAGCTCGCCCCCTCGTGGAGCTCGACGACCTCGTCGAGCGAGATGTAGAGAAACGCCGCGGAGAGGATCCACCAGTGCTTCACGAATCCGCCCGCGCGGCGGGCGCCGGCCGCGATGACGGCCAGGCAGAGCGAACAGGTGAGGAGCAGAGACGATGTGTACCACGTCGGCACGTTCTGCTCGTAGCTCAGCGAGAGCAGCGGGACGACGCCGCTGCGGCGCTTGAGCCCCACGATCGGCCTCAGCACCTCGACCGCGAGCCCGGCGCTCGCGACGATCGCCATCACGGCGAACAGCGCGGCGCGCAGCCTGGCCCTCGGGATGGTGATCTGCATTGACGATGGAGACCCATACGCGAGGACGAGAGTCTGGGTCAACGCGCCGGGCGTCGTCGCCGGTGCGCGCATGTCAACGCAGGTGGGTTGTCGTGGGATGCAGTCGCGCCGCGGCGCGCCGGCGTCAGCGCCCGGGCAGCGGCAGCTCGAGCTGGCCGGATTGCGCGGAGAGCCGGGCCATCGCGAGCTTCGCGGCGACGAGCGCCTCCTCCGGCGTGCGGCCCGTGGCCGAGAGGTGGCCCATCTTGCGCCCGGGGCGGGCGACGCGCTTGCCGTAGAGGTGGAGCCGGACGCCGGGGACCTCGAGCGCGGCCTCGAAGGCCGGGGGCGTGCTGCCGAGCCACACGTCGCCGAGCAGGTTGAGGATCGCGGCGGGGCGGACGATCTCGACCGAGCCGAGCGGGAGATCGCAGACGGCGCGGACGGCCTGCTCGAACTGGCTCGTCGCGCAGGCGACCTCGGACGCGTGGTAGCTGTTGTGAGGGCGCGGGGCGAGCTCGTTGATGAGCAGGCGGCCGTCCTTCAGCAGGAAGAGCTCGACCACGAGCAGGCCCTCCACGCGCAGGCCGACCGCGAGCTCGAGCGCGATCTGCACCGCCTGGCCCGTCACCGCGGCCGACAGGGGGCCCGGCAGCAGCGACCAGTCGAGGATCTGATCGCGGTGGTGGTTCAGGGCCGGCGGGTACACCGCCAGCTTGCCGCTCGGGCTGCGCGCGACGAGCACCGACAGCTCGGCCTCCAGATCGAGCGCCTGCTCGACGACGCAGCGCTGGCCGCCCAGCGAGAGGAAGAGCGCGGCGGCGTCGGCGTCGCTCGCGCCGCCGTCGCCCGGGGAGGCGCCGGGCGAGAGCCGCAGCTGGCCGCGGCCGTCGTAGCCGCCGACGCACGACTTCACGAAGCACGCCCCGCCCATGGCGCGCGTCGCCTCGAGCAGCTGCGCGCTCGTCGCGATCTCGCGGAAGGGGCCCACCGGGAAGCCGTTCCGCGACAGCCAGGTCTTCTGCACGCCGCGGTCCTGCACCATGCCCAGCACGTCGGCCGACGGGCGCACCGGCGCGAACCGGCCCGCGGCCGCGAGGCTGTCGAGCGACACCTTCTCGATCTCGAGGGTCACGACGTCGCTCTGCGACGCGAGATCGGCGGCCTGGGAGGCGTCGTCGAACGGCGCGACGACGCAGCGGTCGAGCACCGACCTGGCCGGGCAGTCGGGGTCGGGATCGAGGGCGTGGACCTTGTAGCCGAGGGTGCGGGCGGCGAGCGCCGTCATGCGGCCGAGCTGGCCGCCGCCGAGGATCGCGAGCGTGGAGCCGGGGTAGATGGGCATGTGCGGGGACCTATCCGAGGTTGGCATCGCGGAGCACGGCGGCCTCCTGGGCGCTGCGGAACGCCGCGAGGCGCTCGCGCAGCTCGGGGTGCTTGCCCGAGAGGACCGCGGCCGCGAAGAGGGCGGCGTTCGCCGCGCCGGGCTTGCCGATCGCCATCGTGGCGACCGGGACGCCCTTCGGCATCTGGACGATCGAGAGCAGCGCGTCCAGGCCGTTCAGCGCCGTCGCGGGGATGGGCACGCCGATGACCGGCAGCACCGTCTTCGCGGCGACCATGCCGGGCAGGTGCGCGGCGCCGCCCGCGGCGGCGATGATCACCTCGATCCCGCGCTCGGCCGCGGTGGTCGCGTACTCGAACATCCGGTCCGGCGTGCGGTGCGCCGAGACGACGCGCACCTCGTGCGGGATGCCGAGCTCCTTGAGGAGCTCGCTCGTCACCGCGAGGTGCTCGTAGTCGCTCTTGCCCCCCATGATCACGCCGACCCACGGCCGCTCGGCCGCGCCGCCCGCGCTCAGCTCCTCCAGGGCCCGGTCCTCGCCGGCCCCGCCCTGCGCCATCGTGCTCATCGTTTCACCAGCTCATCCACCCACGCACACCCCTGCGCAACGTCTCCGGCCCGGGTCAGCGGGTGAGCTGCTCGAGCAGGCTCAGGCTCTCGCGCTCCTCGTCGCCGATCTCGCCGTCGGACGAGATCATCTCGCGCGCGGCGGCCAGGAAGAGCTGCCGGTGCGCGCGGGGGATCTTCATCGGATCGAGGTCGTCGGCCGCGGGCGGTACGTCGAGCCAGCTGCTCACCTCCTTGGCCTCGTCCGCGTCGAGCTCGAGCCGCCGGATCATCTTGCGGACGAACTCGCGCTCCTGCTCGCGCACCTCGAGGTCGGCCCAGGCGAACGAACAGATGAACCGCATCAGCTGAAGGCGTTCTTGGCGGGAGAGGTCTTTGAGCATGGGCGGGGACTCTAGCCCGGATCAGCGCGCGTTTTGTGTGGAAATTGGTGGTTACGCCGGCGTAAGGGGTTTCCCGAGCGCGGGTCGGCGTGGCGCGCGGCGCGCGGCGCTCAGCGGTAGGGGCCGGCGGCCCGCGCGCCGCGCAGGAGCGCCGCGAGGTGCAGCTGCGCCCCGAGCAGGGCGCGCACGGTCGCGGGGTCCTCGAGCGGGGCGGGCACCGTGACCACGATGGCGTGCGGGGCGATGCGGAGCGCGCGCGTGCGGGCGCGCAGGTCCCGGATCACCTCGCGCGCCCCGGGCGAGGCGGCGCGCAGCTGCTCGGGGTCGTCGGGATCGAGCGAGGCCTGGAGCGGCGGCTCGAGCACCAGCGTGAGCTCGGAGCGCTCGGGGTGGGGGCCGCGCTCGAAGCAGGTGTCGATGTGGAAGGTGGCGCCGTCGAGCTGCGCGTCGCGGATGCGCATGCGGCCCACCTCGAGGCGGCCGTGGAGCTCCTCGGCGAACCGCTCCCACGCCGGGCGCATCCCGGTCATCGGCGTGGGCGGCGGGATGCGCGCGCTCGCGGCGTGGATCTCGGCCGCGAGCGCGGCGAGGTGCTCGATGAACGCGCCGAGCCACGGCTGGTCGTGGCCCGGCGTGCGGGCTCGGACCACGACGTGCTCGTCGTCGAGCCGGACGTCGTCGAAGGCGAGCAGCGCCCGGCGCAGGGGCCCGGCGATCACGGCGCGGACCTGGCCGGGGTCGCGCCCGCGCACGCGGTAGCGGCGGCCGAAGCCGCCGTCGTCCTCGGAGGAGAGCGCGAGCAGGAAGCGCTTGAGGCCGACCTCGAGGCCGAGCCCCCACGACGGCCAGCGCAGCTCGCCGACGAGCGCGCCGCTCGACGAGGAGCCCGCGTCGATCCACACGGCCGCGGAGCAGCCGGCGATCGCGCCCGAGAGGCGCAGCTCGAGCGGGTCGAGCGACAGGCCATGGCGCGCGCCGACCGCGCTCCAGACCGCGCGCCACCTGCCCGAGCCGATCTGCCGGCGCATGGCGGCGGGCACGGGCGGCCGATCGAAGACGCCGAGGACGAGCGGCGTCGTGTGGACGATGCCGTCGGAGCGCGCGAGCTCGACGCGCACCTCGAGCCCCCAGACCAGGGCGATCCACCCGGCGTCGAACGACGGCGCGACGCTGCGGGGGATGCGGAACCGGAAGGGCAGCTCCCGCCCCTCGTCGCGGCTGTCCGCGCGGCGGAAGGCGGTGAAGCGGTGGGCCTCGGTGGCGCGGCCCGGCGCGGAGAGGTCCCCGCCGAGGAGGCGCTCGACGCCGACCAGCGAGATCTCGACGCCGCGCACGTTGCGGCCGACCACGTTGCCGAGGGCCACCGCCCCGGAGATCTCGTCGCCCGGGGCGAAGACCTGGTCGTCGAGCGAGACCTCGACGAAGGGGCTGTCGCCGCGCGCCGTGGTGCCCGCGACCGGCGCCCGCGGCGGGCGGGCGGCGGGGCGCGGGGTGACGAGCACCTCGTACGACTCCTGGACGTCGAGCCACCACGGGATCGCGATGGAGAGGGTGATCCCGTAGCGGATCTCGGCGCGCGTGCCGAGGTACGAGCAGGGCGCGTCGGCCGGGAGCGGGAAGCTCGCGCGGTAGCGCTGCTCTCCTTCGGGCAGCGTGGTCTGCCCCGCGACGCGCGCGATGAGCGAGAGGAAGTGGGGCGGCACGAGGACGCGCTCGTCCACCCGGGCGACCTGCATGCCCTCCAGGTGCAGCTCGATCGCGTCGACGGGCGTCCTCGCGCGGCTCCGGAGCACGAGCTCGACCAGGATGACGTCGCCCGGGTGGGCGGTCCTGGACATCCGGAGCTCGACGTCGGGTCGGCTGCGCATGGCGTCCGGCTCAGCGTGGCGGGCGCGGGCTCACTTCACGAGCGGCGCCGGGACGGCGAGCCGGAGCGGCCCCCGCGGGGCAGGGCGCGAGCTCGCCGCGCATCAGCAGGTCAGCTACGGCTGCCACGCCCGTCACGGTCGCCCAGGAGCGCCGTCGCCGAGGATTTCATCGAGGTGTTGCACGAGGTTCTTGCTGCGATGATAGCCACGCTCCTCGATCAGCTGCAGCGCGGACCGGGCCTCTTCCAGATCCGTCGGAGTTGACTCCTTGAGGAGCGCCTGGATGTCGTCCCAGTCCTGAGGGCGACGCCGATCATCCCGGGCCAGCACCTTGAGGGCGATCAGGTGCCCGACGCGCGCGACCGGCGCCTCGAGGTCGGCGAGGATCGCGAGCGGCTCTGCTGCGTCGACGATCTCCGTCTCTATCCCTGACGAGGCGAACAAGAGATCGACGAGCGCGCCGCGACCTGCCTCCGAGGGTGGCTCCAGCCGCACCGTCGCGAGCCGCCCTGCCGATGACTGCTCGAGGACGGACAGGATCCGGTAACCACGCGCCTGGAGGGCGTACACGATCGCCTCGGCCTCGGTGTCGTCCCGGACTTGGACGCACACGTCGACGTCGCGTGTCGTCCGGGGCTCGGCGCGCACGCTCACCGCGAGCCCCCCGATCAGCGCCCACCTGCCGCCGGCCGCGCCGAGATCCTCCGCGATCCGGCGCAGAGCAGCTTCTACGGGGTTCAGCCTCGGCGAGGCCATGGCACAGGACACCCTTCGGCGTCGCCGAGCTCAGCCCCGGGTCGACGATGAAGCCACTCCGCCACCCGCGCGTCGACCTCGTCGTCGCCAGCCTCGGGGTGCTGCCGGCGTACCTTCTGGCGCAGCATCTGCTCACCGAGCTCGTACAGCGCCATCGCGACACGGAATCGCTCGGCAACCTGCTGTGCGTCGATCAGCTTCACAAGAACATTTTACCCTACCCGTCGTTCCTCTCCAAGGACACGGGCCCATGTCCCTGTCGCCGTGCTCTTTGTTCCTCGGCAGCCTGACAGGAGCCGTCAACTCCGCATGGCGTCCGGCTCAGCGCGGCGGGCGCGGGCTCACTTCACGAGCGGTGCCGGGACGGCGAGCCGGAGCGGCCCCCGCGGGGCGGCGCGCTCGAAGAGCTCCCCGCGGCGATCCGCGACGCCGAGGCGCATCAGGCCGTCGGCGCGCACGAGCGCGAAGGGGGCGCGCGGGACCGGCGCGTCGCGGCCCGCGTCGCCGCGGCCGGCGTCGAAGGGGACCACAAAGACGACGACGTCCTCGGCGCCGGGCGAGGGCGCGCGGGGCGGGGCGGCGTGGGCGCAGCGCGCCGCGACGGTCGCGTTCCGGTCCTCGCTGGCGCAGCGGGCGAGCGCGCGGCGGCCCTCGTCGCCGCCGACCAGCGCGAGGTGGTCGGCCGCGGCGAGGCGGACCGCCTCGGCGGGGTCGCGCGCGAGCAGGTCGCGGGCGGCGGCGCCGTCGCAGCGCGCCCCGGAGACGGTGAGGCCGGCGAGCGCGTTGGCGCGCACGTAGGGCCGGGCGTCGGAGAACGCCGCGCACAGGGCCGCGGCCGCGCGCGGGGCGCTCGCGGGGGCGCGGCCCGCGAGCCGCCCGAGCGCGCCCGCCGCGTTGCCGGCCACGGCGGCGTCGGGATCCTTGAGCAGCGGCAGGAGCAGCGGCAGCGTGTCCTTGTCGCCGATCGCGCCGCCCACCGCGCCCAGAGACCAGACGGCGTTGGCGCGGACGCCCGGGTCCGGATCGCCCGCGAGCTTGCGGAGCGCGGCGGCGGCGCCAGGGTCGCCGGCGTGGCCGGGGTGCCCGGCGAGCGCCTCGGCGATCTTGCGGCGGTCGTCGATGGGCGCCGCCGAGGCCATGCGCGCGAGCGCGGCGCCCGCGGCCTGCCCGCGCATGCGGCCGAGGCCCTCGAGGAGCGCGTCGCGCGCGGCGTCCGGGGCGCTGGCGACGGCCGCGGCGACGTCGCGGGCGAGGTCGTCCGCCGCGGCGTCCTTCGCGCCGCCGGCGTCGCCCGCGCGGGAGAGGGCGCCGGACAGGGCGATGCCGAGCGCGCCGCGGTCCTGCTCGGCGGCGACGGTGAGCCGCTTCAGGAGGTCGCGCGCGATCCCCGGGCCGGCGACGCGGGAGAGCGCGACCGCGGCGCGGAGGCGCACGTCGCCCGACTCGTCGTCGAGGGCCTCGAGCAGCGCGGCGTCGACGGCCGCGCCGAGCTTGCCGGCGGCGCGCGCCGCCCCGAGCGCCTCGATCACGGCGAGCCGGAGCGGCCCGGACCGGGCCTTCGCGAGGGGCAGGAGCACCTCCTGGGCGCGGGGCGAGCCGGTGCGCCCGAGGAGCCGCACGAGCGCGAGCTTCTCGTCCGGCGGGGTCGCGGGGTCGTTCAGCAGGGCGCGCGCGGGATCCACGGCGCGCCCGTCGGGGCGCGCGGGATCGAGCAGCGCGCTCGCGGCGCGGATCGCCTCGCGGCGCACGGAGGGGTCGGCGTCGCCGAGCAGCTCGAGCACGCTGGGCAGCGCCGCGGGGTCGCCGAGCGCGGAGAGGGCGCGGAGCCCGTGCCGGAGCGGGACGACGCCCCGCTGCATCCCGCGGACGAGCGCGGGCAGCCCTTCCCTCGCCTTGAGCTCGCCGAGCACGAGGGCCGCGCCCGCCGCGGTGTTGCCCGACGGCGCCGCAGCGAGCGCGGCGATCAGCGCGGGCACGGCCACGTTCTTCTGGGCGGGCGCGCCGGTCGCGCCGGCTGCGCTTGCGCCGGGCGCGCCGGTCGCAGCGGCGGCGGGCGCCGCCGGAGCCCTCCCGGCGCTGACGAGGGCGTCGCGGACCGCGGAGCGCGGGGCCGCGGGGTCGTCCTTCGCGAGCGCCGCGAGCAGCACCCGCACCGCGGCGTCGGAGCCGATCCGGCCGAGCGCCCGGAACGCGGCCTCGCGCACGTCGTTGCTCGAGGTGCCGCCGTCGGCCGCGCGCGCCCCGGGGAACGCCCCCGAGCCCCCGAGCGCCCCGGGCGAGGCCGAGACGAGCTCCGCGATCGCCGGCGTCGCCTCGTCCAAGCGCAGCCGGCCGAGCGCGGTGACCGCCTCGACGCGGACGTCCTGCGCCTGGTCCTGCAGCGCGAGGATGAGCGCGCTGACGGCCCGCGCGTCGCCGAGCTCTCCGAGGGCCCGCGCCGTGGCCTTGCGGACCTCCGGCACCGCGTCCTGCACCTTGCCGATGAGCGGCACGACGGCGCGGCCGTCGCCGATCCGGCCGAGCGCGCGCGCGACCTCCGCGCGCACCTCGGGCGCGCCGTCGTCGAGGTGGCCGAGCAGCGGCGAGACCGCGTCCGGGAGCCCCGCCGCGCCCATCGCGGCCGCGGCGGCGATGCGCACGTGCGGATCCGGATCGCCGAGCACGCGCCCGAGCGCGACGACGGACCGGTCGGTCGGCGCCGCGCGGATGACGTCGCAGGCCGCGAGCCTGAGGCGCGCGTCCCCCTCGCCGAGCCACTCGATCACGAGGTCTCCCGCGCGCGGCATCCGGAAGCTCACCGCCGCCCTGGCGAGGTGCAGCCGCACCTCGACGTCGGGATCGCTCATGCCCTTCTGGATCAGCCCGAGCGCCGTCTCCGGGGCGAGCTCGCCGACGCGGGTCGCGGCGAGCCGGCGCTCCGAGACGTCCCCCGAGGCGAGCGCGCGCGCGATCTGCTCCGGCACGTTCGGCCAGAGGAACGCGGCCGCGTCCGCGGGCGCCCCGAGCGCGGCGGCGAGGGCGAGGAGGACCGCCGGGACCCGGCGGCACAGCGACAGGGAGGAGCGGCGCACGGGAGGAGCGTAGTACAGCGGGCGCGGCCGCGTCATGGCGCCGTCGGCTCCCCGGAGGGCGGCGGCTCGTCCGCGTCGTCGCCGAAGAGGCCGCCGACGTCGATCTCGACCGCATCGAAGGGCGCCGCGCGGACCTTGTCCCCCCGGCCGGCGACGAGCGCGATCAGGTACCCCTCCGGGGTCCACCGCAGCACCGTGAGCGTGCCGTTGTGCGGGTCCGCGAGCCAGTAGTGCGCGACGCCCGCGCGGTGGTACCCGAGCCGCTTGTCGCCCATGTCGACGTGCGCGGTCGTCGGCGACAGGACCTCGCAGATCCAGTCCGGCGCGGCGGTCACGATGCCGCGCCGGTCGGGCTCGGGCAGGGTGGCGTGTTTGTCGCGGCGCCAGCCGAGCACATCGGGTCGGCAGCCCAGGCCCGCGATCTCCATGTCCACCTCCATCGAAACCCACCAGCCGCCGGGCCGCTCAGCGCCGCCCGGACGCCGGTCGTAGGCGCCGCGAACGAGCGCGATGACCCCGGCCTGGGTCCTGCCGTGCACCGGTCCCGGCATGCCCTGGTACACGATCCGCCCGTCGATGAGCTCGGCGCGCTTCTCCTCGGGAATGGCGAGCCAGTCCTCGATCGTGGGCCTTCGCGGCGCGCGGGGCGGAGCGACCGGAGGTGCCGCATGCATGGCGCGAAGCATACCCCAGGTCGCCCACGGGCGGCGGAGGCGGACGCGGGAGCCGAGCCGGCGTAGCTCCCGCAACCGGCATCGCCGTGTAACAGTCGAGCGAGGTGCCGGCCATGATCCCCTTCTCCGTCCTCGACCTCTCGCCGATCGTCCAGGGTGGCGACGCCGCCCAGGCGTTCCGCAACACGCTCGACCTCGCCCGCCACGCCGAGCGGCTCGGCTACCGCCGCTACTGGCTTGCCGAGCACCACAACATGGGCGGCGTGGCCAGCGCCGCGACCGCGGTGGTGATCGCGCACGTGGCCGGCGGCACC
This sequence comes from Sorangium sp. So ce131, assembly GCF_051519095.1. NCBI lineage: Bacteria > Pseudomonadati > Myxococcota > Polyangiales > Polyangiaceae > Sorangium > Sorangium sp. So ce131. Next base: position 3,022,051 of record NZ_CP150455.1, on the reverse strand, counting down.
TCGACGATCCGGGTCGGCGCGGGCGGCATCATGCTCCCGAACCATGCGCCGCTGGTGATCGCCGAGCAGTTCGGCACCCTGGCGTCGCTCTTTCCCGGGCGCATCGATCTCGGCCTCGGCCGCGCCCCCGGCAGCGACCAGGTCACCGCGCGCGCGCTGAGGCGGAACCTCGCCGGCGACGTCGACGGCTTCCCGCAGGACGTGCTCGAGCTGATGGGCTACTTCCGCCCGGCGGAGCCTGGCCAGCTGGTCCGCGCCGTGCCGGGCGCGGGCCTGAACGTGCCGATCTGGATCCTGGGCTCCAGCCTCTTCGGCGCCCAGCTCGCCGCGGCGCTCGGCCTGCCCTACGCCTTCGCCTCGCACTTCGCGCCGGCCCAGATGATGCAGGCGATCGCGCTGTACCGCCGCGAGTTCCGCCCGTCGGCGCAGCTCGCGAGCCCGTACGTCATGCTGGGGGTCAACGTGTTCGCCGCGGACACCGACGACGAGGCCCGCCTCCTCTGGACCTCGCTGCAGCAAGCGTTCGTCAACCTGCGCCGCGGTCGGCCGGGCCCCTTGCCGCCGCCGGCCATCGGCTTCGAGCGCGAGCTGACGCCGATGGAGCGCGCCGGCCTCGAGCAGGCGCTGGTCTGCTCGGTCGTCGGGTCCGCCGAGACGGTGCGGCGCGGGCTGCTGGACTTCATCACCCGCACGCGCGCCGACGAGCTCATGGTGACCTCCCAGATCTTCGACCACGACGCGCGCCGGCGCTCGTTCGAGATCACGGCGGCGGCGCGCGACGCGCTCGCTGGCGCCGGCTGAGGCGTCCCGCCCGGCGGCGCAGCTTCCTGGCGGGCTCGCCGCCGCCCTTCAGCGCAGCCTGGAAACGCAACCTGGAGGCGGGTCACCACCTCGTCGCAGCTCTTCGGACTTCCGCGAAGGTGCTCGACCCCTCCAGGGAAGTCCGCCCAGCTTCCGCGAGGGGCTCGACCCCCTCCAGGGAAGTCCGCCGAGCTTCCGCGAGGTGCTCGACCCCCTCCAGGGAAGTCCGCCCAGCTTCCGCGAGGGGGCTCGACCCCCTCCAGGGAAGTCCGCCGAGCTTCCGCGAGGTGCTCGACCCCCTCCAGGGAAGTCCGCCCAGCTTCCGCGAGGGGGTTCGACCCCCTCCAGGGAAGTCCGCCGAGCTTCCGCGAGGTGCTCGACCCCCTCCAGGGAAGTCCGCCCAGCTTCCGCGAGGTGCTCGACCCCCTCCAGGGAAGTCCGCCCAGCTTCCGGGAGGGTGCCCGCCAACCTCCGGCCAACTCCTGAACGTTGCCCGGAAGCGGCTCACCACGTCCGGCAGAGCCCGCGGAGCGTCGGTCGGTTGAGCCATGCGTTCGACGGCCATCACATGCCACGCACGAGCCCAAGACGAGTCCGTCCCGAACCGTCGCTCGGCTTCCAGCAGCGCCGAGAGACGCCCCTGGCCATCGTAGACGCCGAAATCGTAGCGAGATCACCCGCGCAACGCAGAGCTCATGGCCGATCGTACCTCCATCGCAGCGCTTCAGCGAGGTGACACGGAGTCGCCGAGGATACCCCGCCGCCCCTCACCGAACCCAGCCGTGGAGTTCGCGCGCCTGCTCTCGCCGCAAAATGTACGACAACCGGGAAGGGCGACGCGACGCCTCACCCCGGATCGATCCGGTAGATGCGCCCCGTGTTGAACATCACCACATAGATCTCCCCCGCGGCGTCCTCTCCGAACGAGGACGGCAGCCCGTTCGGGCGCAGCGCGGACGTCAGCTCGACGCGGTCGGTTGCGGCCTTGCCGTCCCACACAAACGAAAAGAAGCGGCCCGTCACATAATCGCCGTACACATAACGGCCGCGCAGACACGGGATCTTCGCGCCGCGGTACACGTAGCCGCCGATGATCGAGCCCGCCTCGCTCCGCGGGTGCTCGACCGCGGGGAGGACGCCGCGCGGCTTGCACGCCGCGCCCGGAGGATAACAGTGGGAGCCCTCCATCGCCTCCCAGCCGTAATCGTTCCTGCCCTGGCCAGGGGGCTCCACCAGGATCTCCTCCCAGGCCTTCTGGCCGACATCGCCGATATAGAGATCCCCGGTGAGCCGGTCGAAGCTGAACCGCCACGGGTTCCGGAGCCCGTAATCCCAGATGAGCGGCTCGACGCCGCCCATGTTGCCCGCCGGCGCCTTCCTCGGATCATCGACGTCGATGCGGAGGATCTTGCCGAGCTTCGAGGTGAGATCGGCCGCGGGGCTCGGCGAGCGCGCGGAGTCGCCGATCGCGGCGTAAAGATAGCCGTCCCTTCCGAACGCGAGCATCCCGCCCACGTGGTTCCAGGCGCCGTGCTTCACGTCGACGAGGGTGCGGACCGGCTCGGGATGCGCGGCGTCGCCGCCCTGCGCTCCGCGCCTCCACTCCTCGATCACGACGTTGCCGCGCGGAACCGACGAGTAATGGATCCAGAACCGCCCGTTCTTCGCGTAATCGGGGTGGAACGCGAGCCCGAGCAAGCCGCCTTCCGAGTTGGGCGTCGGCTGGAACACGCGCGATCGCACGTCGAGGAACGGCGCCGGCTGGATGGTGCCCTCCTTGATGAGCCGGAGGGTGCCTGTCTTCTCCACCACCACGAGGCGCGCCGGGTCGCCGGGCGGCGACGCGACGAACGTCGGCTGGTCGAACCCGCTCGCGACGAGCGTGAGCTTCAGCGGCGGAACGCCGCTGCATTGCGCGGGGCGAGCGAGATCCGCCCGCGTCGCGCCCCCCGTCGCACGGGCGCCCCCCGCCGCGGGCGCGGCCTCCGGCGCGGGCGCAGCCTGTGCCGCGGGCGCGCCCTCCGGTGCAGCGGGCGCCGGCCCAGGGCTCGCCGCGCCGGCCTGGACCGGCGGCGCCGCGCTCGCGGCCGCGGCCTGGCCGGGGCCGCCCTCGCGAGGCCCCTCGGGCGGCCCCGCGACCTGCACGCGCTTCTCGCAAGCCGCTACACTGCCCGCGAGCAGGAGGCAGCAGGCGGTCCAATGGCACGCTCTCGTCGTCGCGCCGGCAGCGCGCCCCACAACACGCCGAGGCCATGGTCTCTCGAACAAGCGGGCACCTCTTTCTCCTCCTCTCCATCATGAGCGGCCGCACCTGGCAAGCCGTCCTCGCGTCGCTGCTGTTCGCGGGCTGCGGCGGCTGCGGCCCCGGCGGCGCGCCCGGGGTCGATCCCCTCCCCTCTCCCGACCGGCTCGGCCCCGCCGGTGCGGCCGACGCGACCGCGCGCGGCGCCGCGACGGACGGCCGCGCCGGCGCCGCGACGGACGGCCGCGCCGGCGCCGCGACGGACGGCCACGCCGGCGTGGCGCCGGCGCCGCAGGACGGGCCGCCCTGCAAGGACGGCGACGAGGACCCGCTCGACCTCCGCTGCACTGGCCTTTACAGCGACACCGGCGCGCGCTCGCTCGCGGCGGGCGTCCGCGAGTTCAAGCCGGCCTTCGAGCTCTGGAGCGACGGCGCCGAGAAGACGCGCTGGATCTACCTCCCTCCGGGCTCGACCATCGATGTCTCCCGGATGAACGACTGGATCTTCCCCGTCGGCACCAAGCTGTGGAAGGAGTTCCGGATGCCCGTCGCCGGGGAGAGCCGGCGGATCGAGACGAGGCTCCTGTGGAAGACCGCGGAGGATCGCTGGACGCGCGCCACCTACGCCTGGTCCGAGGACGGCGCGCGCGCGCTGCAGGTGAAGGCCGGCGTCCCAGAGGTGCCGGGCGTGCCCGGCTACGCGATCCCCGCGCAGGTCGACTGCATCCGCTGCCACGCGGGCAAGACCGACAACCCGCTCGGCTTCGAGGCGATCCTGCTCGCCGCCCCGGAGGCCAGCGGCCTGACCTACGCCGCGCTCGCCGATCTCGGCCTGCTCGCGGCCGGCGCCGGCGGCCCGCTCCCCGGCGCGGCCGCGCTCGACGTGCCCGGAACGGCGACGGAGCGGCGCGCGCTCGGGCTGCTCCACGTCAACTGCGGCGTCTCATGCCATCACCCGCTCGGCGTCGCGACGCACTTCGAGATGCGCCTCAACGTCGATCCTCCGGGCCAGGTCGCCGGCGTGCGCGGCGCGCGCGTCTACCAGACCGCGATCAACCAGCCCGCGAAGCTCCGCCCCTCCGGCGCGCCGCCCGAGGCGCGTTATTACCGGATAAGGCCCCTCGATCCCGACCGCAGCGCCGTGCTCTACGCCATGTCGCGGCGCGACCCGCCCGGCGCGCCGCCCGAGCAGATGCCGCCGCTCGCGACCCGCCGCGTCGACGAGGAGGCCGTCGCCGTGATCCGCGCCTGGATCGAGGGGATGACCCCCGCCGCCGGCTACCCGCGCGCCGCGCCCTGACGCCGTCCCAGGCGCCGTGCGGGCGGGCGCGCCGGACGCCGGCGAAGGGACCGCGCAGGAATCGCCCTCGCGCGCTCGCCGGGCCGTGGTGCACGCGCACGCCCGGCTCCATGCTCCGGGCAGCCGCGTCGCCGCGCGACCGCGGCCGGATCGCGCGCGCCGGGCCACGGCACCGGGCGGATGCTCCGCCTTGCCCGGCGAGCGTCCACGACCCGGGGGGGACGTCACGTGAAGCAGCCGAAGGAGATCAAGAAGGCAGACGGGAAGCTCGCGATCTTGCTGCCGGGCCTGGGCGCCGTCGCCACGACCACGATCGCGGGCACCCTGCTCGCGAGGCGCGGGCTCGCGGCGCCGATCGGATCACTCACGCAGCTCGGCACGATCCGGCTCGGCAAGCGGACCGAGGGCCGCACGCCCCGGATCAAGGATTTCCTGCCGCTCGCGCCGCTCGATCAGCTGGCGTTCGGCGCGTGGGACATCTTCCCCGACAGCGCGTACGAGTCGGCGCGGCACGCGGACGTGCTCGAGCGCCGGCACCTCGACGCCGTCCGCGAGGAGCTCGAGCGGATCCGGCCGATGACCGCGGTGTTCTACCCGGAGTACGTGCGGCGGCTGCACGGCACGCACGTGAAGAAGGGCGCGAGCAAGGCCGACATGGTCGAGCAGGTCCGCGCCGACGTCCGCGCCTTCCTCCGCGACAGCGGCGCGGCCCGCGGCGTCGCCGTCTGGTGCGGCTCGACGGAGGCCTACGTCGAGCCCGCGGAGGTCCACGGCTCGATCGCGCGCTTCGAGGCGGGCCTCGCCGAGGACCACCCGGCGATCTCGAGCTCCCAGATCTACGCGTGGGCCTGCCTCAAGGAGCGGATCCCGTTCGCGAACGGCGCGCCGAACCTGACGGTCGATTTCCCGGCCGCGCAGGAGCTCGCCAGGAGGCAGGAGGTGCCGATCGCCGGCAAGGACTCCAAGACCGGCCAGACGCTGATGAAGACCGTGATCGCGCCGGGCCTCAAGGCGAGGATGCTCGGCGTCGCGGGGTGGTTCTCGACGAACATCCTCGGCAACCGCGACGGCGAGGTGCTCGACGACCCGGGGTCGTTCCGGTCGAAGGAGGTCTCGAAGCTCGGGGTGCTCGAGCACATCCTGGAGCCGCACGCCTACGGAGAGCTCTATGGCAAGCTCTTCCACAAGGTGCGGATCGAGTACTACCCCCCTCGCGGCGACGCCAAGGAGGGCTGGGACAACATCGATCTCGTCGGGTGGCTCGGCTATCCCATGCAGCTGAAGGTCAACTTCCTGTGCCGCGACTCCATCCTCGCAGCGCCGATCGTGCTCGACCTCGCGCTCCTGCTCGATCTCGCGCAGCGCGCCGGGCTGCGCGGGACGCAGGAGTGGCTGAGCTTCTACTGGAAGAGCCCGATGACCGCGCCCGGGCTGTACCCGGAGCACGATCTCTTCATCCAGTCGATGAAGCTCAAGAACACGATGCGGTGGCTGATGGGAGAGGACCTCATCACCCACCTGGGGAGCGAGTATTACGATTGATCCAGCGGGCAGTCCGCCCTCGGAAGCAGGGAGGATGCCTCGTAGGCGCTGGAGCTGAAGACCGTCGACGCCGAGGAGGGAGAGACCCCCGACGCGGCGCTCGCCGCCGCCCTGCAGCAGATCCAGGAGCGGGAGTACGCGACCGAGCTGTGCGAGCGCGGGGCGCTGCCGATCCACCTCGTGGCCGCGGCGTTCGACGGCAAGCGGGCGTACGTGCGGGTCGGCTGAGCCGGACCGCGGCGATGTTCAACACCCGCCGCGGCCCCTCCCGTCGACCGCCCTCGGGCCTCGCCGCCTACCCCCGCGGCGGCGCGTAGAAATCCACGATCTTGATCGGCTCCGTCAGCCGCACCCGCACCCGCGAGCGATCCCCGCGCACGTCGCCGCCGATCTGGAAGCTCGTCGCCGGGTCCATCTCGATCGTGACCTCGTCGACGAAGTAGTCGAACACCGTCTCCAGGTCGCCGAAATCGCCGCTCCAGATGCTCGAGAAGTGCCGCACGAACGTGAGCGGCGAGATCATCGACACGCGCAGCTGCATCCGGTCCTGGCGGTCGTCCGCGTAGGGAAACATCCGGAAGCCGAAGCCGTAGTAGGGGATCGTCGACAGCGCCGCGATCTTCGCCGGCCCCTCGTAGATCACGCCGCCCTTCTTGATGGGCGCCCCGAGGATCGCCCCCTTCTCGCCGACGCGGATCGCGTCGTTGCCCTCGTTGATGATCCGGCAGTGCGGCGTGCGCCGCACGAGGTAGCTCGGGATCGTCCGCGTCGTCGCGGCGACCGCGTACGCCACCGGCCCCGGCGCGAGCCGCTTCAGCGGGCCGCGCCCGAGCGCCGCCTTCACCGCGTTGTAGTCGCGGAGCATCACCGCATCGATCCCGAAGCCGCAGAACGGCGACAGGATGTCCTCCGCCTCCACCAGCCGCAGGTTCCGGCTCCCGGCGTCGGCGCGCAGGCGCTGGAGGTCCGCCGCCAGCCCCGGCTTCGCGCCCGCGCCCCCGGACGCGCCGAGCACCCACGCCAGCGAGTTGCCCGTCCCCAGGCGGAGCAGCCCGAACCGCGGCGGCGGCACCCCCCGCCGCTTCGCCTCGTTCACCACCGACGTCACCACCACCGTGAACGTCCCGTCCCCGCCGCCCGTGAGGATCGTGCCGTAGCCCCGATCCACCAGGATGCGCGCGATGCCCTCGCTCTCCTCGACCCGCCGCGAGACGAACAGATCCCCGGTGTCCAGGATCTGATCGAGCGTCTCGATCACCTCCGCCGTCACGCTCTTGGCGTTGCCGTTCACCACCACGGCAATCCGGCTGCTCGCCGAGCCGCGCGGAAACTCACTGGGACGACGCGGCGCATCAGCGGAGCCGGCCTGGCGGGAACCATCGCCCGGGTCGCGACCGGCGGGGGGGGAGGTCATGGACCGCGATCTACCACGACCGGCCCTGGCTCTTGGAGGGCCGCGCGCGGGGCGCGCACGTGATGGGCGGCGGCTCACAGGCAGGTCACCGCGGCGGGACGACGCCGCGACGAACACACGACGCCGGCGGCACGCCAGCGCCGCCCCGCGCCGCCACGACCCGCGCCGGGACCGTGCTCCGCGCCGGGCGCGGCAGCGCGGCGGCGCGGCGGCGCGGCGGCGCACCCACGCGGTGGCGCTGCGGCGAGGGGACGCGCCGCACCGCAGCGCGGGAAAAAACCACGCGCCGCGCGGCCGGCGAGCCACTTTTCGAGCAGCACGACAGCGTGTGATGCTCTCCGGTTTTGGCTCTCCGGTCGATCTTGGGTCATGCTCACACCGGGAAAGCGAGGAGCCTCCCCGAAACTTAGTGGACGGGGCGGGCGATTTTTTGGTAAGGCGACGACCTGTCTAACCAATAGGTCTTGACAGCCGCGCGGGAGCTTTTCCTGCGCGCGCGGCGCGCGCTTGTGGCGAGGGGCCGCGACGATCTCGTACCCAGCGGGGGACGCAGCGACATGCCGAAGATCACGAAGCAGGGCAGCTCCGAAAAGGCGACGGGCACGAAGAAGAAGGCCTCTTCGAGCGCCAAAGGGGGCGCAGAAGCTCAGCTTGCGAAACCCGTGAATCCGGTAATCAAGGAAGAATCGAAATCCTCGTCAAGCGCTTCGAAGCGTAAGCTCGGTCTCCGCGGCGCCGCGCCCTGGGCTGCGCGGCACGCGGCGAAGCACGCGGCCGAGGCGCGGGCACGGGCCGCCGAGCCGGCGCCGCCCGGGAGCGCGCGGGCGACCATCCGCGTGCCGACGGGCGCGGAGGAGATCAAGGCCAAGATCGCCGAGCTCCACAACCAGACCCAGAAGATCCGCACGCTCCGCAAGCGGCTCGACAAGGGGTTCTTCGATATCGGGGTGGTGCTCGCCGAGATCCAGCAGCAGGAGCTGTATCAGGCGAAGGGGTACGGCTCGTTCGAGGCGTTCCTCGAGCGCGAGATCGACCTCGGCAAGCAGACGTCGCTGCGGCTCATCAAGATCGCGCACGTCTTCCAGCGCGAGGTGGCGCTCGACTACGGCATGGACCGGCTGTTCCTGGCGCTCGCCGCCCTCGAGGGGGAGACGATGCCGAAGCCCGCGCCCTCGGTCCCGTCGGCCCCCGGCTCCAAGCCGCCGCTGCCGCTAAAACCCCCCATGCGCATCGTCGGCTAACGGTAGCGACGGTCACCCGCTGCGGATACGGGCCCACCTCGGCGTTTTCGGTGCTCGGCGTACTGGAGTACGCCTGCGCGCCGAAAACGCCGATCTGGGCCCGTCTCCTGTGCGGGTGACCGCCGCTACGGCAGCGGCGGGGAGGACCTCGCGGCGGCTGCGGTGAGGAGGACCTCGCGGCGGCTGCGGCGGGGAGGACCTCGCGGCGGCTGCGGTGAGGAGGACCTCGCGGCGGCTGCGGTGAGGAGGACCTCGCGGGCGGCGAGCGATCTAGTGGGTGGCGGAGCGCGGGGGGGAAGAGACCGGGCGGGAGACGGGCTCGGCGGTGAAACGGGGGAGACGGACGCGGACGGTCGTGCCCTCGCCGGCACGGGTGTTCACCTCGACCCGGCCAGCATGTTGATCGACGATCTTGCGGACGATCGCGAGGCCTAAGCCGGTGCCGGCGGCCTTCGTGGTGAAGAAGGGGTCGAAAATCTCGGCGAGGATGGTGGGGGCGATGCCCGGGCCGGTGTCGCCGATCGAAAGCCAGACCTCCTGCGCGTCGCCGGAAGCGCTGGCGCGCAAAACACCACCTTCGGGCATTACGTCCAGGGCGTTTACCACCAGGTTCAGGACGACCTGCTTGAGCTTCTCGACGTCGCCGAGGGCGAAGCAGTCGTCGGAGAGATCGCGGACGACCTCGACGCGGTGGCTCGCGAGCGCCTCCTCCTCCAGATCGAGCACGTCGCGGACAACCCGGGCCAGGTCGACGGGCTCGCGGTGCGGGGCGCGGGGGCGGGCGAGCTCCAGGAACTCGCCGAGGAGACGGCCCAGACGGGCGATCTCGGCCTCGACGATGCCGACGCGGCGCTTCATCGGCTCGCGGATCGCCTCGTCGGAGAGACGGTCGATGCTGCGGCTGAGCAGGTGGAGCTCGAGCACGGCGGCGTTCAGGGGGTTCCTGATCTCGTGGGCGAGGCCGAGGGCGAGGGGGGCCATGGCGTTCAGGGCCTCGGCGTCGGCGGCGCGGCGCTCGAGGGCGCGGCGCTCGGTCACGTCGATGCCGATGCCGTAGACGAGGTCGGTGCGGCCGGAGCGGCCGCGGCTGCGGACGCCGGACAGGTGCCAGCGCACCCGGCGGATCGCGCCGACGGCATCCCGCACCCCGACCTCGACCTCGGCGGCGGCGTCGCCCTCGACGACCCCCTGGAACGACTGGTTGAAACGGCGCTGCTCGGACTCGTCGACCAGCGACTCGCAGAACGGCATGCCGACCGCGGCGTCGCAGCCCACGCCGGTGAGCGCGGACAGGCGCGGGTTGAAGAGGGCCACCCGACCCTCGGCGTTCAGGCCGAGGATGAGCACGTCCGCCGCGTCGATGATCGCCCGGTACCGGCGCTCGAGCTCCTCCCGCTCCCGCTTCAGCGAGATCTTCTCGATCGCCTGCGCCACCGTGGAGATGAGCTCCTCGGGGCGGAAGGACTTCAGGATGAAGGCGAACGCGCCGGCGCGGAGCGCGGCCATCGCGGTGTCGACCGTGGCGAAGCCGGTCACGAGGACGATCTCGCCGTGAGGGGCGGCCGCGCGGAGCGGGGCGATCAGCTCGAGGCCGCTCGCGTCCGGGAGCTTGACGTCGACGACCGCCACGTCGAAGCCGTCGCGGCGGGCCGCCGCGAGGCCCTGCTTGCCGGTCGGCGCGAGGGCGACCTCCACGTCGAGCTCGCGCGCCCCCTCCAGGACGTCGCGGAGGTTGCCGGCCAGGCTCGTGTTGTCGTCCACGATGAGGATTCGCGCGCGCACCTGGGTTCCTCCTGGGGGGGAGCGGTCAGGCAGGGGCGGCCCGGAGCGCGCAGCGGCCTACCGCGTAGGGGTCTTTCCCGAGTTTTATGCTAAGAGCGGGCACCATGCGATTCGTCGATCAGTGCCGTCTGAAGGTCATCGCCGGGGATGGCGGCAACGGGGCGATCGCATTCCGGCGCGAGAAGTACATCCCGTTCGGCGGCCCCGCGGGCGGCGACGGCGGCCGCGGCGGGGACGTCGTCTTCGTCGGCGACGAAGGCCTGTCCACGCTACTCGACTTCACCTACGCGCGCACGCTCGAGGCGGACCGGGGCGAGCACGGCATGGGGAGCGACTGCCACGGGCGCGCCGGCGCCGACCGGGTCGAGAAGATCCCGGTGGGCACGCAGATCTTCGACGCCGAGAGCGGGGAGCTGCTCGCCGACGTGACCGAGCACGGCCAGCGGGTCGTGGTCGCGCGCGGCGGCAAAGGGGGCCGCGGCAACCTGCACTTCAAGTCGCCGCACGACCGGGCGCCCCGGCGCGCCGAGCCGGGGGAGCCCGGCGAGGCCCGCGAGCTCCGCCTCGAGCTGAAGGTGCTCGCCGACGTCGGCCTGCTCGGCTTCCCGAACGCCGGCAAGAGCACGTTCGTCGCCGCGGTCTCGGCGGCCCGCCCGAAGATCGGCGACTACCCGTTCACCACGCTCACCCCGATCCTCGGCATGGTCGAGATCGGGGGCGGGACGCGCTCCGGCGGGTCGAGCTTCGTCATCGCCGACATCCCGGGGCTGATCCCGGGCGCGAGCGAGGGGGTCGGGCTCGGCATCCAGTTCCTGAAGCACGTGGAGCGCACGCGGGCGCTGCTCCACCTCGTGACGCTCGACCCCGGCGAGGGCCGCGAGCCGCTCGCCGACTACCGGGCGCTCCGCAAGGAGCTCAAGAAGTTCAGCCCGGAGATCGCGGAGCGCCCCGAGATCGTCGCCCTGACCAAGGCCGATCTGACCGAGGTGCGCGAGGCGTACCCGAAGCTCAAGGCGCGGTTCGCGAAGGCGAAGGTGAAGCTCCACCTCGTCAGCGCCGCGACGGGCGAGGGCGTGCCCGAGCTCGTCCGCGAGCTCGCCGCGCTCGCGCGCAAGCCGGCGCCGTGAGCCCGCGCGCGGCCTGACGCTGGTCCACGCGCTCGCGCGCGCGAGCCGAGAGCCCGCGCGGCGCACCGGCTCTGCCGCGGATCCAGCGCAGATCTAACAAGGATCTAACGTGCCCCCGCCCGCCCGGGGAATATTGCTTCCTCCTCACGGAGACGCCGTCGACAGGGCGTCCTGGAGGAAGGGTGGACTCGATGGTATCGAAACGCTTGCTTCGGACGGCGAGGCGCGGGCTCCTGTGCGCCCTCGCCCCCGCGATCACGCTCGCCCCCGCGCTCGCCGCGGCCGACCCGCCCGGCGCCGGCGCGGTGTGGGGTTATCACCCTCCCGCAGGGGAGAGCGCCGAGTACCCGGATCTCTGCAGCCTCGACGCGCCCGGCGAGTCTCCCTACTGGCAGGACGAGGACACCGGCGTCAGCTGCCTCCCCTACCCCGCGGCCTCGCCGCTCTGCACGGGACCGAGCTGCGTCAACAACAAGTGCCCGGGCACCAAGGTGCTGCATGAGGACCTGAATGCATGCGACGGGGCCTCTTGCTGCAAGCCGGAGTCCCTCGAGCCGGGCGGCGTGGTCAACGTCCTGCCGTACCTGGCGAGGCCGACGGGATCGCCCTTCTCGGCCGATCCCTCTGTCGACCAGAGCAACGTCGACGACAGCCCGGGCATCGCGCAGGCCATCGAGTGCGCAGCGTCGCTCGCGGACACCCGGCGCACCGTGTTCTTCCCCGCCGGGCGTTACGTGCTGCGCAGCCCGCTGCGGCCCCACTACGACGCCATCACCCTGGAGGGCCCGGAGCTCTCTCCGAGCGCCGCGCCCGGCGACCCCGACACCGCGACGCTGGTCGCCATCCCCTGCAACCCGGAGCAGTTCCCCGGAGCAATCCAGGTCAGCGAGACCACGAGGCCCAACGGGAGCGTCGTCGGCAGCGCGACGTGGGGCCTCTGGATCCGAAACTTCCAGATCCAGCTCACGGAAGGGCCGCGCGTCCGCGCCAACTCCGGCATCCACCTCAACGCCTGCTCGGACTGCGAGGTGGAGAACATCATCATGCGGTACACGCCCCTGAGCCCTCAGCCCGCCTCCTGCAAGCCGTCCAACCTCGACGGCATCGGCTTCTCCTTGGGATCCGGCGGGGTGATCCGGAACGTGATCGTGGACGGCGTGCCGAAGGGGGGCATTTACCTGTCCAGCGTCGCCGGGTACCACGACACGCCCCCGATCCTCGTCGAGAACTGCGAGATCAAGAACATCAACGGCCCGGTCGGGGCCGGCGCGATCAAGATCGTCACCGCCAACGTGACGGTGCGGAATTGCGAGGTCCACCACAGCCTGATCCACCCCGCCAGCGGGGGCACGGGCAACGGCGGACACGGCCTGTACATCTTCACCCAGCCGCCCCCGGCTGCCGGGATCCCGAGCCCGGTGCCTTCGAACGTGCTGGTCCAGGACAGCTACTTCCACCACAACGGCGGCGCCGGCATCGTGCTGGGGAGCCCCGTCGAGGACCTTCGCCCGTCGGCGATCCAGCTCGAGCGGATCAGGACCGCATACAACGGGAGCTACGGTGTGAACGTCCAGGCCGGCACCGACATCCATCTTCAGGATATCTGGTCCTGGGGCAACGGGTACTACGGCATGTACCTGACCTCGAAGACGACGCTGCCCGCGACCTCGCTCCGGGTCGACGACCTGACGGTGGAGGACCCGATCGTCTTCAACAACCATCTGCGCCTCCCCGCCAGCCAGAACCCCGCCGTCCTGATCGAGGCCACCGACGTCCAGATCCACGGCGGCACGATCGCGCGGTGCGACCCCTCGCGCGGCGGTCAATCGAAGTCGATCGAGGAGCGCTCCTGGCTGACGGGTCCGGCCGGATCGCAGGTGTCCTTCTCGCCGGAGGACAACTGCATCTCGGGCGTCCAGACGCACGGCACGAGCGCGCCGACCGTGGCGGCGTGCGCTGCCCCCTAGTGAGCGGCCGCGTGGTCGCGCTCGCCTGACGCGATCGCCCGCTCGACGGCGGGCGTCGCCTGGCGCTCCCGGGGTGGGGCGTCGCCTCGCATTTCGCACACTGTCCTCACGAGTCATCGCCGCACCCAGGTCACTGGGTGTTCTCACGTGCGCTGTCCGCCCCCAGGCGGCGCGCGCGACGCCGGAGGAGCGCCCGCTTTGCCTGGACAAGAATGCCCGGTTCGCATCCAATCTTCCCTTTGGCTCGACACCGTCTTGCGAGGAGAGGAAGCCCGATGCGCTGGTCGACTTTCAGCAAACCGTCTGCTCTGGCCGGGTGTCTGGCCGCTCTCGTGGCGCTCGGGGCGAGCGGGGCCGCGCGCGCCGACATCGTGCAACCGAACGGCACCGTCGTCCCCGTGGTCATCGAGCGGCTCAGCGCCCTGCTCAACGGCTCCGCGGACAACGACGGCATCAACGAGATGATCGACGTCGTGGACGACGCCGCGGTGGAGCCCCAGCAGTTCTCGCCGCTCTGCGAGTTCAGCGGCAAGTACATCACCAAGGGGGGCACCGCCAACTTCGCCGTCGGCTGGTACAACGTCGATGACAGCCGCGCCAGCGACGACCCGCCGAAGTACGTCTCCGTCGACCGCGGCGCCAACCTCAACACGCCGACGCCGGAGAGCGACATCCAGATCCTCTTTCCGTTCTCGAGCTCTCTGCCGTCCGCCGCGATGCGCGAGCTGTCGGCCGTCTCGATCCGGGAGAACCCCGCGTACGCGGGCGGCCTGATCGGCTTCGTGCTGATCCCCAACCCGAACGGCACCGGCACCGGAAATGCGACGCAGTACCACTACACCGAGCACCGGTTCAACGTGCAGTGCTCGGCGTGCGAGACCCCGGGGCCCTGGTACTCGGACCTCATCTATCGCTCGAACGAGCTCTCCAACACGTTCTACCTGGGGTTCGAGGACCTCGACTTCCGGAACGCGGCCGGCGCCGCGGGGATCAACGGCAACGATCTCGACTACGAGGACTTCCTGTTCCGCTTCTCCGGCATCACCTGCCCCGAGGCCGGCCAGCCGTGCGAGGTCGACGGGAACATCGGCGCGTGCCTGCTCGGCATGACCGACTGCGACGCGCACGGCGAGACCATCTGCAAGCCGTTCGTCGAGCCGGGCAGCCAGCCGGAGCAGTGCGACGGCGTCGACAACGACTGCAACGGCGAGGTCGACGAGGGCGCCCCGTGCCCGGACAACCAGGTGTGCAGCCGGGGCCTCTGCGTCGACCGCTGCGGCTCCGGGGAGTTCCTGTGCCAGGAGGGGCTCGTCTGCGACGACGGCCTGTGCGTCGAGGCGGCCTGCGTGGGCGTGGTGTGCGACGCCGGCGAGGTGTGCCACGGCGGCGAGTGCAGCGCGGCCTGCGACGGCGTGGTGTGCCCGCAGGATCAGGTCTGCCGGAACGGGCGCTGTCTCGACCCGTGCCAGAACGTCACGTGTGACGCCGGCGAGGTCTGCGAGGGCGGCGCCTGCGTGATCCAGTGCAACTGCCGCGGGTGCCCGTCAGGCGATCGCTGCATGGAGGACAGCGGCCGGTGCGTCGAGGCCGAGTGCGCCGAGGTCACGTGCGCTGAAGGCACGGTGTGCCGGGCCGGAACGTGCGTCGACGCGTGTGATGGCGTCGTGTGCCCCGAGGGCGAGCTGTGCGAGGCCGGCATGTGCGTCGCGGCGCCCCCGCCCGTCGGCGGCACGGGCGGCGAGGGTCCGACGCTCGACAGCGTCGCGTCGTCCGGCGCCGGCGCGCCCGCGACGGGCGCGGGCGGGGCGGGCGGGGCGGGCGCGGGCGGGGCGCCCCCCTCCGGCTCGGGCGACGGCGGCGCCGGGGAGTCCTCGGGCTGCGGCTGCCGGCTCGGCGCCGACGCCCCCTCCGCGGGCGGCTTCGCGACCTTCCTCCTCGCCGCCGGCCTGTGGCTGCGCCGCAAGGTCGGCCGCCGGTCGGGATCGCGGGCCGCGGCCCGCGCCCGGTGGTGAGGGCGCTCAGGGGGTGTCGGACGTCGGGCCGAAGAGCTCGACGTCGTCGATCTCGACGAAGCCCGAGTCGACGGCGCCGCGGAGGAAGCCCCTCCCGTCGACGCCCTTGACCTGCGGGCCGAAGGCGAGGCCGATGATCGACCGCAGCACGTCGTTCACGTCGTCGCCGGGGTCACGCCCCTCGTCGATGGCCCAGTCGGGGAGCGCGATGTCCGCGAACCTGAGCTCGACGAGCTGCGGCTCGGCGCCGAGGCGCACGTCCCACCCGTAGCGGATGCCCGAGATCCCCTCGCTCTGCGCGGGGCTCTCGACGTCGAAGCGCAACGTGCGCGCCCCGTCGGCGCGCGCCCGGAAGCGGACGCCTTCGAGCGGCGTCGCGTCGACCTGGCCCTCGGCGAGGGGCACCGTGAAGTACACGTAATGCCCCCAGGCGTACGCCTCGTCGCGGAAGTCGAAGCGGAGCAGCAGGCTCTGCGCGCCGCTCAGCGGATCTTCCTGGTCCAGGCCCTGCACGGCGCCGGACGCGTTGTTGGTGGCGAGCAGCGTCCCGACGTACAGCTCGAGCGTGTCCGCGGCCTCGAAGTCGTTGATCCCCGCGGCGGTGAACGAGAAGGGCACGAGGGGCGTGTTGCTGGCGAAGCGCCCCAGCCGCTCGCGCAGGATCGGCAGCTCGTTCCGGAGGCGCTCGACCGAGGACTCCCACGCGTCGAGCCCGGGCCCGGCCGGGTCCTCCGCGACGGCGGCGCGGATCAGCGCGGCGTGCTCGTCCACCTGCGCCTCGATCCGCCCTTCGCTGAACGGGCCGTCGAGCAGCTCCTGGAGCGCGGCCAGGTAGCCCTCCGGATCCTGGCTCAAGGCGCGGAACAGCGGGTCGCAGCCCGGCACCATCACCCGCTCGGCGCCCATGAACACCGGGACCTCGACGGGGCAGGCCGCCGGCGCCTCGTTCCAGCGCGGCACCTGGCCGAAGTAGGTGCTCGGGCCGAGGGTCTGGTCCATGTCCCACGGGATGAGGTGGAACTTGCCCGAGGAGGGCTCGTCGTAGAGGTAGAAGTTGTGGTTGTAGGCGTCGCCCTCGGGGCTGACGTAGAAGGTCGTGACGCCGTCCCAGTTCGCGATCGCCTCGTCGACGGCCATGTAGCGCTGCAGGTGCCCGACGTCGGCCCACGTCGACAGCGCGGCGAGGCCCTCGGCGCCCTCGGCGCCCTCGGCGGACGCGAGGTCCGCCGCGAACGCGGCGATGCGCTCGTGGGTGGCCTCCTGTTCGTTCGTCTCGATGTGGTCCGCGTAGGTGCTGGCGTCGCTCGAGCGCGGCCACGCTTCCTTGTAGAGGTCCCCGTCCGGCCCGTCGGGAAAGTGGTCTTCGAGGAAGCGGCCGTCGACCTCCTCGACCATCGAGAAGAGCCCCTGCGACTCGCCGTTCACGTGCAGCGTGGCCCACGCGCTCCTCGGGGCGGCCACGCCCATCTCCCGGTAGAGGCCATAAGCGATCCGCTCGTGGAGCCTCGTGGGGTCCCAGACCATGGAGTGGAAGTTCAGGCGTCGCTGCGTGTAGAAGCGCTGCCCGTCGACGTACTCGTCGAATTTCACCTTCATGCTGAGCTTCGGGCAGGTGAGGTTCCCCTGCGCGTCGAAGCACAACTGCAGCGTGCCGTAGCCGCCCTTGAAGCGCAGGCCCACCACCCCCAGGCTCTTGCCCTTGTAACAGGCCTCGGCCTCCACGTACTCCTCGTCGCGGGCGTTCTTCTTGAGGTCGGCCCAGCGCTCTTCCGGAAGGTGGAAGTCGAAGCGCGGGACCTCGTCCGCCGCGTACAGCTCGTCCGCGTCGCGATCGGCGAGCGCGGGGTCGGGCGGCTCGCACGGCGGCGTCGCGACCTGCCCGCCGCCGCCGCCGTCGCTCGTGCCGCCGCCGCCGTCGCTCGCGCCGCCCCCGCCGTCGCTCGCGCCGCCTTCTCCGCCGGCCCCGCCGACGCCGCCAGCGCCACCCGAGCCGCCCGAGCCGGCGCCGCCGCCCGCGCCCGCGTCATCCCCGCAGCCCGCGCCCAGCGCCGCCGCCGTCAGCGCGAGCCATGTCCAAGATTTAAGGTTCAGTTTCATGACCGCTCCTTTACGACCGCGAGGCTAATCGTGGTCATCCCATGCGTCGACGGCGGTCGCGTCGCCGCGGGCGTGCAGATCGTGCCCGGGCGCGAGGGCGAGGAGCTCCCTCAGCCGCCGCCGTGCGGCGGTCGCGCGGCGCTGGCGAGCGCCGGCGTCGCGGCCTCGACCGCGAGGCACGCCTCGAACCCCTCGCGGTAGCTCGGGTAGAGCAGCGCCATGCCGAGGGCGCGCTTGATCTTCGCGTTGTCCACGGCGCGGTCGTGGCGGAGCGTCTCGTGCAGCGCCTCCCGCGGCGCGCCCGCCGGCAGCGCCAGGCCGAGCCGCGCGCACAGCCAGCGGACGACCTCGATCTGCGGCACGGGCGCGTCGTCCGCGACCACGAAGTCCTCGCCGGGCGCCGCGCGATCCAGCGCGGCGAGCGCGAGGCGCGCGAGGTCCTCGACGTGGATGCGCGAGACGACGTTCCTGCCCTGCTGATCGCCCTCGCCGGTCATGCGGAAGTCGCCGCGGAGCAGCCGCAGGTGCAGCCCGCGGCCGGGGCCGTAGATGCCCGCCGCGCGCAGCGTCACGGCGCCGCGCTCGCGGTACACCGCCTCGGCCGCGAGGCGCGCCGCGGCGCGGGGGTTCGCGGCGGAGGTGGGCGTCGCCTCGTCGATGCGCCCGGTCGCGTCGCCGTACACGGCGGTCGACGAGACGTAGGTGATCGCGCGCGCGCGGCGGAGCGACGGCGCAACGGCGGCGTCGGTGGCGCCGTCCGGCGGGAAGGCGACGAGCACGTCGGCGCCGTCCGGCCCGAGCCGCTCGACGGCCTCCGCGGTGAGCGCGGGGAGGACGTGCGCCTCGACGCCGGCCTGCGCGAGCTCGGCCGCGCGCTCGGGGGAGCGCGTGGTGGCGATGACGCGGCCGCCGGAGGCCTTGCGCAGGCCGGCGACCACCGCGCCGGTGAAGCCGCAGCCGAGGACGACGAGCGGGGGAGGAAGGTCGTTCATGGTCTCTGCGCCTTCTACCAGCAAGAGCAGCCGCCACGCAGCCTCGCGCGCGGGTCCCGCCCATGGAAGCTCGGTGCTCGCGTCCGAGGGGGAGCTCTCAAGCCTTGAAAGCGGCCGCTCGAGAGCCGAGCGGGCACTTTCAAGACATGCAACGGGGTTCCGGGGATCCCAGCGAGCGCTATCACTCGTTGAAAGCGGCCGCTCGCGCGCCGAGTCGGAGCGTTCAAGCGTTGAAATCGCCGACCCGGCCTCCGAGTCGCCGTCGCAACGCTTGCAGCAAGCGTTGCAACGACCTGGCCGCTGGTCGGTGAGCGCCGGCGCCGCCGCGGACGATCGTCCGCTAGGATCCGCCCACGACCGTGGGACATCAGCACCACTTCCTGTCCAGGCTCGATCGCGTCTCGCTCCCGCACGTCGAGCTCGCGCTCACGCTCTACCGCGATCACGGCCTTGTCCAGTACCTCCTCCGCTGCGCCAGGCTCCCCGACGGCGCGGAGCGGGCCGCGATCTCGCTCGACGATCCCACGCTCGGGCCGTTCCTCGTCGTCACGCGCGAAGGTCGCTTCGTGACCTGCCTGGGCGCCGGGATGCGCGCGGGCGACCTTCCGGTCATCACCCGCGGGCAGCTCGACGGGCTCACCGAGAAGGTCGCGGATCTGCGCGCGCGCATGGCCGCGGCGAGCGCGCTCGCCGGGCCCAAGGGGCACACGGGGCAGCTCGTCGACCGCATCTTCCACGCCGGCCCGGCGCTGTCGCGCGAGGAGTTCGTGGGCATCTCGGCCTTCCAGCCGCTCTTCGGCTTCGAGTTCCTGCGCGCCTTCTTCGGTTCGGTGACCGAGCTCGACGAGCTGCGCGGCGCGCTCCTCCGCATCGAGCACCCGAAGCGAGCGCTGGCGCCCGTGCTCCGCCGCTACTGGGACCTGTTCTGGGCCATCGGGCACCTCGCGGTCCTCGCGTTCATGGACGGCCGCGCGCTCCTCGGGTCGCTCCCGGAGCAGCTCGATCTCTCGAGCTCCTGCCTCGCGTGGGGCGCCTCGCGCCAGGGGAGCGTCGCCCTCGCCCTGCGCGGCTTCTGGGGCGTCGCGAAGGTCGGCAAGGCGCAGCTGCGCGCCTGCAAGACGGCGTTCGAGGAGGCCGCGTCGCAGCTCCGGCTCGCAACCAGCGTCGGGAGCCTGATCGCGCTCGGCGCGGGTCATGCCAGGCTCCGCGCCGAGGTGCGGAAGGTGCTGTCGGCACCGCGGGATCTCTCCGGGGTCCATTTCCCGGAGTCGCTCCTCACCCTCTTCCAGAGCACCGCCGAGGCGGCGCTCGACGAGCCCGAATCAGCGGCCACCGCGCAGCGGAGCCTCGGGGCGCGGATGGCCGTCTCGCTCACGCGCGGGCTCGCCGCGGGCGACCCGCTGCGCTTCGAGCGCGAGGAAGATGTGCCCGAGGCGCTCGCGATGGCCCTTCCGGTGAACACCCGGCAGTCGTTCGTCGACGATGCGGAGGTGATGGCCCTGATGATGCTCTTCATCCCCTGGACGGCGCGCGCCGAGCCGGAGCAGCTCTTCCTTCCGCGCGAGTTCATCCGCCTCGTCCATGCCCGCTGGTCGCCGGAGGACACGATGCGGCTGCTCGCGCCGCTCCGCGAGCACTATCACCCGAAGATCCAGGCGCCCCGCCGGGAAGGACCGTCCCGCAAGGGCCCTTGCCCGTGCGGGAGCGGCGAGAAGTACAAGCGGTGCTGCGGGAAGAACGCGCTGCGCTGAGGTGAGCCCTCCGTGGACCGGCTGCGGGGTCGAGCCTCAGCGCCGCGTCTGGTAGCCTGGTCGGCGCGGAGCGGGCGGCCGAGACGCAGCGTGCTCGCCGCCGCAGCGACGCTCTCAGCGCATGGCCGTCAACGTCTTCATCTCCTACGCCCCCGCGGATCGGTCGCACCTCGACGCGCTCGAGGCGCACCTCGCTGCCCTCAAGCGGCAGGGCCTCGTGAGCACCTGGCATCGCGGCCGCATCGGCGCGGGCGCGGCGCGAGAGGAGTCGACCGCGGCGGCTTTATCCGCCGCCGAGGTGGTGCTCCTCCTGGTGAGCGAGGCGTTCCTCGCCTCGGACAGCTGCTACGATCGCGAGCTCGGGCGGGCGCTGGAGCGGCACCTCAGCGGGGCGGCGCGCGTCGTGCCTATCCTGGTGCGCGCGTGCGACCGGGAGGGCACCGCCCTCGCGGGGCTCGAATCGCTGCCACGCGACGGCAACGCGGTGACGAGCTGGGCCAATCCGGATGAAGCCTGGAGGGACGTCGTCCAGGGCATCCGCGCCGCGGTGGAGGAGGTCGCCGCGAGCGTGAGGCCAGGCGCGGCGCCGGCCGACGCGGCGCCAGCCGACGCGCTCGCCGCGACGCTGCGCGAGGCGGAGGAGGCGATCCGCGCGATCGACAAGCAGATCGCTGCAGCGCAGAAGCGGCGGATCAAGCTGAAGGCCGCCGGCGCGAGCACCGCGGAGGTGGACGGGGAGATCCTCGACCTCCGGCGCAGGCGCCGGGAGGGCGGTCAGCTGCACGTCGGCGAGGAGCTCAGCGACGGCCGGTACCTCTTGCTGGAGCGGATCGGCCGCGGGGGGTTCGCGACCGTGTGGCGCGCGCTCGACGCGGCGCAGGCGGACCAGCCAGTGGCGATCAAGGTGCTGCACCCGAACCTCGCGGGCGACGAGGGTCGGCGGGAGCGGTTTTTCCGGGGCGCGCGCGCGATGGCGGCGCTCGATCACCCTGGCGTGGTGCGCATCCTGGAGCCGAAGGGCGAGGACAGCGGCTGGCACTACTTCGTGATGGAGCTCGTCGAGGGCGAGGACGTCTACAGCGCGGTGATTGGGAAGCGGCTGCCGGCGGAGCGGGTCGTCCCGACGCTCCTCCGCGCTGGAGAGGCGCTCTCGTTCGCGCATGAGCGAGGCCTCGTGCACCGGGACGTGAAGCCGGCGAACATCCTGCTCGATGGGGAGGGTACCCCTCGGCTCACGGATTTCGATCTGGTGTGGGCGCGCGACACGACGGGCGGCACGAAGAGCGGCGCGCTGGGGACGTTCCTCTATGCGGCGCCGGAGCTCATGCACCGCCCGCAGGACGCCGACGCGCGCGCGGACGTGTACGGGCTCGGGATGACGGCGGTGTTCTGCCTGCACGGGGCGGAGCTGCCGCCGATCATGATGCGATATCCGGGGCGGGTGATCGAGCGGCTGCCGTGCAGCGACGCGGTGCGGAAGGTGCTTGAGCGAGCGATTGAGTTCGAGGCCTCGGAGCGATTCCCGGATGTGGCGGCATTTTGCGAGGCGCTAAGGATCGCCGCGGCGGGTGAAGGGAGGACGCGGCACGAGACGCTACGGGTCGTGCGGTCAGTCAGCGTAATTGAACAGCCCGATAGCGTGCTCGATCGGGCAGTGCAAATCGACCTGGAGAGGGGCGGCCCGGTTCGCCACGCGATTGAACAAGCTATTTTGGAGCCGCGTGCGAGGCGCACCCAAGGCCCGGTGATGCTCGCGCAGTGGACCGTTATGGAGATCCCGAATGACGCAAAACGCGACAAGCAGGCACTCGTGACTGGAATCTGGGGGCTGATGTGGCCTCAACACCCAGTCCCCGGGGCGGCCGAGGAGCTCCTGGAAGAGCGTGGCAGCTTTCACTGCATCGTCGTAGAGGATTCCGACGGGTTCCACCCCCGCGAGGTGATGTACCGAAGCGACTTCTTCGAGGCGCTCTTGCCGTGGGTGGACATCCCCGGCGGGGAGTTCTTGATGGGCAGTTCGAACGAGGATCCGGACTCCCACGAGAAGGAACGGCCCCAGCACCACGTGGAAGTTGCGGCGTTCGTTCTAGCCGCCACGCCCGTCACCGTGGGCCAGTACGCGGCGGTGCTAGGGAGAGCCGTCCCGGAGGGATGGGCGGATCGACCGGTCACCAACGTCACGTGGGTAGACGCGATAGAGTTTTGCAATGCGTTCTCCAGGCTGGCGGGCAGGCAGCCCTACTACACGCTGAACCGCGACAATGTGGTCCGGATACACGAAGCAAACGGCTTCCGGCTGCCACAGGAAACGGAATGGGAATATGCGTGTCGCGCTGGGACAACCACCCGTTACTTCTTCGGCGACGACGAGCACCATCTAGGGGATTTCGCTTGGTATGCAGAGAACAGTGGAGGCCGGGCGGCCTCGGTCGGCCGGAAGAAGCCCAACCCGTGGAATCTTTACGATATGCACGGGAATGTCTACGAGTGGGTGTGGGACGAGTACCGCGGCCTTGATAAGATAACATCTCCCGAGGCGTCTCAGGAGAGAGTGGCTCGGCATGCGGACGACGGCGCTCGGGTGGTGCGCGGCGGCGCGTTTGTCGACAGGCCCAAGTGGCTGCGCGCGGCCAGCCGGATCGGCAACAGGCCGATGTACCAAAACGAACAGATCGGCTTCCGCTGCGCGGGTCCGGCTCGCCGCCAGAGATAATCCTCGACGTCGGCCGCCCTCACCCCGCCGGCTTCCGCGTATACCGGTGCTTCACCCCGAGCGGGAAGTACTCCGGATCCCCCGCCGCCCTCAATGTCACCCGCGGCGCGCGCTTCCCCGCCGGCACGTAGTTCCTGAACTCGCTGTTCAGCCGGACGAGGTGCTCCTCGATCGACCGCGCCGCCGCCTCGCGCCGCGCCTCGCTCTCCGCCTCCCCTGGCGCGAGCTCGACCACCACCGAAAGGAACACATCCCTGTCCGCGCCCTCGCGGACCTCCAGCACGAACTTGCCCGTCACCCACTCCTTCACGCCGGGCTGCTCGATGCCGACGACCACGTTCTCCGGATAGATGTTCGCCCCGAAATACGACACCGTGAAATCCGAGCGCCCGAACACATAAACGAACGGCAGCTCCCGGTCGCCTCGCTCGCCATCGAGTTCCCGCCGCGGATCGAACCCGAAGCCGGCGAGCGCCGCCATCATGTCCGCGTGGGTGTACACGCCGCCGCTGTCGAGGATCGCATACCGGATCAGCGGGACGCCGTTCTCCCCCGTGAAGAGGAGCATCCCGTCGCGCTGCTCGAAGAACCGCACGGCCGGGTCGTACTGCACGAGCGTGGGGAGCCGGTCCTGCCCGAAGAGGGCGCGCGCGGCGTCCGGCCTCCCCGCGAGGAACCTGCGGATCGCGATGCTGAGCGGCGTCTCATTGCCCAGCACGCCGGCGTCGGCCGTCCCGTAGAGCGAGGCCGAGTCGTAGCAGGGCGACGTCGACCCGACGCGCTCGCCGACCAGGCTGCGCCACTCCTCGCTGAACACCTCTCCGGCCATCACGAGCTTGATCCGGAGCGGCTCCCAGTCGACGCCCCGGGTCCGCCCCGTGTCGATGACGTCTTTCAGGAAGGGCGGGTATCCCAGCAGGACGACCTGATCGAACGCGGGGCCCAGGTCGAGGACGACGCGGAAGATCTCGTCCTTGTTGTTGCCCGGGGTGACCACCGTGATCGGATACCCCTTGGCCGCCAGGTGGCGGCAGCACGCGGCGGTGTACATCCCGCCGACCCACGAGCCGAGCGCGAAGCACACGACCGCGAGCGTGCGGCGCTCGTCGGCCCGGAAGCTGTCGTGGAACACCTGCTCGAACCGCCGGGCCACCGGGAGCTCGTCGGTGACGGAGCGCGGCCAGAACGTCGGCTTCCCGGTCGAGCCCGAGGAGACCGCGATCATGTCGCAGGGCGCGACGCGCCCGCCGCGGCAGAGGTCGGCGATCGGGTGCCGGAGCACGTAGTTCTGCTTCGTGATCGCCGGGAGCGCCGCGAAGTCGGCGGGCGTCCGGACGGCCGCCGGATCGACGCCGTGCTCCGCGAGGAAACGGCGGTACGCCGGGACCGTCGCGGCGACCTCGTGGAACAACGAGCGCGCCCGCTCGGCCGGATCGGCCTCAAGGTGCTGCGACAGCGCCGCGTCGAGCGGCGTGTTCAGGAAGGCGTCGATGGCCGCCAAGACCCGCCCGGGTTGCATATCCTGCATCGCGAGATCTCCCCTCCTCGGAAATATTCGTACGCTGCTCGCACGCTGCTCGCACGCTGCTCAGATGCTGCCCACCCCCGGCTCCCCGGAGAGCGCCGCCGCCAGGGCGAGCTCCTCGGCGCGGCGCTCGTAGCCCGGCGGAGGCTCCGAAGGCGGGTGGGCGACCAGCGACGTGATCACCGTCTCGAGCCAGCGCCGGAGCGGCGTGTGCCGGAAGCCGAGCTCCGCCGAAGCCTTCGCGGGATCGAGCATCGACATCCAAGTGTCGCTGAACGGCGACATCACCGCGGGGTCGATGTCACGGACCCGGAGCGCGGCCGAGGAGATCGGCTCGAGGCGCGCCGGCGCGCCGAGCAGCTCGGCGACGAGCGCAAGGAGCTCGGAGAGCGTCGGCGTCTCCTCCATGCAGAGGTTGTACGCCTCGCCGAAGGTCGACGGAACGAGGAACAGCTTCACGATCGCCCTCACGACATCGCCGCTGTACACGTGCCGCACCGGATGCTTCCCGCCGTCCGGGACGAGCAGCGGGCCGCCATCGAGCACACGCGCGACGTACCGCTCGAGCCGGCGGTGGGGGTCGCGTTCCCCGTTCACCATCGGGATGCGCAGCACGGTCGCGGGGAATCGCGCTTCCCGCCACGCGGCCGCGAGCACCTCCTCGCAGCGGCGTTTGTTCATGCCGTAGGCCCACGCCGCGCGGTCCTCGTCTCCCGCGGGCTCCGGCAGCAGCGGGCCGTCGTAGTCGCGCTCGCGCGACGGCCGCGGGCACCCCTCGCGCACGAGGTACACCGACCCGGTGCTGATCATGACGTAATGGCCGACGCGCCCGCCGCCGAGCGCCCGGACGGCCGCGCGGCCGTCCTCGGCCGTGTACGCGGTGAAGTCCACCGCGGCGTCGAACTCCTGGCTGCCGAGCGCCTGCGCGACGTCGCCGGCCGCGCGGTCGCAGCGGACCCGCGCCACGCGATCGCCGAACGAGTCGGGCGTCACGCCGCGGTTCAGGAGGGTGACGTGGTGCCCTGCCGCGAGCAGGCGATAGACCAGGAAGTGCCCCATGAAGCGGGAGCCGCCGAGCACGAGGACGCGCATGCGGGGCAACCTACCACCGCCGGCGGCGGCGATGACGCCGGATCGCGCCGCGCGGGGCGGACAGGCTCCATGCTCACCAGTGGACCACGTCGCCTCGGCGGGGTAGGGGTGGCGCACGGATGTACAACCGCTCCGATCAGTTCGCGAAGAACGTCCTGCGCGACGCGCTGAGCCGCGCCTCAACCTCGGAGACCGAGGTCGAGGTCCTGGCCGCGACGCAGAAGATCGACGTGTACAGCGTCCCGGACCCGGCGCGCGACGCCGAGCGCGCCCAGATGGGCCTGCTCGGGGAGCTCTCCGCAGAGCCCAGCCTCTTCGAGCCCTTCCACAAGACGCCGGGCCGCCGGGAGATCCGGCACTGCCTGCGCAAGCAGCTCACCTGGCACCATGAGCTCGAGCGCCGCGCCCGCGCCGCGGCGGGCGTCCCGTCGTCGGATGCCGATCCTGAGGCACCGCCCCCGCAGCCCGTCCCCTTCCCCGCGCTCGTCATTATCAGTCCGGGCCGGCCCGAGACGGCGCTCGAAGGCTACGGGTGCAAGCCCGTTCGCCCGGGCGTCTACCAAGCGGTGCCGGAGCTCGCGATGCGCATCGTCGTGCTGGCCGAGCTGCCCCGGACGCGCGAGACGCTGCTGCTGCGCCTCCTTGGCTCAGGCCGCCTCATGCGCGAGGCGCTGGCCGACCTGTCGGCCCTGCCGGACGACGCGTGGGAGAGGAGCGTGGCGACGCCGCTCCTGGTACACTTCCGGCTCGGGACCGGTGGGCCGGCGAAGAGCGAGGAAGAGGAAGACGACGTGAGCGCGGAGATCCAGGCGTGGTTTCAGGAGTACCAGCAGAAGCTGCGCAATGACGCGATCAAGGAAGGGCTCCAGGAAGGGCTCCAGGAAGGGCGCAAGGCAGGGCTCAAGGAGGGGGAGCGAACCCTGCTGCTGCGGCAGCTTCGCGCCCGCTTCGGCGAGCTTCCGGCGGCCGTCGTCGCCCGCGTCGAGGCAGCCGACGTAGCGGAGCTCGAGCGCTGGGGCGAGCGGGTGCTCTCCGCGAAGACGCTCGCCGAGGTGCTCGACGAGGCCAGCTGAGAGGGCGACTGCGCCGCGCCGGCGGACGTCCTCACGCGCACGGCAATCAGAAGGAGACGCCGCCCCGGCACCGCCCGGGCTCGAAGGCGCCGTCGCCCGGCGGCCTGGGAGGGGCCACGCGCCCGCTCAGGTCGCGCCCCGGTCGTGCTAGAGATCGGCCCGTGCCGTTCTCCCACATCCTCGGCCAGGACACCGCGGTCGGCACGCTCGTGCGCGCGCTCCAGACGGGCCGCGTGCACCACGCCTACCGCTTCGAGGGCCCGCCGGGCGTCGGCAAGGAGCTCGCGGCGGTCGCGCTCTCGCAGGCGCTCGTGTGCACCGCGGGCGACCCGCTCGGCTGCGGCCGCTGCGACGCCTGCCGGCGCGCGGCCGCGCGCTCCGCCGGGCGCCCGGCGTCGCCGCTCCACCCCGACGTCGCGATCGTCGCGAAGAACTTCTACCCCGCCGCGGTCATCGGCAGGAACCGCGACGAGCTCACCGAGATCTCGGTCGACCAGGTCCGCGCCATCGTGCTCGCCCACGCCGCCTACCCGCCCCACGAGGGGCGCGCGCGGGTGTTCATCGTCCGCGACGCCGAGGACCTCAGCGTCGGCGCCGCGAACGCGTTCCTCAAGACGCTCGAGGAGCCGCGCCCGGGCACCCACTTCATCCTGCTCACCTCGCGCGGCGATCGCCTGCTCAACACGATCCGATCGCGCACGCTGCCCGTGCGCTTCGCCCCGCTCTCGGAGCCGATCGTCCGCGGCGTCCTCCGCGCGCGCGGCGTGCCGGAGGAGCGGCACGACCTCGCGGTGGAGCTCGCCGCCGGCAGCGCCTCCGCGGCGCTCGAGCTCGCCGACGAGGAGCAGACCGCCTCGCGCGACGCCTTCGTGAAGAGCGTCCTCGCGGCCGCGGCCGCCCGGGATCTCGGGCCCGCCGTCGCGTTCGCGGAGTCGGTGGACCGCGACAAGGGCGCCCTCAAGGACGACCTCCGCGCCCTGAACGCCGCGCTCGCCCGCGAGGCCCGCGCCGCGGTCTCCTCCGGCGCGGCGGGCGCGGCGGATCTGCGGCGCGCCAGCGTCTCGGCGAAGCGCTACGCCGCGGTGTCCCGCGCCGTGGCGCACCTCGAGCGCAACGCCTCGCCGAGCCTCGCGATGGCCTCGCTCATCGCCGAGCTGCGCGGCATCACCGGCTGACGCGCGCCCGCGGGCGCCCCCGCGAGGCGGCGCCCGCCCGGGTCAGCCTTCCCCGCCGCCGCCGAGCCGATCGTAGGCCCCGTCCTCGACGCGCCGGCCGGCCCAGGCGTGGACGCGCCCCTCGCTCGCGATCACCACGGCCGCGTCGCTCCCGCCTCCGTCGTAGAGGGCGAAGATCCCGGCGTCGCCGAGCGGCGGCGCGCCCTTCCCGAGGCGCTCGAGCGCCGCCGGCAGCCGCGCCCGCCGCCGCAGGGTCATGCCGGCGATCTCCAGCGTCGCCGGGGGCTCCTCCGGCGAGTCGATCGCCGCCGGCGCGAGCCACAGGATCTCGCGCCGCGGCGCGGGGAAGGCCACGACGGCGCCCTGCGCGGCCGCCTCGGGCGCGAGGAACACCACGGCGACGATCTCGCCGCGCTCGCGCGCGACGATCGCGCCCGAGAGCCATCGCTCCTCGATCCCGGCCATGACGACGTCGCCGAGCGCGAGCGGCAGCTCGTCCCACAACGACTCCTGCGGCGGCCCTCCGGCCGGGTCCCGCGCCTCTGCGCCGCCGTCCCCGTCGAGGGCCTCCTTCTCGCGGCGCGCCGCGATGTACCCCGCGGTGGCGGCCAGCGCCGCGGCCGCCGCCGCGAGCAGCGTCAGGCTCATCACCCGCCCCCTCCGGGCGGCGCCGCGGGCGCGGCGGCCGGCGCGAGGGCCTCCTTCAGCGCCCGCGCCCGCGCGTTCACCTCGTCGAGGGCGCGCGGGCCGCCCTGCTCCGGCAGCAGCGCGGCGATGATCGCCGCGGCGGAGCAGCGCGCGCCCACCTCCCTCGCCCGCTCCAGCGAGATGCCGCCGATCGCCACGACCGGCAGGCCCGGCCGGGTCTGCTCGACCAGGGCGCTCAGGGACGCGAGCGCGTCGAGGCCGACGACGGCGTCCGGGCGCTCCTTGCTGGAGGTCGCGAAGATCGGCCCGATGGCGACGTAATCGAGCGGCTCCTGCAGCGCGGCCTCCAGCTGCGCGCGCGTGTGGGTGGAGAGCCCGACGCGCAGCGAGGCGCCGGCGGCCTCCGCCAGCCTGCGCACCGCCCGCACGGGGAGATCGTCCTGGCCGACGTGCACGCCGTCGCAGCGCGCGAGCACGGCGAGATCGGCCCGGTCGTTCGCGAACAGCGGCACGCCCGCGCGCGCCGCGAGCGGCTGGATGGCGCGGAGGAGCGAGAGCGTCCGCGCCGCCCCGCCCCGCTTGTCGCGCAGCTGGATGGCGGCGGGGCGCGCGTCGAGGATCGCCTCGGCGAAGGCTGTCGGATCGAGCCCGCGGCGCGCGAGCGAGTCGGTGTCGACGATGGCGTACAGACCGCGCATGACCACGCTGCAAGCGATGGGGAAGCGCCTCGGCGCTCCAAGGGCGCCCAGGCTCGCTGGCTACGCTAAGGTTGACGCCCCCAGAAAGAAAGCGGAAGCGTTCGCTCCCGAACGGATCCTCCATGCGCACACGTCTCGTCCGGATCGCCTGTCTGTTCACGTCGGCCACGTCGGCCGCGCCGGCCGTGTTGACCGCTCTGGGGCTCGCGCCGCGCCCCGCGCTCGCGCAGCCGACGCCTGCGGCGGCGGTCGAGAGGTCGGGCTCCGCGCCGGCGACCGAGAAGTCGGGCTCCGCGCCTGCGGCCGAGAAGCCCACGGCCGGCGCTGCCTCCTCGCGCACGGGGGCCCAGGTCGCCGCGCCCCGGGCGGGTGCGAAGAAGGCGAAGGCGCCCGAGCCTCCGCCCCTGCCGCCCGCGCCGGCGCGCGTCTGGATCATCGCGCCGTCTCCGCTGGGTCCCTGGACGTTGCGGATCGACAACGAAGGGCAGCGCCCGATGCGCATCCCCGCGGACATCCGGCTGCTGCGCTTCGAGATCGAGACGGGGAGCAAACGCACGAAGAAGAAGACCCGCTGCGCCGTGCCCGCCGGGCTCAAGCCGAGCGGCTTCCCCGAGCGGCGCGCGCTCCTGCTGGCGCCGGGGCAGTCGTTCATGGAGCATTTCGACCCGCGCCTGCTCTGCTTTGGCAAGGACGAGGCCGCGCTCACCGGCGGCGCCGTGGTGAAGACCTGGTACGGCTGGGAGCCGCCGCCCAAGTGGTCGAGAAAGCCGCCCACCGGGCCGTTCGCCGCGGAGTCGACCGACGATCCGCTCGCGTTCGCCCCGGCGCCCGGGCTCTCGGCGCCGACCATCGTGCTGAGTTACGGCCTGCCGCCGAAGAGCGACGATTCGGCGAGCGACAGCAATCCGGGAGGCGGCGCGGAGCCGTCGCCTGCGGCCGACAAGGGATCTCAGGCGGCGGCCGACAAGGCGCCCCCGCCCACGGCCGACAAGCCGCCTGCGACGGCGGCCGACAAGGCTCCTCCGGCCTCCGCGGGCACGCCGGCTCCCTCGGCTGCCGCGTCCCCTGCGCCTTCTGGCGACAGCCGCGCCACGGGCTCGTCGAGCGAGCCGATCGTGGACGCCAACGCCCCTCGCTTGGAGCTGACGGCGGGTCCCTGGTCCGACGCGGCGAGCCATCGCTCTGTCCTCGTGCGGGTGACCGCGAGGAACGCCGGCAAGCGGCCGATGACGGTCGCCCTCCGCCCGCGGATGCTCGAGTTCCACGTCGCCGGCCCGAACGGCACGACCGTCTGTGATGCGTCCCCGCCGACCGACGCGATCCCGCGCGACATGTACAGGACGCTGAAGGCCGGCGCGACGTCCGACATGGCGGTCCTCCTGAACGAGGTTTGCCCGGACAACGCGTTCACCCGGGAGGGCCTCTACGAGGTGACGGCCACGCTGCACGCGAACGAGACGGGCGCCTCGGCCAACGTGGACGCCTACACCGCCATCGTCACCGCCAAGAACCCCACGCTCCTCCGCGTGAAGAGCGCCCCGGAGCCGTTCTATGCCGCCGCGCCGCGGGCGGTGCCGACGCCGAAGCCGGAGGAGGCGAAGCCGGAGGAGCACGGCGGCGACGAGTAAATTCTGGTTTGCGCCTTTGCGTTGAAATCTCTCGGGATCCCTGGCCAGCCTTATGAGGCACGAAACTAGACGGGGATGATCCCCCGCTTCTTCTCCGGCCGCTCCACCCGCTTCTTCCGCGCGAGCTCCAGCCCCCACGCGATCACCTTCCGCGTATCCCGCGGATCGATCACGTCGTCGATGAGCCCCCACCCGGCCACCTTCATCACGTCGATGTTCTTCTGGAGCGCCTCGACGATCCCCTGCTTCACCTCGGGCGGCGGCGGGGTGTCCCCGAACATCTTCTTCGCCGCGATCCCGAGCATCCCCTCCGGGCCCATCACGCTGATCTCCGCGGTCGGCCACCCGACGATGAGGTCCGGCTCGTACGCGCGCCCGCACATCACGTAGTAGCCCGCGCCGTACGCCTTGCGCACGACCACCGTGATCTTGGGCACCGTGGCCGCGGCCATCACGTGCAGCATCTTCGCCCCGTGGCGGATGATCCCCTCGTGCTCCACCTTCGAGCCGATCATGAACCCTGGCACGTCCTGCAGGAACACGAGCGGGATGTTGAACGCGTCGCAGATCTGCATGAAGCGCGCGGCCTTGTCCGACGCGTCCACGTCGAGGATGCCGCCCATGTGGCTCGGCTGGTTCGCCACGATGCCGACGGGCGCCCCGCCGACGCGCGCGAGGCAGGTGATGATCGAGCGCGCCCACCGCGGCTTCAGATCGAGCCACTCGCCGTGATCGACGATCGCGCCGATCAGCTTGTACATGTCGTACGCGCGCCGCGGGTTCTCCGGCAGCAGATCGAGCAGCGACTCCTCCCGCCGCTCGATCGGATCCGTGACCTCGCGCCGCGGCGGGTCGTCGTCGCAGCTCGACGGGAAGAACGACAGGTACCGCTTCACCGCGGCGATGCACGCGGCGTCGTCCGCGCACTCCAGGTCGCCGACGCCGCTCTTCGCGGTGTGCACCTTGCTCCCGCCGAGCTCCTGCTCCGAGATGTCCTCGCCCGTCATCGCGCGCACGAGCGGCGGCCCGCCGAGCGCCATCGAGCCGATGTCCTTCACCATCGGCACGAAGTCCGCGAGCCCCGGGATGTACGCCGTGCCCGCGGCGCCCGGCCCCACCATCGCGGCGACCTGCGGCACGACGCCGCTCATGTGCACCTGCTCGCGGAACAGGTGCCCCGAGCCCGCGAACAGCGAGATGCTGTCCGGGTGCATGGAGCCGGGATCGATGCGCGCCCCGCCCGAGTCGATGAACCACACCATCGGCCACCGGCCGCGCAGCGCCATCTGCCGCAGCCGCGTCACCTTCTCCTCGCCCGTCTGCCCGATGCTCCCGCCCTTCACCGTGAAGTCGTACGCCGCCGCGCACACCATCCGCCCGTCGACCTTGCCGAACGCGCACACCACCGCGTCGGCGGGCGGCCGGTCCTTCCCGTCCGGCCCGGCCGCGAGCCCCATCTGCGTGCCGTGCATGCCGACCTCGAGGTGGACGCCGTCGTCGAAGAACGCGGCGAGCCGCTCCCGCGCCGTCATCTTCCCGCGGGCGTGCTGCTTCGCCACCCGCTCCTCGCCGCCCATCCGCCGCGCCTGCTCCCGGCGCGCCTCGAGATCCTTCACGAGCTCTCGCATGTTCACGGGTCACCTCATCCTGCGACAAGACCCCTCGGCCGCGCGGCCCTCTACTTGCCCGACCAGCGCGGCGGCCGCTTCTCCAGGAAGGCCATGAGCCCCTCGCGCGCGTCGTCCGTCGCGAGGCACCCCGCGAGCCGCTCGCGCAGGAGCGGCAGCGCCGCCTCGAGGTCGAGATCGTCCTGCGCCGCGAACGCCTCCAGCCCGAGCCGGATCGCGATCGGGCTCTTGGACAGCACGGTGGACGTCACCTCCCCGACGGCGGCGTCGAGGGCGTCCGGCTCGACCGCCCTGCTCAAGAGCCCGCACTGCGCCGCCTCGTCCGCGTCGAGGCGCTGCCCGAAGAGCATCATCTCCAGGAGCTTGCGGCGGCTCACGTGCCGCTGCAGCACCGCCATGATCATCATCGGGAACAGGCCCACGTTGATCTCGGGCGTCCCGAGCTTCGCGCCGCGCGCCCCGATCGCGAAGTGCGACGCCGCGACGAGCCCGAGCCCGCCGCCCAGCGCGTGCCCGTTCACCCGCGCCACGATCGGCTTCCTCGCGTTCGCGAGGGCGAGCAGGAGGTCCGCGTAGTCGCCCTTCCCCTCGGCCTGCGGCGCCCCGTCGCCCGACATCTGCGCGAAGTCCCCGCCCGCGCAGAACGCGTCCCCCGCGCCGGTCAGCACCACGCACCGCACCGCCTCGTCGGCCATCCCCGCCTCGAGGGCGTGGAGCAGCTCGTTCACCATCGCCGGCCCGATCGCGTTCTTGCGCCAGGGGTTGTTCAGCGTGAGCCGGAGGATCCCCCCCTCGGCCGCCGCCTGGATGACGGTGTACGCGCGCTCCATCACGGCGCCGCCCCTGCCGCCGTCGCGTCTTCCTTCCGCAGCCCGAGGATCTGCCGCGCCTCCTCGACCGTCGCCGGCCGCCGCCCCACGTCGCGCACCATGCGCACCGCGACCTCGCAGAGCTCGCCGTTGCTGCGCGCCATCTCCCCGCTCGGCAGGTAGAAGTGGTCCTCGAGCCCGCACCGCACGTTGCCGCCGAGCACGAGCGCCGCCGCCAGCATCCTCCACTGCCCGTGGCTGATCCCGATCACCTCCCACTCCGATCCTGGCGGCATGATCCTGGTCTGGAGCTGGAGCGACTCAACGTGCGCCGGGATGCCGCCGAGCACGTTGACGATGAACGAGAACTGGAGCGGCGGCTTGAGTAGCCCCATGTCGATGAGCGGCCACACCCCCTGGGTGTGCCCGGTGTCGAAGCACTCGAGCTCGGGCTTCACGCCGGCCTCGTTCATCGCGCCCAGCAGCTTGCCAATCTTCGCGTAGGTGTTGGGAAACACCATATCGAAGTCGAAGCTCTTCCTGGCGCGCGAGTACTTCGAGTAGTTCATGGTGCCCATGTTGAGGGCGGCGATGTCCGGCCGGCTCTCGCGGATGTACGTGCACTGCTCGTTTACGTCCTCGAGGATGGTCCCCGTCGAGAAGTTGAGGAGCACCGGGCAGCGCTTCTGCACCTCTTCTTTGATCCTGGCGAACACCGCCGGCGAGAACGTCGGCGACCCGTCGTCGTTGCGCGCGTGGATGTGCACCGCCGCGGCCCCTGCCTCGTACGCCCGCCTCGCCTCCTCGGCGATCTCGACGGGCGAGTAGGGGATCGCGGGGCACTGCTTGCGCCCGGCGAGCACGCCGGAGAGCGCGCAGGTCACGACGCAGACGTCGGGATCGCGCTCGTTCGGATTCCTCGGTTCCCCGGTGAACGTCGGCTTGTCTCTCATGCCCCCTGCCTCCCTGTTACGCGCCGTCGCAGCCCTCGCCCTTCTTCGCCCCGCCCTGCCCGACCCGCAGCAGCACTTGCTTCTGCAGCTTCGTGAGGATCCGGAGCAGGTCGCGCAGGTCGGTCGGGCTCAAGCTGAGCAGCGCGCTCCTGAAGATCTCCATCGGCTCCACCTGGATCTCGCGCGCGAGCCGCGCCCCTTTGTCGCTGAGCCGGATGTGCACGACCCGCCGGTCGCTCTTCGACCGTTCGCGCCGGACGAGCCCTTCCCTTTCCATCCGGTCGACGATCCCGGTCACCGTGCTGTTCTGCGCCCGGATCCGCTCCGACAGCGTGGACAGCGACAGATCCTGAAACGACTCCAGCAGCTTGAGGATCGTGAGCTGCGGCCCGGTGAGCCCGAACCCGCTCGCCATCCCTTTCGTGAGCCGCCGGGACTCCGTGTAGAGATAGATGATCATCTCCACGATCGCGTCGATCTCCGGTCTCTCCGGCGGCGGGTTCACGCTCACGATGCTTCGCATACGAAATATTCGCTCCCGAAGCAGGCGTCAAGGCCGCCGCACCGGTCCCTTCGTGATAAGGCCCGTCTGCGCCCCGGACGAACCGCCCCTCAACGTTGTGCTCGTCGTGCGTCGTCCAAGCCCCGGGCGGACCGCCCCTCAACGTTGTGCTCGTCGTGCGTCGTCCAAGCCCCGGGCGGACCGCAGGCCCCCGGAGGGTGTGCTCGTCGCGGGGCGCGGGCAGGGCTGTTGTTTGAGCCCCAATTGACGTTGTGTCTCCGGAGTGCGCAGCACGGAGGGGACACAACGTCCCAGGCGAGTTCAGCCCTGCCCGCGCCCCGCGACGAGCACACCCTCCGGGGGCCGCCCCCTCGGATCTCCGCCCTGCCTACTCCCCCCGCCCGCGTCCACGTCCGCGCCCGCGCCCGCTCCCCTGTCCGCGCCGCCGCGCCCCCCGCCCGCTCTTCGCCCGCAGCTCCCGGATGCACCACCGGAGCGCCTCCTGCAGGTCCCGGTGCACCTGCACCGACGAGAGATCGATCCCGAGCGACGACGCCGTCTGCGCCACCTGCGGCTGCACCCCGGCCACGACCCCTTGCGCCCCGAGCAGCTCGATCGTCTGCAGCATGCTGATGAGGTGCTGCGCCGTCGCCGAGTCGACCTCTTCGACCCCCGTCACCTCGACGATCGCGTAGTGCGACTTCGTCTCGACGATCGTGTGCAGCAGCTTCTCGGTGATCTCGGAGGCCCGGCGGCGGTCGATGCTGCCCACGAGCGGCAGCACGAGCACGCTGTCCCAGACCTGGATGATCGGCGTCGACAGCGTCTCGATCGCGCTCTCCTGCCGCTCGACCACCTCGCGCAGCGACTCTTTCTGATCGATCACGTCGCGCAGCGACTCCTCGGCGCGCATGCGCTCCAGCGTGATCGCGAACATCTCGCCCACCACCTGCAAGAGCGCCCGGACGCTCTTGTCCCACGCGCGGTGCGCCCGCACCGCGTCGAGCCCCACGACCCCGATCAGCCGCCCCGCGTACGCCGCCGGCATCCTGATGAGCGACGTGATCCCGAGCTCCGTGAACGCCCGCCGCTCGCTCTCGGCCTCATCCGGCAGATCGGCGACGCGCGGCACGTCCACGAGCTCCAGCCGGAACAGCCGCTCGACGAGCCACGGATACGCGTCCCGCGTGACGGTCGCCCGCTCCGCGCGCAGCGACGGGACGCCCTCCGCGCACCACTCGTGCGTGTTCAAAAACCGCTGCCCGTCCTCCGAGAGCAGGAACAGCGTCGTCCTGTCGGCGCGCAGCGCCCTCCCGAGCTCCGCCAGCGCCGCCTGGAAGCCCCGGTCGATGTCCACGAGCTTCACGTTGACGAAATGGGCCGAGATCGACGCGACGAGCATCTTCGTCTCGATCCGCTGCATCAGCGCCCGCTCCAGGCGCTTCTGCTTGCCCACGTTGCGCGCCCACGCGTAGACGAGCCCCTCGTCCGGCACCGAGAGCAGCGACCAGGACAGCCAGACGTAGAGGCCGCTCCTGCTCCTGCACCGGTTCTCCAGCCCGAGGGTGACCGACCCCTGCCGGAGCCGCTCCAGCTGCTCCCGCGTCGACGCCACGTCGTCCTGATGAACCAGATCGAGGAGGTTCCGCCCGATCAGATCCCCCGCCCCCAGCCCGAGCGTGCGCTCCCACGCGTCGCTCACCCGGAGGAACGATCCGTCGATCCGCAACACGCACAGCGGATCGGGACAGACAGCGAAGAACCGCAGCAGGTCCGCTTCGTTCGCAGGTGCCTCCATCGCCGCTCGCCCTACCGCGCCCCCACCCCACGGCTAAGGTTCTTTGACATCCTCGAACGTCGTCCTCGCGGCCACGTGCTCCTCGTTCAGGTTGAGGAGGATCGGCAGGGTCTCGTGCTGCCAGTCGTCGTCGAGGATCCGCCTCACGGTCACCCGACCGGGCACGAGGTTGTACACCGCGTCCACGATGTCCATGATGACGTAGAAGCCGTTCGAGTTGCAGAACCGCATCTTCACGAAATCCATCACCGTGGACGTGATGGGGTGCTGCGGCAGGACCCGCGCCAGCTCGTCGAGGTAGCTGGACAGGTACCGGTACGGGTTGTCGATCCGGATAGCGCCCTCGAAGGTCAGGACGAGGCGGTTGTCGTCATCGAGCCGGGCGACCGACTGAAAGACGCTCAGCCCGCCATCCGTGATTTCTCCATAGCTGAGAGCCTTCATACGCGACCTTTCGTGGAAAACATACGCAGCCTTTTCAAGGGAAAGTTGCCTGGACGACGAGGATTCCATCGACGTACTGCGTCGAGAGATGGAACTTGTTCTCGGCGGTCAGCCGGATGAGGCCGAGGCCTCCTCTGCGCCGGTCGTTGCGCCGCTCGCGCACTGTCCTGGCGAAGAGCTCCCTCGGGTCCTCCGCGGCGAAGATCTCGTCGAATACGGCCTTGACGGTTCGGTACTCCTCCGGGGTAACGCGGTTCGAGACCTTGATGAGCAGCCGGTCCGGATCGATGCTCAGATCCAGCCGCACCTCGCTCTCGCGCTCGGTCCCGTGCTGGATCACGTTGGTGACCAGCTCCGTGACGACCACGTTGACCTTCTGGCAGATCCGCCTCGGATAGAACCTTACCAGCAGCGCGTCCAAAAAGTTCGCAAGCAGGCCGGCCACGTCGCCCGTGATGTGATCGATCGGAGATATGTATATCGATGCACCGACCGACGTCTGCGAATGATTCTTCTCGGGCTTCATCAGGCGCACCTTCGCAGGATGATCAGTGTGATGTCGTCGGCGTCCGCCACTCGGAACCGCGTGTAGTCCTCGATGCATCGATCGAGGATTACCTGCACCGGCTCCTCGCTGTGCTTGACGACGATTTCGTTGAGACGTTGCACGGAATATATCTCCCCGCTCGCGTCCTGCGCCTCGAACATCCCGTCTGTGTACAAGGCGAGGACGTCATCCTCCTCGAACGGCAGCTCGAACTCGTGAAACGGCTTGATGCGCAGACCGATGAAGTTGCTCACCCGGTTGAACGAGCGAGGCGTCCCGCGGCGAACCAGGAGCCCGTAGCCTCCGCCCGAGACGTAGCGAAGGAACCGGTCCGTGAACATGACGAAGTTCACCGTCGCGTACCGGCGGACCTCTCGCAGGAACGAGTAGGCGCTCCGGTTCACCCAGTCCACGATCGCGCCCGGGCTGTCGAGCCGCTTGGTGGCGTGGGCGAACTGGGCCTTCAGGAACGCCATGATGAGCGCCGACGATACTCCGTGACCCGAGATATCGTAAACCCCGATCGCGTGGCGCTCCCCGGGGAGATAGAAGAAGTCGTAATAGTCCCCTCCCACCTGCGCCAGCTGCTTGTGGAAGATGGCCATGTCGAACGCCGAGGCGATGGCTCCGCTCGCCTCCGGAAGCAGCGCGCGCTGCACCTGCCGCGCCACCGCGAGGTCGTCGTCGATGGCCCGGTTGTACCCTTCGAGCTCGTTTTCAATGCTGGTCGCGTGCTCCAGGATCGCCTCGTGCACCAGGGAGAGATCGTCGAAATCCAGCTTCAGCTTGTCGACGTACTCCAAAAGCGCGCTGCAGCGTTCCATGAAGTCGGTGAAGTTCCCCTCCTCGCGCAGCAGCGTGTTCCACGCCTGCCGATCCTTCACGATCGCCCTGATGGCATCCAGATTACTCTGCTTCTGTATGAAGCCTCTGGAGTGCATCGAGCTGATGTCCTTGGGTGAAGTCATGGATCGACCTGGACGCGAATCGGGTTGGACGGAGGATCCCATCCGAGCTCAATCACAGAGTATCATCTCGAAGTTCTGATTGAACTTCTTGAGGTTGGGCAGCGACTTCCCCTGCCACGGGATGGACTTCGACCCGCGGACGATGAGCTGGAGCTCGCCCTTCTTCCGGGTGGCGATCGCGAACTTGTAGAGGACGTTGATCCCCGAGCTGTTCAGGAAGTTCAGCGCGCGTACGTCGAGCGTGATCGTCGGCGGGTTCGTGGCGAGGACCTTGTCGAGCAGCTCCTCGATGGGGGCGTACTCGGTCGTGCCGCCAAGACGAAGGATCCCCTCCAGGTACACCACCACCTCGGAAGGATCGTACCAAACCCGGTAGTTGCCGCCTTTGATTTCCATTCTCGACCTTTCATTCAAAATAGGAATTCTGGCCATCGTCTTGATGCTGAAGCTGTTGACCGAGATCGGATCCAGCTTCCACCCAAGACTGACACCGTAATCGTTCATGATGATCAGGTACCCGAGCCCCGACCCGGCGTTCTCTGCGTCCTCGGCGTTCGCCTCGGCCTGCCTGCGCAGGAGCTCCCCGGGGTCCTCCTGCGTGAGCTCCAGGAGCTTCTCGCGCAGCGAGGGGACGGCGGCGTTCGTGATCTGGTTGCTGACGAGGCACACCAGGTCCTCACGCCCGATACCGACGGTCACCGTGATATCGCCGTGCTGGTTGAACTTCACGGCGTTCTCGACGAGCTCGTTCAGGACGTATCCGATGGCACCAGAGACCTCATCTCGACTGATGAGCCTGTCCTCGCCGTCTATCTCCGGAAAGAGCTCGCCGAAGTACTCGGCCATGAAATTCGCCGTCAGGTTGCACAGGCTCCATCTCACCGCGAACGAGTCGGGGTACAACGTCAGCGACATGTGCTCGCTGAACGAATCGTCTAAAGAGTAGACGCCGATGATTTCGCTCATGGTAATGCCCAGTCTCCCCCTTGCTCACACCCTCTTAATGACAAGCACTGTAATGTCATCATGGATCTTGTTGTAGCCAACGTGCGCCAAGACATCCTCGATGATAGCGTCTTTTATCTCCTTCGAGGTCTTCTCATGACTCCGCGAAATCACCTGACAGAGCCGGTCGATGCCGTATTGTTCCTCTGACGAGTCCTCCGCCTCCGTGATGCCGTCGCTGAACAGCGTCACGACGTC
The DNA here is from genome assembly GCF_051519095.1 of Sorangium sp. So ce131. Taxonomy (NCBI): domain Bacteria; kingdom Pseudomonadati; phylum Myxococcota; order Polyangiales; family Polyangiaceae; genus Sorangium; species Sorangium sp. So ce131. The sequence continues at coordinate 2,982,379 of NZ_CP150455.1, read as the reverse complement.
CCCCGGCTCCAGCTGCACCTCGATGCTGCCGATGAAGTCGCTGATGTCGAGGTCGATGCCGATCGGCAGCCCGAGCCCCATGGTCTCCACGCGGTCGAGGGTCCCGTCCTTGCGGACGATGATCAGGTCCTCGTGCTGGCCCGTGAGGTGCAGCTTGCCGTCGCCGTCGCTGTAGTCGAGGAGGGTCAGGGACAGGTTCTTGTCCGAGCGGATGCGCTGGATGTTCTGGTAGATGACCTTGTTGACGATGTTCAGGAACTTCTTGGGATCGCGCTCGTTGGCGGCGAGCAGGGTCCGCACGGCGGTCTGGACCATCAGCATCAAGACGCCGCTCTCGAGCCCGTGGCCCGTCACGTCGCCGATGCCGATCTTGACCATGCCGTCGCTCCGCAGCACGTCGTAGTAGTCGCCGCCGACCTCGTCGGCGGGGGCCATGTAGCCCGCGATGTCGAGGCCCGGGATCTCCTGGAGCTCGGCCGGCGCGGGGAGCACCATGAGCTGGAGCTGGCGCGCGACGTTCAGCTCGGCGCCGAGGCGGATGTTCTCCTGCGCGAGCTTCGCGTTCAGCTCGCTGATCTCCTCGTTCGCCTTCTCGAGCGCGCGCGTCCGCTCGCCGACGAGCTCCTCGAGGTTGTTCGTGTAGGCCTGGATCTCGCTCGCCATCTCGTTGAAGGCGACGCCAAGCTGGCCGATCTCGTCGGCGGAGTTCACCTGGATCCGGACGCCGTAGTCGCCCTCCCGCATCCGCGTCGCGCCCGTCGAGAGCGCGACGAGCTCGCCCGTCATCTTGCGGGAGACCAGGTAGACGCCGAGCATGAGCACGAGGAACGAGGCCATCGTGATCAGGATCTGCGTCGTCACGATGCTCGTCCGGCTCTGCTCGATGGCCTCCTGCGCCGCGATGAGCGAGGCGTACATCTCGGCCTTCGGAACGACGAAGCCGAGGGTCCAGTGCTCCGTCGCGATCGTGGAGCCGGCCCAGCTGTTCAGCGCCGAGAGGCGCTCCAGCACGACGATGTGCTGCTGGCCGTTGATCGTGACCTCGTGGTAGTCGATCTGGTCGGCCGTGGGCGGCGTGAGGCCCGCGATCTGGGGCTCCTTGCTGTCCTTGAGGCGCCGCGTCAGCAGGCCGACGCCCGCCTCGGCCTTGTCGGAGCTCGCCTGGAGGCCGAGGGTCACCGCGCCGGGATCGTTGACCGCCAGCACGTTGCCGTCCGACTGCGCGAGGAAGGCGAAGCCGGTCTGCGCGAGCTTCACGTCCTTGATCGACTCGATGAGCTGCGCGAGGGTCAGGTCGATGCCCACCGAGCCGGCGAAGGCCTTCCGGTCCTTGCTCCAGATCGGGTGGAAGACGGTCATGACCATGCCGCCGCCCGCCGCGTCCTCGTACGGCGGGAGGACGGTGATCTGGGTCTTGAGCTGCTTCAGGCCGTCCGGCGTCTTGATCCACTCGAGCCAGCTGTCCACGAGGCCAGGGAAGAAGAAGTCGTACCAGATCTTCTCGTTGTGCCCCGGGTACTTCTTGTCGCAGGCGCCGCCGGTGTCCGTGTAAGGCACCATCCTCGCGAACGGCTGCTCGCGCGGCCCCACGTAGTAGAGCTGCAGCTTCGACGCGCCGTACTTCGCGAACGACGGCATGAGCAGGTCGAGCCACGCCGACCGGTCGACCGAGCGCTGCACGTCGGGCAGGACCGCCCCGCGGTCGCCCATGTACCCCCAGACCGTGACCGCGGCGGGCTCGTCGGGGCCGTTCTGGAACCAGTTGCCCTTCGGGTTGTAGATGAGCTTGTCGTGCAGGGCGGGCAGCCCGCCGGCGACGTCGAGCATCGGCTCGATGCTCTGCCCCATGTCGGACGCCTGCTGGACGATGTCGGCGAAGATCTCGAGATCCGAGTACGCGTGGTTCAGCTGGAAGTTCGTGTGCTGAGCCTTGTCCTCGATGTGGTTGGTGAGGTACTCGCGCGTGGCCACGTTCAGGCCGGACTCGATCTCGCGCGTCGACTTCTCGCTCAGGCGATGGATGCCCTGGCGGGCGACGATCATGTTCAGCAGCGCGCCGATGAGCACGCTGAGGCCGGTCACCAGGAGGAACTTGGTATTGAACTTGGTCAGCCTCGCGAAGATGCCCCGCGGGCCCGCCGGTGTTCGTTCTTTATCAGAGGATGCCACGTCACGCATCTCCTTCAACCAGTACTGCCGGCCTCGCCCGCTCGCCTGGCTTCACTCGCCACGGATCTCTCGTCACATGCATCGGAGCGGCTTGCGCCCGGAGCCCGCGTAGATGGGCCACGACGCGTAGCCGCGCTCGCTGAGGATCGCCTCGACGTGCGCCGCGTGGCCGAGCCTGAGCCGCTCCTGCGTCTCGGCGTCGGCCTCCGTCCTCTGAGCCATCTGGTTGATGACGTACGACCAGCTCTCGACCACCTTGGCGAAATCGTGGCGGTCGGTGTTCATGTTGCTGATGTTGACGAGATCGACCTTGATGTCCTCGAGGTCGCTGTCGACGAGCATCTCCCGGGTCTTGAAGCCGATGTCCATGTCCATCCCCAGCTTGCGGCCCATCGTGATGATCTCGTCGTACGTCCAGCGGATGGCCTCCTGCTGGGGGTACCCGGCGATGCAGGACATCATCTCGTTGGTCACGTAGATCCGCCCGCCCGGCTTGCAGATGCGGAACAGCTCGTGGAGGATGCGCTTCGGCTGATCGAAGACCTGGAGCGACAGCCGGCAGGACACGAAATCGTAGGAGTTGTCGGGCAGGAGGAGCGCCGCGGCGTCCCCGTACTGGTACTCCACGTTGTCGAGGCCGAGGCTCTTCACCACCTTCTGGGCGTACCGGAGCATCGGCCTGGAGTGGTCGACGCCCACGATGTACTCGGGCTTGAAGTCAGCCTGCAGCTTGAGCGCGAACTCCCCGAGGCCGCACCCGATGTCCGCGATCCGCATCCCCGGCTGGAGCCCGTGGCGCTCGAGGATCAGCCGCTCGTGCTCCCAGATGATCTTCGCCTGGGTGAGCAGGACGACGATGAAGTCGTCGTCCTCGATGACCTGCTGGAGCGGATAGAACGCCTTGTCGTAGATGACGACGGAGACGTTCGGGTACAGCTCGGCGATCACCTGGAACTTGCGGATCGCCCACGGGATGACGCTCGAGATGATCAGCCGGATCTTGAGGTTCGGGCGCGCCTCCACGGCCCACCGGACGAACCGGTTGATCTCGAGGAAGGCGACGTTGTTCATGTACTTGAGGCGCTTGAAATCGAGGCAAAGCTCGCCTGTCGCGTTCTTCGCCGCCGTCTCCAGCGTGCCCCGGATCGCCCGCATCTGGTCGCCCACGAAGGGCCGCAGCATCCCCGCGAGGGCGACCTCCTGGTCGTTCTGGTCGACCCGCATGTTGAACGTCACCGAGGATCGCCACGACGGGAGGCTCCCCGACGAGGACGAAGGCGGGACGACGGTCTCAGGGTAGATTGAAGCGCTCATTGTTCATCTACCTCAGTAAACGGCAACTCGATGTTCAGGGTCAGCGAGTTCCCGTTCTTGGGTTCAGTGAAACTCAGCGTTGAGCCGTAGACTACGGCGAGCTCTAGCAGGCCTAGCGTGGTGATGTCGTTGTCGGGCACGTCGTGCTCGAGCTGCTCCCGGTACCAGGTCATGGGATCGGGCTGATTCAGCAGCTGGACCGCGTGCTTGTAGAACTGAACGCTCTCGTCGTTGGCGGGGACCTCAGCTGTCACGCTGATGCGCCCGTTGTTTCTCTGAAAGGTGATGTTGATGTTGCCCGACGGGGCGTGATTGCGATAGATAGCTTCGAGCAGCTCGTTGAAGAAGGTCGAGAGGAGCGTCGCGTAGCGCTCAGGGTCGTCCTCGTTGGCGCTGGCATACCTCGCGAGGAAGTTTGCCATCTGGTGGCAGTGGCTCCAGCGTCTGCTGAAGCCGGTGACCGAGAAGTTGGCTGAGATGATCATGCCGATCGGCGCCATGACCGGCGGTGGTCGCAGCGTCGGGGCTACATCGGTCGGCTTCGAAACGGACATCAAGGCCTCGGGGTTGGTTTGCGAGAGGAGGCACGACGCAGATTACCTGGAGTGTGGGTGCCGCGTCGAGGGCGTCGCGCCCCTGTTCGCCGTCGCCGCTGTAAACTCGACCGCGCACCGCCGGTAGCCAGGACTGCCTTGAAGGCACCCGGATTGCTACAAATTCGCGCCAAAATTGTGACTCAGGTTACAATTACACCTCTGCTGGTAGTTTGTGTAGGTGGAGAAAGGTGCTCTCCTCACACGCTCGGGCGGCCGGGGCCCGGCGGATCGGCCCGAGTGCGGCGCGTTCGCCGGTCTTTCTCCTCGTGTCGGAGATCCACCCTGACGACGCCTGCTGATCCACTCGCCCCCCGAAGGGCGCACATCGGTCCGGCGGCCGCGACGTGAATTTGTTGCTTCCCGCATCGACCACGGACCTTGGCAGGTGGTGAGTGCAGCCAGCGAAGCGTCGAGAGGAGTCTCAGAGAGAGGTAATCGAAAGCGCGTCGCTCCTGTCAACACTTTCTTGCCCGCGGCCCCCGCGCCCCGCGCGGCGACGCATGGAGTGTGGTCGCGAGTCGCTACGGAACTGTGCGGAGGTCGGTGGGGCTACCCACGCGGCGCCGGCGAGGGCCGGGACGAGTGGCCCTCTCGCGCGCGTGGTTTTCACGGCGACGTAACGGCGGTAACGCGGGCGCGATGCGTCGCGGCGTCGCGGCGTCGCGGCGTCGCGGCGTCGAGCGAGCGCGTGCGTCGGAGACGCCGCGCGCCGAGCCCCTGCGCGCCGAGCCCCCGCACGCCAAGACGCCGCGTTCGCCCCGCGCTTCGTGATCTCGCTTGGCTCGCCAACTCGCCCTCTTCCGCCGTGCGGCCAGGGCGCGGGTGCGCGCGGGGCCTCTGCGCCGCGCCGGCAACGATTGCGCTTGACACGCGCCGCCCCGGCGCGCGCGTGCGCGGCTGTTCACCGCGGCGCGGCGCCGCGCCGCTCGATGGCGTCGAGCTCGTCCATCACGGCCTTCACGCGCGGATCCGTGGGATCCACGGCGCGCGCCTTCTCGTACGCGGCGCGCGCCTCCTTGAGCTGCCCCGACTGCGCCAGCGCATTGCCCAGGTTGATCCAGGCGCTGCCGAGCCGGTCGTCGAGCTTCAGCGCCTCGCGGTAGAGGGCGATCGCCCTCTGCAGGTCGCCGCGGAGGTGGTGCGCATACCCGAGGTTGGATCGGTAGGTGGCGCGCGCGGGATCGCGGGCGACGGCGGCCTCGAGGTGCGGGACTGCCCGCGCCGGATCGTTCGCGGCGAGCAGGGCCGTCCCGAGATCGTTTTGCAGGCGCGCGTCGGCCGGCGAGAGCCTCGCCGCGCGCTCGTAGGCGCGGATCGCGTCCGCCGTCTTGCCCGCCGCGAGGAGCGCTGTCCCGAGGTTCGCCTGCCGCTCGGCGTCGCCCGGGGCGAGCTCGGCGGACCGGGTGAGCTCGCGGACGGCGTCCTGCAAGTTGCCGAGCGCGAGGTGCGCGACGCCGAGCGCGGATCGGGCCTCGGCGTCCGCGGGCGCGAGCTCGGCGGCCCGCGCGATCTCGCCGAGCGCCGCGTCCGCGCGGCCGAGCACGAGCAGCGCGCGCCCGAGCTCCAGGTGCGCTGGCGCGTAGCCCGGATCGAGCTTCACGGCGCGCCGGAGCTCCGGAATCGCGGCGAGCAGCGTCCTGTCGTTCGGGGCGCCGCCATACTCGGACGAGACTCCCGCCCTCGCGATCGCGGCGCGCTGGGCGCCGACGATCGCCGCCGCGTCCTTCCGGTCGAGCTGCGCGGCCGCGCGATAGGCCTTCTCCGCGGCGGCGAAGTCGCCTTGCGCGTACGCGGCGTCGCCCTCCTCGAGCTTCCGGTCCGCGGGCGTGCCGGTGCCGCGCGCGACCTTCGGCGGAGGGCTCGCCGCGGCCGCCTCGCTGGTGGACGGCGCGTCGAGCGGGACGCCCGATCCGGCCGGCGCGCCCGGCGCGGCCGACGCCGACAGGGCCGGCGCCGCGTTCGCTCCGGCCGGCGCCGGCGCCGGCGGCGCCGACGCGGGCGGCGCTGCTGTGGCAGCGGTGGCGGACCGCGCGGGCGCGGGCACGTCCGCGGGCGTGCCCGGCGGCGCCGGCGCGGCCGCGCAGCCGGCCAGCGCGAGCAGGCCCGCGATCCGGCGCATCGGCGCGCCGCCGCTCACAGCTTGTACGGGGTCATCGCGTGCTCCTTGCCGTCGTAGCGGAGCAGCACCGGCTTGTTATCCATCTTCGTCGCCACGCCGACCGGCCGCTTCCAGCACCGGACGAGGGCCACGAGCGTCTCGCGCGCGTAGTCGGCGCGCAGGTCGAAGCCCCCGTGCACGTGCTCGAGCAGGAGCTCGCCGCGGTTGCCGTAGTTGGCGTCGACGACGCGGATGTACGGATCGCCGAAGTTCGTGAGCTGGAAGAGGAGCTTCTCCTTCACCTCCTTGAACTCGCGGCTCTCGATCTCGAACCGGTCGTTCCGGCCGGAGAAGCCGAACGTGTACATCTTCTGGTCGATCACGAACTCCGGCGTCAGGAACTCGTCGATGAACGTGACGTCGTTGTAGAGCGCGCGCACCTGGAAGATCTTCTCCCTGCCCAGGCCGAGGCGCATGTCCCAGGTGCGCTTCGCGTCGAGGTCGGTGCACTCCTCCCACTCGCGGCCGAAGCGGCCCTTGTTCCACCGATCCTCGATGTACCGGTAAAGCTCGACGCCCACCTTGTACGGGTTGAAGCGCCCCGGCGCCGTCGCCATGACGCCGGCGTTGTTCTCGGCGTAGTCGATGATCTCCGAGGCATCGAGGACCTTCTCGGTCATCATCTTGGAGTGCCAGTACGAGGCCCACCCCTCGTTCATGATCTTCGTCTGGCGCTGGGGCACGAAGTAGTAGGCCTCCTCGCGGATGACGTCGAGCACGTCGCGCTCCCACCGGTCGAGCGGCGCGTGGTCGAGCAGGAACTTGAGCACGTCGCGCTCGGGCCGCTCCGGGACCTTGCGCTCGGGCTTCTTCTGCTCCTGCCGCTTCTTCCGCTGCGCCTCGAGGATCTCCTCCGGGTTGATGAAGGAGTCCATGTACTCCTTGGCCCGGAGCTTGTAGGTGTCCATCGGCTCCTCCGTGGGCTCCTCTTCCTCCTTGGGCGCGGGGCGGCCGGTGAACGGGGCCCACGGGTCGATCAGGTTCTCGAGCGAGAGGCAGTGGTCGACGAACGCCTCGACCTTGTTGATCCCGTGGCGCTCGATGTGGCGCGACACGCGCGCGCCGTGGTTCGCCATCTTGTCGATCCACTTGCGGTCCGGGTCGTACCCCTCGCTCCGCCGGACGGGGTCGACGATCGGGCCGCGCTGGTCGAGGTCGGTGGACCGGAAGCAGAAGTTGTTCTTGAAGAAGTCGACGTGCGCGTACACGTGCGCCATCACGAGCTTCTGGTCCGTGAGCGAGTTGCCCTCGAGCAGGTAGGCGTACGAGGGGTTGTTGTTGATGACCATCTCGTAGATCTTCGAGAGGCCATACTCGTAGCTCTTCGAGAGCTGCTCGTACTCCATGCCGAACCGCCAGTGCGGGTAGCGGCTCGGGAAGCCGCCGTACGCGGCGATCTCGTTCATCTGGTCGTACGTCAGCATCTCGAAGATGACCGGGAAGAAGTCGAGCCCGTAGTCCCGGGCGATCTTCTCGATGCGATCCTTCTCGGTGCGGAGGTAACGGGGCAGCGCGGTGTTCAGCGCGAACTTGCTCATGCCGCTCTACTTCCCCTTCCCCAGGAAATCCTTGATGCTGCCCACGATGGCGTCCTTGTCCCTGATCTCGCTCACCACGACCCGTTCGTCCTGGGAGAAGTGCTCCTTCAGGTCCTTGATGAACTGGCCCGAGCCGTACGGGCTCTCCACCTGCCCGTAGGCGAACATGTTGACCCGCGGCAGGATCTGGGTCTTCAGCACGTCCACGCACGAGAGCGTGTCGTCCATCGACCAGTTGTCGCCGTCGGAGAAGTGGAACGGGTAGATGTTCCACTCGTCCGGCGGGTAGTCGTTGTCGATGATCTGCGAGCAGAGCTTGTAGGCGCTCGAGATCATCGTGCCGCCGGACTCGCGCGTGTGGAAGAACGTGTCCCGGTCGACCTCGCGGGCGATCGCGTCGTGGATGATGAAGCGCGACTCGAGGCCCTTGTACTGGCGGGTCAGCCACGCGTCGATCCAGAACGACTCGATGCGCACGATCTCCTTCTGCTCGTCGCCCATCGAGCCGGAGACGTCCATCATGTAGATGATGACCGCGTTCGCGACGGGCTCGGTGATCGTCTTCCACGAGCGGTAGCGCTTGTCGTCCGGGATGGGGACGACGACGGGCGCGGTCGGGCGGAACGTCCCGCTCGAGATCATCCGCTTCAGCGCCTCGCGGTAGGTGCGCTTGAAGTGGCGCAGCGACTCCGGGCCGACCCGGCGGATGCCGGAGTAGCGGTCGTGGGCGTTCGAGATCTTGCTCTTGCCCTTGTCCTGGATGTCGGGAAGCTCGAGCTCCTCGCCGAGGATGCCGGCGAGCTCCTCGAGCGTGACGTCGACCTCGAGGAGGTGATCCCCCTCGCCGCTGCCGGCCTTCCCCTCGCCGGGCTGCTTGTCGTCCGAGCCCCCCACCGGGTCGCCGGGGTTGCCGTCGCCCTGGCCGACGCCGCCGCGCTGCTTGTCCCCGAAGCGGAAGCGCGGGATGTCGATCTGCGGAATCGGAATCGAGACGAGATCCTTCCCCTTTCGCCCGATGAGCTCGCCCTGCGAGATGTACTTGCGCAGGTTCTCGCGGATGCGGCCGCGAACGATCTGACGGAAGCGCCCGTGATCCTGGTCGATCTTCAACGACACCGGGCAAGTGTAGCATCGGAAGCGGCCTCCGGTCCGCACGTTCGGCGAGCCGGCGCGGCGGACGGTGCCGGCGCGCGCCGTCCGCCGCGCCGCGGGCTCCCGGCCGTCTCCCCGGCTCGTCCCCGGCGCCCTCGCGGCCGTCAGGCCCGCCCGTCTGGGACTGCGCCCGTGATACCCTGCGCGCCGTGCTTGTCCGAGCCGCCGCCGTCCTCTTCGCCGCCCTCGGCCTCCACGCGCTCGGTTGCGGCTCCCGCGAGCAGCTCCTCGGCCTGCCCGAGCTCGCGGGCGCGGGGGGCGCCCCCGACGCCCCGCCGGACGCGCCGGTGTGCCGCGCGGACGGGTTCCCCTGCGAGAGCGGGGCCGACTGCTGCAGCGCGGCGTGCGCGCAGGGGATCTGCGGCGGCGGCAGCTGCGCGCTGGACGGCGCGCCGTGCGCCGCCCCGCGCGGCTGCTGCTCGGGGCTCTGCAGCGACGGCGTCTGCGGGCAGGGCTGCTTCCTCGACGGGGCGCCGTGCCAGCGGGCGGACCAGTGCTGCACGGGCGTCTGCACGGCGGGCTCCTGCGGCGAGCGCTGCTTCGCCGCCGGGACCCCGTGCACCTTCTCGGAGCAGTGCTGTTCGCTGCAGTGCGTGGGCGGCGTGTGCGAGACGCCCTGCATCCCGAACGGCTCGCTCTGCGACGAGGGCGCGCGGTGCTGCAGCGGCGCGTGCGTCGCGGGCGCCTGCGCCGAGGCGTGCGCGCCGGACGGGTTCTCCTGCGACGCCGGCGGCGAGTGCTGCAGCGGGCGCTGCAACGCGGGCGTGTGCGGCGGGTGCAGCCCGGACGGGGCCGCGTGCGCCACGGCCGACGCGTGCTGCTCCGGCGTGTGCGAGGGCGGCATCTGCGGGGGCGCGGCCTGCTCGCACGAGCCGTGCGAGATCGGCCCGCCGCTCGGCGAGATCTGCGGCGGCTGCGCGGCGGAGATCTGCCGCGCCGATCCGTTCTGCTGCACCTCCAGCTGGGACGAGATCTGCGTCGGCGAGGTCACCGCGATCTGCGGGCTGACCTGCGGCGAGTGCGCGCGCGACGGCGCCGCCTGCGCGGGCGACGACGCGTGCTGCAGCGACGCGTGCGAGGACGGCGTCTGCCGGACGCCGTGCACGCCGGTCGGCGGCGGCTGCGCGTCGGGCGCGTCGTGCTGCAGCGGGCTCTGCTTCGAGGGCGCCTGCGTCGACTGCCTGCCGAACGGATCGAGCTGCTCGTCGGCGGAGAGCTGCTGCAGCGGCGCGTGCGACCCGAGCGCGGGCTGCACGACCGAGTGCAGGCCCGAGGGCGCGCCGTGCGCGGACTCCGGCGAATGCTGCAACGAGAGCTGCACGAACGGCCTCTGCGGCGGCACGGCGTGCCCCTCCGACGGCACGGCGTGCGGGGGCTGCGTGGCCGAGACGTGCTGCGCGCAGCTCAACCAGTGCTTCATCAACCCCTCCTGCGCCGAGGACGTGGCGTGCTTCTTCGGCTGCCTCGACGAGGGCAGCGGCCCCGCCGTCTGCGGGTTCCGCTGCATCGGCAGCCCCGAGACGTTCCAGCTGCTGCTCTGCGTGGGCAGGAGCTGCGGCGGCGGCACCTGCTTCTGACGGGCGAGGCGATCGCGCCCTGGGGAGGGTCGACCTCCGCGTGAGCCCGGGGCTGCGCAGCGGAGCGCTCGTCGGCGCCTCCGCCCTGCGGGTGCGGAACATCCTGCCGTGGGCCGGCCTCGGGGTCGCGCTGGAGCACGTGCTCGAGACCTCGCGGCAGCCCCGCCAGCGGCACCTCGAGGGCGGCGCCCGCGTCGGCTTCGACTGGGGTTTTTGAGGCGATTTGCCGGTGGATGTGCCGCGGACCCGACGCGCAATAGGCGCTCGCGCCGGGGTGGACTACAGAAGAGCCTGATTTCGATTCCGGTCTCTCCCGCCGACTTTCCGACCGGGAAAGAGGAAAGGCTGTGGCACCATGAGGCCACGAGCGAGCTCATGTCGAGAGAGCTCGAAGGGGAGGGCGCCATGCCGAGAGGCGAGACAGCAAAGGATACGTCCGGGCAGAGAAAGCGGGTCGGGATTACGTCGAGGCCGAGAGCGCCAGTCGCGCGCGGACAGGCCGCGTCCGCAGGGTCGACGGGCGAGTCGGAGCGGGGCAAGGCGGCCTCGGTCAGGAAGACCAGGGCTGCAGCCGGCGCAGCCGGCGGCGCGAAGAAGGCCGCGGGCCAGCGGCAGCGGGCGACCCAGGGCAAGAAGGGCACACGCAAGGCAACCGCGGGCTCCGCGGCGCGGCCGGGCACCCCGCGGCGCGCCAAGGCGGGCGCGGGCGCCACGAGCACGAACGCGAAGAAGACGGGCAGCGGCACGAGGAAGACGGCCGCCGGTCCGACGAGCCGGCGGCGAGCCGCCACGGCGAGGAAGCCGGCGGTCGCGCGGAAGAGGGCTGCCACGGGCGGGGCGGCGGGGCGCGCGCGGGGCAAGGCCGGACCGGCAGCCGCGCGGAAGAAGGCGGCGGGCGCGAAGGGAGCGGCGCCGCAGCGCGCGGCGGCCGGGCGCGCGCCGAAGCAGCGCGCGACCGCCGGGCGCGCACCGAAGCAGCGCGCGACCGCCGGGCGCGCGCCGGCGCGGACGACGAGGGCGGCGCGGCCCCGCGCCCAGAGAGCAGGCCAGAAGCGCGCGACCGCCGGAAGGCGTGCGGCCGCCAGCTGAGCCGTCGCGAAGGGCGCGCCGCGCTGCGCGCCCTGCCCATCCCTTCTCCCGATCCTTTCCTGAGGGCGATGGCCCGCGGCGAAGCGCCGCCGCGGCGCGGCGTCCGCCCCGCAGCGCCCCGCGCCGTCCAGCACGCCGCGCCGCGCGCGGCGCGGCGCGGCGGGGCGCGATCAGAGCGCCGGGCGCAAGGGCTCACCGACCGTGAGCACCACCCACGTGGCGGTCAGACAGTGGCACGACATCGCAGCGAGGCCGTACCGCCTCGACCGCGCTCGCCGCGCGCAGACGGGGCAGCCAGCGTCGCCGCGCCGGCCCGTGAAGTGGCGGCGCGACGACGGCGGGACGATGCCGATCTGAGCTCCGTCGCCCTCCGCCACGCCGCACGCCTCCCCCATCCTGCTCTGCCGCGGAGACGCAGCCACGCGCCGCGTGTCCTGCGATCCCCCGATCGACCGGAGCGCGACGCCACCGTCGCCAGACCGGCGCTCGACGGCCCGGCGTGCGGCCTCTGGCGTAGGGCGATGCTGGACCATCGTAGGCACGCTCCTTCGGACGAGGCCAGAGCCAACGACCCAGGCTCGGGGATGTGGCGCCGCACTGCGGTCGAGCTTCATCCTAGCAGGATCGCCGGACCACGCATGGATGACATTCCGTATCTGCGTGCTGCTTCCCACCGCGACAGCCTCTTGTCATTGTTGTCTCCTCTGCGCGATCGCGTTCGCGCAGCGCCAGGAGGTGGCATTGCGCCGAGCGCGGCGCAGCCTGCGCTCCATCGTCGCTCTTCGCGGGCCAGGCGCCGGAGCCCCGCTGCGCGCGCGGCGCGTGCCCCGCGCGCAGCGAGGTCGGCCTGCGACGACCAGGAACAGGATGTTCTGGAGACCTGCTAAGGGCTGTCCTGACGACGCCCGGCGCGAGGCGAAAGGGCGCCGGCGCCCGCGCGGCGGCGCCGGCCGCGCGGGCGTGTTCGAGGCGCCTCAGTTGATGACAGGATCGGGGACCGGCGGCACCTCGTCGTCCGGAACGATGCAGGCGGAGAGGTCGAACAGCATGAAGAGGAGCGCCTTTTCCTGCGGCGTCAGGTCGGCGGTGGTGCAGCCCAGCGGGAACGGCTGCCCCGTGACGTCCCCCGCGGAGACATGGATATCCGTGAACACGAGGCGGCCGCACTGCGCCTCCTCCTCGACGCCGATCGGCGTGTTGAACGTGAAGTACTGGACCCCGGCGGGCTCGGGCTGCTGGTAGTAGATCCACTGGGTCGCGATCGCCTCGTTCACCCCGTTGACCGTGTGCTGAGCGCCGTTGATCACGATCTCCCCGTGCGTGGTCGACGCCCCGACGTTGAACAGCCAGTCCGCGAGCGCCTGGCCCTTCGGGAACCTCATGTCCACGCTCGCCGTGAGCGGGCTCTCCGGGTCCTCCTGGATGTTGTCCCAGATGGCGGTATCCGGGAACGGATCGGGCCCTCGCTTCAGCCAGTAGTTGTGCCAGTGGGACGCGAACACGCGCCCGCCGAGCGACGTGTAGTCGAACAGGGCCTGGCGCGCGGTCTCGGGCTTGTCCTCGGCGTGGGGGTCGCCCTCGCAGGCCAGGATCACCATATCGTATTTCTGCAGGCTCTCGACGGTCCCCCAGAGGTTCGTGGCGGGCGTGAAGTCGACACCCCCGTTCAGGGTGCCCGTATAGTTCGTCGTCACGGGGTGACCCGGGTCGCCGCGGCCGGCGAACAGGTTGATCCGCCCTGCCCCGGTCTCCGGGGTGAACTCGCTGTCCTCGATCCCGAGCTTGCGCAACAGGCACTCGAGCGGATCGGCGCCGCCCGTCGTCAGGGCGATCTTCGGGATGTGCCCCTCCTGCTGGTTCTTCGGCAGCCGGATGGTCCCGGCGTCCGTCTCGTTGTCCTTGCACGCCTCCACGGCGGGGAGGGTGATCTCGCGCCGCCATTTGCCCACCTGGACGACGACCGGGATGTCGTCGCCGACCGGCACGTTCTCCAGGACGAACCGCCCGTGGGTGTCGGTCAGCGCCGTCACGAGCGGCGATCCCGAGAGCGTCGCGCTGCACTGCTCGCAGGTCGCGCCGTCGGTGATGGGATCGAGCGGCGCATTGGGGACGTAGACGATCACGTTGTAGAGGGGCAGCTTCCCCGAGGGGTCGTAGACCGTGCCGCTCACCGTGGTCTTCGCGTCGCCCTCGCACGCGACCTGCTGGCACTCGAGGCCCTTGCACCCCCCCTCGCCGCCCGCCCCGCCGCCGCCGTCGCCAGGCGGCAGCAGATCACCGCCGCCGAGGCCGTCGCCCGTGGTGGACCCCCCGCCGACAGGCCCCGCGCCGCCGGACGCCGCGCCCCCGCTGCCGCCCGTACCTCCCGTGTCCCCGCAGGAGCAGCCGGCCATGACGCCCGGCACCATGGCCATCACAGCCACCAAGACTCCCGCCTTGCCCGACCAAGTCAACATTCCGAGCCTCCCGGGCGCGGGCGAAGGAATCCTGCCGCCACCCAATCTCTATCGTAGGCGAGGGCGTGGAAATCGGAAAGCACGTCCCGTGAAGACCAGGGATGAAGCGATGGTAGATTCGGGTATGTCCTGATCCCCGGATCTAACGACTGCGCGCAGGGCAGGCGCGACGGTATCAACCCTCTCGACAGCCGCCCTTCATGTCATGCGCTCGGGGTGTGCGACACGGGGCCACGATGTCCGGCGCGTGGACGATCCATCATGGACGCGCCGCTCCGGAGCGGCGCTCTGGGCCGCCGCGCCGCGAGGGATCTGGGCGCCGGGTTCGGCGGGGCTTGGCGGTTCCCCGGGGCTCAGCCGGGGTGCACGCGCGCCAGCCCGAACCAGAGCACGAGGTGCCACCGTTCCTGCCACTTCATGAGCATCGGTCCGATGGCGAACCCGGGCCCCACGGCGCGCAGCTCGTCCTTGAGGGCGCTGACGGGCCAGGGATTGCCGAACGCCTTCTCCCCGTAGGTCAGCGCCAGCGTCGGCGCGCCGTCGATCTCCGAGGGCAGGCGCTGCGCCTTGAAGCGGCACACCTTGCTTCCCAGGACCAGGTTCGTGCCGGAGTTCCCCCCGTGGTCGAACTCGTTGCCCTTCCAGGGCATCCAGCCCGCCGCGAGCGCCCGGATCAGCGGGCGCGTCGCGAGGTGAACCCCGGCCGTCGGCTGCAGGGCGAGGAGCCGCCCGCGCGGCGCGTCGCCGAGCTCCGCGGGATCCGCCGGTTTCCCGGCCTGGTACATCTGCCTCAGCGCGTCGGGGTGCGCGCCGATGAGGCTGTCGAGGGAGAGCGCCTGGGGGAGGCAACGGCGCGCGGCAGGCGCCTCGGCGCGCTGCTCGCTCGGGGTGGTCGTGATCGTCGTCATCGCGAGTCGCACAAGGCTTTCCATCGCGCCCGGCGAGGGTCAACGGCCAACCGTCAGCGCGCATGTCGATGCCGCCGCCGGCGCGGCGTCGGCGTCCGGTCACCCGTCGGGTTGCCCTTGGATCGCCGTCCCATCGCCGTCCGAGCGCCCTCCGATCAGCGGTTGTCTCCCGGCGCGCTCGCCGGCCTCGCCTCGCCGCCCGGGTCCGCGCTCGCGCCTTCCTCCTTCCCGCGCCCGACGATGGCGTCGTACGCCTTGCGGACGCGCCCGGTGATCTCGCCGTAGCGCGCGAGCAGCTCCCGCGCGGCCTCGGCCGCGGTGCGGGCGCGGATGCCCGTCCGCCGCGCCAGGAGCGGGACGCCGGGCGCGTTCTCCTCGAGCAGCTGCGACGCGTCCGCGTGCACGATGCGGATCCGCTGCTCGATCTTGCGCAGAAACGCGTGGCCGTCCCGGAACGCCTCGGCGTGCTCGGCCGACAGGTACCCGGCCGCGGCGAGCGCGTCGATCGCCGCGAGCGTCTCGGTGGTCCGCACGCGCGGATCGACGCCGTGACGCATCTGGAGGAACTGCACCGAGAACTCGATGTCCGCGAGGCCGCCCCGCCCGAGCTTGAAGTCGCGCCGCCCGCGGCGCTCGTGCGAGAGCTCGCGCTCCATGCGCAGCCGGAGGCGGTGGATCTCGTCGCCGACGCGATCGAAGTCGTCCGCCTGGAGGTACGCGGCCTCGTGCGCGATCGCGATCGCCTCCGCCCCGAGCTCCGGATCCCCCGCCGCCGCGCGGGCGCGGATCAGCGCGAGCCGCTCCCAGATCGCGGCGTGCGGGTGCCGCGCCCCGGGCGGCGTCTCCGGCTCCGCGGACGCCGGCGACGCCCCGCCCGCCCGGCGGACGCCGTGGTACCGGGCGAACCCGTCGATGGAGGTCACGAGCAGCCCCTGGCTGCCCGACGGGCGCAGGCGCGTGTCGAGCTCGTAGCCGGGGCCGGACGCGTGCGACATCGAGATGAGCCGGATGATCTGCCGGGCGCGCCGCGCGTAGTACGTGGCGGGATCCGAGCCCGGCCCGACGTCGCCGGACGGCGCGCGCGCCGGATCGAACAGGAAGAACACGTCGAGATCCGAGCCGTAGCCGATCTCGCGGCCGCCGAGCTTGCCCATCGCGATCACGGCGAGCCCCCGCACGGGCTCCCCCGCCGGCGTCCCCAGCGCGAAGCGCGTCGCCGCCTCGAGCGACGCGTCGGCCAGATCCGAGAGCGCGTTCGTCGCCTCGCGCGTGCCGACCTCGCCGCTCAGATCGGCGAGGCCGACCTCGATGGTGACGCGCGCCTTCGCGCGCCGGAGCGCCGACATGAGCGCCTCCTCGGGATCCTCGTCCGGCGCGGCCTCGCTGAGGCTCTCCTGGATGGCGCGCCTGATCACGTCGGCGCCCGGCGCGCCGCGCGCGAACAGCACCACGTCGACGAGCTCGGGGTACCGGACCATGGCGTCGCCGATGAACGCGCTCGACCCGAGCGCCTCGATGAGCCGGCGGAGCGCGCGCGGATCTTCGCCGAGCATGCGCGCGTAGACGGACGAGTGCCGGATGCGGGTGAAGCACCGCCGGAGGAAGCGCGCGGCCTGCTCCGGATCGGCGGCGTCGACGACCGCCGCGAGCAGCGTCTCGGCGAGCGTCGAGGACGCCTCGCGGCTGCGCGCGCCGAGCAGCCCGTCCGGGTGGCGCGAGAGCTCGAACAGATCGTCGGCGACGTCGCGGAAGCGCGCGGCCAGCGCGGCCTGCGCGCCCGGCTGGGGCGGCGCGCCGGGCGACGCGGCGAGCTCGGCCGCGGCGCCCTCGTCCGCCGCGGCGCCGCCGGCGAGCGCGTCCTCCGCGGCGCCGGCGCCGCAGAGCAGCAGCACGGCCTGCTTCGCGAGCGCCTCGGCGAAGGCCTCGCGATCGCCGTGATCGAGCGCGGCCATCGCCTCGGTCCACCGCGACGGGCGGGCGCTCCCCTTCGGCAGGAGCGACGCCAGCCGGGCCTTGATCCGGCTCCGGTGCTGCTCGAGGTCGGCGAGGAACGCGGCGGCGTCGTCGAAGCGCAGCGCGCGGGCGAGGCGATCGAGCTCGGCCCCGCCGTCGGGCAGCAGGTGCGTCTGCACCCCGGAGGCCGACTGGACCGCGTGCTCCGCGCGGCGCAGCGCGAGGTAGCCGCCCACGAGCTCCCGCCCCTCCCGGTCCGTCACGTACCCGAGCGCGCGCAGCCGCCGCAGGCCGTCGAGCATGCCCTTCGCGCGCGCCCGCGGCTCGCGCCCTCCCCAGATGAGCTGCAGCGATTGCACGAAGAACTCGGCCTCGCGGATGCCCCCCGGCCCGAGCTTCAGATCGCGCGAGGCGTCGTGGGAGAGCTCCGTGCGGGCGCGCTCGACGAGGTCGATCATGTCGGCCGCGAGCTGCGGATCCACCTGGCGCCGCCACACGAACGGGCCGAGCACGGAGAGCGCCTCCGCGCCGAAATCGAGATCGCCGGCGATCTCGCGGGCGCGGAGCAGGGCGGCGCGCTCCCAGAGGCGGCCGAACGACTCGTAGTAACGCTCGGCCGCGGCGAGCGAGTTGACGAGCGGGCCGCTCCGCCCCTCGGGGCGGAGGCGGAGGTCCACGCGCCAGACGAAGCCGTCCTCGGTGACCTCCTCGAGCGTCGAGGTGAGCCGGCGCGCGACGCGGGCCCAGAAATCGTGCAGGGTGACCGAGACGGCGCGGTCGCCGAGGGGGCCGACGTGCCCGTCGTCGGTGTCGTAGAGGTAGATGAGGTCCACGTCGGAGCCCGCGTTGAGCTCCTCGCCGCCGAGCTTCCCCATCCCGAGGACGACGAACTTCGACCGCGCGCCCGTCGCCGTGCGCGGCTCCCCGAACCGCGCGGTCACCGCGGCGACGGCCTCCGCGAGCGCGACCTCGATCGTCGCCTCGGCGAGCTCGGTGAGCTCGCGCGAGGTGACGTCGACGTCCGCGCCGCCCGCCGAGGGCGGGAGCAGCTCGCGCAGCGCGATGCGGATCCGCTCCTCGCGCGCCACGCGCCGGAGCTCCCGGCGCACGCGGTCCGCGTCCGAGAGGTCGCCGGCGCGGCCCCGGATCCGCGCGAGGTACGTGGCGCGGTCGCGCGCCGTCTGGTGGCCCTCCGCCGCCAGCCGCTCCGCGATGTCCGGGTTCGCCTCGATCGCCGCGCCGATCGCGGGGTAGGCGGCCGTGAGGAGCGCCGCGACGGCGAAGGCCATCGTCCCGGGGCGCAGGCGAGCCGAGAGCCGCTCGGCGCGGTCCTCCACGCGTTGCGGGTCGATCGCGCGCGCGATGTCCAGGAGCCTCGTGACCTGTTGCATGGCGGGAGGCTAGCAAGACCCCGGGACCACGAACGACGGTTCCGCAGCGTCCGACCGCCGGTTTATCGTGACGGAGGCTCACCTCGCGCCTTGGCGGAGCCGCTCCCCGATCCTATGCTCGCCGGGTGCGACTCCTCTGCGTTTCGGATATCCACGGCCACGCCGACGCGCTCGCGGCGGTCCTGGCCACCGCCGAGCGTCGAGGCTACACCCAGCTCCTCGTCGCCGGAGATCTCTGCTTTCCCGGCCCGAAGCCGCTCGAGACCTGGCGCCGGCTGACGCAGGCCAAGGCGGTGTGTGTACAGGGCGTATCGGATCGCGCCCTGGCGACGCTGGACATCGACAAGGTCAGGCCGCGGAGCCAGCACGAGCGGGCGCGGCTCGATCGTCTGGCCGAGACGCGCACCGAGCTCGGCGAGCTGATCCTTGCCCGGCTGGCGCGGCTCGCCCCCACGTTCCGCCTCCCGCTCGAGGACGGCGGCGAGCTCGTCCTGGTCCACGGCTCCCCCGCGGATCCGATGGAGCCGATCTCCCACGACATGACCGACGAGGAGGTGCTCTCGCTGCTCGGCGACGATCCGGCGGACGTCGTGATCTGTGGCGGCTCTCACGTCCCGTTCGATCGCATGGTGGGCGGCGTGCGCATCATCAACGTCGGCTCGGTGGGCGAGGCGCCCTGCTCGGTCCTCAGCGGGGCGGCCGCCGATCGGGTGCGCGTCGCCGGGCGCGCGCCGGGCGAGCTCTCGCGGGGCGGGTCGATCGCGGCGTCGTACGGGGCCGGGCACGCCGACGCGACGTTCATCGAGCTCCGGGCGGGCGAGCTCCAGGTCGAGCAGCTCGTGGTGCCGCTCGGCAGGGCGGCCTGACGAGCCCGGCCCGGCGAGGCCGGCCTGGCGAGGCCGGCCTGGCGAGGGCTGCGTGACGTGAACACGACGCGCGACGCAAGCCAAACCGCCCGCGACGCGCACAACGCTTGTCACGCCCCCTACCAGCGCAGGAACCTCCTCGACCCGGTGCCCTCGCGCTTGAACCTATTTCAAGGATTTAGGATCATCGTCAGGGAGCATGGGAAGCCGCCTCCCCGACGATGACTTCGAGGCCACGCGGGTGGCCAACGTGGGGGAACTGCAGAAGGAGCTCCCGGCGCGTTCGCCGAAGGATCGCGCCTACCTCATCGTGCTCGCCGGCTCCAACGTCGGCGAGATGTACCGCGTCGACGGCGCGGAGATCGTGATCGGCCGGGCGTCCGGGGCGACGATCCGGCTGAACGACGACGGCATCTCGCGGCGCCACGCGCGGCTGCTCCAGATGGACAGCCAGGTGCTGATCGAGGATCTCGACAGCTCGAACGGCACGATGGTGAACGGCGAGCACGTGAAGCGCGTCCCGCTGCACGACGGCGACAAGATCCGCCTCGGCTCGACGACGATCCTCAAGTTCACCTACCACGATCACCTGGACGAGTCGTTCCAGCAGCAGATGTACGACGCGGCGCTGCGCGACGCGCTCACGAAGGCGTTCAACAAGAAGTACTTCCTGGATCGGATCGAGACCGAGGTCTCCTATGCGCGGCGGCACAACGCGCCCCTGTCGCTCCTCATGTTCGATGTCGATCACTTCAAGAAGATCAACGACACCTTCGGGCACCTCGCCGGCGACTACGTCCTCGCGCGGATCGCCAAGATCGCGAGCAACACGGTGCGCACGGAGGACGTGTTCGCCCGTTACGGCGGCGAGGAGTTCGGCATCCTGTGCCGCGGGGTGGGGCTCGAGAACGCGGGCATCCTCGGCGAGCGGCTGCGGCTCCTCATCGAGGGGTCGGTCTTCGAGCACGAGGGCGTCCGCGTGCCGACCACGGTCAGCGTCGGCGTCGCGGCGCACCCCGAGATCCCCGTGGAGAACGGGCTGCAGCTCATCGCCGCGGCGGACGAGGCGCTGTACGAGGCGAAGCGCACCGGCAGGAACCGCGTGCTCCTGAAGTACGGGCCGAAGCGGTAGCTGCGCGCGGCGTCGCGCGCGCGGCGGCAGACGCGCCTCCAGGCTCCCCGCCGGGCGCGGCGCGCGCGTGCGGACGAGCTGCGGCGCTCGAGCGCGGCTCGCCCGAGCGGGGCGCGCGAGCCGCGGGGCCCGCGCGCCGCCCGCCGCCTCAGTCGATCTTGAGGAGCTCCTTGACCTTGGCGATGACCTGCGGCGCCTGGATGGGCTTCGTGATGTACGCGTTCGCGCCGAGCTGCAGCGCGCGCTGGCGGTCTTCCTGGGACCCCTCGGTGGTGATGATGATGATCGGGGTGTCCTTGTGGACCGGATCCGTGCGCACGCGCTTGACGAGCTTGAGCCCGTCCATGATCGGCATGTTGATGTCGGTGATGATGACGTCGTACTTCGTCGAGGCGAGCTTGCGGAGGCCGTCGACGCCGTCGTCCGCCTCGGTGACGCGGAGGTTCTTCACGCGCGCGAGCGCGAAGACCAAGAGCTGCCGCATCATGGGCGAGTCTTCCACGATCAGACACGAGTACTCGGCCATGATCAGTCCTCCAGGTCCAGGAATGCCTGGACGCCGGGCACCTTCCGGCCGGCGTCGGTGAAGAGCCGCGCGTTGATGAGGGCGGGGGCGGCCTGGGCCCCGAGGAGCTTGAACAGCTCGGTGTCCACGTTCACGAACTCCGTCTTTTGCGGGAGCGTGCTGAAGATCGCGATCACACCGATCGTGCGCCCGTTGAAGTCGAGCGGGATCACGGCCGCCGGATCCTCGATGCTCCCTTTGGAGACGTCCTTGGTCTCATCGAAGAAGATTTCCCCCTTCGAGAATGCCTGGCCGATGACCCCTTCGGTCACCGGCATCCGCGCGATCTCGTCGACGGCCACACCTTCGCTCGCGATCGAGACGAGCTCCTTACCATCAGGAGACGCCAGGTACACGGAGAAGGCGCCCGCCCCGAGGAACTGCGCCAGGAGCTCCTTCAGGTTGCGGAGGACGCTGCGCACGTTGCGCGCCGCGTGCAGCTGGGACAGCGCGACGTACAGGTTCGCGAGGTTCGCGAGCTCCCCCTCCGCCTCCGAGTAGCGGCTGTTGAAGCGGTCCGAGGCCGCCACCATCCGCACCGACTGGGTCACGAGATCGCGCTTCTCCTGCTCGAGCTCCTCGATCTTGCGGAGCAGGTCGCGGATCGCCGAGTCGCTCGCGAGGTGCGCCCGGAGCTTGCCGTTCTCCGCCTCGAGCTCGGTGATCTTGTCGCGAAGGCGCTCGTTCTCCCGGAGGAGCTCCTCGGTCAGCTGCGCCCCCTTGCGGAAGAACTGCTGAATGAAGGCATCGCGCTCCTTCTTCAGGTCCTCGGGGGGACGATCGCTCGGACGCCCTTTTTTCTCCGTCATTTTATCCCGGGGTTCTCCAGAGCTTCGGACCGTATCATGCGGGGCTGACCGGACGGAAGCGTCGAGCGCGGGCCAGCGCCGCGCGTCGACCGACCCCCGAGGCTTCCCGCGAGGAGCGCGCGCCGCCGCCCCCACCGGCCCCCGCACTGGCCCCCCCATCGACCCCCGCCCGCGCCGCCGAGGACGCCGGACTGGATCCGAACGCCCTACCTCGGAGGCCGAAAGCCCGCCTCCCCGACCCGCATGCCCCCCGCTCCACGGTTACGCCTTCTCCATCTGCTTCATCAGCTTGGTCCACCGGCGCAGGTCCCGCCCGAGCAGCACAGGCGTCTTCCGGAGCGAGGCGACGTCGCGGGCCCCGACGAGCAGCATCACGGCCCGGAGCTCCGCCTCGACGTTCTCGAGGTACCGCACCGCGGCGTCCCTCCCCCCCGAGATGAACGCCTGCAGCACCGGGCGTGCGATCCCGGCCGCGTGCGCGCCGAGCGCGAGCGCCCGGGCGATGTCAAGACCACTCGTGATGCCGCCGGTCGCGATGATCGTCTTGAAGCGAGGACGGATGGTGCGCGCGATGAGCACCGAGGCGGCCGTCGGGACACCCCAGTCGCGCAGCGACTCGCCGAGGGAGCGGGCCGCGCCGTTGGCGCGCTCCGTCTCGACGGCGACCCAGGACGTGCCGCCAGAGCCGGAGACATCCAGGTTGCGCACGCCCGCCCGGATCAGGCGGTAGGCCGTGCCCGGGCCGATCCCGCAGCCCGTCTCCTTGGCGACGACCGGCACGCTGAGGCCGTTCGCCAGGCGGCTGATCGCGTCGAGCGCGCCGGTGAAGTCGCGATCGCCGCCCGGCTGGACCAGCTCCATCGCGGGGTTCATGTGCACGCACAGCGCGTCCGCGCCGACCTGGGCCACGAGCTCGGCGACGGCCTCGGTGGACAGCGATCGCGCCTGCACCGCGCCGATGTTCCCGAGCAGCAGGGTCGTCGGGGCGTGCTCGCGGACCTCGTAGGTGGCCGAGGCGTCGCCGTTCAGCATCGCCCGCTGGCTCCCGAGGCCGAAGCCGTACCCGCGCTCCTCCGCGATGCGCGACAGCTCCCGGTTGATCGACTGCGCCCGCTCCGTGCCCCCGGTCATCGCCGCGATGAGCAGGGGCGCGCGGAGCCGCTTCCCGAGCACCAGCACCGACGTGTCCACCGCGTCGAGGGAGAGCTCCGGCAGCGCGTCGTGAATCAGCTCGACCTGTTCAAGAAGCGTCGTCTTGGTCCGGAATCCGACGTCACCTGTCGCGCAGAGCTCGATGTGGTCGGCTTTCCTCTCGGCGATGTCCTTCGCTTCTTCTGTCATGGGGGCACAACTTTACGCGGTCGTCGACCGGCGTCGAAAAGGAAGTGGCATGGACAAAAAATCGCCAAAATCGCCACCCGACGCCGACCCGCCCACCGCCCGGGCGCCGACCGGACGGCGTTCGGGACCCCTCGGCTGTGGCGGAGCGCGCCGCCGGCGCGAAGCTCCTGCGCGACCGGCGCGGCGCCGTGGCGTAAAGTAGGCCCATGGACCTCCCGGACGAACCTCAGATCCGCTGGATCCTGCGCACGACGGCCGCGCTGCTCCAGCACAGCGCCGAGCCTGTCCACGGGCTGGTGCAGCCGACGGCCGAGTTCTTCCCCGATCCGTTCGACGGCTCGGCGAACACGGTGGCCGCCCTGATGACGCGGGTCCAGGAGCACGCCGGGCTCCAGGACCTCCAGGTGGAGCTCGCGGTGGTCACCCCGGAGGGCGAGGCCCGCACCGTGAGCTGCTCGAGCGGCGCGTGCGGCGGGGTGGCCCTCGACGCGAAGCTCGAGCGGGTCGCGCGGCTCGGCGACGGCGGCTACCGGGTCGCCGTCTCCGCGGGCGAGGTCCGCAACCCGACGGTGCTCACGACCGCGTTCGTGCGCGCCGTCTCGTTCATGTTCCTCGCCGAGTCCTGCGCCTTCGACGCGCTCTTGCCCCGGGATCGCGAGCCCGCCGTGGATCTCGCCGCCGTGCTGCTCGGCTTCGGCGTCCTCGTGACGAACGGCTCGTACCTGTACGCGAAGGGCTGCGGCGGCGTGCAGGTCCACTCGGCGACGAAGATGCCGGTCGACGAGCTCGCGCTCGCGCTCGCGATCTACTGCCGGCTGCACGGCGTGCCCGACCGGACCGCCGCGCGGCACCTCGACGTGACGCCGCGCGCCCACTTCGACGAGTCGACCGTCTGGGCGAGCTCCAACCTGGCGCTCGTCCGCATGCTGCGCGCCGCGCCCGAGCGGATCGCCGCGGACGACTACGCGATCGGCGCGTCGAGGAGCTGGCTCGCCCGCGCGCTCGGCCTGGGCAAGAGCCGGCCGGCGCGGACCGCGGACGACGATCTGCGGGAGCTCGAGCGCTCGATCGCGCTCGGCGCCGGCGCGGCGAAGGCGCGGGCGATGGATGAGGGCAAGGCGAAGAAGCTCGCCGAGATCCGCGCCCTCGTGGACGAGAGCCTGGAGACCTGAATGAGCACACGACTGTGGGACAAAGGGGGCGCGACGGACGCCCAGATGCTGCGGTACACCTCGCGCGACGACTGGCAGCTCGACCAGCGCCTGCTCGCCTACGATCTGCGGGCGACGATCGCGCACGTCCGCGGGCTCGCGCGGATCGGCGTGCTCAGCGAGGCGGAGCGGGACGCGCTCGTCCGCGAGCTCGAGGTGCTCTCGGCGCAGAACGAGGCCGGCGAGCTGCGGCTCACCGAGGACGACGAGGACGGTCACAGCGCGATCGAGGCCGCGCTGGTCGCGCGCATCGGCGACGCGGGCAAGAAGGTGCACACCGGCCGGAGCCGCAACGATCAGGTGCTCGTCGCGACGCGCCTCTACGAGCGCGACGCCCTGGACGAGCTCGCCGAGCGCGCGACGGCGGGCGCCCGCGCGATGCTCGATCTCGCCCGGCGCGAGGCGGACACGCCGATGCCCGGCTACACGCACCTCCAGCGGGCGGTGCCGTCCTCGGTCGGCTACTGGGCCGCCTCGTTCGTCGAGGGGCTGGCGGACGCGGTCGACGTCGTCCGCGCGACGCGCGCGCTCGTCGACCGCTGCCCGCTCGGCGGCGCCGCCGGCTTCGGCGTGAACCTGCCGCTCGATCGCGTCGGCGTGGCGCGCGAGCTCGGGTTCTCCGGCGTGGCCTTGAACCCGCTCGCCTCGCAGACGTCGCGGGGCATCATCGAGGCGCAGATCCTCGCCGCCGCGTGGCAGGTCGTCGCCGTGAGCCGCCGGCTGGCGTGGGATCTCAGCCTGTTCGCGATGAGCGAGCTCGGGTTCATCCGCCTCCCGGAGGCGTTCACCACCGGCTCGTCGATCATGCCGCAGAAGCGCAACCCCGACGTCGTCGAGCTCATGCGCGCGTCGTGCTCCGTCGTGCAGGGCGCGCTCGCCGAGGTGCAGGCGCTCGTGGCGCTCCCGTCCGGCTACCACCGCGATCTGCAGCTCACGAAGGGGCCCACGATGCGCGGCCTCGACGAGGCGCTCGCGACCTCGCGCCTCTTGCCGCGGCTCGTCGAGGGGCTCGCGTTCGACCGCGAGCGCATGGCCCAGGCGATCACGCCGGAGTGCTTCGCGACGGATCGCGCCGTCGAGCTCGCGGTGCAGGGCGTCCCGTTCCGGGAGGCTTACCGCAAGGTCGCGGCGGAGATCGCGGTGCTGCCGGCGGGAGACGCGGCGGCGAGCTTGCGCGCGCGCGTGTCGCTCGGCGCGCCGGGCAACCTCGCGCTGGACGAGCTCGCGCGCAGGCTGGAGCGGAACGCACGGTAGTACGGGGCGGGAGCTCGCCGGGCGGCGGTCGTCGTTAGCGTTGCCGGTGGAGCTCCCGGACCGCGCCGGGATCCGCCACCAGGACGAGGGTGGCCATGCCGAGGAACACGCCCGTGTCGACGACGCCGGGGATCTTGCGGATGCGCGCGTCGAGCGCGGCGGGCGCGTCGATCGGGTCGAACGCGGTGTCGAGGATCCAGTTGTGGTTGTCGGTCTGGAAGGGGAAGCCGTCCGTGTTCTTGCGGACGGCGGGTCTGCCCCCGAGCGCGGTCAGGTGGCGCGCGGCCGACGTGCTCGCGAAGGGGACCACCTCGACCGGGATCGGCGCGCGGGAGCAGAGCTTCTCGACGAGCTTCTCCGGGGTCACGAGGATGATGAACTGCGCAGCCTCGTAGGCCACCACGCGCTCGCGGAGGAGCGCGCCGCCGAGCCCCTTGATCAGGTCGAGATCGGGGGTGACCTCGTCGGCGCCGTCGACGGCGATGTCGAGGCGCTCGACCTCCTCGAACGCCACCACCGGGATGTTCTCGCGACGGGCGAGCGCCGCCGAGCGCTCCGAGGTGGCGACGCCCCGGATCTGGAGGCCGCGGCGGACGCGCTCCCCGAGGCGGCGGATGAAGGCCTCGGCCGCGCGCCCGGTGCCGAGCCCGAGCAACATGCCGTCCTCCACGCGCGCGAGCGCGGCGACGGCGATTCGGTCGAGGTCGGAGGGGTCCGGTCCCGCGGTGCTCATGCGCTGCTCATCGGCCATCGGGGCCGTCAGCGCAACGGGATTTTGTCGAGCTGGTCGAGCGGCCCCGGGCACAGCGGCCGGAGCCGGCACCGCTTGCACTCGGCGCCGGTCCAGATCGCCTCGAACGTCGCCTGCATCTCGTCGAGCAGGAGATCGTCGTCGGTGAGCACGCCCGCCTCGAAGTTGCGCCGCCCCTCGCCTTTCGCCCCGAGCCCGGCGCCGGTGAGGTTCGCCGAGCCGAGGTAGAGGAGCGCGCCGTCCACGGCGATCATCTTCAGGTGGACCCGCGGGCAGCGCCGCATCTCGAGGGGCGGCCGCGGCCGGCGGCGGAGCTCGGCGCGGAAGGCCCGCGACGGCACGCCGGCGTGCAGCAGGCGCAGCTCGACCCCGCGCGCGGCGAGGCCGTCGAGCAGATCGAGGAACGACATGTACCGGCCGCGCGCCCGCGCCCGCGACCCGATCGGCGCCTCGACGCGCAGCTCCTTCACGTTGGCCGTCGCGATCCACACGGAGACGCGCGCCTTCGCGACGGCGCCCATCACGAGCGCGTCGTAGTGCGCCCGGTCGCGGAGGAGCGTCAGGTCGACCCGCCGCTTGAGCGCGGCCTGCGGCGCCGCCCCGCCGGCGCGCTGCGGCGCCGCCCCGCCGGCGCGCTGCGGCGCCGCCCCGCCGGCGCGCTGCGGCGCCGCCTCGCCGGCGCGCTGCGGCGCCGCCTCGCCGGCGCGCTGCGGCGCCGCCTCGCCGGCGCGGCTGGGCGCCCGCGCCCGCGGCGGCCGCTTCGCGGAGCTCACCCCTGCGGACCGGCGCCGGCCGGCGCGGGATCGGGATCGAGGTGGGCGGTGAGCAGGGCGCGCACGTCCTCCGGCATCGGGACCGAGGCGGTCTTCACGAGATCGGTGGTCACCACCGTGTGCCGGAGCTCCGCGGCCAGCACGCCGTCGTGCGCGCGGAACATCCGGTACCGCAGCGTGGCGCTCCTCCGGCCGATGCGGGCCACCGACGTCTCGATCCGGAGCGTCTCGCCGTAGCGCACCGGCGCCGCGTAGTCGGCCTCGACCCGCACCGCCGGCAGCCCGATCCGCCGCGCGAGGATGAGCCCCGCGTAGCCCCCCTCGAGCGGCGCGAAGAACCGCTCCATCGCCTCGTGCGCGTACGCGAGGTAGCGCGCGAAGAACACGAGGTTCGCGGCGTCGACCTCCTCGAACTTGATCGGCCGATCGAGGGAAACCATCGCGGTTAGGCGAGATCCTGCGCGAGCTTGTCCAGCGTCGCCTTCCCGAGCGGCGCCTTCACGCTGTAACGCGGGTGCGCGACGACGATCGACGCCGCCGCCCGCCTCGCCTTGATCGCCGCCTGCGCGGCCCCCGCGAGGTCCACCTTGAGGTAGTGCACCGCCGTCGTGCGCCCCTCCACGGCGCCCTCGCGCTTGCCAGCGGCCCGCGCGGCGACGCCGTCGACCTCGATCGACACCGCGTCCTCGAGCCCGGCGAGCTCGACGAGCATCTTGTCGCGCAGCGAGCGGTCCGGGATCTCCACGAAGAGCGTCAGGCTGAGCTGCCCCTCGCCCGGGATGAGCTCGTTGTACGTCTCGATCTCGTGGAGGACGCCGCTCTCGCTCGTGATCCGCTCGGTGCGGAGCATCTCCTGGATCTGGAACAGCACCGAGTCGCGGTTCTCGAACACCGCGGTCAGGTGGTCGCCGATCCGCACGCGGCGGGGCCGCTTCTCCTCGATGACGCGGCTGCGGAACCGCTCTCGGATCGTCTCGTACTCGCCGATCCCGAGCACCTCGTTGCGATCGATGGGACGCATGGATCCTCCTCTGGGGCTGCTTACGGCTCCTTCACGGTGCCTTCACGGCTCGGCGCCAGGTACGACGCCGGGCCGATCCCGTACGCGTAGGCGAGCGCCTCGACCGGGTGCAGCACCTTCGCGCCGTTCTCCTTGACCATCCTGAGGCCGGCGAGCGTGCAGTCGCTGACGATCACGTCCACGTCCGCGACGCCGCGCACGAGCTTCGACGCGTACTTGCGGCCGGTCTCGTAGTGGGCCGCCTTCATGCCCCACGTGCCGTCCACCGCCGAGCACTGCTCGACGACGCGCACCTCGGTGTCGGGGACGACGCCGAGCACGCGGGCGCCGGGGAAGCCGATCTTCTGCGCGCGCAGGTGGCACGCGGCGTGGTACGCGATGGTGCCGAGCCCCTTCTTGAACTCGCGGTTCAGCCGCTTCTCACGCCCGAGCTGGACGAGGAACTCCATCATGTCGAGCGTCGCGGCCGCGACCTCGCGCGCCTCCGGCGTCGGCACGTACTCCGGCCACTCCTTCTTCATCGTGTAGCCGCACGTCGGGCCGACCACGACGATCTTCCGCCCCTTGCGGACGTGCGGGATCAGCAGCGCGACGTTGTGCTTCACCTTCGCGATGACGGCGTCGACGTCGCCGCCGTCGAGGTTCGGCATCCCGCAGCACGTCAGCGCGCCCTCGGGCGCGTCGGGCGCCGCGTCCGGCGTCGCGCAGCCGGGGACGTGCACCGCGTAGCCGTTGTGCTCGAGCACGCGCACCGCGGCCTCGGGGACCCCGGGGGTGTTGTACTCGCCGTAGCAGGTCGCGAAGAGCACCACGGAGCCCTGCTTGCCGGCGTCCGCCGCGGGGCCGTGCTCCGAGAACCAGGACGAGAACGGCTTGCGGGCCATCTCGGGCAGCGGGAACTCCGACGAGATCCCGGTCACCTTCTCCTGCACCTTGCGCAAAAGCCGGTTCGCCTGCACCAGGTTCGCGAGCGGCGCGGCGGGGCCGGACCCGAGCTGACCGACGAGCTGCGGCTCGCCGAGGATCCTGTCCACCAGCGGGATGCCCTCCCGCTGCGCGCGCACGGCGCGCTCGCGCGCGAGCACCCGCGGGTAATCGAGCAGCTCGTAAGCGTTCTCGTCCGCGGTGTAAGGGCACTTGATGTAGCAGAGCTTGCACTGCCAGCACTCGTCGCCGACCGCCTTGAAGTCCTCGTACGTGAGGGCCTCGGCGCCCTCGGCGACGCCGGACTCGATGTCCCTGTCGACGCGGGCGAAGAGCTCGGGGAACGACCCGCAGTAGCCCACGCACATGCGGCACTCGTGGCAGATCTGGAACGTCCGCTTGAGCTCCGCCTCGAGATCGCGGGGGTTGAAGTATCGCTCGTCGTGCGGCGATGTCGCCGGTGGACGGTCTGGTGCACGCCGGATGACGCTCACTGGTCGGTTCCTCTCCACATCGTCATGGGATTCGGGGCGAAAGGGCGGCTCGCCGCGGGGCCTCTGCCAGCCGGCAGCGCGCGCTGCCGCCGCGCCAGCGCCCCGGGTCGAGCCGCCGGCGGCTCGGTCGATCCAGGGGCGCCCGCGCGCGCGGTCATCGCGCGAGATCAGAAGTCGAGCGACTGGAGCGCCTTCTGGAAGCGGCCCGCGTGCGACTTCTCGGCCTTCGCGAGCGTCTCGAACCACTCCGCGATGTCGTCGAAGCCCTCCTCGCGGGCCTCCTTGGCGAACCCCGGGTACATCGTCTCGTACTCGTGGGTCTCGCCGGCGACGGCGGCCTTCAGGTTCTTCTCCGTGTTGCCGATCGGCAGCCCGGTGGCCGGGTCGCCCGCCGCCTTGAGGTAGTCGAGGTGGCCGTGCGCGTGGCCCGTCTCGCCGTCGGCCGTGTCCTTGAAGAGGCCCGCGACGTCCGGGCGGCCTTCGACGTCCGCGACCTTGGCGAAGTACAGGTAGCGGCGGTTTGCCTGCGACTCCCCGGCGAAGGCGTCCTTCAGGTTCTGGTGCGTCTTCGTGCCCGTCAGCTGCTTGTTTGCCATCGTTTCGTTCTCCTTCGTTGAACGGCTGGGATGAGACCCTGGTGCCCCGCGCAGGTCAGCTCCGCTGCGCGGGGGCTCCGCTAGACACGTTCGGGGCGCCGCGCGGCGCGGGCCCCCGCGCGCCCTTCCGCGGCGCGGCCGGCCTCTCGAGCCCGCGCGGGCGCGCGCCCTTCGCCCTGGCCGCCCTTCGCGCAGGCGGCGCAGATCCCCCGGTAAATGCGCTCGACGGCGCGGACCTCGAAGCCGGGCGCGGCCGCGAGCGGCGCGCGGATCGGCTCCGTGGACGGCCCGCCGGGCGACTCGCTCGGCTCGCACGGCACGTCGCGCACGAGCCCGCAGCGGTCGCACACCGCGTGGTGGTGCGCCGCCATGTTCGGATCGAAGCGGGCCGCGCCCGGCGACAGCGACAGCGCGGCGCAGAGGCCCGCCGACGCGAGCGCGTCCAGCGTGTTGTAGACCGTGGCGAAGCTCATCGTCGGCAGCGCCGGCCGCAGCCGCTCGAACAGCTCCTGCGCCGTCGGGTGCGTCGGATCGGCCGCGAGCTCGCGCACGATCGCCATGCGCTGCGGCGTCAGCTTGAGCCCCGAGGCCCTCACGCACGCCAGCATCGACGCGATCCGGGCGTCCTCCCCGACCCCTCCCCGCTCGAGGCCGGCCGCACGCCCCCTCGCCCCGCGGGGCGAGGACCTCTTCGCAGGAGGCGTTCGCGAGGCGGCGACCATGGGTGGATGCATAATTAGAAAGTTTCTCAATTGCAAGTCCTAACAATCGAGACGAGCGAGGCGGCGCGGCGACGTGTGGCGACGAGCGTCGGGCAGCGTGGAGATCGCGGCGAGCGTGCAGACGGAACGCAGCCCGCAGCCCCCGAGGGGCCGCCCCGACCCCACCCCGGATGGCTCTTGCGAGGCCCGAGGGGCTCTGCCATAGTGCGCGCCCCGCGCTGCCGGCCCCCCGCTGGCGTGCATTTCCCGCCCTCCGACTGGGCCAGATTTCATCCGATCAAGAGGACGCTTCCAGACATGCCGACCGACGCCATCCAGTGCAAACCGCTCGAGGTCGCCGTGGGCGACAAGGGTATCGAGCGCGCCATCAAACACCTCAAGAGGAAGATGGCCGCCGAGGGGATCCTCCGCGAGCTGAAGCGGCGTCGGCACTACATGAAGCCGTCCGTGAAGCGGCGGAAGAAGGCCTCGGAGGCCGCGCGCCGCCGCCGGAAGCGGTCGAAGATGGACATGGTCGCCTAGACGCTGTCCGACGCGACATCGCTCTTCACGAGCGCAACGGCCAAGACACAGAGAACACGGCGGATGCTCGGCGAGGCATCCGCGGTGTGCTTTGCGCCTTGGCCTTTTTGCTATCACAGACACCTCGACGGCGCGGCGTGACCCTGGCTGCGCCTCCGTGCGGCCCGACCGCAGCGCGCGCGGCGCGTGTTTGATCCCCGAGGTCCCCATGCGCGTCGTCGTGGTCACGACGTCCTATCCCGCCGATGACGAGGATCCTTCCGGCCACTTCGTGCGGTCGTCGGCGCGGGCGCTCGCGCGCGGCGGGGCGGAGGTCCACGTCATCGCAGCCGGCGGCTCGATCGTCGATCCGCCGTCGCGGGACGGCGGCCTCGTCGTCCACCGGGCGGGCGGGGGGGCGCTGTTCGCGTGGCCGGGCGCGGCGTCGCGCGCGCGGGAGGCTCCCCATCGCCTGCTCTCCGCGCTCCCGTTCGCGGCCTCCGTGCTCGCGCGCCTGCGCGAGGTGGGCCCCGTCGACCGCGCGGTGGCGCACTGGATCCTCCCGTGCGCGTGGCCGCTCCTGCTCGCCGGCACGCGCACGCCGCTCGAGGTCCGCGCGCACGGCGCCGACGTGCGGCTCTTGCTCCGCGCGCCGCACGCGGCGCGCGCGGCCGTCGTGGGCGCGCTCCTCCGGCGCGGCGCGCGGTTCGTCTTCGCCGCGAGCGCGCTCCGCGACGCCCTCGCGCGCTCGCTCGCGCCCGAGCAGGCGCGCGCGCTCGCCGGCGCGTCTCACGTCGAGCCGCCCGCGATCGAGCTGCCTCCCGTCGCGGAGCGCGCGGCCTCGCTCCGGCGCGAGCTCGTGGAGGGCCCCGGCGATCGCCTCGTCGTCGTGGCGTGCCGGCTCGTCCCGACGAAGCGCGTCGCGCTCGCGATCGAGGCGGCGCGCGCGGCGGGCGTCGGGCTGCGTCTCGTCGTGATCGGCGACGGCCCGGAGCGCGGCGCGCTCGAGCGCCTCGCGCGCCGCGGCGACCTCGCCGCGGGCGCCTCGCCGGGCGCGGGCGGCGGGGTCGCCGCGGCGGTGCGCTTCACCGGCGCGCTCCCGCGGCGCGAGGCGCTCGCCTGGATCGGCGCGGCGGACGTGCTGCTGCACCCCTCCTCGCACGAGGCCGCCCCCACGGTGATCCGCGAGGCGCGCGCGCTCGGCGTGCCCGTCGTCGCGTGCGACGCGGGCGACGTCGGCGCGTGGGCCAGGGACGATCGCGGGATCCTCGTCGCGGCCGGCACGGTCGAGAGCCTCGCCGCTGCGCTCCAGACGATCCCGTCGCGCAGCCTGGAGCACGCCGGCCCGCCGCTGCCCTGACGCCGCTGCCCTGAGATCGCGGCCTCCTCGCCGGGTGCTCCGGACGGGGCGCCCACCCCGGGCTTGCTGCTCCGCAGATGCAGGTCAGGAACGACATCCGCGATGCATGTCGCGATGCCCTTGCAATTCCCGAGGCTTCGACTACGGTGCGCCCTCGCTCCGCACCGAAACGTGGCGGCGGAGTGGCTCGGGGCGTAGCGCAGCCTGGTTAGCGCACTTGACTGGGGGTCAAGGGGTCGGTGGTTCGAATCCACTCGCCCCGACTGGTCCGGCGGAGAAGGTTCTCCGGCGGACCTTTCGGCTTTGTGGGGTCTGATCACGCGTCGCCGCGCGCCGACGGCGCGAGCGCCGGGCGACGACGGCGCAGATGCGCAGATCGGTCCGGGTGTCGCCGCGCTTCAGGCGCTCGTCGCGTCGCGCGTCACGCGGGCGGATCGACCGGCGTGACCGGCCGATCCGGCTCGCTGGCGAGCTCGTCCTCGATGGCGATCATCGCGGCCAGCACCACGTGATCGGTGAACGGGTAGCCGACCACCTGCACGCCGACGGGCAGCCCTTCGCTCATCGCGTCGACCTCCGCGGCGCGCCGCTCCAGGCGGTCGCGCGGCCGCGCGCGGCGCGCCTCCTCGGCGCGCACGCGGGTCACCGGCACGACGCCCGCCGGGAACTGGGCGAGGTTCCAGAGCATCGCCGCGCTGCCCGCGAGGGCGAAGTCGCGCGACGCGGCGTGCGGCAGCGCGGGCGTCGCGTACGGAGGGCAGAGCAGCACGTCGAGCGACGCGGCGCGCATGGCGGACGCGATCGCGGCGCGCGCGCTGCGGAGGGCGTGCGTGATGCCCCAGAGCTCGGCGACGGACTTCGGCCCGGTGACCTCGATCAGGCGCTGGAGCCTCCGCTCGCCCGCGAGCCCGGCGACGCGCGCGGCGGCGCGGCGCGCGATCGGCGGGAGCGTCGCCAGCGTGCGGAGCGACCGGAGCGCGACGTCGAGCTCCGCGCCGCCGCCGCTCCCCGTGATCGACAGCGCCGTCGCGCCGCCGTCCGCGGAGAGCGCCGCGAAGTACCCGTAGATCGCGTCGGGGATCCCGGGCGGCGTGAACGGCACGACCGTGGCGCCCCGCGCGCGCAGGGCCGACGCCGCCTTCACGACCGCGCGGGCCACGGCGGTGGACGAGGGGACGACGCCGTCGTCGCAGTAGAACCCCACGCGCAGCCGCGCCACCTCGACGCCCGCCGGCTCGGTGAGGGGGAACGGCGGCACGCGCACGTCGAGCTCGGCCATGGCCGCGGGATCGAGCTCGGCCATGACGAGCGCGAGGTCGCGGGCGCTCCTCGCCATCGGACCGACCTGCGCGCGGATCGCTTCCTGTCCGAGCAGCGCCGAGTTGCTCCCCTGGTTGGTCCACCGATCCAGCGTGGGCTTGAAGCCGGCGATGCCGCTGAAATGCGCGGGGATGCGGATGCTGCCGCCGATGTCCGTGCCGATCCCGAGCGGCGACATGCCCGCGGCGATCGCGGCGGCCTCGCCGCCGGACGAGCCGCCCGGGCTGTGCTCGAGGCTCCACGGGCTCGCCGTCTGGCCGAAGAGGGGGTTGCGCGCCTCGTGGTAGAGGAGCAGCTGCGACACGTTCGTGCGCCCCAGGATCACGGCGCCTGCGCGCCGGAGCAGCGCCGTCACGCCCGCGTCGCTGGCCGCCCGGTGGCCCCGGCGGGACGCGACCCCGAGCGTGGAGGCCATGCCGGCCATGTCGAGCGACTCCTTGACGGTGACCGGGAGACCGTGGAGCGGACCGCGGACCTCCCCGCGGCGGCGCTCGTCGTCGAGGCCGCGGGCGGTCGCGAGCGCCTCGTCGCGGAATACCTGGGTAAAGGCGCGGATCTTCGGGTCGAGCGCGTCGATGCGCGCGAGGTGCGCCCGCGCGGCCTCCTCGGCGCTGATCGCGCGCGCGGCCAGCAGCGAGGAGAGCACGGTCGCGGAGAGCCGGGTGGGATCGGTCGAGGCGCTCATGGATCCGACGAGTACCACAGGCCGCCGCGCCGGAAGCGTTGCTAGGCTGAGGCGCCCCGCGCCCGCGAGCGCCGAGGTCACACGCCATGCAGCCGCTCCCGATCGATCCGATCCTCCCCGACCTCTGCGCCGCCCTGCGCGCGCGCCCGAGCGTGGTGCTCGAGGCGCCGCCAGGGGCGGGCAAGACGACGCGCGTGCCGCGCGCGCTGCTCGACGCGGGGTTCGCCGAGCGCGGCGAGATCCTGGTGCTAGAGCCGCGGCGGCTCGCCGCGCGCCTGTCGGCGCGGCGCGTGGCCGAGGAGCTCGGCGAGCGCGTCGGCGAGACCGTGGGCTACACGATGCGCTTCGAGGAGGCCGCCGGCCCGGCGACGCGGATCCGCTTCGTGACCGAGGGCGTGCTCACGCGGCGGCTCCTCGTCGATCGCGAGCTCCGCGGCGTCAGCGCCGTCGTGCTCGACGAGTTCCACGAGCGGCACCTCGCCGGCGACGTCGCGCTCGCGCTGCTCCGCCGTCTCCAGCGCGGCGCGCGGCCCGATCTCCGGATCGTCGTGATGTCCGCGACGCTCGACGCCGGGCCGATCGCGGCGTTCCTCGGCGGGGCGGGCGCGCCGACCGCCCCCGCGCCGGGCGGCGGCGCGCCGGAGGCCGAGGCCGCTGCGGCGCCGATCGTGCGCGCCGAGGGGCGGATGTTCGACGTCGCGATCGAGCACCTGCCGAGCGCCCGGGTGAGCGCGCCGGCCCACGCCGGCGATCGCCGCGCGCCCGCGCACTGGGGCGACCGCACGCTCGAGAGCCTGGTCGCCTCGTCGGTGCGGCAGCTCCTCGACGAGGGCCTCGACGGCGACGTGCTCGTGTTCCTGCCGGGATCCGCGGAGATCAGGCGGTCAACGGACGCGTGCGCGGCCCTCGCGAAGAGCGCGGACCTCCTGCTCCTGCCCCTCCACGGATCGCTCTCGGCCGCGGAGCAGGATCGCGCGGTGCGCCCCGCGGACCGCCGCAAGATCATCCTCTCGACCAACGTCGCCGAGACCTCGGTGACCATCGACGGCGTCGTGGCGGTCGTCGACAGCGGGCTCGCGCGCGTGGCCGCGCACGCGCCCTGGTCGGGGCTGCCGACGCTCCGCGTCGCGCCGATCGCCCGCGCCTCCGCCGCGCAACGCGCGGGGCGCGCCGGCCGGACGCGGCCCGGCCGCTGCCTCCGGCTCTACACGCGCGGGGACCTCGCCGCGCGGCCGGAGCACGAGGCCCCCGAGATCCGGCGGCTCGATCTCGCGGAGACGGTGCTCGAGCTCTGCGCCGCGGGCGTCGCGGATCTCGAGGGGTTCGGGTGGATCGAGGCGCCGCCGCCCGCCGCGCTCGCCGCGGCCGAGGCGCTGCTCGTGCGGCTCGGCGCGCTCGACGAGGGGCGGCGCGTGACGAAGACGGGGCGGCGGATGCTGCGCTTCCCGGCGCACCCGCGGCAGGCGCGGATGATCGTGGAGGCCGAGCGGCGCGGGATCGCCGACGACGGGTGCACCCTCGCCGCGCTCGCCGCCGAGCGCGATCTCGGCGCGCCCGCGGGCCCCCGGGAGGCGCACGGCCGGCGGGGCGACGCGCGGCACAGCGCCGACCTGCTCGCCGCGCTCCAGACCTTCGAGGAGGCGGATCGCGCGCGCTTCGCGGCGGATCGGCTGCGGTGGCTGGGCGTCGACCCGGCGCGCGCGCTCTCCGTGGAGCGCACGCGCAAGCAGCTCGCGCGGCTCGCCGACCACCGGCTCGCGGCGCCGCCGGAGACGGCGGAGGCGCGCGAGGTCGCGCAGCGCATCGCGATCCTCACCGGGTACCCCGACCGCGTGGGGCGGCTCCGCCGCCCTGCGAACGCGTCGGGGCGGAGCGGGCGGGAGGTCGTGCTCGCCGCGGGCGGCACGGCCGCGCTCTCCGAGGCGAGCACGGTCGACGAGGTCGACCTCGTGGTCGCGGTCGACATCGAGGAGCGCAGCGAGGGGCGCGCGGCGCGCACGGTCGTCCGGTCGGCGAGCGCGATCGAGGCCGACTGGCTGCTCGATCTCTTCACCGATGCGATCCGAGACACGACGGAGGCGACGTGGAACGCCGCCGCGGAGCGCGTCGAGGTCGTGCGCCGCCTCTCGTACGACGCGCTCGTGCTGGACGAGGCGCGGCCGCCCCTCGACGCGGGCGGGCCGCTCTCCAGCGCGGCGGCGCGGGAGCTCGCCGCGCAGGCGAAGGCGAAGGGGTGGCGGGCGTTCGCGAAGGGCGACGCGCTCGATCGCTGGCTCGCGCGGGTCGCGTTCGTGCGCGCGCACTGCCCTGACGCCGAGCTGCCCGACGTGGGGGAGGACGCGGTGCTCGCCGCGCTCGAGGCGCTCTGCGAGGGGCGGAGGAGCTTCGCCGAGCTCCGCGACGCGGACCTGGCGGGCGCCGTGCAGGCCTCGCTGAGCCCCGCGAAGGCGCGGGCGCTCGCCGAGCTCGCCCCCGAGTCGATCGTGCTGCCCGGCGGCCGGCGGGCGCGCCTCGAGTACACGGCCGGCGCGCCGCCGTCGCTCGCGTCGCGCCTGCAGGACTTCTTCGGCATGGCGGAGGGGCCGCGGGTCGCCGGCGGGCGGGTGCCCGTGGTGCTGCACCTGTGCGCGCCGAACCAGCGCCCGGTGCAGGTCACGACCGACCTGTCGGGGTTCTGGGCGCGCCACTACCCCGCGCTCGCCAAGGAGCTCCGCCGCCGATACCCGAAGCACGCGTGGCCGGACGACCCCGCCCACGCCGCGCCGCCCGCGCGCCCGCCGCCCCGTAACGCGTGACGCCGCGCGCGCGGATCCATGTGCGCGCGCCCGGATCGGCGCGCGCGTGGATCAGCGCCCGTACGTCAGGGTCCGCGCCGTCTCCGCGGCGGAACGGAGGAGCATGCGCACGATGCCCTCGCCGAGGGGCACCGTGAACGCGACGTCGTTCTCGCGCTGCGCGACCTGCATCGGCGGGACCGAGCCGTAGCCGAAGCCCCACGACGAGAGCAGGGTCGCGATCTTGGCGATCCGCTCGAAGTCGCGGAGCGCGACGGCGCCGTTCGCCGCGCTCTGCGGATCCGTGTATGTGAGCGCGCCGGCGAAGTTCACGCCCGGCGCCTGGAAGTTGCCGATCACGCGCACGTAGCGGAGGCCCGAGAGGAACGGCACCTGTCCGGCCGCGGACGCGACGGCGGGCTGGCTCGAGAGGTCGCCGGCCATGGCGAACGAAGCGTTCTTAGTGCTGATGAGATCGATCATCCACGAGGGCACGGCGCGCTCCAGCTTGTCGGCGGAGCGGAGCCGGTCGAGGGCCCGACGGAGGCCGGTCTCGTTGCCGGTGAGGATCGTGTGGGGCGTGAGCACGACGAAGCCGACGTTGCCGGCCGTGAAGATGTCGGCGCCCGCGTAGGGCGTCTTCACGAGCGGCGCGCCCGAGGCGGTGGCGGTCCGCGCGTCGGCGGCGCGGCGGATCGCCTCGACGTCGAAGTTGCCCTGCACGACCGCGAAGAAGTCCGCGCCCTGCATCGCGTACACGCCGCCGTAGACCTTCACGACGTCGCGCGCCGGCACGAAGTTCGACTCGGGCCCCAGCGGGAGCAGGCCCGTGACGAGCTGGTTGACCTCGCCGCCCAGGTTCGACGCGAACAGCGCCGCCGCGTCGAGGTAGCCGAGCATCACCACCCCGCTCGGCAGCACGGCCAGGGGATCCCGGTCGACCGCCGTCGCGTCGATCTTCCCTCCGCCGACCAGCGCGAGGCTGTCGTCCGCGCCGCCGCAGCCGGCGAGCGGGGGCACGGCGAGCGCGGCGAGCGCGACCACGGCCGCCGCGCGGCGCAGCGCGGCGGCGCTCCGGGGGTGCTGCGGCGTGCGCATCGTCGTCCTCAGTCTCAAGCGCGCTCGTGCTGCGGGTCGGGGCGCTCCAGGGGGAAGGAGCCGATGATCTTCAGCATCTTGATCTCGCGCTTTACGCCCTCGAGCGCCGCGACGAGCGCGCGATCGGTCGTGTGGCCGCTGACCTCCACGTAGAACACGTAGTCCCAGCCCTCGCCGGGGATGGGGCGGGAGTGGACCCGTCGGAGGTTGCAGCTGCGCTCCTTGAAGTGCTGGAGGATGTCGTGGAGCGCGCCGGGCCGATCGTGGACGCTGAAGAGGAGCGCCGTGGCGTCGTGGCCCGAGCGCGGCGCGGGCAGGCGCGACAGGACCGCGTAGCGGATCCGGATCTCCCCCTCGTCGCCGACGTTCTCGCGGGCGACGCGGAGCTCCTCGGCGCCGCGGAAGCCGCGGGGAACGATGGCGGCGCTGCCGTCGCCCTCGGCCGCGAGATCCCAGGCGGCCTGCGGGCTGCGCACGTCGAGCACCAGCGCGCGCGGGTGCTGGATCTCGAGGTAACTCACGCACGCAACGTGATCTTGCGGCGAGGTGTAGACCCGCTCGACGTCCGCGACGTTGCCGGTCCGGTTCACGAGGTCGAGCGCCTGCACCAGCTGCCGCTCGCCGACCACCTTGAGATCGGCGCCGGCGATCGCCTGGATCGTCGGGAAGATCGGCCCCTCCTTGAGCGACTCGTACGGGACCACGGCGAAGTCCACGCGCGAGCGCGCCACCTCCTCGATGGCCGCGGACGGGCTCTCGACGCGGACGAACTCGCCGCCGACGCCGAAGTGATCGTGCGCCGCGGTCCAGCAGAAGTCGCCCTCGGCGCCCAGGAACGCGACCCGGGGCGCGACCTCGTAGGCGCGCGAGGCGGCGTCGATGGCGACGAAGATCGGTCGAACGGCGCGCTGCGGGAACGGCGGCGTCGCGGCGCGCTCGAGCGCTTGCATGTGGACCGCGTCGGCCGTCGGCGCGAACCGCGCCGTCCCCGTCCTCAGCTTGGCCAGATCATGCGCGATGCGGGCCCGGCGCTCGATGCTTCGCAGGAGTTCTTGATCCAGCTCCATGAGCTGCCGGCGGAGCTCCTCAAGTCGCTTTCTCTCATCCATCCCGGCCACCCTAGCACCGCCCCTGGCACAGGTGGACACGCAGCACGGCCGGCGCACGGGCAAGCCCGCCGCGACCGGGGCTCCGCGGCGCTGCGCCGCCGGACGCCCCCGTCGATGTGCGCGGATCGCGCCGGGCAGCGCCGAGCTCTCCCTCGGGCAAGCCGCCGGGCGGCGCGGGCTTCAGTCAGGCCGCCGCGGTCGCAGACGACGCGCCGCCGTCGCTCTTGGTGCTGCCCCCGGCCGGCGAGGAGCTACCCGAGCTGGTCGAGCCGCTGTCCGCCGAGCCCTTGCCCTCGGATCCGCCGCTGCCCGAGCCGCTGTCCGACTTCGCGGGCGGCTTGTTCGAGCCCGAGGCGTACAGGTCGGAGTACCAGCCACCGCCCTTCAGGATGAACCCCGTCCCGCGCGAGATCTGCCGCCGCGCCGTCGCGTTCCTGCACGACGGGCACTCCGAAAGCGGTGCCTCCTTGATGGACTGCTCGGCTTCCCATTCATGCGCGCAGGATGTGCAAGCGTACTCGTACGTGGGCATGGCGTTCTACTCCTCGAACAACGCGAGGGATATGGCCACGTTAGCCACCTGTCAAGGCGGCTGCCAGACGCGCACGATGTGTTCGCGACGTCGCCCCCGCAGCCCGCGACGTCGTCTTCGGTGGTGCAGACGACGCAAGACCCGGTCCGTAATGCTCGGACAAGACACCGGTTTCCTGTCTTGCCGCGCGGTGACAGCGCACGTAGACCCCGGGGGATACCAGGTGTGACGGTACGTGGCGTGCTGTGACGCTACGTTTAGTCCGTCTGGCCGGTCCGAGGACGTCATGCGCATTCGGAAGCTCGAGATCAGCGGGTTCAAGT
This sequence comes from Sorangium sp. So ce131, assembly GCF_051519095.1. NCBI lineage: Bacteria > Pseudomonadati > Myxococcota > Polyangiales > Polyangiaceae > Sorangium > Sorangium sp. So ce131. Next base: position 2,941,917 of record NZ_CP150455.1, on the reverse strand, counting down.
CGTTCGTCGATCGGACGGTGGTCCATTTCGATACGGACGTGGTGGGCATCGTCGGGCCGAACGGCTGTGGCAAGTCGAACATCGTCGACGCGATCCGGTGGGCCATCGGCGAGCAGAGCGCGAAGCACCTGCGCGGTAAGTCGATGTCGGACGTCATCTTCAACGGCTCCGAGACCCGCGCCCAGCACGGGATGGCCGAGGTGACGCTCACCTTCGAGAACAGCGACCCGACGGCGGCGTCGCAGCTCCCGCTCGAGTACCGGGATTACGCCGAGATCGCGGTGACGCGCCGGCTCTTCCGCGACGGGACGAGCGAGTACCTCATCAACAAGACCCAGGTCCGGCTCAAGGACGTGACCGATCTCTTCCTCGGCACCGGCGTCGGCACGAAGGCCTACTCCATCGTCGAGCAGGGCAAGATCGGGCTCATCGTCTCGGCGCGCCCCGAGGACCGGAGGATGCTCATCGAGGAGGCCGCCGGCATCACGAAGTACAAGGCGAGGAAGAAGCAGGCCGAGCAGAAGATGGACCAGACGCGGCAGAACCTGCTCCGCGTGGGGGACATCGTCTCCGAGATCCAGCGCAACCTCGCGTCCCTGAAGCGCCAGGCGGCGAAGGCCGAGCGGTACGTGAGCTACCGCAAGGAGCTCGAGGACCTCGTGCTGCACGAGGCCTCGCACAAGCTCCTCGAGATCACGGTGCTCACGCAGCACGAGTCGATCGGGCGGGCCGAGCTCGCCGAGAGGGAGCAGGCGGCGCGGGCGGCGCTCGCGGCGCGCGAGGCCGAGATCGAGGTCACCCGGCTCGAGGCCCTCGCGTGCGAGGAGCGGGCCGAGAAGGCGCAGAACGAGGCGTTCGCGGCCGACAACCAGGTGCGCACCCACGAGGCCGAGATCGCGCGGGCGCGCGACCGGCTGCGGCACCTCGACGAGCGGCTCGTCACCGCGGCCAAGGAGCAGGGCGAGCTCGAGAAGACGGTCGAGGAGCTCACGACCGAGAAGGCGCAGCTCGAGGCGCAGCTCGCCGGCGTCGAGGAAGAGGAGGCGCGCGAGAGCGAGCTCGCCCTCGAGCAGCACGAGCGGCTCGAGGAGCTGCGGCACGGCGAGCGCACCGCCGAGCACGAGGTCGCCGCGCTGCGCCGGCGCGCCGCCGAGGCCACCGCGGCCGTCGCGGCCGCCGAGGCGTCGCTCGCCGGGTTCGACCGGCGCATGGCGGAGATGAGCCAGCGGCGGGCGAAGCACGAGGACGAGCTCGGGCGGCTGATGTACGAGGCGGAGGACCTCGACCGGCGGCGCTCGTCGCTGCAGCGGAACGTGGCGGAGCTCGCGGAGGGCAAGCGGCTCTCGGCGGAGGAGCGGTCGCGGCTCGACGTCGAGATGAAGGCGCTCCGGGAGCAGGCCGTCGCGAGCGACCGCGCCGTCGAGCACGCGAAGAACGAGCTCGGGCAGCGGCGCAACCGGCTCCGCGCCCTCGAGGAGCTGCACGCGCGGCTGGAGGGCGTCGGCGCCGGGGTGAAGAACCTCCTCAAGACGAAGGACCCGGCGCTGCTCGGGCTCGTCGCCGACCGGATCGAGGCGCCGGCGGAGCTGACCGCGGCGTTCGCGGGGCTGCTCGGCGACCGGCTGCAATGCGCGGTCGTGAGCGACGTCGAGCGCGGGATCGCGCTGCTCGCGGACCTGTCCAAGAACAACCGCGGGCGGGCGAGCGTGATCGCGGCGCGGCCGCCGTTCGTGGCCGGCGCGGCGCGGCGGCCGCCGCGCGGCGAGGGGGTGCTCGGGCCGCTCGTCGACCGGCTCGTGTTCGCGCCAGAGGACGAGGCGCTCGCGCGGGCGCTCGTCGGGGACGCGGTGGTCGTCGAGTCCGCGGCGGTCGCGGCGCGGCTCGCGGCGGAGGGCGCGGGCTGCGCCCTCGTGGCGCTCGACGGCACCGTCGTCCGCGAGGACGGCGTGGTGAGCGGCGGCTCGGGCGACGCGGTCGCGGCCGGCATGATCGAGCAGAAGCGCGAGATGCGCGCGCTGCACGAGTTCGTCGCGACGAAATCGGAGGAGGTGACCGCGCTGCTCGAGGCGCAGCAGAAGCTCCGCCTGCGGATCACCGAGGTCGGGACGGCGCTGGAGCGGGCGCGCAGCGAGGCGCACGAGGGCGAGCTCGCGCTCGTGACGGCCGAGAAGGACCTGCGCCGCGCGGAGGAGCAGCTCGCCGCGGCGCAGAAGCGCGAGGGCGTGGTGCGCGGCGAGCTCGAGGACCTCGCCGACAACCTCGACGCCGGCGGCAGCGAGCAGCAGGCCGCGCGGGACAAGCTCGAGGCCGGGCGCGCCGCGCGCGACGCGGCGTCGGCCGGCCTCGAGCACGCCGAGCAGGTCGCGGCGGAGTGGCGCGAGCGGGTGCTCGGGCAGCAGTCGGTGGTGACCGAGCGCAAGGTGAAGCTCGCGCGCGTGCGGGAGCGCGCCGCGGCGGCGCGGGGCACGGTCGAGCGGCTCACGCGGTCGTGCACCGAGCTCGGCGGGCGCATCGCCCGGCTCGACCAGGAGCGGACGGAGAGCGCGGCGGCCGCGGGGAAGGCGGCGGCGACGATCGTCCTCGGGCGCGAGGCGCTGGTGCGCGCCGTCGCCGAGGCGCACGCGGCGCAGGCCGCGCTGACCGAGGCGCGGCGCGCGCTCGACGAGGCGCGGCAGGCGCACGCGGCGCGCGAGGCCGACCTGCGCGGGCTGCGCCAGGAGCTCGCCGACGTCTCGGAGCGGCTCCGCAAGCACGAGCTCGCGCTGGAGCGACTCCGGGTCGAGCACGACCACCTCATCGAGGGGGTGCGCGAGCGCTTCCGGGGGCTGGAGCTCGCCCGCGTGGTCGGCGACTACCACAAGCGGCCGCCGGTCGACGCGTCGCACCGCGCGCGGATCCAGGAGCTCACCGAGCTGCTCGACCGCATGGGCCCGGTCAACCTCGACGCCGTGCGCGAGCACGCCGAGGCCGAGGAGCGGTACACGTACTACTCGGGCCAGAAGGCCGACCTCGAGAAGGCGCTCGACGACCTCGAGAAGGCGATCGCCCAGATGAACCGCGAGTCGAAGCGGCTCTTCAAGACGACGTACGACGGCATCAACGCGCGCTTCAAGACGCTGTTCCCCAAGATGTTCCGCGGCGGCCAGGCGGAGCTCAGGCTGACGAACCCCGACGACATGCTCGAGACGGGGATCGAGATCCTGGCGCAGCCGCCGGGCAAGAAGCTCGGGAACATCGAGCTCATGAGCGGCGGCGAGAAGGCGCTCACCGCCGTGTCGCTGATCTTCGCGATCTTCCAATTCAAGCCGTCGCCGTTCTGCATCCTCGACGAGGTCGACGCGCCGCTCGATGAGGCGAACGTGGCCCGCTACAACGAGGCCATCCGGAGCATGACGAGCCACTCGCAGTTCATCCTGATCACGCACATCAAGCGCACGATGCAGTCGGTCGACGTGCTCTACGGCGTCACGATGCAGGAGCCGGGCGTCTCGAAGCTCGTGAGCGTGCGGATCAACGAGACGGCGAAGCGCTCCGAGCGCGAGGCCGCGCCGGCGGCGGCGGTGGCGTGAGCGCCCGGGCGGCCACGGGGGCGGCGCCCGACCGGCTCCTGGCCCGCGAGGCCTCGGGGCTGCGGCACCTCCGCTGGGCCCGCGAGGTGCTGGCCACGCTCGAGGCGCACGTCGAGCACAACCCGGCGCTCGCCGACGCCGATCGCGAGGCGCTCCGCGCGGAGGCGCGCGCGCTCGCGGCGGCGGTGCAGGCGCTCAGCGGGGCCGTGAAGCCCTACCGGGACTTCCTCGAGCGGACGCGGGTACGCTACCGCGGGCGCGTGCGCGTGGCGGAGCACCTGGTCCTGACGTCCGGCGCGGAGGGGGCCGCGCGCGCCCACCTCGAGGCGGCCCTCTCGGAGCTCGCCGCGATGGAAGCGACCCAGCGCCGGCCGCTCAAGGAGGCGCTCTCGGCCGAGATCGACCGGCTGCGCGAGGTGATGGCGCACCTGGACGCGCGCGTCGCCGAGCGGCTCTCCGCGGCGTTCGTCGAGAGCCTGTACCCGCCGCTCACGGCGGGCGCGTCGCGGGTCGCCGACGACGGCGATCCGGACGACGACGCGACCGCGAGCCCTCGCTGAGCGACCGGCGCGGCGGCGAGCCCCGACGAGGGCGACCGGACCTGAAGAGGCCGGCGGCGCAGCGGCGCCCGCGGGGCAGGCCGGGCCAGAGGATCACCATGCCTGCACGCCGGGGAGGAGATGCGGTAAGAGGTCCGCGAACGACACGTTGAGAGGACGTCGATGGGCTGCGCGGAGCCGGCCGCCATCCTGCTTCTCCGCGGGCGCGCCGCGGCGAGCGATCGATTCGAAGCGCTGCTTCGGCGCCATGTGCCGGACGTCGAGGTCGTCCGCGATCCCGAGCGCGCGCTCGATCGCTGCCGGCGCGAGCCGCCGCCGGCGCTCGCCGTGGACTGGAGCGACCCGGCCGGCGCGGCGGCGTTCTGCATGCGGGCGCGGGCGCAGCCCGGCGGGGACGTGGTGCTCCTCCTCGCGATCACGGAGCGCGAGGAGGACGTCGAGGGCATCCTCGCGGCGGGCGCGGGCGACTTCCTGCTCGTGCGCGGCGACGGCGCGGCCGCGGCCGCGGCGGCGCGGCTCGCGGTGATCCGACAGCGCGCCGCGCGCGACGCCGCCTCGCGGCAGGCGCTCGCGCAGGCGCAGGCCCGGCTCGTGCTCGCCGGCCGCATGGCGAGCGTCGGCACGCTCGCGGCCGGCGTCGCCCACGAGATCAACAACCCGCTCGCCTTCGTCATCACGAACATCGACGCGGCCATGCGGCGCGTCGGCGCGATCGACCGGCGGAGCGGCGCGAGCGACCGGCGGAGCGGCGGCCCGTGGCCGCGCTCCCACGGCGACGGCCGGGGGTCATCGAGCGAGCTCTCCGAGGTGCTGGCGCTCCTGGAAGACGCCCGCGAGGGCGCGGAGCGGGTGCGGCTCATCGTGCGCGACCTCCACACGTTCTCGCGCGCCGGGGACGACCACCGCGGCCCGGTCGACGTCAGGCGGGTGCTCGACTCGTGCGTCCACATGGCGATGAACGAGATCCGGCACCGCGCGCGCGTCGCCCGGAGCTTCCAGGAGGTGCCGCCCGTCGAGGCGAACGAGCCGCGGCTCGCGCAGGTCTTCCTGAACCTCATCGTGAACGCCGCGCAGGCTATCCCCGAGGGGCGCGCCGAGCAGAACGAGATCGAGCTGAGGGCGCGCTGCGACGCCGCGGGCTGGGTCGTGGTCGAGGTGCGCGACACCGGGACGGGGATCGCGAAGGAGGCGCTCGGTCGGATCTTCGACCCGTTCTACACGAGCAAGGAGGAGGGCGAAGGGCTCGGGCTGGGCCTCTCGATCAGCCAGTCCATCGTCGCGGCGCTGGGCGGCCGGATCGAGGTGGAGAGCCGCCCCGGCGCGGGGAGCACCTTCCGCGTCGTCCTGCCCGCGGCGAGCGCCGGCGACCGGCGCACGCCGGCCGCGGCGGAGGGCGCGCCGCGCTGGCTCCACGCGAGCAGCAAGCCCGCCGCGGCCGAGCCGGCGGCGCCGCGGCGGCGGATCCTCGTCATCGACGATGAGCCGCTGCTCGCGCGGGCCATCGCCGGGACGCTCGAGCCGCGGCACGAGACGATCGCGACGGCGAGCGCGCGCGACGCGCTCGCCCGCATCCGCGCCGGGGAGCGCTACGACGCCATCCTGTGCGACCTGATGATGCCCGACATGACGGGGATGGACTTCTACGCGTCGCTCGGCGAGCACGCGCCCGACCAGCAGCGCCGGATCGTGTTCCTGACCGGCGGCGCCTTCACCGAGCGCAGCAAGGCGTTCCTCGCTCAGGTCAGCGCCCGGCTGCTCCTCAAGCCGTTCGACGCGGGCACGCTGCTCTCGCTGATCGACGAGGTCGTCGCCTCGCCGCTCAGTGATAGTCGCGCGACTTGAGCGACACCTCTTCCCCGCTCGGGAGCTCCAGCCGCTCGAGCTCGCGCGCGAGGACGTGGACCACCTCGCCCTGCCGCTCCACCCGCCCCGTGACGAGCATGAGCGCAGCGTGCCGCGCCACCTGGTAGTGGTCCGCGAACACCTGCTTCTGGACGATCACGTTGACCACGCCGGTCTCGTCCTCCAGCGTCACGAACGTCACGCCGCTCGCCGTCGCCGGCCGCTGGCGCCCGACGACCATCCCGGCGACCCGCACGTTCTCCCCGTTGCGCGACGCCTTGATCTCCTCGGCGGTCCGCACGCGCCCGGCCCCGCGCCGCCGCTTGAGCGCCGGCCGCAGGTGCCGCATCGGGTGGTCGTGCAGCGACAGGCCCACCCGCCCGTAATCCAGCGCGAGCTGCTCCAGCGGCCGCAGCGGGGGGAGCCCCACGTCCCTGTCCTTCTCGATCGGCACGCCCTCGAACAGCCCGTCCACGCGGGGCGCGCGCGCCCGCCAGAGCGCCTCTCTCCGGGCGGGCACCAGCGCGGCGAGCGCGCCCGCTTCGGCCAGCGCTTCCACCTCGTTCTTCTTCAGCTCCGCGCGGCGCACGAGGTCCGGGAGGCTCGTGAACGGCGCCTCTTCCCGCGCGGCCACGACCGCCGCCACGGCCGCCTCGCCGAGCCCCTTCACGAGGCGCATGCCGAGCCTTAGCGCCGGGCCCGCCGAGGGATCGGCGGCGGGCTCGAGGGTCGAGTCCCACGCGCTGCGCACCGCGCACACCGGCCGCACCTCCACGCCGTGCCGCTGCGCGTCCTGCACCAGCGCCGACGGGCTGTAGAACCCCATCGGCTGCGCGTTGAGCAGCGCGCAGGTGAACGCCGTCTGGTGATGGACCTTGAGCCAGGCCGACGCGTACACGAGCAGCGCGAAGCTCGCCGCGTGCGACTCCGGGAAGCCGTACTCCCCGAAGCCCTGGATCTGCTGGTAGAGCATCTCCCCGAACCTCGCCGGGATCCCCCGCTCGGCGAAGCCCTGGATCAGCCGCGCGCGGTGCCGCTCCAGGCGCCCGTGCTTCTTCCACGCCGCCATGTCGCGGCGCAGCTGGTCGGCCTCGCCCGGCGTGTAGCCCGCGCCGACCATCGCGATCTGCATCACCTGCTCCTGGAAGAGCGGCACGCCGAGCGTGCGCTCCAGGATCGGATCCAGGCACGGGTGCGGGGACACGGGCGCCTCCTGCCCCGTCCGCCGGCGCAGGTACGGGTGCACCATCCCGCCCTGGATCGGGCCGGGGCGCACGATCGCCACCTCGATCACGAGGTCGTAGAACCTGCTCGGCTTGAGCCGCGGGAGCATCGCCATCTGCGCGCGGCTCTCGATCTGGAACACCCCCACCGTGTCGGCCCGGCCGATCGCCTCGTAGACCGCAGGATCTTCGGGCGGGATCTGCGCGAGCGCCGCGATCGGATCGAACACGGCGCCCCGAGCCGCGTCAGCCGAGGGACCCGCGAGCGCGGCGCTCCCAGCCGCCTCGGCCGAAGGACCCGCGAGCGCGGCGTCCCGGGCCGCCTCGGCCGAAGGGCTCGCGCCGAGAGCGCCCCGCCCCGCGTGGATCAGCGCGAGCGCCTTGCGGATCGCGGTCAACATGCCGAGGGCGAGGACGTCGATCTTGAAGAAGCCGAGGTCGTCGAGGTCGTCCTTGTCCCACGGGATCACCGTGCGGCCATCCATCCGCGCAGGCTCGACCGGCGCCACCTTGTGGAGCGGCTCCGAGGACAGCACGAAGCCGCCGACGTGGATCGAGAGGTGGCGCGGGAAGCCCTCCAGCGCGCTCGCCATCAGGATGGCCTGCCGCACGCGCACGTCGTCCGGATCCAGGCCCGCCTCGCTCACGCGCTTCTCGGTGATGTCCGCCTCGTGGTGCAGCACGAGGCCGCTCAGCCGATCGACCTGATCCGACGAGAAGCCGAACGCCTTGCCCACCTCGCGCAGCGCGCTCTTCCCGCGGTAGGCGATGATCTCCGAGACCATCGCCGCCCGGTCGCGCCCGTACATCTCGTAGATCGCCTGGATCACCTCCTCGCGGCGCTCGTGCTCGAAATCGACGTCGATGTCCGGCGGCTCGTTGCGCTCCTCCGACAGGAAGCGCTCGAACAGCAGGTTGGACCGGGCCGGGTCCACCGCCGTGACGCCGAGCACGAAGCACACCGCGCTGTTCGCCGCGCTCCCGCGGCCCTGGCAGAGGATCTGCCGCGCGCGGGCGATCTTCACGACCTGCTGCACGCTCAGGAAATACGGGGCGACGCCGAGCTTCGCGATCAGCGCGAGCTCCTTGTCGATCTGCGCGCGCACCTGGGGCGGCGTCCCCTCCGGGTAGCGGTCGCGGCAGCCCTCGTCGGTGAGGCGGCGCAGCGCCTGATCCGAGGTCTCCCCCGGCATGCAGAGGGCGTCGCTCGGGAAGCTGTAGCGCAGCTCGGACAGCGAGAAGCGGCAGCGCGACGCGGCCTCCACCGTCCGCGCGACCCAGGCCGGGTGATCGCGGAACAGCGCCGCCATCTGCGCGCCGGACCGCACGTACGCCTCCGCGTTCGGCGCGATCCGCGTCCCGGCTTGATCGAGCGTGGTCTTGGTCCGGATGCACGTGAGCACGTCGGCGAGCGGCTTGCGCGACGGGTGGTGGTAGAGCGGGCGCGCGGTCGCCACGACGCAGGGGCCGTAGCGCCGCTCCGCCGCGAGGGCCGCCGCGACGCGCTCGCCGTCGCGGCGGTCGAGGTGCTTCCACGTCGCGGCGAGCGCGCGCTCGCCGAACGCCTCGCGCAGCGGGCCCATGAGGGCGAGGGGCGCGTCCGCCGGCACCAGGGGATCGAGCGGGACGATCGCGGTGAGGCCCCGCGGCGCCGCCGCGATCGCCTCGGCCGAGATGCTCGCCACGCCCTTCTCGCAGTCCGCGTGCGCGATCGTGAGCAAGCGGCAGAGGTTCGCGTAGCCCTCGCTGTCCTCGACCAGGAGGACCACCGACGGCGACACGCCGGGCGCGCGCTCGACGCGCGCGCCCGCGCCCGCGCGCATCGCGCCGATCGTCAGCTCGGCCCCGACGATCACCCGCTGCTCGATCTTCTTCGCCGCCGTGTGCGCGCGGACGCTGCCGTAGATCCCGTCGCGATCGCAGATCGCGAGCCCCTCGAGGCCGAGCTCCTTGGCGCGGTGCACGAGCTCCTCGGGGTGCGAGGCGCCCTCGAGGAACGAGAAGCAGGAGCGGCCGCAGAGCTCCACGAACGGGACCGAGGCGCCCGCGCTCACTCGCACCACCCCTGCAGGAAGGCCTCGCCCGTCGCGCGGTCGACGTAGATCCACGCCTCGCCGCAGGAGCTCGCGCTCGCGCCGTCGCGCGGGGGGCGCAGCTCGCCCGGCCGCGCCCTGCCGGAGGGCGACCCCGAGACCAGCCAGGCGCGCGCGTAGTCGCGCGAGGCCGGCGCGGGCGTCCACCACTCCACCGCGTCGAGCCGCATCACGAAGCAGAGCCGCTCGATCGCGTAGAGGTGCCGGTCCACCGCCACGATCGCCCCCCGCCCCACGCGGCCGAGCGGGATCGGCTGCGGAAGGAGCCGCGACGGCTCCGGCGCCGGCGCCTCCTCCCCGCCGCGCGCCGCCGCGCCCTGCTCCGCCGCGGCCTGCCGCGCCGCCCGCGCCGCCCTCGGCGGGCGCGGCGCGAGCGCCTCGTCCTCGACCGGCGCGAGCCGCGAGCGCGCCTCGGGGCGGTGCGCGTCCGCGATCTCCAGGACGCCCACCCGCTCCGCGCCGATCTCCGCCGAGAGCTCGGCCAGGAGGGCCGGCAGGCTGTCGGGATCGACCGAGCGGTCGCGCGACAGATCGAGCTGCACCTGGCGGGCGCGCGCGATGCGCGAGGCGATGAGGTGGACGCCCACCGCGGGGGCCGCGAGCTCGATCCGCTCGAGCTTCGCCTTGAGCGGGCGGAGCAGGTCGCCCGCGTCGGAGAGGGGCACCGGCATGTCGACGTGGAAGCGCAGCGAGGGGCCGCGCTCGTCGTCCTCCGGGAGCTCCGCCGCCGCGCCGTCGCCCTCGCCCTCGCCGTCGCCCTCGCGCTCGCCGAGGCGGAGCCGCGCGATCGATCGATCGTAGGCGATCGCCACGTTGAGCCGCCCGCAGGCCTCGCCGCGCGCGGCGAGCCGCGACGCGATCCGCGACGTCATGCCGCGCAGCACGAACAGGAGCGACTCGGCGCTCTCGACCGGGTCGTCGAAGAGCACCTCCTCCTCGATCAACCGGGGCACCTCGAACGGCAGGAGCGGCACGGGATCGCGGCCGGCGATGAGCTCCATCACCTCGGCCGTGCGCGGGCCGAGGCGCGCCGCCACCTGCGCCCGCGGCAGCCGCGCGAGATCCTCGACGCGGAGCACGCCGAGCCGCACGAGGAAGCTCGCCACCTCGCGCTCGACCGGGAGCGCCTGCACCGGCAGCGGCGCGATCGCCTGCGCCCCCTTGCCCGGCGCCGCGATCCGCGCTTCGTCCCCTCGCCCGCCGTCCGCGTGCGCGCCGAAGCGCGCGATCGCCTGCGCGAGCCGCGGCCCGTCCGCGATCGCGAGCCGCGCCCTGTGCCCGAGCGCCGCCACGCGCTCGCCGAGCTCATCGAGCAGCGCCTCCTCACCGCCGACGAGGTGCGACGCCCCGGTGATGTCGAGCCACACCGTGTCGTACGGGCCGTCGCCCCAGGGGCTGCGCGCCGCGCCCGGCGCGCGCTCGCCGCCGCGCCCCGATCGCGACGCCCCCGCGCGCGCCGCGCCGCCGCGCGAGGCGGCGCCCTGCTCGCCGAGCTGGATCGACGCCGTCGCCCCGAGCCCGAGCGCCACCTCGGCGACCCGGCCGAGCGCCGCGTCGATCTCGGCGAACGTCACCCGGTGGATCGCGAGGTGCGCGACCAGCGCCGCGGCCTCGACGACCTTCTGCCCCGGCCTCACCCCGTACCGCCTCGCCTCGTCGTCGACCAGGTCGATGACCGCCGCGGGCGGCTGCGGCTGCGGCTGCGGCTGCAGCTCGCGCTCGGGCCGCGGGGCGAGCGCCGCCCGGCGCTCGTCGTCGCCGCCGAGGATCACCGCGAGCGGCGCCTTGCCGCTCGGCGAGACCGGCCCTCGTTGCTTCACCAGCTCGCACGCGAGCTGCGGGAGCACGATCGCCACAATGCGCCTGACCGCCATTGTTCCCTCCCTCACACCCGCGACAGCGCCGGCCGCGGCTCGCTGCCCGCCGCCCGCTCCGCCTTGGAGTCTGCCCTCGACCGCTCCCCCAGCACCACCGTGGTCGGCGAGGTCACGCGCCCCCGGCGATCCTTGGCGACGCGCACCGTCAGCCGATCCTCGGCGACCTGCTCGAGCTCCAGCCGCATCGCCACCGGCAGAGGCATCGGCCGTGCCGCCTGGCGGTCGGTGAGCAGCAGGATCGTCCCGTCGCTCCCCTCGATCGCCAGGGCGAGCTTGCGCACCACGTTGACCCAGCGCGCCAGATCCTCCTCGCGGCGCCCCGCCGCGGGCGCGCTCCGCTCCCCCTTGCCCGCGCCCTGGCCGAAGGCGCCCGGGACGCCGGCCACGTCGATCACGACCACCGAGAACGCCCGACTCGTCGCCACCCGGACCGCGACCTTCGCGAGCGCCTCCAGGGGGGGCCGCACGACGAGCAGCCGGCCCAGGTCGACGCCCGCGCGCGCGACCGCCGGCGCGAAGAGCGAGCCGCTCGGGTCGATCCACGCGCACCACGCCCCCGCGGTCGCGCTCGTCCCGCGCAGCCGGGCCTCGGTCTGCGCCGCCGCGCAGGCGGAGAGCGCGATCGAGGTGGAACGCCCCAGCCCCCGCGGCGCGGCGAGCTCCACCACCCCACCCCGCGGCAGCCCCCCTTCCGGCAGCGCGTCGTTAATTTCCTGGATACTGAGCGGGAGCGTCTTGGCGCGGGCTTCGAACTCGGGAAGGGTGTGGCGCAGGAGGTCCCGGGCGAGAGGAGCGGCAAGAGCGACGGGCGACATACTGAACATGGTAACAGTACCCCCGCGAAGCTGCCAACTTTGCCGGACGAAGAACGTCCTACCCGCGCGCGCTGCGTTCTCCTTTGCCCTTCCTTTTAAGTGGAACGGCCCTGTCCGGCGAATTTGCGGCGAGGACAGCGAGAACGGGCACCAGCTAACCGGAATAGCACCGCCGGTGGTGCCCGGTAGGCACGGCATTTCGGGGTAGGTCATTGCCGGTCCCAGGAGCGCCATGGTCCCGGGACAGCCGCAGGATACGTAATTCTGATTACAAATCCTGCGGATCAGCTGATCGTGCTGTTCAGCTCAGCGACGCTGCCGCCGTCTGGGGGACGCCCCCGATGTAGCGGGAGCTAGGCCGGATCAGCCGCCCCACGCGCCGCTGCTCGTCGATGTGCGCGCACCACCCGGCGACCCGGCCCGCCGCGAACGTCGGCGAGAACAGCGCGCGCGGCAGCCCGAGCGCGTCGAGCAGCACCGCCGTGTAGAACTCGACGTTCGCGCGCAGCGGGCGCTCCGGGTGCCGCGCGCGGAGCGCCGCCTCCGCCGCGCGCTCGACCGCGCGCGCCAGGGCGAGCCGGGCGCCCTGCGCGCCGCCGGCCGTCCGACCGAGCCGCTCGATCGCCCGCTCGAGCACCGCCGCCCGCGGATCCCGCACCCGGTAGATCCGGTGCCCCATGCCCATGATCCGCCGGCCCGCCGCGAGCTCCGCCTGGATCCAGCGCTCGGCGCGCCCCGCGACCGTCGCTGCGCGCTCGCCCGCCTCCGCGCCGCCCGCCTTCACGTCGCCCGCCTCCACGTCGCCCGCCTTCACGTCGCCCGCCTTCACGTCGCCCGCCTTCACGTCGACCGCGTCCAGCATGTCGAGGACCGGCCCCGGCGCGCCGCCGTGCAGCGGCCCCTTGAGCGCGCCGATCGCCGCGACCACCGCCGAGATCGCGTCCGAGCCGGTCGAGGTCACGACGCGCGCGGCGAAGGTCGACGCGTTCATGCCGTGATCCGAGACCGTCACGAGGTACGTGTCGAGCGCGCGCGCCTCGGCCTCGCTCGCCGCCGCCCCCCGCACCATCCGCAGGGTGTCGGCCGCGTGCCGGAGCGCCGGATCCGGAGCGACCGGCGCCTCGCCCGCCCGGCGCCGCGCCCACGCCGCCGCGAACGTCGCGACCGCCCCCGCGATCGCCGGCGGCGGGGCGTCGCTCCCGAGGTGCGCGACCGCGGCGCGGAGCGCGTCCATGCCGTCCGGCGCCTCGAGCGCATCCCCGAGCCGCCCGAGGAGCGCGAACGCCCGCGCCCGCCCCTCGGCGATCGCCGCCCGGAGCGCCTCCCGCTCCGCCGGCGCGGGCAGCGCGCCGCGCCAGAGCAGCCCGCACACGTCCTCGAACGTCGCCCCGCCCTCGCCAGCGAGCTCCTCGACGTCATGGCCGGCCAGGGTGAGCCGCCCCCGCTCCCCGTCCACCTCCGACAGCCGCGTCTCCGCCACCACCACGCCCTCCAGGCCGCTCGCGAGCGGCGCCGCCGTATCCCTCATCCGAACCACCTCCGCTGGAGCGTAGGATTGGGCCTGACGTCAAGTTGATCAACGTTGATTGTACAATCAACTATGAACGACATAGACAGCGGGTCGACGCGCGCCGCGCGGGGGGCGGCCCGCGCCCTGCCCCCTCGGCGCTCCTCCGCCTCCCTCGCCGGGATTCGACCCAGAAATGCAGGGCTCTCCCGGCGATCCGCGGCCGCGCCGCGATGGATCGAGCGGCGTGGTTGATCTAAGGTCGATGCACGATCATGGTTGATCTACCTGGCTCGGATCCGCGCCCCTCGGCGTACGTGACCGGCGCCGAGGCGGCGGCGCTGCTCGGCGTGAAGCGGGAGACGCTCTATGCGTACGCGAGCCGGGGCGTGCTCCGGGGCGTGCCGGGCGGGCGGGGGCGCGCGCGGCTCTACCTCCGTGCGGACATCGAGCGGCTCAAGGCGCGGCACGACGCGCGCGCGGGGCACGGCCCGGTCGCGGCCGAGGCGCTCCGGTGGGGCGAGCCGGTGCTCGAGTCGGCGCTCACCGCGATCGGGCCGCGCGGGCCCGTGTACCGGGGCAAGGAGGCGGTCGCGCTGGCGCTCGCCGACGTGCCCTTCGACGCGGTCGCCGAGCTCCTCTGGACCGGGGAGCTGCCCGAGGGCGACGCGCCGCCGGCGCGGCCGGCCCGGCTCGGCCTGCGCCCGGCGAAGATCGCGGCCCTCCTGCCCGACGGCGCGCCGCCGCTCGCCGCGCTCGCGCTCGCGGTGCCCGCGCTCGGCGCGCACGACGCGGCCCGCCACGTGGGCGCCCCCTCGGGCGACGGGCGCATCCCCACGACCGACGCGGAGCGCGCGCGGGCGCGGGCGCTCGTGCGATCGATGGCGGCGCTCGTCGGCCTGGGGCGCGACGCGCGCGCCGCCGCCGCCGCGCTCGAGGCCGAGGGCACGCCGCGGCGCGTGCTGATCGCCCTCGGCGCGAACCCCACGAAGAAGGCCGAGCGCGCCGTGAACCGGGCGCTCCTGATCTCGGCCGATCACGAGCTGAACGCCTCGGCGTTCGCGGTCCGGGTGGCCGCCTCCACCGGGGCCGACCTCTACGCCTGCGTCAGCGCGGGGATCGCCGCGCTCTCCGGCCCGCGGCACGGCGGCGTCACCGAGCGCGTCGAGGCGCTCGTCGCCGAGGCGGGCCGCCCCGAGCGCGCCGCCGCCACGGTCCACGAGCGCCTGCGCCGCGGCGAGCCGATCGTCGGCTGCGGGCACCGGCTCTACCCGGACGGCGATCCGCGCGCGCAGGCGCTGCTCGAGACGGCGCGCGCGCTCGCGCCGCAGAGCGCGGCGCTGCGCACGGTGCTCGCGCTCGTCGACGCGCTGCGCGACGCCGGCCTCGATCCGCCGTCGCTCGACCTCGGCCTCGTCGCGATCTCGGCCGCGCTCGGGCTGCCGGCCGGCTCGGCGGCGGCGCTCTTCGCGGTGGGGCGCGCCGCGGGGTGGATCGCCCACGCGTTCGAGCAGCGCGAGGCCGGGTACCTCTTGCGGCCCCGCGCCCGCTACACCGGGCCGTGATCGCGCGCCCCCGCCGCGCGGCTCAGAAATTGACCTGCATGCCGAGCTCGACGACCCGGTTCGGCGGCAGCCCGAAGTACGCCGTCGCCGGCCGCGCGTTCCGGGAGATGAACGCGAACAGCGCCTTGCGCCACCGCGACATCTTCGAGCTCCCGGTCGTCAGCAGCGTCTCCCTGCCGAGGTAGTAGCTGGTCCTCGCCAGATCGATGGTGAGGCCGTGCCGCTTGCACCCCTCGAGCACCGACGGGGCGTTCGGCGTCTGCATGAAGCCGTAACACGCCGTCACCTGGTAGATCCCCTCGCCCCGCGGGATCACCGTCGTGCGCCGGTCCGCCGGCACCTCCGGCACGTTCAGCACCTGGATCGAGAGCAGCACCACCTGCTCGTGCAGCACCTGGTTGTGCTTCACGTGGTGCAGCAGGATCGGCGGCGTGCCCTCCGGGTTCGAGGCCATGAAGACCGCCGTCCCGCGCACCCGGTGCGGCTTCATGCGCCGCACGTCCTCGAGGAACATGTCGAGCGGCAGGATCGCCGACTTGATCGCCTCCGCGAGGTGCTTGCGCCCGGTCTTCCAGGTCGTCATCACGGTGAAGGTCGCCGCGCCCATCACGATCGGCACCCAGCCGCCGTGGAAGAACTTGGCGCTGTTCGCCGAGAAGAACGCGAGATCGATCACGAGGAAGAGCCCGGCCAGGGGGAGCGACTTCCAGGCCGGCCACCCCCACGTCCGCCGGGTGACCACGTAGTAAACGATGGTCGTGATCCCCATCGTCCCGGTGACCGCGATGCCGTACGCGGCCGCGAGCGCGCTCGAGTTCTGGAAGGTGAGCACCAGCACGAGGCACGAGACCAGGAGCCCGCTGTTCACCTCCGGGACGTAGATCTGCCCCGCCTCGTCCTTCGAGGTGTGGACCACCGTGACGCGCGGGAAGTACCCGAGCTGCACCGCCTGCTGCGTCAGCGAGAAGGCCCCGGAGATGAGCGCCTGTGACGCCACCACCGTCGCCGCGGTCGCGATCGCCACGGTCGGGTAGAGCGCCCACGACGGGACCAGCGCGTAGAACGGGTTCGCCGCGGCGGTGGCCGGGTCCTCGAGGAGCTTGGCCCCCTGGCCGAAGTAGTTGATGAGCAGCCCCGGCCAGACGATCGTGTACCAGGTGTACTTGATCGGCCCGCGGCCGAAGTGCCCCATGTCGGCGTAGAGCGCCTCGCCGCCGGTGATGCACAGGACGACCGCGCCGAGGATCAGGAAGCCGTGCAGCTCGTTGTGGGCGAAGAAGCTCACCGCGTACGTCGGCGAGACGGCCCGGAGCACGCCGGGGTTGTGGAGGATCTCCTTGGCCCCGAGCAGCGTGAGCGCGAGGAACCACACGAGCGTCACCGGGCCGAAGATCGTCCCGACGCCGGCCGTGCCGCGCTTCTGCACGAGGAACACGGCGAGCAGCACCGCGCAGGTGATCGGCACGACGGCGGGCTTCAGGGTCG
Organism: Sorangium sp. So ce131; assembly: GCF_051519095.1. Classification (NCBI taxonomy): domain Bacteria; kingdom Pseudomonadati; phylum Myxococcota; order Polyangiales; family Polyangiaceae; genus Sorangium; species Sorangium sp. So ce131. Next base: position 2,925,381 of record NZ_CP150455.1, on the reverse strand, counting down.
ACGTCGCGACCTCGAGGCCCTCCACGGCCGACAGCACCGAGATCGCGGGCGTGATCACGCCGTCGCCGTAGAGGAGCGCGGCGCCGAAGAGGACGAGCAGCACCAGGAGGCCGCGGCGGTCGTCCTTGCGATCGCTGCTCGGGACGAGCGCCAGGAGCGCGAGGATGCCGCCCGCCCCTTCGTTGTCCGCCCGTGTGATGAACGTCACGTACTTGACGGTCACCACCATCATCAGCGACCAGAACATCAGCGAGAGCACGCCGAGCACGTTGTCGGGCGTCGGCGCGACGTGGTGCGGGCTGGCGGGGCTGAAGCACTCCTTCATCGCGTAGAGGGGGCTCGTCCCGATGTCGCCGTAGACGACCCCGAGCGCCGCGAGCATCAGCGGCCACATCTTCTTCGCGCCGTGAGCGTCCTTCGCGCCGCGGGCGCCCTCGGCGCCCGCGGCGCCTTCGGCCGATGGAGACGGCGCCGGGTGCGCTGCGCCCGGAGCAGGCTGTGGGCTTGTGGTCATCGGGGCGAATCCTACTCCATCGCACGTGCGCCCCGCGAGCAGGCGGAGCGCGCCGGCGGCGGCGCGTCAGCCGAGCAGCCGCGCCGCCGCGGAGAGATCCTTGATGAAGCGGGAGAGCTCGGCTTGCCTCTGGGCCTGGTCCGGGATGCGGAGGATCGACGCCGGGTGCACGGTCGCGAGCGCTCGCGGCGCGAGCGGCGAGGCGACGACGCGGCCGCGCTCGCGCGTGACCCGGAACGCGCTGCCGAAGAGCGCCTGCGCCGCCGTCGCGCCGAGGCACACGACGATCTCCGGCCGCACGACCGCGATCTCGGCCGCGAGCCAGGGGAGGCAGGCGCGGATCTCGCGCGCGTCGGGCTTCTGGTGGATGCGGCGCTTGCCGCGCGGCTCCCACTTGAAATGCTTCACCACGTTGGTCACGTACGCGCGGCTCCGCTCGATGCCCGCGGCCTCGAGCGCGCGGTCGAGCAGCTGCCCCGCCGGGCCCACGAACGGCTTGCCCGCCCGATCCTCCATGTCGCCCGGCTGCTCGCCGAGGAGCAGCACGCCGGACCGCGCCGCGCCCTCGCCGAACACCGTCTGCGTCCCCCGCTCCCAGAGCGGGCACGCCCTGCAGCCCGCGGCCGCCTCGCGCAGGCTCGGCAGGGTGGGATGGCTGGGGACAAGCGGCGCCGCCGTCTCCGCGCCGGCGCCGGGGTCGCGTCCTGCTGCAGTTCGTCTTGCCACGTGCGCCATGTTCCCCCCGGGCACCGCTCGTGCCACTCGATTCAACGACGCGCGCCCCAACGACGACGCGCGCCTCGACGACGACGCGCGCCGCGCGAGCGCGGACGCAGCGCGTCGCGCGCGACGCGGCCCCCAGCCGCCTTGACTGCCCCAGGCCGCATTCCCATAGTGCCTCCCTCCCTCTAACGTGACCGACCAGTCAGAATGCCCCGCCTCGCCGATCGCCGCGCCAGGATCGAGTTGCTCCGCGCCGCGGAGGTGATCTTCACCGAGCGCGGGCTCACCGCCGCCCGGGTCGAGGACATCACCGAGCGGGCAGGCGTCTCGAAGGGCGCGTTCTACCTGCATTTCCAGAGCAAGGACGACTGCTTCAAGCAGATCGTGGAGACCTTCGTGGCGCGGCTCGCGGGGTGCGTGGAGCCGCCGCCCATGCTCATGGAGGAGGGCGAGAAAGGCTCGCTGAACGAGTACTTCAAGCGGGTCCACGCCCACGACATCGAGGTGCTCGAGTTCTGCTGGCAGAACCGGGCGCTGCTCAAGATGATGCAGGCGGGCGGCGGCGGAGCCCCGTATGCCTACCTCATCGACGAGTTCGCCCAGCGCGTCGAGCGCCAGGTGGAGAGCACCATCCGCTATGCGACGGACATCGGCCTCTACCGGCGCGATCTCGATCCCAGCGTCATCGCCGCGCTCATCTCGGGCGCGTTCGACCGCCTGGTGCGCAAGCTGATCGACGCGCCTTCCCGGCCGGACATCCCCGCCTGGTGCGCGCAGGTGCTCCAGCTCTTCGCGCAGGGCCTGCTCGCCCCGGAGGCGCGCGCCGTCGCTGACCGGGCAGTCACGGAAGCGGCGCCGCACAGCGCACGGCAGGCGGCGGTCGACCCTCCGGCCAGCGGCTCGCGCGGCGAGCGCAGGCGGTCCAGGGCCAAGCCGACCTGAGGCGCGCCCTGCGCGTCACGGAGCTGCGCGCGCCCAGCAACACCCTCCCGCTAGGGTTTTTCCTGAACGTTCCACCTGTGTGGAAAACGTGCCGAGGAATCCGGACTGGCGTCCGGGATACACCTGACACGGGATTCCGCTTTCCCCTAGCCATTCGTCGGGCGCTTGCTGAGGTAATGGTCGGGCAGGCGTGGGGGAACAGCGAGGGGTCGGTCGAGCGGCCTGGGGGAAAGCTGGTGGACGCGCCCCCTCTTCGGGGACGCGCATCCGGGCGTGTGCTCCGTGCCCCTCGACAGGCATTCGTTCGGCCGACAGCAGGTGCTCTCGGGCGTTTCCCCGTCAGGGGCCGGATGTGTATCGAGGGGGTCGTGGTGAGCATACAACTGGGCCGTAACGGGCGGTTGCTCCGGGAACGCTTATGAGGGCGCCACGGCCGCTCGTGCCCGCCGCGCGCTGCGCAGCGGAGCGCGCCTACGGCGACCGCGCGCAGCGCAGCGGAGCGCGCCTACGGCGACCGCGCGCAGCGCAGCGGAGCGCGCCTACGGTCGACCGCGCGCAGCGCAGCGGAGCGCGCCTACGGTCGACCGCGCGCAGCGCAGCGGAGCGCGCCTACGGTCGACCGCGCGCAGCGCGGCGGAGCGCGCCTACGGTCGACTGCTCTGCTCGCGATGGTCTGAGCGTGAGTCCTTCAACGGGCCGCGGCGCCGCGGCCCGCGGGATGGGCCGCAGGCCAAGAGCTCGTGGGAACGTAATCAGACAGGACTCGACGTGTCGGACCGGCCGCTGCGCTGTGGCGAGTTGCCCCTGAAGACTGCTATCAAGGAGAGGCGCCGAACACGGCGGGACGCGTTCGCACAACGCGAGGAGATGCAGATGGCATCCCATACCAGCTACAGCATCTACGTTCGCTTCCGCGGCAGGCGGCTCGCGCTCATGAAGCACATCCGCTCGCTCGAGACGGCGTGCTCTGCGCTGCGCACCTTGCGGGCAGAGCGATTTCACGACGCGGATCAGGTGTTCCTCGTCAACGACGCCACGAAGCAGATCGTCGACGAAGCGAAGCTGCAGGCCGCCGTGGAGCCGAGCGGAGATCGTGCGATCGCGGTCAGGAGCCGTGACGACGACGGCGACGAGCGTGGGGCGCCCCCGCGCCGCGCAGACGGCGGGGCAGCGCCGCCGGCGCACGTGGAGCGGGCGCCCGCGCGGCTCGCCGCGCCCGAGGCGCCCACCCGGGGCGCGGCGCTGGGGGACTCCCCGGAGAAGAGGTGGTCCAGCGTGGACCGCCTGGAGCCCCCCCGGGCGCGCCTGCACCGCGCGATGGCGGCGGCCCAGGCCGCCCGAGCGCGCCACGACGCCGCGCTGAAGTCCTTGATCAGACTCCAAGCCAACCATTTGCTCGACGAGAGGGCGCTGTTCACGCTCGAGCGTTCCGCCCGCGCCGCGTCGGAGCACTCTGCGTGCACCCTGGAGCAGCTCGATCAGCTCCTCAAACAATTGGACTCCGGGCGATGGAGGCGTGAATAAGGCGCCGCCGGACGCAAGTGTAACCTTTTGATGAGGAAGGATGGTGGGGGCCTCCAGGCGTCGCGCCCGACGTTCGGTCTGAACGTCCACGGACAATCGCAGGCGCATCGCCTGACCGCATACCGCAAACGTGGCATCGTCCTCGTTAGATCTTCCACGGCGGCGAGGTGCCCGAGAGCGCACCCGACCGCGTGAATGCCAATGCCCGAACAGAAGAAGTCACGCCGGACGCAACTCAAGGCACCGGGCCAAAGCAGGACCGCGCCTCGATCCGGCAGCGCCGTTGTGCCAGGGCGCCAGCTCGACGCGGGCGAGCTCGCCGCGGCGACCGCGCCGCATTCCGGGAGCGAGCTGCGTTTTCCCGTCGTGTGCGCCGTCGCTTCCGCTGGCGGGCGCGGCGCGCTCGCGGAGCTGCTCCGGCACCTCCCGAGCAGGGATACCGAGCTCTCCCTCGTGCTCATCTACGACGCCGGCCCCGAGGAGGGCCCGCTCTTCGAGCTCGCGGCGCAGTGCAGCCCGCTCCCCGTGACCGAGCTTCGATCCGGGGCCAGGCTCATCCCGGGTTGTGTCCAGGTCCTCCCCCGGGACGTGCAGGCGACGCTCGCCGGCGGGATCGTCAACGTCGCGCCGCGCGGCGAGGGAGGCCCGAGCAGCCCCGCGGACGTCTTCCTGCGCTCGCTCGCGAGCGAGCTGGGCGAGCGCGCGGTCGGCGTCGCGCTCTCCGGCGCCGGGAGCGACGGCGCGCTCGGGCTGAAGGACGTGAAGGCGGAGGGCGGGGTCACCTTCGCCGAGGATCCGCGCACCGCCGAGCGCCCGTCGCTGCCGCGGAACGCCGTCGCAGCAGGAGGCGTCGACTTCATCCTCAGCGTCCAGGAGATCGCGGCGGAGCTCGTGAGGATGGGTCGACCCGGGTACACGCTCGCTCCGTCGCTCGCGCAGGGGCCGTCCCTCGGGGCGGATCCCGATCTCGGCAAGCTCTTCGGGCTGCTCCGCGCCTCGACGGGCGTCGACTTCAGCCACTACAAGAAGAGCACGCTGAAGCGCCGCATCCAGCGGAGAATGACGCTCCACCGGCTGGCCACACTGCAAGACTACGTGGACCACCTGCAGGCGGACCCGGCCGAGCTCCAGGAGCTCTACCAGGACCTCCTCATCCGGGTCACCGCGTTCTTCCGGGATCCAGGCGCCTTCGCCGCGCTGAAGACGCACGTGTTCCCGGTGCTCATGCACAAGAGGCCGCTCGACTCGCCGGTTCGCATCTGGGTGCCGGGCTGCTCGACGGGCGAAGAGGTCTACTCGCTCGCGATCTCCCTGCTCGAGTTCCTCGAGGCCGACGCGGAGGATCGCATACTCCAGATCTTCGGCACCGATCTGAGCGAGGCCGCCATCCACTGGGCGCGGGACGGGATTTATATCGAGAGCATCTCGATCGACGTCTCCCCCAGCCGGCTGCGCCGCTTCTTCGTCAGGGTGCAAGGCGGCTTCCAGGTGAGCAAATCGGTCCGCGACCTGTGCATCTTCTCGCGCCACAACGCCGCGGCCGACCCGCCCCTCTCGAAGCTCGACCTCATCAGCTGCCGCAACCTCATGATCTACCTCGAGCCGAGCTTGCAACGCCGGCTCCTGCACACCTTCCACCAGTCGCTCAAGCCCACGGCGTTCCTGCTCCTCGGCTCGTCCGAGAGCATCGGCACGATGCCCGATCGGTTCGGGATCGTGGACAGGACCCACCGGATCTTCTGCAAGCGCGCCGCGCCCGAGGCGACCTACCCGCTCGGCGCCGGCGCGCCCGATCTCTCGAGCGAGCCCGCGCCGGCCCCGGAGAGGCTGAGCGCGGCCGTGGGGCTCGGCATGGAGACGGTGCGCAGGGAGGCCGACGCCCTCGTCATCGCGCGGTACGCCCCCGCGGGCGTGGTGGTCGACGAGGACATGCAGATCCTCCAGTTCCGGGGCAAGACGGGGCCCTACCTCGAGCCGGCGCCGGGCGACGCCAGCCTGCACCTCTTCAGGATGGCCCGGCCAGGGCTCCTGCTCGGCCTCCGCGAGGCCGTCGACGCGGCGAGGAAGCTGGGCGCGATGGCCCGAAGGCGGCAGCTCAGGATCGAGCACGGCGACAGGCTCCGGAGCGTCGACGTCGAGGTGTGGCCGCTCAAGGCGCAGCTCGCCCGGGGGCGCTGCTTCCTCGTCCTCTTCAGCGAGCCGGGCGCGACACCGCCGGAGCGGGGGGTCCTCGACGCGGCCCCGAGCGACTCCGCCCGGCAGCTGGAGCTCGTCCAGCTCCGCAGGGAGCTCGAGACCACGCGGGAGTACCTCCAGTCGATCATCGACGAGCTCGAGGCGACGAACGAGGAGCTGCAGTGCGTGAACGAGGAGCTCCTCGCGAGCAACGACGAGCTGCGCAGGGCGAACGACGCCCTCGACGCCGAGCGGGAGGGACACGGGTCGCCCCTCGGGGAGCTGACGGCCGCCGACAGGGTGCTCCCGCGCGGCGACGCGGCGCGCAGGCTCACGGACGGGGCCCTGCGCGGCCTCGACGCGCCGGGCGGCGCAGGGCGCGAGCTCGCGGTCGCGTCCGACACCATGCCCGCCGTCTTCGAGGTCCTGCGCCACCCGATCCTCCTGCTCGACGGCGAGCTCAGGGTCCGAGCGGCCACCCGGCACTACTGCGATCTGTTCATGGTCTCGCTCCGGGACATCGAAGGACGACCGCTCTCGGCCATCGAGGCCAGCTGGAACACCCGTCCCCTGGAGCAGCGGCTCCGGGACGTGCTCCACCGGAGCGCCGCGCTGGTCGACTTTCGCTTCGAGGCCCTGACCGCGCACGCCGGGCGCAACACGTTATCGCTGTCCGCGTTCCGGCTGGAGACCGGCGCGGGCGAGCTCCCGGCGCTGCTGCTCGTGTTCGACGACCGGACCGGAGCCGACAAGGACGAGAGCGCGCCGCCGGGGCTACAGCGCGCGCACCGCACCGGCCCGGCCTGACGCGCTCACCGCCCCCGCGATCGCCAGTCCCCCGAGGCGATCCGGGGACACGTTCGCACCTGGCGCGGCAGCATCAGGTACGCCTCGCAGCGCCCGCCCTCGTCGAGCTCGATCGGCTCCCGCCGGAAGAGCTCGGGGCAGCCCTCGTAGAGGTCGAGCGCGGCGAGCGTCTCCCCGTCGGGCTCGTAGAGCTCGCCGAGGACCCCGACCGAGCCCCCGCGCACGAGCGCCGGGTAGGCGCCGAGATCGGCGAGCTCGAAGGACGCAGCCGTGCGGGCGGCGCCGAGGCAACGCGCGCGCCCGAGCAGCGCGTGCGAGCGCTCGCCGCGCATCAGCGTGCCGTAGACGAACAGCGGCACGGCGCGATCACTGGCAGTGCTGCTCGACCGCGGCGAGCAGCTGTTCGAGGTTGATAGGCTTCTTGAGGAACTGCGCCGCGCCGAGCGAGGACACAAACTCGTCGCGGCCGGTCGCCGAGATGATCACCACCGGGATCGCGGCGATCTCCGGGTCCTTCTTCTGCTCCGCCCTGAACTGCCACCCATCCATGATGGGCATCATGAGGTCGAGCAGGATGAGGCCCGGCTTCGGGTCGCTTCGGAGCGCGCTCAGGGCCTCGCCGCCATGCGCCGCAGAGGCGACCGCGTACCCCTCCTCCTGCAGGAGCTCGGCGAGGGTCTCTCGAATATCCGGATCATCGTCAACAACGAGAATCCTCTTCAAGGGAGTAGCAGGCACGGTGCATCAATCACTATGCGAAAGGCTGACGTCGCGGCGAAACAGGGAAAGCCCTGAATCCCTGCTCGGGGTCCGCTTGACTCGGCCTGATCTACGAGGAGGGGGGCGCATGAAGGTGGCTGGTCGCTCTGGTCGGTCTCGTAGGTGTCGTAGGTGCCGTGCGTCGAGGGGCCGACGGCCAGCGGGCCCGAGGGCGACGCCGCTCCGGCCCTGGCGCTGCGCGAGCCCGGAGGAGCTCGGGCGAGGCAGCGCTGGCAGGGGGCGTTCGGGCATACGTGTCGCGTCGGGCGTCAGCGTCGAGCCCGATGGTACCGCAGCGGAGCGCTCCGGCGAAGCCGGTATCTGCTGGGGAGCGCCCAGGCAGCGTGAGCGACGTGGGGTGGGAGCACGCGCCGCCGCTTCATGAAGCGCGCTCGCACCGCCGCGCACGACAGCGCCGGAGGCGCGCGGCGATCTCGGGCGCCGCGGCGCCGCGCGATCCGGCGGCGTCAACCGCCGTCGCGGCCTTCGCTCGAGCGGCCGAGCACCACCCTCGAGAGGGTGCCCAGCAGCACATCGATGTCCACCGGCTTCGGGATGAACACGGCCGCCTTGAGCCGCGCGGCGATGGCCTGGATCTCATGAGGCAGGCGGGCCGAGAAGATCATGAGGGGAGAGCGCGTACCGAGCACCACAAGCTCGGAGACGAACCGATCCGTCGTCATGCCGGGCATCGTCAGATCGAGGAGGACAGCGTGGAAGCGCCGCGCCGCGAGCGCGTCGAGCGCGCCGCGCGCGGTCGCGGTCAGCTCGACCTCGTATCCTTCCAGCGTCAGGAGCTCCTCCAGCATCGCCGCCGTGTCGACGTCGTCCTCTGCGATCAAGATCACGTGCTTGCCGCGCATACCTCCCCCTCGGCCTCTCTCGCGGCGGGGGCCGCTGCCCCGCGCGGCGCGCCGCCGTTCTCCGTCCCTGGCGACGCGCGATGGCGCGCGAGCGCCCTCCGGCGAGCAGCGCGGCGCAGCGCGCGCGACGGAACGCCCGGCGAGAACAGCCCCTCAGGTGAAACGCGCCGCGAGCCCCCGGCGCCGTCGCCGCGGCGCGCCACGCGCAGGCCGGCGACGGCGCGATGCGCGCAGCCAGACAAACCGCCGCTCCCCGCCGGTCTGGTACGTGCTTTTGCCCCCTCTCCCGCCCCGGGCACTATGAAAGCTCGACTGCGCTCCAAATGCAAGAAGGGCGGACCAGGGCGGACCCGGAGCGCGCGCGGCCGCGAGCGAGCGGCGCGCGCAGGGAGCACGAACGGACTCCCCACCAGGCGAGGCACCCTGGTAGACTCCCATGGATGCCTGGCGAACGCCGCGTCGCTCTACTCGCGATGGAGCCAACCATGCCGGACGGTGGGGGGGCCCCGTCCAGCCATGGAATCCGTCGTGTCGAAGCTTCTCTGCTCGCCGCCCCAGAGCTCGCCGGCGTGCCGATCCACGTGATCGACCCGCAGACGAGGGACCCCGACGCGTGGATCGCCGAGGTCGAGACCGTGGACGCGGACGTGGTCGGCCTCGCCGCGCACGTCTGGTCCTTTCCGACCTTCATCGAGATCGCCCGGCACCTGCAGCGCAACCGGCCAGGGCGCACGATCGTCCTCTGGGGCCCGCTCGCGCGCCCCGCGATGTTCGCGCTCGCGCCCTGGCGGGACGCGACGACCTGCATCGACGCCCTCGTGCACGGCAACGAGCTCACGTTCCGGGACATCGTCCTCCTGAGCGATCGCTCTCCCGAGGCGCTGCGCGCGGTGCCGGGGCTGCACCTGCCCACGGCCGACGGCTGGGTCTCGACGGGCGAGGCGCCGCACGTGCCGCCCGACGCGTTGCCCTCGCCGATCCGGATGAAGCTGTTCCCGACCGATCGCGCCGTCCCGCTCGCGATCTGCCGCGGCGGCGCGATGAGCTGCCCGAGCTGCGGCGTGTCCGCGGGCGACGCCGGCGCGGGCGCCTTCTCGGAGGCCTACCTCGTCGAGGAGCTGCGCGCGCTCGCCGCCGCGGGCGCCCCGGGCGCGCAGATCGTGGACGCGCCGCTCAACCTGAACGCGGAGGCGTTCCGGAACCTCGTGGCCGCGGAGAAGCAGGTCGGCTTCTTCAAGCAGGCGGCGCTGATGGCCTCGATCGATCCGGAGCACGTGCACGACGAGCACCTCGACTTCCTCCGCGGCGTCGCGCGCGTGCACCTCGAAGCGCGGCTGCCGCCGCTCACCAAGGACACCGGCGACGGCACGCAGCGCCCCTTCCGCGAGTCGAGGTTCGCGAAGGTGATCGAGGAGCTCTCGACGTTCACGGACATCGAGGTGGACATCCTGCTCGGCCTGCCGGGCGACGGCCCCATCACGTTCCGGCGCACGCTCGAGCGCGCGCGCGAGCTCCCCTGCAAGGTCCGCATCTTCCACTGCCTCGTGCTGCCGGACGACCTCATGACGCGCGCGCCCGCGTCGTTCGAGCTCCGCTTCGACCCCTTCACGCTGATGATGCGCTCCTGCCTCGGCTGGTCGGAGGACGCGCTCTCGCGCGAGCGCAGCCGCCTCATCGAGATGGCGTACCGCGAGGGCGGGGAGATCACGCCGGACATGTGGTCGTTCCCCGGGCCGCGCGAGATGCGGCGGCCGGCCATGCCGCTCGGCAGCGGCGTGGTCCCGCCGGGCGGGGAGATCCGGGTGGAGGGGGCGACGACGCTCGCCCCCGCGGGTCAGGATCTGCAGCGCGTGCTCGAGCTCGGGATCAAGGAGGCGACGTCCGGCGGGTGGACGTTCGTCGAGGCCTCGGCGCGCCCGGGCGAGATCGTCGTCATCATGAAGACGCGGGACGGCGCGCTGGTCGTCGAGATGCGCCCGGCGTCGCCCACCGAGAACGCCTACAAGGTGGTCGACGGCGTCGCGTTCGGTTACCGCTCGCCGCGCGGCGTGAAGATGAGCGACGGCGCGCTCCGCCTGCTCGATCGGGTCCTCCAGCGCCTCCACGCGCCGGCGCGGACGGCGCTCGGCCTGGCGACCCAGGACGGCGGCCCCGGCTCCGCCCGGGTGCGGCGCTTCCGCGCGACGCCCTCGTGACGCCCGCGCCCATCCGGCGAGCACCCACGGCCGCCAGGCGCCGCGCTCGGCGCTGACGCCGTCTCTGCGCGACGGGCTCCCTTGCGCGAGGGGATTGTGTTTCTTCGCGATCCGTGCTCCGTCCGGCGGCGCACGCCCTCGCCGGGCCGGCGCGCGCTCAGGTCTCCGGGCGTCGCCGCTCCACGGGGCTCATCCCGCGGAGGGCCGGGGCGCCCAGCCGCTCGGGGCCGAGCGGCAGGGCGCTCGCGGCGCCGAGGAGGACGGCGAAGGACGTCCGGAGCTCCTCGCCGAAATCGATCCGGAAGAGCGCCATGTCGGGCCGGCTGCGGATATCGCGGATCACGTCGCTGGGATCGCAGACCTGCCGCATCCCGATGACCAGGGCGTACATGCGGATGAGGAGCGGACCGCCCTGCCCGGGAGCGAGCGACGGCAGGCACCGCTCGAGCAGCGCCCCGGTGCGCTCGACGTTCGTGAGGAGGGAGAGCTTGAAGCGGAGGGCGGCCTCGTAGCCGACGTTCTGCTCGAGCACGCTGTGCAGGATGGTGAGCAGGCGCGTCATCGCGCTGCGCGCAGCGAGGCTCGTCGCCAGGAGCACGGCGACGTCGGCGGCGGCGTCCTTCGCCGGCGCCGGGGCGGCGGCGGGCCCGCGACGGGCCCGGGAGGGCCGCGGGCGCGCCGCGGGCGCGTTGCCGCGGGAGGCGTCGAGCGCCAGCAGGTGGAGATTCACGTCCTCGAACCATTTCGTGAGCTCTTGTTCCACGACCGCGAGGAAGAGCTCTTCTTTCGTGGTGAAATAGAGGTAGAGCGTGCCCTTCGCGAGCTTGGTCCGCTCGGCGACCTGGGCCATCGTGACCTCGGGATACGGGGTCTCCTGGAACAGCTGCCAGGCTGCGTCGATGATGATCTGCCGCCGCTCTTCCTTCTGTTCCTCCTTCCGCGCTCTTCGCGTCGAGCTCATGGACTACCGGTTTACGCTGTCTCCAGAAGCGCCGCAATCGAGACCCCCGCGGCGCCTCACCGCGCATATCGAGCGACGCGTCTCGACATGTCGACGAGCGCGATCGTTCAAGCGGTCTATTTTTCTCGTGCCGTGGCTGCGCACATCGCATTTCATCGGACACGGACACACCACGCGCGCCGACGTGGTCCGGGGCGCCGGTGCAGCGCAGAACGCGACATCGGGTTGAAACCTGGCGCGGTGGACGGCGGACGCAGGGAGCGGCAGGACAGTAAAAAAACAGCGCTGCTGTCCGGCACGGAGGGGTCTTGAACGGCGGACTCCTCTTCTTGCGACCCCCGCCGCCGCGCGCGGGCCGCGCCAGTTCGGGCGCTCCCCGGACCGCGCGCCTCAGCCCTCGGCCGTCATCGCCAGGGCCCGGTGGATCACGCGGAGCGCGACGTCGGTGAGGCCATAAGCGTGCAACTCGGGGACGGGCACGAGGGCCACCTCGGAAGCGTCGTCTCCCGGAGACAGGGCACCCCCGATCGGCTCGCCCACGTAATCGAGGATCACGTAGTGATAAGGACTCGCGACGATCTCCACGACCTCCACGAGCGGGCCGACGCGGATTTCGAGGCCCGTCTCCTCGCGGATCTCGCGCGCCACGGCGTCGGCGAGCCGCTCGCCGGGCTCGAGGCGGCCGCCGGGCAGCGACCAGGAGCCCTCCAGCGGGGGGCGAGCGCGCCGGATCAGGAGCACGCGCGGCGCGCCGGACGCGCGCTCGATCACGACCGCGCCGACGGCGACGCGCGGGGGATCCACGGGAGGGCCCGACGCGCCGCTCAAGGGGCCGCGTCCGTGCTGCGGCCGGCCTTGCAGCGGACGTCGCCCGGGGTCGCGACCGTGAGATCGTAGTCGCCCAGCGCGAAGTCCCCCCGGATGCTGACGGCCCCGTCGTAGCGGCCGCGCTCATCGGTCGACAGCGAGCCGATCGTCACGCCCTGCGGCGCGGCGCTCCCGGTCAGGATCACGTCGACGCGGACATGCCCGCACGGCGCCCCGTCGCTGGTGACCTGCCCTTGCAGGTGCAACGGGAACCCGCGGCGGACGTCCTTGTCCACCGCGGTCACGCTCACCTCCGTGCGCTCCGCCGCGCGCTCCGCCGGCTCGTTCGTGGGGGTCGGCGCCGGCGACGCCGAGGGCGGCGGCGCTGCCGAGCCGCTGCTGCTGCCGCTGCCGGCGGGACCCGAGGGCCCCTGCGCGGCCTGCTCGGCGCGGGTGCGGTCCGCGAGATCCTGGCCTGAGTCGCGCTGCTCCGGCCAGCTGTACGGGTCCGGCGGCGGGATGTAGGGCGGACGGCTGGGATCGATCTCCTGGTCCATGTTGAGGGCGGCTCCCCCGAGATCGATGCGGTGCCAGAGCGATCCGTCGAAGACCTCGACCCAGGCGTGCGCCTCGTTCACGACCATGCGCGACGGGATCCCGAGGTGCAGCGCCGTGACGAGGAACGCGAAGGCGCGGTGGCGGCAGACGCCTTTCCGCGAGAGGGCGAGGTCGAGGTAGATGTCGCCGTGCTCCTTGGGCGGCTCGTCCGAGGGCGCGAACGACCGGAAATACTCGACCATCTTCTGCACGGCGGCGCGGGGCCGCATCGCGGTCGAGACGCCGATCGCCTGCGCCACCCGCTTGAACGCCGCCTCGTGGGAGGCCTCTTGCGGCGTCCGGTACCGCTCGAGATCGCTCCACGCCACGTCGGCGAAGTCGCTGCCGAACGTCGCGCGCGCGATCGCGAGCTGCACGACGAGCCGCACGCGCGCGCTCGTCGCGCCGCGCACGAACCAGTTGTCGGCGCCGTCGCGCAGGAGGACGACCGGCGTGGGCGGGTTCACGTGCATGCGCACGAGCCGCGTGTCCGGCCCGACCGTCGGGATCCGGACCGGCTCGTTCGGGACGAGGTCGACCGCGATGTCACCGTAGAACGCCTCGTCGCCCGGCGAGACCGCGCTGTCGTCCTTGATGGGCTTCATGCTCCGGTCGCGCACGACGAGCGAGTAGTCCGCCCGCACGGCGTCGTAGGCTTGCAGCCGCTTGAAGGGCGCGGTCGCGGGGGAGAACGGATCGTCGTAGCGCTCGACGTTCGGCCGGCGGGTGTCTCGATCCGGCTCGTAGGACGCGTCCGGCGAGGCGTCGGCGCCGACGTTGCTGTAGACCTGCTGCTGCTCGCCCGGCGGGCGCTGCGGGTCCGGCGCCGTGGCGAGGCCGCTCGGCGTCCGGATCGCCGCCGGGAGGCCCCCGTCGAGCGTCGTCGTGGCGAGCGAGACGTCCTCCGTCGGATCCGGCGGGATGAACTCGTGCAGGAGCGACCCCTGCGCGTCGGCGAGCGGCGACACCGCGCAGGCGAGCGCGAACGCGAGCAGGCCGCGCGCCCGGCCGGCGAGCCGGCGCCGGGTCGCGGCGGGAGCGGGCGGAGGGGCGAGGCGCGGGCGCGCGGCCGGGAGGGGCATCGGGAGCTTATGGAACCAGAAACCCCGTCGATGTCCACGCCGGCCGTCCGATCGCCGGCCGCGCCGCCCGCGGCTCAGCGCCGGTACATCGCGCCGTCGGCGTGGTGGCGCCGCGGCTGCGGGGCGGAGCGGAGCCGATCGATCGCCTCGGTGGGCTCCCCGCGGGCCGTCAGCTCGGCGGCCAGGACGTCGAGGGCGGGCTGGAAGATGTCGGTCCGCGCGAAGCGGCCGGCGCGGCCGCCGGCCAGGCGCGGCAGGATCGCGACGATGCGCCGCATGCCGTCGGCGTAGCGGCGGGAGATGGCGAGCCGATCGATGAGCGGCTCGAGGAAATCGGCGACCGCCGCCGCGCGGTCGCGGACGCCGTCGCACGCCTCCTTCATCGGCTCGAGGAGCAGGAGGGTCCAGAGCACCGTGTCGTCGAGCGGCCGGTCCTCGGCGGTGCGCCGGTCGACGTAGTCGAGCACGCGCCAGAGGCGCTGGCCCGGACCGTCGTCGCCGCGGTCGTCGTAGAGCAGCGCCGAGACCTCCGGCAGGAGGACGTCGAGGACCCCGGTCTCCCACGCGAGGTAGATGGTGCGGCGCGCCTGACCACCGCGCATGAGGCGCAGGATCTCCTCGGAGAGGCGCGGGCGCGCCGCGAGCGCGAGCGCGTCGCGGCAGTAGACGACGGCGTCGTAGACGTCGGGGGTGATCGCGAAGCCGAGCCGGCCGGCGAACTTGAGCGCGCGCAGGATGCGGATCGGATCCTCGCGGAAGCGCGTCTCCGGATCGCCGATCGTGTGGACCACCTGGCGGCGCACGTCCTCCATGCCGCCGACCCAGTCGAGGATCTGCCGCGCCTCCACGTCGTAGAAGAGCGCGTTGATCCGGAAGTCGCGGCGGAGGGCGTCCTCGTGCGCGACGCCGAACGCGTTGTCGCTCCGGATGAGCAGCTCGCTGCCGTCCTCCGTGTCCTCCTTGGGGTTACGGCGGAAGGTCGCCACCTCGATGACCTTCCCACCCTGGAAGAGGACGTGGACCAGGCGGAACCGCCGGCCGATGATGCGCGAGTTGCGGAACAGCTCGCGCACCTCCTCAGGCCGGGCGCTCGTGGCGACGTCGAAGTCCTTCGGGCGCCGATCCAGCAGCAAGTCCCGCACACAGCCGCCTACCAGGTAAGCCTGGTAGCCGTGGCGGACGAGGCGCCGCACGACCTTCTGGACATCCGGGTCGATCCTCGCTTCGTCGAAGACGACCTGGTAGCGGCGCGGGGTGGGGATGTCCTCGTCGACGAGCTCGACGCGGAACGGATCGGCGTCGAGGGCGCCTGCTTCCGTTGGCATGGGCTCGCTGTCGGGCGCGGCGCGCAGGCCGGCGGCGCTGCGGCGGTCGTAGGTCGGAGGTTCGGCGTCGTGGAGCGCCGATGTGCCGTTGTCAGGAGATGGGGTCGTGCGACCCATAATCAGCAACCGAGAAAGCGGCCAGGCAGAGCCTGGAGGAGTGGAGGGCGACTGGCGCGCGATTCAGGATCCAGGACCCCCCTGGAGAACCGACCCGCGCAGAGGAGGTCCGCGCCCGCGGACCCCGACACCGCGCCGGAGCGCTCGCTTGGCCTGCATCGACCTGGCGAGCTGGTCCGGCTGTCGCCCGGAACAAGAGATGGTAACGGCCGTCTAGCAGGGCTTCGCCGTGGGAGCAAAGCCGAGGCGCAAGGAGGATGACGGAAGCTCCCGGGCGAGCGGGCGTCACGGCTTGGTGCCCCAGTGTCCGATCCCGGAAGCCGGCGCCGCGGCGGCGTCTCCCTGGGCGGCGAGCGGCGCCCCGGCGCTGGCCTCCGGCGTCGCGAGCAGCGAGAGCCGCAGCTCCGCCATGGAGGGGAACCGGCCGCGGGGGTCCTTCACGAGCGCCCTGCGCACGACGGCGTCGAGCTCGCGCGAGATCAGGAGCCCCGGATGCAGCCGGTGCATCGGCGGCGCCGGCTCGCGCCCGTGCTGCTCCGCGATGGCGGGGTACGGGCCCTGGAAGGGGACGCGGCCCGCGAGCATCTCGTAGAGCACGATGCCGAGCGCGTAGACGTCCGCGGCGGGCGCCGCCGGAGCGCCCTGCGCCTGCTCGGGCGCCATGTACTCGGGCGTCCCGACGACGCGCGGGAGCAGCGCGCCCTGCCCCTCGATGAACGCGAACCCGAAGTCGAGCAGCTTGACGATCTCGCGCCCGTCGGCAGCGTGCACGAGGAACACGTTCTCCGGCTTCACGTCGCGGTGGATCACGCCGGCGCGGTGCGCGGCCTCGAGCCCCGCGGCGACGTCGGCCGCGATGCGGACCGCGCGCGAGGGCACGAGGGAGCGGGCGAAGGTCAGCGTGTCGGCGAGGTCGAGGCCGACGAGCAGCTCCATCGCGAAGCACGGCGCGTCGCCGTCGCGCTCGAGCGCCTCGACGCGCAGCACGTTGGGGTGGCGGACGCGCGACGCGGCGTCGGCCTCTCGCTCGAACCGGGCGACGAGCAGCGGGTCGTCCCGCAGCTCCGCGCGGAGCACCTTGACCGCGACGCGCGACGCCGCGCCGTCGTGGGGCCTCGCGGCGCGATCCGCGAGGTAGACGTGGCCGACCCCGCCGCTGCCGAGCAGCTGCACGACGCGGTACTTGTTGCAGAGGAGCTTGCCCACGAGCGCTTCAGCGGCGGCGCGAGCAGGAGGCATGGGATCGAGCGTAGCGCACTCGGCCTTGCAGAGGGCAAAGGCGCGCAGCGGAGCGCGCGGACCTGCCCCGGCGCCAGCGGAACGTGCGCGCCCGCACCTCTCGGCGTCGGCGAGCGGGCGCCACGGGCGGAGCCCCGGCCGCCGCCGCGATGCCGGCCGGGCTGGCTCCACGGCGGGCCTGTGCGCCGGGCGATGACGCGCGCGGTCATGGGCTGCCGGCGATCGGCCGCGGAGGTCCCCGCGACGCACCGTCGCGCGCCGCGGGTCGGGAGGCGCGCGGCCCCGCGCGGCGCGCGCTCCGGCGGCGTGGCCTGCCCGAGCGCAGGGGCGACGCGGAGCGCTCGAAGGACGACGCGGAGCGCTTGAGGTGCGACGCGGAGGCGGCCACGCTTAGCGGCGCATGACCGACGATCGCCGATTCTCCTCCACGGGCGCGCTCGACCTGGACGCGGAGGGCGCTGCCGTGGCCAGGACCTCCACAGGCCCGAGCGCCCCGGCCGCCGCGCGGCACGCGCCGCTCCGCTGGAAGAAGAACCTCGCGCTCTTCTGCTTGACGGTCGTCTCGGTGTTCATCGCCGGCACCCTCTGGGCGCCGATCGCGACGCAAGACGACAGCCTGCTCTCGTTCGTGAAGGCGCTGCCGCAGGCGTGGCCGTTCGCGGTGCCGTTCCTCTCGATCCTGCTGGCGCACGAGTTCGGACACTACTTCGCGGCGCGCGCGCACGGGGTGGAGGCGTCCCTGCCCTACTTCATCCCGCTCCCCGTCGTGAGCCCGCTCGGCACCATGGGCGCGGTGATCTCGATGAAGGGCACGATCAAGTCGCGCAACGCGCTGCTCGACATCGGCGCGTCCGGTCCGCTGGCGGGCCTCGCGGTGGCGATCCCGGTCCTCTTCGTGGGCCTGATGCAGTCGGAGGTGCACGCGACGTCGGGACCGGCGCTGCAGGAGGGCAGGAGCCTGCTCTACCTCCTGCTGCGGCGGGTCGCGGTCGGCCCGATCCCGGAGGGCCACGACGTCTTCCTCGGCCCCGCCGCGATGGCGGGGTGGGCCGGGCTGCTGATCACGGCGTTCAACCTGTTCCCTGTCGGTCAGCTCGACGGCGGTCACGTCGCCTACGCGCTCTTCGGCAAGCGGCAGGACCGCTACAGCCGCGCCGCGCACTTCCTGATGCTCGCGCTCTTCCTCGGCAACGTCGCCTACTTCACGCGCCACTTCCGCGCGGAGGGGCTGCCGGGCGCGCTCTCTGCGGCGGTCGCGAACGGGATGCCGTGGCTCACCTGGTTCGGCGTGGTCTACCTGATGCTGCGCGTGGGCGGCCGGGAGCACCCGCCCACGGAGCCCGGCGAGCTGTCGCCGGGGCGCAGGGCGATCGCTGTGGTCACGCTGATCTTCTTCGTGCTGCTGCTGATGCCGACCCCGTTCGGCACCTACTGAGCGCGCCCGCTCAGGCCTTCGGCGCGCTGAACTTCGCCCGGAGGGCGTCGCAGACGACGGCGGGCGCGTAGTGGCTGACGTCGCCCCCGTGGCTCGCGATCTCGCGCACGAGCGACGCCGAGACGAACCCGTAGTGGGTGCGGGTCGGCAGGAAGACCGTGTCGACGCCGGGGAGCATGTCCGCGTTCGCGTGGGCGATCTGCAGCTCGTACTCGAAGTCGGTCGCCGCGCGCAGCCCGCGCACGATGACGCGCGCGCCGACGCGCTGGCAGTACTGGATGAGCAGCCCCTCGAACGAGTCGATCCGCGCGTTCGCCACCTCGCTCGTCGTCTGGCGCAGGAGCTCCAGCCGCTCCGAGTAGGTGAACAGCGGGCTCTTCGTCGGATGCCGGCCGACGGCGATGATCACCTGATCGAACAGCTTCGACGCCCGCTGGATCAGGTCGAGGTGGCCGAAGGTGATCGGATCGAAGCTCCCTGCGTAGACCGCCAGAATCTCCTTGGACATCGCGCTCACCGATCGGGCGTCCGCCGGGGAGCCCCCGCAGGCGGCGCAGGCGCGGCGGGCCGGGCCGGCGCGGCGGTGGGCGGCGCGGGCGCGGCGGCGGGCGGCGCGGGCGCGGCTGCGGGCGGCGCAGGCGGCGCCTGGGTCCCGCGCGCGCCGGGCTCGGCTGCGGGGCCGGCAGGCGCGGCGGGCGCCTGCCCCTCGTTGACGGGCGCGGGCGCCGGCTCGCCGCCCTGGAGCACCTTGTTCACGGCGGTGTCGTCCTCGATCCACATGAGCCGGCCGCCATCGCCGAAGGTGATGCGGAAGTAGGCGAGCAGGCCGGCGCCGAGGACGCCGTCCAGGTCGAGCTGGAGCTGCTTCTCGACCTGCTGGATCGGCGCCCCGTACACCGCCGGGACCTTGGGGATCTCGAGCGCGCCGAGCCGCAGCATCGGCACGACGCCCTGCTTCAGCTTCTGCTCCGGATCCTGCTCGACCGCCTTCAGCCCGTCGGCCTCGAAGCCGGCCTTCTTCCAGCCCTCCTTGTCGAGCGCGACCGGGAACGTCATCGCGGTGTCGACGAGCATCGGCCCCTGCACCGCCTTGTCGGGGCCGACGCTGCTCCGCAGCACCATGCCGCCGCCCTTGATGAAGACGACGTCGACGCGCGTCGCGTCCGGCGGCGCCGGCGGGGAGAAGCTGCGCGCCACGAACTGGCGGCCGCTGTAGTCGATCGTCGCGTTGAGGTGCCGGAGCAGGTTCACCCCGAGCAGCGCCTTGATCGGCGCGCCCATCTGCTTCGAGATGCCCGACAGGTCCTGCGTGAGCGCGGGGACGTCGTTGACCTCGAGCTTCTTGCCGAAGCGCAGGGAGACCCAGCTCGGCTCCTTGCGCGTGCTGCTGTCGATGACCACCTCGCCCGTCCCGGTGGACACCATCGCGAGCGCCGACTCGCCGTCGATCTCGACCGGGACCACGAAGAACGGGGCGCCCGGGTTGACGTGGGGCATCTCGATCGCCGCGAGGAGCGCGCCCGAGAGGGTGAACGGCGCGCGACCCGCCCCGCGCCGCGCGAGCCTGGCGATCGATTTCGCCCAGTCGTCGACCACGTCCGGGTCGTCGAGCATCGCCTCGAGCTCGTCGGCGGCGGCGTCGAGGTCGCCCTTGTACCAGAGGGCGCGGCCGCGGAGGCCGGCGGCCTCGGAGCCGGGCACGCCCCTGAGCAGGCGCAGCGCCTCGGCGTAGTCGAGCCGCGCGAGCGCGATGCGCCCGGCGAGCAGGCGGGCCTCGGGATCGGCGGGGACGATCGCCAGCGCCTTCGCGACCGCGTCGCGCGCGTTGTCGACGTCGGCGGACAGGAACTCCTGCCGGGCGCGGGCGAGCCACTTCTCCGCGGTCGGCGGGCGGGCGGACTCCGGACCGAGCATCGTCGAGCACGAGGCGAGGAGGGTCGCGGCCAGCAAGCCGCCGAGGCGAACGGCAAGGGAGCGCCTCGTCGGCGCGGTTCGGTTCGGATGGATTCGCACGTGGATCTCAGGCCCTTCGCGCCGCGCCGTCCGGTCCGGGCTCCCCCGGCGAGATCGGCTCGATCGCCAGGATGCGATCGGCCCGGAGCTCGCGACGGCTGCGCGACGGCAGCAGATAGCCGAGAACCCGGGGTGGGTCGAGGTCCGTTCGCACCCCCGTCACCCGCACGAGCAGCTCCTCCGGCCCGCGGCGCGCCGGCCGGTACCGCACGCGCACCGTCGCCGCGTGCTCGGCCGCCAGGACCGCCGCGGCCACGAGCGCCGGCCGGGCGTGGCGCTCGCCGATCCGGACGTGCCACAGATCGCGCGGCGTGCGCGGGGCGAGCACCTCCACGATCTTGCGGAACACGGCGCGCAGGGCGTGGACGTCGTCCTCGGCGCGGTGAGCGCGCTCGCGGTGCACCCCGAGCTCCCGGCACAGGGACTCGAGGCTGTGGCTCGGCAGGGCGAAGGCCCGGCGCGAGAGCACGAGCGTGTCGAGGTAGAACGGCACCCGCCTCGCCCGGCCCGCCCTCGCGAGCTCCGCCTCGAGGAACGCGACGTCCCACGCCGCCGCGTGCGCGACGAGCACCGCGCCCTCCATCACCTGCTCGACGCGCTCGCAGAGCTCGGGGAACGTGGGCGCGCCCGCGAGCTCCCGCGGGTCGATGCCGTGCACGTGCGCGTTGCCGAACGCGCCGGGCTCGGGCCGCACGAGCGACGTGATCGCGTCCTCGCGCGCGTCGCCCCGCGTCCGCTCGGCGCACACCTCGATCACGCGGTCGCTCTCCGGGCGGAGGCCCGTCATCTCGAGATCGACGAACACGAGCGCCGCGCGCTCGATCGGATCGTCCCAGGGCGAGCCGGCGGGGGGCTCCGCGCCGGCCGCGCGCTCTGGCTCCGCTCCTTGGCGCTGCTCTGTCATCCGACCTGCTTCCCCCCCACGGCGGCTCGACCCCGGAGACGACCGTCCTTCGGCATGGCCGCGTCTTAGCGAAACCGGCGCCCGACCGAAAGCCATCCGCCGCGCGGGGGATCTCGCGCCCGGTCCGTGCTGTCCGGGCGCCGCCGCGCGGCCTGGATGTTCACCGGCGCTTTCGTTGCTACACTGCCTGACGTGCCGAACGGGGTAGCGACAGTCCCGGGGGGCCCTCCTGACGAGGAGCCCGACCTCGGCGACGACTTTCCTGGGTTCCGCCGCGACCGGAGGACCGAGCCGCTCGATCTCCCCGTCCTCGTGGTGAACCGCATCTTCCAGCCTGTACAGATCACGACGGCGCGGCGCGCCTTCCTGCTGCTCTTCGGCGGCTCGGCCCTCGCCGTCGACGAGGCCGGCGAGCTGCACGACTTCTCGGCCTGGCGGAGCCTGCCGGTGCGCGACAAGGACGACGGCCTCCCGGTGGTCGGCGGCTCGCTCCGCGTCCCGCGCGTCCTGCACCTGCGCCGCTACGATCGCATGCGACGCCCGACGATCCGGCTCACGCGGAAGAACGTGATGCTCCGCGACGCGCACCAGTGCCAGTACTGCGCGCGCCGCCCGCCCGTCCGCGACCTGAACATCGACCACGTGCTCCCCCGGTCGCGCGGCGGCGAGGACTCGTGGGAGAACCTCGTGACCGCCTGCCGCACGTGCAACCTCCGGAAGGGCTGGCGCACGCCCGACGAGGCGAGCATGCGGCTCATCCGCCAGCCGCTCCCGCCGCGCTGGTCGTCGACCATGCAAATCCTGCTCGGCTCGCCGCACCCGTTCGACGAGTGGAGCCCCTTCCTCAAGGCCGGCTGAGCGCGCGCCCTCGCCGGCGCGGCCGCGGCGCCGCGATCGGCCGCGGGAGGCCCGCGTCGCCGAGGTGGAGGGTCACGGGGTCACGGTGATCCTCCCCGCGTCGTCGCAGTACGCGACGGCCCTCCACCCGTCCCCGGTGCAGAGGAAGAAATCGAGGCAGCCGGTCCAGCACGCGGTCGCCGCGCACGTCTCGGCTGCGTCCGCGGGGCAGTCCGGCTCCTGCAGCGCGGGCTCGCAGCCCGAGGCCTCCCCGGCGCGATCGAGCGCCACGACCTCGCAGTCGCCGCCCGGACCGCCGCCCGCGCCCGCGTCCTGCCCGGCCTCGCCGGCGCGATCGCAGCGCACGGCCGCCGTCCAGGTCCCGTCGATGCAGTCGTAGAGGGCCTGGCAGACCGCGTCGTCGCAGCTCCCCCCGCGGCCGATCGGGCACCCTCCCTGCGGGATCTCCCCGCAGAGGCGCGGCTCGGCGATCGGGTCGCACCCTGCCGGCGCGAGGGCGGCGACGACGGCGCCGGCCGCGAAAAACAGCGGGATCTTCAAGAGGCTGCCCCGTGGAGGCGCGCATTGTCGGCGGGGTGAGCAGAAAAACGCAAGGCGCCTCGCCTCCGCTCGGACGAACCGTTTAGTATGCGCGCCATGCGTCCCTGCGCCACCGCCAGCGCCGTATTCACCGGAGTCCTCCTCGCCGCGGTCACGTTCGCGGCCTGCTCGGGCGGCACCACGCCCTCGCAGCCGCCCGACAGCGCGCCGGTCGGCGCAGCCTCGCCGTCGCCGCAGCCCGCCGAGCAGCCCGCCGCCAGCCCGGCCGCGCCCGACGAGGCCGCCGCCGCGGCGCCTGCGGCGGCGCAGGCGCAGCCGGCCCGGCCCGCGGGCCCCAAGAAGGCCCCCGAGACGGTCGAGGACTGCAAGTCGCTCGGCACCGAGATCGCGAACGAGCCGCCGGACGGCGGGGTCGTGATGAACAACGCGATGACGTCGGCCGACGCGGGATCGAGCGATCGCCTGCAGCCGCTCGTCGACACGATCAAGGCGAGGCGCGACAGCTTCCGCTGCTGCTTCGATCTCTACGCCCGCAAGAACCCGGGCGCGCAGGGCAGGATCACCTGGCAGCTCAAGCTGAAGCCCGACGGCACCTTCGAGGAAGCGACCATCGTGCGCGAGAAGAGCGACGTGACCGCGCCGCAGGTGGAGTCCTGCATGGCGGAGCTCGCGAAGTCGATCCCCTGGGCGCGCTCGCCGAGCGGCAAGGAGACCGTCCTGACCTACCCCTTCGACTTCAAGCGACGCAACTAGCCGCGCGCCGCCTTCGAGGAGCACGCCTGTGTCGAGCGACGCTTCGGGGATCCTGCGCGGATCGAGCTCGAGCTACCCCGGCCGCAACGCCTACGCCGAGCTGCTCCGCGACACCCGCGGACTGCGGCGCGAGCAGCAGCAGGCTCGCGAGGCGTGGTTCGCGCGGCTCGCGGCCGACAAGAAGGAGGAGACGCTCTTCGAGCTCGAGATCCTCCTGAAGGGCGTCGCCTGCTTCGCCAACCCGAGGAACCACCCGGGCGCCGGGCGGCGTCAGACGATCGTCAGCCACGACTTCCACGAGCACCTGCAGCACGCGCGCGACGGCATGGCGCGCGTCGTCCAGCTGACGCGGTCCATGCTCGGCGATCGCGACCGCGCCTTCGTCTTCCAGCGCTACCTGGAGACGGTGCTCCCGGAGGACACCGCGCGCACGCGGCTGCTCCACGCGACCATGGCGCAGGAGTCGCCGGAGTCGAGCCTCTTCGTGCTGCGGCACGGGTTCACGAACCTCATCGAGGTCGCCGGCGGCCTGCTCCGGCTGCCTCGGGTCAATTTCAGGCTCTTCTACGCCCACCTCGCGACGGCGATGCGGGAGATCGCCCAGAGCGCGTTCTTCAACCCGCTCCACGCGCTCGAGTTCCGCCCCGAGTTCGACCGGATCGCGTCGACGCAGGTGCTCGAGCTGATCCACCGCGTGCCCGGCGAGCAGGCGCACCGCCTCGTCGCGCTCACCTTCCTCGCGCTGTTCAGGATGCTCCGGTACCTCCGGCTGCTCGACGTCATCGCGCTCGACCACGCGGATCGCCACGTCGCCGGGCGCGCGTACCTCGTGCTCGCGGTCCTGCGCAGCGACGCCCGCGCGCTCTCGAACTACCTCCGGCGCCGCGCGGGCGCGCTGCTCGCCGACAGCTTCGAGCGCGACCTCCTGCGCGTGCCCGCGAGCGACGTCGTGGCGCGCCACGACGAGCTCGCCGCCGAGGGCCACCGCCTCCTCTCGACGAAGGCCGCGCTGACCGGGCTCGCCGCGAACCTCAGGCTCGAGATGCGCCGCGCCTTCGAGCACGACCTCCCGACCGCCGACGCGCTGGTCGGCGAACCCGAGCTCCGCATGCGCCTCCGCGCCGTCGCGCACGGCCTGCGCCCCGCGCTGCAGAACGCGATCCTCTTCCTCGGCCGATCGCTCGGCGCGAAGCTCGAGGAGGGCCGCGTCTTCGACGATCATGCGGCGCGGCGCGCGACGAGCGACCGCCTCCGGCGCGACGTGTGGATGTTCGCCCAGATCGCGCGCGCGTTCGCGAGCAAGGCGCGGAGCACCGGCCCCGCGCCCGATCGGTGGACGGGCATCGCGAGCTTCGCGTTCGTCCGCGAGTTCCTCTCGTACTTCCGGGCGATGGGTTACCCGCTGCTCCGGGTGGGCGACTACCCGCGCGTCGACGTGTTCATCGCGGCCATGACGGCGCTCGAGGAGAGCGACCTGCTCGATCCCCAGCGGCTCGACGCCGCGATCCATGAGTGCGAGGCGTTCTACGAGTTCCTGATGAAGCTGTTCGAGCAGATCTCGAAGCGCGAGGACCTCGCCGGCGTCCCGTTCGATCGCAAGGGCGCAGCGCGCGCCCTCCGGCTCTACCTAGGCGAACGCACCTGAGGGCGCCCGGCGTCCTCAGCGCCGCCCGCGGCCGCTCGCGCTGCAGGGCGCCGCGCGGCGCTGCGCCTGCTCGACAGCGCCCGCCTCTCGGAGCGCGCGCCTCTCGCGGCGGGGCCGCCGCCAGAGCGGCGTCATCGCCTGCGCCGCGCGCGCCTCGGGCCCTGGCCGAGCGACCGATGCCGCCCGCGGCCTCACCCCCGGCGTCCTAGGGAACCTTGTCTCTCGTCGCGGCCGGCTGGTCCGCGCGTTGCGCCTCGACCTGCTGAGGTTCGCGAGGCGCGTCCGCGTGTCGCGGCGCCTTATTCCGACTCGTCGGACGGGGCGGAGCTCGCGGGCGCCGGGGCCGGCGTGCTCTTGCGGGCGCCGCGGGTGCTCGCGCCCTTGGCCGGCGCGCGCTTCGCGGCGCCGCCAGCGCGGCCGCCGCGCGGCGCGGCCGCCTTCTTCGGCGCAGCCGTCCGCTTGCCGGCGGCCTTCGCCTTGCGCTTCGGAGCGGCCTTCTTGGCGGGCTTCTTGGCGGCGGCGCGCTTCGGCGTCTTCTTGGCGGCGGCGCGCTTCGGGGCGGCCTTCTTCGCTGCCTTCCGCGCCGGCTTCTTCGCGACCTTCCCGGCCTTCGCGGCGGCCGGCTTCTTGGCCGACTTCGTCACCTTCTTCGCAGGCTTCTTCGCGGTCTTCTTAGCAGCCATTGGAAATCCTCCTGCATTTGCCCCGGCCCGACCGGCATCGCCGAACGTTCTCGTCGATACAATTTCCCGACCGAAGCAACAGATGTTGCACGACGTATATTGCCACGCATGGTGATGGTCAAGGAAAATCTTGCAGGCCCTAAACTGATGTATCCCGTGTGTTCCAGGCAAACTGGTCCGCAAGCGTTGCGAGGGTAAACGCCGGATCAGGCCGTAGTGAAATCCACCAGACCACACCGGAAGAACGATTCTCGTTGACAGCAGGTAGGCGTTCTGTCTTGGCGTCCTCCGCGTTCCTCCGGCGGCTGCGCGGCTGCGCGGCGCGGCGAGCGGCCCCGGAGAGCTCATGCTCGCACGGAGCACGCGCGGTGCGCAGGCTCTAGAGAGCCTTGTGCGGTGAGGGGCGCCTCGCTACCGTCGCGCCGCCCGCGCGGGGCGCGCCGCTCGATGGGCAGATCCCCGCGCTGCTCTAGGAGGAAAGGTATGTTGGTTCGTCGCTCGACGTCGTGGTTGTTGCTGGGCGCAGCGCTCCTTGCCGGCCCGGGGGCGGCCGGGTGCGGCTACTCGGAGGAGGAGATGCAGGCGAAGGTCCGCGAGATCGAGGGCCTGAAGACCCAGCTGAGCGCCGAGCAGGCGCAGAACAAGAAAGCGAAGAGCGAGCTCGACGAGGCGGCCGCCCGGATCGAGCAGCTCAAGTCCCAGCTCAAGGCCGCCGGCGTCGACATCTCGAACCTGAACGCGAACCTGGAGCAGCAGGCCCGCGCCCTCGACGACTTCCGGCGCCGCGCCCAGCAGCTCGAGGAGATCAAGAAGCGCTTCGAGGTCCTGCGGGAGAAGCTCCAGGCGCTCACGAAGCTCGGCCTCAACGTGACCGTCCGCAAGAACCGCATGGTCATCCAGCTGCCGGGCGACGTGCTCTTCGACTCGGGCCGCGAGACGCTCAAGAAGGAGGGCCAGGACATCCTCGTCAAGGTGGCCGAGGTCATCCGGAACGACCCCGGGCTCTCGGCCCGGTCGTTCCAGGTCGCCGGGCACACCGACAACGCGCCGCTCGCGGGCGGCCGCTTCAAGGACAACTGGGGCCTCAGCGTGATGCGCGCCCGCGAGGTGCTCGCGTTCCTGCTCCAGCCCCAGGACAAGGGCGGCGGCGGCCTCCAGCCGGACAAGTGGAGCGCCTCGGGCTACGGCGACACCGACCCCGTGAAGGCCAACGACACCCCGGAGAACAAGCAGGCGAACCGGCGGTGCGAGCTCGTGGTGCTGCCGAACGTCGAGGAGATGCTCGACCTCAACACGCTCGTGAAATAGGCGCTGGAAGGAAGAAGAAGATGAGCGTCGCGGCCATCGACATCGGGACGAACTCGGTCCTCCTGCTCGTCGCGGAGCGCCGCGGGGGCGAGCTCGTCGCGCTCGTCGATCGCGCGACGATCACCCGGCTCGGCCAGGGGGTGGACGCGGCGCGCGCGCTCGCGCCGGAGGCCGTGGAGCGCACGCTCGCCTGCCTCGCCCGCTACGGCGAGGAGCTCAGGGCCCTCGGGGTCGAGCGCGTGGACGCCGTCGGGACCAGCGCGATGCGCGACGCCGCCGGCGGCGAGGCGTTCATCGCCCGCGCCCGCGAGCTGATCGGCGTCGCGCCGCGCGTGATCTCCGGGCCGGAGGAGGCGGAGCTCACGTTCGCCGGCGCGCTGACGGGGCTCGACCTGCCGACCGGAGCGCCCCGGATCGTGTTCGACGTGGGCGGCGGCAGCACGGAGATCATCGTCGGCACCGCCGCCGGGGCCGTCGAGCACGCGGTGAGCCTCGACGTCGGCGCCGTCCGCCTGACCGAGCGTCACGTGCGCGCGGACCCGCCGGCCGAGGCGGACCTCGAGGCCGTCCGCGCGGCTTCCCGGGCCGCCCTGGCGGCCGTCCGGGCGGAGCCGCTCCGCGCCGCGCCCCCCCTGGTCGGCGTCGCGGGGACGGTGACGACCCTCGCCGCGCTCGCGCGCGACGTCGTCCCTTACGACGGCGCCCGCGTGCACGGCGCCCGGCTGTCCGGCGCCGAGATCGCGGCCCTCACGTCGCGGCTCGCCTCCCTGCCGCTCGCCGCGCGGCGGCAGCTGCCCGCCCTGGATCCCGCGCGCGCCGACGTGATCGTGGCCGGCAGCGCGCTCGTCGAGGAGATCCTCGCCTGGGCCGCGAAGCTCGCCGGCGCGCCGGTCGACCTCCTCGTGTCCGATCGCGGCGTGCGCTGGGGGCTCGCCGAGCGGCTCTGCCCTTCCTGAGTTTCCCGATTCGCTGAACACCGGACGGACTCAGCGCTCACCGGGCGTACGGGCTGCGCCGCGGGCACAGCGATGGCTGTCACATTTTTGAGTCATCTCACCCAGGTCAGGTCTGCCACCTCTCCCGGAGAGGCCCGCTCTGCCCTAAACTAGGGGCGGGCCAGCGCGCACCCGCGTGGACACCTCCACTGGCACACACCGTGACCTCGCCGGAATTCGACAAAAAAACCAGAACGATCACGCGGCCATGGGTCAACCACGGGGAATTTTGTTGACGGTACTGAGCCGGCTCACTAGAGTGCGCGCGCCTGGCGCAAACTGGCCCTCTTTCGAGAGGGCCGTTCCCCCAACCTCAGTCCCTTCCGCCCGTAACCGTCCGCTTCTACCGCCGCTGATCCACATTTTTCCTTGCGCGCCGGAGCATCGAGCCCTCGAGGGTCGTGACGGCAGCGTTCGTGCTTTTGCTGCTCGCACGGCAGCTTCGAGAGGCGGCTCCTGGTGGTTTTCTCGGAATGCGCGACGGTGTGTGTCGGTTTTGCGGGTCCAGGTTCAACCGCATGTTCAACGTACGCTTCCCGGTGAGGATACCGGGAGGCCGACGAAAAAATAAAGAGACGGCGGGGTGGAAGGCAAAGGAGACGATATGCAGGCTCGTTCGGAGATCCAGTTCAAGGTGGGCGACAAAGCCGTCTACCCGGCCCAGGGCGTGGCTGAGGTGGTCAACATCGAGGAGAAGGACATCGCTGGCAACCGCCAGAGATTCTACGTTCTCCGCATCTTGGATACGGATCGGAAGATCATGGTTCCAGTGAGCAACGCGAGCGCGGTCGGCCTTCGCCAGGTCATCTCTGAACAGGAAATCCGAGAAATCTTTGACATCCTCCGCGAGCGCACCATCGCGTTCGACAACCAGACCTGGAACCGTCGCTACCGCGGTTTCATGGACAAGATCAAGACGGGCTCGATTTACGATGTCGCGGAGGTGCTCCGCGACCTGTACCGCCTGAAGACGGACAAGCAACTCTCGTTCGGTGAGCGCCGCATGCTCGACACCGCCCGGACGCTGATCGTCAAGGAGATCGCGATCGCCCGGAGCCAGACGGAAGAGCAGGTGAAGACCGAGATCGAGGCGATCTTTCTCGCCAACTGAGGCGTACCCTCATGGCTAGCGGCCCTGCGGCCGCTGCCGATGGAGGCCGGCACTGCCGGCCTCCGGGCTTTTGTGGGTCAACACCGCCGCCGGGCTCGTGGAGATCGCCGGCGGCGTGGCCTGTCAGAGATCGCTGCCGGGCCGCTTCTGGACGGGAGGCAGCGCCGGCAGCGCCAGATCGACGCGCCACCCCGTGTCCTCGTACACACAGGGCACCTGGACGCGTTCTCCCGGGAGCAGGCCGGCGACCTCGACCAGCGCGTGCGCGCCGGAGATCTGGGCCGCGTACCGCTGCGGCTCGAAGCGCAGCAGGAAGCGCGAGGGCGTGATCATCGCCTCGGGAGAGATCGCCTTGCCGGTCGCGGCGCTGTAGCGCTGCGCGCGCGACGCCAGGTTGTCCCGGCCGCGCCGGGACAGGAGATCGAAGACGGCCTTGGCGTCGGCGGGATCGCCGTGCAGCTGGCGCAGGCGCGCGACCAGCTCCCGCACGGCGCCGTCGGGCGTGCCGTCCGGCGGGCGCCTGCTGCATCCGGCCGAAACGAGCGCCGCGACCGACAGCGCGAGGAGCGCGGCGGCGCGACGCAGGCGCGACGCTGCCGGCCGGGTCGCCGGTCGCTCGCGTCCATCGCGCCGATCGCGGCCTCTCGCGCGCTGCGGGAGCATCGCCATGCCGCACCTCCCTTAGAACGAGCCCTCGCCGGCGTCCACCGCGGCCGGTCGTCTCCTGCGCCCGCGCTCGCGCCGCGTCGCCCGCTCACGGCGCAAGCCGCGCCGCCCGCTCACGGCGCAAGCCGCGCCGCCCGCTCACGGCGCAAGCCGCGCCGCCTGCTCACGGCGCAAGCCGCGCCGCGCCACCCGCTCACCCTGGCGCTGCGCCCGCGAGCGCGCCCACCTGGCGGAGCGCCTCGTAGAGGACGATCGACACGGCGTTGGCCAGGTTGAGGGAGCGCACGGCGCCCAGCGTGGGGATGCCGAACACGTCGTCCGGCATGCGGGCGAGCAGGTCGGGGTCGAGGCCCACGCTCTCCTTGCCGAAGACGAGGGCGTCGCCTGGCCGGAAGTCGGCGTCGAGATAGCTCCGCGACGCCACCGCGCTGAACAGGCGCAGCCGCGCGGTCGGGTGACGGTGTCGGAAGTGGGCGAGGTCGAGGTGCTGCTCGAGCGTGACCAGGTGCCAGTAGTCGAGCCCCGCGCGGCGGACGCTCCGCTCGTCGATGCGGAACCCGAGCCTGCCGAGCAGGTGGAGCGGGCTCTGCGTCGCAGCCGCGAGCCGCGCGATGTTGCCGGTGTTCTGCGGGATCTCGGGCTCGACGAGCACGATCCGGAACGGCGGATCGAGCGGCGCCGCGCGGAGCCGGGGGCGACCATCTTTGAGCACGCCCCTCTTTGCCGCGACGCGCCCGCGCGCCGCAACCCCCCAGCGGGGGATCGCGCGTCCGGCGCCGTGGCCCGGCCGGCGCGGCGTCGGCCGGCCGGCGCAGCTCCTCCGGGAAGAGGCAGGCGGTCCGCGCGCCGCGCAAAACGCGATCGAACCGCCGGAAGCTCCTCTGGCCGCTTGACGGGTGGACGAGCGCACACGTAGCCTCCCGCCTCGGAGACTTGGAATGCGCGTATCGTGCTGGATCGCCTCGGCAATCGCCCTCGTAGGGATGGCGTCGTCCTCGGTGGCGGCCGCAGACACCATGGATCCGGCGCTCGCGCGGCTCGTACGCGACGCGGGCTGCCGCCTGGTGGGGCCGGACAAGGGCCTCTACTACAACCCCGCGTCGCGCTATCAGCGCTGCCAGACCGACGACGCGGCGTTCGCGAAGCTCATCGCGCAGTACGGCTTCGCGGTCGCGCCGTCGGCGATGCACTCGGCGCGGACCACGGGCTACGGCGGCTTCGAGATCGGCCTCGAGGCCGACTTCACGAAGATTGACAGCGACGCCGACTACTGGAAGCTCGGCACGCAAGGGCCGCAGGACCCTGCGACGAAGGACTTCTCCATCGAGAACAGGAGCCCGGACGACTTCCTGCAGCACTACGCGCTCAAGGTCCGCAAGGGCTTTCCGTTCGGGTTCGAGCTCACCGGCACGGTCGGGTTCCTCGCGAACACGAGCCTCATCAGCGCGGGCGCCGACATGCGCTGGGCGCTGTTCGAGGGCTTCCGCAGGGGCCTCCCGGCGATCCTGCCGGAGCTCGCCGTCGGCGGCAGCGTCCGGACGGTCACCGGGACCGAGGAGTTCCAGCTGACGGTCGCCGGGGTCGACGCGCAGATCTCGAAGCCGCTGCCGATCGCCGGCACCGTCGTCCTCACGCCCTACGCCGGTTACCAGTGGCTCCGGATCTTCGGCGACTCGGGGCTCATCGATCTGACCCCGAACACGGACGCGGTGAACTACTGCAACTTCCGCGGGCTGAACTCCCCGGCGACCCCGGCAGACGGGCAAGGCGGAGAGACGCCGCCCTTCGACGGCCAGCCGGTCTGCGCGGGCGGCTCGCAGGCCGACTTCAACAACACCGTCGTCTTCGACGCCGTGCGCATGTCGCGCCACCGGCTCCACTTCGGCGCGCAGCTGCGGTTCCAGATGGTCAAGTTCGGCGCTCACTTCGTGACCGACGTCGTGACCCCCGAGGACGCGAACCAGGGCGAGGACTACGAGATCGCCGGCGAGAACAAGTTCGCCGGGCTCGGGCAGCAGTGGACGATCGCGCTCGACCTCGGCGCCGTCTTCTGACGTAGAGCGCCTCCCCCCGTCCCTGTCCGAGCATCGCAGAGCGGTGGTCCCCCGCACAGGAGACGGGTCCAGCTCGGCGTTTTCGGCGCGCAAGCGCACTCCTGTGCGCTGAGCACCGAAAACGTCGAGGTGGGCCCGTATCCGAAGCGGGTGACCGCCGCTCTAGCGCCGCGCGTTCAGATCGGGGAGCGCGTAGCCGAGCTCGGCGAGGATCGCTCGGAACGCGCGCTCCTCGTTCCGCGCCACGGTGAGGTGCTCCATGAACTTCTTGAAGTTGCCCTGCGCGGCCGCGTCGGCCGCGCGCTCGCTGTTCTCGAGCACGAGCAGGAGGTGAGGGTGCGCCCTGGAGACGGAGGCCGGGCACTCCATCTTGCTCGCCACCCGGGCGCGCGCCTCGGCGAGCGCGTGGATCACCATGACGAGCTCCTTGTCGTGCGTCCGCGGGTGGAGCATGTCGCCCTCCCTGCGGGCCTCGTCGAGGAGCAGGCTCGCCCTGTCCAGGTAGCTCCCGGCCCAGGCAGGCGGCGCGATGAAGAGCGCGCAGAGCGCGAAGGCGACGGCAAGAAACAGGTGGCGGATCATCGGTGGGGTCCTCGGTCGTTCACGGGTCGTTCAGGGGGTGCCCCGCCGGCCGGCGAGGCCCCCGCGCTCTCGAGCGCGCCTTCCTGGGGCTCGGCGCGCGCCCGCTCCTCGGACGCGGCCGCGGGCTCCGGCGGCGCGGCGCAGGCCAGGAGCGCCGCGCGCGCGGCCGCCTGCTCCGCGAGCTTCTTCGATCGGCCGCGGCCGCTGCCGATGACCTTCCCGTCGACCTCGACCGCGACGAGGAACGCGCGGTCATGGTCCGGGCCCTCGGTGCCGATCAGCCGGTAGCGCGGCGACGCCGCGCCGCGGGCCTGCACGCGCTCCTGCAGCTCGCTCTTCGCGTCGCGCCCGAGCAGGCTGCCGCTCGCGAGCTGCGCGAGCGGGCTCGCGACGATCTTCCGGCTCAGCGCGCGCGCGCTCTCGAAGCCGCGATCGAGGTAGAGCGCCGCGACGAGCGCCTCGGTCGCGTCGGCGAGCACGTTCGTCTGGTCGCGCTCTCCGGCGACCTCCGCGCCGCGCCCGACCCGCAGCGCCGCCCCCAGCTCGACCCCGCGCGCCCACGCCGCGAGCGCGTCCGTGTTGACCAGCGCCGAGCGCATCATCGAGAGCTCCCCCTCCCGCGCCCCCGGGAAGCGCTCCATCAGGAGCTCCGTCACGCACAGGCCGAGCACCGCGTCCCCGAGGAACTCGAGCCGCTGGTTGTCCACGCGCCGCCCGCCTCGCTGCTCGTTCGAGAAGCTCGGGTGCGTAAGCGCCTCCTCGAGGTGCGGCAGATCCCCCTCCAGCCCGAGATCCAGACGCCGCACAAGCTCGCTCGGGAGCATCCCCAGCACCTTGCCCACGCGCAGGGTCAGGTCGCGTTGAGGCCGTCGGTCAGCTCGGCCAGCTCGAGATCCAGCGCCGTCAGACCGCCGGCGTCATGGGTGGACCACGCGACCTGCACCCTGCCCCACGACAGGATCATGTCCGGGTGATGATCGCGCCGCTCCGCTAGGAGGGCGACGCGCATCGCGAAGCCCACGCCGGTCCTGTAGTCCGGAAACGAGTAGCTCCGCTCGATCCGCTCGCCCGTCCGCGTCCAGCCCGGGTGAGCGGCGACGAACCCGGCGATCTCATCGTCCGAGAGCCGATCGCGCTTGCCCATGGGGGCGAACTATGGGCCAAGCTCCGCCCC
The DNA here is from genome assembly GCF_051519095.1 of Sorangium sp. So ce131. Classification (NCBI taxonomy): domain Bacteria; kingdom Pseudomonadati; phylum Myxococcota; order Polyangiales; family Polyangiaceae; genus Sorangium; species Sorangium sp. So ce131. The sequence goes on along the minus strand of NZ_CP150455.1, from coordinate 2,892,030 downwards.
GGTGGAACCCCGGAATGCGAGAGCCCGGGCGCGCGCTGCCGGGCCGCCCACCCCGCGCTATCCTCCCGCCGGAATGACCGGGCTCCGCGCCTGCCCCTTCTGCCGGGAAATGTTCGAGGCGAACGAAGCGCAGACGTGCCCCGCCTGCGGGCTGCGGCTGGAGGCGCTCACGAAGCTCCCCCCCTCGTACGAGGCGCTCCACGAGGATCCGGACGAGCCGATCCCGCCGGACATGCAGCCGCTCCCGTGGGCGTACGCCGGGCGCGGCAGGGGTCTCCTGCTCGCGCTCGCCGCGCTCGGCCTCGCGGCCTTCTTCGCGCCGTGGGTCCACGAGACCGCGCCGGAGCTCCGCGATCTCAGCGGCTTCGGGCTCGCGCGCAGGCTCGGGTGGATGTGGGCGCCCGCGGTCGCCTTCTTCGTGATGATCCCGCTCGTGCTGACGCGGAGGTCGATCCACAGGATGCGCGGCGCCCGCGTGGCGGTCGCGTTCCTCGCGGCGGTCGCCTTGACCGCCGTCGCGATGCGGCTCCTGTTCGCGCCGGCCAGCACGCTGCTCCGCCCAGTCCGCTTCACGTGGGGCTACGGGCTCTACGCGACGGGGGCGATCGCGCTGATCGCGCTGATCACCGCCGCCGTCTTCGGGGGAAAACGCGACGACCTCCCCACGGAGCAGCCGCGGCGGCGGGGCGAGGTGCTCCACTGATCGATTGCGCCGCGCGCGTCCCTGCGCACCGCGGCCCGCGGCCGGGCGCCGTGAATTTTTCTGCTCCAAAGACTTTGTCGAACGCGGCTGTCGAAGGACGGAGCGCGACGTGCTCGGAGCTCGGAACTCGGAGCTCGGAGAAAGAGCGGCGGGCCCATCCTTCGCGTCGCCTCCCGTAACCTCCTCGCGACGGACGCGCGCCGTCGTGAGGATGAACGCCCTCGACGGCATCTCGGGTCGACAGGCCCGCTCGTGCGGCGTAACCTTGTTCCGAGTGGCCTTTGTCCGCTGCTCGGAGGTGCGCAATGGCCAAGCGATCTGCCAGCGTACGCCGTGAGCTTGCGAGAGACGACGAGGCGTTCGACGTCCCGGCGGCGGTCCTGTGCGCGTGCTGCGGTCAGCCGGACTGCCCGGGGTGCTCCGCGGCGTGCGACGAGGGCTCGGGGGTCGTCGCGATCGTCCCCTGGGAGCGCCCGATCGGCGGGGTGTGGTCGCGGCTCTGGGCGACCTCGAAGGCCACGACGCTGGGGGCCGAGACCTTCTTCGCGGCGATGCCGGACGGCGCGCTCCCGGCGGCCATGCGGTTCGCCCTGCTGGCGGAGACGCTCGCGATCCTCTCGATGATCGCCGCGCTCCTGCCCCTCGTCGCGCTGGCGCTGCCGACCCTGACGCTGGAGCTCGCGCGCAACCCGGCCGCGCGCGCGAGCGCCCTCCAGTGGCTCGCGCTCGGCGTCCCTGCGCTCACGGTGTGGATGGTGCTCGCGCACGCCGTGCACGGGGCCGCCCTCGATCTCGGCGCGCGCCGCCAGGGCGCGCGGCCCGAGCGGCGGCGAGCCCTCCGCTTCGGGCTCTACGCGTGCGGCTGGGACCTCATGGCCGGCCCGCTCGGCGCGCTGGCCATGATCCTCGCGAGCGGCAGGAAGGGCGTCGATCAGCTGCTGTCGGTGTCGCTCCGCGTGCCGGGCAAGGCCTCCACCGCGCTGCTCCAGGGCGTCTATGCGCTGCGCCCCGAAGCAGCGGACCGCGCGCGCCGCGCCGGGAGCGTCGCCGCGCTCGCGCTCACCATCACCTCCGGCTTCGCCGCCATCGCGCTCATCGTCGCCCTCAGCTGACGCCCGCCGCGCCGCGCATGATGCGCCGCCGCGCGTGCTGCGCCGCCGCGCCTCAGCGCATGTCGTGGCGCGGAACGGGCGACGGCGGCGGGGCGCCCGGCCGGCGGCTGCTCGGGAGCGAGCCCGGGCGCCGCAGCGGCTGGAGGTCGCCCGTCGAGGTGACGTCGACGAGATCGACGAGCTCGGGCGCGTAACCCGAGAGGTCCTGCGCGCGCAGCCGCTCGAGGAGCTGCTTCACGCGCGCCTCGGCCTTGCCGTGCGCGAGGATCTGCCGGATCGACGGCGCCTCCTGCTCCAGCGTACGGCTCACCGGCCTCCTGCTCTGCCGCCGCCACACCACGGCGAAGCGGTCGCCCTCCGGCACCGGCTCGGGCACGAGCTCGGCGTCCTTCACCCGCGCGGCGGCTTCCAGGAGCGCCGGGGAGACCTTCAGCCCCGGCTCGCTCGTGGCGCCGTCGGGCGCCACGAAGCCGAGATCGCCGCCGCGCATGCTGGTGGCCTTGTCGAGCGATTTGTCGCGCGCGAGATCCTTGAAGCGCTGCGGCGACGGGTCCTTCTTGAGCTCGGCGAGGATCCCCTCCGCCTCCTCGCGCGTGCCGACGAGGATGCGCCACAGCGCCACCATCGCCGGGGAGCTGAACTTGTCCCGGTGGGCCTCGTAGTAGGCGCGCACCTCCTCGTCCGTCACGGGGGAGCTCGCCGCCGCCTCCGCCTGGACCTGCTGCAGCAGCGCCGCGCGCAGGACGCTGCGCACGCGATCCTGCACGTCGGGGCGCTCGATCAGCTTCTGCGCTGCGGCCCCCTGCGCCAGGAGGAGCTCGCGCGCGAGGACCTGGCTCACGAAGTTCTTCCGGATCTCGTCGGCGGTGCGCCCGAAGCTCTGGAGCTGGAACGGCGGGATCTGCGCGATCCTGCGCTCGACCTCCCGCGCCGTGATCACCCGGTCGCCCACGCGCGCGACCACCGGATCCGCCGCGGGCGCGGCTGCCGGCTGGGCCTCAGCGCGGAGGGACAGGCCGGTCGACGCCGCGCACACGGCCGCGAGCGCGGCCGCGGCGAGGGGGAGCTTCACCGTTCTCGCGCGCATCGCAGCGGGTTATCCCTGCGCCGGCGGGCAAGGTCAAGCCGCGCCGCGGCGCGCCGGCGGGCAGGGTCAAGCCGCGCCGCGGCGCGCCGTCTCCGCGGCTGCGCCGCCCTGGCCCTCGCGCTCGCCGCCCCGGAGCACGCCCGCCTTCCGGAGAGCGTGCGCGTCGAGCCCCACGAACCGGTAGACGTCCGCGGAGAAGCCGTAGGCGCGGTGGAGGTGCTTCAGACCTTCGACGAGCTCGGCGGTCACCTCGACCGGCGGCGGCGGCGGGTACACCTTGCGGATCGACGCGAGCGGCTCGCCGAGCTCGAGGAGCTCCTCCACGCGCGACAGCACGTCGATCGGCTTGAGCGCCCGCTTGCCGCGCCGCGCGACCCCCTCGGCCAGCTCCGTGAGCAGCCGCCGGCGCCGGCGCTCCGTGCGGCCGTCGCTGGCGCGGCCGCCGCCGCCGAGGAGCAGCTCGTTGAACCGGCGCGCAGCCCGGCGCTTCTCTACCGCGTCCGGGCTTCCCCGGCGGTTCTGCGCATCGCCGTCCCGCTTGGCGGGACGTGGCGCCTTGGTGGATCCGGCCGTGGCGGCCGGCGAGCTCTTCGTCTTCACGATCCTCGGCAGGAGCACAGCGGCGCTCGAGGAGCCGGGATCCCCCGGCACATCTTCGGGCTGTCCCAGCAGTATAAACAGCTCTCCCCGGGCATCGAAGAAAGAGGCGGGCGCGCTCGCGCGGGGAGCGCGCCGGGGCGCCGAGGTCAACGCCCGCCCTCACACCACGCGAGGGCCGTCCCGACGGCAGCGATCAGCCAGGCCGGCCACGTCACGCGGAGGAAGCCGGCGAGGTCCGAGAGCGCCCCGCGGCGCGCGCGCCGCGCCGCCTCGGCCTGGCCTACCCGGCGCAGCTGCTCGCGCTCGATCTGCGCGTGCTCCTCGTCGTCGACCGGATCGCTGCCGGCGAGGTGGTGCAGGTGATGGATCACCTCGTGGTCGATCGTCTCGGCGATCTCCGCGTCGACATCGAAGCCGGGATCCTCCCGGGCCTCCGACCGAAACGTCCGGTAGAAGATCCGGATCTCCGGCGCCCTGGCGATCCCGAGCTCGTCCGCGGGCGTCCCGGGCGTGTAGCAGCCGAGCAGCGGCTCGCCGCCGTCGTCGCAGGCCGGCACCCCTGCGTCGATGAAGAGGTCGATGTTGCGCACGCCGCGCTCCTCGTAGATGCGCTCGGCCGCCGCGCGGACGCGCGCCTCGAACGCGTCGAGATCCGGGAAGGCGGCCGCTCCGCTCCCCGCGGCGCCCGGCGCCGCGCGATCGCCCTCGTCCTCTCCGGAAGCGCGGAGATCCGCGCGCGCGAGCTCTCGCTCGAGGGGCACGTCGAGATCGTTGCGCGCGCCGCACCCTCGGCAGCGGTGGACCGCGAAGAGCCGCGCCGGGTAACGCGCCTCGTGGCAGAGGTCGACGATCGCGGCCCACGCCTCGTCCGGCGCCGCGGCGAGCGCGTCGGCGATCACCGGGGCGCGCCGCTCGTTGCCGAGCGCGACGATCCCCATCGCGACGACCACGGCCGGCGTGATGCGCAGCACGCCGTCGCCGGGCAGGCGCAGCAGCGGCATCGCCTCCTCGACGGTCCGCTCGGCGAGCCGGGCGCGGCGGCACACGGCGCGGCCCACGCGCAGCGCCGGGATCGGGTGCGGCACGCCGAAGTCGAACGGGCGATCGAGCTCGGGGTCATCGAGCTCCCCGTCGGTGAACGGGCCGATCTCGAGCAGGCTGGACGGGGCGACCTCGAAGGGGGCGCCGCAGTTCTCGCACGTGTACGCGCCCGGCTCCTCGGGAACGACGCCGGCGAAGGCGAGGAGGGCCCGCAGCACGTGGGCGTCCGGGAGCGAGAGGCCGAGCGGATCCAGCGGCGCGCCGCGGGCGTCGGCCAGCACCGACGGGCCGGCGAGGATCTGCACGTCGCGGGCGCACCTGCCGGGCAAGGCGCGCCCGGCGCCGCGATCCGCGGCTGCGCCGAGGAGGGACGCGGCATGAGCGCGCGCGGCGGCGTCCGACAGGCGCACCACGAGGCCCGAGGGCAGGTGAACCCGGGCGGGGAGCTGGCGTTGCGCGGGGTTCGGCATCGCTCGGCGTCCTAGAAAGAAGCGTGCGCGTGTTCCCGGGCGACGCGGCGTCCTGGCCGGCTCCCTGCGCCGATCCGGGCCGCTCTCCTCAGGGGTCCTCGCCGGCCGGCGAGCCGCCGGGGGCGGCGCCCTCGGCCGGCCCCGGCGAGCCCCAGGCCTCGCGATCCCTGTCGGAGGGCTCGCGCGTCGCGCGATCGCTGTCGAGCCCGGCAGCGCTGGCGAGCTCGGCCGCCACCGCGGCCGCGAGGGAGCCCCCGAGGAGGGGGGATGCTCCCGCGGTGATCGATGTCGGCGACGGCAGCGGCTCCGAGGACGGGCGGTCGCGGCGCCGGGATCGGCCGAGCACCGGCGCGCGCTCGCCGTCGCCGGCGGGATCCGGCGCGGCGGCGCCGACGCGATGCACGGTCGCGCGGAGCTGCATGCGCCCGAGCGACAGGCTCGCCGCGCTGGCGGGCGGCACGCTCGACGAGCTCTCCGCGCCGACCGGCGGGCCCTTGCCAAAATCGAGGCAACGGGTGATGGCCAGGGTGTAGATGAGCTTGCGCACGGTCGGTTCGGGCGCGATCCCGGACCGGAGGAGCGCCGCGAGCGTGGGCGTCGCGCCCTGGAGGGCGTCGATGACGGCGAGCTCGGCCTCGCCGAACCCGAAGCGGCCGGACTCGAACGCGAGGTGCAGGCGGAGGGGCACCCCTGCGAGCCGCTCCAGGGTCCGCTCCAGCCGCGTCGAGCGTTCGCCGTGGTCGCGCAGCCCTGCCCAGAGCAGCGCGAGGGGATCGACCTTCGCGGGATCGCCCCCCCATTCGGCCAGCACGTCGAGGCCGTCGAAGTAGCGGTACCTCGTCTGGGGAGGCAGGTCGAACAGGCGCACCATGCGCCGCACGAACTGGACTTGGGCGAGCCAGTCGATCGTCGCGGTGTCGAGGCACCCCGACAGCATGAGCACGTCGCCGAGGAGGCCCCTGGTCGCGAGGGCCTCCGCGAGGATCTCGGCGGTGATCACCCCCTCCTCGAGCAGGATCTCCCCGAGCCGGGCGTAGCCGTCGCTGGGGCGCACCTTGACCGGGATTCCCCGGACGATCCTCAACGTGTGCTCGCCGCCCGTGGGATCGACCAGGATGAGCGCGCCGGTCAGCCGCTGATCGATGGCATAGACGAAGAGGTGAGCGAACGGCGTTCGCTCCAGATCCCCCTCCGCCGTCGCGAGATCGTCGGCAGACATTCTGCGCCAACCTACCATAGCGCCCGCGAGCCGGCGCCCCTTTCTCCTGTGTGCTGGGCGGAGGATGAGCGCCGCGCGTTCGCGGGACGGCGACGTCCGAGCACGTCCCCCCCCCTCGTCGGCGGCGCCATCGCGTCGACGCCCGCCGGGCGTGTCGTCGCGTCGACGCGCTCCTTCTACGCACGTTGCGCACGTTGCGCACGTTGCGCACGTTGCGCACGCCTTGCACGCTCGTCGCGCGCCCGTCGCATTGCGCGCCTACGCCTGCGCCGCGAGGTGCGTCTCCGGGGCGCGCCGGCGCTGCCGGGCGGCGCGCATCCGGCGGCCATCCTCCGCGCCGTTCCGCGCTACCGTGGCGTGTATGCCGCGCGGACATGTGCTGGTGCTCGATGACGAGCGAGCGATCTTGACGACCCTCCAGAAGGCCCTCTCGCTGGAGGGCTACACGGTCGACGTCGCCGGGGGCGTCGGGGTGGCCGAGGAGAAGCTCGCGAAGCGGAGCTACGACATCGCGCTCTTCGACGTCTCGCTGCCGGACGGCGACGGCGTCGCGCTGCTCCAGCGCCTGCGCGGCGCAGGTTCCGATCTGCCGGTCGTGATGATGAGCGGCCACGCGACCGTCGACGCCGCGGTCCGCGCGACGCGGCTCGGCGCGATCGATTTCCTCGAGAAGCCGCTCTCGACCGACCGGCTGTTGCTCGTGCTCGAGAACACCCTGCGCCTCGTCCGGGCGGAGGCCGAGGCGAAGGCGCTGCGGACGCAGACCGGCCAGGTCGGCGAGCTCATCGGCGAGAGCCGGGCGATGATCGAGCTGCGCGAGCAGATCGCGCGCGCCGCGAAGGCGACCGCGACGGTGTTCGTGACGGGCGAGCGCGGCACCGGGAAGGAGCTGGTCGCGCGGGCGATCCACGGCGCGTCGAAGCGGTCGCGCGGCCCGCTGGAGAAGATGAACTGCGCCGCGGTCCCGAGCGAGCTCATCGAGAGCGAGATGTTCGGGCACGAGGCGGGAGCGTTCACGGGCGCGACGAAGCAGCGGCGCGGGAAGTTCGAGCGCGCGAGCGGCGGGACGTTGTTCCTCGACGAGGTCGGCGACATGCCGCTCGCCATGCAGGCGAAGCTGCTGCGGGTGCTGCAGGAGCGGGAGATCGAGCGCGTGGGCGGGCACGAGACGATCAAGGTCGACGTGCGCGTGGTGGCGGCGACGAACCGCGACATCGAGGCGGCGTGCCGCGAGGGTCAGTTCCGGCCGGATCTCTACGATCGGCTGAACGTGCTGCCGCTGTCGTTGCCGCCGCTGCGGGCGCGGCGCGACGATGTGCCCCTGCTCGCGCGGCATTTCCTGGCGATCGCGACGCAGGCGAACGACCGTCCCGGCATGGAGTTCACGAGCGGCGGGATGGCGATGCTCGTCGCCTACAGCTTTCCGGGGAACGTCCGGGAGCTGCGCAACATCATCGAGCGGCTGGTGATTTTGACGCCGGACGAGACGATCGACGAGGGCGACGTGAAGGTGTGCCTCGGAGGGCAGCAGGCCGCGATGAAAGGCGGGCTCTTCCGGCCGGGGGTGCCGTTCCGGGTGCTCGCGGAGGAGGCGGAGCGGACCATCTTGGAGGAGGCGCTCGGCCACCACGGGGGGCAGATGGCGGCGACGGCGCGGGGGCTCGGGCTCGAGCGGAGCCACCTCTACAAGAAGTGCAAGGCGCTCGGGTTGCGGGGGGACAAGGGGGAGCCGGACGAGGAATAGCCCCCTTCCCGGGGGCCCGCGCCGGGGGGAGGGTCTGCGCGGCGGCCGCGGGGGGGCGCTCGCCATCCGCCAAGACTGGGGCGAGGGAGCTTGCGCATGGGACACCGCCCGGCATGTCTCCCTTCGGGCCTTGCCAGCTGGGACGTTATGGTGCGCGCCACACAAGGCGCGCCTGGGACGTGGAGCCAGCTGGGAGCTTATGGCACCTCGGTCGGTGCTTGATCGCGCCCCCCCGCGGCCGCCGCGCAGACCCTCCCCCCGGCGCTACGGGTAGGAAGAGGGGGCGGAGATGGCGGCCGCGCGCATGGCCTGGACCGGAAGCAGCGGGAGCAAGCGGCTGCCGAGCCGATGGCGAGCGAGGATGCTCTGACCGGCGGCCGATGGACCTGAGCAGCATCCGCGGATGCCTCGAAGGGCGACCGGTGGACCTGAGCAGCATCTGCGGATGTCTCGACCGGCGGCCGGTGGACCGCATCAGCATCCGCGGATGCCCCGACCGGAGGTCGGTGGACCTGAGCAGCATCTGCGGATGCCTCGACGGGCGCCCGGTCGACCGGATCAGCATCCGCGGATGCCTCGACGGGCGCCCGGTCGACCGGATCAGCATCCGCGGATGCCTCGACGGGCGCCCGGTGAGCTCCGGCTGTCCGTCGAGTGCGGCCTGGGTCAGCCTCGTATAACGCGAGCGCCGGAGGGGGTCTGCGCGCGGCAGGGCGCGGGTGGGCGCGCTGGAGCACCGACCGAGGTGCCATAAGGTCCCGGTGGGCTCCACGTCTCAGGCGCGCCTTGTGTGGCGCGCGACGAAACCTCCCAGGTGGCATGGCCCGAAGGGAGACATGCCGGGCGGTGGTGCATGCGCAAGCTCCTCGCCCCCCGCCTCGGCGGATGGCCAGCGCCCACCCGCGCCCTGCCGCGCGCAGACCCCCTCCGGCGCGTGCCGCCCGGCATGCCCTCCCGTCAATCCGGCATCACCCGCGGCGCCCCCGGCGACGCCCCCCGCATCGCCTTCTCGTACTCCAGCGCCTGCTTCGCGTAATCGTCCCGCTTCATCTTCGCGTACGCCTTCGCGAGCTCCCCGTAGATCTCCGCCGCGTCCGCCGCCTTAGGCCCGCTCAGGAGCGCGCTGTTCAGCTCGTAGATCGCCGACACGTGCCGCCCCGTGCGCGCCAGCGCGCGCGCGTACAGCCGGTGGATCTCCGGGTTCGCCACGTCCACGTAGATGGCGCTCTCGCCGACCTTGCGCGCCTCCTCCCACGCGCCGCGCTCCACGAGCAGCCGCAAGAGCCGCCGCCACACCCGGCGATCGTGCTGGTCGAGCAGCGCCAGCCGGCGCAGCGCCGAGAGCTCGCCCGCCGCGTCCTTCTGCCGGTGCGCGAGGTCGTACAGCCCCTGGAGCGGCTCGGCCTGCGTGGGATCCAGGCGCGACGCCGCCTCGAGGTTCGCCTTCATCCGCGCCGCGTCCTTCTTCACCTCGGCCAGATCGGCCAGCTTCATCCGCACGACGTAACCGTCGTGGCCGTCGGCGATCATCTTGTTCAGCAGCCTCGCCGCCTCGTCAGCGTTCTTCTCGGCGAACGCCGCCCGCACCTTCAGGTAGGTCGCGTCGGGCTGCTTCGGATCCGCGCGGAGCGCCTCGGCCAGCACCGCCTCGCCCTCCTGGCGTTGACCGTCCTCGAACAGCGCGAGCGCGAGCTCGACGAGCCGCTTCGCGTCCTTCGGAGCGCGCGCCGCCGCCTTGCGCGCCTCCTCGAGCGGCGGCGCGTGCAGATCGGGGACGTACTGCTTCTCGTAGCGGTCGAGGCGCGGCTTCAGCCACGCGCGGAAGCGCCGATCCAGCTCCTCGGTGCCGATGCCGAGGGACTCCTTCACGACGTCCTGGGTCCGCTTGCCCGCGGCCCACCGGGGCAGCATCGAGACCACCTTCGGGAAGCCGAACTCCTCGACCATGAACACCACGATCTGGCTCGCCGCGAAGTAGGCCATCGTCACGTCCGCGATGTCGTCGACGTGCGTGAAGGCCCGGTTGAACCCGTCGACGGCCGGGATCCTCCCGCCCTTCAGCGCGGCGAACAGCGCCGGGTCCTCCTCGCGGTGCCACTCCGGCCGCCGGATGATCGTCTCGTACTCGCTGAGCCCCTCGGTGAACCAGCGCGGGACGTGGTTCTTCGAGAGCTGGATCGCGAACACATGACCGAGCTCGTGCCACAGCACGTTGCCCCAGTTGAACTCCGCGGCCGCCGGGCTGAGCGCCGCGAGCGTCTGGCCGAAGCAGACGCCCTGGATGCCGACGTTGGGCAGGCCGCTCGTCCGGACGCTGAAGTTCTCCGTCGAGGCGTACAGCTCGATCGAGACCGGCATCTTCGGCGTGAAGCCGTAGCGCTTCACCATCGAGCCCCACGCCTCCTCGAGCATGCGCGGCACGTAACGCTCGAGGATCGGCCGCTCCTGCTTGTGGTAACGGACGCGGAACGTCTGCCCCTCCACGGTCACGTACTGGCTGGCGATGTCCTTCTCGAAGAGGTTCAGCGTGTTGAAGACCCGGACGTTGAAGCGGTCCTTGTCCCAGGCCTTCTGCAGCGAGGCGAGGCCGCTCTTCTCGTCGCCGGCGCGGATGAGGTTGAGCCCGAGCGTGGCGTGCGCCTTCGCGTCGTGGGGATCGACCTTCGTCGCCTCGCCCATCATCTTCACGATGTCGTCGTAGCGATGCTCCCACTCCGCGAACTCGCCGACGATCTGGAAGAAGCGCGAGAACTCCGGGTTCAGGCCGAGCACCTTCGCCTTGAGGGCCTCGAAGCCGGCCGCGTCGTCCGCGAGGAAGCGAGCCGCCGCCTTGATCGAGAGCAGCTCCAGATCGTTCGGGTTGACCTTGAGCCCACGATCGGCCGCGGCGTCCGCGGCGTCGATATCCATGTCGCGGAGGGCGAGCCCGGCGCGCACGAAGAACGCCTCGGCGAGGCTCGGGTTCACGGAGAGCGCCTGCTCGACCTCGCTGTCAGCGGCGCCGAAATCCATCGCGCTGTCGAGCTTGACGCTCGCCATCGCGACGCGGACGCGCGGATCCTTCGGGGCGAGCTTCAGCGCCTCGCTCACCACCTGCCCCGCGTGGCCGGGGTCGTACTTGTCGAGGAACAGCTCGGCCCGCCAGAGCAGCGTCTCGACCCGCTGCTTGCCGCCCACCTTCTCGGCCGCGTTGAACGCGTCGTTCGCGTCGCGCGCGCTCCGGAGCAGGTGCGCCGCCCGCCCGACCAGGGACAGCCCCTCCGCGTCGCTCGCGGTGATCTTGTCGTCGTTGTAGTCCTCGATGAGCGTCATCAACGGCGCGCGCGCCTCGCCCCGCTTGCCGGACTGGATCAGGAGCTCGCCGAGGAGGAGCCGCGCGCGCCGGGCCTCGTCCTCCTGCTCGACCTCGCGCGCCGCCGCGATCGCCTCGGCCATCTTCCCGCGGCGCGCGAGCGCCTCGGCCCGGAGCGGCGCGGCGGCGATCCGCGCCTCCTTGCCGAGCGCCGCCGCCGCCTTCGCGGTCTTCGCGGCGTCGTCGTAGCGGCCCGTGAGCAGCTCGATCCGCGCCTTCGCGAGCAGCGCCGCCGCGCGCTCGGTCCCGCCCTGGATCGCGGCGAGCGCCTTCTCGGCGCCCGCGTAGTCGCCCTGCGCGACGAGCGCCTCCGCGCGCGCGAGCGAGGAGGGCGGCTCGGCGGAGGCAGGGGCCTGGGCCGCGCACGCGGCGGCCACGAGGAGAGCGGAGAGCGTGCGGCGGATCGAGTGGCTTCGCATGACACCCTGTGCGCAAGGACGTGCGCAAGAACGAGCGCAAGAACGACCGGCGCCCGGTCGACCCGGGCAGGACCATCCTAGCCGAGAGGAGAAGGACCGAGCATGAGCGAGCGCCCGAGGGCGCGCCAGGGCCTGTCCCCGCGCGATCGTGGTATGCGGGGGGCCATGGCAAGCAGGCTCGCAGGGCAGGTCGTCCTCATCACCGGCGCGTCGTCGGGCATCGGCGAGGCGCTCGCCCGAGAGGTCGCCCGGCGCGGCGGCCGGCCCGTCCTCGCGGCGCGGCGGACCGAGCGGCTGGAGACGCTCGCGCGGGAGATCCGCGAGGCCGGCGGCGAGGCGATCACGGCCCGGTGCGACGTCACGCGCGACGGCGACGTGGAGCGCGCCGTCGAGGAGGCGCGCGGGGCGTTCGGGCGCCTCGACATCGCCATCGCGAACGCCGGGTTCGGCGTGGTGGGGCGCATCGAGGAGCTCTCGCTCGACGACATCCGCCGGCAGTTCGAGACCAACGTCTTCGGCGCGCTGCGCACCGTCCAGGCGGCGCTGCCGGAGGTCAAGCGCGCGCGCGGCGGCCTCGCGCTCATCGGCAGCGCGAGCGGCTACGTCGCGGCCCCGGCGATGGGCGCCTACTCCATGAGCAAGTTCGCGGTGCGCGCGCTGGCCGAGACGCTGCGCACCGAGCTCCACGGCGAGGGCGTCGCGGTCACGCACGTCGCCCCCGGATTCGTGACGAGCGAGATCCGTCAGATCGACAACGCAGGCACGCTGCGCGAAGGCGCCGCGGATCCGGTGCCGAGCTGGCTCGTCATGCCGACGCCGAAGGCGGCGCGGCAGATCATGGACGCCATCGTCGCGCGCCGGGCCGAGGCGATCATCACCGGCCACGCGAAGCTCCTGGTGTCGCTCACGAGGCTCGCGCCCGGCCTCATCAGCGCGGCCGCCCCGAGGCTCTCGCGCAAGGCCAAGCGTCGGGACGGCTGACCCGGCGAGGGCGGGCTACGGCGCGACCGCGTCGAGCTCGCGCCGGACTATCGCTTCTAGCGCGTCGATGAAGCGCGGCCGCGTGTTGACGGCCGGCGCCCGCTCCAGCCGGGCGAGGCCCGCCTCCCGCGCGAGGGCGATCGCCTCGACGTCGAGGTCGTAGAGCGTCTCGACGTGATCCGCGACGAAGCCGATCGGCGCGATCATCACCTCGCGCAGGCCGCGCTCGGTCAGCCTGTCGAACGTCGACCGGAGATCCGGTCCGATCCAGGCGTCGCCCGTCATGCCCTGGCTCTGGAAGGCGACGAACACCGGGTTGCCGCGCGGCGCGATGCGGCGCTCCACCGCGGCGGCCATCTCGCGGAACTGGACCTCGTACTGATCGCCCGCGTCGATGACCCGCTGCGGGAGGCTGTGGGCCGAGAGGATCACCGCCACCTTCGCCCGGACCTCCTCGGGGAAACGCGCGAGCGTCTCGTCGATCACCTCGACGAAGGCGTCGATCAGGGCCGGCTCGAGCCCCCACGCGGGCGCGCACCGGAGCTCGATGTCGCCCAGCTTCGCGGCCGCGTCCCGCACGACGGCGTTGTAGATGTCGACGGACTGCGGCGCGAGCGGCAGGGAGACGACGCGCCGCGCGCCGCGCGCGTGGAGCGACGCGAGCACCTCCGCCGGATACGGGCGCCAGAGCCGCCCCGCGATCGCCACCGGGAGCCCGAGCCGCGCGGCGAGCGCGTCCGCCTGGGCCTGCGTGATCCGCATGAGCGGCGAGCCGCCGATCGCCTCGAAGCGGCGCCGCACCTCCTCGAGCAGCTCCGGCGAGGCCGGCCGGCCGCGACGGATGTTCGAGATGAAGGCGGGCAGGTCATCGAGACGATCCACGGTTCCGTGGCAGCTGAGGAGGACGGCGGTGGTCACGGCGCCACTCTACCTCGCCTTCACGTGAGCGGCGCCGCCCATAGGCGCGGGGCGGCAGGATCCGCCGCGGATCCTCCGAGGCTCACTCCGCGTCCCAGGCGACCACGACCCGCTCATGGCCGATGAGGCCATTGTCCTTGCGGGCCAGGTGCTGCGCGATGACCCGGTCGCCCGCGGCGTAGATCCGCACCTCCGTGAACGCCAGCCCGTCGTCGGTCTCGATGCCGTCGAGGATCTCCGTCGCGTCCAGCTGGCGCGACCACCCGGAGAGCGGATCGCGGAAGATCTCGTCCTTCAGGCGCTCCAGGATCGCAGGCCTGCCCCGGGTGACGCTGGGGTGAGCAGGAGGGTGGCGGCTGCTCACCTCCTCGATCACGGCGTCCTCGGCATAGATCTGGGAGAGCGCATCGATGTCGTTGCTGCGCAGGGCGCGGGCGATCTCCTCGAGCAGCCCCTCGCTCCCCTTCTGGGACGAATGTCGCATTCGCGCCGAGCCTTCCATACAGCCATGCATGGGACACGGCGGTGCGGGCGTCGAGCCCACGGCGCGATCGCGCCCGCAGCGTGCAGATCCCAAGGATGGGCTCGCCGGCTCGGGCCGACGCGCGAACCCGCGAGGAGGAACCGGCGAGACGTGGCGTTCGTGCGGCCGGCGGCGAATTGCACTGCCCGGACGGACGTGTTGAATAGAATAGGACATGACGCAGCGCCGCACGGTCGTGCTCGCCGATCTCCACCTCGTGCGCCAGACGCCGCGCGACGTGACCGCCGACCTGGCCAGGTTCGTGGAGGCCCACGCGGGAGACCGGGTCGTGGTGGCGGGCGATCTGTTCGATCTCTCGTCCGAGTCGCCCTCGATGCCCCGCCCCCGCGCGCTGCGCGAGGCGCTGTTCGCTCACCCGGCGGCGCGGGTGGCGTTCGCCGAGCACCTCGATCGGGGCGGCGAGCTCTGGCTCTCCGGCGGCAACCATGACGTCGAGGTGGGCGCGCCCGAGTTCCCCGCGGCCCTGGCGGAGGCGCTCGGGGTGTCCGGCGAGGCGCGGGCGCGGATCCGGACCACGCCGTGGTTCTTCCGCGAGGGGGCGATCCACATCGAGCACGGTCACCTGTACGATCCGGACAACGCGCCGGCGCATCCCCTCGTGGTCGGCGAGCGCAGCCTCGGCGTGCACTTCGTCGAGGAGTTCATCGCGCCGACCGGCGCGCACCGCTACCTGCAGGCGAACGACCAGGCGCCGCTCAGCTTGTTCCTCTCGGCGTTCACCTGGTACGGACCCCGCGCGCCGTACGTCATCTACCGCTACTTCCACGCGGCGATCGGCGCGATGCTGAAGAGCGGGCCGCTCTACCGCGCGCGCGGCGAGGTGACCGTGGGCGCGGCGGTGGTCGAGCGCTTCGCGCACGAGCTCGGCGTGCCCCGCGCGATGGCGGACGACCTCCTCGGGCTCGCGGCCACGCCGACGCTCGAGAGCGCGGCGAGCACGTTCACGCGCCTCTACTTCGACCGCGTGATCGCGACCCTGTCGATGGGCGCCGGGATCGCGGCGCTAGGGCTCGGCGCGCGGGAGACCGGCGCCGCGGCGATCGGGCTCGGCGCGCTGCTGATGGGCGTGAGCTGGGCGAACGGCCACAACCGCTATGCCGGCACCGTCGCCGAACGGCTGGCCGAGAGCGCCGGCCGGGTGGCGAGGACGACGGGCGCGAAGCTCGTCGTCTTCGGCCACACGCACCGCGAGACGCTCGGCGACGGGTACGCAAACACGGGCAGCTTCTCGTTCCCGCGCGCCGCGCCCGGCCGGCCTTACGTCGAGATCGAGGGGTCTGCGGAGGCGCCGCGCGCGGTCAGCCGCTTCTGGAGAGCGAACGCCGCGGCGTAGCGCGGCAGCGGCCCTGGCAGCGCCTCTCGCAGCGCGCGGGGGCTCGTGCGGTCAGCTCCCGCTCGCGTGCGCCATGAGCGCCCCCTCGACGAGATCGAGCGCCATCGGGATGTCGTCTTCCGGGATCTCCGGGGCGTCGCCGAGCATGGCGGCGAGCAGGCGCTCCCTGGGCTCGGGCCGCAACAGGAGCGGACCGCCGCCGCACCCCCGGCACACGAGGCCGCCGCGCGCTGGATCGACGTACGCCGACTGCGTCGCGTCGCAGGCGCGCCCGCAGCGGACACACTGAGCCAGCTCGAGGCCCCAGCCAAAGGCGGCCAGGAGGCGAAGGCCGGTCTCCGCGAGCAGCGCCTGCGGGGACGCCGAGGGCAGCGCGTCGAGGCGATCGAGCAGCTGGTTCAGCTCGTCCCACACCGCCCGCTCGGGCGTCTGCGCCGGCGCGATCTCGCGCACCCAGCGCAGCGCGCGCCCGGCCACCTCGAGGCGCGCGAGATCGCCCGCGAGGCGCAAGCGCGGGCGTTCGATCGCGGCCTCGGTGAGCTGGGCGAGCTCGGCGCCGGGACGGATCTCCACCGTCACGCGGAGCAGGTGCATCGGCTCCAGCGACGGGAAACGCTTGGCAGAGCGGCGCCCGCCGCGCGCGACGGCGGAGACGAGCCCGCGCACCTCGGTGAAGAGCCCGACCAGGAGGTCGGCCTCACCGAAAGGGACACGCCGGACCAGCAGCGCCTCGGTGCGGAGGCGCTCGGTCCGCGGGCGAACGGAGCGAGGCATGGATGAACAGGAGCCGCCGCGGACGTGCGACGGAAATTTGGCCCTCAGGCCGGGGAGGAGGTACTCGCCCGCGTGAGGGTGCGCTCCGACAGCTCGGGCGGCATGTCGTGGCCGCGCGGCCGGAGCACGATGCTGAGCGCCAGCGTGAAGAGAATGAGCAGCAGCACGAACGCGATCGCGACCCCGAAGCGCCTGCTCTGGGTGCGCCGGGCCGGCGCCGCGATCGGCAGCGGTGTCACCAGCGCGATCCGGCGGCTCGCCGTGTACCGGGCCAGCACCTCCTCCATCGGCAGCGAGACGGCGCGGGCATACGCCTTCAGGAACCCGCGGACGAACACCTCGCCCGGCAGGTCGTCGAAGTGATCCGCCTCGATACGTTCGATCGAGATCACGGGGATGCGCGTGGCGCGGGCGACCTCCTCCACGCTCATGGCTCGGGCCTCACGCGTGCGTCTCAGGTAGCGTCCGATCGACTCCATCCCATTCCACCCATCGTCATTCGGTCGTCACTCTACTCACCCCGAGAACCGTTCCTCAACCCCTAGCGCGACCCGAAGGTCCTTCTCGGGAGGCGCTCCGAGGGCTTATTGCAACGTCTGTAGCTGTGCGGCGCAGCGCTGCCCCACCGGCGTCGTCGCGGCGATCTCGCGGCACCGCTCGAGGTCGGCGCGCGCCTCGTCCAAGAGCCCCCTCTTCTCGGCGACGCGGGCGCGGGCATCGAACGCGTCCTGAAGCCGCCTGCACTCTGGCTGATCGGTCTCGACCGCCCTGGTGAACGCCTCGCGCGCGAGCTCCAGCTCGCCGCGCTTCTCGTACGCGAGGCCGAGCCGGTACTGGCCGACGCAGAAGAGCGGCTGCGCGGCGACGGCGCGGCGTAACGCGTCGATCGCCTCGTCGTTGCGGCCCTTGAGCAGGTACGCCCAGCCCAGGTTGCCCCAGGACTTCTCCGGCGAGGCGTAGAGGATGTCCTCGGTGAGCGGCTTGAGCACCGCGATCGCCTCGTCGTAGCGCCGCTGGTGCACGAGGATGACCCCGAGGACGTTCTTCGCGTCCCGCATCTCCGGGTTCGCCTCGAGCGCGCGGCGCGCCATCTTCTCGGCGCTCTCGAAGCGGCAGTCGCTCGAGCTCACGTCGTTCGCGCAGAAGCCGAGCAGGACCAAGGCGCCCAGGTACGCCGCGTCCGCGTTGCCGTCGTCCAGCGAGAGCGCCTGCTCGACGTGCCCCAGCGCCTCGCGCAGGCGGCCGTTCTGGAACGCGTCGCGCGCGAGATCGTACTCCGCGAGCGAGCGCGTCTCGTTCGCCTGCGCCGCAGGTTGCGCGCCGCCGCACGCCGCCGGCAAGAGCGACACGAGCGACAGGACAGCCGCCGCGCCGCGGATGCACCCCGCGCGCGTCGCTGCTGTCATGTGTCGCTGCGATGTCATGTCCGTTTGGCTCCGCTGCTGAGCAATGCCGCAGCGCGGCAGCACGTCGGGATGGGATGTCACCGGCGTGCGGGGAACCCTGAGTAAACCAGGCCGCTGGTAACGTCAACCCGCGAATCTGCCCCGAAGACGCAGCGCGTCCCCGGGATCGCGATTCGAGTTCCAGCCGGTGTCAGGTCGACGTAGGATGAGGGCTCAGGCGCACCCTGCCCGTCACTGCTCGCCGCGGATCTCGTCCTTGAGGCCGAGCAGGCTGAACAGCCTCCGCAGCGCGTCGATGTCCGGGATCTCGAGGCGCTCGTCGGCGACGCGCAGGTACTGGCCCTCGCGGAGCTGCTGCACGGCGCGCTTCACCGTGTCGACGTCGAGGCCGACGCGGGTGGACAGCTCCATCGGCGAGATCGCGAACGAGGCGCCGCTCGAGGCGGCGCCGCCCGCGGCGCGCGCCTGCTGCGCGAGCTTGAGGAGCGCGTTCACCACCTTCGACTGCGTGTCGGTGAGCATCATGATCTCGATCTGATCCTCGGCGTCGCGGAGCCGGCCGACGAGCTGCTTGATGATGCGGAGGGCGACGGCCGGGTTGCGCTCGACGAGGTTCTGCAGGGTGCCTTGATCGAGCGAGAGCGCGGTGCCGCGGGAGAGCGCGATCGCCGTCGACCAGCGCGCCGCGCCGCCGAGGAGCGCGGACTCGCCGAACAGGTCCCCGGGCTTCAGGACCATCAGGCTGCGCTCGGCGCCGCGGACCTTCTTGATGAGGCGGACCCGCCCCTCCTCGATCAGGTAAGCCTCCGTCCCCGGCTCGCCCTCGCGGAAGATGACGTCCCCCGCCTCGAACGGGCGGCCGAAGCGAGCCCGGAGCTGCTCGGGATCGGGCCCGGACTCGGCAGGGTCGGCGCCGGCGAGCTCGTCGGGCTCTGCCGGCGCTCCGTCGGGCGCTCCGTCGGCGGAGAGCGCTGCGGCTGTAGAAGGAGAGCGCGCCGGCTCCGTTGCCGCGGAGGGCGGCGGCGCGCGCTCCGCGTCGCTGGGGCTCGGGGCTCCGCGCTCGGCGTCCGACGCGCCGCGGTCCCCATCAGACGGGCTGGTCATCGCGGCGGAGTGTATCCCAGCTCGGCCGGCTTCGCGTCAGGCGCGCGCACGTAGAGGGGCTCGAGGAGCGCCGGATCGTGCTCGGCCGCCGCCCGCTGGCGCTCGCCGCGCGTGGCGGCGGCCCGGAGCCGGTCGATCGCGGCGCGGCCGATCCAGATCGCGTCGGGGAAATCGAGCGCCGCGCCCCGCGCCGCGAGCGGCCGGAGCGCCTCGATCTCCTCGGCGACCGCGCCGACGACGACGATCCTGCGCCCTCCGGCGAGCGCGGCGATGGCGTCGGACGCCGCGTCGCGCGGCAGGTGGCGCGGCGGCGCCGCCGGGGGCGCCGCGGGCGCGTCGAAGGCAGCGAGGAAGACCTCCCCCTTCTTGGCGTCGATCAGCGGGACCAGCAAGTCACCCGGGCTCGCCGCGCCCTCGGCGAAGGCGGCGGCGGCCATCGCCTCGAGCGACGTGACCCCCACGGCCGGGGCATCGAGCGCGAGCGCGATCCCCTTGGCCGCTGCGACGGCCACCCGGACCCCGGTGAACGAGCCAGGTCCAACATCGCAGCCGAGCGCCCCGATCGCCCCGGCCGTAAGGCCCGCGGCGGCGAGCACCTCGTCGACGGCCCCGAAGACGCGCTCGGCGTG
The DNA here is from genome assembly GCF_051519095.1 of Sorangium sp. So ce131. Taxonomy (NCBI): domain Bacteria; kingdom Pseudomonadati; phylum Myxococcota; order Polyangiales; family Polyangiaceae; genus Sorangium; species Sorangium sp. So ce131. The sequence continues at coordinate 2,872,594 of NZ_CP150455.1, read as the reverse complement.
CCCGTGCAGATCGGCGTAGGTCGTCGCCGCGAGGAGGCGCGCGCCGGGCTCGCCCGGCGCCGCTGCGGGATCGAGGGCGCCGCCCCGCGGCGCGGTCGCCTCGGCGTGGGCGTCCAGGGCCCGGGCGTCGAAGAGCGCCACGCTGCCGCGCGGGGTCGAGGTCGAGAGGGCGAGGAGCTTCACGGGGCGCTCGGGAACGTTGCAGCCGCGGTGCTGTCTGGCAGAACCACGGTCCACGGGCAACGGGCTTCAGCGAGGAGCGAGGGGCCGCGGCCTCTTCACGTGGCCCGGAGGGCGGAGGGCGAGCCGATGCGCGATCAACGAGCGATGCTGCCGGCGCTCCTCGTTTCGGCGCTCGTCCACGTGGGCGCGTGGCGCTCCGCGAGGTTATCGCCGCAAGAGCCCGCCAGGGGCCCTGCCCCGGTGCCGGAGGAGCGCGAGCCGATCGATCTCTGGACGGGGGCCACCGCGGCGCTGCCAGGCAGCGGCAGCGCCGCGCGGCCGGCCGACGCTCGCGCAGGAGCGGAGGACCCCGGAGCGACGCACACCCCGGCGGACGCCGCTCGGCCGGACGCCGCCCCGGCGGACGCCGCCCAGCAGCGAGCGCCTGCGGCCCGCGACGCCGCGGCCGGCGGCGCGCGGGCGCATCCCCGGGCCGCTGCGCCGCGGCGTCAGCCGGCGCCTCGGCCCACCGCGGCGGCGCGCGCCGGGGAAGAGCGCCGGGCTCCCGCGACGACCGCGAACGCCGGGCGGCAGGCGCGCTCCGCCGCCGCGCAGGCGAGCGACGACGCCGGCGAGGGCGGCGAGGGCGACTTCGGAGCGGCCGGCGCGAGCGCGGTGCGCAGCCTCGGGCGCGCCTTCACCCGGGCGATCCCGCCCGCGTGCCAGGCGGATCCGATCTGGGCGACGCTGCCGCTCGGGAGCGCCGGCAAGGCGCGCTTCGTGATCGACATCGACGAGGCCGGGCACATCGCCTCATGGCGCCCGGAAGGAGAGGAGCCGCCGGCGCGGCACCTTGGCAACCTCGCGAAGCGGACGATCGCGCTGCTCGGTGGCGGGACGTTCGCCGTCTCGCGCGGGGCCGTGACCTCGGGGAGGCAGACGCTGGAGGTCAGCGCCGTCATCCATGCCGGCGCGGACGAGCCGACCGACGCGCCGGCCGATCTGGCGTGGCGCTTCGAAGGCAGCCGCGGCGAGGCGTCCTTCGCCCAGCCGGGAGGCCGCCAGGTGGATGTGGTCGTCCAGGTGGTGCGCACCGAGGTCGCGCGCGCCGCACCTCCAGGCTGAAGCGCAGGGCGCTCGGCGCGCGAGCTACATGCTCGGGATGGACGCTGCTACGTTACGCCGCATGGGAGCTTTGCCAGGCGCGAGGTGCCCGATCTGCCGCAAATCGGCGGGGCCCAGGCCCGAGAACCCGGCTTTTCCGTTCTGCTCGCCTCAGTGCAAGCTGGTGGACCTCGGCCACTGGCTCGAGGGCAGCTACCGGGTGCCCGGCCCGCCCGTGTCCTCGGCCGGAGACGCCGAGGCCCTGGAGCCGAGAGGACGGACAGACGGGTTTGACGGGAATACCCAGGAAGAGGACGAATGATCGCTCGCCGCGCGCTCTATCTGCTCACGGCTCTCGCGTCGGCCACCGCGGCGTCCACGGCGGCGGCGCAGCAGCCCCAGCCGGCTCCGGGGACCTCACCGCAAGGCGCTGCCTCGCCCGATCAGCCGAACCCGTACGATCCGTCGATGCAGGCCGGAGGGCTGGCGCCGCCCCCTCCGATGACCCCACCCGATCCGCTGCCCGTGTCGTCGGACAGCACGGCGCAGCACCTCGACGAGTCCAAGAAAGAGGATTCCGGGCGCGGTCTCGAGATCGCCTGGCTAAACGTCGAGGGGGGCTACCAGAACGTCGGTCTCCAGACGTTCAACATCGACGAGGAGGAGCTCACGGCCGGGTTCATCTCGAGCTCGGCGAACGGCGGCGTCGTGGGCGCCGGCGTCGGGCTCCGGCTCCTGTTCTTCACGGTGGGCGCGCGCGGGCGGGTCGGGTTCTTCGGCGACTGGCAGCTCTTCAGCGCCGGGGGCGAGGTCGGCATGCACATCCCGCTCGGCAAGCTCGACCCGCACATCGATCTGGGCTTCGGCTACGCCGGCCTCGGCAGCTTCAAGAGCGCGGTGAGCGGCGCGGCCGACGCCATCGCGATCCGCGGCTTCTACGGGAGGATCTCGGGCGGGCTCGACATCTACCTGTCGCCGGTCTTCTCGCTCGGCGCGAACGCGAGCTGGGAGGTCCTGGCGCTGACCAGGCCGGGCCTCTCCTCGCAGGAGATCGAGCGGATCAGGAGCGAGACCGCCGCCACCCCGCAGCAGGCCAAGGCCGATCTGCTCGCGGCCGAGGGCTCCAGCGTGGGCTCGGCGCTCGCCGTGACCGCCGTGGCCGGGCTCCACTTCTAGCGGCCGCGACGCCGAGCGCCTTCGCCCTGTCCCCCGCGCCATGAACGCCGCCGCCGTCCTCATCTGGCTCGCCACCGTCGCCGCGCCGATCGGGGCCCTGTCCGCCGCCCTCGTGGCGTCGCGGCGCCTCTACGGCAGGCGCCGGTTCGCGATCGGGACCGCGCTGCTCGGCGCGCTCGCGTACCTGCCGGCGCTGCTGCTCGAGGGCTTCCTCCAGCGCTGGCAAGGGCTCGACAAGAACGCGGCCACGCTCGACGCGATCACGCTCGTCTACCTGTTCGTCGTCGCGGCGCCGCTGGAGCAGGGGCTGAAGGTGGCCGCGGTCGCGCCGATCGCCCGGCTGCGCGCCATGGACGAGCCGTTCGACGGGCTCGTCTACGCCGCGGCGGCGGCGTTCGGGTTCGTCTCGGCGCACAACGCCGTGTACCTGTGGGGCCGGCCGCTGCCGTCGTTCGACATCGTGCGCGCCCTGCTCGCGGTGCCGGCGCACATGGTCTTCGCCTCGCTATGGGGGTACGCGCTCGGGCGCGAGCGCGAGCGCAAGCGGCCGCTGGGCGGCCGCCGCTTCAACGCCGCCTGGATGGGCGCGATGCTGCTCAACGGCGCGTACGACTACATCGTCTTCGCGTGCCGCCCGGTCGCGCTCCTCGTCGCGGCGCCGATGCTCCTCGGCGTCGGCTTCGTCGCCTTCCTCGCCGCGCGCGACCTGCTCCGCCGAGGCGCGTCCCCTCAGAGCTCGCGCCGCAGGGAGCGCCGCTTCCTCCCCCAGCTCGGGCCGCCGTCGCTCGGCTCGGTGCGCGAAGCGCTGCGGCGCACCGAACGCCCCGTGACGCTCAGCTGGATCGTCTTCGGCGCGCTCGTCACGGTCGGGGTGATGACGACCACCCTGGCCCTCGCGGTCGCGCTCGGGCACCGCTTCGGCGTCGACTTCGCCGCGGTCGATCGCGGCGACGCCTCCGCCGCCGCGGCGGCGCCGCTCCTGCTCCTCGTCGCGGCGGCGATCGCGGCCTTCCCCCTCGCCGGCTACCTCGTCGCCCGGGCCTCCTCCACGGGCAGCGTCCTCGAGCCGGCCGCCTCCGCGGCGCTCGCCATCCTGGGCTCGCTGGTGCTGCTCGGCCTGGCAGCGCCCGTCGCCGTCGTGTTCGCGACCGCGCTCGCCCCGATCGCGTTCAGCCTCGCGTGCGCCGGGGCCTGGATCGGCACGACGCGCTGAGCGCCGCGGCGCCCTGCGCGGCCTCCCGCGCGGCGCTGCTTCCCGCGGCGCCCTCGTGCGGCCGACCGCTACCGCGAGGCGCCTAGGCCGTCGCCGCCTTCGCGCCGCCGTGGTGCTTCGCGACCTCGTCCTGGAACTGCCGGAGCAGCTCCTGCGCCGCCGGCGAGAGGTTCCGCGGCACCTCGACCTGGACGATCACCTGGAGGGCGCCGCGGCCGCGGCCGTCGATCCGCGGCGCGCCCTTGCCCTTCACCGAGATCACCTCGCCGGGCTGCACCCCCGCCGGGATCTCGACGTCGACCGTCGTCTCGTCCGGCAGATCGAGCTTGATCGTGCTGCCAAGCGCGGCGTCGACGAACGAGATGGGCGCCCGCGTGACGAGGTCGAGGCCGTCGCGCTCGAAGCGCTCGTCCGCGGCGAGATCCACGTCGACGTAGAGATCGCCGGGCGGCGCGCCCTGGGCGCCCGGCATCCCCTGGCCCGGGACGCGCAGCCGCTGCCCTCCGTCGATGCCGGCCGGGAAGTTGACCACGACCTTGCGCGTCTTCTCGACCGCGCCGAACCCCTTGCAGGTGGCGCACGGCGTCTTGATGACCGACCCCTCGCCCGAGCACTCGGGGCACGTCTGGGTGAACATCACGAAGCCGCGCGAGGTCGAGACCTGCCCCGCGCCGCCGCACGTCCCGCACGGCTTGCGCTTCGTCCCGGGCTTCGCGCCCGAGCCGGAGCACTCCTCGCACGCCACCGGGGTGCGAAGGACGACCTCCCGCTTGCAGCCGAGCAGGGCGTCGCGCAGCGAGAGCCGCTGCTGGACCCGGATGTCCTGGCCGCGCGCCGGGCCGCCGCGCCGCCGGCGCTGGCCCGCGCCGCCGAACCCGCCGAAGAACTCCGAGAAGATGTCCTGGAAGTGGGAGAAGATGTCGCCGTCGAACCCGCCGCCCATGCCCTCGAGGCCGGCGTGCCCGAACTGATCGTACCGCCTGCGCTTCTCCTCGTCGGAGAGGACCTGGTACGCCTCGGTGGCCTCCTTGAAGCGAGACTCCGCCGACGTGTCCCCGGGGTTCCGGTCCGGGTGGTACTTCAGCGCCGCCTGACGATAGGCCTTCCGAATATCGTCGGGCGCCGCGTCTCGCGCGAGGCCAAGAACTTCGTAGAAGTCGCGCTTTTCACTCATGAATCGTGGACCGCCGCGTCGATCCTGCCCGGACAGGGGGCATAGGCGCCGGCTGACCATAAGTCGTCGCCCGCGCCTGTCAACGCGTTCTACAGCGTGAACGTCACGGCAGGCCGCGCTTCATGAGGCCTTCCGTGCGGGAGGAGACGCTGCTACTGGCCCCGGCGCTGGAACGCCGGCGTGTCCCAGTCCGCGTCGAGCGGGGGCACGAAGCTCGCGCGCTCGCGCGTGCCCGGACCGCCGCCGGCCGACTGCGCCTGCGGCGCGGCCCGGCGCGAGGTCGGGTACGCGACCTCCTCGTGCCGGTGCGGCTGGCGCTGCGTCATCGGAGGCGCGCTCGGGGAGGAGCGGGCCGACAGCGGGCCGGCCGCGGCGGCGAGCGACGCGCCGATGGAGTGCGCGGTGGCGCGCGGCTGCGCGGCGCTCGCGAGCTGCTGAGGGACCTCGGCGACGAGGTGATCGAAGCCGGTCGCGATGACCGTGACCTTGATCATCTCCCCCATGTTCTCGTCGATGGTCGCGCCGAAGATGATGTTCGCGTCCTCGTGCGCCTGCTCCTGCACGAGCGTCGCGGCCTCCTCGATCTCGCGCATCCGCATGTCGGGGCCGCCGACGATGTTGATGAGCACGCCGGTCGCGCCCTCGACCGAGATGTCGTCGAGCAGCGGCGAGCTGACGGCCATCTCGGCGGCGAGCCGGGCGCGGCCCTGCCCCTTCGCGCAGCCGGTGCCCATGAGCGCGCGGCCCATGTTGGACATGACCGTCTTCACGTCGGCGAAGTCGACGTTCACGATCCCGTTCTGGGTGATGAGATCGCTGATGCCCTTGATCGCCTGGTAGAGCACCTCGTCCGCCTTGCGGAACGCCTCGACGAACGAGAGGTCCTCGTCGCCCAGCGTGAGGAGCTTCTGGTTCGGGATCGTGATCAGCGTGTCGACGTGCTCCGCGAGCATGGCGAGGCCGAGCTCGGCGCGGCGCGAGCGCTGCTTGCCCTCGAAGAAGAACGGCTTCGTCACGACGCCGACGGTGAGGCAGCCCTCCTCACGCGCGAGCTGCGCGATGACCGGCGCGGCGCCCGTGCCGGTGCCGCCGCCCATGCCCGCGGTCACGAACACCATGTCCGCGCCCTGGATGCACTCCTTCACCCGGGTCACGTCCTCGAGCGCCGCCTTGCGGCCCTTCTCGGGATCGGCGCCGGCGCCGAGGCCGCGCGTGACGCTCGCCCCGATGTGGAGCTTGGTCGGGGCGAGGCTCGCGCCCAGCGCCTGGGCGTCCGTGTTGACGACGATGAACTCCACGCCCTCGAGGCCGAAGTTGATCATCGTGTTGACTGCATTGCCGCCAGAACCGCCACAACCGATGACCTTGATCCGGGCGTCGTACCCGGTGTGCTCGTCGGCAAACTCGATGGAGAAACTCATGAACTCCTCCCGGGGATGTACAGCTAGCCGCTCGGCCCGGCGCCGACCCTCGCGGTGGTCGAGCGGCGCGGAACCCTAAGTGAAACGAGGACGTCCTCGCTCGGGACGGCGTTCATCGGGGCGCCTCTTCCCCTTTGAAGCCGTTCTACAAACCCTCTTGACTCGACGTCTAGATGAGCTCGCCGATGCGTCCTTCCGACCCTCTCAAACCCGATTCTCTAACAACTTTCTTCTGCGACGTCATTCTAGAATGCTGCTCTGAGCCAGTTCCAAAACCTCCCGCTCGACCTCTTTTCAATCTGAATTTCTTCGACGATTTCGCGGCGCGCCTCGCGCTCGCGGAGCTTGTCGCGACGGACGTCGACGCGGCCGACGTGGCCGACGTCGAGCGCCGCCGGCGCGAGCGCGCGCGCCTGCGCGAGGGCGTTGGCCCCGTACTGAACGAGGCCCACGCCGGTCGCGTACTGCGGGCCGGCGACGAGCTGCGTGATGCCGCGCACGCCGACGGGCACGCCGAGGCGCACCGGCATCCCCAGGATCTCCTCGGCGAACTCGGTCATGCCCTCCATCAGGACGCCGCCGCCGGTGAGCACCGCGCCGGCCGAGAGCTGCTCGAGCATGCCGGTGTCCTCGATCCGCTTGCGGATGACCGCGAAGATCTCCTCGACGCGCGGCTCGATGATGTCCGACAGGACGCGGCGCGCCGCCTTGCGCGGCAGGTGCCCGCCCACGCCGGGGACCTCGATCTCCTCGTCGTCGCCGACCATGCGGCCGAGCGCGCAGCCGGCGTTGCGCTTCAGGCGCTCGGCCTCGCCCATCGGCGTGCGCAGGCCGGCGGCGATGTCGGCCGTCACGTTGTTGCCGCCCGCGGGGATCACGCTGGCGTGCGCGATGCCGCCGTCCACGTAGAGGAGCAGGTCGGTCGTACCGCCGCCGATGTCGATGATGGCGACGCCGATCTCCTTCTCGTCCTCGGAGAGCACCGCCTCGGCGCTGGCGAGCGGCTCCAGGACCACGTCGGCGACGGTGAGGCCGCAGCGCTCGGCGCAGCGGACGACGTTCTGCACGCACGACGTCGCGGCGGTGATCAGGTTCACCTTCACGCCGAGCCGGACGCCGCTCATGCCGACCGGGTCGCGGATGCCGTCCTGGTTGTCGACCGTGAACTCGCGCGGCAGGACGTGCAGGATCTGGCGGTCCGCGTCGACCGGGATGGCCCGCGCGCCCTCGAGGACGCGCTCGACGTCCACCCGCGTGACCTCGCCGCCCGAGACCGCCGCGACGCCGTCCGACTGCTGGCAGCGGATGTGGCTGCCGGCCACGCCGGCGTAGACGGTGCGGATCTCGACGCCCGCCATCGTCTGCGCGGCCTCGATCGCCTCGGAGATCGAGCGGACCGTCCAGTCGATGTTGCTCACGACGCCCTTCCTCAGGCCGCGGCACGGGACGTTTCCCACCCCGAGGATGGTGATTCCATCCGCGTCGATCTCGCCCACGACCGCCGAGACCTTGGTCGTCCCGATGTCCAGGCCGACGACGATCTCAGTAGTCTCCATCCGGCTCTTCATTGCGTGCACCACCTCATGCGGGGACGACGGGGACGAGCCCCGTGCGCGTGTCAGGCGGGCACGACGCTGCCATGAGCGCGCGGAACCGGCCAAGTTTTGCGGCTGTTCGGCGCGCGATCGCGCGGGGCGGGGAGAGGGCGGCGGCGATCATTTCATCCTCACCACGACGCGCTCGGGGTGCGCGTCGTTGTCGAGGAAGATCACCGACGCGTTCGCCTTCCGCTGGGCGAGCTCGGCGAGGACCCGCGACGCCTGGCCGACCTTGTCGCGGTAGGGCGGCTGGCCGAGGTGGAGCGCGATCCCCTCCTTGCCGATGGTGACGACGACCGCTCCGTCCCGCTCGACGTGGAGCTCCTGGATCGGGTAGCGGCGCGCGACGCCGGCGCGCGCCATGTCCTCGACGACGTCGAGGAGGCGCCTGACCGCGATGACGACGCCGGCGCGGTCCCGGGCCACCTGTTCGCCGGTGATCCCCGTGACGATCGGGAGGTCGACGGGGTCGTCCTCGGCGAGGGCCTTGAAGAGCTCGCCGTCGCGCGTCGCGAGGTAGAGCTCGCCGCTGATCGCGACCAGGGCCTGCGCCTCCCGCTCGACGACGCTGACGTGGATCGTCGAGGGGAGCTTGCGGGTGACCGTAGCCTTCTCGATCCAGGGGTCGGCCGAGATCGAGGCGCCGGCCAGCTCGAGGTCGAGCGTGAAGATGTTCTTGCCCACCTCGATGCCGCCGGAGCTCGCCACCTGCTCGGCGGTGCGGCGCTGGACGCCGTCGACGAGCACCGTGCGCACGGCGAAGCGCGGGCTCGACACGATGTAGCGGCGCGCGCCCCACGCGACCGCGGTCGAGGCGACGAGCACGACGGCGGCGCCCGCGAGCAGCTGAAGCGCGCGGAGGTGACGCGCGATCGGCCGCGCGGCGCGCGGCGCCCCGGGGGAGCCGCCGTCGCTCGCGGAGGGGCGCGGCGGGCGCACGGAGACGCTCGTCGCCGGAGGGGGCGGCGACTCATGCGGCTGGGCGGAGGCGCGCACGCGCTCGTTCTTCGGCGCCGCCGCGGGCAGCTCGGGCTTCGAGCCGCGCGCGGGCTCCGGCTTCGAGCCGCGCGCGGGCGCGGATCGGGCAGGCGGCGCCGCGGCCGAAGGCGGCGGCGCGCGGCGGCGGTTCGGCGGCGGCGGGGCGCTCGGGCGCTCGGTCATGAGCCTCCCTCCTGCGGGCGCTGCGCCTTCGCCTCGAGCCGCGTCTTGAGGTCCCGCACGCAGGCGTTCACGTCGCCCGCCCCGAGCGCGATGACCACGTCGCCCGGCCGGACGATCTGCTCGAGGGCCTCCGGGAGATCGGCCTTGTCCGCGACGAAGCGCGCGTCGTGGTGCCCGTGCTCGCGGATCGACTGGACGAGGCGCTCGGCGGTGACGCCGGGGATGGGCGGCTCCCCCGCGGCGTAGATGTCCGTGACGAGCAGCACGTCGGCCTGATTGAAGGCGCGCGTGAACTCGTCGAAGAGATCGCGCGTGCGGGTGTGCCGGTGCGGCTGGAACGCCACGACGACGCGGTGGTCCTCGCCCGGGAACGCGCGCCGAGCGGCGTCGATGGTGGCGCGGATCTCGGCAGGGTGGTGGCCGTAGTCGTCGACCAGCGTGACGCCGCCGATGGACCCGACGATCGTGAAGCGGCGAGCGACGCCGCCGAACGTCGCCAGCGCCTGCTTCGTGACGTCGAGCGGCACCTCGAGCTCGTCCGCGACCGCGATCGTCGCGAGGCAGTTCAGGACGTTGTGCGCGCCGGGCATCTTCACGGTGAAGCCGCCGAGCGGCTCTCCCCGGCGGTAGGCGTTGAAGCTCGTCTCGAGGCCGCGGAACTGGATGCCGCGCGCGGAGTAGTCCGACTGCGGCGAGACGCCGTACGTCACGTGGCGGCGGGGGATGCGCGGGAGCAGGTCCTGCACGTGCGGGTGGTCGAGGCAGAGCACGGCGAGCCCGTAGAACGGCACGCGCGCGGCGAACTCGACGAAGGCGTCCTTGATGCGCTCGTGCGTGCCGTAGTGGTCGAGGTGCTCGGGATCGATGTTCGTGACCACCGCGATCGTCGGGGTGAGCCGCAGGAACGAGCCGTCGCTCTCGTCGGCCTCGGCGACGAGCAGATCGCCCGCGCCGAGCCGGGCGTTCGTGCCGAGCGCCGCCATCTTGCCCCCGACGACGACGGTGGGATCGAGGCCGGCGGCGCGCAGGACCGTGGCGACCAGGGAGGTCGTGGTCGTCTTGCCGTGCGAGCCCGCGATCGCGACGCCGTACTTCACGCGCATCAGCTCGGCGAGCATCTCCGCGCGGCCGATCGCCGGGATGCCGAGCGCGCGCGCCTCGGTGAGCTCGGGGTTGTCGGGCCGGATGGCGCTCGAGTAGACGACGACGTCGACGCCGCGGACGTTCTCGGCGCGGTGGCCGATGTCGATCCGCACGCCGAGCGACGTGAGGCGGCGCGTCGTCGAGCTCTCCTTGAGATCCGAGCCCGAGACCTCGAACTCGAGCGAGCGCAGGATCTCGGCGAGGCCGCTCATGCCGACGCCGCCGATGCCGACGAAATGGACGTGGCGTACGCGACCGCGGAACATCAGCCAGCCTCCTTCCAGCCAAGGGCGGCGCCTCGCGGCGCGGCCTCCTCCATCGCGGCGCGGCGCGGCGCCTCCCCCGCGCGTTCGACGCGGCCGCCGAGCGGGAAGCGCAGCGCGCGGTGGCGCGGAGCCCGCGCGAGCTCGAGCAGATCCGCGGCGACGCGCGCCGCCGCGTCGGGCGCCGCGAGGGCCGCCGAGGCGTCCGCCATGCGGGTCCGGAGCGCCGGATCCGCCGCGAGCCGGGCGATCTCGCCCGCGAGGCGCGCCTCGGTGGCGTCGGCCTGCGCGATCGCGACCGCGGCGGAGGCGCGCGCCAGGGACTGCGCGTTCTTCAGCTGGTGATCGTCCGCCGCGAACGGGTAAGGAATCAGGATTGAAGGGCGGCCCACGGCGCAGAGCTCCGCGAGGGTCGACGCGCCCGCGCGGGCGATCACGACGTCGGCCGCCGCGAGCGCCGCGGCCACGTCGTCGATGAACGGGACGACGCGCGCGCGCTCGGACAGGCCGAGCTCCACGTAGAGCGCACGGACCGCGGGCTCGCGATCCCTGCCCGTCTGGTGCACGACGTCGAGGTCGACGCCGCGCGCGCGGCTCGCCGCGATCGCGCGCGGCACGACGTCGTTCAGCGCCAGCGCGCCCTGGCTGCCGCCGAGCACGAGCAGGCTGAGCTTGCCGTCGCGCGGCGCGTACGGCGCGCGGGCGAACGCGCGCCGGAGGGGGACGCCGAAGAGCCGCACCGAGCTCGCGCGCAGCGCGCGCGCCGCCTCGGGGAACGCGATGTACGCGCGGTCCACGATCGGCGAGAGGAGCCGGTTCGAGAGCCCGAGCACGCTGTTCGGCTCCAGGATCGCGAGCGGAACGCCGAGCGAGCGCGCGGCGAGGGAGACCGGGCCGCCCGCGTACCCGCCGAGCGAGAGCACCACGCGGGCGTCGAGCCGCTCGACGAGCCGCCGCGCCTCGGGCAGGACGCGGCCCGCGCGGGCGGCGCCGCGCACGAAGCCGGAGAGCCCGCCGCCGCGCAGCGGCAGGACGTGGAGCAGCTCGAGCGCGTCGCCGCGCTCGCCCATGACGCGCACCTCGATGCCGCGCGCCGTGCCGACGTAGACGACACGCGCGTCGGGCGCCGCGGCGCGGACGGCGTCGCCCACGGCGATCATCGGGAAGACGTGGCCGCCGGTCCCGCCGCCGGCGATGAGCACGGTCGTCACGCGCTGCCCTCCCCGGCCGACGCGGCGATCACGGCCGACGCGCTCGGCGCGTTCGGGATCGGCGCGGCGCCCGCCTTGCCGCCCTGCGCGGCCGCCACCGGGGTCCTCGCCCGGCTGATGCTGAGCAGGATGCCGGCGGCCGCGGCGTTCACGAGCAGCGACGAGCCGCCGTAGCTGAGGAACGGCAGCGTGAGCCCCTTCGTCGGGAGGATCGCCATCGCGACGGCGAGGTTCGTCATCGCCTGCACGCCGAAGAGCGTCGCGATGCCGAACGCCATGAAGCTGCCGTAGTCGTCGTCGGCCTCGAGCGCGATCTTCACGCCGCGCGAGACGATGACGAGGTACGCCGCGCAGAGGCCGACGATGCCGACGAAGCCGAGCTCCTCGCCGACGATCGCGGACACGAAGTCGGTGTGCGCCTCGGGCAGGTAGAGCACCTGGAGACCCCGGCCGAGGCCGAGGCCGGAGACGCCGCCCGAGCCGAAGCTCATGACCGACTGGAACGGCTGGTACGCGAGGTCGGCGCGGTTGTTGTCCATGTCCATCCACGCGAGGTAACGCGCGTAGCGGTAGCCGCTGAAGCGCACGAGCACGGCGCCGGCGATCGCCAGCAGCATGGTGAACGCGGCGATGTACGGGACCCGCGCGCCCGCCACGAACAGGAGCGTGAACGTCAAGAAGAGCAGGATGACCGCGCTGCCGAAGTCGGGCTGCTTGAGGCAGAGGAGCATCAGGAGCCCGACCACGATGAGGTGCGGAAGGAAGCCGACGGAGAACGACTTGATGCGATCGGCCTTCTTCGAGAGCGAGTAGGCGAGCCAGAGGACGATGCCGAGCTTCGCCATCTCGGCCGGCTGCACGTTGATCGGGCCGAGCGCGATCCACCGGTAGGCGTTGCCCGCCTTGTGCCCGAGCCCCGCGACGCAGGCGACGAGCATCCCGGTCACGGCGATGAGCACCGGGTACGTGAGCACCTTGATCCGCCGGTAGTCGATGCGGCTCGTGATCCACATCGTGGCGATCGAGAGGACCGCGTAGGTGGCCTGGCGCTTGAGGAAGAACTGCGCGTCCTTGTAGCGCACCGTCGCCTCGACGGCGCTCGCGCTGTAGACCATCACCACGCCGAAGCCGATGAGCGCCGTGACGACGGCCGCGAGCAGGGCGTCGACCGGGCCGGAGGGGCTCGAGCTCACCCACCAGGACCGCTGCGGAGCCGCCGCGGCGCCCGCGTCCGCCTTGTCCTGCTCCGACGGGCCGATGTGCCGGTTCTTGGGTGCGTCGGCGCGCGCGCCGAACCCGCCGCTCCAGCCCATCATGACGCCACCTCCCCGGCCGCCTTCTCGAGCGCGCGCACCGCGCGGACGAAGGCGTCGCCGCGGTCCTTGTAGTCGCGGAACATGTCGAAGCTGGAGCACGCGGGGCTCAGCAGCACGGCGTCGCCCGGCTGGGCGAGCTTGCGCGCGGCGAGGACCGCCTCGTCCATCGAGCCGGCCCGCGCGATCGGCAGGACGCCGCCCGCCGCGGCGGCGATGCGGTCCGCCGCCTCGCCGAGGACGACCAGGGCGCGCCCCCGCTCGCGCAGCGCGGCGACGAGCGGCGCGTAGTCGCCGAGCTTATCGCGCCCGCCCGCGATGAGGACCGCCTTCGCCTCGCGCAGGCCGGAGAGGGCGGCGACGGACGCGCCGACGTTCGTGCCCTTGGAGTCGTCGTAGTAGCGGACGCCCCCGAGCTCCGCGACGAGCGCGGTGCGGTGCGGGAGCCCCTCGAAGCGCGCGAGCGCCTCGGCGATCGCCGCGTGGGGCGCGCCGAGCGCGGACGCGAGCGCCGCCGAGGCGCAGGCGTTCGCGAGGTTGTGCGCGCCCGCGAGCGTGATCCGATCCAGCGGGTAACGCGCGCCGGCGGCCCGATCGACGATCGCGCCGCCCTCGACGGCGACGTCGGCGCGGGGGTCGCTCGCGCTGAACGTCACGACCCGCGCGTGACCGCGCGCCGCCTGGCGCGCCACGAGCGCGTCGCCGAGGGGCACGACCGCGACGTCCTGCGGCGTCATGCGCTCGAACGGGTTGCCCTTCGCGTCGGCGTACGCCGCGAGGCTCGGGTAGCGATCGAGGTGGTCGTCCGTGATGTTCAAGAGCGCGTGGGCGCGGGCGTGCAGCGTCGGGACCCGCTCCGCCTGGAAGCTCGAGATCTCCAGCACGAGCACGTCCCACGGATCGTTCACCGCCTCGGCGAGCGGCGTCCCGAAGTTGCCGCCGACGAAGGTGCGGAGGCCGGCGCGCGCGAGCATCGCGCCCGTGAGCGCCGTCGTCGTGCTCTTGCCGTTGGTGCCGCCGACGAGCGCGATCGGCGCGGACACGAAGCGCGACGCGAGCTCCAGCTCGCCGATGACCTCGCGCCCGGAGCGCGCGACCTCGTCGAGCGCGGGGAACGACGGCACGCCCGGCGAGACGACCACGAGGTCCGCGCGCTCGAACAGCGCCGGGTCGTGCCCGCCGAGCGCGAGCGCGGCGCCCTCGGCCTCGAGGGCCGCCGCGGCGGCGGAGAGCCGCTCGCGCGGGGCGCCGTCGTTCGCGACGACGCGCGCGCCGCGCTCCAGCAAGAGGCGCGCGGCCGCGACACCGCTCCGGCCGAGCCCGACGACGATCACTGTGCGTCCACGGACGTCCATCATGTCCCTCAGCGCAGCTTCATCGACGCCAGCGAGACCAGCGCCAGGAGGATGGAGATGATCCAGAAGCGGACGATGATCTTGGGCTCCGCCCACCCCTTCTTCTCGTAGTGGTGGTGGATCGGCGCCATCAAGAAGACGCGCTTGCCGGTGAGCTTGAACGAGAGGACCTGCGTGATGACGCTGACCGTCTCGATGAAGAAGATCCCCCCGAGGATGATCGACAGGATCTCGTTCTTGGTGAAGACGGCGAGCATGCCGAGCCCGCCCCCGAGGGCGAGCGACCCGACGTCCCCCATGAAGACCTGCGCGGGGTACGTGTTGTACCAAAGGAAGCCGATCCCAGCGCCGATGACCGAGCCGCAGTACACCGACAGCTCGCCCGCCGACGCGATCGCCGGGATGTCGAGGTAGGCCGCGAGCGAGAAGTTCGCGATGGAGGCGCCGACGATGTACGCGAGGATGAGGTACGTCCCCGCGTTGATGATCACGGGGCCGATCGCGAGCCCATCGAGGCCGTCGGTGAGGTTCACGGCGTTCGACGTCGCGACCACGACGAAGACGGCGAACGGCACGTACACGTAGAGCGGCAGCTCGATCGGGTACTTCGAGAAGGCGACGAACGGGATCGACAGCCGCGTCCTGATCTCCGCCCAGTCCGGCGGGAGCTTGGAGGCGAGCAGGAACGTGTACGCGACGGCCGCGCCGCCGATGAGCACCTGGCCGATCAGCTTGTAGCGACCGGGCAGGCCGCCGCTGTTCTTCCGCTTGATCTTGAGGAAGTCGTCCAGGTAGCCGATGACCCCGTAGCCCGCGGTGACCGCCGCCGTCGCGAGGACGAAGGGGTTCCTGAGGTCGGCCCACAGCACCGTGGGGAGCAGCAGCGAGAGCAGGATGAGCGCGCCGCCCATCGTCGGCGTGCCCGCCTTGATCTTGTGCGTCTCCGGCCCCTCGGCGCGGACCACCTGCCCGATCTGCTTGCGCCGGAGCTCGCGGATGAACCACGGCGCGAGCACGAACGTCAGCACCATGGCGGTGATCGTCGCCATGATGGTGCGGAACGGGATGTAGCGGAGGACGTTGAGCCAGCTCAGCCAGCTGTAGTGAAACTTGAGCGGATAGAAGAGCTCGTAGATCACGCCGCACCTCCGTGGTCCTGCCGATCGGCCCGAGGCCGAGCGCGGCGCGCGGCGAGCGCGCGGCGCGCCTCGTCGCGGTCATCGAACGGGAGCGTGACGCCTCCGATGATCTGGTACGGCTCGTGGCCCTTGCCCGCGATGAGGACGAGGTCCCCCGGCGCCGCGTCGAGCACCGCGCGCTCGATCGCCCGCGCGCGGTCGAGCTCGACCACGACGCGCGCGCGCCCGGCGGCGAGGCCCGGCAGGATGGCGTCGGCGATCGCGCGCGGATCCTCGCTCCGCGGGTTGTCGTTGGTGACGACCGCGACGTCGGCGGCCCGCCCGACGGCCTCGCCCATCTGCGGCCGCTTCAGCGGATCGCGATCCCCGCCGCACCCGAAGACGCAGAGGACGCGCCCCTCTCCGAGGGCGCGCACGCTCGCGAGCACGCGGGCCAGCGCGTCCGGCGTGTGGGCGTAGTCGACGAGCACGATCACGTCATCCTCGCCCGGCGTGTCGCAGCGCTCGAGGCGGCCCGGGACCTGGATCGGCGCGGAGAGCGCCGCGGCGGCGTCGCGGAGGTCGAGCCCGAGCAGGTGCGCCACGGACAGGGCGGCGAGCAGGTTCGACGCGTTGTGCGCGCCGAGCAGCGGCGAGCGGAGGGTGACCTCGCCGCCCGGCGTCCGGGCGCGGATGGTGATGCCGCTCGCGGCGTGCTCGAGCGCGACGGGCGCGATCTCCGCGGCGTCCGGAGCGGCCCCCACCTGCGTCGAGTACCGCGCGAGCGTCGACGCGGGCGGGCGCGACGGCCCGCCCGGGGCGAGCATCTCGACGAGCTTCCGCCCGAAGGCGTCGTCGACGTTGATGGCGGCGGCGCCGGGCCCGAGCTCGGTGAACAGGCGCGCCTTGGCCGCGGCGTAGGCGTCCATCGTGCCGTGGTAATCGAGGTGATCCTGGGTGAGGTTCGTGAACACGGCGACGCGGAAGCGGATCGCGTCGGCGCGCTTCGCGGCGAGCGCGATCGACGAGACCTCCATCACGAGGTGCGTGGCGCCGCGCGCCACCATCGCCGCGGCGACGCGGGCGAGATCGTCCGCTTCGGGGCTCGTGTGCGACGCGGGGAGATCGAGATCGCCGAACCGGTAGCCGAGCGTCCCGACGATCCCGGCCCGCCCGCCGCAGCGGTCGACGCAGGCCTGGACGAGGTGGGCCGTCGTCGTCTTGCCGTTCGTGCCGGTGACGCCGACGACGTCGAGCGTGAAGGTCGGGTGCCCGTAGACCACCGCGGCGGCCTGGGCGAGCGCGAGCGGCACGTCGGGCACCTCGACGCGGGGGACGCCGAGCGTGTCGGCCGCGCTCCCGCGGGCGACGACGATCGCCCGCGCGCCGCGCGCGACCGCCTCCGGGATGAAGCGCTCGCCGTGCGCCCTCGCGCCCGCGCGCGCGACGAAGATGTCGCCCGCGGCGACCTTGCGCGAGTCGAGGTGCACGCCCGACACGAGCGTGTCCGCGGCCTCCGGCGGGTGGAGCGCGGCGCCCGGGAGCTCGCGCAGCACGTCGCCGAGGCGCGTCGCGAGCGCGGCCCCGGGGACGGCGGTGTCGGTGTGCGCGCGCGCGGTCATGTGGGGGGCTCGAAGATGAGCTTCAGGGGCGAGCCCTTGGGCAGGACGGTCCCGGGCGGAGGTTCCTGGCGCGTGAGCCTCCCCGTGCCCTCGATGCTCGGGTCGAGCCCGAGCGCGGCGGCGCTCTTCACCGCCTCGCGCTGCGGCAGCCCGGTGAGATCGGGGACGCGCAGCTCCCCGCTCTTGAGCGGCGCGGACGGGGTGACCACCGCGGTCGTGATCGGCGCCGCCGCGGCGCGCGCCTCGCTCAGCACCTGGTAGGTGTTCGCCGCGATGTCCGCCCCGGACTGCTCCGAGATCTCCGACAGCTTCACCGGCACGCTCCCGCGCGGCGTGACGCCCAGGTACCGCAGCGCCATCTCGCCGACCCGACGGAACACGGGCGCCGCGACCGAGCCGCCGCCGTAGGTGCCGCCCATCGGCTCGTCGAGCACCACCGCGATGGCGAGCCGCGGCCGCTCGGCCGGGACGAACCCGACGAACGACGCCACGTAGTGGGTGTCGGTGTACTTGCCCGTCGCCGGGTCGATCTTCTGCGCCGTGCCCGTCTTGCCCGCGACGCGGAAGCCCGGGATGGCGGCCTCGACGCCGGTCCCGTCCCCCTCGGTCACCGCGACGAGCATCTCCGACACCATGCGCGCGATCGACGCGGGGACCGCGTCGCGGCGCACGCGCGGCGAGGTCTCGGACAGCGCGACGCCCGTGCCGTCGGTGATCCGCTTGATCAGGACGGGCTCGAGCAGCCGCCCGCGGTTCGCGATCGCCGCCATGGCCATGGCGAGCTGGAGCGTGGTCACGCTGATCCCCTGGCCGAACGCGGCCGCCGCGGTCTCGACCTGGACCCACGGGCGGCCGCGCGGCCGGAGAACGCCCACGGACTCGCCCGGCAGCGGCACGCCGGGGAGGTCCCCGAAGCCGAACCGGCGGAAGCCCTCGTACAGCCGCTGCTCGCCGAGCCCGAGCGCGATCTTCGCCGTGCCGATGTTCGACGACTGGGCGAGGATCTGCGGGAGCGTCAGCCACTTGTGCACGTGCGTGTCGTGGATCACGACGTTGTCGATCGCCATGTTCCCCTCCTCGCAGTAGATGGTCGCGCTCGGGGAGACGCTCTTCGCCGCGAGCGCGCTCGCGATGGCGAACACCTTCATCGTCGATCCGGGCTCGAAGCGATCGACGACGCAGCGGTTGCGCCGCGACCCCGGATCGCTCGACGAGTAGTCGTTCGGGTTGAACCCCGGGGCGCTCGCCATGGCGAGGATCTCTCCGTTCTCCGGATCGACCACGACGATCGAGCCCCCGATCGCCTCGTAGGTCTTCACCGCCGCCTGGAGCTCGCGCTCGGCGGTGAACTGGATGCCCTTGTCGATCGTGAGGTGGACGTTGTGCCCGGCGAGCGCCTGCTCGTCCGCGATCCCTTCCGAGAAGATGAG
The DNA here is from genome assembly GCF_051519095.1 of Sorangium sp. So ce131. Taxonomy (NCBI): domain Bacteria; kingdom Pseudomonadati; phylum Myxococcota; order Polyangiales; family Polyangiaceae; genus Sorangium; species Sorangium sp. So ce131. The sequence continues at coordinate 2,854,130 of NZ_CP150455.1, read as the reverse complement.
CCGCCCCGATCGATCGCGGAGCCCGCGCACCTCGGACACGTTGCCGCGCAGCTCGTGCTCGAGGCTGAGCTCGATCCCCTCCTTCCCCTCCCCGTCGGTCGCGACGAAGCCGAGCAGCGGCCCGGCGAGCTCCCGGTTCGGGTAGAAGCGGCGCCCCTCGCCCTCGATCACGAGCCCGCGCACCGGGTAGCGCTGCGTCCGGTCCGAGAGCGCGCGGACGTTCTCGACCTCCTGCTCGGAGATGCGGCGCTTGAGCCAGGCGAACCGGCGCCGCCGGCCGAGCTTCTCCGCGACCTCCTCGACGGGCAGCGAGAGCGCCTGCGCGATGCGCTCGGCGTACTGCTGGATCTGCGTCGGGATGTACTTCTCGTCGATGCCGCGGAGCATCTCGACCGCGTCCACGGAGACGCTGGGCACCTCCACGCTCTCCGCGAGCGGCGCGCCGTTCCGGTCGTAGATGGTGCCGCGCTTCGGCGTGATGTGGAGCCGCCGCTGGCGCTGCCGCTCCGCGAGGTCGTACCACGCGTCGCCGTCCTCGACCTCGATGCGGTAGGCGCCGGACACGACGCCGCCCAGCCCGACCGCCATGAGGCCGCAGAGCAGCCCCATGCGGATGCGGATCCAGCGGGCGCGCCGGGGATCGAGGTTCTTCATTCCTGCACCTCGCCCTGGGCCGACGGCGCGCGGCCGGCCTCTGCGTCCGTCGACTCGCGCTCGCGCTCGTCGACCGCCGCCGTGTACCCGCGCACCGGGATGACGCGCTCGGGCGGCGGCGGCGTCATGCCGAGCAGCGTGCGGGCGACCATCTCCACGCGCTGCGGCGTCTCGTAGCTGGCGGCCTCGAGCGAGAGCACCCGCTTCACCTCGCGCAGCCGCGCCTGCTCGGCGCGCGCCCGCCCGAGGCGGTAGCCGAGGTCGACCGTGCGCCCGCGCAGCGCGAGGTGCACGACGAACGCCGCCACGGTCGCGGCGATGGCGAGCGTCCAGAGCGCGAGGAACGGCCGCTGCGTCACGTGAGCGCCTCCGCGCCGGCGACGCGCCGCGCCGCGCGGAGCTTCGCGCTGCGGGCCCTCGGGTTATCGGCGATCTCGTCATCGCCCGCGGTCACGGGCTTCTTCGTGAGCGGCTGCCAGACCTCGGGCTCGCGCAGCGCGCGCTTGACGATGCGGTCCTCGAGCGAGTGGAAGGAGATCACGGCGATCACCCCGCCGGGCGCGACGATCCGGGGCGCCGCGGCGAGCAGCGCCTCGAGCTCGTCGAGCTCTCCGTTCACGGCGATGCGCAGCGCCTGGAAGGTGCGCGTCGCCGGATCCACGCCCCCGATGCGCGCCGGTCCGACCGCGCGCACCACGGCGCGCCGCAGGTCGAGGGTCGTCTCGAGCTCGCCGCTGTCGCGCGCCTGCTTGATACAGCGGGCGACCCGCCGACTGCGGCGCTCCTCGCCGTAGTGATAGATGAGGTTCGCGAGCTCCTCGTCGCTGAGCCGCTCGATGAGCTCGAGCGCCGTCTCCCCGCGGCTCGGGTCCATCCGCATGTCGAGCGGCCCCTCGGCGCGGAAGCTCATGCCGCGGGCCGGGTCGTCGAGCTGCATCGAGCTCACGCCGATGTCGGCGAGGAGGCCGTCGACACGCGAGACGCCGAGGGCGGCGAGGTGCCGCTCGATCTCGGAGAACTCGCCGTGGACGTAGGTCACCCGGTCCCCCATGCGGGCGAGCCGGGCGCGCGCGATCTCGAGGGCGCGCTCGTCGCGGTCGATCCCGATGACACGCGCGCCGGGGGTCTCGAGGATGGCCTCGGCGTGGCCGCCGGCGCCGAGGGTGGCGTCGACGTAGACGCCCTGGCTGGAAGGCGAGAGGGCGGCGATCGCCTCACGTCCGAGGACGGTGACGTGCGGCGCGCTGCGCGGGCGCGGCGGTGGGGGGGGCAGGTGCATGGGGACTACATTGACGACGTTCATAGGCGGAACTGCTCCGCGATGGCGGTCTTGAAGCTCTGGAGCTCGGCCTCGTTCATCTGCTGGGCGGCCTTCCACCGCTCCGTCGACCAGAGCTCGATCGTCTGCCCCATCCCTGCCCACAGCACGTCCTTGGTGAGGCCGGCGTGATCGCGGAGGGACGGCGGGATGAGGATGCGGCCCTGTTTGTCGAGGTCGCACTCGACGGCGGCGGACAGGTAGCGGCGCCGGAACGCGACGACGTTGGCATCGAACTGCGGCAGCGCGGCGATCTTGGCCTCCAGCTCCTCCCAGGCGCGCATCGGGTAGGCGTGCAGGCAGGGGTCGAAGAGGGCCGGGGTGATGACCATGCGCAGGTCGTTCGCGGCCGCGAGCACGTCGCGAAACCGCGAAGGGAGGCTCGTGCGCCCCTTCGCGTCGATCGCGTGCTCGAAGTGACCGCGAAACATCGTGCTCATCGACCGCAGCTCCGGCTGGCCCGTCCCGCCGAGGGCTTGGCGACGCGTTGCTCCACCGGGTGCACGCCGCGCCGTGACATTCTCTGCCACTTCTTCCCACGAAGCTCCGCCACGCTACGGAGGGAGGTGCCGAGTGTCAACAGTTTGGGAGTTTTCTGGACCTCATCCGCCGACCATGTAAGACATTAGCGCACACAGTAATCCTCAATAATATCGAGTGGTTTCTGCTCGACAAAGGTACCTGAAGCCCGTGGGATGAAGTGGGGAGCACCTCGGGAGCGGTCCCGGACGGGAAATGGCGAAGAGCGCAAGAAAGAAAATAAAGTATTAAATATTACTTATTTGCACGTCGCGACACGTAGGCTCGAGACGCCAAGGGGAGGGTGCCGCGAGCCAGGCGGGTTCAGCGACGCTGCATCCCCGGGGGAGGAGCCGGGCGGGTGGAAGCGTGGTGGGGGAGAGTGGGGAGGCGCGTGGTGGGGGAGAGTGGGGAGGCGCGCCGGGGGGCGAGGTCACCGGTGGGGGGTCACCCAGGTCTGGACCCACCCCGCGACCGTCGTCAGGCGGTCAGCGGTGGGGTCGCGTGGGTCTGGACCCCCTTCGGGGGCTCAGCTGTGGGGGGTCGCGTGGGTCTGGACCCCCTTCGGGGGCTCAGCTGTGGGGGGTCGCGTGGGTCTGGACCCCCTTCGGGGGCTCAGCTGTGGGGGGTCACGTGGGTCTGGACCCACTCCACGATCGTCTTCAGGGTGGTCCCGGGGGTGAAGACGCCCTTCACGCCGGCCTCCTGGAGGCGCTCGATGTCCTCGTCGGGGATGATGCCCCCGCCGAACACCACGATGTCGTCGGCGCCGTGCTTGCGCAGGGCCTCGATCACGGCCGGAAAGAGGGTGTTGTGCGCTCCGGACATGATCGACAGCCCGACGGCGTCGACGTCCTCCTGCACCGCGGCGGACGCGATCATGTCGGGCGTCTGGTGCAGGCCCGTGTAGACGACCTCGAAGCCCGCGTCGCGGAGGGCTCGGGCGACGACCTTGGCGCCACGGTCGTGGCCGTCGAGGCCGGGCTTCGCCACGAGGATTCGGACTTTGCGCTCTGCCATGATCGCGTCGATTACCGCCTGCCCGGTCCGACGTAAAGCGCAGCGCCCTCCCGGCGCGGCCTTCCCCACACGGGGCGCGCTCTTTACTGGGCAGCGAAAACGAAGGGGATGCTCACCGGGGTGGAGCCCGAGGAAGGCGGGAACCGCCAGGACTTGATGCGCGAGGCGATGCAGCTCGACAGGCCTGGGTAGTCCTTCTCCGAGCCGCTGGCCGAGGCGGACTGGACGGCGCCGGAGGCGCCGATGACCACGGACGCCGTGACCCGGGCGGTGCTGGACGCGTTGCGCGCCCGCGCGTCGAGGGCGGGTTGCCAGCAATGGCGGCGGACGCCGGGGCGGTTCGTCTCGACGACGCCCGAGATCTCCCCCTGCGTGAGCTGGCTCTGGCCGGCGCCCGCGCCCTGGCTGCCCGGTCCTGACGTGGGGCCGGGGACCCCGGCGCCGAACCCGGACCGGTCAAAGGGCGCCGGGGTGCTCGAGGCCACGGGTTTCTCCGGCTGGGTGCGCTGGCCCGTCGCCCCGGCCGGTTTGCCCGGCGCGACGACCTCTGCCTGGGGAGACGGGGTGCCGGCCGGCGGAGGAGCTTCCGGCTCGACACTCGGCGGGGGCGGGGGCGCCGCCGTCGGTAGGGCGACCGGCTGGCTCTGCGCCTGCGGGGCCGTGACGATCTGCACGGGTTGCGGCCTGGGAGCGAGCAGGACGTAGGCGGAGACGCCGCCGAAGGCGGCGGCCATCGCGATGAACGCGTACGCGATCGGGCTCATGCCCGAGCGCCGCCTCGGCGCGACCGTCTCCACCAGGCTCGCCGGCGTGGCCACCAAGGGGGCGGGCTCCGCGCCGGAGGTCAGGCTCCCCGCGGGACGAACGGCGCTGGGCGCGGTGGGCGGCGCCGGCGTGAGCCTCGGCGGCGGCTCGGCGGGGGTGGCGAGCCTGTTGGCGGCGAAGGGATCGGAGAGCACCTCGACCGGCGCAGCGCCCGCTGGGCGAGCCTCCGGTCCGCCGCCGGGGCCGGCTGGCCACGCGGCGGGCGTGCTCCTCGGGGCGGGTGCGTTCATCCCAGCAGGGCCGCTCCCAACAGCGGGCGCGCTCACCGCCGCGGGCGCGCTCACCGCCGCGGGCGGAACCGGGGTGAAATGCGGAGCGGATGCAGGCAGCGGGGCCGCGGCGGGGCTACCTGCGGAGAATGCAGCCACCGAGTCAGCAGCGGCCGGCGGCGGTGCGTTGACCCCGGGAGGATCCGGCTCGCGCACCGCCGCACGCGCGGGGGCGGGCGCGAGCGGAGGGACCCTCGCCGAAGGAGGAGGAGTGGCCCTGGCAGCAGGATGGCCGGGAGGCTGACCGACGGAAGAGATCGTGCTGGTGCGGCGCGCGGGGGCGGCCACGCGGGTGGCCTGGGCCTGGGTGACGATCTCGAGCAGCTCAGGGAAGTTCTTCAGCGGCAGCCACTCGTCGAACCCCTCGCGCCAGACCAGCGAATCGCCGTCCACGGCGCCTGCCAGCGCTTTCTCCCGGATGACGGCGAGCCGCACCGGGCCGAGCGGGACGCCCCCCACCCCGACGTACCAGTCCTCGCTCGACGTCGCGCGCACGGACGGCGCCTTCGAGAGCGGGCGATCCTCGGACATCGTCCGCTTGAAGGCGCCGGCGATCCCCGTCGGCGGCGCGGGTTCTCCCCCGCGGGCGGAGGGCGCCGCGGGAGCAGGCGCCGCCGCGACCGGCGCCACCCTCGCGGGCGCTGCCGGGGCCGGCGCTGCTGGAGCGGGCGCCGCACGGACGGCCGATGCCGGAGCGGGCGCCGCACGGACGGCCGATGCCGGAGCGGGAGGCGCCGGGGCTTGCACACCGGAGGACGGCTGAGCCGGACGAGCCTCCGAAGGCGCCGGCGCGGCCGTCCCGGGACGAGGGTTCACCGCCGGCCCAGGGGCGGAGCGCGGCGTGACCCCCGGGCGAGGCGCGCCAGGCGCGCCATCCGGGCGAGAGAGCGGCGGCGACGCCGGCCTCGGGGGCCCGGGCGCCGCCGCCTGACCCAGGGGCGCGGCCGCTTGAGGCCTGGCCGCCGGCTTCGGGACCCCCGCGGCGCGGGCGTCCGCAGCCGGCGCCCCGGCCATGGCGGTCGCGGCGGCGGACGGCACGTCCTCGCTCGGCGGGGCGAGGTGCACGTCGTCGATCGCCGCGCGCGGCGGCTCGACCGGGAGCGCCTGCGCCACGGAGCTCTCGGTGACGCTCGCGCTGACCTGAACGAGGTGCCCGCACCGCCGGCACTTCATGCGTACCATCTTGCCGGCGACCTTCTCGTCCCCGATCTGGTACTTGGCCTTACAGTTATCGCAGATGAATTTCATCCGAGGGACGCGCCTGCCGGTGGAATCACCGGAGTCTACGACAGCTTGGCCTCGGACGACACAGGGGAGGCGCGGTCAGAGCAGCCCGAGCAGGTGCTCCTTGATCGACTGCCGCGTCGGATCATCGGGCGCGACGCCCAGCGCGCGCTCCCACGTCTCGATGGCTTTGTTGCGGAACCCCGCCTTCTGGTAGAGCACGGCGAGGTTCTTCAGCGCGGGGAAGTGCTTGCCGTTGATGTGGAGCGCCGTCTCCAGCTCCTGGATGGCGTCGTAGAGCTGCCCCTGCTTGCCGTAGAGCAGGCCGAGGTGGAAGTGCAGCCGGTAGGCCAGCGGGTCGATCGCCGTGCCCTCGCGCAGGTGCCGCACGGCCTTGTCGAAGTCGCCCGCGCGGTACGCGGCGATGCCCGCGGCGAGGAGGCGCTCCGCCTCGGCCGAGATCCGGTCCTGATCGCCGCGGATCGAGCGCGCCTGGAGCGCGTTCTCCACCGCGGCGACGACGTCGGCGACCCGGAAGGGCTTCTCGATGTAGGCCTCGACGCCGTAGCTCGACTTCAGGTCCTCCGCGAAGCGCCACCCGCGGTAGACGGCCGAGATCATGATGATCGGGATGTGGCCGTAGCGCTGGGTGCCCTTCATCCGCCGGGCGATGTCGAAGCCGTGCACCTCCGGCAGCATGGCGTCGAGGATCATCACGTCGGGCGGATTCTCCTTGACCATGCGCAGGGCGAGCAGCCCGCGGTCGGCCTCCTCGACGCGGTAGCCGCGCTCCTCGAAGATGCGGCGGAGCAGCTTCCGGATCTCCGGCTCGTCGTCGACGACGAGGACCGTGGTCTGATCGCCCTGGGGCGCCTTGCCGGTGCCCGTGGGGAGCGACTCGACGACCGACAGATCGCGGTCCGCGGTGCCGAAATCCGTGTCCGTCAGCTCATCGGCCGCGGCGGCCCTCCGCATGGCGTCGTCGACGACGAGCGGGGGGCCGGCCGAGGAGATGCGCGCCGGCGACGCGGCGGCAGGTGGGCTCGGGTCGTCGGAGAGGTCGGCGAACGAGATCTCCGCGTCGTCGCGCGGGCGCTCCGGCGCGGGTCGCGCCGGCGGCGCGGCGCTGGGCGCAGGGGGCGCGGGCGCCTGGGCGGGCGCAGGCGGCGGTGCGGCCGACGCCGACGGCGCGGCGGAGGGCGAAGGCGGCGCGGCGGGAGGCACCCGGCGCGGCGCAGGCTGCGCAGGCTGCGCGGGCGGCGCAGGCTGCGCGGGCGGCGCCTCGGGAGCGGGCGCCGACGCGGCGCCGAGCCCGGCGCGCTTCAGCACCTCGGGCGGGCACTTCGCGCCCACGTAGAACGGCTCGCCCTGCTCCTTCATGTCGTAGGCGGCCGCGATGGTCCGCACGAGCGGGCCCGCGAGCGCGATGTACGGGAAGACGCGCTTGCCCGTCACGAACTCGAGCTCGTCGATCACCTTCTTGTCGGCGGGCGCCGCCATCGCCACGAGGATGCGGTCCTCGCGGACGAGCACGGGCAGGAGCTTGTGCTTGGCGGCGATCTCGCGGGGCAGGATCGAGAGGTCGCTCAGCTTGATGCAGACCTGGTTGAGATCGATGCCAGGAACGCCGCTCTGCTCGGAGAGGGCCTTCAGCGCAGCGACCTCGGAGACCGTGCCGCTCTCGATGAGGTTCGTGGCGAGGGGCACGCCCTTCGCGCGCGCGTCGAGGAGCGCCTGTTCGAGCTGGGGCTGCGTGACCGCCCTTTGCTGCAGGAGGATGCGTCCGAGCGGCTTCTTGTTGGCTTCTTGCGTCATTCCGCGGGCCGACTTCAAAGGCTAATGGACCGGCAATGCGCGGGCAAGCACGCGACTTGCGCCGGGACGGCCGTCCGGCTGGTACGACCGATCCGGGGCCCTCCGGCCAGCCCCTCGCCGGCGCCTCGGGCCTCTGGCCAGGTCGAGCGCCGCCGAGGCGCCGCCCAGGGCGCGCGGGCGCGGGCGCTGCGCTCGCCTCCGCGCCAGCAGCGCGACGGCGCGCCGAGGGGGACGATGTAGGTCACTCGCTCGCGCCGGGCGCGTCGAGCCACGCGCGGGCGAACGCCGCGTACCTCGCCTCGACGATCGCCGCGCGCGCCTCGCGCATGAGGCGGCCGTACAGGTGGAGGTTGTGCTCCGTCAGCAGGCGCAGCACCAGGATCTCGCCGGCCATGTAGAGGTGCCTCAGGTACGCGCGGCTGTAGCCCCCGGCGCACGTGGGGCAGCTGCAGGTCGGGTCGAGCGGCGACGGATCGTCCTTGTAGCGCGCCTGCTTGATCACGATCTTGCCGTGCTGCGTGAGCGCCTGCCCGTTGCGCGCGTTCCGGGTCGGGAGCACGCAGTCGAACATGTCGACCCCAGCGGCGATCGCGTGGAGCAGATCGATCGGCGTGCCCACGCCCATGAGGTAGCGGGGGCGCGCGCGATCGAGGTGCGGGGCGATCTGCGCGACGACCTCGTGCATCAGCGCGATCGGCTCGCCGACGGAGAAGCCGCCGAGCGCGAGCCCGTCGAACGGCATCGCGGCGAGCTCCTCCGCGTGCGCCATGCGGAGGGCCACGGAGGTGCCGCCCTGCACGATCCCGAAGAGCGCCTGGGTGGGGCGCTTCGCGTCGAGGCAGCGCTTGCCCCAGCGCGTCGTCAGGCGGCACGCCGCCTCGACCTCCGCGCGCGGCGCGCCGCCGGGCGGGCACACGTCGAGCTGCATCGCGATGTCGGCCCCGAGCAGCCCCTGCACCTCCATCGCGACCTCGGGCGTGAGCGCCTTGCGGGCGCCGTCGAGGTGCGACCGGAACACGAAGCCGTCCTCCACGAGCGTGCGCCGCTCGGCGAGCGAGAAGGCCTGGAACCCTCCGGAGTCGGTGAGCATCGCGTGCGGCCAGCGCGTGAACGCGTGCAGGCCGCCGAGCTGCGCGACGAGCTCGGGCCCCGGGCGCAGCCACAGGTGGTACGTGTTGCCGAGGACGATCCTCGCGCCGGTGGCGGCCACCTCGCCGGGCGTCAGCGTCTTCACGCTCCCCTGGGTGCCGACCGGCATGAACGTCGGGGTCGGCACCTCGCCGTGCGGCGTGGTGAGCACGCCCGCGCGGGCGTGGCCGTCCCTCGCCAGCTCGGCGAAGGCGAAGCCGGGCGTCGGGCTCACGGCGCGCCCTCCCCGCGGATGAACATGGCGTCTCCGTACGAGTAGAAGCGGTAGCCGGCGTCGATCGCCGCGCGGTACGCGCGCAGCGTGCGCTCGCGCCCGGCGAACGCGAACACGAGCGCGAGCAGCGTCGAGCGCGGCAGGTGGAAGTTCGTGAGGAGCGCGTCCACGACGCGGAAGGTATGGCCGGGCTGGATCAAGAGGCGCGTCTCCCCCGCCTGCGGCCGCACGTGGCCCGCGCGCGCGGGATCGGCGGCGCTCTCCAGGGCGCGCACCGCGGTGGTCCCGATCGCGACCACCGGGGCGCCGCGCGCGCGCGCTCGCGCGACCGCGTCGGCGGTCGCCTCGGTGACCGAGTACACCTCGGCGTGCATCGGGTGCCGATCGAGATCGTCGGCCGTCACCGGCTGGAACGTACCGAGGCCGACGTGCAGCGTGACGCTCGCGATCTCGACCTCGTTCGCGCGGAGCCGCTCGACGAGGCCGGGTGAGAAGTGCAGGCCCGCCGTGGGCGCGGCGACCGCGCCGGGGACGCGGGCGAAGATGGTCTGGTACCGCTCGCGATCGGCGGGGTCGTCGCCGCGGCCGAGGTACGGCGGGAGCGGGACGTGGCCGATCGCGTCGATCGCGGCGGCCACGGGCAGCCCGGCGGGGGACGAGAGCTCCACCGTGAGCACGCCGTCCTCCGCGCGCTCCAGCACCTCCGCGACGAGCGCGCCGTCGTGCCCGAGATCGACCGTCGCGCCCGGGCGGATCGGCTTGGACGCACGCCCCATGGCCTGCCAGCGCTCGGGGCGCGCCGCGGCCTGCTGCGAGGCCGCGGATCCCTCGCCCCCGCCGGCCGGGTCCTCGTCCAGCCGGCGCAGCAGGAAGATCTCCACCTGCCCGCCCGTGCCGCGCTTCTTGCCGAACAGCCGCGCGGGGACGACCTTCGTGTCGTTGATGATGACGAGCGCCCCGCGCTCGACGTACCGGTCGAGATCGCGGACCGCCGCGTGCTCGACCTCGCCGGCGGGGCGGCCGCGATCGACCACGAGGAGCCGGGCTCCGTCCCGCTCCTCGGGGGGTCGCGACGCGATCAGCGCTTCAGGAAGTTCGTAGTCGAGGAGCTCGCAGCGCACGCCGCGCTACTAGCACGACGCGGGCGTGAGCACGTTCGTCTCGGCGCGGAGGAAACGACAGATCTCGCCCACCTTGTAGGGCTTCGGCACGAAGGCCACGGCGCCGCAGTCCGTGCGCTCGACCTGGCGCGCGGAGAGGTGATACGCGCTGGAGAGCACGACCCGCACCTTCGGGTAAGCACGCCGGATCTCGCGGGCGAGCTCGAGCCCGTTCAGGTCGGGCATCATCAGGTCGATCATCGCCACGTCGACGGGGGACGAGCCGAGGATGCGGAACGCTTCCTGGTACGAGGCGGCGAACGCGACCTCGAACCCCTCGACGCTTAGCCCAGCCGAGAGAGCGCGACGCTGGGAGTTCTCGCCGTCCACGATCAGCATGCGGGCCATTAAGCGTCCTCCTGCGGCCATCGCCGCCATCTCTACGCCTGAGCTACTTAGCAATCGCCGGGCCAAACTGAGGAATCGTCCCGGTGCGGTCGCTGACGCCGAAGTGAAACAGATGAGCACATTCTACAGCAGCTGACCCATTGCACTAAGGCAAATCCCGATGAACCGGCGTTGCAGAGCTGCAATCCATCGTGGGCTAGCTGGCCTGATTCATTGCCGAGTCAGGTGTGTTGCTCAGCTTGGCGGGCAGTCACAGCGAGCCTGGAGAACGCGCGAGAGCTCGGTCGGATGACCACAACAGCTCAGCCCGGTGGGCAGCGACCGCGCAGCGGTGAGGGCTCCGCTGCTCAGCCTGGCGGGCAGCGACCGCTCGACCGGGGGAGCGCGCGGCGGATCACGCCGGCGGATACGTGATCGTCAGCCGGGTCATCTTGCGCCAGAGGGTCGTCGCGCTGATCCCGAGCACCTCGGCGGCGCGCTCTCGGCTGCCGTCGCACTCCCGCAGCGCCGCCTCAATGGCCTGGCGCTCGGCGCAGTCGACCACGTCCGCGAGTAGCCTGCCGCCGCCCTCGGCCGGCCGCTTGGGCTGCACCGCGGCGGGGAGAACGTCGTCGACGCTGATGACGCCGCCGCCCGAGAGGGCGACCGCCTGCTCCACCATGTTCTCCAGCTCCCGGATATTTCCAGGGAAGTCGTACTGCGTCAGCGCCTCGACGACGCCGTCCGCGGCGCGCGCGCGGCAGCTCATCTTCCGGTTGTACTTTTCCAGGAAGAACTCCCAGAGGATGGGGACGTCCTCGCGCCGCGAGCGCAGCGGCGGGAGCACGAAGCGCGCGACGTTGAGCCGGTAGTAGAGGTCCTGGCGGAACCGCTTCTCCGCCACCGCGGTCAAGAGCTCCTGGTTCGTCGCGGCGATGATGCGCACGTCGACGTGGATGGGTTTGTTCTCGCCGACCCGGCGGATCTCGTTCTCCTGGATCGCGCGGAGCAGCTTCGCCTGGAAGGTGAGCGGGGTCTCGGCGATCTCGTCGAAGAAGAACGTGCCGCCGTCGGCCTCCTCGAACAGGCCCTTCCTCGCCGAGATCGCGCCCGTGAACGAGCCGCGCGCGTGGCCGAAGAGCTCGCTCTCGAGCAGCGTCTCGCTGATCGCGGCGCAGTTCACGGGCACGAACGGGCGGTCCGCGCGCTTGCTGTTGGCGTGGATGGCCTTGGCGACCAGCTCCTTGCCGGTGCCGCTCTCGCCGGTGATGAGCACCGTCGCGTCCGTCGGCGCGACCTTCACGATCCGGCCCAGGACCTCGCGCACCGCCTGCGAGCGGCCCACGATGTTCTCGAACCGGTAGCGCTCCTTGAACTCGCTGGCGAGCAGCTGGACCTCCCCGGTGAGCTTCCGGTTCTGGATCGCGCGCTCCACCTTCACGAGCAGCTCCTGCTCCGAGAACGGCTTCTGGATGTAGTCGAACGCGCCGAGCCGCATCGCCTCCACCGCGCTCTCGATGGTGCCGTACGCGGTCATCACGATGACCTCCGTGTTGGCGTTCGACTCCTTCACCGCGCGCAGGACGCCGATCCCGTCGAAGCCGCCCATCCGCAGATCGGTCAGCACGACGTCGTACGCGCCCTTGGCGCCGAGGTCGGCCCCCTCGCTGCCGTCGGCCGCTTCATCGACCTCGTACCCGGCACCACGCAGCATCATCGCGAGCGTGGTCCGCATGTTCCGCTGGTCATCGACGACAAGAATCTTCGACATGGATTTCCCCCGCCGCGCTCGCCCCCTGGCTCAGGGAGAGCGGCGCGACGATCACGACCGACGCGCCGAGATGGCGCGTAGCCGCGCGAGCGCGGTCGTCCGCGGCGTCTTGGACATGCGTCCAGCGTATCGTACGTCAAGCGCGGCCCCCGCCGCCAGGCGGGCCGCGAGGCGCACGCCGGCGCGGAGGTGGTCCCCCACCCCGTCCTAGTCGCGGATCTGCTGGGAGAGGTAGGCCGTCTCGCCGAGCTTCTCGATCAGCCCGATTTGGGTCTCGAGCCAGTCGATGTGCTCCTCCTCGGACTCGAGGATCCTGGCCAGGAGCTCCTCCGTGGTCCGGTCGCCCTTGTCGCGGCAGAGCGCGATCGCCGTGTTGAGCCGCTTGACCGCGTGGTACTCGAGCTCGAGGTCGCTCTTCAGCTGCTCCGGCACGGTCTGCCCGATGTGGAGGGTGTCCAGGCGCTGCAGGTTGGGCAGGCCTTCCAGGAAGAGGATGCGGTCGATGATCGCGTCGGCGTGCTTCATCTCATCGATCGACTCGGCGCGCCCGTGGGCGGCGAGCGTGACGAAGCCCCAGTTCGCGCACATCTTCGCGTGCAAGAAGTACTGGTTGATCGCGACGAGCTCCCCCGCGAGCACCTCGTTCAACGCCTCGACGATCTCTTTCGCACCCTTCATCGGACCCTCTCGCGCTCGTTGCCCCTGCTGCTGCCCGCCCGTGAGGGCGGGGCGGCGCCGGCTGCAGCGCCGGCGCCCAGGTCAAATGCGCAAGGTCTGCGGAAGTGCGCAAGAAATTTCGATGGAGGATGGCCGCTGAGCCTGCACGCCCGCGGGAGCCGTGGCCCTGTCCGCGAGCGCCTGGAGAGTCAGGCGGCGCTGGAGACCGGCGCCATCACGAGGCGGCGCGGCGCGGGCGCGGCCTCGCGATCGCCGACGAGCTTGGCGATCGTCGGCTCACAGGAGCCGCACCGCGTGCCGGCGCCCGTGCACTCCATCACCTCCGCCACGGAGCAGGCCCCCTCGTTGATCGCTTCACGAATCTCTCGATCACAGACGCCCATGCAGAGACACACGTACATGCGGCAGACCCCCGGCTACGAGAACGGGTAGGATTGATATTGAACATAGCTTTCAATATCGATGCGTCAAGCAAGAACGTCCTGCCGGGATTTGGGGCGCGCCAGGGATGGCCAGAGGTGGAGGGGGCCCCGCCGGCAGGCGCGGAGGCGGCGGTACACGAGGGCTGGGCGCGGCGGCGGGCGCGGAGGCGGAGGGCGGCGGCGGGCGCGGAGGCGGCGGCGGCGGCGGGCGCGGAGGCGGCGGCGGGCGCGGAGGCGGGGCCGCCGCGACGGCGTCACATCGTCAGGCCGCCGTCGACGTCGATGCAGCGGCCGTTGAAGTACTCGCACTCGATCACGAAGCGCACGGCCTGCCAGATGTCCTCGGGCAGGCCGATGCGGCCGACGGGGATCATCGCCACCAGGGCGTCGCGCGCCTTCGCGTTCATGCCCTGCGTCATGGGCGTCTCGATCATGCCGGGCGCGACGGCGCCGACGCGGATGCCGAACGGCGCGAACTCGAGCGCCCAGGTCTTCGTGTTCGCGGCGAGCGCGCTCTTCGCGGCGGTGTAGTTCGACTGGCCGCGGTTGCCGTGGCGCGCGATGGAGCTGATGTTGACGATGACGCCCTTCTGCTCGGTCTCGACCATCTTCGCGACGACCTCGCGGACCATGAGCGCGGCGCCCGTCAGGTTGACGTCGATGACCGCCTGCCACTGCGCGGCGCTCAGCTTGACGACCGCGCCCGTCTGGCGATCCTTCTTCACGAGCAGGCCGTCCCGCAGGATGCCGGCGTTGTTGACGAGGCCGTTCAGGCCGCCCATGGCCTCGTGCGCGAAGCGGACGAACGCCTCGACCTCCGCCTCGGCGGCCACGTTCAGGGGCCGCGCGTGGATCTTTCCGCTGAGCCCCTGGCTCGCCTCGACGAGCGACGCGAGCCCCTCCTCGTTCACGTCGCCCGCGGCGACCTGGCCCCCGAGCTCCGCGAGCCGCAGCGCGTAGTGGCGGCCTAGCCCCTGGGCGGCGCCTGTGACGACGAACTTCGTGTCCTCGAGTCGCATGATCGCACTCCTCCCGATCGATCGCTCCCGACCGCTGTCTCGAAGGCCCCGTCTACCACGAGACGGCGGGCGGCATCGCGGCCCGAACCGAGCCGCCGCGCGCTTTCCGCTAGCCGCTTGCGCCCGTGCGCAGCGATGTTATTCAGCGCCCATGAGGTCGATCGCGCTCGCCGCCGCCCTGTGCGCCGGCGCCCTGACGCTCGCGCCGGCCTGCGACCGCGGCGCGCCCCCTGTCCCCGAAACCTCCGATCCGACCGGCAAGGACCTGGTCGTGGGCGCTGTGGTCGCGGCCGCCGAGAAGAGCGGCGGGATCCGCATCTACAAGGTCGTCGAGGTCGAGGACCTGCCCGAGCCGTTCGGTCGGGACCTGCACATGATCGCCTACGAGCCCAAGGCGCAGACCTTCCAGGAGGCCGCGGAGCTCCGCCGGAAGGGAGGGATGAAGGTCCTGCACGATCACATGAGGGTGCGGCTCGTGAGCTTCCTGCCGCGCGACCACCGGGTGATCAGCCACGAGGCGATCAGCGACGAGGAGCGGGCCCCGTACCTCAAGTCGGTCAACAGCCGCCAGCGCTGACGCCGGCGGGCGGCCGACAGCCGCCAGCGCTGACGTCAGCGGGCGACCGACAGCCGCCAGCGCTGACGCCGGCGGGCGACCGGCCGCAGCGGAGCGCCGTCAGCGCTTCGCGCGGAGCAGCTCGCCCAGCCGCTCGATGGCCTGGCTGTGCAGCCGGCTCGCCCAGCTCTTGCTGATGCCGAGATCCTGCGCGATCTGATCGAAGCGCTCGTCGTCGAAGTAGTGGCGCTCGACGAGGGCGCGCTCGCGCTCGGGGAGCTCGCGGACCGCGTGGCGCACGGCCTCTGCGAGCTGCGCGCGCGAGGCCCGCTCCTCGGGGCTGTCGGCCGCGTCGGGGACCGCGGCGACGTCGCCGTGGGCCGAGAGCAGGCCGAGCGCCATCGCGGCGGCGTGCCCGGCGAGCAGGCCGCCGAGCCGCGCGGCGTACGCCTCCTGCGTGGCAGGCGCGTCGGCGTCGTCGTCGGCCGCGCGCCCCTCCGCGAAGCGCGCCGACGCGGCGAGCGCGGTGGCGCGCGCGGCCGCGGAGCGCCACCGCGTCTCGCGGCGGAGGCCGTCGAAGATGGCCCACCGGATCTTCCTCGCGGCGTACGCGGCGAAGGTGGACCGGCTGGGGTCGTACGTCCGCACGACGTCGAGCAGCGCCGGGTACCCCAGCGCGACGAGGTCCTCGACCGGGACACGGCGGCCGAGGCGGCGCGCGATGCGCTTCGCGACCAGCTGGAGCTGGGCGAGCCCCTCCTTGAACAGGGGGTCTTCCTGAGCGCGCACCGTCAGCCTGCCTTGGCGCGCCCCGGCGCGCCGGCGCCGACGACACCGAACGCCCGCTCGCCGCTCTCGTCGACCTCGCGCGGGTGCGCGCGCCGGAGCAGGCGCATCGCCTCCTCGTCGTGCTGCAGGACCTCCGCGAGCTGCTCGCGCATCCACGCGACCTCGTGCGCCGGCAGGCGGTTCACGTAGGGCGCCACGGCGGCGTCGACCTGAGCGGCGATCCAGGGGTCATCGAGGAGCGATGCGTCCATGGATGGCCATTATATCCGCACCGGCAGCGCCGTCATCCGGCGCGGGGGGACGTCATCCGGCACGGGGGGACGTCATCCGGCGCGGGAGGCCGTCATCCGGCACGGGGGCCGCGGAGCGCGTCGCGGGGGCGTCACTTCGCCGGCGGCGACGCGTTGAGGCAGGCGTCGAACGCCTTGACGCTGCGCGCGTCGAAGGCGCACCGGAGCGACTTCGGGTGCACGTGTTTGCCGACGTTCTGCTCGCACGCCTGGGCGTACTGCGCGCCCAGCGCGGCCGCGTCCGCGTCGATCTTTCGCTCGGCCTCCCCGCGCTGCTCCGCCGTGAGCTTGGCGCTCATCGCCGCGACCTGCTCCGTGCGCGTGAGCTCCGTGAGCTGCTTGCCCAGCTCGACGCAGTCGCCGTGCATGAGCGCATAGTCGTCGGGCACGGAGTCGTCGCGCCGCGGCGAGGCAGTCGCCCCCCACGGCGTCGACGCCGCGGACGGTGTCGCCGCGGCGGGCTCTGCCTCCTTCGGCTCGTGCTCCAGCGCGGCCTCCGGCGCAGGCGCTGCCGGCTGCGAGGGCTCGGGTTGTTCGGTCGGAGGCGGCGGAGCGCCGGCACATCCGATCAGCGAGGTCGAGAGGAGACCGGCAAGCAAAGCAAGATTCCTCATGAACGTGAGGGTTGATCGGTTCGCGCCGTCTGTCCATGCCGTGCCGGCCGCGCGGCGCGGCACAGAGAGCGGCGGAAGAAAAGACCATCGTGGACGTATCGACCGCGGCGCAGCGTCCTGCGCTGCGCACGACGCTGCGCCGCGCAGGACACTGCGCTGAACGCAACGGAGCACGCGCCGCAGGGAGGCGCGCTCGGAAGAGATCAGGAACAGGAAGAGGAAGGCCGAAGAAAAGGCGCGCCGCGGGCGGTGCGCGCGCTAGTCGACGCTCCGCAGGGCGCGGGACAGGTCGAAGCCGGCGGCGTCGTGGTGGTACACCACGCGGAGCACGCGGCCGCGGAGGAGCTCCCTCGGGACCGCGCCCATCGCCCGGCTGTCGAGCGAGGCGGCGCGGTTGTCGCCCATGACGAAGAGGTGGTCGTGCGGCACGACGACCGGACCGAACGCGGCGAGGTCGCGCTCGCCGGCCGCGTGCGCGACGCCGCCGAGGTGCTCCACCATCGTGCCGTCTCCGAGCCGCTCGAGCGGCTGCGCGACGGCGTCGACGTACAGGACGCCCTCCCGGAGCATGACCGTCTGGCCGGGGAGCGCGATCACCCGCTTGACGAGGAGGGTAGAGCCACCCCGCGGGTCCGCGAACAGCACCACGTCGCCGACGTGCGGCCCGCTGCGCTCGAACACGTAGCCGTCCGCGAGCGGGACGCGGAGCCCGTAGGCGGTCTTGTCGACGAGGATGCGATCGCCCGGGGTGATCGTCGGCCACATCGAGCCCGTGGGCACGTGGTACTGGTCCGCGAGGGTCGAGCGGCCCAGCGTGAGGATCGCGAGCGCCGCGAGGATCTTGAGGAGGCCGCGCCAGGCCGGCGCGAGCGTCTCCAGGGCGCGCCGCGCGAGCGCGCGGTCGGGTCGCGGCAGGAGAAGGCTGGCCTTCGCGGGCTCGAGGCACGCGGTCGCAGCGTCCACCGCCGGCCGGGGGGAGCCGGGCTCATTCATCGCACGCGGGGCTAGCATCCCCGCTTCGGACCAGCCAGCTTCGCGGCATGCACGGCTGTACTTCATCGACGGCATCATCCTCCCAAGTCCTGGGCCGCCTCACGCTCTGCGGCTCGATTTCGCGTCATCCGGTATCGACAGGGGCCGCCATGCACCTCGCCGGCTACCGCGCGCTGGGGCTCGACTTTACTTATATCCCGTTCTCCGTGACCGATGTTGAAGGCGCGACACGCGGGATGCGCGCCCTCGGGATCCGCGGCCTCGGTGTGTCGATGCCCTACAAGCAGGCGGTAATTCCGCTGCTCGACGAGATCGACCCGGTCGCAGCGCGGATCGGGGCGGTCAACACGATCGTCAACGACGAAGGGCGCCTCAGGGGGTACAACACCGACTGGATCGGCGCCGTGCGGGCCCTCGAGGAGGTGACGCAGCTCGGAGGCGCCCGGGTGCTGCTGCTCGGCGCCGGAGGGGCGGCGCGCGCCGTCGCGTTCGGGCTCGCGGAGCGCGGCGCCTCCGTCACGGTCGCGAACCGCGACCTGGACAAGGCGCGGCAGCTCGCGGCGGCCGTCGGCGGAACGGCGGCGCCGCTCGGCCGCGAGGCCTTCTCGGCCGACCACGACGTCCTCGTCAACGCCACCTCGCTCGGTATGACCGACGTGGACCCGCGGAGCCCCGTCCCGGAGGAGGCGCTCCGGGAGGATCTCCTGGTGATGGATATCGTCTACAAACCGATGATCACGGCGCTCGTGGAAGCGGCGCGACGGCGCGGCGCGACCGCCGTTCACGGCGGGAGGATGCTCCTCCACCAGGCGGCAGAGCAGTTCCGGCTGTACACCGGCCGGGAGCCGCCGCTCGCCGCCATGGACGAAGCGCTGCGCGGCCAGCTCGGCTGACGCGCGTCCGCCGCGCGGCGACCTCGCCCTGCTTCCAGCTGCCCACGCGCGGCGCGCGCTCGGCATGGGCGCCTCTCCCGGCGCGGGCGCCTGCGCTCGGCGTGGACAACCGACGACGTCGGTTGTGCACCTCGCGCGCCGCTCCGGAACAATGGCGGAGGGCGGGCGCCACGCGTAGGCTTCTGGCGATGATCTCGTTCGAGATACGCGCAGCCGTGACCGGAGATGAGGAGCAGCTCCTCAGCGTCGCGCGCCACCTGAACTCGGTCAACCTCCCGAACAACCGTGACGCTATCCACGAGATCGTCGCCGAGAGCCACAGGAGCTTCAGCGGGGCGATCCAGGACCCCCGCCTCCGCCAATACGTCTTCGTGCTCGTCGATCTGACGAAGGGCGGGAAAGGCGCGATCGTCGGGACATCGATGATCATCGCGCAGCTGGGGCGGCGCGGCGTCCCTTACATCTATTTCGACGTGCTCGACGAGGAGAAGTACTCGGCCACGATCGACAAGCACTTTCACCACACCGTGCTGCGCATCGGCTACTCGTACAACGGCCCGACGGAGATCGGCGGACTCGTGCTCATGCCGGACTACCGCAAGGGGACCGACAAGCTCGGTACGATGATCTCGTATGTCCGCTTTCTCTACATGGCCGCTCGCCACGACCTCTTCCAGAGCGAGATCCTCGCGGAGCTGATGCCCCCGCTCGAGCCGGACGGGACAAGCCACCTGTGGGAGGCGCTCGGGCGCAAGTTCACCGACATGAGCTACGCCGAAGCAGACCTCCTTTCCAAGAAGAACAAGGAGTTCATCAAGGCGCTCTTCCCGGAAGGGACCATCTACGCCTCGCTGCTGCCCGACGACGCGCAGCGCGTGATCGGGAAAGTCGGGGCGCAGACGCGGGGGGTGGAGAAGCTCCTGCGCCGCATCGGCTTCCGTTACGCCCACCGCGTCGATCCGTTCGACGGCGGCCCCCACTTCACCGCCCACATGGACGAGATCTCCCTCGTGAGGGACACCCGGAAGGCCAAGGCCGGCCGTCCGCTCGATCCGAGCCCGTCGGACCCGAAGGGCATCCTCGCGCTCGAGTACCCCGAGCCGCCCTACTTCCGCGCGGTCGCCGCCAGCTTCCGCGACGAAGGACAACGCGGCGTGGCCATCGCCGAGGACGCCTGGGAGCACCTGTCCCTACAGCCGCTCATGCCGATCTGGATCCTCCCGATGCCGTGACCACCGGCGCCCGGGCGCGCGCCGCCCGGGGCGCTCCGGAGCGGGCGATCACGTCGCCTTGCATTGTCACAATTCTGTTGCTACAGAATTAATAGAAGTTATCGCAGGGGGTTCGTACCGCCATGACCCTGGGATTGGACCTCGATTTCGGGCGTTTGCCTGCGCTGGAGCGGAGGGGGCTCTGGCCCGGGGCGACGAAGCAGAACGACGGCCGCGGCGCGGAGCAGGGGCCCGCCGCCGGGGGCAGCGCGGGCGCGGAGCCCGGTCTCTCGGGGCGGGAGCTGCGCATCGCCGCCGCCGTCGCGGAGGCGGCGATGCCGCCCGGCCGCTTTCTCGGCGGCGCGGGCGCCGAGACCGCCAGCCGCCTCTCGGGGTGGCTCTCCGCGATCCCGCCGCACCTCGGGCAGGGGCTGCGGGCGGCGCTCTGGGCCCTGGAGCTCGCCCCGGTGCCGATCCGGCTCCGGCCGCTGTCGGCCCTGCCGCTGGAGGAGCGGATGGAGGTGCTGCGCGGCTTCGAGCAGAGCCGCAACCGGGCGCTGCGGGCGCTGCTCAAGGCCGTGCTCACGCCGCTGCGGTTCCTCCACTTCGACCGGCCCGAGATGTTCAAGCACGTCGGCTGCCGCTACGAGCTGCCCACGGTCCGGGACGAGGAGCCCCGGTGGCTCGCGCAGGTGACGAACGGGCGCGAGATCGAGGAGGACCTGGAGCTCGAGTGCGAGGTCCTCGTGATCGGCACCGGGGCCGGCGGCGCGGCCGCCGCCTACGAGCTCGCGTCGCGCGGGCACGCGGTGCTCATGCTCGAGGAGGGCGACTACCACCGCCGGTCGAGCTTCACCGGGCGGCCGGCGCGCGCGTACCGGGACATGTACCGGGATCACGGGCTCGCCGTGGCCCTGGGCAACGTGGGGATCCCGGTGTTCGCGGGGCGCGCCGTCGGCGGGAGCACCGTGATCAACTCGGGGACGTGCTACCGGGCGCCGGAGCGCACCTTCGCGTCGTGGCGCGAAGGGATGGGGCTGCCGGCGGAGTTCTCGTCCGAAGGGCTCGCTCCTTATTATGAGCGGGTCGAGCAGATGCTCCGGGTCGCCCCGGCCGATCCGCTGCACCTCGGGGCGATCGGGCCGATCATCCGGCGCGGCGCGGAGCGGCTCGGGTACCAGCACGGGCCGCTCGTGCGCAACGCGCCGGACTGCGACGGGCAAGGCCTCTGCTGCTTCGGCTGCCCCACCGGGGCGAAGCGCTCGACCGACGTGAGCTACGTGCCCGAGGCGCTGAAGCGGGGGGCGCAGCTCATCACGGCGGCGCACGTCAGGACGATCGACATCGTGGCAGGCCGCGCGCGGGGGGCGACGGCGACGCTCGGCAGCGACGTGAGCGCCGCCGGCCGGGCGAGCAAGGGCAGCAGGCGGCGGCCGCGGCTCGTGGTCAGGGCGGAGGCCGTCGTGGTGGCCGGAGGGGCGCTCATGACGCCGCTGCTCCTGCGCCGGAGCGGCGCGTGCCTGTCGAGCGGGATGCTCGGCAAGAACCTCTCGATCCACCCGGCCTCGAAGGTGATGGCGCTCTTCGACGAGCGGATCGATCAGTGGCAGGGGATCCCGCAAGGGTACCAGATCGACCACTTCGCCGACGAAGGGCTGATGTTCGAGGGAGGCTCGCTCCCGTTCGACGTCGCCGCGCTCGCCGTGCCCTGGACGGGGCACCGCTACACGGAGCTGATGGAGCGGTACCCGCACCTCGCGACGTTCGGGTTCATGATCAAGGACACGAGCCGGGGAGAGGTCAGGCCCGGGCTCGGCGGCTCGCCGCTCGTGCTCTACACGATGAACCAGGAGGACACCGCGAAGATGCAGCGCGGGATCGAGCTGCTCTGCGAGGTGTTCCTGGCCGCCGGGGCGCGGCGGGTGCTGCCGCTCGTCGCCGGGTGCGACGAGGTGAACAGCCCCGCGGACCTGGAGCGGCTCAGGGCGCGGCAGATCAAGGCAGGCGACCTGGACGTGGCCGCGTTCCACCCGCTCGGGACGTGCCGCATCGGGGTCGATCCGCGGTCGTCGTGCCTCGGGCCGGACCACCAGGCGCACGACGTCGCCGGGCTCTACGTGTGCGACGGGAGCGCGATCCCCTCGTCGCTCGGCGTGAACCCGCAGATGACCATCATGGCCATGTCGCTCCGCGCGGCGCAGATCATCGGGGAGAGGCTCTCGAGCTGACGCGCGGCCCCCGGGCAGGCGCGCCGGGCCGGCGGATCGGGCGAGGCGGCGGCGGGCCGGGGCGGCGGCGGGCCGGGGCGCGGCGAGCGAGGCCCGCTCGTCAGGCCGTCGCCGACGTCGCCTCGACGACGGCGGGAGACCGCGGCTCTTCCTTGCGGCGATCGCTCTCGATGCGCCCGTCGCGCATCGTGACGACCCGGGGCATCGACTCCGCGAAGCCGAGGTTGTGCGTCACGACGATGATCGTCGTGCCGTGCCGGCGGTTCACCTCGAAGAACAGCTCGTGGATCGAGCCGCTCGTCGTCGTGTCCAGGTTGCCGGTCGGCTCGTCGGCGAGGATCAACTTCGGCGACAGGACGAGCGCGCGCGCCAGGGCCACGCGCTGCTGCTCGCCGCCGGACAGCTCGCCCGGCCGGTGGGTCGTGCGCGCCGCGAGGCCGACCTCCGCGAGCAGCGCCTTGGCGAGCGGCTCCATCTCGCGCCGCGTCTTGCCCTGGATGAGACCCGGCATCATCACGTTCTCGAGCGCGTTGAACTCGGGCAGGAGGTGGTGGAACTGGAAGACGAAGCCGATCGTCCGGTTCCGGATCGCCGCGAGCCGCGCGCTCGAGAGGCCGGTGAGCTCGTCGTTGCCGAGCCGGATCCTGCCGCTCGTCGGGAGGTCCAGCGTGCCGATGCAGTGGAGGAACGTGCTCTTGCCGGCGCCCGAGGGGCCCACGAACGCCACGACCTCGCCCTGGTTGATGACGATGTCGAGCCCGCAGAGCACGTGGAGCTCGTGGCCCATGTGGACGAACGTCTTGCGGAGGTCTTCGACGACGACGAGCGGAGTGGACATGGGGTGATTACTCGTAGCGGAGCCCCTCGACCGGGGAGAGCTTCGAGGCGGCGCGGGCCGGGTAGAGGGTGGCGATGGTGCAGATGAGCATCGCCGCCACCGCGACCATCGCGTAGTCGGCGCCGTTCACGTTCACGGGCAGCCGGTCGATGTAATAGACGTCCGGGTCGAGCCGGACACCGAACCAGGACAGGCCCGTGCAGATCGCCAGCGCGGTGCCGACGCCGTAGACGGTGCCGATGGCGCCGATGATGACGCCCTCGAGCATGAACACGCGCATCACCATGCGATCCGAGGCGCCGAGCGCCTTCAGCACGGCGATCTCCTTGCCCTTCTCGGTGACCATGAGCAGCAGCGTGCAGACGATGCAGAAGCTCGCGACGGCGATGGCGATCGACAGGATGATGAACGTCGCGATCTTCTCCAGCTTGAGCGCGCTGAAGAGGTTCCGGTTCATCTCCATCCAGTCGCGGACGCGGAGCTCGACGGGCCGCTTGCCGTCCGGCGGCGGCTCCTCGTCCGCGCTCGCGGCCACCGCCGCCTCCACGGACGGGCGGACCTCCTTCACGCGCTCCGGATCCGGGACCCGGATGTCGATGTGGGTGATCTTGTCCTCGAGGCTGAAGAACTTCTGCGCCTCGTCCATCAGCACGTACGCGTGCGTGACGTCGTACTCGTACATGCCGCTGTAGAAGATCGCCGCCACGCGGAACTTGCGGGAGCGCGGCATCACGCCGGTGGGGCCGAGCTCGCCCATCGGCGAGAGCAGCGTCACCTCGTCGCCGACCAGCACGTGGAGCGATTTCGCGAGCTCGCGGCCGATGATGACGCCCGGGTACACGCGCGTCTGCTGCTTCAGGTAGTCGCGCACCGACGGGTCGGTGTCCGACGGAAGGCGGAAGTCCGGCCCCTTGAAGTACGGCTCACCGCCCGGGCCCCGGCCGATGATCTCCTCGGGCGGCAGGGTCGTCAGCTTCTCGGGATCGCGCAGGTAGTCGAACTTGCCGACCTCGATGTTGCCGAGGAGGTCGATGACCTGGCCGATGGTGTCCGGATCGATGCCGCGGACGAGGGCGCCGGCGGTGTTCGAGGCGCTGGAGCCCATCGCCTCGCCGGCCACGATCGGCGTCGCGGCGCCGCCGTGGGGCGCGAGCGCGACGCGCACCCTGGTGAGCTTGTCGTCCCAGTCGCCGAAGCCGCCGGAGCGGGGGACGTCGACCACGATGTGCGCGTTGTTGCCGAGGATCTTGCGCTTCAGATCGGCGCCGAAGCCGCCCATGATGCTCGTCACCGAGCACAGGGCGCACGAGCTGACGCCCACGCCCGCCATCGACAGGACCGCGATCACCGTGAGGAAGCCGCTCTTCGAGGCGCGCACGTGGCGCGCGCCGACGAAGGGCACGAAGCTCCGGCGCTCGAGCGCGTCGAGGATGATCGGCAGGAGCGCCGAGAGCACGAAGTACAGGAAGACGACGCTCGAGACGAGCGCGGTGAAGCGGATGACCTCCTCCGTGGCGCTGGGCGAGACGAGCCGGCTCACGGGCATCCGGACCGTGAGCGCCGCGGAGACCCCGAACGTCACGCCCACGAGCGCGCCCCACCACCAGAGGAGCGCGCGGTACAGCCCCTTGCGGACGGAGAGGCTCCCGACGACCGCGTAAATCACGCCCGCGGCGGTCACGACGCCCAAGATGATCCACTTGAGGATCGGATGGATCGGCAGGACCACGACCCAGAGCATCCCGACGGCGAGCGAGGAGAGGAGAAAAACCAGGCCCAGGACCCTGGCCACCGTGCGGACCTTGGGTCTGCGGACGACTCTGGCGATGACCAGCCAGAGGATGCCGGTCAAGACGTCCCCGCCGAGGGCCTGGGCGGTCTTGATCGGGTCGGTCGTCAACGTGGCGCGGACGAGCCCGAGGAACCCGGGGCTCTTCGGCGGCACGTCGGGCGTGAGGATCGAGAGCGCGAGCAAGCCGCCGCCCACGAGCGCGATCGCGATCCCGATGCGCGCGACGAGCGGGCGCCGGGGCTCCAGCTCACCCCGGTCGCCGACGCGGGTGACGCCGCGCCACGCGAGCAGGAGGACGCCCGCAGCCACGGCGGCGAGCAGCGCTACCTGCAAGGGCTTGGAGAGCTCGATCACGCGTCGGTCTCGGGACGGAGCAGGGGGAACAGGATGACGTCACGGATGGACGTCGCGCCGGTGAGGAGCATGGTCAGGCGATCGATCCCCATGCCGAAGCCCGCCGTCGGCGGGAGGCCGTGCTCCAGGGCGCGGACGTAATCCGCGTCGTAATCCATCGTCTCCTCCTCGCCCCGCGACTTCTTCGCGACCTGCGCGCGGAAGCGCGCGTCCTGGTCCTCGGGGTCGTTGAGCTCGCTGAACGCGTTGCAGAGCTCGCGGCCCTCGATGAAGAGCTCGAAGCGGTCGACCAGCGTGGGATCGCTGTCCTTCTTGCGCGCGAGCGGGGAGACCTCGAAGGGATAGTCGATGATGAACACGGGGACGCTCTTGTCGCCCGCGTCGGTGCGGTAGTCCCGCGTGAGGAACGGCTCGACCACGTACTCGTAGGCGCAGAAGACGAGCTCCCCAGGGGACTCGCACTTCTTCGCGCCCGCGCGGAAATTCGTCCAGTCGATCTCGCGCCCGGCCGCCTTCGCCGCCTTCGCCCACTCCTTGATCGGGGCGTCGTCCGCGGCGATCCGCTGCGGGACGTCGGCGGGCAGGCCCGATTTCTCGAGGGCGCGGGCGAGCCCCTCGGTCATGGGGACGCGCGCAAAGCGATCGAGCGAGTACGGCCGCTGCGCGGCCCACGCGGCGTGCTCGGCGGGCAGCCGCTCGGCCAGGCGGGCGTCGACGTGGCGGAGCATCGCCTCGGTCGCGTCCATCAGGGTCTCGTACGTGGCGTACGCCTGGTAGTACTCGAGCATCGTGAACTCGGGGTTGTGCCGCGTCGAGAGCCCCTCGTTCCGGTAGCAGCGGGCGATCTCGTAGACGCGCTCGAACCCGCCGACCACGAGGCGCTTGAGGAAGAGCTCGGGCGCGATGCGCATGAAGAGCTCGAGATCGAGCGCGTTGTGGTGGGTCTTGAACGGCTTCGCGGCGGCGCCGCCGACGAGCGTGTGCATCGTCGGGGTCTCGACCTCGAGGAAGCCGCGCGCGTCGAGGAACTCGCGGAGCGCGGCGACGATCGCGGTGCGGGCGCGGAAGACGCCGGCGACGTGCGGGTTGGCGACGAGATCGACGTACCGCATGCGGTAGCGCGCCTCGACGTCCTTGAAGCTCGTCTTGGTGGGCAGCGGGCGGTAGGCCTTCGTGAGCAGCCGCAGGCGCCCTACGCGGATCGAGAGCTCGCCCTTCTGGGTCGCCATCGCGACGCCGCGGGCCTCGACGAAGTCGCCGAGGTCGACGTCCTCGAGCCGCTCGAAGTCGGCGAGGCCCCCCTGCTCGCAGTAGAGCTGGAGCTCGCCGGTGCGGTCGCGCAGCCGGACGAAGGTGACGCCGCCGAACGAGCGCACGAAGAGGACCCGGCCCGCGACGCGGAACGGGAGCGGATCGACGCGCGCCGGGTCGTAGCGGTCCGCCGCGGCGGCGGCCCGCTCCGGCGCGCCCGCGTCGGCGGGACGCGGCTCGGCCACGAGGCGCGCGCCGTCGAAGCGGGCGCGGACGGCCGCGAGCTCGGTGAGCGGCTCGCCGGAGGTGACGTCGTTGGCGAACGGGTTCTCGCCGCGCGCGCGGAGCCGCGCCGCCTTGGCCTTGCGCGTGGCGATCAGCGTCTCCTCGGCGCGCGCGGCCTCGGCGGCCTCCTTGGCGAGCCGCTCGGTCTTCCGGTCGTTCGGCTTATCGTTCCGCTGGCTCACGCGTCGTCCTCCGCGACGGCGCCGCCCTTCCGCAGGGAGCCGCCCGCCGCAGCGAGCAGGTAGGCCTCGATGAAGCGATCGAGGTCGCCGTCGAGCACGCCGTCCACGTCGGTGGCGTCGGTGGAGGTGCGCACGTCCTTGACCAGCCGGTACGGCGCGAGGACGTAGTTCCTGATCTGGCTGCCGAAGTTGATGGCGCTCTTCGCGGCGTTGTAGGCCTGGACCTCGGCCTCCCGCTTCTGGAGCTCCATCTCGTAGAGCTTCGCCTTGAGGACCTTCATCGCCATCGCGCGGTTCTGGTGCTGGCTGCGCTCGGCGCGGCACACGATGTTCAGGCCGGTCGGGAGGTGCCGGAGGCGCACGGCCGTCTCGACCTTGTTCACGTTCTGCCCGCCCTTGCCGCCGGCGCGCATCGTCGTGATCTCGATGTCCTTCTCGTTCACCTGGATGTCGATCTCGTCGTCGCTGTCCGGGGTGACCTCGACGGCGGCGAACGCGGTCTGGCGCGTATGATCGGCGTTGAACGGGCTCATCCGCACCAGGCGGTGGACGCCGGCCTCGGAGCGGAGATAGCCGTACGCGGCGTCGCCGCTCACCGTGAACGTGACCGCGTCGATGCCGGCCTCGTCGCCGTCCTGGTAGTCGATGATCTCCGTCTTGTAGCCCCGCCGCTCGCAGAAGCGGAGGTACATGCGGAGCAGCATCGACGCCCAGTCCTTCGCGTCGGTGCCGCCGGCGCCCGGGTGGATGCTGACGATCGCGTTGCCGCGGTCGGCGGGGCCGGACAGCATGCGATCGAGCTCGGCCTTCCGGAGGCGCGCGGCGATGGCGTCGGCCTGCGCGTCGGCGTCGGCGATGACCCCCTCGTCGCCCTCGGCGGCGCCGAGCTCGAGGTACTCCGAGAGATCGTCGATCTCGCGGCCGAGCTTCTGCGCCATCTCGAGCTTCGACTCGACCTGGGCGCGCTTGCGGAGGACGGCTTGGGCTTTTTCCTGATCGTTCCAGAACCCGGGCGACAGCGTCGTCTGGGTCAGATCCTGGAGCATCCGTTCGAGCTTGGGGACGTCAAAGATGCCCCCTTAGCGCCTCAAAGCGCCTTTTAATGTCCAGGACTTTCTCGCGGGTCTCGGAGAGCATGGCGGGGGATCTATTCGATCTCGCCGGGGATCGCCAGGAGAGACCGACGGGGCGCGATCGCTACGGATCGAGGCCTTGCCTGCACGCGACCCGGAGCTCGTCGAGCGCGGCGACGAGCGACTCCCGCTCGTTCTTCCATGCCGGCGAGCTGTCCTCGGCGTCGCGCCGGCGGAGGTGCTCGCGGGCCTCGTCCCAGAGCGGGAGCGGCGGATCGAGCGCGGGCACGCGCCGGCGCACGGCGTCCGCGAGGCGGAGCACGCCGCTCACGCGGGAGAGCGCCTCGCCGAGCGGCACCTCGCCCGCCTTGCAGCGCCGGAGCAAGCCGCACTCGTAGCTGCTGCACACCGAGAAGCGCGTCTCGTAGACGGTGCACTTGCGGTCGCGGTGGCAAGGGCACGGCAGCCGGAAGGCGTCGTGGTACTGATTGCAGGCGAGCGGCAGGCGGAGCTTCTCGGCGAGCGGGAGCTCCCCCTCCTCGAGCGGGGCGACGTCGAAGAGCAGCCCCGTGCAGCACAGGCCGCACGCGGTGCAGAGGTCCGAGCCGCTCGGCCCGGCCTCGGGGGCTTCGCTCGCTGGGGGAGAGCTCACCCGCCCTCGCTTGGCATGCGCGCGGCCCGGCGTCGAGCCGCGCGCGCGCCGAGCGAAGCGGGCGAGGTCCGCGCGACGCGCCGGCGGGCCTCGCCCGCCTGAGGCGCGCGGCGGGAGGTTCAGTACGCGATCTCGGAGTACGGGCAGCGCGCCTGGAGCGCCGCCGCGTCGCACTCCGCGGGCGGCATGCAGTTGAAGAACTCGGGGCAGCTCTTGTCCTGCTCGCAGCCGCAGCCGCAATCGCTCTGGAAATAGGTGGTGTTCTCCGGGCAGACGAAGTCGATGAGCGGGCAGATCTCCCGGTCGTCGGCCACGTAGTCGCGCCACCACTCGCCTTCCGGGTCGCACGCGCACGCGCGCGCGGTGCACGCGACGCCCCCGTCGGCCGTGCACGTGCAGGTGTTGCAGCCGTCGTCGGACGGGAACGTGTCGCCCGGCGCGTAGGTCACGCCGCCGTAGTCGCAGCCCGGCGGGCAGTACCGATCCGTGCAGATGAGGCGGCCTGCCTCGTCGCAGGTGCAGGTGTTGCAGCCGTCGAAGAGCTCCTCGCCCGGCGTGCAGCTCGGGCACGCGATCTTGGTACAGCCGACGTTGCCGCTGCCGGAGGGGTCGCACGTGCAGGTGTTGCAGCCATCCGAGGCGGGGAACGACGCGCCGGCGGGGTGCTCGACGCCCTCGTAGGTACAGCCGGACACACACAGCATCAGCGTGCAGGCGACGGTGCCGTCCTCGGTGCACGTGCACGTGTTGCAGCCATCCGCGTCGGGGAACGAGTCGCCAGGGCTGTAGACGGCGCCATCCACCTCGCAGGTCGCGCCGCCGCCGCCGATGGTGACGTTGCAGCCCGCGAGCGCCAGAGGGGCAGCGACGGCGATCGAGAGCAGGGTGCCGAGGTGAGACCAAGAAAGTCGGTGAGCTGTCATGGGCTTCGCTCCTGTGCCAAACAATGCCAACACCACGCCTGAAGAAGCCGGGCCTGGAGGCCGCGGTCAGGCCGTTGGCGATGTGACAAGGAAAAAACGTGCCACGCGCGCCGGAGCACGGAGCGAGGGGCACCTGCGCGGCGGGGCCAGGGCGACCCGTGCGGGGGCGCGAGGCGCGCAGGGCGCCGCGCGCTGATCGACGAGCGCGAGCTCAGCGCGCCGCGAGCTCTCCGTCGTCCTCCAGCACGATCTCGCGCAGGTGATCGAGCCCGACGGAGCCCGAGCCGATCACCTTGGCGTGGAACGCCTTCAGATCGAACGCCGCGCCCTGCCGGCGCCGGAGCTCCTCGCGCAGCTCCAGGATGACCCGCTCTCCGACCTTGTAGGAGATGGCCTGTCCGGGCCAGCCGAGATACCGCGTCGCCTCGCTGTGCGCGTGATCCAGCGTCAGGAAGGCCCGGCTGTGGAGGTACTCGACGGCGGTCTCATAGCGCCACGCCTCTCCCGCGTGGAGCGGGGCGCTCCGGGGGATGGGCAGATCCAGGTGCATGCCGATGTCGAGCACGACGCGGTAGGCGCGCGTGAGCTTGCCCGCGAGCATGCCGAGCACGTAGTCGGGGCGCTCGAAGTAGCCGAGCTCGTACATCAGCTGCTCGGCGTAGAGCGCCCACCCCTCGGCGTGGCCGGAGTACATGACCAGGAAGCGGTGGAGCCGGCTCAGCCGGTCCTCGAGGTACACCTGGAGCCCGCACTGCAGGTGATGACCGGGGAACCCCTCGTGGTACGCGGTCGTGATCTCCTCGTAGAGCGGGAACTGCTGCTTGTCGCCGGGGGCGTACCAGACCGTTCCGGGCCGCTTGAAGCCGTCGCTCGGGATCACGTAGTAGGCGCCGAGCGGGCCGCCGGGCGGCGCGAGCTTCACGTCGATGCGGCGGATCGGCTCGGGGATGTCGAAGTGGGTGCCGTCGAGCTCGGCGAGCGCCTTGTGCTGGCGCTCGAGCATGAGGCGGAGAAACTCGTCGGGGCTGTGCGCGCACCGGGCGGGGTCGGTCATGAGGAGATCGATCACCTCGGGCAGCGACGCCCCCGGGCGGATCTCGGCGGCGAGGCACGCCATCTGCGCCTCGATGGCGTGGACCTCGGACCAGCCCCAGGCGTAGGTCTCGATCGGGTCGATGCTCGCGCCGAGGAAGCGGCGCGCGAGGCGGAGGTAACGCTCCTCGCCGACCGCATCCGCGGCGCGCGCGCTGGGCAGGTACGTCTGCTCCAGGTAGCCGGCGAGCCCGCCGAACGCGGCGCGCGCCCGCTCGACCCCGGACGCGAGGCGCGCGCGGCCCTCGCTCGTGGCGACGCCGGACGCCTCGTAGGCCGCCGGCAGCGTCAAGAAGAACGACGCCTCGCCCGCCTGGCGGCGCGCCTGCTCGACGACGGCGCGCACCTGGCGGCGCGCGACGACATCGCCCGTGCGGCGCCCTTCCTCCAGCGACGCGCGGTAGCTGTCGCAGGCCTGCGAGAGGGTCGAGAGGCGCGACGCGATCGCGTCCCATCCGGCGGCGCTCCGGGTGTCCATCAGGTCGAAGACGACCCGCATGTGCTGGAAAGCGGACTCGATGTTGTTGAGGTCGCGCAGGTGCTCGCCGTGATGGAAATCGTCGAGCCGCTCGTCCAGGTAATCGGCCATGACGCGGCGTGCGAGGCGGCTCCACCGCGCCTCCGGTCCGCGGGGGAGCGGCGGGAGCGCCCGGAGGCGCTCCTGGAACGACGCGAGCGTGGAGGCCCAGGCAGCGGCGCCGCTCGGGCTCCAATCGTTCCAGGCGCCGTCATCGCAGGGGACGCCCGCCATGGTGGCGTCGGCAGGGCACCGGGCAGCGAAGGCTTCGACGAGATCGTCGCTGAGGGCGAAGATCGGATCGCGCGCGTCGTGGTTCTGGCTCACCGCGACAGCATAGGCGGGCGCGCCCCGAATTTCTCCCTGCGCGCGAGACGATCCGGCGGGTCTTCGTTACGCTTGCCGGAGGGGAGGCCGCCCGCGCCGCCCCCCCGGGAGCGACATGATCCACCGCAGCCTGTCAGGCGAGCTCCATGACGACCCCCGGCGCTCCGGCGCCGCCTCGCGCCCGCGCCCCCCCTCGCGGCCGCGGCTGTCGCGGCCGCCGCCGGGTCGGCCGCGCCGCCGGCGCCTCGCCGGCCTGGTCGCCGCGGCGGCGCTCGCGGCGCTCGGCTGCGGCGCGGGCGCGTCCAGCCAGCCGGCCAGCCCGGCGACGCAGCCCGCCGCCCCGATGACGCCCGCGCAGATCGCCGCGCGCGCCACGCCGGCGGTGGTCACGATCCGCGGCGATGGGTCGCTGGGGGCGGGCTTCCTCGTCCGCGAGGACGGCTGGATCGCGACGAACTTCCACGTCATCGCGGGCGCCGCCGACCTCAAGGTGATCCTGTGGGACCAGAGCGAGCACCCGGTGCTCGAGGTGCTCGCGTTCGACGAGGACCGGGATCTCGCCATCGTGAGGATCCACGCGCGGCGCAAGCTCCCGCTGCTGCCCCTCGGCGACAGCGGCGCGGTCCGCCCGGGCGATCCGGTCGTCGCGATCGGCCACCCGCTCGGGCTCGCGGACACGGTGTCGAACGGCCTCGTGAGCGCGGTCCGCGTGGTGGACCCCGCGCTGACGCTGCTGCAGATCTCCGCGCCGATCGCGCCGGGCTCCTCGGGCGGGCCGCTCTTCAACGAGCGCGGCGAGGTGATCGGCGTCGCCGCCGCGGTCGCGACGCAGGGCCAGAACCTGAACTTCGGCGTTCCCGCGGCCTACCTGAAGAAGCTGCTCGTGCACCCCGATCCCGTCCCGCTCTCGACGTTCGCCGCCGAGACGGCCGAGGAAGGGACGGCGCTGCCGCCGGTCAAACGCGCGGTGCCCCGCCACGCGCTCGCGCTCCTCCGCGGCTGCACCGAGGACGACCTCCTCGTGCTCGCGCGGACGATGGACGGCGCGATCCAGGTCGGCTCACCCCTGTACAACCAGGGTGATTTTGCGTCCTGCTACCATATTTACGAGGGCGCCGCGCTCGACATGGAGCGCCGGCTCGGCGCGGCCTGCAAGGGCCCGAAGCAAGCGCTCGCCGAGGGCCGCCGCAAGGCGGCGGGCCTCGACGACAACGCCGCCCAGGCCTGGGCGATGCGCGACGCGTTCGACGGTCTGCTGGACGTGATCCTGCGCAAGGTGCACGGCGACGTGGAGTGAGCGGCGCCGCGCCGCGATCGCTCCAGGGCGTGGCGCGCGCCGCGCGCGCCGCGCCCTGAAGCGCAGCCTTCTCGAGGCTAGTCGAGGTGCGCCTGCGCCGGCCGCGCCCCCTCGGGCGCGACCGCGACGCGCGCGGCGGCGCCGTGGTGGCCCGCCGCGGCGATCCCCTCCCCCACCGGAGCGACGCCGCCAGACCCCGTCCCGCGGGGCTCGCCCTGGTCGTCGTTGCCCCGCATGAAGGGCAGGACCCGCTTCAGCCACGACGAGACGTCGTCGAACAGCGAGTAGGCGACCGGCGTCGCGAGCAGCGTCAGGAGCAGCGCCAGGGTCTGCCCGCCGATGATGACGAACCCGGTCGCGCGGTTCGTGCCCGACCCGGCGCCGCTCGAGGCGACGAGCGGGATCATGCCGGCCACGAACGCGAGCGTGGTCATCAGGATCGGCCGGAGCCGGTCGCGGTTCGCCTCGAGGATGGCCTGCGCCCGCGGCAGCCCGTGCTCGCGCAGCTTGATGGTGTGATCGATCTGGAGGATCGAGTTCTTCTTCACGATGCCGAACAGCACGACGATGCCGAGCAGCGAGAAGATGTTGAGCGACTGCCGGAAGATGATGACCGACACGAACGCGAACGGCAGCGTCAGCGGCAGCGAGAGCAGGATCGTGATCGGGTGCAGCCACGACTCGAACTGCGCGGCGAGCACGAGGTACATGAAGACGAACGACAGGAGCAGGGCGACGAGGAAGCTCTTCATCATCTTGACGAGCTCCTTCGACGCGCCGACGGGGCCGGCGGAGTAGCCGGGCGCGAGGTTGAGCTGCGCCGTGGCCTTGTCGAGCTCCTGGACGACCGTCTGCTGCGAGTAGCCCGCCTCGAGGTTCGCCATCAGCATGACCTGCCGCTGGCGGTTGTAGCGCTCGATGCGCGACGGCCCCGTCCCCTCCGTGAACGTCACCACGTTGTCGAGCGTCACCGCGCCGAGCTTCGTCGACGGGACGGTGATCTTCGCGAGGCCCTCCTTGTCGGAGCGGAAGCTCGGCAGCGCGCGCGCGTGCACCTCGTACTGCTCGCCGCCTTCGTTGTAGGTCGACACCTTGTACCCGCCGACGAGCAGGCGCAGGGTGCTGGCCACGTCGCCGACCTGCACGCCGAGATCGGCCGCCTTCTTGCGGTCGATGACGACGCGGATCTCCGGCTTGCCGACGAGCAGCGACGTGTCCGGATCGACGACGCCCGGCATCGCCTTGAGCTTCTCGAGGAGCGCGCCGGAGTACTGGCCGATCTTCTGGAGGTCGGGCCCCTGCACCTGGTAGGCGATCTGGGTGCTCTGGCCGCCGGAGAAGGCGGGCACGGGGCCGATGGTCGCCCGGAGGTGCTCCGCGTCGAACTTCGGCTGGAGCTCGCGCCGGGCGCGATCGATGAGGTCCTGCTGCGACAGGTCGCGCTCGCCCGCCGGCGCGAGCTTCACGTAGATGTTGGCGAGGTTCGGCGTCTTCTGCGGGTCGTCGCCGATCGTCGTCAGCGTGTAGAGCACGCCGGGGAGCTTCTCGAGGTCCCCCGCGATCCGCGTGGCGGTGACGCGCGTCCCGTCGAGGCTCACCCCCTCGGGCGCGCGCAGGCTCACCTGGAACTGCGACTCGTCCTCGATCGGGAGGAAGTTGAACTTCGCGAGGCCGCCGAGCACCGGGATCGAGACCAGCGCCAGGAACGAGGCGAGCACGATCACCCAGCGGTGCGCCATCGACCAGCGGAGCAGCGCCATGTAGCCGCGCTCGATCGGCCCGTAGAAGCGCGACTCCTTGGAGCTGCCGGCGGCGTGCTTCTCCGGCTTCTTCAGCCATCGCGCCGAGAGCATCGGCGTCAGGGTGAAGCTCACGATCAGCGACACCAGGATCGAGAACGCCATGGTGAGGCCGAACGAGTTCAGGAAGCGGCCGACGATGCCGCTCATGAACGCGACCGGGACGAACACCGCGATGAGCGAGAGCGTCGTCGCGAGCACCGCGGGGCCGATCTCCTTCGTGCCCTGGAGCGCCGCCTCCCAGGGGCTCACGCCCTTCTCCTCGATCCAGCGGTAGCAGTTCTCGAGGACGACGATCGCGTCGTCGATCACGATGCCGACCGCCAGCGTCAACGCGAGGAGCGTGATCCCGTTGAGCGTGAAGCCCGCCACCTTCATCAGGGCGAAGGTGGAGATGATGCTCGTCGGGATGGCGATCGCGGAGATGATCGTGCTGCGGGCGTTGGCGAGGAAGAGCGCGACGATGATCGCGGCGAGCAGCGCGCCGAGCACGAGGTGCTCCTTGACGGCGTTGACCGAGTTCTTGATGAACTCGGACTGATCGCGGGCGATCACGATCTCGTAGCCCGGGGGGAGGCGCTTCTGGAGGTCGCTGATCCGCGCCTTCAGCCCGTCGATGACCTCGACGGTGTTCGTCCCGCTCTGCTTGCGGATGCTGAGGAGCACGGCGGGGTTCAGGCCGCGGAAGCCGGCGGACTCGGGCTCCGCCATGCCGTCCTGGACCTCCGCGACGTCGCCGAGCCGGACGGAGTAGCCCTCGCGGTTCGCGAGCACGATGTCCTCCATCTGCTCGACGGACTGCACGCGGCCGCGCGTCCGCAGGGTGAGGGCCCTGCCCCCTTGCTCGATCCGTCCGGCGGGGATCTCGACGTTCTGGCTCGCCAGCGCCTGGGCCACGACGCCGCCCGTCAGCGCGAACTTCTCGAGCTTCTCCGGGTCGATCCAGATGTTGATCTGCCGGTTCCGGCCGCCGATGAGCAGCACCTGGCCGACGCCCGCGAGCGACTCGAGCTCGCGCCGCAGCGTCTTGTCGGCGAACTCGGTCACCTCGCGGACGTCCGCCTTCGGGGACGAGACGGCGAGCGTGAGGATCGGGGCGGCGTCCGGATCGAGCTTGCCGACCGTCGGCGGCTCGATCCCCTCCGGGAGCTCCGCGAGGATGCCGTCGACCTTGTCGCGCACCTCCTGCGCGGCGACGTCGACGTCCTTCTCGAGCTGGAAGGAGATCATGACCTGGCTGAGCCCCTCGACCGACACGGAGCGCAGCTCGTCGATACCGCTGATGGTGTTGACCGCCGACTCGAGCTTGTCGGAGATCTCCGTCTCCACCTCCTCGGGCGCCGCGCCGGGGAGGATGGTCGTCACCACGATGAACGGGAACTCGACCTTCGGGAACCGATCCACGCCGAGGCCGAAGTACGAGAACGCCCCGAGCACCGTGAGGAGCAGGACGATCACCGAGGCGAACACCGGCCTACGGATGCAGATTGCCGCGAGCCACTGCATGGTCGCTACCTTTCTTCAGTAATGCGGGCGCGGGCGGGTCACTGCGCCGCCGCGACCTCGATGCCGTCCGCCAGCTCGCTCACCTTCTCGATCGCGACCTCGTCCCCCTCGGAGAGCGGGCCGATGACCTCGACGAGATCCTCGACCTTGCGGCCGGTCTTCACGAGCCGCTCCGTCACGCGATCACCCGCCTTCACGAACACACGCGCGCTCGTGCCGGAGGTGCCGACCGCCGCCTCGGGGACGAGGAGCGCCTTTTTTGACTCGCCGGTCAGAGCCAGCTCGCCCTGCGCGAAGAGGCCGGGGCGGAGCTTCCCCTCGCTGTTGTCGAACTCGGCCTCGACGGGCAACGTGCGCGACGACGCCTTGAGGCTCGCGCCGATCCGCTTCACGACGCCCGGGAACGTGCGGTCGGGGAAGGCGGCGACCTTGACGTTCACCGGCTTGCCCAGCTCGACGCGCGCGATGTCCGCCTCCGGCACGTCGATGAGGAGCCGCAGCGGGTTGTCGCGGACCACGACCGCGACCACGCGGCCGGGGCTGGCGAACTCGCCGACGCTGATCCGCTTCTCGGCGACGGCGCCGTCGAAGGGCGCCCGCACGGTCGTGTCGGAGACGGCCTTCGAGGCGAGCCCGGCCTGCGCCTGCGCGGACGTGAGCGCCGCGACCGTGGCGCGGATGCCGTTGACCGCGGCGTCGTACTGCGCGGCCGCGTTCTGGGCCTGCGTGCGCGCGGCGTCCCAGGTCGCCTGGGCGACGGCGCCCTGATCGAAGAGCTGCTTCACGCGATCGGCCTCGGCCTTGGCGAGCTCCATGCTCTGCTTCGCGGCCCGCACCTCGGGCACCTGATCGGGGTCGATCCCCTTCGGCGACGCCCCCGGCTGGAGCGCGAGCCTGGCCCGCGCCTGCGCCACCGCGGCCTCGGCCGCCTGCGCCTGGAGCGCGCCGTTGCGCGCGTCGAGCACGACGAGCGGATCCCCCTTCTTGACCCGCGAGCCCACGTCGACGTTGACGCTCAGCACCGAGCCGGCGACCTGCGTGGCCACCTCGCTGGTCTCGTCGGCGACCAGGGTGCCGCTGATGTCGAGCGTCTGCGCCAGCGGGCGGGAGACCACCTTCGCGAAGCGCACGGCGGGCTTCTCGCGCGGCGCGGCGGCGTCGCGCGTCGGCGACGGCTGCGCGCCCGCCTCCGACTTTCGGCAGGCGGTCAACGTGGGCGCCGCGAGCGCCGCGAGCAGCGCCGCCAAGAGGGTGGCGCGGGAGTA
The DNA here is from genome assembly GCF_051519095.1 of Sorangium sp. So ce131. Taxonomy (NCBI): domain Bacteria; kingdom Pseudomonadati; phylum Myxococcota; order Polyangiales; family Polyangiaceae; genus Sorangium; species Sorangium sp. So ce131. The sequence goes on along the minus strand of NZ_CP150455.1, from coordinate 2,817,019 downwards.
ATGCGAGGCGGCGCTACGAGCGCCGGTGGCCCATCGAGCGATCGGGAGCTCGTGTCCGCAAGCAGGATGTTTCATGGGGAGTCCGCCCGGGTTCTTGCCAGCGCCTGCCGGTGCGGTCCAGGAGCAAAGCCGGCGGGCACCACAGTAGGGGGCTGACCGGCCGGTCATCAAGGGGGGTCATCCGAGCGCATCTCCGTCCGCCTCGCACCTTGGACCGACGTGTCCGTGAAATTCGTGCTGCGCGGCGCCTGCGCGCAAGGCAGCCCGGGAAAACCGATGAACGGCGGGTCATTGCGCCGAGCGAGGCCCCCGTGCACGCTGAAAAAGCGCTTCCGCGCCGGGAGATCCCGCGCCGGGGCGCCAACGAAATGCGCGCTGCGACGTCGGAGCCAGCGGGCGCGGGGAGCGCGCCGCGAGCAGTGCTGTCGAAAGATTGCAATACAGATGAAACTCGCAGTTGCTCCAACGTGGTGCAGCGCCGGTCGTGAAGGTGGCTGAGCTGGAGGGCGACAGGCGGTGGGAGAGCGCGTTCAGCGCCACGGGTCGAAGGCGTCGCGGAGCGCGGGGCCGGGCAGCTCGGCGAGGAAAGGGTCGAGGGCGCAGAGCGCGTCGATCCAGGCAGCGTCGGCGGGCGCGATGGAGGGCTGCTCGGCGAGGCTGGCGAGCCGGGGGGCGCGGGCCGCGTGGGCGCGGACGCGCGCCTCGGCGTAAGGGATCATCTCCCCGGTGGCCATCATGAAGGCCCAGTCGCTCGATTGCAGGAGGAGGAGCTCGCGGATCGCCTGATCCAGGGCGCGGCCGGGGAGGCCGACCGCGCCGCGGCAGCGCGAGAGCGCGCCACGCACCGCGCGCTCGGCGTGGTGGACGTGGCGCCACAGGCGCGCCGCGCTCGGTCCAGTCCAGAGCGAGCCGAAACCGCCCTCGCCCCACGTCGAGGCGGCGGGCTCGACGACCTCCACGGGCGGATGGCGCTCGAGGTAGGCGCCGAGCGTGATCGGGACGGCGCGGTCCGACGCCGCGAGGCGCCTGAGGGCGTGCTCGAGGAACTCGGGGCCTTCGAGCCACCAGTGGCCGAAGAGCTCGGCGTCGTACGGGGCGACGTGGATCGGGGGGGCCGGGGCGCCGCGGGCCGGTCCGAGCGCGGCCTCGCGGCGGGCCACGAAGTCCGCGGCATGGGCGCGCGCCTGCGCGGAGGCGCGGGCGGGGTCGTAGGGCTCCTTGTGGGGGCCGGGGCCGGTCACGCGGTGGAGCTTGAGGCCGGTCATGAGGCGGGTGCCGCCGGGACCGAGCTCGCGGTCGAGGTCGCGCTCGGGCAGATCGTGCCCGGCGTCCCGGTAGAACTCGCGGTAGACGGGGTGGCCCGGGTAGCCGGCGTCGCGCGACCACACCTCGCGCGCGCTGGCGTGGTCGCGCCCGAAGCACACGACGCCGGCCGGCGAGAGCACCGGGACGGCGGCGCCGGCGGACGGCGCCGGCGCCGCGAGCTCGAGGCCGTGGGCGTCGAGGACCGTGAACTGGACGCCGGCCGCGGCGAGCTCGGCGTCGAGGCCGGGCGCGTAGGCGCACTCGGGGAGCCAGAAGCCGGCGGGCTCCGGCGCGCCGGTGAGGGCCGCGAAGGCGCGGCGGCCGAGCCGGATCTGCGCCCGGATCGACGCGGGCGCGGGGAGCAGGCCGGGGAGGTAGGCGTGCGTGGCGGCCGTGGTGATCAGGGCGATGCGGCCGGCGTCGGCGTGGCGGACGAGGGCGCCGGGGACGTCGCCGCCGAGCGCCGCCCAGGCGCTGGACGCGGCGTCGAGCCGCGCGCGGTAGAACGCCGCGGCCGCGGCGAAGCCGCTGCCCGCGACGCGGGACTCGACCCGGGCGGCGAGCGCGGTGAGCCGGCGGAGGTGATCGTCGAAGCGGCGAAGGAGCAGCTCGTCACGCAGCATCGCGAGGAGCGGCGGCGAGACGGAGAGGGTCAGCGGGGCGACGACGTGATCTTCGGCGAGGCGATCGAGGACCCCGAGCAAGGGGAGGTAACACTCCCAGAGCGCCTCGAAGAGCCAGCGCTCCTCGAGCGAGCGGGCATGCTCGGGGTGGCGCACATACGGCAGGTGGGCGTGGAGGACGAGGGCGACGTAGCCCGGCATGGAGCGCTGCGGTCGGCGGCGGGAGGGCGCCGGCGGGTGGGGTCTCGCACGGATGCGCCGCAGCGGAAAGCGCGCGGGCGGCGCCGGGCACTGCGCTTGGTGGCTGCTCGGCGGCGGCTCGGCGGCTACGAGGTGGCCTGGCCGTTCAGCGCGGCGTGGCTCGGCGCCTCCTGATCCGGCGCTGGCTGGGCTTCCGGCGTCTCCTCCGGCTGGGGCGCCTGCGCCTCCGGCTCGGACGACCGCGCCGCGCGCGGCTTGAGGACGTCGCGCGTCGCGGATCCGGGGACGAGCTTGCGGATGCCCCTGTTCTTGCGGCGCGCCTCCGAGAAGCTGCGCATCGCGACGGCCATCTCCCGCAAGAGCCGCCCCTCGGCGCGCACCACGGCCGTGGCGTCACGTTGTCCGGGGTCGCCCGCGGCGCCGTCGCCCGCGGCCTGGGTGGCGTCGGCCGCAGCGCCGTCGGCCGCAGCTTGGGCGGCGCCGTCGCCCGCGGCGCCGTCGGCCGCCGCGCGGGCGCCGTCGGCCGCCGCGCGCTCGAGCTCGTCGGCGGCGCGCCAGGCAGCCTGGGCGTATGCCTGGGTGAGGCCAGCCGACGCGACGAGGGCGCGATCCACGTCGCTCCCCCGGCGCAGCCAGTCCTCGGCGAGGCCGGCGAGGGCGCGCAGCGACGCCGCGAGATCGCGGGCCTCGTCCGCCGCCCCCTGGGCCTTCGCGAGCGCCTCGACCTCCGCCTCGACCCCGCCGGCCAGCTCGGCCAGCACGCTCGTGAGATCCTCGCGGAGCTCCAGCGACGCCGCCCGCGCCTGCTCTCCGAGGCGGCGCGCGGCGGCGGCAGGGTTTTGCGCGCTCTTGTACGACGCGCGCGACTTCGCGAGCTCGAGGAGGCACTCGAGCAGCCAGGTGAAGCGCTCCTCCGAGTACCGAAGCCCCTCGTGCGGCTCGCCGAGCGTCTTCTGGATCCGCGCCGCCCACTCCAGCCCCTCGCGGAACACGGGGCCGCTCTTCGCGTGGCCCCCGAGCTCGTCGCACTGCACGTCCGAGAACCGGCTCCGGAACGCCGCGCGCTGCACGTCCGTGAGCGGTCGCCTGAGCCGCAGCAGCTGCTCGACCTGCGCCCGCTCACCCGCCCACGACGCCACCCCCGCGCCGCCACGCTCCGCCTTCGCAGGCTTCTCCGCCCCGGCGCTCGGCTTGGCTCGACCCTTTTCGCCCTTGGACTTCATCCGGGCAAGTTACCGTTTTGCCCACAGTTCGTCACCGGCATTTCATGTACGCACCTCGGGCTCAGCCGTGGTGGACGTGGGTGCCGGCCCTACCCCTTCTTGAGCTGCGCCCCGAGCTCCTCGCCCAGGCGCGCCGCTTCGCGCGCATCGCCCGGCCACGCGATACGTCGCTCCGCCGTCCGCAGCCGGGTGCCGTCGGGCTCGGCGAGCAGGCCGCGGAGCCACAACGCATCGCCGGCGCGCACCGCGTAGGCGGCCACCGGCGTCCGGCAGCTGCCCTCCACGGCGGCCATCACGGCCCGCTCCGCGGTGACACACACCGTGGTCTCGTCGTCGGCGAGCCGCGCCAGGACGTCGTGCACACGCGCGTCCTCCACGCGGCACTCGATGCCGAGCGCCCCCTGGCCGATCGCCGGCAGCGACACCTCCGGCGAGAGGACCTCCGTGGCGCGGCCTTCGAGGCCGAGCCGCTTCAGGCCGGCGAGCGCCAGCACGATCGCGTCGAACGCGCCGTCCGCCACCTTGCGCAGCCGGGTGTCCACGTTGCCGCGGACCGGCTCGATCTGGAGGTCCGGGCGCGCGGCGCGCAAGGCGACCGCCCGGCGGAGGCTCGAGGTCCCGATCCGGGCGCCGGCCGGCAGCTCGGCGAGCGGAGCGCCGCTGCGGGTCACGAGCGCGTCGCGCGGGTCCTCGCGCGCGGGGATGCAGGCGATGCGCAGCGCCGGGGCGAGCTCGGCGGGGACGTCCTTGATCGAGTGGACCGCGAAGTCGGCGCGCCCGTCGAGGAGCGCCTCCTCGAGCTCCTTGATGAACAGCCCCTTGCCGCCGATGTCCTGGAGCGGGCGATCCTGCGTCTTGTCGCCCGAGGTCACGACCTCGAGCTCGCGGAGGGAGAGGCCAGGCACCGCCGCCTCGAGGGCACGGGCGAAGGCGCGGGACTGGGCGAGGGCGAGCGCCGAGCGGCGCGTGGCGAGGGTGAGCTCCATGTCGGTCACGCTTCTTTTAGCCCAGCCGCCCGCGCGGCCGCGGCAGGATTCGCGACCGCCAGCACGCCGGCCTCGGCGGACGGGGCGCGCGCGCCGGGCTGCCGGGCATAGACGCCGTGGTCCTCCGCGGCGGACGCGCGCGGCCCTGCCTGGCGAGGCGGGGCGCCGCCCTCGGCGCGATCGGCGGCGGCGCGCGGCTCGGCCTCGCGGGCGGGCAGCGGGGTGCGGCCGCCCTCGGCGGGGGCGCGCTCCGCCTCGGCGAGCCCCGGAGCCAAGGCGGCGTCGGCGTCGACCCGCGCTCCGTCGATGTCGAAGAGCTCCCGGAGCGAGTCGACGTGGTCGGCGACGCGGGGGTCGCGGGCCAGCGCGCGGAGGCGGGTCGTGGGCACGTGGAGCAGCTTGTTCGTGGCGGCGTCGACCATCACCGCGAGGGCCTGGCGCTCGGCCGGGCCGAGGTGCCGGAGCTTGCCGGCGAGGCTGCGCTCGACCTCGGCCGCGAGGATGGAGCGCGTGCGCGCCCGGAGGCCCACGATCGTGGGGGTCAGGGCGCGCTCGAGCGTCCACGCCTCGAAGGCCTGCGCCTCCTCCAGGACGATCGCCTCGGCCCGCGCTGCCTCGGCGGCGCGCCCCTCCATCGACTGCGCCACGATCTGCGTGAGGTCGTCGACGTCGTAGAGGTAGACGTTGTCGAGCTTGTTGACGGCAGGGTCGATGTCGCGCGGGACGGCGATGTCGATGAGGAACAGGCTCCTGCCCTTCCTCGCCTTGCGGGCCCGGCGCACGAGGTCGAGCGTGAGCACGTAGGTCGGGCTCGAGGTCGACGAGACCACGATGTCGGCGTCGACGACGGCGCGCTCGAGATCGGCCCAGGGGCGGGGCTCGCCGCCGACCTCGCGGGCGAGCGCGGCGGCGCGCTCCGGGCTCCGGTTCACAACGAGGAGGCGGGCGCCGGCGCGCACGAGGAGCTTCGAGGCGGCCTCCGCCATCTCGCCGGCGCCGACGAGCAGCGCGGTGTGGCCGGCGAGGTCGGCGAAGATCTGGCGGGCGAGGTCGATGGCGACGCTGGAGACCGAGACCTGGCCCGCGCCGATCGCCGTCTCGGTGCGCACGCGCTTGCCGACCTTGATCGCCCGGTGGACCGCGCGGCCGAGCTTTCCGCCGAGGGTCCTCGCCTCGCGGGCGATCTCGATCGCCTCCTTGAGCTGCCCGAGGATCTGCGGCTCGCCGACGACCATCGAGTCGAGCGAGGCGGCCACGCGGAACAGGTGGCGGACGGCCTCGCCGCCGAGGCGGCCGGCGAGGTGGCCGCGCACGGCGTCCCCGCCCATGCCGACGAGGACCGCGGCGACCGCGTGCAGCGCCTCGTTCTGGAGCGAGAGCTCCTCGTCGGGCGAGGCCGGCGGCGCGCTGCCGGCGCGGGCGGCCCCGGGCGCCCGCGCCGAGGCGTAGACCTCGACGCGGTTGCAGGTCGAGAGCACGACGGCCTCCCCGATCGCAGGCTGGGCGGTGAGCCGCGCGAGCAACTCGGGGAGGCGCTCCCGCCCGATCGCGAGCCGCTCGCGCACCTCGATGGGCGCGGTCTTGTGGGACAGACCGACGAAGATCACCGGGCGCTAGCCTCCGAGCCCCGCGGCGGGGCGGACCAAGTAGATGACGAGCACCGCCGCGGCGAAGATGAGCCCGGCGATGGTCCCGTACGCGGCGCGGCGGCCGCGCCAGCCCGCGGCGGCGCGCAGGAGCAGGACGAGCGCGATGAGGAGCCAGGTCGCGTAGCCGAAGACGGCGCGCATCACCTCCTCGGTGTTGCCCATCTCGAGCCGGTGGGCCCAGAACGTCCCCGTGACGATGCCGAGCGTCAGCAGGGGGAACCCGGCGATCAGGAACCGGTGGACGGCGCGGTCGAGGATGTCGAGCGGCGGGAGGTTGCCCATGCGCTCGACGTGGCGCTTGTGCTTGAGCCGGTTCTCCTGGACGAGGTAGAGCGCGGCGGAGGCGCCGGCGAGGAGGAACAGAGCGATCCCAAGGAGGTTCGCCATGACGTGCGCCGCGATGAACGTCGGGTGGAGCTTGGGCTCGGGGTGCGGCTTCCCGAGGAAGAAGGTGCCGAGCAGGAAGGCGAGCCCGAGCGGCCCGATGAGCAGCCCCAGCGCGTCGATGCGGAAGCGGCGCCGGGCGACGAGGTAGACGGCGATCGCCAGGAGCGACGCGACCGACAGCATGAAGTGGACCGAGTGGACCGGGCAGACGCGCGCGACGAAGCTGGCGAACGTGACGTAGGTCGCGTGCCCGAGCGCCCCGACGCCGAGCAGCAGCGGCGCGAGCCGCGAGGGTGGCGCGGCTGTGGAGCTCGGCCGCGCGGCGTCGAGGGTGTGCCCCGAGCCGCGGCCCGCGAGGTCGAGGGCGGCGGGGCCCCGCGTGCGGTTCCTCGCGACGTCGAGGAAGAAGAGCGCGCTGGCAGCGCCGTAGAACAGCAACGCAAGCAGGAAGCTCACCCCGGAGACGACCTCGCGCATGGCCCCCGTTATAGCCTGCCTCACCGGGGATGGCCCGCCGGCCGTAGAGGAGACGACGTACGCCCCTAGGAACGGGACCGACAGCGCGGACCCGCCGGCGCGCTCCACCGGGAGCCGGGGCGGGCGCGGCGTCGCCGGGCGCGCCGCTCCGGCGCCGGTGGAGGCGGCCGCTGCGGCTACATCTTGCTCGTCAGGAACGCGGCGAGCAGCTCTTCGTCGCTCGTCAGGCTGCTGTTCGTCACGGTCGCCGCCGGCGCGGCCTTGCGGTGCTCGGCGAACGAGCCCACCGGCGCGCCGATGAAGCCCGGGATCACGTCGTAGGCGTTGTCGCCGATGATCATCGACCCCTCGAGGATCTCCGCCCCGAGCTCCCTCAGGAAGGCGCGCGTCTTCACCCGGCCGATGACCTCGTGCACGTCCGCCGCGCCCGTCACCTCGCGGACCACGCGGATCGCCTCGATGATCTTGTAGCGGCGGCCCTCGGTCTTGATCAGAAGCTCGTCGTTGTTCAGATCGACGCGGTCGCTCGCGATCCAGTCGTCGAGCGCGGCCTGCGGAAAGAACACGCGGTTCTTCATCGCGAGCAGTCTACCCAAAAAGGGGGCTGAGGGGTGGGGTCGCGAGGCCGGCGCACGGGCTCGGCCCGGCGTCAGGCCGCGGGGGGCACCCGGGGGGGAGGCGCCGAGTCGCGCGGCAGGCCGCGGAGGCGCGCGGGCAGGTGCCAGAGCGACTCGAAGATCCCGAGCAGCACGTAGAAGCCGAGCAGCCACACGAGCACGAACGCGGGCTGGAGCTGCGTCGAGATCACCGCGCTCGAGCCGACCGCGAACGCGACGAAGAGCACCGTCCGGACGTTGAGCCGGAGATCCTTGAACGAGCGGAACCGGATCGTCGAGACCATCAGCAGCGACAGGATCGTCGTGGTCGCCAGGATCGCCGCGGCGTAGCGCTCGCCGCCGATCTCGCCGGCGACGGCGTGGTTCGCCACCACGATCGAGACGAGGATGCCCGCCGCGCCCGGGATCGGCAGGCCGACGATGTACTTCGAGGGCTTCGTGGGCTTGCCCGCCTCGCCCATCGAGAGGACGTTGAAGCGCGCCAGCCGGATCGCGCCGCACGCCGTGAAGACGAACGACACGAGCAGCCCCGCGAGATCGAAGCGGTGCAGCGTCCACTGGTACACGAGCATCGACGGCGCCACGCCGAACGAGACGATGTCGGCCAGCGAGTCGATCTGCAGGCCGAACGCGCTCTGCGTCTTCGTCATCCGCGCGACGCGCCCGTCGAGCGTGTCGAAGAACATCGCGAAGACGATCAGCAGCGCGGCACGGTAAAAATCGTCCTCCGCCTGCGCCGTCGCCGAGCGCCGGATCGAGTCGAAGCCGCAGAAAATCGACGAGAGAGTGATCAGGTTCGGAAGCAGGAACAGCGTCTTCCTGAGCTCGAACCGCCGTCGCCTCCGGATCATGTCACCTCCCTTTCAGGCAGGTCAGGCTATCGCTCCAGAGACCACGAGCGCAAGCGCCGCGGCGCAGACGCGAGACGCTATAAGGTTACCGCGAGCCCGGATCCGAGATCGTTTCGCGCGTTGTCCTGCTTCGTTTCCTTCGTCCTTTTCAGTCGGGCGCGCAGCGCCGAGCGCTCATCGCTCGATGCGCGTGGTGGCCGGCTCGTTCCACACCACCTCCGGCACCTTCGCGCCCGGATCGAGGCGGCACGTCATGGGGCGGAGCTCGATGGCCGTACCGTTCGCCGAGGACGTACCCGCTGCGGCGCGGAAGAGCCATGCTTGCGCGAGATCGCCGGGGACGATCGCAGAGACGGGCGCACGCCCGAGCGCCCTCGCCTCCCAGCCCGCGACGCACGGCGCGGCAGGTGTGCCGTGGAGCACAGCCGTCGAGGTCAGGAGCACGTGCGACTCGGGGGTGCCCGAAGGACCCGCGACGTCGGTGACGAGCACAGGGTGGCGCGTGCCCGGGAACAGGGCCTCGCTGCCGGCGAAGAGCGGCACCTCGTGGCGCGCGGTCGCGGCCCGCTCGGCCGCTGAACAGGGGCGCGGCACGCCCCCGAGGTCGAACGGCGTGGGCAGCGGCTGCACCGGACCGAACGTTCCGTCCCCACGAAATGGCTGGAAGAGCGCCCACGCGGTGGCGTGAGCCGGGGCAGCGACGAGCGTGGTCACGCCGATCTCCTTGCCCGCGTAGGTCCAGTCGATGTGCACGAGGCGGTCGCGGTCCGCCGGAGGCGCGACGGTCACGGCGTCGATCTCCCACGCGGCGCCCGGCGCCGGGGCCGCGGCGGCGCCGGCTGCCGCGGGGGCCGGGCGGTGCGCGAGCAGCATCGCCGTCACGGGGCCGTTCGAAAGCTGCCGGACCATGCCCACGCCCACGGGCTGGCCGTCCGCGAGCACGGCGTCGGCGCGCACGTCGAGGCTCCCGCGCAGGCCGGACGCGGGCCAGAGCGGGAAGTCGAAGCGCTGGAGCTTCCCGGAGGGCTCGTAGAAGAACGTGAGCTGCGAGGGCGCGCCGCCGGAGTGCGGGCGGACGAAGATCCCCCGGACCGAGACGGAGAGCAGCGCGGGGTCGAACAGGTCCTCGGGAGGCGGCGCGGCGCCCGGCGCACCTGGCCGGGGGCGGGCGCCCGCAGGAGGCTGGCGCGCCGCGCGCGGGACCACCTTCACGTCGCCGGGCTCGAACGGGCCGGCGTCCGGGATGACGCCGCGGCCGGAGGTGCCCTCCATCCAGTTCTCCCAGGCGACCTCGACGTTGCGCATCGGCGCGCCCGGCTTGGCGGCGCCGCCGGGGAGCCGCACGCGGGCGGCGGCGTAGCCCTCCATCTGCGCGGTGATGCTGGTCGCCACCCGCGCGCCCGCCGGCACCGCGGGGAGCAGCGCGCGCGTGACGACGCGCGCCTCGCCGGCGCCGGACTCGGGCAGCATGGCGGAGACGACATCGACGGCCCCGGTCGGGGCGCGCGTGAGCAGCGACCAGACGGAGCGGCCGCGCAGCGCCTCGTCGCCGTCGGGCAGGCCGAGGCCGCTCGAGTCGACGTGGTCGATGCGCGTCCACTTCGAGGACGGCAGCGTCTCGCAGACGATCGGCGCGCGCACCGCAGGCTGGGCGCGCGGCGCCGGCGCGGGGGCGCGCGCCGGCGCGCCCTCGGCCGACGCGCCCCAGCCGACGCGGGTCACCGTGTCGCCGAAGAGGCAGCCGCCCACGCCGCACACCACGGCGGCGTCGCCCTGGGCGACGTCGCTGGAGATCGCCGGCATCTCCGGGAGCTCCGCCCAGCTCACGCCGCCGTCGAGCGACTCCCAGAGCGCCGCGGCCATGTCGCCGCCGGGCTGCGCGCGGTGCTCCGGCGCGAGCGCGACGACGCGCCGGCCGACGCCGGCGAGCACCGCGCCCTCGGCGGGCGGGGCCGCCACCGAGAGCACCAGGCCGTCGTCGTCGGTGGTGACCACCACGAGCGCGCCCGACTCCGAGAGCAGCAGGCCGACGGCGCCGTCGTCGGCGGGGCGGAGCGCGCTCTCCTCCACGAGCTCGAACCCCGGCGGCGCCGCGCCGCCGCCGGGCCCGCCCTCGGCGTCCTCGTCCTCGTCCTCGGCCTCGGGGCCGTCGGGCGAGGGTGAAGGCACGGCCGCGCCGGGCGCGTGCAGCAGCCGCGGCGCGAACGTCTCGCCGCCGTCGTGCGAGACGAACAGCGCGAGGCGCTCGTCCTTGCCGCGGTAGCCGAGGAAGTAGGCGGAGCGCCCGTCCGCCGAGAACGCGGGCAGCGCGGCGATGCCGCTCAGCGTCGGGGCCGCCGCGACGACGACCGCGGCGCGCGCGTCGCTCCGGGCGGCGTCCTGGGTCAGGAGGAGCGGCGCGCTCGGCTTGCATTCGCTCCCGCGGGCGGCCGGCTTGCAGACGCCGGTCACGAGCGCCGCGCCCTCGGGCGACACGGCGACGCTGACGTGCGCGACGTCGGGCGTCTCCAGCGTCGCGCCCGGCGACCACGAGGCGCCGCCGTCGTCGCTGCGGAGCACCCGCGCGAGGATGCGGTCGTCCTCGGGCTCGACACACACCGCCACGATCTTGAGGACGCTCGCGCCGCCCGCGCCGAGCTTGACGCTGCTGCAGCCGGTCGTGCCCGGGAGGGGCGCGGTCCTGAGCGGCCCGTCGATGGGGCCGCTCGCGAGCAGCCAGGGCGCGCCGGCGTCGTCCGGGTGGACCACCTCGACGTAGCGGTCGCCGGCGATCGCCGCGCGCCCGGCCGACACCGCGGCGGCGGACGGCGCGCGCGGGACCGCGATCGCGAGCTCGACGTCGGCCTGCGGGAGCGCCGCGGCGCTGCGCGAGAACGCCGGCGTGCGCCGCGGCTCCCAGGTCGCCGAGGCGAGCAGCCCCTCGGCGAGGAGCTCGCCGCCGAGGACGCCGACCTGCGAGAGGCCCATCGTCGGGAGCGGCGCGCGGGACCAGGTGGCGCCGCCGTCGTCGCTCGAGAACAGCGACTCGGGCAGCGCGAGCGCCAGCGCCCGGCCGCCCTCGGTCATCGCGACGTCGAGGGCGCGCGGCGGCGCGCGCCCGGCCGACGCTGCGGCGGCGTCGAGCTGGACCGGCTTCCAGCCGAGATCCTCGCGCCACCGGAGCACGCCGCCGCCGCGGGTCACCCCGAGCAGCGCGCCGCCGGCGCCCGCGACGTCGGCGAGCGGCTCGGGCGGCGAGAGCGTGCGCGTGAACTGGCCGAGCGGCGACGAGGCTTCGTAGATCGCGCCGCTCGCGCCGACGAACATCCACGAGGTCGGCGCGCGGCGCACGAGCGCGGTGAGCTCCTCCGGCGCGGGCGCGCTGCTCGCCCGGCCCTGCCCGGCGCAGCGCAGGGCGGGCGCGGCGGCGCCGGGCGCAGGCGCGGACGCCTGGGGCTCGGGCGTCACCGTCCAGCGCTGGCCGCCCTGGGCGACGACGACGCAGCCGCCGGCGCCGACGAATGGCGCCCACGCGACCGCGGCCTCGGGCGCGGCCGGGTGGTAGCTCCAGCGCGCCGGCGAGATGTAGGCGGCGCCGGCGAGATCCGCCGCGGGAGAGGGGGGCTCGGCGGGGCGGGGCGGCGGCGCCGGGGCGCCGGAGCAGCCCGCGAGCGCGCACGCCGACGCCAGGGCGAGCGGCGCGCGAGGCCGCGACGACGCGGGCGTCATTCGACCCAGCGGGCCACGAACAGGTTGGTCTCGCCGGGCTTCTCGCCGAACCGGTTCGAGGCGAAGACGACGTGCTCGCCGGTGGGCGAGAACATGGGGAAGCTGTCGAAGCCCTCGAAGTAGGTGACGCGCTCGACGGGCGGCACGCCGTTCTCGGCCGGGGGCGCCTCGGTGTCGACCAGGTAGAGGTCGAAGTTCGGCATGCCCCGCGCGCCCTGCGGGGTGCTGAAATCCGAGGCGAAGACGATCCGCCGCGAGTCGGGCAGGAAATAGGGCGCGAAGTTGGCGCGGCCGTTGCTCGTCACCACGCGCGGGTTCTGCCCGTCGGCGCCCGCGACGAAGATCTCGAGCGCGCTCGGGCGCACGAGCCCCTTGGCGAGCAGCGCGCGGTAGTCCTCGAGCGCCGCCCCGGTGGGGCGGCTCGCGCGCCAGACCAGCTTCTTGGAGTCGGGAGAGAAGAATGCGCCGCCGTCGTAGCCGGGCGTGCTCGTGATGCGACGGACGTCCGAGCCGTCGAGCTTCGCGGTGTAGAGCTCGATGTCCCCATCGCGCGTGCTCGTGAACACGAAGCGCGAGCCGTCGAACGCGACGGTCGCCTCGGCGTCGTACCCCTTGCCCTGGATGAGGGGGCGGAGATCGGATCCGTCGGCGTTCGCGGTGTAGATGTCGAACTCGTCGAGCGGCCACACATAACCCTGCGAATGATCGGGCTTCGGCGGGCACGCCTCGCCGGCGGCGTGGGTGGAGGCGAAGAGCACGCGCGGCTCGGCCGGCGGCGGGGGCGCGGGGAACAGGAAGTAGCCGCAGGTCGTCTTGCCTTGGCCGTTCGAGACCCGGCGGACGTCGCCGCTCTCCAGGTCGATGACGTACTGCTGGTCGCACTTGCTCCCGTCGCGGGTCGACTGGAACGTGAGCTTCCTGCCGTCGGGCGACCAGTAGGCCTCGGCGTTCTCGCCGCCGAAGGTGAGCTGCCGGAGGTCGGCGAGGTGCTTCTCGCGCGGGTCGGCGGCGACGCTCTTGCCAGCGCGGACACGGAACGGGATCCACTCGGGCTTGGCCGTGGTCGTCGCGTCGGGGATCTGGCCGATCGGCTCCTTCGGCCGCGGCTCCGGGGCGGCGCAGGCGGCGAGCAGCAGCGAGGCGAGCAGGGCGGGAAGGAGGTGGGCACGCATCGGGGCGCGACTGTAGTACGAAAGCGGGGAGGCGTCTCCGGAGGTGAGCGCGACATGCTGGAAGTGCGAGGGGTAAGCAAGGCGTTCCGTGGACAGACGGCGCTCCACCCGCTGGACCTGAGCTTCCCGTCGGGGCGCACCGTGGCCGTCATCGGCCCGAGCGGCTGCGGGAAATCCACGCTGCTGCGCGTGCTCATCGGGCTCGTGACGCCGGATCGCGGCGAGGTGCGGATCGGCGGCGAGCCCCTCACGCGGGAGAGCGCGCGGCGGCTCCGGCACCGCATGGGCTACGTGATCCAGGAGGGGGGCCTCTTCCCCCACCTGACGGCGCGCGACAACGCGGCGCTGCTCGCGCGGCACCTCGGCTGGACCGAGGCGCGCGCCGCGGAGCGGCTCGCGGCCCTGCGCGAGCTCACGCGGCTGCCGGAGGACGCGCTCGGCCGCTTCCCGGCGGAGCTGTCCGGAGGGCAGCGGCAGCGGGTGAGCCTGATGCGGGCCCTGATGCTCGACCCGGAGGTGCTCCTGCTCGACGAGCCCATGGGCGCGCTCGATCCGATGATTCGCGCCGACCTCCAGGCGGACCTCAAGGCGATCTTCGCCGAGCTCGGGAAGACCGTGGTGCTGGTGACGCACGACCTCGGCGAGGCCGCCTACCTGGCCCACGAGATCCTGCTCCTGCGCGAGGGGCGCGTGGTGCAGCGCGGCTCCTTCGACGAGCTCGCGCGCGCGCCGGCGGATCCGTTCGTCACCCGCTTCATCCAGGCGCAGCGCTGGCCGCTGGAGGGCGCGTGAGGGCGGCGGCGCGCGCGCGGCGGACGCCTTCGGCGGGGCGCGCGCTCGCGGCGCTGCTGGCGCTCGTCGCGCTGGTCGCGGCCGCGGGGTCGGCGGCGGCGGCGCCGATCCGCGTCGGCTCCAAGCGCGACACCGAGTCGGTGATCCTGGGCGAGCTCTGCGCGGCGCTCCTCCGGGCCTCGGGGGTCGAGGCGGTGTACCGCCGCGATCTGAGCGGCGGCACCCAGGTGCTGTGGCGCGCGCTCCAGGAGGGCGAGATCGACCTCTACCCGGAGTACACCGGCACGCTCTCGCGGGATCTGCTGAAGGACGAGCGGCTCACCACCGCGGCGGCGCTGCGGCAGCGGCTCGCGCCGCTCGGCCTCGGCCTGGGCGAGCCGCTCGGCTTCGACAACAGCTACGGCCTCGGCCTGCGCGACGACCGCGCCCGCGAGCTCGGCGCGGCGCGCATCTCGGACCTCAAGCGGCACCCCGATCTCCGGCTCGGCTTCTCGCACGAGTTCCTGGACCGGCCCGAGGGCTTCTCGGGCCTGCGCCGCCGCTACGACCTGCCGCAAGGGCCCCCCGCGGGCATCGAGCACGAGCTCGCCTACCGCGCCGTCGCCGAGGGCAAGGTCGACGTGATCGACGTCTACACCACCGACGCCGAGATCGACTACTACCACCTCCGCGTGCTCGAGGACGACCTCGGGTACTTCCCGGACTACGAGGCCCTCGTGCTCCACCGCGCGTCCCTGCCGGAGCCGGCGCTCGCCGCGCTCCGCCGCCTCGAGGGCCGCGTCTCGCGCGAGGCGATGATGCGGCTGAACCGCCGCGCGAAGCTCGACAAGGAGCCCGAGGATCAGGTGGCCGCCTCCTTCCTGCGGGAGGAGCTCGGCGTCGCCTCGGCTGGGGCCGCGCCCGCGGACCGCCCCGGCGACATCGCCCGGCGCACCGCCGAGCACCTCACCCTGGTCGCGGTCTCCCTCTTCCTCGCGGTGCTCGTCGCCCTGCCCCTCGGCGTGCTCGCCGCCCGGCGCCCGCGCTTCGGTCAGGGCGCCCTCGGCGTGCTCGGCGTGATCCAGACCATCCCCTCGCTGGCGCTCCTGGTCTTCCTCCTGCCGCTCCTCGGCATCGGCGCCACGCCCGCGATCGTGGCGCTCTTTCTCTACAGCCTGCTCCCCATCGTCCGCGGCACCGCCACCGGCCTCTCGGAGATCCCGCCCGCCCTGCGCGAGTCCGCCGAGGCGCTGGGGCTCTCGCCCTGGGCGCAGCTCCGGCGCGTCGAGCTGCCCCTGGCCGCGCGGTCGATCCTCTCGGGCATCAAGACCGCCGCGGTGATCAACGTGGGCACGGCGACGCTCGGCGCCCTCATCGGCGCGGGCGGGTATGGCCAGCCCATCCTGGTGGGCATCCGCCGCGACGACATCGAGACCATCCTCGAGGGCGCCGTCCCCGCCGCCGCGCTCGCGATCCTGGTCCAGGGCCTGTTCGAGCTGCTCGAGCGCGCCGTGGTCCCGCGCGGCCTGCGCCAGGCCGCCGGCGCGCCGTCCAGCCTCCGTTGAGCCCGGGCGGCGGCGGCGCGCGCCACGCCGCTGCGGTCCGCGTCACTGCCGGAACACGGTCACGGTCGTCGAGATGGTCCGGCCATCGGCGCGGCAGTTGGGGAAGCTGCCGTCCGACGCCGGGGCACCGCAGAGTTCGTCGCAGTCGCCGAGCACATCCACGATGCAGCCGTCCGTGTCCACGCCCGTCCCGCCGCACACCCGGCTGATGAGCGTCGATCCGGGCGATTTGCACGCGTAGCGGCGCTGCTCGGGCGCGAACAGGTCGCCGAAATACGTCGCCTCCCGGAGCGGGAAGTCCGCCCTCTCCGCGGCCCCCGTCTCGAGGGCCTTGTTCTTGCCGCGCATGGAGATAGGCACCCTCTCGCCGAGGTGGTTGATCCTCGCCATGATGCAAGCAGAGATCCAGCCCTGACACCGGGAGTTGCACTGCCCGTGCGGGCGGCCCCACTCGGGCGCAACCCCGATGTCGCCATCAACCACGTAGACCTCGCCGTCCAGCGAGAACTCCACCGACTCCTCGGCCGGGAGCGCGCAGCCCACAGCGTAGCGCAGGAAGTCGCGCGCCAGGGGATCGCGCAGCGCGCTCATGACCTCCTCATTGCCCGCGATCGCCTCGCTCGTCAGCGGGCCCTCCGTGAGCGCCAGCGTCGCGCTCCGGTTCGCCGTGAGCGCGCTCGCCGTGAGCGCGTTCCTCGTCAAAAAGCCCTGCTCCGCCGCGTCGCTCTGCTCCTCGACCGGAGCGTCGGCCTCCCCCACGCAGGCCGTCGAGCACACACCCAGCAAACCCAGGAACAAGACTGCGATTCGAGCGCTGTTGTGCATAGCCCCCTCGCTTCAAGCAAAGCACCCCTAAGGAATTTCCTCAACAGGTTTCCGGGATGAGCACGAGTGTTTTTCGAAGCGCTTCAGCGCGGGGCGCGGCGCTGACCACCTCGTGAGATCGGCGCGAAAGCAGCCAATCGGGCGCGCGCGTGGGTGACGTGCGGGCCGGGGGAGAGACGCAGGCAGGGAATCCTACGTACGGCGGATTGCAACGTGGCGTTACAAGGAGTCGCGCTCTCCGAGCCAGCGTGTCGCCAGCGCGAGCGTATCGCCGTTGTCGAGCGCGGAGAGGAAGCGATTCCGGTAATGAGGATTCGAGATCTGCTCCGCGCGGGAGAGCACGCTGTCGCGCGCGCTCGCGAGCGCGGCGAGCGCGTCGGCCTGCCGGCCGCTCGCGAGGAGGGCCTCGGCCCGGACGAGCCGGATCAGGGACTCGCCCTCCTCGACGGCGCCGAGCGACGAAAGGAGCGCGAGCGCCTCGCCCGAGCGCGAGAGCGCCTCGTCGACCCGGCCCCTCCGGAGCAGCACGCGCGCGGACAGGGCCCAGGCCGCGGCGCGGAGCGGCGGCGCGCCCGAGAGGAGCGCCGCGGCGGCGTCGGCCTCGGCCTCGGCGGCGGCGAGATCGCCGCCGAGCAGCGCGGCCTTCGCGAGGTAGGCGCGGGCGATCCCCTCCGTCCTCGGGTCGCCCAGCCGCTGGAACGTCGCGATCGCCTCCTCCTCGAGCTGCCGGGCCTCGTCGAGCTCGCCGCGGGCCATCAGGACGTGGCCGAGGTTGCTGCGGGCGCACGCGGCCAGATCCGTGAGCTCCATCTGCTCGGCCGCGCGGAGCGCGGCGCGCAGCGCGGCCTCGGCGCCCTCGTAGTCGCCGAGCTCCACGGTGATGGCGCCGAGGTTCACGCGCAGCGAGCAGGCGTTGCGGCGATCGCCGCTCCGCTCGAACACCGCGAGCGCCGCCTCGATGCCCTCGATGGATGCGCCGGGGCCGCCGGTGGCCATCGCGCGGATGGCGCGCGCCTCGTAGAGGCGCGCGAGCACCGCGGCGTCGAGGGTCCGGCCCTCGTGCGCGCTGCGCTCCAGCGCCTCGATCAGCCCGTCCGCGGCGGCGTAGCGGCCGCCGAAGACGAGCCACAACGCGCCCTCGACGAGGCAGACGTCCCGGCCGGGCAGCGCGCCCTCGCGCGGCGGCGCGCCGCGCGCCGCGGCCACCCAGGACTCCACGCGGTCGAGGGCGCCCAGCTTGCCGGCCGCCATGACCACGTGGGTGACGGCGGCGTACCAGGACGGCGAGCCCGGCTCGAAGAGCGCGGCCGCCTCGAGCGCGCGCCCCTCGGCCAGGGCGAAATCGCCGCGCCAGAGCCGGGCCTCCGCCTCGACCAGGAGCAGCCCGCCCGCCTCGGCGAGCCCGCCCGCCTCGGCGCCGGCCGCGCCGCACGCGAGGCCCCGCTCGGCGTGGCGGAGGGCCGCGTGCAGGTCGTTGCCGCGGAGGGCCTGCTCCGCGGCGCGCCGGTACCACGCCGCGGCCCGCCCCGGCTCGGCGCCCCGCTCGAAATGCTCCGCGAGCTCCGCGGCGTCGCCCTTCCCCGCCTGCTCCAGCCACTCGCCCGCGAGCCGGTGGCCGAGCTGCCGGTCGTAGTCCGTCAGCGCGCCGTAGGCCGCCTCCCGCACGAGCGCGTGCCGGAAGCTGAACTCGGCCGCGCCGGCGTCGGTCGGGGGGTCCTGCTCGATCGCCGCGCCGCCCGCGCCGCCCGCGCCGCCCGCGCCGCCCGCGCCGCTCGCGCTGTCCGCGCCGCCCACGCCGCCCCCGCGAACCGGCAGCGCGCCGCCCGCGGGCTCGCCTGCCGCCCCGGTGGCGCCCCGGCCGGGCTCGGCCTCGCGCGCGCCGCCCCGGCCGGGCTGCCGCCTCGGGAGGACCACCTCGCGCTCGACGAGCTCCGCGAGCCGGCCCGCCACCTCGGCGTCGGCGCCGCCGAGCAGCGCGGCGACGCCGCCCAGCCGGAAGCTCTGGCCGAAGACGCTCGCCGCCCTGAGCACCCGCCGCGCCTCGGGGTCGAGCGCCTCGAGCCGCGCCTGCACCATCGCCAGCACCGTCTCCGGCAGCGCGGCACCGCGCCCCTCCGCCGCGGCCCGGATCTGCTCCTCCAGGAAAAATGCGTTGCCATCGGCGCGCTCGACGAGGGTGGCGACGACCTCCTCGGAGACGGCGTTGCCGAGCGCCTGGCGCACGAGGCGCTCGCTGGCGCGGCGCGAGAGCCCGGCGAGCTCGACCTCCTGCACGCCGCGCCCGGCCCACAGCCGCGGGAACATCTCGCGCACCTCGGGGCGGCCGAGCGCCAGCACCATGAACGGGGCGTCGCGGAGGTTGCGGAGCGCGCCGTTGATCATCGCGACCGTGGGCAGATCGCCCCAGTGCAGGTCCTCGAGCACGAGCAGGACCGGCTGCGCGGCGCACTCGGCCCGCAGGAACTCCTCCCAGGCGAGGTGCAGCTGGTCGCCCATGAGCAGGGAGCTCCGGCGCGCCGCCCGCAGCGCCTCGTCGCCGTCTTCGTCCGGGAAGGGGGCGCCGACGAGCTCGCCGAGGAAGGGCGCGAGGCGCGCGCCGTCGTCCCCGTGCCGCCCGAGCCGCTCGCGGATCTTGCGCTGCACCGCCGCGGCCGGCTCCCCCTCGGCGACGCCGAGCGCGCGCCGGACCGCCTGCGCGAGCAGGCTGAAGGCGGCGCCGGCGCTCATCGGATCGCCGCGGGCGATCCAGACCGCCATGGGCTCGCCGCGGGCGCGGAGGCGCCGGAGCAGCTCGACGCGCAGGCGCGATTTGCCGGCGCCCGCGGGCGCCGTGACGAGCACCGCGGAGGGGGTCTGCTCCTCGACGCACTGGGTGAAGGTCGCCTCGAGCAGCGACAGCTCGCGGTCGCGCCCCACGCACGGCGTCGGCCTGCCGAGCAGGCGCGGGACGGCCTCGAGGTCGTCGCGCTCGCCGCGCAGGAGGTGGCCGGCGGCGTCCTCGCCGAGCTCGAACCGGGCGCCGAGCAGGCCGGCCGTGACCTCGTCGATGCGGACGACGCCGGGCCGCGCCGCGTCGCCGGCGAGCAGCGCGGTGGCCTGGTCGATGAGCTTGCCGATCGGCGAGCGGGCGGCGACCTCGGCGCGGCCGACGACCAGCGCGACGGGCGCGCCGCCGAGCAGGACCTGCATGGCCAGCGCGCAGCGCGCGCCCCGCGCGGCGAGGTCGGTCGGGGCGACGGCGCCGGAGAGCACGACGACGGGGGAGCGCGACTCGATGATCTCGAGGCGGCCGTGGTGCCGCTCGGCGAGGGCGCTGAGCGCGCGCACCCGCAGCGCGTCCTCGCCCTCGGACCGGGTGGCGTCGCTGTCGAGCGCGCCGTCGCGGGCGAGGAGCAGGCAGATCATCCGGCGCTCGCCGGTCGTGAGCTCGGGGGGCGGGGCGGCGCCGAAGGGCAAGGCGAGGCCGCGCCGCGAGCCGGGCGCGAGGTCGGTGAGCGACGCGAGCTCGGCGGCCACGGCGGCGCCGTCGCGGGGGCGATCGCGCGGCGCCTTGGCGAGCATGCGGGTGACGAGGTCGTCGACGGCGCCGGGGATCTCGCCGCGGAGCTCCCGGAGCCGCGGCGGATCCTCGAGGAGGACCTTCACGAGCACCGAGAGGCCGTCGTTGCCGACGAAGGGGGGCCGGCCGGTGAGGCAGCGGTAGAGGACGCAGCCGAGGGCGAAGACGTCGGCGCGGGCGTCGATGTCGAGCTCGCCGCGCGCCTGCTCCGGGGCCATGTAGCCGGGGGTGCCGAGCATGACGCCCGGCACGGTGAGCTCCTGGCCGGCGTCCGCGACGCGCGCGACGCCGAAGTCGAGGAGGATGACGTCCTCGACCGAGCCGCCGAGGAGGAGGAGGTTGCTCGGCTTGAGGTCGCGGTGGACGATGCCGAGCCGGTGGACGGCGCCGAGCGTGGACGCGACGCGCGCGCCGAGCGAGAGGCTCTCGCTCACGGTGAGCGGCTCGCGGGCGACGCGCTCGGCGAGGGTCTCGCCGGAGAGCCACGGCATGGCGAGGTAGAGATCGCCGTCCCGGGTCGTGCCGTGGGCGACGTACCCGACGATGCCGGGGTGCCTGAGCGCGGCGAGCGCGTGCGCCTCCCGGACGAAGCGGTGCATCTCCTGCGGGCCCCGGCGCTGGAGGACCTTCAGCGCGACCGGCTCGCCCGTGAGCCGGTCGCGGGCGCGGAAGATCTGCGCCATGCCGCCTGCGCTCGCGTGACCTTCGATCTCGAAGCGGTCACCCACAAGGTCGCCAGCGAGCATCAGCGGTCCCCTTCCGGCGGCTCAGGAACGGAAGCGCGCTCCATAGCAGTGCGTCGAACAAGCCATCGCGGGGGCCAGGATATCCAGAACCGGGACGTTTCCAGACATCAAATGTTGATGTCATCTATCGCAGTAAGCGGAGCAACTTTCCGGAGCTGCGTGTCGGTGGTTGTAGCGTGTCGGAGCTGGCGGCGTGGCTCGAGGTGGGTTGTTCGATGGTCGGGTCCGCTCGGTGCTCCGGGCGTGACGTGCTGGGGAGTTATCGATGCCTCTGGCGCTCTTCCTTGCCCTCAGGGGGCGCTGGCGAGAGCCTCGTCGGCCGGCCGCACCCAGGCGCGTTTTCCATCGAAGACGGCGACGAGCTCGTGCACCGGCGCCGCGCCGGCGGCGACCAGCTCCGCGGCGTACCGCCGGTCACGGATCTGACGGGCGGCGGCGATCAGCGCCTGCTCCGGGGTCTCGCCCCGCTGCGGCACCTTGAGCTCCAGCACCACCCCGGGCCGCCCCGGCGCCCGCGGCCGCACGAGCACGTCCGCGCGGCCGAGGCCGGACTCCCGGTTGGATCGAACGTCGTAATCGCCCTCGAGCTGCACCAGGAGGCCGAGGACGAAGCCGTGATAGAGCTTCTCCGGCTCCCGGCCGGCGGGGTCCTGATATGACATCACGGTGATGAGCAATCGCTCGAGCAGCGCCTCGAGCGACGGGGCGTCGCCGTCGAGCAGGGCGCGCAGCAGCGCGTCGGCGTGCCGCCGCTCCGGCAGGCCGCGCCGGAGCCAGGAGCGGAACAGATCGCGGAAGGCGACGCGGACCTCGAGGTTGGGGATCGCGAGCGAGGCGGTGATCTCGCCGAGATCGTCCCGCACCGCCGTGGGCTTGAGGTAGCCGGAGAAGAGGAGGAAGCTCCACATGGCGTCCGGCTGCTGGTCCAGGTCGCGCAGGACGATGTTCTCGTCGATGCGGACCTCGACCGGCTCGCCGCGCAGCAGCGCCTCGGTCTCGCTCGAGAGGCCGAGCCCGCGCCGGGCCATGAGATCCAGGAGGAGGTCGGGCGAGGCGGTGTTGACCCAGTACGGCTTGAGGGCGCCGCTCGCGAGGCAGCAGAGGATCGACCAGGGGTTGTAGATGACCTCGCCGCCGAACAGATACCCGTTGTACCACGCCCGGACCTCGTCGAGGCTCGGCAGCGCGCGGCCCGGGGGCGACGCGGGCTGCTCTGCGGCGGCGCCGCCGGCGCGCGCCAGCTCGAGGATGCCGGCGACCTCGGGTTCGGTGAAGCCGAAGGAGGTCGCGTACGGGCCATCGCTCAGGAGCGAGTGGACGATGATGTTGTTCAGGCCGGAGAAGAGGTTCTCCCGGGAGACGCGCAGCACGCCCGTGAGCACGCCCTTGAAGAGGGAGGGGTTGTCCTTCAGGGCGGTGGAGAAGAAGTTGCGGAAGAACACCGTCACTTCATCGAAGAAGCCGTGCAGGTAGCCGGACTGGATGGGCGTGTCGTACTCGTCGATCAGGATGGCCACCTTGCGGCCGTGATGGCGCGCGAGGTAAGTCGAAAGCTCTCGGAGCGAGGCGCGGCAGTCTTCCTCGGAGATCTCGCCATTCAGCATGTGCTCGTAGTGCCGCATCTCGTTCGGCTGGAGCGTACCGGCGTGCAGCAGAGCTTGATGCTCACTGAAGAGACGCCGCACTTCCGTGCGGATCGCACTTAACGTGGCCTCATAGGAGAGGGTCTTGATGTCCTTGAACGTGAGAAAGAGGACAGGGTGCTCCTGGAAATGAGCCCGAGCGGACGGGTCGTTCCAGACGGCGAGGTCCTGGAACAGGTGGGATAGGTCCTCATCGCGCCGCCCGAGGAAATAAGCGAGGGCGGAGAGGTTCAGGGTCTTGCCGAATCGGCGCGGCCTCGGAAGAAGCAGGACCTGCGCGGGGTCGGCGAGGACGCGGCTGATAAAGGCGCTCTTGTCCACGTAACCTGCGCCTGCCTGGCGGAGCTCGCGGAAGTCGGACTGACCGAGGGCGGGGACGAATGTCATGGGGCTCGCGGCTCGAAGGGGACTGTCCCCGACCGCGGCATGCCCGTCAACGCCCCTCGCCCTCCCCCTTCGCCTGAAATGCGGGGCTCGGCCGCCCGCCGCCTCGGCCGCCCGTCGGAAGCGCTCCCCTCCCCTCGTTCCACCCGCGCGCCGCGCAGGTCCTGCCGCCGCCCCCGCGTGGCCCGCCGCGCGCGACCGATCTACCCTAGCCCGGTGCGCCCCCTCGTCCTCGCCGGCTGCCTCGCTGTCCTGATCCCCGCGGCCGCGACGTTCGCAGCGCCGCGCGCCGCGGCTGCGGACTTCGATCCCGCCGGCCGCAACAAGCGGCCCAAGCCGAAGGCCCCGAAGCCCGGCGGCGGCAAGGCGGGCCCCGCCGCGCGGCCTCAGCCGAAGCCCGAGGCGCAGCCGAAGCCCGACGCGCGGCCGCAGCCGAAGCCCGACGCGCGGCCGCAGCCGAAGCCCGACGCGCCCGAGGCCGGCGACACGAAGCGGGGCGGGCCGTCGAGCGACGCGCTGATCGCGCGGTACACCGCCATCGTCCTGAGCCAGCCGAGCGCGCCTTTCCCGCTCCAGCGCCTCGCCCAGCTCTACCGCGAGCGCGACGGGAACCTGAAGAAGCTCGTCGAGGAGTTCGAGCGCCGCGCCGCCCAGCCCGGCGCTGACGCCTGGGCCTCCAAGGTCGTGCTCGCCGGCGTCTACAAGCAGGACGGGCGCTACGAGGACGCCATCAAGACGTACGAGGCCGCCATCGCGGACCGGCCGCAGGATCCGTCGGCGATCCTCGCGCTCGCGCAGCTCGAGGCGGACCGCGGGGACAAGGCGCGGGCGCGCGGGCACTACGAGAAGGCGCTGCCGCTGCTCAAGGTCCCCGCGGACGTCGAGCAGACCCGGCGCACGCTGCTCGCGCTCTGCCTCGACCTCTCCGACTTCGCCGGGGCCAAGGCGCAGCACGACGCGCTCGTGAAGAACGCGCAGGGCTCGCTCTTCGTCAAGGCGGAGCTCGGGCGCGAGCTCGCCGCGCGCGGGCACCACGCGCGCGCCGAGGCCGAGTTCCGCGAGCTCGTGAGGTCCGCGGCCGGCGACAACCGCGCGCTCGCGCCGGCGCTGCGCGACCTCGGGCAGGCGCTCGCCAAGCAGAAGAAGATGGACGAGGCGCTCGCGGTGCTGAAGCGGGCGCTCGCCGTCGCCGGCAGCGCCGCGGGCGTGCGGTCCGAGATCCTGCTCATCATGACCGACGCGTTCCGCGCCGAGGGGAAGCTCCCGGAGCTCATCGCGATCCTCGAGGCCGAGAAGGGGCAGGACTTCCAGCGGCTCGCGACCCTCGGCGCCCTGCACGAGGAGACCGGCGACGTCGACAAGGCGATCGCGATCTACCGGCGGGCGCTCGCGATCGACGGCAAGCACATCGACACGCGGCTCCGGCTCGTGCACCTGCTCCAGACCGCCGGCGAGCTCGACACCGCGATCCGCGAGTACGAGCTCCTGATCCGGGCGGCCCCGGGCAACGCGGACTTCGTGTTCGAGCTCTGCGAGACGCTCATCCAGCGCGGCGACCGGCCCAAGGCGCTCGCGCTGCTCGCCGAGCTCGAGGGGCGCGTCGCGAACGAGCCCGAGACGCTCGCGGCGGTCGCGGATTTCTACGAGCGGGTCGAGGAGAAGGACCGGGCCCTGAAGGTGCTGCAGCGGCTCGCCGGCGCCGCGGGCGGCGACCCGAGCCACCTCGTGGATCTGGGCGACCGGTACTTCCAGGCGGGCGACAAGAAGAAGGCGCTCGAGACCTGGGCGCGCATCAAGCAGGTCGTGCCGAGCCGCGCGCGCGCGGCGGCCACGCTCGGCGAGGTGTACCTCGACCACGACATGGTGCCCGAGGCGCTCGCCGCGCTCCGGGAGGCCGCGCAGCTCGAGCCCGCGAACAGCCGGTACAAGAAGGCGCTGGCGATCGCGCTGGAGCGCACCGCGAGCTCGCTCGGCAACGCGTCGTCGCGGTACTCCGAGGCGCGCGAGCTCTGGGAGGAGCTGCTCGCCGCGGCGGGCAACGACAAGATGCTCGCGCGCGAGGCGCGCACGCACATCGTGAGCCTCTGGGCGCTCACCCACGAGCTGCCGGGCCGCGTCGCGCCGCTCAGCGCGCGCTTCGGCGCGAGCCCGCCCGACCTGGAGGCGGGGCGGCTGCTCGCGGAGGTGCAGCGCAAGCTCCACCGGCTGCCCGACGCCGAGGCCACGCTGCGGCGGCTCGTCCAGGCGGCGCCCGGCGACGAGGACGCGCTGCTCGCGCTGGAGCGCGTGCTCGTGCTGCAGCAGAACCTGCTCGGGGCGATCGACGTGCTGGGCAAGCTCGTCGAGGTGAACCCGAAGCGGGCCCGCGAGTTCTACCAGCGCATGGCGCAGTACGCCGCGGAGCTCTACCGCGACGACGACGCGATCCGGTACGCCGCGCGGGCGGTCGAGCTGTCGCCCGAGGACGCGAGCGGGCACCAGAAGCTCGGCGACATGTACCGGCGGCGGCAGGATTTCCAGCACGCGATCGCCGAGTACCGGCAGGCGCTCGCGAAGAACGACCGGCTGTTCCCGGTGTACTTCGATCTGGCCGAGCTCCTGCTCACCGCGGGGCAGGCCGACGAGGCGGACCGGCTCTTCCGGCGCGTGGTGAGGGCGTCGAACGACGAGGAGCTCGTCGCCCGCGCGGCGCGGATGTCGATGCAGGTGAACCTCGGCCGGGGCTCGCTCGAGGTGCTCGAGCGGGAGCTCCTGCCGGTCGCGGTCGGCAACCCGCAGAAGCCGCTCTACCGGCGGCTGCTCGTGGAGCTGTACGGGGCGATGACGTTCCCGCTGATGCAGAAGGTCCGCGGCGAGGGGCGCGCGGCGAGCGCGGAGGCGCGCGCGGAGCTCGCGAGGATCGGCGCGCGCGCGGTGAAGCCGCTGCTCGACGCGCTCGCGGACGAGAAGGAGTCGCAGCAGAAAATTGCGATCGAGGTGCTCGCGTACGTGGAGAACAAGAGCGCGGGGCCGGCGCTGTACAACTTCGCGACCGGGCAGGCGGACAAGGGGCTGCGCGCGCGCGCGATGATCGCCTGCGGCGCGCTGCGGGATCCGGCGATGCTGGGGCGGTACGAGCAGATGCTGGCGCCGAAGGACGCGTCGACGAGCGTGCTGCCGAACGACGCGGTGGCGGTCGCGGCGACCTGGAGCGTCGCGCGGCTCGTGGCGGGCGGGGGCAACGGGGGCAACGCAGCGCGGCCCGCGGCGGCGAAGGCGGAGGCGCTGCTCGCGCGGCTGCTCGCGTCGCCGGCGCCGGAGGTGCGCGCGATCGCGGCGGTCGGGCTGGGGCTGACGCGCGACCGGAAGCACGCGGCGGCGCTGTCGGCGCTGGCGCGGGCGCCGGAGGCCGGCGCGCTCCCGCGCGCGGCCGCGGTGCGCGCGCTCGGCGAGCTCGGGGGCGGGGGCGAGGGGCCGGCGCTGTTCGTAGCGCTCGCCGACTCGAGCGAGCCGGAGCTCCGGCGCGCGGCGCTGCTCACGCTCGCGCGGCTCGGCGGCGGGGGCGCGAACGGGAGCGCGGGCGGGGGCGGCCCGGTCGAGGGGGGCGCCGCGGGAGGCGCCGGCGAGGCGATCGCGGCGGGCGCGTTCTCGTCGGACGAGGGGCTGCGGGCGGCGGCGGCGTCGGCCGCGGTCGCGTTCACGCGGCGGGTGTACCCGCGGACGCGGGAGCCGCTGCCGGTGCCCGACGGGGCGCTGACGGTGCGGGAGGTGCTCGCGGGGCTCGATCCGGATCCCTTCGGGCCGGAGGACCGCGCCGCGGCGCTCGTCGCGCTCGGGCCTGCGCTCCAGAAGGCCGCGGTCGCGGCGGTGGCGACGTCGCCCGAGCGGGCGCTGGTCGTCGCCGAGGCGATCCTGTCGCGCCGGGCGCGCGGGGCGCGCGGCGAGCCGGGCAAGGCCGGCGAGGGCGGCAAGGGCGGCGAGGCCGCCGCCGGGGGTGCGGTCGCGTTCGGCCTTGCGCCGTTCACCGACGGGCGCGCGGAGCTCGGCCCCGAGCTGAAGAAGCAGGTGGAGGCCACCGTCGAGGGGATCGCGGCCGCGGTCGTGGGCGGGTTCGTGGCGCTCGTGCGGCACCCGGCGATCGAGGTGCGCACGCGGGCGGTGGAGCTGCTCGCGACCCGGCCCGAGCCGGAAGCGCAGGCCGCGGTGATCGACGCGCTCGGCGATCCGGAGGAGGGGGTGCGGCGCGCGGCGCTGTCGGCGCTCGGCGCGGTCCGGCACGGGCCGACGATCGCGGCCGTGTCGGAGCTGCTCCGGAGCTCGTCGAGCTGGCCGCTCCGCGTGCGCGCGGCGGAGGCGCTCGGGCGGCTCGGCGCGAGCGGCGCCGCTGCGGGCGGCGCGAGCGCGGGCGGCGTTGCCGCGGGCGGCGCCGGCGCGGGCGGCGGCAGGCCGAGCCCGATCGCGGAGACGCTCGGCGCGGCGGCGCGGTCCGACGCGTACGCGCTCGTCCGCGAGGCGGCGGCGCGCGCCCTCACCTCGGCGGACCGGGCGGCGGCTGTGCCGGTGCTCCGGCAGCTCGCGGCGCGCGACCCCGAGCCGCGCGTGCGCGAGGCCGCCGCCGAGCTGATGCGGAGCGCCGCGCCTTGAGCCGCGGCCGACGGCGTCCGCGGCCGCAGCGCCTCGCGCGGCGGTCCACCCCGCCGCTCCTCCTCGCCCTGGCCGGCGCGCTCGGCGCCGCCGGGGCGGCCGGCTGCGACGACCTTAGCCGGTTCTCGACGGCCGAGGGGGAGGCCTACTGCGGCGCGATCACGCTGGGCGGCGCCTTCCGCGCCGGCCTGAGCCCGCGCGTCCAGATGCGGCTGTCGCTCGACGCGGACGCGCTCGACGGGCCCGAGCCGCCGGGCGCGCTCTCGACCTTCGAGGCGCCCGACGGGACCACGCCCGAGCGGCGCCTGCTCGACGGCGCGCCGCTCCGGCCGATCAGCGCGCTCGCCCACGATCCGCTGTCGCGGCTGGAGTTCGGGGATGGCCGCGAGCGCAACGCGGTGTATGCGGTCAGCGCGTCGGATCCGGCGGCGGAGTCGCTGCTCGCGATCCTGTCGCTGCGCACGGACGAGTCGGTCGAGGTCCGCCTGATCCGGGCGGGCCAGGCGCCGCCGGCCTCGGGCGAGGCGCTCGGGCCGGGACAGCGGCAGATCTTCGGCGTATTCAGGCTGACACGGCGGTCGGGGACATGCGGGTTCTAGGGATCGAGACATCGTGTGACGAGACGGCGGCGGCGGTGGTCACCGAGGGCGGCGAGGTGCTCTCCGACGTCGTGCGCAGCCAGGTGGCGTTGCACGCGCCCTACGGCGGCGTCGTGCCCGAGGTCGCGGCGCGCGACCACGCGCGCGCGGTGGTCCCGGTGGTGCGCGAGGCGCTCTCGCGCGCGGGCGTGACGCCGGCGGAGCTCGACGGGGTCGCGGTGACGTCGCGGCCGGGGCTCGCGGGGGCGCTGCTCGTCGGCCTGCAGGCGGCGAAGGGGCTCGCGTGGGCGGCGGGCAAGCCGCTCGTCGGCGTCGATCACCTGGTGGGGCACCTGCTCGCGGTGTTCCTGCGGCGGGACGGCGCGCCCGCGCCGGAGGCGCTGCCGGCGTTCCCGTACGTGGCGCTGCTCGCCTCGGGCGGGCACACGGCGATCTACCGGGTGGACGGGCCGTCGATCGGCGCGATCCGCGAGCTCGGCGCGACGCGCGACGACGCCGCGGGCGAGGCGTTCGACAAGGTGGCGAAGCTGCTCGGCCTCGGGTATCCGGGCGGGCCGGTGGTCGACCGGCTCGCGGCCGACGGGGACGCGGCGGCCGCGGCGGAGGCGGTGCCGGCGCTGACGGCGCGCAAGGAGTCGCTGGAGTTCAGCTTCTCGGGCATCAAGAGCGCGGTGGCGCGGCACGTGGCGAGGCGGGGTCGGCCGGAGGGGCAGGCGCTCCACGACCTGTGCGCGGCGTTCCAGGGGGCGGTGGTGGACGCGCTGGTGCAGAAGACGGTGCGCGCGGCGCGGGCCGAGGGGATCGCGCGGGTGGTCCTGGCCGGGGGCGTCGCCGCGAACCGGGGCCTGCGAGCGACGATGGCGGCGGCGTGCGCGCGACGGGACGTGGCGCTGTTCGTCCCGCCGTTCGCGAGCTGCACGGACAACGGGGCGATGATCGCGTACGCCGGGGCGCTGCGGCTCGCGGCCGGGGAGAGGGACGCGCTGGATCTCGCGCCGGAGACGAGGACGGCGCTGCCGCGGGTGACGCGCAAGGGCGGCGGGGCGCGGTGAGGGGCTGAGACGCCGGCGGTGGGCATGCCGCGCAGCGGGGACACGGGCGCAGCGGGGATACGCCGCGCAGCGGGGATACGCCGCGCAGCGGGGACACGCCGCGCAGCGGGGACACGCCGCGCAGCGGGGAGCGCGGCGCGGAAGCGGGACGGACGCCTGGAGTGGGTCGGATGCTGGGCGCGCAGAGAGATGGGCGGCGTGGAGGATGTGCCGCGTGGGGGAATGGGCGGCGATGAGGGACGGGCTGGTGCCGAGGGTTACCCCGGACTTGTCCCTCGCGGCGAGCCGTGGTCAGATGAGAGCTCAAGATTCAGGCCGGCCTGCGCGGCCGTGTTTCCGGCCGCGCAGGACAGGACAGCTTGTGGAGAGTCGCCCGGCGGGGCGCGAGGGTCGTGAGCCATGTCGATTGCTCTAGGAATCGTGCTCGGGTTGGTCGCGCTGGCGTGTGCCGCAGGCGCCGTGTTCCTGATGATCGAGAGCGCGCGGCTGAAGCGGCAGCTCCAGGACGCCAACCAGCACATCGAGGCGCTCCGGCAGGCGAAGAGCCAGCTCGACCAGATGCGGTCGCAGTACGGGCAGCTCCAGCAGGCGCTCGACATCGCGCGGGGCGAGGACCGGCAGAAGGTCGACTGGCTCGACGCCCAGCAGAAGGAGATCGACTGGTACAAGAGCGAGCTCGAGAGCCGGCCGAAGATCACGCAGAAGCGGTACAAGATCCTGACGCTGGGCATCAAGTGGACCGGCAAGACGTCGCTCACGCTCAAGTGGGCGAATCCGCTCGTCGATCTCGGCACGTTGCAGGGGACGAAGATCGAGCGGTATGAGCGGACGGTGAGCCACGTGCTCACGAAAGAGGTCCTGACGGAGCATGTGTTCGAGATCGGCGACTGGGGCGGCGAGCACATCGTGGACGCGCAGCAGGAGCTCATCATGGAGGAGATCCACGGCCTGTTGATGGTCGTGGATCTCGCGGGCAAGGACGGCCAGCGGCTCGAGCCGGCGCGGATCCAGGAGCAGCTCCGGGAGTTCCAGCCGCAGTCGCTGCAGTTCTTCTTCAGCCCGAAGACGCTGGCCTCGTGCAAGGCGGTGGTGCTGTTCATCAACAAGTCCGACGTGCTCTCCGGGACGCCGGCCGAGGTGGAGAAGGAGGCGCGTGGGTATTACAAGCCGCTCATCGACAGCCTCGAGCGGTACAAGAACCACATCGATATCCGCGTGCTGGTCGGTTCGGCGAGCTACGGGCACAGCACACACCACCTGTTCTCGCATTTCGTGGAGCGCATCCTCCCGAAGAACGCGTACGATCCGCAGCTGCTGCAGCGGATGAAGGCGGACGTGGGCCCGAACCCGGCGCTGGCGCGGACCGCGGCGCTCCCGGCGCCGCAGCTGCCGAATCAGGTCAGGCCCAATGTACGGTAGCGAAGGCGCCTCCGGGTACGTGATCCCGCGGTACCGCGCGGCGGGGGACTCGCCGTGGTACCACGTGTTGCACGGGAACATCCCGGGGCATCAGATCGACTTCATGTATTGCCCGGAGGTGCCGCAGGGGCCCCTCACGACGACGCATTTCAGCCACCTGGCGCGGCTGATGAAGTACATCGAGCCGCAGACGGGTGCGACGCACGCGTTCGCGATCGGCAACCTGTCGCGCGACGACACGCAGCACGAGCCGGGTCACGGCGCGGTGGGGGTGATCTTCGGGTTCCGGATCGGCGGGACGGTCGACCACGCCGGGCGGGGGAATCCGCCGTTCGCGCACGGGATCGTCGCGGTGGACCGGGACCTCGCGTACACGACGCTCCTGGAGGCGGCGGCGACGTTCTACCGGCACGTGATGAACGCGACGGAGGTGAACTCGTCGGCCGGCATGTTCTACCGCGAGTACGTCGGCGCGGTGCGGGAGGCGCCCGAGCGGGTGGCGCACGTGCTGGAGCGGTATGTCGAGGAGTTCCGGGACCTGCCGTATCTGAGGCAGAGCGGCGCGACGTGGGACTGGGTGGCGGACGAGGGGGCGCAGCCGAAGCGGGTCGTGATCGTGCACAAGCACGATGAGCCGTTCGGGGCGATCGCGCACGCGGCGGCGAAGATCGCGACGGTGCTGTACCGGTCGAACATCAGGTGGACGTCGATCACGACCGGGCGAGAGGCGGATATCCCGGGCGGGGTGTCGGTGCGGTTCGTGAGAGAGCGCGACGTCACGATGGAGGACCGGCACGGGATGGTGCTCCGGCTCGACGAGGTCGCGGAGGACGAGGCGGAGATCGCGCGGATGTTCGGGGCGCGGCCGCAGGGCGAGCAGGAGGAGAAGCCGCAGTTCGGAGGGGGGTGGCGGGAGCGGTTCGCGGCGCAGCAGGCGGGAGGGGCGCAGCCGCTCTCGCAGACGTTCGGGGGCGGGGCGGCAGTGAGGGCGCCGGCGCCGCCGGAGCGGGCGCGGGCGACGACGCCGTCGTCGCCGCCGTCGCAGCGGAGCGCGGGGTGGGGCGACGTGCATGCGCCTGGGGTGGCGCTCGGCGCGGCGGCAGCGGGAGTTGCGGGGGCGGCGCAGCAGGTCGGGCCGAAGGGGACGCTGGTCATCGATACCGAGAAGCTGCTCGGGCCAGGGGTGGCGCCGGGGCGGGCGCCCGTCGGGGCGAAGCAGGTGGCACCGACGTCTGCCCCGCCGCCTGCGGTGCTTCCGGCGCAGGCGGTTCAGGCGCGCAGCGAGATGGCCGACGAGATCCCGGTCATCGTCGAGAAGCCGGCGTCATCGCGGAAGTGGGTGTGGGCCATCGTGGGGCTCGGGTGCGCGGGCCTGGCGGCGCTGGCGGCGGTCTGGGCGCTGGGGATCTATCCGGTGCGGCTGGGCCAGGGCGGGGCGGATGGGCCCGCGCCGTCCGGGGCTGCCAGCCCCCCCGACGTGAGCCCGGCGCCGCCGGCGAGCAGCGCGCCGGCGGCGACCTCGTCGGCCGCGGCGCAGAAGCAGGAGCCGGCAGCGACGCCGCCCGAGCCCACGCAGGAGAACCAGGAGGCAGGGGAAGAGCAGCCAGCGCAGGTGGAGCGCGGCAAGGCGACCGGGACCGCGGGCGCCTCGACCGCGAAGCCACCGCTGAAGCGGCGGACCGGGAACAAGACGCCGCCCTCTCGCGGGTCGTCGGCGACATTGCCTGAGGAGAAAATCGAGTTCTGATGAGAAAGAAGCCTTCTCTGCTGAGCATGGCAGGCGTGGCGTTCGCCTTGCTTGCATCACCGGCCCTCGCGCAGCAGCCGGCCCCCAGGGCGCCCGCGCCTGACAGCGAGAGCGACGCGTTGACGGACAAGGCGCGGCAGCTCTTCGAGGAGGGCGTGAAGGCGGCCAATGCGTCGCGGTGGAGCGACGCGCACGCGTCGTTCCTCGCGGCGTGGAGGCTGAAGGAGCACTATCAGATCGCCTCGAACCTGGGCGTCGCGGAGCTCAAGCTGGGCAAGTACCGCGAGGCGGCAGAGCACCTCACGTGGTACCTGCGCGAGGCGCCGGAGACGAAGGTGGAGCAGCGGCGGCGCGCCGAGGCGTGGCTGAAGGAAGCGCTGCCGAAGGTCGCGTCGGTGACGGTGCAGGTCGAGCCGGCAGGGGCGGAGGTGACGGTCGACGGGGCGCTCGTGGGGAAGGCGCCGCTCACGTTGCCGGTGTTCCTGGACCCCGGCCAGCATGAGATCCGCGCGCGGCTCGATGGGCACGTGCCGGAGAAGCGCGCGGTCACGGCGAGGGCGGGTCAGACGGAGACGGTGAGCTTGCGGCTCGTCGCCCGGGCGGTGGAGGTGGGGGGGGCCGGCAACGGCGTTGCCATCGGGCCAGGAACGCCCGCAATGCCCAGGGAGACAGGCGGGCCCAGCAAGCCGGTGCTGTATACCGGCATGGCGCTGGCGGGTGTGGCGGCGGGCGTGGGGGCGGTATTCGGGATCATGTCGCTGAGCAAGGAGAGCGCGGCGGACGACATCTACTCACGTCTCAAGGAGAAAGATGGCCCGTACTTCTGCGCGGGCAAACTGGGTGTGACGAACGCTACGGACTGCAGAACACTCAAGAGCAATCGTGAGGACGCATGGCTCTACACGAAGATCGCGTGGGGCGGTTTCGGCGGAGCTGCGGTGCTCGGGGCGGCGACGCTCGTTTACTACTGGACGGCCTTACCGCGAGCGGAGTCTAAGGCGCACGTTCAGGTGTTCCCGAATGTAGCTGCGGGAGGCGGTGGCATCGTGGTCAGCGGGGCGTGGTAGCCAACGATGTGGCCGGTCTCATTGGCCTTGAGTTTGCTGGAGATGAAGCAAATGCGGACACTGCAGGGCAGGCGGCTAGCGGCCAGTGTTCTGGTGGCGATTGGTTGCGCGACCATGTGGCAGCTGATGGGGTGTAGCGGCGAGCCAACAGAGGAAGGCAATGGTTACCCTGGAGGAATCCCAGGGTCAGGAACCAGCGGCACCGGAGGAAGCTCCAATGTGGCGTGCGACGCAGATCCCACCAAGAATCCTGGCGCAGTCATCGATGACTGCGGGGTCTTCGTGAGCACAAGCGCAAATGAGGACCCGGAGCAGAGGAAGGGTACCAAGGAGCAGCCGTTCAGGACCTTTGCCGAGGCAGCTGCGCGTAGGGGGGACAAGCGGCGGGTGTATGTATGTGCGGAGGCCTCCGAGTCAGGCGCAGCAGCGACATACGAAGAAAGCAGCGGCATAGCCTTCAGTGACGGTGTGGAGATCTACGGCGGGTTCGCCGAATGCAGCAATGAACTCAAGAATTGGGCCTGGCCGAAAGACGAAAAAAGCGCGACGCTGCACGTTACAGTTGTGGATACGCAGCCAGAGACACGTAGCATCATCGCGCTCACACTGAACGGCGGCACGAACCGGCTCGAAAATCTCAATGTCATCGCGCCGGATGCCAGCGCTGCGGACGAAAACTCCCCGGGGAAGTCGTCGATCGCGCTGCTGACGAACGGGGGAGACGTCACCGTCGTCAACGGCACGCTCCAGGCAGGCAATGCCACAAGCGGAGCGCGGGTGAGCCCCAGCCCTATCCCGGAGGATCCGACGCTCGACGGCAAGGAGGGGAACCCGGGCACGGCGGCTTGCGCAGCAGGACTCACCCACCCCGGACCAGCTGGTCCAATCAACGCATGCACGGACGGACAGTCGGCAGGAGGGAAAGGGGGAAACGGAGGTACCGTCAGTGAGAGTAACGGAATTGTCATGCGCTCAGATGGCAGTCGCGGCGGGTCTGGAGATCCGCAAGGATCACAACCAGCTCAAGGAGCAGGTGGCCCCGGCGAAACGATGAATGGCCTCTGCACCGCTGGTGCGGACGGAGCACCAGGTTTCCCGGGTGACCCAGCCGTTGGATCGGAAGGCCTGGGCAGCATCGATGCGACTGGCTACACCGGAGCGCTCGCAAAGCGCGGTGCCACCGGCAAGCCCGGTCAAGGTGGAGGCGGCGGTGGCGGCGCCAGAGGGGGATATGCGACCTGCGGGGGCAGTGACGAGATTCTAGTGCCTGGCGCTAGCGGCGGTTCAGGTGGCAGCGGGGGCTGCGGGGGCCAAGGCGGCCTCGGGGGACATGCCGGAGGCTCGAGCATCGCGATGATTGCTGTCGATGCTGAGGTCATCCTCGACGGAGTAACTCTCCTTGCTGGCAACGCTGGAGACGGCAGCGCCGGAGGAGAAGGTCAGCCCGGTGGAGAGGGGGGCGAAGGTGGCGAACCTGGGGCCCGCGCAGATGACGATGTCAGGCGCGGCTGCGCGGGTGGGTACGGCGGTCCGGGCGGCAAAGGTGGTCCAGGCGGCGGTGGCCACGGCGGTCACTCGCTTGGCGTCGCTATCCGCGGGGGCTCGTTGCAGTTCAAAAACCCGGGTGGCTTCACCCCGGGCAACAAAGGTGCTGGAGCCCCGGGAGCGGGCACTGACCCGGACCCGACGAAGAATGGTGCACCAGGCAAGGACGGCTACGACCAAGAATGCCTGAACTTTGACGACGAGACATCTTGCTCTCCCTAAGCCGACTCTCAGCCGGGCGAGTAACCTCAAGCGGATAAATCTCAATAGGGTCATGAGGTGATTCCTAAGGCAAGTATAGTCGGCGACTTCCCACCATGGAGATCCCACGGGGCATCTCGTGTGCATACCCGACCGCCGCTCCCTCAGGCTCCGCTCTGACAACGCGGTCCGCCTGGGCCTTCGGTGATGACGGTCGATCGTGCGTCACGGACCTCGACAGGACCACGTCTGGGGCGAGCGCAGTCCACAGCCTCCTCGACGTGTTTACGACCCAGCCGTCACAGCGCCCCGCACAGGCGGCACGCGCTTCATCTGGGAAGCCTTGGAGCGGAGGAACGATGCGTCATCGATGCCTGGTGATAAGTGCGTTGTTGCTGGGCGTGCTCGTTTCAGCTCCAGCCACCGCGGACGACAAGGAGCCGACAGCGCAGGCCAAGGCCGCCGCTCGTTTGCTCGCCGATGAGGGCTGGAGGCTCTACTCGGCGGAACGCTACGAGGATGCGCTCAAGTCCTTCACGGAAGCGGAGGCGAAGGTCCACGCGCCGACGTTCCTGCTCATGATGGCGCGCACGTACGACAAGCTGGGCCGCCTTCTTGACGCACGAGCGGTGTACCGGCGCATCCTCGAGGAGAAGCTCGCCGCGAGCGCACCACCAGCGTTCGTGCAGGCCCAGGCGAGCGCCAGGGAGGATCTGGCCGTGCTGGCACCGCGCATCCCTGGGGTGAGCGTCGTCGTGAGCGGCGCGGCGATCAGATCCGTGACGCTGACGCTCGACGGAGCGAGCCTCGAGCCCTCGTCGTTCGTCGAGCGAGACCCTGGCGACCATGTGTTGATCGCAGCGATGCCGGGCCGCCGATCCGTGACCAGGACGATCCACCTCGCCGAAGCTGCGCGGGAGCAGGTCGTTCTTGACGCCGCGTCACTCCCCATGGATCCAGCGTCGGCGGAACCAACACGCGCTGCCATGGTGGACCGTCAGCGCAGCGCTCAGCCGCACGACGCCGGCCCGCCCAGCAAACCGCTGCTGTATACCGGCATAGCCCTGGCGGGTGTGGCGGCCGGTGGCGGGATGGTGTTCGGGATCGTGTCGATGAAGAACGAGAACGATGCGGACGACACGCACGCATATCTGAAGAAGAAAGATGGTCCGCTCGCGTGCGCAGGTGGACAGAACGCGGCGGACTGCAAGGCCCTCCTGCGCATGCGGGAGGATGCGTGGACCTACACGAAGGTCGCGTGGGGTTGCTTCGGTGGCGCCGCAGCGATCGGGGCCGCGACGCTCCTCTACTACTGGACGGCACCCACGTCAGCCAAGGCGACGACACATGCCCTGTTGATCCCGCATGTCGGTCCGACGAGCAACGGCGTCGTGTTCACGGGTGCATGGTGAGACAACACAGACGACTTCGCTTGTTTTCAGAATCGCTGGAGGCGAAGCTGATGGTGAAGGTCCAGGTGAGGTGGCCGACGGCCGGAACGCTCGTGGCGCTCGGTCTGATGAGCATGTGTCACACGCTGGGGTGCTCGGGGCCTCCGGACACCAACGAGCTTGGCATGGGCAGCATTTCAAGCACCACCAGCAGCGGCCCTCTCCCGCAGTGTGCTCCGCCACCAGCAGGGGATTCCAGCGCACTCGTCGATCAGTGTGGCGTCTTCGTGCGCGCGAGCGCGGCCGCCGGCGGGGACGGCAGCAAGGCACGGCCGCTCCAGAGCTTCGCCGAGGCGGCCGCGAAGAATACGAAGCGGGTGTATGCGTGCGGCGAGATGTACACCGAGGGCACCGGGGTGGTCTTCAGCGATGGAGTTGAGATTTACGCCGGATTCACGGACTGCGATGGGAACTGGGTCTGGTCACCAGACGCGCAGGCAACACTCCAAGGACCGGCCGACGCCATCGCGCTCACGCTGAACGGTGGTGAGAACCGGCTCGAAAATCTCAATGTCGTCGCCGCAGACGCCAGCGCCGCGGACGAAAACTCCCCGGGGAACTCGTCGATCGCGCTGCTGGCGAATGGGGGCGAGGTCACCGTCGTCAACGGCACGCTCCAGGCCGGCAACGCGACAAGCGGAGCGCGGGTGAGCCCCAGCCCTATCCCGGAGGATCCGACGCTCGACGGCACGGAGGGGAATCCGGGCATCGCGGCTTGCACACCAGGACTCACCCACCCTGGACCAGCGGGTCCAATCAACTCATGCACGGACGGGCAGTCAGTAGGAGGGAAAGGGGGAAACGGAGGTAACGTCAGTGAGAGCAACGGAGTTGTCGTACGCTTTGATGGCAGCGGCGGAGAGTCTGGAAATGCGCCAGCATCACAACCAGCTGACGGAGCCGGCGGCGACGGCGAAATGGCTGGGCAACCCTGCACCCCTGGTGCAGACGGAGCACCAGGTCTCCCGGGCGACCCAGCCGTTGAATCGAAAGGCCTGGGTGCCATCGACGCGACTGGCTACACCGGGTCGCTCGCAGAGCGCGGTGGCACCGGTAAGCCCGGCCAAGGTGGGGGCGGCGGTGGCGGCGCCAGAGGGGGATATGCGACCTGCGGGGGCAGCACCGAGTTTCTAGTGGTTGGCGCCAGTGGCGGCTCAGGTGGCAGCGGGGGCTGCGGGGGTCAAGGCGGCCTCGGGGGACACGCCGGGGGGTCGAGCATCGCGATCATTGCTGTCGATGCTGACGTCATCCTCGACGGAGTGGCTCTCGTTGCTGGCCACGCTGGAGACGGCAGCGCCGGAGGAGAAGGTCAGCGCGGTGGAGAGGGGGGCAAAGGTGGCGAACCTGGGGCCCGTACAGATGACGATGTCAGGCGCGGCTGCGCGGGTGGGTACGGCGGTCCGGGCGGCAAAGGTGGTCCAGGCGGCGGTGGCCATGGCGGTCACTCGCTCGGCGTCGCCATCCGTGGAGGCTCATTGCAGTTGAAAACCCCGCATCCCTTCACCCCCGGCAACAAGGGTGCTGGCGCCCCGGGAGCGGGCACTGACCCGGACCCAACGAAGAACGGCGCACCAGGCAAGGACGGCTACGCCCAAGCATGCTTGCCTTTTGGCGACGAGACATCTTGCCCGTCCTAGCCCGACGCTCAGCTCCGTCGTGACCGGCGTCCGCTGCTCCGCGGGTGATTTTAACCTCCCCGCTCGCTTGCTTGGCGCCGTGACGCATCTCACCCTCCCCGCGGACGAGAAGCGAGCGCCCGGTGCGCCATCCGCGTTCGGAGAACGCCGAGCGGGCGCCATCAAGCCTCCAAGGACGGTTTTCGAGCTCCGCATGCCCGATCGCAGCGATTGCGGTCCCCAGCGACGGCTCTCATCGCCCTCCACACCAGACGAAGCGGCTCCTGCCGCAGCAGAAACGGCTCCCGCCGCAGTAGAAACGGCTCCCGCCGCGAATCCGACCCGACGGGACACCTTACCGCCTCCCACCCTCCCCCGACCGCTCACAAGCGCCCTCGCCCAAATCGCCCCTACTCCCTCGCCGCCGCTCCTCCCGCCCTCGCATCCGCCAGGCTGCTCCCGCCCCTCGCGCCCTCGCCCCCCTCCTGCACCTCGGCGCCGACTCGGTCCTCCCGGGCGAGTATCGCCTCGACCACCCGCTCTCCCGCGGCGGCGTAGGCTCGGTCTGGTTCACGCGCCGCCTCTCGCTCGGCACGCCGGTCGCCCTCAAGTTCATGGCTCCGGCCCGCGCGAGCTCCCCCTCCGCGGCCTCCGCAACCCGCCAGCCCCCGCACGCGACCGCCGCCGAGACGAGCCAAACCGGAATGGGGACGCTGCTCGAGGAGGGCAGCCGCCTGCGGGACTCCGGACGCGCGCCGCTCCGCCCTCGAGACCGCGGGCCGAGCCGGACGTGACGGCGAGCCGCGGCGAGAGCCGCCGCGCGCCGTGGCGTGACGCGACGCAAGGACGACGTGGAACCTGACGTGGGCCCTGCTGGCACGCTGCCGCCGCGCCGCCGCCGCCCTCCCGGGTACACCGGGACCACAAAAACGTTCAGAACCGCCCGGACGCGGTATCTTGGAGCCCCAAGGTGGCCGCGGTGCCGCCGCCATCTCCCCGAACCCCAGCTCCCTGGAGCAACGCCGGATCCTCATGACGACGAAGCGCCCGCTGCTGTGGACCTTGAGCGTAGCGATGGCCCTGCTGGCCCCCGTTGCCGGCGCGCAGCCGGCGGCCCCTCGGGCCGAGGCCCAGGAGAGCGACGCGCTGACGGACAGGGCGCGCCAGCTTTTCGAGGACGGGGTGAAGGCGGCCAAGGCGGGGAAGTGGGCCGACGCGCACGCGGCGTTCCTCGCGGCGTGGAGCCTCAAGCCGCACTACCAGATCGCCTCGAACCTGGGCGTGGCCTGCCTCAAGGTGGGCAAGCCCCGCGACGCCGCCGAGTACCTCACGCGGTACCTCCGCGAGGCCCCCGCGACGAAGGTCAAGGAGCGGCAGCTCGCGGAGGCGTCGCTGCAGGAAGCGCGGGCGAAGGTCGCGGCCGTCACCGTGCAGGTCGCGCCGGACGGGGCCGAGGTGACGGTCGACGGGACGACCGTCGGGCAGGCGCCGCTCGCGGACCCCGTGTTCCTCGATCCGGGCCAGCACGAGATCGGCGCGAAGCTCGACGGGTACGAGCCGCAGGCGCGTCCGGTCGCGGCAGCGGCGGGCGGCACGGACACGGTGGTCCTCCAGCTGCAGCGAAAGGCAGAGGTCGCAGCGGAGCGTCCCGCCCCTGTCCCGAGTGTTCCGCCCACGGGCTCGCGGAACGGCAGGAGGACGGCGATCCTCGTCGGGGGTGGCGTCGCGACCGGGGTCGGCGCTGCGGCGGGCGTGCTCTTCACGGTGCTGGCCAACAGCAGGGCCGGTGAGGCTGAGGATCTGAAGAGCAAGCTGACCGCTGAAGGTCAGAACAGGTGCTTGTCCAAGCCTGGACCCGACGACTGTAGCAAGCAGAGCAGTACGCTGGACGAGAGCACGCGCTACAGCAACGTGGCGTTCTGGAGCTTCGTGGGCGCCGGGGCGGTCGGTCTCGGGACGCTGCTCTATGGCGTCGTGAGCAGCTCTTCGGGGCCCGAGGCCCGTGTGCAAGTAATGCCCCTGGTAGGAGCCAACGATATGGGGCTCTCGGTCGGCGGGACGTTCTGATGACGGCGCCCCAAGGAACGATGGAGAAGGGATGATGCCTCGGATTGCTCGTACCGCCGCGTTGCTCGTCCTTGGAACCACGGCAGCTGCCAGCCTCGAAATGGCCGGCTGCTTCCCGTTCCCGTACCATGATCGTTGCGAGGACAAACCCCTAGAATGCCCCGACACTGCGGGGAGTACGGGAGGAACGGGCGGCGCGGGAAGCACAGGGGGATCTGGCGCGGGGGGGGCGGGAGGCGCAGGAGGAACAGGCGGCGCAGGAGGAACAGACGGCACAGGAGGGACAGGCGGCGCAGGAGGAGGGCCGGCGATAGTGCAATGCGTGCCCAGCGCTGGGCAAGACTGGACTGCGGACGAGACGTGCGGCGTGTTCGTATCGGCAGTTCGCGGCAGCGCCGGGGGCTCAGGAACAAAGGATGCACCGCTCAAATCGCTCCAGGCGGCCATTGCTCTCGCCCAGCAGAAGACCGGTCGCGTGTACGCCTGCGCCGGCGACGGCGAGGGGTTCAACGAAGCGGTCGACGTGCCGAGCGGCGTCACGGTCTACGGCGGACTCGACTGCGGCGATGGCTGGGCATGGATCGGCGGTACGACGAAGACCACCCTGACGGCAGAGTCGGGAAAGATCCCGCTGACGATGCACGGGGATTCGGGGGTCGTACACATTGAAGACGTGCACGTCACGGCGCAGCCGGGCATGCAGGGAACCAACGCGACGGTCTCGTCGATCGCGGCCATCGCGCTCAACACGAACGTGGAGCTCGTCCGGTGCTTGCTCGAAGCGGGAAATGCAGCGCCCGGAGCGAACGGCGCACCTCCTCCAGGCCGTCTCGGGGTGGCCCCGGCAGGGCAGGCGGGGGGTAACGCCTGCTCCCAGTCGAACGAAGCTGACGTGGCGGGCGGGGGCGCCGTGGTGAACGATTGCGACACACCCGACTCGGGTGACGATTCGCGCGGTGGCAGGGGTGGCAATGGCTCGATGTCCGAAGGCTACAGTGGTGCAAATGGGGAACCTCTCCTCACCGCAATTGGCGACGAGCCCAATGGCGGCGCAGGTCACCCGACGGGCCTTGTAACTCTCTGCACTCCTGGCGACCCTGGCAGCAGCCGCGGCCCGGGCATGCCCGGCGTGGACGCCACGGGCCGCGGTGCCATCTCCGAGGCCGGCTATGCGGGTGCCCCTGGCATGGACGGCGGCCGTGCGATGCCGGGACAGGGTGGTGGCGGCGGCGGCGGCGAGCGGGGCGCAACGTCGACCAGTACCCGCAGGTGTCCGGGCAACATGATTAACCGCGCCGGCGCAGGCGGCGGCTCCGGCGGGGCCGGCGGCTGCGGTGGCGCGGGCGGCCGAGGTGGCCTCCCGGGAGGCGCCAGCATCGCGCTGATCAGCATCAATGCCATGTTTTCTTTTACCAACGTAGTCCTCGGGGCCGCCGACGGCGGCGATGGCGGCGACGGCGGCGACGGACAGCAGGGTGGCACGGGAGGCGAAGGAGGCCCGGGCGGGGCGGTTCCGTCCGGTTCCGACGGTCTATCCGCCGGCTGCCCCGGTGGCAGGGGCGGCGATGGTGGCGCCGGTGGCAAAGGCGGCGGCGGTCAGGGCGGCCATTCCCTCGGCATCGCCTTCCTCGGCCAGCAGCCGCCCACCGCGGGCGCCACCATCTTCCGCGGCACCGCTGGCCGCGGCGGCACAGGCGGCACCCCCGACCGCCGCGGCGCGGATGGAGTCGCGATGAACGTGCTGGGCTTCGACTGAGCCGCCCCGATGCGCCCCGCAGCCATGAGCCCCCACCCACATCTCCGCCTCGCTCTGCTCCTCGCGCTCGCACTCCCGGCCGCGCCGGCCATGGCCGTCGCCCAGCCAGCCCAGCCGACCGAGCAGGCCAAGGCGGCGGCCCGAGCCCTCGCCGGCCAGGGCTGGGAACACTTCCAGGCCGGCCGTTACGAGGAGGCGCTCGCTGCCTTTCGCGACGCCGAGGCCCTGGTGCACGCCCCTTCGCTCCTGTACCAGGCCGCGCGCTCCTGCGAGCGGCTCGGTCGCCTGATCGAGGCGCGCTCGTTCTATCAGCGCATCGTCGACGAGCCGCTGGCCGCCAGCGCCCCGCGCGCATACCAGCAGGCCCAGGCCGACGCGAAGGTCGAGCTCGCCGCGCTCGCTCCGCGCATCCCGTCCCTCGAGGTCACCGTCACGGGCGCGTCGACGTCCGCCGTGGCGCTGACGCTGGACGGGCAACGCATCGACCCGGCGCTGCCCGTGGAGCGCGATCCTGGCAACTACACGCTGGTCGCGGTCGTACCAGGCCACACCCCGGTGACGAGGACGATCCAACTGAAGGAAGGGGCGAGAGAGCAGGTGACCCTCGATCTCACGCCCCCACCCGCAGCAGCGCCGGTTACGGACCGACCAGCTGCGCCCTCGGGGACCGATACGCGGAGGGCCGTGCTCGTCGGCGGCGGAATCACGGCCGGCGCCGCTGTGCTCGCGGGGATTGCGTTCACGCTGGTCGCCAACAGCAAAGCGGGCGATGCAGAACGGCAGGGGAACGAGGTCGATTCCATCGGCCACGGACCTGGGAGCTGCTCGAGTCCCGCGGAGCCCAGCCTGGTACGGCAGTGCGACGAGCTGAGCGCGCGGGTCGACGACCAGTACCTGTTCAGCAACCTGGCGTTATGGGGCTTCGTCAGCGGGGGCGCGGCCGCGCTTGGAACACTCGGCTACTACTGGCTTGCGCCCCCGCCGAGCGAGTCGCGGAAGCAGATGCGCGTCTTGCCACTGGTGACGCTCGGCGGAGGAGGGATCGTCGCTGGCGGGTCTTTCTGAGCCGAGTCGAGGAACCCATGAACCGAGAGACCAAGAGGGCGATGCGGCTCGCAACACACGGAGCTTCGGCGCTGGCCGTGGCGTCGATCGTCGCCGCAGTGCAGGCGGCGAGCTGCCTCCGACCCGATTGCAACGAGCTGCGTCAGTGCGGAGACGGCGAGGCGGGGGCAAATGGCTCGGGGGAAACGGGCGGCGCGGGAAGCACAGGGGCATCTGGCGCGGGAGGGACGGGAGGCGCAGGAGGAACAGGCGGCTCAGGCGGGACAGGCAGCGCAGGAGGAGGGCCGACGATAGTGCAATGTGTGCCCAGCGCTGAGCAGGACTGGACTGCGGACGAGACGTGCGGCGTGTTCGTGTCGGCAGGTCGTGGCAGCGCCGAGGGCTCAGGAACAAAGGATGCGCCGCTCAAGTCGCTCCAGGCGGCCATTGCTCTCGCCCAGCAGAAGACCGGTCGCGTCTACGCGTGCGCCGGCGACGGCGAGGAGTTCAACGAAGCGGTCGACGTGCCGAGCGGCGTCACGGTCTACGGCGGACTCGACTGCGGCGATGGCTGGGCATGGATCGGCGGTACGACGAAGACCACCCTGACGGCAGCGCCGGGAAAGATCCCGCTGACGATGCATGGGGATTCGGGAGTCGTACACATTGAAGACGTGCACGTCACGGCGCAGCCGGGCATGCAGGGAACCAACGCGACGGTTTCGTCGATCGCGGCCATCGCGCTCAACACGGACGTGGAGCTCGTCCGGTGCGTGCTCGAAGCGGGAAATGCAGCACCCGGAGCGAGCGGAGCACCTCCTCCAGGCCGTCCCGGGGTGGCCGCGGCAGGGCAGGCGGGGGGCAACGCCTGCTCCCTGCCGAACGAAGCTGATGTGGCAGGCGGGGGCGCCGTGGTTAGCGATTGCGACACACCCGGTGACCCGAACGACGATTCGCGCGGTGGCAGGGGCGGCACTGGCTCGATGTCCGAAGGCTACAATGGTGCAAATGGGGAACCTCTCCTCACCGCTATCGGCGACGAGCCCAATGGCGGCGCAGGTCACCCGACGGGCGTTGTAACTCTCTGCACTCCTGGCGACCCAGGCAGCAGCCGCGGCCCGGGCATGCCCGGCGTGGACGCCACGGGCCGCGGTGCCATCTCCGCGGCCGGCTATGCGGGTGCCCCTGGCATGGACGGCGGCCGTGGGATGCCGGGACAGGGTGGCGGCGGCGGCGGCGGCGAGCGGGGCGCAACGTCGACCAGTACCCGCAGGTGTCCGGGCAACATCACTAACCGCGCCGGCGCAGGCGGCGGCTCCGGCGGGGCCGGCGGCTGCGCCGGCGCGGGCGGCCGAGGTGGCCTCCCGGGAGGCGCCAGCATCGCGCTGATCAGCATCAATGCCATGTTTTCTTTTACCAACGTAGTCCTCGGGGCCGCCGACGGCGGCGATGGTGGCGACGGCGGCGACGGACAGCAGGGTGGCGCGGGAGGCGCAGGAGGCCCGGGCGGGACGGTTCCGTCCGGTTCCGACGGTCTATCCGCCGGCTGCCCCGGCGGCATGGGCGGCGATGGTGGCGCCGGTGGCAAAGGCGGCGGCGGTCAGGGCGGCCATTCCCTCGGCATCGCCTTCCTCGGCCAGCAGCCGCCCACCGCGGGCGCCACCATCTTCCGCGGCAACGCTGGCCGCGGCGGCACAGGCGGCACCCCCGACCGCCGCGGCGCGGATGGAGTCGCGATGAACGTGCTGGGCTTCGACTGAGCCGCCCCGATGCGCCTCGCAGCCATGAATGCCCGCCCACATCTCCGCCTCGTCTGCTCCTCCCGGTCACGCTACCGGCCGTGCCGGCCACCGCCGATGCCCACCCGCCACGCCGGCGGAACGCGCCGGTCGCCCGACGCGCC
Source organism: Sorangium sp. So ce131 (assembly GCF_051519095.1). Taxonomy (NCBI): domain Bacteria; kingdom Pseudomonadati; phylum Myxococcota; order Polyangiales; family Polyangiaceae; genus Sorangium; species Sorangium sp. So ce131. The sequence continues at coordinate 2,772,237 of NZ_CP150455.1, read as the reverse complement.
GGTGCCGCTTTACCAGCGTTGAGGCGCACCGCTGCCCCACCGCCGCGCCCGTCGCAACACATGAATCGGCCACCTTGGCCGCTCAGCCGACGATTTCAGCGCGTGTCACGGCCAACTCGCCGGCCCCGCAGCGCATCTCAAGTGTTGATCCCGCCCGCCCAGCCGCCGTGCCGCCCGTCTCAACGCCTGGAACGGCCAACCCGGCGCCCGAGTGCCCCCCTGCAATGCTTGCATCAAGCCGTGCAGCGGACGCACGACGGGGCCCGCCCGCCCTGGATGCCCTCCTGCCGCGCGCGGAGGATCGACGGCCCTCGGCGGCGGTGACCCCTCGCTCTCTCGACGTCCGCCATCGACCGAGCGCAGTCCGAGCTCGGTTTTTCGAGGTTGCACATCGGTTCTTGGCAGCCGCATATCGGTTTTTCGATGTCCCACTTCGATTTTTCGATGCCCTACATCGGTTTTTCGATGTCCAGCATCGATTTTTCGAGGTGGCCCCTTGACATTCCCGTTACGGCACCTTACGCGCGGCGGCACCACCCCTCGCCTCCAGCCACCGGCTCACGCACCGCGATCTCGGCCTCAAAATCCCCAGTCCGGCTGATTCTTCGAGTCTCCCCGGGCAGGACCTGTGCTCCCCGGCGGCGCCCCTCTGCCCGCGGAGGGTGCCATACGCGGCCTCTCGGGCGTCGTCCGTGGCTCCTCCTGGCGCGGCGTCGGCGCCGCGGTCGGCGTCTCTCCCGGGGAAGGCCGTGCGCTGCTCGTCCCGGGCGAGGGTGCCGGAGCCGGCTGCGCTCGCTCCGGCAAGGCGCTCGCCGCTGCAGCGGTGTCCCCCGGCGCCCCCGGCGCCACCTCCGGCACCGGCGCGATCGCCGCCCCCGTCCCGGTCCCCGTCGCCGCTATGCTCGTGGCCGCAGGCGCCTCCACCTTCGTCGCCGCAGCCGCCTGCGTCCCTTCCCCCGCCGCCTCGGCCGACGCCGTCGCGCCTGGGTTCGCCTCCGCCGCCACGCTCGCCTCGCCCCCCGGCTCCCCGGGCGCCTCCATCATGCGCCGCAGCATCACACCCAGCCCCAGCCCCACCGCGGCGATCCCCACGCTCCCCGCGGCAATCCAGGCCGCCCTCGCCCCTCGCGAGCGCTGCCGCGACGGCCCCGCCACGTGAACCGCGTCGGTCAGCGTGCCCGGCGACGGCTCCGGCCCCACGGCCGTCTTGCCGTCCCCGCCGACCGGAACCTGCGCAGGTGCCGCCGGATACGAAGGCCCCCCGTACCCCCCGTACCCACCGGGTGCCCCCGTCCCCGCCGCCGCGACGCCCGCCGTCCCCGCCGCCACCGCGCCCCCCACCGCCCCCGTCACACCCGGCCCTCCCGCCGCCGCCCACCCGAACGGGCTCGACCCGCCCACCCCCGACGACGAGAACACCGCCGTCACCCCGCTCGCCCGCCCGAACTCCTCGACCATCTCGCGCACGTTCTGGAACCGGTGCGCCCTCTCTCGCGCCAGCGCCCGCGCGAAGAACGCGTCGATCGCCGCCGGCAAATCCGGCGCGAGCTGCCTCGCCGACGGGATGGGCTCCACCAGGATCTTCGTCATCACCTGCGCCAGCACGTCGCCCGGGAACGGCAGGTACCCCGTGACCATCCGGAACAGGATCACCCCCATCGCCCAGAGATCGCTGCGCGCGTCGATGTCGCGGTCGGCCCGGAGCTGCTCCGGGCTCATGTAGTGCGGCGACCCCATCACCTCGCCGGTCGTCGACGCCTCCGTCACGAGCTTCGGCGCCGTCTCCTTGGCGATCCCGAAGTCGATCAGCTTGAGCAGGTCCTCGTCCTCGCCGTCGACCCGCGCCAGGAACAGGTTCGCCGGCTTCAGGTCCCGGTGGACGAGCCCGGCTTCATGCACGCTCCGCAACGCCTTGCCGGCCTGCACGAGCAGCCGCTGCGTCTCCGCCAGCGGGAGCCGCCGCACCCGCGAGAGCCGCTTGCTGAGGTCCTCCCCGCGCAGGAGCTCCATCACGAGGTACGGCACGCCCTGCTCGAAGCCGAAGTCGTGCACCTGCACCACGTGCGGGCTCCGGAGGTGCGCCGCCGCGCGCGCCTCGCGCTCGAAGCGCGCGCGGAACGCCGGCGCGCCGGCGTAGGCCGTCCCCATGAACTTCACGGCCACGTGTGTTCCGAGCTGGACGTGCTGCGCCACCCACACCGAGCCCATGCCGCCGGCCGAGAGCGGGTGCTCCAGGCGGTACTTGCCGGCGATGATCGCGCCTGAATCAAGCTGCATGGGCCAGGGCGCCTCCTGCGCCGGCGCAGCGTAGCCGATCGCGCGCGCGTCGAGCAGGCCGCGCGCGACGTGCACGGCGACCGCGAGGGCACGGGTGAGCGAGGGCGCGCATCGGAGCGAGCTCGAGGGCGCGGGTCGCGAGGATCGGCGTCAAGGCAGCTGGCCAGCTGTCTCAGTCGAACGGCCGGTTCGGCGCAGAGAGCTTCTTCTCCGGAGCGGGCTTCTCGACGGCTGGCGACGCCCCGGGAGCCGCACCCGCCGGCGCGCCGAACAGCTCCTCGTAGACGTCATCCTTCTTCGCTGCCGGCGGCTTCTTCTGCTGAGCCGACGCCGCGCCCGACGTCGGCGTGCGCCCACTCGCCGTCCCCATCGTCTCCGCTGCGCGCGGCGGTCGTTCCCCCTGCCCCGCTCCTGCCTTGACCGCCTCGGCCGTTCCCGGCGCAAGGTTTCCCTTGCCGCCCGCAATGCCGTCCGTGGGACCTGCCTTCGCGGACCCCGAGGCATTCACACGATCCCCCATCACCGCCGGCTCCTTCGACGGTGCCACCTCTGCAGGCGCCCCTACCGCCGCGGCCTGCATCGCGGCCGGCGGAGCCACCTCCACCGCGCCCATGCCCACGCGCGGCGCGCGCCCTGCGTCCTCTTCCGCAGGTGCATCCGACGCCTTTCCCCAGCCGACAATCCACGCTGCGGCAAGCACGCCAACGATCAGCCCCACCGCGATCGTCACCGCCACGGCCGTGCGCTTCCCACGCCTCCGCCCCGCCTTGACGCCCTCTCGCTCCGTGGCGACAGGCCGCGCGCTCGCGCGCTCCACGTGGGCTCGTTGCGCCAGGGCCATCGCCCGCGCCATCTCCGCCGCTTGCTGGTGTGCCGCGGCAGCCTGTCCTCGCATCACGAGCGTCCCGCGATGCGTCACCATCGGCTCGGCCCCTGCCGCGGGCGCCCTGCCGCCCGCCCCACCCGCCGGGCTCCCCGCCTGCGCCGCCTGCGCTGCCTGCGCCGCCTGCGCTGCGTGCGCCGCCTGCGCCGCCCGCGCTGCCTGCGCCGCCTGCGCCGCCTGCGCCGCCGCCTGCGCCCCACCCCGTTGCGGTTGCCCCACCGGCTTCACCGGCACCGTCGTCGCGAGCTCGTCCGGGGTCGGCGCCCTCCCCTGCCCTCGCTCCGGGACCACCGCCGTCTCCTGCTCCGACGCCCTCCTCGACAGCGGCGCCGTGCGCTCTCCTTCTCTCGCGTGCGTCGCGGTGCGCGTCGGCGACTCCCTCCAGCCCGCCCCCGCGTGCGCCGCGGTGCGCGTCGGCGACTCCCCCCATTCCGCGCCCGCGCCCGCGCCCGCGCCCGCGCCCACCTCCGCCGCGGCCGCGCTCACCTCAATCGGTGCCCCCGCCGTTTGCGCCGCCGCCCCGCGCGCTCCCGCCGACAGCATCACCTCCGTCAGCTCCCGCGCCACCTCCTCCGCCGCCGCGAACCGCTCCGCCCGCTCCCTGCGCAGGCATCGGTCGACGATCCTCACGAGCCGCTCGTCCACGCGCCGCAGGTACCGCGACACCTTCGGGATCTCCCCCGACAGGATCTGCGACAGCAGCTGCGGCCCCTCGCCCTGGAACGGCCGCACGCCGGTGAGCATCTCGAACAGCACCACGCCGAGCGCCCACAGATCCGCCCGCGCATCGACGTCCCCGTCGGCGCGCACTTGCTCCGGGCTCATGTAGAACGGCGACCCGACCGCGGCGTCCATCGTCGACGACACGCCGCGCGCGACCGCGAGGTTCTTCGCCACCCCGAAATCGAGCACCTTGACCACGAAGCCGTCCGCGTCCGGCGGCCGGTGCACGAAGATGTTCGCCGGCTTCAGATCGCGGTGCACGATCTGCACGGCGTGCGCCGCGCCGAGCGCGCCGGCCACGTCGTGCGCGATCCGGGCGGCGAGCGGCTCGTCGAGCCGGCGCCTCGCCTCGAGCAGCTCCGCGACGCTGTCGCCGACCAGGAGCTCCATGATGAGGCACGGCTCGCCGCTCTCGGTGTGGGTGACGTCGATCACGTCGACGATGTTCGGGTGCTGCAGCGCGCCGCACGACTGCGCCTCTCGGAGGAGCCGCTTGCGCAGCGAAGGGTCGGGCCGGGCGATCAGCTTGATCGCCACCTCGCGCCCCGTGATCTCGTTGGTCGCGGCCCAGACGACGCCCATCGCGCCCTGGCCGATCCTGCGGTTCAGGCGGTACTTCTTCGCGAGCAAGATGCCCGGAACGAGCCTGTACGCCTCGAGCCCTTGTGACATATCCCCCCGGGGTCCACCGCCCACCCGGGCCTACCACTGCGCCTGTGCGACCGGAACCGGGGAAGACACGCCCCTCCCCTGTCCGTCAGCACCGCTCAGGGCGCATAAGGATCTCTCTTCCGCTCCTGGTTCCGCAGGCAGTTCGTCCGGATGAATCCGGTCTTCCCGGCGCACGGATCCGGGGCCGTTCGCTTGGCCGCGGTTTGCGCCGGAGGTGGCGGCGTCGGCGCAGCGGTTCTCGCCGTAGGCTTGAGCGCAGGTTGCTCGGCAACCGGGCGCCTCGGCGCCGCCGCCGGCGTGGTCGCCGTCGCTGTGGCCGCCGCAGCCGCCGCCGGTGCAGCCGCCGCCGCTGGCGCTGTCGTCGCCGCCGCTGGCGCTGTCGTCGCCGCCGCTGGCGCCTGCTGCGCCGGCAGATCCGGCGCCTCCGCCCCGGCGCGCTCCGAGCCGACAGCCGCGCCCGCATCGACCTCCGTGTCGGCCTTGGGCGGCTCTGGCGCCGCCGACGCCTGAGCCACCGGAGCCTGAACCGCCGGAGCCGCCTGCGCGGCCGGCGGCTCCGGCGCACGAGGCGAGCCGGCGCTGCTCGCGCCCGTCTCGACCCCGGCCTCCGGCGACGCTTCGGGCCGCGCGAACACCGCGTCGTCCCCGGAGCCACGCAACCCGAAGTAGAGCGCCGCGCCCACCACGATCGCTGCCCCGGCCGCCAGCGCCGCCGCGGCCGCCCGGGGGATGCGCTCCTTCCCTTGCCGCGCCCACCACGGCGACGCGCCCTGCGACTGCGGCGGCGTGCTCGGCGCCGCAGGCCGCACTCCCCACGGCGACAGCTGCCCCTGCGCCGCCACACCCACGCCCGGGCTCGGCAGCGGGGTCGACCCGAGCGGCGCCGTCGTCGATCGCCCCGCCTCGTCCTGCCCCCTCGCCGGCGCGCCGTTCATCTGGGACTCCGCGCCCGTCATGGCCTCGAGATCGAGCTTCTGGGTTGTCTCCGGGTTCCACCCTTCGTCCGCCGCGGCGCCTCCTGACAGCCCCGCCTGATCCCCTGCCATCTCGCCGCTGACCGGCAGCGCCGGCACGGACAGCGCCGGACCCGGCATCGGCGGCGACGACATCCCCATCGACGGCATCGGAATCGGCGGTGACGACATCCCCATCGGCGGCGACGACACCGGCATCGACGGCGACGACATCCCATAGGGTGGCGACGACATCCCCACCGGCGGCGACGACATCCCCACCGGCGGCGACGACATCCCATAGGGTGGCGACGACACCCCCATCATCGGCGGCGACGACACCCCCATCATCGGCGGCGACGACACCCCCATCATCGGCGGCGACGACACCCCCATCATCGGCGGCGACGACACCCCCCTCGGCGACGACGACACCGGCCCCGGCATCGCCGACGCCCGCCCCCCCGCCACCCCCTCTTGCCCGGCCGCCATCGCGGCGATCGTCCCGGTGCTCAGGAACTCGTCCAGCAGCTCCGCCGCCTCCGCCGCCGACCCGATCCGCTCCTCGCGGCTCCGCCGCATACACCGCGCGACGAGCTCCACGAGCCCGGGGTCCACCTTCCGCAAGTACCTGGAAACCTTCGGGATCTCCCCGTTCAGGATGCCGGTGAAGACCGCCCTGGCGTCCCCCTGGAACGGCCGCATGCCGGTCAGCATCTCGAACATCACCACGCCGAGCGCCCAGATGTCCGCGCGATGATCGACGTTCGGCTCGGCCCTCACCTGCTCCGGGCTCATGTAGAGCGGCGAGCCGACCGCGCCGCCGGTCGCCGTCCGGATGCCGTCGTTCGCGGCGAGGTTCTTGGCGACCCCGAAATCGAGCACCTTCACCACCGGCTCGTCCACGTCCGGCCCGCGGTGCAGGAAGATGTTCGCCGGCTTCAGATCGCGGTGCACGATGTGCTCGGCGTGCGCCGCGGTCAGGCCCCTCGCCACGTCGCGCCCGATCGCCGCCGCCACGTCCGCGTCGAGCCGCCGCCGGCGCTCGAGCAGCTCGGCCACGGTCTCGCCCGTGAGCAGCTGCATCACCAGGAACGGCTCGCCGCCCTCGGTCTCCCCCATGTCGTAGAGGTCGATGAGGTTGCGGTGCCGCAGCGCCCCGCTGTTCCGCCCCTCCCGCTGGAGCCGGCGCCGGAGCTCGGGGTCGGGGCTGTGAAGCAGCTTGATCGCCACCTCGCGCGCGGTCGTGACGTTGACCGCCGCCCAGACCACGCCCATGGATCCCTCTCCGAGCTTCCGCTCCAGCTTGTACTTCTCGGCGATCACCACGCCGGCACCGATGTGCGTGAACGACTTGGACATCATGCTAAGCGGCCCTGTTCGAAACGCGGCGCCCCGGCGCGCGAGGTCCGCTGGCACAGCGTAACCCGGAGCGCGTCATGCCAGGGCAGCTTGCGCTCCGCCACGGGCGTCCGGGATCTCCACGCCGGCGCGCATCACCAGGAAGCCGACGGCCATGCCCAGCCCCAGCAGGAGGATCGCCACGAGCAGCCCCAGCGCGATCCACACGACCCGGGACGGCGGAGGGGGCGCAGGCACCCCGGCCGGAGCCTGGGCGGCCCCCTGCACGACATCGGCCACCGGCGCGGGTGGTCTTCGGGGGGCAGGCGCCAGCTGCGCGTGGGCCGCGGACGCCGGCGGCGCGTGGGCCGCGGACGCCGGCGGCGCGTAGGGCGCTGGCGCCAGCTGCGCGTGGGCCGCGGACGCCGGCGGCGCGTAGGGCATGGGCGCCGGCGGCGAGTGACGCGCTGGCACCGGCGACGGCTGAGGCGAAGAGGCCGGCGCGGAGTGCTGTCGAGGCCGGTACGCCGACACCTGCTCCGGCGGGAGCTTGAGCGTGCCGAACTCCCCCAGCAGCGGATTGCTCGGCTTGCTCGACGCCTGCTCCCTCGGCGCCTGCTCCCTCGGTGCCGGCGTCCCCGGCGCCGCGAACCCGGGCGTCGACGGCGCCGCCCCGTTCGCCGACGTCCCCGGCACCCCGGCCGCTCCCCACGTTCCCCCCGGGGGCGTGGGCCGCCGCCCGGCGTGGAGCTCGGGCCGCGAGATCGGCAGCGGCGTCATGTTCGCCGGCGCAGGAACAGCCCCGCCCCTCGGCGACGACCCCTGCGGCTGCGGCGCCTCGTACCGCAGATCCGGCGACGACGCGCCCCCGCGCGAACGAGCGAGCGGCGCGACGAACGGCTCGAGCGCCGCCGCGACGTCGGCCGCCGAGCGCGGCCGCTGCTCGCGATCCCGCTGCAGGCACTGCGACACGAGCGCGTCGAGGCCGGGATCGATCTGCCGGACGAACTGCGCCACGGTCGGGATGTCGCCGTGCAGCACGTTCCGGAGGAGCTCGTGCGCCCGCCCCTGGATCGGCCGCGACCCGACGAGCATCTCGAACATCACCACGCCGAGCGCCCAAAGGTCCGCGCGAGGATCGATCTGGCCCTTCGCCTGCACCTGCTCAGGGCTCATGTACGCAGGCGAGCCGATGAGGATGCCTGTCGCGGTGCGCATCTGCTGAGGCCCCGTGAGCACCTTGCTCACCCCGAAGTCGAGCAGCTTGACGACATAGTGGCTCTCCCCCGGCTCGGTGTGCAGAAAGACGTTCGACGGCTTCAAATCGCGGTGGATGATGCCGCGCTCGTGCGCCGCGGCGAGGCCGCGCGCGATGTCGCGGGCGATGCGCGCCGCCTCGGCAGGCTCCAGCCGCCGCTTGCGCTTGAGATAGGACGACAACGTCTCACCGGAGAGGAGCGGCATGACCAGGAACGGATCGCCGCCCTCCGTCTCGTCCGCATCGTAGATATCCACGATGTTCCGGTGCCGGACAGCGCCGCAGGCGCGCGCCTCCTGGAGGAGCCGGACGCGGAGCTCCGGGTCGGGCCGCACGAGCAGCTTGAGCGCCACCTCGCGAGACGTCGCCTCGTTGTGCGCTGCCCAGACGACCCCCATCGCCCCCTCGCCGATGCGGCGAAGAAGTCGGTACTTACCGCAGACGAGCGCACCTGGCGGCGGCCCGGGAGGCGAGGGAGGCTGCATGAGGTGGACTCGCGAGAGGACGAAGGCTGCGGTCGAGAAAAGGCGCTTGGTTGAAGTGTCGCAGGTAGGGCAGCGCACCGTCAAGTAAGGCGCGTGGGCGCAGCGCGCCGCAGCGCGGCGCCATGCGTCGGCGCTACTTCTTCAGCTTCGCTTCGCAGTTCTTCTTGAGGAAGGACGTGAGACCCGCGCACGGGTTCGGTGCAGGCGTCGTCCTCGCGGCCTGCGATGACGCCGGAGCAGTCTTCACCTCGCGCGGCTTCGCGCTCGGCGCCGCGCCTCCCGGCGGGCTGCCCGCCCCTGCGCCGCCGATGCTGCCCGGCGCTGCGCCGGTGCGGCTGTCGACCGGAAGAACGCTCGGCGCCGCCGACGACGTCGGCGCCGTCGAGGGGGGCGACGCCGTCGAGGGTGTCGGCGCCGTCGGCGCTGCGGTCGCCGTGGAGCCCGGCAGCGTCCCCGAGGGCTGAGCCGAGGGCGCATCGATCGGCGCCTGCGTCGGCGCGACCACCGGCGGCGTCGCCTTCTCGCCTGCCGGCGCGCCGTCCTCCGGCGCCACGCTCCCGGACGACGCCGTCACCGGCGCCGCGGTGCCGCCTTCGCCCGACCGCATCGCGATGAACATGCCCGCGAGGATCAGGGACAGCGCGGCGGCCGCGATCGCCAGCACCGCGGCCATCTTCTGGCGCTTCTGGCCGTCGCCCTGCGGCGTCGCGTCCTGCGCCGCGTGCGCCCCGGTCTGGCTGGCCGACGGCGACGGGCTCTTCGCGACCAGCGGGCTCGTCGACGAGCTCCCCATCTGCCCAGCAGCGCTCGCCGCCGCGCTGGTCGACATCCTCGAGTCGGCCGGGCTCGCGACCGCGTCCGCATCGAGCTTCACCGTCGACTCCAGCATCCGGCCCGGCGGCGCGCCGAAGCTCCCCGCCGGCGGCGCGACGGCAGCGCCGGCGACCGGCGCCGGAGCCGCTCCGTCCGGCATCTGCGGCGCCGTCATGCGCACCGTGCCACCCCAGTACGGCCGCTCCGGCGCGGCGCCCAGCGCGGGCTGCGCCGGCGCGGGCTGCGCCGGCGCAGGCTGCGCCCCGCCGCTCGCCGCGGCCGGCGCCGGCCCGGCGGACGCCGACCCCAAAAGCGACGGCAGCGGCGTCGCCACGGCCGCGGCGGGTGATCCCGCCGCCGGGTGCTGCCCCGTCGGGACGCGCTGCCTTGCCGCAGGCCACGCCGACTCCGCGCTCGCGCGCATCTGCAGGGTCGGCGCGTCCTCGTCCCACGAGCTACCCCCCGCTGCCGCCACCGCGATGTTCGGCCCCGAGCCGCCCGCGCGCGGAAGCATCACGCCCGCCGCCTGGCCCACGCTGGCCGCTTGCCCCGCAGCCGGCGCCCGGATCGCGCCCATCGCCGGCCCCGAGGCCCCCACCGGGCCCGCTTCCCGCTGCGACGGCGCCCCCGCCGCCTCGTGCACCTGCCCCAGCGGCGCCCTCGGCCCTCCGCCCAGCAGCGCCAGCGGCAGCGCCCCAGCGCCCGGCGCACCGACGCTCGGTCTCTCGACGTTCGGCCCACCGACGCTCGGTCCACCGACGTTCGCCCCCCCGACGTTCGCCCCCCCGACGTTCGCCCCCCCGACGCTCGGTCCACCGACGCTCGGTCCACCGACGCTCGGTCCACCGACGCTTGGTCCACCGACGTTCGCTCCCCCGGCGCCTGCCCCCCGGGCGCTCGGCGCCCCGGCGCTGGCCGCCAGCACCGCGCTCGGCGTCGGCATCGACGCCCCGAGGCTCGCGCCGCCCGACCCGGGCTCCACCGGCGGCGCCAGCGATCCCCCGCTCTCCGCGCCCTCGCCCGACGGCAGCTGCCCGTCCGGCGACGTCTGCCGCAGCGACGCGGCGGCGCCTCGCCCCGCGTACTGGTCGAGCTGCGCCGCGACCTCCGCCGCCGACCCGATCCGCTCCGACCGCTCCCGCCGCATGCAGCGGGCGATCAGATCGACGAGGCCCGGATCCACCCGCCGGAGGTACTTCGCCACCGTGGGGATCTCGCCCGACAAGATCCCCATGAACACCGCCTGCGCGTCCCCCTGGAACGGCCGCGTGCCGGTCAGCATCTCGAACAGCACCACGCCGAGCGCCCAGATGTCCGCGCGGTGATCGACGTTCGGCTCGGCCCGCACCTGCTCCGGGCTCATGTAGAGCGGCGAGCCCACCGCGCCGCCCAGCACCGTGTGCAGGCCGTCGTTGACCGAGAGGTTCTTGGCGACCCCGAAATCGAGCACCTTCACCACCGGCTCGTCCATGTCCGGCTCGCGGTGCAGGAAGATGTTCGCCGGCTTCAGATCGCGGTGGATGATGTGCATCCCGTGCGCCGCCGCGAGGCCCCTCGCCACGTCGCGCCCGATCGACGCCGCCACCGCCGTGTCGAGCCGGCGCCTCCGCGCGAGCAGCTCGGCCACGGTCTCGCCCGTGAGCAGCTGCATCACCAGGAACGGCTCACCGGCCTCCGTCTCCCCCATGTCGTAAATGTCGATGACGTTCCGGTGCCGCAGCGCCCCGCAGTTGCGCGCCTCGCGCTGCAGCCGCAGCCGGAACTCCGTCTCGGGGCGGTGGATCAGCTTCAGCGCCACCTCGCGGGCCGTCGCGACGTTCACCGCGGACCAGACCACGCCCATGGCCCCCTCGCCGATCTGGCGCACGAGGCGGTACTTCCTGTCGATCAGCACGCCGGACGCGAGCAACGTCGGGCTCTTCGGCTGGGACATCAGCGGCTTTCCGGCAATGCAGCGCGCATCGCCCTCGTCGTCACCCCGCAACGCCCCCCGGCGGCCGCAGCGCGCGGCCCGCGATCCCCGTCACGACGCCCCGCCCGCTCGACACGCCCCGCGCTCGCACCCAGCGAGCCCCCCTGCGCGTCATCCCGCGCAACGTCACATCCGATCCACAGGTCCACGGGACGCGCCTCCTGCGCAACGCATCCTACAGCAGTTCGCCTCGAGGCGATACGTTCTCTGCGACGTGCGACCGACACGGAAAGACGGACAGACCCGACTCGCTCCAGAGTGGCCGGGCGCCAGGATCGCCATCCACGATTCCAGCGGAGCCGGACAAAGGGCCGCACCCGCGAATCGGGGGAGGAAACGAGGCGCAAATGGGCGATACAACCGTCATGAAGGTCTCCTCCGGCCGCTCTCCGACAGGCCAGATGGGACAAAAGTACCTGGCCTCCGGAAAGCAGGTCTCGATGCGGCTCTGGGAGCGCGAGCCGCCGGGCGAGGCGAAGCCGCCGACGTCGCGCGATTACGAGACCGTGGGGTTCGTGATCGAGGGGCGCGCCGAGCTGCACCTCGAAGGACAGATGGTGCGGCTCGAGCCGGGCGACTCCTGGACGGTGCCCAAGGGGGCATCCCACTCCTACAAGATCCTCGAGCCCTTCACCGCCGTCGAGGCCACCAGTCCGCCCGCCGGCGTCCACGGACGAGACGAATCCAAGCAATGAAGTCAGGCCAGGCCTGACCACATCTCCGGCCGCGCCGTATCCACGGCATCCGAGCTCATCCTTGGAGCCGCCCGCTCGGCCTCACAGCGCCGTGCCGCTGCCGTCCGCAGGCTTCTCCTTCTCCTGCGCTCCCTTCTCCTGTGCTCCCTTCGCGCGCCCCGCCGGCTTCTCCTCGGCCTCCGCCGCAGGCGCCGGCGCCTTCTCGCCCTGCGCCTTCTTCTTCTCGGCCTCCCCCGCCTTCTTCGGGTCCGGCGCCGGCCCAGCCGCCCCGGCCCCGGCGCGAGCGCCGCCCGCCTTCTCGCCGCCGTCCGCCCCGGCCTTCTCGCCGCCGTCCGCCCCCGCCTTCTCGCCGCCGTCCGCCCCGGCCTTCTCGATCTCCACGCGCGCCGGCTTCGTCTCGCCGCCTTCCGCCGCCGCGGCGGGCTTCGCCGCCGTGGCGGGCTTCGCGGGCGCGGCGGGCTGCGCGGGCGCGGCGGGCTGCGCGGGCGCCACCACCACCGCCGGCTTCACCGGCTGGGCCGCCGCCTTGTCGCCGTCGTCGACCGGGCCCGCGGCCTCGGTCGACGCCACGCGGACCTCGTCCTCGCGCGGCTCCGCCGGCACCGGCGCCGGCGCCGGATCGTCGGCGTGCGACGTCGGCACGTAGACCACGAGGCGGTCGCCCGGCATCAGCAGGCTCCGCCGCGAGCGCTGGTTGATCCGCTCCAGGCTGCCCACGCTCAGGCCGTAGCGGGTCGCGAGCTTGCTGAACGTGTCGCCCTCGCGCACCGCGATCTCGATGCGCTTGCGCCCCTTCAGGCCCTCGAAGTGAGCGAAGAACTCCTCGGAGCCGACCTCCATGACCCGCGCGTCGGCGTCGGCGAGCAGGAAGACCCCCTCGTGGCGCTGCGACTTCGGGACGAACAGCTGGAGCGTCATCCCCTCGTGGAGCGCCGCCCCGGGGGCGAGCGTGTTCCAGCGGCAGATCTCGTCGGGCGTCACCGACAGCACCGCCGCGAGATCCCGCAGGGTGTCGCCCGACACCACGCGGTAGAACACCCGCCGGCGGCCCTCGTACGAGAAGCGCTGCGCCGGGACCACGACGACCGGCTTCGCCTCCGAGGACAGCGGCGCGCCGTTCGCGAGCAGGTGCTCCGCCGCCGCCGCGCCGACGCCCTCCGCCGCCGGGACGAACAGGAGCACGCCGGGGCGCACCGGCTCGCCGGGGCGCAGGCCGTTCAACGACTGGAGCGTCCACCGCGTCGTCCCCCGGACGTTCGCGATGTCGTCGAGCGACTCGCCCCAGCGGACCAGGTACCGCTCGAGCTTCGGCTCGCGCTCGAGCAGCTTCGGCATCGACTTCGCCGCGCGCGCCCCCGCGCCCGCAGGCACCCGGACCTCCCAGCGCGCCTGCTCCTTCGCGTCCACCGGCAAGGGCGGCGTGCGCTTCGCCACGAGCTGCGGGTTCAGCGCCTCGATCTCCGGCGACCCCGACCCCGCCGCGGCCGCCACCGCCTGCAGCGACACCCCCGAGCCGAGCGAGATCTTGTCGAACGTCACCGCCGGGTCGAGCTCCACCCCGTCGCAGCCGAACACCTTCGGGTTCCGCGCCACGATCGCGATCGCGAGGATCTTCGGGACGTAGAGCGCCGTCTCGAGCGGCATCCCCGCCTCGAGCCGCGACAGCTCCCAGAAGTCGTTCGTGTTGTACTTCCGGATCGACGCGAGCAGCCCGCCGTAACCCATGTTGTAGGCGGCGAACGCGAGCTCCCAGCCGCCGAAGCGGCGCCGCAGATCCGCGAGGTACCGCGCCGCCGCGAGCGTCGACCGCTCGGGGTCGAGCCGCTCGTCGATCCAGCGGTCGACGGTGAGCCCGTAGATGCGCGCCCCCTCCGGCATGAACTGCCAGAGGCCGGCGGCGCCCGCGGGGGAGTGGATCGTCGGGTCGAAGCCGCTCTCGACGAGCGCGAGCCAGAGCAGATCCTCGGGCAGCCCCTGCTCCCGGAGGACGCGGCGGATCGCGGCGCCGTAGCGGCCGCTCTTCCGGATCCACGAGGCCACGGCGGAGCGCCCGCGCGGGTCGTCCTTGTAATACTCGAGGTAGCGCACGACCCGGCCGTCCCAGCGCACCGGGACGTCGGGCAGCTCGAGCTGGCGCAGCCAGGAGATGTCGCGGGCCTCGTCGGCCTGCGGCGGCGCGACGGGCAGGCCCGCGGGCGGCAGGCCGGTGGCCTCGAGGCGCGGCTCGCCCGCGCCGAGCAGGAGCGTGCCGTCGACCGGCCACGCGGGCCCGGCGCTCGGGGCGGCGCCGGGAAAGAGGGCCAGGTCGATCTCGCGCAGCGTGCGGAGCTCGGGCGACTCGCCCACGCTCCCCCCGACGGGCGTCGCGGTGCCCGCGATGACCCGCCGCGCCGCCTCGTCCGGCGCGCCGGGCTCCCCCGGCTTGCGCGTGACCTTCGCCGCGCCCTTCTTGGTCGGCTTGGCCCGCGCCGCCGGCTTCGCCGGCGCCTTCGCCGCGCTCTTCGCGCCCTTCCCCGCCGCGCTCGCGGTCCGCGCCGGCGGCCGGGCCGGCGCAGCCTTCGCCGCGTCGCCGTCGGCCGCGCCGTCCTTCTTCGCCTCGGCCTTCGCGCCGCCGTCGGCCGCGCCGTCCTTCTTCGCCTCGGCCTTCGCGCCCCCGGAGGCGGCGCCGTCCTTCTTCGCCTCGGCCTTCGCCGGCTCGGCCGCGCGCTCCGCCGCCGGCGCCGCAGGCCCCGCGGCCTCCGGAGGCGCGGCGAGGCCCTCGAGCGGCACGCCCGAGAGGGCGGCGATCCAACCGAGACAGACAAGCCTGCGTGCGGCGCGTCGGATCCGCATGTCAGCGCCCGACCTGTCTCACGATGCGCCCGGGGGGTCAACTTTGGCAGCCCGCCGGAAAGGTCACAGGCCCCGCCGGAAGCGCGGCCGGAACAGAGAGCCCGGGGTCACATGTGGCGAGAGGAGAGATTTTCAACCACAGAGGCGCAGAGGAGAGGCGCCGCCCGCAGACGGTCCCCTGGAGCGACATCGGGTTGAACCCGCCTGAAACGAGCAGAATTTCGAACGCCAAGGACGCCAAGGCGCCAAGGAAGGCAAGGACGCCAAGACATCATCTTCTTCTTGGCGTCCTTGACGTTTTTTCATTTCTCGCGCGATCAACGCGATCGGTGCTCCGGCGAGACCGGACGTCATGCCTCTACGCAAGCAGCGCGATGAAGTCGCCGATCGCCGTGAACGGCAGGCTCTCGTTCACGACCCCCGCCCGCACCGCGGCCCCGGGCATGCCGTAGACCACCGCCGAGTCCTCGCTCTCGGCCACCACCGTGCCCCCGGCCGCGCGGATCGCCCGCGCGCCGTTCACGCCGTCGTCGCCCATCCCGGTCAGGATGATGCCCACCGCGCGGCTGCCGCCCACCTGCGCCACGCTGCGGAACAGGCGGTCCGCGCTCGGCACGTACCGATCCCCGGGCGCCGGCGCGCCCACCCGGATCCGGATGTCGCCGCTCAGGCCGACCCCGCTGCCCGGCGTCACCGCGATCTCCATGCACATCCGGCCAGGGCACACGTAGGCCTTGCGGGCCACCACCTGGTCGCCGTTCTGCGCCTCGACCACCCGGAGCCCGCCCTTGCGATCGAGCCGCTCGGCGAACGTGCGCGTGAACTTGTCCGGCATGTGCTGCGCGATCAGGATCGCGCCGGGGAAGCGGTCCGGGATCCGGTTGAAGATCTCGAGCAGCGCCGTGGGGCCGCCCGTCGAGGAGCCGACCGCCACGAGGTGGCGCAGCGAGACGCCGAGCCGCGACGACGCGTCCTGCACCGGCCGCGGCGCCGCGGCCGGCGCGGGGCGCGCGGCCGCCGCGGGCATCGGGGCCCGGGGGCGGAGGTAACGCACGAGCAGGACCTTCTGGATGATCTCCTTGCGGATCTGCGCGTCCGCCGTGAACTGACGGTCCGGCTTCGCCACGAAGTCGACGGCGCCGAGCTCGAGCGCCTTGAAGACGTTCTCCTTGTGGCTGTAGCTCGACACGATGATCACCGGCGTCGGCTGCCGGGCCATCAGGATCCGCAGGAACGTGAAGCCGTCCATGCGCGGCATCTCGAGGTCGAGCGTGATCGCGTCCGGGCGGAGCTGCGCGGCCTGACGGAGCGCGTCGTCGCCGTCACCGGCCTTGCCCACGACCTCGATCTCGTCGCTTCCGCTCAGGATCTCGGCGATGTTGCGCCGGTTGTACGCGGAGTCGTCGACGACGAGCACGCGCAGGGGAGCGAATGTCATGAGCGCAAAACCTTCCGCCGGAGGTTCATTCTAGCCCACCCGGGGCGCCCTGGAACCACCCGTCTCCCGTCCCTCCTCGACTTCCACCGCGCTTCACCCGCCCTCCTCCCCGCTCCCCCGCCCCGGCAGCGCCTCCCCGAGCCCGAGGCGCAGCGTCGCCGCCGGCTTGCGGTACACCAGATCCTCCCGCAAGTGCACGAGCTCGAACGCGGTCGTGACGTTCAGGAGCGACTCGGAGTGGCCGAGCAGGAGGAACCCGCCGGGCGAGAGGCGCTCGTAGAAGATCTCGATCACCCGGCGCCGCGACTCCTCGTCCAAATAGATGAGCACGTTCCGGCAGAAGATGACGTCCGCGCGCCCGACCACCGCCGCGCGCGACGAGTCGAGCAGGTTCAGGTGGCCGAACTGGCAGAGCGAGCGCAGCTCGTCCACCACGTGGAACCCGTCCGGCCGCTCCGTGAAGTAACGCCGCTTGAGCTCGGGCGGCGTCGTGCGGAACGACGACGCGCCGTAGACCCCCTTGCGCGCCGCGACCACACACCGGCGGGAGATGTCGCTGCCGAAGATGCGCACCTCGCGGCGATCCGTGACGCCCGACTCGCGCGCGGCGATCGCGATCGAGTAGACCTCCTCGCCCGTCGAACAGCCCGCGCTCCAGATCGACAGCCGGCCCCGCGCGCCCCCCACCTTCGCGATCATCGGCACGATCTCGGTCATGAGGGCGCGGAGCTGGTAGTCCTCCCGGAAGAAGTACGTCTCGTTCACCGTGATCACGTCGAGCGCCTCGTCGAGCTCGGCGCGACCGCGGCCGTGGGAGCGGAGGTACTCGTAATACTGGCCGAACGACGACAGCCCGAGCACGACGACCCGCTCGCGCAGCCGGCGCTCCATCGACGTCCGCGCCTCGGGCCCGAAATGGAGCCCGCAGTGCTTGTTGAACAGCTCCCGGAGCCGCTGGAACTCGTCGGGCAGGAGGCGGATCTCGTCGTGCCGCCGCAGGGTCACAGCACCTTCCCCGACGGCGGCCCGCCGGACGAGCCCGGGGAGGACGCGGGCCCCTCGCCGGGATCGATCGGCCCGAGCGGGTGCGGCGCGCTCAGCCGCTCCCCGGCCTCGCTCCACGGCGGATCCGAGCGGAACGGCGCGCCCCCCTGCGCCGCCGCCGCGATGAGCTCGGGCTCGCCCGAGGCGCGGACCAAGCCGAGCAGCTCGCGGGCGCGGACCCGCTCGTCGCTCGCCGCGTCCCCGAGCGACGCGTAGAGGCGGCCGAGCGCGCGCGCCGCCGCGAGCCGGACCTCGCGCTCCTCGTCGGCCAGGGAGAGGCTCAGCACGTCGAGCGCCGACGCGCCCGCCGCCGCGGCCACCGCGGTCACGGCCGCGCGGCGCGCGCGAACGTCCCCCGCGGAGGCCGCGCTCGTCAGGAAGGCGACCTCCTCCGGGCCCGCCGCGCCGAGCGCCTCGAGCACGATCGCCGCGGCGAGGTACGTCTCCTCCGCCTGCACGAGCCGCTCCACGAGCGCGCGCGCGGCCTCGGGGTGGCGCTCCGCGAGCCCCGCGAGCGCGCTCTCCGCCGCGCGCGCCACCGGCAGCGAGATGGCGCGCGTCTGCGACACGACGAGCGCGAAGTCGTCCGCCGTCCCGATCTTCGCGATGCCGTAGAGCGCGCTCGTCGCCACGAGCGTCGACAGGCTCTTCACCGACCGCCGGACCACGTGGACCAGATCGTCGAGCGAGACCTCGAGATCCGGGTCCGGCGGATCGGCCTGCAGCGCGCGCACCTGCTCCGCGATCGCCACGGCGCCGTCGATGAGCGCGGCCGTCGCGTCGTCCACGCCCTCCCAGAGATCCGGGTCGGGATCGACGTGCCGCTCGAGGTAGTTCAGCACCGCGTGCAGCGCCTCGCCGCCGAGCAGCCCGAGCGCGCGCTGCGCCGTCTCGACGAGCGCGGGCTCGATCATCGCCTGCACCGCGGCCTCGGCCGCGCCCCGGGCGCGCGCCATCGCCGCGAGCACGAGCGCCTGGGCGCGGCCGCTCACCGGGTCCGCGCCGAGGCCGCGCCACGACGCGGGCTCGCTCACCCCGGGGCTCGGGTGCGGGGCGGCCGCGGCCTGCACGAGGCGCGCGCCCACCTCGGGCGGCGCCGCCTGGAGCGCCTCGACCACGTGCGGCGCGAGCGGCCCCTCCGCGAGCCGCGCGAGCGCCCGGACGAGCTGCGCGAACGCGCCGCCCCGCGCCGTCGCGAGCGCCCGCGCGAGCGCCCGCGGCGCCTCCGGGCTCTCCGCCAGCGCCGCGGCCACCAGCGCGGCCGGGCGGAGGATCGGGTCGTCGATGAGCGGCGCGAGCACCCGCCACGGCACCGGCGCCTCGAGCGCGTTCAGCCCGTTCAGCGACGTGAGCCGCACGAAGCGGTCGCGATCGCTGAGCCGCTCGTACAGGATCTCCGTCACCCGCTCGCGCGCGATGAGGCCCATCCCGGAGATCGCCTCGATCGCGCTCTGGCGCAGGTTGTCGTCCTGCTCCGCGAGCGCCGCGTAGAGCGGGTCGAGCGCCGCCGGGTCGCGCGTGCGGCCGAGCGCGTCGACGACGAGCTTGCGCTCGTCCCCCGCGAGGTCGCCGAGCGCCGCGACGAGCGCCGGCGTGGCGTCGCGGCCGCAGTAGCCGAGCACCTCGATCGCGGCGTTCCTGAGGCCCACGTCGTCGCTCGTCCGGAGCGCCTCGAGCAGCGCCTCGACGAGCACCTGCGCGGCCGACGGCCGCTCGCCCTCCGGCCCGCCCTGGCCCGGAGGCGGCCGCTCGCCCTCGGCCGCGCCGTGGCCCGGAGAGGCCTGGATCAGCCGGTGGCAGGCGTACGTCGCCTCCTTGCGGACGCGCCAGTCGGGATCCCCGAGCGCGCGCAGCAGGAGCGGCAGCGCCTCGCCGATGTCCGCCCGGCCGAGCCGCGCGGCCGCCTGGCGGCGCTCCTCGGAGTCGTCCGCGCCGAGCGCCGCGGCGATGGCCGAGATCGGCATCGGCGTGCTCCGCACGCTCGGGCTGATCGAGTCGGGCTCGCCCGGCCAGAGGCCCGCGTCGGCCGCGCGGAGGCCGCTCAGGGGGCCCGCGTCGTCGAAGGGGCGGCTCACGGCGCCTCCAGGAGCGCGCCGGACGCGGCGAGCGCGAGCGCGAGCTCGATGAAGCGGCCGACGTCGAGCACGAAGATCATGCGCTCGTCGTGCGTCGTCACGCCCATGATGCCGCGCAGGTCGTTGCTGCCGCCCACCGGCGGCGTCGGCCGGTAGTCGCCGCTCGTCCCGAACACCTCGGTCACGGCGTCGACGACGAGCCCCACCGTGTGGGTGCCGACGTCGACGAGGATCCACTTGGTGCTCCGGCTCGGCTCGGCCGGGGCCATCCCGAAGCGGACGCGGAGCTCGATCACGGGCACGACCTCGCCGCGGTGGTTCGCGACGCCGGAGACCTCGGGGGGCGTGTGCGGCAGCGCGGTCACCGGGAGCGGGTTCACGATCTCGCGCACCCGCGTGATGTCGATGGCGTAGTGGACGTCGCCGATCACAAAGCCGACGAGGCTCTTCTGCGGGTCGGGACGGCTGCGCTCTCCAGTCAACGGCATCTGAGCCTCCGAGCGTCCGGGCGCCGTGAGCGGCCCGGGCGCGGACGAATCGTCCGTTAGGACGCGAGTATCGCCTGCAGGTCGAGCAGGATGATGACGCGCGGCTGCGCCTCGCCCTGGGTGCCATCGGCCGCGTTCGCCCCGTGCATCGGCCGGGCGATGCCGGCGATGTAGCTCGCCACGTCGCCCCCGAGCGCCGTCGCGGCGTGCTCGATCTCGGCGTCGGCGAGCCGGTAGACCTGCTGGACCTCGTCGACGAACAGCCCCAGCGTCTCGCCGTTCGCCGCGTCGACGAGCAGGATGCGCGCGCGCCGCATCGGCGCCGACTCGTGCAGCCGCATCCGCCGCCGGAGGTCGATGACGGTCACGAGCTGGCCGCGCACGCTGACGATGCCCATCGTCGAGTCCGGCGCGCGCGGCACCGGCGTGAGCGGCGGCGGCTTCAGGATCTCGCGCACGAGCGACACGGGCGCGGCGTAGGTGTCGCCGGCGAGCGTGAACGCGAGGTACTCGGTCCGGGGCCCGCTCGCCGCGGCGCGCGGCTGCCGCTTCGAGACGGGGACCCGGGCGGGCCTTCGGGAGAGGTTAGCCATGGGTGCTCCGCGGATCGGCGCGCTGCCGATCCCCGCCGTGGAGGATCTCCTCGATGAGCGCCGGGGCGTCGAGGACGAGGGCGATGCGCTGGTCGCCGAGCTCCGTGGCGCCGGCGAAGCCGCGCACCGAGGCGAGCGACGGGCCGAGCGCCTTGATCACGACGTCCTGCTGGCCGATCAGCGTGCTCACGACGAGCCCCAGCCTGCGCGCGCCGACCTGGGCGACGACGATGTACTTGCGCTTGCTGCCCGCCTGCAGCCCGAGCGTCGCGCGGCCGCCGTCGCCCCGGCGCCCGCCGCTCACCGCCGCCCTCGCCGCCGAGCCGCCGCGCCCCCCGCCGAGCAGGCCGGCGATGCGCGCGCTGAGCTCCTCCTCCTCGTTCAGGCCGAAGAGCCGCGCGAGGTAGCAGAGCTGGAGCGTGCTGTTGCGCAGCGTGATCATCTCGCGGCCGTCGATCTGGCGCACCGTCGCCTCGTCGAGCGCCACCGCCTCCTGCACGTTGGTGAGCGGGATGGCGAAGAGCCTGTCGGCGACGCGGACGATGAGCGCGCTGATGATCGCGAGCGTGATCGGCAGCGTCACCGTCATCTTGGTGCCGATGCCCGGCTCGCTGTTCACGTCGATGACGCCGCCGAGCTTGCCGATGTTCGTCTTCACGACGTCCATGCCGACGCCGCGCCCGGAGAGCTCGCTCACGTCGCTCTTCGTCGAGATGCCGGGCATGAAGATGAGGTTCAGGACCTCGCGGTAGCTCGTCGTCCGCGCGTCCTCCTGGGACATGACCCCGCGGCGCAGCGCGACCTCGAGCAGCTTGTCGACGTCGATGCCCTTGCCGTCGTCCTCGATCTCGATGACGACGTGGTTGCCCTTCTGGAAGGCGTTCAGCGCGATCGTGCCGACCGCGGGCTTGCCCACCGCCTCGCGCGCGCTCTTCGACTCGATGCCGTGGTCGATGGCGTTGCGCATCATGTGCATGAGCGGGTCGCTGAGCTCCTCGACGATGAGCTTGTCGACCTCGGTGTCGGCGCCCGTGATGACGAGGTTCACGAGCTTGTCCGCGTCGCGGCTGATCTGGCGGACGACGCGGGCGAGCTTGTCGAACACCTGCCCGAGCGGGACCATCCGGACCTCGAGGATGCCCGCCTGCATGGCGGCGAGGTGCCGGTCGAACGTGCGCTGCAGCCGGTGGAGGTCGAGGCTCAGCTCGCGCTCGGTCGGCGCGGCGCGGAGCCGCTCGACGAGGCGGCCGAGCGCGGACCGCACGAGCGCGAGCTCGCCGACGATGTTCATGAGCCGGTCGAGCTTGTGGATGTCGACCCGCACGGTCTGGGCGACCGAGCGGATGGAGCTGAGCTCCCCCTTGCGGGTGCCGCGCGCGCTCGACGGCGGGCTCGCCTGCATGGAGCCCGTCAGATCGACGGCCCGCGACACGCCCGTCGGCGCGCCGCCCCGGTGCGCCGGCGACATGGAGGGCATCCCGGGCGCGACCCGCCCGTGCGCGGCGTGCGCGGCGTGGGCGGCGTGCGCGTCGCTCCGGCGCGGGATCTCCTCGACCGCCGCGCCGGCCTGGTGCAGGGCGCGCTGGAGCTCGTCGAGCGGCGCCCGCGAGGCCATCAGGATGTCGAGCTCGATCGAGTCCTGGTCGGCGCCCGCGCCGGTCGGCAGGTAGGTGATGATCTCGCCGTACGGCTTCGCGGTGATCTTCAGGTCGTCGAGGGCCTGATCGATGGTGGCGAGGTGGAACTGCACGCGGAGCCGGAACAGGGTCATCCCGCTCGCGATGTTCGTGCGCAGCCGGTGCTCCTCGTACTCGGTGAGCACGGAGAGCAGCCCCGGGTCGAGGTCGTAGTTGTCGTCCGCGAGGCCGGCGGCGCTCGGGCCGGCGTCCTGGTGCAGCTGGCGGAGGAGGTCGTCGACCTCGGGCATGGGCGCGTCGCGCCCGTCCTTCTCGTTCTGGAGGATGCGCCCGTAGAGCTCGACGCTCCGGAACAGGAGGTCGAGCACGGACGCGCTGATCTCGATGCGGCCGAGGCGCAGGTTGTCGAGCAGCTCCTCGAGCTCGTGCGACAGCGTCGCCATCCGGGTCGCGCCGAAGAGCCCGGCGAGCCCCTTCAGGGTGTGCACGGCGCGGAAGACGTCGTTGATGACGTCCGGGTCGACCTTGTTGGTCCTCACCGCCTCGTCGAGCGCGAGCAGGTCGCGCCCGAGCCCTTCGACGATCTCCTGGGCTTCCGAGAAGAACTCTTCGCGCGCGCGGTCGCCGCTGTCGACCATCAGCCTCCGCCTCCCTCAGGGGATCCGGGGTGCCTGGGCTTCCGTGCAGGCGCGGGGTCGGAGCCGGCGGCGGGCGGCGGCGCGTCCGCGGCGACGGCGGGCGGCGGCGGCGTGTCGGCGGCCGCGGCCGTGGCGGGCGGCGGCGGCGCGGCGCCGTCGCCGGCGGCGTCCGGCGGGGCGTCGCGGGCCTCGGCGCGCTGGGCCCGCCCGTCGAGGCAGGCGACGACCGCGTCGCGCAGGGCCTCGGGCGTGAACGGCTTCGGGAGGAACCCGTCCGCGCCCAGCTTGAGCCCGCGCTGGACGTCGCGCTCGGTCGCCTGGGTCGAGATGATGAGGATGCCGACGCGCCGGTAGCGGTCGCTCTGCCGGACGAAACGGATGAGCTCGAGCCCGTTGATGTCGGGCATGTTGATGTCGGTGATGACGAGGTCGAAGGCGCCGCGCGGCAGGAGCCGGAGCGCGTCGAACCCGCTCATCGCCTCGACGATGTCGACGTCCCCCGCGAGCCCGAGCACGCAGTCCTCGAGCGTCGAGCGCACATACGCTCGCATTGCCGGCGAGTCCTCGACGATCAGGATGCGTGCCATGCGGCGACAGGGTAACGGAAATCCACGCGGGGGGACCAACTCGCTGCGCGCCCGGGGGTGCGCCGCGGCGGCGCGAGGCGCGCCAGCCCCTATGTACGGCGGTCTCCTTCCCCGTGTAAACCGGCCCGGGGGCGATCGGCGTGCCCGCCCGGGGGCGCCGCGGGTCGCCCCGGGTCGGCCAGCACCGGGGCGCAGCCGGCGCCCGCCCGCTCGCCGGACATGAGCGCACATCCGGCGCCGCGCGCCCGACCTGGCGCAGCGAATTGACATCGCGGCGCCCGATGCGCGCTAATCCCCCGCGTGAAAATCCTCCTTTGTTCTCCAGCGGTCCGGATCCTGCTCGCCGCCCTGCTCGCTCTCTCGAGCGTGGCCTGCGGCGGCGGGCTGCGGGTCAACCGGATCAACTCCGCCCAGAAGAAGCCGAACAACGTCTGGGTGTTCTTCAGCGTCGACGCCGGCGAGGACGAGCCGGTGGGCGGTCTCACGGCCGAGGACTTCGAGATCTACGAGGACGGCGATCTCGTCTCGAAGTTCGAGAGCAAGCAGACCATCCAGAACCCCGAGGTCGCGGCGGTCATGTACACGATGCTGCTCGTCGACATGAGCGGCAGCATCACCGAGTCGGGGCAGGCCGACGCGCTCGTCGACGCGGCGCAGTCCTTCAGCGACCGGGTGGGCAAGAGCCAGAAGGTCGGCGTGTACGCCTTCGACGGCGAGGCGAAGATCCACTCCGTCGTCCCGTTCACCGAGGCCCAGGGCTCGGTCGAGGGCGGGCTGGAGGGGCTGCGGAGCTACAAGCCGAAGGACACGTCGACGAACCTCCACGGCGGCGTGGTCGAGGGCATCCGCGAGCTCAAGAAGCAGCTCGACCGGGACCGGCGCCCGCTCAAGTTCGGCACGCTCGTCGTCTTCTCCGACGGCACCGACCGCGCGAACCGCGTGAGCCGGGAGGACATGCTGAAGGAGCTCGACAAGGAAGAGTACGAGAACTACCAGATCTTCGTCGTCGGCGTCGGCGCCGAGATCGAGAAGGCGCGGCTCGACGAGATCGGGCGCGACGGGACCGAGCTCGCGGCGGATCAGGCGAAGGTCAAGGAGTCGTTCGACAAGATCGCGGCGAAGATCGAGGCGCACATGAAGCGCTTCTACCTGCTCTCGTACTGCACGCCCGCGCGCGCGGGGGAGCACGAGGTGGAGATCAAGGCGATCTCGAAGGACCCGTCGGCGTCCGGCTCGCTCGAGTACAAGTTCAACGCCGACGGGTTCGGGCCGCCGCCGGAGTGCGACCCCAACACGCCGCCGTCGTTCGATCTGAAGGCGACCGCCCCCGTCGAGGAAGGCACGGGCGGAGGGGGCGCGAAGGCGAGCTTCAAGGCGAACGCCGGCGTCAAGGTGCAGGCGAAGTGAGGGGCGCTGCCTCGCGCGGCGGCGCACGCCGCGCGAGGTGGTGGGCCCGCGCCGCCCGCGAGGTGGTGAGCGCGGGCCCGGCAGACGGCTAGCGGGGCGGCTCGGGGATGAACTCGGCGCCCAGCCGGAAGATCAAGAAATCCTTCGTGACGTTCTGGTCGCCCCCCGGCCAGAGGAACGGGCTGCCGGTGCTGCGGTCCGGGTCCCACTCGTACCACATCCAGCGCGCCTCCTCGTCGATGTCACAGACGATGGGGAACTCGTTGCCAGGGAGCGGGTCGCTGCGATCCGTGTCATTCGTCTCCCCGAACACGACCTTGCCGTGCGTGGAGTCCGCGGTGGTCACCCAGCCGGCGCTGGTGGTCTGCTCGTCCAGGCCGCCGCGGCTGCAGCTCGCGATATGCCGGTTGATGGTCTCGATCTCCGGCCCGTGGGAGCCCAGGTCGTAGTCCTCGCCCGTCGCGCAGACCTCCCACTCGCCGGCGCCCGTGAAGACGGGCGCGGCGCCTTCGCGGAAGAACTGGCCGAGCACGCCCTGGGTGACGGCCATGTCGGCGTAGGTGACGATGTAGAGGTAGTGTCCCGCGTTCGCGGACCGGGCCGGCACCGTGTACGCCTCGGGTCCGTTGCCGATGGGACAGGTGAAGATCTCGTCGGCCGTCAGGTTCTCGATGCCGCCGAAGTAGTTGAGGAGCCTGTCGCCGGTCCCGTAGCCGAAGCCGTACGCGTTGTCGGCGGTGATGATCACGTTCACGTCGGTGGTGAGCCCGGCCCCGGGGTCGCCGCCGCCGAGCTCGCCCTCCGGATCCGGACCGCCGCCGTCGCCCGCGCCGGGGCCGCCGGCGCCCGAGCCGTCGCCGCTGGCATCGCCGGACATCGAGCACCCGGGCGTGAGAAGCGCGATCACGAGAGCAGCAATGCACGCTTTGAGTAGGTTCATCGATCCAGGATCGGCGAAGTCGTGCTTTGCGTAAAGGTTGGGCGGCCTCAACGATGGCGTGAACCCGACGCTGCCGCGGACGCCGCCGCGGACGGGGGGCCGCGGGAACGACGCCTGCCGCGTTCGCTCGCATTCGCCTCGATCTCTCGCTCGCGCTCGCCTCGATTTGCCGAGCGCCGCGCGCGCCGCCGGCCTTGCCAGGGCCCGCGCAGCGCCCCAGGTTATTCCGGTTCATGGAGCTCAAGCGCAAGCTCGCTGTCCTCGCGGACGCCGCGAAATACGACGCCTCCTGCGCGAGCAGCGGCTCCAGGCGGCCCGCCGCGCCGCAGGGGATCGGCAGCACCGAGGGGATGGGCATCTGCCACAGCTACACGCCGGATGGCCGCTGCGTCTCGCTCCTCAAGATCCTGCTGACGAACGTCTGTATCTACGACTGCCAGTACTGCGTGAACCGCCTCTCCAGCGACGTGGAGCGCGCGCGCTTCACGCCGGGCGAGGTGGTCGCGCTCACGCTCGACTTCTACCGGCGGAACTACATCGAGGGTCTGTTCCTGAGCTCGGGAGTCCTGAAGAGCCCCGACTACACGATGGAGCAGCTCGTGGCCGTCGCCCGGTCGCTGCGCGAGGAGCACGCCTTCGGGGGGTATATCCACCTGAAGGCGGCGCCGGGCGTCTCGCCCGAGCTGCTCGACGCGGCGGGGCGGTACGCCGATCGGCTCAGCGTCAACGTCGAGCTGCCGACGCAGCGGGATCTCGCGGCGCTCGCGCCCGAGAAGACGATGCCGGCCATCGAGGCCGCGATGGCGGAGATCCACGCCCGGATCGCCGAGACGCGCGACGATCCGAGCCCGCGGGCGCCCGCGTTCGCGCCGGCGGGGCACAGCACGCAGATGATCGTGGGGGCGACGCCGACGAGCGATCACGAGATCCTCGCGACCGCCTCGCGGCTGTACACGGCGCACGGGCTCCGGCGCGTCTACTACTCCGCGTTCAGCCCGATCCCGCACGGGGACGCCCGCCTGCCGGCCGAGGCGCCGCCGCTCGCGCGCGAGCACCGCCTGTACGAGGCGGACTGGCTCATCCGGTTCTACGGCTTCTCGGCGGGGGAGCTCCTGAGCGCGGCCTCGCCGAACCTCGATCTCACGATGGATCCGAAGCTCGCGTGGGCGATCGCGCACCGCGAGTTCTTCCCTGTCGACGTGAACACCGCGCCCCGGGAGGCGCTCCTGCGCGTGCCCGGGCTCGGGGTGCGGACGGTGAAGCGCGTGCTCGCGATGCGCCGCCACCGGGCGGTCCGGATGGACGACCTGGCGCGGCTCCGCGTGCCGATCGCCCGCGCGGCGCCGTTCCTGATCACGGCCGACGAGCACCGGAGCGCGGCGCGGGATCTCGACCGCGCCGGCCTCGCGGCGCGGGTCCGCCCGCCCGCGCAGCTCAGCCTGTTCGAGGCGCGCGAGGTGGCGCGCTCCGGGGAGCTGTGAGCGGCGCCTCGCCGGGGTCGGTGTGAGCGGCGCCTCGCCGGGGTCGCGGGGCCCGGGCCGGCTCCGGGTGGAGCGGACAGCCGAGCGCAGGCGCGCAGGGGCCGCTCAGGGCACGATCTCGCGGACGCTGCCCTTCTTGTACAGGAGCCCGTCGGGCCCGACGCCGTCGCTCCGGAAGTACACGGAAATGTTGGGTTTTCCGGTCTCGGAGCCCGGGCGATCCGGCGCCCCGGTGAGCTTCATCGCCGGATCGACGCCCTGCGCGCAGGCGTCGCCGCCGACGCCGAAGTCGGTCCCCTGGTCGACGTGCTCGAGGATCTTCACCCAGGCGCCGCCGTCCGCGCCGTCGGTCTCGTCGATCCAGAGCTCCTGCTTCACGCCGCCGTTCGGCAGGTCGTAGACGAGCTGTTTGTAGCCGATCCAGACCTGCTCCGGCATGCCGCCTTCCCAGTAGGGTTTGCCGAGGAGGGCCACGGAGTCGGGGTGGCTCGTCTCCTCCTCGAAATCGACCCTCCCGTCGTAACGCATGCGGGCGGCGATCCCGCGCGTGTCGCACGGAGTGACGTCCTCGTCGCCGATCGTGCCGTGGTTGGTGCGCGCCATCGCGACGAGGCCTCCCCAGGGGGTCGCGTCGTCGTCGACGCGCATGAAGTACATCGTCACCTCGACGTCGCGCCACTGGTCGACGAGCGCGGGGTCGTGGACGTACATCCGCGGGACCTGGCCGCTGATCTTGAGGATGCCCTGGCCGTCGGTCTCGTAGGAGGCGTCGCCGTGATCGGCGTCGAACCAGGGATCCTCGGGATCGATCCCGGAAAACGTGCGCGCCGCGCCGTTATCCCAGGTCGAGATCCACGTTTTGCCTCCGGGCAGCGCAGGCCGCAGCGTCGCGATCCCGAACCTGTCGACCGGGGCCACCTCCCCGCCCCCGGCGCCGCCCACGCTCCCGGCGCCGCCCGCGCCGTCCGGACCGGATGAGCTCCCGGCGCCGCCGCTCGCGCTGGAAGCGGGCCTGTCGGCGCCGCCGCCGCCGAGCTCGCCGCCGGCCCCGCCTGCGCCGGACTGGCTTGTTGCGGCGTGGGCGGGGTCATCGCCGCAACCGATGCTGCACAGGGCCAGGGCAGCGGACAGGAGAGCTATCGGGCCCGTGAAGGAGCAGCTGCGCATCCCCTCCAGCCTACCATGGCGACTGGCGTCTTCTGCCGGTGTGCCGGGGCCGGCCGGGAGAGATTGCACAGGAGACGGGAGTCGCACGCCCGATCCTGGGTTCCCTGGGCTCCGCGAGCGCCGCATAGAGCGGGCGCCTTGCCATCGAGCGTGGAGCGCCCCAGGTGCCCGCTTCGTATGCCCCTCGTGCGCGCGCCCATCGCCCCCACGTTCGACGCCTTCCGCGACGCCGCGCGCGCGCTGCTCGCCCGCGGGACGCCGCCCGAGGACGTCCTCTGGGAGGATGTCAGCGAGGGGCAGGGCGTGCTCTTCGGCGCCGCGCTGGCCGCGCCGGCCGCCTCCGGAGCCGCGGCGCCGGCGGCGCCTGCGGGCGAGGCGCCGGCGGCGCCTGCGGGCGCGCCGCGGCCGCGCGTCCCGGCGGCCTTCATGTCCCTCGCGGGTGCCGTCTCCTGCCACCGCGACGGCGCGCGCTTCTCGCTGCTCTACCGCGCGCTGTTCCGGCTGACGCACGGCGAGCCTTACCTGCTCGAGCTCGCCGCCGACCCCGACGTCGCGAAGCTCCGCGCCATGGAGCAGGCGGTGCGGCGCGACGAGCACAAGATGCACGCCTTCGTGCGCTTCCGGCGGGTCGCGGACGACGGCGGCGAGCGTTACGTCGCGTGGTACCGGCCCGATCACCGGATCGTCCGCCTCGCCGCGCCGTTCTTCGCGCGGCGTTTCCCGTCGATGGCGTGGTCGATCCTGACGCCCGACGAGTCGGCGCACTGGGACGGCGCCGAGCTCCGCTACGGTCCGGGTCTGCCGCGCGACGCCGCGCCGCGCGAGGACGAGCTGGAGGAGCTGTTCCGCACGTATTACCGGGCGATCTACAACCCGGCGCGGGTGAACCTCCGGGCGATGCGCGCGGAGATGCCCGCGAAGCACTGGAGCACGTTGCCCGAGCTCTCGGTGATGAACGAGCTCGTCCGCGACGCCGCGTCGCGCGTGGACGCGATGCAGGCGAGCCGCAGCGGCTCGGGCAGCGCGGCGGCGGCGTACGTGCCCGCCTCGCGCGAGCTCCCGGTGCTGCGCGAGGCGGCGGCGGCGTGCCGGGCGTGTGCGCTCTGCGAGCGGGCCACCCAGACGGTGTTCGGCGAGGGGCCGGCCGACGCGGCGCTGATGCTGGTGGGCGAGCAGCCGGGCGACGAGGAGGACCTCGCCGGCCGGCCCTTCGTCGGGCCCGCGGGCCGCGTGCTCGACGAGGCGCTCGCCGGAGCGGGCCTGTCGCGGGGCGGCCTCTACGTGACGAACGCCGTGAAGCACTTCAAGTGGGAGCCGCGCGGCGAGCGCCGGCTGCACGCGAAGCCTGTCGGCCCGGAGATCCAGGCCTGCCGCGCCTGGCTCCAGGCCGAGGTGGACGCGGTGCGGCCGCGCGTGATCGTGTGCCTCGGCGCGACGGCGGCGCGCTCCTTCCTGGGCGGGCGGTTCAGCGTGACGCAGAGCCGCGGGCAGGTGTTCAGGACCCCGTGGGCGGAGGCGTGGATGGCGACGTACCACCCGGCGGCGCTGCTGCGCATGCCCGACGAGGCGGCGCGCGCGGCGGCGAGGGCGCATTTCCAGGAGGATCTCGCGAAGGCGGCGGGATTGCTCGCAAGCGCCCGGAGGGCGTGAGGGTGGACGGGGCGTGGAGGGGAGAGGGAGAGGGAGAGGGAGAGGGAGAGAGGGTGGATCTGTTAGGGAATATCGAGCACGAGCACGAGCACGAAGACGGGAGACGAAATACGGGGGATGAGACCTTGTGCCGGGTGGCGTTCCAGCACGATTGCGCTTGTGGGGGAGGTTGCTCCATGAGATCGGCAGCGCGCACCGCTTGGGGCGCTGCGCCTACGTGGGGGGAGATCCATGAAGCACACGCTCTTCGCGCTGGTCCTCGGCGCGCTCTCGTTGTCGACCATGATGTCCAGCAGCGACACGGCGCAAGCTCAGGACCGGGCGCCGCGCGGCTCGTACCGCAGGACCTGCAGGGACATCCGCATGGATGAAGGCACGCTGCTCGCGAGGTGCCGGGACCGGAGAGGGAACTTCCGCAGGACGCGCCTGGAGGACGCCAGGCGGTGCAAAGGAGACATCGAGAACGCCAACGGCCGACTCCGCTGTTCCTTCCGTCGCTAGCTCCGAGTGTCACAGGTCTGGCCAGGGATCCCGAGAGATGCCGTGTGCTCCCCGGCTCGCCGCCGTCACCGGCGCGGCTCGCTCCGCCACTTCGCCCAGCGCACCGGGCGATCGAGCTCGATGACGTCGAAGGGCTCGACGCGGACGCGCGCCGCGTCGCGGTGGACGGCCGGTGCCCCGACAATCCTTACCGGAAGGGACGGGAGTTCCAGGCGGCGCACGACGCTCCGAGACTCGCGCGGTCCGCGGATTGCAGATGGCGCCTCGGAGACCTCGGCACCATATCACGGGCGTGAGGGCCGTGGTGGTGTCCTCCTACCCTGCAGCCCGGCTGAGGCGCGACGACGTGCCGGAAGACTCGCCGAAGGAGCGACGGGCTGTCCCATGGACCAGGGAAAAAAAGCACATCAAGACGCATGGCAGCGTGAGCTCTTCCGCCTGCTGATCGAAAGCACGAAGGATTACGCCCTCCTCGCCACCGACCCGGAGGGGAACATCATCGCCTGGGGGGGAGGCGGGCCGGAGGTCCTCGGGTACACCGAGGACGAGATCCTTGGAAAACCTCTGACGCAGATCTACCTGCCCGAGGACGTCCGGACCGGCTTGCCCGCGGACGAGATGCGGACGGCCCTGGCGGACGGCCGGGCGTTGAACGAGCGCTGGCATGTCCGGAAGAACGGGACCCGCGTCTGGTGCACCGGCACCATGACGCCGCTGAAGGACCAGGACGGCAGCCTGCGCGGCTTCGCGAAGCTGATGCGCGACCACACGGAGCAGCACCTCGCCGGGCTGGCGCTGCGCGAGAGCGAGGAGCGGCTGCGGCTCGCGCTCGAGGCCGCCAAGATGGGCACCTGGCTCTGGAACGTCGCCCAGGACAGGGAGACCCTGGATCCAAGCCTGAAGCAGCTGATGGGCGCGGAGCCGACCAGGGTGATCCGCACCCTGGAAGACTTCATCCAGCTCATCCACCACGAGGACCAGCCGGCCGTGCGCGAGGCCTTCGAGGCCGCCGTTCGCAGGGGTTCCGACCTCACCGTCGAGTTCCGCGTCGTCTGGCCCGACGGCTCCGTGCACTGGCTGCGAGACCAGGGGAGGATCTTCCGCGACGCGCTCGGATCCGCGGTGGCCCTGACCGGCGCGTGCGTCGACATCACCGAGCGAAAGGAGCTCGAGCAGGCGCTGCAGCAGCGGGCGGAGCAGCTCGCCGAGGCGGACCGGCGCAAGGACGAGTTCCTGGCGATGCTGGGACACGAGCTGCGCAACCCGCTGGCCCCGGTCCGCAGCGTCATCGAGGCGCTACGCCAGAAGACGTCCGACGACGGACAGCTCGAGCGGGCCTTCACCATCATCGACCGCCAGATCGAGCACCTCGTGCGGCTGGTCGACGACCTGCTCGACGTCTCGCGCATCACGCGAGGCAAGATCCGCCTCCACCAGGAGACGGTGCCCCTCTCCTCGCTCGTGGGCCAGGCCGTCGATTCCGTCGCCGCGCTCGTGGAGGCGCGCGGTCATGAGCTCATGATCTCGCTCCCCATGAGGCCGGTCCACCTGGAGGTCGACCCCACCCGGATAGTCCAGGTGATCACGAACCTCCTGCACAACGCCATCAAGTACACGGATCCCGGGGGCCGCATCTGGGTGATCGGCGAGCGGCAGGGAGATCGGCTGGAGCTCCGGGTCAAGGACACCGGCCAGGGTATCGCGCCGGACCTCCTGCCGAGGATCTTCGATCTGTTCACCCAGGGAGAGCGCACTCCGGACCGCGCCCAAGGCGGGCTCGGCATCGGCCTCACCCTGGTGCGCCGCCTGGTGGAGATGCACGGGGGCACCGTCGAAGCGCGGAGCGACGGCCCCGGGAAAGGGAGCGAGTTCATCCTGTGGTTGCCGGCCACGGCCGCCAAGGCCACCAGGGCGGCTGCGGGTCCCGCCCGGGAACAGCCGGCGCCCGCGGCATCGAAGCGTATCCTGGTCGTCGACGACAACCCGGATGTGGCCGAGTCCCTGGTCATGCTGCTGCAATCGATGGGGCACCAGGTGCGCATGGTGATGAGCGGGCCCGAGGCGCTGGAGTCGGCGCCGGCCTTCCGGCCAGAGGTCGTGCTGCTCGACATCGGGCTGCCAGGGATGGACGGGTACGCGGTCGCCAGGGAGATGCGCCGGCGGCCGGGCGTCGAGGGCGCGCTCCTGGTGGCGCTCAGCGGGTACGGCCAGGAGGAGGATCGACGTCTCTCCTACGCGGCCGGCTTCGACCACCACCTGGTCAAGCCGGTGTCGCGCGCGGAGCTGGAGCTGTTGATTGGTCCCTCCCCGCCGCGCGCGGGATCACCGGACGTGCGCTGAGGAGCTGGCCCGGGCGACGATCATGCGCTGGGGCGGAAGTCGTCGGTGAGCTCTCCGGAGGGCTCCCCCTCAGCGCGCCGGCAGCCGCCCCCCCGCCGGGATCCGCCCCTCCTCCACGGCAACGACGTACGGCGGCAGCCGCCCTGCCCGCACCGCGCGCACGTCGCCCCGCATCGTCGCCGCGTCGGGATACCGCTCGGCCTTGTGGAACGCGAGCGCGCGGTCCACGACGTCGCACACCTCGGACGGCACGGCCGGCGCGCACGCCGCGAGCGACGGCACCCGCTCCGTCGCCGCCGCGATGAGCAGGCGCGCGTCGGCCACGTCGCCGTGGATCGCGCGGCCGGAGAGCAGCCGGAACATCGTGGCGCCCAGGCCGAAGAGATCGGTCCGCCCGTCGATCTCACGCACCATGCCCATCGCCTGCTCGGGCGCCATGTACTCGCTCGTGCCGAGCGCCACCCCCGTCTTCGTGGCCGTCTTCTCCGGCAGCTCGCCCATGCCGAACGGCAGCGGGTCGAGCACACGCGCGATGCCGAAATCGAGCACCTTCACGCGCCCGTCGGTCCCGACGTGCAGGTTCTCGGGCTTGATGTCCCGGTGCACCACGCCGTGCGCGTGCGCCACCACCAGCACGTCGAGCACCCGCTCGGCCAGCGTCAGCACCTGGCCGACGGGGAGCGTCCCCGCCCGGGCCATCCAGTCGAACAGCGTCTCGCCCTCGAGCACCTCCATCGCCAGGTAGGCGGCGCCGTCGTCCGCGACGCCCGACTCCAGGATGAGCGGCAGCCCCTCGCAGAGCGGACCGACCGCGGCCAGCGCGCTCCCGATCGGCCCCTCGCGCAGGAACCGCTTCCGGAGCTCCTCGATCTCGCTGAGGTACGGGTGAAGCACCTTGATCGCCGCGACCTGGCCGTCGGCGCGCCGGCCGAGGAACACGCTCGCCATGCCGCCGCCGCCGAGCACGCGCTCCACCGTCCAGGTGCCGATCCGGGTCCCGATGCGCTGCGCCGCAAGCTCCTCGTCGTCCATCGAGCGGGCGGATGGTACCACCCCATCTACCAGGAATGATCAGGAAAGGCCGCTCCGCCGGAGGCTCGCGGCGATGACCTCGAACACGAGAGCTCCGGGCTCGCCGCGAACGAGCAGGAGTGACGGCGCCGTCGCGCATCGCGTGCTCTCGCTGCACCTCACGTGCCCCAGCGGCGGCGCTCGTCCTCCTCGTCCGCCGCGTGATGCTCATGGCTGCGCGTCAGGGATTCGATGAGCCGCTCGACGAAGGCGCGGACGAGCGGGTCGGGGTCGGCAAGCCACACGCGCGCGCGATCGAGCTGCTCGGCGTCGTGCTCGGCCAGGCTCGCGACCGCCCCGTCGGTGCTGTGGATACGGGCGATGCTCTCATCCGCGACCGAGCTCCGCGGCCCGAACCGCTGCACCAAGGCGCGCACGATCGGATCGAGCTCCGGCGAGCGGGGACGTACCAGCGCTGCCGCCGTGCGACCACGGCGCGTGTCTTGCCCGGCCCACGCGAGGACCTCCTCCACGGGCCAGGCAAACGACGAACGATGGAACATGAACGCCATCCGCAGGTGCCCCGCCGCGGGGTCGCGTCGGTCCAGGGCCGTCGCGACGGCCCGCCACGCTGCTCGGGCGTCGCGCGCGGCGGCCGCATGCAATGCCTTCCATGCGTGGTCCTTAGCGCCCCGAGGCTGCGATAGCGCAACCAGCGCGAGCTCCGCGACGCGCGCCACCTCCCCCTGCTCGACGAGGAGCCGCGCCCCCAGCTCCCAGAAGTGGTCGGTCATGCCGTGCACGCGGTGGGGAGCCAGGCGCTCGAGCGCCCGGAGCAAGAGCGCCCGCAAGGGCGCCGCGCGCTCGGGTCGGTCCTCGATGTGATCGACGAGGAGCTCCAGCGCCGCCGCCGCGTGCTCGATCGACGTGCCCTCGACGAGCACCCCCGCGAAGGCCGCGAAGGCCGCCTCGCTGACCTGGCTCAGCCAGTGGCCGCTGCGGCCCAGCTCCAGGACGCAGGCCTCATCGAGGAGGCCGCCCTGCACCGCCGACTGGATCCAGGCGAGGCGCTCTTCCGTCGCGCCCAGCTCGACGACAGCCAGGGCGAGGACCGACGCCTCGTCCGTGTCCAGCCTCAGATCGCGCAGGACCGCGTCCGCCGCCGCATCTCGGCCCGCCTGCGCCCAGCCGCCCAGGTAGCGCGCGAAGACGATCCGTCCCTTCCACGCCTTGCGCCAGGCCCTCGCCCGCTCGCGGAGCCCGGCGAGCAGCAGCCCGCGCTCGTCACAGCGGCCGAGGGCGTATGCGAACACCTGCGCGCGCACGGCCTCCTCGGACACGAGCCAGTCGAGCTCACCGAGCACCGGAGCATCGCCCGCGAGCCCCTCGCGCGCGAGCGCATCGTCGAGCGCGTCGTCCTTCTTGCGGAGCGCGGCGGGCCCCCACGCCCCGACGCGCTGGCGAAGGCGTTCCTTGAACGAGGACGGCGCGAGCAGCGCCCCGAGGCGCCCGGGGTACGCGCCGTCGGGCGCGAGCCAGCCCGCGTCGTAGGTGCGCACGGTCTCGAGGGCATCGCGGAGCTGGACGCGCTCGGATTCCGTGAAATCGGCCAGGTGCGCGGCGAGGGTCGCCATGGCGTGGTCGCCCATC
Organism: Sorangium sp. So ce131; assembly: GCF_051519095.1. NCBI lineage: Bacteria > Pseudomonadati > Myxococcota > Polyangiales > Polyangiaceae > Sorangium > Sorangium sp. So ce131. The sequence continues at coordinate 2,736,686 of NZ_CP150455.1, read as the reverse complement.
CCGGCCCGAACCGCGGCGCGCAGCTCACCGACGGCTGCCCGCTTCGCCTCGGCCGCGACGGCGCGATCGGGGTCGCCGAAGCGCGCGCCGAGGAGCGTCCAGGCTTGGGCTCGGGCCAGGCGGGCCTCCTCGCCCGTGGTTGCCGTCCAGGCGCCGTCGATCGCCTCGTGCGCGATGCGGAACGCCCTCGTCGTCAGGACCGCCCGGATGCCCTCGAGGGCGACCGCGCGCACGGCGGGATCGGGATCGCTCAGCCGATGTTCCAGGAGGGCCATGCGCTCGGCGAGCGATCGGTGTGTGGCGTTCAGCTCGACGAGGAACAGGCCCGCCCACGTCGCCTTGGCGTTGTTCGCGTACGACTCGTTCTCGGCCTGGGCGAGGCGGAGCAGCGCGGCCTCCGCGTCCTCGAAGGCGTCCGCGCGGGTCGCGAGCTCCTCCAGGGCGAACACGATCCCGCGGCGCTCCTCGACGCGCGCGCGCAGCTCGTCGATGCTCGACGCCTCGATCCGCCGGCGGAGCTCGCGCGCGGTCGCGCCGGGCGCATGCCGGGCCACGAACCGGAGGCGCGGCCCGAGCAAGCCGAGCCTTCGGAGCTCCCCCCAGTCCTCCGGCGCCCGCTCGAGGTCCTCGACGCCGACCCGAGCCATGCCGACCAGGAGCTCGCGGCGGAGCCCGAGCCGCAACAGGGTCTCGAAGAAGTCGTCCATGTAGAGCTGGCCGTATCTCACCAGCGTCCGGCCTCCCGGGTCGTGCCCGCCGTCCGGGTCGAGGAGCCACGCGATCACCTCCCGCTCGAGCACGAGCGGCGTCACGTACTTGTACTTCCAGCCCTGGTTGCGCCGGAGGATCCCGCGCCTGACGCACTGATCCGCGACATCGAACAGGTCCTGCCCGCGCTCGAGACCCACGGCGCGGGACACGTCCTCCCGCTGCGCCAGCGAGAGCTCGCCCCAGTCGATCCGTCGCGTGATGGACGCGGCGAGCAGGCAGCGCGCGCGGCGGAGGCGGAGCGCCTGGAGCTCCGGACCTCGATCCGCCTCCCAGGACGCCGCGAGCGCCCACTGCGCCGCCTCGCGCACGTCGTGGGGAGGGCGATCCTCGACGAGAGACTCGCGCGCGAGCAGGTCGACGAACCACGGATAGCCCTCGCTCAGCCGGGCGATGTCGTGGACCCTCTCCGCGTCGGTTGGCCCCCCGAGCACGCGGGCCGCGAGCGTCCGGGTGGCGGTCGGGTCGAGCGGCTTCAGGTACCAGCGCGGGGAGAGCCTCGCCTTGTCCAGTACCTGCCTGGGCGCCGGCGTCACGATCAGGAGCCGCGCCGACGTGCGCGTCCTCGTGGCGGCGACGAAGCGCGCGGCGAGCGGATCCACTTGAATCGGCGGGCAGTCGTCGACGATCAAGACGACCGCGGGGTGGCGAGCCAGGAGCCGCCCGCGGTCGAGCGCGCCGAGCGCCTCGTCGGCGGTCCGGGCGACCCGCACGCGCTGCTCGACGGCCGGGTCGCTCGCGAGCGCCTCCAGGACCAGGCGCGTCTTGCCGACGCCCGGGGGGCCGACGAGCCACGCTGCCAGCTCGCGGGGCGTGGACGGGGCGTGTCGGATGAACCCGAGTAACGCGTCGCGCAGCGCCTCTCGCTCCGCATCGTCCGTGAACTCCGGCTCGCTCCTGTCTTCCTGGTGGTGAACGCGCCATTCATCGAGGCCGTGCAGCAGCGGGACGATGCTGAACCGGTCGGCCCATCCGGTGATGCTTCCGCTCTCGGGCTGGCGCGCGCGCAAGAAGCCGGTGAGTGCGTGGGCGTCCAGGACCTCGACGCGCGCGCTGGGGTTCTCCGCGTCCGGCCGCTCCTGTTTCATGCGCTCCCAGAGGGCGGCGACGAGGTGCTCGTGCGGCGTTCGCTGGACGCCGCCTCGCGTCACCTGGCTGTCGAGGTTGCCGATGGTGTTGATGAGCAGCTTGAAGTAGCCGCCCTCCAGCAGCACCTCGACGACCCGGCCGAGGCCCTTCCGCTCCTGGACGTCCCGCAGCGCCAGGTTGAGCCAGTTGTCCCCGCTCTTGCAGCTGTACGCGGTTCGGGCCTGACCGTCCTCCGTGAGCGGACCCAGGTGGTACGCCTTCTGGTAATCGGCCTTGGAGAGGCGAGGCGACCTCTTGACGGTGAGCAGGATGTCGCGCCCCCCGTCCGCAACGCTCCGTTTCGCTGGGCCGTCGAGGGCTGGATCGTCGTGGCGATCGTAGGCCTCGAACCGGATCAGATCGAAGCAGAATTGCTCGAAGTCGTCCGGATCGAGCGCCTCCAGGAGCTCGATGCTGATGTCCGTCCAGCCGAACGGGTCCCGCACCACGACGGCAGTGTGGACCGGCGACGCCCTGCGGGTCAACGCGGCGCCCACCTCCCCGAGGACGGCGACGCGGGACACTAAGACGTCGCGTGGCGCAGGAGAGGACGGCTGGCCAGGCGCGGGGCGCAGCTCCGTCGCCCGTCGATGCAATAACGCCTGAGGTCGCCCGGAACGCAGGCGCATGGCAACCCGGCGCCTGCGCTCCCAGCCGACTCGATCCGTTGCGCCCCCCTGGCCGACGCCCTTCCCCGCAGACTCGATCCGTTGCGCCCCCCTGGCCGACGCCCTTCCCCGCAGACTCGATCCGTTGCGCATCCCGGCTGAAGCCCTCTCCCAACGGGACCGGGTCCGTCGCGCACCCCCGGCCGAACCGCCTCCCAACGGATCGGGTCCGTCGCGCCTCCCCCTGGCCCCCCCTCGCTCCCGACCGCCAGCGCCGGATGCGCCCTACGCCGCTACGCCCCCTTCGGCGCCTTCCACGGATCGTCCTGGTACAGGTAGTTCGGCTTGAGGATCCGGTTCTCCATGTCGGTGTGGAACACCGGCGTCAGCGATCCCGACATCGGCGGCACGATCCAGCTCCAGTCCGCGTAGACCGGGCGCTTGCACTGCCGCTCCTGCTGCTCGAACTTCTTGAAGTAGTCCGCGAGCGTGTGGTGATCGAGCATGCGCACCTTGGCCTGCCGGAACGAGTGCAGCACCGCGACGTTCAGCTCGACCAGCGCGGCGTCCTGCCACAACGTGTCGCTGCGCGACCGGTCCAGCCCGAGCCGCTCCGCGATCACCGGCAGCTGGTTGTAACGCGTCACGTCGCTCAGGTTGCGCGCGCCGATCTCGGTCCCCATGTAGAAGCCGTTGAACGGCACCGCCGTGTAATGGACCCCGCCGAGGTCGAGGGCCATGTTGCAGACCGCCGGCAGCGCGTGCCACTTCAGCCCGAGCTCGGCGAACCACGCGTGGCGCGGGTGCTCGATCGGCACCTCCAGCACCCGCTCCGGCGGCAGCTCGAACCACCGCGGCCGGCTGTCGCCGATCTGGACGATGATCGGCAGCAGATCGAAGCGCGTCCGCGCCCCGCCCGGCCAGCCGAGCGACAGCGCCTGCTCCGTCAGCTCCACGTTCGCCGGGTCCCCGAGGATGCTCCCGTCCGGGAGCCGGTAGCCCGCATACCGGACGATCTGCCCGTTCCAGATGCGGATCCGCGGCGCCCACGGCCGGAACGCCGTCAGCGTCGCCCGGATGTCGCCCCCGTTGGTCGCCAGGTCGAGGTGCTCGAGGATCGCCTGGAAGACCTCCTCCTCCGTCTTCAGGTGCCGCATGTCCCGCACGTGGAGCGTCGACCAGAAGAACCGCCCGATGCACCGCGAGCTGTTCCGCCACGCGAGCCGCGCCCCGTACGTGAGCTCGTCGGCCAGGTGCGTGTACGTCCCGTGCTGCTCCAGGCTCGCCCGCACGTCCTGCCAGCGCTCCTCGAAGGCGGACGGCACGCCGAGCTCCGCGTAACACTGGCGCAGGAACACCTCGGCCTCGGTCCAGACCGACGCGGGCGGGGTCGGCTTCAGGTGGAAGGAGCCGTGCTCGACCGGGCACACCCCGCCGGCGACGGGCGCCGCGCCGGCCCGCCGCAGCGGCGTCGGCCGGATCGCGCCGGCGGTGTCGACGTTCGACGTGAACAGCTCGCGCTGGATCATGTCCTCCGGCCAGCCCGCCGCGCAGAGGTGCGCGTGCACGTCGCGCATGAAGCCCTCGGGACCACACACGAGCGCCCGCGACCCGGGGCGGTACGGGTACAGCTCGGCCACCTCCTCCTTCGTGATCCGCCCGGCGGCCCGCGTCTCGCGCAGCCGGAAGGCGGCGCCGGGCGTGCGGCCGGCGATCGCGCGCAGCTCCTCCTCGAAGTAGACGAAGTCCGCGGCGCGCGGCGCCGACCAGTCCAGGTGGAAACGCGGCGCGTCGGCGCGGCCGCCCCCGTCGAGCGCCCGCAGCATCGCCATCGCCGGCGTGACGCCGATCCCGCCCGCGAGGAAGACCACCCGGTCGACCGGCGGCGCCGGCAGGACGAAGCTGCCGCGCGGCGCCGAGGCGCGCAGCAGCGAGGCCGCGGCGCGCTCGCACAGCCAGCGCGAGAACACCCCGAGCTCCTCGCGCTTCACCGTGATCTCGTACTCCCCGCCCAGGCGCGCCGGCGCCGAGAGCGTGTACGCGCGCGCCATCCAGCGCCGGTCGAGGTACCCCTGCACGAGCACGTGCTGCCCCGGCGCCGACCCGGCCGGCGCGCCCCCGATGGGCGCGAGTGTGATCCGGAAAATCCCGGGGGAGAGCTCCCGCGCGCCCCTCACCTCGGCCTGCGTCAGGCCCGGCGCGCCGAACATCTCCTCGATCGCGGGGCGGCAGCCGCCGCAGATCTGGCCCGCGCGCGTCCGCTCCGACAGCTCGTCCGCGCTCGCGCAGCCGGCCTCGATCAGGGCCGAGATCTGGCCTCGCCTCACGCCGGCGCAGTTGCACACGATCTCGTCCGGCTCGAGCACGGCGGCGGCCTGCTCGAGCTTCAGCTCGCCGAGCTCGCGGAACGTCGCGAGCTGCCAGCCGGGCAGCGGGGCGCGCGCCATGAGCAGCCGCATCGCCGCGGGGAGGCCCTGCCACTCGCCCTCCACGTGCAGCCCCGCGAGCTGCCCGTCCGACACGAGCAGGGCGCGACGCTTCTCCGGATCGCCGCACGTCACCCACCGGAGGCCGTCGACCGGCGCGTCCAGCCATCGCCCCGCGACGCCGCTCCCGTCGAGCGCGCGGCAGAGCGAGAGGATCCGGCCGCTGCCGTCGACCACCTTCGAGATCGAGGCGGGCTTGCCGGCCAGCGCGCCCGCCGCGGCGCCCTGATCGAACGCCCCCTCGCTCCGGGAGAGCAGCCCCTGCCCGGGGAGGAGGTGCACGCTCACGAAGTCGAGCGCGCTCCGCTCGGCCCACGCGTCGACGCTCGCGGGCGGCAGGTCGAGCCAGGCCTCGCCGGCGCCTGCCGGGATCCCCTCCCTGGCGAGGCTCGCCCAGCCCTCGATCAGCGCCTCCGCCGCCGCCTTGCGCAGGCCCGCCTGGACCAGCGCGGCCGCGGCCTGGTCGGCCGGCGTGTCGACGTACCGCAGCGCGAACGCGTCCTCGCGGAGCAGCTGCTGGACCAGGGTGTCGAGCCGCTCCCGCACGCCGGCGGTGAACTCCTCGAAGTCGATCGTCCCGTCCCGGTTCACGTCCGCCGCCGACAGGACCGCCTGCGCCTCGTCGGGCGCGTACCCGAGGCCCCGGAGGTAGGGCAGCAGCTCGTCCGCGCTGAGCGCCTGGCTGTGGTCGCGATCGATCTCCTCGAACCGCTTCCGGGCGAAGCGCGCGCCCGCGAGGTTGGCCCGGATGGCGCGAGTGAGCGCCTCTGCCACCTCGGCGCCGGTGCAGGCGGCCGGGCCGCAGATGACGGGCGGCTCGGCGCCCGGCTGCTCGAGCGCGCGCAGCGCCGCGCGGGCGACGTCGGCAGGCGCCACCCAGGGCAAGGCGCCGTCGCCGAGCGGCAGGGGCAAAGTGCGCCGGAGCCGGATGTCCTCGCGCCAGAAGCTCAGCGCGCTGAGCAGGGGGCCATGCCATACCGCCGTCACCTTCCGACCCGAGGCGCGCACAAATGCCTCAGCGTCGCGAATCTGCCGCCCCACTTTGCCCGAGGGCGGGAAGTACGGCGCCACCCAGAGGAGGTGCGACGCGCCCGCCTCCAGCGCCGAATAGAGGAACGTGCGCGCGGCGACGCTCGGATACGCGAGATCCGCCGTGCTCAGCACGAGCGCAATGACGGGCTCCGCCGGCTCGAACGGCAGGGCCTGGAGGAACGACGCCAGCTCGTTTTTGGGCTCGGAACAGACGATTTTGAGGAAGCTCATGGTTTCGACGAAGTGATGACCCAGGGATCGCGCTGCCCTCGCGCACGGAGGAGCGACGCGCCGACGACGCGCGGCGGCGCGCTCGTCGCTCGAGCTCCAGGATACGGCGCATCGCCCCGCGGGCCGAGATTCCGACGTACTCCTGCGGGGTGTCGCATCCTGTCGCTGCACGCCCTTCCGGCGCGCCGGGCATCAGGGCATCCCGCATTTTTCATGAAGGTTCTCCGTCCGCGCGTAACAATCTGCCCCATGGGGCAATTTGGCGCTCAGGTCAGCTTTCTCACCTTATCCGCCAATGACGCCGAGTTGACGACCGCAGGTCGACCCCGCGTCGGCGGGTCGCGGAGCGACGGCGGGTAGCGAACGCGCTCGGCCGGCGGATTCCGATCGCGGGACGCCGCTGGATTCGCTGGAAATCACTCGCGGGCCGCGGTGGCGGCTGGGGCCGTCTGCGCCGCGCGCGCGCGCTCGAGCGCGGCGCTACGCGTATCGCGGATCCCCAACGCTGTGTACGGCTGCGCACTGGACATAGAGGCACGATCCTTGAATCCGCTCGCTCAGCGCAGCCATGAACACCCTTACTTCGGACGGACACCTGGCGACGATGAGCAAGCAGACGCGGTCGTCGACCGCGTGCCGCCCCGCGGCAACGCCCGCGCGTCACGCCGTCCTGCAGGGCGTGACCATGAAGCCCGCTAACGTCGCCGAGGCGCTCGTCGCGCTGGAGACGGTGGCCGCGCGGCTGCGCGAGCGGAACGACCCGCGGGCGGTGTTCCCCGACGTCTACGCCGTCATCACGCGCCGCGTGAAGGAGGCGGTCGTCGATGGCCGCGACGACCGGTTCCTCGAGCCCGCGTGGATCTCGCGCCTGGCCGGGATCTTCTGCGAGTTCTACCTGCAGGCGCTGGAGGCGTCGCTCGACGGGCGCTCCGCCGGGATCGAGGCCTGGGACGTCGCGTTCCGGTGCAACGCCGGCAGCGGGACGGCGGCTGCGGTGCACGCGCTGCTCGGCATCAACGCGCACATCAACTACGACCTGGCGCTCGGGCTGTGGCAGAACATCGTCCAGCACGGCGCCGCGCAGGACGCCCGGCTCCTCCGCCGCTACCGCCACGACCACGACCTTGTGAACGAAATTCTCGCCGAGGCGATGCCGGAGATCTTCGAGATCCTGAGCCGGCGTTACGGCTGCCCGCTCGCGCGGATCGCGACCTTCACGAAGGACGTGCAGCGCGCGGTGTCCAGCACCGTGCTCTTCATGCTCCGCGGGTGGCGCGACCGCGTGTGGGACGACCTGCTCTGCCTGCTCGCGACCCGGAGCGAGGCGGACAGGCGCGCGGTGCTCGCCGGGATGAACCGGCACGCGGGCAAGCTCGCGCGCATGATGGCGACGGGCAACGGGGCGCTCCGCGCCGGCGAGCCGCTCTTCCGGACCGCCGCGGTCAAGCTGGCGCTGGCGGCGTGAGCCGGGCCATCCCCGCGAGCTGACCGCAGGCGCCGCCGACGTCGCGCCCGCGCGGCCGGCGCACGAGCGTGGTCACGCCGTGGCCGGACAGGCGCGCCACGAAGGCGTCGAGCCGCTCGGGCGACGGCGGCCGCAGCGCCGGGTCCGGGCCGGGGTTGCACGGGATGACGTTCACCCGGCACCGCAGCCCGGCGACGTACGCGGCGAGCAGGTCGGCGTCCTCGGGGGCGTCGTTGTAGCGGTCGAAGAGCACGTACTCGAAGAGCACGCGCCGGCCCGGGGGCAGCGAGGCGGCGAGCGCCTCCTTGAGCGCCGCCATGGGGAAGCGCGCGTTGACCGGCATGATCCCCTGCCTGCGGGCGTCGTCCGGGGCGTTCAGGCTGACGGCGAGCTCCGCGCGCGCGCCGCGGAAGAACGGGGCGATCTTGTCGGCCACGCCGACGGTGCTCACGGTCACGTGCGACGGCGCGAACCGGAACACCCGCGGGTCAGTGAGCAGGCGGATCGCCCGGAGCACCTCGCCGAGGTTGTCGAACGGCTCGCCCATGCCCATGAAGACGAGGTTCCTGAGCGGCGCGCCCGCCCGCTCCGCCGCGAGCGCGCGCGCGACGCGCACCTGGTCCACGATCTCGCCGGCGGTGAGCTGGCGCGCGAGCCCGAGGCGGCCCGTCTCGCAGAACGAGCAGGCCCGGGCGCAGCCGACCTGGCTGGAGACGCAGAGCGTGGTGCGCGCCGGCCCGGGGATGAGCACCGACTCGATGAGCGCGCCGTCGCGCGCGCGCAGGACGAGGCGGAGCGTGTCGTCCGCCGACGGCGCCCGCTCGGCGACCTCGAGCGACACGCCGGGGTCGAGCGCGAGCAGGGCCTCGTGCGCCCAGGCCCCGATGCCGAGCGCGGCGAGCGCGGGCGCGTCCCAGGCCGGCGCGCCGGGCGCTGCGCCGGGCGCGCCGTCCGCGTGCGCGCCGTCCGCCCCTGCCCCGTCCGTCTGCGCGCCGTCCGCCTCCGCCCCGAACGCGTAACGCAGCACCTTGCCGGCCACCGCGCGCGCGGCGGACGTGGTGCCGCCGGCCTTCTGGAGGAGCTCGGCGAGCGAGCCCGCGTCGTGGTCGGCGAGCCGCGCGCCGGCGCGCGCGCTCCTCCGGAGCAGCGAGCGACCTCGGTCCCGCGCCTGCTCCGGCGGGTCGCCGGCGCGAGGGGCCGGCGCGATCTCCTCGGACGTGTCCGGCAGCCGCATGGGGCACCAGCTAGCACGCCGCGCGCGCCGCCGCGCGGCCAAGCTTCGCCGCGGCGCCACGGTCGCCGCACCGCCATGTCGCCGCGCTGCCACACGGTCGCCGCACCGCCATGTCGCCGCACCGCCATGTCGCCGCTCGCCACGGTCGCCGCGCGATCACGGTCGACGTGTGTTTGTCAATCGCTGCACGATGAGCCCGGCTGAACCCCGCCCGCTCAGAGAGGAACCTGGGCGCCGTCTGGGGCCATCGGGTGGTCAATCTGTGGACAACCCTGTGGACTGCCAATCCCGGCTCAACCCCGTGATTTTTGGGTTGCAGATCGGTTCCGAAGGGGGGAGTTTAGCGCCCGGAAGTTCTGCGGTGCCTCGGACCGCGGAGTGCCCGAGATCGCAGAATCCTGGTGGCGTCGGCGGGACGTGGTGCGTCCATGCCCCGATCTGGTCCTGGCCAGCGCCGGGGTGGATGAGCTGTCCGCTCCCGTGAGCACATGCGGCCCGGGCATCCGTGAAGGTGCCAAGGGCGTGGTGTGGGTACTCCACAACCTGGGAACAACCTGTGGATTACCGTCCAGGCCTGACGCCGCCGCGGGCGGCGGGCAGGTGGACAGGGCCTAGACGGGCGAGTTTTTGTGGAGCTCACGGCTTCCCGCGTGGGATACGTTGCCGGCCGATGTCCGCACGCAACGGCTCCGTTCCCAGCGCGCCGCGCGCGCTGCTCGCGATCGCCGCGGGGAGCCTCTCGGGGTGGCTCGTCGCGGGCGACGCCGCTGCGCAGGCGCGGCCCCGGGACGCCCAGGCCGAGGCGGTCCTCAACGAGGCGCTGGGGACCGACTACCTCGAGACCCGGTTCGATCAGGCCGAGCGCAAGCTGCGGGCCGCCATCGACGCCTGCGGCGAGGCGGGCTGCTCGCCGGCGGTCAAGGCGCGGCTGCTCGTCGCGCTCGGCTCCGTGCTCGCCCAGGGCAGAAAGGAGCTGGGGGACGCGCGCGACGCGTTCGCGGACGCCCTCCGCGTCGATCCGTCGGCCAAGCTGGACCCGGGCCTGGCGACCCCGGAGGTGGCGTTTGCGTTCGAGCAGGCGCGCGTGGCAGTCGGCGTCGGCGCGCCGCGCGCCGGGGCGTCCGACGCGCCCGCAGCGGCCGGTGCGCCCGCGGCGGCCGGCGCGCGGCTCCAGATCGCGCCGCCGCCCGAGCAGCGCGTCCGCACGCCCGTCCCCCTGTTCGTCGAGGTCCCGGCGGACCTCCTGCCCAGCGTGAAGCAGGTGACCGTGTGGTACCTGCCGCCCGGGGAGGACGAGTACCGCCCGCTCGTCATGAAGAAGCTGAGGGGCCAGGCGTTCGGCATCAACGTGCCGTGCGCCGCGGTCGAGAAGGAGGGGACGCTCCGCTACCACGTCGCCGCCGTCGACGCGGACGGCGCGATCCTCGCGAGCGCGGGCGCGCGCGACGCCCCGCTGAGCACGGAGATCAAGGCGCGGATCGCCGGGGCGCCGCCGCGCTGGCCCGGCTTCGCGCCGCCCGCGACGTGCGCGGCGCCGGAGCGGCAGGGGCCGCGGCAGTGCATCGACGACCGCCAGTGCAACCGCGGGCTCACGTGCGCCGGCGGGGCGTGTGTCGCCCGCGCCCCGGCCAAGGCCGCGCCGGAGGTCCTGCGGAGCTGGGTGTCCCTCACCTTCTCGCCCGACGTCGCCCTGCTCTCGGGCAAGGACGTGTGCACCTTCGCGTCGCAGCAGCGCGACAACTTCGTGTGCCTGCGCGGCGACGGGAGCCGGTACGACGGGACGCCGACGCCGGGCGTCGCGGACGACATCAATCTGGGCTTCGCGCTCGCGACGCTGCGGGTGGCGCTCGCCTACGACCGGCTGCTGCTCGACAACCTCACGGTCGGCGGCCGCGTCGGCTTCGCCGTGGGCGGCACGACGGACGGCGGGGCCTCGTTCCTGCCGCTGCACCTCGAGGCGCGCGCGCAGTATTTCCTGACGGCGCGGCCCTTCGAGCGGATCGGCGTCCGCCCGTTCGCGCTCGCGGCCGTCGGCGTGGCGCAGGTGGACGCCGACGTCGACGTGGAGGTGCTCGAGGACGCCGGCGCGTGCGGGGCCGACCCGCTGGACATCGCGAGCCCGTGCACGAGGCCGGGCCGGAGCGGCACGACCGAGCCCCGCCAGCAGACGCTCTCCGCGACCAAGCAGGCGGGCCAGGCGTTCGCGTCGGTCGGCGCGGGCGTTGCGTACGCGCCGCTCGAGGGCGTCTCGTTGAACCTGGCCCTCCGCGCGGGCCTCACCTTTCCCGCTGTCACCGCCGTCCTCTCCCCGGAGGTCGGCCTCTCGCTGGGGTTTTGAATGGCCGAGTCCTCGGATCCGCGCCGGGGCGCGGCGCGCGCGGAACATCCACCGCACGCCCTGCGCAACCCGAAGATAGAAGAGGCGATCGAGCGCGCCGCGACGTCCGGCGATCCGGCCGAGCTGCTGGCGCTCCTGGAGCGCAGCTCCGGGCTGCCCGCCCGGCGCGGCGGGGCGCGCGCGCCCGGCCCGGATCTCGGCCCGAGCGCCCCGCTGCCGCGCACGAACCTGGAGCTCGCGCGGGCGGTCGGCGCGGCGATCGCGGACCGCGGCGCGGCGGCCGAGCGCCTCGTGCGCGCGCTCTGCGCGAGCGCGGAGGAGTACGCGCTCATCGTGGCCGCGCAGGCGCTCGCGGCGCAGGCGGCGCGCGGCGGCGACCGCGCGAAGGGGCGGCCCGGCGCGCGATCCGCGCCGCGCGCGGCCGGCGAGCCGCTGCGCGACCTCGAGCAGATCGCCGAGGATCCGCGGCGCCTCGTGCGCGACGGCGTCATCGCGGCGCTCCGCACGATGCTGGCGGCGCGGGGCGACGTGCTGGTGGCCGAGCTCTCTTCCTGGACCGACGGATATTTACAGGCGCACGCCGCGCTCGAGGCGCTCGCGGACCGGACGTTGCTCACCGGGATCTCGGCGGGCGCGGAGGTGGTCGCGCGGCTCGAGGAGGCGTTCGCGCTCTCGGATCTCTCGCCGCGGGCGGACGAGCGGCTGCAGGGGCTGCGCCTGCTCCGGCAGGGGATGCCCGCGCAGATCGCGACGCTGGCGGGCCGTTTCCCCGAGGTCGTGCGCTGGCTCGAGGAGAAGACGCGCGCGGAGCGGCCCGAGTCGCGCGACGTGGTGGCGCAGGCGATCGCCGCGCTCCGGAAGGGGTCGTTCTCCGACGCGGAGACCGCGCGGCTCGCCGCCGCGCTCGCGGCGACCGCGCCGGTGCCGCGCTACGCGGCGCGCATCGTCCAGGGGACGCGCAAGCGGAGCAAGGGGCGGAGATAGAGGGGCGGCGACACGGAGCCTTCGATGCTCTCCGGATTCGCCGATGTCGCTGACCAGGCTGGGAGCTCAGCGGATCGGATCTGGTTTGCCGGCAGGCGCCCCCTTCTTGGCAAGGTCGACGTGAAAGCACGAGGCAGCCTGCTTGAGGGCGGCTTCGACCTTGTCGGCCATCTCATCGAACTCGCTTCCCGTCGGCGGTTCCTGTATTCTGCCCGACGACGTGGGGTAGCGATAGGTTGTAGCGTATGCGGCGAGATCCTCTATGTCCCGCAGCGCGGGTTTCAGCGGGTTCTCGTCGGGCACCAAGTTCACCATCTCTTCCAAGTGGTGTTTGATGCCGGCGTGCTTGCCCTCCGACGTCAAAACCGCCCTGATAACCTTCTCGGCGGCCTGCTCGCACAGGTAAATCGCGTTGCGATTACCGCGGGAAGCCAGGAGTCGAGCGCCGTCCAGATCTTCCTTCGCGATCCTGAGCATGTTCGCGATCAGAACATTAGCGCTCATAGATCAGCACCCCCTCGCTCGCGACGTCGTAGGCAATCGTGTTGACGGTTTCACGATCCGCGACGAAGTCGCTCCGCCGGCACAGGAGCACATCCGCCGGCACCCCCGAGCCCTTCTGGAGCCGCCAGGACAGCAAAGGACTGAGCTCGCTCTCGTCAATGTCATCCGGCACTACGACTAGCAGATCCCAATCGCTCCAGGGCCTTGCGTCGCCCCGCGCACGACTCCCGAACAGCCATATCTGTTCCGGGTGGCACCTGTCCTTGATACGCGCAAGGAGCGTCTCAACCGGGCTCAGGTCGATGGGCCGACCCCGAGCATCTTCGGCAGCCTCCCGAACGGCGACCGTCCCGGACCTGCCCGACGGTGCCCGCCCACCTGCCTGGCTGGTTCTCGTTCCCATGTCGTGCTTGATGGTAGCACACCCGGGAGACCCACCGCCCCTACCGCTGCGCGCCTACATGGGTCAGGGAGACGCGTAGCTAGCGATGCGCCCGCCCCCGCTCAGGCGGCCTGCTGCTCCCCGTCCGTCCCCCCGCCGTCGCCCGCCGGCTGCTCCTTCGCCGCCTCGACGAACAGGAACTGCAGCGCCCCCGGCGCCCGCCGGCGCCACGCGTCCTCGCTGTGGGTGCCGGCCTCGTCCGGGCAGAAGAGGAGGCTCTGGTCGCCGTAGCCCCGCTGGCGCAGGTGCTCGACCAGGCGCGCCGCGTCGCGCAGCACGGAGCCGTCGTCCTCCTGGGCGCCCGCGTCGATGTAGAGCCGCGAGCTCGCCGGCACGGCCTGGGACGCGACGAAATCGAAGATCTTGCCCCCCGCGAACCAGAGCGAGGGCGACATGCAGAGCGCCGCGCCGAACACGTCGGGGCGGCGGAAATGGGCGTAGAGCGCCGCGAGGCCGCCCATCGACGAGCCGCCGATCGCCGTGCCGTCCGGGTCGCGCCGCACCGCGAAGCGCTCGCGCACGGCGGGCACGATCTCGGAGGAGATCCAGCCCAGGACGCCGTCGAGCCGGCCCTCGCTGCCCTCGGCCGGGAACGGCGACAGCTCGGTCAGCCGCTCGCTCCCGCCGTGATCGATCCCCACGAGGACGGGCGCCGCGAGCCCCCGCCCCACGAGGTCGCGCACGGCGTGGTGCAGGTGCCAGCCGCCGGAATAGGAAGGGTCGTCGTGGAAGACGTTCTGCCCGTCGAACAGGAAGAGCACGGGCGCGGGCTCGGCTTGCGCGCCCTCGCTGGGCAGGTAGACGCGGACGTTGCGCTCGCCCTGGAAGCCGGGGATCTGGTACGGCCCGAGGAGATAGATGATGTGTTCGGCCATGACGATTCCAATCGACAACACGCCCGCCACGGCGGCGCCGCATGTCCCCAGGAAGGCGGGAAGCCCCGGATCCGCGTGGGACTCCTCGCCTCCCTGGGTGCGACCTTCCGACCGGCGTGAGACCCTGTCCCCCACCCCGCTCGGACGCCGTGCGAGCGCGCCCGCACTCCGCGGGCGACGCCCTGGAACCGGCCGTATCGAGCTGGGCTCTGCGACACATCGCTTCGCCCATGGATCGGCCGTCCCACCGTGGCAGCGTCCAGCGTTAGCAATCGCCGGGCCGTCTCCCTCATCGGTTAGCGTCGTCACAGCGACATCGCACGGAGGCGCTGATCTCCGGCCCCCCCGGCCAGGTCCGCTGTAGCAGAACGCCTCACGCGTGACAGGCTGCGCCGAGCAGGCGCGCCGCGTCGACCGTCAGTTGCAGCTCGCGTCCGAGGTTCCGCCGAACACCGTGGTCCAGTAGGAGCCGTACTGGCCGCCTCCGGTCGCCCGCCCGATGCCGATGACCTTGTAGGAAGCGCCGCGCATGTTGGTGTCGTGGCCGGGCGAGTTCTTCCACTGGTCGAACGTCTTCTGAGCCTCCGAGTTGCCGGCGGCGATGTTCTCGGCCATGGCGGTTCTGCCGGCGGACGCATAACAGGCGTTGGCCGCGCGGTCCCACGGCGAGCGGCCGTCCTGGCTATCGTGCTTGAAGTAGTTGTGGTCGCGCATGTCCTCGCTGTGCCCCTGGGCGGCGCGGCTCAGCGCGGTGCAGGCCGAGAGCGCGCCGAGGCCGTTCTGTGCGCGGTACTCGTTGATGATTCGGAGGAAGGCCTGCTCCTCGGTGTCGAGCAGCGTGGTCTCGGGCCCGGCGCCGGCGCACGTCGAGCAGGCGCCGCAGTCGCTCGAGCAGCTCGAGCAGTCCTCGCCCGCGCCGCAGGTGCCGTTGCCGCAGACCTCGCCGCCGCCGCCGTCGCTGCCGCCCGCGCCGTCGCCGCCCGCGCCGTCGCCGCCGGCGCCGTCACCCCCAGCGCCGGCGCCGCCGTCCGGGCTCTCCGGGGCGCACGCCACCTGCACGCGCAGCCGCTTCCAGGATCGCCTGCACGGATCGCCGCCGAAGGTCGCGTTGTCCGCCTTCACGGTGCAGCTCTGCTTCCCGACGCACGCGGCCTCGACCACGGACTTCGACGTGGGCGCGTCGCACGAGCTGACCGTGTAGCTGCCGCACGCCCCGGAAGGCGTGCCGTAGCTCGCGAACTCGACCGCCGTGATGACGTTCCCGGCCGGACAGGAGACCGAGACCTGCCCGCCCTCCCGGGCGCTGCCGCAGATCGATGAATCCAGCGACTCGGACGTCTCCTCGGACAGCTCCTCATCCACGTCGGCCGAGCTGAGACAGCCAACGATGGAACCTCCAGCGAGGAAGGCGAGGACAAGCGTTCGATGCACGGCACTCATCAGTAAGCTCCTTTTCTATAAGCCTGTCCTGGCGCAGCCCGCCCCGAGACCGCGGCTCGCGCCGGCAGGTGCCAGTGGGCGCGCGGCGCCTCGACAGGCCGCACCAGTACAGCGTTGTTCAGGGGGCGGAGTGACGCTCGGAGCGCCGCGGCGCAGCGCAACGCCTCCCTTCAGTTCGCTCACAACACGGTGTCACCCGACCGCCGGCATGTCCAGGGGTGAATGACGCGAGAACGCATGATTTGCCGCCCAAACGCTGGATCTTTCCGGACGCCGTGTAACCGGCCCGCGCAGGGCTCGACGAGAGGAGAATTCTTCAACGAGGTTCGGTTGGAGGCGCGGCGAGGAGCCCATCGGATACCCCAGCTCCACTGAGCCGAAGGGTAGGTGTTCGTGCTCCGAGAGGAACCAGCGGCGTGCGGCGGATCATGGCAGCTCCTCGGTTGCAGGCGCGGGGAACGTCTGTCCGCCAGATCCGTGGGTGTCGACCCGGCAGATCCGTGGATGTCGGCCCGATGATGCTCCCACGGGTTGGCTGGACCACAGCCCTCCTCACGCGAGACGCGAGATCGCGCGCGTCGCGCGGCTCAGCGCTGCCGGGCAGCAGGGCGCGAGGACGCCGCCCGGTCACGTCCACGGCAGAGCTTGCCCTTGCGGTCCGCATCACAGCTCGGGCCGCGCGCCGCAAGGCCGCACCCCGGGGCAGCGCCTGTGCTATGACCGCCCTCGATGCGCCTCAAGGATCGCGTTGTTTTCATCACCGGGGCTTCCCGCGGAATCGGCCGGGCCGTCGCCCTCGCCTGCGCGCGCGAAGGCGCCGATATCGTCGTCGCCGCGAAGACGGAGGTCGCCGAGAACCCGCGCCTCCCGGGGACGATCCACGATGTCGCCCGCGAGGTCGAGGCCCTCGGCCGCCGCGCGCTGCCCGTCAAGCTCGATGTCAGGGACGACGAGGCCTGCAAGGCCGCCGTCGCCGCGGCCATCGAGCGCTTCGGCCGCGTCGACGCGCTGGTCAACAACGCCGGCGCGCTCTGGTGGGCGGATGTCCTGGACACGCCCGTCAAGAAGTTCGACCTCATCATGGGCATCAACGTGCGCGCCTCGTTCGTGATGTCGCAGGCCGTCCTCCCCCACATGATCGCCCAGAAATACGGGCACATCGTCATGATGTCGCCCCCGGTCGACGCCGCGGCCTGCGCCCACCACGGCGCCTATGCGGTCTCGAAATTCGGCATGACGATGATCGCCCACGCCATCGCCGAGGAGTACGAGGCGCACAACATCACGGCCCACGCCCTCTGGCCCGCCACCGCGATCGAGAGCTACGCGACCATCAACTTCGGCCTCGGCGGCCCCGAGCTCTGGCGCAAGGCCGATATCATCGCCGACGCCACGCTCGCCCTGCTCTCGCGCGAGCCGTCCGCGCGGCGCGGCAAGGCGTGGATCGACGAGGCCCTGCTCCGCGAAGAGGGCGTCACCGACTTCTCCAGGTATCAGTGCGCGCCCGGCGTGGAGCCGCCGCATTTCCCCTTCACGGCGATCCCCCAGACGACCACGACCAGGAAATGAGGTCCACATCGTGAGCGGCGACGACGAGAACGAGCGGCAGGGCAAGGGCGGCGGCATCGACCCGGGGCCCGAGATCGCCGCGGTCTTCGACGACCTGGAGACGCTCCTCAAGAACGGCGACGTGGTCGGCGCGCTCACGGTGCGCGGGATCAACGCGAGCCTCGCGCTGCTCGCCGCGGACGCGCTCCGCGCCTACCTCGCGGGCCGCAAGGCGGAGGCGGCCGAGGACTTCGCCACCGTCGCCGAGGAGATCCGCGGCCGGCTCGCGGCGCGCGGCGAGGCCGACGGCGGAGACGGACCGGCCGACGCAGGATCGCAGGGCGAGACCTCACGCTCGAATGGGAGGCGCTGAATGAGCACGAGCTACGAAGGTGAACAGAGATCCCTGGCAAGCGCCGCCGGCGAGGGGGCGCGCGGGGCGCCCCCGTGGGCGCCGTCGGCCGCCCTGTCCGGCGCCGAGTACTCCGCCGTCGAGCTCGCGCAGGGCGAGGACCGCGTGTTCCTCCTCGAGCAGCGCGAGCTGCCCGAGCGCGAGCGCTACCTGACCGTACAAGACGCCGCCGGCGTCGCCGAGGCGATCCGCGCGATGGTCGTCCGCGGCGCCCCCGCGATCGGCATCGCCGCCGCGTACGGCATGGCGCTCGCCGCGCGCGCGGCCCGGGGCGAGGGCGCCGCCGGCTACGCCGCCGCCATGCGGAGCGCGGCCGAGCACCTCGCCTCCGCCCGGCCCACCGCCGTGAACCTCGAGTGGGCGGTGCGGCGCGCGCTCGCCGCGGCCCTGGAGCACGCCGATCGCCGCGGCGAGGAGCGCGCGCGGGAGCTCGCCGAGCTCGCGCGCACCATCCACCGGGAGGACGTCGCCGCCTGCCGCCAGATGGGCCGCATCGGCGCCGCCCGCCTGCCCGAGTCGGGCACGGTCCTCACGCACTGCAACGCCGGCGCGCTCGCCACCGGAGGCTACGGCACGGCGCTCGGCGTGATCCGCGCCGCCGTCGCGGAGGGCAAGCAGCTCCGCGTGCTCGCGTGCGAGACCCGCCCGTACCTGCAGGGCTCCCGCCTCACGGCCTGGGAGCTCCAGCGGGACGGCGTGCCCGTCGAGGTGATCTCCGACTCGATGGCCGCGTGGTTCATGCAGAAGGGCGAGATCGGCGCGATCGTCGTCGGCGCCGACCGCATCGCGCGGAACGGCGACGTCGCCAACAAGATCGGGACCTACGGCCTCGCCTGCCTGGCGCGCCACCACGGCGTCCCGTTCTACGTCGCCGCCCCGTGGAGCACGCTCGACCTCGCGACCGAGAGCGGCGCCGGCATCCCCATCGAGGAGCGGAGCCGCGACGAGATCGCCCTCGTCGGGAGCCGCCGCGTCATCCCGACCGGCGTGCCCATCCGCCACCCGGCGTTCGACGTCACCCCGGCCGAGCTCATCACCGCCATCTTCACCGAGCGCGGCAAGCTCACGCCGCGCGAGATCAGCCGCTCGGTGCCCCCGGCACCTCCGGCCAGCTAGGCGCCGCCCCGCGTTCGCCGCCTCCCCCTCGCGCCCACCCGCTTCATGGGCTAAGGACACCCCTGATGGCGCAGTTCTCGCCCAAGCCCGAGTGGCTCAAGGTCCGCGCTCCCGGCGGCGACACCTACCACCACCTCAAGGAGACGTTCCGCAAGCTCGATCTCCACACGGTCTGCGAGGAGGCGCGCTGCCCGAACGTCGGCGAGTGCTGGCGCGAGGGGACCGCGACGGTGATGCTCCTCGGCGACGTGTGCACGCGCGGCTGCCGCTTCTGCGCGGTCACGACCGGCGACCCGCGCGGCGCGGTCGACGTGCGCGAGCCGGAGCACGTGGCCCGCGCCATCGCCCGCCTCTCGCTCCAGTACGTCGTGATGACGATGGTCAACCGCGACGACCTGCTCGACGGCGGCGCGGAGCACGTCGCCCGCACCGTCCGCCGCCTGCACGCGCTCCGCCCCGACCTGCTCATCGAGACCCTGGTCGGCGACTTCCAGGGGCACATGAGCGGCGTCGACGCGGTGGTCGACGCCGGCCCCGACGTCTTCGCCCACAACGTGGAGGTCGTCCGCCGCATCACGCGCGTCATCCGCGACGTGCGGTCGAGCTACGATCAGTCGCTCGCCGTGCTGCGGCGCGCGAAGGAGCGGCAGCGGCGCCTCGCCGCGGAGGCGGCCGAGAGCGGCGCGCCGGCGCCGCGGCGGCTCACCAAGAGCTCGATCATGGTCGGCATCGGCGAGACCGACGACGAGGTCCTGGAGGCGCTCCGCGACCTGCGCGACGCCGGCGTGGACATCGTGACGATCGGCCAGTACCTGCGCCCGTCGCCGAAGCACGCGCCCGTGCAACGCTTCGTCGTGCCCGAGACCTTCGCCGCGTTCGAGCGGGCGGCGCTCGAGATGGGCTTCCTCTACGCGGCCAGCGCCCCGCTCGTGCGGTCGAGCTACAAGGCCGCCGAGGTCTTCGTCCGCAGCCTGATCGACCGGACGGACGCGGCGCCCGGCAGCGCCGCGGCCGAGGCCGGCGCCCAGGCCGGCGGGGGCCCCGCGGGCGCCGCGCGCGTCGAGGCGCTGCTCGAGGAGCGGCTCGCCGTGGCGCGGCGCGAGGCCGCCCGCCTCTCCGCGGAGCTCGAGCCGGACGAGCTCCCCTCGCTCGGCGACGCCGCCGCGGCAGGGCCGCCGGCCGAGCGCCCGCGCGGGCTCGTCCCCGCGGCCTCGCTCGTCCGCCGGTGAGCGCGCCGTGAACGCCGCAGCGCCGCAGCGCCGCAGCGCCGCAGCGCCGCAGCGCCGCCCCGCGCTGCGTAAAGCGCCCGCGCGGGGCCTTGCGGGGCGCCCGGCGCAGCAAGCGCCTTGACGCTCTCCGGCGATTGGCCGAGCGTGGACGCTACGGCAGGAGGGCCAGACAACGCGATGTCCGCTCCCATCGACAGGCGCCCCGGCGGCGTGGCACCCGGCGCCTCGCGCCCCGGCGGCGTAGTACCCGGCGCCTCGCGCCCCGGCGCGGATTCGCCCCGGGCCCGCGTGGCCTCGATCCTGGCGCAGGCGGCGAGGGCCTACAGCGCTCGACCCCCGATCGAAGACATCACGATGCCCACGGGCTTCGACCCCGCGGCGGTCGCGCTCTTCGAGACGATCATCGAGGCCGCGTTCCTCGTCGCGAACGCCGACGGCGAGTTCGACGCGGCCGAGCGCAAGCGCTTCCAGTCCATCGTCGTGGACGCCTGCCAGAACCTCGTCCACGAAAAGCAGATCGAGGCGCTCCTCGCCGACCTCGGGGAGATGCTCGCCGAGGACGGGACGGAGAAGCGCGTCAGCATGGTCGCCCGCACGATCGCGCGCACCGAGCACCAGCGCGAGGTGCTCCGCGTGGCGGCGTACATGGCGCACGCCTCGGGCGGCGTGAGCGCCCCGGAGCGCGCCGTGCTGGAGCAGCTCGCGCGCGGGTTCAAGCTCGACGCGGCCGCCGTCGACGAGGCGCTCACGCAAGCGGCCGAGCCCGTGGAGGTGTAGCCGGGACATCCGGCCCGCGGCGTGCGGCGCGAAACGTGCGGCGCACGTCGCGCAGCGCGGCGCACGTCGCGCAGCGCGCCGCGAGATGCCCGATGCGTGACATCGCGCACGCCGCGGCGAGTCAAGCGGCAGCGCGATCGCTGCGACGAGTCAACGTCACCTGCAACGCGAATGAGCGAACGCGGCGTCTCGGCACTGGTCTCGGGCAGCGCCTTTGATTAGTGTCCCGCGAGCCGATGAGCACCGCGACGTACTCCACCGACCGCCCGCCGAACGTCTCAGGGGCAAGCCTGGAGCCGCAGGCCGCCGTCGCCCGGCACCCGCTCGACACGTGTGCCGACGACGTCATCAAGGTCCTGCGCGACGACGGCTCGCTCGATCCCGCGCACGATCCGAGGCTCGATCCCGCGGAGGTGATCGCGCTCTACAAGGCGATGGTGCGCGTGCGCGCGCTCGACGAGCGCCTCGTGGCGCTGCAGCGGCAGGGGCGCATCGGGTTCCACATCGGCTCGCTCGGCGAGGAGGCGGCGATCCTCGGCAGCGTGTCCGCGATGCGGCCGCAGGACTGGGTCTTCCCGTGCTACCGCGAGTTCGGCGCCGCGCTCTACCGGGGGCTGCCGCTCCAGCGGTACATCGACAACATGTTCGGCAACGCGAACGACACGGTGAAGGGGCGGCAGATGCCGGACCACTACACCTACCGCGCGGGGCACTTCGGCTCGGTGAGCTCGCCGATCGGCACGCAGATCACGCAGGCCGTCGGCTTCGCGTGGGGCGCGAAGCTGAAGCGCGAGGATCTCGCGACGCTGGTCTACTTCGGCGACGGGGCGACGAGCTCGTCGGACTTCCACAACGCCCTGAACTTCGCGGGCGTGTTCAAGGCGCCGGTCGTGTTCTTCTGCCGCAACAACGGCTGGGCGATCAGCGTGCCGACCGAGCGGCAGACGGCGAGCAACACGTTCGCGGGCAAGGGCGCCGCGTACGGCGTCCCGGGGGTCCGGGTCGACGGCAACGACCTGTTCGCGGTGGTCAAGGTGACGCGCGAGGCGGTGGCGCGCGCGGCGCGCGGCGAGGGCCCGACGCTCATCGAGGCGATGACGTACCGCCTCTCGGGCCACTCGACGAGCGACGACCCCAAGGCGTACCGCCCCGACGCGTGGCTCGACCCCTGGCGGCGGCTCGACCCGCTCGCGCGGCTGCGGGGCCACCTGGAGCGGACCGTGGGCTGGACCGAGGCGCAGGACCGCGAGATCGAGGCGGCGCTCGAGGCGGAGTTCAAGGCGTGCGTCGCGGTCGCGGAGAAGACGCCGCCGCCGCCGCTCGAGTCGATGTTCGAGCACGTCTACGCGGAGCCGCCGTGGCACCTGGTCGAGCAGCGGGAGCAGCTCAAGGCGGGCCCGAGGCCCAAGGGCCACGGCGAGCGCTAGGGCCGCGCGGGCGCGGCGCGGCCGGCGGGCTCGGCGTCCACGTCGATCCCGCCGGGCGGCGCCGGCGCGGACGGGCCGGCGCCGCGGGCGGCGCGAAGCGGGTGCACTGGGAGCGGGGGCGCCCGAGGAGTCTGTCTTCCCGCCCCTTGGTCGAGAGACGGAGACGAAGAGCATGCCTCAGATGAACATGGTCCAGGCGATCAACGACGCGCTACGCCACGAGATGCGGCGGGACGCGCGGGTCGTCGTGCTGGGCGAGGATGTCGGCAAGGTCGGCGGGGTGTTCCGCGTGACCCAGGGCCTGTTCGACGAGTTCGGGGACGACCGGGTGATCGACACGCCGCTCTCGGAGGGCGGCATCGTCGGCGCGGCGATCGGCATGGCGCTCTACGGGCTCGTGCCGGTCCCGGAGATCCAGTTCGCGGACTTCATCTACCCCGCGTACGACCAGATCGTGTCCGAGCTGGCGAAGTACCGGTACCGCTCCGGGGGCGAGTACCCGTCGAAGCTGGTCATCCGGACGCCGGTGGGCGGCGGCATCCGCGGCGGTCATTACCACTCGCAGTCGCCGGAGGCGCAGTTCATCCACGTGCCGGGCCTGAAGGTGGTGTGCCCGTCGAACCCGGCGGACGCGAAGGGGCTCTTGCTCTCGTCGATCCGGGATCCGGATCCGGTGCTGTTCTTCGAGCCGAAGCGCATCTACCGCGCGGCGAAGGGCGACGTCCCGGAGGGGGACTACACGGTCCCGCTCGGGCAGGCCAAGGTGGTCCGGCCGGGCTGGCACGTGACGCTCGTCGTCTGGGGGGCGATGCTCTACGAGGCGCTCGACGCGGCGAACCAGGCGGCCGCGCAGGGTGTCGAGTGCGAGGTCATCGATCTGCGGACGTTGTGGCCGCTCGACATCGACACGGTGATCGAGTCGGTGAAGCGGACGGGGCGGTTCATCGTGGTGCACGAGGCGCCGAAGAGCTGCGGCCTCGGGGCCGAGCTCGTCTCGCTGGTGAACGAGAAGGCGTTCCTTCACCTGGAGGCGCCGCCGCTCCGGATCACGGGCTTCGACACGCCGTTCCCTTACACGCTCGAGAACGAGTACCTCCCGCTCTCGCATCGTATCCTTCCGGCGATCCTCGAGACGGCGAGGTACTGACGAGATGGGCAAGTACGAGTTCAGGCTTCCGGACATCGGCGAGGGCGTGACGGAGGGGGAGATCGTGACCTGGCTGGTGTCGCCCGGCGACGTGGTCGCCGAGGATCAGCCGATGGTCGAGGTGATGACCGACAAGGCGACGGTGACGATCACGTCGCCGCGGGCGGGCAGGATCGTCGAGACGCGGGGCAAGGTGGGCGGGGTGGTCCCGGTCCACTCGGTGCTCGTGGTGTTCGATCTCGACGACAAGCCTGCCGGGGCGCAGCCGCCCGCGTCGCCGTCCTCCGGCATGGGGATGAGGCATTCCGCCGCGAAGGCCGCCGAGAGGGCCGCGGAGCCTGCGGCCACGGCGGTCGGCGACATCCGGGAGGATCTTCCGGGGATGAACCTCGTGGCGCCGGCCCCGGCGGCGTGGACGAACGGCAGCGTGCCGTCCGCGGCGGCGGCTTACTTCAACGAGAAGCCGCTCGCGACGCCGGCGACGCGCAAGCTGGCGCGCGATCTCGGGATCGACCTGCGGCGGGTTCCGCCGACGGGTCCTGGGGGGCGGGTCACGAAGGACGACGTGCGGGCGCACGAGGCCCCGGAGGAGGCGCCGGCGGTGGCCCGGCCGGCCCCAGCGGCGGCGCCCCTGGCGGCGCCGGCGAGGGAGCTTTCGGCGCCGAGGAGGGCGCCCCCGGGGCCCGCCGCGGGCGTGGAGGAGCACGCGGCGGGCGCTGCGGCCGAGGTGCTGGACGAGGGGGAGCGGCGCGGGGTGCCCGTCGCGGCCGCCCCGGGCGACGAGCGCATCCCGCTCCGCGGCGTGCGCAAGCGGATCTTCGAGGGGATGGCGCGGTCGAAGCACACGGCGGCGCACTTCACGTTCGTCGAGGAGTGCGACGTCTCCGCGCTGAAGGAGCGCCGGGCGCGCCTCAGGCCGCTGGCCGAGAAGGCGGGGGTCAAGCTGACCTACCTCCCCTTCTTCGTGAAGGCCGCTGTCGCCGCGCTGAAGAAGCACCCGATGCTGAACAGCGCGTTCGACGAGGCGACGCAGGAGATCGTCGTCAAGAAGAGCTACCATATCGGCATCGCGTCGGCGACGGAGGCGGGGCTCATCGTGCCGGTCGTGCGCGACGCGGATCGCCGGAGCGTGCTCGATATCGCGCGGGAGATCGCGCGGCTCAGCGAGGATACCAAGGCGGGGAAGGTCAAGCCGGCGGATCTCGGGGGGTCGACGTTCACGATCACGTCGCTGGGGCAGCAAGGTGGGCTGTTTGCGACGCCGATCCTGAACTTTCCCGAGGTCGCGATCCTGGGGATCCACCAGATGAAGCAGAAGCCGGTGGTGCGCGACGGGCAGATCGTGATCGGGGATGTGATGCTGCTATCGCTGTCGTTCGATCACCGGATCGTCGACGGTCATGTGGGGGCGGCGTTCGCGTACGAGATCATCGGGTACCTCGAGGATCCGGATCGGCTGTTTCTCGAGATGAGCTGAGCGAGTCCCCTCCCCCCTTTCGTCTCCCCTCTTTCGTCTCTCGTCTTTCATCTCCCCTCTTTCGTCTCTCGTCTCTCGTCTCTCGTCTCTCGTGCACGTCTTCGTGATCGTGATCGTGATCGTGATCGTGATCGTGATCGATTCGTTTCGCCGTTTTCCGAGCCTACCATCTCCTCTCCACGCTGCCTGTTCGTCTTCCAACAATTCGCTGGCGTGCGTCTGCTCGATTCACGAAGATTCGACGTCTGACGCCTATTCCTCGAACCACGGGCCGTTGCGCTTCAGTTCATCACGTGTCTGTGGATGCGTTGCTGCACGGTGATGTCACGCATGAATATCGATCACGATCACGATCACGAAGACGTGCACGAGAGACGAAAGACGAAAGACGAAAGACGAAAGACGAAAGACGAAAGACGAAAGACGAGAGACGGATGACGGATGACGGGAGGTGGAACGGCGCCGCCCGCGGCGTCACGTCGCCGTGAGCGGACGCCAGCGCTCGCGATCGGGGAGCTGAGCATCGACCAGCGCTGGATCCGGTCTGAACTGGATCTCGTTCAGCAACCGGGGCCGCGCGATCCGATCCATACGAAACGTCCTCGGCTCGCCCTTGTCTACGTCGCGCGCGACCACGTACCAGACCGGAGGCTCGACCAGGAGCCCGTGCGGCTCGACCCTCCGGTTCGTCGCGCGGCCCTCGCGGTCGATGTAGGCGAAGCCGAGCCCGATGCCGCCCGTGAAGGCGCGCTCGAACAGGCGAAGCAGCTCCGGCGGCGGCGCGCCGGCCCCCTCGCGCACGCGCGGGCTCGCCGGCGGCCCGACCACGACGCGACGGCACATCGTCCGCAGCGCCCGCGCCTTCGCCGGCGGAAGGCTCCCGAGCAGCTTGGCCATCCCCGAGCGCGCGCCGTCGCTCCACGGCAGATCGCTCGCCAGCCGCGACAGCCGCGCCGACAGCCACAACGACGCGACCTCCTCGGCCGACAGGTGGACCGCGGCCACCCCGCGGCCCCCCTCCAGCCGCACCCCTCCGCCGGGGCCGGGCTCGCCGGTGATCGGCATGCCGCGGTCGCGCAGCAGCGCAAGATCCCGGTGGATCGTGCGCGCGGTGACGCCGAGCTCGGCGGCGAGCGCGTCCACGCTCGTCCCCTCGCGGCCGCGCAGGAGGTCCACGAGATCCATCAGCCGATCGGCGCGCGACATCCATGACAGATTTCGTCAGGGTCTCCAGGGATACAAGCGGAACCAAGGAGACAGCATGGCCACGCCGCTCAAGCTCTTCTTCGACCACGACCTCGTCGCCGCCATCGCCGCCGAGCTGCGCGGGGCGCACCGCGGCTTCGACGCGCGCGGGTTCGCCGCCGCGGCAAAGGACGGCCTCGACGCCCTCGAGCTGACCGCGCGCGCCCGCCACATCGCGGAAGCGATGCGCCGCTTCCTGCCCGCGCGCTTCGCGGACGCCGCGGCGATCCTCCGCGCCTCGCTGCCGCCGCCGCGCGAGCACCGAGGCGGCGAGCCGGCGGGCGACCCGATGGCGCCCTTTCGCTACCTGCCCCACGTCTTCTACGTCGCCGAGCACGGCCTCGACGACTTCGAGCCGGCGATGCAGCTCCAGTACGAGCTGACCCGCCGCTTCACGGCGGAGTTCAGCGTCCGCGCCTTCCTCCTCCGCCACCCCGAGGCCACGTACGAGCGGCTCTCGGCCTGGGCCCGCGACCCCGACCCCGACGTCCGCCGCCTCGTCTCCGAGGGCACACGGCCGCGGCTGCCCTGGGCGCCGCGCCTGCCCGCCTTCCAGCGGGATCCCGCGCCGGTGGTGCGCCTCCTGGAGCTCTTGAAGGACGCGCCCGAACGGTACGTCACCCGCTCGGTGGCCAACAACCTCAACGACATCGCCAAGGACAACCCGGAGGTCACCGTCGACGTCTGCCGGCGATGGTCGAAGGACGCGACGCCAGAGCGGCGGTGGCTGATCCGGCACGCGCTGCGCTCGCTGGTGAAGCGCGGGCACCGCGGGGCGCTGGAGGTCAGCGGCTTCGCCGCGGCGCCCGCGGTGCGCGTCGACGCCGTCGACCTGCCGCGGCAAGCCGCGCTCGGCGAGCGGCTCCGCTTCGCCTTCGATCTCAGGAGCACCGCCGCGGCGCCGCAGCGCCTGCTCGTCGACTTCGTGGTGCACTTCATCAAGGCTCGAGGCGGCGCCGCCCCGCGCGTCTTCAAGCTGCGCGCCGTCGACCTGCCCGCGGCCGGACGCGCCCGGCTCGCCGCCTCCGTGTCGCTGGAGGACCTCACCACCCGCCGCCACTACCCGGGCCGGCACCGGATCGAGGCGCTCGTCAACGGGGTGCCGTTCCCGCTCGGCGCGGTCGACGTGCGCGGCTGAGGAGCGCCCGGCCGACGAGGCGCGGTCGGGTTACGCCCGTTACAGCTCGACGACGGCGCCGTCGAGGCGGGTGGTCGCCGTAGCTGAGCAGGATGAGGGCCGCTCGGAGTGAGAGAAAAGTGGATGTCCGCGCTGGCGTGCTGTCCGGGGGCTCACTTCCGCGCTCGGGTGCCGGGAAAGGTGTCCTGGTGCTGAAACACGAGGAAGAGAATCCTGGTGGCGCTCACGCATTAACCGCCGTATCCGCCGATCTGCACAGGCCTGCTCCACGCGATCGGTAGGCTCCCGGCGTTCCGCCCGGGATCAGCGAGCGCGCCGCCGGGAGCCGCGATGTCCGGTGCGGGCCAGGCCGGCCACGCCGGACGTGAAACTTTGAATGCTCGTCGCATCGATGGATTGCGCAGAAACGGCGGTGCGAGCCCGCGGGCGCCCGGGGCGTGTGGTAAAGGTGCGATCTTGTCATTTTGCAGGAGGTGCTTGCTCATGAAAACCAGGTCTTCTCTCGTGCTCTGGGGAATCTTGTGCGCCGCGGCGAACGGGTGCGGCGACGGCGGCGAGCCGCTCCCTCCGGAGGGCGGGGGCGGCTCGTCGACCGGCGCAGGAGCGGGCGGCCCGAGCAGCTCCACCGGAGACGTGGCGGCCACGACGACGAGCGGCACCACGAGCGCCGGCGGCGGCGCCGGCGACCCCGGAGGCAACGGCGGGGGCGGCGGTGACGGCACAGGCGCGGGCGGCGGCGGCGACGGCGGGTCGAGCGTCTGCCCCGGCGGGCCGTACGCGGCCGACCCGCTGCCGGCGAACGGCAGGGCGCAGCTCGTGCAGGGCGGATTCGACTACGTCGAGGGGCCGGTCTGGGTCGCCGAGCTCGGGGCGCTGCTCTTCTCGGAGATCCATCTCGAGATGGAGAACCAGCCTCCCCTCAACGGGCCGCGGGCGACGATCCACAAGCTCACGCCGCCCGGCGCGATCGAGGTGTTCATCGAGGGCAGCTCGACCAACGGGCTGGGCATCGACGGCGATGGAGGCCTCATCGCCTGCACCCACGACACGCGGAGCGTCTCCGTCTTCGACCTCGTCACGAAGCAGCGGCGCCCGGTGGCCGAGCGCTACATG
The DNA here is from genome assembly GCF_051519095.1 of Sorangium sp. So ce131. Lineage (NCBI taxonomy): Bacteria > Pseudomonadati > Myxococcota > Polyangiales > Polyangiaceae > Sorangium > Sorangium sp. So ce131. The sequence continues at coordinate 2,708,522 of NZ_CP150455.1, read as the reverse complement.
AACAAACGGTTCAACTCGCCGAACGACGTCGTCGCGCGGAGCGACGGCAACGTCTACTTCACCGATCCCGATTTCCAGCTCAGCGGCACATCGGAGCTGCCGATGGCGGTGTACCGCGTATCGCCGTCGGGCGAGGTGAACGTCGTCGACACGCTGGAAAGCCCGAACGGCATCGCGCTCTCGCCGGACGAGGGCGTGCTCTATGTCGACGATTATTACGGCGGCCGGATCAGGAAGTACACGCTGAGCCCCGACGGATCGACCGGCCCCTCGTCCGAGCTCGCCGCGAACCTTTCGCGCGCCGACGGCATGGGCGTGGACTGCGCGGGCAACCTGTATGTCGCCTGGCGCAACGGCGTCGAGATCGTCGCGCCGAACGGCGAGCGGCTCGGCACGATCGCGGGGGTAGGCTCCGCGTCCAACGTCGCGTTCGGCGGGGCCGACAGGAAGACGCTCTACATCACCGCGGGCGGGTCGCTCTACTCCATCGGGATGAACATCCCCGGATACCCCTACTAATAAGGAGGACACGCCGGGCGCGGCGAGGAGCACGCCGGCGCGCCCCCTTCCCCGGGCAGGAAGCCGCTCGCCCCGCGGGCGCCGCGCCGCACGCGCAGCGCGTGTGCCCCGCGCACGCGCAACACCGACGGACGTGGCGGCTCGCCTGCCCTCGCCATCCGTCCGTCAGCTGGATTCACCCGCATTGAAGCTGCTCTTGTAATTTTTCATTGAACAGCTCGGCGGCCCGTGGACCTCCCGCGCGCCCTGCGGTGAACATGGGCCGCTCGACGTGTTCGACCTCCTTTCGACCTCGAGGTGTGATCACATCGGACCCTTCCGGGAATTCTGCTCAGCCACTTGTCAGCCAAGAGGCGGCTCGTCTCGTACGAGCCCATTGTACTTCTTTGCCGTCGCTGCTGCCCTGTACACGGCAACGTGCGGCGGATCGGCTTCAGAGCGTCCGGGTGACCGGGTTCGGCACATCAAGGGAACAGTCGAGTCGAGCAACCCTACTTGCCTCAGCGGTCCGATGACTTGCGATCACGCGCCGCAGCGCGACGCGCGGACCTGGTCCACCTGGGGATGCTGCGCCAGGGGTCCATGGACTGGGCTCCGATCCCCACCACGGTCGATTCGAGTGAACTCACCGTCAGGGTACCATCCCACCAGCGGAGGATAACTACATGAGGGCAGGAAGATGGGATCGACTCGGGTTCGATCTTCCACGCTCCACACCGTCATGCTTTAATGTTGCCGTTCTTGGGAAGATGCTGCCTGTTCTGCGCCTTGTCGGCCGGACGGACAGGTCATCGACCACCTGAGGAGAGCTGCTTATGAGCAAGGAACGAGATACCGAGACCCAGGACCCGTCGTGCAGGGTCGTTGACCGGCGGCAGGCCCTCCTGGGGCTGGGGGCGATCGCCATCACCGTGTCGTGCGGCGATGGGGGCGAGTCGGAGCCGGACCCCGGCGGGAGCGGCACGGGGAGCCCTGCGGGCTCCGGGGCCAGCGGGACCACCGGCTCGGGCACGGGAGGCGCGGGACCTGGCGCCAGCACCACGGCAGGCCCCGGCTCGGGCGGCGCGGGACCTGGCGCCAGCACCACGGCAGGCTCGAGCGGCTCAGGTGCAGGGGGCGCGGGAGGTGGTGACGGCGGCGGCGACGCCCTGGTCGCGCCGCCGTTCGAGAACGTGCCGACGTGCAGGGCGCTCAACAAGACGGACGGCGCCGGTCAGGGTCCCTTCTTCATTCACGAGCTCGAGAAGGACGACGACGTCTCCCTGGTCCGGCAGGACATTCGTGGTCGCTACAATGAGGATGCAGAGCCCGGCGTGGAGATGCAGCTCCACCTGCGCGTGCTCGACATGAGCAAGCCCGACTGCGATGGCAGGGGCGTCGGCCTGGCCGACGTGGACGTCTACATCTGGCACACGGACGGACAGGGGTTCTATAGCGGCTTCGGGGCCAGGGGCTCCGCCAACGAGCAGAACCCCGACGCGCCGTACGCGGGCAGGCCGAACCAGAACAACCTCGACACCACGGAGCGTTTCTGTCGCGGCGTGCAGACCACGGACGCAGACGGTGTCGTCTCTTTCCGAAGCATCTTCCCCGGCTGGTACAACGGCCGCGACGTTCACATCCACTTCGTCTGCTTCAAGAAGGGATCTACGTCGAGGGGTCGCGTGAATTATCAGGGTGGAGACCACATCTTCACGACGCAGTTCTACTTCGAGCCCGAGTTCACCGACTCCGTTCATACCACGTACGAGCCGTACAAGGCGCGCACCACCGGCAACCTGGCGAACTACTACGCAGGCGCCATCAAGGCCGACGAGGCGAACAACAGCGGGCTTCGTGCCAAGGCATGGATGGAGGGGGACGTCGTGGTCGCGCAGATGCAGATCGCCGTCAACCCGACGTAAATATCCACCGCTCCGCGGCGCGCGCCGCCCCCCTCGCGCGCGTCTCCCCCCGAACGCACAACGCAACGCGTCGCCCCCGCCCTGGGTCCTTCAAGACCGCCGTGAGCGGAAGCGCGGTGTCGCTTGGACCCCCGCGCGAGCGCCCGGGAGCACGATCTGCACATTCGTGATCAGAAGCGTGCTGGTCGGGAATATACCCTTAGCCCCGATCTGGCGTTGGGGTCGGGGCCTCGCCCTGATTCAAAATTCTTTCTTGGCGAGATGCGCGGCGCAGGGCCGGAAGTCTCGGTGTGCGCCACGTGCATTCCACGTGAATGGCTGATCACCCGATGAGCAAGACCATGCCGCACGACACCGATCGCTCGGTACCGTTCCTCCGCCGCTCCCTTGCGGCGGGCATGTCCGCGATGGCGCTCCTCGGGCTGACGGCGGTCGCCTGTACGGGGCGGCTCGGCGACAACACGCCGCCCGACGACGTGGGCGGCGCGCCGGGGGAGCCGGCGGCGCAGGACTGCCGCGTCGCGCGGACGAGCCCCAGCGTCCTGCGCCGCCTGTCCAGGCTCGAGATCCAGCTGACCCTCCAGGATCTCTTCCAGCTCGCCGAGCCGCCCAGCGTGGACAACATCCCGGAGGACACGGGGCAAAACGGCTTCCGGACGATCGCGGCCCTCCAGAACGTGTCGGATCAGCACCTCCGCGCCTACCTGGCGGTGGCGGAGACGCTCGGGCAGGAGCTCATGGCGGACGAGGCGCGCCGGGCGCGTGTCATCGGCTGCGAGCCGGGCGCCGCCGATTGCCTCGCGAGCTTCGTCGGCCACTTCGGCAAGCTGGCCTATCGCCGGCCGCTGACCGCCGAGGAGGTGAGCGACCTGGCCGCGCGGGCGAACGAGGTCGCGCAGGACGAGCAGGACACGTTCCGGTTCGTGATCGAGGCGCTGCTCACCTCGCCCAGCTTCCTCTTCAGGGTCGAGGTCGGCGCAGGCGACGAGGAGACGTCGCCGCTGTCATCCCTCGAGCTCGCGTCGAGGCTGTCGTTCACGCTGTGGGGGCGCGCCCCGAGCGCACAGCTGCTCTCGCGGGCCGAGGCCGGCGAGCTCGACAGCCCGGAGGGCCTGCTCGAGATCGCCGAGGAGATGGTCGAAGACGAGCGGACGCAGATCTTCATCAACGCCTTCTTCAAGCAATGGCTCGGCTTCGAGGCGCTCCGCGCCCCGGTAAGCCCGGCGGAAGGATGGACGCCCGCCCTGCTCGACGACATGATCGCCGAGAGCGAGCGCGTCCTCGGCGAGCACGCCTTCACCCCCGACACCGACTTCCTCGACGCGCTCACCGCGAACTACACCTACGTCACCCCGGAGCTCGGGAAGTTCTACGGCCTCGAGGTGTCGGGCGACGGCACGACCCGCGTGGAGTTCCCGAGCGGCCACCACCGGGCGAACACGGGGCTGCTCACACACGCCAGCCTGATCAGCGCCAAGAGCGACGGCGACCTGATCTCGGTGCGCGGCAAGTGGCTCCGCGCGGCGTTCCTCTGCGAGCACCTCGAGATCCCCCCGGGGCTGCTCGAGCAGCTGGAGGGCGAGCTCTCGGGGCTCAGCTACATCGACGTCATCAAGAAGCGCAACACGCAGGCGGGGTGCGCCGGCTGCCACGCGCGGATCGACCCGATCGGCGTCGGGTTCGCCCAGTACGACAAGGAAGGGCGGTACGACGAGCGCGTCCGCATCGAGGAGTTCGGGCTGGAGCCGCGCTTCGAGGGCGCAGAGAACGAGTCGTTCGACTCGCTCGCCGCACTGGCGGCGGAGCTCCGCCGGAGCCCCCAGCTCGCCTCGTGCATCGCGGAGAAGCTGTTCATCTACACCCAGGGGCGCGAGCCGGAGGACGACGACCAGTGCGCGATCGACGCGGCCGCCAAGGGCTTCTCGCAGGGCGGCAACCGGTTCCGTTCGTTCCTGACCAACCTGGTGCAGTCCCCGGCGTTCCGCCTGCGGAGGGCGCCGGAGTGATGCGCCCGCCCAGCCGACAGCGCACTGGAGAGGAGAGTCGCCCGTGAAGATCTCGAGAAGAGCTCTGCTCCGCGGCGCCGGCGTCGCGGTCGCCCTGCCGTTCCTGGACGCGATGCGGCCGGAGCGCGCCAACGCCGCGCCCGCGGACCCGAAGCGCTTCGTGGCGTTCTTCGCCCCGAACGGCACCGATCCCGGCGCGTGGCACCCCCGCTCGGAAGGGGCGCTCTCGGCGGACAACCTGCCGCCGTGCCTCGTCGACATGAAGGGCTTCGCCGCCGAGCGCGAGTGGCCCGCCGGCGACGCCATCTGGCAGGACGTGACCATGGTGTCCGGCGTCAACCACCAGGCGATCTGCTCCGACATCCACAGCCCGGCGATGTCGCTCTGCGCCCACACCGACGGCGGCGGGCAGGCCGTTCCTCGCAAGGCCACGCTGGATCAGTACCTGGCCGATCACATCGCGAGCGAGACCCCGTACCGCAGCCTCAACCTGTCTCCCACCGGCGACACGGCCGTCACGCAGGGGTTCATCTCCTTCCGGGACGGCGGCCAGGTCGAGGACGCGTTCCGCGACCCGATCACCGTGTTCGACACGCTCTTCAGCGGCATGAGCAACCCGAGCGGGCAGATGGAGGACATCCGGCGGCGCCGCGCCAGCGTGCTCGACTGGGTGAGGGAGGACGCGCGGCGCCTGAACCAGCGCCTCGGCGCCGCGGACCGGGCGCGCGTGGAGCAGCACCTCGAGTCGGTGTTCGAGCTGGAGAGGCAGCTGCAGTCCACCACCGCGTCGAGCTGCGCCATCCCGAGCGCGCCCCCGGGGAGGCTCGATCTGCACGGCAAATTCAAGCAGATGATCGATCTCGGGATCCTCGCGCTCACCTGCGACCTGACGCGGGTGCTCATCCTGCAGTACTCGAACAGCTGGGATCTCAACTTCTCCGGGTACGATCTGCCGGACGGCGTCGGTGACTGGAGCGATCACTTCATCTCGCACAAGCTCGGCGATCGCGACCGCGCGACCGACCTCGACGGGCTGCCGCAGGCGGAGGCGTCGCGCATCGCCAACGCCCGCGTGGTCCAGACGTCGCGGTTCAAGGTGCGCCGGTTCGCCTACCTGCTCAACGCGATGAAGGCCGCCTCCACCCCGACCGGCAACCTGCTCGACGAGTCGCTCGTGCTCTACACGTCCGAGAACGGCGACGGGGACTCCCACGGTCGGGGCAACATGCCGTACATGCTCGCCGGGCACGTGGGGGGCTTCAAGACAGGCCGCGCGGTCAAGTCGAGCTCCGCCCCGACCGGCGCGCTGCACTGCTCCATCATCAATTACTTCGGCATCGAGCTCTCCGAGTACGGCGACCCGAAGAGCGGACCTATCCCCGGCCTTTGAGCCCTGCAGTCGATCGAGAGACGGTAGGAGGTCACAGCATGAACAACTCGGGATATCGTCGCTGGCGAGCCGGTCACGCACCCCTCGCGGCGCTCGCGCTGACGCTCGCGGCCGGGTGCGACCCGGGCGTGATAGGAGCGGCGGGTTCCGGGCCGGACGGCCTGGAGCCCCAGGGCACGTGCGGGGGGACCGAGCGGATCCTCGCGCCGCAGCGGCGGCTGACGCGCTTCGAATACAACAACACGGTGCGGGATCTGCTCGGGACCTCGCTCACGCCGGCCGATCAGTTCCCCGCGGACGAGATCGCGGGCGGGTTCAGCAACAACGCGTCCGTGCTGACCGTCTCGGCGCTGCACGCCGAGAAGTACCTCCTGGCCGCCGAGCAGCTCGCGGCCGAGGCCGTGGCCGGCGACCTCTCGGCGCTGCTCCCGTGTGATCCGGCGGCCGTCGAGGGGAACGTCGCGGAGGAGGAGGCGTGCGCGCGGCAGTTCGTCGAGGACTTCGGCCGCCGCGCGTACCGCCGGCGGCTCGAGCCGCAGGACGTCGATCGGCTGATGCGCGCCTACGCGGCGGGGCGCACGGGCGGGTCGCTGCGCGAGGGCGTCGAGGTGGTCATCCGGGCCGCGCTGCAGTCGCCGAAGTTCCTGTTCCGCCTGGAGCTGCGCCGCGATCTCGACGACGCCTCGCCGAAGGTGCGCCTCGATCCGTACGAGATGGCGTCGCGCCTGTCGTACCTCGTCTGGGCGTCGGCGCCCGACGACGCGCTGCTCGACGCCGCCGAGGCCGGCCTGCTCGAGACGCGCGAGCAGCTCGCCGAGCGGGCCCGCGAGATGCTGAAGAGCCCGCTGGCTCGCCTCGCCGTTGCGGAGTTCTACAAGCAATGGCTCAGCCTCGGGAAGCTCGAGACCATCGTCAAGGAGGAGGGCGCGTTCCCCGGGTACGACGAGGAGCTCGTCGCGGGGATGAGCGCGGAGACGCCCGCGTTCATCGAGCATGTCCTGTGGTCGGGGGACCGCAAGCTCTCGAGCCTGCTCACGTTGCCCATCGGCTTCGCGACCGAGTCGGTCGCCCGGCTGTACGGGGTGAACGTGCCGCCTGGATCGACAACGCCCCAGCTCGTGGATCTCCCGCCCGATCAGCGCGCGGGCGTGCTCACGCAGCCCGCGTTCCTCGCGGTGCACGCGCACCCCGATCAGACGTCTCCGGTCCTGCGTGGCAAGGCCATCCGGCAGAAGTTCATGTGCCAGGAGCCGCCGCCGCCGCCGCCCGACGTCGACCTCACGCTGCCCGAGGGCGAGGTGGGCGTCACCGCGCGCGAGCGGTTCTCGCAGCACTCCTCCGACGCCAGGTGCGCCGGCTGCCACGAGCTGATGGATCCCATCGGCTTCGCGTTCGAGAACTACGACTCCGTCGGCGCGTACCGCACCGAGGAGGGCGGGCAGGTCATCGACAGCTCCGGAGAGATCGTCCGGTCCGCGGACATGAACGGCCCGTTCGTCGGCGTCCGCGAGCTGGCGGAGAAGCTCGCCGGGAGCGCGGAGGTCCGCGACTGCCTCGCGACGCAATGGTTCCGCTTCACGGCAGGCCGCTTCGAGACCGACGGCGACGCGTGCTCGCTCGGCGAGCTGCGCGCGACGTTCAACGGCACCGAGGGCGATCTCGTGGAGCTCATCGTGGCCACGACCCAGACCGAGGCGTTCATGTACCGCAGCGCCATCGCGGCAGAGGAGAAGTGACATGAGAGCGCGCATGATTTCTCGACGGCGGCTGCTCCAGGGCACGCTGGCAGCGACGGCGGCGATCCCCCTCTTGAGCTCCGAGTTCGCCCGCGGGGACGAGAGCACCGCGCCGAAGCGCTTCGTGGTGTTCTACACGCCGAACGGCACGCTCGAGTCGGAGTGGATGCCCCGCGGCACGGAGACCAACTTCACGCTGGGCCCGCTCCTGGCCCCGCTGGAGCCGTTCAAGTCGAAGCTGCTCCCGTTCCGCGGGATCAACATGGACGTCGTCGTCAACTCGAACATCGGCTCCGAGCACGCGCGGGGCATCGGCGGCCTGCTCACGGGGCGGGCGCTGCTCCGGGGGAACTTCCGGAGCTTCAACTCGAGCAACGCGGGCTGGTCGTCGGGGATCTCGCTCGACCAGCACCTCGCGAAGACGCTGAACCCCGCGACGTTGTTCCGCACGCTGGAGCTCGGCGTCCAGGTCCGGGACGCGGAGGTGCGCGGTCGGATCTGTTATGCCGGGCCCGACCAGCCGATCCCGCCGCGCGAGGACCCCTACGACACGTTCGCGCAGCTCTTCGCCGCCGCGCCGCCGGACCAGGGCGGCGCAGACGCGCTGGATCGCCTCCGCGCCCAGCGACGGACGGTGTTCGATCTCCTCCGCGAGGACATCGCGGACGTGCGGCCCCGCATCGGCGCGGAGGATCGGATCAAGCTCGACGCGCACATGCAGGCGATCCGGGACATCGAGGGGCGCCTGGCCGGCGGCGGCACCTCCCCCACGACCCCGACCACGACCTGCACGCCGCCGGCGCTGGGGGAGCGCATCGACCTCTCGGACGACGCGAACATGCCCGCCATCGGCAAGCTCCAGATGGACATGGCGGCCGCGGCGCTCGCGTGCGACCTCACCCGGATCGTCACGATCCAGTGGTCGTACGCCGAGAGCGAGCACCTCTATCCGTTCCTCAACCTGAGGGGCAATCACCACGCCATCTCGCACCAGTGGGACACGCAGGGCAAGGCGCAGTACTCGATGATCCACACCTGGCTCGCGGAGCAGCTCGCCTACCTGCTCGGCAAGCTCGACTCCTACGCGGAGGGGGATCGCACGCTGCTCGACAACACCGTCGTGCTGTGGGTCACGGAGATCAGCGAGTCGACGCAGCACGCGCTCACGAACATGCCGTTCTTGCTCGCGGGCAGCGCGGGCGGGGTCTTCCGCACCGGCCGCTTCATCGATTACCTCGCGAACGGCGGCTCCCCGCGCCAGCACAACGATCTGCTGCTCACGATCGCGAACGCGATGGGGACCAACGACACGACCTTCGGCGACCCGGAGTTCAGCAGCGGCCCGCTGCCCGGGCTCACCTAACCGGTCAAGCCCGTTCCGGCCGGGCGGACACAGGTCCCTCCGATCCCGCGACGTCCTCTTCCGACGCCCCATCGACGTCACCCGCGACGCAGGAGCAGCGGGCTCCTGCGCGCGGGCTCAGGTGTCACGGATCAGCGCCGAGGGCGAGCGTCCGAGGTACCGCTGAGCGCGGTCATCCCGATGTCGTGCTCGAGGATCGCAGCCTCGACGGCCTGGACGTTGTTCAGGTTGCCCGGCAGCGAGGCGACGTCGAGCGCGAAGATGCGGAACTCGTAGGTGTCCGTGTTCGTGGTGTTGCCGATCGCGTTGGGGCAAGGCCCGAAATACTTGTTGGCCGGCGCGCTGGTGAACGGGTTCGCCGGGCTCTTCTGCTTGGCCGCGACCGGGGTGGTCAGCGTGGCGCCGGCCGGGAGCGCCCCGGGGAGGGACGTCACGCTCGCCGGGATGTCATAGATGGCATAGTGATAGCCGTTCGGGTTCGGCGGTGACATGGAGGTCAGCGTCGTGTCGAGGAACAGGATGGCGTAGCTCATCGTGCCCGCGGGCCCAGGGGTCCACGTGAGCGGGGGCGACTCGTCGACGCCAGCGCAGGTGTGCTCGGGGGGGATGGGCTGCCCAGGCGTGATCTTCTCGCTCGTCAGCCTGAACTCCGCCTGATCTCCTCCCCCGTCCCCGCCCGCTCCGCCGCCCCCTTCTCCGGGACCCACGATGTCTCCGCCGCCCCCGCCGTCACCGCCGCCGCCGGTGCCCCCGGGCGTCGTGGTGCCGCTGCTGGTCGTGCTGCCGGAGCCAGAGGTCGTCGCGCCGCTGGTGCCGGTCGTGCCGCTGGTGCCGGTCGGCTCCCCGCCCCCGCCGTCGTCGCCGCAGTTGGCCAGGAGGAGCGAGAAACAACCGAGCAAAGCGAGCGTAAGCTTGTGACGTTCGAGCATGTTGACCTCCGGACAGCGGCGGCGAGGGCGCCGGCCGGCGGCGTGCCGGCCGTGGCGCCCTGCGAACCTCCCGCGTCGAAGCCACGTTATACCCCAACAGGCGATCCGTGCAGCCGTGATCAGAAAACCTCAGGCCGGGAATTACATTCTCAAGCAGCAAGGGCGGCGGAGATCTCACCGCAGCTCCGATTCAGTTATCCATCTCGATCAGAATCCCGCTGTGCAGTGGGCCTGTCGGGGAGATCCCCGATGTGCGTCACTCGCTTGCTCGGCACTGCTGCGCTTGCGTGCTGGCAGCTCGCCTGACTCCGAGCATCACAAGACTGGCCAGGGAGCCCGAGAGATTTCAACGCAAAGGCGCAAAGGCGCAAAGACGCAAACCAGAATTTTCTCTGTATTTTTGCGTCTTTGCGCCTTTGCGCCTTTGCGTTAAATTTCTTTTCTCTCACTCGGCAGGGGCGTGCCCGAAGCCAGCTTCGACAGGCCGTGATGCGTGGATGCCGGATTCGTGGATGCCGGTCAGCGCGGGAGGGCGGCGAGGCTTCGCATGCAGAACTTGAGCGCCTCGCGCAGGGTGGCGTGGGTGCCCAGGGCGCGCAGGTCGATGTCGAGCGACGTCATGGTCCGGGCGACCGCGGGGCGGATCCCGGTGACGATCGCCCGGACGCCCAGGAGATCGACGGCGCGCACGATACGAACGAGGTGATCGGCGACGGCCTCGTCGATGCCCTCGACGCCGGTGGTGTCGAGGATGGCGAAGCGGACGTTGCCGCGCGCGACCGCGTTCAGCAGGCTGTGCATCAGCTCGTCGGCGCGCTCGCGGTCCAGGGCGCCGATGAGCGGCACCGCCAGCACGCCGTCCCAGACCTGGAGGATGGGCGCGGAGAGGGCGTGAATGACCTCGCGCTGCTGCTCGATGAGGGCGCGCTGCTCCAGCATCCTCTCCTCCTGCTCGCGCTCCCGCGCGGCGTAGAGGTCGCCGAGCTGGGCGTGCGCCGAGCTCAGCTCGGCGTGCGCCTCCCGGAGCTCGGCCGTGCGGGCCTCCACCTTCTCCTCGAGCTCGGCGAAGAGGCGGGCGTTCTCCAGCGAGACCGCCACCTGCGTCGAGAGCAGGCCGAGGAGCTCGACGCGATCACGCGTGAAGGCGGCGCGGGCGAGCGAGTTCTCCAGGTAAACGATCCCGACGACGCGACCCTGATGCAGGATGGGTGAGGCGAGCAGCGATCTCGGCTGAGCAGACCGGATATAGGGGTCGGCGCCGAAGGACACATGGCTCGGGGCGTCGTCGACGACGACGCTCTCCTCGGTCCGCGCGACGTACTGGACCACGCTCGCGGCCAGGTCGGGGCGGGACTCCAGCGGGGCCGAGGCGACCCGCTCGAAGCGGTCGACCGCGACGTCGCCGGCGGCCTCGATGGTGAGGCGGCCGTCGTGCTTCAGGATCAGGAAGCCGCGGCGCGCGCCGGCGTTCTCGACCATGATGCGCATCAGCGCCTCGAGCAGCCGGGGCAGGACGATCTCCCCCGCGAGGGCCTGGGAGGCCTTGAGCACGCTGCGCAGATCGAGGTCCTCCCTGACGACGACCGGCGCGCTGGGGGCGACGGCGACGGCGGGCACGTCGCGCTTGAAGAGATCGGGATAGGCGCGCTCGAGGCGGGTCATGGCGCTCTGGGCGCCCCAGCGCGCATACCGGGCGTGGGCCTCGGTCATGTAGGCGCGCGCGACCGTGGTCCTCCCGAGGTGGAGGCAGAAGCGCGCGCAGAGCTCGTTGCCGAGCGCGACGTCGCTCAGATAGCCGCGCTCGTCCGCCGCGCGGATGCCCTCATCATAGAGGTCCATGGCGAGGTGCCTGTCGCCGCTCACCCGCGCGAGCTCGGCCGCGAGCAGGAGGTGGCGGTGCTTCATGTTGTCGGGGGCGTGGCTCGCCCAGAACGCAACCTTGTCGCCGAACGCGCGGGCCTTCGCGAGGTACTTCTCCCGGGTCTCCGGATCGGCGCTGTCGGCCGCCTGGATCAGGGCGACGCCCCCGTAGAAATGGAATGGCGGGTTGCCCTGCCAGCCCGCGATGCCGATGATGGTGGGGTTCGCCTCGAACGCGAGCGCCGCCGCCCCGGCGTAATCGCCCTGGAACAGCCGCAGGACGAGGCGGTAGAAGAGGGCGAAGAAGATCGAGGCCTGGTTGTTGATGCTGGCCGCGGCCGCGATGATCTCGTGGATCTCGATCCACTCCCCGGAGAGGTCCGTCGGGCCCGGAGCCGGGCTCATGAGGTTCTCGCAGAGCTGGCCGATGGCGCTGACCATCCACGTGATGAAGTTCCACTTGTCGTACTTCCGCAGGGGGAGCAGCGACCGCGACTCGGCCTTGAGCTCGGCGAGCGGCATGCCGAGGAGGAGGCTCGCCGTGTTCGCGTTGACCATGCAGTAGAACGTCCAGATGTACTGCCCGGTCTCCAGGCCGGTGTGGATGCCGGAGAAGAGGAACTCACGCCCCCGGGCGTAGCTCGTCTTCCAGTGCATGACGAAGCCGCCCCACATGCACGCGAGGATCGGGTCGTTCCGCTTGTCGTGATAACGCCGGTTGATCTCGACCGCGGCCTCGCCGAAGGCATAACCGAGATCGATCCGCCCTCGGACACACAGGATCTGGCCGAAGACGACGTAGGCGAAGACCGAGCTCTGCGAGTAGCCGTATTGCACGGTGTCCCGCAGGATCTTCATCACGCAGAAACCGAAGTTGTTGCTCGCGAGGAAGTAGCAGGACGAGATCATCTCCTCGAGCACGCTGTGCAGGACGGCGATCTCGGGGTCGGCGAGCATCGGCAGGTCGCAGAGCGACTCCATCGAGCGGCCCTCGATGAACTTCAGCGTCGCCTCCACGTCGCCGGCGACCGCCTCGTCCGAGGGGAAGGGCGGGAGATCGATCCCGAAGGCGCGCAGCGCCACGAGCCCTTCGAGGAGCGCGGTGTGCAGATCGCCCTTGAGGATATGCACCCTCACCTTGAGCCCGTAAGCCCGCGTCTTGTCGAGCCGGCTCCCCCCGTGGACCACGGCCTGGTCCAGCGTGGCGAGGGCGTCGTCCGGGCGGCCGGAGAGCGCCTGCATCAGGCCCATCTTGGTGGTGATCGCGAAGCTGAGCTCGTACTCCGTCGCCCAGGGATCGTCGGGGAGGCGCGCGATCCCCTCGCCCAGGTACTTGAGCGCGGCGTCGAAGGCCGAGCTCTCCTCCGCCCGCTCGGCCGCGCGGAGGTTCATGCGCGCGAGCTCGAGGCGCGCCGCGGGCTCGCGGATCAGGTCACCGGCGCGGTTCAGGTGGTTCACGACGTCGAAGAGCGCGCGCGCGTCGGCCCCGAGCTGCTTCTGGAGGAGCACCCCGATGCGGTGATGGAGCCCCGGCCGCTCCGGGGCCGGGATCATCGAGTAGGCGGCCTCCTGGATCTTGTCGTGGACGAAGCGGTGGAGCGCGCCGTCGCTCGTGATGAGCTCTTCCTTCAGCGCCGGCTCGACGCGCGCGTAGAACTCGTCGACGGAGCACCCGCTGATGATCGAGAGCGTGCCCAGGTCGAAGCGGTTGCCGATGGCCGACGCGACCTCCAGCGCCTCCTGCGTGGGCTGGGGCAGGCGGCGGATGTTGCTCGCCATGAGGTCGAGGACGTTGTCCGTGTACTCGAGGGAGCTTATCGCCGTGAGGTCCCATGACCAGCGGCCGGCCTGATCGAAGGTGAGCGCGCCGCTGTCGTGGATCGATCGGAGGAAGCGCTTGATGAAGAACGGGTTGCCGCCGGTCTTCTTCAGCACGAGCGCCGCGAGCTGCTTGCCGTCCGAGCGCCCGAGGCTGTCGTTGACGAGCGCCGTGACGTGCGCGAGCTCCAGCGGGGTGAGCACGATGGACTCGATCTCGACGCCGCCCTTCCGGAGGTCCTCCACGGCGCGGATGAAGGGGTGCGCGGCGCTCACCTCGTTGTCGCGGTAGGCGCCGCAGAAGAAGAAGGCCCCGAGCCCGTCGCCCTCGAGCAGCGCGTTGACGAGGCTCAGGCTCGCGGCGTCGATCCACTGGAGGTCGTCGAGGAAGAGGACGACGGGGCGCCCCTGCCCCGTGAACACCGAGACGAAGCGCTGGAAGGTGAGGTTCAGGCGGTTCTGCGCCTCGACGGGGCCGAGGGCGGGCACGGGCGGCTGCTCGCCGATGAGGTACCCGAGCGCGGGGAGGACCTCGCAGATGACCTGCGCGTTGCTCCCCAGCCCCTGGATCATCGCCTCACGCCAGCGCGCGATGCGCTCCTCGCTCTCGGACAGGATCTGCCGGAGCAGCGCGTCGAACGCCTGGAGCACCGGGCCGAGCGGCCGATCCCGGTTGTACTGGTCGTACTTGCCGCTGATGTAATACCCCTTCTCCCGCGCGAGGGGCTTCAGGATCTCCTGCACGAGCGACGACTTGCCGATGCCCGAATAACCGGAGACGAGGACGACCTTGCGCGCGCCGCCGAGGACGCCGAAGAAGGCGTCGGTGAGGCGCTGGATGCTCTCCTCGCGGCCGTAGAGCCGCTGGTGGATCTGGAGCACGTACGCCGCGTCGCGCTGGCCGAGCTCGAAGCGATCGAGGCGGCCCTGCGCGAGGCGCCGCCGGCACTCGAGCAGATCGGCGAGGAGGCCGCCCGCGGATTGATAACGGTCCTCCGCGTTCTTGGAGAGCAGCTTGATGACCAGATCGCCGAGCGGGGGCGGCACGGCGGCGTTGCGCGCCGTCGGGTGCTCGGGGACGAGGGCGATGTGGGCGTGGATGAGCTCGAGCGGGTCGCTCGCCTCGAAGGGCAGGCTGCCGGTGAGCATCCGGTAGAAGAGCACGCCGAGCGAGTAGAGGTCCGAGCGGTGGTCGACGCTGCGGTTCATCCGGCCTGTCTGCTCGGGCGAGAGGTAAGGCAACACGTCGGACAGGACAGCCTCGCTGTACAGCGACTCTCCCTCCTGGGTGACCGCGGCGTCGACCCCGTAGTTCAGGATCCGCACCTGGCCGTCGCCGGAGACGACGAAGCTCCTCGGCCGGATGGCGCCGTGCACGATGTCGTGCCCGTGCAGCACGCGCACCGCCTCGGTCATGGCGATGGCGAGATCGAGGCACTTGCCGACGTCGAGCCGGCCGTGCGCGGCGAGGAATTGCCCGAGCTCCTCTCCGACGGTGTCCTCGAACACGAGGACGAGGTCGCCGTCGTGCTCCTCCACGCCGTGCACCTTGACGACACGATCGGACTCGATCCGCGCAATGTGCTTGTACTCGTGCTTGAGGCGGGCGCGATCCACGACACGCGAGCCGCCGGCGCCGAGCACCTTGAGCACCACGGGGGCGCCGTCGCTCGCGCGGACGGCGCGGTAGCGGGGCGAGTCGCCGCTCGGGTCGAAGTGGATGACGGAGTGGTAGCTGGGTAAGGTGAGCATTGCCGACATTGCGAGACCGCCGCGCCGGCTGGCGGGCCGGCGTATAAGTGTGATGGTCGCCCCTGCCTCGACCGCACGGGCCCGCTACGGGGTAGGACAACGGCCTTGGGGCGATGTGGGCTAGCGGCGACGAACCGGAACGGGAGATGCCGAGGAGAAGAGCACATCCCGGCGTGTACCGGAGCCAGTTCACCCCCCCGAGCTCATGAGCAGCGAAAATTTACCACGGCTGGATCGAGCCGGGCAAGAGGCGATGAAACGCCGCGGAGCGCTCCCACGCGCGGCTGAGATCATCCGGAGGATCGACGCCGCGGGGTCCGGTCACACACAGGGGCGCCTGGCGCGCCCCATTCCCCACATGAGGTCTAAAAGAAGCAATAGGCAGAGAACTTGAAGCGGTGGTTGAGCGCGGTCACGTCGTCGGCGAAGGTCTGCTCGGAGCGCTGGTACGACAGGCCCAGGCGGACGGCAGGCGTGACGTCGGCGAACAGATTGCCATCGATGTAGCGCGACTCGCGGAACGCGGTGCGGAGGGCGCTGTAGCCGTTCTCCGCCGTCACCCGGTCCGACCACCCCTGGGTGTAGTTGACGGAGGCGGAGACGCGCCCCGAGGGGGGGAGATAGTACTGGAGCCCCACCATCATGCCTTTCCAGCCGATCGTCTTCAGGCGGCCGTTCGCGTCGTAGACCGCGAGGCCGTTGTCGATGTTCGGCGTGTAGACCGCCTCGTCGGGGAGCGGCGCGTGCGGCACGTTGTTGGCGACGCCGGCCATGTCGGAGACGCCGGTGCCGGCGAAGAACGAGCCGGTGAGCGTCAGCGCGTTGCCGGGATCGTCCAGCGCGCTCGCCGGGATGATGGGGACCAGCGCGTCGACGGAGATCCCGTAGCCGTTCGCCGAATTCGAGTCGACCGGAGCGGCCGAGTGCTCGTTGACCCTGAAGTGGCGGAAGACGCCCGAGACGCCGAGGGTCAGCGGGTCGATCAACATCCCCCCGGCGCCGAGCGTGTGGATGCCCTTCCAGCCGTTGAGGCCGAAGCGCAGCCCCGCCTGCAGGTCGGGCACCTCGGAGTCGCGCTGCGGCGGCTTCACGGCGGCGACCGCGATCTCCACGTTGGAGGGCTCGGTCTTGAAGGTGTGGCCGACGCGCAGCTGCGGCATCCGCCCGAAGACCTGGTTCATCACCGGGAAGAAGGACGTGGTGGCCGGGAAGAAGAACGGCTGCCATCCGAACAGGTGATACGTCTGGCCGAGCAGCACGTCGACGTACTCCGATTCCACCTTGAGGTTGGCCTGACGCAGGCGGAAGGTGCCGTTGCTCACCAGCGAGGCCTCGGAGATGCCGGGCGGCTGGTTGCCGAAGAAGTCGAGCTCCAGGACGGCGGTGGTCTTGATCCCCGCGTACTCCGGCGCGCTCACCTTGACGCCGAACCTGGAGTTGCGCGTCGTGAAATGCGTGCGGCCGTGTGACCCAGCATAGGTGTCGTCGCGCTGGATCACCGTGGCCCCCACCGACTCGCCGAAGCTCTGGGTGGAGTCGTGCATGACGTCGAACTCCGCCATCCCGTAGATCGAGGCCTTCCACTTCGAGGTCACGGGGACGGGGATCGCGGCGGCGGGCTTGGCCAGCTCCGCCGGGGGGGCCGGCGGCGGCGCCGCGGCCGCGGCCTCGGTCCCCGGCAGCGGCGGCGGCGTGGCCGGCGCCTGCGTGCCCGTCGGCACCTGCGTCATGCCGGCGTCGGCCGGCTGG
Source organism: Sorangium sp. So ce131 (assembly GCF_051519095.1). Lineage (NCBI taxonomy): Bacteria > Pseudomonadati > Myxococcota > Polyangiales > Polyangiaceae > Sorangium > Sorangium sp. So ce131. The sequence continues at coordinate 2,691,496 of NZ_CP150455.1, read as the reverse complement.
GGGGCTTGTGTCGCCGCCGGCTGGCCCGGCGCTGCCGCCGCCGGGGGAGGCGTCGCGCCCGGAGGAGACACCGCCGGCGCCGGCGGGGGGGTCTGGGCGTGCGCCGCCGCCACGACGAAGAAAATCGACGCACCGAATAGGTTCGCAACCTTCGATTGGATCATGTTCGAAGCCCCTGGGTTATCGAGGGTGCCGGGATGGCCCGCTGGCACCGTAAGTCATTGATTTTACTTACGTTTCTGTCTCACACCGCGCCGGTCGCGGCGCGCGGCGCCGCGTCGATCTCCGCCGTCGGCGCTGGCCGCGACCGAGTCGACGAACGGCGATCGCGCCCCCCGCGCGCGCTTCAATCCGGGCGGCCCGCGTCGCGGAACGCGCGGGCGCGGGCGACGAGCTCCTCGCGCCGCCCCTCGCGGAGGAGCTTGAGGTCCACGAGGTTGCCGCCGACGCCGACCGCCACCGCGCCCGCCGCGAGGAACGCGCCCACGTTCTGGAGCGTCACGCCGCCGGTGGGCATGAGCGGGATATGCGGCAGCGGCGCCTTGAGCGACTTCAGGTACGACGCGCCGCCGAGGGCGTCGCAGGGGAACACCTTCACGACGTCCCCGCCCGCCCGGTGCGCCGCCACGACCTCGGTGGGCGTGAGCGCGCCGGGGGCGTGCACGATGTCCATCGCGCGGCACGCCTTCGCCGTCGGCTCGTCCAGCGCGGGGCTGACGACGAAGCGCGCCCCGGCCTCGACGCACGCCTCGGCGGTGCGGGCGTCGAGCACGGTGCCCGCGCCGACGAGCGCCCGATCGCCGTGGCGCGCGGCGACCTCGCGCACGACCTCCACCGCGCCGGGCACGGTCATCGTGATCTCGAGCACGTCGATGCCGCCCTCGAGCAGGGCCTCGACGGCCTGGAGCGCCTCGTCGGCCGAACCCGCGCGCACGACAGGGACGATCCGCGTGTGCGCGATCCACGCGAGCACCTCTTGCTTGCTCCTCGTCCCGCTCATCGATCCACCCGCGCCGTGCCCATCTTCATCGCCTTGAGTACCTCGTCGAGGGTCGCCATCGTCGTGTCGCCGGGCGTCGTCATCGCGAGCGCCCCGTGCGCCGCGCCGCAGTCGACGGCCCACTGCGGCCCCTTGCCCGCCAAGAATCCGTAGAGGAGGCCCGAGGCGAACGAGTCGCCGCCGCCCACGCGGTCGAAGATCTCGAGGTCCTTGCGCTCGGGCGCCTGGTAGAGCCGGCCGCCCTGGTACAGCACCGCGCTCCAGTCGTTGCGCGTCGCGGAGGTCGCCACGCGCAGGGTCGTCGCGACGGCCTGGATGTTCGGGAACGCCGCGACGACGCGCTCGATCATCGCCGCGAACGCGCCGACGTGCAGCTTGGCGTGCCCCTCGTCGAGGTCCTCCACCTCGAAGCCGAGGGCCGCGGTGAAGTCCTCCTCGTTGCCCAGCATGACGTCGACGTACGGCGCGAGCGCGCGGTTGACCTCGCGCGCGCGGGCCTGGCCGCCGATCGACTTCCAGAGCGAGGGGCGGTAGTTGAGGTCGTACGAGACGACGACGCCGTGCCGGCGGGCCGCCTCCATGGCCTCCTTCGCCACGCCCGGGGTGGTCTCGGACAGGGCGGCGAAGATGCCGCCGGTGTGGAACCACCTCGCGCCCTCGCGGCCGAAGATTGCATCCCAGTCGACGTCGCCGGCCTTGAGCTGCGACGCGGCGGTGTGACCGCGGTCCGAGACGCCGACCGCACCGCGGATGCCGAAGCCCCGCTCGGTGAAGTTCAGCCCGTTGCGCACGGTCCGCCCCACGCCGTCGTGCGGGACCCAGCGCAGGTGCGTGAGGTCCACGCCGCCCTGCAGCATGAGGTCCTCGATGAGGCGGCCGACGGGGTTGTCCGCGAGGGCGGTCACGATGGCCGACCTGAGGCGGAAGCAGCGGCGCAGGCCGCGGGCGACGTTGTACTCGCCGCCGCCCTCCCAGGCGTGGAAGCTGCGGGTGGTCGAGATCCGCCCGTCGCCGGGATCGAGGCGCAGCATGACCTCGCCCAGGGAGACGAGGTCCCAGCGACAGGCGGCAGGATCGCGGAGCGTGAAGGACATGATTTACCGGCAGGGGCGCAGGCCGCGGGGCGGGAGCGCTGGAGCGAGGGGGACGGTGTCGAGGTCCGCTGCGACGGCGGAGCGGCGCCGGGGCGCGCCGAGGGCGGTGATCAAGGGGCGCCTCCCGGCGCTCGGCTCGCCTCCACCTCGGCGGCGGACGGGCCCGTGTAGCCCTTGGCGCCGGCGCCCCGGGTCTCGACGATCGGCCGCCCATCGCGGTCGAACTTGACGAGCTCGGCCTTGGTCCCCTTGGCCGTCGGCCAGAGGTACCAGCGCGCGTCCATCCAGCCCACGCGGGCGGCGGGGCCCTCGGTCGGCGCGCCCGTCGCGCTGAGCTGGGCGGTGCGCGTCGCGCGGTAGTCGGCGACGGAGCCGTACGGGGGGCGGTTCAGGGTGAACTGCGTCGCCGCGATGCCGGCGAGCATCGCCAGGCCGCCGGCGACGATGACCGCCTGCGGCACGCGCCGCTTCGGCACGACCGGCTCGACCCGCGGCAAGAGCAGGTGCAAGACGAGCAGCCCGACGAGGTACAGGCTCCCGGCGAGCAGGAACGGCAGGGCGTACGAGCCGGTGAGCGTGAGCGACCGGGCCACGAAGATCTGGAAGAGCGCGCCGCCGACGACGCCGAACGCGGTCTTGATGCCGACCACCGTCGCCATGGCGGGGCGCGGGAGGGTGTCCGAGACGAGCGTGTAGAGGTTGCTGCTCCAGCCCTGGTGCGCCGCCGCGGCGAGCGACAGGATCGCGACCGCGACGTACACCGACGGGATGCCCGCGACGCTCGGGACATCGACGAGCTGCCCGACGGCCATGACCGGCACCGCGGCGAGCGCGCAGGCGAGCATCGCGAGCTTCCGCGACGCGCCGACGGAGCGGCCGCTCGCGATGAGCCTCGAGGAGATCCAGCCGCCGCCGATCGCGCCGATGTCGGCGACGATGAACACGACCGGGATCGCGTAGGCCATGAACGTCGGCGTGAGCTTGAACTCGCCGACGAGGAATTTCGGCAGCCAGGTGAGGTAGAACCACCACGGCGCGTCCGTGAAGAACTTCGCCATCGCGACCGCGTAGACGGGCCGCATGCCGAACACCTCGCCGACGCCGAGGGCCTCGGTCGACTCCTTCGCGTCGGAGCGGATGTGCGCGAGCTCCTCGGGCGACACCTTCGGGTGCTCCTCGGGGCGCCGGTAGAAGCGCATCCAGAAGGCGATCCACACGACGCCGACGCCGCCGAGGGTGAGGAAGCAGGCGCGCCAGCCGTACGCCTCGGCGATGCGCACCGCGAGCAGCGGGGCGAGGATGGCGCCCACGTTCGAGCCGCAGTTGAAGAGCCCGGTCGCGAGCGCCCGCTCCTTCTTGGGGAACCACTCGGCGACCGTGCGCACGGCGGACGGGAAGTTGCCCGCCTCGCCGACCCCGAGCAGGAAGCGGATCGCCGCGAAGCCGCCGAAGCTGCCGACGAAGGCGTGGGCCGCGGAGGCGACGTTCCAGAGCAGGAAGGTCGCGCTGAGCCCCTTGCGCGTGCCGACGCGGTCGATCCAGCGCCCCACGAACACCATGCCGAAGCCGTAGGCGAGCAGGAAGCTCACGTTGATGAGCGCGAGATCCGTCGGCCCGAGGCGCAGGTCGTTCTCGAAGAACGGGACGAGCAGCGAGAAGAGCTGCCGGTCGAGGTAGTTGATCGTCGTCGCGAAGAAGAGCAGCGCGCAGACGGTCCAGCGGGTGCGGGTCATGACGCCGGCACGCGCCGGGACCACGGGAGACGCCACGGTCATTGGTTCACTCCGGAGGCGAGAAAGCCGCCGTCGACTGCGATGCTGGTTCCGGTGATGAAGCTCACCGCGTCGGAGCAGAGGAAGAGCGCCGCGCCGATGAGCTCCCAGGCCTCGCCGAAGCGGCCGAGGGGCGTGCGCGAGAGCAGCTCTTGCCCGCGCGGGGTGCCGTCGAGCAGGGCGCGGTTCAGATCGGTCACGAAGACGCCGGGGACGAGGGCGTTCGTCCTGATGCCGTACTTCGCCCACTCGGTCCCGAGGCTCCGGGTGAGCGCCATGACGCCGGCCTTGGACGCGCTGTAGGCCGCCACCTCGTGGAACGCGACGAAGCTCGAGAGCGAGGCGACGTTGACGATGCGGCCGCGGCCGCTCTCGCTCAGGGGGGCGTGGAAGGCCTGGCAGGCGCGCAGCATGCCCGTCACGTTCGTGTCGAGCAGGCCGTTCCACTCCGCGTCGCCGACCTCGGCGGTGGGCTTGCGGAAGGTCCGGCCGGCGCAGTTGACGAGGATGTCGACGCCGCCGAGCGCCTCGAGGACCTTGTCGCGCAGGGAGTCGAGCGTCGCCCGGTCGCCGACGTCGCAGGTCGCCGCGAGGGAGCGGACGCCCCGGGCGCGGATCTTCTCCGTGATGGATCGCACCCCGTCCCCTCGGGTGCCGGTGGCGACGGTGTGGACGCCGGCCTCGGCGAGGCCGAGGGCGATCGCGCGCCCGATGCCGGACGTGCCGCCGATCACGACGGCCGTGCGGCCAGCGATGTCGAAGAGGGTCGTCATGCTCCAAGCCACTCCCCGGCGATGCCGCCCAAGAGCGCCCGCGCGTCGCGCTCGATCTGCGCGTCGGTCGGCGGGACGGACATCGCCGCGTAACGCCGCGTCAGCGCGCTCGCGATCGCTCGCCGCGCGTGGCGCCACTTGTAAATCAGCTGATCCAGGACGCGCGCGTCGGAGTGCTGCGGGACGAAGGTCGGCCCGAGCATCTCGAGGCGCATCGAGGTCGTCTCCTCGATGAGGCTCGGGTTGTTCATGAACCACCAGCACCCGAACGGGAGGACGTTGGCGAACTTGCGCGCCACGACGCAGAGGCCGTGGGTGTTCTCGCGCGCGAGCGTCGTGACGAGGAAGCGGACGTCGGGGTTCTCGGCGGCGAGCGACTCGAGCGGTGCGAGCGAGACGGCGCGCATCCCGTCGCCGGCCACGCCGAGGCGCGGGTTCACCGCGCGCCGGACGCCGATCATCATCGCGAACGGCAGGTCGTGCGCGCGGCACGCGTCGAGCACGGCCCGGGGCGGGGCGGCGACCTCCTCGACGGAGATCGCGAGGTAACGCGGCCGCATGCGGGCGATCCAGCGGTCGAGCTCGCGCGCGAGGTCCTGCGAGGAGACGAGGCGATCGATGCGCAGCGCCGCGTGGAACCGCGGGTCGGGCGCGACGCCCGCCTCCCAGATCGCGCGCTCCGCGGGGTCGGTGGGGTCGTTGGTCATCGCGAGCGCGGTCACGCCCGCGAGGCGCAGCACGTCCTCCACGTGCTGCTCGACCCGGCGCGCGGCGAAGAAGGCGCGCGCCTCGCGCAGGTCCTTCGCGGCGGGGTCGAGGCCGAACGCGTGGAGGACGGTCGCGACGCCCGAGGTGGCCTCGGAGAGCGGCGACCTCCGGACGAAGAGCGCGTCCCACACGAGGTCGGCCTGCGCCGCCTTGTCGCGGGCGAAGAACGCCTCGGGCGAGACCTTGGGCTCGGCGCGCAGGACCTCGGCGACGAGGTAGTGGTAGGTGAGCAGCTCGTCGACGCCCCACAGGTTCAGCGCGCCGAACTGCGGCGCGAAGAGGTGGGTGTGGAGGTCGACGACGGGCGCGGCGTCGACGGCCCTGGCGACACGCTCGGCGAGGCTCATCGGGGCACCTCGGGGATGCGATCGTCCTTCGGATCGGCCCAGCGCTCGTTCGGCACGGTCGCGCACCAGGCCGGGCGCAGCGGGTCCTTGTCGTAGGGATAGGAGCCGAGGCGGCGGTACTCCTCGGCGTAGTGCGCGAGCTTCTCGCGATCGAGGCGGACGCCGAGCCCGGGGCCCTCGGGGACGCGGATGCGGCCGTTCCGGTAGGGGAGCGGGCCGCCCCGGATCACGTCGTCTTTCAGGTGGTGGTAGTGCGCGTCGGCGGCGAACGAGAGGTTCGGGATGACGGCGCCGAGGTGCAGCATGGTCGCGAGCTGCACGCCGAGCTCGCCCGAGGAGTGGACGGCGACGCCGAGGCCGAACGTCTCGCAGATGCCGGCGGCCTTCACGCAGGGCCGGATGCCGCCCCAGAACGTGGTGTCGAGCAGGATGACGTCCACGGCCGTGTCCAGCACGTTGGCGGCGAGCTGCTCGAAGTTGACGACGACGGTGTTCGTGGCGAGCGGCATCCGCACCTTCTCGCGGGTGCGCCGCATCGCGTGCAGGCCGAAGACGGGGTCTTCGAGGTAGTCGTTGTTCAGGTCCTCGATGGCCTGCCCGAAGCGGATGCCCTGCTCCGTCGACCAGACGGCGTTCGGGTCGAAGCGGATGCGGTCGCCCTCGACGGCCTCGGCCACGGCGCGGTAGCACTCGAGCTCGTAGTCGGGGTGGAAGACGCCGCCCTTCAGCTTGTGGGAGGTGAAGCCGTGCTTCTTCTTCAGCGCCCTGGCCTGCTCGGCGAGCTGCTTCGGCGTGCGGACCTCGCCGGAGCCGTCGGCGTTCGGGTAGCGGAAGAAGAGGTAGGACGCGAACGGGACCTCGTCCTGGAGCTTGCCGCCGAGCAGGTCGTGGACGGGCACGCCGAAGGCCTGCCCGAGCAGGTCGAGGCAGGCGAACTCCAGCGCGGCGAGGATCTGGGTACGGTTGTTGTAAAGAGAGGCAGTCGGGTTCGCGATCTTGAACCGCATCTCCTCGAGCCGGGCGGGGTCGTGGCCCAGGAGATACCCCTTCATGGCGCGGAACACGGCCTCGGCCGACTCGCCGCCGCCGCCCATCTCACCGAGGCCGACGAGGCCGCTATCCGCCTCGACCTCGACGATCGTGCGCACGAAGCGCCCCCAGTGGCAGCCGTTCGCGTGGCGCAAGGGCGCCTCGAGCGGCACGGTGACGGTGGTGGCGCGGATATCGACGATTCTCATGAAAGACGGTGCTCCGAGGGGCGCAGGCGGCCGGCGGCCATCATCAGGACCTCGAGAGTGGCCAGGGATCGTTCACCGACCTGGCTTGCCCCGAGGCTTCATCCCATCTCCAGGTTTTTGAGTGGCCTAGACAAAGGTGTCCCGACGGGCAGCGAACTCTGCACCTGCGCGACATCGCTCGATCTGCTGCTGCTCGCAGGAATCAAACCGACAACGATGTCAAGTTAAATTGCAACGAGCTCACGTTGAAACGAGGGCTCGCTGTGTGACCCCGATGTATTCCCGGACCCGACGGAAGTGATCACGCCTTGTACACACCTGGTGGCGACCCGACCCGGGTTGGGGTACCCCCCGATGCGTCGGATTTTGTTGACGCGTCGGATCTTTCCGACATATTGTCCGGCGTGCCCAACGCCGATGTCTTCGCCGCGCTCGCGAACCCCATCCGGCGCGACCTGCTGGTCCGCTTGCGGGCAGGGCCGTGCGCCGTGAACGAGCTCGCGCGCGGCTTCGACGTCGGCCGCCCAGCGATCTCCGAGCACCTCCAGGTGCTGCGCGCCGCGCGCCTCGTGCGCGAGGAGCCGCGCGGCCGGGAGCGCTACTACCACCTCGATCCGCGGCCGCTCGCCGAGGTCGAGACGTGGATCGAGGCGTTCACGCAGTACTGGGATCGCCGCCTCGACGCGCTCGATGACGTCTTGAACCAGGAGAAGCCGAGATGACCGCTCCGTCGACCATTCGTATCGAACGCTCCTACGCGCATTCCCCGGCCGCGATCTGGCGCGCGCTCACCGATCCCGAGCTCCACGCGCGCTGGTGGGCCGCGGGGGACGTCCGCGCGGTCGTCGGCCACCACTTCACGCTCGACATGGGCAAGTGGGGAAAGCAGCCGTGTGAGGTGCTCGCGGTGGAGCACGAGCGCCTCCTGAAGTACCGCTTCGCGGCGGGGTCGCTCGACACGCTCATCACGTGGGAGCTCGCGCCGGAAGGGGCGGGCACGCGCCTCACCCTCACGCACGAGGGCTTCAACCTCGACTCGCCGATGGGGCGCGCGGCGCTCGAAGGCATGAAGGCCGGGTGGCCGGGCGTCCTCGGCCGGCTCGACGCGGCGCTCGGCGGCGCGGCGGTCGCCGCGAGCGCCGCGCCGCCGTCCTGACGACGTCCGCGGGCGGACCCGCACCGCCGCACCGCGGTTGTCTCACCAGGTTAGCGAACCGCCCTGATGTCGGGTGAAGCTCGCGTGAGCCCTCTCGCGATCGGCGCGAGCTCCCGCCTGCTCGCTCCCTCATGGGCCTTGGCCAGCGCGCCTCGTTCTGGCAGGCTCTTCCTGGTCTCCTCGCGGCGGTGTCCTCGAAGGTGTTCCGCCCGCCCGCGCAGCCGGGCGCGGCGTGTCCTGTCAGGACTCGTGTGCTCGCAGGGAGCGAGGGTGGGGGAATGCAAATCAAGGTCGTCCTCGCGAAAGCGCTCCGCTGTGCCGCTGTGCTGCTCTCGATCCCGGCGCTCGGGGCGTGCGGCGCCGAGTCGCCCCCCTACGACGACCTGCCGCTGCGCGACGCGCTGAGCGCCGCGCCGGAGGTGCTCGCGGCGCTGCCCGAGGAAGCCCTCCACGACATGGCCGTGCGGCTGGAGGAGGCGCACGGCGCGACCGAGGAAACGACGGCCGTGGACGGCGTGGAGATCGCGAGCGTCCCCGCGCTGGTCCGCAGCGCGGACGCGGCGCGGGAGGAGCTCGGGGAGGACGCGATCGTCCTCGGCGCGCTCGAGCCGTCCGCGGGCGGGTTCGTGCTCCGCTCGCTCGCGGCGGAGCGCGCCCCCGCGGGCCCGCTCGATCGGCCCGCCCTCGCGGGACAGCCGGCGTCGCCGGAGACCGCGGGGCTCGAGGACGCCGCGCTCGACGGCCGCGCGGGCGCGATCGTGGCGGAGCTCGCGCGGCGCGCCGGGGCGCGCGACCTCGTCCGCGTCACCGGGCTGCCCGTGGGCGTCGTCGCCCGGGATCACACGGTCTACGTCAACGCGTCGTGGCTGGTCGCGCTGAGCGCCCTCGCGCCTCCGGACCGGCCCGCGCGCCCGAGCCCTCCGGCCGACGGCGTCGTGCTCCTCGAGCCGCCCCGGAGCGAGCCGAGATCCGTGCGCGGAAACCCCTACCACCTCCCGGGGTCGATCGCCGAATGCGCCGCCGGGGTGCGCGACGTGTGCACCTGCGCCGTGGCCGGGACGTGCGACCACGAGCGCACCGACCCGGCCTTCGCGGACGCCCAGGAAGAGTGCGCGTGGGTGAACGCCGAGCCGCTGCGCGCCGAGGCGCTCTGCGTGCTCGCGCTGATGAGCATCGACGGGGTGAAGGAGTGTGTCCAGGCCGCGGGCAGCGGCGCGTGCGGCGCGCTGCCGATCGCGGGCCGCGACGGGGCGCTCGCGTTCGCCGCGGACGCGGGCTGCATGGCCGCGCTCGACCGCTGCCTCCAGTACGGCAAGCCGACCACCCCGGCCGGCGTCCCGAGCGGCTCGTCGAGCGGCGCGTCGAGCGAGAGCGGCTGTGGAAGCAGCAGCGGCTGCGGCTGCGGGGGCTGCAACGAGGACGTCGCGGGCTGCAACCAGAACTGCAGCGACTGCAACCAGAACTGCCGCGATTGCAACCAGAACTGCCGCGATTGCAACCAGAGCTGCAAGGACAACGATCCTTCGGCCGGGAGCGGATCGAGCGCGAGCTGCCGGCTGAGCGCCGGCCGGCACGGGCTGGAAGGGGGCCCGCCGGGCGCGCCGCTTCCGCTCGGCGCCGCGTTCTGGCTGCTCGTGCCCGCGGGCTACATGCTGGTGCACCTCCGGAGGCGGCCGTGAGCCGGGCGGTGATGTTCTGGCTGGAGCGCCACGGCCTGCCGCCGTGGCTCTCGCCGACGTACATGGTGATGGTCGCCGTCGCGGGGCTGCTCGGGGCGACGGCGTTCTTCCGGCTCGTGCGCCGCGACGGCGCGGACGTCGCCCTCGAGGGCCGCGCGCTCCTCGCGGGTTACGTCGCGGCGCTCCTCGGCGGGTATGCCTTCGAGGCGCTGCGCGCCGCGCCCGAGGCGCTCGCGCGGGGCTCGTGGGGCCCCGTGCTCCACGCCGGCCGCGCCGCGTACGGCGGCCTCCTCGCGGGCCTCGTCGTCGCGTGCCTGGTCCTGCTCCGGCGCGGCGCGGCCGTGCGCCCGTTCCTCGACCGGCTCGTGCCGGGCCTCGGGATCACGTACGCCTGCGTGCGCACCGGGTGTTTCCTCGCCGGGTGCGATTACGGCCGCGTCACGGCGGGCGCGCTGGGCGTGCGTTTCCCCGCCGGCAGCCCCGCCGCCGTGGACCACGCCGCGGCCGGCTGGGTCCCGCTCGGGGCGCCGAGCCTGCCCGTGCACCCCACGCAGCTCTACGAGGCGGCGCTCGGCGCGCTGGCCAGCGCGGTCGCCGCCCTCTGGCTCGCCCGGGGGCACCGCGACGGCCGCGCGTTCGGCGCGTGGCTCGCGCTCTACGCCGCGGGCCGGTTCCTCATCGAGCTCCTCCGCGGCGACGCCGGGCGCGGCGTGTACGCGGGCCTCAGCACCGGCCAGCTCGTCTCGCTGGCGCTCCTGCTCGGGCTCGCGGCCGCCGTCGTGCGCGCGCGCCGGGCTCGCGGCGCGCGCCGCGCGGCCGCCGCGGCGCCTGCGCTGCTGTCGCTTTTGTCCCTGGGTCTCGCCGCGGGCGAGGCTGCGGCCCAGCCGGCGCGCACGGCGGCGCCCGAGGGGGCTCCGCCGGAGCCGGCCCCGCCCGCGGGCGCGAGCGCGGCGCCTGCGCCGTCGCCGCCGCCGGGTCGTGCGCCCTACCCCTACCCGCCGCCGGGAGGATATCCCGCCCCCTACCCGTACGCGCCGCCTCCGGGAGGATACCCCGCGCCCTACCCCTATGCGCCGCCGCCAGCGGCAGGGCCCCCCGCGCCCTATCCCTACCCGCCGCCCCCGGCAGGAGGATATCCGCCGCCCTACCCCTATGCGCCGCCTCCGGCAGGAGCATGGCCGTACCCCTACCCGCCCGCGCCCGCGCCCGCGGCCGCCGCACAGCCGCCCGGCCGCACGCCGGATGCGCCTGCCGCGCCCGCGGCCGCCGGGCCGCCCGACCGCGCGCCCGATGCACCTCCGGACGGCGCCGCCGCGAAGCCCGGGACGAGCCACCAGGTGGAGGCCAACGCGCGCAAGATGGCAACTTCATTGGGTATTTCCGGCTACTTCGTCCCCGCGCGCTTCGCGGTCAAGGACGGCATGTCGCTGGATCTCGACGCCGTGGCGCGCCTGCGCGTGAGCGATACACGTCGCTTCGAGATCGGCATCGAGCTCCGGAGCCTCTCCACGCCCGACGTCCACCAGATTGCGGCCGGCGTGCCGCTCCGGCTCATGATGGCTGTGGGCCCGCACGTCGAGATGTCGGTCGGGATCACCCCGGGCTATTACCGCATCTCCTTCGACTCCCCCTATTTCGAGAGCGTCGGCGCCTTCGGCGTGCGCTTCGCGTGGGGGATCCAGCTCCCGATCGGCTCGCACCTGTTCGTCGGGCTCTCTCCGGCGAGTTTCCTCGCGCTCGGATCGAGCGATGTGCACGCGCTGCTGGCGTACGAGCCCGGCTTGTGGATCGGATCCGGGTTCTTGTGATGGATGGCTCGCTCGCGGCAAGCGCGAGGGTCCAGCTGCGCTCGTGTTCCGGGCGAGCGAGAGCTCCTTCGGCCTACGACGCGCCCATCGGCGCGGCGAAAGGCCGCGCACGGTAGGGGGCAAGCGCGACCGCGCGAGACCGCACCTCCGAGATCGAGAGGAGGTGATGAGCGATGCGATGACGACGTGAGCGGCTCGCCCCATGATCTCACCGGGCGTGATCCAGCATGTCCGTCCGGCCATTTCGTGCCGGGCGGCGTTCTAGCGGGTGAGCGGAGGCATTCATGGCACCGAGCGGAGAGGGTCATCCTGCGCCCCGCGGCGCGCGCGGCTTCAAGGGCGCGCATGCGGTTGTCCTGGGGTCGGGTATCGCCGGGCTCGTCGCGGCGAGGGGGCTGGCAGAGCACTTCGATCGGGTGACTATCGTCGATCGCGATCACCTCCCCGGCTCCCCGGAGGTCCGGAGGTGCGTCCCGCAGGGGCGTCACCTCCACGTGCTGCTCGGGGCCGGTCTCGACATCCTGGGCGCTCTGTTCCCCGGCATCCTGGAGGAGATGGCCGCCGGCGGCGCCCTCCTGCGGGACTTCGGCGAGCACATCGCCTGGCACCACCACGGCGTGTGGAAGGTGCAGTTCGCGAGCGGGATCCCGCTCGTCCAGTGCAGCCGCGCGCTGCTCGAGCACCACGTCCGCCAGCGCGTGCGCGCGCTCCCGAACGTCGAGCTGCTGGAGCAGACGACCGCCGCCGGCCTGCGCCTCAGCGCGGACGGCGCGCGGGTCGCCGGCGTGTACGTCGAGCGCCCGGGGGGCGGCTCCGGCGAGCTCCCCGCGGAGCTCGTGGCGGACGCGAGCGGCCGCGGCTCGAGGGCGCCCGACTGGCTGGAGGCCGCCGGCTACATGCGCCCCCCGGAGAGCAAGGTCACGATCGACATCGCCTATACGTCCCGGATCTACAGGCCCCCCGAGCGCTACCGGGACAGCCCGCTGTTCTGCGTCATCTCGCCGCGCCCGCCGGGCCAGAAGCGCGGAGGGTTCATGCACAGCATCGAAGGGGATCGCTGGCTCGTCTCCCTCAGCGGCTGCTTCGGCGACCACCCGCCGCTCGACGAGGCGGGGTTCGTCGAGTTCGCGCGGACCCTCGAGCGGCCCGACATCCACGCGGCCATCAAGGAGGCCGAGCCGCTTTCGGCCCCGGCGACCTACAGGTTCTCTGCGGATCGGAGGCGCCATTTCGAGCGCATGCCGCGCTACCTGGAAGGTCTCGTGGTCCTCGGCGACGCCGCCTGCGCGTTCGATCCGATCTACGCGCAGGGAATGAGCGTGGCGTGCCTCGGCGCGAGCGCGCTGGCCCGCTGCCTGCGCGAGCAGCCGACGGCAGACCTGCGCGGCCTCGCGAGGCGGTTCCAGCGCGAGCTCGCGTCGCTCACCGACCTCCCCTGGCAGCTGGCCACGGCCGAGGATCTCCAGTTCCCGGAGGCGACGGGCGCGCGGCCGTTCTGGCTCGGCGCGATGACGTGGTACACGACGAAGCTCGCGGAGATCTCGGCGTACGACGCGACGATCTACGGAAAGTGGCTGCTCGTCCTGCACCTCCGCCGGAAGCTCCACACCTGGTTCGCCCCCTCCGTCGTCCTCGCCGTGCTCAGGCACTGCGTCGTTCGTCCCCTGCACCTCGATGGTGCTCGGCGTGTCCGGGCGGGGAACACGAAGGGTCGATTCACCGGCGTCGGGGCCGCGCCTCCAGACCCCGACGTGGTAAACCAGGGCGGCGCGACGTTCCGTTCACTGACTGCGTAAAGAGGAGCCGTCCGAGCCCCCTGCTCCACGAGGCGAGAGCGCGAAACTTCAACGCTCCGCGCCGGAGGCACGCGGTTTCTTGTGTACCATGTGTTCATGGGCTTCCAGAGGCTCGCCTCGGATCGCGGAGGACATGGATCGGACAGGGGATAGTCCCGGGCTCTCCATCTGGCCATCGTGAGCCCCTGACCAACGGAGCCGGCGACGCGCCGCTACCTCGAGGAGGATGAGGGATACCGGGACGGCCAGCGCCACGTCGAGCGGAGCGCGAAAGCGCACATCCACATGCGTCATCGCATGGACCAGGCTGGTGACACACGCGAGGGCAATCAAGGCTTTTCCGAGGAACATCCGCCGCATCCGAAAGAGCCCGTAGATGGCGAGCAGACTGTATACGGAGAGGAACGCCGCGCGTGCGCAAAGCGCCAGCATGCGCGGCGTCAGCGCCAGCGGAGCGGTGGGTGTGGGGAACCAGAGCCACGCGAGCCTCTTGAGGCTGAGCGCCGCGACGCGCCCCGGGTTTTCCGAGATGAACCGGACGGCTTCTCTCCCCATGATCGCCATCGATTCGATCTCATTCGCGCCATGCTCGCTAGGGGTGTTCCAGAGCGCCCGAGATTGCGCCGGGATAAAGAAGTGGAAATGCCCTGTTGCCTGAGGACTGTTCCCGATAAAGAAGTTCAGCGGCCCATTGGTGGCTATGGGCACGATGCGACCAAAGACGCCGTAATTTCGGGCTGTCCAGGCGCCGACGACGAGCGCCATGCCGAGGAGCATGAGGGCGGCGGTGCGCGTGGCCGCCTTGGCGCCAAGCTGTGTGCGCGCGGTGAGCCAGAGGCACGCGACGATGGCGACGCCGAAGAAGAGGCCGATCTCTCGCGTGAGCGCGGCGCCCCCGAGCAGGACGCCGCACCCCAGCGCACGGGCGATGCCCCCGCGCTCCAAAGCGACGCCCCCGCGCTCCAAGAGGCGCGCAGCGCCTATGATCCCACCAATGAGCAACAGCACGAACAGTGACTCCGAGTTCGCCTGCTGTGGAAGCAACACCCAGCACGGGCTCAGGATGATCAACATGCCGCATATCAGGCCACCTTGCGCGCTGTACCGCTTCGCTACGTGCACCGACAGCAGCGCGGCCGCGCCGAGGATCATGAGATTTTGCACGAACGAGAGGATCCATGTGCGGTCGCCGAAGAGCCAAAGATTCAGCGCGAGCATTGCTGGATAGAGGGGAGGTCGATAGGCGCGCAGGTGGCCCTCTACGAACTCTCCACGCTCGACGATCGCATGTGCAATCTGAAAATAGAATTTTTCGTCTCCGACCCGCTGCTGCATGCCAGCCTCGGTCCCGATTGGAAAAAGAACGCAGCATGCTGCCCTGAAGAGTATGGCAGCGCCGAGGATCGAGATCAGCGTCGAGCGCGAAGGTGCCGTTCTCAACACGTACATGACTCTTCCTCCCAGCTCCACGGGCCCGCGGAACGCCACGCCGACGCCCCCCCGAGGCCGCCTTAGTCTGCAAACGTCAACATCTCAGCTCTAGAAGTCGGTTGCCGCCAGCAGCATGATGATCGCCGCACAGAGCCCCACCCCAGAGCTCACGCGGTCCTTCAGCGCGAACAGGACGGGATCGGTGTGCATTTCGCCCCGGTTCGCGAGGATCCGGGCCCTACCGATCCGATACGGCAGAAGCGGACACAGAAGCCACAGCAAATCCTGCGGCCCCGCGCAAGCCAGAGCAGGCACAGGAGGGCATGGCCGACGTTCCGCCGGAGCAACTCAACGAGCGCCTCGAGCGACACGTCTGTCTTCACCAATGCGCCGTCCAGGTCGACCGCGAGTGAATGCGCGCGCAAGGCGGCGGGCGGGTCTTCCGTGGACAACATTAACAATGCTGATTTTGTCACACTTTCCTCAGCGTGGCGCTTCGATGGCAACGTTCGTGCTCGGCGACGCGATGTACTATGTGCCAATCAGCCCGGGGATCCTCGGAACCAATACGCCCAGAACATGGACGCTGTGTTAAAATCTTACAGCGCGCTGCCTGTGATGCGCACTGCATGCTCAATGCGCACGCCAGCATGCATGTACGACCTGGACGCACGCCCCCGTTCCGCTTCCTCTCCGCGCTCGGCGAGCCGACCGATGTTCCAGCACGCTCTCCCAGCGTCCACGCGGCGGCCACCGCACTGCAAAAGCACCGTTCTGCGCCGCAGCATCCAACGTTCCGTCAAGTACGCCCTTTCGAACCCCTCGAGAACTGGAGGTCGATGACGACTTTGCCCTTCACGTGCCGGTCGGCCTGGAGCTCGACCGCGGCGCGGATTTGCTCGACCGGGAAGCTTGCGGCGATGCAAATTCATCCCAGTACGGCGGCTTCCCGAAGGCGGTGACGAGATGGTCGGCGAGCGCGCGGAGCTTGGCCGAGGGGCGCCGCCCCTCCGTGTGCGCGATGAAGATGAACTCGGGCTCGGGCTGGGCGCCGACGTCGATGACGCGCAGCTCACCTGCCCTGAGCGCCGCGCCCACGATGAACATCGGCAGAAGAGCGACGCCGAGGCCGGCGACGGCGGCGTCCCGCATCATGTCGCCGTTGTTGACGCGGAGTCCGACGCGCGCCCGCACGAGCACGGCGCCGTCCGGCGCCGGGAAGCGCCAGTCGGCGATGCCGCGGTTCGTGTAGAAGATGCCCCGATGCTTCTCCAGCTCGGCGATGGACGCCGGCGCGCCGTGGCGCGCCAGGTAATCCGGCGAAGCGACGAGGACGCGCTGGCTCGGCGCAAGGCGCCAGACCACGAGGCGCGAGTCGACGATGGGCCCGTGCCGCACCACCGCGTCGTGGCCGGCGGCGGCAGCGTCCACGCGGCGGTCATCCAGATCGAGCGTCAGCTCGATCCTCGGGTGCTGCAAAAGGAAGGGGTAGAGCGCCGGGCCGAGGTGCATGCGCCCGAAGGTCACCGGCGCCGACAGCCGGAGGGGGCCCGCCAGGGTGCCGCGCCGCGCGGCGAGGTCGGCGGTCGCGTCCTCGACCTCGCGGACGATCCGGACCGCCCGCTCCAGGAACGCCGCCCCATCTTCCGTGAGCGACAGCTTGCGCGTCGTGCGGTGGATGAGGCTCGCGCCCACGCTCTTCTCGAGCTCGGCCAGGCGCTCGCTGACGACGGACTTCGACAGGCGCAGGCGCCGCGCCGCCTCGCTGAGCGATCCCGCCTCGGCGACGGCCACGAACGTCGCGATGCCCTCGATCTTCATCGTTCGGCGTTTCCGAAATCCAGTTCCACCGACGGGAGCCTACTGCGAACGCGCGCCGGGCTCTACACTCTCGCCTGTCAGAGGGGCTGACGCGCTGGCTGGTGGCGGCGCCCTCTCCCCTCTTTCGAGCAGCAACGCCGACCGTCGGTAACTCGGCCCCTGGGACGCCGCGCGCCGGACAGGAGAGAAGGATCATGGGACGTTTGCAAGACAAGGTGGCTATCATCACGGGCGCAAGCGCTGGTATCGGCGAGGCCACGGCCAAGCTCTTCGCCGCCGAGGGGGCGAAGGTCATCCTCGGGGCGCGGCGCGAGAGCGAGCTCGCGCGCCTGGTGAACGAGATCGAGAAGAGCGGCGGGCGCGCCGCCGCGCTGGCCGGCGACGTGCGCTCGGAAGACTACGCCAAGGCCCTCGTGGCGCTGGCGACAGAGAAGTTCGGCAAGCTCGATATCGCCTTCAACAACGCGGGCACCCTGGGCGAGGGTGGCCCCAGCACCGGGGTCTCCGAGGCCGGCTTTCGCGACACCCTCGCCGTGAACCTCACCGGCGCGTTCCTCGGCGCCAAGCACCAGATCCCCGCGATGCTGAAGCACGGCGGAGGGTCGATCATCTTCACCTCGACCTTCGTCGGCTACACCGTCGCGTTCCCGGGCACCGCCGCGTACGCCGCGAGCAAGTCCGGCCTGATCGGCTTGACGCAGGCCCTCGCCGCCGAGTTCGGGCCGCAAGGCGTGCGGGTCAACGCGATCCTACCGGGCGCCGTCGACACCGCGATGTACCACGAGGCGAACAGCACGAAGGAGTCGCAGGCGTTCATCACGAGCCTCCACGCCCTCAAGCGCGTCGCGACCCCGGAGGAGGTGGCCCGCTCCGTGCTCTACTTCGCCTCGGACGACGCCTCCTTCGTCACCGGGACGGCCGCGCTGGTCGACGGCGGCCTCTCCATCACCCGCACCTGACCCGAAGGAGCGCGTCGAGCCGCAGCAGGACGGCCTGGTGCGGCTGTCGATCAAGCGCGCCTCCGCGGTCACCGAGCGCCGGAACATCGTCCGCTTCCTCTCCGCGCTCGGCGAGCCGAGCGATGTTCCAGCACGATCTCCCAGCGTCCACGCGGCGGCCACCGTACTGCAAAAGCACCGTTCTGCGCCGCAGGGCGCTCGGTGACGCCGCATAACGTCTCGCGACGCGCCTCCCGGGCCAGACCAACGCCCGGACGGACACGTGTGCCCACGGCACGCCGATGCGCCCCGTAGCGCGCCCGGCGCCGCCCGGACCACGCTCTTTCGACCCAGGACCGAGCCATCACGACGCTCGCGGTCCCACCCTTTCGCTCTGCCGCGCTAAACTTCCTCGCGCTGCGCTCCGGCTTGCTTTGCCTACGCGCCGAGGAGAGATCGAGCTCAGGGGTGGCGGCGCCATCGCGGAGGCGGCGGCGACCACTCCCCACTTCATGGCGTGACGCTACTCGGCCGACGCCTGCCGGCGCTTGCGGAACTCGCTCACCTTGTGCCGGTTGCCGCACAGCGCCATGCTGCACCAGCGGCGCTTGTGCGATTTGGTGCGGTCGTAGAACCACAGCGTGCACAGCGGGTGCTCGCACTGGCGCACCAGGTCGAAGTCGCCGTCGGCGAGCAGGGCGACCGCGGCCTCGGCCAGCGGCGCCAGCGGTCGCCAGGCGGCGGCGCCGAGCGCGCTGCGATGCACGCGGATGCCGTCGCGGCCGCCGTGCAAGGTCCAGTGGCTGGGCACCCTCGCCAGGAGCCGGTTCAGCTCGCCCAGGTCGGCCGGCCGGCCGGCCTTGCGCGCCTCGACGACGGCGCGGACCGCTTCACGCAGCCCGCGGGCTTTGCGGGCCAGGCCGCTGGGGGCGGGGGAGAGGACGGCGGCGCCGGTGGCGCGAGCCAGCCAGCGCGCCGCGGCCGCGTCGTCGACGAGGTGCTCGACCGGGGCGCCGTCCTGCTGGACCACCGTATTCAGCAAGTCCAGGGCCAGCTGGTCGGCGATCAGCGGCGGCCAGTCGACCGGGATTTCGTTGCAATCCATGGATGCGTACCGGTTGAAGCGCCGTCGTGATGTAACCTGAGAAAAGTCTGTTGACAAGTTACAGGGGCCGACGCAAGTTTCTCCTGTAACCTGTATAAATCGTTTATACGGGTTACGCTTCGGAGCCATCTCCATGAACGCAACGCCCGCTGCCGCCGCTGTCCCCGCCGATGCTTCCGCCGCCGCCGTCCACTTCCGCCACGTCGAGGCTGACGGGGTGAAGGTGTTCTACCGCGAGGCCGGCGACCTCTCGCGGCCGACCTTGCTGCTGCTGCACGGCTTCCCCAGCTCCTCGCACATGTACCGGCGGCTGATCGACGAATTGAAGTCGCAGTTCCACCTGGTCGCGCCGGACCTGCCCGGCTTCGGCTTCACCGAGGTGCCGGCCGAGCGCGGCTACGTGTACACCTTCGACGACCTGGCCAGGACCGTCGAGGCGTTCGTCGATGCGATCGGCCTGAAGCGTTATGCGCTGTACGTGTTCGACTACGGCGCGCCGGTGGGCCTGCGCCTAGCGCTGGCGCGGCCGCAGCAGGTGACTGGGCTGGTGTCGCAGAACGGCAACGCCTATCTGGACGGCCTGGGCGAGCAGGCCTGGGCGCCGGTGCGCCGTTACTGGGAAAACCCCACGCCGGAGAACCGCGACGGCCTGCGCGGCTTGCTCACGCTCGAAGGCACGCGCTGGCAGTACGAGCACGGCGTGGCCGACACCAGCCTGGTGGCACCGGAGGCGTACATGCTCGACTACCTGCTGTTGCAGCGGCCGGGCAACGCCGAGCTCCAGCTGGACCTGTTCCTCGACTACGCGAACAACGTGGCGCTGTATCCGAAGTTCCAGGCGTTCTTCCGCGAGCGGGCGCTGCCGACGCTGGCGATCTGGGGCAAGAACGACCCGTTCTTCATCCCGCCCGGCGCCGAGGCCTACCGCCGCGACAACCCCGGTGCCGTGGTGGAGTTCGTGGACAGCGGCCACTTCGCGCTGGAGACACATGCCCCCCACATCGCGCGGCGCATCGCCGAAGTGCTGGGGCCGGTGATCGACTGAGCCCGCTCCGCGGGGCACATGGCGTCGCAGTCGCTGTGCTGGACGCACTCCCAACATGCCGCAGGCTGCGCCTCTTCAGCCGCGGGGGCCAGCACAAGGAACGCAAGGAGTCTCATGTCCTCTATTCGAACACAGTTTCTCGATATCAAGGCGCATCACTCGCTATACCCTGCCATCGATCCCAAGACTACGTTGAGCGGGAGCGCATCGGGCAAAGCCATTTTTATCACCGGTGCATCGCAGGGTATTGGTCAGGCTACCGCGGTGGCTTTCGCTCACGCGGGCGCCAAAGCGATCTATATCACCGCGAGGTCAGAAAAGGGGCTTGAGGCAACGAAAAGACGAGTGACCGAGGCGAATCCAGAGACGCAGTGTGAGTATTCGGCCTGCGACGTAACAGATGAAGAGCAGGTCAAGGCGTCCGTCATGGATTGTGTGGCCAAATTTGGCGGCATCGATGTGGTCGATTCGAATGCCGGTTATCTCGACCAGTGGAAGAAGATTGGCGAGTCTGACACAGCCAGCTGGTGGAAGACATGGGAAGTCAACCTAAAAGGCACATATCACGTGATTCGATTTGCCATCCCCCATCTTATCCAGTCGGCCAGGAAGCATCTTGCCGCAGGATCGACGGGTGGCCATCTGATCCTCGTCTCCTCCATCGGCGCTCAATTGGTAACGCCTGCGGCGTCGGACTATCAGACATCCAAGCACGCGATCAACCGTCTTTGCGAGTTCGTCAACGTTGATCATGGCGAGGAGGGCATCAAATGCTTCGCCATCCATCCAGGAGGTGTTTCCACCGCGCTCGCAAAGAACATGCCCAAGGAGATTCACGCCGGCCTTGTCGACGAACCTGATTTGCCAGCCGGGTTCGCTGTTTGGCTTTGCTCCGGCAAGGCTGATTGGGCCAAGGGCCGATACTTGAGCTGCAACTGGGACGTTGATGAGTTGACGCAAATCAAAGACCAAATCATTCAGGATGATTTGCTGGTTAATCGTTTGCGCACAAAAGCTTGAGGGCGAGCGCAAATTGCGGGTGCTGGCGCGCGATATCGGCAACCCGCCGCTAGGGACGTGCAGGGGATGACGCGATAGGTCGGTTCTTCCGACGTGCAGCGCTTTGCGATCACGGCATCGGATCTCGTAGAGCTCATCCAGAAACATGGCACGCGACTTCCCTGACGCTGCCCAACAAGAGCGTCAGCCGCGGCCCTTGGGCCGGCAGAGTGCAGGGGCGCAGGCACGATCCCGAAGCAGGCGGCAACGCATCGGAGGGTCCGGCAACGGGGCGGCGAGTGAAGGAGAATTTCTCGGCGCCGCGCCGCCGGGCCGGGCGCCGACCCGATCGGTGATGCCGCGGGCCCTTGACCGCAGGCGATGCGGCGGCGGAAGGGCGCCCCGTTGGGCCACACCGGAGCCGCCCTCGGCGGCGAAACAGGCGAAAACCATGAAAATCGCTACTGTTTCCGGCGACCGCTCAGCATCGACCGGTTTCTCTGGCGGTATTTCCGACGCGCGAACCTAGACCAGGAGCTGCGCCCCCCGCGCGACGATCGCCACGACCGCCCCCACGTCCCACGCGCGCGCGAGCCACCACTGCATCTCGCCGCCGCTGCTCCACGGCGGGACCCACGCCGGCGGCTGCGCCAGGTCCGCGCAGGTGAGCACCCGCTCGCGCGCCTGCGCCTCGCGGCGAAGCTTTTGCGGCGGACTTACGCAGTAGATGTTCTCGCGTGCCCGCGATGCAGCGGGCGGATGCGACTCATGGCCGCGATCACGGACAAGGCGACGGCGAGGAAGATCTTGAGCCACCTCGGTCTGTTCGCCGAGCCGCTGGAGTGCCGCGCGCGGTACCCGGCGGACCCCGCGTGACGAAACTGAAAGGGGAGGGACGCTGCTCGACGACGTGGCCGGGGGGAGGTCTGCCCTGAGGTGCGTGCGCCGGCCATCACGACGCGCCGCGAACCGCGACGGCGGCCGTTTGGACGAGCTCAGTAGTGTACAGCTATACGGTAGGATGCCTTCCGCTTGGTGCCAGTAGTGTACAGCTATACGGTAGGATGCCTTCCGCTTGGTGCGACGTCGCGGTAATCGCAGGCGTTTCACGAGTGGAAGGCCTGTCTGATCGCATAAGGCCCGTTCTGTCGATAAGCTCGTACAGTCGGACTGCACGAGCCAGGAACGGCTCCGAGAATCTTGACTTTGCGGAACGCGTTTGCTTGTCCTATCCGCCAAAGCGCTTGACGACGCTGAGCGGCTGGGCGAGGACAGAGTCACCATGAAGCGTTGGCTACTGGCTTTGGGCGTGTGCGTTTCCACCGCGGCGTGTGGTAACGGATCGAATGGGGACGCTGCCGCGAGCGGGGGCGCGGTTGGCACGGACAGCGGTGGGACGGGCAGCGGGGGCACGGCCTCCGGTGGTGCGACGGGCTCTGGGGGAACGGCCGAAAGCGGCGGCGCATCCAGTGGTGGGGCTGGCGGCTCGAGTGGGGCCACGGGTGGCGCGGCTTCGGGCGGGCAACCGGGCAGCGGCGGCCAAGGAAATGCCGGAAGCGGCGGCACGACCGGTAGCGGCGGCTCGGTCAGTAGCTGCGTCGGCGACCCGTTCCCCACGGCCGATCCTACCAGGACGGGCCCCTTCTCGGTCACCGCAGACAAGAACGTCGGCCCCCTCGCCGGCGTCGTTCCCGATCCGATCTATGGGGACGAGCAACAGCGCTTCAACGTGTACCGCCCGAGCAATATCGCAACCAGCGGCCACTGCCATCCGATCCTGATCTGGGCCAATGGCTACCGGGACAATCCGGAGCAGAACCCGCCGAAATGCGTCGTCAACGCCGGCAGCAATCAGTGGTGCGGACAATACGGACCGATCGTCAACCATCTCGCGTCCCACGGTTTCGTCGTGGTGGCTTCTCTCAGCACCGCGACCGCCGCAGGCGATCCTCTTCCCACGACCGCGGGCCTCGATTGGATCTTGGAACAAGCCGAGGATGCGAGCAGCCCGTACTATCACGCCCTCGACACCACGAAGATCGGCCAGCTTGGCCATTCCTATGGGGGCATGTCGACTTGCAAGACGGCCTCCGATCCCCGTTTCTCGGCCCTCGGCACGATTTGCGGCACCGGTGCCCTCGAGGGAGTGCACACCCCCATGTTGTTCTTCTGCGGGGGGAACGACTCCACGGTGAGATGCAGCGGGGTCCACGATGTCTTCAGGACGGTCACCGATCAGCCCGCGTTTTTCCTCAACGAGCTCAACGCGGATCACGGTAGCTGGGTCTATCAGGGCGCAAATGGCGTGTCCCTGTCGTCGGCCGCGGCCTGGTTCCGCGTTCATCTGATGGATGACACAGCGAACAGGAACTTCTTCTACGGCGACAACTGCAAGTTCTGCACCGATGGCCGCGTGCAAGCAGAGCAGAACGCCCTGATGAAGGTCCCCTGAGCGACGGGGCCGATCTGGCTAGGCTTCACTGACTCACGAACGTCGTCACGCTCATGGCTTCGAGGGCCATCGGGAGCGTGGCGTCCGTTACGGTGACGGGAGTTCCTTCGGCCCAGTTCTTCGAAGCGGCGGTCACGAAGGGGACCATCGCGCTTGGCGCGGTGCCGCCTGCGAAGGCGAGGGGGGGTGCTTTTCCAGTACGGTGGCCCCCGGTTGGGAGAGCGTGCTGGGACGTCGGTCGGCTCGCCGAGCGCGGAGAGGAAGCGGGCGATGTTCGTTGGCTCGGTCACCATGGCGACGAGCTTCATCCGCCCCTTGCAAGCTGGGCACTCGAGGACATCGATCGCAAATGTGCGGCGCAAGAGCTCGGTCCACGGTCGATAGCCGCCACGCTTGCGTTTCGGAGCGGCGTCATCGTCCGCCTTCGTAGGCTCTTCTGGCTTCGCAGGGCGCGGTCCGATGCGCTTGCGCGCCAACGTGGGCGACTTGCCGAGGCGAGCACGCCGGCGTACTTGACGGTGTGAAAGCGCGGCGGCGGGACGCTGGCCGCGAGGCGGCACAGGAGCGAGAGCGGATCCATGTCCACCGCGACAGTCCCGTCAGCGAAGGCGCGCTTGAGCAAGAGCCGCACCAGGCCGTCCTGCTGCGGCTCGACGCGCTCGTTTGCGATGGGGGGGTCGCAACACGTAACGCAGCAGCGCCTCCCTCGCCGCGGCATGGTGCGCACCGGCGCGCGTCGCTGCGTGCAAGGTGAAGCCATCGAGCGCAGCGCACAGCGGCTTGTCGTACGCGAGCGCGCTCGGAGAGGACGGCGAGAGCCCGCGGAGCCTTTGCGGGGCGACGACGTGTGGCGCGGCTCTCGTCCCGAGACGGCGGAGGCGCAGAGCGCTGCCTCGGGCTCGTCGTCCTCCTCGACGTCGTGCTCGATCTCGAGATGCCCGTGCCGCCGGAGGTAACGGAGCATCCGCCCGACGGCGTGCTCTAGGACCTGACCGACCGCGCGAGTTGGAAGATGACCGAGTTCGTTCCACACGAGCTCGGTGCCGTCTTCGTGATAAGCCCCGTCTAGGAAGGCCACGTGCAGATGCGGATTGAGCCGCATGTCGCCGGACGTGCGTTGCACGACGGTCACCGCGCCGCTCTTGACCGCGCCGCACGCGCCTAGGCGCGCACCGCGCTCTTCGTAGAACCGCTCCACGCTCTCGACGAAGATGCGGGTCAGCACGCCGAACAACACCCGTCCTGGGCGAGCCTGCGCCGCCACGGAAACGGAAACGTCAACACCCACGGACGGCGCGCCACCTCGGGCAGGACGTCCTCGATCAGGTTCGCCGCCGTGGAACACATGCGTCGGCCCAGACACGACGGGCAGAAACCGCGTCCTTTACAGCTGAAGGCCACCAGCCGACTCTCTTCGCAGCGCTCGCACCGGAGCCGCGCGAACCCGCGGCAGAGCAGCCCGCAGTCGAGGTAGGCTTCGATCTCCTTCTTCGCGTGCTTGGGTATCCGGACCGCGATGGCGCCGTCGTCGATGGCCCCGTACAGCGTCTCCACGTTGTCGCGCACGATCTCGTAGAGCGTCGTCTTCTCGGGACGACGGCGCTCGTAGACGACGCCCGTGGTGCGAGCCGCGCTGGCCATACGGCGCCGACACCGCACGCCGCACGCCACGCGGTGAGGGCGCGTTTTCGCCGCGAATTTCGACAACCCGCCGGGCTATCGCCCATGGCGGCGCCATGGCGGAGCGGCGGGCCGGGGGGCGGCGGGCCGCGACGCTTGCTGCCGCGGCGGCGGAGGCGCTCGCCGAGCACCCGCCTCGCGCTCGATATGTCGGCGCGCGAGAACGCGAGACCGCGAGCGCGCAGCGTTGCAGGAGGAGATCATCCGGGTGCAGCAGAGCCGGCTAGCGGAGCTGTCTACGCGGGCCGCTCGCGACGTTCGTCAGACAGAGCCTGCAGCGCGATCTCGTCGAAGCGCTCCGCCACCGCGTGGCGGGGCTCCGCGTCCCGCGCCGTCCCCGGCCGGAGCAGCTGGACGGTGCGCATGCCGGCGGCCGCGGCGGCGTCGAGCTCGGCCACGATGTCGGACAGGAACAGCACGTCTCCCGGAGGCAGGCCGAGCGCCGCCGCGATCCGCTGGTAAGCGGCCGGCTCCCGCTTCGGGCCGGTCGTCGTGTCGAAGAACGCCGCGAACAGGCCGCTCAGGTCGCCGGACGTCGTGTGCCGGAAGAGCAGCCGCTGCGCCTCGACCGATCCGGAGCTGAACACCGCGAGCGTCACCCCGAGGTCCCGCCACCTCCGCAGCGCGGGCTCCACGTCGGGATAGACGTGGCTCCGGAGGCCCCCCGATTCATAGGCGCTGCGCCAGATCTTCCCCTGCAGCGCCTTGAGCGCCGTCTCCTTGCGGTCCGCGTCGATCCACGCGAGCAGCGCGGCGGTGAGCTCGTCCTGGCCCACGGCCTCCGCGCCGAGCCCCCGCTCGCGCGCGACCGCGCTCCGGGCCGCTTCGACCTCGGGGCTCCCGGGGTGAGCGGCCACGTAGGCGGGGAGCTCGCGCCGCGCCAGCGGGAACAACGTGTCGTGGACGAAGCGCACGTCGGTGGTGGTCCCCTCGACGTCGACCACCACCGCACGCGCGGAGGGCGCCGCCATGGTCACGCCTCGAGGCGGGGGAAACGCGACGCGATGTCCGACCCGGTGTGCTCGGCGACCCAGCCCTTCGGGTCGGAGAACCAGCGGATGCACGTGAACGAGGGGGTCGGCCCCATGTCGAACCAGTGCCGCGTGCCGGCCGGGACGCTGATGAGATCGCCCTTCTCGACCAGGAACGAGAGCACGCGCTCGCCGTGGTGGATGCAGAACAGCCCCCGGCCCTCGACGAAGAAGCGCGCCTCGTCCTCGGTGTGGATGTGCTCGTCCAGGAACTTCCGCCGGATCTCGGGGTGGTTCGGGGTGGTCGGCGAGACCGAGATCACGTCCGCCGTGACGAACCCGCACGCCTCCGAGAGCTGCTTCACCGGGCCGGCGTACACCTCGAGCACCTCCGCCGGCGGCGTGCCCGCGGCGAGCGGGCGCTCGGCGGACCAGCGCTCGAACCGGATCTTCGCCCCCGCGGCCACGCGGGCGATGTCCTCGAACGCCGTGTACTCCTCGGCCTTCGTCGGATCGTTGTCTGGATAGACCCGAAGCACGCTCATGAGATCCTCCCTTCCAGCACCGCGCAATCGAGCATGAACTCGAGCGCCTCGACATGGCGGCGCGCATCCGCGACGTCCGCGCCCCACGTGTAGAGCCCGTGGCCGGCGATGAGGTAGCCGTGCACCGGCGGCCGCGTGGACATGAACGCTTCCACCTCCTCGGCCAACCGCGCGATGTCCTGCGTGTTGGCGAAGACGGGCAGCAGCACCGAGCCCTCGTGCGTCGCCACCCCGGAGAGCGCCTTGGCCAGCTCGTAGTCCGCGAGCGTCAAGGCGCCCTCCTTCGCGTGCCGGCGCGAGAGCACCGTCGCGGCCCGCGAGTGGGTGTGCGCGACCGCGCCGACGCCCGGGTGGCGCCGGTAAAGCTGGCAGTGCAGCAGCGTCTCGGCCGACGGGCGGCCCGCGGCCGGCCCGGCGAGGCGCCCGTCGAGATCGACGACCACGATGTCCGACGCGGCGAGCGCGCCCTTGGGCCGCCCGGACGCGGTGATCGCGAGGGCGCCCTCCCCGAGCCGGACGGAGAAGTTGCCGCTCGTGGCCGGCGTCCAGCCGTGCTCGCAGCACCAGCGGGACAGCTGGATCAGCTCGGCTGCAGCCGCGTCGAACGATGGCCAGCCCGCGCTCACGTCGGGGACCATACCAAACGGCCTGCGGCCGATCAACGCGCCGACCTCGTCGGTCCGGGCCGCGCGAGGCGGCGTCCTGCTCGCGCCGTGCGCGGCGCGCGGTCGCCGTGTGCGACGCGGTCAACGAGCCGGCAGGCGCTCGGCGTCGCGCCGGCCGACGCGGCCCCGCGCGCCGCGGAGCAGCCCGGCCCAGAACCCGAGCCCGTGCGCGGCGTGCATGGCGGGGAGGATGGCGCAGAGCAGGGGGAAATCGCGGGACGAGGCGCGCCGCGCGAGCCGGAGCGACTCGGCGATCACGAGCGCGGCGTAGGCGAGCGACGCGGCGGCGAGCAGCGGGCGCGCGGCCGGCAGGAGCGCGGCGGCGAGCGCGAGGAGCGCGAAGGCCGTCACCATGCAGAACGGCACGATCGGCCGGAGCGACAGGAGCTTCCGGCGGCGGAGCAGCGTGCGCGCGCGCCCCGCGCCATAGGCGAAATACTGGCGGGCGAGCGCCCCGAGGGACGACCGCGGGTAGTAGTGGGCGACGATGTCCCGGGACAGGTAGACCGCGCCGCCCGCCTCGATGATGCGCTGGTTCAGCTCGGCGTCCTCGTTGGTGATCGCGGCCGGGTCGTAGAGGCCGGCGATCTCGAACGCCTCGCGCCGGAAGGCGCCGCCCCACACCGACTCGACGAACCCTTCCCGCGACGGGTCGCGGTACGCCGAGCCCCCCACGCCGAGCGGGCTCGAGAGCGCCGCGCAGAGCGCCCGCTGGAAGCCGCCCCGGTGCCGCGGCCGCGCCGCGCCGCCCGCGTTGAGCGCGGAGGTCCGCCGGAGCACGGCCACCGAGGCGGCGACGTAGTCGGGGGCGTAGTCGGCGTGCGCGTCCATCCGGACGATCACCTCACCCCGCGATCGGCGGATGCCGAGGTTCATGGCCGCAGCCTGGATCCGCGCCGGGTTGTGGAGCAGCGTCACCCGCGGGTGCTCCGCGGCGACGCGCGCGACGATCTCCCTCGTCCTGTCGGTCGAGCCGCCGTCGACCACGAGGATCTCGAGGAGATCCTCCGGATACCGCTGCCCGAGGGCGCAGCGGAGCGTCGACTCGACGTACCGCTCCTCGTTGTAACAGGGAACAATGATGCTGCACCGCGGCCGCTCGGCGAGCGGACGCAGGCAGAGGCGCGCGCCTCGGGGCGCGCTCGCTGCTCGATCCATGGATTTCCCCCCCGGGACCTCCGGCGGGCAGGGCGCGCCGCGGAGGGCCACGCCGCCACGGATACAAGCGCGAGGCCAGCTCGAAGGTGGCGTCGCTCGGCCCGGAGCGCGCCGCGCCGCCGCGCGAGGAGCGGCCCCGCCGCGGGCAGCTGGGCTCGACGTGCACACCGGCGGGGCGCTCACGAAGGGATCGATCGACTGCTCGGCGTGTCGCCGGCGCCGGAGCGGTGATGGCTCAAGCCTCCCCCAAGGCGCTCGCCACCGCGGACGCGCCGCTGCTGCCCAGACGGGCTCGCTCGTCCCGCTGCGCCTTGCGGTACGCGCCCGGGGGGGTGCCCGCCCACTGGCGGAAGGCGTGGCTGAAGGCCGCCTCCGACGAGTACCCCGTCCGCCGCGCCACGTCGGCGAGGGTCGAGCCCGTCCGGAGCAGCTCGGTCGCGCGCTCCATGCGGCGCCGCGTGAGGTAGCCGAGGGGCGGCTCGCCGACGATCTGCTTGAACCGCTCCGCGAACGCCGAGCGCGAGAGGCCGCATTTCGAGGCGAGGGTCTCCACCGTCCAGGGATGCTCCAGCTGCTGGTGCATCAGCCCGAGCGCCTGCCCGATGTGCGGCTCCCGAAGCGCCCGGAGGAAGCCTCCGGCGTCGTGGGGGAGCCGCTCGATGAAGGCCCGGAGGGCCTGCACGAACACCACGTCGGCGATGCGCGTGAGGACGACGTGGGAGCCCGGCCGAGACGACGCGGATTCGGCGGCGATGAACTGGAGGTTCTGCTCGAGCCACGGCACCGCGCGCCCCTCGTCGGGCGTGATGCGGATGAGCGGGGGCAACGAGGCGAGCAGCGGGTTCGTCGACCGGTCCTCGACGGTGAAGCAGCCCGAGAGCACGGTCGTGGTCGGGCCGCCGCCGCCGGACCGGACGACGCCGTCGTCGCCGCGGGCCTCCGAGAACAGCGCTTCGAGGCTTCGAACAGGGCTCTCCGCCCGGTCTCGCAGCGCGTGCGCATGGCCGCGCGGCAGGAGCACGAGGTCGCCTTCCGACAGCGCCGCGGCGGGCGCCGAGGCCCCCTCCACCGTGAGCCAGCAGCCCCCGCGGGCGACGTAGTGAAAGCCCGCGTGCGTGCCGCCTCGCAGGCGAACGCCCCAGGGCGCCGACAGCTCGGACCGGCAGAACAGGTTGCTCGCGAGGCGGATCGTCTGAAGTACGTCACTGAGCGCGTCCACGACACCTCCGGAGAGACGATGAATCAAGAACCACGGACGACCTCGAATGGCGCGTCCGCGCCCGCGGGCGCATCGTCAAGGTGCACCACGGCGGAGGGGCGCACAACGAGCGCGCTCGCGTTCGCCTCGCAGGCCCCGCCGCCGTGAATGGCCCGCGCGCCGCCGCTCGCCTCGGAACAGCGGAGCGCGGAGAGGACCTCCGCGCGCTGCGACGAGCGACGGGCGCGCGGCGTCGTGCGCTGACCGCAGGTCTGTCATCACCGAACACCACAAGGAAAGAGACCCATGCGACCCATCATTGCCCTCTGCTTCTCTCTCAGCCTCTCCCTGTCCGCGCTCGCCTGCGTGGACGACGGCCCTGGCGCCGGCCAGGGCGCCACGGGCTCCGGCGGGGGCGGCGGCGCCGGCGCCGGCGCCGGCGCCGACGAGGGTTCTGGCTGGCGCGAGCTCGCCGCCATCGCGACCGGGCCGCGCCAGGAGCACAGCGTCGTGGAGCTCGACGGCAAGGTTTACGTCATCGCCGGCCTCGGCGGCGACGGGATGAACACGGGGCGCGTCGAGATCTACGATCCGCGCGAGGACAGGTGGTCCGAGGCCGCTCCGCTGCCCGTCGCGCTGAATCACCCGAACATCGCGGCGCTGAACGGCAAGATCTACCTGCTCGGCGGCATGCTCGGCGGCTTTCCCTGGACGGCGGTCGGCGACGGGTTCGTGTACGATCCGGGCACGGACGCGTGGACCGCGCTCGCGCCCATGCCCGAGGGCACCGAGCGAGGGAGCGCGGCTGTCGGCGTGGACGGCACGACGATCTACCTCGCCGGCGGGCTGCGCTCGCTGTCGGAAGCCTTCCAGGACACGGTGCTCGATTTCTCCGCGTACGACGTCG
Source organism: Sorangium sp. So ce131 (assembly GCF_051519095.1). Lineage (NCBI taxonomy): Bacteria > Pseudomonadati > Myxococcota > Polyangiales > Polyangiaceae > Sorangium > Sorangium sp. So ce131. The sequence goes on along the minus strand of NZ_CP150455.1, from coordinate 2,661,150 downwards.
AGACGGGCGCGTGGGAGGCGCTGCCGGACCTGCCCGAGCCGCGCGATCACGTCGGCGGCGCGGTCGTGCGCTCGACGTTCTATGTGCTCGGCGGGCGGGCGAACGGCCAGGGGAACGTCAAGGATACCGTGTTCGCGTTCGACCTGTCGGAACGCGCCTGGTCGACGCGCGCGCCGATGCCGACGGCGCGCGGCGGCGTCGCGGCGGCCGCGGTGGGCGAGAAGATCTACGTCCTCGGCGGCGAGGGCAACGAGGCGCCGGACTCGCTCGGCGTCTTCGACGACAACGAGGCCTACGACACCGCCACCGACACGTGGGAGGTGCTCGCGCCGATGCGGACGCCGCGCCACGGGACCGGCGCGGCCGCCGTCGGCGAGACGATCTACGTCCCCGGCGGCGGGACGCAGCAGAGCTTCGGGGCGACCGACGTCAATGAAGCGTTCACGCCCTGAGCGCGGCGCCGAGCGGCAAGGCGCGCGGCGCCGCGCCCTGCACCTCGGTCACGAGGAGGCGCAGAGGCGCCGTGTCGGCCGCGCCGCCCGGCGTCGTCTCCATCGCGCGATCCGGCCCGTCACGCGCGCGCGGGGCGCGGGCCGCACAGCGGGCGCAGCGCGTCGCGCTCGGCCGTGGACAGCACCGTGACGGGGTGCTTCGGGTTGCCGCTCGCGCGATCGAAGAACGGATGTGGCCACCCCTTGCCGCGCAGCGTCCAGCCGAGCAGCTTTCGCGTCACGTGCGCGAGGAGGCGCACGTTCGGCTTCACCGACCCGGGCGGCGGCTCGCCGATCGCGAACTTGCCGAGGATCGCGCCGCGCGGCGCGCCGACGACCTCGTCGAGCGGGCGCGCGCTCGGCGCTTTCTGGAGCAGCTCGGAGGCGATGCCGAGGAACGGCAGCCGCGGCGACACCATGTTGCCGAGCGGCGTCTTGCAGCAGCTCGCGTACCACCGATAGAGCCCCTTCGGGGTGAGGCGCACGGCGGCGGCGAGCTCGCTGCCGCGGTCGAACGAGACCATCGACGGGGCGACCTGCACGATGTCCGAGCCGCCGTGCTCGTCGAGCAGGTCCGCGCGGCCGAGGTGGTGGGCAAACGCCTGACAGTCGTCGCAGTAGCAGACGGCGCGGTTCACCGCGCTCGGCGACGCACCGCGCAGCCATCCGTGCACCTTTCCGCAACGACACTGGAGCTCGACGTCTTGGGACATGGAGGCCGCGTACCACGTCTCGAAACGCGGCGCGCGCCCTTCTCGCCGCGCTCCCTCGAGCCCCTGGTCCCGCGACGACACAAGGCCCTCAGCGAGGGAGGCCGCCCACGCAGATCATCGCCCCCTGCGCACGACGCGCGCGATCTTGCGCGACAGCACGTCCGGCGCCACCGGATAACGCACGACGTCCGCGGCCCCCGCCTCGACGAGCGCGTTCATCCGATCGGAGGAGAGCCCGGCCGCGCACACCACGGCGCGCACCCCGGGCGCCGCGCGCGCCAGCGCGGCGAGCAGCGCGCACGCGGCGTCGACGTCCGGCCCGGCGTCGACCACCGCCATGCCGAGCCCCGACTCGGCGAGCGCGGCGGCGTCGGGCACCTCGGCGAGGTGGATCCCCTGCGCGTCGAGCCCGATCTCGCACGCCTCGCTGAGCCCCTCGCCCGCCGGGGCGAGCCGGAGCAACGCGACCGTGTGCTCCGCGGCGGGCGCGAGCTGCGACGTCTCGCCCTCCGGCCAGCGCGGCGCGCGCTCGATCCGCTCGCCGAGCGGCGCGTCGCCTTTTCGCGTCGGCAGCCGGCGCGACTCCGCCTCCCGCGACATCGCCTCGGCGAGCCGCGACCGCGCCGCCGCGGCGCTCTCCGGGCGCTTCTGCGGCAGCTTGGCGAGGAGGTCCAGCCGGAGCCGCTCCAGGAGCGGCGGCACCGGCGGGGCCCCGGGCGGCCGGGCGAGCGGCGGCGGGATCGAGAACATGTGCATGGCCATCAGCTCGATCGGGGGCAGCCCCGTGAACGGCGGCCTGCCCTGGAGCAGCGCTGTAAGAATGCAGCCGCACGCGTAGAGATCCGCGCTCGGGCCCACCGCGAGCGAGCGGCACTGCTCCGGGCTCATGTACTCCGGCGTGCCCGCGACCATGTCCTTCGACGTGAGCGTCGGCCCCGCGTCGAGCGGGTCGTCGAGGTGCGCCAGGCCGAAGTCGACGACCTTCGCGACGCGCTCGCCGTCCTGCTCCACGACCAGCACGTTCTCCGGCTTGAGGTCGCGGTGCACGATGCCCGACGCGTGCGCGGCGCCCACGCCGTCGAGGATGTCCGCGAAGATCGACGCGACCTCCTCGAGGCCGGGGAGCTCGCGCGACGCCCGGAGCCACGCGCCGAGCGACTGGCCCTTGAGCAGCTCCATCACGAGGTAGATCACCCCGTCGTCCTCGTCCTCGTCGCCCCCGAGATCGAGCACCTTGACCACGTTCCGGTGCACGAGCCGCGACGCGGCGCGCGCCTCGCGGAGGAACCGGCGCCGGCTGTCCGCGCTCGCCGCGAGGTGCGGGTGCATCGTCTTCACCGCGACCGGGACGCCGAGCAGCACGTGCTCCGCCTCGTAGACCGCCCCCATCCCGCCCTCGCCGAGCAGCCGGACGAGGTTGTACTTGCCGCCGAGCACCCGCCCCGCGCCGACCCGCCGCGACGCGGCCGGCCCCGGCACGATCGAGGGGATCGTCTCCGCGACCGCGAAGGCCTCTGCGGGCGGCCCCTCCGAGGCCGGCGGCGCGCTCTCGGGCGGCCCCGGCGGCCGGTAGGACGCGCCGCGCCCCGCCGCCCCCGGCGCCGGCTCCGCCGCCCACGCCGGCGGCCGGTAGGACGCGCCGCGCTCTGCCGCCCCCGGCGCGCGCGGCTCCCGCTGCACCGTGCGGTCCCCCTGCCCCTGCCCGCCCCCGTCCGGCGGCCGACGCGGGCCGTCGCCGCCGCTCACGGCCACGCCTCGCGGAGCCCCACCGCGATCTGCGCCATCGCCGCGCCCTCACCTGGCTCGCGCCACGGGCTCACCCGCAGCGACAGCGCCCCGAACAGCGCGCCGCCCGCCTCCGCGCCCGCCGACACCGCGCCGAGCACGTCGTTCGCCCCGCCGTCCCGGTGGACGAGGTGCAGGTCCAGCGCGCCGTGCAGCCGGAGCCACGGCGCCGCGTCGCCCGCCGCGCCCGCCACCAGGAAGCCCTGCACCGGCGGCGCCGCGGCCGGGCCGGCGGCGTCGCCGTCGCCGTCGCCGCGGCGCGACGCCCGGATCCGGGCGCCCGCGTCGACCACCCACGTGAGCCGGCCCGCGGCGCCGCCGAGGGCGATCCCGGGCTCCACGCGCACGGGCGGGCCCTCCTCGGCCATGGGCACGCCCACGCGGAGCGTGGGGCCGAGCTCCAGCGCCGACAGCCCGAGCCGCACGGCGCGGAAGCGCGCGCCGAGCCAGCCGGCGCTGCCCACCGCCTCGCCGTCGCCGGCCGGGTTCGAGCGGAGCGCGACGTCGAGCCCGAGCCGCCCGACCGCGCCGCTCGCGCGCACCTGCCCCGCGGCGACCCAGCCGCCGCCGGAGCGCGCCGCCACGGCGCCCGCGGCGGCGACGGAGGGCGGCGTCGGCCCGAGCCAGAGCACGTCGGCCACCCCGGACATCGGCAGGAGCGGCAGGTACGCGCCCAGCACCGGCGCGGGCGGCGGCGCCGGCGGGGCCGCCCGCGCCGCCGCCGCGACCGCGGGGAGGTCGGCGTGGCTCGTGCCGAGCACGCCGCCGCGGCCGTCGACGACGTCGAGCCGCACGCGCAGCGGCGGGCCGGGCAGCGTCGCCTCCCGGGGCAGCGGGATCCGCGCGGTCAGCGCGCCGTCCGGGCCCGGCGCGAGCGCGGCGGAGCGCACGCCGCCCGGCAGGTGGGCGAAGAGCCGCGGCGCGACCCGCCCCGCGACGTCGATGCCCTCCAGCCCGGAGAGCTCGACCCGCCCCTCGAGCGTCTCCCCGTCCGCGGCGCGCGAGGCCGTCGCCGCGGCGCCCACCTGCGTGTACCGGACGGGGATCGACGCCGCCGCCTCGGGCGCGGCGTTGCCCCGCGGGCGCAGCCGGAGCTCGCGCGGCGCGCGCTGGAGCAGGTCGATGCGCTCCGGGATCGGGCCGAACGGCCCGCCGTCGATCGACAGCTCGAGCGCGGGCGACGGCGTGAGCTCGACGACGCCGTAGGGGCTCGCGGCGATCTCCCCCGCCGCCGGGGCGACGCCGCCGGCGACGCGCGCCGCGACGAGGTGGAACCCGCGCACCGCGCCCACCCCGAGGTACTCCTCGCGGTCGACGACCCGGACGCGGAGGAAGTAGGCGCCGGCCGGCATCTTCTCCGCGCGGAAGGACACGACGTCCGGCTTCACCTCCTCGCGGGCGACGAGGTCGTTGAACTCCGGGTCGCGCGCGATCTCGACGCGGTAGCCGGAAGCCCCGGACGCGGGCTCCCACGACGCCGACAGGGCGCCGAGCCCCGCCGGGGCGAGCGCGATCGGCGCGCTCCCCGCGGGCGCCCACGCCGGCGCCGGCGGCAGCGGCCGCGGGCGCGCGGGCGGCGACCTGCCGACGAACCGGGTGCCGTGGTCCTTCGGGACGACGACCGACAGGCCGCCCGAGCTGACGCCCGCCTTGCCGTCGAACACCGCGACCGTGGTGCGCTCGCCGCGCCGCTGCACCACCGTGTCCCGCGACGCCGCGCTCACCCGGCCGCCCCCGCTCGTCACGACGTCGACCGTCTGCCCGCGGAGCGCGGCGAGCGCCGCCTTCACCTCGCCGGCCTCCAGCTCGACCGCCGCGGGCGGCGTCTTCGACACGCGGGTGCGGCTCGCCGTGCCGTGGATGACGACGAGCGTATTCGGCGCGAGCAGCACCCGGGTCCGGTCGACAAACTCGATATCTGCGCGCCCCTCATCGAGCGTGTTGACGCTGGAGTTCGTGACGAGCGGCGTCCCCGGCGCGGCGGGCGACCAGGCCCCGCCGGCGGGGCGCGCGCGCACGTCCGGGCGCATCGCCCGGATCTTCGCGTCGGGGATCGACGTCACCTCGGCGGGGAGGACGAGCGTGAGGCCCTCGGCGAGCGTCGTGCCCGGGCCGCACCCGACGCGGTTATAACGCTGGATCAGCCCAGCATGTTTGGCCGAGCCGTAGAGGACCTGTGCGATCTCCTCGCATGTATCCCCCTTCTGCACGCCCCACTGGATGACTGCCTCCGGATATCCGGGCGTCGGCTCTCTGGCGCTCGCGGCGCCGACGTAGCCAATGGGACCGGCGCAGCCGAGGAGCGCCGCGACCGCGGCGGACAGGCCATTTGACGGTGCGACGCGCACGCCCGCGGCACGCTACCGGATCGAGATCGGCGTTGCAAGGGACGAGGCAATGGGATACGAGCAGACCGATGGCCTGTTGGCCGACGCGCGCGCGCGTCACCGCGCCCCTCGTGGCTCTCCCGCTCCTCGTCGCCTCGGCCTCGGTCTTGGTCTCCAAGCCGGCCGCGGCGCAGCGGGCCACGCCGCTCGACAGGCTCGCTCCTGCGCCGGCGGGCGACGTGTTCTTGTCTGTCCCTTCTGCAGGCGTGACGGGCGAGCTGCGGCCGGCGGGCGGACTTGTGTTCTCGTATTCGCATCAGCCGCTCACGGTGCGCGGGACATCGCCCTCGCTCGGCTCGGTCGCGTGGGTGGAGCGGCAGGTGGTGCTGCACGCGCTCGCGAGCGTCGAGCTCATGCGGAGGTTCAAGCTCGACCTCGACGCGCCGTTCGTGCTCGATCAGGGCGGCGCGTCCGGCTCGGTGGGGAGCCTGCGCCTCGAGGCGCCCTCCGGCGCGGCGCTCGGCGATCTCCAGGCGGGCGCGCGGGTCTCGCTGGTGCCGCAGGAGGGCCTCCGGCCCGCGGCCGCGATCGGGCTCTCCGTCTGGGTGCCGACCGGCGACGACGCGGCGTTCTCCGGGGCGGGCTCGGTGCGTTACGCGCCGCGGGTGATCGTGGGCGCGGAGCACCCGGTCTTCCGCTGGTCCGCGACCGCGGGCGGCCGCTTCCAGGAGGCCTCGGCGGCCAGCCTGACCGGCAGCGAGGTCTTCGTCGCCGCCGGGGCCGGCGTCCGCCGGGGGCCGCTGCAGCTCGGCTCGGAGCTCTCCCTCTGGGCCGCCGTCGACGACGCGATGGCGCTCGGCGGCCCGCGCCGCGCCGGGGCCGAGCTGCTCTTGACCGCGCGCTGGTCGCTCGGCCCGCTCACGTTCGACGCGGGCGCCGGCCCGGGCCTCGGCCGCCTGCCCGGCGTCCCGAAGGCGCGTTTCTTCGCGGCGATCGGCGTCGCCGCGGACGTCGTGCCCGCGGCGCGCGCGGCCCCGCCCGCGACGCCGGCCGGGCTCTCCCCGGCCCTGGAGGAGCGCCGGCGCGTCCCGTCGAAGCCGGTGATCCCCGTGGCCGATCTCGACGGAGACTCGGTCCCCGACGCGGAGGACGTGTGTCCCCGCGTGGTCGGCGAGGCGAGCCCGCCGGCGGGGGGCCGGCGCGGCTGTCCCGCGGATCGGGACGACGACAAGATCTACGACATCGACGATCGTTGCCCGGACGTGCCGGGCGAGAGCAGCGCGGTCGCCGAGAAGAACGGCTGCCCTGCCGACACGGACGGCGACGGCGTCCCCAACGCCGCCGACGCCTGCCCTTACGAGCGCGGCCGCCCGAGCGAGGATCGCGCGACGCACGGCTGCCCCTTCGCGGTGCGCATCGAGGGCTCGCAGATCGTGATCCTGCAGCAGGTCCAGTTCGCGCTGGGCAGGGCCGAGATCGAGCCGGAGAGCTTCGAGCTGCTCTCCGAGGTCGCGGCCGTGCTGCAGGAGCACCCCGAGATCGCGCGGGTCGCCGTCGACGGCCACACCGACAACTCGGGCACGGATCGGGCGAACCTGAGCCTGTCGCAGCGCCGCGCGCTCGCCGTGGTCGCGTGGCTGACCGCGCACGGCATCGACGCCCGCCGGCTCGAGGCGCGCGGCTTCGGCGCGCGGCGCCCGATCGCCGACAACCGCGCCGCCGAGGGCCGCGCCAGGAACCGCCGGGTGGAGTTCCAGATCCGCCGGCGCACGGACGAGGGCGCCGCCGGCTGGAAGGACGGCCCGCTTGAGTGACGCGCGCGCGGAGGCCTTCGCGTGAGGCCGCTCTCGCTCAAGACGAAGGCGATCGCGCTCTTCGCGGCGATCGCGCTCGCGCCCGTGGCCGTCGCGGTCGTGCTGCTCGCCGACGTGAACCGGCGCGCCGTGCGGACGTCCGAGGAGAGCCTGCAGGCGGCGATCCTCTCCGAGATCGCCACGGCCTCGATCGCGCTGGTCCGGGACGTCGAGAGCGACGCGGTCGCGGCCGCGGCGATCTTCGGCCACGCCGCGGGCGGCGCGATCCGGGACGAGGACGCGGTCGCGTCGGTGCGCGCCCTGGTCGCGACGCGCGCGCTGATCGACGCGGTGCGGCTGGAGGTGCCCGAGGCGGGCATCGGCACGGTGATCCGCAAGGCGTCGTCCTCCGCGGATGTGCCCGCGTCGCCGCCCGCGCTGCGCCGGCTCGCCGACGAGCACGGCGTCGGCTTCGGCGTGGTCGGGCCGGCCCGCGGGCTGCTCGTGGCCCGCGTGCGCCCCCCCGAGGCGGCCGGCGGCGCCGCAGCCGCAGGCGGCCCCGCCGGCTACGTCGTCGCGCAGGTGGAGCTCGACGCGCTGGCGCGCGACCTCGCGGCCATCGCCGAGCGCCGCTTCGACGGCGGCGAGGTGCGCTTGCTCATCGCGGATCACGATCGACGGGCGATCGCGGCGTTCGGCGTGCCGGGCGCCGCGCCGGGGAGCGACGTCTCCGCGCTGCCGCTCTGGAGCAAGCTCCCGCCGGGCGCCGTGTGGACCGACAAGCTCAGCGTGGTCGGCCCGCACGACGAGGGCGGCCACCGCATGATCGGCGTCATCGAGACGCTGCCCGATCTCGGCTGGGCGGTCGCGATCTGGCGCCCCGAGCCCGTCGCCTTCGCGGCGCTCGACGAGATGCGGCGCCGCGGCCTCGCGGTCGCCGCGGGCGCGCTGGTCCTCGCGCTCGCCCTCGCGGTCCTCACGGCCGGGCACGTGACGCGCCCGATCCTGCACCTCGTCGCGCAGGCGCGGCTCATCGGCGCCCGGCGCTGGCGCGAGCTCGCCCTGGGCGGCGCCCGGCGCGACGAGATCGGCGAGCTCACCACCTCGCTCCGCCGCATGGCCGACGACCTCGAGCAGGGCGAGGCCGAGATCGCGCGGGAGGCGAAGCTCCGCGGCGATCTCGGCCGCTTCATGGACAAGGCCGTCGTCGACGCCATCGTCCGGGGCGAGCACCCGCTCGCGCTCGGCGGCAAGCGCGCGCCCGTGTCGGTGCTCTTCGCCGATGTGGTCGGCTTCACCCCGCTCGCCGAGTCGCGCGACGCCGAGCGGATGGTCGCGCTCCTGAACGAGCTCTTCTCGATGTTGACCGAGATCGTCTTCCGCCACGGGGGCACGGTCGACAAGTTCATCGGCGACTGCGTGATGGCGGTGTGGGGCGCCCCGCTCGCGCAGGCGGATCACGCGCGCCGCGCGCTCGCGGCCGCGGAGGACATGATGCGCTTCCTCGAGACCGCGAACGAGGAGTGGCGCGACAAATACGACATCGAGGTCCGCCTCGGCATCGGCGTGAACTCGGGAGAGGCGATCGTCGGCAACATCGGCTCGGACAAGCGGATGGAGTACACGGTGATCGGCGACGTGGTGAACGTGGCCTCGCGCCTGGAGGCGATCGCCGCGCCCAACCAGGTCCTGGTCTCCGAGGCGACCCGGGACCTCGCCGGCGACGCTTTCCCCTTGCGCGCCCTGGGCGAGCGCAACCTGACGGGCCGCAAGACGACCACGTTCATCTACGCGCTGGACGCCGACTGATCGCGGCCCCCTGTCGTCCAGCCTGCCCCTGGTCCCGAGGAGGCGGCCACGCCCCGTTCCGACAGGCCGCGTGTCACCGCCGCCCGCTCTCCGCCTCCGCGCGCTTGTAGCTGGTGACGTCCGTCGATATCCCGCACACCCCGCGGATATTCCCCTGCTCGTCCCTGACCAGGAACTTCGTGGTCACGTAGTGGTGCAGCTGGCCGTCCGGCATCGGATAACTCTCCTCCCACTCCGCCGGCTGCCCCGTCTTCAGCAGCTCTAGATCGGAGGACTGGAAGGTCTCCGCGAGGTACTTCGGGAAGAGGTCATAATCGGTCTTCCCCTCTATCTGATCCCACTCGAGGCCTGCCCAGCGCATAAAATGCTTGTTGGCCAGGATGTAGCGGCCCTCTGTGTCCTTGACGAAGAGCAGTATGGGCGCGGCGTCCATGACGGCGCGGAGCAGCTCGACGGCGCCGAGCAACGCGTCCTCTCGGAGCTGACACGCGTCGTGATCGACGCTCCCGGGGCGCTCTTGCGCCGCCGGCTCCGCCCCGCCCTGCCGCGCCCGCTGCGACATCCTGTGCCGCAGCTCGTCGAGCTGGCGGCGGAGCTGCGCGTTCCGCCTCCGGAGCGCCTCGTTCGCGCTCACCAGAACATCGTGGAGTGTGCCGTCCCCCGCCATGCCCCCAGGCCTCACCGTGGATCTGCCAAGCGCCGCTCCCGCTCCGGCATCGACGCGGGCCCCGCGCGCCTACGTAACCGCGTCGCACGGGCAGTGTCAAGGCGGCGGCCGCGCGGCCGCCGCGGCCGGACGCAGCGGTTCACGGTGCCTGTCTCACGTCTCTCGGCGCGCCGCGCCACGCGCGATCCGGCGCGGCCGGCGGAGGCTCCGGGAAGGCCCGCAGGAGCGGCGGGCGGCGCCTTCCGCGCGCGCATCAATCGCGCAGCGCGTTGCGGCGCCATCCGCGCGCGTCAATCGCGCAGCGCGTTGACGATGCCGTCGAAGAACTCGACGCAGCCGACGCTGTCGAGCATCCGATTCCAGTTGAGCTCGTCGACCGGGTGGGGCAGGCCGTGGTTGGTCAGGAAGACGCCGATGAGCGCGCGCGCCGGATCGACCCACATGAACGTGCCGGAGCCGCCCACCTTGCCGTAAGAGCCCCGGGACAGGCGCGTCCCGCCGTGGGAGAAGCGCCTCGTCCACAGCTCCCAGCCGAGGCCCTTCGGGGTGAAGAGCAGGTTGTTGAGGGGCGACGTGTCGGTCGCCGCCTCCGTCACCTCATGCGTGTTGTTGCTCGTCATGCGGCGCACCAGATCGGGCCTCAGGACATAGGCGCTGCCGTAGGCGCCGCCGTTCAGGATCATCTGGCAGAAGATGGCGATATCGATCGCGGTCGAGAAGACCCCGTCGCAGCCGGTGACGCCGCCCAGCGCGAAGTCCTGCTCGTCCTGCACCTCGCCCCGGACCAGGTACCCGCGGTGCTCGGAGTACCCCGTGGCCGCGGTGCGCTCGGCCAGCGCCGGGGGCGGGTTGAACATCGTGTCGTTCATCCCGAGCGGGCCCCAGACGCGCGCGCGCGCGAGGGTGTCGAGGTCCTCCCCGGCGGCCGCCTCGAGCATGCGCCCGAGGAGGCGGTACGTGAGGTCGCTGTAGAGCACCGACGAGCCCGTCGGGTATTCGAGCGGCGTCTCGGCCATCCAGCGCCAGACCTTCTCGCTGTCCGGCTCGTCCAGGAGCTGGTTGTCCACCGGCAGCCCCGCCGCGTAGCGGAGCATATCGTGGACCGTGATCGACCCCTTTCCGTTCGCGGCGAACTCTGGCAGATGGCGCGCCACGCGATCGTGCAGCTGGACGACGCCCGCGCTCGCGAGCGCGATCGCGGACGCCGCCGTCGCGAGCACCTTGGTCAGCGACTGCAGGTCGAAGATCGTGTCGAGCGTGACCGGCTCGTCGGAGCCTCTGGCCTTGTTGCCGAACGCCCGGTGCCCCACGACGACGCCGCTCCGGGCGACGAGCGCCGTGGCGCCGGGGAACAGGCCGTCGTTCACCCGGCGCTGGATCCGCGCGAAGACGTCCTCCAGCCGATCGGGGCACATCCCCACGTCCTCGGGCCTCCCCGGGACGAGCGTGGTCCCCGCGGCGCATCTAGAGGCGCCCTCTCCGCCGAGCGCCGGCGTCGCGGCCGCGACCGCGGCGAGCTGACTCATGCCCTGCAAGAACTGCCTTCGATTGAACGATGGTTGTTGGGTGCTCATGCCTCTTTTCAACCTTCTCCTCGAGAATGAACCGTTCGACGGCCACGGCGCGCGCCGGCGAGGCCGGCGCGGTTTCGCCGCGGGCGTCCCACGCGATCACCTGAACGTCTGCGCGACGATGTCCCTCTCCTTCGTGCACCGTCGCAGACACGACGCGATGTCTCGCTGCCCTCCCGTCGCGGGGGCCAGGCGCGATCCCACCGATTGGGTTGTCACGGCGGAGATCGACGCGCAATCAATTGCCGGACGATGCAGGTCAATGTGCGCTCCGCCTGCCATCCCGGACGACCGGAGGCGACTCCGGACGAACCCGTCATCGTCGCCGGTGTATCGACCCGTCGCCTCCGGGCCGCGGTCGTCGCCGACGGTATCTCGTCGAGGAGCCCATATCCCCTGCGTGGCGAGACACGCGACGCTCTCGCTGTCAGAGCAGGGTACCGACGAGCCGATCTCACGACGCCGCGGCGCCCCGGGCCCGGCGCCGCGCCGCACAGGGGGTGTCGCCGCAACGTCGCGCCGCGCGAGCGGAGGGCTACGCCCCGCACGTCGCGCGAGGAGAGCGCCTCGCGCGTCGCACGCCCCGAGCACCCGTCGCCGCCACGCCACACCTCCCCCGGGTGCATCTTTTCACGGCTGACGGAACCCTCTCCTGCAGAGTTCGTTTCTGCCACGAAGCGCCTGGGGCGTTACCGCATCAGCGTACTCTTGCCTCGACACGATGCGATTCACGGCGCCAGGCGATATGCATCGCGTCGATCCCGACGTCGATCCACATGCAGCGCGTCGATGATGCAGGGCCACATTTCACGGCTGTTTTCGTGATCAAATTTCGACGGCGCAGATCGCGCCGAGATCCAACAGATGAGCTCGGCGCGCCGTGGGGACCTCCCCTAACAAATGGGAGGTGGCGTCCGGATTGAGATGACGCAATGCACAGGCACCTTGAAAGACAAACCAGGATGAATACCATAGGCGCTTGGATCGACAAGGCCTGACCACCCTCGCAATGTGATGCGCCGGCCGGGCGTGGCCGACTGCCACATTGTGACAGCGCAGTGGGGCAGCTCTGCCTTCGAGATCGCGCCGGACGACAGCGTCGCTGAATTCCACTATGATTTCGCGTCGCAAGGTGAGACTCCGGCCTTGGCATCAACCGTGAATAAGCACCACGAGGCCGGCTGATCTGGCGCGGCATCGCCGTCCGCACGGCCGCTCGACGCGGCGCGAACGCTCCTCGCGAGCGGGCGCGCCGTGCAGGGGGGCGCGTTCGGCGCGAGCAGCACCCGGATCCGGTCGACAAACTCGATGCCTGCCCATCCTTCATCGAGCGTAGTGAAGCTCGAGCTCGCGACGAGCGGCGTCCCCGGCGCCGCGCCCGACGCAGCGGTAACGCTGGACCAGTCCAGCATGTTTGGCGCGAGCCGTAGAGCACCTCTGTGATCTCCTCGCATGCCTCCTTCTGCAATCCCGTCTGGATGACGGCCTCCGGTTCTCCGGGGGTCGGCTCTCCGGCGCTCGCGGCGCCGACGTGGCCAATGGGGCCGGCGCAGCCGAGGAGCACCGCGGCAGCGGCGGATGAACCGTTGAGGGGACGACGCTCACGCCCGCGGCTCACGACTTCGCATCCGAGGCGCCGTGCCCCGTTTACGCCGCGCGACCTGCTCCGCCCGCCGTGCGGGTAACCAGGTCTCCTGGCCAGCTCCATCTCTCCCACCCCACGCTCAAGAGCTGCGTCCGACGCCTGCTCCACCGGATCGCGCGCTGGCTGAAGGATGAGCCGCTCCTCACCCGCAGCAGCCCCGCAGCAGCGGAATGCCGTGACTGCACGAGGTGCATTTCAGCGGTAGCGATCGGCGCTTGTCCAGATGAGCTCGCCGGCGCCAGCGACGGTTTGCCTCCGCTGCCCAATCGCCGGAATTCAGCGAGAGTGCACTGACGCGGCGCAGGCACGCCTTGACTGAAAAAACCTGTTGGATACCATTTCAGCACAAGGTCGACAACGCCCAATGCACTACGCCGAGAGAACCTTGACCTCGCGTGGACTATTGTCTCAGTGTGGCGGCGTGGTGAGGCGCCCTTGTCGCACGGACCACACCGATCGACGCTAGATTGGCAGCAGAAACGACAGTAGAGCTGAACTTCTTCGCGGATCCCCGGCGCCAACGACGAAACCACGCTTGGCACCCTTCGTGAATAAGCTCCGATACGAAGACGGAACGGTCTTCGACAGAGCGCATGGGCGCCGGAGCAACACCCTAAAGTAAATATCAACTGGATGCAGCGCGCATGATTCTACGAATCAGCGCGCCGCGCGAGAGGGCTTCTTCGGAGGAGCTCGCTCGATACAAAATTGCTGTTCCAGGCCGGCGCGAGAGCGTCGGACGACGACCAAAGGTCGAGGTGAATCGATACGGACTCGCGCGTCGGACGACCCGAACCGCCCGAGCACACGATCGGTTGAATGGATTGGCGACAGGCTGCTAACCGGCGTTCTGCGCTCGAAACAAAACGATCTGAAACACCCAATTTTGAGGATAAAACAAAAATGAAATCGCTCAAGTCTCGCGTTCTCTCTGGCGTTGGCGCTGCTCTTGTTGCCCTCAGCCTCTCGACGACCGCCCTGGCGTCGTGGGACACGCCGGTCGCCGCCGACGCCCCGGACTACAAGAACGTGGCCGCCGGGCTCGTGTCCGTCGCCGCTCAGCTCACGGACACCATCGATCTGAACGACGAGGTCATCAACGCCGAGCACATCAAGATCGTGTACCTCGAGGACGTCCTCAATGACGCCGACATCGACATCCTCAACCACACGCTGAACAACCTCGTCCTGAATCTCCAGATCCTCAACCTGCAGAACGTGCTGAAGGATGTCGACGTCGCCAACGGGATCAAGGTCGGCGACGTCCTCAGCAACAACGATGTCGACGTCAGCGATGTCGTCGGCGTCAAGGTCTTCGACGTCAACGGCATCAAGAAGCTGCTCGTGTTCGTCAAGTAGGGCTGACCGCGCCACGCGCTGACAGCAGGAGAGAACGAAGCCCGGGAGGTCGGCCGCCTCCCGGGCTTTGCTCGGTCAAGATGACCGAAAGCTCGGTCATCCTGACCGATCGGCGCGGCGCCACGAGCGTCAGCACCCCGAGCCAGACGTGCGCGGTCCGGTCGCGTTGCCGCTGCGGCGCGGCGCGGCGCGGCGCGGCGTGACGGACGTCAAGGGCCCTCCCGCGAGCTCAGCTTGACAGGAGGCGCGCTCGCGCTATCCTCGTCCCACCGGTCAGGAACAGGATCCGTCATTCCACCGACCGACGAGTCATGACGGGCCGCGCGAGCGCCAGGCGACGATAGACCCGAAGAGCTCCCTGCTCCCATGTGGGTTCAGGGGGGTGAGGTCACGCCATGCGAAAGGCGGAGATCGATGCCCTGGTGCGCGCGCACGGGGGCCGTGCCCGTCCCGTCGCGTTCTTTCATGTGCTCCGCCAGCCTGCGCTGGAGCCAGACGATCATGCCTTCTTGTCCGAGCACATCGAGGAGCTCGGCACCTCCGATCTCCTGCGCTGGAGGGCGCGCTGCGCGAGCGGCTTCAGCGGGCCGGTGATCCGGCAGCTGGCCCGGATCGCGATCAGGGATCCGGCCCATTTCCAGCACGAGGTGCTCGGCGTGCCGCGCCTCGAGCTCGCGGACGAGGAATGGATTGAGCTCTCGGATCTCGTGCGCGGGAAGGTCCCTCTCGCGATCTACGAGCGCGTGCTCGCGCGCTGCCGGCGCGAGCCTGTCCAGTGGGCCTCGGGGTTCATGTTCACGCCCGGGGTCCACCGGGGGCTGCCGCCGCTCCTCGACGGCGACGAGCTCGACGGGCTCGGCGCGGAGCGCCCCGCGCTGCGCGATCTCCCGATGGCGAAGATCCTCGCGGCGAGGCGGGCCGGGCTGCTCTCGATCGACGACGGCGCGCTGGCGGCGCTGGCGATGGAGCGCGCGCGCGGCTCGGACGAGGACTGGAGCGCCGATATCCCCCGTTTTCCGGCGGAGCTCCGGGACGCGATCCTCGAGAAGGCGCGCCGGACGCCGCGGGACTCCGAGCGGGCGAACCTGCTCGGGTGGCTCGAGGCGCACGGCGTGGCGAGGGCCGCGCTGCTCGACATCGCGCTCGGGCCGATCCGGGCGGAGGGCGCCTCGTATGCCGTGCTCTCCTGGGTGGCGCGCCAGCTATCGACGCGGGCCGCCTGGGACCGGCACGGCCTGGAGACATTGTCAGCGTTGATGTCGCGCCGGGCCTTCTCGGACGTGGGCGAGCTCGTCACGCTGGCGTGGAGCGAGGCTGGCCGGAGCGGCAAGGAGGTCTCGCGTGGCTTCCTGGAGGCCATCCAGGTCGCCTTTGCGCAGGTGCTGCTCGGGATGGCGCGCGAGGCGCTCGCCGCGGACGATCAGGCCAGCGCGATGGCGGCGCTCTCGGCGCTCGCGTGCCTCGATCCGCCGTCGCGGGTGAGCCGCGCGGTCCACGAGCTCCGGCGCGTCCCGGGCGCGAGCCAGGACGTCGCGGAGCTCATCGCGGTGAACGAGCGGCTGGTGAAGCACAGCCACGCGCGCGACGCCTCGCTGGAGGGGTTCGTGGCCGCCCTTCACGCGATCGCCGACGCGTTCCGCTGACGACCGGCGCGCGGCCGCGCTGAAGGCAGCCGCCGCCCGCGTCCTGCGCGGCCCGGCGCCCGCCGCCTTCGCTCTGGCGCGGGCGCTCGCCGCCGTTTCCGGCGCGGGCTCGCGCCCGCCGCCGTCATCGCGGGGCCGGCGCTCGCCGCCGCCTCCAGCACGGGCCCGGCGCCCGCCGCCGCCACTCTGGCCCCGGCGCTCGCCGCCGTTTCCAAGCACGGGCTTGGCGCCCGCCGCCGCCGCTCCGGCTCCGGCGCTCGCCGCCCCGTGCACCACGCATTCCGAAGGAGCACGCCCGATGGCGTTCATCAACTATGCGAGCCGGGAGATCTACTGCAAGATCGTGTATTACGGGCCCGGCCTCGGCGGCAAGACGACGAATGTTCGTTACGTGTACGACCGGACGGTGCCGAGCGCGAAGGGGAAGCTGATCTCGCTCAAGACCGAGAGCGATCGCACGCTGTTCTTCGATTTCATGCCGCTCGATCTCGGGACGTTGTCCGGCTTCCAGACCCGCCTCCAGCTCTACACGGTTCCGGGCCAGATCTTCTACAAGGCGAGCCGGAAGCTGATCTTGAAGGGCATGGACGGCGTCGTGTTCGTGGCGGACTCGCAGCGCGCGCGCCTCGACGCGAACCTCGAGTCGATGGCCGATCTCTGGGACAACCTCCGCGAGGAGGGCCGCGCGCCCGGTCGGCTGCCGCTCGTGATCCAATACAACAAGCGCGATCTCGCCGAGATCGCCGCCATCGCGGAGCTCCGCCGGCTCCTCAACCCGCACGGAGCCCCCGAGTTCGAGGCAGCGGCGGCGAGCGGCCGCGGCGTCTTCGACACGCTGCGATCGATCGCGAAGCTCGCCCTCAAGGAGCTGCAGCGCGGCCCCCGATAGTTCGGTCTGTCAGACGTCTTGGCAGGGATCACGGCGAGAGAAGAGAGAATTCAGCCGAGCCCCGCCTCGCCCGGCACGAGGGCCTTGTCGTCCCCGGCCTGGAGCGGAACGTGGGGAAACCACAGCGCCACGACGAAGCCGACCAGGCCCATGGCCGCGATGATCCAGAACACCGTCGTGAGGCCGGACGTGAGCGCCGCGCCGAGGTGCTGCACGATCGACGGATCCAGGCTCTGCGCGCCCTCGGCCGTCAGCAGGCGGCTCGCCGCGTCCGCGGGGATCGACTCGTCCTTGGCGAGCTCGGCCGTGAGCACGCCGCCCATCACGCCGACCGCCACCACGCCCCCGAGCAGCCGGGAGAACATCGTGCTCGCGGTCGCGATCCCGCGCTGATCCCACGCGACGCTGCTCTGCACCGCGATGAGCAGCGCGACGTTGGACAGCCCCATGCCCACGCCGAAGACCAGCGTCGTCGCGCGGAGCATCAGGGGCGTGTCGTGCGCCCCGCCGACCGCCAGCGCGAGCCCCGCCGTCGCCGTGACGCCGAGGCCGATCCGGATGAGCGGCCGGAACCCGACCCGGGGGATGAGCCGCCCGCCGATCGCGCTCGCGATCGGCCAGCCGATCAGCATGGGGGCGATCGCGCTGCCCGCCTCCGTCGGGCTGCCGCGGAGCACGCCCTGCACGAAGAGCGGCACGAACGTGATCGTGCCCATCATCGCGCCGCCCAGGATGGCGCCGGCCACGTTGGAGGTGAGCATCACCGGGCGCCGGAAGAGCGGCAGCGGGACCATCGGCTCGGGCGCGCGGCGCTCCACCGCGAAGAACGCGGCGAACAGCGCCACCGCCGCGATCGAGGCGAGCAGCGTCGTCCCCCCGCCCAGCTTGCCCGTGGCGAGCAGCAGCGCCACCACCGCGGCGGACAGGAGCGCCGCGCCGAGGAAGTCGAGCTCGTGGCGCCGCCGGTCGATGCGCTCGTGGAACGCGGTCGCCACGAGCGCGACGGACGCGAGGCCGAACGGAATGTTGATGTAGAAGACCCAGCGCCAGGAGAAGTAGTGCACGATGAGCCCGCCCACCATCGGGCCGATGATGCCGAACAGCCCCCAGGCGGCCCCGAACACGCCCTGGATCCGCGCCCGCTCGTTCAGATCGAAGATGTCGCCCGAGATGGTCATGGCCATGGGCTGCATGGCCCCGGCGCCGGCCCCCTGGAGCGCGCGGAAGGCGATGAGCTGCGGCATCGACCGCGCCGCGCCGCTCGCGATCGAGCCGATCAGGAAGACGGCGATGCCGAAGAGCATGACCGGCTTGCGGCCGTAGATGTCCGAGAGCTTGCCGCAGATGGGCACCAGCACCGACGAGGTGAGCAGGTAGGCGGTGGTGACCCACGCGTACTGGTGAATGCCGCCGAGATCACCGATGACGGTCGGCATCGCGGTGGCCACGACCGTCGACTCGAGGGCGGCCATGGCGAGGGCGAGGATGAGCCCCACGACGGTGAGGGCGCGGTGCGTCTTGCGTTCCGAAGGCATGCAGGTCGACGGGATGTGGTGTAACCGAGCCCGCGTGGCAAGCGACAGCGTCGCCGCGCGAGGCGGGCGGGGCGCGAGCGCCGCCGGCGCGAGGCGGGCGGGGCGCGAGCGCCGCCGGCGCGAGGCGGGCGGGGCGCGCGAGCACCGCCGGCGCGAGCGGGGCCCACGTCCCCGCGCCCGCCTGCTCGCCTGCGCTGGGCTTGCACGCGTCGATGCGCGTCTACGCGGCTCCGCGCGCCTCTACGAACGAAGTCCCACCGCCCGCCGCATCGCGGCCGTGATTTTCTGCCGGACCTTCCCGTAGCGCGCCCACGGGTCCGCCTTCTGGGAGGCCAGCCGCTGCGGCAGGTTCCTGATCGTGAAGTGATCCGACCGCAGCTCCGGGCCGAGCTCGTCCCAGGAGAGCGGCGCCGACACCGGCGCTCCCGACCGCGCGCGCGTCGAGTACGCGGCGACCGACGTCGCGCCCCGCGTGTTGCGCAGGTAGTCGATGAAGATCTTCCCCTTCCGCTGCGCCTTCGAGACCGCGATCGTGTACGCCTCCGGCTCGCGCCGCGCGAGCTCCCCCGAGAGCGCCTTCGTGAACGCGAGGCACTCGTCCCACCCGCTCGACGGCGCGAGCGGCACCACGACGTGGAACCCCTTCCCGCCCGTCGTCTTCACGAAGCTCTCGAGATCGAGCTCCTCCAGCCGCTCCCTGAGCAGGAGGGCCGCCGCGACGACGCGCTCCCACGGGACCGAGGGATCCGGATCGAGGTCGAACACCACCCGATCCGGCTGTTCGAGCCGCGACACCGTGGAGTTCCACGTGTGGATCTCGAGGATCCCCATCTGCGCGAGCGACACCAGCGCTTCGGCCGAGTCCGCCACCAGGTACTCGCCCGTTTTGGTCTTCTCCTGGATCATCACCCGACGGAGCGCGGACGGCCCCCACGCCCGCCCGTGTTTCATGTACACGCACTCGCTCTCCGTGCCTTCCGGGCAGCGCACGAGCGTGAGCGGCCGGTCCTGCACGTGCGGCACCATGTGCTCGGCGATCGACGCGTAATAGAGCGCGAGCTCCCGCTTCGTTATCCCCTGCTCGGGGTAGAGCACGCGATCCGGGTGGGACAGGCGCACCCCCGCGACCGAGTCGCCCTCGCCCTCGTCGCCGCGCCCGCCGCCCTTTGCCGGGGCCGCGCGCCCCTTCGTGGTCTTCTCCGCCGCGCGCCCGCTCGTGGTCTTCTCCGCCGCGCGCCCGCTCGTGGTCTTCTCCGCCGCGCGCCCCTTCGTGGTCTTCTTCGCCGCGGCGCGCTCGCCCCGTCCGCGCGCCGGCTCCTCCTGCTCCTGTCGCGGCGCGGCGCCGCACGAGGCCTGGACCCAGCCGGGGCCGCGGCCGGGCGCGTACGGCGCGTCGCTCCGCTTCGACACGATCCCCTTCAGCGACAGCTTGCACCCGTTCCGGAGGACTTCCTCCCACGAGCCCTCGATATGGTCGCTGTAGCGCAGCGGGCCCGCGCCGCGCTGCGAGGCGCCGAGCAGCCGCCCGAGCGCCTGCTTCCGCGCCGAGAGCGGCGAGGCGGTGAGGTCGTGGCCCTCCAGGTACAGGAGGTCGAACACGAAGTAGACGACCTCGCCCTCCCCGGGAGCGGCCGTGTCGCTGGACGGCGGCGGCGCCGTTGTGCCGTCCTGCCGGAGCAGCGTCACCTCCCCGTCCAGCAGCGCGCTCGTCAGCCCGAGCTTCGCGAGCGCCGCCGCGATGGGCTCGAACCGGCCCGCGATCTCCTTGCCTTTCTCGTCCAGCAACCGGACGCGTCCGTCCTCGATCCGGGCCATCGTCCGGCAGCCGTCGTACTGGATCTCGTGCAGCCAGCCCTCGCCGTCCGGCACCTCGGCTGCCGTCTTCGACTTGCTCGCCGCCGCCTTCGACTTGCCCGCTGCCGCCTTCGACTTGCCCGCTGCCGCCCCGGATTGGCTCGCCCGGAGGTGCCTCGGCAGCTGCGGCCGCACCTTCGCCGGCATCGCCGCCTTGCGCGCGCCCTCCACCTGCCCCGCGACACGGTCCCAGCCGTCGTCAACGCGCGCGCCGCGCCGGCCAGCCCCCCGCTTCTCCTGCGCCGGCGTCTCTGCCCGGTTGGAGTGCCACACCCGGTCCTTGGCCGCGGCGATCTCGTCGAGCTGCCGCCCGGTGGCCACGCTCTCGGGCCGGGACTCCACGACGTTGTACTCCTTCGTGGGGCGCGCCTCCGCATCGTTCTCCTTGATGAGCAGCCAGCTCCGCCCCTCGTCGTCGTCGTCGCGGCCGCGCGTCCTCACGAGCGTGAAGCCGCCCCGGAGCTTCTCGCCCCGCAGCTGGAACTTCAGCTTGCCGGCGCGATACCCCTTGTGCGGATCCTCGAGCGGGACCCACGTGCCCCGCTCCCACAGGAGCACTGTCCCGCCCCCGTACTGCCCTTTCGGGATGATGCCCTCGAAATCGCCGTACTCGAGCGGGTGATCCTCCGTGTGCATGGCGAGCCGCTTGACCTCGGGATCGAGGCTCGGCCCCTTCGGCACCGACCAGCTCTTGAGCACGCCCTCGAGCTCGAGACGGAAGTCATAGTGTAGGTGCGAGGCCGCGTGCTTCTGGATGATGAAGGTCCGCTCCTCGGCGCCGGCAGGCCCGGCGGGGCTCTCTGTGCCCCGGGGCTCGGGCGTGACGGCAAAGTCGCGCTTACGCCAGTATTCGCGCAGGCCCATACATCAGCCTAGCACAGCGCAGGCGCGGCCCGCGCAACCGGCCAGCGAGCCCTGCCCCGGCGCGCCTGCGGAGCGCGCTTGACGGCGCGCCGCGCGTGACCGATACCAGGGCGCCGCGTGCAGAACGTCACGCCGGCGCGCCGTCACGGGGGCGCGCCGCCGGCGCCGTTCAGCCGTGCTCGTCCGGTGATAGCTCGGCACAACCCGGGGAAGTCCCCTTAGCCTCCATCCGCTGCCACCCGATCGTCGCCCGAAAAAAGCGCGTTCGAGAGCTGGTCGCGGAGAAAAGCAGCAACATGTCCGGAAAGGAAGCTTCCTCCAAGGAGGGCCGGCTGATGGCGACGCTCGAGCGCCTGCTCGAGCTCCCGGCGGCTGACCTGCGGCAGTCTCTCAACCAGGCGAGCGAGCTCCTCGGCGCCGCGCTCGACGCCGACAAGTTCGACATCTTCCTCCACGATCGCAGCAGAAAGACGCTGCACGCCCTGGGGACGAGCAACACGCCGATGGGTCGGCTCCAGCAGGAGCTGGGCCTCGACGTCCAGCCGGTCGCGAACGGCGGCTCGACGGCCCGCGTCTTCCTGACCGGCGCCCCTCACCTGAGCGGGCGTGTGGATCTCGTGCCCGGCGAGCTGCCCGGCGTCGTCCAGGCGCTCGGGGTCCGGTCGCACGCCGCGGTCCCGCTCGAGGTCGACGGCGAGCGGCGCGGCGTCCTCTCCGCGCAGTCCGGCCAGCCGGAGTTCTTCTCCGAGGGCGACCTCCGCTTCCTGAGCGCGGTGTCGCGGTGGATCGGCGCCCTGACGCACCGGGCGGAGCTCGTCGAGCAGGTCACCAGCGCGGCGCTGGCGCAGGGCCGGCGCGAGGCCGCGGAGGAGCTGATCACGGTCGTGGCGCACGACCTGCGCAACTACCTCGGGCCCCTCATGAGCCGCATCGAGCTGCTCCAGCGCCGCGCGGAGGCCGACGGCCGGGCCAACGACCAGCGCGACCTCGAGCGGGCGAACGACTCGGTCGCGCGCCTGGGCCGGCTCGTCTCGGATCTCCTGGACGTGGGCCGGCTCGAGCAGGGGCTCTTCGAGATCGTGCCGCTGCCCATGGATCTGGTCGCGCTGGCGAAGGACACCGCGGCCGTGCTCGGGACGCCCAGCGTCGAGGTGCGCGTCCAGGGCCCGCCGGAGCTCGTCGTCGTGGCGGACAAGGCGCGCCTGCGGCAGGCGCTGGACAACCTCGTCAGCAACGCGATCAAGCACTCTCCCAGGGGGAACTGGGTCCTCCTCCGGATCAGCAGTGATTTGCGGGAAGGAAAGGAGTACGCCCACCTCGACGTGGTCGATCACGGCGCGGGCGTGCCGCCGGAGCTCCTCCCCAGGATCTTCGAGCGCTTCGTGACCGGCGGGAAGGCGTCCGGGCTCGGGCTCGGGCTCTACCTGGCGAGCAGGATCGCCGCCGCCCACGGGGCCACGCTGACGGTGAGCTCCAACCCCGGCGACGGGGCGACGTTCCGGCTGAGCTTGCTCGTGACCGGCCCGCCCGGCCACCCGGACGAGGCGTGATCGGGCGGAAGTCCCCAGAGCGCCATCGCCCCCTGTTCACCCACATCGCTGCTTCCGCCGACGGCGCCCAGATGAGGGCCAGAAATGCAACTGGCGGAGCAGGCCCATGAAGGCCCACCCCGCCAGGAGCAGAGCGGCGCGGATCATCCGCGCCGCGCTGGGAGGGCGGCGCGATGCCGCCCCCGCAGGCGTCACGCCGCCATCATCGACTTCATCATGCTGGGCATCATGCCGCCCATCATCGGCATCATCATGTTGGGCATCATCCCCATCATGCCCATGCCGGGCATCATGTTCATCATGCCGGGCATCATGCCGCCCATCATCGGCATCATGTTCATCATGTTGGGCATCATGCCGCCCATCATGCCCATGCCGGGCATCATGTTCATCATGCCGGGCATCATGCCGCCCATCATCGGCATCATGTTCATCATGTTGGGCATCATGCCGCCCATCATGCCCATGCCGCCCATCATCGGCATCATCATGCCGGGCATCATGCCGCCCATCATCGGCATCATGTTCATCATGTTCATCATCGGCATCGAGCTCATCGGCATCATCATGGTGGCACCCTCCGTCTCCGTCGGTGTTTCTGAGAGTGGTGTACTTGCCGACGCGCAACCGATCAATCGCCGAGAACATCGCCGAAGCGCTTTCATCCACGGGAGCGGACGGGCGCTCGTCGCGAACGGACGGACCGCCATGTCTAGCGGAGAAGCCTCCACGATAGCGACGGGACCTTCCTGCCGAGCCCGCCGCCGCGAGCCGCGCGCCGCCCCGTCGCCGGGTCACAGGCCGCGCGCCGCGGGCCACGCCCGCGCGCTCCCGAGCCCGGCGCCGCCGGGAGCGCCGCCGGGTCACTTCGCCTTCCGGCTCGCCCTCTTCTGCCCTGCTCGCTCCGACGACAGCTCGCCCCGGGCGCGCTCGATCCATCGGAGCTCGGTGTCGCACCAGGCGATCCCGTGCTCGATGCTGAGGCGCCAGATCTCGCGCTCGCGCGTCGACCGCGCGAGCTCGAAGATCCGCGGGTCCACGAGCCGCGCCTCGTACTCGGCCCGCTGCGACTCCGTATCTGCCGCGTACCTCGCCAGGATCTCGTCGAGCTTCTTCGGCGGCGCGTCGGCCGCGAAGACCAGCTTCAGCAGCAAGGGGTGCCGCAGCACGAGCGGCTCGAGCGGCTCCTCGATCCATCGCTTGAGCGCCGCCCGCCCGGCCTCCGTCAGCGAGTACACCTTCCGATCGGGCTTGCCGTCCCCGGGCTCGGTCCGCGCCTCGACGAGCCCTTCGCGCTCGAGCGCGTGCAGCTCCCGGTAAATCTGGCTCTGGGTCACGGACCAGAACGATCGCACCGACCCGTCGAACCGCTGCTTCAGCGTGTAGCCGCTCGTCGGCTCGACGGAGAGGAACCCCAGGATCGCGCCGCGGAGGGACATGACACATGAATCATGAGATATATGAGCCTTATTTTCAACGTGATGTAAGCGGGGCCGCGGCGGCGCCGCGGTCCGCGGCGAGGCTCTTCGAGCAGGCGCGCAGCCCGATGTCCTTCATGATGCGCGCCGCGAGATCGGGCGAGACCCGCTGGATCATGAGCAGGCTGCGGTTGGACGCGCCCGCGAGGAAGCGGCGCCGGCCGCGGCGGAGCGTCCGGATCAGCTCCTCGGCCACCCACTCGGGCGCGAAGGTCCGTGGCCCCTCGAGGGGCCACGCGTCGCCGGCCGCGGTCCTCGTGTGCGGGGGCCCGAACACGATCACCCGGACGCCGCGCCCCTCGAGCTCGCCGCGCAGCGCCTCGGAGAACGCGACGACCGCCGCCTTCGCCGCGCAGTAGGCCGCGGCCGTCGGCATGGGCACCCACGCCACCGTCGAGGCGATGTTCACGACCGTGCCCGAGCCCTGCGCCCGCATCGCCGGCAGGACCGCCCGCGTGACGCGCTCCATGCCGAACAGGTGGACCTCGAACATCGCGCGCGTGAACGCCGCGTCGGTCGACTCCCAGTAGGACAACCTGCCGCCGTTGCCGGCGTTGTTGATGACGACGTCGATGCGGCCGAACCGCTCCAGGATCGACGCCACCGCGGCCTCGACCGAGGCGTCGGACGTGACGTCCATCTCGACGGCCATGGCCGTTCCTCCCTCGCGGCGCAGGCGCTCGGCCTCCGCCGAGAGCCGGTCCATCGAGCGCGCCGCGAGGATCACGCGCGCGCCCTCGCGGGCGAGCGCCCTCGCGCTCGCGAGCCCGATGCCGGACGACGCGCCCGTCACCACGATCACTTTGCCCTCAAGTTCCATGTCCTCTCCCTCCTCGATCCGCCGCCAGCTCGCCGCGGACACGCGCGCCCTCGAAGCTCGGCGTCGCACCGGCGATCCGGTGCGCGACGCGCAGCCGCCCGGCGCGCGGACGCGCAAGCGGACACCAAGGACACCCGAACCATAAGACACATAGTTTATATGTGCAATGTGATATATGAACCGGGTGCACCAGGCGGCGCGCGGGCGGTGCCCGGACGCCGCGCGCGCGCCGCCCGCGCGCTGGCCTCGCGCGCTGACGGCCGCCGCGCGCTCGGCTACACCGCGTGCATGCTCCGCCGCCTCCGCGCCTTTCTCGGCCGCGCGCTCTCGCCGCGCGCGCCTGCGCCGCCCGCCGCCCTGCCGCCGGACGACGAGCCGCCCGGAGCACCCGGCCCGCCCGGCGACGGCGGCGACGGCGACGGCGACGGCGACGGCGACGGCGACGGCGGCATCGTGGTCATGCCGATCGAGGACGCGATCGACCTGCACACGTTCGCCCCGCGCGACGTCGCCTCGGTCGTCGAGGAGTACCTCTACGAGGCGCAGCGCCGCGGCTTCCGCGAGGTCCGGGTCATCCACGGCCGCGGCAAGGGCGTCCAGCGCCGCGTCGTCCAGGGTGTGCTCTCGCGCCACCCGGCCGTGGACGGCTTCCGCGACGCCCCGGCCTCGCGCGGCGGGTGGGGCGCCACGGTCGTGTGGCTCAAGCCCGCGGACGGCGATCGCACGACCTGAGCCGCCCGCCCTGCCGGAGCGGGCCGCGATTGGGTAGGATGCGGCCCATGCCGCGTCCCCCCGCCACGCCCGACGACCGCAGCCTGGCCGGCGTCATGGCCACAGAGCCCCGCATCAAGGCCGAGGTGCTCACGATGCCCCGCCTCGAGCTCTCCGTCGAGCGCGAGGGGGGCAAACCCGCGCAGCGCTCGATCGTGGCCGACGGCGACTTCATCCGCGTCGGCTCCGACCCGAGCAACGACCTCGTGCTCGCCGACCGCGCCGTCTCCCGCTTCCACTGCATCCTCGAGCGCGTGCGCACGACCTTCCGGCTCACGGACGTCGGCTCGCTGAACGGCACGTACATCGCCGGCGTCCGCGTGCGGGACGCCGACGCGCTCCCGCCGGAGTGCCGCATCGAGCTCGGCGACTCGGTCGTGCACGTCCGCGACGCCAACGCCGCCGGCAAGACCGAGCTCGCGCTCGCGGTCAACTTCGGCGGGCTCCAGGGCGCGTCGGTCCCCATGCGGCGCCTCTTCGCCCTGCTCGACCGCGTGGCCCAGAGCGCGTCGGACGTGCTCATCGAGGGCGAGAACGGCACGGGCAAGGAGGTCATCGCCACCGAGCTCGTCCAGCGCGGCGCCCGCGCCCAGAAGCCGCTCGTCATCGTCGACTGCGGCGCCATCTCGCCGAACCTCATCGAGAGCGAGCTGTTCGGCCACGTGCGCGGCTCCTTCACCGGCGCCTCGCGCGACCGCGCCGGCGCCTTCGAGGAGGCCGACGGCGGCACGGTGTTCCTCGACGAGATCGGCGAGCTGCCGCTGGAGATGCAGCCGAAGCTCCTCCGCGCCCTCGCCTCGCGCGAGGTGCGCCGGCTCGGCGAGAGCCGGGTGCGCAAGGTCGATATCCGGGTCATCGCGGCCACCAACCGGCGCCTCGAGCGCGAGGTGAACGGCGGGAGGTTCCGCGAGGACCTCTATTACCGCCTCTCGGTGCTCACCGTGCGCGTGCCGCCGCTCCGCGAGCGCAAGGAGGACATCGGCGTGCTCGTCCACTGCTTCCTCAACGAGCTCGACGCCGTCGACAAGGCGCACCTCTTCCCCCCCGAGGTGATCGAGGAGATGAAGGCCTACGACTGGCCGGGCAACGTGCGCGAGCTGCGGAACTACGTCGAGCGCCGCCTCGTGCTCGGCGACGGCGCCGGCCTGGACACGAAGGAGCCGCTCCCGCGCGCCCCCGCGCCCTCGGCGCCGGCCGTCGAGGCCCCCGCGTCGAGCCCGGGCGCGAGCATCGACATGCCCTTCAAGGAGGCGAAGGACGCCATCATCGACAGGTTCGAGCGGGACTACCTCACCGCCCTGCTCGAGTGGTCGAACGGCAACGTGAGCCGCGCCGCGCGCAAGGCGGGCCTCGACCGGATGTACCTCCACCGCCTCCTCCAGCGCCACGGCCTGCGCCGCGCCGCCGCCCTCGACTGAGCCGCGGCCGCGCCGCCGCCCTCGACCGAGCCGCCGGAACCTGCGATCCGGCAGGGCGCCGCCGGCGCTGTCATGTCACAGTCGCGTCGCAATGGCGCGATCCGTCCGTGTGCGCAACCTCGCAAAATCTCTCGACATTTCTGACACCGAGCTGCTGTTTTGGCTTGCGGAGAACGCCCCGGCCGTGACGGCCCGTCATCCGGCGGATTTTCTCCCCGCGGACGTCGCGGAGCGCGCGCAGCAGGCGCTCGGCCGCCCCCGGCCGGCGGCGCCCGCGCCGGAGCCGGTCGAGCGGCGCTGCGCCGAGTGCATGAAGCTGCCCGCGAAGGCCGGGCTCCGCGTCGTCGAGGCCGACGCCGACGCAGTTTGCGACATGTGCGGCAGCTCTGCGAACAAGCGCGCGGCGCTCGTGATGATCGGGGCGTTTCACGCGCGCGGGCTCAAGCGGCTGCTCGTGGTCGGCGGGGGGCCGGGCACGGCCGAGGACCTGCGGCACCTGCTCGCGGGCGAGGTCGAGATCCGCATCGTCGACGGCGAGGGCCACCGCAACGCGGCCAAGGCCGACGCCGATCTGCGATGGGCGGATGTCGTCGCGGTGTGGAGCTCGACGATCCTGTCGCACAAGGTGTCGAAGCTCTACACCGACCGCCGCGACGCGTTCCGCGACAAGCTGGTCACCGTGCCGAGGCGCGGCGTCGCCGCGCTCTGCACGGCCGTGGCGGAGAAGGTGAACGCGCCGGCGGGCTAGGCCGGCGTCCCCGGTTATCCGGCGCCGGCCTCGCCGGTCCCGCCCTCGTCGGGCCAGCTGCTCTTGTGCTCGGCGCTCGACTCGTAGTTCACCTGCCGGTTCGCGTCGAGCACGCCGGGGATCACCTCGTTGCCCGAGCCGCCGTTCCGGGGCGTGTCGACCGCCTCCTCCGCGCCGCCCTCGACGGCATCACGCTGGCCGCGCGCCTGCTCGCGCTCTCCGGCGGCCCCCGCGCGCCCCTGGTCGCGCGCCTGCTCGCGCTCTCCTCCGGCCCCAGCGCTTCCCTGGGATCCCGCCCCGGGCGCTGTGCCTTTCTGCCCCGACGTGGTCGGGTCGCCCACGCTGCCTTCGGAAATGCCGCCGTAGCCGGGCGGGCTCGCGGCCGGGCTCGCGGCCGCTCGTCCTGCCGAATTGCGCTCGTTGTCTGACATGGGCACGCTCCTTTTCCGAGGAGGAGCAGCAATCGACATGCCACCTCGGCGGCGGCAGCGATGGAGTTCGCGCGGGCCGGTGGCGCTCAGGCGGGGCGCGGCTGCCTCAGCCGCACGCGGCGGACGGTGCGCCGCGCGTGGGGCACCCAGCCGCGGTAGTGCCAGCGCGCGGCCATGGCGAGCCCGCGGACCCACTCGTCGGCGCCGTAGGCCACCCACACGCCGGCGAGCCCCCAGCCGAAGTGGACGCCGAGCAGCCACGAGAGCCCGACCGCGACCGCGAACATCGAGAACACCCCGAATCCGACCGGGAAGCGCGCGTCGCCGGTCGCCCGCAGGCCGTTGATGACGACGAGGTTGAGCGTGCGGCCCGGCTCGACGAGGAGGTTCAGCCAGAGCAGCGTCGCGCCGGTGGCGAGCACCTCCGGATCGCGCGTGAAGAGGCCGAGCAGGCGCGGGCCGACCAGCGCGGTGGCGAGCACCGTGGTCACGCACACGCAGAACCCGATCAGGAGCCCGCCGCGCACCTGGCGGTCGGCCCCGTGGAGCTCGCCCGCGCCGACGCGGTGCCCGACGACGATCTCGGTCCCGAAGCCGATCGCCATGGAGAAGAGGAGCAGGAAGTGCACGATCTGCATCGTGTACGTGTGCGTGGCCAGCGCGGCGGCCCCCATGTCGGCGATCATGGCCAGGATGATCATGTAGCTGATGCGATAGACCACGTTCTCGCCCGCCCCCGGCAGGCCGATGTGGAGCATCTCGCGCAGGCGGTCCGGGCGAATGCGCCAGTAGTCCTCGAAGGACGCGCGGATCCCGAGGCGCTCGATCCAGAGCCTCCGGTGCATGAAGAAGGAGCAGGCGCGGCCGATCACCGCGGCCAGCGCGAGCCCGTTCATGCCGAGCCCCTCCCACCCGGCGAAGCCGAACATGAGCGGCAGGCTGAGCGCGAGCTGGATGACGTACATGACGAGGATGAGGCGCAGCGTGTCGCGGGTGTACGTGTGCGCGCGCAGCACCGCGCCCATCGAGAAGTTCACCGCGTCGAACGCCAGCATCACGCCGACGGCCATCAGGTAAGGCCGCGCGGTCGGCATCAGCGAGGCCGGCGTGTTCATCAGCGAGAGGAGCGAGCTCGCGCCGAGCCCGATGATCGCGCAGCTCGCGATCCCCATCCAGGCGTTGGCGCCCAGGGAGGCCCGCGCGACCTGCTCCGCGCCGGCGCGGTCCCCCGCGCCGATATACTGGGTGACCACCACGCTCGCGCCGACGCTGACGAAGCGGAAGGTGATCATGAACGTCAGCATGATCTGGTTGGACAGCCCGTATGCGGCGGCGGCGTCGTCCGATAAGCGGCTCACCAGCCAGACGCCGAACACGCCGACGAGCAGGTGGAGGAGGTGCTCGCTGTAGATTGGCCAGGTGATTTGCAGAAGCTGAGGGCGAGGGGGTG
This sequence comes from Sorangium sp. So ce131, assembly GCF_051519095.1. Lineage (NCBI taxonomy): Bacteria > Pseudomonadati > Myxococcota > Polyangiales > Polyangiaceae > Sorangium > Sorangium sp. So ce131. The sequence continues at coordinate 2,631,539 of NZ_CP150455.1, read as the reverse complement.
GAGCGTGAGACATGGCGGAACGCAAAGCGCCGCATCCTACTCTGCCCGGAAGCTTCTGGCCACACCGGAACTCGCAAGAGTGAGAGGAGTCACCACATCACACGCCACCGCGCGGGTCGCGTCCGGTCGCTCCGGCCGTGTCTCGCCGCGTCGTCTCGTGTGTGGCCGCGTCCTTTTCTCCGGCGAGCGCGCGGCGAGCGCGCGGCGAGCGCGCGGCGAACGCGCGGCGAACGCGCGGCGACGAGCGCGCGGCGAGCCTGGACGCGGGGCCTCCGGTTCGTCCGTCGTCTGCCGTCGTGCTCCGCTGTGGAAGCTGGCCGGGGCGGAGCCGCGCGGCGGGCTCACGGGCGCGCCCGAACGGATCGAGGGCTTGTCTTCTTCTTGCGTCGCTTCCGTCGCGCGCGCGCCCGCGGACAACCATTCTCGCCGAGGCGCCGGCAAAGGGGTTTTCTTCCGGCTTGTCCCTTCCCCGCTCCCCCTCCGCTCGATTACGCTCGGACTGGGCGGCCTAGGGCACCTTTGGCCCCCGCGCCTGGAGGCTCGGATGTCGAGATTGCGCACAGCGGGGTACTTCGTGGCGGCGGCCGCGGCGGCGCCGGCCGCCTTCGCCGCGTGCTCCTGCGGGGGTCTTGGTGGGGCGCCCGGGACGACGGCTCGGGGCGGCGGCGACGTCGGCGGCGGCGTCGGGGGCGACCCTTTCCTCACGGGGATCGGCGGCTCGGGGCCCGGGAGCGGCGCGTCGGCGTGTGTGGGGCTGGAGTGTCAGCGGGTCGCCTGTCCGGGCGGCCGCACGACCACCGTGAGCGGCACGGTGTACGAGCCAGCGGGCAATATCCCGCTCTACAACGTCCTAGTCTATGTCCCGAACAAGCCGCTTCTCCCCATCCCCGACGGCGCGAGCTGCGACCGCTGCGACGCGACGCTCGCCGGCGCGCCGGTCGCGGCCGCGCTGACGGACACGCGCGGGCGGTTCGTGCTGGAGGACGCGCCGGTCGGCGAGGACATCCCGCTCGTGGTCCAGATCGGCAAGTGGCGGCGGGAGCTCGTCCTGCCGGTGGTCGAGGCGTGCGTCGACAACGCGACCGAGGAGGGCTCGATCCGGCTGCCGCGCAGCGCGTCAGAGGGCCACCTCCCGAGGATCGCGCTGGCGACGGGCGGCGCGGACGTCCTCGAGTGCCTGCTGTTCAAGATCGGAATCGACGAATCGGAGTTCACGCCCGAGGCGGGCGGCGGGCGCGTGAACCTGTTCTCCGGCCGCGCGATCGTCGGCGACAAGGCGACGAACCAGTACCGCGCCGGCCTCAACGGCGGGGCGCTCTTCCCCCCTGCCACGCAGCTCTGGGGCTCGCTCGACACGCTGATGCAGTACGACATGGTGATCCTGTCGTGCGAGGGGTCTCAGTTCGCGGATGACAAGCCCCCGGCGGCGCTGCAGGCGATGTTCGACTACGCCTCTGCGGGAGGGCGCGTGTTCGCGTCGCACTGGCACAACTACTGGCTGCGCCGCGGTCCGGAGCGCTTCCCCGAGACGGCGGACTGGGAGGAGGAGACCGACCCGGACGACGGCCTCCCCGTGCTGGTCGACGCCACGTTCCCGAAGGGCCAGGCGCTGCGGGACTGGCTCGTCCACGTGGGCGCCTCGACGACGCCGGGCCAGATCGAGATCAACGATCCGCAGCACTGGGTCAACTCGGTGAACGAGGAGATCGCGACGCGGTGGCTCTACAACGAGCGCAACGACGCTTACGGCGCGCTCCCCGGGGTCAAGTACTTCACGTTCAACACCCCGATCGGCCTCCCCGAGGGCGAGCAGTGCGGCCGCTTCGTGTACACGGACATCCACGTGGCGACGCAGGACGTCGCCGGGGCGCCGTTCCCGACCGGCTGCGCGGACGACGACGGCGAGCGCCGCGCCTTGTCCCCCCAGGAGAAGGCGCTGCTCTTCATGCTCTTCGACCTGTCGGCCTGCGTCGGCCCCGACGACGAGGAGCCGGCGGTCCCCCGCTGAGCGCGCCTCTGGTCAGCCCACGCACCGGCCGACCGCCGCCGCGCCGCCCCCGAGGCGCCCTTTCCGGGACATCTCCCCTCGATTTGTCGAAGGATTTGTCGATCCCACCATGGACAGGCGGTTGCCCTGGGTGGTCGTTTGCCCACCGAGGGGAACGATGTATCCCCCTCCCCCCGTCGATGCAGGCCCTGCATCCGACCGATGTAGGCCTTGCATTCCCGCCCCCTGAGCTCCGCCGGGCGGCCTCCGCCCCCGGGAGCTCCCACTTCGGCACGCCTCTTGCCAAAGCCTTCCGGCTGCTTGCACACCACAGCTCCGCCACGTCGGCGCCGGGGAAGGGCATCGCCCTCTCGCTCCTGCCGGTTGCTTCGCTGCCCGGTTTTCAGAGCTGTCAACAACAATCACGGTATGCCAGCCAACACATGATCCAGATTGCCTCCTCGGCCGTCGGCGCGCAGGGGGCTTGCCATGGCGTCGGACTCCGCTTTTGATGCCGCGCCATCCGGAACGATCCTTGGAGAACATGATGAACAACGTCTCGCTTCGCGGTGTGCTTGGAGTGTCGAGGTGGTCATTGCGCCTCGCGGTGGTCGCGTTGCCTGCGGCCCTGCTGCTCGGTTGCTCGGATGACGGGGATGGGGGTGGTGTGGGCGGCGGCGGCGGCGAGGGGCCTGCGACGACGGGGAGCTCCGGGAGCACGGCGACCACGGGGGGCGCCTCCAGCACCTCGGCGACCACGGGGGGCTCTGTCAGCAGCACCTCGGCGACCACGGGGAGCTCTGTCAGCAGCACCTCGGCCAGCACGGGCACCGGGGTGCCCCCGACCGGCACGCCGGTGGAGCGCCACGGCTGGCTCTCGGTCAAGAACAGCCGGGTCGTGGGCGAGCATGGATCCCCGGTCCAGCTGAAGGGGATGAGCTTCTTCTGGAGCCAGTGGGGCAGCAAGTTCTACAACGCGTCCGCCGTGAACACGCTCGTGGACCAGTGGAACGCGACGATCGTCCGCGCCGCGATGGGGATCGACGAGGAGGGTTACCTCACGAACCCTTCGGCCGAGAAGGAGCGGGTGAAGGCGGTCGTCGACGCGGCGGTGAACAAGGGCATTTACGTGATCATCGACTGGCATGATCACTACGCGCACGAGCACCTCGATCTGTCGAAGCAGTATTTCCGCGAGGTGGCGGCGCAGTACAAGGACGTGCCCAACGTCATCTTCGAGGTCTTCAACGAGCCGCTGAACACCAACAACTGGTCCACGGTGAAGTCCTACGCCGAGCAGGTCATCGGCGAGATCCGCCGCGCCGGCGCGACGAAGAGCCTGGTCATCGTCGGTTCGCCGAACTGGTCGCAGGACGCGGACGTCGCCGCCGACAGCCCCCTCTCCGACTCGAACGTGGCGTACACCCTGCACTTCTACGCCACCACGCACAAGCAGTTCCTGCGCGACAAGGCCCAGACGGCGTTGAACAAGGGCCTCGCGTTGTTCGTGACCGAGTGGGGCACCTGCGCCGCCGACGGCAACGGCACGCTCGACACCGGCGAGGCGCAGACCTGGATCAACTTCCTGAACGCCAACGACATCAGCTGGGCCAACTGGGCCTTGAACGACAAGGCGGAGGCCTGCTCCGCCCTCAGGCCAGGATCGAGCGGCATGGGCCCGTGGGCTGACAACCAGCTGACCGACTCGGGCAGGTGGGTGAAGGCGAAGATGCTGGAGGACTGATCCTCTCGCGGCGCGCCCTCTCTCTCCACGAAGCAGGGCCCCCTTCCCCCCAACGTCAGCGCCGGCGGGTGGGTCGGCGCGGCGGGGGCGGGTGGGCGCGTCGAGCACCGACCGAGGTACCATAAGGTCCCAGGTGTCTCGGCCCTCCAGGCGCGCCTTGTGTGGCGCGCACCATAACGTCTCAGTCATCGAGGCCCGAAGGGAGACATGCCGGGCGGTGTCCCATGCGCAAGCTCCCTCGCCCCAGTCTTGCCGATTGGCCAGCGCCCACCCGCCCTCGCCGCGCCGACCCACCCGCCGGCGCGCGCCATCTAGACGAAGCTCGCTGAGTATCGCTGAGGCTGCTCGTGTGCGTGTGCGTGTGCGTGTGCGTGTGCGTGGGCGTGGGCGTGGGCGTGCGGCGCGCGCGCGCGCGGCCCTGGGCGCTCAGCGCCGGCGCGCGCGCACGGGTGGGAGAAAAGGCACCCGGTCCTTCGGATCGAGCTCCACGGACAGGCGCTGTCCCGCGCAGAAGGGACACTTGCCCTCCGAGGTCCAGTCCTCGTCCTCGAGGCCGAACCGCTTGAGCTGCTCGATCTCCCACGCGCGCGCCTCGGGCGAGAGCGGCGCGGCACAGACATGGCGCTGTTCCGTGGAGCGAGTCGTCATGGACGGTCCCGTTCGGTTGCGCTCCGGAGAGCGAACCCGGGATTTAACGCACGTCGCCCAGCGGCGCCCGCGAAATCTGGCCGCCCGGCGGCCTGCCCGCGCCCTCGCGGAGCCGCTCGGCCACCTCGCGGCGACGCAGCTTGCCGCTCGTCGTCTTGGGCAGCTCGCCCGGCGGGACCAGCACCACCTGATCGACGGTGACGCCGTTCGCCCGCAGCGATTCCCGCACCCGCTCCGCCAGGCCGGCGTGCTCGGAGGCGTCGGCGCGCGTCTCGGCGACCACGTAGACCGCCTCGGTCTGGCGCTCCTCGAGGTAGAGCCCGACCGCGACCACACACCCGGCCCGGACGCCCTCGACCCGAGCCGCGATCTCCTCGATCACGGCGGGGATCATGGTGTGTCCGCCCTTGATGATGACCTCCTTCTTCCGCCCGGTGACGAACAGGGTGCCTCGATCGAGGAACCCGAGATCGCCCGTGCGCAGCCACCCGTCCACGAGCGCCTCGGCCGTCGCCTCGGGGTCGTCGAAATAGCCCTCCATCGCGGTCGCGGAGCGCACCTCGATCTCCCCCACCGCGCGCTCGGGGACGGGGCGACGCGCGGCGTCCACGACGCGGATCTCCGTGTGCGGGATCGGCCTGCCCACGCCGCAGAGCTCCAGGGCCAGCGGGCCGGGCGCGGCCTCCTCGACCCGGCCCTCGCGCTCGAGCAGGGCGCGATCGACGGTGAGCACGCGCGGCGGCGCGAGGAGCTCGGGGAAGGTCACGGCGACCGTCGCCTCCGCCAGCCCATAGACCGGGAAGAACGCCTCGAGACGGAAGCCGCAGGGCGCGAACGCGTCGGCGAAGCGGCGGAGCAAGCCGGGGGAGATCGGCTCGGCGCCGATCATCGCGCAGCGCCAGGCGCCGAGATCCAGCCCCGCCTCGGCGGCGCGGCGGGCGAGCCCGATGCAGATGGCGTACGCGCTCGGCGGGCCCAGCGAGATGGCGCCGCGGATGCGCGCCATGTCCGCGAGCCACGAGAACGGCCGCGTCCGGAACTCGAGCGGCGAGAGCATGTGCACGGGGAAGTCGTTGAAGAGCGGGAAGAGCAGGCCGCCGAGCAGCCCCATGTCGTGGTGGAGCGGCAGCCACGACACGCCCCCCGCGCCCTCGCCGCGCACCGGGAGCCGCTCGCTCATCGCGGCGAGGTGCAGCATCAGCCGATCGTGCGGGATGACCACGCCGCGCGGGTGCCCGGTGCTGCCGCTGGTCAGCTGGATGAGCGCGGGGCCGGGCGCGGCGTCGGGGTCGGGCAGCGCGCCCGCGGGCGGCGCGGCGAGCAGCGGCTCGGCGGCGAGCAGCGCGAGGTCGCCCGCGCCGCCGTCGCCGTCGCCCTGGCCGAGCCCGAAGCCGAGCAGCGCGGACGAGACCACGAGCGCGCGGGCGCCGACGCGGGCGGCCGTGCGCCGGAGCTCGCCGAGGAACGCCGCGACGTCGGTGAGCCGGTACGGCACGCCGACCTGGATCGGCACCGCGCCGAGCACCCAGACGCCGAAGAGGCACGGCACCGCCACCTCGACGTCCGTGACGAGCAGGAGCACGCGATCGCCCGGGCGCACCCCGGCCGCGGCGAGGCCCGAGGCCGCGGCGCACGCGCGGCGCCAGTACTGCGCCCAGGACCACCCGACGAACTCCCCCTCGACCTTGTGGTAGAACCCGGGCCGATCCGGCGCGGCCTCGGCCCGCGCCCGGAGCAGGCCCGCGACGGTCCGCGCGGCAGGCGCGCGGCTCACGGGGCCCGCCTCGGCTCGGGGGACGGCGCGACGCCGAGGCGCTCGCGGCCGCCGGGCTTCTGCGCCACGATCATGTACTCGAGCGCGGTGCGGCGCGCGAACGAGAGCCGGCCCACGGTCATGTACGTCTGGAGCAGGCGCGAGAAGCCGGGCGCGCGCGCCTCGATCCTAGCGCGGTTCGCGCGCACGTTGTCGATCCACCGGGCGACCGTGTGCACGTACGAGCTCGTGAGGTCCTCGACCCGCCGGAGGTCGAGCCCGGCCTGCTCGATCATCCCGAGCTCCTCGGCGAGCGAGATCAGGCGGCAATAGCCGAGCGCCTCGACGAAGATGTACTGCGTGGCGGAGCTCTCGCGGTCGCCGCGGGCGCGCGCCGGGAAGTAGCAGTCGGAGATGAGCAGCCTGCCGCCCGGGCGCAGCGCGGCGGCGATCTTCCGGTGGATCCGCTCGCGGTTGTGCATGTGCACGATGCTGCCCACGAACAGCACGGCGTCGAGCGACTCGGGCGCGAGGTCGAGGTCCTCGACGTGGGCGAGGTCGATCTGGACCCGGGCGGCGACGCCCGCCCGGTCGGCGCGGCGGAGCGCCTCCTCCCGCTGCTTGTCGCTCAGCGTGACGCCCCGGAAGCTGCCGCCGGTGTGCTCGGCCAGGTAGATGAGGTTGGAGCCCCAGCCGCACCCGACGTCGAGCACGCGCTCCCCGGGCTGGATGTCGAGCTCGCGGCGGACCCAGTCGTACTTTCGCTCCTGCGCCGCCTCCAGGCTCTCGGCGGGATCGAGGAAGATGCCCGTCGCGTAGGCGAGGCGGCTGTCGAGGACCATGGAGAAGATCTCCGGGTCGTTCTCGTAATGGCTGGCGACCTCGCGCCGCTCGTGCTCCCGCTGCTGCTCCGGCGTGCGGGCGGCCGCCTCGCGCTCGGCGCGCGTGCGCGCCGCGATCAAGGCGCGCCTCGCTGGACGGCGCCGGCGCCGCCGCGCGCCGCGAGCTGCGCCTCGACGAAGGCGATGACGTCGCCGACGGTGTGAATCTGGGCCTGATCGGGCGCGGCGAAATCCGGCGCCACGATCTGGAATCGCTCCTCCAGGGCGACGTTGATCTCGATGAGCGCCAGCGAATCGACGCCGAGGCCGTTCTCGAGGGAGAGGTCGGGCGTCACGGCCTCGACGCTCATCCCGCACCGCTGTGCAATGATGGTCCGGATCTCGCGGGCGATCTCGGGATCTCCCGCGCTCGCCGACTTCGGCTGCCCGTTCGGCGCCGCCTCGCTTCTGTTCATCGCGCTCTCCTGCTCAGGGTTCGGCGCGCGCGACCTTCTGCGCGCCAGCGCGATTGCACTCCAGCGCCGGCGCCGGTCACGGCCGTCTTGGGCGGGTAACACGCCTGCCCAGCGTCGTCCATAGAGGACGAGCCCGCTCGCCGGCTTCTCCTCGCCCGCGCGCGAGCAGGTCAGTCGCCGAAGTCGCCGACGTCCCCGAAATCGCCGCCGCCGTCGTCGACGTCGCCGCCGTCGTCCGCCCACGGATCGCCGTCATCGTCGCCGTCGCCGCCGTCGTCGTCGCCGCCGTCGCCGCCGTCCGCCTCGTCGTCGCCGCCGCCGTCATCGGCCGCGTTCAGGACGTCGGGGTTCGCGGCCGCCTCCTGGGCCGTGCCGAGCGTCGCGCCCGCCGGGTTCACCACGAGGATGTGGGGCGGGGAGAGCATGTGCATGAACGACGAGATGAGCATCACGTCGAGCATCATCCCGAGGGGGCTCGGCGGGTAATAGACCATGAACGGGTCGTAGCCCGGGTGCGTGGGGCCGACCGGGTGTGGTCCCGGCGCGCCGCCGTCGGGCGCGTGCACCACGCGGGCGTCGGCGTGGTGCTGCTCCACGCGCGCCTCCGGCATCGCCGCCTTGAGGGCGGCCTCGAGGCGCCCGACGAACGACTCGAACTGGAGCCGCGCGGCCTCGAACAGCGCCGGATCCTTGGTGAGGGGCTCGACGCGGCGGCGGTACTCGTCCCCGGACTCGCCGCGGCGCGGCTCGAGGTCCTGCACGCGCCCGCCGACCGAGACGAGCGCGGCGGGCTCGTCCTGGAGGTGCTCGGTGCGGGCCCGCGTCTCGATGACGAGGTGCAGCCCCGCCTCCTCGTGCTCGGCGGCGAACCTGAGCTCGCGAAAGCCGCGCCCGAACAGCGAGGCGTGCTCGGACAGCGCGAGCATGAGATCCGGCAGATCGTCCGGCTTGCCGTCGGTGTCCTGGAAGATGACGGTGTCGTCGATGACCAGCGAGAGCGCGTTGCCGACCCCCAGCCGGCCGAGCGCCCGCTTCACCTGATCGACCACGGCGGTGGCCTCGAGCTCCACGCGCATCCGGTCGGTGTCGAGGTCCACGCTGGCGCCGAAGCCGCGCTTGAGCTTCTCCCAGACCGTCGGGTTGCGCTGGACGATGCTGCCCTTGAGCGTGATGTGGATCTGTCCGATGAGCCGCATGGGGGCTACTTAGCACCGGAGGCCGCCGATCCGGGGCGCGATCGGCGCGTCCGCGGCGCGCGATCGGCACGCGGGCGGCACGCGGACGGCGCGGACGAGGCCCCCCGGCGCGGGCGGGCTACCGGAAGGTGAGCCGCTGCGCGACGCGCTTGTAGGCCTGCTCGACGACGCGGCGGGCGTGGTGGATGGCGCTCGACTGGGGGAACTCGAGCGACGGGGGAGCGCTGTCCCGCTCCTCGGGCGCCGCGTCCGCGAGCCGGCGCGCGAGCGCGCCCACGGTGTCGACCTCGAAGTCCCTCGAGTTCTCCTGCAGGAAGCGGCAGAGGCCGCGGAGCCGGTCCACGTTGAGCTTGTTCAGGTAGCCGCGCCGCGCCGCGGCCGAGTCCAGGAAATAGAACTCGAACGAGTGGGTGACCAGCGTGACCTCCCGCACCCCGAGGCTGCGGTAGCGCAGCAGGCAGTGCTTGATCTCGTCGAGCGACACCGCCGTGATCTGGAGGTGCCGGAAGCGCTTCGTCGGCTCGATGAAGTTCGAGACCGGCAGCTCGTACACCCCCTTCTCGGGCGTCTCGAAGAGGCCGAGCCGCGCGCCCGGATACTGCATCTTGCAGTTCTTGGTGAAGTAGCAGGGGTTGTAGTTGCTGCTCAGCACGAGCCCGGCGAGCTTCATCGCCCGCCAGGTGTCGTTGTTCGCGCCGAAGTTGCCGGCGCGGTAGCCGAGCAGCTCGCCCGCCGGGACGCCCGCGCGCACGAGCAGGTCGCGCCCCTCGAGCAGGAGCCGCGTCTGCTCCTCGACCGGGTAGTCGGCGATGTCGTCCGAGACGCGCGGCTCGCCCCGGGTGTGCCAGTCGGCGCGCCGCTGCACGGGGTGCACGTGCAGCTGCACGTCGTGGCCGCGGCCGTGCAGCGCCTGGCACACGCTCGCGAGTCCCTCCATCCCGAAGCTGTACGAGCCGATCGCCTCGACGAAGAACGTCCCGCGCTGCCCGCACGCCTCGAGCTCGCGCATGATGAGCTCGATCCCGAGGGGCTCGCGCTGGTTGACGAAGCGGCCCCAGATGCGGAGGTCGTAGCCCATCGCGGGAGACTTGCTCTCGCCGTCGATGCGCTCTTCGGCGCATTCCACATCCACGGTAATGTATACCCGCGTCCTATCGTCAGCCATCGCCTGCTCCTCTCCCAACCCGCTTCTGAAGAATCATCGTGATCGTCGGCGACACGAAGCCCACGTGGAGCCCGACCGGCCTGAGCAGCCAGTTCGCCGCGGAGAAGGCCGCGAGGCGCGGCCCGGTCATGCCCATCTTGGCCTTCAGATCGACGATCAGCCGGCCGTGATCCTGCTTCGAGATGTCCGCGTAGTCGCCGAAGCCGCGCCGGAGCTCCCAGGGGAACACGCTGTGCACCGGCCTGCCGGGGAAGAGCCCGTGCAGCCGGCGAGGCACGTAGTTCATCAGGAAGCGGCGGCTGTGGATGTCGGTCGGCCAGAGGCGGTTGCTCGTGCCCAGGACGACGATGAACCCCCACCGCGCGAGCACCCGGTCGATCTCGCGCTGGACCGCGCCGAGGCGGCCGGGCTCGACGTACTCGAGCACGCTGTTGCACGAGACGAGCTCGAACGCCTCGTCGGGGAACGGCATGCGGGTCGTGTCGGGCACGTGGACGACCTTCACCCGCTCCGAGAGGCCGTGGCGCTCGACGTTCAGCTGGGTCAGCTCGACGAACTTGGGGGCGACGTCCACCGCGGTCACGTCCGCGCCGAGCGTCGCGAGCACGATCGCGGTGCCGCCGAGGTGGCAGCCGAACTCGAGCACCTTCTTGCCCCGCACCGACGTGAAGAGGTCGTCGTAGGCGTGACGGCTGTGGCGCCACTCCCAGTCGACGTACCCGCCGAGGAACTTGTGGTCCGGGTCCCAGCCGTGGCGCCGCACGCTCTCGCGGAAGCGGCGGTCGGCGTCCGCGTCCTGGACGGCCGGAGGGGAGATGGCGCTCACGCTGGGATCATGCATCGGAGAGGATCATGCGTCGGCGCCCCCGCGGCCGACACCGGTGCCCTGTAGATGGCGAAGAGGTAGGGGGAAAACCAGGGGTTCACCTCGCCGGGGATCATCCAGCGCGCGAGCGCCTGGATGGGCGGAACGAGGCGCCAGACGACACGCCGCGCCATGAGGGGCGCCGCCCTGTCCAGCCAGAAATCGAAGTGGCCGCCCGTGTAACGGGCCTGGATGATCTCGGCGTGGTTGCGGCGGGCGGCGGCCTCGAGGAACGGCAGGTTCATGATCCGGGTGTTGTGACCGTCCAGGTTCCGGCGATCGAACAACCAGTGGAGCGCCTTCTGGCCGCCGGCGAAGTTCGGCATCGACACCACCACCATTCCCCCCGGCTTCACCATCTCGAAATGCCGATCGATCACGGCCCCCGCGTCATCGAAGTGCTCGATGAACCCGAAGGAAGCAACGATATCGAATTTTTCCCTCGGGTTCCAGGAGAAGAAGTCCCCCTTCTCGACCTTGCCGAGCTTGATGCCGCGCGCCGTGAGCGCCTGCTCGATGATCGACGGGTCGCCGGCATAGTCGAGGCCGTAGGCGGTGAACCCGAGGCGCCCGCAGAACTCGGCGAGGATGCGCCCCGGGGCACAGCCTATCTCGAGGAACGACACCGCTTCTCCGCGCGGCAGGAAGGGAGCGATGTCCTCGTAGAGCTCGAAGCCGCCGCTCAGGTCCGCGGCGCTGAGGTGCGTCCGCCAGTGGTCCTCCCAGTAGTCCTGCGACGTGAGCTGCATGGTCGCCTCCTCGGTGGACGGACCCGACGGACCGCGCTGCCGGCGCGCCTCTCGCCCAGAGCCCTCCGGGCCGCCCTCGGCCACCCTCGGCCGCGCGCGACCACGGGTGGCCGAGGGCGGCCGAGGGCGGCCCGGAGAGCGATCCGTGAGCCGTGATCCTAGAAGACCGGGAGGCTCCCACGCAAGCCGGCCCTCCCACCTTCGACCCTCGCTCCCGACCCGGACGCGGCGCGCCGGCCCCGGCGCGGCAGGCGCGTCGAGCCGCCGCGGCGGCGGGGCGAGGCCTCGGCGGGAGAGGCGAGGCATCGCCGGCAGGCGAGGCCTCGCCGGGAGGTCAGGAGGCGGAGCCCTTCTGGAGGCGCTCGAGGAGCAGCCCCTCGAGCGTGGAGAGCGCCTTCGCGAAGCCGTCGATGCCCTCGCTGAGCTTCTCGTTCGCCATCCGGTCGGCCTCGTGCATCGTTCGGAACGTCGCCTCATCCATCGCGATCTTCTCGATGTTCATGCCGCGCGCCGCGTCCGGGTCGAGCTTCCGGGGCAGCTCGCCGCGCGCCGAGGCGAGCTCGGCGAGCAACTTCGGGGCGATCGTGAGCAGGTCGCAGCCGGCGAGCTCCTTGATCTCGTCGAGGTTCCTGAAGCTCGCGCCCATCACCTCGGTCTTGTAGCCGTGGCGCTTGTAGTAGTTGTAGATGCGCGTGACCGAGACGACGCCCGGGTCCTCGGCCGGCGGGTAGCTCTTCCTGCCCGTGTCCTTCAGGTACCAGTCGAGGATGCGCCCGACGAACGGCGAGATGAGCGTCACGCCCGCCTCGGCACACGCGATCGCCTGGTGCAGCCCGAAGAGCAGCGTCAGGTTGCAGTGGATGCCCTCCTTCTCGAGGATCTCCGCCGCGCGGATGCCCTCCCAGGTCGAGGCGATCTTGATGAGGACGCGCTCGCGCGAGGCGCCGGCCTCCTCGTAGAGGCGGATGATGCGGCGGCCCTTCTCGACCGTCGCCTGGGTGTCATAGGAGAGGCGCGCGTCGACCTCGGTCGACACCCGGCCCGGGACGATCGCGAGGATGCGCAGGCCGAAATCGACGGCGAGCCGGTCGAAGGCGAGGTTGACGACCGCGCTCGGGTCGCCGCCCTGGCCCGCCTCCTTCCGGGCCCACGCGAGGGCGCCGCCCACGATGTCGGCGTACTCGGACATCTGGGCCGCCGCCGTGATGAGCGACGGGTTCGTCGTCGCGTCTTGCGGGCGGTACTTCTCGATCGAGTTGATGTCGCCGGTGTCGGCGACGACCACGGTGTACGCCTTGAGGCGCTCCAGCAGGTTCTGGTCCATGGCGCCATTGTACGGGCAGCCAGGCAGGACGCTTCAAAGCTTTCGTGCTCCCCGCGCGCGGCCGCGCCTCCCCGCTGGAGGAAAGCTTTCGTGGCCCCCCGCGCGCGGCCGCGCCTCCCCGCTGGATGCACGGCCGAGGGTGGCCTATGGACACCGGCCCGTGGAGCACCCCCCGAGCTCTGTTGCGCAGCGCGTCCTCTCCGCCTACGACGATCGCCTCACCGTGCTGCGCGCGGAGGCGAGCGCCCTCGAGCGCCGGTCGCGGACGTTCTCGCTGCTGCGCGGGGTCACCTTCGTGGCCGCGGCCGTGGGCGGGGGCTTCGCGCTCTTCGGCGAGGCGCCGCGGACGGTCGCGTACGCCGCCGGGGCCGTGGCCGCGGTGTTCCTCGGGCTGCTCGTCGCGCACGCGCGCCTCGTCACCCGGATGACGGAGCTCGAGCAGCGGATCGGGCTCTACGTGCGGGGGAAGCGGCGCGTCGCCGGCGACATCGCCGATTTCCCGGAGCGGGGCGAGCGCTTCGCCGAGCCGGACCACGACTACGCGGGGGATCTCGACGTCTTCGGGCAGGCGTCGCTGTTCCAGCTGCTCGACGTCGCCCAGACCGGCGAGGGCGAGGCCACGCTGGCGGGCTGGCTCACGGCGCCGGCGTCGGCCGCCGACGTGGCGGCGCGGCAGGAGGCGGTGCGCGAGCTCGCCGGCCTCGCCGCGTTCCGGGAGGAGCTCGCCGTGGTGGGGATGCAGGCGGGCGCGCGCGGGCGCGAGGCGGGCCCGCTCATCGCGTGGGCCGAGGCGCCGCCGGCGCTGATCGGCCCGGAGGCGCGCACCGCCGGCGGCGTCCGCGTGAGCGCGCTCGTGACCGCGGCGAAGGTGCTGGTGCCGCTCACGCTGGCGGCGCTCGCGGCGCCCCGGTTCATCCCCGCGGAGGCGCTCGGCCTCCTGCGCCACGTGTGGCTCGTCCCGTTCGGGCTCCAGATCCTCGTGCTGGTCGCGCTGCGGCCGGCGCTCGAGCCGATCCTCACCGTGGCGTCGTCGCGCGAGGCGCCGTTCGCGCGGTACCGGCCGATCCTCGCCTGCATCGAGCAGCAGGCGTTCTCGTCGGCGCGCCTCGAGGCGCTCCGGGCGGCGCTCGTGGGGCCGACCGGGGCGCTCGCGTCGCGGGAGATGACCGCGCTCGAGACGCGGGTGGGCTACTCCGATCTGCGCCACAGCGGGCTGATCCACCTCGTCGCCGACCTCTTCCTGCTCTGGGACGTGTGGTGCGCGCTCGCCCTCGAGCGGTGGAAGCTGCGCGCGGGCCGGCACGTGCAGGCGTGGATGCGGGCGCTCGGCGAGGTCGAGGCGCTGGCGAGCCTCGCGACGTTCGCGCACGAGAACCCGGACTACGCCTACCCGGCGGTGACGGACGGCGAGCCCCGCTTCGAGGCGACCGGGCTCGGCCACCCGCTCCTGCCGCGCGACCGGCGGGTGACGAACGACGTGGCGCTGCGGGGCGCGGGCGCGGCGCTGCTCGTGACGGGCTCGAACATGTCGGGCAAGAGCACGCTGCTGCGCGCGATCGGCGTGAACGCGGCGCTCGCGCTCGCGGGCGCGCCGGTCTGCGCGTCGTCGCTCGCGCTGTCGCCGGTCCGCGTCCGGACGAGCATGCGGATCAAGGACTCGCTCGAGCACGGGGTCTCGCATTTCTACGCCGAGCTCACCCGCCTGAAGCGCGTCGTCGACGGCGCGAACGCGGGCGAGCGGGTGCTGTTCCTGCTCGACGAGATCCTCCACGGCACGAACGCGCGCGAGCGCCAGATCGGGGCGAGGGCGGTCGTGCGGCACCTCGTGGAGCGCGGGGCGATCGGCGCGGTGTCGTCCCACGACATGGGGCTCTCCGTGCTGGAGCAGGAGACCTCCGGTCGCGTGCGCAACATGCACTTCGAGGAGCTCGTGGTCGATGACAAGATGAGCTTCGACTACAAGCTGAAGGCCGGCGTGGTGACGACCGCGAACGCGCTCCGCCTGATGAAGATCGTCGGGATCGACGTCGACTTCTCGGACGGCGAGCCCGCGCAGGCGCGGGGCGCGGCGGCGGCGGCGGATGGCGCGGCGGCGGAAGACGCGCCGGCGGCGCTGGGGCGGGAATAGCAGCTCGGCGGCGACGGCGCGCGGCTCGGTGCCGCTACGCCGCCCCCTTTCCCGGCCCCTGCGCGAGCGGCGCCGCGTGTTGCCCGAGGGCGCCTGACGCGGCCGGCGCGGCCTGAGCCGCCGCGCCCGCTGCCCGCGCGAGCGCCTCCTCCGCGAACGCCGCGACCCTGTCGGCGAAGCGGCGCGGGTCGTCGACCTGCGGGCAGTGGCCGATCCCCTCGGGCTCCTCGATCGTGGCGTGCGGCGGGAGGTGCCGCCGGTAGTACGCGAGGTTGGCGCTCGGCATCAGGCGGTCCGAGCGGCCCCAGATGAGCAGGACCGGCATCGCGAGGGAGCCGAGCTGCTCGGGCGTGAACGCGTGCTCGCACCGGGCCGAGCGCGTGAAGGAGAGGATCGCCTCGCGCGAGAACATCCGCACGACGTCGTCGGCGACCAGCGGCGCGAACCAGGGGACGCGGTGGTAGAGGCGCGCGAAGAACGAGCGCGCGTCGGCCCGCGACCTCAGCTTGAACAGCCCGAGCAGCTGCTCGAGCTCCGTCGGCTCCATGCACGCGCCGGCCGGCGACGCGAGCACCAGCGCGCGCACGCGGTCCGGGGAGCTCAGGGCGTAGCTCACCGCGACCGCGCCGCCGAGGGAGTTGCCGACGACCACGGCGGGCTCGTCGAGCTCGCGATCGAGCAGCTCGTTCATGGCCGTGGAGAGGCACTCCGGCGTGAACGCGCACGCCGGCGCGGCGCTCCACCCGTGCCCCGGCGCCTCGGCGGCAATGACGCGCCGGGCGCGCCGCCTCAGCCGCTGCAGCACGGGCGCATACGGGAGCGCCGAGGAGCCGATGCCGTGGAGGAGGACGATCGTCGGGAGCGGACCTGTGCCCGCGCCGTCGTAGAGGTGCAGCCGGCAGACCGACGTGTCGACCCAGCGGCTCTGCACTCCGGCCCGGTTCAATGCCGTCCTGGCGACACGCTCGGCGAGCGGGAGGATGCCCATGCCCGGGCATAGCAGATGGAGCGTCGCCGTGGAGGTCCAAGCGATGGGGAGCGCGGCGCGCGCGATGATCCCCGCGGCGCGCGCGCCGCACGCGCGCTGCGCCGCGGGGGCCGCGCGCGATTTCCGTTGAGCTCCACGCAGATCCGCGCCACACCTCCCCTGGTGCGCTCGCTGCTCCTCGCCGCCGCCCTCACCCTGGCCGCGTGCTCGCGGCCCGAACCGCCGACGCTGCGCCCCGAGCTCGCCGCGGTGACCGCCATCACCGCGCGCGGCATCGATCTCCGGGTCCAGCTCCAGGTCTACAACCCGAATGGGGTCGATCTCTCCACGCGCTCGCTCAAGGCGAACGTGCTGCTCGACGGCAAATACGACGTCGGCACGGTCACCGTGCCCGCGCCGCTCAAGCTGGCCTCGAAGCAGTGGACCCGCCTCGATGTGCCGCTCTCGGTGAAGTGGCAAGATCTCACCAGCATCGCCGCCCTGACGGCGCAGCGCCAGGGAGTCCCGTATCAGGTCGACGGCACGGTCGCGATCGGCGGGGAGACGCTCAACGTGGATGTGCCTTTTCGCCTCGCGGGGACGATCACGCACGAGCAGCTGGTCCAGGCGGTCCAGAGCTCGCTGCCGGGGCTGCCCCTGCCGGGGCTGCGCTGAAGAGGGCTTTTCACCCATCGCGCCGGCGCTGCCTTCGTTCTCCTCTGCAGCTTGCGGAGCATCACTTTCTGCAATATGTGAGCTCGGTCCCGAACGGCTGCCCGGACTCGGATCAGCTTGCTCAGGATGAACCCGCCCAGCGCTGGGCTTCTCGCAACGAAGGAGTGCTCCGATGCCTGTCGACGTGAAATACACCACCCAAGCCACTGCCAACGGGGGCCGCGACGGCCGCGCCACGACCGCGGACGGCAAGCTCGACGTCAAGCTCTCGACGCCGAAGGAGCTCGGCGGCGCCGGCGGAGACGGCAACAACCCGGAGCAGCTGTTCGCCGCGGGGTACGCGGCCTGCTTCCTGGGAGCGATGAAGTTCGTGGCGGGCCAGGAGAAGATCCGGGTGCCGGCCGAGACCACCGTGACGGCGACCGTCGGAATCGGACCACGCTCGGAGGGCGGGTTCGGCATCGACGTCGGCCTGCGCATCTCGCTGCCGGGCGTGGATCGGGCGCAAGCCGAGCAGCTGGTCGAGAAGGCGCACCAGGTTTGCCCCTACTCGAACGCCACGCGCAACAACGTGCCAGTCCGGCTCGAGATCGCCTGATCGACCGACGAGCGCTCTCCGCCGATCACGCCGGAACGCGCCGGGGCTGCCCGGGGCGCCGCCGTGCCCTCCCCGCCCCCCGCCGCGCGCACAGGCTCACTCGGGACGATTAGGTCCCCTGGTGTCCTCCCTCTCCTCCCCAGAGGCGCCGCGGGGTCACGCGCGCTGGGGACCTCGGAGACTGTGTGCGGTGCGCCCCTGTGACAGCCGCCCTGGTGCCTGCGGTGCGCCGTGTTGCCTGCGGAGCGCCCTGTTGCCTGCGGTGCGCCTTGTTGATCAAGTCGACGCTCAGCGCCGGAGCTGATACGGCTAGACGTTATCATGACGCAAGCATGGCAGCTCGACGAGCTCGGCCGTTTCTTCGAGCTGTCCGTCGATCTGGTGGGCATCGCCGGCTTCGACGGTCATTTCAAGCGCATCGGCCAGGCCTGGGAGCGGACGCTCGGTTACTCGCGCGAAGAGCTCCTCTCCAAGCCCTTCCTCGACTTCGTCCATCCTGACGATCGGGAGCGCACCCTCGCGGAGTCGGCGCAATCGTTCGCCGGCGTCGGCAGCGTCACGTTCACGAACCGTTACCGGTGCCGCGACGGCTCCTATCGGTGGATCGAGTGGAACTCATCCGCCAACATGGAGGCGCAGGTCGTCTATTTCGTCGCGCGCGACGTCACCGATCGCAAGCGCGCCGAGGAGGCGCTGGTCGCGGCCGAGGCCCGGTTCCGGGCGGCGATCGACGGCAGCCAGGACATCTTCGTCGTGCTCCGGCGCGCGCCGGGCGTGGGCGGGGCGGACGGGGATCTCGTGTTCACCGAGGCCAACGCCAAGCTGATCGAGCTGCTGTCCACGCCGCGCGAGGCGATCATCGGCCGGACGATCGACGAGATCACGCCGGAGGCCCGCGCGCTCGGGCTCGTGGCTGCCATCGATCGCGCCCTCCGGAGCCGCGAGCGGCTGGTCGAAGAGCGGGAGATCCGCGCGCCGGACGGCGGGGGCACCTGGATACAATATCAGATCATCCCGCTGAGCGACGACGACGTCGCGGTCACGACCAAGGACATCACGTCGTTCAGGCAGCTGGAGGGCGAGCTCAGGGAGGCGCTCCAGCGCCGGGAGGCCTACGCCGAGGAGCTCGCGCAGAAGAACCGGATGCTCGCGGAGGAGAACACCGAGCGCGAGCGCGCCGAGGCGCTCCTCCGGCAGCAGCAGGAGACGATGATCGCCATGTCCACGCCCATCATCCAGGCGTGGGAGGGGGTCCTCGTGCTGCCGGTCATCGGGACGGTGGAGACCGCGAGGGCGGCGCAGATCATGGAGCGCCTCCTCCCCGAGATCGTGCGGACGCAGGCGCGCTTCGCCGTCCTCGACCTGACCGGCGTCAGCGCGGTGGACGCCGCGACCGTGGCCCACCTGCTCGCCGTGGTGCGCGCGGCGAGCCTGCTCGGCAGCAGGTGCCTCGTCTCGGGGATCTCGCCCGCGATCGCCCGGACCATGACCGAGATCGGCGGCGCCGAGGGGGCGTTCATGACCTTCGGCCTGCTCCAGAACGCCCTGCGTTACGCGCTCGCCCGCTGCGGCGACGGCGCCGCGCGCTGACGCGGCGCGCCCGGGGTTGTCCCTGGGCCGCGGGGCGGATAGTCCTCCGGGATGTCCGGCGGCCTGATGCATCACGGCGACGGCGGCGGCGCCGTCGCGCGGTGCGTGCGGTGCGGCGCCGAGGCGGCGGGCCCGTGCGCGCGCTGCCGCGCGCCCGTGTGCGGCGACTGCTGCGTGCTCACCGAGGGCGGCGCGCGGGTCTGGGCCATCTGCCTCGCCTGCGAGGACCGCGGCGGCCGCTCGCTCCGCCGGGGCTGGGTGATCGTCCTCGGGTGGATCGCGCTGCCGATCGCGGCGCTCGCGCTGCTCGTCGCGCTGCTCGAGTGGCTGAGCCGGCGGTGAGGCGCCCGCGGCGGCGCCCGTCCCCCTGCCGGCGCGCCGCGCCGCCGCGCCCCTGCCCCGCGTTGCGGGCGCGCCGCGCGGCTGGCTACCATGCTCGCCGACAGACCGGAGGAGCCATGTTC
Organism: Sorangium sp. So ce131; assembly: GCF_051519095.1. Lineage (NCBI taxonomy): Bacteria > Pseudomonadati > Myxococcota > Polyangiales > Polyangiaceae > Sorangium > Sorangium sp. So ce131. The sequence goes on along the minus strand of NZ_CP150455.1, from coordinate 2,612,389 downwards.
AGCGTGAAGGAAATCGACGGCGCGATCCCCACGGTGGAGCTCGCCGACAGCGACGCTGCGAGCCGCGCCGTGATCGCCCCCGCCCGCGGCGGCATCATGTCGGAGCTATCCCTCGGCGGGCGCGAGCTGCTCTACCTGGATCGGGCCACCTTCGAGGATCGCGCCGCCAACGTGCGCGGCGGCAACCCGGTGCTCTTCCCCTCGCCCGGCAAGCTGACGGGCGACGCCTGGTCCTTCGCCGGCGCGCGCGGGCAGATGAAGCAGCACGGCTTCGCGCGCACCCTGCCCTGGTCGCTCGACGAGCGCGGGACGTTCGCGCAGGGCGGCGCCTATGCCCGGCTCGGGCTGCGGTCGAGCGAGGCGACGCGGGCGCAGTACCCCTGGGACTTCCGCGTCGAGCTCACCTACACGCTGCGCGCCCGCGCGCTCCGCATCGACCTCCACGTCACCAACGAGTCCGGCGGCGGCGCGCCGCCGATGCCCTTCGGCGCGGGGTTCCACCCGTACTTCGCCGTCGCTCAGGCCGACAAGCGCCGGACCGCCATCGAGACCCGGGCGACGCGCGCCTTCGACAACACCTCGAAGCGCGAAGTTCCCTTCACGGGCTTCGACCTGACCCAGCCCGAGGTCGACCTTCACCTGCTCGATCACGGCGCCACCGAGAGCTCGCTCTCGATCGAGGGCGCGCCGGACGCGCCCGGGGCGCGAATCCACGTGCGCGGCTCGCCCGAGTTCACCCGCTGGGTCGTGTGGACCTTGAAGGACAGGGACTTCGTCTGCCTCGAGCCCTGGACCTGCCCCGGCGACGCCCTCAACGCCGGCGAGGGCCTCATCCACCTCCCGGCGCAACAGACCCGGGCGTTGTGGATCGAGATCGCCGCCTGATGTGGGGAAGTCTCCGCCGCGCGCGCCGAGCGGACGACGTGCAGATTTTCTGATGGAAGGGCGCCCGAGGCGCCACTAACCCAGCAGCACGATTCGCCCCGCGGATCCTCGACGACAGGGCTGCGCGCCGCCGCCGCGTCGACGAGGAGCGGACCGCGTCCATCGAACGCGGCCCGCCGGCGGCAGCGCAGCTCCGGCGCGCGGGGAGCACTGCCGAGGGAGCAGGGAGGCGGGGGTGCGGGAAGAGACCGGAGCAGGGAGGCGGGGGTGCGGGAAGAAACCCGAATTTGCCACGATATTCCCGCTTTTCGTCTCCACGAATCGCCTCGATCCGCTCCGCGCGATTTCATCTCCGGCGGCCCGTGGCTCACGACGCCTCGACCGCGACATTCGTGTCGTGATCGGGCAGCGGTTGCGCCTCACCCCTGCGTCGAGCGCCGGTCTGCTCCGTCTGTCGCGAGGAGAGCCCGAGAGGCGGAGCGGAGGGCGCGAGCGCGGCCGAGGCGCGCCGCGCGGTGAGCGGATGCGGATCCCACGGGTCATGGACTTCCGCTTGCTAGGACTGGTCAGACGACAAAGCGATCAACGGCTGATTCGATGTCGCCGGAGCGCCGGTGCTCCTGGGCGTCGAGGGGCCGTCCCCCCGCGAGCGTCGCCTGCTCTCGAAAGGACGAGTGTGCCATGTCCACATCCATCGTCGATCTGGTCGCCTGGCGGGCCGAGCGTGTGCCGGCGCTCGGGGTGTTTCTCAAGGACGTCGCCCGCCGGCTGTCCGGCGGCGATCCGGAGGCGTTCTGGGGGTGTGCGCCGGCGTTCGAGGCGCTCGTCCGGTCCGTCGCCGCGCGGGATCTGCTCCGCGCCGAGCTCGATCTCGCCGCGGAGGATCCGCGCTACGCCCCGCCGAGCGCCGACGCCCTGAGCCTCGTCGAGGCGCACGAGTTCGGCCTGCTGCTCAAGCTCGTGCCCCCGGCGGCCGCCGGGGAGCCGCTCCAGAGCCTCCCGGAGCACCTCCAGGTGGGCGTGCTCGGCCCTGGCCGGCTGGCGGTGGACGTGTACGCCGAGGCCCCCGGCTACAGGAACGAGAGCGTCGCCCGTGCGCGTCGCCTCCGCGGCGAGGGCGCGATCTCGATCGGCGCGGGGGAGATCGCCGGGTTTCGCTCGGGCGAGCACGTCGTGCGGTTCGACGGCCCGCCCGAGGGCACGTTGTGCCTCCTCTTCACGTCCGCCGTGGTCCAGCGGCTCCGGTGGGTCTACGACGCGAACACCCTGCTCGCCGTGCGCGCGCACGCCGGCCTCCGCGCGGAGCACGCCCCGGCGCGGCGGCGGTCGCGCCTGGATCACCGGGAGTCGCCGGTCAGCGCCTGGCTTGTATGACCCGGGGACCGCGGCGCCGCGCCTGACGAGCTCCGGGCACGCTCGCGCGGCCGGCTTCGCGGTTGACGGCCCGCCGGAACCGGCGTCGAATCCCGCGCATGACTTTGACATCTCCTTCTTCCTCGTCGTTCTCACCCCGCCCGCGCCTCGCGCCGCGCTTGTTTTCCCTGACCGCCGCCGCGCTGACGTTCGCCGCCGCCGCGGGCGCGTCCGCGGCGCCTGTCTGGACCGGAGACTTCGAGACGGGCGACCTGTCTCAGTGGTCGTACAAGCTGAACGAGCAGAACATCAGCGTGGTGAACACGACGGTCCTGCAGGGCCGGAGCGCCGGGCAGATCCGGCTCACCAACGACGCCACGTGGCCGAACGGCATCAAGCGCGTCGAGCTGCAGCACCGGCCCGCCGACGCGCGCACCGCCGAGGGCGCCGAGACGTACTTCGCCTGGAGCATCTACCTCCCCGAAGCGCTCGCGGCGAACCCGCCGACGCAGATCGGATACTGGGAGTCCACCAACACGTATGCCCAGATGATGTCCTTCGAGGTCGTGGGGCAGAACATCAGCTTTGCCACCCGCAAGCCCACGAACAAGGTGCACTGGGAGGCGGCGGGCGCGCTGACGCCGGGCGTCTGGCACCGCATCGCGATGCACATCAAGTGGTCGAAGAACGCGGGCCAGGGCTCCGTCGACGTGTGGTTCGACGGCGCGCAGGTCGTCACCGCGGCCAGCGCGCAGACCCTCAACGACGACAACCCCCACATCACGCAGGTGGGCCTGCTGCGCAATCCGAGCGAGTTCACGGACAGCCCCATCCTCTTCCTCGACGACGCGGTGGAGGGCGACTCGCTCGCGGACGTTCGCCCGGAGCTCCCGTCCGGGGAAGGCGGCGGCGGCGGCGCCGGGGGAGCCGGCGGGGCCGAGAACACGGGAGGCGCTGGCGGCGAGGCGGGCGGCACCACCGGCACGGGCGGGAGCGGCACCGTCACGTCGACGTCGACCGGCACGTCCGGCACCGCCACGTCCACCGGCTCGGCCGGACAGCCCGGCTCGACCGGCACCGGCACCGAAGCCCCGGGCGAGGGCGAGGAGGCCGACGAGGGCTGCAGCTGCCGCGCCGTCGGCTCGCCCGGGGCGCCCGCGCCCGTGGCCCTCGCAGGCCTGATCGCCGCGCTCGCGTTCGCGCGGCGGCGCCCGCGCCGCTGACCGGCGCGCGACCGCCAGGATCCGGGCGGCCAGCTCAACAAAATCAATTCGCGAATCAATTTTTATAAACTCAACCTTGACATTGTTGATGGGTGGCCGATATTAGGACCATCCCGTGTCAAGATTTGTCGTCCGGTGCCCGAGCTGTGACAGCGAGCTGCGCGCGACGCGGCTCGGCTGTCAGAGCTGCGGGACGCACCTCGATGGGCAGTTCGAGATCCCCCCGTTGCTCCAGCTCTCGCCGGAGGATCTCGCCTTCGTGACCGCGTTCGTGCGCACGTCGGGCAGCTTGAAGGCGATGGCTCAGCACCTTCAGGTCAGTTACCCGACCGTGCGCAACCGGCTGGATGAGGTCATCGCCCGGCTGGAGGCGCTGGAGCAGGGGATCCAGCGGCGCCGGCACGAGATCCTGGATGCGCTCGAGAACGGGCGGCTCTCGGCCAGGGAGGCTGAGGAGGCGCTGCGAAAGGTGGGTTTATGACCATGGCGACGCCCGATGAACGTGTGCGCGCGCTCGTGCGCGACAACGTCCTCAAGCCCGCGGAGGGCGAGCGGCTGCTCGCCACGATGTCGCCGCGCCCCGCCCGGCGAGGCTTTCGGCTCGCGCTCAACCCCTTCGAGCGCTTCGGCGGGGGCGTCGCCGCGGCGGCGGGGCTCGGCGTCGCCGCGCTGAGCGTCGCGATCACCCGGCTCAGCGTCCGGTTCGACGGCTTCCTCGACCTGCACGCGACGCCGCAGGCCATCTCGTACCCGGCGGCGCTCCTCGAGCAGGCGCTCGTGTGGCCCCTGCCCGCCCTGCTGTTCTGGGCCTACGCGCGGCTCCTGCGGCGCGACGTGCGGTTCATCGACTTCCTCGGCGCGACCGGGCTCGCGCGCGCGCCGCTCGCGCTCTCGGGCCTGCTCCTCGGCCTGCTCGCCGCGCCGGTCCCGGCGACGAGCCCGCCGGCCTTGCCCAGCTTCACGCCCGGCCTGGTGGTCGCGTTGCTCGCCGGGGTCCTCTGCGTCGTGTGGTTCTTGACGCTGCTTTACCAGGCCTTCAAGAGCGCCTCCGGGCTGCGCGGCGCCGCCCTGATCGCCGGGTTCGTCGGCCTCGTGATCGCCTCCGAGGTCGCCTCGAAGGTCGCGCTCCTGCGCCTCGGCTGAGCGCTCCCCGGCGCGCGGCTCGCCTCGCGCGGCGCGCGCCGACTCCACGTCTGCATCGTCGTCTGTCGGCGGCCGGCCGCGAGCGCAGGGGTGCGCTCGCTCGGCGCCGCACGTCTCCACCGTCTCCATCCTTGGTTCTCTCACGGAGGGTTCGTGATGTCGTTGCGATCTTGGTTCATGCGTTCTGCGCGAGGCGCTCTCGTCGCTCTTCCCTGTGTGGCCGCGCTGGCGTGCGCGCCCTTCGCCGTCGGCTGCGGCGGCGCGGGCGGCGGCGGCGGGGAGCCGCACGCGAGTGATCCGCTCCCGGGCGGCGGGGAGCAGCCTCCGCCGGTGGACGTCCCGCCGTGCCCGGAGGCGGCCAGCGTCGAGATCACGGTCGAGAACACGCGCGGCGCGCTCGCGGGGACCCTCGAGGTGCCGGGCGGGTGCGGGCCGTTCCCGGCGGTCGTGATCATCCCCGGCTCCGGGCCGAACGACCGGGATGGGAACTCCGCGGCCGCAGGCCTCGGCGCGAGCGCGTACCGGCTGCTGGCGGAGGGGCTCCGGGACCGGGGGATCGCGTCGATCCGGTACGACAAGGCCGGGGTCGGGGGGAGCGTGGGCGCGGCGCCGCGGGACGCGCGGGAGTTCCGCTTCGAGATGGGCGCCGACGACGCGGGGCTCTGGGTGAAGAGGCTGCGCGAGGACGGGCGGTTCGCGGAGATCGCGGTGGTGGGGCACAGCGAGGGATCGCTGCTCGGGATGCTGGTCGCGAAGGAGGTCGAGATCGACGGGTACGTCTCGATCGCGGGCGCGGGGCGGCCGATCGGCGAGGTGCTGCGCGAGCAGCTCGAGAGGGCGATCCCGGACGGGGAGCTGCGGGAGACGGCGTATGGGATCATCGAGGCGCTCGAGCGCGGCCAGCTCGTGGAGGAGGTTCCGTCAGCGCTCGTGGAGCTGTTTCATCCGAGCGTGCAGCCTTACATGATCTCGTGGATGGCGTATGATCCTGCGGTCGAGATCGAGTGGGTTGAGGCGCCGATCGTCATCGTGCAAGGGACGACGGACATCCAGGTCGCGGTGGAGGACGCCGAGCGGCTCGCGGGGGCGCGGGGGGACGCGGAGCTCGTCCTGATCGAGGGGATGAATCATGTGCTCAAGGAGGCCTCGCTGGAGGCGGAGGAGCAGCAGAGGGCGTACAGCGATCCGGGGCTTCCCGTCGTGCCGCGGGTGTTCGAGGTGATTGAGGGATTCCTCTCGGCGCGGTGAGGGGGAACGATTCCCCACGGCAAATGACCGTCGGACTGTGGCCAGACCGCTCCCCCGTCTCTCGTCTTTCGTCTTTCGTCTTTCGTCTCTCGTCTTTCGTCTCTCGTGCTCGTCCTCGTGATCGTGATCGTGATCGCTCTGGTACGGTAGCCGCCTCGATGACCCCGAACATCGAAGAGAGCTCACGGAAGCCGGCGAGCGCAAACCGAGCACTCATTTGCACTGTGTTCGGCGTGGAGGCGCAACGATGGAGTGCGGCGACCTGGTGAACGTACGCTACGCGGACGTGTGACGATATAAGCGATCACGATCACGATCACGAGGACGAGCACGAAGGACGAAAGACGAAAGACGAAAGACGAAGGCCAGGCTTGCTCGCTCGGGTCCGACCTCTTTGATGATCCCACGAGCACGCCGTGCTCTTGACAAAGCTCGCCCCGCCGGCTCGCCGTCGTGTTATGGAGACCGGAGCGCGACGCGCGCTCCACGCCTCGGAGGATCCCATGGCGGTACGACATCTCGCACGACGAGCCCTCGCCGGGGCGCTGGTCTCCTCGATCCTCGCGGGGGCATCCGGGTGCGGCAAAGACGCGCCGGCGCCCGGAGAACCCCAGGCGGGCGCGGGCGGCACGGGCGGGGCGGGGGGCGCGGCGCCTGCGCCCTCTTACGCGGATCCCTACACGATCGCCGCGTTCGAGCGGGTCCGGATCACGAGCGACTCGAGCCAGCCGAACTTCCAGCGGGCGGACGTGGACATCGATCTCCATGACGGGCCGTTCGCGAGCGTGAAGCTCGTCGTGGATCTCGAGACCACGTGTTACCCGTTCGACACGTGGCAGGACAACCCTCCACCGGAAGGGGAGAACTGGCCCGCGGACTGCGACGCGTTCGATCGCAACTTCGAGCTGTCGCTCGACGATCCCGACGACCCCGCGGCGGCCCCCCCCGGGATCGAGCTCGTTCGCGCGATCACGCCGTTCGGGGGGCCGCTCCACCTGGAGGTGGATATCACCGACGTCGCCAACGGGCTCCCCGCCGGCAAACACCGCCTGAGGACGGTCATTCCGACCTGGTCCGACGCGAACGGCGAGGTGAGCGGCTCGAACGGCGGCTGGAACGTGAGCGCGGTCGTCGAGGTGGTGCCCGGCCCCGCGCCGCGCAAGGTGCTGGCGGTGATCCCGCTGTTCAACGGCTCGCAAACGACGGCGGACGCACCGGGGCCGCTCGCCGTGGAGGTCCCCGAGGGCACGGTGAGCTCGCGCCTGGAGTACCGGGTGACCGGGCACGGCGGCGGCGAGATGGAATCGGGGTGCATCGGGCCCGCGGAGGAGTTCTGCAAGAGAAGCCACGTCATCCGGGTGGACGGCGCAGAGCTCGAGACGCTCCTGCCGTGGCGCACCGACTGCGAGAAGCTCTGCACGCTCACCCACTACGGCCCAGAGGACGACGGGTTCGATTACTGCCTCGAGAACCCGTGCGGAGCGACCTCGAGCGTGAGGGCGTCGCGCGCGAACTGGTGCCCGGGGAGCGAATCGCCGCCGCTCACCTGGGACGCGGACGCCCTGCGCACGCCGGGGAGCCACACGTTCGGATGGGAGATCTCCAAGGTCGCAGAGGGCGGCGCGTGGCGGATCTCGGCGGTGTATTTCGCGTTCGGCGCTCCGCAAAACTAGCCTCGACCGCCGCGCTCACTCCTCATAGCCCGATCGCCTGACGCCGCGCCGCCGGCGCTCCCGCGCGGCGGTGGACCGCGCCCGCGCGGCGGTGATAGGAGAAGTCATGGCGAAGAGGCGCGCAGCATGCATAGGGGCGGCGTGGGCGCTCACGGCCGGCGGGTGCACCACGCTCGCGGGGCTGGACGACAGCTACCACCTGGCGGAAGGGGCGGGCGGCGCGTCCGGCGGTCTGCCGTCGGCCTCGGCGACTGGTGGCGCGGGGGCCGGCGGTGGTGAGGTGGTCGTCCCGACGGACGTCGCGCTGATCGACGACATGGAAGACGGCAACGGCGCCATCGCGGAGGCGGGCGGCAGGGCCGGCTACTGGCACAGCTACAACGATGGGACGGGCACGCAGACTCCACCGGTCTACACGGACGAGATGCCCGTCGAGTTCATCCCGGAGGCGCTCACGCCGCCGCGTGGCCAGAGCACGATGGCGATGCACACGTTCGGGTCCGGCTTCACGGAGTGGGGCGCCGGGGTCCGCTTCGCGCTGAACCGCCCGGACATGGCCCCGCTCGCCTACGACGCGTCGGAGTACGCCGGTATCGTGTTCTGGGCCAGGCTCGGCGACGCGGGCGCGGCGACGACCATGAAGATCCACATCTCGGACAAGGTCTCGGACCCCGCGGGCGGGCTCTGCGATGAGTCGGGAGCGGACGAGGCCAACCAGTGCTTCGACCACTGGTCCTACACCGCGCGCCTCGGCACGGCGTGGGCCGCGGTCGTGATCCCGTTCGTGGAGCTCGCGCGCGAAGGCTGGGGCGCCGAGCCCACCGCCCAGGCCATCGACCTCGCAGGGCTCTACGCGATCGGTTTCCAGTTCGCGCAGGGCGAGGATTTCGACGTCTACATCGACGACATCGGCTTCTACAGGTGATCGCGCCCCTCGGCCGGGGCAATCACCGGGCCGGTGATGCGCTTCTTGCGGTGTTCAGCTTCAGGGGAAGCTCAGGACTTCCACCCAGTGGGGACTGCGGCCCACCGGGTACGACCTCACGGGGGTGAGCCGGCCGCTCGCGCCGTCGATTGCGTGCACGCGCACGGCGTGTGAGAGCTGCCCGGCGGCGACGAGCCAGCGGCCGCTGGGGTCGATCTGGAAGCCGCGCGGCTGCTGTTCCGTGGGCGCGTGCGAGACCAGGCTCAGGCGGCCGGTCTGCGCATCGACGCGGAAGCCGGCCAGCGTGCTGGACGTGCGCTCCGAGGTGTAGAGGAAGCGGCCGTCGGGCGTGAGGTGCAGGTCGGCCGCCCAGGGCTTCCCCGAGAAGCCCTCGGGCAGCGTGGAGAGGCTCTGCACCGCCGACAACGTGCCGCGCTCGGCGTCGAGCGCCAGAGCCTCGACGCTCGCATCCAGCTCGTTGAGCAGGTAGACGAAGCGCCCGTCGGGAGCGAACACCAGGTGGCGCGGGCCGGCCTGCGGACGCAGCGGCAGCGTCGGCGGATCGTTCGGCGTGAGCCGGCCGGTGGCGGCGTCGAAGCGCCACTGCACCACCTCGTCCGTGCCGAGGGTCGTGACGAAGACGTAGCGGTTCGACGGATCCACCAGCGTGGCATGCGCGTGGCGGCCCGTGGGCAACACCGCAGCAGGCTCGCCCACCGTGCCGTCGCTGCCGATCGGGCTGACGCTGGTCTTGTGGCCGCCATAGGAGGCGCCGAAGAGATGGCGCCCGCTGCGATCGGTGACGAGGTGCGCCATGCTGTCGGGCAGCGGCGCCGTCGAGAGCGGCTGGAGCTGCCCGCTGGCGGCGTCCAGCGCGAAGCTCTGCACGGCATAGGGCTCGGAGCGCAGCGCGATGTAGAGGAAGCGCCGGTCCGGCGAGACCGCGAGCGGCCCGGCCTGGCCTTCGACGACGACGGTCTGCACCGGCGCCAGCGATCCGTCGGCGGTGTGGAGGCGCAGCACCGAGATCTCGCGGCTCTCGGCGCTGGCGACGTAGGCGTAGGTGCCGGCCTGGGTCATCGATGAGGCTCCGAATGTCAATCACGGAGCTGGAAGAAGCCGCGCAGCGAGCGCGCCACGAGCTCCGGCCGCTGCAGCGTGACCCAGTGGGTCGCCCCGGGGATCTTCCGGATGTGCAGGTCGCGAACGTAACGGTGCAGCCTGTCGAGGCCACCCTGCATCAAATACGGGTCTCCCTCGCCCCAGAGCACGAGGACCGGGACCTCCACGCCGTAACGATCCGGCCCGATCCCGAGCCGCTCGAGCAGGTTGCTCGGACGCTCCACCACTTCCCCAGGAGGCGGAGGCCCGATCTCCGCGGCCCTGTAATAGTTGAGCCCGGCTGCAATCGCTCCGGGCTGCTTCCAGGCCGCGAGCCACTCCTCGACCTGCTCGTCCGGGAGCTTCGCCCCGTGGGCCCGCGCGTCGCCGAAGACCACCGCGCGCAGGGACGCGAAGTCGTCCTGGGCCATCGCCACCTCGGTTCCGGGCGCGCGGAACTGCAGCATGTACTGGCTCGCCTTCTGCTGCTCGGGGTCGCTGCGCAGCGCCTCGTTGAACAGGTGCGGATGGGTGATGTTGATCGTCGCGAAGCGCGCGACGTACTCCGGATGCCGCAGCAGGAAGCACCACGCGACGATGCCGCCCCAGTCCTGGGCCACGAGCCGGACCTTCCGCACGCCCAGGTGATCGAGCAGGCCCTTCACGTCGGCGACGAGGTGCTCGATCCCGTACGCGTCCACCTCCTCGGGGCGCGAGGTGAGGTTGTAGCCGCGCAGGTCGGGCGCGATGGTCCGGTGATCGCGGGAGAGATCCTCGATCACCGATCGCCATACTCCCCAGTACTCCGGGAAGCCGTGCAGGAAGAGGACGGGCTCGCCCTCCCCCGCGGTGACGTAGTGCATCCGTAGCTGGCCGAGATCGGCGTGGTGATGCTGGATCAAGGGCTCCTCCTCGCGCTGAGCGCGGACGACCGTACCACGGGCCGCCCGCCGGCGGCCGGCTCAGACCCGCGACGTCTCCTCCAGCTCCTTGCCGCGCGTCTCCGGGAGCAGCCAGAGGATGAGCACGAGCGCGATCAGCGGGAACACCGCCGTCGTCGACACCGCCCTCCCCCAGCCCACCCGCTCCGCCGCGATCCCGAGGCCGATCGGCGACAGGATGTACGTGATCCGGCCGAGCAGGTTGTTGGACCAGGCGACCGCGTCGCTCCGGAAATGCGTCGGGAAGAGCTCGGTCGTGTACGCGTTCAGCACCGGAAGCACGCCGCTCGCGCCGAAGATGGCGAAGATCAGCGCGACGGTGAGCCCGGCCTGCGTCGGGAGCGCGTAGGCGCCGAGCACGCCGGCCGCGGTCAGCGTGTAGATGACCACCGCGCCCCTGCGGCGGCCCGCGACGTCGATCAGCTTGCCCGACGCGAAGATGAGCGGCGTCGAGACGAGCGCGGCGAGCGTGATGCTGGCCCCCACCTCGGCGTCCGTCATCCCGCGCTCCCGGAGCGCGAACGTCTTCCAGAACGTGACCGCGTTCTGCGTGCAGACGTACGTCACGCCCCAGATGAGCGCGAGCTCCAGCATCCGGCCGCGGTGCGCCGACCGCAGGATCTGCGTGAACGGCGGCGCGCCCTCGCCCCGCCGCTCGGCCGCGTGCCGCTCGAACCGCGCCGTCTCGCGCAGGCCGCGCCGCGCCACCGCCATCATCACGAGCGGGACGCCGCCCACGAAATAGACGCTGCGCCACCCGAGCGGCGTCGAGAGGAGCAGCGGCACCACGCCGGCGCACACGATGGAGCCCAGGCTCGAGAACGCCTGGATGACGCCGATCACCATCCCGCGCCGGTCCTTCGGGTACTCCTCGGCCGCGTACACCATGCTGACCGCCCACTCGCCGATCAGGAAGACGCGCGCGAGGAGCTGGCAGGCCGCGAACGCGAACACGTTCGGCGCGAGCCCCGTGAGCACCGAGAAGAGCGTGTAGCCGGCGATGGTGATCGTGAGCACCCGCCGCCGGCCCCACTGATCCGCCTTGCGGACGAGCACGTAGGCGATCATCGTGCCCGCGTTGATCACGCCGACGAGCAGCCCCTCGTCGCTCGGCGAGAGCCCCATCTCCGCGCCGACGTTCGGGAGGATCTGCGTGAGCGCCAGGAAGTCGTAGCCCTCGAAGAACGAGGCCACGCTCAGGAACACGAACAGCCGCCGCTGGTACGGCGTGAGCGGCGTCTTCGGCTCGGAGGCGGTCGTCACCGCGGCACCTGCTCCCTCTGCCCGAGCGGGCGCTCGTAGACGCGGTAGCGCCGGTAGAGCGCGCACCCGGCCGACTCGACGATGTGGCGCATCGGCGCGTTGTCCTCGTGGATCAAGGAGGCCTCGAGCCGCTCATAGCCGGCCGCCCGCAGGCCGTCGACCACGTGCTGGATGAGCCTCGCGTGGAGGCCCGTCGACCGGAACGCCGGCACGACGCCGATCAGCTTGAAGCTCGCCGTCCGGACGCGGCGGAGCGCCCAGGCGACGCGCGCCCAGCCGAGCGGCAGGAGCCGCCCGCGCGCCGCCGCGAACGCCTCGTTCAGCTCGGGCAGGCACGCCGCGAACGCCGCCGGCTCGCCGCGCACCGTCGCGAGCTGGATGAGGTTGCGGTCCGCGAGCGCGACGAACACGCGCCCCAGGCTCACGAACTGCGCGGCGGACATCGGGACCACGTCCGGCACCGTGCGGTACGCCTCCGTGAAGACGGCGTGGGCGAGCGCCATGTCGCGCGAGACGCGGCGGAAGGAGACCCGGCGCACCTCGAGGCCCGGGATGTCCACCGCCGCGGCCTTGCTGCGCAGCGGCTCGGGGAGCTCGCGGCGGCGCCCCGCGGCGTCGAAGAGCGGCGTGTCGTAGGCGAGCATGTCGAAGCGCTTCGTGAACCCCTCGGCCTCGATGAGCTCGCGGTAGTACGGCGGGTGGTGGCCGGCGAGCAGCGGCGGCCGCGTGCCGAACCCCTCGATCAGCAGGCCGACGTCCTCGACGCGCGTCACGTTGCGCGGGCCCCGGAGCGACGTCGCGCCCGCCGCCGCCGCGCGCTCGCTCACCGCGCCGAGCAGCGCCCGCGCCGCCTCCGGGTCGCGCTCGCACTCGAAGAAGCCGAAGAACGCCGTGCGCTCGCCGCTGTGGCGGTCGTGCCGCTCGTCGAGGAGCAGCGAGACGGAGCCGACCGTCTCGCGCCCGCGCCGCGCCCGGAAGAAGCGGAGGCTCGCGTCGCGGAAGAAGGGGTTCGCGGGGTCGAGCCGCCGGAGGACGAGCGCGCGGAGGGGCGGGACGTACCACGGGTCGGCCGCGTGCAGCCGGAGCGGGAGATCGAGGATCTCGGCGAGCTCCGCGCGGCCCCTCACCTCCTCGACGGCGACCGGCATCGCGACGCTCAGTACCCCGCGAGCCGCTTCAGCCGGAAATACAGCGGCGTCGGGCTGTCCTCGTGCTTCGGCTTGAGCGGGCCCGTCATGAGCGGGAGGTACATGACCCGCCGCTGGCTCGCGTCGCCCGTGGCCGTGGCCTGCGCGACGCGGTGCCAGATGCGGCCGTCGTGGATCGTGAGATCACCCGCCTCGGCCTCGAGCGCGTACTCCTCGGGATCGGGCCGGTGGTCCATGAAATAGGCCTTGCGGGTGAGCATCGAGAAGAGGCCCTGCTCGTGCGACGCGGGGAGGAGCCGCACGCCGCCCTTCGAGAGGGGCGAGTCGTCGAGGTAGAAGCCGACGTTCAGGTAACGCCGCGGCTTCTCGAGGTAGAAGACGTCGCGCAGGCTGTCGGTGTGCCAGCCGAGGCGCTGGTACGTCGACCCCTCCTCGTGGCGGTAGTGGTTGATCACGAGCCCGTCGCGCTCCCGCTCGGCGATCCGGTAGCCGGGGCCGGCCACGTCGAGGATGGCGCGGAAGCGGTCGTCGCGGAGGAACGCGCCGAGGCGCTCGCCGAAGAGCGACGCGAACACCATCCGCTGGATGTAGCGCGACCCGTCCTTCCGGACGCCGAAGAGGAGCGGGACGCCGTTCACGTGGGTCCTCCCCTCCCGGACGAGCCGGCGGTCGATGTCCTCGACCTCCTCGATCAGCGCGCGCACCGCGCCGCGGCCGGCGAAGCCCTTGAACCGGATGAACCCGTGCGTGTCGAGGAAGGCGCGCTGCTCGGCCGTGAGGGCGTCGCCGAGCTCGAAGTCCGGCATCCGGATCCGGTGGTTCGCCGGCGGCAGGCCGGCCCCCGCGGCCGGGGCGGCGGCCGCGCTTCGTGTGTCGGGCGTAACGTTCACGAGGGCGTCTCCTCGCCACCGATAGCGCAGCCGCGCCCCGGCGGGAACGGCCGCCGCGGGGCGCAGGACGTGCGCCGCGGCGCACCGACTGCAGGCCGGTGGCCCCGCGCCCCTCGTGAAAGAGGCTGCCGCGGCGGCGCGCCGGCCGCTCAGGCCGCTTCTTCTGCGAGCTTCCTTGGAATCGCGCCTGCCTCCCTGGACAGTGGCACTCGCTTTGCCAGCGGGGACGCGGTGCCACGACCGATGACCCATGAGCCCGACGAGAACGTGGAGGGGGAACCGCGAGGTGCACACGAGCCGTCCCGCGAGCCCGTCCGGAAGCGCGGAGGCCTCCGCTGGCCGCGGATCCTGCCGCTCGTGCTCTGCCTCGCGCTCGGGGCGGCCGCGGGGCTCGGCGGCTACACGTTCGTGTACGCCAAAGGGGCCTCCTATCTGCAGAACGATCCGTCGGCCTGCGCCAACTGCCACATCATGAACGAGCAGTTCGACGGGTGGCAGCGCTCCAGCCACCGCGCTGTGGCAGGATGCAACGACTGCCATGCTCCCCACACCTTCTTCGGCAAATATGCCACGAAGGCGACGAACGGGTTCTGGCACTCGTTCGCCTTCACCTCCGGGCGCTTCGCGGACCCGATCCGGATCAAGCCCGGCAATCTCCGCATCACGGAGGAGGCCTGTCGCGGCTGCCACGGCGACATCGTGCACGCGATCGACAACGAGCACGGCGGCGCGCCCCGGCTCTCGTGCGTGCGCTGCCATAACTCGGTGGGGCACCTGCACTGAGGCGCGCGCCTCCAGGGACGACCCGCTTCCAGGGATGAGACGATGACCGAGCCCAAGGACGAGAGATCCGAGACGACGAAGCGCGAGCGGTTCGCGGAGCTCCGCCGCTTCCTGCCGCTCATCACGATCCTGACGGCGGCCGCGACCGCCGGGATCGCCGCGCTGCTCGTCAACATCTTCGAGCACAAACAGGAGGCCAAGAGCCCGTTCTATCGCGTCGTCGAGCTTGACGACACGATAGAGGACCCGGCGGTCTGGGGGAAGAACTTCCCCCTCCAGTACGACGGCTACCGGCGCACGGTCGACCAGAAGCGCACGCGCTTCGGCGGCAGCGAGGCGGTGCCGCGCACGCCGACCCAGGCCGATCCGCGCAGCGTCGTCTCGCAGTCGAAGCTCGAGGAGGACGGGCGGCTCAAGACGATGTGGGCCGGCTACGCCTTCTCGCGCGACTTCCGCGAGGAGCGCGGGCACGCGTACATGCTCGAGGATCAGGTGTACACCGAGCGGCAGGCCGCGACGAAGCAGCCGGGCACGTGCATCCACTGCCACGCGTCGGTCTACGTGCCTTACAAGAAGGCCGGGGGCGGCGACCTCATCCGCGGGTTCGAGGTGATGAACCAGATGCCCTTCGCGGAGGCGCGCAAGCGCGTGACGCACCCGGTCTCGTGCATCGACTGCCACGATCCGCAGTCGATGCAGCTCCGGGTGACGCGGCCCGGGTTCATCGAGGGGATCCGCGCGCTCAAGGCGTCGATGGGCGTGAAGGACTACGACGTCAACACGATGGCCACGGGCCAGGAGATGCGCTCGTACGTCTGCGGGCAGTGCCACGTCGAGTATTACTTCAAGGGCCCGGAGAAGCGCCTCGTGTACCCGTGGGCGAAGGGGCTCCGGGTCGACGACATCTATGCTTACTACGAGGAGACCGGCCACGCGGACTGGACCCACGCCGACTCGGGGGCGAGGACGCTGAAGGCGCAGCACCCCGAGTTCGAGATGTGGAACCAGGGCGTGCACGCCCGCTCCGGCGTGGCCTGCGCGGACTGCCACATGCCGTACCAGCGGGTGGGCGCGGCGAAGATCAGCGATCATCACGTCCAGAGCCCGCTGCTCAACATCAACCGCGCGTGCCAGACGTGCCACAAGTGGCCCGAGGACGAGCTCCGGCAGCGGGTGGAGACGATCCAGGAGCGCCATTTCGAGGCGCGGAACCGGGCGCTCGACGCGGTGACCGCGCTGATCGGCGACATCCAGCGGGCGAAGCAGGCGGGCATGGCCGACGACGCCCTCGCCGAGGCGCGCGCGGCCCAGCGCAAGTGCCAGTTCTTCCTCGATTTCGCCGAGGCCGAGAACTCGTCCGGCTTCCACGCGCCGCAGGAGGCGATGCGCATCCTCGCGTCGGCGATCGACACCTGCCGCCGCGGGCAGCTCGCGCTGCGCGACGGCGCCCCGAGGGAGGCGGCCGGCGCGATCGCCGCGCCCGCGGCGGCGCCCGCGACCGCAGCGCCGTCCGCGCCCGGGGCCTCGGCCGCGCCCGCGGGGTCGTCGGCGCCCGCGGCATCGTCGGCCCCTGCCGCTCCGGCCGCGCCCGCGGCGTCGCCGGCCCCCGCCACTCCGGCCGCGCCCGCGGCCTCATCGGCCCGACAGCCTGGACCATGACTCGATAGGTCCACCGCAGCGCGCCTGTGTCCTGCCATGCATTCGACACGACATGAGCCGCCGATAACGTCCTTGTCGCGAAGATAGTTCTTGGATCCTCGAGGCGAGATCCATAGGGTGCCCCCCGAAAGGGAGGACTCGATGACCTCGACCCGTGATCCTTCGCGCGTCGTCGCCGGGATCTGTGCTGCGTTTGCGCTGGCCACGGCCTCGTGCGCGGTAGAAGACCTGCGCGAGCCGGCGGCCGACGAAATCCATGGCTCGCTCGTGGGCGCGGACACCGTGATGACCATTGAGCCGGAGTTCCTCGAGGCGCGCCTCAGGGAGCTCTCCGGCGCCGCGACCGCGACCGTCGGCGGCCGCGCCGTGGTTATCCGCGAGCGCGGCTCCGCCGCCGGGCGCGCCCTCGCCCGCGGCTGGCTGCGCGAGCAGTACGAGGCGCTCGGGTTCACCGTCGAGGAGCACGCTTATGACAGCGGCTTCCAGCGCGGCGTCAACGTCGTCGCGGAGAAGGCCGGCGCCGACCCGTCCCGGGTCCTCATCGTCTCGGCGCATTACGATTCGGTCAGCAACGCCGGCGCCGACGACGACGGATCCGGGGTCGTGTCGGCGCTCGCGATCGCGCGCGCGCTCGCGGCGGCGCCGCTCCAGATCGGGCTCCGCGTCGTCGCCTTCGACCAGGAGGAGAGCGGGCTGCTCGGCTCGAACGCCTATGCGCGTATGCTCGATCGCACGGGGCAGATGGAGCAGGTGGTCGGCGTCCTCGATCTCGAGATGACCGCCTACGACGCCAACAACGATGGGCGATACCATGTCATCCACTGCGACGAGAACACCTCGGCCGAGCTGGCCGCCCGCGTCGAGGCCGCGGCGGTGCGGGGCGACCTCGGCCTCAACAGGGTGGACGCCTGCACGGATCGCAGCGACCACGCCGCGTTCTGGCGTTACGGGAAGCCGGCGGTCGCGGTGTCGCAGGCCTTCTTCGGGGGAGACGGCAACCCCTGCTACCACGCACGCTGCGACACGGTCGACCGGCTCAACTGGGATTACATGCGGCGGCTGACGCAGGCCGCCGGGCTCGCCGCGGCGGACATCCTGCTCGAGTGAGCCGGAGGCCGCCGGCCGGGCGGCCGGGCCATGCCGGGCCGCGCGAGGCGCCCCTGGCGCGCCGGTTGCTGAGGCAGGCGCCGGAGCGCGCCGGCCGGTGCCCGGCGCGCCAAGGATCCCGGCGAACTCATGCGAAAGCTCGCGATCGGTTACCACGCGTCCCACGAACAGCTCGCCCCTTCGGCCTTGCTCCGGCACGTGCGTCACGCCGAGCAGGCCGGGTTCGCGGGGGCGATGTGCTCGGACCACTTCCTCCCCTGGAGCGAGAAGCAAGGCCAGAGCGGCTTTGCCTGGTCCTGGCTCGGCGCGGCGCTGGAGGCCACGTCGCTGTCGTTCGGGACGGTCTGCGCCCCCGGCTACCGCTACCATCCCGCGGTGATCGCCCAGGCGGCCGCCACGCTGGCCGAGATGTACCCGGGCCGGTTCTGGCTCTCGATCGGGAGCGGGGAGGCGCTGAACGAGCATATCACCGGGGAGAAGTGGCCTGATCACGCCGAGCGGACCGCGCGCCTCGAGGAGTGCGCCGAGGTGATCCGGGCGCTGTGGCGCGGCGAGGACGTGACCCACCGCGGCCGCGTCGTCGTGGAGGGCGCGAAGCTCTACACGCGGCCCGCGGCGCCGCCGCGGCTCCTCGGCGCGGCGATCTCGGCGGGCACCGCGGCGCGGGTGGGCCGGTGGGCCGACGGGCTGATCACGGTGTCGCAGGGGAGAGACCAGCTCCGCGAGGTGGTGCGCCGCTTCCGGGAGGGCGGCGGCGAGGGCAAGCCGATGGTGCTCCAGGTGAAGATCGCCTACGACCCCGACGAGCGCGTCGCGCTGCGCGAGGCCCACGAGCAGTGGCGCACCAACGTGATCTCGCCGCGGCTGCTCGCGAGCCTGGCGATGCCGGAGCACTTCGACGCGGCCGCGTCCTTCGTGCGCCCGGAAGACGTCGCGGCAGCGGTGCGCGTCTCGGCCGATCCCGCGCAGCACGAGGCCTGGCTGCGCGAGGACGCCGATCTCGGCTTCGACGCCATCTATGTTCACAACGTGACCACGAACCAGCAGGCCTTCATCGAGGCCTTCGGCGAGCGCGTGCTCCCGGCCCTGGCCAAGTGATGCGCGGCCCGGCGGGCCCAGCCGCCGCGCCGCGCGCGCAGCGCAGCACAGGGTGGGGCGATCCGCCACACGCCGGGCGACCGGCCTGACAGAGGGTCTGGCGGAGCGCTGCGCGGTGTGATTTCACTGCGCGACGATGAGAGTCCATGCAGGCGACACGCGGCTGTTCTTTGATGTGGAAGGGTCGAAGCTCGTGCCCGACGGGCCCGCGATGCGCGAGCGCCCCACGGTGCTCCTGCTGCACGGCGGGCCGGGCTTCGATCACACCGAGTTCAGGCCCTTCGGCTCGGCGCTCGCCGACGTCGCGCAGGTCATCTACCTCGACCACCGCGGCTCGGGGCGCAGCGACCGCGGCGGGCCCGAGCGCTGGAACCTGGACACGTGGGCGGACGACGTGCGGGCCTTCTGCGACGCGCTCGACATCGAGCGGCCCGTGGTGCTGGGCTCGTCGTTCGGCGGCATGGTGGCGCAGGCCTACGCGGCGCGGCACCCGGATCACCCGGCGAAGCTCATCCTGGTGAGCACGACGGCGCGGCTCCGCCTCGACCGCATGCTGGTGATGTTCGAGCGGCTCGGGGGCGCGCGCGCGGCCGGCGTGGCCCGCCGCTTCTTCGCGGACCCGATGGCCACGTTCCCCGAGTACATCGAGGTCTGCTTCCCGCTCTACCGGCAGTCCCCGCCGGAGCGAGGGGCGGTCGAGCGCGCGGTCGTGCACCTCGACGTGGGCGGCTACTTCGTGGCCGGCGAGATGCAGACGTACGACCTCCGCGCGGCGCTCGCGCGCGTCCGCTGCCCTACCCTCGTCCTCTCCGGCGATCTCGACCCGTTCGCGACGATCGACGACGCGCGCGATCTCGCGGCGGCGCTGCCCCCGGAGCTCGTCCAGACCAGGCGCTTCCCGAACGCCGGGCACGCCGTGCTCGACGACGCGCGCGCGGAGGCGCTCGCCGCGATCCGGGCGTTCCTGGGCGCGCCCTAGCACATCGTCGCCCAAGGCGGCGCTCCGAGGCGGTGGACCGCCGCGATCCCTCGCTCTCTCCCGGGAGCCGAATCACAGACACGGAGATCCCGTCGACCTCGGGCAGGGCTCGCCGCTGAGGCTTGACATCCGCGAGCCAACTTCGATTTCATTCTCCCCTCCGGACGAGCTCGGGATTCACTCCCCCCGAGCTCTGGCTCGGCCTGTCAGAAGTCTTGTCAGGGATCACGGCGAGAGAAGACATGTTTCAACGCAAAGGCGCAAATGCGCAACATCTCAGAGAAAATTCTGGTTTGCGCCTTTGCGTTGAAATCTCTCGGGATCCCTGGCCAAGCTCGTGAGGCACGGAACTAGCCCCTGATGAAGCCGCAACCCATACAATGTGCCCCCGCTGCCCCGCCGCTGGGCGCGACAGGCGCGGCGTAAGTGATGCGGCCACTTTTGCACACCTCTATCCCCCCGGTGTGGAGCGATCTACGCGCGACTCGGACCTCGGTTCGTGAAGCGCTGGCGCAGTGCCCCAGCGCCGTCGTGGACGCGGCGGAGATGACGGCCTGCGAGCTGCTGGAGAACGCCATCAAGTACGGCGAGGAGGTGCCCGCCGCGCGCGCCATTCTCTTCACGCTCGGCCTGACCGGCGACACGATCCATATCGTCGCCATCAACGGCTGCACCGACCAGCGCTCGGCGAAGCGATTGTTATGCTGCGTGCAGTCCCTGCGCGACGCGGCGAACAAGGAAGACCTCTATGTCGCGCGGCTCCAGGAGCTGCTCGCTGGCCCGAGCGAAAACACGAGCCTTGGGATCTACAGGATCGCGCTGGAAGGTGGCTTCACGCTCGGCGCGACGTACGCGAACGAGGTCGTCACCGTGACAGCCACCAGGAGAATTCATGACTGAATGGTCGTTTGAGCATGATGGGCTGGTCGTGCGCATCTCTCGCGAGGGCGACCGCTCGCGCATCGAGTGGTCGGGCGTCAGCGATATCCGCAGCCCCGCCAGCTTCCTCAACCCGTTCCTGGCGGACTGGTCGGCGAAGCTCAAGAACACCGATGTCACAGTGGACCTGACCAAGCTCGACTACATGAACTCGGCCACGGTGAAGCCGCTGGTGGACCTGATAAAGCTGCTGGATCAAACCAGCCGGTACGTGCTCGTCGTCTTCTGCGACAACGACTGGCAACGGGCTCACCGCAACTGCATGGCGGCCCTGGCGCGCACCCTGAAGAGGACGAAGGTGCAGTGATCTGAAGAGCCACCTCACCCATGCGCCCCTGACCGCGATCGCGCGACGAGAGCCGGCTCTCACGAGTCCACCATGATCACCCTGTCCGACCGGTACACCCTCAGCACGAAGATCCGCGAGACCGCCAGCTCCGAGGTCCACCGTGGTTATCGCGCGGCCGACGGGACGCCCGTGCTGGTGAAGCTGCTCAGGAGCGAGCGCCCGACCTCGATCGAGGTGGGGCGCCTGCGCCACGAATATGAGCTATTGACGTGGCTCGACATACCTGAAGTCGTGAGGCCCATCGGGCTGGAGCGCCACGGGCATGGGCTCGCCTTGGTCATGGAGGACGCGGGGGACGTCTCCGTCGACAAGCTGCTCCGATCAGGCTACCTGGATCTGCAGCGCTCGCTCGAGCTGGCGCTGGCCATGGCGCGCGTGCTCGCGGCGGTCCACCGCAAGCACGTCATTCACAAGGACATCAAGCCCCACCACTTCTTCGTCAAGGCCGACACCGGCTCGCTGATCCTGGTCGATTTCGGGATCGCGACGCGTATCTCTCGAAAAATCGACGCGCTCTCAGGGGTCGCTCAGCTGGAGGGAACGCTGGCTTACATCGCCCCCGAGCAGACGGGGCGGATGAACCGGAGCGTGGACTTTCGAGCCGATCTGTACTCGCTCGGAGTCACTCTGTACGAGCTCTTCACCGGCGTCCTGCCCTTCGACACCAGCGACCCGCTGGAGCTGGTGCATAGCCATATCGCCCGCAGCCCGCGGGCGCCTGCGGCATGCCGCCCGGACTTGCCGCCGATCCTGTCGGATTTGATCCTCAAGCTGCTCAGCAAGACAGTAGAGCAGCGGTACCAGACCGCCGATGGATTGCAGCACGATCTGCAGCGATGCCTGGATCAGGTCAAGCGGTCGGGCGCGGTGGAGGTGTTCGGGCTCGGTGAACGCGACAGATCCGATGAGCTCGCGATCCCCGAGAAGCTCTACGGTCGCGAGCGCGAGCTGGCCGACCTCCTGGAGAGCTTCGGCCGGGCCAGGGAGGGCGGGAGCGAGCTCGTGCTGCTGGCCGGACCAGCAGGCGTCGGGAAATCCGCGCTCGTGGAGGCGCTGCACCAGGAGCTGCTCGGCGAGGTGTACTTCGGGGCAGGCAAGTTCGACTACCTGGCCCGGAGCGCCCCTTACGCCCCGATCGCCCGCGCTTGCCGCGCTCTCGTCATGTCCGTGCTCGCGGAGCCGGCGGAGGTGCTGGAGCAGCGGCGAAGTGCGATCCTCGAGGCCGCCGGCACGAACGCGGCGCTCCTCGTGGATCTGGTCCCCGAGCTCGCGCTCGTGGTCGGCCCGCAGCCCGCTGTGCCGGAGCTGGGGCCGAGCGAGTCGCAGCACCGCTTCGAGCGCGTCTTCGTGAGCTTTCTCCGCGCGCTCGCCACCCGGGAGCGCCCGCTCGTGCTCTTCATGGATGATCTGCAATGGGCGGACGGAAGCTCGCTCCGGCTGCTGCAGCACGCGCTGACGGCCGCCGACGTGCGCCACGTGCTGGTGATCGGAGCCTACCGAGATCACGAGATCGACGCCGCGCACCCGCTGCGCCTGGCGCTCCGGGAGCTGCGCCAATCCGGCGTCGAGAAGCGCGAGATCGCGCTCGGCCCGCTGGAGTCATCCCACGTCGCGCAGCTGCTCGGCGACACGCTCGGGTGCACCTCCGAGGCGGTGGCCGACCTCAGCTGTGCCTTGCTCGACAAGACGCGCGGGAACCCCTTTTTTCTCGGCCAGTTCTTGACGGCGCTGCACCGTGACGGCCTGCTGCGCTTCGACCACCAGGACCTGGCCTGGAAATGGGACACGGCGCAGGTGTGGGGGCGGCTGGCGACGGACAACGTGGTCGACTTCCTCCTGTCCGAGCTGCGCCGATTGCCGCAGGCGAGCCGGGACATGCTGCACTTCGCCGCTTGCATCGGGCACAGCTTCGACATGGAGACGCTGGCCATCGTGTCTCAGCGTCCGCACGGCGACGTGGCCGAGCACCTCTGGGAGCCGCTGCGTCAAGGGTTCATCGCCTCGCTGGACGGCAAATACCGTTACGGTTCGGAGGCGGATCGCGCCCCGGCGGGGGCAGCCGACGGCGCGCTCGACGCTGCGTTCCGGTTCCAGCACGATCGCGTCCAGCAAGCGGCGTACTCCCTCCTCGACCCCGAGGAGCGAGCGTCCGTGCATCTCCGCATCGGTCGGCTCTTGCTGGAGCGCAGCGACGCGGGTCCGAGCGACCGTGAGCTGTTCACGATCGCGGATCACCTGAACCGCGGGGCGAGCCTGATGGTCGAGCCAGCCGAGAAGCGCCGGCTCGCGCGGCTCAACCTGAGCGCCGGCCGCAAGGCGCGCGCGGCGGCGGCGCCCGACGCGGCGAGCTACTACCTGAAGGGGGCGCTCGACGTGCTCGGGGAGGCGGGGTGGATCGAAGAGCACGACGTCGTCTGCGCCGCTCACCTGATGATGGCGGAGTGCGAGTACCTCACCGGGAACCTGGACCCCGCGTTCGCGTCGCTCCAGGCCGTGGAGCGCAACGCGCGGGCCGCGCTGGATCGTGTCAAGGCGCGCAACATCGAGGTGCTGCTGAACACGAACACGGGCAGGCTCGACGTCGCGTGCGAGAGGGCCGTCGACGCGCTGCGCCTCCTCGACGTGCGCTTGCCGCCTCTCTCGGACAGGGCGGCGCTCGGCGCCGCGATCGGCGCCGAGCTCGGGGCGTATCAAGCCGCCATCGCGGGCACGGCCGTCGAGTCCCTGGGGGCGGTGCCGGAGCTGCGCGACGCCCGCGAGCTGGCGCTGCTCGACGTGCTGGCCGCCGGCGTCCCGGCGGCCTTCCAGGCCCTGCCCGAGCTGCACGTCCTGCTCGTGCTCAAGGCGGTCCAGCTGCTCCGTCGCGGCACGGCGCCGCTCGCAGGCTTCTTCTACGCGCAGTACGCGATCGCGCACCTCATCCTCACGGGGGATCGGGAGCACGCCTTTCGCTTCGGCCTGCTGGGCCTCCAGCTGGCGACCCGCGACGGCAGCCCTGCCAGCGGGGGCAAGGTCCACTTCCTGTTCGGGGGGTTCATCGCTCACTGGTGTCGACACGTCTCGTACAGCCTGGAGCTGCTGCGGTCAGGGCTGAAGCTCAGCCTCGAGATGGGCGATCCGATCTACGCGTCCTACTGCGCCGGGATCATGCTGCATTTTCGTATGTCTGCGGGCGAGAGCTTGCATGACCTGGACGACAGCCTCTCGACCGCCCGCGACCTCGCGGAGAGGACGGGCGACGTGATCAACCAGGCCTTTTGCAAGGTCGGCCAGCAAACGATCCGCGCGCTGACCGGCCAAACCCGGCACCCCGCGACCCTGGAGGACGCGGGCTTCGATGAGGGCGTCTTCACGGCCTCTGCGCCGCTGCCGGCGCTGGCGATGTACGCGGTCGAGAAGGCGATCATCCAGTACCTCGCAGGCCATTTCCGCGACGCCCTGGCCAGCAGCGACGGCTGCAACCCCGTCCCTGGCTTGTTCTATCACGCCGAGCTCGTATTCTACCGGGCTCTGACCCTGGCCGAGCTGACGCGCACCGCGGCTCCGGAGGAGGTACCCGTGCTGATGGATCGCCTGCGCGCCGACGCCGCCACGCTCGAGGCCTGGGCGCGGTCCTCGCCCGAGAACCACGCGCACCGCGCCGCGCTCGCGCAGGCGGAGATCGCGCGGATCGAGCGGCGCACCGAGGGCGCGCTGGACCTGTACGACCGCGCCGTCGCCCTCGCGGAGGAGCACGGCTTCGTGCAAGCCGCGGCCATCGGCAACGAGCTGGCCGGCCGGTTCCACCTGGACCAGCGCCGGAGCAAGGTGGCGAGCGTGTACCTCGCCGAGGCGGTCTACGGGTATCAGCGCTGGGGCGCGACATGCAAGGTCGAGGAGCTGAAGTCGAGATACGCTCACGTGCTCCGGGGCGGCGAGGCGCCGTCGTCGACCCTCAGGCCGCCGGACGGGAAGTCTCTGATCCCGCAGAGGTCCACCAGCCAGTCGACCAGCACGGTCCGATCGGGGGAGAGCCTCGACCTCGCGGCGGCCATCCGCGCGACGGAGGCGATCGCCACGGAGCTCGTGATCGATCGGCTGCTCGAGCGGCTGATGCGGACGCTGCTCGAGAACGCGGGCGCCCAGCGGGGATGCCTGATCCTCGATCGCGCCGGGGCGCTCGCCGTGGAGGCGAGCATGAGCATCGACCCCGACGCCATGCACGTGGGCACCCGGGCGCTGCAAGGCAGCTCCGAGGTGCCGGAGGCGCTGGTGCGGTACGTGGCGCGCACGCGCGAGCTGACGGTCTTGACGGACGCGCACCGCGACGCGCGCTTCGCCTCGGACCGGTACTTCACCCGGGCTCAGCCCAAGTCGGCGCTGTGCGCCCCGATGCTGCAGGGCGGAACGGTCACCGGCGTCCTGTACCTGGAGAACACCATCGCCGCGGACGCGTTCAGCCCGGCTCGATGTGGACTGTTGCAGTTCCTCGCGACGCAAGCCGCGGTATCCCTCGAGAACGCCATGCTCTACGGGCGGCTGGACGCCGCCTCCCGGGAGCTCCGGCGCACGAACGAGGATCTCGAGCGGCTCGTCGCGGAGCGGACGGCGGAGCTCAGGCGGCTCCTGGCGGAGCTGTGGAGCGAGATGGATCTCGCGCGCAAGATACAGACAGTGCTCCTGCCGCAGCAAACTCGCCTGAAGGACTACGACATGGCCGCCGTCATGACGCCGGCCGACAGCGTCGGGGGCGACTACTACGACGTGGTCCAGACGGACGGGAGCAGCTGGGTCCTCATCGGCGACGTGTCGGGTCACGGGGTCACGGCCGGTCTGACCATGATGATGGTGCAGACCGCCGTGCGGACCGTCCTCACGGCGTCGGAGCGCGGCGGCGAGCCCCTCACGCCTGCGGTCGTGCTGAGCCGCGTGAACCGCGCGGTCCGTGAGAACCTGCTCCGCATCAGCCCGGATCAGTACATGACCATCGTCGCCCTGGAGCTCGGCCGCGGCGTGGTCCGATACGCCGGCCTCCACCTGGACATCGTGATCCACAGGGCGGCCTCCAACACCTTGGAGCTCGTCGAGACCACCGGGATGTGGATCGGGATCGAGGACGACATCACGGCGCTGCTCCAGGACGATGTCATACGACTCGAAGCCGGGGACGCGGTGCTGCTGTACACCGACGGCATCACGGAATCCGTCACCTCCGGTGGGAGGATGCTGGAGACGCGCGGGTTGTCGGAGCGATTCCACGCGCTCGCGGCGCAAGGACTGTCGCCGGGCGCGATCGTGAAGGGCATCGTGGGCCCCATGGCAGGACAAGAGCTCCGCGACGACGTGACGGTGATGGTCATCCGCTACGCTCCGGCCGAGCGGCAGCGGGCCGCAGGCTAGGCGCTGGCGCGTCGCGGAGGGGTCGGATCGGGCGTGCGACCCGGCGCGGTCCGTGACACCGGCGCGCGCTCCCCGCCGCGCCGCCGGTCCGGGCCAGGCCCCACGAGGGCCCTGGACACTGAACCGATTAAGTGTTCTACTCACCGAGCTCGCCGTTCATACCTGGCGATGTCGCAGGAGGTGCGGCGCGCCGCGCTGCGACGGCGACAACAGACCAGCTCGTACACCTTCAGGCGGAGTGAGCGCTCAGCTCGCCTTGACGTCCTTGCAAGCCTGGCCGCGCAGGGGGTAGCCTGCGCGGCGTTGCGCGATTTGCGCGATGTTGTGGACCTGCCGACGGAGAAAGAGCCACCGTGAAATCACGCATCCTCGACGCCGTAGCCGCATGTGCCCTGCTCGCCCTCGGGACCGCCGCGTGCGGCAAGAGCGGGGGCGACGCGCCGTCCGCGTCGCCCGGGTCCTCCGCGCAGGGAGCGCAAGGAGAACAAGGAGCGCGGGGAGCGCCCGCCGCCGAGGCGGTGACGCTGACGTACTGGGCGAGCAACCAGGCGCCCAGCGTGGAAGACGACCGGAAGATCCTCCAGCCCGAGCTCGACAAGTTCGAGAAGCAGACCGGGATCAAGGTCAAGCTCGAGGTCATCCCCTGGTCGGACCTGCTCAACCGGATCCTCGCCGCCACCTCGAGCGGCAAGGGGCCTGACGTCCTCAACATCGGCAACTCCTGGTCTGCGTCGCTGCAGGCGACGGGCGCGTTCCTGCCGTTCGACGACGCCGCGCTCGCCAAGATCGGCGGCAAGGACCGGTTCGTCCCGACGACCCTGTCGGCCACCGGCGCGGCGGGCCAGCCGCCCGCCGCGGTGCCGCTCTACGGGCTCGCTTACGGCCTCTTCTACAACAAGAAGATGTTCGCCGACGCCGGGCTCGAGAAGCCGCCGGCGAACTGGGGCGAGTTCATCACCGTCGCCAAGAAGCTGACGGACGCGAAGAACGGCCGTTACGGCGTCGCCATCATGGGCGCCAGCTACAGCGAGAACGCCCACTTCGCGTTCATGTTCGGCCGGCAGCACGGCGCCAAGATCTTCGAGGGCAAGCAGCCCCGGTTCGACGACCCGGAGATGGTCGCCGGAATCAAGCAGTACATCGATCTCCTCAGCGTCCACAAGGTCGTGAACCCGAGCAACGCGGAGTACGTCAACGACACGCAGATGCTGAAGGAGTTCACCTCGGGCAAGGCGGCGATGCTCATGATCCAGAGCTACGCCCAGGCGCCGATCGAGCAGAACGGCATGGCCCGCGACGCCTACGGCGTGGCGCCGATCCCGATGCCCGACCCGCTGCCCGCGGGCGGCAAGGCGGTGAACAGCCACGTGGCCGGCATCAACATCGCCGTGTTCGAGGAGAGCAAGAACCGGGACGCGGCGCTCAAGTTCGTCGCGTTCATGACGAGCCCCGAGGAGCAGAAGATCCTGAACGGCGCCTTCGGCAGCCTCCCGGTCGTGTCGGAGGCCTACGCCGACGAGCGCTTCAAGAGCGCGAACACCCAGGTGTTCCAGAAGGTGCTGGCCGAGACGGCGGAGTCGATGCCGATGATCGAGGAGACGGCGCAGTTCGAGACGCTCGTGGGCACGGCCATGAGGGATCTCATCGCCGAGGCCGCGGCCGGCAAGGCGGTCACCGACGCCTCGATCCGCGGCAAGCTGACCGCGGCCAATCAGCAGATGGCGAGCGCGAAATAATGCTCGGCGGCGCCAGCACGGAGGGCGCCGGGCGAGGCGCGCCTCCCCTCGCCGGGGCGCCCGCCGCCGCGAGGCCGCGGAGGGCCTCGCGGCGGCGCTGGCAGAGCCGGGTCCTCCCGTACGTGTTCCTGCTCCCCGCGCTGGTCGCCGAGCTCGCCGTCCACCTCGTCCCGATGTTCGTCGGGGCGGGGATGAGCTTCCTCCAGCTCACGCAGCGCTTCATCCGCAACTGGTCCAAGGCGCCGGTCGTGGGGCTCGCCAACTACCGCGTCGCCATCGACGTGAGCTCGCCGGTCGGCGAGAACCTCCTCCGCTCGTTCTTCATCACGGTCGCCTTCAGCGTGCTCGTGGTCGCCGGCTCGTGGCTGCTCGGGACGGCGGCCGCGCTCGCGCTGCAGAAGCCGTTCCCCGGCCGCACGGCGCTCCGGACGTTGTTCCTCGTCCCGTTCGCGATGCCGATCTTCACCGGCGTCATCACCTGGAGCTTCATGCTGCAGCGCGACACGGGCATCGTGAACACGGTGCTCGTCGACCAGCTGGGCCTCGTCGACGAGCGCCCGTTCTGGCTGCTCGGCCCGAACAGCTTCGCGAGCCTCTTGGTCGTGGCGATCTGGCGGACCTGGCCGTTCGCCTTCCTCACGATCACGGCGGGCCTCCAGGCGATCCCCTCGGACCTCTACGAGGCGGCGAGCGTCGACGGCGCCGGCCCGTGGACGCGCTTCCGGTCGATCACGCTCCCGATGCTCCGGCCGGTCAACCAGGTGCTGCTGCTCGTCCTCTTCCTGTGGAGCTTCAACGACTTCACGACGCCCTACACGCTCTTCGGGCGCTCGGCGCCGCCGGAGGCGGGCGTCATCGCGATCCACGTCTATCAGGCGTCGTTCATCACGTGGAACTTCGGGCTGGGCTCGGCGATGTCGGTGCTCCTCGTCGGCTTCCTCCTCCTCGTGACCACGAGTTATCTCCTGATCTCCGGCAGGAGCGCGCGCCATGCGTGAGGCCGCCTGGATCGCCTGGCTGCGGCGCGCCGTGCTCGCGGCCCTCGCCGTCTTCACCGTGGTGCCGCTCTACGTGATGGTGACCTCGGCGCTCAAGCCGCTGCGCGACGTCCAGGGGCCCTTCACGTGGCTGCCGACCGAGGTCACGCTCCAGCCGTTCGTCGACATGTGGCGGACCGTGCCGCTCGCGCGTTACTTCGTGAACAGCGCGGTCGTCGCCGCCGCCTCGACGGTGTTCTCGGTGGCCCTCGCGATCCTCGCGGGGTACGCGGTGAGCAGGTACCGCTTCTGGGGCCGGCGCGCGTTCCTCACCACCGTGCTGTCCACGCAGATGTTCCCCGGGATCCTGTTCCTGCTCCCCCTGTTCCTGATCTTCGTGCAGGTCGAGCGGACCCTCGGGCTGGAGCTCCACGGGACGCGCCTCGGCCTCATCATCACGTACCTGACCTTCTCGCTGCCGTTCTCCATCTGGCTCATCGC
Source organism: Sorangium sp. So ce131 (assembly GCF_051519095.1). NCBI lineage: Bacteria > Pseudomonadati > Myxococcota > Polyangiales > Polyangiaceae > Sorangium > Sorangium sp. So ce131. The sequence continues at coordinate 2,583,089 of NZ_CP150455.1, read as the reverse complement.
GGGGTATTTCGACACCATCCCGCGCGAGCTCGACGAGGCCGCGCTGGTGGACGGCGCCAGGCCGCTCACGGCGCTCGTCCGCGTCGTGCTCCCGGTGGCCAAGCCGGGCGTCGTCGCGGTCGCGATCTACGCCTTCATGACCGCGTGGGGAGAGGTCCTGTTCGCCTCCGTGCTCACGGACGACGACGGGCGCACCCTCGCCGTGGGGCTGCAGGGGTATGCCACCCAGTCGAACATCTACTGGAACCAGGTGATGGCAGCCTCGGTCGTCGTCAGCGTGCCCGTGGTCACCGGGTTTCTCGTACTCCAGCGCTACCTCGTCCAGGGGCTCACCGCGGGCGCAGTGAAATCCTGACAGCGAAAGACACCGCACGTGGCGCCCTGGTGCACAGGCCTGCGCTCAGGTGGCATGGTAGGTACCCTCGATGGGTACCACACACGACGAAGGCGCCGAGAACGGCGACAAGGAAGACTGGGGACGGCTGCGCGTCACGCGCGCCTGCTGTGGCGCGGGGGTCTGCAGGAACTTCGCTCCTGAGCTCCTCGGCGAGGTCGCGCCCGCGCACTGGGCGCCGCTCGACGGCGACGTCCAGCGCCGTGGCCCCGCCGTGCTGGAAGGCACCTACGACGAGGGGTCCTTCACGGGCGTGCTGCGCCAACCGCAGAGTCTGGTCGACCTCGCGGCGGCGCGCTCGGCCGTGGGCTCCTGTCCCGTGAACGCCCTGCGCCTCACGCGCCCCGCCGCGGGCGTGCGCCCCGGCGCGCTCGGCGCGCCGTTCAGCACCTGGCCGCGGCGCCTCGAGGACGACGTCTGGGTCCTCGGCCACCCCTCGCGCGACAACGTCAGCGCCACCGCCTACTTCATCGAGCGCCCCGGCGGCGGCGTGCTCATCGATTTGCCCGAGCCGAGCGACGCAATCTTCCGCTTCCTCGAGCAGCGCGGCGGCGTCCGGTGGATCTTCCTCACGCACCGCGACCACGTCGCGCACCACGTCGAGTTCGCGGCCCGCTTCCCCGGGAGCCGCCGCGTCCTCGGCGCCGCGGACGTGACCCCGCGCGGCTCCGGGCCGCAGACCGACACATCCGACGTGGAGCTCAAGCTCGACGGCCTCGGGCCGATGACCCTGGACGGCGCGCCCCTCGCCGCCGCCGAGCTCGCCGCCGCCGAGCTCGCCGTGCTCCCCCAGCCCGGCCACACCGCCGGCTCGATGTGCCTGCTTTACCGGGGCCGATTCCTGTTCACCGGCGACCACCTCGCCTACTCCCGCCGCCTCGGCCAGATCGCGGCGTTCCGGCTCCAGTGCTGGGACGACTGGGATCGTCAGATCACCTCCGTGCGCCGCCTGGCCGCCCTCGCCGAGGCCGGCCACCTCCGCTTCGTGTGGGTGCTGCCCGGCCACGGCGAATGGAAGCGCCTCGACGGCGACGGCAGCGCGGCCGCGGCGGCCGCCGAGCTCCAGCGCGCCATCGCCTGGATGGAGCGGCAGGCCCCCGGCCACGTCCCCATGGCCCGGTTCATCCCGTGGGTGAAAGGCCGCCTGAACCCCGATAGCCGCGCCGCCCGCGCGGTGTGCGCGATCGGCGGCGGCGGCCCCGGGAGCGACGCGTGGGTGCTGCCGCGCTCGGTCCGGCCTTATCTGCCCGATCACAGACCCGAAAAAGATCGCGCCGCGCTGATCCGGATCTCCCTGATCGCGAGCGCGCTGCTCGGCTGCGCGGCCGGCGTCACCTGGCTCGCGACGCGCGTCCGCCGCGCGTCCGCCGCGCGGTCGTGAATCACGAGAATGAATAAGGAGCACGCGACCAGAGCGACGCGCTGCTCACGCAGGGAGATGCCGCGCGCTGAACCGCTTACCCTGTCGCAGGGACCCCACTACGGGGGGTTCCTGATGGAAACCCCCGACAGTGCGCATTCAGGTCAAATGGTTTGTGGTGCGACGGCGTGGCGTCTACACTCGACCGAGCTATACCTTGCTGGCAGCAGGAAAGGCAGGAGACAACGATGCGCTACGAAAAGCCTGACTTCTTCGAGATCAAGATGGATGCGGAGATCGGCTCTTACCAGAGCGACTTCGATCCGGTGCCGCTGTTCGTGAACCCGGCGCCGGCGGAGCGCGCCGAGGACACGAGCGGGGCCGAGTAGGCGCTCGGGAGCGACCGGCGGAATGCGCCTCTGCGTCCTGGGCTCGTCCGCCGGCGGCGGGCTCCCGCAATGGAACTGCGCCTGTGCGAACTGCGTCGAGGCGCGCCGCGGCTCGGCGCGTGTCCGCCCCCGCACCCAGGACGCGCTCGCGCTCGGGGTGGACGGGGGCGGCTGGTTCCTCATCAACGCGTCCCCCGACGTGCACCGGCAGATCGAGGCCTTCCCGCCGCTGCAACCGCGGGCCGGGCGGGCCACGCCGATCGCGGGGGTGATCCTCACGAACGGCGACCTCGACCACACGCTGGGCCTCTTCTCGCTGCGCGAGAACACGCCGCTCGCGATCTACGCGACCGAGGCGGTGTACCGCGGCCTCGCCGAGGGCAACACCGTCTTCCGCACGCTCCAGCGCTTCCCCGGGCAGACGACGTGGCGGCGCCTGGAGCTGGAGAAGCCGGCGGAGCTCGCCGGGCCGGACGGCGCGCCCACGGGCGTGACGGTCGTCCCGGTCGCGCTGCCGGGCAAGGTGCCGAAGCACCTCGAGGGCCTCGCCCCGCCGTCGCCGGAGGACAACATCGGCCTCTGGATCCAGGACGGCGCGAGCGGGCGCGTCGCCGCCGTCGCGACGGCCGTCGGGGCGGCCGGCGCCTACGTCCCGCGCCTCGACGGGGCGGACGTCTGCTTCTTCGACGGCACCTTCTGGTCGAGCGACGAGCTCGTGCGCCTCGGGCTCGGCAAGGCGCGCGCGGAGGACATGGCGCACCTGCCGATCGGCGGCGACGGCGGCAGCCTCTCGCTGCTCGCGAACGTCGCCGTGCGACGGAAGATCTACACCCACATCAACAACACCAACCCGATCCTGGTCGAGGGCTCGCCCGAGCGGCGCGCCGTCGAGGCGGCGGGCTGGGAAGTGGCCGTGGACGGCCTGGAAATCGACCTGTGAACGACGAGCCGCTCTCGCGGGAGGCGTTCGTCGCGCGGCTGCGCGACGAGGGCGCCCGGCGTTACCACGATCACCATTCCTTCCACCAGCGGATGCACCGCGGCGAGCTCTCGCGGCGCGAGATCCAGGGCTGGGTGCTGAACCGCTACTATTACCAGACGCGGATCCCCATCAAGGACGCGCTGATCCTCGCGAAGAGCGACGACCCGTCGTTCCGGCGGCGCTGGATCCACCGCATCGTCGACCACGACGGCGCGCGCGAGGGCGAGGGCGGGCTCTCGCTGTGGCTGCGGCTCGCCGAGGGCGTGGGGCTCGACCGCGGCGAGGTCGCGGGCCTGACGAAGGTGCTGCCCGCGGTGCGCTTCGCCTGCGACGCCTACGTGACGCTGGTGCGCGAGCGCAGCCTGCTCGAGGCGGTGGCCTCGTCGCTCACGGAGTTCTTCGCGCCGGACCTCATGTCCCGGCGCGTCGTCGCCTGGGAGCAGCACTACCCCTGGGTCGACAAGGCGACGCTCGACTATTTCCGCTCGCGGGTGACGCGCGCCCGGGTCGACTCGACCGAGGCGATCGACTACGTGACGGAGCACGCGACGACGCGGGCCGCGCAGGAGGCGTGCGTCGCGGCGCTCATCACGAAGTGCGACATCCTGTGGGCGATGCTCGAGGCCATCGCGGCGGCCTACCCGCCCGGGGCGTGACGCGGGGATGACCATCGCGCCCGGCGACCGGCTGATCCTCGCGGGCAAGGCGCGGCTCGTGCGCGACCGCGTCTCGGGCCGGGAGATCCTGCTCTACCCGGAGCGCGGCCTCGCGCTGAACCCGGTGGCGGCGGCGGTGGCCGCGCGCCTCGACGGGACGCGCACCGTGGCCGCGATCGCCGCCGAGGTCGCGGCCGCCTTCGCCGCCGCCCCGCCCGGCGAGGTGGAGCGCGACGTGATCGCCTTCCTGGAGGCGCTCGCCGCGCGCGGGCTGCTCGAGCGCGGCGCGGCGGCGGACGCGCCCTCGGCCGGGGCCGCGCCTGCCGCGCCCTCGCCCGGGGCCGCGCCTGCCGCGCCCTCGGCCGGGGCCGCGCCTGCCGCGCCCTCGGTCGCCCCCGGCGCGCCGCCCGCCGCCGCAAGCGCCCCGCCCTCGCCCGCCCCCGGCGCGGCGGCGGGCGCGGCCTCGCACCACCCCTACACGCTGATCGCGGAGCTCACCTACCGCTGCCCGCTGCGCTGCCCGTACTGCTCGAACCCGACCGAGCTCGCGGGCGCGGCCGGCGAGCTCTCGACGGAGGTGTGGTGCCGCGTCTTCGCCGAGGCGGCCGAGCTCGGGGTGATGCAGCTCCACCTCACCGGCGGCGAGCCGCTCGCCCGGCGCGACCTTGAGGAGCTCGTCCGCCGCGCGCGGGAGGTCGGGCTGTACACGAACCTGATCACCTCTGGGATCCCGCTCGCGCGGGAGCGCCTCGCGGCGCTGCGGGAGGCGGGGCTCGACAACCTGCAGCTCAGCGTCCAGGACGCCGACGCGGAGCGCGCCGACCGGATCGCCGGCTACGCCGCGTACGGCCACAAGCTCGAGGTGGCCGCGTGGGTGAAGGCCGAGGGTTTGCCGCTCACGGTCAACGTGGTGCTGCACCGGGCGAACATCGAGCACGTCCCGGCGATCATCGAGTTCGCCGAGCGGCTCGGGGCCGACCGGCTCGAGCTCGCCAACACGCAGTACCTCGGCTGGGCGCTCGCGAACCGCGAGGCGCTGCTGCCGACGCGGGATCAGCTCGAGCGGGCGTTCGCGATCGCCTCGGCGGCGCGCGAGCGGCTGCTCGGCCAGATGGAGATGGTCTTCGTCACGCCGGACTACTACGCGGCGTGGCCGCGGGCGTGCATGGACGGCTGGGCGCGCCGCTACCTCCACATCGCGCCGGGCGGCCTGGTGCTGCCGTGCCACGCCGCGCACACGATCCCGGGGCTCCGCTTCGAGAGCGTGCAAGAGCGCTCGCTCGCCTGGATCTGGCGCGAGGCGCCGAGCATGAACCACTTCCGCGGCGACGCGTGGATGGCGCCGCCCTGCCAGGGCTGCGAGCGCCGCGGGATCGACTTCGGCGGCTGCCGCTGCCAGGCCTACCACCTCACCGGCGACGCCGCCGCGACGGATCCGGCCTGCTCGCTCGCGCCGGCGCACGGGCTCGTCGAGGAGGCCCGGCTCCGCGCCGCGTCCGCGGCGAAGGCCGAGCCGCGTTACCTCTACCGCAGCGCCCCGAGGTGAGCTCCCCCGCGACGAGGCCGTACGCCGTGCTCGCCGTGGTCGCGGTCGGCACGTTGATGGCCGCGCTCGGCAGCAGCCTGATCAACGTCGCGGTGCCGCTCGTGCGCCGGGATCTCGGGGCCGACATCGGCGCCGCGAGCTGGGTGCTCGCGTCCTACTCGCTCTCCGTGAGCGCGCTGCTCCTGCCCTTCGGCCGCGTCGGCGACCGTCACGGCAAGGGCAGGGTGTACGCGGTGGGCTTCGGGGTCTTCGGCTTGGGCTCGGCGCTCTCGGCCCTCGCGCCCACGCTCGCGGCGCTCGTCGCGGCGCGCGCGTTCCAGGGCGCCGGGGCGGCGATGCTGATGGCGAACGGCCCGGCGCTCACCACCGCCGCCTTCCCGCCGGCGCAGCGCGGCCGCGCGCTCGGCCTGCAGGCGACGGCGACGTACCTCGGCCTGTCCCTGGGCCCGTCGATCGGCGGCTGGCTCGCGCAGGCGGCCGGCTGGCACGCGGTCTTCTGGGTCAACGTGCCGATCTCCGTCGCCGGCGTGCTGCTCGCGCGGTCGCTCGTGTGGGGCGGCGCGGCCGGCGCGCCCCTCGCCGCCGGCCGCGCGCGCCCCTTCCCGTGGGCGAGCGCGCTCCTGTTCGGCCCGGCGCTCAGCGCGTTGCTCGTCGCGTTGACGCGCGGCCAGAGCTGGGGGTTTCGGAGCCCCCGGGTCGTCTTCCTGTTCGTCCTCGGCGCGGTCCTCGCGGCGGCGTTCGTGCGGGTGGAGCGGAGGAGCCCCGCGCCGCTGCTGTCGGCCGCGCTCCTCGGGGAGCCGGCGTTCGCGAGCGGTCTCGCCGCGGCGTTCGTCCAGTACGCGGCGGTGTACATGCTGATGTTCCTCCTGCCGTTTTACCTGCAGGGTCCGCTCGCGATGAGCGCGGCGGAGGCGGGCGCCGTGATGACGGTGCAGCCCGCGGCGATGGCGCTCGTCACCTTCGCGAGCGGGTGGCTCTCGGATCGGGTCGGCACGCGCGGGCCGGCGGTCGCTGGCATCGCGGTGCTCGCGGTCGGTCTGGCGAGCGTGGCCCTGCTCGGCCCCACGCCGTCGCGCGCGAGCGTGCTCGCGGCGCTGTCGCTGGTGGGGCTCGGCTCGGGGCTATTCACGTCGCCGAACAACAGCCGCATCATGGGCGCTGCGCCGCGCGATCAGCAGGGGACCGCCGCCGGCCTGCTCGCGGAGGCGCGCAACGTGGGGATGTTGTGCGGGGTCGCGGCGTCGGGGGCGGTGTTCGCCGCGCTCGGAGGGGGAAGGCCGGGCGAGGCAGGAGGCGCGTTCGGCGCGGCGTTTCAGGGCACGATCCTCGCCGCCTCGGTCCTGGCGGCGCTGGGAGTCCTCGCGAGCGCCGCGCCCCCCCGCGCGGAGACAGCGCCCGCCGCCCCCCCGCGGTAACCCGCCGGCGCGGAGCCGCTTGGCACTGCCGTTCGTCTCCCGTCTCCCGTCCCCCGTCTTTCGTCCCCCGTCTTTCGTCTTTCGTCCCCCGTCTTTCGTCTTTCGTCTTTCGTCTTTCGTGCTCGTCCTCGTGATCGTGATCGTGATCGATTCCACGTGCGTGTCTCACGTGTGCGGTCGTGCAGCCATGCGATCACCCGCAGACAGTGCGAACGGCTCGTTCGGGAGCGATCACGATCACGATCACGATCACGATCACGATCACGAGGACGAGCACGAGGACGAAAGACGGGGGACGAAAGACGAGGGACGAAAGACGAGGGACGAAAGACGGGGGACGAAAGACGGGGGACGAAAGACGAGGGACGAAAGACGAGGGACGAAAGACGGGGGACAAAAGACGGAGGACGAAAGACGGGGGACAAAAGACGGAGGACGAAAGACTGGGGACGAGAGCCGACCGCTGCGCCCTCGCCGCCGCGGCCGGCTCAGTGGGCGCCCTTCTCCGTTCCCTTGGAGCCACCCACGGCTCTCTTCACCGCGGTCACGATCCCCAGCACCACCGCCCCCGCCACGATCCCCAGCACCGCATCGGCCAGGGGCCCCAGGATCCCGCCGAGCACCGGCCCCGCGCTGTGCGCAAGGTGCTCGATCCCATGATGCAGCGCCGGAACCCCGTGCGTGAGGATCCCCCCTCCCACCAGGAACATCGCCGCCGTCCCCGCGACCGACAGCCCCTTCATCAGCCAGGGCGCCGCCTTCAAAATTCCACTCCCCACCGACCGCTGCATCCCCCCGCTCTGCCGGCTCAGGTACAGCCCCGCATCGTCGAGCTTCACGATGCCCGCCACGACCCCGTACACGCCCACCGTCATGAGCACCGCGATGCCGCTCAGCACGGCCACCTGCGTGCCGAACGCCGACCCCGCCACCGTGCCCAGCGTGATCGCGATGATCTCGGCCGACAGGATGAAATCGGTGCGCACCGCCCCCTTGATCTTGTCCTTCTCGTAGGCCACGAGGTCGATCTGCGGGTTCGACAGCGCCTGCACCAGCTCGGCGCGGTGGGCCTCGTCCTCCTCCCGGCTGTGCATCAGCTTGTGGGCGACCTTCTCGAAGCCCTCGTAACACAGGAAGGCCCCGCCGATCATGAGCAGCGGCGTGATCGCCCAGGGGATCAACGCGCTGATCCCGAGCGCCGCCGGCACCAGGATCACCTTGTTCAGCATCGAGCCCTTGGCCACCGCGAACACGACGGGAAGCTCGCGCTCGGCGGTGACGCCGGTCACCTGCTGCGCGTTGAGCGCCAGGTCGTCGCCCAGCACGCCGGCCGTCTTCTTGGCGGCCACCTTCGTCAGGATGGCCACGTCGTCCAGCACGGTGGCGATGTCGTCGATCAGGGCGAGCAGGCTGCTTCCGGCCATGAAGAGATCCTCGTCGAGATGATGGGGGTCGATCGCGTCCGCGGCGGCGCCGCTGGCAGCCGTCGCGGACGCCATCGTAGCGGGCGCCGGCCGGCGCCGTCGAAGATCTGCACGTGCTCGCCGCTCCACGCGCCTGCCCCGCGCCGCGGGGCCCGGCGGCTAGGCGGCTAGGCGGCGGCGCGGTGGGCGCCGCGGGCGCGGGCGCGCAGGGCGAGCGGGACGCCGCCCGACGGGCCGAACGTGACGTTGCGCCGCACGGGCCGGGGCGCCCGCTCGTCGAGCAGGCGGACCTGCCACGCGGACAGCGCCGTGCCGAGCACGATCTTCATCTCGAACAGCGCGAACGCCGCGCCGATGCAGCGGCGAGCGCCGCCGCCGAACGGCAGGTACTCGAACGGCGAGAACTTGCGCTCCAGGAAGCGCTCGGGCCGGAACCGGGACGGCTCGGGGTAGAGCTCGGGCAGGTGGTGCACGAGCAGGACGCAGGGCGCGACCCCCGTCCCCGGCTGGAGCTCGTGCTCGCCGAGGCGGAACGGCTGCGCCACGAGGCGCGGGACCTCGGTCGCGACCGGGTAGATGCGCAGCGCCTCCTTGCACACCGCGTCCAGGTACGGCAGCGCGGCGAGGCGCTCCGGATCCGGATCCGGGCCGAGGGCGTCGATCTCGCCCTGCAGCCGCGCGAGCACGCCGGGATCGCGGTGGACGTGATCCAGGGCCCACGCGAGGGCGATCGCCGTGGTCTCGTGCCCGGCGAAGAGCAGCGTCCGGAGCTCGTCGAAGATGGCCTGCTCGCTCATGGCCGACCCGTCGTCGTAGCGGGCCGAGACCAGCAGGCTCAGGATGTCGTCCCCCGGCGCCGCGCGCGCCCGCTCGATCTGCTCGCGCATCAGCGCCTCCAGGTCGGCGACGCGCCGGCGGAAACGCGCGTACGGGCCGAAGCCGCCGAATTCCCGCTGCAGGAACGGCAGGAAGGCCATCGCCGGGGTCACCGCGTCGCCCATGGCCACGACCGCGCGCGCGAACGCGCGCATGCGCGCCGGCTCCTCCACCCCGAAGACGGCGCGGAGGATGACGTCGAGCGAGATCGCCTGCGCGACCTCCTGCGCGACGGCGCGGGGCGCGCGCGCCGCCTCGGCGAAGCGGCGGGCGGCGATCTCCGCCATCGCCGCGGCATAGGCGCGCATGCGGTCGCCGTGGAACGGCGGCGTCAGCAGCTTCCGCTCCCGCCGGTGGCGCTCGCCCGAGAGCATCAGGAGCGAGTGCGACCCCAGGAGGAGGCCGATCGACTGGGTCGAGTACGCCACGAACGTCTCCGGCGGCGCGGTCATCACGTCCTGCACCGACGCGGGGCTGCCGGCCATCACGACGTCGCGGTTGTACATCGGGACGTTGAACACGCCGCCGTAGGTGGCGGCGCAGCGGTGCAGGAACTCGTACGGACGGGCGATGAACTGGTAAGTCGTCAGCAGTCGGCCCTGCGGGCCTCGGGGCAAATGGCTCATGGCACACCTCGTCAGGAGCTCGATCCCGGCGCGCGCGGCGCCGGGACCGATGCCAACGATGGGTCCGGCGCGGCGCCGCGGCAGCGGCGGCGGGCGCCAACGTTGCGACGGATCGCGCCAGGCGAGCCGTCCGGCAGAGCCACTACACCGCGCCCGCGCTGCCAGGAGGGAGCGCCGGCGCCGGCGGCGGCGGGCGGCGCCACGGCGCGCTCCTCTTCGCCCCCGTGCGTTCCCGCTGCGCCTCCAGCTTTCCCATGAAGTGATCCAGCTCCCGGAGCACGCCTCGCAGCTCGGACGCGCGGCTCCTGAGCGGCTCTGCGAGCTCCCTGTACACGGCGGGGCTCTTGTCGGGCCTCCCCCCGGTCGTGCGCACGAGCTTTCGCTTGATGAGCTTCTTGATCGGCTCCGCCTCGTTCTCGAGATCCCGCGTCGGGGACCCCTGCGCCGCCACGAGCCAGGCCTCCGTGGCTTGCGCCGGGATCACGATGAGCACCCGCCTGCCCCTCACGCCCTGAGCGAGGCCGAGCCAACCCTTGATCGTGTCGCAGAGATCCTGCGTCGTGGGCTCTCTCCCCTTGCTCTTCCGCCCGCTCACTTTGTGGCGGATGTCGGCGTCGACATGGATGATCAGCAGATCGATGTTGCCGAGCTCCATGAACGTCGACAGCCAGCTCCCCTGAGCCTCGCACCACGCCTTGACCCCGGTCCATCCGGCGGGCCTGGAGAGCTTGTCGGTCTCGGGCCACAGAGGGCGCACCTCGTGACCGTCCCCGAGCACGGCCTCGACCACCGCCTTCAGGACAGGGAAGTCGGAGCTGCCCTCGCACACGATCCCGATGATCACGTCGCTCAGACCTCCGGCATCCCGCCCAGCGCGCCGGAGAGCCACAGGCGCGACAGCGTCATGTTGCGCTCCTTCGCCCGCTCGAGGGCCTCGGAGTGGTGCATTCGCTCGACGAGGGTCGCGCCGGTCTTCTTGTCGCGCTTCACGATGAAGAGGCGGACCCTGTCGTCCTTCAGGTTCAGCGCGTCGAGGGCGAGCGGGTTGTGCGTGGTCACGAGCAGCTGCGGCCGCTTCGGCTCGGCGAGCACGATGGTCTGCACGCGGTCGATGAGGTAACGCGCGAGCTGCGGGTTCAGGTACTGATCGACGTTGTCGATCGCGAGCACCTGCGGCGCCGCCGGGTGGTAGAGCATCGTGAGCAGGAACAGGGCGTAGAGCGTCCCTTCGTTCACCTCGACCGCGGAAAGCCAGTTCATCTCGGTCCGGAGATAACGATCCTGCAGCAGCAAGGTGAGGTGCGGATCGCCGTTCCTCCCCGCGCCGTTCGACACGCCCGGATAGCCGCTCTCGGCCTTGAACGACACCCTCTCCGCCCAGTCGACGAGGTCCTTGAGCTCCTGGTCGAGCCGGCGTCGCAGCGCCGCGTTCCTGGTGCCGCCTCGCTGCAAATCGAACAGGCCTCTGGCCAGCCCGCCACCCATGAGGCCGATCGGGTGCTTCTGCGCGGGGTCCGCGATCTGAGCGCGCAGCATCGGCGGCAGCGGCGCGTAGATCGCGAACTTCCCGAGGGCGCGGAGCAGCGACGTGATCTCGCCGTCCCCGCGCGTCGTGGTCACCATCACGCCTATCCCCTGGTCGTGCGGCGCCGAGATCCCCTGCTTCATCCCGTCCGTGTGGACGAGGCGGCCCTCGCGCTTCGAGCGGGAGCCGACTTCCTTCTCGCCCTCGAAGAAGATCTCCTTGTCGAACCGCCACGCCGCGCTGTCCGTGGCGGCTGCGCGCCCGAGCGCCGGATCGCCGAGGGCGACCTGATAACGCGCGTTGTCGGACGCCGCCTCCAGCAGGATGCTGCGGGTCGCCCGCTTCTCGGAGCCCAGCGCGGTCTTGAACAGACCAGGTGTCCCGGGCCGGATCCCCCGCGCCCCGAAGGTATCGTAGTTCACGGCGCCGGAGGCGGCGCAGCCGAGCACCGCGATCGCCTCGAGGAGGTTGCTCTTGCCCGCCCCGTTCGCCCCCACGAAGACGTTGAGCCGCCCGAGGTCCAGCACCGCGTCGATCGCGGTCTTGAACCCCCGGATGTGGACCCTGCGAAGCATGGGGCCGAGCTTACCGCAACGAGCGCGCCGCCGAACGCCGATCGCGGCGCCCCCTCCCGGGAGACATCGCGCGGCCGACGTTACCGCACGTGGACGCGCCGGTACTCGCCCGGCGTGCTCCCGGTCCAGCGGCGGAAGCTCCGGTAGAAGTGGCGCGGCTCCCCGTAGCCGAGCAGGAACGCGATCTCCTGGAGCGTCACGTCGCGGCGGCGGACGAGCTCGAGCGCCCTGGTCCGCCGGACCTCGTCGAGCTGGGCCGTGAACGACGTGCCGAGCTCCTTGAGGGCGCGCTGGAGCGAGCGCGTGCTCATGCCGAGCGCGCGCGCGATCTGCTCCTGGTCCACCTCGCCGCGCGCGATCCGCTCGTCGATGCGGGCGCGCACGCGGGCGTCGAGCGGCGCGGCGCCGGCCGGGGCCGCGCGCGCGGCGAGGAGCCGCTCGGCGTGGCGCACGAGGTAGTCGTGCACCGACGGGTCCGCTCCGACGACGGGCGCGTCGAGCAACCGCGCGTCGTAGACGAGGCAGGTGGAGGCCGCCTCGAAGCGGACCGGGGCGCCGATCGCCTCCTCGTAGAGCGCCGGCGGGTGCCGGCGGAGGTGGCGGAACCGGGCCTCGGTCGGCCGCGCGCCGCCGTCGAGGTAGAGCGCGATGAAGCGCGCGAGCGCCGCGATCATCATCTCGATCGGCTCGGCCATGGCGACGACGCGCGGCTCGTGCTCGAGCGCGAGGTGCACGACGTCGCCGCGCTCCTCCACGGCGAGGCGGAGGTGCGGGTCCATGAGCCGGCAGAAGCGGGCATAGACCGCGACCCCCTGCCGCAACGTCTCGCTGTGGCGGACGGCGAGCCCCACGATGCCGACGACCGACACCGGGATCCACCGCGCGTACATCAGCCCGAGCGGCTCGCCCGGGAGGCGCTGGAGCAAGAGCTCCCAGAGCCCGAGCAGCGACCCGTACGGCACGAGCTCGTCGGGCGCGGCGAGCGCCTCGAGCGAGACGCCGGCGGCGCGGAGCAGATCGTCCTGCGAGACGCCGCGCGAGCAGGCGAAGGTGATGAGCGCGGCGGGCATGGAGGCGAAGACGAGCTCGTCGTCGGGCATGGCGTGACCCGAGGATAACGCACGATTGCTCGAGCCGAACCCGGGCGCTCGGGGTACGTACAGGAGACCGCCGAGCGCTCCCTGAGCTTCGATGAGCGCTTCCGCGTGGAGGACCTGAACATGAGCGTGCTTCGATCATGGATGGTGGGCGCAGCGATCGGGTCGGCGGCCTCGGCGCTGGGCTGCGCAGACGCGCCGCTCCCGGGCGGCCCGGGGGGCGGCCCGCCCGCCGGCGATCCGGGCGGGGGCTGCCCGATCCCGCCCGAGGCGCAGGCCGAGGACACCTCCGCGCCCGACCACGTGGTGGGGAGCGGCACCCCCGAGAGCTGCACCGCGGACGCCTTCGTCGACGCGGTCGCGAAGGGCGGCGTCATCACGTTCGACTGCGGGCCCGACCCGGTGACCATCACGCTCGATCGGACGGCGAAGATCGTCAACGACACCGGACCTCGCATCGTCATCGACGGCGGCGGCAAGGTCACCCTGAGCGGCGGGGGCGACGTCCGGATCCTCTACCAGAACACCTGCGACGAGGCGCAGGTGTGGACCACACCCCACTGCAACAACCAGGATCACCCGCGGCTCACCGTGCAGAACCTGACCTTCGTCGACGGGAACGCGAAGGGCGAAGCCGACGGCGGCGGCGCCATCTTCGTCCGGGGTGGGCGGTTCAAGGTGGTGAACTCCCGCTTCTTCAACAACGTCTGCGACGACGTAGGGCCGGACGTCGGCGGCGGCGCGATCCGCGTGCTCGACCAGCACGAGGGGCTCCCGGTGTACGTCGTGAAGAGCACGTTCGGCGGCGAGGAGGGCCGCGGCAACGTGTGCTCCAACGGCGGAGCGCTCAGCAGCATCGGCGTCTCCCACACGGTGATCGACAGCCTGTTCAGCCACAACCGCGCGATCGGCGACGGCGCGAACCCCGCCGAGCCCGGGACGCCCGGCGGCGGGAGCGGCGGGGCCATCTACAACGACGGCAACACGTTCACGCTCGACCTGTGCGGGGTGACGATGACGGACAACACCGCCAACGAGGGCGGCGGCGCCATCTTTTTCGTCAGCAACGACCGCACGGGCTCGCTCCTCATCTCGAGCTCCACGCTCCGCCGCAACCCGAGCGCAGGCTTCGAGACCGCCGGCTACCCCGGGATCTTCGTGCTCGCGAGCGGAGATCCGCAGATCACGAGCTCCACCATCGAGTAACGCGCCGCCCGCCCCCGCCCCTCCCCGACTCCAGGGCTCACCTCCGGCCTCCGCCCCGCCGGGTTACCGCAAGATCTCCTCGAGCAGCGCGTTCGGCTCGCCGCGCACGTCGTCGCCGAACGACGCGACCTCCAGGCCGTGATACTGGTTCATGATCGTGAACCAGAGATCGCGCAGCTGGCGGTCGCCGCCGATGGCGCCGTACGCGACGTGGGCGTCGTTCAGGAACACGCCGCCGCCGCCCAGGAGCACGATGGGCAGATCGTACGCGTCGTGGTCGTGTGTGCGCATCTCGCTCATGTAGACCATGACCGAGTGATCGAGCACCGTCCCGTCGCCCTCGGGGATCGCGTCGAGCCGCTGCGCGAGCTGCGCTGCCTTCTGGCCGAGCCAGCAGCTTATCGCCGAGAACTCCGGGTTGCTCGGCTCGATGATCCGGTAACGGCCGTCCTCGATCGCGCGGTCCAGGTTGCCGGCGCCGTGCTGGGAGGCGTGGAAATGAAGGCTGCTCTCCGCCCGGTACTCGAGGCCGACCTTCGCGCGGACCTCCTCCGGGATACACCGGTACTCGAACTCGGAGCGCGCGTCGTCGAGCATGTGGGTGACGACGCGCGTCACGTCGCACTGGATGGCCATGACGAGCAGGTCAGTCATCACGTTCGCGTGATCTTCGTGCCGGTACTCGCCGGCCTCGGTGCTGTCGTTCTCGTTGAGCCCCTCCGCCTGGCCCGGCGGCTCGGGCACGACGCCGGGCTCGGGGATCGGCGCGCAGCCGAGGTTCGCCGCGCCCATCGTCGCCGCGACGCGGGTCGCGTTCTTCTCGATCTCCCGCAGCGAATCGAGGTATTGCTCCACGATCCTGCGGTCTTCCGCCCCGACCCGGCCCTTCAGCGCGTTCGCGTCCGCGAGCACGGCGTCGATCACGCTCTTCTCGGCCGCGGCGCGGCGCGCCGCCTCGATCCTGGCCTGCTCGGCGGTCTGCCCGGGGACGGGCGCCGCGCTCGCCGCGCCCGCGCCGACCAGCGCGTCGAACACCGCCCTCGGGTTGACCGAGCGCTTCAGCGGCTCGCGCGCGCTCTTCCAGGAGATCGCCTGGTTGTAAGCATAACTCCGCTCGTCGAAATAGCCGGGTTTGACCCCGAGCCCCGTCTGCAGCGACGGGATGCGCGTCGCCTGCTCCGGGCCGACCTGCTGCACGATGCGCTGATCGACCGAGACGCCGTTGCCCACCCACGCGCCGAGGTCCTGCCCCGCTTCCCTCCCCAGCCGATCGGCGTCGACGCACGTCGAGAGCGCGGCCGTGAGGCGCGAGTGGGACGGCTCGACGTAAGGGCTCAGGTCCTTGTTCCACGTGTAGTTGCCGAGCCGGCTCACCATCAGCATCTTCGACTTCACCGGCGCGAAGTACTCGAGCACCGTCGGCAGCTTGAAGTCGGCGCCCGTCAGCGTCTTGCCGAAGGCGGGGGCCGCCTCCCACCAGTGGTGGGGCGCCCCGTTCGGGAAGGTGCAGAGCAAGAAGCGCTTCGGGGTGCCGGGGTCCCCCGCGCGGGCGCTCCGCGGCGACAGGCTCTCGAGCCACGGCAGCGCCAGGCACACCCCCGCGCCCCTGAGCAGGTTCCTGCGTGTGATCCAGCGTTTCATGTGCACATCGCTCCTTCGTGCCTGAGCTCGCGCCCGACCTCGCGCGCAGACTCGTGGGCAGGCAGCGCGCGCCGCCTCACGGCGCCCCCCGCTTCGCGCGCCGCAGCCGGAACGTGTCGCTCGTCACCACCTGCTTCACCAGGTCCCCGATCGTCCCGCCGCCCCAGCGCGCGGCGATCTCCTGGATGACGGCCGTGTCCTCGCCGGCCGGGCTGCGGCGCAGCGCGTAGGCGAAGAGCTGCCTGGGAGGGCAGGTCCCGAGCCGGGCGTCCTTCCGGAGCTCTGGCAAGAGGCCTGTCAGGTCCTGGAACTCCACACCTCCGTACGTGCCCGACGCGTCGACCTCGTCGCCGTTCGGGTACGTCGTGCGGTAGGCGCCGATCGCGTCGAAGTGCTCCAGGCTCAGCCCGATGGGGTCGAGCGCGTTGTGGCAGACCGCGCAGTCGGGCGACTCGCGGTGTTTCTCCAGCTTCTTGCGGACGTTCTCGGCCGGGATCTCGTCGCCGCCCGCGGCGCCGAGCTCGGGGATGACCATGTCGGCGGGCGGCGCGATATCGACGCAGAAGAGCTGCACCAGGATCGTCTTCGCGCGGGACGTGGGGGAGGTCCGATCGTCGTGTGACGACAGCGTGAGGAACGCGGGGAGCGTGAGGAACCCGCGGCGCGCGCCCTCCGGATCACCCGCGTAGAGCGGCGCGAGCTCGGGGCTCTCCGGGTGAGGCGCCGTGAGGAGCTCGGACCACCGCCGCCCGCCGGTCGTGAAGCCGGAGAGGTACACGTCGGCCTGGGCGATCATCCCGCCCTTCATGTCGCCGCGAAAGACCGGGAACAGCGACGCGTCGACGTTGTGGCTGGGGAGCGCGCGGATCCCGAGCCACTGCCCGAAGAAGTTCCGGTAGAACGCGGCGCTCTTCGGGTCGGCCAGCATGCGGTCCACCTGCGCCGCGAGCTCGCCCTCGGTGGCCAGCGCGTCGCGCCCCGCCGCGTCGAACAGCGCCTCGTCCGGGAGCGAGCTCCAGAGCAGGTACGAGAGGCGCGACGCGATCTCGTACCCGCCGAGGGCGCCCGGCGCTCGCCGCGAGTCGGGGCCGAGCTCGGCCCGCAGGAGGAAGCTCGGCGACGTCAGCAGCGTGCGGACCACGAGCTCCACCGCCTCGACCGGGGACATCTCGAGGTCGGTGAGCGCGTGTTCGTACTGCGCCACGTAACGCGCGACCTCCTCCGCCTCGAGCGGGCGCCGGAAGGCGCGCAGCCCGAAGCGCTCGATGATGTCGCGCGGGCACCCGGCGTCTGCGCTGTCCTCCGGGTCGCACACCAGGATCTCGGCGCGTTGCGCCTCGTCCGCGAGCGCCTCCTCGGCGAGCCTCCTGGCCGCGCCGTAGTACCCCTGGACGAGGGCGGGCGAGAGGCTCGCGAGCGCCCCCGCGTTCGCGTCGAAGCCCTTTGCGCCGGAGGCCGGGAACCCGTCCGCCGGGCGCAGGCGCGTCCCGAGGAGGTGGGCGACGGTGGTGTTGTACTCCGCCGCCGTCATGTGGTGCAGCGGCATGCCGCCCGGATCGGCGGCGCCCTGCGCCGGCTCATCGCCGGATCCGAAGGGTTCGCCGCACGAGAGGCCGAGGAGGCATGCCCCGGCGGCGAGCCGGTGCAGGGGGGTGAGTCGGTCGCGTCTGAACATCATCGTCGGCTCCCGCCCGTGGAGTCGGCAGCTCCACGCCATGAGTGCGGCTCCATCCCGCCCAGGCGGCGAGGCCTCTTGACCGGAGCCGCCCCGTCCCGTGACGGGCATGGTGAAACGTGGCGCGACTCTAGCGCATCTCCCCGGCGATCTGCGCCGATCGCCCCCGGCGCGCGTCGTTTCGCCCCTGGCCCGGCGCGGCAAGCGGACGCCCCGATCGACGGGACCGGATCATCACGCAGCTGCCGCGTCCGCGCGCGCCGCCGAGCGCTTGACAGCGCGCACCGCGGGCTCTACTTAACCATAAGGTAAATTAACTGCAAGGTTGGAAAAGGTTCGCCCATGTTGTCGCCCGATCGCCTCGACGCCACCTTCGCTGCCCTCGCCGATCCGACCCGGCGCGCGATCCTCGCGCGCCTCGCCCAGGGCGAGGCCTCGGTCATGGAGCTGGCCGAGCCCTTCGACATGAGCCTTCCCGCCATCTCCAAGCACCTCAAGGTGCTGGAGCGCGCGGGGCTGATCTCGCGAGGTCGCGACGCGCAGCGGCGTCCCTGTCGGCTCGAGGCGGTCCCGATCAAGGAGGTCGCCGCGTGGGCGGAGGGTTACCGCCGCTTCTGGGAGGAGCGCTTCAATCGGCTCGATGAGTACCTGAGCGAGCTGCAAGAGAAGGAGAAGAAACACGGCCGCACACCGTGACTCGCCGCGACGTCCACGACGGCCTCGAAGGTTCCGCTTCGATCCGGGGAGGGCTGTGATAGGGTCCGCCGCCGTTTACACGGCTACCAGGGAGGACAACCGATGAGCACGATCGAGCGGCATACCCCGGGCACCCCGTCATGGGTCGATCTGATGACACCCGATCTCGATGGCGCGCTGAAGTTCTATGGCGGCCTCTTCGGCTGGACCTTCGAGGTCGGCCCGCCGGAGCTCCACCACTACACGACGTGCAGGGCGGGCGGGCGCCGCGCGGCCGGCATCGGCAAGCAGCCCGAGGGCGACACGTTCCCCTCGGTGTGGACCGTCTACTTCGACGCCGAGGACGCCGAGCAGAGCGCCGAGCTCATCCGCGCGAGGGGCGGGCAGGTCATGATGGGGCCGATGGACGTGATGGACTTCGGCCGCATGCTCGTCGCGTCCGACCCGACCGGCGCCGTGTTCGGGGTGTGGCAGCCGAAGAACCACACCGGCGCCGAGGTCGTCGAGGAGCCCGGCGCGATGCTCTGGCACGAGGTCAACACGCGCGATCACAAGAAGGCAGCGGACTTCTACGCCGGCGTCTTCGGCCTCGAGGCGCGCAAGCTGCAGGCGCCCGGGATCGACTACATGACGCTCCACAAGGGGTCGAAGACGCTCGGCGGCGTGCTCCAGATGAACGCGCAGTGGCCGGCCGACGTGCCGCCGCACTGGATGGTGTATTTCGCCGTCGCCGACGTCGAAGCCTCCAACGCGCGGCTCGCGGAGCTGGGCGGCAAGGTGCAAGTGCCGCCCTTCGACACGCCCTATGGCCGGCAGTCGGTCGTCACCGACCCCTGGGGAGCGGTCTTCACCCTCATGACGCCGCGGCAGCCCCCGAGCGAGGCGGCTCCGTGAGCACGTAACGCCGAGCATGGCCGCGCGATCGAGGGCGCGCCGCGCGGCCGGCTCCACCCGCGCGGGCCCAGGGCGCCGCGGGGCGCCCCGCGGATCGAAGGCGGGCTCGCGCGCTCGACCTCGGCGAGGGCGCGCGAGGGCGCGGCGAGGGCGTGCGAGGCGCGGCAGCGAGGCGTTGCCTGCGCGTCGTGTTCTGGTAAGAAGTACGCGCCTTTACCCAGGACGACGTCCGGGAAATCGGCGCGCGAGGCGGCTCCTCGCGGAGGCAGGACAATGACCGACTCGATGGATCCGCTGCTCTCGCTCGTCGCGCGCGACGAGGAACACGACTGCGAGGGATATGGACATGTGAACGTCTGCGTGCGGGTGGTCGGCGTCGCCGAGCTGCCGACGCGCGCCGGCCCCTTCCGCATCGTCGCGTTCTGGAACAACCGCGACGCCAAGGAGCACATCGCGATGGTGCACGGCGATGTCGTCGGCGCGTCGAACGTGCCGACGAGGCTCCACTCCGAGTGCCTGACGGGCGACGTCATGGGCTCGCTGCGGTGCGACTGCCGCGATCAGCTCCTCGAAGGGCTGAAGAAGATCCAGAGCATGGAGCGGGGCATCCTCTTGTACCTGCGCCAGGAGGGCCGCGGCATCGGGCTCATCAACAAGGTCCGCGCCTATGCGCTGCAGGACCAGGGGCTCGACACGGTGGAGGCGAACCTGGCGCTCGGCTTCCGGGACGACGAGCGCGACTACGCGGTCGCCGCGCACATGCTGCACAGCCTGAACGTGAGGTCGGTCGAGCTCATCACGAACAACCCGAACAAGGTCCAGCAGCTGAAGCAACACGGGGTGTCCGTGGTCGGCCGCATCCCGCACGTGATCCCGCCGAACGATCACAACCGGTTCTACCTGGAGACGAAGGCGAAGCGGTCGGGCCATTACATCGACATGTGGGGCAAGCCGCACCTCGCCGAGCAGAGCGACCCGGTCGTGGTCGACGGCATGCCCTCGCCCGCGTCCGAGCCGCCGCCGTCGAGCGCGAGGCCCGCGCGCCGGGGGCCGCTCAGCTCGTGACGAACGCGCCGCCGCGCGGGGTGCTAGCCTCTCGCGCATGGCCGACGACATCAGCAGGGACATCCAGCTCCTCGATCGCGATCTGATCGCCGTGCGGCGCGACCTGCACCGGCACCCCGAGCTCGGCTACGCCGAGGTGCGCACGTCGCAGCTCGTCGCCGAGCACCTGCGCAAGCTCGGCCTCTCGGTGCGCACCGGCGTGGCGAAGACGGGCGTCATCGCCGATCTCGAGGGGGAGCGCCCCGGCGCCACCTTGCTGCTGCGCGCCGACATGGACGCGCTCCCCGTGGAGGAGCGCTCCGGCCACGATTTCCCGTCCGAGGCGAGGGGCGTGATGCACGCGTGCGGCCACGACGCGCACGTGAGCGCGCTGCTCGGCGCGGCCACGCTGCTCTCGGCGCGCAGGGACCGGATCGCCGGCCGGGTCCGGTTCCTGTTCCAGCCCGCGGAGGAGCTCGCCGGCGGCGCGCTGCGGATGATCGAGGAGGGCGCGCTCGACGGCGTCGATCAGGCGCTCGGCGCGCACGTGCTCACCCCCTTCCCCTTCGGCGTGGTGGCGACGCGCTCCGGGCCGTTCTTCGCGGGGATCGACGCGTTCGAGGTCGTCGTGATCGGGAAGGCGGGTCACGGCGGCCTGCCGCACATGTCCGTCGATCCCGTCTACGCGGCGGCGCAGGTCGTCACCGCGCTCCAGTCGATCGTCTCGCGCGAGACGAAGCCCGGGGAGCCGGTGGTCGTGAGCGTCTCGGCGATCTCCGGCGGGAGCGCGGCCAACGTCGTCGTGGAGCGCGTGTCGCTCCAGGGCACCGTGCGCTGGTTCTCGCAGCAGAGCCGGGAGCACGCGCTCGGCCGCATCCAGGGCATCGCCGCCGGCGTCTGCTCGGCCCTGCGCGCCTCGTGCGAGTTCAGGGTCCTGTCGAGCTCCCCCGTGACGGCCAACGCCCCCGGCCCCGTGGACCTGATCGCCGCCGCCACGCGCGCGACGGAGCGCGCCGCCGTGACCGATCCCGGCGCCCTCACGGTCAGCGAGGACTTCTCGGAGTTCACGAGCCGCGTCCCGGGCTGCCTCTTCACCGTGGGCGCAGGCGGCCCGACCGCGGCGCCGCACCACCACTACGCCTTCGACATCGACGAGCGCGCCATCTCCCTCGTCGCCGAGATCTTCACCCGCGCCGCGCTCTCGTCCCTCGCGCCGCAGTGATCCCCTGCCCGGCGCTGCCCGGGTCCCCGTGAGCTCGGCAGGCCCCCGTGCTGCCCGGGTCCCCGCGACATAGGTAAGCCCCCGGCGAGGGGAGCCCGCCGCGCGGCGCGCAGGACGGAGGGAAGCCCCCGGCGAGGGAGCCCGCCGCGCGGCGCGCAGGACGGAGGGAAGCCCCCGGCGAGGGAGCCCGCCGCGGGACGGGCCGCTCTCAGTGTCTCGTGTTGTCGAGGGAGGGTCGGCCGGCCCGCGGGGCCAGGCGTCGGATGACGCCTGCGCCCCGCGCGCCCGCTGCCCGCGCTACCGCGGGATGTTGTCGCGCTGGCAGGTCGAGCTGCAGCCGTCGTTGCTCATGGTGTTGCCGTCGTCGCAGGCCTCGTACGCCGTCTGCACCGTGCCGTCGCCGCAGTGCGGCCCGTACACGCACCCCGGCGCGCACTTGCCGTACCCGCCGGTGTTGTTGCCGTCGCCGTCGTCGCACTGCTCGTTGCCGTTGCGGATGCCGTCGCCGCAGCGCGGCCCGTACACGCAGCGCGGCCCGCACTGGCCGTAGCCGCCGTCGTTGATGCCGTCGTCGCAGTCCTCGCCGGCCTGGACCACGCCGTCGCCGCACTGGGCGCCGTAGCGGCAGGTGTCGCTGCAGCCCGTCGCCGCGTTCGGCGGATCGCACTGCTCGCCCCACTCCTCGTCGACGTGGCCGTCATTGCACCTGGGCGCCGGCGTGCAGTTGGTGAGGCAGCTGCCGTAGAGGCCGTCGTTCACGCCGTCGTCGCAGGTCTCGCCGCCGTTGATGACGCCGTCGCCGCAGTACGGCCCGTACTCGCAGCGCCTGTTGCACCCGCCGTACGCGCCGTTGTTCCTGTCCTCGCCGAGGTCGCACTGCTCCTCCTCGGGCTGGACGATGCCGTCGCCGCAGCGCGGCCCGTAGTGGCACGAGGGGTAGCACTGGTCGTACCCGCCGTCGTTGATGCCGTCGTCGCACTCCTCGCCGAACACCGCCTGCACCACGCCGTCGCCGCAGTGCGAGGCGAACCGGCAGTTCGCGCAGTTCAGGTCGTCCGCGTCGTCGCACTCCTCGCCCCAGTCCCTGTCGATGACGTTGTCGCCGCACTGCGGGGCCGGCGTGCAGCCCGGCGCGCACGTGCCGTACGTGCCGTCGTTCACGCCGTCGTCGCACGACTCGGGGCCGTTGCGCACGCCGTCGCCGCAGTACGGAGCGTACTGGCAG
The DNA here is from genome assembly GCF_051519095.1 of Sorangium sp. So ce131. Classification (NCBI taxonomy): domain Bacteria; kingdom Pseudomonadati; phylum Myxococcota; order Polyangiales; family Polyangiaceae; genus Sorangium; species Sorangium sp. So ce131. The sequence goes on along the minus strand of NZ_CP150455.1, from coordinate 2,560,621 downwards.
GTCGACGTGCACCCGCCGTACGCGCCGTTGTTCATCCCGGCGCCGAGGTCGCACTGCTCCAGCTCGGGCTGGACGATGCCGTCGCCGCAGCGCGGCCCGAGCAGGCACGAGCGGCCGCACTGGCCGTACCCGCCGTCATTGATGCCGTCGTCGCACTCCTCGCCCTGGTCCGCCTGGATCCTGCCGTCGCCGCAGAGCGAGACGCGCTTGCAGCTCACGCAGGTCCGGTCGGTCGTGCTGTCGCAGTCCTCGCCCCAGTCCGTGTCCACGCGGCCGTCGCCGCACTTCGGGGCCGCCGTGCAGGTCGGGTTGCACGTCCCGTACGCGCCGTCGTTCACGCCGTCGTCGCACGCCTCGGTGCCGTTCCTGATGCCGTCGCCGCAGTACGGGGCGTACTGGCAGGTCGCCGTGCACCCGCCGTAGGCGCCGGTGTTCATCCCGTCGCCGAGGTCGCACTGCTCCTCGCCGGCCTGGACGATGCCGTCGCCGCAGCGCGGCCCGTACACGCACGAGCGGGCGCACTGGTCGTACCCGCCGTCGTTCGCGCCGTCGTCGCACTCCTCGCCCTGGTCCGCCTGGACGATGCCGTCGCCGCACAGGTCGCCGAGCCGGCAGCGTACGCAGTTCGGGTCGGCGCTGTCGCACTCCTCGCCCCACTCCACGTCCACGCGGCGGTCGCCGCACCGCGGGGCCTGCGTGCAGGTCGGGGTGCACGTCCCGTAGCTGCCGTCGTTGATGCCGTCGTCGCACGCCTCGGTGCCGTTCCTGATGCCGTCGCCGCAGAACGGACCGATCTCGCACGAGGTCGTGCAGCCGCCGTAGCCGCTCGCCGTGTTGCTGGAGCCGAGGTCGCACGCCTCGTACGGCGTGTTGACCTGGCCGTCGCCGCACCGGGGCGGGGTCACGCACCCGGGCGCGCAGGCGCCGGAGGCGTTGGCGTACGTGCTGTTGTTGACGCCGTTGTCGCACGCCTCGGGGCCGTTGCGCACGCCGTCGCCGCAGTACGGCCCGAGCTGGCAGTTGTTGCACTGGCCGTAGCCCGACCCGTTCTCGAGGCCGTCGTCGCACTCCTCCCCCGGCGTCACGACCGGCGTCTCGCCCCCGCACTCGGGCTCGCACACCGAGGTGCCGGCGCTGAAGCCCGCGAGGGACAGCCGGTAGTTCGAGCCGGTGACGTGGCGCTCGGCCTGGAACACCACGATCTCGTAGACCTTGCCGGGCTCGAGGTTGAGATCGACGCGGTAAGGGGCGCGCGTCGGGCAGCGGGCGTTGGTGCAGGGGGTCACGAGGGCGTCGCCGTCGTCGAGGATGGTGACGCTCTCCTCGAGGCGCTCGTGGATGCCGCCGATGTCCGCGGTCAGGGTGTTCTTGATGAACACCCACACGTCATCGTCCCCGAAGAAGTTGAGCACGGGGTCCGGCGCGGCCCCGTTCGGGGTGAACTGGAACCAGTAACGGACCTCGCTCGTGAAGTAGAAGTTGTGCCCGGCGTCCCGCGTCCGCTCCAGGCCGGAGGCGACCAGGCTGTTGAGCGCGGGCTCCCCCATGGGCGGCGGCGAGTCCACGGGCCAGAACGGGGTCCGCTCGTACACGAAGGTGCCCGGCGTGGTCTCGCGGAGATCGATGGTGGTGAGGAGCGTCCGGTTGTAGTTCGGGTTGTCCCGGTACCACCACCGGAAGTTGCTCTGCCCCGTGGTCCAGCCGTTCGCGTCGCTCGGCTCGGGGGTGCGGGTGCCGGGGTTGTACCTGTTCACCGGCTTGCCGTCGGCGTCGAGCGTCAGCTCGACGGTGTTGTCGGTCTGGTTTCCGCTCGGGCTGATCTCGAAGTCGAAGTGGCCGATGATGCCGTCCGCCTGGTTGGCGTCGCAGGTGCCGTTGGTCGTGCTGGAGGAGGTATAGGTGTCCGGGCACCAGCCGATGAAGTCGCGGATGACCATCGGCAGCCGCATCTCCGTGGGCGTCGTCGTGCAGGTGTAGCCCGGCTCGGTCCTGCACTCGGCGGAGCAGCCGTCGCCGTCCTCGGTGTTGCCGTCGTCGCACTGCTCGAGCGGATCGCCGGGCAGGAGGATGCCGTCACCGCAGATCGAGGAGCACGCGCCGGCGGCGCAGGACGGCTCGCGCTTGCAGTCCGGCGTGCAGCCGTCGCGCCAGTTGCCGTTGCCGTCGTCGCAGGCCTCGGTGCCCTCGCGGATGCGGTTGCCGCACACGGAGAGGGCTCTGCAGTCCTGGGGCTCGCGGTTGTCGCAGACGTGACCCGGCTCGATCCTGCAGGTCTCATCGCAGCCGTCGCCGGGGAAGAGGTCGCCGTCGTCGCACTGCTCGGCGCCGTTCCTGATGCCGTCGCCGCAGATCGTCTTGCAGGGGAACCCGACGCGCGAGCAATCCCACCCGTCCTCGATGAGCTCGCAGTCGGCGCTGCAGCCGTCGTCGTCGGCCGGCTCCTGGCCGTCGTCGCAGACCTCGGTGCCGCCGATCACCCCGTCGCCGCAGACGGGCTCCGGGGGCGGGGTGCAGGCGCCGCCGCCCGGCGGGCACGTCCAGCCGAGCTCGAGCCGGCACTGCGACGTGCAGCCGTCGCCGCCGACGGGGCTCTCGCCGCCGCCGTCGTCGCACTGCTCGCCCGCCTGGAGCACGCCGTCGCCGCAGTACGTCCGCCGCGTGCACGCCTGGCCCGGCCTGCAGATCCAGCCCGCCTCGAGCCGGCAGTCCGCGGAGCAGCCGTCGCCGGACGCCGGCGGATCGTCGTTGTCGTCGCACTCCTCCGAGCCGTTCACGCGGTGGTCGCCGCACCGGTAGAGGAGCACGCAGGGCTCGCCCGGATCGAGGCACGCGTAGGACGCGTCGATCGCGGTGCAGTCGGCGCTGCAGCCGTCGCCGCCCACGGCGTTGCCGTCGTCGCAGACCTCGCCCGGGTTCACGGCGCCGTCGCCGCACCGGATCGAGCTCACGCAGGGCCGCCCCGGGGTCGTGCAGGTATAGAAGGCCTCCTGCCGGCAGAGGCTGGAGCAGCCGTCGCCGCTCGCCGTGTTGCCGTCGTCGCACTGCTCGCCCGTCTCGCGGAGCCCGTTGCCGCAGACCGGCAGGCGCGTGCAGGGCTGCCCGGGCCGCGAGCACACGAAGCCCGGCTCGCGCGTGCAGGTCGCGCTGCACCCGTCGCCGGACGCGGGCGGATCGTCGCCGTCCTCGCACTCCTCCGAGCCGTTCACGCGGCCGTCGCCGCACCGGTGAAGGAGCACGCAGGGCTCACCCGGCTCGAGGCACACATACGGCGTCTCCACCGCGCTGCAGTCGGCGCTGCAGCCGTCCCCGCTCGCCGTGTTGCCGTCGTCGCAGGTCTCGCCCGGATCGAGCGCCCCGTCGCCGCACCGGATCGTGATCTCGCAGGGCACCCCCGGGACCGGGCAGGTGTAGAAGGACTCCTGCCGGCAGAGGCTGGAGCAGCCGTCGCCGCTCTCCGTGTTGCCGTCGTCGCACTGCTCGCCGCTCTCGTGGTTCCCGTTGCCGCAGACCGGCAGGAGCGAGCAGGGCTGTCCGGGCCGCGCGCACACGAAGCCCGGCTCGCGCGTGCAGGTCGCGCTGCAGCCGTCGCCGGACACGGGCGGGTCGTCGCCGTCCTCGCACTGCTCGCCGCCGTTCACGCGGCCGTCGCCGCACCGGAACAGGCGGATGCACGGCTCGCCCGGCTGGGGGCACACGTAGACCGGGTCCACCACCCGGCAGTCGGCGCTACAGCCGTCTCCGTTGTTCGTGTTGCCGTCGTCGCAGAGCTCGCCGGGGTCGACGGCGCCGTCGCCGCACCGGATCGTGAGCTCGCAGGGCTCACCCGGGGTGTCGCAGACGTAGAAGGACTCCTGCCGGCACAGGCTCGAGCAGCCGTCGCCGCTCGCCGTGTTGCCGTCGTCGCACTGCTCGCCGCTCTCCTCCTCGCCGTTGCCGCAGACGGCCAGCCGCGAGCAGGGCTGCCCGGGCCGCGCGCACGCGAAGCCCTCCTCGGGCATACACGTCGCGCTACAGCCGTCGCCGGACACCTTGTTGCGGTCGTCGCACCGCTCGTCGCCGTTCACGCGCCCGTCGCCGCAGTCGTAGAGCAGCCTGCAGGGCTGGCCCGGCACGGGACAGACGTACGCGGGATCGACGTAGTAGCAGTCCTCGCTACAGCCGTCGCCGTTCGTGGTGTTGCCGTCGTCGCAGAACTCGCCCGGATCGAGCACGCCGTCGCCGCACGCGATGGTCAACACGCACGGCGCGCCGGGCGTGGGACACTCGCAGTAGGGCTCGATCTCGCACAGCCCGGAACAGCAGTCGCCCGGCAGGGTGTTGCCGTCGTCGCACGCCTCGCTGGCCTGGTTGATCTCGCCGTCGCCGCAGGCAGGTTCCTGCGGAAACTCACACTCGGGGGGCGGGTCGTCGACGTCGCAGGGGTCCGGCTCGCCGCCGCCCTGCCCGCCGAAGCCGGGGCCGCCGCCCAGGCCCCAGCCGTCGTCTCCGCCGGTGCCGGCCCCTGGACCGGCCCCCGCGCCGCTCCCCGCGCCGCCTGAGCCGGTCTCGCCTGTAGACGGCGACCCCCCTCCGCAGGCGGCGGCGACTTGGAGTAGCCCCACCATCAAAGCCAAATAAGACGCTCTCACCCTCACGACACACCTCGACGAGCACGAGCGGATGCGCTCGCGCAGAAAGGCCGACGACCCTTGTTCCAGGGTAGATCAGCCGCCCATCGCACCTCTAGACGAAAATGACTCCATCCTGCGCCACGCCGCCTCTACGTGACCGCCGCTGGCCGCCGCGGGTGGACACTCGCGACCATGGAGTCCGTTTGCTGCGGATTCCGCGAAAGCTCTCCTGAGCCCTCCGGGAGACGGACGCGCGCTTTCTGCGGACAACGCGCGATTGACGCGCGTAGCGCGACGCGGCGAAGGGCGAACTCGGCAGCTCCGAGTCAGCGCGGGTGTCCGCCCGGCGAGGGCCGGGCGTCGCGCCCCCACAGGGCCTTGACATTCGGGCTCCTTGGCGGGGTCTCGAGATGTTTTGGGTCCAAACGATCCCGCGCCGGCGCGGCGCGGCCCCGAGGCGCGCCCGGCGGCGGCCGGAGGGCGGCGCGGCCGCGCGGCGCGACGTGGTGATTGCGCGGCGTCGCCTCCTGGATCGGCCGTGTTACCCGGCGCGCGCCGCCGCGGCGAAGGCGCGCAGCAGCCGCTCGCGCTCGCCCCGCACGTAGCGAATGTCCTCTTCGTACAGCGCGGGGTGGCCGGCCGCGATGTGCGCCTGGAACGCGGCCTCGCCCGCCTCGGCCCGCTCGCGCATGGAGGCGACGAGCGCCGTCAGCCGGTCGGCGATGGCGTCGAGCAAGAAGGCCCCCGGGGCGAGGCCGTAATCGCGGCAGAACCGGGCTGCGCGCAGCCCCTGCTCCTCCGGGCTGCCGGCGCTGTCCGGGTTCGTCGGCGCGTGCAGCGGCGCGAACCGGTACACGGCATAGGCCAGGTCCCAGACGCGCGGCGCCGGGTGGGCGGTGTCGAAGTCGATGAAGCCGACCACCCGGCCGTCGCGGACGACACAGTTGTAGGGCGCGAGGTCGCCGTGGCAGATCACCTCGGCCGGCGACCGGGCCGGCAGCTGCCATCGGTCTTCCGGCGAGCGCACGAACGTGGCGCTCGCGTCGTGGAAGCGGCGTAGCAAGACCGCGGCAGACGTCAGCAGCTCGGGCGTGCGCAGCGCGGCCGGGAGCGGGTTGTGCACGTCGCCGTCGAGGTACGACAGCACCTCGTTCCCCTCGTCGTCGTACCCGATCGGCTCCGGCGCCGCGTCGAAGCCCGCCGCCCGCAGGTGTTGCAGCAGCCGGTGGATCGCCGGCGACGCCGCCGTCGCGGGGCGGTGCACCCTGTCGCCGCGCCGGCGCACGGTGTTCACGCCGCCGTGGAGTACCGTCTCTTCGACCATGTCGCGCCCTCGTCTCGAGGTTGTCGTCCCACGACCGCCGGTCGTGTTCACTTTTGCAGCCGGAGCAGCCTGGTGAGGCGGATCGCCCGCCGGATCGGCGTTCCCAGGAGCGCCACGCCGGCGCCTCTGTCAAGGGCGCCCATCGAAGAATCGACGTGCATCATCGAAAAACCGATGGGGGACATCGAAAAACCGATGGGGGACATCGAAAAACCGATGGGGGACATCGAAAAACCGATGGGGGACACCGAAGAATCGACGCGCCTCATCGAAAAACCGATGCGGGACATCGAAGAACCGATGCAGGAGAGCGGAGAACCGACGTCGGACGTCGGCGGCTCGATGGGCGACGTCACGGGCGACGTCGCGATGAGCCGAGGTACACCTCCGCCGACGTGAGGTGCGACCTCGGCATGGCGACGTGCCGCGCCGGGGGGACCTGTCCATCCGCGACGAGCGGGATCTGCCCGATATCGAGCGCCAGGCGCCTCTTCTACAACCCATCGAGGACCCTGCTCTGGGCGGGTTCACACCGCGGGAGTGATGCATGAACCAGCAATCTCGACGCGTTTCATGGGCCGTGCTCGCAACAGCGCTGATGAGCGCGGCGCGGCCGGCGTATGCGGATGTCACCTTCGTGGGCAGCGTGTCGCCCGCGGATCCTTCCCCCTCCGACACGCTGGTGGTGGGCGCGGGGATCGAGCAGGTCGGGCAGGTGCTCGTCACGAACCGGGGGCGGCTGGTCAGCGCCGGGGCCCGGGTGGGGTACGACCAGGGCACGGGGACGGTGGAGGTCATCGGGTACGGCTCCTCGTGGATCAACAACGGCCCTCTCGAGCTCGCCCTGGGCGCCGGCAGCAGCGGCGCGCTCGTCGTGCGCAGGGGCGCGCGGGTCACCACGGACGATCTCGTGGTCGGCGCCCGCGGCTACGTGGCCGAGGGCCGCGTGCTGGTCGAGGGCTACGACGCCACGTTGACGAGCCGCACGAACGCCCGCATCGGCCGCTCGGAGGCGCTCAGCGCGCTCGAGGTCCGGCAGGGCGCGAGCTTCTTCTCGAACCATGTCTACATCGGCGACTGCCCCGTCTGCGGGGGCTCGGCGACCGCCGCCGGCGCCCACACGAGGTGGATCAGCACGGGGGACTTCGTCGTCGGCGTGCGCGGGGCGCTGGTCGTGCGCGACGGCGCCGAGCTCACCACCGTGGGCGCGGCGCTCGGGTCCCCCCGCGGCGACTGGCTGGATCCGGTCGCGCAGGTGAGCGTGAGCGGCTGGGGCGCCGCCTGGACCAACCAGGGGCTCCTGCGCGTCGGGGCCGGCAGCTTCGCCGGCCTCAGCGTCGGCGCGTACGGCGCGCTCGTGACGGACGAGGTCGTGATCCGCTCGGAGCTCGGCGCGTCCTTCGTCCAGGTGAACGCGCCGTACGCGTCCTGGATCAACCGCGGCGACGTCGCGGTGCTCGCGTCGCTCTCTTCCTCTCCGTCGCTGCTCGTCGACCGGGGCGGCCTGGTCCACATCGGGGGCCTCCTCCGGACCGCGCCGCTGGTCGAGGGCGGGAGCTCTCCGTACCTGGGACCTTCCGTGCGCCTCGTGCGCGGCGACCTGATCGCCGGCGCGATCGAGGTCGACGAGGGCGATCTCGACTTCGCCGGCGGGCGCCTGAGCACCGGCAGCTTCGCGGGCGACCTCGTCAACACGCAGCGCGGCGCGCTGCTCGTGGGCGGGAGCCACCCGGCGACCGCCGTCGCGGGGAGCTACCGGCAGGGCCCGGACGCCGCGCTGCGCATTGCGGTCGCGGGTCCGGGCGCCGCGCCGCTCCTCGACGTGGACGGCGACGTGGACCTCGACGGCGCGCTGGAGGTCCGAGCGGCGGACGGAGCGACGCCGTTTCAAGAAGGCGATACCGTCGCCTTGCTCGGCTGGAGCGGCGAGCTCTCGGGCGCGTTCGCCGCCGTCGAGATCACGTTGCCGATCGCGCCCGGGCTCGCCTGGGACACCTCCGCGCTGTACACGACCGGCGAGATCACCGCGGTCGCTGCGCCGTAACCACACGCGAGCCTGCGCCTGCGCGTGCGCCTGCGCGCGAGCGAGCGCGCGACCGGCAAGCCGGCGCTCGGCCAGGCGACGTGCTGGCACGCTGGCACGCTGGCACGCTGGCACGCTGGCACGCTGGCACGCTGGCACGCGCGATGTTCGACGCCCGAGCGCGCTCGGTGGGACCCGGCCCAGGGTCGATTGGACAGCAGACATGCATGGCACCCCTCGTGCTACGAGAGCCACGCTTCCTTCACCTACATTCTTGCTTGACGACACTTCCTGTTCCGAACGGAAGACGCTCTTCCCGTCTCTTTGACAACACGAGGGATATGCGCAACGCAAACAGCATCGGCCGATGGTTGGGGATCGCACTCCTGGCAGGAGCGGCGTGCACGGGGTGCGGAGTCGTCTTCGTCGATCCGGAGCTCGGCTCGAGCGGAGCCGGGAATCCCCCTGGTTCCCCGACCGGGGGCGGCGTGGGCGGGTCAACGGACCCCGCGCAGGATGCGGCGACAGGCGGCACCGGCGGCACCGGCGGCACCGGCGGCACCGGCGGCACCGGCGGCACCGGCGGCACCGGCGGCACCGGCGGAGGTGACGCCGCACAGTGCACAGGACCGCTCCAGATCGCGGACCCGGCGCTCGAGGCTGCGCTGCGCGAGGCCGCGGGGAAGCCGACCGGCCCGCTCTTCCCCGCCGACTTCACCTCGATCGACCACCTCGCGGCCGACCGCCGTGGCATCGAGTCGCTCTCCGGCATCGAGTGCATCACCTCGCTCACGAGCCTGAGCATCGGCGGCAACCTCGTGACGGATCTCACGCCGCTGTCCTCGCTCACGGAGCTGCGCTTCCTGGACGCGCCACAAAACCAGATCGTCGACGTCTCGCCGCTGTCCTCGCTCGTCCAGCTGGAGTTTCTGGACGTGAAGATCAACGCCATCTCGGACGTCACCGCCCTCGGCTCGCTGACCCAGCTATATCACCTGTCGCTCGCCCTGAACCCGATCGACGACATCAGCCCGCTCGGAGCGCTGGTCGAGCTCCAGACGCTGTACCTCGGCGGCACGTCCATCGAGACGCTCGCGCCGCTGTCGGGCCTCTCGGCGCTCGACGTCCTCGTGGCGATCGACGTGGGGATCGCCGACATCTCGGCCCTGTCCACCATGACCAGCCTGCGTTACGTGGCCCTCACGGACAACCCTTTCTCCGACCTGTCTCCCCTCGCGAGCCATCCTAACGTGTCCGGCCTCGAGCTCGCGAACAACGCGATATCCGACCTGTCGCCCCTGGTCGCCAACCCGGACATCGGCCCGGGGGACTCCGTGACCGTGCTCGGTAACCCGATCGACTGCGCCGCCCAGGCGAGCAACATCGCGGCGCTCAGGGCGCGCGGCACCTACGTGACCACCGACTGCCCGTAACGCCGAGACACTCCGGTCCCGAGCGGGACGCGCTCTGTCCGTCTCTTTGACAGCCGAGGGGATATGCGCAACGCAAGCAGCATCAGCGAATGGTTGAGGATCGCGCTCCTGGCAGGAGCGGCGTGCACCGGATGCGGAATCGTCGTCATCGATCCGGAGCTCGGCTCGACCGGAACCGGGCATTCCCCTGGCTCCCCGGGTGGCGGCGGTGTGGGCGGGTCGACGGAACCCGGGCAGGGTGCGGCGACAGGCGGCATCGGCGGCGCCAGCAGCACCGGCGGCACCGGCGGCATCGGCGGCACCGGCGGCACCGGCGGCATCGGCGGCACTGGCGCCGCCGGCAGCACCGGCAGCACCGGCGGCACTGGCGCCGCCAGCAGCACCGGCAGCACCGGCGCCGCCGGCAGCACCGGCAGCACCGGCGGCACCGGCGCCGCCAGCAGCACCGGCAGCACCGGCGGCAGTGACACCGTGCTGTGCACAGGACCGCTCCAGATCGCGGACCCGGCGCTCGAGGATGCGCTGCGCAAGGCGGCGGGGAAGCTGAACGGCCCGCTCTTCCCCGCCGACTTCGCCTCGGTCGATTACGTCGACGCCAGTCACCGTCGTATCGAATCGCTCTCCGGCATCGAGTGCGCCACCCCGCTCCCGGCGCTGCTCATCAACGGCAATCGCGTGACGGATCTCACGCCGCTGTCCTCGCTCACGGAGCTGCGCCTCCTGAACGCGACGGACAACCGGATCGCCGACGTCTCGCCGCTGTCCTCGCTCGTCAAGCTGGAGCATCTGGCCTTGAACAACAACGCCATCGAGGACGTCACCGCCCTCGGCTCGCTGACCCAGCTGGAGTACCTGGCGCTCAACCTGAACCCGGTCGCCGACGTCAGCCCGCTCCGCGCGCTGGTCGAGCTCGATCAGCTGTACCTCGGCGGCACGTCCATCCCGACGCTCGCGCCGCTCTCGGGCCTCTCGGCGCTCGACGTCCTCGTGGCGAGCGACGCGGGCATCACCGACATCTCGGCCCTCTCGACCATGACCAGCCTGCGTTACGTGGTCCTCAGGGACAACCTCTTCTCCGACCTGTCCCCCCTCGCGAACCTCCCTAACCTGTCCGACGTCGTGCTCACGAACAACGCGGTGTCCGACCTGTCGCCCCTCGTCGCCAACACGAACATCGGCGCTGCAGACTCCGTGACCGTGCTCGACAACCCGATCAACTGCGCCGCCCAGGCGCGCAACATCGCGGCGCTCAGGGCGCGCGGCGCCTACGTCGCCACGGACTGCCCGTAACGCCGAGAGCCCCGCGGCCGCCGGCGCCTTCGCCCCCGCGGTCCACGACATCGCGGCACGCTGGCACGCTGGCACGCTGGCACGCCCGGGTGCCACGCGCGATTCCCCACGTCCGAGCCATCGTGGGACCGGGCCCGGGGCGCAACGAGGCCACGGACATCCCTGGCATCCATCCTGCTAGGGCAGCAATCATGTTGATCGAGCGAGAAATCAAGCGCCAAGGACGCCAAGGCGCCAAGGACGCCAAGATATTCTCTTCTTCTTGGCGTCCTTGGCGCCTTGGCGTCCTTGGCGCTTCGAATCCTGCTCGTTTCAGGCTGGTTCAACCCGTTTGTCGCTCCAGGCCTCATGTGTGGGGTTCCAAGCGAAAAACACGCTGTCCTTCTCTTCGATGACACGAGGGTATATGCGCAACGCAAACAGCATCGGCCGATGGTTTGGAATCGCGCTCCTGGCAGGGGCGACGGGCACCGGGTGCGAGCTCGCCGCCCTGGACCCGGAGCTCGACGCGCTCGGGGCCCATGGCTCCGCGCTCGACGTCGGCGCGGCCGCGCCGACGGATCCCGGGCAGGCGCAGGAGACCGGCGGCGCCGACGGCATCGGCGCCGCGGCGTGCACAGGAGCGCTCCAGATCGCGGACCCGGCGCTCGAGGCTGGGCTGCGCGAGGCCGCGGGGAAGCCGACCGGCCCGCTCTACCCCGACGACTTCGCCTCGCTCGATTACGTCGATGTCAGCGGCCGTGGCATCGAATCGCTCTCCGGCATCGAGTGCATCACCTCGCTCAGGCAGCTGTACATGGGCCACAACCTCGTGGCGGATCTCTCGCCGCTGTCCTCGCTCACGGAGCTGCGCGGCCTGGACGCGGGGAGCAACCAGATCGTCGACGTCGGACCGCTGTCCTCGCTCGTCCAGCTGGAAGAGCTGGATCTGAAGGTGAACGCCATCTCGGACGTCACCCCCCTCGCCTCGCTGACCAACCTGTTTTACCTGGCGCTCAGCCTGAATCCGATCACCGACATCAGCCCGCTCGGCGCGCTGGTCGAGCTCGATCAGCTGTACCTCAGCGACACGTCCGTCACGACGCTCGCGCCGCTCTCGGGCCTTTCGAAGCTCGACGCCCTCATGGCGAGCAACGCGAAGATCGCCGATATCTCGTCCCTGTCGACCATGACCAGCTTGAGATGGGTGGTCCTCCGCGACAATCGTATCCGCGACCTCTCTCCCCTCGTCTCCAACCCGGGCATCGGCCTGGGAGACTCCGTGTTCGTGTACGGTAACCCGCTCTTATGCACCTCCGAGAGGTTCAAGATCGAGACGCTCAGGAGGCGTGGCGTCCAGGTCAGCGGCGACTGCGTGGAACTACCCTGGTTGCCCTGAGGACCCGAATATCGGCGCTGCAGACTCCGTGACCGTGGTCGACAACCCGATCAACCGCGCCGCCCAGGCGCGCAACATCGCGGCGCTCAGGGCGCGCGGCGTCCACGTCGCCACGGGCTGCCCGTAACGCCGAGAGCCCCGCGGCCGCCGGCGCCTTCGCCCCCGCGGTCCGCGACATCGCGGCACGCTGGCACGCTGGCACGCCCGGGTGCCACGCGCGATTCCCCACGTCCGAGCCATCGTGGGACCGGGCCCGGAGCGCAACAAAGCCACGGACGTCCCTGGCATCCCTCCTGCTAGGCCTCATGTGTGGGAGAGCTGCTCTTCCTCCACCCACATCTTGCTTGTCAACAAGTCCTGTTCCAAGAAGGCACGTTGTCTTTCATCTTTGATGACACGAGGGTATATGCGCAACGCAAACAGCATCAGCCGATGGTTTGGAATCGCGCTCCTGGCAGGGGCGACGGGCACCGGGTGCGAGCTCGCCGCCCTGGACCCGGAGCTCGACGCGACCGGAGCCCATGTCTCCCCGCTCGCGGACGGCGCGGCCGCGCCGTCGGATCCCGGGCAGGCGCAGGAGACCGGCGGCGCCGACGGCATCGACGCCGCGGCGTGCACAGGAGCGCTCCAGATCGCGGACCCGGCGCTCGAGGCTGCGCTGCGCGAGGCCGCGGGGAAGCCGACCGGCCCGCTCTACCCCGACGACTTCTCCTCGCTCGATTACATCAATGTCGGCAGCCGTGGCATCGAATCGCTCTCCGGCATCGAGTGCATCACCTCGCTCAGGCAGCTGTACATGGGCCACAACCTCGTGGCGGATCTCTCGCCGCTGTCCTCGCTCACGGAGCTGCGCGGCCTGGACGCGTCGGTCAACCGGATCGTCGACGTCGGACCGCTGTCCTCGCTCGTCCAGCTGGAAGAGCTGGATCTGAAGGTGAACGCCATCTCGGACGTCACCCCCCTCGGCTCGCTGACCAACCTGTATTACCTGGCGCTCAGCCTCAACCCGATCACCGACGTCAGTCCGCTCGGCGGGCTGGTCGAGCTCGATCAGCTGTACCTCAACAGCACGTCCGTCGCGACGCTCGCGCCGCTCTCGGGCCTTTCGAAGCTCGACGTCCTTGTGGCGAGCAACGCGGAGCTCACCGAGATCTCAGCCCTGTCGACCATGACCAGCTTGAGATGGGTGGTCCTCGACGACAACCGTATCCGCGACCTCTCTCCCCTCGTCTCCAACCCGGGCATCAGCCTGAGAGACTCCGTGTCCCTGGCCGGCAACCCGATCAACTGCACCTTCCAGAGGTTCAACCTCGCGGCGCTCAGGCGGCGTGGCGCCCAGGTCACCGTCGACTGCGTGCAACTACCATGGGCGACCTTCTAGCCCTGAGGCCACGGTCCGCAGCGCAGCGCCGATGACCGTCGGCCCGGGCCAGCCGAGACCGCGGGCACGCTGGTGCCCGACATCCTGGACGTGCTCGAGGAACTCGAGGAAGAAGAGCCCTGGGTCGCCGCGCAGACCGGCCGCACCCCGCGCACCCGCGCCGAGCTCGCGCCGCTGGTCGACGACAGCGTGATGAGGGAAGCGCTCGGGCTCCCGTAGCCGGACAGCCGGCCGACGGAGGCTCCCGCAGGAGCGGCTTCGCCGTCGCTGACGCCGGCCCCCGCCGCGCCGCGCTGGCCGGCCAGCGCGGCCAGGTAGACGACCGGCCGCCCCGGCGCCGACTGGCACGAGGTTTGTAACACGGCACACCAATTGCACTGCCGGCGTGTTTTGCCGATCGAGCGATAAATCACCCTCGCTCGAGCGTGGTTTGTGGTCCCGCGAGAGAAGTATTGGCTTGATCAGATCCGTAGAGGAGGGCATCATCGATCGAATAATTAGACTTGCCACCACTCGACGCCGAAGCAGGGATCGGGCGCCGGAAGGGGGATGATGATGCATCGTCGCTGCGTGTGGTTCGTTGCGCTCCTCGCGGGATCTCTGGCCACCACGGGCTGTATCGGCGCCGAGGTCGACGAGGCGCCGGAGGATGAGGTCGACACGTCCGGGAACACCGTCCAGACGACGAACGGCTACCTGGCCAACGCCCTCAGCCCCAACGCCCTCAGCCCCAACGCCCTCAGCCCGAGCGCCCTCAGCCCCAACGCCCTCAGCCCGGGCGCCCTCAGCCCGGGCGCGCTCGCGGTCATCAAGAACCCGGGAGAGCGCGGCGACCTGGCGCGGGAGCTCCTGCGGTACATCGTGGGCTGTGCGCTCCAGCCGGACCAGACGTTCTCGTTCTCGTGGATCGAGGGCAGAGGGCTCATCCACCGCGAGACGTACCGCGGTGAGCTCGGCCTCGCGCCCTGGTGGGCCACCGACGGCCTCGGGGACGGACATCACCAGCGCTTGATCACGGCCTGCATCGCCGCGCGGGCGAACTGGTACGGTGTCTCGGTCATGATCTCCCTGCGCAACGGAGAGACGCCGCTCGGCTCGCAGGACATGGAGCGCGCGATCTTCCCGGTGAGGGAGGGCGCGTTCTGGGGGAACCTGTTCGGCGAGACGCCGTACGCCCGCGCCTGCTACGCGCCGCAGGGCGTCGACCACGCGCGCAAGGCGCAGCGCGACTGCGCGGCCGGGCACGTCGAGGTCGATCCCGCGACCGGCGCCAAGATCGTGGAGCCGTGTGGCCCCATCCTGATCGCGGGATCGTGCGACGATCTCTGCACCCGGGTGGACATGAACGGCGGCTATTACTCGAACTGCCTCGACGACCCCTTGAGCTCGCCCTGGGTGCGCACGGACGTGGTGATCACGTCCTACCTGACCCGCTAGGAGCTCGATGCGCCCGGACGCCTCGCGAGCCCAGGATCCCGACGGCGCGTCCCCGGAGGCCTGTCGCTGCCCGTCCTGCGGGCGCAGGAACCAGGGGTCGTGCCCCGAGTGCAGGCCGCCGCACGCGCCGCCGGCCGAGGCGGCGCGCTCGTCGGACGCGACGGACGTGACGGAGGTCGTCGCCGCGTCGCTGCCGCGCTTCCCGGGCTACGCCGTCCAGAGGACGCTCGGGCGGGGCGGCTTCGGCTTCGTGTTCGAGGCCGCGCCCGAGCGCGGCGGGGCGCCGGTCGCCATCAAGCTCGCGCGCGCCGACCGGCGCGGCGCAGGCGAGCGCCTCAAGGCGGAGGTCGAGGCGCTCTCCGCCGTCGGCCCGCCCCACGTGCCGGCCGTGCACGCGTGGGGGGCGCTCGACGACGGCTCGCCCTACGCCGTGCTCGAGCGCATCGCCGCGCCCACGCTCGCCGCGCGCCTCGCCGCGCGCCCCGCGCCGCGGCTCGAGGAGGCCTCCCGGATCGGCCTCGCCGCGCTCTCGGCCCTCGAGGCCGTGCACGCCCGCGGCTACGTGCACTGCGACCTGAAGCCCGAGAACCTGCTCGTCGACGCCGCGGGGGCGACGCTCATCGACCTCGGCATCGCGCGCGTCGTCGGCCGACGGCGCGGCGCGGAGGCCGAGGATGCGGCCCTGGGGACGGCGGAGTACATGGCCCCGGAGCAGTCCGACGGCGCGGCGGATCTCGACGCGCGCGCGGACATCTACGCGATGGGCGTCCTCCTGTACGAGCTCTTCGCCGGCCGGCCCCCGTTCTGGGGGCCGCGCGCGGCCGTGCTGGAGGACCACCGGAGCCGGCGGCCCCCGCGGCTGTCGGCGCGCGTGGCCGTGCCGCGGGCGGTCGAGGAGGTGGTGCACCGGTGCCTCGCCAAGGATCGCGCCGAGCGGTTCGCGAGCGCGACCGAGCTCCGCGCGGCGCTCGAGCGCGCGCTCGGGGACGAGCTCACCGCGACCGAGCGCGAGCCCCCGCGCTCCCTCGGCGGCCTCGAGCGCCGCGCGGTGGGGCTCCTGTTCTTCGAGGGCGCGGCCGATCGGATGGTCGTGCAGCGCAAGCTCGCGGCGCTCGGCGGCGAGCTCGCGTACGCGTCCGGCTCGCGGTACGTGGCCGCCTTCGCCCACGAGGGCGCGGCGAACCCCGCGCGCAGCGCGCGGCGCGCGGCCGACGAGCTCCTGCGCGCCGGCCTGTGCGCGCGGGTCCTCATCGACCTCGCGCCCGTGTCGATCCAGCCCCGCCCGGGCGGGGCGCGGCGGTTCCTGAGCGCGCTCTTCTCCCGCGCCGAGCGGTGGCCGCCCGCCTCCGGGCCGCCGGGGCCGTTCCTCACGCCGGAGGCCTCCGCGGCGCTGCCCGTGGAGGCGCCGCGCCCGGCGCCCGGGCGCGGGCGCCCGGCAGCGGCGGGCGCCGGCGCCGACGCGGAGGACACGGCGGGCGCGGCGGGCGCCGGCGCGTTCGTCGGCCGCCGCGAGATCCTCGAGCAGCTGCTCGGCGGCGCCGAGCGGGCGCTCTGCCGGAGCGAGCCCACGGTCGTCTCCGTCATCGGCGAGCCCGGCTACGGCAAGAGCCGCCTCTTCGCCGAGCTCGGCAGGCGGCTGCGCGCGCGGCTGCCAGAGGCCCGGATCATCGAGCTGCACGCGCAGGAGCCGACGAGCGGCGCCCTGGACGCGACGCTCCACGAGATCGTGCGCGAGGCGCTCGGCGTGCCCGACGCGCCCCCGGAGAGCGGGGCGCGCGCCGCGCTCGCGGAGCGGCTCGGCCCCGCGCTCGAGGAGGAGCACGGCTCCGGGCTGGCGATGGCGCTCGGGTGGGTGGACGAGCGGACGGGCGTCGAGGCGTTCCCCGGGCTCGAGGCGCGGAAGGCCGCGCCCGGCGCGCTCCGCTCGGCGCGCGTGCGGGCCGCGGGCGAGTGCCTGCGCCGGCGCGCGGCGGACGCGCCCGTCGTCGTGCTGCTCGACGACGCGCACTTCGCCCACGACGCGACGCTCGCGGCGCTCGAGTACGCGGCGCTCGCGGACGGGGCGGCGCCGCTCTGGATCTGCGCGATGGGGCGCCCCGCCTTCGCCGAGGCGCACCCCTCCTGGGGCGAGCGGGCGGCGCGGCGCGAGGCCGTGCAGCTCGGGCCGCTCGACGCCGAGAGCGCGCGGGCGCTGTGCCGGCGGCTGCTCCTGCCGGCGCGGGACGTGCCGGAGCCGGCGCTGGATCGGCTGCTCGAGCGCTCGCAGCGGGTGCCGCTCCTGCTCGTGGAGCTCGTGCACGGGCTCAAGCGCGAGGGGATCCTGCGCCGGCACCGGCGCGGCGACGCGTGGTACCTGGCGACCGACGAGCTCGACCGCCTCCCCGCGCTGCCGCTCATCGAGCCGCTGGCGCGGGCCGAGCTCTCGTCGCTCGGGCCGGCGCTCGCCGCCCACGCGCGGCTCGTCGCGCTGCTCGGCGCCGAGGTGTCGATCGACGAGATCGCGGGCGTGCTGCGCCACCTGGACCAGCGCGGCCGCGGCGGGGCGTATCCGCTCGACGCGCGGGTCGGGACCGAGCGGCTCCTCGAGGCGGGCGTTCTCGTCGGCGATCGGCGGGGGCGGCTCGGCTTCCGGCACGCGCTCGTGCGGGAGGCGATCGCGCAGGGGGTCGCCCAGGCCGAGCGGCGGCGGATCCACCTGGCGGCGTACGAGCACCACCGCGAGGCGGCCGGCGAGGGCCGGGAGCAGCGGCGGTTCAAGATCGCCTACCACGCGGACGAGGCGGGCCTCGCGGCGGTGGCGGAGGAGGCCTACCTGGAGCTCGCGGAGCGGGCGCGGGCGCGGCACGCCTACGTCGAGGCGGAGCTCCACTACAGCCGCGCGCTCGCGCAGCCGATCGCGGCGCGCGGCCCGCGGCGGAGGGCGGCGTACCGCGGCCGGGGGCTGATGCGCTACCGGCTCGGCCGGTACCACGACGCGCTCGGGGATCTCGATCGCGCGCGGGTGATGGCGATCGAGGAGGGCTCGGTGATCGAGCAGATCGAGATCCTGCTCGACGAGTCCACGGCGCTCGACTGGATGGACGACTACGGGCGATCGAAGCGGCGGGTGGAGGAGGCGCGGGCGCTCGCGCGCGGCGAGCTGCCGCCTCCGGTCTCGGCGCGCCTGTCGATGGCGGTCGCGCGCTCGCTGCACCGCGAGAGCCGCGAGGAGGAGGCGGCGCGGGAGTTCGAGCGCGCGGCGGCGCAGGCCGAGGGTCTGGGCGACGAGGGGTACGAGACGCTGGTGGTCTCGCTGCTCCTGCTCGGCTTCATCTACCCGGGGCTCGGGAAGCTGAACGAGGCGGGCGCGGCGCTCGACCGGGCGATCCGCATGTGCGAGGAGCGCGGCGACCTGCTGCACCTCGGGCCGGCGATCAACGGCCGGGCGCTGCTCCGGGCCTGCCTCGGGGACAGCCCGGGGATGGTCTCGGACCTGCGTCGGCTGCTCGCGATCGCGCGCGAGCTGGGCCTCGGGATGCTGGAGCTCGTGGGCGAGTTCAACCTGGGAGAGTACCTCTACCTGATGGGCGACCTCCCCGCGGCCGCGCCGCACGTGGAGCGGGCCATGTCGCTGGAGCGCCAGCAGCGCGGGGAGGACGCGCGGCCGGTGGTGCAGCTCCTGCTGGCGAGGCTGCTGCTCTACCGGGGCGAGGAGGAGCGGGCGCGGGAGATCATCGAGGCGATCCGGGTCCAGCAGGCGCGGGCCGCCGCCGCGGGGCGCGAGGGCGCGGCGATGGCGCCCGCCGAGGAGGTGCAGTGGTCGATGATCGACCTCGCGACGTGCGAGGCGAGCGACGCGGCGTGGGACGAGCTCGAGGCGCGGTCCGCCCTCCACTCGGTCGGCCAGGAGCAGATCGAGGTCATCGAGGCGCGGGCGCGGGCGCGCGCCCGGCGTGGCCTCGAGGCGGCGGCGAAGGAGGCGCTCGCGAGGGCGATCGAGGCGGCGGGGAGGATCCCCAACGTGATGCGGGGGCGGCTCGAGCGGCAGCGAGGGGCCTAGTTCCGGCTGTCAGGAGCCTTGGCAGGGATCGCGGAGAGAGAAGAGAGATTTCAACGCAAAGGCGCAAAGGCGCAAAGGCGCAAACCAGAATTTCTTGTGTATTTTTGCCCTCTTGAACCCCCTTGCCCCTCTTGCCCGCTTTGCGCCTTTGCGCCGGCGGACCGGGCGGGCTCAGCCTGCGCTTCTTGCGCGGAGCCCGCGGAAGAGGCGGATCGCGCCGTAGATCATCGGCCCCAGGGCGACGATGTACGTCCCCTGGCTGGGCCGGTACATGTACGTGAAGCCGGTGAGCCAGAGGCCGACGAGCAGGAGGGCGGCGCCGATCGCGAGGTCGCTCCGGCCGGGTCTCTCCCGCCGGCCGGACGCGGCCTCCGTGCGCTCGGCCGAACCTCGATAAGGATCGCCGGACGCGGAGGCGATGCCCTCGATCGCCTCACGCTCGGAGTCGACCAGCGGCGTCTTGCAGTCGCTGCAGGTCGACACGTGTTCCATGAACTCCGCGGGCGCGCCGACGCGCTGCCGGTGCGGGCAGGCGCGATAAGGACAGTACTTCACGACGAGAGCCTATGGGGGCCGGCCGGCCCCCGCAAGCTCAGGCGCTCCCGCGGCGCGGGCCCCCGCGCGGGTGAGCCGCTTCACGCGCTCGCCTCGCGCGCTTCACGCGCTCCCCTCGCGAGGCGCGCGGTCCGAGCGGCGACGGCAAGACTGCCGCCCTCGCCGAGAGGCCGCGCACGAGGCGTTCAGGCGAGCTCTTCTGGGATGTGGGCCCATGGCCCTCGTGGCTCACCCTGCCTCGCGGTAAGGTTGATCTAACCCTCGACGCGCGGCGCGCGCGCGCGGTAGAAAGGTCTCATGACGGGGGATGAGAAGCCGGTCGAGGCGGCTCGGGCGGAGCTCCGCGCCGCGCACGGGGAGGCGGCGCCGCTCGCGATCATCGAGGCCTCTGGCGATCTCCGCGATCCGGTGATCGCCGGATGGAGCGAAGGCGCAGAGCGCCTCTTCGGGTACACGGCGGAGGAGGTCCTCGGGCGGAGCCTGCTCGGCACGCTGTCGGGCCCCGGCGGACGGGAGGCATTCCGGCGCCTCGCCGAGGACGAGAGCGGCGCGCCGCACCCCTGCGAGAGCGCGCGGAAGGACGGGAGCGAGGTCGTCGTCGCGTGGGCCCAGCATCCCCTCCGCGACGGGTCCGGGCAGCCGGCGCGCGCGATCTACGTGGGGCGCTACGTCGAGCGTCACATCGAGCGTCACGTTGAGCGTCACGTCGGACAGGACACCTCGGCGCGGGCCCCGGCCGGGGCGGAGCCCGGGGTGGTGCAGGAGCTCCTCCGGGCCATCCTCGACCATTTGCCGATCGTCGTGTGCAAGTACGATCGCGAGGGTGTCTTCACGTTCCATGACGGCAAGGGGACGGAGGCCGCCGGCGTCAGGCCGGGGCAGCTCCTCGGCGCGAACATCCTCGAGCTCTACGGCAGCGACATGGAGGCCTCGTGGGGAATGCGCCGCGCGCTCGCAGGGGAAGCCGCGCGAGACGTCTCCGACGTGCAGGGCGCGAGCTGGGAGACATGGTATCTCCCGGTGCGCGACGCGCGCGGGGAGCCCGACGGCGCGATCAGCATCACCCTGAACGCCACCGAGGCGAGGCAGAGGGAGATCGAGCTCCGGGCGAAGCTCCAGCTCATCGAGAAGCAGCAGAAGGTCATCCGCGATCTCTCGACGCCCATCATCGAGGTGTGGGACAAGGTGCTGACCCTCCCCGTGGTGGGCGTGGTGGACAGCCTGCGGCTCTCCGAGATGATGGACAACCTGCTCTCGGCGATCGTGAACAAGGACGCGCGGTATGCCATCCTCGATCTCACCGGCGTCGATGCGGTCGATACGGAGACGGCCCGGCACCTCATCGAGATGATCGACGCCATCCGGCTCCTCGGCGCGGAGGGGATTGTCACGGGGATCCGGTCGAACGTCGCCCAGACGATGATCGCGCTCGGGGTCGACCTCTCCGGCGTCACGACGGTGGGCAACCTCCGCGCCGGACTCAAGCTCTGCATGCGGCGCATGGCCGCGACGGGCGGGGCCGGCGGCGCGCCGGCGAAGTGAGGCGCGGGCGCGCGCGGCCCTTCAGCCGAGGCCGAGCTTCTCCAGCGTGGGCGCGAGCCGCTCCTTGTAGGTCCGCTGGCACAGCAGCGCGAGCCGGGCCTCGCCGAGCAGCCCGAGCGTGGCCCGCTCGGGCTCGGGCCAGCGGTCGAGCGACCGGTCCTCGGCCGGGAGGCGCGAGAGGACCTGCTCGGCGCGGTCGAGGTGCCCGCGCACGATCCGCCCCGTGAACCCGCGCCAGGCGGACCGCTTGGCCGGGGGGAGATCGCGGAGCTTGCGCGCGACGAGCTCGGGGCCGAAGGCCTCGTGCTCCGCCTCGTCGCCCGCGATCGCGCCGAGCACGGCGCGCGTGACCGGGTGATCCGCGCGGGCCTCGAGGTCCAGGAGGTAGCCGACCGAGAACGCCTCGGCGACCAGGAAGAGCGAGATGGCGCTCGCGAGCACGCGCTCGTCGAGCGGCACCTCGCGCAGATCCGCGAGCGGCGCGGCCACCTCGCGCGGCGCGGGGACGCGCCCCCCGAGCGCCGCGCACATGCGGCCGCAGAGCTCCGCGTGGCGGACCTCCTCGTCGATCGTCTCCGCGACCGCGCGGGAGACGTCGAGCGGCTCGCCCGCCGCGAGGCACTCGCCGAGGAAACGCGCCGCGATCTGGATGGACTGGTACTCGGTGCGCACGCGGTCGGCCCAGACGAGGCGCGCCTGCTCGACGAGCGCGGGCGGCAACACGCCCACGTCGAGGGCGGCGAAATCGATGGCGGAGTCGGTCGGCGTCGGGGGCATGCTCTACCTTCGCGGGGTGTGTCAGGTTGCTCAATATGGCACAGATCGACCCTGGCCGGCGCCGTGGAGCCACGCGGTTCCCGGCGCTGTTTTTGGCTCTGCATGGCAAGGACAGGGCCAACGTGACGGCACACCGTCCGGGCTGGCACAGGCTGTGCTCCAGGTGAAGAAATGCACCATCGAACCAGCTTACCTCTCCTTGCGACACTCCTGACGTTCCTCGTCACCGCGTCCGCGTGCAACGTCACCATCAACGACGGCGGCGGCACCGGCGCTGGCGGCGATGGCACCGGTGCCACTGGCGGTGGCGGCACCGGCACCGGCGGCACTGGCGCTACCGGCACCGGCGGCGGCAGCACCAGCACGAGCAGCACGAACGGCGGCGGCGTGGGCGGCGGGCCCCCCGTCGAAGGGATAACCTGCGAAGCGCGGGAGCCCAGCGTCTTCGCGTGTGCCTACCGGGATGTGCCGGCGGACGGCGCGAGCAGGCCGCAGACGTTCGCGTTCTCCGGGACCGTGACGGCCGTACGAGCGCCCGCCGCGGAGGAGCCCTGCGCGGGCGACAGCAATTACCGGTACCAGGTCGGGCGCGCCGAGCCCGAGGTCATGATCGACCTCGCCGACGCGGACGGGAAGACGCTCACCGTGGGCTTCGCCATCCCGGGCTTCGCGTCCAGCGCTGTCGCCGTGGGCGACGCCCTCGACGTGGACTTCACCTCCGACGAGCAGTTCGAGTGGGGAGAGAAGCTCATCCATCTCCGCCTCGAGCGGGACGGAGAGCTCGTTGTCGCCGCGGGCGAGAACGATCCTATCGGGCTCACCATCGGCCAGGGCGAGAGCGCTTGTTACAGCGAGTACGATAGCTTCTGCGGCACCGAGGAGCTCGCGATGACCGTGGCGGCGGGAGGCGAGCCCGCCGTCTCGATCGAGAACGGCGAGAGCGCCGAGGTCGGCGACCTGACCGTCACCAACGACCGTTATATCAAGCACTACGACATCAGCGGCGCCTGCAACTTCGGCCTCTCGGTCGAGTACATCGTCGGCGCCGTGCCCACGCTCTGAGCGCCGGCCCGCCGCCGGCGCGCGGGCGCTCGGGAGCGTTGTTCTTGACCTTGTACGGCAAGAAACAGGCAGCGTGACGGCACCCCCTATTACCTGGCACACGCTGTGCCTCGGATGAAGCAATGCACCAACGAACCAGCTTACCTCTCCTTGCGACACTCCTGACGTTCCTCGTCGCCCTCTCCGCGTGCAAAGACGACGGCGGCGGCGGCGACGACCCCGGCGGGCCTGCCTGCGAAGCGCATGAGCACAAGGTCTTCGCGTGCGCCTACCGGGACCTTCCGGAGGAGGAGGACACGAGCGCGCCGTGGGCGCTCGCGTTCTCCGGGACGGTGACGGCCGTGCGCCCGCCCGGCGCGGAGGAGCCTTGCGCGGGTGACAGCAATTACCGGTACAGGCTCGGACGCGCCGCGCCTGGGGTGATGATCGACCTCGCCGACGCGACCGGGAACGCGCTCACCCTGGGCCTCGCGGCCCCGGGCTTCGCGTCCAGCGCTGTCGCCGTCGGCGACCTCCTCGACGTCGACTTCTCCACCGAGAAGAAGTTCGATTGGGGAGAGACGATCGGCCATCTCCGCGTCGAGCGGGGCGGAGAGCTCGTGGTCGCCGTGGGCGAGAACGAGCCCATCGGCCTCACCATCGGCCAGGGCGAGCCCGAGTGTTACAACGATTATGGCGCCTGCGGCACCGAGGAGCTCGCGATGACCGTGGCGGCGGACGGAGGGCCCACGGTCTCGATCGCCCACGGAGAGAGCGCCGAGGTCGGCGAGCTGACCGTCACCAACGACTTCTACATCGAGAAGTACAACCTCGGCGGCGCCTGCAACTTCGGCCTCTCGGTCGAGTACATCGTCAGCGCCGCGCGGACGCCCTGAGCGCCGGCCCGCGCTCGGGGCGCGGGCGCAGCGGCGTGCAGCGCCGGGGCCCGGCGCGCGCGGGCCCCGCGCGGCGGTGTGCTCCCGAGGAGCGCTGCGCCATACTCCTCCTCGAGGAGCAGGTGCACATGGAGTTCGACGTCGACTTCGCCATCGTGGGCTCGGGCTTCGGGGGCAGCGTGTCCGCGCTGCGCCTGACCGAGAAGGGCTACAAGGTCACCGTGCTCGAGTGCGGCAAGCGCTGGCAGAAGGAGGATTTCCCGAAGACCAACTGGAATGTACGGAAGTTCCTCTGGGCGCCCAGGCTGCTCTGTCACGGGATCCAGCGGCTGACCTTGCTCCGGGATACGCTCATCCTCTCGGGCGCGGGCGTGGGCGGCGGCTCGCTGGTGTATGCCAGCACCCTCTTGGTTCCCCCGCCCGAGGCGTTCACCAGCCCGGGCTGGCCGGCCGGCAGGAGCTGGCGCGACGAGCTGATGCCGTTCTACGAGATCGCGAGGCGCATGCTCGGCGTGACCGCGAACCCGAAGCTCTGGCCGGCGGATCGGCAGCTCCGGCAGATCGCCGACGAGATGGGCCGCGGGGACACGTTTCACGTCACGAACGTGGCCGTGCTCTTCGCGAAGGAGGGCGAAGAGGAGGGCCAGCGCGTGCCCGACCCGTTCTTCGGCGGCGAGGGCCCGGAGCGCGCGACGTGTGTGCATTGCGGCGGCTGCATGGTGGGCTGCCGCTTCGGCGCCAAGAACACGCTCGACCTCAACTACCTTTACCTGGCCGAGAAGAAGGGCTGCACCATCCAGCCCGAGACGATGGTCACCGCCATCGACGCGCTGCCGGGCGGAGGGTACGAGCTCACCCTGGAGCGCTCGACCGCGCTCTGGAGGAAGCGGCGCCGCAAGCTCCGGGCGCGGGGGGTTGTGCTCAGCGCCGGCGTGCTCGGCACGGTGAAGCTCCTGCTCGCCGCGAGGGCGGAGGGCCGGCTGCCCCGGCTGTCGCGGCAGCTGGGCAACTATGTGCGCACGAACAGCGAGGTCATCCTCGGGGTCACGGCCAGGGACGATCGGGTGGACTACTCGCGGGGTATCGCCATCACGAGCGGGATCTACCCGGACGCGCGCACGCACATCGAGCCGGTGCGGTACCCGGCCGGCTCCGACGTGATGGGCGCGCTGGGCACGGTGCTCACCGACGACAAGCCGGGTCTTCCGCGCTGGCTGCGCTGGCTGGGGAGGCGGCTCCTCCATCCCATCGACATGGTCTTCGGGCTCCTGCCCTTCAAGTTCGCGAGGCGCTCGACGATCCTGCTCGTGATGCAGACGGTGGACAACTACATGCAGCTCGTGTGGCGGCGCGGGGGCATGACCACCCATCGGCCGCCCGACCAGCCGAAGCCGCCGGCGTATATCCCCATCGCGAACGAGGTGGGCAAACGGCTCGGGGTGCTGATGAACGGGACGCCGCGGAACGCCGTCAACGAGGCGGTGCTCAACGTGCCGACCACGGCGCACATCCTCGGCGGGTGCGCGATCGCCGCGGACGCGGAGCAGGGTGTGATCGATGAGGGGAATCAGGTGTTCGGTTACGAGAACCTGTATGTGGTCGACGGCTCGATGGTGCCCTCGAACCTGGGCGTGAATCCTTCGCTGACCATCACCGCGATGGCCGAGCGCGCGATGAGCAGGATGCCCCCCAGGCGGGATAACCCGGCTTTCTCCGGCGCGCCACGCTAGGAGCGCGCGGCCTGACGCCGGAGGCACGCGCGGCTCACGTGTCCTCGGTCGTGACCAGGGCCTCCAGCTCGATCAGGTTCGCCTTCACGGCCCTCAGCTTGGTGAACGCGTCCTCGACGACCTTGCTGATCGTCGTCTTGTCTGCGCGCGGGGCGACTTGTATGTCCCGGAGGACCCTCTCGAGGTCGTTCTCTGCCTCGGTGATGTCCCGCTTTGCCGCTGCGACCTTCTCCAAGAGGGCCTTGCTCGCCATCGGTTGTACGCCTTTCAAGGTCGCCGTGCCGCGACTCCCAGCGCAGCCCGTCGACCACGCGTAGCAGGTTTCGCCCGGCAGGGCTACGGCCCACCTCCCGCAGCTCCGGGCGTGGGCCGCGCGGCCGCCCCGCGGCTGTGCTCGCTACGCTGCCAGGGATCGAGCCCCCTCGCGCTGGTGGGGTGGTGACCCGCCGTTGGCAACTCCCTCTCTTGCCGCCGTCCGTCAGGCGTGCCCGGGCTCGTCCTCGTGCATGAAGGCGAAGGCCGGCGCAGCGGCGGAGAGCGCGGCCGGGGCGGCGCTGCCGCGCTTCACGCGGCGGCGCGCGCGCCGGGCCGCCGCTGGACGGCGGCCGAGAGGACGGCGACCACGGCGCTCGCGAGCACGACCCACACGAGCGCGCCGCGCAGCGACACGTACGAGGCGGTCAAGCCGATGAGCGGAGGGCCCACGAGGAAGCCGAGGAAGCCCGCGGTCGAGACCGCCGCGATGGCCGCCTCGGACCCGGGGCCGCCGTCGCCGCTGGCGGCGCGCAGCGCGATCGGGAACACGACCGACGACCCCGCGCCGACGCCGGCGAAGCCGATGATCACCGTCCAGAAGCCCGGGACCACGAGCGCGAGTCCGAGCCCGAGCGCCGACGCGAGGCCGCCGAGGTACACGAGCCGGCGCGGCCCGAGCGCGGCGCCGATCCGGTCGCTCACGAAGCGGCCGCCCGTCATCGCGATCGAGAACGCGGCATACCCCGCCGCCGCCGCGGCCGGCGAGGCGCCGACGACGTCGCGCAGGTACACGGCGCTCCAGTCGGCGATCGCGCCCTCGCCGACGAGCACGCAGAACGCGATGGCGCCGAGGGGGGCGAGCGCGAGGAGCCCAGGCCGGCTGCCGGCGTCGGTCGTCGGGGCGGCCGCCGGGGGCTTCGTCACGGACAACGTGTGCCGCGTCGCCCACCACGCGAGCGCGCTGATCCCCACCCCGACCGCCGCGAGGTGGACCAGGGTCGGGACACCCCACTGGATGAACGCGCCGCCGAGCGCCGCGCCGGCGAGGCCGCCGAGGCTGTAGATCCCGTGAAACGACGCGAAGATCGGGCGCCCGTACGCGCGCTCGACCGCGGCCCCCTGCGCGTTGACGGCGAGGTTCAGCGTCCCGCCCGCGAGGCCCATCGCGACCAGCGCGAGCGTCAGCGTGAGCAGGCTGGACGCGAGCGCGGGGAGCACGAGCGCCGCCCCGAGCGCGAGCGGCGCGACGCGGATGAGCGGCCGGCTGCCGACGCGCCCGGCCAGCCAGCCCGCCACCGGCATCGCCACGAGCGCGCCCAGGGAGGCGCCGAACAGCGCGCCGCCGAGCGCGGCCGGGCTCAGCCCGATATGCTCGCGGATCGAAGGGATACGCACGATCCAGCTCGCGAACGCCGCGCCGTACGAGAAGAACGCCGCCGCGACGCCGAGCCGGGCCGCGCGCAGGTTCGGCGGCGCAGGCCGCGCCGCGAGGGGCGTCGGCGCCGGCGACGGCGCCTCGTCGAGGTGGCGCGGCGCAGCGCGGCCGCGGCTGGGGCCGCGGGAGGTGGGCGCGTGCATGTTCTCCGTGTCGAACGCAACTGCTGGATCCATGGGTCTTCCTCGGGGTAGGAGGCCCCCGCGCGACGACGACGCCGCGCCCTGGGGGCCCCGGGAACTCGGTCTGCCCGGAAGGTGGGGTCGCCCGTTCGATGCGTCCAATGACATGTCGCGACCGGATCGATAACCTGGAAGAATCGAACAGAAGCGAACGACGATCGACGACGATCCGCGACGATCGGTGACAATCGAACGAGAGCGGACGGCGCTCGGCCGGAGCGCGAGCGGAGACCAACCGGAGAGCGAACGGAGCTCAGCCGGAGCGCGAACGGAGACCCGATGGACCTTCACCACCTCCGCGCCGTCGCGGCGCTGGCCGAGCAGCTGCACTTCGGGCGCGCCGCGCGGGCGCTGCACATCAGCCAGCCCGCGCTGAGCAAGCAGCTGAAGCAGATCGAGGACGAGCTCGGCGGGGCGCTCTTCGTGCGCGGCCGGAGCGGCGTCGCGCCGACCGCGCTCGGCCGGCAGTTCGCGGACGACGCGCGCGCGATCCTGCGCGACGCCGACCAGGCGCTCGCGCGCGCGCGGCGGATCGCGCGCGGCGAGGGCGGGGTGCTGCGGCTCGGCTTCGGCGTCGCCACGGCCGCGCTCGTCGCGCGCGTCGTCGTGCGCTTCCGCCAGCGGGCGCCGGACGTGCACATCGAGCTCCAGGACATGTCGACGCCCGCCCAGCTCGAGGCGCTGCGCTCCGGCGCGCTCGACCTCGGCTTCGTACGGCTGCCCGCGCCGCCCGACCTCGCCTCGCTCGCGGTCGTGCGCGACCGGCTCGTGGCCGTGGTGCCGCGCGGGCGCGCCGCGGCGCTCGAGGCCGCCGGCCTGCGGGCGCTCGCCGACGAGCCGTTCGTGCTGATCCCCCGCGCCGTGTCGCTGAGCTTCAACGACCACGTCCTGCGCGTCTGTGCGCACCTCGGCTTCCGGCCGCGCATGACGCAGGAGGCGCGCGACTTCTCGACGGTGCTCGCGCTCGTGGAGGCGGGCGTCGGCGTCTCCCTGGTGCCGGCGACGGCGGTGAAGGGGCGCTCGACGCGGGTCGCGCAGCTGCGGCTGCCCGCGGCGGAGGCGCTCTGGCGCGTCGGCGCGGTGTGGCGCCGCGATCAGACGAGCCCGGCGCTCGCGGCGTTCCGGGCGCTCATCGAGGCGGATCTCGCGCGCCGGCCGGAGCGGGAGCGCTGAGGCGGCTGGCCCAGGCGCGGCGGCGACGCTCCACACTCGTTTTTCCGCATACCGAGCGTTCACTGCGTGGTGACGGATTCGACCTTCGTACGTGGGGTCATCGCGGGCATGGATGCACCGGCGCTGAACCCGCTCAGCGGCCGATACGAGGTCTTCGCGAAAGGCCAGCTCATCGCTGCGCTGCGGAAGCTCGATGCCTCGCCGCTCGAGGAGCGGGCAGCCGTCGCGCTGGTGGAGCAGCTCCGGCAGACGCTCGGCCAGCGCTGAAGGCCCTCCGCGACCAGGGATCGAGCAGCCGATCGGCAACGCCGGTCAGGCGCTCGCTCGCTCGCGCAGCAGCGCCTCGCCCAGCTTGTCCAGCCCGAACCCGGTCCCGTGCTCGCGCGTCGCCGGCGCGTCATGGCCGTCGAGGAAGGCGCCCTGCTCGGTGAAGGCGAGCCGCGTGCCGGCGCCCGCGGGCTCCCTGGCCCGCCCGCGTCCCCACGGCGCGGGCGGGCGCGGGGCGTGGCGCGCTTTGTCCTCGGCTGGCGCGATTTGTCGTCTCCACGTCGGGCCGACCACTGGCTACCTCAGCTCATGACGGGAGACCGTTAGCCGCTCCGGGATGCGGCCCGGCGGACGGTCACCGCGCTCCGCCACCCCTGGCCAGCAAGGCCGCTGAGGTTCAACCCATGACACTACGCAGGTCCGTGCTGCTGCGTCAGCAGCTGTTCCAACCAGGCGCCGCCCTCGATCCGTTACGACGGTCGGGGCGGCTGACACTTCTCCTGTGCCTCGGCGCGCTCGCCGCCGGTTGCGAGGGCGACGCCAAGGACCCGGGCGAGCCGATCGACTCCACGCAACAGGCGCTCTGCCACGCGGACGACGTGGGTTGCCAGTTCGGCGCCCCGAGCTGGCCGAAATGGTCGCAGCAGCCCGATCGGCCTGACCCCGAGTTCCAGGACTTCGAGGGCACGAGCTCCTCGAGCAGCTCGAGCTCCAGCAGCTCCTCCAGCAGCTCGAGCTCCAGCAGCTCCTCGAGCAGCGCCTCGACCGGCGCGAGCTCCAGCAGCGCCTCGACCGGCGCGAGCTCCAGCAGCGCCTCGAGCGGCACGGGAGGCGGGGGCAACAACGTGCAGTTCAAGGTCAAGGCGTGCGACCCGAACCTGCTCGGCAAGATGCCGGAGAACCCCAACCCGAAGGGCGCCGACCTCCAGAACATCACCACGAACTTCCACGTCCTGCAGTCGATGCAGCTCCTCTCGTCGATCCTCAACAAGACGACCGAGGCGATCGACAAGATGGATGTGGGCGGATCGAGCTCGAGCTCGGATCCCGACAAGGGCAAGTGCATCTGCAGCCAGCGCGTGGCCCCCGAGTGCCTGCACGTGATCCAAGAGGACGCGACGACCTACGAGCAGTGCGTCGACTACTGCGATCCGAGCTCGGCCACGGCGGACTCCTGCAGCACCGGGGTCCTCGTCTGGCTGCCCAACGACATCCAGCAGACCCAGGCGGGCAAGGCCAAGTGGGCCCTCAGCACCATCAAGTGGCTCGATGAGGTGGCGGGCAAGGTCGCCGACGGCGGCTTCGCCGACCTCCTGAGCCAGATCGGCGGCGAGCTCTCGAACGCCACGGAGCTGCTCGCGAAGATCCAGTGTTACATCGACCTGTACACCGAGGGCTACCACCTCGGCGCCTACTCCGAGCAGCGGCCGGATCTTCACATGTGCATCCCCTGGGCCGGGCACGGCGCGTACGCCGCGCTGGCGGAGAGCGGCGACGGCAGGTGGGGGATCGGCGGCCGCTACACCTCGCACAACCTGAGCAAGGAGCGGCGCGCCCAGATGCGCACCGGCGGCTTCGCCGTGACCGCGTTCGGCGAGACGCTGAGCATCCTCCCGGGGATGGAGTTCAACATGCAGCTCGACGGGTACAAGTGGTTCAACCGCGAGGCGCCCCTCGGCGTCGAGGCGTTCGGCCACTCCGGCGGCGGCGGCGTCAGCCTCGACGCCGCGAAGAAGCTCGGGGTCTTCTACCTCACGGACGAAGATCAGATGGGCTCACTCGACACCGACGAGGACGGCCGGGTATCTCCACAGGAGTTCCTCATCGGGACCTACATGCCGTTCAACTACACGGCGGACTACACGCCGCCCGGCGGCCCGAGCCCGGCCACGTGGCCCAGGGATCAGGCGGAGCCGCACGTGGACTGGGAGGGGCGGTCCGCCGCGGTGATGGCCGCGGCCCTCAACCTCGATCTGCAGATGAAGCCGCTGGAGAAGGAGCTCCAGCAGATCCCCATTCCTCCGGTCCCCGGCGCGTTCCTCATCCCGTACTTCCGGCTCGGCGCCGGGGTCAAGTGGTACGACGAGGCCTATTACATGCGCAAGCGCCTGCAGGAGGCGCTCAACAAGCACACGCAGCACAAGATCGAGAACGTCGACTTCGATCGCGACATGCACCCGTTCCAGGCGCCGGACGTGACGGGCGAGGCGGGCACGCAGGTCTCGGTGAAGCCCGAGGTGGGCGCGAAGCTCTTCCTCGGCGTGCCGCTGGGCAAGCGCCTGAAGATCGGCGTCGAGGCGAACATCGGCTTCTCCGTGGAGCTCAAGCCGGGCGGCTCCGGCGGCGTGGTCGATCTGAACACCTCGCTCGAGCGCGCGCTCGTGAACAGCAACCCCGGCGAGGACCTCGTGTGCAAGCCCGTCTTCGGCTACACGGAGCGGAGCTCCTGCTCGAACGCGCTCATCGACCAGTCCGGGCTGAAGCTCGGCTGCAGCCCGAGCGACACGAAGCACTCCTGCTGCATCACCTTCAACGTGGGCGGCCGCGCCTGCATCGACGACTGGACGGGGATCACCGAGGAGCAGTGCAACCCGAGCAACCTCTCGTACGAGGAGTTCTCGGGCTTCCTCAAGGAGAAGACGGCCAAGCAGCTGAAGAGCGCCTTCGAGCAGGGCTTCTCCGCCCAGTGGAACGCGAACAAGACGTGCGCCCAGTGCAACAGCGAGGGCATCTGCACGACGAACGTGCGCAGCGAGGACATCCCCGACCTCGCCGGCTGCGAGAAGCACGGCGTGTGCTGCCTCCCCACGGTGGCGTCGCAATTCGGCCAGCCCGGCGTGAGCGGCCTCGTGAACGGCACGTACGCGCAGGCGCGCTTCATCCAGGCCGGCGACCTGGCCCATGATCCCGTGAACCGCCTGCTGTACGTCGCGGACCGGACCGCCATCCGCCGCATCGATCTCGCGACCGGCGCCGTGACCACCATCGCGGGATCGACCGCCCCGGGCGCCACCGACGGCGTGGGCACCGCCGCGCGGTTCAGCACGATCTCGGGCATCACCTACTTCAATGGAGCGCTCTACATCGCGGATCGCGGCGCCCGCGCGGTCCGCAGGCTCACGCTGAACAACAACCAGGTCACGACGCTCGTCGGCCGCACCGTGTTCAGCTCGCCCCGCGACCTCGTCGTGTACGGCGGCGCCCTGTACGTCACCGACAGCAGCCTCCGCACGCTGATCCGCCTCGACATGACGACCCTCGCGGCCACCACCATCGCCGGCCAGACGTCGGCGTCGGGGAGCGCCGACGGGGTGGGCTCTGCCGCCCGGTTCGCGGAGCCGGCCGGCATCATCGCCGACGGGCGCGGCAACCTGTACGTCGCCGACGTCTTCAATCACCGGCTCCGCAAGGTCGAGATCGCGAGCGCGACGGTCACCACCGTGGCCGGCAACGGCACCCAGGGCTCGGCGGACGGCGTGGGGACGGCCGCTCTGCTCACCTCTCCGCTGGCGCTCGCGACCGACGGCTCCGGGAACGTGTTCATCGCTGAGGGCAACAGGCCCGGTCGCGTCCGGATCTTCGATGCGGCCAGCGGCTCGACGAGCACGATCGCCGGCGCCCCTGGCACCGTGTGGCAGGACGGCCTCGCCGACGACGCCGTCTTCGAGCTGCCCGGGGGCCTCGCGGTGCTCCCGAGCGGGGACATCTACGTGAGCGACGTGCTCCCCTCGACGGTCCGCAAGCTCGGCGCCGACTGCGAGTCCTCCATCCCGGGGGCCGTCACGTACGACGCCACCGAGGCCGAGTGCCCCGGCAGCTTCGGCGCGTACACCTGCCTCAGCGAGACCACCGCCCACGTGACCGACTGGGTCGGTCCCGGGTGCCACCCGCTCCAGGAAGGCTTCCTGTCGGCGTGCGGCTGCTCGTCGGACTCCGACTGCGCGAGCGGCGAGACGTGCGACACGGACAAGAAGGTGTGCGCGGTGAACGGGACGCCCGTCGACTGCCTCTGCAGCGCGAACCCGGACCCGACGTGCGCGAGCGAGCCGGGGCGCACGTGCGTCGACGGGGCGTGCACCCGCCGCTGCAATTACAACCCGGTGAACGCGAACATCGTCTGCGGCCTGGACCAGGTCTGCACGACCGACGGCGTGTGCGCGCCGAGGGCCGGCGTCCAGTACGCGGAGCAGGTCATCTGGGGCATGAAGAACCAGGAGGAGCCCGTCCACGCGATCGCCAGCTACGGCATGACCGAGATCCAGCTGATCGCCGCGCTCAACGCGGGCATCAACGTCGGCCTCGAGGTCAAGCTGTTCAAGAAGCCGAAGAAGTTCACGCTCTGGAAGTGGAGCCGCTCCTTCGACATCGGCTCGGTCGGAAAGGCCAAGTTCCAGCCCGGGCTCGAGGCCACCTACCAGTGGGACAGCGCGTCGTTCGGCGAGGTGACGAACTACCAGCCTGACGAGGTGACCCGCTACGCGTCGCCGAGCACGTCCGTCACGTCGGACACCGCGGACTTCATCCAGTGGTGCAAGGACGAGATGCCGCTCTACTGGGACGACCCGCTGCCGCCCAGCGTGAACGACATCATCAAGAGCGTGGAGGACATCTTCGACTTCGGCTTCAACATGGGAGAGCAGGTCTCCACCGAGGAGAACCTCTGCATCGCGGGCCGGCCCATGATGGACTGGCTCCAGGACCAGGACGCGCTGGCCGAGACCTTCGCGTCCGGGACCTGCACCTACGTCGGACCGCAGAGCGGCTCGCCCGGGTCGCGCGGCAGCCTCGACTTCCCGTGCCAGGACGCGCACCTCCACCTGCTCAAGCACTGGGGCTGCCTCGACACGCAGCGCACCGCCACCTCCACCCTGCTGCGCATGGGCGCGTTCAGCGGCGCGGTCATCAACACCCCGACGCCCACGTTCGATCCCGCGCGCCTGCTGCACAACCCTGCCGACGGGTTCGAGGCGACGAACCTGGTGCACCGGAGCGCCCTCGCCGAGACGTGGCTCGCCGAGGTCGAGGCCTGCTTCGACGAGCACTCCGAGGACACCATCCCCTGCGCGTGCGAATACGACACCGATTGCACGACGGGACCGGGGCTGACCTGCGTTGACGGCACGTGCCAGGGCCCCGAGGGCGACGTCGCCCAGTGCTCCGTGGTGGAGAACACGGGCGTGACCGTCGAGCGCTGCTGCGGCGACGGCGTGCAGCAGGCCTCCGAGCAGTGCGACGACGGCAACACCCAGAGCGGGGACGGCTGCTCGTCGACCTGCAAGCCGGAGACGAAGGGGGCGTGCTGCCAGTCCCTCTCCTGCACCGACCTCGGCCAGGGCGGCATCACGTCCGCCGCGAGCTGCCACAGCGCCGGCGGCTACTTCGTGAGCGGCCATAGCTGCGCCGAGATCGACGCGTGCGGGACCGAGCCCATCGGCACCTGCGTGGAGACCGACGGGACCTGCCACGCGCCGGTGACCCAGGGGCAGTGCGCGGACGTGAACGGCGTGTTCACCGTCAACGGTCATTGCCAGACCCCGCCGGAGCGGCTGACGCTCCAGCCCGGGAGCGAGGGCGTCGACGCGAGCATCAACAACCGCAGCGGGAACACCGGGACGAACTACGGCAGCGCCGAGCACCTGACCGCGGGGGCGTGGACCGTCAGCAACGTCGACTACCTGACCCGGAGCCTCCTCCGCTTCGATCTCTCGCCCATCCCGGCGGGGTCCACGATCGAGCGGGCGCGCCTCAGCCTGTACGCCGATCCCGACACGCGCCTCGGGCACTCGACGTTCGGCGGCTCCAACGCGTTCCTGCTCCAGCGCATCACCTCGGCCTGGCAGGAGAACACCGTGACGTGGGCCAACCAGCCCTCCGTGACGACGACGAACCAGGTGCTGCTGCCGATGAGCACGGCGCCGAACCAGGACTACGAGCACACGGACGTGACCCAGCTCGTGAGGGACATGCTGAGCGCGCCCGGGAGCAATCACGGCTTCATGATGCGGCTCGAGAACGAGGTGATCCGGTACCGGGAGGTCAACTTCACGTCGAGCGATTACGCGCACGCCTCGCTGCGCCCCAAGCTCGAGGTGGTGTTCCGCAGGCCGTGACGGACGGTCCGCGCCCTGGCTCCGGCCGCCCTCCGCCGTCAGCTGCGCGGCCGGCGCCGGGGCGCGTCTCCCCAGAGTTCCTGTTCGAGACGTAGACGGTAGAGGAAGAGAGAGACCATGAGACACGCATTTCGATTCTTTGCAGGCGTCGCCGGCGGCCTCGCCATGAGCATCGCGGCGCTGCCCACCGCGCTGGCCCAGATCGCCCCCCTGGACACGAACCACGTGGTCATCATCGACCGGTCCGGGAGCATGGCCGGCACCGGCATCGATCTCGCGAAGCGCGCGGCCAAGATCTACTGGAACACGCTCGTGTCCACCAACGTGCCCCCGTCGCACTCGTTCGAGGAGATGCTCGGCATCGCGAGCTACTCCGATTATGCCTCGATCACGTACCCGCTCACGGCGACCCCGGCGTCGGGCCTCGACGCGGCGGTCGACGCGCTCGTCGCGGACGGGTCGACCTCGATCGGGGCCGGCCTGGGGCAGGCGCTCGACATGCTGGTCGCGGAGAACCCGAACAAGGGACCGCGCGAGTGCGTCATCCTGCTGTCCGACGGGCAGCACAACACGCCGCCCGCGCCGAGCGACTTCTACGCGGACTACTTCAGCCGCGTCGACGAGGTCCACTCGATCGCGCTCGGGGCGGGCGCGGACGAGGCCATGATGAGCGACATCGCCGCGAACTACGGGTACTCGCCCGGGCTCTACCTGCGCGCGGACAGCGACACGGCGCTCGACCAGCTCGAGCTCATCGGCGCGTTCAGCCGCATGGCGAACGATTGCCGTGACGGCGGGATGATCGACCGCATCTTGACCCAGGCCCTGCCGCACTCGACAGCGTGCGTGGACACGCTGGTCTCGGCGGCCGAGATCGTGGATTTCACGATGATCTACGTCGGGGACACCGCCCCCGACGTGCACCTCTTGCCGCCGTCGCTGCACCCGACGGCGATGATCACGGAGACGAACTTCGCGCAATCGGGCTCTGATCTGACGTTCTTCGCGGCCGAGAACTTCAAGCGCTTCTCGCTCAACATGACGCAGAGCTACGAGGACGGGACCTGGTGGTACTGCGCCACCAACAACTCGGATCAGACGATCTACCTCTACTCCGCCGTGTCGACCCTGGCCGACACCATCTCGCTCGACGTGACGCCGAACACGCTGCACGTCGGGCAGGCGCCGCTCGTCGTCGAGGCCGAGGTGACCCACCTCGGCGCGCCGCTGACGGGCGCCGCCGTCACGGCGGAGATGACCGCGCCGAGCGGCGCGGTCACGCCGCTGTCGTTCCACGACGACGGATCGGCCGCGCACGGCGACACGGCGGCGAACGACGGCGTCTACTCGGTGAAGTTCAACCAGTTCACGGAGTCGGGGAGCCACGAGATCACGGTGTTCGCGGACTACGCCGGCAGCGCGTCCGTCCCGATGTTCACGCGCCAGCACACGTTCGGGATCTACAAGGACCCGGCGCCGCCGTGCCAGGACCTCGGCCTGATGAGCACGGCGATCGTCACGTCCGTGAGCGGCTCGGCCTGCTTCCGGATCGACAAGGCCAACCTGCCGACGGCCTGGAACCCGGCGAACCTGACGCTGCAGATGAGCCCGACGGACGGCGTCCCGCTGAACGGCGTGAGCGTGTCCGTCAACGGCGGGGCGCCCCAGAACGCCCCGGCGAACAGCTGGTCCGCGCTGACCACGATCCCGTTCCCGGGCAGGGCGAACGACGTCATCTACCAGGTGAACACGACCGGCGCGAGGCAGCTCCGGATCCAGTGGTATCCGTGAGGTGACCCGGGGCGGCTCCGGCGCGCGCCCTCTCCCGTGGAGAGGCTCGCGCGCGCCGGCGGCCGCGCCGACGGTCGCCCGCCAACGCGGCGCCGGTGAGGTTCAGCTCACGGGCGCCGCAGCGCGCGGGACACGGAGCGCGGGCTCGCATAACCGAGCCGCGAGGCGAGCGCGCGGTGCGTGGGGTTCTGGGAGGCCAGGTAGCGGCTCGCGATCTCGGCCCGCGCCTCCGTGAGCAAGGCGCGGTGCGACGTCCCGTGCTCCCGCAGCTGCCGCTGCACCGTGCGCGAGCTCATGCCGAGGTGCTCGGCGACGCGGTCGAGGTTCGGGTTGCCGTCGGCGATGCAGTTCCGGAGGGCCTGGCGGACCTCGTCGAGGAACCCCGGCAGGGCGGCGGCCGGCGCGGCGCCGGCCGCGCCGACCGCCGCCTCCAGCCGGGCCTGCGCGCACTCCTCGAGCAGCTCGCAGAGGCGCGGGTCCGCGGAGCGGAACGGCACGTCGAGGAGCTCCCGATCGAAGACCAGCTCGTCGAAGGGGGCCTCGAACTCGACCGGCGCGCCGAAGATCCGCTCGTACTCGCCGAGGGCGCGCTCGCGGCGGTGCCGGAAGCGCACGGCCAGCGGGCGGATGTCCTCGCCGGAGAACGTCCTCGCCCGGAGCACCGTCAGGCCGGCGATGAGGTCCGACACGGCGGGCACGCCGTCCTGCGAGAAATGCCGGAAGTGGGCGCGATGCCCGACCACCTTCAAGCTCAGCACGCCGGCGCTGGCGAGCAGCGGCGCGAACCGGATCGACCGGCCCACCGCGTCGCCGAAGCGCGTGCTGTTGCGGGTGAGGTAGTCGAGCAGGTCGAGCGCGCCGACGTCGAGCGTCTCCGCGGTGTGCAGCCCGAGCAGGGGGTCGCCGCTCACCCGCTCGGCAGCGGACCAGATCTGCCGCGCCGCGCTCAGGGAGATCGGCAGCCCGCGCTGCCGGAGCGCGGCCGGCGGCAAGGCGGCGTCCCGCAGGACCACGTCGATGGGCAGCCCGAGCTTCGGCGCCGCGGAGACCAGGAGCAAGACGAAGTCCGAGAAGGCGGAGGCGGCTGGCATGCTCAGCACGGGAGAGCTCAATCAGGTTGCACCCTAGACAGGGAGACAACCCCGGACAACCGTCTCGTGCGGCAGGTCCGTGCTCCGGAATACCGAGAGGCCGCGGTCGCGCGGTGGTGGACGGCGACAGCGACCTCGAAAATTCACGCTCGTGCTGCACGATGGGCACGCGCCGCTCGCCCGCCGCGGCTCGGGCGGATCGCGCGGGCCGCGTGGCGCGTGATCAGAGCTCGGGCAGCGGCCTGTTCTTGTAGTGGTCGTGGACGAGCTTGAGGTTCTGCTGGTGCACGTCCCGGTACGGCGCGAAGGGGTGGACCCAGGCCTTCGCGGCGAGCTCCTGCACGTACTCCTCCATCGTGCCGTTCAGATAGCCCGGGTCGTGGGCGCGGCGCACCATCCTGGTGATGTAGTCGATGGTCGCGTCGATCAGGGTCTTGCCGTAACCGCCGCCCTGGATGACCGACGGATCCCCGTGGTTCGGGAAGATGGCCTCGATGTCCACCTCGCGGAGCTCCCGCAGGTTCGCCACGTGGTCGGGCAGGCCCTCGATCTCGACCATGTACGTGAGCGTATCCTCGAGTGTGTCCCCCGCGAGCAGGGCCTTGTCCGCCGGCAGGTAGAGGACGGTGCTGTCCTTGCTGTGGATGTTGACCTGGTGCAGCTCGACCCGGATGCCCCCGACGTCGAGGTCCATCCTGCCCTCGAACGTCTTCATCGGCAGCGCGAGCGGCCGGATCGAGGGCGGGCCCCACAACGTCCCGGCCTCGATCGCCGCCCGCTGCGTCGCGAGCTGGTCTCGCGTGAGGGCGCACGCGACGATCGTCGCGTCCTGATAGGCCGCGTTCCCGCCGACGTGATCCAGGTGCCAGTGGCTGTTCACCACGGTGAAGCGCTTGACGCCGCGCCCCTCCAGATGGTCCCGCGCCGGCCGGGCCTGGTCCGGGGACGTGAACGTGTCGTAGACGAGGGCCTCGTCGCCCCGGTGGATCGCGTACGTGGCGATCCCGAGCTTCATCGCGGCGTCGTCCCGCCAGTTCCACGCCGGCGTGAGCCGCTCGCCGTCCGGGTTCCGGCCGTCGAAGAAGAGGATCAGGTGGTCATTCAGGTCCTTGACGAGCATCTCCGCCCCGCTCCGCGATCGACACGCCCTGATCGCACCCCATGGCCCATGGCTCCCTCACCGCGGCGCCACGAACGCGAACGGCTCTCCGCTCGCGCGGGCGGAGAGGACCACCTCGCGCCGGGCGCCCCGGATCTTGTAGCGCAGCCAGAGGATCGGCCGCGCGTAGGTCGCGATCTCCTGCCGGAGGATCTGCCCTTCCCCCCCGAGCCCCGCGGCGGCGCTCGTCGCGCGCCGGAGCGCGTCGCCGAAGCGGTGGCCGTGGAACGTCGGCTCCGCCGCCGGCCCGCCGCGGTAGGGGCCGCCCGTCGCCCTCGGGCGTGGATCGAAGCGCAGGCAGTCGGGGAGCGCGCCGGTCTCGCCGGGCGCGAGCGCCTCGTCGAGCGCGCTCTCGAGCGCGATCGTCATCGAGGGGACGTACGTGTAGCGCAGCGTGTCGACCCGATCCTCGACGAAGCGGACGCGCGCGCGCCGCGTCCGCGCCGACCCCTCACACACCGAGCAGCGCACGAACGCCGCGCCGCCGCAGCTCGGGCAGGGCTCGACCTCCCGGTAGTCGTGGTCGAGGTGGATCTTCCCCCCGCCGTTGCAGCGCGCGCAGATCTCGCGGCCGGGGCGCGCCGGGCACATCGAGCAGGCCGCCGGCCCCTCGCCGCGCGCGGCGACGAGGACGTGGTGGCTCGCGGCGACCATGCGCGCCGGCTCGGGCGGGATCCCGGTCGGGAACGCGGCGAAGCGCTCCTCGCTCAGCTCGACGTTCTTCTCCCACATCGTGCGGCCGAGGGCGCGCGCGTCGAGCGTCACGGCGGCCAGGCGGCGCTGCTCGACGGGCTCCACCG
Source organism: Sorangium sp. So ce131 (assembly GCF_051519095.1). NCBI lineage: Bacteria > Pseudomonadati > Myxococcota > Polyangiales > Polyangiaceae > Sorangium > Sorangium sp. So ce131. Next base: position 2,520,902 of record NZ_CP150455.1, on the reverse strand, counting down.
CGAGCAGGTCGACCGCCGATCCCGGCTTGTGCCAGAGGCGCGTGCGCAGCGAGACCCCGGCGGCGCGGGCGCGCTCGATCGTGGGCAGGTAACGCTCGATCATCCCGCGCGTGTCGTTCGCCTCGCTCTGCGGTTCCCGTTCCATCAGGAGGCGCTCTGTTTACCGCGCCCTGCGCCGTTCGTCCCCGCTGCGGCCGTGCTCCGCCATCTCGTCAGGCAGTCTACTACCGCCGACGCCCCCCACGGCGCCGATGGCGGATGAGCCCGCATGCCGGCTGATCCGGCGTCCACGTCCACGTTTCCACGCCGACCTGCCGCGCCGACCTCCTGCCGCGCGCCGGCATCGACCTCGCTGGCGGGCGCCGGCTCACGTTGTCCGACGGCGGCGCCTCGAGGACGCGCGCGAGGTCCTTCGAGGCGCTAGGGTTGAGGTCTGGGCTCCTCTCCTCGGAGCCGGCGAGGCATCACGATGAGCACCCCTCAAGGCAAGTCGATCACCCGTGAGCTCAAGGTCCATGCGGCGCTGCTCGGAGGCTTCATCGCGCTCCTGTGGGCGATCGAGATCGTGGATTTCGTGGTCTTCCACGGGTCGCTGGACCGGCTCGGGATCCGCCCCCGCACGGTCCCGGGCCTCGTCGGCATCGCGCTGGCGCCGCTGCTCCACGGCGGCTTCGCGCACCTCATCGCGAACACGGTCCCGTTCCTCGCCCTCGGCTGGCTCATCCTGCTCCGCAAGACGAGCGACCTCTTCCTCGTGACCTTCGTCGCGGCCCTCGTGGGCGGCCTCGGCGTGTGGCTCACCGGGTCGGCCACCTCGGTGCATATCGGCGCGAGCGGCGTCATCTTCGGCTACTTCGGCTTCCTGCTCCTCCGCGGCTGGTTCGAGCGGAGCGCCCTCTCGATCGCGCTCTCCGCGGTCGTCGGCCTCCTCTACGGCGGCATGATCTGGGGCGTTCTCCCGACGCGGCTGGGAATCTCCTGGGAAGGCCACCTGTTCGGCTTTCTCGGCGGCGTGCTCGCGGCGCGCCTCGTCGCGGGCCGCCTGCGCGGGCGCGCCGAGGCGTCCCGCGCGCTCTCGGGCGACCGGACGCCCCGAGGCGCGCTCGCGGGCCGCCGGGCGCGCTGAGGAGCGCCCGCTGCGCCGCCGGGTCGCGCCGCGCCGCGAGGGCGCTTGCAAGCCGCGCCCCGGTGATCTTCTGATGCGCACAGGATGCGAGGTCCGGCGGTCCGTCTTTCTGTCATCGGCGTGGAGGCGCGGCTCGCCGCGCTGCATCGCGAGCTCGAGGCGTGCCGTGCCTGCCCGAAGATGCTCGGGCCGGTCGTCCACGGCCCGGCCGTTCCGAGCCGGATCCTGCTCATCGGCCAGGCGCCCGGCCCGCGCGAGGGCCGGCTCGGCCGCCCGTTCGCGTGGACGGCGGGGCGCACCCTGTTCCGCTGGTTCGAGGCGGCGCTCGGCGTCGGCGAGGACGAGTTCCGGCGGCGCGTCTACATGTCGGCCGTCGCCCGCTGCTTCCCCGGCAAGGCCCGGGGCGGCGGCGATCGCAAGCCGGATCCCGAGGAGATCCTGCGCTGCCGGACCCACCTCGAGCGCGAGGTCGAGATCCTCGAGCCGCGGCTGATCCTGCCGGTCGGCGCCCTGGCCGTGGAGCAGGTGCTCGGCCATCGAGGGCCGCTCGCGGCCGTGATCGGCGAGGTGCGCCGGGCGCGTTACCACGGCGTCGACGCCGACGTCCTCTGCCTGCCGCACCCGAGCGGCGCGTCGACCTGGCACAGGACGGAGCCGGGGATCTCGCTGCTGGGCCGCGCGCTCCGCCTCCTCGCGGAGCACCCGGAGATCGCGCGGGCGTTCGCCGGCGCCTCCCCCGCGGCGCCTCCCGGGCCTCCGCTGCCACGCTGACGCGGCTCCGGCCTCCTTCGGGTGGCCGCTCGGGCGCCCACCGACGGTCACCCGCGCTGTCGCCACGTTCGCCGCGCTGTCGGTTTGCTCCCGCCAAGTCGGATTGACATTGTGGCAGGGTGAGCCGTTGCGCGCGGGCTCGGCGTGTCCAAATTGGCAGGATGGCCCCCCGACAGCGCGTGATCCAGGCGGCGCCGCGGGCGACGGCTTGCTGGCATACGGCTCGCATTCTCGCAGGAAGAGCGTGGACGAACGTGGAATAGACCCGAGGCGACAACCGTCGACCGAGGTGGCGGCGCCGGACATCACCGGACGCACGCGGCGAACAAGCGCTGGAATCAAAGGCAGGTAGCACCATGTTGCAGAGCATCCGGAAGTTGAATGAAGGCAGCCTCCTCCAGCGCACGTTGCTGCACATCGGGGTGTTCGTCGCCGGCTCGGCGACCGTGGTCGCGCTGACGAGCGTGGCGCTCGTGTCGACCGCGAAGGCGGTCTTTCCGCCGCACGGCGGGGCCGAGGCCAGCGCCGAGGAGACGACGCAGGAGGCGGAGGGCGACGCGGACTCGAGCGCGCCCGAAGCCGCGGCCGACACCGCCGGCGCGAAGAAGACGTTCGCGCAGATGCGCGTCGCGAACCGCCGCGAGAGCGCCGCCATCCGCTGATCGCGGAGGCGCCCTCCGCGGCGCCCCGAGCGCCGCACCGTCCGCCATCTCCCGCCGCGGCCTGAGCGCCGCGCCCTCCGCCACGCCCGCGCGCCGGCGCGCCGACCGGTCTCCCTGACAGAGGACCTCGGCGCCGCCGCCGACACCGCTGCGGGAATTCGCCCCGGATCAGGAGAGAAAACGCCAAGGCGCCAAGGCGCCAAGGACGCCAAGACGAGAGGAAAGGGCCGTTCTGGCATTTCCTTCTTCGATCTCCCTGGTTTCTTGGCGCCCGTGGCGTCCTGGCGGCTCGCGTCCCAGCCCGACGTTTCGCGGCAGCGCGAACACGCCGCCCGACGCGCCGTTTGACAGCAACCTGTCAACATGACAATATCTTGCATATGGCCCGGCTCACGGCGGCGGCGGCCGCGTTCAGCGAGCTCGTGATCGAGGTGTTCCGCCTGAACGGCCTGGCGCTCGAGGCCGGGGACCGCCTGGCGAAGCCGGCGGGGCTCACCAGCGCGCGCTGGCAGGTGCTCGGCGTCGTGGACCACGGCCCGGCGCCGGTCTCCAACGTCGCGCGGGTGATGGGGCTCTCGCGCCAGAGCGTGCAGCAGGTCGCGGACGTGCTCCAGCGCGACGGGTTCGTCGAGTACGCCGAGAACCCGCACCACCGCACCGCCAAGCTCATCGCGATCACGGCGGCGGGGCGCGAGGCCCTGCGGCAGGTCGAGGCGCGCCAGGCCGCGTGGGCGGACCGCCTGGGCAAGCAGATCGACCTCCCGAGCCTGCGCGCGGCCGTGGACGCGCTCCGGAAGGCCCGGGAGGTCCTCGAACAGGACGCCTCGTCGCCCGCGCGACGGGGGCGAGAGGGGTGAGCCGATGGGCCAAGCGATGACGATTCCCGTGCTTCCGTGCGCCTCGATGCCCGAGACGCTGGCGTTCTACCGGGCCCTCGGCTTCGAGGTCACCCACGAGCAGACGTCGCCGAACGTGTACGCAGCGACGCGCCGGGGCGATGTCCACCTGCACTTCATGGGCCTCAAGCGGCTGAATCCAGCGGAGTCCTACAGCACGTGCCTGGTGATCGTCCCGGAGGTCGAGCGCCTGCACGAGACGTTCGCGGAGGGCCTGCGAAAGGCGTACGGCAAAGTGCCGCTCGCGGGACAGCCCCGGATCTCGCGGATGAAGAAGGGGCAGAGTCGCTTCACGGTGGTCGACGTCGCCGGCAACTCGGTGATCTTCATCCGGCAGGGCGCGCCGGACGACTACGACGAGGGGGACCCCGGCTCGCGCTCGGAGACCCGGCTCGGCCGGGCGCTGCGCGCGGCGGCGCGCCTGCGCGACTTCAAGAACGACGACGCCGCGGCGGCCAAGGTCCTCGACGTGGCGCTCGCCCGGGACGAGCCGGCCGCCCCGATCGAGCGCGCCCGCGCCCTGGCGGCCCGGGCCGAGCTCGCGGTCGTGCTGGGGGATCCAGAGCGCGCCCGGTCCCTGCGCGCCGAGCTCGACGAGGTGCCGCTCTCCGGCGAGGAGCGCGCGCAGATCCAGCGCGACCTGGGCGCCATCGACGCGCTCACGCCGGGCGGCGAAGGGCGCCCCGGCGCGAGGTGAACGTCAGGGCTGCAGCGTGATGAGGAACGCGCCGCGGCCGCCGACGCTCGTCATCAACACGTCTTGCCCGAACGTCATGGTGCCCGCGAACGTGCCTGTCAGCGCGATGTTCCCGAGCGCATCGACCGCGACGGCCTCGGGGATCTGGTCCATCGTGCCGCCGAAGTGCTTCACCCAGGCCGACTTTCCCGACGGCTTGAGCTTCACCAGGAACGCGTCCTCGCCGCCGGCGGCGACCAGGCGAGTCCCTCCGATGGTGATGTCCCCCCGGAACTGGCCGGTCACGAGCACGTTGCCCGCCCCGTCGACCGCAACCCCCAGGGCCTTCTGAGGGCCCTCGCCGGGATACATGTCGCGCCAGAGGGTCGTGGCGTCGGCGCCGAACGCGGCGACGACCACATCGGTGTCGTCGGCGCTCGACAAGGGCTCTCCGCCGAGGCCGATCGTCCCGGCGGCGCCCCCCGCGACATAGATTTTCCCGTCGTCGCCCGCCGCGACCGCCGTGAACTCCTGATCCAGGGTGTCGCCGTAGACCCTGTCCCACGACGTGTTGCCCTCCGCGTCGAGCTTCACCATGAACGCGTCCTGGCTGGAGGACAGGCGCGACCCTCTTCCGAAATTCACCGTGCCCGAGAAGCTGCCGACCACGACCGCGCCGCCGTCCGGCGTGGCCGCGACGTCCTGAGCGCGCTGGGTGCTCGTATCGCCGTAGGCCCTGCTCCAGAGGAGACGCCCATCGGGGCTGATCTTCGCCACGAAGATGTCCTCGCCGCCGCCGGCGCCCAGCGTCTCGTCGAAGATGGTGACCCGGTTGACGATCGTGCCCGCGATGAAGACGCCGCCGTCTCGATCCACGGAGAGCCCGTGGACGGCGTCGACGCCCATGCCGCCGATGTGCCCCAGCCAGAGCAGGTTGCCGTCGCTGTCGAGCTTCGCCACGAAGATGTCCGTGCTGCCGCCCACGCTGTTGAGCTGATTGCCGTCGAACGAGACGTTGTTCTGGAAGGTCCCGGCGATGATCACGGTGCCGTCCGGGCGGCTCGCCACGAGCCTTCCGTGGTCCGTGCCCGAGGCGCCGAAGACCTTGATCATCGGCTCGGTCGTCCCGTCGAGGGGGCGCCTGAGGAAGAAGGCGTCCGTGGCTCCCATGCTGCCGGCGGTGCCCATCCGCCCGGTGAAGCCCCCCGCGACCAGCACGTTTCCCTTGCCGTCGAAGGTGACGTCGTGCCCCTCCTCGTCGCCGCCATCCCCGAGCTCGGTGCTCTCCACGAGCTCTCCGATACACAGGGGGGCACCGCCGTCGCAGGTCTCGTCGATGGCCTCCGTCTCGCAGCTCTCGGCGGCGGGGCGCACGTCGCCGTCGCAATCGCCGTCTCGCAGACAGCCGCCCTTGCACGCGCCGACGTCCTTCGTCCCGGGGGGGCCGAAATAACAAGGCTCGCAGGGCGGCTCGACGCCGCTGGAGGCGGACGTCGTCGCCGAGCCGCCCGCGCCGCCGCCGCCGTCGTTGCCGCCGTCGCTGCCTCCGCCGCCCGCGCCGCTGACGACGCCCGGCAAGATCACGCCCTTGTCGAAGCACCCGCCCAGCGCACAGACCACGGCGAGCGCGCTGCCCCAGAAAAGCAAGCCGCTGCGTTGCATCAAAAGACCCCTGCGATCCCCGCGCCCCAGGGCGTTATCCACGGGCGGAGCGCCGCGCCCCTGGGCGCCGGCGCGGACGGCGCGGTGAGCAGCAGCGCGACCCCGCCCGCGACGAGCGCGCCGCCGACGATGAAGGCCGGCGCGGGGACGAGCCGAACCGCGTTGTACGATCCCAGCTTGTCGCGCGCCTCCGGCGTGTCCGGGCACTCGACGTCCTCGTTGCACCCGAGGTCGATGAGATCGCTGCGCAGCCCGCTGGTGACGCCGAACGTGATGCCCCCGAGGACGAGCCCCGCCGCGCCGGTGCCGACCGCGGCCCAGCCGAGCGTGCGGTGCAGGAGGGCCGGCGCGGGGCCCGCGTCAGGTCCGCGCCCAGGCCCGGGGCCGGGGCCGCCGGGACCGGGCCGCGGGGCGGGAAAGTCGAGCACGACGGTCGCCTCCTGGCGCTCCGACAGCGTGACCTCCCGCCGGACGCCGCGGCCCGCCCACGCGCCGTCGACGACGTGGGCCCCGGGGTTGATCGGCCGGAGGACCCCCACGAGCGCAGCCGGCACGGGCTTCTGGTCGATGGAGACCTGCACCTCGCGCTCCGGGGCGCCGCGCACCGCGACGGCGAGCCTGGGCACGCGCGGCCGGAGCTCCTCGTACGCCCTCGCGGCGTCGGCGACCGCCGCCTTGAAGGCGTCGCTGGCCGAGGCGTCGAGCGGCATGCGGCTCACCTGCAGGTAGCGCTCGGAGGCCTCGACGAGCTGCCCGAGCTGCTCGAGGCAACGCGCCGCGTGCAGCCCGAGCGTGGGCGCCTTGAACAGCGCCTCGGCGCGCTCGAACCGGTCGAGCGCCGCCGCGTACTGGCCCTTGTCGAAGAGGTCGAGGCCCTCCTCCGCGAGCGCGCGGGCGGCGCTCACGGTGGCTGGATCGACGTCTGCCGCCCGCGCCGGCGCGGCGCCCGCGAGCGCGAGCGCGAGCGCGAGCGCTGCGGTCCGAAGGGCCCTCGATCGTGCGTTCATGCGCGTTCTCAGAAGCCGATGCGAGGGTCCGTGGCAGGCCGCTTCGCGCCGGCGGAGGAGGGCGCGGCCGTGGACGAGGCCCTGGTCCGCTGGGCGGAAGGCTCGGCCTTGCTCGGTCGAGCGGGCGCCGTCGCGGTCCGCGCGTGCGGCGCCCCGGCCGCGGTCGCCGCCGGGGTCCTGGCCGGCCGCGCGGGGCCTCCCGGGTCCAGAGGCGCCGCCGTCGCCGCGGCCACCACGTCCTTGGAGGGAGCGATCTCGGGCGCTGCCTTGGCCAGCGCGGCCTCCGCCGCGGGGGCGCCGTCCGCCGCGCCGTCCGCCGGAGCCGGCGGCGCCGCCTCGATCGCGGGCGAAAGCGCCGCGTGGGAGGGCGGCTCGGGCGGGGTCGGGTCGCTGCGCAGCGGGCGCGAGCCCAGGAAGAGCCCGGCGACCAGGATCGCGGCCGCGAGGCCGACCACGGCCGCGGTCCTCGCGGCGCTGCGGCGAGGCTTCCAGGCGAGGATCTCCTCGTCGCTCACGACGGGCGGCCGCAGCGCGACGGCCGCCGCGGCCGACGGCGGCCCCGGAGGCTCGTCCGGCGCGGCGGCGCTCGGCGCGTCGTCCGCCGCGCTCGCCGCGCTCGCCATGCCCGGCACGGACACCAGCGAGGCCCTCCCGGCCTCCTGCGCCTCGCCGGCCGGCAGGAGCACGGCGCGCAGCGCGTCGGCCATCGCGGTCGCCGAGGAGAACCGCTGGTTCGGGTCGCGGTTGCACGCCTGCATGAACCACTCGTCGAAGCCGGGCGGCACGGGGCCGGACGCGACCTGCGAGGGGACGGGCAGCGGCGACGTGCAGATCTCGAGGATCATCGCGCCGGGGGTCTCGGCCGTCATCACCGTGCGGCCGCACACGCACTCGAAGGCGATGATCCCGAGCGCCCACAGGTCCGCCCGGGAATCGACCGACTCGCCCTTCGCCTGCTCCGGGCTCATGTACGGCAGGGTCCCGATCAGCACCCCGGCCTGCGTCCCCATGCCCTCGCCGCCGAACAGCGACGTCTTCGCGACGCCGAAATCGAGGACCTTGGCGACCTCGCGGTCGTCGTCGCGGGCGAGGAAGATGTTGTCGGGCTTGAGGTCGCGGTGGATGATGCCGGCCTCGTGGGCCTTGCGGACCGCGCGCGCGACGTCCGCGAAGATGCGCGCCGTATCGGCCGGGGGGAGCGCGCCGACGCGCTCGATCCGGTGCGCGAGATCCTCACCTTCGAGGAGCTCCATCGCGATGAACGGGACGTCTTCATTATCGACGCCGTAATCGAGGGTGTGCACGACGTTCGGGCTGCGGAGCGCCGCCGCCGCCTGCGCCTCCTGGTAGAAGCGCGCGCGCACCGCCTCGTCCTTCGCGTAGAGCGGGCCGAGCATCTTGATCGCCACCGGCGAGCCGAGCGTGAGGTCGTCCGCGCGCCAGACGGTGCCCATGCTGCCCGAGCTGAGCGAGCGGACCAGCCGGTAACGGCCAGCCAGCACCTGCCCCTTCAGCCCCAACGCGTTCGTCGTCATTGTCGCGTGACCTGTGGTGCGCGCGTGGCTTCCCCTACGCTGGTAATTGTACAATACCGGTTAACAGGAGCAACGGAATAGACTGAAAGTCTACGGGGCCTGGCACGAAGCGTCAATCGTGCCGCACGCGCCTCGGGCTCGCAGGCTGCGCTGGAGCACCGGACAGGTAGAAACGCCGCGCAAGCGAGATGTGTTTGAACCACAGAGGCACAGAGGGGACAACAACAAAAGCTCTGTGCGGCCGCCGTTCGCTCGCGGGCTTCACGCCGTTCTCCTCGCCTCCTCGCCCTCGCCGCCGCCGCCGCGCTTCGCGCTTCCCCTGCGCGCCGCAGAGCGGCGCCGCGCTGCGCGGCGCGCCACGCCCGATCACGGCCGTCTACGGAGCGCCCTGCTGTTACGAAGGAAATTCCTGAGCAACTCCGGATGTCAAGACCAAACTGCATCCCTCGCTGGAGTACCCGCCAGCACAACGCGGCACATTGAACGACAGCGGTGGTCTGCAGGTCGTCGGTCAGCGGGCCAGTCGTCCGCCGGCGGGTTATGGCCGGGATCACCCTTTTGATTTCAGCGAGACAACGCCGGAGAGCGCGAAAAGCCCGCCCGTGAACAGGGGCGCGCGCCCGCGAGCGCCCCTGCCGCCGCAGCGCGGCTCAGCCGAGGATGCCTCGCGCCCGGGCGATCGCCTCGATCGAGGGCCTGCGCCGCTCGAGCTCCTCGACGTCCTTGACGGGGAGGAACCGGGCGCCGAGGCCCTCGCGCGGCACGCGCAGGAACCGCGCCGGGAGGCCGAACGTGATCTCGTTCAGGATGCGCTCGAACTGGATCGCCTTGCGCTCGCCCACCTTCTTCTCGACCTCGACGTAGACCCACTCCATCTGGAGCGCGTCGAGCGCCTCGGCGCTGGCCAGGAACGTGTTCGTGTTGAAGACGGGGACGACCTTCGGATCGAAGCCGATCGGCAGCCGGAAATCCTCCGCGATGACAGGGCGGCCGTTCCACCGCATCGGGCCGCCGCCCTTGTCGCCGCCCTTGTCGACCACCTCGACCGTGAGCGGGCCGCCGTGGCCGAGGTGCCAGCCGAGGATGGCCGGATCCACGGTCGCGCCGAGGTTGTCGAGGTTGGCGATCCAGACGGTCTTGCCGCCGCGGGCGATGAAGCGGCCGAGCAGGCCGCTCTCCCGGAGCGCGTCCGGTAAGTCGCCGTGACCGGTCGCGTAGACGCTCGGCTCGCCGCCCTCGTCCAGGAACAGCCCGCCTTCGGGGGTCAGGCGCAGCGAGACGTGCTGCTCGAAGGTGGTGCAACGATCGTCACCGCCCTGGAGGCGCGCGCCGAGCGCCTCGCGGATCGGGCCGTTCGTCGCCTCGCTGGTCATGAGCCACAGCGGCACCGGGGCGCCCAGCGCGCGCCGGAGGTGATCGCTCTCGGCGAGGCGGAGGTCGAGGAACGTCCGGCCGGGCAGCACCTCGACGAGCGCCTTGACCACGCCGCCCATACGCGTGGCCATGCCGCCGGCGAGCACGCAGAGGGCGACCTCCCCGCGCTGGAGCGCGGCCAGGCCGGCCTCGCGGCAACGCGCGTGCTCGGGCGTGCCCTCGGCGGGCATGTCGACGACGTCGCCGGGCGCCGGGGGCAGGACCGTGCCCGGGAGGCGGTTCCGGGCGTCCCGGTCCTTGCCGATGGAGGCGGCCCACCGGGCGACGCGGTCGGGATCGAAGCCGCGCGCCCGGAGGCGCTCGAGGAGGGAGGTGGGGAGTGCGGCGATCTGCTCGTGAAGGGCTGTCACGAGCTCCGTGAAAGCACGCGGCGACCGGCGCGGCAACCGCCGTTCGCGGGGCGAGCAGCGGCTCCCGCCGAGCGCCGAGGGAGCGAACCACGCCAGTCGACGCGGGGAGCGCCCGGCAACGGCCCAGTCCGCCATCTGGCACGCTCCTCCGCGCAAACAGCTCAGCTCGCCTTCCGGGCTCGCGGTGAGCTCGCGGTGAGGTCGAGATCAGGGGGAGTCAGGACGAACGCGCCGCGCGCGCCGACGACAGCGGCGCTGCGCGAGGTCGAGGCGCGCCGACTCCCGTGTGCCGCGAAACCTGCAGTCACCCGGGAAAACGCACGATCTCCGCGCTGCTGGTGATTGGGTTCGAGCCGCTCGCGCAACCATGGGAGGGCCTATGAAAATGCTCCTCGCACCTCGAGCACGGCCGGCGGCTGGGCCACCGGCGTCGAGGGCGAGGCTTTGCCCGCGGCTCGCCGTCGCGCGCCGCGCCGCTTGAAAGGACTTACCATGCGAACTCGCTTATCCGCCGCCACGGCTGCCGCGCTCGTGCTCCTCGGAGCGTGTGTCATCGAGGACGCCTCCGAGCTCCAGGGAGAGCTCGAATCCCAGGAAGGCTGGGAGCAGCCGCTCTCGGGCGACGGGCTGGACGCCACGCTGGCGGTCACCTCGGACTGGGGAACCGGGTACTGCGCCGAGGTCGCCATCCGGAATGCCGGGACGGCGACGACCACGAGCTGGCGGGTCGTCACCAACCTGAACGGCTCCTCCATGTCGAACTCCTGGAACGCGACCACGAGCGTGATCGGGTCGCAGCTGATCGCGGTCGCCGGGGCCCACAACGCGACCCTGGCCCCCGGCGCATCGGCGGGCTTCGGGTTCTGCGCGTCGGCGAGCGGCTCGACGCAGCGTCCAACCCTCGCCAGCGTGACGGCCGGCGGATCGAGCAGCAGCAGCGCCAGCAGCAGCAGCAGCGCCAGCAGCAGCAGCGCCAGCAGCAGCAGCGCCAGCAGCAGCAGTTCGGGCGGGGGCGGCAGCGGCGGCGCTGGCGGCTCCGGTGGTGCCGGCGGCAGCGGCGGCTCCGGCGGTGCCGGCGGCAGCGGCGGCTCCACGGGCACTGGAGGGGGGACGGGAGGTTCCGGCGGCTCCGCGCCGAGCGGCCATTACCAGATGGAGGACCTCGACCGCGGCGTGGTCGCCGTCAGGGTGTCCAACGGCGTTTACGTCGGATGGAGAATGTTCGGTTACGAATACGACGCGACGAACCCGAGCGCCATCTCGTACGATGTGTTCCGGAACGGCACGCGGATCGCCAACGTCACGAACAGCACCAACTACCTCGATCGCGACGGCTCGGCCACGTCGACGTACTCGGTCAAGGCGGTCGTGGGCGGCGTCGCTCAGGCGAGCTCGCCCGCCGTCGCCACCTGGGGCCAGAACTACCTGCGCATCCCCATCGAGAAGCCCGCCTCCGGGACGACGCCATCGCGGTGCGACAACGCAGGGGAGAGCTACTCGTACTCGGCGAACGACGCGAGCACCGGTGACGTGGACGGCGACGGGACGTACGAGATCCTCCTCAAGTGGGATCCTTCGAACGCGAAGGACAACTCCCAGGCCGGCTGCACGGGGCCCGTCTACCTCGACGCGTACAAGCTCGACGGGCGGCGGCTCTGGCGCGTCGACCTCGGGAGGAACATCCGCGCGGGCGCGCATTACACGCAGTTCGTCGTGTACGACTTCGACGGCGACGGGAGCGCCGAGGTCGCGGTGAAGACCGCGCCGGGCACGCGCGACGGGACGGGCGCGTACCTGCGCCGAGGGCCCGCCGCCTCGGACGACGACGCCGCGGACCACAGGAACGCCGCAGGGTACGTGCTCAGCGGGCCGGAGTACCTGACCGTGTTCGGCGGCGCGACCGGCGCGGAGCTCGCGACCGTCGCCTTCGACGTGCCCCGCGGGACGGTCTCCTCCTGGGGGGACAACTATGGCAACCGCGTCGATCGGTTCCTCGCGAGCGCGGCGTTCGTGAGCGACCTCGGGACAGGCCAGGGCGCGAGCGGCAGGCCGGCGATCCTGATGGCCCGCGGGTACTACACGCGCGCCACCATCACCGCCTGGAGCTTCCGGGGCGGCAGCCTCACCCAGATCTGGAAGGCGGACAGCAACACGAACACGGCGTACACGGGCCAGGGCGCCCACTCGATGGTCGTGGCCGACGTCGACAACGACGGCGCGCAGGAGGTGATCTACGGGGCGTCCACGATCGACAGCAACGGCACCCGGAAGTGCTCGACGGCGCTCGGGCACGGGGACGCGCTCCACGTGAGCGACTTCGTCCTCTCACGCCCGGGGCTCGAGGTGTTCATGCCGCACGAGGACGGCAGCAAGCCGACCTACGACATCCACGACGCGAACACCTGCGCCGTGCTCAAGCAGGGGCCCGTCACGGGCGCCGACACCGGGCGCGGCGTGGCCGCCGACGTGCTCGCGAGCAACCCCGGCGCCGAGATGTGGACCAACTCCACAGGAGGCCTCCTGTCCGCCACCACCGGGTCGAACGTCGGGTCTCAGCCCGCGTCCGCCAACTTCCTGATCTGGTGGGACGCGGACGAGCTGCGCGAGCTGCAAAACAACACCTCGATCACCAAGTACGCCGGGGGCACGCTGCTCGGCTGCAGCGCGTGCGCCTCGAACAACGGGACGAAATCCACGCCGACGCTCACGGCCGATCTGCTCGGGGACTGGCGGGAGGAGATCGTGTGGCGCGAGTCCGACAGCTCGGCGCTGCGGCTGTACACCACGACCGACGTGACGACGCGGCGGATCTACACCCTGATGCACGATCCGCAGTACCGCATGCAGATCACGTCCGAGCAGACCGCGTACAACCAGCCGCCCCACCCGAGCTTCCACATCGGCGGCGGCATGGCCGCGCCGCCCAGGCCGGACATCCACGTTCGGTAGCGGCGAGCAGGGGAGCTTGAATCGAGGTCAGAGCTCGACCCCGAGGAGCACGCCCGGCCGGAGCCGGTAACGCGCGAGGACGGTCTCGGTCCCCTGCGAGAGCTCCAGATCGTAACGGACGCGCACGGGGTCGAGCTCGATGAAGAGCTCGGTGAACGCGCGGGCGCCCCGGCCGAGCGGCAGCTTGGCCACGGCGCCGGCGGCGAGCACGAACGAGCTCGTGGCGCTCGGCTCGGCGGGGACGAACTCCGCGCTCCCGGTGCCCGGCCGCGGGGTCACGTCCACGTGGTCGAGCCCGGCGCCGAGCCGCGCGCCCAGCTCGAGCGACATCGCGCGCGGGCCGAGGGCGTAAAGCCAGGAGGCGTCCGCGCGGAGGGCGGCCGTGCTGAGCGCGAGGCCGATGCGCGGCTCCTCGTAGCGGCGCTCGAACTGGTACTGGAAGCGCGCGCCGATCGCGAGACGCTGCCGCCCCCAGCCGCCGCCGAGCGCGACCCGCACGCCGGGGCCGTGCGTCACGCCGACGCCGGCCGAGTGCGCCGCGACGCCGTAAAAGACCCCGAGCTCCAGCGCGGCGCGCCGCTCCGGCGCCGGGTCCGGGGCGGCCGCGGGCGCCTCCCGGGGCGCCGCTTCGCGGCGGAGGAGGAGCGCGCGCGCCTGCTCGCGATCGAGCGAGACGCCCGCGTCCTCGCGCAGCGATCGCAACGAGAGCTCGACGACCTGCGCGACGGACTCGCGATCGAGCTCGTCGAGCCGGCCCGAGAGCTCGAGCGAGCGCACCAGGAAGCGATCGGCCACGGGATCGGTGAAATAGAGCTCGGCGAGGCGCGGGCGGCTCAGGTCGATCCAGCACGAGAGGGCCGCCTCGGAGGAGGCGCGCGCCGCGAAGAGCTCCTTCGCGTCGAAGCGGGGCGCGGTCCGGAAGCGGACGGCGAAGGCGGAGAGCGCATGGGATCCGAGCGCCGCCCGGATCGACGCGAGGTCGCCGGGGTCGCCGGTGAGCACGATCTCGACGACCGGCGCGCGGCGCGACGCGGGCGGTTCGGCCGGCGCGGGCGGTTCGGTCGGCGCGGCCGGCGCGCTCGGCGCGGTCGGATCGGCCGGCGCGGTCGAACCGGCCGGGCCCTCCCCCGCTCGAGCCTGCGCCGCGGAGAGCGCGGCGGCCGCCGCGAGGCCGAGGCAGAACGACGTCCGCTTCGTGATCAGCCTCCGAGCTCGGCGAGCCGGCGGCGCGCGTGCTCGGCGTACGGCGAGCTCGGGTGCTCGCGGAGCAGGCGCCGCCAGGTCTGCGCCTCGTCGGCCGAGCGCCCGAGCGCCCGCAGCGCGCGCCCGCGGCCGTAGAGCGCCTCGGCCGAAAGGGGGCGCCCGCCGGCCGTGCCGAGGTACCGATCGAACTGCGCGAGCGCCGCGGCGGGCGCCCCGGTCGTGAGCAGGAGGCTGCCCAGCGACACGAGGGAGAGCGTGGCCTCCGGCGACGCCGCGTAGCCCTTCTGGAGCGAGCGGTAGAGCTCGATGGCGCGCCGGGAGTCGCCGGCGCGCCGCGCGTCGTTGGCCTCGCGGAACAGCTGCGCCGCCGTCGAGGCGGCGGGCGAGGGCGCGGCCGCGCTCCGCCCGCGCAGGGCCTCGCGCGGCCTCGAAGCAGGCGTCGCGGGCTCCGTCGGCGTCGCCTCGGCGAACGCCGGAGCGCCCGGGAGCGAGGGCAGCGCGCCGTCCGGCGCGGCCTGGCCCGCCGGCGCGGCCTCGCCCGCCGGCGCGGCCTCGCCCGCCGGCGCGGCCTCGCCGGACGGAGGCGCCGCCTCGGGGAGCGCGGCCTCGCGCGCACGGGATACCGCAGCGCGCAGCGGAGCCTCGAACAGGCGGGCGCTCGGGCTCGGCGCCGGGCGCCGCTGGACGAGCGCCGTCGCCGCGACGGCTACCCCGCCGGCGAGGACGGCCGCCGCGGCGTAGAGCCACACGCTCCGCCGAAAGCCGGCCCCGCGCCGCCCTGCGAGCGCGTTCCAGGGCGGCGCGACGTCCTCTCCCCGCCGGACGTCGTTGTCGGGTCGCAGGGGCGGCAGCGGCGCGCCGTCGCGCCCGAGGTCGACCGCGACCGCGCCGATCGCGACGCTCGCGACGCGCGCGAGGAGCGCCGCGTCCCCGGGCTCCGCCGCGCCCACGGCGTCGAAATCCTGCGCGAGCTCCCAGGTGATCCGGCACGACTCGCAGGAGCCGAGGTGGGCATCGAAGGCGAGCCGGTCCGGTTCGGTCGCGACGCCGCGGCGCACCCGCGTGAGGAGCTCGCTCCGGCAGTCCACGTTCATGACTCCCTCCCCCGGAAGAGCTCGGCGAGCTTCGTGTTGTTGGCGAGCGCGCGCCGCAGCGCCTCCTTGCCGAGCCGGAGCCGGCTCCAGACGGTGTTCGGCGACACGCCCGCGAGGCCCGCGATCTCGTCGACCGTGTAGCCGAGCACGAAGTGGAGCGCGAGCGCCTCCGCGGTCGACTCCGGCATGCGGTCGAGCACGTCGAGCACCATCTCGCGCCGCCGCGTCGAGACCGCCTGGGCGAAAGGCGACGGGCCGCGCTCGTCCGGGGCCGCCTCGGCCAGCTCGGCCGGCTGGTCGAAGCGCGCGCGCTGGCGGGAGCGCCGGCGCGCGCCGAGCGCGGTCATCACGGCGATGCGGTTCGCGAAATGGAGCACGGTGCACTCCGCGCGGAAGGACGGCAGCGCCTGGAGCAGCGCGAGCACGGCCTCCTGGGTCACGTCCTCGACGTCGGCGTGGTGGGGGCCGAGCACCTTCCTCACCGTCCGCAGCATGGATCCGCCGAGCTCGGTGATGAGCGTGCGGATCGCCGCGGGATCACGCGCCGCCGCGGCCCGAGCGAGCCCGAGCAGGTCGTCCGCCCTCGGCGGCGCCCCCTCCGCCGGAGCGGGGAGGTCGGTGGCGGGCTTTCGCACGGAAACCACGATGCACGAGGCCCGAAGTCGGGGTCAAGGCGCATGTCGGCGGGTTTCACCGCCGGCGGCCGCGCCGCTACGGCCCTCCCGAGACCGGCCAACCGTCGCTGTCCCATACGAGCTCCGAGATCCGCAGCGTGGGGGCGCCGTTCGCTTCCACGTTGTAGGCATGATAGATGTTGTAGGCCCTGTCGTCGGCGAACAGGACGGCGTTGTGCCCTGGCCCCCGCCACCGGGAGTCCCCCACGACGAGGAGGGTGCCGCCGCCCGACGTCATCGCCGTGCCCTCCTTGTCGACATACGGACCGGTGATGTCCGCCGAGCGACCGACGGCGATCTTGTAGGTGCTGTCGTTGCCGCGGCAGCACGAGTCGAAGGAGACGAACAGGTAATAGAAGCCGCAGCGCCGGACGATGAAGGGCGCCTCGAGAGCCCCGCCGGCGTCGGGGCGGGCGGCGAGGGCGTGGAGCTCCGTACCGGCGCGCTCGCCCGACGGGGTGAGCTTCACCATCTTGATACCGCTCCAGAAGCTCCCGAACACGAGCCACGGCGTGCCCGCTTCGTCCACCGCGACGTTGGGGTCGATGGCATTCCAGTCGTCCCGCGATCCGCCGGTGTTCGAGCAGATGGCGGGGCCGCGGTCCGTCCAGGGGTCCGCCGCGTCGAGCGAGGCCTTGGTCGCGTGTCCGATACACGACCTGTTGCTGCCGAACGTGGAGGCGGAGTAGTAGAGATGGTAGGTATCGCCGAAGCGCGAGATGTCGGGCGCCCAGAGGTTGGTCACGCCCGGCACCTGCGCCGCGAGCCAGGCGGGGTTCGCGCCGAACACCCGGCCGGCGTCCCGCCAGTCGAGGAGGTCCGAGGAGGTCTTGATCGGGAGCCCGTCCCCCGTCTGGAAGAGGTAATAGCGGTCGCCTGCGCGGATCGCCGACGGATCGTGGGTCCCGAGGTGCCCGGACAGGCGCAGCGCCTCGGGGGGGCTCGACGGGTCGTGGACCGCGTCGGCGCACCTGTCGCCGGCCCCGCCGGCGCCGTCACCCCCTCCCGCGCCGCCAGCGCCGCCCGTGCCCGCCGCCGCGCCGGCCTCCCCCCCTCCCGCGCCGCCGCTGGTCGTCGTGCTGGCAGAGGTGGTCGTCGTGGCGCCGGCGGCGCTGGTCGCGCCGGTGGTGCCGGCGGCGCCGCTGTCCTGCCCCCCTGAGCCCCCGCCCGGCGCCGGGCCTTCCGAGGAGCAATTCACGAGCGACGCGGCGACGCCGATCAGGAGGATCCACGCGTGGACATGCGCTCTTGACGGCAACTGCGGGCGAAGCACAAGGGCCATTGGAACTCCTGAAGCTCTCTCGGCTGGACTCGAGCGAGGTGCTGTCCGTAGACGTCAACGCGGCCTCGGGGACATGGCGTCCCGCATTTCCCACGTGGACCGGGGCGCCCGCGATCAATCACCGGTCGCTCGGATTTCTTGCGGCGGGGCCAGCGCGTTCGCGTCCGACGCGAAAAATACAATCAATGCGCGCGGCGGCGAGCGCGCAAAGGGCGGCCGCGCGGATCGCAGCAGGCGCAGGCGCTCACCGCATCAGCGCCTTGATGGCGGCGGCCAGCGACTGGAACACGGAGATCCCGCGCAGCTCGATCCCGAGGGTGACCATGCGCTGCGCCATCGCCGGCCCCACCCCGACGAGGCTCACGCGCGCCCCGAGCAGCCGCGTCGCCTGCGCGGTCTGCACCAGCGACGCGGCGATGTCGGCGTCGACGTGCGGCACGCCGGTCAGATCGAGCAGCACCCGCCGGGCGCGCTCGCGCGCCACGCCGGAGAGCACCGCCTCCAGGATCTGCCGCGCCCTCGCGGCGTCGATCGCGCCGATCAGGGAGACGAGCAGCACCCCGGGCAGGAGCGGGATGACGGGGCAGCCGAGCTCGCGCACCGTGCTCGCCAGCGCGCGCTCGCGCTCGTAGGCGGCCGCCAGCATGTCGCGCTCGGCGTCGAGCGCCGCCTCCAGCTCGTAGCGCTCGAACGCCGTCGTCAGGAGCGACACCCACGTCGACACCGGCCTGAGGTTGTCCGCGAAGCTCTCGGTGTGCAGCCCGCCGAGCGCGAGGATCCCCCGGTCGCGCGGCCCGCTCGCGATCGGGATCAACACGAGGTAGCCGCTCTGCTCGTCCGGCGAGGCGGCCTCGAGCAGGGCCGGCGGCGGAAAGGCGCCCGCCGGCCACCGGGATCCGAGCAGGGCGCTCAGGCCAGGATCGCGGGCGCTCAGGCTGTCGACGACGAGCTCGGGCCCGCCCGGGCCCGGCTCGGCGGCCCACAGCGCGAGGCACGCCACGCGCAAGGTGGTGTGGCGCAACCACCCCAGGCGATCCTCGATCCAGCCCTGCTTGGACGCGAGGAGCATGCCCATGTCCAGGTTGGCGTGGACCAGCCGCTCGAGGCTCTTCAGGCCGCGGCGCGCCGCGATCGCGACCGCCCGCTGCTGCCCGAGGCGCACCCGGTCGATGAAGACCTCGGTCCGAGCCGCGGCGCCCGGCGCGCCGGCGAGCCGCCGCGCGGCGGCGCGCTCCACCTGCTTCACCACCGAGAGGAGGATCTCGATCTTGTCGTTGCGCTCCATCCCGGCGAGGAAGGCCTCCTGGAGGGCGTCCACCTCCAGCAGCGCCGCCCCGGAGAGCGCCGCGGCGAGGCCCCGCACGAGCACCTCGGCCTCGGGCCAGAGGGGCGGCGCGCGCTCGTCCTCGCGCGGCGGCGCCGGCGCGGCGATGAGCAGGTTCAACGCCCGGAGCAGCTCGCCCTGCCAGTCGCCCCCCTCGTCGTCGAGCTCCAGCACCGGCAGCTCGGCGGCCCACCCGGCGCCGGCGCCGCAGGAGCGCCGCACCACGAGCTCGGCGGGGACGCGGGTGACGAGCTGCTCGAACGGGCGGCCGTCGATCATGTCGACGAGCCGCCGCACGGCCGTGCTCGCGAGCAGCTCGGGGCTCTGGCGCATCGTGGTGAGCGGAGGCTCGCAGTACTGGGCGGAGCTCACGTCGTCGAACCCCACCACGGCGATGTCCTCGGGCACCCGGTAGCCGTGCGCCCGGATGGCGTTGATGGCCCCGAGCGCCATCTCGTCATTGCCCGCCAGGACCGCGGAGCAGAACCTCCCGTCGCGCTCGAGCAGCGCCCGGAAGCGCTGCTCGGCATACGCCGACTCGCATTCCTCGAACTCGTCGAGGAGGTTGAGGTCGGCGTCGAGCCCGCGCGCGCGCAGCGCCTCCTCGTACGACGCGGCCCGCTCGATGAAATCCGGCGATCCCGCCTTGCCGATGTAGGCGATGCGGCGGTGGCCGAGATCGACGAGGTGCTCGACGAGCCGGTGAATCGACTCGCGGTTCTCAGCCCGGACCGCCGGGTAGCGCGGGGCGACCGGCGGCCCGCAGAAGACGACGGCGGGCGTCCCCTCGGGCGCCAGCTCCTCGATGCCGTCGACGTTGTACATCACGATCCAGCCGGCGACGTGATCGAGCGCCACCTTGCTCCGCGCGAGGGCCCGAGGCAGGCCGTACAGCAGGAGGAGCTGATAACCGCTCTCCCGCGCGGCGCGGCGCATGCCGTCGAACGCGGCCACGTTGAAGACGTTGTCCAGGTACGTAGCCGCGACGCCGATCACCTTCGGAGCATGCTGGGCGACATGGCCTGTCTTCATGCCGGTCGTGTCCTCGAGCAACGGATGACATGGGGTGAGCCGAGAGATGCCATGAGCGGCCGTGCCTCGTCGTCGAGGCATGTCGACGTCAGGCCGCTTGGCGAGCGGCCTCACCGACAGGACGGAGCCCGCGTCGGGCCGGACATCGTATCACCTGGTCAGGCGAAAAGACCCACGAACTTCGGCGTCGCCTCCTGGGCGCTACCGGCATGTCGCCCCACAGGCGAACACCTGGCCACAGCCCGAGGAGCCGCGCGGCAGGCGCCGAATTGTCTTGACAGGCTCGCCGATCAGAATCGCTCGTTGCGCCGCGCATGAGCGCGGCTGGCGGCCGATCGACGCCCGCGTGATGTCTCGCTGTAACGTCGACAGGGCTCGTCGCTGCAACGCTGTCGCCGCGACGAGAGCAAACTTGACAGAGAAGCGGCTTGCGCGCTTCCTGTACGCGCGCGCCGCGCCTCGCGCGGCCGCTCGGAACGACCCGCATGCACAAGGTGCCCGACCTCTTCGCCGCGTTGCAGCAGATCGTGCGAAGGGCCATGGCGATCCCCCCGCACGCGCCGCGCGGCGGCCTGCTCCTCCGCGAGGGTCGTGACATCGTTGCGCGGGCGCTTGTCGGCTTTGATACACCAGGGCGGCGCTCGTTGTACAGGGCCGCGACGGCGGAGCTCGGCGGCGAGAGGGCCCGGCTGGTCCCCGAGGCGGCGCCCGGAGCGGCGCCCGTGCCAGGCGTCGTCGCCGCACACACGTGGTACCGGACATACCTGCCCTTCGCGCTCGAGGCCGCGGGCGCCGTCCCCGAGGGCGCCGGCGTGCTGGTCGCGCCCATCCACGTGCGCGGCGAGCTGGTCGGCTGTCTCGCCGTCGAACAGGCGACGATGGAGCCTCCCGGCGAGGATCGCCGCGCCCTCTTCGAGATCCTCGCGGACGCCGCCGGAGACGCGCTGGAGCGCCACAGGCTCTATGAAGAGAAGGCGGGGTCGGCGCAGGAGATCAGGCTCTTCGAGCGCCTGCTGAGCGCGGTGGGCACGACGGCCGCGCTCCATCACCTCATCGAGACCATCGCGCACGGGATCAAGAGCGTGCAGATCGCGCCGGACTGGAAGGCGGTGGAGCTCTGGCTGCTCGAGGAGGACAGCGTCGAGGGCGGCGCCGCGACTGCCGGGGGCGGGCTGCGCGCCCGGGTGTACCGCGCCCCGCGGACGGAGCCGACGACCTACTGGGAGAACATCCGCGCCGGCGCCGTCAGCGCCGGGCGCCCCGTCGGGGTCGATGTCGAGTTCCGGACCGGCCACGGCGGCGAGGGCGAGGGCTCGCAGAGCGCGCTGCTCGAGGAGGCGATCCGCCGGCGCGTGTCCGGCGTCGTCATCGGGCCCAGCAACCCCGAGACGGCGGAGCCGTGGTTCCGGCGGGCGGCGGAGGCGAACATCCCGGTGATCGTGATCGACACGCCGCCGATCCCGGGCAGCCGGGCGCCGCTCTACATCGGGACGGACAACGTGGCGGCGGGCAGGATGGCGGCCGAGATGATGAAGCGGCTGCTGCCGGACGGCGGCGTCGTCGCGGCCCTCGGGGCCACGGGGCTCGCCATGAACGTCCGCGAGCGCGTCGAGGGCTTCCGCGCCGCCGTGCTCGGGTCGAACATCACGGTGCTGCCGACCATCGAGTGCGACTGGGACATGGAGGCCGGGGCGAGGCTCGCCACGGCGGCGCTCGCGGCGCGGCCGGACATCGTCGGCGCCTTCGGGGCCGCCGCCGACAACGGGCCGTCCTGGGGTGTGACCGCGAGGAGCCTCGGCAGGAGCGGAGACCTCAAGATCGTCGGGTTCGATCTCATGGCCGGCACGGTCGCCCTGCTGCGGCAGGGCGCGATCCACGCGACGCTCGTCCAGCGCGAGTACGACATGGGCTTTCGCGCCGTCGAGACGCTCCACCGGATGCTGACGCGGGGGCTCGAGCCGACGCTCGCCGAGCTGCCGCCCTCGCGCGTCGTCCACACCGGCGTCGATTACGTCACCCTCGAGCGGACGCCGTGGTCCACGACGCTCAGCGATTACCTCGCCCTCGACGCGGTCCGCCGCGCCGCGAACGGGAGCGGCGACGGGAGGTCGTCGGCCGCGGATCGGACCGAGGTGATGCTGATCGGGCTCCCTCCCCCCTCGCACGCGGTCGTCGAGGACCAGGTCCTCATCCCGGCGGGCTCGCTCGTGGGGCGCGCGATCGAGGCGGGCAGGCCGCTCGTGGTCGACCCGTCCGAGGGCGAATGGCGCGCGCACGCCGCGCTGCCCGCCGCCCACGCGGGCGCGCGCACGGCCGTCGCGTTGCCGCTGCAGGCCCGGGAGGGCGTGCTCGGCGCCCTCGTCCTCAGCACCGACCGCGGCGACGCGTGCGGGGAAGGCGACGTCTCGTTCCTCGTCCGCGTCGCCGGCACCGTGGCGGTCGGCGTCGAGAACGCCCGGCTCTTCCGCCGGACCACGGAGCGCAGCGCGGCGCTCGAGCGCGCCAACGCGCAGCAGTCGGCCATGCTGGAGACCATCCGCGAGCTCTCGAGCCCGGTCGTGCCGATCGCGGACGGCATCCTGGTCATGCCCGTGATCGGCGTCATGGATGCCCAGCGCTCCAGCCATTTCCTCGCGTCGATGCTCCGGGAAATCGAGGCGCAAAAGGCGCAGATCGTGCTGATCGACGTCACCGGCATGGCCATCGTCGACGCGACGGCGGCGTCCCAGCTCGCCGACGCGGCGCGGGCGGCCGCGCTGCTCGGCGCCGAGGCGGTGCTCGTGGGCATGACGCCGGGCGCCGCGCAGATGATGGTCGCTCAGGGCCTGGACGTCGGCGCGATGGCGACGCACAGGAACCTGGCGCACGGCTTCCGCTACGCGCTCGGCAGGGTGCGCCGGCGCGCGGCGCGGCGCTGACGCGGCGTCACCCCGCTCCGGCGGCGGGCGGGGCCTCGACGGGGCGTGGATCCGGGGGCGCCGGGGCGCCCGCGCGCCGCGTTCGCCGCTTCTCCTGGACCACGTGCACCACCTGGTCGAACACGACCGCCGCGAGGATGACCGCGCCGATGATGATGAACGTCCAGTTCGGGTTGAGGCGCCAGATGCGCGCGATGCCGCCGTCGCTGTAGCGCACCTGGAACATGTTGATGCCGTTGTCGATGACCCGCATGATCGCGGAGCCGACGACGATCCCGACCACGCTGCCCTCGCCGCCGCGCAGCGAGCAGCCCCCGAGCACGGCCGCGGCGATGGCGTAGAGCTCGTAACCGATGCCGACCTGCTGCGACATCTGCCCGATGTACGACGCGTAGCAGACGCCGGCGATGCCGGCCAACGTCGACGAGAGGACGTACGTCGCGACCTCCACCCGGGTCACGTCGATGCCCGAGTACTCGGCGGCGTCGCGGTTCCCGCCGAGCGCGTACATGTAGCGCCCGAGCACGGTGAAGTGCAGCACGTACGCGCCGACGGCGAGGACCGCGAGGAAGATGACGAGGGGGTACGGGATCACCGCGTCTCGGCCGACGCGCAGGAGCCCGCCGTTCGCGAGGCCGAGGAACGGCGAGTCGCCGAAGCTCAGCGTGCCGCCCTCCGCCACCGCCTGCGAGACGCCGCGGATCAGCAGCATGCCGCCGAGCGTGACGACGAACGGCTGCAGCTTGAGCCGGGTGATCAAGAGCCCTTGCAGGAGCCCCACCAGCACCGCCGCGGCGAGCGCCACCGGGATGCCGAACCAGAGCGGGTAGCCGAGGCACCCCATGCCGGACGACGAGAGCTTGGCGATGAGGACGCCCGTGAGGCCGATGACCGAGCCGATCGACAGGTCGATCCCGCCGGTGATGATCACGAGCCCCATGCCGAGCGCGTAGATGCCGAGCATCGAGATCTGACGCGTGGTGTTGACGACGTTCGACTGCCCGAGAAAATCGGGGTTGGAGATCCAGAGCCCCGCGCACATCACGACGAGCACGAGGCTCATCCCCAGCTCACGTCTCATGCCGTCACCTCCCCCTCTCCTCTGCCGGTCATCAGCGTGGCGAGGCGCTCCTGCGTCAACCCTTCGCGCGAGAGCACGCCCGTGATCCGCCGCTCGTGCATGACGATGACGCGATCGCTCATCCCGAGGATCTCCTCCATGTCGGAGCTGACCATGAGCAAGGTGAGCCCCTCGCCGGCCAGCGCGGCCATGTGCCGGTAGATCTCGGCCTTGGCGCCCACGTCGATGCCGCGCGTCGGCTCGTCCAGGATGAGGACGCGGGGGCTCATCGACAGCCATTTTCCGAGGACGATCTTCTGCTGATTGCCGCCGGACAGGTTCACCGCCCGCTGGTCGAGCGAGGGCGTCTTGATGCGGAGCCGGTCCACCTCGCCGCGCGCGGCGCGGCGCTCGGCGTCGCGATCGAGCCACCCGAAGCGGCTGTAGCGCGGGAGGTCCGGCAGCGACGTGTTCTCGACGACGGTCATCGGGAGCACGAGGCCGTGCCGCTTGCGGTCCTCCGGCGCGAGGCACACGCCGCGGTCGATGGCCTCGCGCGCCGTCCGCGGCAGGTAGGGCTCGCCCGCGAGCGTCATCGCGCCGCCGAGCGCCCGGGTCGCCCCGAAGATCGTCTGCATCAGCTCGGTGCGGCCGGCGCCGACCAGCCCCGCGAACCCGAGGATCTCCCCGCGGTGCGCCGTGAAGCTCACGCCCGCGGGCGCGCCGGGCACGACGAGATCGCGCACCACGAGCACCGGCTCGGGCGCCGGGCGCTCGGTCTTCGGCGGGAAGTAATGGCCGCTGAGCTCCCGCCCGACCATCATGGCGACGATCTTGTCGGGCGTGGCCTCGGCGCGCGGGAGCTCGCCGACGTGCCGGCCGTCGCGCAGCACGGCGATCCGGTCGGCGAGGATCATCAGGTCGTCCATGCGGTGAGAGATGTAGATGACGCCGATCCCCTGCGCGCGGAGCGCGCGGACGATGGCGAAGAGCTCCCTCGACTCGGCGGCGGTGAGCGACGACGTCGGCTCGTCCATGACGAGGATGCGCGCGTCGACCGAGAGCGCCTTGGCGAGCTCGACCATCTGCATCTGGCCCGCGGTGAGCGCGGAGACGGGCGTGGTCGGCGGCAGCGCGAGGCCGACGCGCGCCATGAGCGCCGCCGCCCTCTCGTTCATCTCCCTGCGCCTGAGCGGGGTGAGGAGGCGGCCCTCCGACCCCTCGTTGCCGAGGAAGACGTTCGCGGCGATGTCGAGGTTCGGCGCGAGCATCAGCTCCTGGTGGAGCAGCGCGACGCCGCGGCGCCTCGCGTCGCCCACGCCGCGCAGCGCGGCGGGCGCGCCGTCGATGAGGATCTGCCCCTCGTCGGGCACGGCGGCCCCGCCGAGGATCTTCATGAGCGTGCTCTTGCCCGCGCCGTTCTCTCCGACGAGCGCGAGCACCTCGCCGGCGCGGAGCGAGAGCGACACCCCCGAGAGCGCGGTGACGCCCGGGAACCGCTTGACGATCCCGCGCATCTCGAGGAGGGGTGGACGATCGGGCGTGGGTGCCATTCGTCGGGGTCGGGGGCGCGATCGAGGGGTGATCCTCGGGCCGCGCCCCCGGGGAGCAGGGCTACTTCTTCAGCTCGGCGAGCTTGGCCTTGAACTCCGCGACGTTCTCCTTGGTGATCACGTCGACGCCGGTGTCGATCATCTTGTTCGCGGGGATCGCGGCGATGGCCGCGTCGCCCTTCGTCGCGAGCTCGTGCATCCATTTGCTGGCCAGATAGCCGAACTGGAACGGCTTCTGCACGACGGTGCACGCGACCGTGCCGTTCTCGATGCCGCTCAGCGTCGCGTCCTCCTCGTCGAACACGGCGGGGATGACCTTGCCCTTCTTGCCGAGCGACTCGACGGCGGCGATGATGGCCGGCCCGTTGTACGACCAGAGGCCCGTCGCCACGTCGACGTCCGGGTGGGCGTTGATGATGTCTTCGACGTTCGCGCGCGCCTTGGCGCGATCGCCGTTGTCCTCGCGCTTGTCGACGATCTGGATGTTGTGCTTGGTGACGACGTCCTCGATGCCCTTGAAGCGCTGCGCCGCGTTGTCGACCGCGAACATGCCGACGAAGACGGCCATCTTCCCGCCGTTCGGCAGGATCTTCACGAGCTCGTTGCCGAGCACCTTGCCGGCCTCGTAGTTGTTGGTGCCGATGTAGAGCAGCCGGTTCGACTTCGGGGCATCCGAGTCGAACGTGATCAGCTTGACCTTCTCGGCGACCTTGTTGAGGACGGGCACCTGATCGTTCGGCGCGAGGACGGACAGGCCGACGGCGTCGTAGCCCTGGCTGGCGAGGCTCTCGAGGATCTGGTTCTGCTCCTCGGGCGTGCTGTTGGGCGGGATCTTGATGTCAACTTGAATCTTCGCCTCTTGCTCGTACTTGTGGACTCCGGCGATCGCGATCTTCCAGAAGTCGCTGCTGCCGTTCGTCACGAAGGCGATCTTCGTCACCTTGGCCGCGGGTTCTGCCTTGCTCTTGTCGCTGCTGGCCTCGCCCCCGGCCCCCTGATCGCAGCCGGCGGTCCATGCCATCGACAGCGTGACGACCGCTGCACACGCGAGCTTCCAGAGACTCTTCTCTTGTTTCACGGCGGTTCTCCTCGTTGTTCGCGTCCGTTCGCGAAAGCGTGCGCCGATGCGACGTCGCGGATCCGCGACACCGCCGATGCCCCGAAGCGATGCTAGCGACTCGCCTCGACGATGTCGCGCTTCGTCTGGACTACCGAGGTGGAATTCTGCGGGGCGGCGCGCAGGCGGCCAGACGCGACAGGGGCGCAGGAGGAGGCGCGATATCCACCCCCACGTCACCACATGTGTTGAACAGGAGGTCTACCGGACCAACCCGGCCTGCGGGGTGACGGTGTAGTTGCGGCTGATGTTGTTGTCCCAGTACTCCGCGCCGGCGACGGCGTAGCGGATGGCGAACTTCACGGCCCCTACCGGGCGGCTGATCCCGACGGAGAACTCCCACAGCTCGCCCTCGTAGACCGTCGGGAGGTCCTCCTGGTTGTTCCAGTCGGACGCCACGTACCTCGCCGGGACCTCGTGGTACGTGGCCCAGTCGTCGATCGAGTAGCGTACCAGGACTGATTTGTCGTAAGCGATGTTCTTGACCGCGACCTTGCCGGAGAGCTGGCCCGAGTCGAGGGACGCTCTGTAACACAGCACCTCGGATCCGATGGCGAGCGTCGGGAAGTCCCACCCCGTGCCCCTGCCGTGCGTGCCCACGGCGTAGTCCGCCCCGTGGTCGTTGTCCCAGTAGGTGGTCTGGTCCTGGCTCACGTACCGGAGCGCGAAGCGCGTCCGCTCGGACGAGCCGCTGAGCCCCTTCTCGACCTGGAACGACCACTCTTCCTTGCCTCCAGGCAGCGACATGACATAGCCCGCCAGCGTGTCGGCCCAGCGCCCGAAGGCGTCGTGACGGCAGGCGACCTCCTTGTGGTACCCCAGGCTGGCGACCTCGATGCGGCCGTAGACCCGGTAGCGGTCGCTGAGCCGCTTCGCCTTTGCATAGATCAGCCGAACACTCATGTCTGCTCTCCCTCGTTGTCGGCGGCTTGTCGCAGGGTCGCGGAGACGGCCTGAGCGCCGCGCGCGCTCAGGCCGTGGGCTGCCCTGAGCTGCCGGGTCATGTAGCCTCCTTCGCGAACCACCGGGGGCGAGCTTCGCATGTCGGTCCCTTGCTGCAAAGCCCGACGCCGGACCTCATGTCGACGCACACGTGAGGTGTGCGGGCCCAGCGGCGCGAACGCGCAGCCGATCAGGAGGTCGTCAGGAGGTCGTCGTCGCGCCGGTGCCGCGGTGAGGAGGGCCAGCCGAGGAGCGGCCGTCAGACCCGCCGCGCGGGCGCTCGGCGATCGCGCCGCTGGGTTCGCCGCCCGCGCGGACGGGCACGGGCCCGCCGGCTGCGGAGGGGGCCGCCGCGGCGCGGGCAAGGTCCGCCGCGCTGCGGGCAGGTCCGCCGCGGCGCGGGCGGATTCGCCGCGGCGCGGGCGGAACCCGGGTCGACGACTGGACCTGTACATCCGTTCAATCCTCTGCTAGCCCCGTAGGCATGCGTCCCCGCAAGGTCGCCGCCGTCGTCGTGGAAGAGCTGCCGCCCTCCGAGGACGCCGTCGATGTGAGCCCGCCCGACGACATCGCGGCGGACGAGGCGGTCTCCTTCGCCGGAGCGCCGCTCTCGGCCGAGCGGATCTGCGTCGACTGCGGCAGCCTCGGCGGGGCGTACGACGGCTGCGCGCACCGCGAGCGCGCCCGCTTCCACGCGCCGTCGCGATCCGCGCACGAGCTGGTCGCGCGCCTGCGCCGGGCCGCCGCCGAGCACCGGGCGGCCGCGCGCGCCCTCCGCGCGCTGGCGCTCGCCGAGCACGCGCGCGGCCGCGCCGACATCGAGACCGCGGCGGAGGAGGCGCCCGAGGAGCCGCCGCCGCCCGAGGTGGCGCCGCCGCCCGAGCCGCCGCCGGCGGCCGTCTGCCCGCGCTGCGCCGCTCAGGCCGAGGGGGCTCCGACGTCCACACCGGCAGCGGCAGCGGCGGCGGCGGCGGCGCCTGCGCCCGGAGAGGACGGGACGCTGCGCCGGCCGAAGCGCAAAGGGCGGGTGCCGCTCGAACAGCAGGCGTTCCCCTTCACGAGCGATCCCGAGCAGCGGTCCACGCGCAGCGCGTGAACGAGCGCGCCGCCTCCCCGCCGCCGCCTCCGAATCCCCTCCTGGCCTGAAGGAGAGGCAGTTCACAGAAACCCTCGGGGGTGGGGAAATTTTTATACCCCTCTCCTCTTCCGGCATGGCCTCGGTCGGACGTCGGGAGAAACGCTGCTGACAAACAACGCCGCCTGCCAGATACTCTCGCTATCGTGCCGCACACCCGATCGAGCGAGACAATGGCGCGCGCGCGTCGTCGGCGCGCGCGCGTCGTCGGCGCGGCGGCGCGTGCGCCCCGGGGACCCCGCGCCTCGCGGGGAGGCGGCGCCGCGCCGCGCCGGAGCTGAGGACGACCGAGGACCTTGCCACCATGCCGCTCGACAAAGCCATCGGCATCATGTGCCCCGACATCTGGGGGAGCTACTTCTGCGAGGTGGTCGGCGGCATCCACGCGGTCGCCCGGCGCGCTGGATATCGGGTGATCGCCATCAAGGCCTCACCGCGGGACGTCCACGCGATGAAGCTCGCGCAAGGCCACGTCGACGGGTGGATCTGCATGGTCGACACGACCGGTATCGATCGCTTCGTCGGCGGCCGCCCCGTCGTGACCCTCAGCGTCCACGGCGAGGGCACGCCGTTCCCCTATGTCCTCCCGGACAACCACGGTGGCGCCGTGGCGGTCGTCCGCCACCTGATCGAGCACGGCCACACGCGGATCGCCTTCGTGGGCAACATGACCCATGAGGACATCCGGCACCGCTTCCAGGCCTACCGGGACGCGCTCGCGGAGCGAGGGATCCCGCTCGATCCCGACCTCTTGGTCGAGGTCCCGGACAACGAGCGGGCCGCCGGACGGGCCGCCGCGCGGCGCATCGTCGAGTCCGGCGTCCCCTGCAGCGCGATGTTCGTGGCCACCGATCAGGGGGCGCTCGGCGCCATGGATTTCCTGCGCGAGGCGGGGCGCCGCATCCCCGAGGACATGGCCGTGGCCGGGTTCGACGACATCGAGGGGGCGAGGTACACCACGCCGCCGCTGACGACGGTCCGCCAGCAGGTCGGCGCGGTCGGCAGGAAGGCCGCGCAGCTGCTCCTCGACCAGCTCGCGGGGCGGGAGGTGGCCAGCGCGGGGCACATCGTGCCGACCGCCGTCGTCCTGCGGCGATCCTGCGGCTGCGCGCCGGCGCCGCCGTGGCGCGACCCGGCCGCGCCGCCGGAGCGCGCCGGGGCGTCGGCGGACGCGCTCGCGCGGGAGCTCGCGCTCGCGCGGGAGCTGGTCGACCTCGTGGGCTTCTCGGCGGCGATCGACCGGAGCGCGCCGCCGGAGCAGGTTTGGCCCGGGGTCGCCGACGTGATCGCGGGGCTCGAGGCGGCCGCCCAGGGCCGCCCAGGCCCCGGCGGCGCGGCGCTCCAGCGCGCGTGGCGGCACGCCGTGGAGCAGGCGCCCGACGTCGACGTGCTCCTGATGATGCTGGATCGGCTGGAACAGGCCGGGCAGGCGCTCCTCCGGCGCGACGGTGGCGCCGCCGCGGGCGCCGAGGAGCACGTCGCGGCGTACGTCCGAGGGGCCCGGCGCGACGTCATGGCAGGCCGGGTGGCGGCCGAGACGGCGCGCGCCGATTACCTGAACGGGCTGCTCGACATCAACCTCGTTGTCCGGGAGACGCTGCTGGAGAGCGCGGAGAGCGGGCGCGGCAGCACGAACAAGCTGAGCTGGCTGTCCGCGGTGCAGATGAGCTGGGGCTGCCTCGCCGTGTGGGAGGAGCTCCCGAGCTCGGTCGCGGGCGCGGGCGCGGGCGCGGCGCTGCGGGTCGTCGAGAGCGCCTGCCCCGGCGAGGCGGCGGCCTCGCCGGCGGCCGGCACGTGCGTCCCAGCCTCGGAGTTCCCGCCGGCAGGCTGGCTGCCGGCCGCGGTGCGCGCCGGCGGCGACCACGTCATCCGGCTGATCCCGCTCCGCAGCCAGGACCGGGATCGCGGGCTGCTCGCCGTCTGCGCGCCGGTGAGCAGTCCGCTCGGCCTGGATCACCGGGACATGGACATGTGGGTGGCGATGCTCACCGCGGCGTTCGAGCGCGAGTCGCTGATCGGGTCGCTGATCGAGCAGGAGCAGCGGACGCGCGCCGCCTACGAGCGCGAGCGCGCCCTCGCCGACGCCGTGCGCCGGCTCGGGTGCCCGGTCATCCCGCTGGAGCAGGGGCAGCTGCTCGTGCCGCTCATCGGCGCCATCGACCCGGAGCGCGCGAGCCAGGTGCTCGAGGTGGTGCTCGCCGAGATCGACCGGCAGGGCGCCGAGGTGCTGCTGATGGACATCACCGGCGTGCCCTCCGCGGATGTGCACGTCGCGCAGTCGCTCCAGAAGACGGCCCGCGCCGCCCTCCTGCTCGGCGCGGAGGTCATCGTCGTGGGGATGCGGCCGCAGGTCGCGCAGGGCTTCACCGAGCTCGGCGTCGGCCTCGAGGGGATGACGCTCTACGCGACGCTCGGCAATGCGCTGGCCGCGCTGCGCAGGAGGCGGGACAGACCCGACCCCGACAGACCCGACCCAGGTTGACAGACCCGGACAGACCGACAGACCCGACCCAGGTTGACAGGTTCAAAGATCAAAGATCCGACCCAGGTTGAGCTCGGGCGGACAGCCCCAGGTTGAGCTCCCGACCTACCCCGTTCACCGCCACGCGGTCCGGGTTGCCCCATCGTGACCAGAGCTCCGACCGGATCGGTCATCTAATCGGGCTGCTCCGTCATTAGGTCCGTCGACCGGTACCGGACGGTCGCACACCGACCAGGGTCGGTCGCTATCGCGCATCCCGGTCTACACGCGGGTCATGCCGTCGCGCTCGCCAACCTGGGTCGCGCGCGCCCCTGTGTCGGGTCACGGGTCACGCCGTCCACGCTCAACCTGAGTCGGGTCGCCCCCGGTGACTACACCGTGAACACCATATCGGTTACGCTGGCGCCGTGAAATGTGCGCATCCACCACGTCCCCGTCGGGAATACAACGTCGCGCAAACCGATGCGCCATTTTTCGAGCGCAGCACGATATGCCGCGCGGAAGGTACGCACAGCAACAGCAGCGATGCGCACGGCGTCCCCCTGCTCACGGCCCACCGCAAACGTCGGATTGCAAGCGCGTAACACCTCGAAGCTCGTGGCCCGCTTATAGGGAGAGACCATGCTGGCTCGCTCCGGACCCAAGTAGCGGAGCCCTTGCCCCTGCACCTCCGCATGGGCCAGCGCTTCCTGTCGCTCGATCTCGGCCGCTAGCTCACTTCGAAAGCTCTCCGCAGCGTCTTCGTCGACGGCTGGCGGAAGCGTGAGCGGGAGCGTTGCTACCTCGACCCACTGTGGATTTTTCGGGTTGAGATACGCCGAGGGCCGCCCCGCGCGCAGCGCGCCGCGACCGATCTCGGCCGCATCTACCTTGGCGCCCGGCCACTCATGAGCATGCCGGACGAGACCGGCGGCCACAGGATTCGCGAGCACGTAGGCGATCTTCTCCACCACCGCCGTGCGCGTCAGCAGCCGCACCACGCTCGTGGCCTCGTGGTCCCATACCGGTCCTTCCCACTTCCGGAGCACCTTCGTGCCGAGCGCGACGATGCGATGAAAATATTGCAAGAAGCGGGGCAGCGAACCTTTTGCATCGGTGACGACGAGGTGCAGATGCGATGACATCGCGCACAGCGCATGGACCTCGATGCCGTAGCGGCGGCTCGAAACCGCGAGGGCGTAGACCAGAAACTGAGTGATGGCCGCATCTGGGCGGAAGAGCAGATGCCGACGCAGGACGCGACGGGTGATGAGGTAGGTGGCACCGGGAGCGATATGGCGGGGCTGGCTCATGGCCAGAGTGCATAAACAAAGACTGTGCCGACATTGTGGTGAATGATTTCAGGTATTTGCCAAGCTCTGTAGGTGGCGGCCGCCAGGCGGTCCGCCACCCTGAGCTGCTGCTGTGACCCTGTGACCCCAACCTGGGTCGTGCTGTGGCCCCAACCAGGCTGTGGTGGTGACCCCCAACCTGGGTTGGTGACCCCAACCTGAGTCGGGTAACCGGTAACCAATGACCCCAACCTGGGTCGGGTTGGCTCGGCGGTGGTGACCCCAACCTGAGTCGGGTAATGACCCCAACCTGGGTCGGGTTGGCTCGGCCGGTTCGACGCGGGGTCGATGACCCCAACCTGGGTCGGGTTGGCTCGGCCCCAACCTGGGTCGGGTTGGCTGGGTCGGGTTGGCTGGGTTGGCTGGGTTGGCTGGTTCGGCCCAGCCCGTCGATGCGTCCGTCGCTCAGCTCGGCTTCACCGCTCGCTGCCGGTGCGCCTCGCGCCGTGCAACCCGCGGAGCCGGTTCCAGAGCTCGTAATCCGTGTGCTTCTTGGGCGCGATCAGGTCGTCCGGCTTGGTCACCTTCTCCCCGGTGACGGTGAACTCGCCCCGCTCGCGGTCGTTCAGATCGAGGTACGTCGCGTTCTGCTCCAACCGCCGCCCCGGCCGGACGACGCGCAGGGCCCTGAGCTCGTCGGACGTGAGCTCGGGGAGGATGACGTGGACCTCTTTCAGATCGAAGGCGGACATGGTGTCGTCCGCCGGCGAGGGCACGCCGATGTTCTGACCCGCCATTGCGTTGGGGTTCAGGTCGCTCTCGTACTCCGCCGGGTGCTTGTTCGGGGTCTCGGCCTGGTGTCTCGTCATGATCATTCCCTCCGCGGCCGTCTGGTGCCCGGAAGGTCCGATCGCAAGCGCCCCCCGCGCCGGACGCCCGGCGCTCCCCCGCGCGCTCGACAGCGCCCGCGCCCGACAGAGGCGCCCCGGAGCTCCGCGAGGAGCCCGGCGCGCCCCGTCACCCCTCGAGGTACGTGCCGAGCTCCCGTTGCCGCGAGCGCGTCCGGAGCTTCTCGAGCACCTTCGCCTCGATCTGGCGGATGCGCTCCCGCGTCAGCGAGAACGAGTTCCCGATCTCCTCGAGCGTCTCGTCCTCGTTGCCGTCGAGGCCGAAGCGGCGCCGCAGGAGCTCCCGCTCGCGCGGCTGCAGCGAGTCGAGCAGCTCGCGCGTCTGCTCGATCAACCGGCGCCGCGTCAGCATGTCGGCGGGCGTCGGCTCCTCGCCGGCCAGGAGATCGCCGTACCGCGTGTCCCCCTCCTCGCCGACCGGGGCGTCGAGGCTGAGCGGCTCGAGCGCGAGCTCGCCGATCATGCGCACCTTCTCCACCGAGAGGCCGCTGCGCTCGGCCACCTCCTCGAGCGAAGGATCGCGCCCGCGCTCCTGCACCAGCTCGCGCCGGGCGCGCACCACCTGGCTCCGGATCGCGGTGAGGTGCACCGGCATGCGCACGGGCTTGCCCTGGTTCAGGATCGCCCGCTTGATCGCCTGCCGGATCCACCACGCCGCGTATGTCCCGAAGCGGTGGCCCCGGCGGTACTCGAACTTGTCGGCGGCGCGGATGAGCCCGAGGTTCCCCTCCTGCACGAGGTCGAGCAGCGGCACGCCGAAGCGCTGGTGCTCCCGCGCGATGGCGACCGCGAGGCGCAGGTTCGCCTGCACCAGCTCGGACTTCGCCTGGGCGACCGCGCGGCGCGCCCGCGCGATCGCCGTGAGCGTCGCCTCGATCGACGCGCGCTCCGCCCCCTCCGCCTCGGCCGCCGCCGCGCGCAGGCTCCGCTCGATCCGCCCCTCGAAGGCCGGATCCAGGCGCAGCTCGGCGAGCCCCGCGGCGAGGCCCGCGAGCGCGATCTCCGCGTCGCCCTCGGAAGGCCGCCGCTCGAAGAGCGCGCGGGCAAGATCGAGCAGCCCCGCGAGCCGCTTCGAGCAGACCTCCGCCTCCGGATCAGCCGCGTCGAGCTCGCACAGGAGATCCCGCAGGCTGAGCGCCCCGACATGGACGTCCTCCGCCGTCAAGGCGAGCTCGCGCAAGGCAATCGGCGAGCGGACCCACGCCTCGACCCGCGCCAGCGCGCCCGCCTCGATGCGGCGGCCGATCGCCGCCTCGCCCTCGCGCGTCAGCGGCTGGCTGCCGGCGAGCGCCCGGAAGTAGAGCTCCGTCGCGCCGACCGCCGCGTTCCCGCCCGCAGACCTCGCGCGGCGCGCCGGAGCGCGCTCGCCCTCCTGCTCACCCGGGGATTCGATGGAATCGGGATGCCTCGATTCGGGCTCGCTCGCCGAGAGCGAGGAACGAAACCTCATTCAGTGCGCTCCAGTGTTGCGGCTGCGTCGTGCCCGACCCCGGAGAGTGCAGGGAAGCACGATCATCAGGGCGCCTCGATACCCTATCCACCGTGGACGTAAATAGGAAAACGAAGGACTCGCCGGCTCCGGTACTTCTACAGCATGTTCCGCCGTTTTGCTACCGCCTGAACGCGGCGCCACCTCGACGCGCCGGCGTGGAGGCGGGGGCGCAGCGCGCCGGGCGAGCTCGGCGCATAAGGACGCTCCCGTGGAGCGCTCGACCGGAGCGCGGCCCCATCACGCTTGCCGCCGCGGGCCTCCGCCTCCAAGGAAGGTGCTCTTCCCTGCCCCGCCGCGAGAAGCCCCCCCGGATGACCGAACCTGTGCGCACGACCCCGACCGACACCGGCCCCTCCACGGAGAGAGCGCGCGCAGCGGCGGAGCTCGCCCTGCGCGCGACCGAGGAGCGCCTCGCCTCCTTCTACGCAGATTGCCCGGTCGCGCTCTTCACGACCACGCCCGAGGGGCGCTTCGTCGACGCGAACCGCGCGTTCGCGCGCCTCCTCGGCTACGCCGACCACACGACGTTCCTCGACATGCCCGTCCCGAGCTTCTACGCCGACCCGCGGAAGCGGCGGGAGATCATGGACCTCCTCGACCGCGAGGGCGCCGTCCACGGCCACGAGATCGAGTTCGTGCGCCTCGACGGGGCGCGCGTGTGGGTCAGCATCAGCGCGCGCGCCGTCCGCGACGCGAGCGGGCGCGTCGTGCGCTACGAGGGCGCGCTGGAGGACGTGACGCCGCGCCGCAAGGCGCAGGAGATGATGCGCCTCAGCGACCAGCGCTTCCACCTCCTCGCCAAGGCCACGAACGACACCCTCTGGGACTGGGACTTCGCCGCCGGCACGGTCTGGTGGAACGAGAACTTCGAGCGCACGTTCGGCTACCGGCTCGCGGAGATCGAGCCGGGCCCCGAGAGCTGGACGCAGCGCATCCACCCGGACGACGTCGAGCGCGTCTCCCGCAGCATCCACGACGCCATCGACGGCGCCGCCGCGACGTGGAGCGACGAGTACCGCTTCCGCCGCGCCGACGGCGAGTACGCGTACATCTACGACCGCGGCTGCGTGCTGCGCGACCAGGGCGGCAAGGCCGTCCGCATGCTCGGCTCGATGATGGACGCCACCGAGCCGCGCCGCCAGCAGATCCTCCTCGGGTGGCAGCGCAAGGTGCTCGAGAAGATCGCCCTCCGCGGGGGCCTCGAGGAGACGCTCGACGCCCTCTGCCGCGACGCCGAGGAGCAGCTGCCCAGCCGCCGCTTCAGCGTCCTGCTCGCGAGCGACGACGGCCGACGCCTCCTCCACGGCGCCGCGCCGAGCCTGCCGGCTCCTTACAACAAGGCCGTGCACGGGCTCCTCATCGGCCCGCGCGCGGGCTCGTGCGGCACCGCCGCCCACCGCCGCGCCCAGGTCGTCGTGAAGGACATCGCGACCGACCCGCTCTGGGAGGACTTCCGCCACCTCGCCCTCCCGATCGGGCTGCGCGCCTGCTGGTCCACGCCCATCGTCTCCTCCACGGGCGAGGTGCTGGGCACCTGGGCCGTGTACGCGCTGGAGCCCGGCGGGCCGACCCCCGCGGACGAGGAGGTCGTCCGCGTGGCCACGCGCCTCGCCGCCGTCGCGATCGAGCGCCACCGGGCGGAGCGCGCGCTAAAGGAGAAGGAAGAGCGCCTGCGCGCGGCGCTCGACGCCTCGGCGACCGGCACGTTCCGCTGGGATCCGGTCACGAGCTCCCTCGAGTGGGACGAGAACCTCGACCGGCTCTTCGGCCTGCCGCCGGGCAGGACCGCGCACCACATCGACGAGTTCACGGCCCTCGTCCACCCCGAGGACCGGGAGCGCGTCTTCGCCGCGCTGGAGCGCTGCGTGCGCGAGGGCGCCGACTTCGATCTCGAGTTCCGCGTGGTGTGGCCCGACGGCAGCGTGCACTGGCTCCTCGATCGCGGCCGGATGATCCGCGACGAAGGCGGCAGGCCGCTCTACATGACCGGCGCGTGCACCGACGTCACGGTGCGCATGAACGCGGAGGCCGCGCTGCAGAGGCGCGCGGACGAGCTGGCCAGGCTCACGGACGCGCTCCAGCGCATGAACCGCGAGCTCGACCAGTTCGCCTACATCACGTCGCACGATCTCAAGGCGCCGCTGCGGGGCATCGCGCACCTCTCGCAGTGGATCGAGGAGGACGCGGGCGAGCACCTCAGCGACGAGTCGAAGCGGAACCTGGAGCTCCTGCGGAGCCGCGTCGGCCGCATGGACTCGCTCATCGACGCGATCCTCCAGTACTCGCGCGCCGGGCGCGTCCGGACGCCCAGCGAGGTCGTCGCGGTGGGGCCGCTCGTCGAGGAGGTCGTCGACCTGCTGTCGCCGCCGGACGGCTTCCGCGTCGAGATCGCCGGCCCCCTGCCCAGCGTCGTGGCGGAGCGCACGCTGCTCCAGCAGGTCTTCATGAACCTCATCAGCAACGCCATCAAGCACCACCACGACAAGCCCCGCGGCCGCGTCGTCGTCTCCGCGGAGGACGCCGGCGCCCACGTCCGGTTCACCGTCGCCGACAACGGCCCCGGCATCGCGCCGCGCTTCCACGAGAAGGTGTTCGTCATCTTCCAGACGCTCCAGGGGCGCGAGAAGGTGGAGGGCACGGGCATCGGGCTCGCGCTCGTGAAGAAGATCATCGAGAGCAGCGGGGGCACGATCGCGCTCGACTCCGACGTCGGGCGCGGGGCGGCCTTCTCGTTCACCTGGCCCAAGGCGTAACGGGCGAGCCCCGCCGGACCGCCCGCTACTCCTCCGCGGCGACGGCCCGGGCCCGCGCTCGGGCGCGGCGGGTCGGCGCGCGCTGGCCCCCGTCGTCGCGCTGGCCCCCGTCGTCGCGCTGGACCTCCTCGTCGCGCTGGACCTCCTCGTCGCGCTGGCCGCCCGCCGCCTGCCCGCGGCGCGCGGCGCGCGGCTTCTGCAAGCCCACCCGCCGCACGAAGGAGAGGAACTGCTGGAGCGTGGGCGACGTGTCGCCGGCGCGCCACGCGAGGAGCAGATCCGTCGACGGCGCGCCCACGATCGGCCGCAGCGCGAGGCCCCTGCGCCGGATGATCTTGATGGACTCCGGCAGGATGGAGACGCCGAAGCCCGCCGCGACCAGGCTCAGGATGTCGAGGTGCAGCGCCTCCTGCACGATGCGCGGGGAGAAGCCCGCGGCGCGGCAGAGCGCCATCACCTGGTCGAAGAAGGCGGGCCCGCGCTGGCGCGGGAAGACGACGAACGGCTCGCGCGAGAGCAGCTCGAGCGGGATGCGCTTGCGCCCGGCGAGCGGGTGGTCGGCCGGCAGCGCGACCACGAGCGGCTCGCGCCGGACGCGCTCCGCGTCGAGCCGCGCGTCGTGGAGCGGCGCCCTCACGAAGCCGACGTCGATGCGACCGTCCTTGAGGGCGTCGACCTGCTCCTGGGGCGCCATCTCCCGGAGGACGAGCTCCACCGCGGGGAACTCCGTGCGAAAGGCGCGGACCAGCTCCGTGATGCCGCTGTAGGCGAGCGACGACAGGTACCCGACCACGAGGCGCCCGGTCTCGCCGACGCTCGCGCGCCGGGCCTCGTGCACGGCGAGCTCCAGCGCCTCGAACACGCGCCGGACGTGGGCGAGGAAGACCTCGCCCGCGGGCGTCAGCTCGACCCGCCGCCGCGAGCGGTCGAAGAGCGAGAAGCCGAGCGCCGACTCGAGATCCTGGATCTGCCGGCTCAGCGGGGGCTGCGCGATGCCCAGCCGCTGCGCCGCGCGGCCGAAATGCCGCTCCTCGGCCACGGCCGCAAAATACCGGAGGTGGCGCAGATCCATACCTTTAAGGTATCCTGTGATACGCAAGAATAGATTGGACGAACGTCAGGGGCACCCTAAATGCTGGGCCTGCCCTTGCCCTGAGCGTCGCCCCCCGACGGGACGCGCCCGGACGGGGCCGGGAAATGGCCCATGTGGCTCGTCCGAATCGCGCTGAAGCGCACCTACACGTTCATCGTGATGTCGATGCTGATCGTCATCCTGGGCGTGTTCACCATCACCCGGATGCCGACGGACATCTTCCCCGACATCGACATCCCGGTCCTGTCCGTCATCTTCAACTACGGCGGTCTCCCCCCCGAGGAGATGGAGAAGCGCGTCGTCAACAACTACGAGCGCTTCCTCACGACGACAGTCAACGACATCGACCACGTCGAGAGCCAGTCGCTCACGGGCATCGCGATCATCAAGATCTTCCTCCAGCCCGGGGCCAGCATCGAGGCGGCCACGGCGCAGGTCACGGCGGTGTCGCAGACGGCGATCCGCCAGATGCCGCCCGGCATGGCCCCGCCGCTCGTCATCCGGTACAGCGCCTCGAGCGTGCCCATCCTTCAGGCCGCGCTCGAGAGCGAGTCGCTGAGCGAGCAGCAGCTCTTCGATTACGCGGTCAACTTCATCCGCGCCGACATCGCCACGGTACGGGGCGCGCAGATCCCGTTCCCCTACGGCGGCAAGCAGCGCCAGGTCATGGTCGACATCGACCCTCAGCGCCTCTTCGCGTGGGGGCTGTCGCCGCGCGACGTGAACGCCGCCATCGGGCTGCAGAACGTCATCCTGCCCTCCGGCACCGCGAAGATGGGGGAGAACGAGTACCCCGTCATCATGAACAGCAGCCCCGCGGCCCTCGAGGACCTCGCCAGGCTGCCGATCAAGAGCGTCGGCGGCAAGACCGTCACGCTCGGCGACGTCGCGCACGTGCGCGACGGCAGCGCGCCGCAGACGAACATGGTGCACGTCGAGGGCAAGCGCAGCGTGCTCATGAGCATCCTGAAGACCGGGAGCGCGAGCACGCTCGACGTCACCTCGCGCATCCACGCGATGCTGCCGACCACGCTCGAGCGGCTGCCGAAGGAGCTCAAGGTCTCGCTGCTCTTCGATCAGTCGCTCTTCGTCCGCGCCGCGGTCGACGGCGTGGTGCACGAGGCGGTCATCGCCGCGGGGCTCACGGCGCTCATGATCCTGCTGTTCCTCGGGAGCTGGCGCAGCACGCTCATCGTGATCACGAGCATCCCGCTCTCGATCCTCGTGTCGATCATCGCCCTCGACGCCCTCGGCCACACGCTCAACGTGATGACGCTCGGCGGGATGGCGCTCGCGGTCGGCATCCTCGTCGACGACGCGACGGTGGCCATCGAGAACATCCACCGCAACATGGGGCAGCGGAAGCCGTTCATCCGCGCCATCGTCGACGGGGCGCAGGAGATCGCCGTGCCGGCGCTCGTCTCGACGCTCTGCATCTGCATCGTGTTCGTGCCGGTGGTCTTCATCACCGGCGCCGCGAAGTCGCTCTTCGTGCCGATGGCGATGGCGGTCGTCTTCGCCATGCTCATGTCCTATTTCCTGTCGCGGACGCTCGTGCCGACGCTCGTGCGCCTCCTGCTCGCGCGCGAGGCGGAGGCGCACGCGCACGGCCACGCCGAGAAAAAGAGCCTGTTCGGGCGCGTCTTCGCGGCGTTCAACCGGGGCTTCGACCGGCTGCGGGCGGCCTACGGCGGGTGGCTCGCGTGGGCGCTCGCGCACCGGGCCGGGTTCGTCGGGGCGTTCCTCGCGTTCGTGGCCGCCTCGACCGCGCTGATCCCGCTCCTCGGCAGCGACTTCTTCCCGACCGTCGACGCGGGGCTCATCAAGCTCCACGTGCGCGGCGCGCCGGGGACCCGCCTCGAGGAGAGCGAGCGGCGCTTCGCCCGGATCGAGCAGACCATCCGGGAGGTGATCCCGCCGGACGAGATCCGCACGATGCTCGACACCATCGGGATCCCGGCGAGCGGCATCAACCTGTCGCTGAGCGAGGGCGCGCAGATCTCGTCGGCCGACGGGCAGATCTTCATCG
Organism: Sorangium sp. So ce131; assembly: GCF_051519095.1. NCBI lineage: Bacteria > Pseudomonadati > Myxococcota > Polyangiales > Polyangiaceae > Sorangium > Sorangium sp. So ce131. The sequence goes on along the minus strand of NZ_CP150455.1, from coordinate 2,480,472 downwards.
CGCTCGCGGAGCACCATAAGCCGACGGCCGACTACGTCCGGAAGCTCCGCGCGAAGCTGAACGCGACCTACCCGGACACGACGTTCTTCTTCCTCGCGCCCGACATCTCGACGCAGGTGCTGAACTTCGGCCTCGCGGCGCCCATCAACGTCCGCGTCGTCGGCCCGATCGGCAAGGAGGACGAGACCTACGCGGTGGCGCGGAAGATCGCCGGCCGCATGGAGAAGATCCCGGGCGCGGTGGACGTCCACCTGGCGCAGGTCGAGGCGAGGCCGCAGCTGCGCATCGACGTCGACCGCACCATGGCCGACCAGATGGGCCTCAGCCAGCGCGACGTGGCGAGCGACGTCCTCGTGTCGCTCTCGTCGAGCGGGCAGACCTCGCCGACCTACTGGCTCGACAAGCGCGGCGTGCAGTACCTCGTCGCGGTGCAGACGCCGCAGTACGCGATCGCGTCGCTCGACGACGTGAACGCGACGCCGCTGTCGACGGGCGACGGCAGGCCCCAGCTGCTCTCCAACGTGGCGGCGATGTCGCGCACGACCGGGCCGGCCAACATCACCCACTACAACGTCGCGCGGACGTTCGACGTGCAGGCGAACGTCGACGGGACCGACCTCGGCACGGTCGCGGGCGCCATCTCGCGCGTGGTCGACGAGATGAAGCCCGAGCTGCCGCGCGGGACCAAGGTGACGGTCACCGGGCAGGTCGAGAGCATGGAGTCCTCGTTCCGGGGGCTCGGCTACGGGCTGCTCTTCGCGGTCGTGCTCGTCTACCTGCTCATGGTCGTGAACTTCCAGTCGTGGCTCGACCCGCTGATCATCCTGATGGCGCTCCCGGGCGCCGTCGCGGGGATCGCGTGGATGCTCTTCGTGACGCACACGACGCTGAGCGTGCCCGCGCTCATGGGGTCGATCATGTGCGTGGGCGTCGCCACGGCGAACAGCATCCTCGTCGTGACGTTCGCGAACGATCAGCGCAAGACGGGCAAGGACGCCCGGACCGCCGCGCTCGCCGCCGGGATGACGCGCCTCCGCCCGGTGCTGATGACCGCGCTCGCGATGATCATCGGCATGATGCCGATGTCGCTCGGCCTGGGCGAGGGCGGCGAGCAGAACGCCCCGCTCGGCCGCGCGGTCATCGGCGGCCTGCTGCTCGCCACGGTGAGCACGCTCTTCTTCGTCCCCGTGATGTACAGCCTCCTCCGCCGCAAAGCCCAGGCGGCAGACCCGCTCGCAGAGGACCTATGAGCCCCCCGCCCTCCCTCTCTCCGTCCCCGCTCCCGCCCCCGCGGGCCCACTCCGCCGCGCCGCCCGCCGGGCAGCCGGCCGACGATCTCGGGTTCGATCTGCCCCCGCCCGTCCGGCTCACGAGGACGCGCGGCGTCGCGCTCGGCGTGGGCCTCGTCGTCGTGCTGGGCGCGGCGTTCGCGGCGGCGTACCTGCCGCGACGGAGCGCCCGCGCGGCGCTCGAGGAGGGCGTGAGGTCCTCCGAGGGCGCCGCGCCGCGGGTCGTGGTCGTCGCGCCGCAGGCGGTGTCGAGCGACCGGGCGCTCGTGCTGCCGGGGAGCGTGCAGCCGCTCGAGGAGACGGTCGTCTACCCGCGCGTGAGCGGCTACGTGCGGAGGTGGCTCGCCGACATCGGCGACAAGGTCGCGGAGGGGCAGATCCTCGCCGAGATCGACACGCCCGAGCTCGACCAGGAGCTCGCGCAGGCCCGCGCGCAGCTCGTGCAGGCGAAGGCCGGCCTCGAGCAGGCGAAGGCGACCCGCGACCTGTCGAGGTCGAGCCTGTCGCGGTACGAGCAGCTCGTGCCCGCGGGCGTGGCGGCGAAGGAGGAGCTCGAGGAGCGGCAGGGGCAGGCGCACGTCGCCGAGGCGAGCGTCGTCGTGGCCGAGGCCGCGATCACGGCGCAGCAGGCGAGCATCCAGCGGCTGCTCGACCTGAAGAAGTTCGCGCAGATCGCGGCCCCGTTCGCGGGCACGGTGACGTCGCGGACGATCGAGCGCGGGGCGCTCGTGACGGCCGGCAACGGGACGCCGCTCTTCAAGATCGCGGCGACCGATCCGGCGCGCGTCTTCGTGGGCATCCCGCAGGGCGTGGCGCCGAGCGTGAAGGTGGACGCGCCCGCCAAGGTCACGGTGCGGGAGTTCCCGGGGCAGCCGTTCGAGGGCAAGGTGGCGCGCGCGGCCGGCGCGCTCGACGCGGCGACCCGGACGATGAACACCGAGGTGCGGGTGCCGAACCCCGAGGGCAAGCTGCTCGCGGGCATGTACGCCGAGGTCGCGCTGACGTTGCCCACGCCGCACCGCGTGCTCGAGGTGCCGGCGACGGCGCTCTACAACGACGCGAAGGGGCTGCGCGTGGCGGTCGTGGATCCGGGGAACAAGCTGCGGTTTGCGCCGATCGTGGTCGAGCGCGACACGGGGGCGACGATCCAGGTCGCGACCGGGCTCGACGGGAGCGAGCGCGTCGTGAAGCTCGCCAGCGCGGAGCTGGCCGAGGGGATGACCGTGGAGGTCGTGCCGTAAGGCCGCCCTGCGGCGGGCGCGGCCGCCGGCGGGGGAGCTCACGACGACCGACGCGTGCGGCCCGACGTGCATCGACGTGCCGTGGGCGAGCACGGCGGACGACGCGCTCATTCAGCAGTACCCGTGCAACGTGGAGGGTGCACGTCACGGTCCGGCGGAGCCGCTCGGGGGGACCGCCGAGATCGGCTGCTCTCCCCGGACCGCCTCGACGCGGCGCAGGCAGGTCTCCCGGTTCGCGCGGGCTACGGCTTCTGGCAGGCGGAGGAGATCGATGCTCCGCTCGATGGGCATACAGTAGGTGGTCGCCGCCCACAGCTTCGGGTCGTCGACGCCGCTGAGCGGCTCGATATCGGTCCATACCCGCACGGAGTAGTCGTCGGAGGCCGTGACGAGATGCCTGCCGTCAGGGCTGAAGGACGCCGAGTTGACCCCGGAGTCGGAGGCCCGCAGAATCAAGGGCTCCCCGGTGCCGTCGGCGTTCCATATCCGCACGGTCTTGTCCGCAGACGCCGTGGCGATGCGCTTGCCATCAGGACTGAACTCCGCCCAGAAGACCTGGAACTCGTGGCCACGGAGAATCAGGGGCTCTCCGGTGCCGTCGGCGTTCCATACCCGCGCGGTCCGGTCCGCGGACGCGGTGACGATGCGCCGTCCGTCAGGGCTGAACAACGCCGACCAGATCTGACCCTCGTGCCCGCGAAGGATGAGGGGCTCTCCGGTGCCGTCGGCGTTCCACACCCGCACGGTCTTGTCCTGGGACGCGGTGACGATGCGCCTCCCGTCGGGGCTGAACGACGCCCACCCGACCCCCACCTCGTGACCACGAAGGACGGTGGGCTTCCCTGTGCCGTCGGCGTTCCACACCCGCGCGGTCTTGTCGTCCGACGTGGTGACGACGCGCCTCCCATCGGGGCTGAACTCCGCCGAATAGACCCGAGCCTCATGACCACGAAGGACGATGGGCTTCCCTGTGCCGTCGGCGTTCCACACCCGCGCGGTCCGGTCCGTTGACGCGCTGACAATGCGCCTGCCGTCGGGGCTGAACTCCGCCGAGCAGACATCGGCCTGGTGTCCACGCAGGACCAGGGGCCTTCCTGTGCCATCGGCGTTCCACACCCGTACGGTCCGGTCCGCTGACGCGCTGACGATGCGCCCGCCGTCGGGGCTGAACGTCGCCATGGTGACTTCCGCCTCGTGACCGCGGAGGATCTTCAGCTCGTTCGTGCCGTCGGCTTTCCACACCCGCGCGGTCTCGTCATACGATGCGGTGACGATGCGCCTGCCGTCGGGGCTGAACGCCGCCGAGTGGACCGCCTCCGCGTGACCGCGGAGGATCTTGAGCTCGCCGGTGCCGTCGGCGTTCCACACCCGCGCGGTCCCGTCATACGACGCAGTGAGGATGCGCTTGCCGTCGGGGCTGAACGTCGCCCAATTGACTCCACTCTCGTGACCACGAAGGACGACGGGCTCGCCCGTGCCGTCGGCGTTCCACACCCGCGCGGTCTTGCCTTGTGATGCGGTGACGATGCGCCTCCCGTCGGGGCTGAACTCCGCCGAGCTGAGCCCATTCTGGTGGCCGCGAAGGACGATGGGCCGGCCCGAGCCATCGGCGTTCCACACCCGCGCGGTCTTGTCATACGACGCGGAGACGATGCGCCTCCCGTCGGGGCTGAACGCCGCCGAGTTGACCGCCTCCGCGTGACCGCGAAGGACGATGGGCTCACCCGTGCCATCGGCGTTCCACACCCGAACGGTCCTGTCCTGGGACGCACTGACAACGCGCTCGCCATCGGGGCTGAACGCCGCCGAGTTGACCGCCTCCGCGTGACCGCGAAGGACGATGGGCTCACCCGTGCCATCGGCGTTCCACACCCGAACGGTCCCGTCATACGACGCGGTGACGATGCGCCTGCCGTCGGGGCTGAACGCCGCCGAGTTGATCGGTGCCTCGTGTTCACGAAGGATCACGCGCCCGCCCGTGCCATCGGCATTCCACACACGGACGGCCCTGTCCGCGCAGACCGTGAGGATGTGCTTGCCGTCGGGGCTATAGATCGCACGCGAGACGAAATCCGGATGGCTGAGCACCGCGCGAGCGACCCCGTCATACAGCGCCGAGCGCACGAGGGTGGACCACCCTCTCGGCACGCCGGGCGGCTCGACGTCGCGCAAGCTCGCGAGCACGGTGGTGGGATCGCCGTGCATCTCGCGGGCCGCTTCCATGCGGATGGCGTTGCGCCCTTTCCGGGCCTCGACGTACGCGCGGGCGGCTTCCTGGTCGGCGCGGGCGGCTTGCTGGTTGGCGCGCGCGGCCTGCTGGCTCGCGCGGACCGCCAGGAACGAGACCATGACCGCGATCGCCGTGAGCGCGGCGACCATGCCCGTCGTGAGCTGCCGGCGCAGGCGGCGCGCGCGCTCGCCGAGGGCCACGACGGCCAGCAGGTAGCGCTCCTCGCGGCCGCCGAGCCCGGCCCGCCACTCGTCGCCCTGCGCGGCGCGGCGCCGCTCGTACCACCCTCGCGCGTCCTCCGCCGCGCGGTCGCGCCAGAGCAGCCCCTCGGCCTGGCCGCTCGCCTCCCACGGCTGCGCCGCCGCGCGCAGCCGTGACAGGAACTGCGCGTCCTGCTCGCTCTCGGCGAGCCACTGCCCGAGCTTCGGCCACCGCTCGATCAGCGACTCGTGCACCAGCTCCACCGTCGCGCCGTCCCGCTCGCCCCCGGCCTGCTCGCCGCCCGTCTCGATGAGCAGCAGCCGCGCGCCGGCCAGGTGCTGGACCACCTGCACGACCGCGTCGCCGGCGCTGCCCCCGCTGTCCTGCGCCAGATCGCGGAGCTCGTCGAGGCTCACCACCGCGCGCGTGCGCTCCGGCGTGACCAGGCGCAAGAGCACCGCCCGCGCCAGCCGCTGCTCGCGCAGGGGCAGCGACGACAGCACCGCGTCCGCGTGGGCGGACAGCGCGCCAGCGACGCCGCCGAGCTGCTCGTAGCTGTCCCGCGTCAAGAGCCGCCGCTCGCGGTCCCGCGCTTCCCACAGCTTCGTGGCCGTGAACTGCAGCAGCGGCAACGGGCTCCGTGTGCCCTCGAGCGAGCCGAGCATGTGCTCGACCATCTCCATGGTCTCGAAGCGATGACCGGTCGCCTCGAGCGGCCGCGTCAAGGCCTCGCGCAGGCCGTCGCGCCCCATCGGCGGCAAGAACAGCAGCCCGCGCGTCACGTCTCGGATGAACCCGCGGTCGTCGGCCATGCGCTCGAGGAAGTCCGAGCGGATGGCCAGCAGGACGCGCAGGGGTGACGAGGCGTCGTCCGCCGCGCCCTCCAGGCAGGCGACGAACGCGGCCCGCTCCTCGGAGCCAGCGCCGAGCGTGTAGAGCTCCTCGAACTGGTCGACGAAGAGCAGGATGCGGCGCCGCTTCCCCTCACGGCGGCAGCGCGCGCGCAGCCGCGCCCCGAGATAACCCGGCTGCGCCCGCAAGGTGGCGACGAGCCGATCGTGGTCGGGCAGCTCGGGCCAGCCCGTCGGCGGGCCGGTCGTGGACTCCGCCTCGGCGACCTGCAGCAGCACGTCCGCGAGCGCCGAGAGCGGGGCGCGGCCGGGGCGCAGGATGAACGCTTCCCAGCGGTCCCCCGACCGCTTCAGGGCCGGGATCACGCCCGCGCGCACGAACGACGACTTGCCTGCCCCGGAGGGCCCGGCCACGACCAGCAGCTGCTCGTTGCGCAGCCGCGCCGTCGTGGCGCACACTTCTCGATCGCGGCCGAAGAACCGCGCCGCGTCCGCCTCCTGGAACGACGACAGGCCGGCATATGGACTCTCGTCCTCGCCCAGCTGGAGCGGCCTCCGGCCGGGCACGAGCGCCTCCAGCTCCGCGAGCAGCTCCCGGGCCGAGCCGATGCGCTCGGCCTTTCTCTTCTTCAGGCAACGGTCGACGAGGGCGCCGAGCGCGCCCGCGTCCGGGCGCCGCGCGAGCAGGCTGGGCATCGCGACATCGAGGGCCAGGATCTCCGACAGCCGCGCCAGCGAGAACGGCTCCAGCGGGTGTCTCCCCGTCAGCAGCTCGTGCAGCATGATGCCCACGGCCCAGAGGTCGGCGCGGTGGTCGACGTCCCTGCCCAGGAGTTGCTCGGGCGACATGTACCGGGGCGTGCCGATCGCCGCGCTCTGGCGGCCGTGGCCGGCGCCCCCGGCGAGCGCCGCCGGCGCGCCGGTGATCGCCGCGGCCCTCGTGGCTTCCATCCGCTTGGCGATGCCGAAATCGAGCACTTTGACGCATCCGGCGTCGTCCAGGCGGATGTTCTCCGGCTTCAGATCGCGGTGCACGATCCCGAGCTCGTGCGCGCAGACCAGCGCGCGTGCCACGGGGATCATCAGCTCGATCACCACGCTGGGCGACGTCGGGTCCGAAGGCGCGTGGGCGGCGGGCGACTCGGGCGCGCTCGGGTGCTCGCGCTGGGCCATCCAGCTGCGCAGCGAGCGACCCTTGATGTACTCCAGCACGAGGTACGGATAGCCATCGATCTCGTCCACCTCGTAGATCACCACGATGTTCTCGTGCCGGCAGCGCGCCGTCGCCCGCGCCTCCTCCAGGAAGCGCTCGATTCCTTGCCCGCTGTACCTGAGCAGGAGCTTGATCGCGACCAGGCGACCGAGCTTGGTGTCGCGGGCCAGGAACACCACGCCCATGCCGCCCTGGCCCAGCTTGCGGATGATCTCGTAATGGTTGATGGTGCCGCCGATGCGCACCGGCATGCGCGCTCCGGTGGGCTCCTCCGACGCCTCCGCAGCCTCGACCGAAGGAGGCTCGGGCGCGTCGCACATCGGACCGGACGGGGTTGTGACGAGCGTGAGCCCGCGGGCGGTCGCTCCGCCGGTCGCGTCGGGCGGGCCCGGTGGTTCACCGGGATCGACCTCCGCGGGTCCTGCTCCCGGCGAAGCGGTCAGCGCGCTGCGTTCGGCATCCTTCCGCTGCACCTCGGCGCTGCCCGGCACGCCTGGCTTGAGCAGATCTTCCCTGTGAAGCCCGTCCACCTCGCACGCGTCGAGCGCGCGCAAGAGGCCGTCGGCCGTGACGTCCCGCGCCGCGACGTCCTCGACCGTCGCGCGCCGCAAGAGGGCGCCGAGCGGGTGCTCGAGCAGCGCGGGAGGCATCCGCGCTGGCTCGCGGCTCTCGTGCGGGTAGACCCCTCCGTCCGATGACACCGCGCAGCCCGCGCGCCTGCCCGTGAGGCACTCGAGGTACACGAGCCCCCACGCGTACAGATCCGAGCGCGCCGTCGCCGGGAATCCCCGGCGTTGCTCAGGCGCCATGTACGCCTGCGAGCCGGCGAGCTCGGCGCTGGAGTCGCGCGCTCCGTCCTGCCCCGCGCGCACGTCCGCGGCGACCGCGCCGGCGCCGAAGTCACACACCAGCGCGCTTCGCCGCTCCCCCGAGGGCACGATCATCACGTGCGCCGGCCGGAGGTCCCCGTGGACGATGCCCTGCCGGTGCGCGTAGTCCAGCGCGCTGAGGACCTGCAGCATGAGCCGGCGCGCCTCCTGCGGCTCCAGCGCGCCCCGCTCCGACAGCAGCTCGGCCAGGCTCTGCCCGGGCACGAGCTCGAAGGCCGCATAGAGCTGCTTGTCTTCCGTCTCGCCCGCGTCGAGGAGCCGGACGATGTTGGGGTGGTGGAGCCGCGCGCACTGGCGCACGCTCCGAAGGAAACGCGCCCGGCAGCGCCGCGCCGCCGCCGCGCTCGCGGAGCCCCCGTCCTCGGCGAGGCGCACCACCTTGAGGACGATCGGCTGCCCGGTCGCGATCTGCCGCCCTTTGTAGGTGGCCGCATGGCTGGTCTCCTGGAGCAACGAGAGGATCTCGTAGCGGCTCTGAAACACCGTCCTCGGAGCGAAGGTCTCCTGGTTCATCTCAGCCCCTCCGGCCGCTGCCAGGCCTGCGCGACATGGCGCAGGCAGGCCTCCCGGTTCGCGCGGGCCATGGCCTCGGGGACGCGCAGGAGCTCGATCCGCCGCTCGATGGGCATGCAGTAGGTGGTGGCCGCCCACAGCCTGGGGTCATCGACGCCCCGGAGCGGCTCGAGGTCGGCCCACACCCGCACGAGCTTGTCGTCGGACGCAGCGACGATGCGCTTGCCATCCCGGCTGAACGCGACGCTGTTGGCCGCAGAAGCGGGGACGCGGAGGACCAGGGGCTCGCCCGTCCCGTCGGCGTTCCACACCCGCACGGTCTTGTCCTGCGACGCGGTGGCGATGCGCTTGCCATCCGGGCTGAACGCCACCCCGAGGACCCAGTGCTCGTGACCGCGAAGGACCAGCGGCGTGCCCGTCCCGTCGGCGCTCCACACCCGCGCGGTCCTGTCATACGACGTGGTGCCGATGCGCTTGCCATCGGGGCTGAACGCCACCGCGTAGAGGCTCTGCTCGTGACCGCGGAGGACCAGGGGCTCGCCCGTCCCGTCGGCGTTCCACACCCGCGCGGTCTTGTCCTTTGACCCGGAGACGATGCGCTTGCCATCGGGGCTGAACGCCGCCGAATAGACCCTATCCTCGTGACCACGAAGCACGACGGGCTCGCCCGTCCCGTCGGCGTTCCACACCCTCACCGTGTTGTCCCAGGACGCGGTGACGACGCGCCTGCCGTCGGGGCTGAACGCCGCCGAAAGGACCGGCTCCCTGTGGCCACGGAGGACGAGGGGCGCGCCCTTGCCGTCGGCGCTCCACACCCGCGCGGTCCCATCGTACGACCCGGTGACGACGCGCCTGCCATCGAGGCTGAACGCCGCCGAGACGACCCGATCCTCGTGACCGCGAAGGACCACGGGCAAGCCCGTGCCGTCGGCGTTCCACACCCGCGCGGTCTTGTCGTGCGACGCGGTGACGATGCGCCTCCCGTCAGGGCTGAACGCCGCTCCCAGGACGCCGGCCCCGTGGCCATGAAGGACGAGGGGCTCGCTCGTGCCACCGACATTCCACACCCGCGCTGTCCTGTCATACGACGTGGAGACGACGCGCTCGCCATCGGGGCTGAACGAGGACGACGCGACCGCCTCCTCGTGGCCCTGAAGGACGAGGGGCTCGCCTGTACCGTCGGTGCTCCACACCCGCACCGTCTTGTCATACGACGCGGAGGTGATGCGCCTCCCGTCGGGGCTGAACGCCGCCCAGTTGACCCCATCCTCGTGACCGCGAAGGACGAGGGGCTCGCCTGTGCCGTCGGCGTTCCACACCCGCACGGTCTTGTCCTGCGACGCAGTGACGATGCGCCTCTCGTCGGGGCCGAACGCCGCCGAGAAGACCACGCCCTCGTGGCCGCGGAGGACGCGGGCCGCGCCCGTGCCGTCGGCGTTCCACACCCGCGCGGTCTTGTCCTGCGACGCGGTGACGATGCGCCTCCCGTCGGGGCTGAACGCCGCCGAAAAGACCGCTCCCTCGTGGCCGCGAAAGACCAGCGGCTCGCCCGTGCCGTCGGCGTTCCACACCCGCGCGGTCTTGTCTTGCGCCGCGGTGACGATGCGCCTCCCGTCAGGGCTGAACGCCGCCGAGTGGACCATGCCCTCGTGACCGCGGAGGACCAGGGGCGCGCCCGTTCCATCGGCGTTCCACACCCGCGCGGTGCCGTCCCAGGACGCCGTGACGATGCGATCGCCGTCGGGGCTGAACGCCGCCGATCGGAGCCGGTCGTCGTGGCAGCGGAGGACCAGGGGCGCGCCCGTTCCATCGGCGCTCCACACCCGCGCGGTGCCGTCCCAGGACGCCGTGACGATGTGATGGCCGTCGGGGCTATAACTCGCAAACTGGACTGAATCCGGGTGGATGAGCACCCCGGAAGCGGGCCTGCCGTACAGCGCCGAGCGCGCGAGGAGGGCCCACCCTCGCGGCACGTCGGGCGGCTCGACCTCGCGCAAGATCGCGAGCACGGTCGTGGGATCGTCGTGCATCTCGCGGGCCGTTGCCATCCGGGTGGCGTTGCGCGCTTCGCGGGCCTCGACATGCACGCGCGCCGCTTCCTGGTCGGCGCGCGTCGCCTGCTGGCTCGCGCGCGTGGCCTGCTGGCTCGCGCGGACCGCCAGGAACGAGACCATGACCGCGATCGCGGTGAGCGTGGCGATCATGCCCGTCGCGAGCCGCCGGCGCAGCCGGCGCGCGCGCTCGCAGAGGGACACGACGGCCAGGAGATAACGCTCCTCGCGCTTGCTCAACCCAGCGCGCCACTCCGCTCCTTGCTCGGCGCGACGGCGCGTGTACCACGCCTGGGCCTCCTCCGCCGTGCGATCGCGCCAGAGCAGCCCCTCGGCCTGGCCGCTCGCCTCCCACGGCTGGGCTGCGGCGCGCAGCCGGGCCAGAAACTGCGCGTCCTGCTCGCTCTCGGCGAGCCACTGCCCGAGCTTCGGCCACCGCTCGATCAAGGATTCGTGGACCAGCTCCACGGTCGCTCCAGCCCGCTCGCCCCCGGTCTGCTCGCCGCCCGTCTCGATGAGCAGGAGCCGCGCGCAGGCCAGGTGCTGGACCACCTGCGCGACCGCACCGCCAGCGTCCCCCTCGCCGTCATGGACCAGATCGCGGAGCTCGTCCAGCCTCACCACCGCGCGCGTGTGCTCCGGCGTGACCAGGCGCAAGAGCACCGCCCGCGCCAGCCGATGCTCGCTCGGCGGCAGCGTCGACAGCACCGCGTCCGCGTGGGCGGACAGCGCACCGGCGACCCCGCCGAGCTGTTCATAGCTGTCCCGCGTCAAGAGCCGCCGCTCGCGGTCCCGCGCCTCCCACAGCTTCGTGGCCGTGAACTGCAGGAGCGGCAGGGGGCTTCGTGTGCCCTCGAGCGAGCAGAGCATGTGCTCGATCATCTCCGTGGTCTCGAAGCGATACCCGGCCGCCTCGAGAGGTCTCGTCAGCGCTTCCCGCAGGCGCTCTCGCCCCATGGACGGCAGAAACGACAGCCCGCGGGTGACGTCTCGGATGAATCCGCCGTCGTCCGCCAGGCGCTCGAGGAAGTCCGAGCGCACGGCGAGCACGACGCGCAGGGGCGACGAGGCGTCGTCCGCCGCGCCTTCCAGGCAGGCGACGAACGCCGCCCGTTCCTCGCGGGCGGCGCCGAGCGTATAGAGCTCCTCGAACTGGTCGACGAAGAGCAGGATGCGGCGCCTCTTCCCCTCACGGCGACAGCACGCGCGCAGCCGCGCGCCCAGGTAGCCCGGCTGCGCGCGCAGCGTGGCGACCAGCCGATCGTGGTCGGACAGCTGGGGCAAGCCCGTCGGCGGGCCGGTCGTGGACTCCGCCTCGGCGACCTGCACGAGCACGTCCGCGAGCGCGGACAGCGGGGCGCGGCCGGGGCGCAGGATGAACGCTTCCCAGCAGTCCACGGACCGCTTCCAGGCCGGGATCACGCCCGCGCGCACGAACGACGACTTGCCCGCCCCGGAGGGCCCGGCCACGGCCAGCAGCTGCTGATTGCGCAGCCGCGTCACCATGGCGGAGACCTCGCGATCGCGCCCGAAGAACCGCGCGGCGTCCGCCTCCTGGAACGACGACAGGCCAGCATAGGGGCTCTCGTCCTCGCCCAGCTGGAGCGCCCTCCGGCCGGGCAGCAGCGCCTCGAGCCCGGCGAGCAGCTCCCGGGCCGAGCCGATGCGCTCGGCCTTGCGCTTCTTCAGGCAGCGGTCGACGAGGGCGCCGAGCGCGCCCACGTCCGGCCGCCGCTCGCAGAGGCTCGGCATCGGGACATCGAGGGCCAGGATGTCCGACAGCCGAGCCTGCGAGAACGGCTCCAGCGGGTGTCTCCCCGTGAGCAGCTCGTACAGCATGATGCCCATGGCCCAGAGGTCGCTGCGATGATCGACGTCCCTGCCCAGGAGTTGCTCGGGCGACATGTACCGCGGCGTCCCGAGCGCCGCGCTCTGCCGGCCATGGCCGACGCCCCCGGCGACCGCCGCCGGCGCGCCGGTGATCGTCGCGGCCCTCGTGGCTTCCATCCGCTTGGCGATGCCGAAATCGAGCACTTTGACGCATCCGGCGTCGTCCAGGCGGATGTTCTCCGGCTTGAGATCGCGGTGCACGATCCCGAGCTCGTGCGCGCAGACCAGCGCGCGTGCCACGGGGATCATCAGCTCGATCACCACGCTGGGCGACGTCGGGTCGGAAGGCGCGTGGGCCGCGGACGGCTCGGGCGCGCTCGGCTGCTCGCGCTGGGCCATCCAGCTGCGCAGCGAGCGGCCCTTGATGTACTCCAGCACGAGGTACGGATAGCCATCGATCTCGTCCACCTCGTAGATCACCACGATGTTCTCGTGCCGGCAGCGCGCCGTCGCCCGCGCCTCCTCCAGGAATCGCTCGATCCCATGCCCGCTGTACCTGAGGAGGAGCTTGAGCGCGACGAGGCGACCGAGCTTCGTGTCGCGCGCCAGGAACACCACGCCCATGCCGCCCTGGCCCAGCTTGCGGATGATCTCGTAATGGCTGATGGTGCCGCCGATGCGCGCCGGCATGCGCGCTCCGGTGGGCTCCTCCGACGCCTCCGCAGCCTCGACCGAAGCAGGCGCGGGCGCGTCGCCCATCGGGCCGGACGGGGTCGTGACGAGCGTGAGCCCGCGGGCGGTCGCTTCGCCGGCCGCGTCGGGCGGGCCCGGCAGATCACCGGGATCGACCTCCGCGGGTCCTCCTCCCGGCGAAGCGGTCAGCGCGCTGCGTTCGGCGTCCTTCCGCCGCACCTCGGCGCTGCCCGGCACGCCTGGCTTGAGCAGATCTTCCCTGTGAAGCCCGCCCACCTCGCACGCGTCGAGCGCGCGCAAGAGGCCGTCGGCCGTGACGTCCCGCGCCGCGACGTCCTCGACCGTCGCGCGCCGCAAGAGGGCGCCGAGCGGGTGCTCGAGCAGCGCGGGAGGCATCCGCGCTGGCTCGCGGCTCTCGTGCAGGTAGACCCCTCCGTCCGATGACGCCGCGCAGCCCGTGCGCCTGCCCGTGAGGCACTCGAGGTACACGAGCCCCCACGCGTACAGATCCGAGCGCGCCGTCGCCGGGAATCCCCGGCGTTGCTCGGGCGCCAGATACGCCTGCGAGCCGACGAGCTCGGTGCTGGAGTCGCGCGCTCCGTCCTGCCCGGCGCGCACGTCCGCGGCGATCGCGCCGGCGCCGAAGTCACACACCAGCGCGCTTCGCCGCTCCCCCGAGGGCACGATCATCACGTGCGCCGGCCGGAGGTCCCCGTGGACGATGCCCTGCTGGTGCGCGTAGTCCAGCGCATTGAGGACCTGCAGCATGAGCCGGCGCGCCTCCTGCGGCTCCAGCGCGCCCCGCTCCGACAGCAGCTCGGCCAGGCTCTGCCCGGGCACGAGCTCGAAGGCGGCATAGAGCTCTTTGTCGTCCGTCTCTCCCCCGTCGAGGAGCCGGACGATGTTGGGGTGGTGGAGCCGCGCGCACTGGCGCACGCTCCGAAGGAAACGCGCCCGGCAGCGCCGCGCCGCGTTCGCGGAGCCCGCGTCCTCGGCGAGGCGCACCACCTTGAGGACGATCGGCTTCCCGGTCGCGATCTGCCGCCCTTTGTAGGTGGCCGCGCGGCTGGTCTCCTGGAGCAACGAGAGGATCTCGTAGCGGCTCTGGAACACCGTCCTCGGAGCGAAGGTCTCCTGGTTCATCTCAGCCCCTCCGGCCGCTGCCAGGCCTGCGCGACGCGGCGCAGGCAGGCCTCCCGGTTCGCGCGGGCCATGGTCTCGGGGACGCGCAGGAGCTCTATCCGCCGCTCGACAGGCATGCAGTACGTGGTCGCCGCCCACAGCTTCGGGTCGTCCACGCCGCGGAGCGGCGCGAGATCGGCCCAGACCCGCACGAGCTTGTCGTCGGACGCGGCGACGATCCGCTCGCCGTCGGGGCTGAACGCAACCGAGTTGACCGGGGAATCGGAGCCGCGCAGGACCAGGGGCTCGCCCGTGCCGTCGGCGTTCCATAGCCGCACCGTCTTGTCCTGCGACGCGGTCACGATGCGCTTGCCGTCAGGGCTGAACGCCGCACTCCAGACCCAGTGCTCGTGACCTCGCAGGACCAATGGCTCGCCCGTGCCGTCGGCGTTCCACACCCGAGCGGTCTTGTCCCATGACGCGGTGACGATGCGCTTGCCATCGGGGCTGAACTCCGCCGAGTAGATCGGCCCGTCGTGCCCCCGGAGGATCAGAGGCTCGCCCGCGCCGTCAGCGTTCCATACCCGCACCGTCTTGTCCTGGGACGCGGTCACGATGCGCTTGCCATCCGGGCTGAACGCCGCCGAATAGACCTCCCCCTCATGCCCCCGGAGGATCAGGGGCTTGCCCTTGCCGTCGACGTTCCATACCCGCGCCGTCTTGTCCACGGACGCGGTGACGATGCGCCTGCCATCCGGGCTGAACGCCGCCGATTTGAGCCAGTCCTCATGACCGCGAAAGACCAGGGGCTCACCGGCGGCCTCGGCGCTCCACACCCGCGCGATTGTGTCATACGACGCGGTGACGATGCGTTTGCTGTCAGGGCTGAACGCCGCCGAATAGATCGGAACCTTGCCACGCTGGATCAAGGGCTCACCCGTACCGTCGGCGTTCCACACCCGCACGGTCTTGTCGTAGGACGCCGTGACGATGCGCCTCCCATCAGGGCTGAACGCCGCCGAGTAGACCGCATCGTCGTGCCCCCATAAGACCAGGGGCTCACCCGCGCCACTGGCGTTCCACACCCGCGCGGTCCGGTCCCATGACGCCGTGACGATGCGCGTGCCGTCAGGGCTGAACGCCGCAAAGCTGACCGTATCCTCGTGACCTCGAAGGACCCTGGGCTCGCCCTTGCCGTCGGCGTTCCACACCCGCGCCGTCTTGTCCCACGCCGCGGTGACGATGCGCCTCCCGTCGGGGCTGAACTCCGCGGAGTAGACCCCATCCTCGTGCCCTCGAAGGACGATGGGCTCGCCCGTGCCGTCGGCGTTCCATACACGCGCGGTCTTGTCGAGAGACGCTGTGACGATGCGCCTCCCGTCAGGGCTGAACGCCGCCGAATGGACCAAATGCTTGTGGCCCCGGAGGACGATGGGCTTGCCCGTGCCGTCGGCGTTCCACACCCGCGCCGTCTTGTCGTGGGACGCAGAGACGATGCGCCTCCCGTCGGGGCTGAACGCTGCCCAGTTGAGCGGACCCTCATGACCCCGGAGGACCAGGGGCTTGCCCGTGCCGTCGGCGTTCCACACCCGCACCGTCTTGTCCTGGGACGCTGTGACAATGCGCTTGCCGTCGGGGCTGAACGCCGCAGCGTAGACCCGCCCCTCGTGGCCCCGGAGCACCAGGGGCTCGCCCGTGCCATCGGCGTTCCACACGCGAGCGGTCTTGTCCCATGACGCCGTGACGATGCGCTTGCCATCGGGGCTGAACGCCGCCGAATAGACCTCCTCCTCGTGGCCCCGGAGCACCAGGGGCTCGCCCGTGCCGTCGGCGTTCCACACCCGCGCCGTCTTGTCCAACGATGCGGTGACAATGCGCCTCCCGTCGGGGCTGAACGCCGCCGAGTGGAGCGCATCCGGATGGCTGAGCACCGTGCGCGCGACCCAGCTGTGCAGCGCCCAGCGCGCGAGCACGGCCCACCCTCGCGGCACGTCGGGCGGCTCGATCTCGCGCAGGAGCGCGAGCACGGTCGTGGGATCGGCCTGCAGCTCGCGCGCCGCGGCCATGCGGGTCGCGTTGCGCGCTTGCAGGGCGTCGGCCTGCGCGCGAGACGCCGCCTGGTCGGCTCGCCTGGCCTGCTGGCTCGCGTCGATCGCCAGGTACGACACGACGAGCGCGAGCGCGCCGAGCGCGGCGGTCACGCCCAGGGTGAGCCGCCGGCGCAGGCGCTGCGCCCGCTCGGCGAGCGCCACGACGGCCGACAGGTAACGCTCCTCGCGCCTGCCGAGCCCGACGCGGGCGTCGGCTCCGTCGGCGGCGCGGCGGCGCTTGTGCCACGCGCGGGCGTCCTCCGCCGCGCGGCCTCGCCAGACCAGCCCCTCGGCCTCGCCGCTCGCCTCCCACTGCTGGGCTGCCGCGCGCACGCGGGCCAAGAACTGCGCGTCGCGCTCGCTCTCGGCGAGCCACTGCCGGAGCTTGGCCCACCGTTCGATCAAGGATTCGTGGACCAGCGTCACCGTCGTGCCCTCGCGCTCGTCGCCGGTCTCGATGAGCAGGAGCCGCGCGCCGGCCAGGTGCTGGATCACCCGCGCGATCGCCTCGCCACGCTGGCCCTCGCCGCCCTCCGCGAGCTCGCAGAGCTCGTCCAGGCTCACCACGGCGCGGGTGCGCTCGGGCGTGACCAGGCGGAGCAGCACCGTCCGGGCCAGCCGCTGCTCGCCCAGCGGCAGCGCCGAGAGCACCGCGTCCGCGTGGGCGGACAACGCGCCGGCGATGCCGCCGAGCTGCTCGTAGCTGTCCCGCGTCAGCAGCCGGCGCTCGCGATCCCGCGCCTCCCACAGCTTCGCGGCCGTGAACTGGAGGAGCGGCAAGGGGCTCCGCGTGCTCGCCAGGGTGCCGAGCATGTCCTCGACCATCTCCGCGGTCTCGAAGCGGTATCCGGCCGCCTCGAGCGGCCGCGTCAAGGCCTCGCGCAGGCCGTCGCGCCCCATGGGCGGCAGCAACCAGAGGCCGCGCGTCGCGTTGATCATGAAGTCGTTGTCATCGGCGAATCGATCGAGGAAATCCGAGCGGATGGCGAGCACGACGCGCAGGGGCGACGAGGCGTCGTCCGCCGCGCCCTCCAGGCAGGCGATGAACGCCGCCCGCACGTCCGGCGGCGCGCCGAGCGTGTAGAGCTCCTCGAACTGATCGATGAAGAGCAGGACGCGGCGCCTCGGTCCCTCACGGCGGCAGCGCGCGCGCAGCCGCGCGCCCACGTATCCCGGCTGCGCGCGCAGGGTGGCGACCAGCCGATCGTGGTCGGGGAGCTCGGGCTCACCCGTCGTTGCGCCGGATGCCGTGGAATCCAGGCCGGCGGCGTGCACGAGCACATCGGCGAGCGCGGACAGCGGGTGGCGTCCCGGGTGCAGGAGGAACGCCTCCCAGCGATCCCCGGCGCGCCTCCAGGATGGGATCAGGCCCGCGCGCACGAACGACGACTTGCCCGCCCCGGAGGGCCCGGCCACGACCAGGAGCGGGTGGTTGCGCAGCCGCGTCACCATGGCGGAGACCTCCCGATCCCGCCCGAAGAACCGCGCGGCGTCCGCCTCCTGGAACGACGACAGCCCGGCGAACGGGCTCTCGTCCTCGCCCAGCTGGAGCGCCCTTCGGCCGGGCAGCAGCGCCTCGAGCCCGGCGAGCAGCTCCCGGGCCGAGCCGATGCGCTCGGCCTTGCGCTTCTTCAGGCAACGGTCGACGAGGGCGCCGAGCGCGCCGACGTCCGGGCGCCGCTCGCCGAGGCTCGGCATCGGGACATCGAGGGCCAGGATCTCCGACAGCCGCGCTATCGAGAACGGCTCCAGCGGGTGTCTCCCCGTGAGCAGCTCGTACAGCATGATGCCCATGGCCCAGAGGTCGCTGCGATGATCGACGTCCCTGCCCAGGAGTTGCTCGGGTGACATGTACCGCGGCGTCCCGAGCGCCGCGCTCTGCCGGCCGTGGCCGGCGCCCCCGGCGACCGCCGCCGGGGCGCCGGTGATCGCCGCGGCTGTCGTGGGCTCGATCCGCTTGGCGATGCCGAAATCGAGCACCTTGGTGCCCCCGGCGTCGTCCAGCAGGACGTTCTCCGGCTTCAGATCGCGGTGCACGATCCCGTGCTCGTGCGCGCAGATCAGCGCGCGCGCCACGGGGATCATCAGCACGATCACCACGCTGGGCGACGTCGGGTCCGAAGGCGGGTGGGCCGCGGGCGACTCGGGCGCGCTCGGGTGCTCGCGCGTGGCCATCCAGCTGCGCAGCGAGCGACCCTTGATGTACTCCAGCACGAGGTACGGATAACCGTCGATCTCGTCCACCTCGTAGATCACCACGATGCTCTCGTGCCGGCAGCGCGCCGTCGCCCGCGCCTCCTCCAGGAAGCGCTCGATTCCTTGCCCGCTGTACCTGAGGAGGAGCTTGATCGCGACCAGGCGCCCGAGCTTCGTGTCGCGCGCCAGGAACACCACCCCCATCCCGCCCTGACCGAGCTTGCGGATGATCTCGTAATGTTTGATGGTGCCGCCGACGCGCACGGGCATGTCGTCCCCGAGGAGCTCGTCCCGCGCCCTCACCGCCCGGGCCTTGCGAGGCGCGCGCTCGCTGGACACCGGACGTGCCGGCGTCGTGGCGAGCGAGAGGGACCACGCGGGCTCTTCGGAGGAGGGTTGGGGCAAGGTCTGTGCGCTGCCCGGATCCCGCTCCGCGTGGGCTCCTCCCGACGAGGTGGTCCGGGCGTGTCCGGCGGCCTCCCTCCCCTTCGCCTCGACGCTGACCGGCGCGCCCGGTTTGAGCAGATCTTCCCTGCGGAGCCCGCTCACCTCGCAGGCGTCGAGCTCGCGCAGGAGGCCGTCCGCCGTGACGGCCCGCGCCGCGACGTCCTCGACCGTCACCCGCCGCAAGAGGGCGCCGAGCGGGTGCCCGAGGAGCGCGGCGGGCATGCCCGTCGGCTCGCGGCTCTCCGCCTGGAGGGCTCCTCCGTTCGAGGAGACCTCGCAGCCGACGCGCCTGCCCGTGAAGCACTCGAGGGCAACGAGCCCCCACGTGTACAGGTCCGAGCGCGCCGTCGGCGGGAATCCTCGGCGCTGCTCGGGCGCCAGGTACACCTGCGAGCCGACGAGGTCGACGCCGGAGCCGCGCGCTCCCTGCTGGCCGGCGCGCAAGTCCGCGACGACCGCGCCGAAGCCGAAGTCGCACACGAGCGCCTTTCGCCGCGCCCCCGAGGGCACGATCATCACGTGGGCCGGCCTGAGATCCCCGTGAACGATGCCCTGCTGGTGCGCGTAGTCCAGCGCGCCGAGGACCTGCAGCATGAGGTCGCGCGCCTCCTGCGGATCGAGCGCGCCCTGCTCCGACAGCAGCTCGGCCAGGCTCCGCCCGGGCACGAACTCGAAGGCCACGTAGAGCTGGCGGTCTTCCGTTTCCCCCGAGTCGATGAGGCGGACGATGTTCGGGTGGCGGAGCCGCGCGCACTGGCGCACGTTCCGCAGAAACCGCGCGCGGCAGCGCCGCGTGATGTCCGCAGAGCCCCTGTCCTCGGCGAGGCGCACGACCTTGAGGACGATCGGCTGCCCGGTCGCGAGCTGCCGCCCCTTGTAAGTCGCAGCGAGGCTGGTTTCCCGGAGCAATGAGAGGATCTCGTAGCGGCTCTGGAATACCGTCGTCGGAGCGAAGGTCTCCTGGTTCATCACAGCCCCTCCGGTCGCCGCCGCACCACGCGGCAGCTTCGGCGAACGGCCCGCAGTACGGGTTCGACGCGGCGATCCCTAAGGTCGAGCCGGCCGGCCGCCGTCGGGAGCGCAAAATGATGTGGCCAGTCCAGCGCTGGGACTCCCACATCGCTCTTCTATAGAGCGGCCACCGCTCAGCGTCCGGCGCCGTCGCGCCGCCAGCAGACCACGTTGCCGGATGAGCATGGCGGCTCGGGCTGCGAGCTCACGAGCGGCCGCGGGCAGCCCGCCGCGGCCGCCGGTCACCTCGATGGCCCGCCAGCTCCGCTGGACCGATCGCTTCCTCGCCCGCATGGGTTCATGGGGTACGCGGACGAGCGCATCGGGCGCGCGTTACCGGCCGGCGGAGCCGCCCGGGGAGGCCGCCGGGCCCGGCTGGGGCTCAAGGGCCGCCGCGCGCGCCTGCTCGACGCGGCGCAGGCAGGTCTCGTGGCTGGCTCGGGCCATGGAGTCGGACACGCGCAGGAGCTCTATCCTCCGCTCGATGGGCATGCAGTAGGTGGTCGCCGCCCATAACCTCGGGTCGTCGACGCCGCGCAGCGGCGTGAGATCGGTCCATATCCGCACGGTCCTGTCGTCGGACGCGGTCACGATGCGCTTGCCATCCGGGCTGAACACCGCGCCGTTGACCGGGGAATCGGTGGCGCGAAGGACCAGGATCTCGCCCGTCCCATCGGCATTCCATACCCGCACCGTCGTGTCCTGGGATGCCGTGACAATGCGCTCGCCGTCGGGGCTGAACGCCGCCCGCCAGACCCAGTGCTCGTGCCCCCGGAGGATCACCGGCTCACCCGAGCCGTCGGCGTTCCACACGCGCGCGGTCTTATCCCACGACGTCGAGACGACGTGCTTCCCGTCGGGGCTGAACGCCGCCGAGTACACCGGAGCCTCGTGACCCCGGAGGACCAGGGGCTCGCCCGTGCCGTCGGCATTCCATACCCGCACCGTCGTGTCCTGGGATGCCGTGACGATGCGCTTGCCGTCGGGGCTGAAGCCCGCCCCGGAGACCCAGTGCTCGTGCCCCCGGAGGATCACCGGCTCACCCGAGCCGTCGGCGTTCCACACGCGCGCGGTCTTGTCCCACGACGCCGTGACGATGCGCCTCCCGTCGGGGCTGAACGCCGCCCACCAGACCCCGTGTTCATGACCCCGGAGGATCAAGGGCTGCCCCGAGCCATCGGCGTTCCACACGCGAGCGGTCCTGTCCCAGGACGACGTGAGGATGCGCCTCCCGTCGGGGCTGAACGCCGCCGAAGTGACCCGAGCCGCGTGCCCCCGGAGGACCAGGGGGGCACCCGAGCCATCGGCGTTCCACACGCGAGCGGTCTTGTCCAAGGATGCGGTGACAAGGCGCTTGCCATCGGCGCTGAACGCCACCGACCAGACCCCGCCCTCGTGCCCCCGAAGCACCGAGGGAGCGCCCGTACCATCGATGTTCCACACCCGCGCCGTCCTGTCCCAGGACGACGTGACGATGCGCTCGCCGTCGGGGCTGAACTCGACCGAAGCGACCTGAGCCGAATGACCCCGGAGGACCAGGGGCTCGCCCGAGCCATCGGCGTTCCACACCCGCGCGGTCTTGTCCCAGGACGACGTGGCGATGCGCTCGCCATCGGGGCTGAACGCCGCAGCGTAGACCCCGTCCTCGTGCCCTTGAAGGACGATGGGCTCGCCCGAGCCGTCGGCGTTCCATACACGCGCGGTCTTGTCGAACGACGCTGTGACGATGCGCCTCCCGTCAGGGCTGAACGCCGCCCACCAGACCTCGGCCTGGTGACCGCGAAAGACCAGGGGTGCCCCCGAGCCGTCGGCGTTCCACACGCGAGCGGTCCTGTCCCACGACGACGTGACGATGTGCTTGCCGTCGGGGCTGAACGCCGCCGGGAACACCGCGTCCTCGTGCCCCCGAAGGACGATCGGCTCGCCCGAACCGTCGGCGTTCCACACGCGAGCGGTCTTGTCCCACGACGACGTGACGATGCGCTTGCCGTCGGGGCTGAACGCCGCCGAGAAGACCGCGCCCGCGTGCCCCCGGAGGACGATCGGCTCGCCCGAGCCGTCGGCGTTCCATACCCGAGCGGTCCTGTCCCACGACGACGTGACGATGCGCTTGCCATCGGGGCTGAACGCCGCCGACCAGACGCCTTCGCCGTGACCGCGAAGGACCAGGGGATCACCCGAGCCGTCGGCATTCCACACGCGAGCGGTCCTGTCCATGCACGCGGTGACGATCCGCTTGCCGTCGCGGCTGTAGGCGGCACGCGTGACCCAATCCGGATGATCGAGCACCGCGCGAGCAATCCTGCTATGCAGCGCCCAGCGCGCGAGGACATCCCACCCTCGCGGCACGCCGGGCGGCTCGATCTCGCGCAAGACCGCGAGCACCGTCGTGGGATCATTTTGCATTTCACGGGCCATGGCCATGCGCGTGGCGTTGCGCGCCTCCCGGGCTTCGACCAGCGCGCGCGCCGCTTCCTGGTCGGCGCGTGTGGCCTGCTGGTTGGCCAGCGTGGCCTGCTGGCCCGCGCGGATCGCCAGATACGACACGACGATCGCGATCGCGCCCAGCGCGGCGGCCACGCCCGTGGCGAGCTTCCGGCGAAGCCGGCGCGCGCGCTCGCAGAGGGCCACGACCGCCGCCAGATACCGCTCCTCGCGCTTGCTCAGCCCGGCGCGAGAGGCCGTCCCCTGCTCGGCGCGACGGCGCTCGTGCCACGCTCGGGCCTCCTCGGCCGCGCGGTCGCGCCAGAGCAGCCCCTCGGCCTCACCGCTCGCTTCCCACTGCTGGGCTGCGGCGCGCAGCCGGGACAGGAACTGGGCGTCCTGCTCGCTCTCGGCGACCCACTGCCTGAGCTTCGGCCACCGCTCGATCAAGGACTCATGGACCAGCTCCACCGTCGTGCCGTCCCGCTCGCCCCCGGTCTGCTCGCCGCCGGTCTCGATGAGCAGGAGCCGCGCGCCGGCCAGGTGCTGGACCACCCGCGCGATCGCCTCGCCGCGCTGGCCCTCGCCGCCCTCCGCGAGCTCGCAGAGCTCGCCCAGGCTCACCACCGCGCGCGTGCGCTCGGGCGTGACCAGGCGGAGCAGCACCGTCCGGGCCAGCCGCTGCTCGCAGAGCGGCAGCGCCGACAGCACCGCGTCCGCGTGGGCGGACAGGGCGCCGGCGACGCCGCCGAGCTGCTCATAGCTGTCCCGCGTCAGCAGCCGGCGCTCCCGGTCCCGCGCCTCCCACAGCTTCGCGGCCGTGAATTGCAAGAGCGGCAACGGGCTCCGCGTGCCCGCGAGCGAGCGGAGCATCTGCTCGACCATCTCCGCGGTCTCGAAGTGATACCCGGCCGCCTCGAGCGGCCTCGTCAAGGCTTCTCGCAGGCTGTCGCGCCCCATCGGCGGCAAGAACGAGAGCCCGCGGGTCACGTCTCGGATGAACCCGCGGTCGTCGGACATGCGCTCGAGGAAGTCCGAGCGGACGGCGAGCACGAGGCGCAAGGGCGACGACGCGTCGTCGGCCGCGCCTTCCAGGCAAGCGACGAACGCCGCCCGCTCGTCGGGAGAGGCGCCGAGCGTATAGAGCTCCTCGAACTGGTCGACGAAGAGCAGAACGCGGCGCCCCTTTCCCTCGCGGCGACACCGCGCGCGCAGCCGCGAGCCTAGATAACCCGGCTGTGTACCCAACGTGGCGACGAGCCGCTCGTGGTCGGGCAGCTCGGGTGAGCCCGTCGTGGGCTCCGCCTCGCCGACCTGCAAGAGCACGTCTGCGAGCGCGGACAGCGGGGAGCGGCCAGGACGCAGGAGGAACGCCTCCCAGCGCTCCCCGGAGCGCTTCAAGGCCGGGATCACGCCCGCGCGCACGAACGACGACTTGCCCGCCCCGGAGGGCCCGGCCACGACCAGCAGCTGCTGGTTGCGCAGCCGCGTCACCACGGCGGAGACCTCCCGATCCCGCCCGAAGAACCGCGCGGCGTCCGCCTCCTGAAACGACGACAGCCCGGCGAACGGGCTCTCGTCCTCGCCCAGCTGGAGCGCCCTCCGGCCGGGCACGAGCGCCTCCAGCCCGGCGAGCAGCTCCCGGGCCGAGCCGATGCGCTCGGCCTTGTTCTTCTTCAGGCAATGATCGACGAGGGCGCCGAGCGCGCCCACGTCCGGCCGCCGCTCGCAGAGGCTCGGCATCGGGACATCGAGGGCCAGGACGTCCGACAGCCGCGCCATCGAGAACGGCTCCAGCGGGTGTCTCCCCGTGAGCAGCTCGTACAGCATGATGCCCATGGCCCAGAGGTCGGCGCGGTGATCGACGTCCCTGCCCAGGAGTTGCTCGGGTGACATGTACCGCGGCGTCCCGAGCGCCGCGCTCTGCCGGCCGGCTCCGGCAGAACGCACGAGCGCCGCCGGCGCGCCCGTGATCGCCGCGGCTGTCGTGGGCTCGATCCGCTTCGCGACGCCGAAATCGAGCACCTTGATGCATCCGGCGTCGTCGAGCAGGATGTTCTCCGGCTTCAGATCGCGGTGCACGATCCCGTGCTCATGCGCGCAGATCAGCGCGCGCGCCACGGGGATCATCAGCTCGATCACCACGCTGGGCGACGTCGGGTCCGAAGGCGGATGGGCCGCGGGCGACTCGGGCGCGCTCGGCTGCTCGCGCGTCGCCATCCAGCTGCGCAGCGAGCGGCCCTTGATGTACTCCAGCACGAGGTACGGATAGCCGTCGATCTCGTCCACCTCGTGGATCACCACGATGTTCTCGTGCCTGCAGCGCGCCGTCGCCCGCGCTTCGGCCAGGAAGCGCTCGATCCCATGCCCGCTGTACCTGAGCAGGAGCTTGATCGCGACCAGCCGGCCGAGCTTCGTATCGCGGGCCAGGAACACCATTCCCATGCCGCCCTGGCCCAGCTCGCGGATGATCTCGTAATGCTTGATCGTGCCGCCGATCCCCGGGGACATGCGGTGCGCGTTCGGTCCCCCCGGCGTCTTCGCGGCCTCCGCCGGGGAAGGCACGGCCCCATGCGCCTCTTCGCCGGGCGCCCGGCGGGCAGCGGCTCCCGAGAGAGGCGTGGGGGCCAGCGTGAGCGTGCGCGTGGGCTCTACGGCTGAAGCTCCGGGTGAGCTCGGGCTCGCCCGCTTTCGCGACGCCGGAGGCCCAGCGCCCGGGTCTCCCTCGTCCCGCGCCTCCCACCCCTCCTCCCCTGTTACCTCGGCGTCGCGTGGCGCGTCTGCCTCGACGAGGTCCTCCCGCCGGAGCCTCTCCAGATCGCACGTATCGAGCTCGCGCAGGAGGCCGTCGGCCGTGACGACCCGCGTCGCGAGATCCTCGATCGTCGCGCGCCGCAAGATCGCGCCGAGCGGGTGCTCGAGCAGCGCGGCAGGTATCCGCGCCGGCTGCCGGCTCATCCGCGGAACACCGCTTCCCTCCGGCGAGCCACCGCAGCCCATTCGCCTGCCCGTGAGGCACTCGAGAAACACGAGCCCCCAGGCGTACAGGTCCGAGCGCGCCGTCGGCGGAAACCCCCGGAGCTGCTCCGGCGCTGCATAAGCATAGAAGCCCGGGAGCGCCTCGCCGCCGCCGGCGAGCGCCGCCTCCTGCTCCGCGCGCGCCGCCGCGGCGACCCCGCCGAAGCCGAAGTCGAGCACCATCGCATTCCGCAGCGCGCCCGCAGGTACCACCATCACGTGGGTCGGCCTGAGGTCCCCGTGGACGATGCCCTGCCCGTGCGCGCAGCCCAGCGCGTCCAGGACCTGCCGCATCAGATGCCGCGCCTCCGGCGGATCGAGCGCGCCCTGCTCGGCCAGCAGCTTGGCCAAGCTCTGCCCCGGGACGAGCTGGAAGACGGCATACAGCTTCCCTCCGTCCGCCTGCCCCGCATCGATGAGCCGGACGATGCCGGGGTGCTGGAGACGCGCGCAGACGCGCATCCCCCGCAGACAACGTACGCTGTAGCGCCGCGCCCGCGCCGTGGGGTCTGCCGTCGAGGCCAGGCGCACGACCTTGAGGGCGATCGGCTGCCCCGTCTCGATTTGCCGCCCTGCGTACACGTCAGCGATGCTGCCCTCCCGGAGCAAGGAAAGGACCTCGTAGCGGCCCTGCAACACCGTTCCTGGTGCGAGATTCTCCCGGTGCATCGCAGCCTCTCCGGCGCTCGAGCAGCCCATCTCGCTGCCCCTCGGCTCTATAGAGTCGTCTCTGCTCCTCGTCCGGCGCCGACGCGCTGCCGGGAGCACCACGCGGCGCGCCGTGCCGGGCGAGCGGGCGAGCGCGGTCGGGGAGGTCTACCTGCTCGGGGCGGCGCCGAGCCCGGCGGCGCGAGCTGCGCGGTGGGGCGCAAGCGCGTCAGCGCCCGGCAGCGGCGCTCGGCTGGCCAGCCGAGCCTGGCTCGGGCGCAGGAGCCGTCGCGCGGGCCCGCTCGACGCGGCGCAGGCAGGCTTCTCGGGTCGCGCGGGCCATGGCCTCAGGCACGCGGAGGAGCTCTATCCTCCGCTCGATGGGCATGCAGTAGCTGGTCGCGGTCCACAGCCGCGGATCGTCGACGCTGCCGAGCGGCTCGAGGTCGGTCCACACGCGCACGAGCTTGTCGTCGGACGTGGCGACGATGCGCTTGCCATCCGGGCTGAACACCGCGCTATTGACGCCGGCGTCGGAGCCAAGGAGCGCGAGGAGCTCGTCCCCGTCGCCGGCGTCCCACACGCGCACGGTCCCGTCATGCGACGCGGTGACGATGCGCTCGCCGTCAGGGCTGAACTCCGCCGTGAAAAGCTGGAGCTTGTGGCCACGGAGGACCAGGGGCTCGCCCGTGCCGTCGGCGTTCCATACCCGCGCGGTCTTGTCCGCGGACGCCGTGACGATACGCTTGCCGTCGGGGCTGAACGCCGCCGACCAGACCCAACCCTCGTGACCACGAAGAACCAGGGGCTCGCCCGTGCCGTCGGCGTTCCACACCCGCGCCGTCTCGTCGTGCGACCCGGTGACGATGCGCCTCCCGTCAGGACTGAACACCACCGACCAGACCGCATCCTCGTGACCACGAAGAACCAGGGGCTCGCCCGTGCCGTCGGCGTTCCACACCCGCACCGTCCTGTCCCATGATCCGGTGGCGATGCGCCTGCCGTCGGGGCTGAACGCCGCGGAGCAGACCCGGCCACCGTGACCACGCAGGACCAGGGGCTCGCCCGTGCCGTCGGCGTTCCACACCCGCGCCGTCTTGTCGTGCGACGCGGTGACGATGCGCCTCCCGTCGGGGCTGAACGCCGCCGAGTTGACCTCCTCCTTGTGACCGCGGAGGACCAAGGGATCGCCCGCGCCATCGGCGTTCCACACCCGTGCGGTCTTGTCCTGCGACGCGGTGACGATGCGCCTCCCGTCGAGGCTGAACGCCGCCGCGTACACCTCATCCTCGTGGCCGCGGAGGATCTCGAGGTGGTTCGTGACGTCAGCGCTCCAGACCCGCGCGGTCTTGTCCGATGACGCGGTGACGATGCGCTCGCCGTCAGGGCTGAATGCCACCGAGGAGACTCCATCGGCGTGACCGCGAAGGACCGCGGGCTCGCCCTTGCCGTCGGCGCTCCAGATCCGCACGGTCTTGTCCCATGACGCGGTGGCGATGCGCCTCCCGTCGGGGCTGAACGCCACCCAGCCGACCCCGCCCTCGTGGCCGCGGAGGACCACGGACCCGCCCGTGCCGTCGGCGTTCCAGATCCGCGCCGTCTTGTCGTAGGACCCGGTGACGATCCGCTTGCCGTCGGGGCTGAACGCCGCGGATTTGACGTGATCCTCGTGACCACGCAGGACCAGGGGCTCGCCCGTGCCGTCGGCGTTCCACACCCGCGCGGTCTTGTCATCGAACGCGGTGACGATGCGCTTGCCGTCGGGGCTGAACGCCGCCGAATTGACCCGGACCCCGTCGCCACGCAGGACCAAGGGCTCGCCCGTGCCGTCGGCGTTCCACACCCGCGCCGTCCCGTCGTGCGACGCAGTGACAATGCGCTTGCCGTCGGGGCTGAACGCCGCTGAATTGACCCGAGCCCCGTGGCCATCGAGGACCACGGGCTCGCCCGCGCCGTCGGCGTTCCAGATCCGCGCGGTCTTGTCATCGGACGCGGTGACGATGCGCCCCCCGTCGGGGCTGAACGCCGCCGAGTTGACCGGTGCCACGTGACCGCGAAGGACCAGGGGCTCGCCCGTGCCATCGGCGTTCCACACCCGAACCATCCTGTCCGAGCTGGCGGTGGCGATGCGCTCGCCGTGGGGGCCATAGGCCACATGCGTGACGAGATCTGGATGGCTCAACACCACGCGGGCGATCACGCCATGCAGCACCGAGCGCGCGAGGACGGACCAGCCTCGCGGCACATCAGGCGGCTCGACCTCGCGCAAGATCGCCAGCGCGGTCGTGGGATCGGCTTGCAGCTCGCGGGCCGTGGCCATGCGGGTGGCGTTGCGCGCGTCTCGAGCCTCGACCTGCGTGCGCGCCGCTTCCTGGTCGGCGCGCGCGGCTTGCCGGCTGGCGAGCGCGGCTTGCTGGCTGGCCAGCGTGGCCTGCTGGCTCGCGTGGATCGCCAGATACGACACGATGAGCGCGATCGCGCCCAGCGTGGCGGCCACGCCCTTGGCGAGCCGCCGGCGCAGACGGCGCGCGCGATCGCAGAGGGCCACGACGGCCAGAAGGTAGCGCTCCTCGCGCTTGCTCAGCCCGACGCGAGAGGCCGTACCCTGCTCGGCCCGACGGCGCTCGTGCCATGCGCGGGCGTCCTCCGCCGCGCGATCGCGCCAGAGCAAGCCCTCGGCCTGGCCGCTCGCCTCCCACTGCTGGGCTGCGGCGCGGAGCCGGGCCAGGAACTGCGCGTCCTGCTCGCTCTCGGCGAGCCACTGCCTGAGCTTCGGCCACCGCTCGATCAACGACTCGTGGACCAGCTCCACCGTCGTGCCGTCCCGCTGGCCGCCAGCCTGCTCGCCGCCGATCTCGATGAGCAGGAGCCGCGCGCCGGCCAGGTGCTGGACCACCTGCGCGACCGCGTCGCCGGCGTCGCCGCCGCGGTCCGGCGCGAGATCGCGCAGCTCGTCCAGGCTCACCACCACGCGCGTGCGCTCCGGCGTGACCAGGCGCAAGAGCACCGCCCGCGCCAGCCGCTGCTCGCTCGGCGGCAGCGTCGACAGCACCGCGTCCGCGTGGGCGGACAGGGCGCCGGCGACGCCGCCGAGCTGCTCGTAGCTGCCCCGCGTCAGCAGCCGGCGCTCGCGGTCCCGCGCCTCCCACAGCTTCGCGGCCGTGAACTGCAGGAGCGGCAACGGGCTCCGCGTGCGCTCGAGCGAGCCGAGCATGTGCTCGACCATCTCCGCGGTCTCGAAGTGATACCCGGTCGCCTCCAGCGGCCTTGTCAGGGCCTCGCGCAGGCCCTCGCCCCCCATCGGCGGCAAGAACGACAGCCCGCGGGTCACGTCTCGGATGAACCCGCGATCGTCGGCCATGCGCTCGAGAAAGTCCGAGCGGACGGCGAGCACGACGCGCAGGGGCGACGACGCGTCGTCCGCCGCGCCTTCCAGGCAGGCGACGAACGCCGCCCGCTCGTCGGGAGAGGCGCCGAGCGTGTAGAGCTCCTCGAACTGGTCGACGAAGAGCAGAACGCGGCGCCTCTTCCCCTCGCGGCGACACCGCGCGCGCAGCCGCGCGCCCACGTATCCCGGCTGCGCGCGCAGGGTGGCGACCAGCCGATCGTGGTCGGAGCGCTCGGGCGAGCCTGTCGTCGGGCCCGTCGTGGAATCCGCCTCGCCGACCTCCTGGAGCACGTCCGCGAGCGCCGACAGCGGAGAGCGGCCGGGGCGCAGGACGAACGCTTCCCAGCGGTCCCCCGAGCGCTTCAAGGCCGGGATCACGCCCGCGCGCACGAACGACGACTTGCCCGCCCCGGAGGGCCCGGCCACGACCAGCAGCTGCTGGTTGCGCAGCCGCGTCACCACGGCGGAGACCTCCCGATCCCGCCCGAAGAAGCGCGCGGCGTCCGCCTCCTGAAACGACGACAGCCCGGCGAACGGGCTCTCGTCCTCACCCAGCTGGAGCGCCCTCCGGCCGGGCACGAGCGCCTCGAGCCCGGCGAGCAGCTCCCGGGCCGAGCCGATGCGCTCGGCCTTGCGCTTCCTCAGGCAGCGGTCGACGAGGTCCCCGAGCGCGCCGACGTCCGGGCGCCGCTCGCCGAGGCTCGGCATCGGGACATCGAGGGCCAGGACGTCCGAGCGCGGGGCGACGGAGAACGGTTCCAGCGGATGTTTCCCCGTGAGCAGCTCGTACAGCATGATGCCCACGGCCCAGAGGTCGGCGCGGTGATCGACGTCCCTGCCCAGGAGTTGCTCGGGTGACATGTACCGCGGCGTCCCGAGCGCCGCGCTCTGCCGTCCATGGCCGGCACTTGCGGCGAGCGCCGCCGGCGCGCCCGTGATCGCCGCGGCCCTCGTGACCTCGATCTGCTTCGCGACGCCGAAATCGAGCACCTTGATGCATCCGGCGTCGTCGAGCAGGATGTTCTCCGGCTTCAGATCGCGGTGCACGATCCCGTGCTCGTGCGCGCAGATCAGCGCGCGCGCCACGGGGATCATCAGCTCGATCACCACGCCGGGCGACGTCGGATCCGAAGGCGCGTGGGCCGCGGGCGACTCGGGCGCGCTCGGCTGCTCGCGCGTCGCCATCCAGCTGCGCAGCGAGCGGCCCTTGATGTACTCCAGCACGAGGTACGGATAGCCGTCGATCTCGTCCGCCTCGTAGATCACCACGATGTTCTCGTGCCGGCAGCGCGCCGTCGCCCGCGCCTCGGCCAGGAATCGCTCGATCCCATGCCCGCTGTACCTGAGCAGGAGCTTGATCGCGACGAGGCGACCGAGCTTCGTGTCGCGCGCCAGGAACACCATTCCCATGCCGCCCTGGCCCAGCTTGCGGATGATCTCGTAATGGTTGATGGCGCCGCCGGCACGCACCGGCATGGGAGCTTCGACGGGCTCGTCCGGGGCCCCCGCGGCGTCGGCCTGGAGCGGCGCGGCACCACGCGCGCGCTCGCTGCATGGCGGATGGGACGGGGGCGTGGCGAGCGTTAGCCCAGGGGCGGACGCCTCGTCCGATGTGTCGGACGAGCCCGGTGGCGTGTCGCGCTCGACCTCTGCGTCTGCGCCTCCCGACGAGGCCGTCGGGGGGCGCCCGGCGGCCTCTCCGCCCGTCGTCCCGGCGAAGGCCGGCGCGCATGGCTTGAGCAGGTCTTCCCTGCCTAGCCCGTCCACCTCGCAGGCGTCGAGCTCGCGCAGGAGGCCGTCCGCCGTGACGGCCCGCGCCGCGACGTCCTCGACCGTCGCCCGCCGCAGGACGGCGCCGAGCGGGTGCCCGAGGAGCGCCGGAGGCATCCGCACCGGCTCCGAGCCGTCCGGCGGGAGGGCTCCTCCCTCCGTTGACGCCTCGCCGCCCGCGCGCCTGCCCGTGAGGCACTCGAGTGATACGAGCCCCCACGCGTACAGGTCCGAGCGCGCCGTCGCCGGGAATCCCCGGCGCTGTTCGGGCGCCAGATACCCCTGCGAGCCGACGAGCTCGACGTGGGAGTCGCGCGCTCCGCCCTGGCCCCGCCGCACGTCCGCGGCGATCGCGCCGAAGCCGAAGTCGCACACGAGCGCCCTTCGCCGCTCTCCCGGGTCCGAGCGCCCGATCCTCACGTGAGCCGGCCTGAGGTCGCCATGGACGATGCCCTGCTGGTGCGCGTAGCTCAGCGCGCAGAGGACCTGCCGCATGAGGTCACACGCCTCCCGCGGATCGAGCGCGCCCTGCGCCGACAGCAGCTCGGCCAGGCTCATCCCGGGCACGAGCTCGAAGACCGCATAGAGCTGCTCCTCTTCCGTCTCCCCCGAGTCGATGAGGCGGACGATGTTGGGATGGCGGAGCCGCGTGCAGAGGCGCACATGCCGCAGAAAACGCCCACGACAGCGTCGCGCCACGTCCGCGGAGCCGCCGTCCTGGGCGAAGCGCACGACCTTGAGGACGATCGGCTGCCCGCTCGCGATCTGCCGCCCTTCGTAGGTCGCCGCGAGGCTGGTTTCCCGGAGCAAAGAGAGGATCTCGTAGCGGCTCTGGAACACCGTCCTCGGAGCGAAGATCTCCTGGTTCATCACAGCCTCTCCATGGCCGCCGCCCCCCCCCGCGGCAGCTTCGGGCGAACGGCCCCCGCCGCGGGCTCGACGCGGCAATCCCAACGGTCGAGTCCCGCCGGTGACGACCGGGTGAGCTCGACAGCGCGACCGGTCCAGCGCCCAGGCAGCAACCTGGCTGCCCATCGCTATCTAGAGCGACCCCCGGATCCAGAGCGAGCCCCGGTCAGCTCGGATGTCCAGATCACGAGAACCCGCCAAGGGCGCCAAGAAACCAAGGAAGCCAAGAACACCGAGGGATACCTGGAATCCTTGCCTCCCGGCGGCCTCAGCCTTATACCGGCCCTCGGCGTTGAATTTTTCTCCTGATGTCCTCCTCGCCCCGGTGCGTCGGCGCGGCTCCTACCATTCCCGACTCGGCACCGCCCGAGAGGGTCGATCAGCCTGGATTTCTGAAGGAATCCGCCCACGTGCAGACCTGGTTACCGGACGATCCAGGGTAGCGCGGAGGCGCCACTGGTCGACGGTTGATCCAGCAGCAACACGGTGGTTTAGCTGGTCCTCGGCGGATCCAGCGGGTGACGAGACAGCTTAAGTCCAGGCGGGACTTAACCGGTTCTCCACCGCGTGTGTCGCGGCCCGGCGAGGCTCCGGATCATGTCGGGAATTGCGCCACCGGCCGTCACCTCACGACTGCCGTTGTCGTGAGTTCGTAATCGTGCGCAATAGTGCGCAATAGTGAGGCGACAGCGAGGCGACAGCGAGACAAACAACGAGACCGATTCACAAAATGCATAATCGCCTTGACTGCCAAGCCGACATGGAACAATAACTACGTTCTTCGCGGTGTTTGACCGCGCACGAACCGCCCCCCGCGCACCTCGTGGTTGAGGCTCTCCGGCAGGACGAAGTCCCCCGCGGCCGTCCCTCGGGAGGCCTCATCGCGCGGCGAGCGCCCTCGTTCATCGCCAGGGCAGCGTCGAGCTGAAGTCGGATCGTTTTTTTCTAACTTAGCAGAACGAGGAGGACCACATGAGATTCGCATCCAGGCGTGCCTTGCACCTCGCCGCGACGGGCCTTCTCGCCGTCTCGTGCGTCACCATCCCAGAGGGGTCCGACAGCGAGGAGGGCGACGCGCTCGAGGAAGGCCTCACGATCGACCCGAGCGCGGTCTATACGATCGTCGGCGTGCAGAGCAACAAGTGCGTGGAGATCCGGGGCGGGAGCACGGCGGCCTCGACGGCCGCGCAGATCGCCGCGTGCAACGGCACGACACGGCAGCAGTTCCGCGTGGAGTCCGCGGGCAGCGGGTACTTCCGGCTGCGCAACGTGAACAGCAACCTCTGCCTCGGGGCCAGCGGCGGAGCGACCGCGAACGGCACGGCCATCGTCCAGGCCAGCTGCGACAGCTCCCGGAGCCAGCAATTTTCAT
Source organism: Sorangium sp. So ce131 (assembly GCF_051519095.1). Classification (NCBI taxonomy): domain Bacteria; kingdom Pseudomonadati; phylum Myxococcota; order Polyangiales; family Polyangiaceae; genus Sorangium; species Sorangium sp. So ce131. The sequence continues at coordinate 2,447,075 of NZ_CP150455.1, read as the reverse complement.
TCGTCGACCTCCCCGGCGGCACGCAGCGGGTCACGATCCGCAGCAGCGGCAAGGCGCTGGACGTCACGGGGCGGGCGACGGCGGACGGCACCGCTCTCCAGCAGTACAGCTGGTCGAATACGGACAACCAGAAGTTCTCGTTCAGGGTCGTGTCAGGCACCGGGACGGGCTCTACCAGCTCCAGCTCCAGCTCCACCTCCACCTCCACCTCGACCTCCACCTCCAGCGGGACGGGCGGCGCGGGCGGCGCGGGCGGCACGGGCGGCGCGGGCGGCTCCGGCGGCTCCGGCGGGGCCGGCGGCTCCGGCGGCTCTACCCCGGCCGACGGCACCGTGGGGGTCGCCCCGGCGGCGGGGTGCGGGCTCGGCTATAGCCAGCTCCCGAACGGCAGGGGCGGTTACAACGTCGAGGCCGTCTGCATTCCGACGGAGGTGCGCTTCGACATGGCGAGGTCGCTGGAGGCCTTCAAGACGACGGTCTACCCGATCCTGCAAGACAACTGCTCGGGCTGCCACAGCACGTCGGGCAAGGGCCAGGCGCCCATCCACGCCGACGCCAACGCGGAGCTCGCCCACGAGTACGCGCTCACGCGCGTGAACTTCAAGAAGCCGGCGGACTCCAAGCTCGTCGTGCGCATGGGCATCGACCGGCACAACTGCTTCGGGCGCGACTGCAGGGACGCCAACACGCAGATGCTCGCCGCCGTCGAGAGGTGGGCCGCCGCCGTCGCGCCCACCCTGCCGGCGACCCCGCGCCCCGTCCCGGCCGGCGAGACCGTCACCGAGGACCAGGTCAAGTCGTGGATCGCGACGAACAAGGCGACCGTCCCCGCGGCCGACGCGGAGTTCATCAAGTACGCCTCCCTCCACGAGCTCCACAACCGGGGCGCCACCGCGGAGGAGCTCAACGTGGCCCGCGTGGGGCTCTCCAAGGCCCTCAACTCGACCGCGCGCTGGGCTCCCGTGATCGTCAACCCGGTGGACATCAACGGCAAGGGCATCGTCTACCGCTTCGATACCCGCGATTACTGGGGCTACAACAAGGGCGTCACGAAGCTCCACTTCGGCGGATCGGACGACGACGTCTTCTTCGGCAGGACCACCGTCAACTACCTGGGCGAGCCGGTCGGCTCCGACGTCACCTTCCGGGAGAGGTACCGGTACGCGTCGTCGGTCTCCAGGGACCCGAACTTCGCGAAGCTCGTCTGGGGGCGCGTCGTCGCCGGCAACGTCGAGGGCGCCACGGACAGCGCGGTGCTGCCGCCCAACGTCAACGGCTTCAAGCCGGAGTACATCGAGGCGAGCCAGCTCGTTTACACGCTGACGCGCCCGGACGTGTACAACTCCATCATGGCGATCCCCTGGTACGCGAACGACCTCGAGAACGAGCTCGGGGTCATCAAGGACGCGGGGATGAAGTCGTTCGAGTACATGGTCACGAAGCAGGCCATCACCGTCGACTCGCGCATGTACTGGCGGGCCAGGACGAGGAGCGGCGGGTACTACTGGAAGACCTGGGACGTCTTCACCGGGCAGCTCGACGGCGACGTGCGCACGATCGAGGAGGCGTACGAGCAGGGCCAGATCCGGTTCCCCTTCTGGGCGTACCCGATCCCGAAGTTCATCAACGGGACCGGCGGCGGCGTGACGGCGAGCTCCTACAGCTTCATCGCGACGCTGGCGCAGCCGAACGGCACGGAGCCGGCGGGGTGCGAGGGGCAGCCGAGCTACGGCGGCAGCGGCTTCCTGAACTGCCGTTACTACACCGGGACCGACGGGCTCCAGCAGTCGGCCGAGGAGGTCATCTGGGATCTGCCGAATGGCCTGCAGGGGTACTCGCTGTGGGGCGGCTTCAACCAGCGCCGCGTCGACGCCTTCGTGAACATCGTGCGTGATCCGCGCATCGCCCGGACCGCCACGGACCAGCAGATCAACAGCCTCGTGGGCTTCGCCAGCCCGGATCGCCGCCTGAACGTCGGCAGCTCGTGCATCGGCTGCCACGCGGACGGCATGAACCGCGGCAACAACGACATCCGCGACTGGCTGGACGCCGGCGGCGAGCGCCTCCCGAAGGGCGCGCACGGCGTCGACCGGTGGATCAACGACACGGCGGCCGTCGCGCAGGTCAAGGAGCTGTACCCGCCGTCGACCGTGATGCGGCCGCGCATGGAGGACGACCGCCGCGTCTTCCTGGCAGCGATGGCGAGGATCAAGCAGGGCATGATCCTGGGCCCGGACAAGAACGTGTACGTGGAGCCGACGATCTGGACCATCGAGTGGGCCCAGAACTTCTACCGGTATCCGGCGAGCCGCTCGAACTAACGAGCCCATCCCGCGGCCCGGCCTCCGGCGTGCCCAGCGCGCCGGAGGCTCGCTGTCCCCGGCGAGCGCGTCGCGTCCCGCGCGCCGCGCCCCCTCCCCCGGTCGCCGAGCAGCTCGGCGAGACCTCCCGCCGCATCGCCCGATCGTGGCCCGAGCTCAGCGCGGCGCTCGCTTCGTGGCCTCCCACCGCTCCAGCGTGACGACGAGCCGAGTCGCCCCGAGGAGGCCGGCCGGGAGCACGAGGAGCAGCGCGCAAGGCAAGAACGAGAGCAGCGCGAGGCCGAAGGCGAAGCCCGTCACCGCGGCGAGGTTCCGGCGCACGAGATCGATCCGCGCCGCCACGGGCACGCCGCGGATCGACAGCGGGCAGTCGCAGAGGTCCCAGGCCCCAGCGAGCGCTGTCACCGCGAGCTGCAGCGGGACGATGACGACGCTCGCCGGCGCGAAGAGGAGACCCACGACGCCGAGGACGATGAGGATCGGGAGCGTGAAGGCGAGCGCCACGAGCGACGATTGCAGCGCGCGCCACATGTCCGCGAGGAAGCCGACCTCCGGCCACGCGGGCACCCCGAGATCGGCCTCGGCCCTGCGCACCATCCGCTCCAGCGCGGGCCCCGAGAGCGGCTTCGCGAGCCCGAACGAGAGGGCGAGGGCGGCCACGAGCACCACCGCGAGCGAGAGGATCCGCAGCACGGCCATGAGCACGGTCCAGAGCCCCCCCGTCCCCGGCTCCTTCACGATCAGCTCGACGAGCGAAGGCGCGAGCTTCACGCCGGCGATGGCGAGCGCGACCGTGAGCACGAGCGCGATGCCCGTGGGGACGAGCGCGAGCGGCCAGAGGTCCGGCGTGCGAAAGAGGTAACCGTAGCCGCCCAGCATGGCCTTGAGGCCCGCGCCGAAGCCGGGGCGTTCGAGCGGCACGAGCCCCGCGGGCGGGCGCTTCGCGGGCGCGATGGGTGAGCCGGGGGGAGCATCGGGGGTGATCATCCGGGCTACGAACGTCTCAGCGGCCGGGCATCCGGTCAACGCCTTCCGCGCGCTGGCACGGCGGTCGTGCAGGGGGCTGCGGGTGTACGGGAGGGGGAGCAACCCCGGACGCCGCACGTGCACCTTCCGCAGGTGCACGTGCGTGGCCCTCCGGCTCACTCGATCGTCAGGGCCATCGTCTGGCTGGCGAGCGCCCCGTTGTACGCGGTCACCACGTAGTCGCCGAACGGATAGATCGTGTTGATCACGATCCTGCGCAGGTTGATGTCAGCAATGACGGCGAGCTCGTCCACGCCGTCTCCGGTGATGCGCACGGTCGTCACGCCTTCGACGAAGTTGTCTCCGATGACGTAGATCGGAGCCCAGACGGGGCTGTCGTACTGGTCGGACGCGAACCGTCGGAGGACAGGGGGAAGGTTCGGATCGGGCGTGGGCTCGGGCTCGCAGTCGTCCTCCCACGGCGGGCAGGGGCCGAGGACTCGGTACGGATCACGTCCGAGGAGCTCCTGAACTCGCCATTCGGTCACCAGCCGGAGGTGCAGGAGGCTGCCGGGCGCCGTGCTGGGCAGCGACGGCTCCGCGGGCACGGCGTCGAAGCACCCCGCCCCCACGGCGTGGTCACGGCACAACGCCACGTCGATGTCGCCGGGGACGCTGAACCGGGAGCGCCACTCCGCGATCGGGAGGGGCCGCTCCGGATCGATGGCGGGGTCCAAGACCACGAGCTGTCCACTGACTTGGACCACGGGCGCGACGTGGTGGCTCCACACGACGTTTCCGTCCGGCTCGTGGACCGTGTCCAGCGAGAGCGACTTGCCCGGTCTTGACGCGACCCTGGCATAGTAGGTGGCCGGATAACCCCACTGGTCCAGGAAGTAACTCGCCGCCTGGGCCCGCTCCTCGCAGCCGTTGTCGACCGCGAGCCAGGGAATCCGCCGCAGGAACCCGGGTTGCATCGACGAGGTGAGCAGCCGCTCGTCGCGGATCGCCGCGAACCCGGCGCTCAGCTGCGCCTCGGTCCAGGTGGGGACACAATCGCCGTCCAGCGCCTCGGGCGGGCCCTTCTGCTGATCGAACGTGCGCGGGCCGTCGGGCAGCTGGCAGGCCCCCTGCAGCGCTTCCGCGTCGGAGCGCTCGATGTCGGGATCCGGACCGGAATCGGGGCCCTCGTCGCTGCCGCAGGCGGAGGTGGCGAGGGCCACTGCCGCGGCACAAAGCGCTCTCGTCAGAGCCAGATACGACTGTCTCATCACTTTGCTCTCCTTGCGTGCGAGACACGCAGCGTCTCGAGGGGAACAGCCCCCGGCGGCCTCGACCCGTCGAGGCTCGCTGGATCCCGCGTCGCCGCTCGGCTGCCCCTGGCCCTTGGTGGATGTCGGCGTCCTCGGTCGTCCTTCGCGCGAAACGCACCCCACCGTCGTTTTTCTGCTGCTCGACGGTGATGGTCGAGCCCGTGCGCTTCGGCCCGGCCTATGCTCGCGCGCATGCGGCTCGCGGCGGCGTTCGGTTCACTGCTCGGCATCGGCCTCTCTTCACTGCTCGGCACCGGCCTCTCTCTCGACCTGGCTCGGGCCGAGGTCCCGCCCGTGCCGGCGCCGCCTGCCGCGCCGCCCCCGGCTGCTGCGCCGGCCGAGCCACCCCCGGCGGAGGGCGCGGCTCCCGAGCCGCAGCCGGGAACCGCAGGGCCGCAGCCGGGGACGGCCGAGCCGCAGCCGGGGCCGTCGGTCGTGACCACGGCGCCGGATCCGGTCCCCACACACGGGTACGAGCTGACAGCAGAGAGCGCGACGCTCCACGGCGGCAGCGTGCGCGCCCACGCGACGCTCCACGGCGGCAGCGTGCGCGCCACCGCGACGAACTTGCTGCTCCTCCCTGCAGGAGATCTCGAGATCGGCGGGGAGATGACCTTCGTCACGAGCGAGCTCCCGCTCGGCGGCGGCCGCCCGGGCGAGGGGCTCGCGTTCACCGACGTCGGGCTCCTGACGCTGAACGGCCGCTATTCCTTCGGTCCGGTCGAGCTCGCGGCCGCCATGGCGCTGCTGGTCAAGCAGCCGAGCTACGCGGACGAGCTCGTGCCCCAGAACGGATCGCTGACCGCGCGCGCGGCGCTGGGCGAGGGCCAGGCGCTGGGCCTCCGCCTCGCGGGCGGGCCGCTCCTCGGCGATCTGGGCCTCTGGGAGGGCGCGGAGCTCGCCCTGGAAGCGAAGCGCGACGTGCACGAGACGCTCGACTTCCGGGGAGCGATCGGCGGCGCCTTCACGCACCTCGACTTCGCGGACGGCGCCGCGCCGCGCTCCTGGCTCGGCGAGCTCGTCGTCGACGCCGAGGTCGTCCTGCGCACGCCGCGGCGGGCGTTCTCGTCGTGGGTCGGCGCCGACATGCGCTTTCCCCTGGTGCACGACCCCGGCGACGAGGGCCCCGGCGCGCCGGGCTTCCTGGAGCCCAGGACGCGCCTCAACTTCTATGTGGGCGGCGCCTACTCGTACGTGGACGACTGGGACGTCTACGTGCGGTTCACCGTGCTCGATCGGGGCGACAAGGACGATCCGGGGACCATGGCGCCCATCCTCGACGGCGGCTTCGATCAGCAGCAGATCACGCTCGGCGTGGTCCACCGCTGGGAGCTCGGCGAGAAGGACGACCACGCCGAGCGCTGGGGAGACTGACCCGCGTCGCCGGCGAGCCGCTGCCCGCGCCGCGCGGGAACCTCCGGCCCGCCCGCGTGTCGATCGCCCTACCCCACGGCCGGCGGGCCTTCGTTCAGGCTCGTCCGGCCGCACCACGACCGGAGGCCCCCCGTGCGAAGAGCCTTCCTCCGCGGCCGCGCTGCGCTCGCCGCGATCGCCGCCTTTGTCCCTGCGCTCTCGAGCTGCGCCGACAGCCGCTCGCCCGCCACGCCCGGCGCGCTCTCGCGCGGGCCCACCCCCGCCGCGCTGCGCCCCCTGCCCGCCGCGCCGGCCCTCGCGGCGCGCCGCCCCGAGGCCGCGCCGCTCCGGCTCACGGCGGCGGACGGCACGGGGCTGCGCCTCGTCGCGCTCACCGGCCGCGCGGTGATCGAGGCGCCGCTCGCGCTCACCGAGCTGCACCTCACCTTCGAGAACCCCGAGGACCGGACGCTCGAGGGCACCTTCAGCGTCACCCTGCCGCCCGGCGCGAGCCTCGGCCGCCTCGCCATGAGGATCGGCGATCGCTGGCAGGAGGGCGAGGTGGTCGAGCGCCAGCGCGCGCGCGAGGCGTACGAGGACTTCCTCCACCGCAAGCAGGATCCAGCGCTGCTCGAGCGGGCGGCGGGCAACGAGGTGAGCGCGCGGGTCTTCCCCATCCCGGCGCGCGGGGTGAAGGAGATCGTGCTCTCGTACTCCCAGGAGCTCGGCCCGGACGCGCCCTTCACCGTCCCCTTGCGCGGCCTGCCCGTGGTGGGCCGCCTCGACCTCGAGGCCACCGTCGCGGGCGCCGCCGCGCCGGTCCACGCGCTCCACCGGACGGACGCGGCGCCCGAGGCCGATTTCGTCGTGGATCCCGCGCGGCTCGGGTTGACCGGGGCGCGGGGCGGCCTGCGCAGCGGCGAGCTCGTGCTCGCCCGCGTGCGCGCGCGCTTCGGCGGCGACGGCGACGGCCACGCGCCGCCCGATCCGCTCGCCTCCGCGGTGATCCTCGTGGACACCAGCGCCTCGCGCGCGCTCGGCCTCGAGGAGCAGCTCGGCCTGCTCGCGGCCGTCGCGCGGGCGGTCGCGCGGGCGGGCGGCCCGGGCGCGCCGCTCACCGTCGCCTGCTACGACCAGACCGTCACCCCCCTCTTCGACGGCGCGGCCTCGGCGTTCGGCGAGGCGGAGCTCCAGCACATCCGCGAGCGGCAGGCGCTCGGCGCCTCGGATCTCGGGCGCGCGCTCCGCTGGGCCGGCGAGCACGCGCGCGCCCGCGGGCAGCGGCGCGTGGTGCTCCTCTCCGACGGCATCGCCACCGCGGGCGAGGTCGCGGAGGGCGCGCTGCGCGGCGCCGCGGCGGCGCTGCGGGGCGCGGGGATCGAGCGGCTCGACGCGATCGCCCTCGGCGGCATCCGCGACGACGCCGCGCTCCGGCAGCTCGTCACGGCGGGCCTGCCGCGCGACGGCGCCGTGATCGACGGCGCGCGCGGCGCCGCCGAGGTCGAGCGGCGCCTCGCCTCGGCCACCCGCTCGGGGATCGCGGTGGGCATCGAGGGCGCGCGCTGGGTCTGGCCCACGTCGCTCGACGGCGTGCAGCCCGGCGACGAGGCGCTCGTCTACGCCGAGGTGCCCGCCGAGTTGCCGGTCCGGATCACGGTGGACGGCCGCACCGACACGCCCGCGCTGCGCGGCGTGGAGCGCCCCCTGCTCGAGCGCGCCGCCGCCCGGGCGAAGATCGAGGGCCTGCTCGCCCGAGAGGCCGCAGGGGGCGACCAGGACGCCCTGCGCAGGCAGATCGTCGATCTCTCGATCGCGCACCGCGTGTTGAGCCCCTACACCGCGCTGCTCGTGCTGGAGACCGAGCGTGACTACGCGCGCTTCGACATCGCCCGGCGCGGCCTCTCCGACATCCTCACCGTGGAGGGCGGCCGCGTCGCCGTGCGGAAGCGCTCGTGGCCGCCGGCCGAGAAGCCGTGGGGCGCCGCGCCGCCCGACGGCCCGGCCGCCGAGGCTCCCGCGGGCGCGGGCGCGGCCCTGCGCCCTCCGCCCGCGCCGCCGGAAGCTCCGGCGGGCGCGCGCGCCGAAGAATCCTTTGGCGCGGGCGGGCTCGGGCTGACGGGCATCGGCGAGGGCGGCGGCGGCCGCGCCGAGGGCATCGGCCTCGGCGAGATCGGCACCATCGGCCACGGCAGCGCGGCCGCGCCGAGCGCCGCGCCGGCCGCGGGTGACGGCCAGGGCTTCGGCAGCGGGCACGGCCGCCTCGGCGGCTCCCACCGGGCCGCGGCGCCCTCGCTCCGCGCGGGCGCCGCCCAGGTGAGCGGCCGCATCCCGGCGGAGGTGATCCCGCGCGTCGTCCGCCAGAGCTTCGGCCGCTTCCGCCTCTGCTACGAGCGCGGGCTCCAGCGGAACGCCGGCTTGCAGGGCGTCGTCGCCGTGCGCTTCACCATCGACCCGAGCGGCGCGGTGACGAGCGCGATCGACGGCGGCTCCGATCTGCCCGACGGCGCCGTGGTCTCCTGCGTGGTCCGCGCCTTCCACGGCCTGAGCTTCCCCGCGCCCGAGCGCGGCAGCGTCACCGTGCTGTTCCCGATCCGGTTCGCGCCGCCGGCCCCCGGCGCCACGCCGGCCGCCCCCGACGCCGCTGCGCGGCCGGAGCCCCCGCCGCCGATCGAGCCGTACACCGGCCGCTTCAAGCAGATCCACGACACCCTCGCCCGGGGCGACGCGCCGGCGGCCCTGCGCGACGCCTGGGCCTGGCGCGCCGAGGCCCCGGGCGACGTGCTCGCGCTCGTCGCGCTCGGCGAGGCGCTCGAGGCCGCGGGCGACGCGCCGGGCGCCGCCCGCGCGTACGGCTCGCTCGTCGACCTGTTCCCGGCGCGCGCGGACCTGCGTCGCTTCGCCGGCGCGCGCCTCGAGCGCCTCGCGGCCGGCGCGGGCCTCGATCTGGCGGTCGACACGTACGAGAAGGCGCGCGCGCAGCGCCCCGACCACCCCTCCAGCCACCGTCTGCTCGCGTTCGCGCGCCTCAAGCGGGGCGAGCACGCCGCCGCCTTCGACGCGCTCGCCGCGGGCCTCGAGCGCCGCTACCCGCCCGGGCGTTTTGCCGGCGTGGAGGGCGTCCTGCGCGAGGACCTCGGCCTCGTCGCCGCGGCGTGGCTCAAGGTGGATCCAGCGCGCCGGGCGGACGTCCTGGCCCGGCTCGCGAAGTCCGGCGCCGCGCTCGAGCGCGCGCCCTCGCTCCGCTTCGTGCTGAGCTGGGAAACGGACGCCAACGACGTCGATTTCCACATCCGGGACGACCGCGGCGGCCACGCCTATTACGGGCGCCCGACGCTGCCCGGCGGCGGGCGCCTCTACGCCGACGTCACCACCGGTTACGGCCCCGAGTGCTTCACCATCCGCGCCCCCCGGGAGCAGCGGGCCAGCCGGTACACCCTGCAAGCGCATTATTATTCGCGCGGCCCGATGGGTTACGGCATGGGCAAGCTGCAGATCGTCGATCACGACGGCAAGGGCGGCCTGAGCTTCGAGGAGCGGCCCTTCGTGGTCATGACCGACGGGGCGTTCGTGGATCTCGGCGCAGTCACGCGGTGACGCGCCGGCGCGCCGGGGGCGTCGCCGCGCGCCACCGTCGTCTTGGCCGAACCGGATCGCGTTCGCAGGTCGCGCGCGGCGAGGCCAGCGCCCCCTCGGGTGTTACCGAGCTGGCAGATGATGGTCCTGGTTCGGCCTGTCAGGAGTCTTGGCAGGGATCATGGAGAGAGAAGAGAGATTTCAACGCAAAGGCGCAAAGACGCAAACCAGAATTTTCTTTGTATTTTTGCGCCTTTGCGCCTTTTACCCCGACCTGGGCCGGGTCGCCGGCCGGCCTCCCTCACGGCACCGCCGTGAGCAACCCGAGGCTGTACTGGTTCAGGTCGTAGGAGCTCCCGGCCCTGGTCCGGCCCTGGAAGAGATACCGCATGTTGCAGGTGTCGATCGTCATGGTCTCGTCGGGGTTGTCGCGGAGCATCTCGCCGTGGCTGATCCCGTCGTTCGACCAGCCGGCGCCCGTGACGTTGTTCTTCGACGCGAAGGGGTTGGCCTGCGTGGCCGCGAGCGGCGTCCAGGCTCCGTCGAGCCTGTCCGCTGTCCAGGAACGGAAATACCGGCCATCACCGATGGCCTCGTGGATCAGCAGGTACTTGTTGGTGCCCTTCATCTTGTAAATGTTGGCCGCCTCGAACAGCGCGTACTTGCTGTCGCTCAGGGCGATGACCGGCGTGCCGAAGCCGTTCGGGAAGCTGGCCTTGCTGGTCTTGCTTCGATAGAGGTGCCCGTTGTCGTCCGAGAAGAACAGGTAGCAGTCCGCGTCGTCGCAGATCACCCAGAAGTCGATCCACCCCGGCCCCGACCCCTTGTTCCGGGTGACGATCTCGGGCTCGCTGGCGATGAAGTACCGGCGTGGCGACCAGGACCTGACGTCGCTTGGATTCGTGCTGGTCGAGTAGGCAGGGGGCTGCGTCTGATAGACGAGGTACCACAGGTTCTGCGGCGCGAAATAGAAGAGCTGCGGGGCACACTTGTAGCCGGTCAGGTTGGGGTTCGTGCTCAAGAGCGTCTTCGGGGCCGCCGCGGCCTGATCCCAGTCGGTGAAGTTCAGGTACGTCATGTTGTAGCCGCTGGAGTAGTGCGTCGCGTACACGTGCCACTTGCCGTCATGGAAAAGGACGGTCGGATCCTTGATCGACACGGAGCCGCTCGGCGGCGTGATCAGCGCGGGCGACGACGTCCATTCGAAGCTCGTGGGCACGCCGCAGCCAGAGCCCGTGCTGCCGCCGGCGCCGCCGCCGCCGCCCGCGCCGGCGCTCGTGGAGCCGCCCGACCCAGCGCCGCCGCCGCCGCCCGCGCCGCCCCCCGACCCGGCGCCGCTGCTCGACGAGGAGCTCGCGGACGAGCTCGAGCTGCTGCTCGAGGAGGCGCTCGAGCTGGCGCCCGAGCCTCCGCTGCCGCTGACCGAGACGAGCGCAGGCCTCCCGGTGCCGTTCGCGCAGAACCCCCACGACGTCGTCCCCTCCGCCGCGATCACCCCGTTGTAGCTCTCGCTCGTGATGTTCAGCCGCCCGCCCGACGGCGTGGAGCGCGCGCCCCACAGGCTGGTCACCGTCGTGCCGCCGAGGTCGACGACCATGCCCCAGGACGCCGTGGCCGTGGTGCGGCTCAGGTTCCTGACCGTCACGTCCGCGCAGTACCCGCTTCCCCACTGCGATCGCAGCGCGAGGTCAGCCGCCACCGTGCCGTCCGGGCTGTTCAACTCGGACTCCAGCGAATCGCTGTCTTCATGGTCAGAAAGCCCGGAGCTGCAGGCGAGCAGAAAACATGCGAGGGAGGCGGAGCTGCAGCCAAGCAAGCGAATGATGCTCATGAAGTTTCTCCATGGCCGGTTCGGCCGAACCGCAAGTTTCTTCCTGGAATGGATAAGCAAACCACGAGGAGCGCCGGTGAGCCCGCCGCTCGCTCGGATCGAGCCCGCCATTGTGAACGTTCACACTCGGTACGTCAAGGCGCGCGTCGACGCCGGGGCGACGACGATGCCTTGCGGCGCAGAGCCGATCCGTGAGACTCCTGGCCGTGGAGGGCCTGCGGGTGAAGATCTATTGCCACTGCGGGTCCACGATTCGCGGCCGGCTCTACATCGATGGTCTTGATGGCGAGCTCCGCTGCTTCATCCCCGATGGCGAGCCGGTAGACCGCGAGGTCCTCCGCAGCAGGCCGGAGCCGTCCGGCTGAGCGTTGATCTCGAGGCCGGCCAACAAAGAGTCAGGCAACTCATCAAGCCTCCCGCGACTTACTCGAAGGCAGACCGAATGCCCCGTGATCTATCGCCCAGACTAGCAGCGTTCGTGGAAGCTCTACCGTTGAGGCCGGGGCTTCGTGTCCTGGAGATCGGTTGCGGCCCTGGTGTTGCGGCGCGCGCTGTTGCCAGGCAAATCGGCGAGGGGCACGTTCTGGCGATCGACCGCTCAGCCAAGGCAATCGCGCAGGCCATGGCGGGTTCAGAGGCTGAGCTGGCCTCTGGCCGCTTGAGCTTTCGCCGTGTGGCAATTGAGGACTTCGAGCTGGAGAAGGGGGAAACGCCGTACGACATTGCATTTGCCATTCGGGTCGGCGCGCTCGACGGCCGTCACCCGGAGGCTGGGCGCATCGCCAGGCAGCGGATTCGCCGCGCCTTGGTCGAGGGTGGCCGCCTTTACATCGATGGAGGCGATCCGCTTCGTGAGGTCTCCCTCGACCATTGACGTCACCGCATCGTTTTTTCTCTTCCCCCCGCAGGAACCAGCGCGTACAGCGTGGCTGTACGGCGGGACGGCCGCGGCGAGCAGCTTGACTTCCGATTCGCGTTTAGGTTTCCTGGCCTCCGCCAACGAGCTCTTCGCGGTTCCCCGTGTCTGGCCCCAGGTCGTCTTCCACTGGCTGAGAAGCAAGGGTGTGTCGGATGTCGTGTACAAACGAGAACCAGAGCGCCTCGACTGCGCCGAACGATGCGACGGCCAGCCAAAGCACGGAGCCGGCTGAGAGCGGCTATGCGGATGTGAACGGGCTGAAGATGTATTATGAGGTGCATGGGAAGGGTAAGCCCCTTGTGCTGCTGCATGGCTCGTTCATGAACATACCCATGAACTGGGCTCACGTCATCCCTTCGTTGGCAAGAAGCCGGCAGGTGATCGTGGCCGAGATGCAAGGCCATGGCCGGACGCGAGACGTGCCTCGGGAGTTCAGCTACGAAGGCATGGCCGATGATGTGTCCGGGCTGCTCGAGCACCTGAGGATCGCGAGCGCTGATGTGCTGGGGTACAGCATGGGGGGAGGCGTGGCCTTTCAGGCAGCGATACGCCATCCCGAGCAGGTTCGCAGGGTCGTCATCTTGTCGGGCGCTTATGCGCACGACGGGTGGTGGCCGGATGTGGAGGCCAGCTTCGCCACGATGACCGCGGACATGTTCAAAGGAACTCCCATAGAGGAGCAGTATCTCAAGTTCGGGAACGACCTGGCGCGCTTCCCTGAGTTCATCAAGAAGGTCATCGGCGTGGACCTGAAGCCTTACGACTGGTCCAGCGAGGTGAAAGGCATCAAGGCGCCCCTGTTCATCGTCCTTGGTGATGCCGACGGCGTACGGTACGAGCATGCCCTGGAGCTCTTCCGGGCCCTGGGCGGTGGAAAGATGGGAGACATCCACGGCTTGCCGAAGTCTCGTCTCGCCATCATCCCGGGCACCACGCACATCGGCCTGATGCAACGGATGAACTGGTTGGTGCCCATGATCACCGAGTTCCTGGATTCTGACCTGAATCCATCGCCGCCGACGTTCTAGTTCCGTGCCTCACGAGTCTGGCCAGGGATCCCGAGCGATTTAAACGCAAAGGCGCAAACCAGAATTTTCTCTGTATTTTTGCGCCTTTGCGCCTTTGCGCCTTTGCGTTGAAATCTCTCTTCTCCCGCCGTGATCCCTGCCAAGACTCCTGACAGCCCGAGCTAGCGAGGCGAGCTCTTTCGCGCGAGACCGTCCCGTCGTCGTGCGCGTACGTGCCGGCGGGCGCCGGGGGTGATCACGAGGAGCGCGATGCGCCTCGCAGCTCGGCGTGCCAGCTCGGCCGAACTCGAAGGAGGCTGCGCGTTCTCCTCGGCCGCTCGTGTCGTCCCCGCGCACGCGGGTGGACCCGAACGCGACTGGACGGCCACGGTCCGATAACAACCCATTTCCATGAGCAAAATCGTGCTCGGAGGGCACATGAGCAGCCGGATCTTTCTATGTTGCGGCGGCGGCCGATCCCCCGGCTCTCCCGCCGCAGCGTCCGGCTCCGGCGGCGGGCCGCGATGAAGCCGTTCAACCTTGGCATGGAGTTTCTCTGTGAGCATGCGCAAGACACACCTGTTCTCGTCGATTTGCATCACATGGGCTCTCCTCGCAGCCGGCTGCGTCGACACGACCGAGAGCGTCGACACGACCGAGAGCGTCGACACGACCGAGGGCGTCGACACGACCGAGAGCGCGATCAGCGATGCGCCCTTTCTGTCGGGTGATCGCGTCCTCGAGCAGGTGGTCGCGCAGCTCGGGCAGGACCCCTCATCGACTGTCCGCCTCGCGCTCGATCGCGCGGTCAATCAGGTCGGCGGCTTCGGCGTCGAGCCGTACCCGGTGAGCGACTGCCGCGGCCAGTCGGAGCGGCTGTACTGGAACGGTGAAGCCGCACACCTCGCGCGCCTCGGCGTGGTCGCCGTCGCCGACCTGCTCGCGCTCGAGGCGGTGACCGAGGGACCGCTCCAGACCGACCTGCTGCGAAACGCGCCTGTGCGCCCGGGCGATCTCGCGCGCGTCTTCCGCATCCTCGCGAGCACGGAGAGCCCGGCGCTCCTGTTCGAGGCGGCCGCGTCGCTCTCGAACAACCCCGGAACGACGGAAGACGAACGTCGCGCGCTCGTCGCGTTCGTCGCGGATCTCCTCCAGACCAAGCGCTTCCGCGGCGCGACCGGAGCGCTGCGCACGCCGGACCTCGAGCATCCGCCGAGCGTCGACGCGCTGCTCGTGACGCTGCGGGAGTCGGCCTCGCGCTCGGTCCGCGAGGCGGCCGCCGCGTGGTACGGGAGCGCCGGCACCCTGAGCGCGGCGCAGGCCGACGCCATGCTCGCCGATCCGAGCTACCGCGTACGTCGCGCGGCGGGACGGCTGTTCTGGAGAGGCTCGGACGTCGGCCCCGCGCGGCAGCGGGAGCTCACGCAGGGGTTCGCCTCCGCCGCGGCGCTGAGCGAAATGCGCGCGGACACGCTCCGCGAGGACTACGGCGTCCGCGAGGAGGAGAGCGGGAGCTGGTCGAGCCTGCCCGACGGGATCGCCGCGCGCCAGGCGGAGGCGCGGGGGCAGTTCCTCGGCGAGGCGCTCGCGTCCGCGCCTCCGGACGTGGACATCTCCGGGTTCCTCGCGGAGGTCGCGGAGACGGCCGACGTGACGAACCTGATCGAGGACGCGATCGCGGCCATCGGGCGCTCCACCGTGCTCTCCGCGGCGGCGCGGCAGAGCGCGCTGCTGTCCTTGTACCACGCCGCCGACGTCGCGAGCTGGCGCGACGTCAATCCCCGCCCGCGCGGCGCGCTGTTCAAGGCGCTCGTGCCGCTCCTCGCCGACGGCGCGGCCTCGGACGCGGACGTCGCGGCGAAGCTCGACCAGGCCCTCGCGTGGCAGCGCAGGCAGACCAACGACTGGCCGGCGCTCCGGGCCGCGCTCGCGAGCGGGTCGCGCGCCGAGCGCATCGACGCGCTCGTGAAGCTCGCGGGCAGGCCGCTCGACGAGGTCAACTCGGGGCTCGCGGCGGGGCTCATCGGGCTCACCGACGTCAGCGCAGCGCAGAAGGCGCAGCTCCTGAGCGACGTCACGCCGTCGTTCGCGGGCTGGCTCGTCCCCCTGGCGGCGCTCGAGGCCGGGATGGATCCCCGCGCCGTGCTCGCGCGCATCCAGGCGCTCGCGCAGGCGCAGCGCATGCGCCTCGGCGCGGACATGCTGCGAGCGTATACCCGCGCCGCCGCGAGCCTCGACCTGAGCGGCGCGGAGGCGGCGCAGGCGGTGGCGCGCTACGCCGGAGCGGTCGACGGGTACTGGGCGAGCCAGGTGCCGGCGGAGATCGCCGGGCTCCTCTCGCTGCTCGACGACGCGCGCGTGAGCGACGACGAGCGCGCGCAGGCCTGGCAGGAGATCCTCGCGCCCGCGGGCGCGGCGCCCCGCTGGTTCCTGCTCATCGACGCGCCGAGCGGCGGGCCGAGCATGAGGGCGATCGCCGCGGTCGTGCGCCCGCGCGTCGTCGTCGGCGCGAGCACGTGCTGGCGGGGCCGCGCCGACCCGGCGACGACGCGCGACGCGCTCAGCTTCATGCTCCTGCCCTACATCATCGAGCCGGCCGCCCTGGAGCTCGATCCGCACGTCGTCGTCGCCCAGCGCGCGGCCGCGGTGCGCGCGGCCTCGCAGCACACAGAGGAGCTGCCGGACGGCGCCGACGCGGCGGCGGTCTTCGCCCTGCGGCCCGCGTGGAGGAGCGCCTACATCGCCGCGGACCACCCCGATCGCGCGAAGTGGGAGAGGCCCGCGGCCGAGCTCGCGCAGGAGGTCCTCGGCGTCACCGACGGCGAGGCGACGCTGTACGACGCCGCGCACCGCCTCGCGTTCGCGCGCGACCTGCGCAGCCTGCCGCGCGAGCAGATCGACGCCGTCCACGCGCACCTCGCGCAGCGCGGGACCACGGCGCGCGCACGCGATCAGTACGCCTTCGCGCTCGAGGCGATGTACGGCACGGCCTACGACGCGCTCGCCGCCCGCTTCCGCGACGCGGTCGACCTGCGGTGGGATCTCGGCGACGCCGCGCGCACGCTCGGCGAGGAGGCGGCGCTCGAGGCGATCCTCGGCGCGGCGGGGCACGACTTCGGGATGCTCGACTCGGCGCTCGCGCTGTCGTCGCAGGTCGTCGCCGGCGCCCGGGTGTCGAGCTCGTTCCGCCAGGGGATGCTCGAGTTCGGGATGGAGGCCGAGCGCTTCTGGGGGACGCTCGGGCGCTGGTCCGCGGGCCCGATCATCGAGGCGCGCACCACCGAGCCCGATCTGGCGTTCATCGCGCGCGCGGATGCGGTCCACGTCTTCGGGCTCGGCAGCGCCAGCGGAGATCGCAAGTTCATCGCGAGGAGCTCGACCTTCGGCTCGATCACGCGCGATCCGCGCATGCCGCCCGCCGCGGCGCTGCAGATCGCGTGGAATCGCCTCGCGCTCGGCCGCTTCACCCTGCGCCGCGGCCTCTCGTACATCGGCTCGGAAGGCGTGTCGCCCGCGACGATCACGTCGACGGTCGACGCGGTGCTCGGCATCCGGGCGCGTGATGACGTCGATCCGGAGGAGAAGGAGGCGCTAGGGCGCGCGCTGCTGAGCGTCCTCGAGTAGGTCCTTCAGAGATTCGGCGATGGCCTCAATTCAAATTTACACCACCACGCGATTGTGTCGGATGGCGTCTTCTTGATCAGCCGCCGCAGCCGAGGGGGATCGTCAATCTCCACATGTCGTTGAGCAGCACCGGCGCGAACTCCGCGGTCGCTCCCCCGAAGATGTAGAGCTCGTAGGCCGCGGCGGTCTTGCGAGAGAAGTAGAACTGGCCGAACCTCGGCGCCGGCGCCGGCCCCGTCATCGCGGTGTCCACGCGCGTCCAGGTCCCTGTGTGGAGATCGAAATACCAGAGATCGGACAGGGTGGTACCGTCGAACTGGCTGCCCCCGAAGAGCCAGATGCGGTCGTTGTGCTCATCGGCGATCAGCTTCGCGTTGTCGCGGTGGCCCGGTCCGCCGGCCTCGTCGAAGGTGAGCTGATCCCAGGTCTCGCTGTCGACGTCGAACATCCAGAGGTCGCCGAGGTAGTTCTCCGGCGTGAACAGGCCGGTCCCGTTCACGGCGTCGTTCGTGTATCCGCCGTAGACGAGCAGGGCGTTCCAGCCCTCGGAGTAGACGAGCGGATGATGGGCTCGAGCGCGCGGGGCGGGCGAGCCGGTCGCGACCTGCCTCCAGCCGTTCTTGTAGCGGACCAGGTCGTGCTGGAGGCCGTCCGGACGGTTGATGAAGGCCGGCAGCGTCGACGACGAGCCCGAGAAGGCGTACGCGACGGTCTTGTGCTTCCCTTTCTTTCGCACGGCGACCGCCTCCGTGGAGCGGTTGGCGCGCCCGATCTCGGCCGCGCTCTGCGAGATCTGCGTCCACCCGTGCGCCGGGTCGAACCGGAACGTGTCCTGGTGCGTGAGGTCGAGCCCGCGCCGGAAAGGACCTCTCCCGCCGGAGACGATCAGCGCGTCCTCCTCGGCGACGCACCACATCATCGACTCGGCCCTGGCGGACGGCCCGCCCGGGTACTGGCCGAGGTCGTACCAGGTCAGCGTGTCGACGTCGAAGGCGCTGAAAGTGGCCACGGGCTCGTCATCGGGGTAGGTGCCGTTCAACCCGCCGAAGATGTAGAAGAGGCCCTCGTGATAGGCGCTCGCGCCGTCCCAGACGGCGTCGGGGACGTCGCCGCCCTGCGGAATCTCGGTCCAGTAGGGCAAGCTCGACTGGGCCGCGCTCGGGCGGATACCGGCGAACGAGAGCAAGAGAGAGAAAGAAGCGATGAGAACGATCCGAAGCTGAAGCCTGCTTGTCATCCGGGCGACCTCCTTGTTCCAGGCAACGGCGGGCTCGCTGGAGCCGGTCGCCGGCGGATCTTGACGTTACCACGAGAGCCTGCACTTCAGGGATCTGGATCACGATCCAGGTCGCGACCTCGGACGTCGTGCGCGTATGCGCCGGCGGGCGCCGGGGGTGATCGCGTCCTCGAGCAGGTGGTCGCGCCGTCCGGGGCAGCCCTACCGCGACGCTGCTCAGGATGGCTGTCCCCTGTCAACCCAGGGGAAGCGGGTGACCTTCGCGGGTGATATAGACGACGATCTCGCGATCGTCCTCATCCTCAATGTAAGCGAAGATCATGGACCGTGGAGAGATCATGTAGGGCATGCGTTCGACGAAGTGCTCGCGCGCACCGATACTCTCGTGGGCGATCTCGACCCGGCACAGCGTGCTTCTGCAGTCGACGCGGCGCGCCGATGAGCCTGTCGCCTTGTCCGTGTTGAAGAATTTGCCGATGCGACTCTCCATCGCGCTCGACCAATCGCGATCCACGCCTTCGGAGCGAACGGCAGCATCCAGCGTCGCGGCAGCCTCGGCGTCTTGCTCCGCTGGGCTCAGATCGTTGGCGCTCGAGCTTGCCCGTGGGTCCGCGCGCAATCCAGCATCTCCGGGCTCTCGCGCAGATGCCTGATCGGACTTGGGTCGTGGGCTCTTGTGCGCCCGGCTTCGCTCTTTCGTACCGACGTCAGCGATCCTCTGGGGAAGCGAATCGGACTCCAGTGAATCCTGCTGCGCTCGCTCGATCGCGCGGGAGGCGACCTCGCCCGGAGCGCGATGGAGACCCCACCCCACCGCGAGCGCGGCCAGCGTGCCGGCAGCGGCAATACATGCCTGGGTAACTCGCACGGCCATCATTGCTCGACGCCGCGATAGGCGATTATCGCCGACCTGTTGGTGTTGTATGCGGGGGGGAGCGAGCAATGGACGTAGGCGTAGTCCCACGTGCCCACGTAGCTGGGGATCGTGATGTCGAAGGACTGGTACTCGCCGGTCGACGACGTGCACGAGGTGCCGCTCGTGACGACCGACGGCCCCCCCGCGTTCCTGTGGGCGGCGAAGCAGCAGACATCTTCATCGGGAGTTGGATTTTTGTCGTGAACGAACACCCTCACAGCCATGCTGCCAGCCGAGCCGAAGGCAGTGCGATCGATGGGACAGACGAGCGCCACTGGGAATCTGCCTCCACTCAAAGCGTAGCCGCTGGAGCTAACCTCATAGGATCCTATGGTGTCTGTCTGGTTCCGGCAGTTCATGCCGGCGACGAACTGGTTGTCTGCGTGCGTGGAGGCGGCCACCGTGATGCCGGTGGCCATAACGGCAAGGCTGATGATCTGGGTTGCTTTCATGATAACCTCATGGATCTCATCATTGTGTGCGTTTCTCGGCTCACGCTACGCCGCCGTCGGCTCTGACGGCGAGGCGAACTCGGCGCATCGCAGCATCGCAACGTGCGTGCCAGCCGGTTCTCTGAGATTGGGTCGCCTTGGTGAGGAGGCGCAGGTATCCGGGCGCACAGCTGTTTGTCGCGCCAGCAGGCCGGCTGCGGAGAAGGCACCGCGCCACGGTGCCACCGTGCCACCGTGCCGCGTGCCAGCGTTCAACGACGCGGGGGGCGCCGCGCTCACCGCTTCGCGGAGGTCCTCACGAAATCGATGAAGGCGCGCAGCGGCGCGGGGACGAGCCGGCTTCCCGGATAGTAGAGGAACGGCCCCGAGAAGCTCTGCCACCAGGGCTCGAGCACCGGCTCCAGCGCGCCGCTGTCCAGGTGCGGGCGCAGCCAGTCCTCGAACAGCTGGATGACGCCGACGCCGGCGACCGCCGCGTCCACCGCCAGGTCGACGGCGGCGCCCGCGCTGACCAGCAGCGGCCCCGCCGGGTCGACCCGCACCACCTCGCCGTCGCGCTCGAACTCCCAGGTGATCATCTGACCGCTGCTGAAGCGGCCGCGCATGCAGGCGTGCTGCAGCAGATCGCGCGGGTGTTCCGGGCGGCCGCGCCGATCCAGGTAGGCGGGCGCCGCGGCGGTCGCGTAGCGCTGGACGCGCGGGCCGATGGGGACGGCGATCATGTCCTGCTCCAGCCGCTCGTCGTAGCGGATGCCGGCGTCGCAACCGGCCGCCAGCACGTCGATGAAGGCGTCCTCCGCGATCACCTCCAGCTGGATCTCCGGGTAGGCGGCGAGGAACGCCGGGAGGATGTCCGGCAGCACCAGGCGGGCGGCGCTGACCGGCACGTTCAGCCGCAGCGTGCCCGCCGGCCGGTCGCGGAAGCCGTTCACCACGTCCACCGCGGCGGCCACTTCACCCAGCGCCGGCACCAGGCGGTCGAGCAGCCGCGCCCCGGCTTCCGTGGGCGCGACGCTGCGCGTCGTGCGGTGGAGCAGCCGGACGCCGAGCTGCGCCTCGAGGCGGCGCACCGCCTCGCTGACCGCCGAGGCGCTGCGGCCCGTCGCCCGCGCCGCGTCCCGGAAGCTCTTGGCGCGAGCGACCGCGACAAAGGTGTCGAGGTCGCCGAGGTCCAGGTTCATTGTTCGGAATTCCGCACAGCCCGTGCGGATTGTGCGCCGTTATCGCGCAGCTCGCCAGGGCCTACCTTGGCCGGGCCAACCAAGGAGACCAGGACATGTCCAAGATCGACACCGCCGGGACCGCGAAGCTCGGCCGCCGCCACGTGAAGCGCCTCGGTTACGGCGCGATGCAGCTCGCCGGGCCCGGCGTGTTCGGCCCCCCGAAGGACCGCGACGGCGCGCTCGCGGTGCTGCGCGAGGCGGTCGCCGCGGGGGTCGACCACATCGACACCAGCGACTTCTACGGCCCGCACGTCACCAACCAGCTCATCCGCGAGGCCCTGGCGCCTTATCCGGACGATCTGGTCATCGTCACCAAGATCGGCGCCCGCCGCGACGAGGCGGGCGCCTGGCTCCCGGCCTCCTCGCCCGAAGCGCTGACCAGCGCGGTGCACGACAACCTGCGCAACCTCGGGCTCGAGGCGCTGGAGGTCGTGAACCTGCGCGTCATGTTCAGCGTGCACGGCCCCGCCGAGGGCTCGATCGAGGCGCCGCTCAGCGCCCTGGCCGAGCTTCAGCGCCAGGGGCTCGTGCGCCACATCGGGCTCAGCAACGTCACGCCCGCCCAGGTCGCGGAGGGGCGGCGGATCTGCGACATCGTCTGCGTGCAGAACCAGTACAACCTGGCGCACCGGGCCGACGACGCCCTGATCGACGACCTCGCCAAGGAGGGCATCGCCTACGTCCCCTTCTTCCCGCTCGGCGGCTTCTCGCCGCTGCAGTCGTCCATCCTCTCCGACGTGGCCCGCGGCCTGGGCGCCACGCCCATGCAGGTCGCCCTCGCGTGGCTGCTGCGGCGCGCGCCCAACATCCTGCTGATCCCCGGCACCTCGTCGGTGGCTCACCTGCGCGAGAACCTCGCCGCCGCCGAGCTCGCGCTGCCGGACGAGGCGATGGCGGCCCTGGACGGCGTGGGCGCGAGCGCGGCCCCGGCCTGAAGCCCGCCGGGCGACGCGCCCCCCGCCGCCCGGTTCGCCGCCCTCTCGGCGGGTCGGGCGGTGGCCGTGGCGCATGGAGCCGCCCGTGAGCTCGGGGCTGCGGCGTACGCCATCCGGGCTGGCTCCGAGCCGCGCGTCTCCCCCCGCGCGCCCCCATGTGCTGGGCAACGTTGCTTATGACGGCTTGCCGTCCGGCTCATCCGTCGCTGTCGTCGCGGCCTCCGCCTGGAAGATTTCACGCACGCGGCCGAGCTCCGCCGGCTCCGCGAGCACGTCGAGCCGATCGCCGACCACGAGGATCGTCTGGCCCCTGGGCACGACGGTCCCGCCCTCCCGGTGAATGGCGCGAATGAGCACCCCGGCAGGCAGGCCGAGCTCGGCGATATGTTTGCCGACGACCGCGGCCCCGGGTTTAAGCTCGAACATGCGGGTCCTCGGCGCTGCGCCGGCGAGGGTGTGGGTCGTCGGATCGTAATGCCCCGCGAGCTCGTTCACCACGGTCTCGGGCGAGAGGGGCGTGCTCGTCGTGTAACCGGCGCGAGCGAGCAAGTGCGTCGCCACGGGCATCGTCAGCACCACGAACGCGATGATGACGATGGCCCGGGTGGTGACGGCCGGGTCTTTGAAATGAAGGGCGGAAGCCGAGATGATGCACGTCATCCCGAACACCGAGGCCTTCGACGTCACCTGGAGGCGCGTGTACAGGTCCGGCATGCGCAGGATCCCCACGGCCGCGATCAGCATGAAGATGCATCCGATGACGAGGAGCGCGCCCTCGACGAGCTCGAGGATCACGGCGTCTCCCCCTGTCGCTCGAGGTAATACGCGAACGCGATGGTGCCGAGGAAGAAGATGAGCGACAGCACCATCACCGCATCGAGGAGGACGCCGTGGTCGGTCACCATCGCGTAGAGGGCGATGCCCCCGCTGCCGACCGTCGCCATGAGGTCCATGGCGACCACGCGGTCGGGGAGGCTCGGCCCGAGCAAGAGGCGGATGAACGCGACGAGGAACGCCGCCGTGACCACGGCGATCGCGACGAGCAAGAGCGGGGTCATCGGAAGAGCTCCTTCACGCGGCGCTCGAGGTCGTTCTTGATGGTCGCGCGCAGCGCGTCGGCGCTGTCCACGAACATCGCATGGACGAACAGGACCGTGCGGTCGCTCGAGACGTCGAGGCCAAAGGTGCCGGGCGTCAGGGCGAGGAGGACGGTCAGCACCGTGATCTCGAGATCGGTCGTCAGATCCAGGGGGACCGCGACGATGCCGGGGCGGCTCCTTCGCCTGATCGACATGACGTCGCGGGCGACCCTGAGGTTCGCCCGCACCATTTCTTTCGCATAAAAGAGCATGAACGACAGCATGCCCGGCAGCTTCTCGAAATAGGTCGTGGGGCCGAGCAGGCGCCGGAGCCCGAGGAGCAGGAGGTACCCGAGGAGGAAGCCGAAGACGAGGCCCCCTGCGGTGACACGGCCGGTCAGGCTCACCCAGACGATCGCCAGGAACAGATTGAGGACGAAGGCCCTCATGGGCGCCCCTCCCCCAGCACGGCGCGCACGTAGTCGGTCGGCTCGGCGAGCTGCGCGGCGGCCCGCCGGACGACGTCGAGGAGCGGCTCGGGCGCCAGCCCGAGCGTGAAGCCCAGCGCGGTCAAAAGGACGACCGGCACATACAGGAGCGCGCGAGGCCGCGTCTCGCCCTCGCGCGCGGCGAGGTCGGCGTCGACGGGCGCGGGCGCGGGCTTCCAGAAGGCCTCGTTCCATATCTTCGTCATCGAAATGAGGGTGACGAGGCCGACGGCGAGGCTCGTGGCGACGACGGCCGCGGCCCCTCGCGAGCCGACCTCGAGCCCCGACCGCACCAGCATGAGCTTGGCCCAGAACCCCGACAAGGGCGGCATGCCGGCGAGGGAGAGGGCCGTGACGAGGAAGCAGGCGGAGAGCCCGGGGCTCCGCGCGAGCAGCCCGCCCTGAAGGTCGAGGCCGACGTCTCTCCCGTCTCTCCCGTCCGATTGCATGATCCCGCTGATGAGGAAGAGGTTCGACTTGATGATGGCGTGGTGCAGGACGAAGAAGATCGCGCCCGCGAGGGACGACGACGTGAACAGCCCGAGGCCCATGACCATGTAGCCGACCTGGCTCACGCTGTGAAACGCGAGGATCCGCCGGACCTCGCGGCGGGACACCGCGCCGAGCACGCCGACGGCCATGGTGAAGGCCGCGATCCCGAGGAGGAGCGCGTGGGTGGCGTCCTCGTCGCCCGCGAAGACGAGGGTGAAGATGCGCACGAGGGCGTAGACGCCCACCTTCGTCAAGAGCCCCGCGAACAGCGCGGTGACCGTCACGGGGGGCGTGTGATACGAGTCCGGCAGCCAGAAAAAGAGGGGGAAGACAGCGGCCTTGATGCCGAACGCGACGAGGAAGATCATCGCGAGCGTGATCCGGATCGGCGGCGCGAGGCTCGGCAGCTTGAGCGAGAGGTCGGCCATGTTGAGGGCGTGCACGGATCCGTAAAGGATGCCGAGGCCGGTGAGGAAGAGGGCGCTCGCGATCAGGTTCATCGCGACGTACTTGATTGCGCCCTGCATCTGCGGCCGCTCGTTGCCGAGCACGAGGAGCACGAAGGACGCGATCAGCGTCACCTCGAACCAGACGTACAGATTGAAGAGATCGCCGGTGACGAAGGCCCCGTTCGTCCCCATGAGGAGCACGTGCATGAGCGGGTAGAACCCGTGCGCCCGCCGTTCCCGGTCGATGTCCGACAGGGAGTAGATCGACGTGACGACCGCGATGACGCCCGAGAGCAGGACCATCAGCGCCGAGAAGAGGTCGACCACGAAGGTGATGCCGTACGGCGCGGGCCAGCCTCCGAGCTGGGTCGATTGAATGCCCCCCTGGCGCACGGCGCGGAGCAAGGCGGCGCCGACCACGAGCTGAACGACGCTCCCGACGAGGCCGAGCGCGCGATGCCTGTCCGCGCGGCGGAAGAAAAGGAGCGAGAGGGCCGCCGTGGTCAGGGGGACGAGGACGGGCAGGACGAGGAGCACCTTCATGGGCGGGTCGATTCGAGAGAGTCGATATCGTCGCTGCCCATCGTCCGATGAACGCGGTGGAGGAGGACGACGGCGAACGCGACGACCGCGAAGCTGATGACGATCGCCGTCAGGATCAGCGCCTGGGCCACGGGATCGGCCGGCGGGGCGCGGAAGTCCCCTCCCCCCTTGGGGATCAGCGGGGGACGGCCGCGGACGACGCCGCCCGCCGTGAGGATGAGGAGGTTCGTCCCGTGCCCGAGCAGCACGAGGCCGAAGGCGAGCTTCACGATGCTGCGCCGGAGCATGAGGAACAGCCCCGACGCATAGAGCCCGCCGACGACGATCGCGAGGAGGACGGTCATGAATCCATCTCCGCGGCCATGAGGAGGATCATGAGCACCATGCCCATCACGACGGCATACACGCCGACGTCGAACAGCACCGGCGTCCCCACCGCGACGTCGCCGAGCCCCGGCGCGGGGACGGTCGCCCACACGCCTTGCAGGAAGGATCCGCCGGCCACGAGCCCGATGACGCCCGAGAGCAGGATCGTCGAGAGGCCGAGCCCCATGAGCGTCTGGGGCGCGACGCGGAGCAGCACCCGCGTCGAGGGGACGTCGTACGCGAGAATGTGGAGCGAGAACGCCGATGCGATGATGAGCCCGCCGACGAACCCGCCCCCGGGCTCGAGGTGACCGCGGAGGAGCGCGTAAATCGAGACGATGATCAGGAGCACCATCAAGACCGGCGTGGCGGCGCGCAGGATCACGGAGGGCATGGCTCAGGCTCCCTTCCGCGCACGGGCCGCGAGCAGCGCAACCACCCCGATCCCGGCCGCGCAGAGGACCGTGGACTCCCCCAGCGTGTCCATCGCCCGGAAATCCACGAGGATCACGTTGACGATGTTCCGCCCGTGGGCCTCGGTGTGCACCTTCTCCACGAAGAACTCGCTCAGGATCGGCGCCGGGGAGAGCGTCGACGACATGAGGATCAACAGGGTCACCGTGCCCCCGAAGATCACGGAGACGATCGCGTCCGGGATCCACACGCGCGCGGGGGATCGGCGCACGAAGCGCGGCAGGTGGTGCAGGACGAGGACGAAGATGACGACCGTCAGCACCTCGACCATGATCTGCGTCAGCGCGAGATCGAGCGCGCTGAAGATCACGTAGACGAGCATGACGCAGATGCCGATCGCGCCGAGCGCGGCGACGACGGCGAGGCGCGATTGGGTGCGCGTCGCCATGGCCGCGGACGCGAGGATCACGCCCGCGAGCACGAGCTCCGGGGGCTCCACGCTGAGCGACGGGATCGTGAAAGGGAGGCTCCGGAGCAGCGGTGTCCCGACGAGCACGACCGTCGTCAGGGCCGTGACGAGCAGGTAATGGCGCAAGTGCCCCGTCTGAAGCCGCCCGGTCAGCCACTCCGCGGACCGGAGGAGCCCCGCGAGGGCGGCGTCGTACACGCGCGCAGGGCCCCACGCCCCGAGGCGCGTGGCGGCGTCGCGCAGGGGCCCTTCCCGGCCGGAGAGGACGCGGAAGAGCCCGAGGCCGGCGAGGAGGGTTGCGACGCTGAGCCCGAGCACGGGGGTCAGGCCGTGCCACAGGTGCAGCTCGAGCGGCGTGGGGCGGCCGAGGATGGCGGTCGCCGCCGCGCCCGGGAGGTCGCCGAGGAGTCGCGGCGCCACCCCGAGGACGAGGCTCGCCGCCGCGAGCGTGGCAGGCCCGAGCCACAAGGACAGCGGCGCTTCGTGGGGGAGCGTGGGCGCCGCCGGGGACCCCCCGAAGAAGGGACGATGGGCGACGACCAGGCTCACCACGACCAGGAGGGCGCTCGACAGGACCGCGGCCCCGGCGAGGACCGTCGTCATCGAGGGCGGCGCGAGGACGGCCTCGTAGAAGAGCTCTTTCGACAGGAAGCCGAGGAGGGGCGGCGCCCCCGCGCTCGAGATCGCCGCCAGCACGGCCGCCGTCGCGGTGATCGGCATCCGCCGCGCGAGGCCCCGCAGACGGGTGACGTCGCGGGTCCCGGTCTCGTGGTCCAGGGTCCCCGCGGTCATGAAGAGCGCGCCCTTGTACAGCGAGTGCGCGACCAGATAGACCACCGCCGCGGAGACGGCCGCCCGGGTCCCGACGCCGAGGAGCATCGTGAGGAGGCCGAGCACGCTCACGGTCGAGTAGGCGAGGATCCGCTTGAGATCCTTCTGCGCGACCGCGAGCGCCGCGCCCGTCACCATCGTGGCGGCGCCGAAGCCCGTCACGACGAGGTACCATTCGCGCGTCGCGCCCAGCGTCGGATGCAGGCGCGCGAGCAGGTAGACGCCGGCCTTCACCATCGTGGCCGAGTGCAGGTAGGCGCTCACCGGCGTGGGCGCCTCCATCGCCCGAGGGAGCCAGAAATGAAAGGGCACCTGCGCCGATTTCGTGAAGGCTCCCGCGAGGACGAGGAGCAGGATCGGCAGGTAGAGGGGGCTTTCGCGGACGACGTCCCCCGAGAATCGTGAAATCTGCGTCTCTCCGGTGACCACGGCGAGGAGGACGAGGCCCGCGAGCATGGCGAGCCCGCCGCCGCCCGTCACGAGCAGCGCCGTCAAGGCGGCTTTGCGCGCCTCCGGCCGCTCGTGGTCCCACCCGATGAGGAGATACGAGCTCACGCTCGTGAGCTCCCAGCACACGAAGAGGAGAATGATGTCGTCGGCGAGCACGAGGCCCGCCATGGATCCCGTGAACAGGAGCAGGTAGGCGTAAAACCGCCCGAGCCGCGGGTGCGAGCGCAGGTATTCGCTCGCGTACACGAGGATCAGCGCCCCGATGCCGCAGATGAGCCCGAGGAACACGAGCGAGAGCCCATCCAGCCGCACCGCGAGCTCCACGCCGAGCGACGGGATCCACGGCAGCGACGCGTGATGGGCCTCCCCCTCGGCGAGGGAGCTCGGGACGAGCTGCACCGCGAACACGAGCACGCCGAGCGGGAGCGCCGCGAAGAGCCAGCCGGCCGGGCGCCCGAGCCAGCGATAGACGGCCGGCGCCAGCAGCGCTCCGACGAACACGCTCAGGACAGCCCACAGCATCGCCGCACGTTCCCGTTCGATGCCGGCGAGGGGCCGACGCTTTCGAGATCACGGCCTACCGAGCGAGCTCGACGCGCTGTTTGCTCTCATTCCGCCGCGCTGTCAGCTCGCCTGCCCGTGCGTCGCTGACACGCGTTCGCAGCGCTGGACCGGGCGCGGTCCTTGCGCCCTGAGGGCGCACACGTCGCGCCCCGCGTGGGGCCCCGCCAACGGAGGCATCGAATGTACATTCTTTTCATCCTGGTGCTGCTCGGCGCCGGAGCAGCCCTGATCGCGTGGGGGATGTGGATGCGCAGGCGCCTGCCCGTCGCCGCGGGAGCGCTGCTCGGGGTAGGCACGCTCGCGTTCTTCGGGTTCCTGAGCTTCTGGGGCGAGTACCTCTGGTTCGCCGAGCTCGGTTACGCCGCGCGCTTCTGGACGGCGACGCTGGCCCGGTTGATCTCGGCGCTCGTGGCCGCTTCGCTCGGCGGGCTCCTCGTCTTCCTGCTGACCCTCCCTGCGCGGTCGCTCGGCGCGCGCCGCGTCCCGACGCTGCTCGGCGCGGCGCTCGGCGCCCTCTGGGGCTTCTTCGGCTGGCAGGTGATCCTTCGCTTCCTCGCGCAGGTGCCCACGGAGCTGCGCGACCCCATCCTCGGCCGGAGGACCTCGTTCTACCTGTTCTCGCTGCCGTTCTATGATGCGGTTTACTTCCTGCTGTGGGCCCTCGCGCTCTTCGCGCTCGCCGGGGCGGCGGTCGACGCGGACCTCACGTCGGCGCGGCGGACGGCCCGCCATCCCGCCGCGGAGCACGTCGCGGCGCCTCCTGCGGAGCACGTCGCGGCGCCCCCTGCGGACCTCCCCGCGGAGCGCGTCGCAGCGCCGGACATCGCGGCTCCCGCCGCGGACGCCGCGCCTGCCAACGCCGCGCGGCACCGCGCGTTCTTCTTCTCCCTCGGGGCGCTCGCGCTCGTCGTCGCCTGGGGGCGGTGGCTCGCGGCCTATCACCTCATGTACTCGTCGTCGGGCGTGGTCGTGGGCCCGGGCTGGACCGACGTCCACGTGCGCCTGCCCGCCACCCGCGTCGTCGCCGTCATCGCCGCGCTCGTGGGCATCGCGCTCTTCCTCCCGCCCGTGCAGCGCGCCCTCTGCCGCTCCGCCGCCGCCGGCGAGCGCCGCGCGGGCCGGCGCGCCCTGGCGAGGCTCGCCGCGCTGCCGGTGCTCCTCGTGGCGGCGCCGTGGGCGCTCGGCCTGTACGTGCTCCCGGCGCTCGTCCAGTGGCTCAAGGTGGTGCCCAACGAGCTCGCGCTCGAGCGCCCCTACCTCGCCCACAACATCGCGTTCACCCGCGCGGGGTTCCGCCTCCACGACGTCGAGGTCACCGAGTTCCCCGTCTCCGACCGGCTCACCCGCGAGACCCTGGCGAACAACCGGGATCTCCTGTCCGAGGTGCGCCTCTGGGACGCGCGCGCGCTCGACGCCGTGATCCATCAGTTCCAGGCGATCCGCCTCTATTACGAGATGCCTGGCATCGACATCGATCGTTACGCCGTGGGCGACCGCTACCGGCAGGTCATGCTCGCCCCGCGCGAGCTCGACGCCGAGAACCTGCCGCGCGAGCACCAGACCTTCGTCAACCGTCGCTTCAAGTACACGCACGGCTACGGCGTCGCGATGGCCTCGGCGCACGACTTCACGCACGACGGGCAGCCGAACCTGCTCGTGAAGGACATCCCGCCCGTCTCCGCCTCGCCCGAGCTCGCGATCGAGCGGCCGGAGATCTATTACGGAGAGACCACCCACGGCTATGTGGTGGTCAACTCCAGGGAGCCGGAGTTCGACTATCCGAGCGGCTCGGAGAACGTCTACACGCGCTACGCGGGCGCCGGGGGGATCGCGCTCGACGGCTTCTTCCACAGGCTCCTCTTCGGGTGGAAGCTCGGCGGCACGAGCCTGCTCGTGTCCGGCATCCCCACGGACGACAGCCGGGTGATGTTCCGCCGCGAGGTCCGCGCGCGCGTGGGGGCGATCGCCCCGTTCCTGGCCCTCGACCGCGACCCGTACCTCGTCGTCGCCGGCGGGCGGCTCCGCTGGATCCTCGATGCGTACACCACGTCGAGCTACTACCCCTACAGCGAGAGCTTCTTCTCCGCCGAGGGCGCCGGGATGAGCGGGGCGCGCGCGCCGGGCGACGCGGACGGGCGGGCGGGGTTCACGCACCACCTCCGCCGCGCGAACTACGTGCGCAACTCGGTCAAGGCGGTGGTCGACGCCTACGACGGCTCGGTGCGGCTCTACGTCTTCGAGCCGGAGGATCCGATCGTCCAGGTCTACAGCCGCATCTTCCCCGGCCTGCTCCTGCCGCGCGAGCAGATGCCGGCGGAGCTCCGAGCGCACGTGCGTTATCCGGAGGATTTCCTCCTCGCGCAGGGCCTCGTTTACGCGAAATACCACATGAGGGATCCCGAGGTGTTCTACAACCAGGAGGACCTCTGGGCGCGCGCGACCGAGAAGTACTACGACGAGGTGCAGCCGGTGGAGCCCTATTATGTGATGTGGAGGCCGCCGGGCGAGGGGCGGCCCGAGTTCACCCTGATCCTGCCGTTCACGCCGAAGGACCGGCAGGTGCTCATCGGCTGGATCGCCGGCATGTCCGACGGCGACAGCTACGGGCGCATGCTCGCGTACAAGTTCCCGAAGGACACGCGCGTGCTCGGCACCCAGCAGATGGACACGAAGATCGATCAGGATCCGGTGCTGTCGGCGCAGCTCTCCCTGTGGAGCCAGCGCGGTCAGAAGGTGATCCGCGGCAACGCGCTGGTCATCCCTGTCGAGGACACGCTCCTCTACGTCGAGCCCATCTTCCTCCAGGCGGACACGGCGGCGTATCCGGAGCTCCGCGTCGTGGTGGTGATGCACGGCGACCGGATGAGCTACGCGAGCTCGCTCGACGGGGCGCTGCGCGGGCTCATCGAGGCCGGGCCGCCCCCGGAGCCGGCCGCGGCGGGCCTGCCCGGCGTGCCGGAGGCCGCCCCCGGCGCGCGCGGCGTGACCGACGCGCTGGCGCAGCGGGCCAACGACGCGTTCGCGAGCTACCTGCGCCTGCTCGGCGAGCGTCGCTTCCACGAGGCCGCCGCAGCGCTCGAGACGCTGAGCCGGACGCTCGCGGAGCTGGAGGGCCCGTCCGCCTTGCTCGACGGGCGGTAGCGGGACGGCGCCGGGGCGGGGACGAAGAGCCGGCCCGGCGGCCCGAGCGACGCAGGATGCTCTTCTCCGCCGCGCTCCGGCGGTGAGATACTCCCGCGTTGATGAGTGCTCGGAGACCACGCGCCCGTGCGTTCACGTGGCGCGCGCTGGGTCGTCTCGCGCTGATCGTGCTCGCGGCGACAGCGCCGGCCACCGAGGCCCTCGCGCAGGGGGGGCCGGCCCGCCGCCCGCGCGCCGTCGTGCTCGTCGCGCCCTCGGCCGCGCACCTCGGCGTGGAGCTCCGGCAGGCGCTCGAGGTCCAGGCGGCCTCCGTCGGGGTGGACGTGGTCGCCGAGCCGACCACGGGCGCGGGCGGCTCGCTGGAGGACGGGCTCGCGCGCGACCGCGCGGCGGCCAGCGCTCACCAGGCGTTCGCGGCCGTGCGCGTGGTCGGCGACGCCGACGGCGCGGTCCTGCTGGTCGTCACCGACGTGGGGCGCGCTCGATCCATCGTGCGCCGCGTCGACGCCGGGGCGGGGGCGAGCACCGTCGTGGAGGAGACGAGCGTCATCGTCGCCTCGCACCTGGCCGCCCTGCTCGAAGGCGGTGAGATCGGCGTGAGCCCCCCCGCGCAGGCGCGCGCGCCCGCCGCGCCGCCCCGCGAGGAGCGCGCGCCCTGGCTCCGGCTCATGATCGGCTACGACGGGACCAGCCTCTCGCCCGAGGTGCCGTGGTGGTCAGGGGTCCGGCTCGGCATCTCCGCGCGGCTCGGTCACCACCTGTACGTCGGCGCGGCCTCGGTGCTCTCGGCCGACACGACCATCCGCACGGAGCACGCCGCGCTCACGCTCCGACGCCACCCCATCGAGCTCGCCGCGGGTTACACGGCCGGAGGGCCGGCGCTCGCGTGGCTGGCAGAGGCGGGCGGGCTGCTCGACGTGCTCGTGGCCACGCGCGTCGAGGCCGCGCCGGGCTTCCGCGCGGCCAGCCCCGCCGATCGCTGGGAAGCCGGGCTGACCGCCCGGACGGGCGCCGCGTGGCAGCCCGCCGGCACCGCGCTGTCGCTGGCTGCGCTCGCCGGCGCCGACTACCTCGTCGCGCGGGCCCGCTACGTCGTGAACGCGCCCGGCGCGGAGCGGGTCACCGAGGCGGCCCCGTGGCGCGGGCGCGCCGAGCTCCGGCTCTCCGTGCCCTTGTGGTGAAAAAAGATCCGCCCATTTCCCCCGTGCCGCCGCCACACAGGAGCAGCTCGAACCCGCCCGTGAAGACCGACCCTGCGCAGGACCTCTCCCTGATGGCGCTCGTCGCGGCAGCCGACCCCCGCGCGGCGCGCGCGCTCGATACCCGCCTCCGCGCGCGCTCCTTCCGCATCGCGCGCTCCCTCCTGCGCAACGAAGCCGACGCGACGGACGCGAGCCAATCCAGCATGATGGAAATTTTCCGATCAGCGACCACCTACCGCGGCGAGAGCTCCCTGGAGCACTGGGCCGATCGCATCGTCGTGCGGACGAGCATGCGCGCCCTGGCGAAGCGGCGCTCGTTGGCGGCGCCGATCGACGGCGGCCTGACGCCGGACGAGATCCCGACCCCGGCCAGCCAGGACGCCCAGTCGCTCCTGCAGCACCTGCAGGAGCTGCCGCCCCCGCTCCGGACCGTGCTGGTGCTGAAGTACGCGCACGAGTACTCGGTCGAGGAGATCGCCGATCTGACCGACGTGCCCGTCAACACCGTGAAAGACCGCCTGCTGCGCGCCAAGCAAGCGCTCCGCCGCTTGATCCGGCGCGAGGAGCTGCCGGACCGGCCGGTACGAGGAGGCGACAGATGACCAGGGCCGAGTGCGAGCGGTGGATGGACATCCGCGATCGCGAGACCGTGGAGGAGCCGGTGACGCCGGCGGAGCTCGAGTTCTGCGCGCTGCACGAGGCCTGGTGCGCCGCGTGCGCGCGGGAGGCCGGCGCCTGGAATGCGCTCAGGGCGAAGCTGCAGGAGACGCTCGACACGCCGGAGCGCCCCGCGCCCGCGGCGCCTCTCCCCGACGTCGCGGCGCGCCCGAGGCGGCGCGCGACCCGCGCCGCGATCGCGGGCGGGCTCCTGGCCGCGGCCGCCGCCGTGGCGCTCGCCGCCGGGCCGCTCCGGTCGCGCCCTCCGGCCAGCGGTGAACCGACGGCGGCGGGCGTCGTCGCGCGGGGCAGCGTCCAGGTGGGCGACGACGCGCGCGCCCCGGGCGAGGCGCTCGCGCAGGGCGCGCGTGTGCGTGTCGGCGAGCGCGCGGCGTGCGTCGACCTGCCGGACCGGGTGCTGCTCTGCCTTCACCCGCACAGCGAGGTGGTGCTCACCGACATCGCGGGCGCCGAGCGCCGCGTGGCGCTCGAGCGCGGCCGGGTCGTCGCCTCCCTGGAGAAGCAGCCGCCCGGCGTGAGCTTCTCCGTCACGGCGCCGGGCGGGCGGGTGACCGCGATCGGGACGGTGTTCTCGGTGCACCTCGCCGAGCAGGGCCAGCCCATCGCGCGCGTGCAGCGCGGCGCGGTCGAGGTGCGGGGGGCGCAGGGGCCGGCCCGGCCGCTGGCCGCCGGTCAGGTGATGGACGTCGCCTCCGGCTCGGTCGAGCCGCTGTCCGGGGACGAGCTGCGCGCCGACCTGTCCCTCGTCGAGGCGCCGCCCGCCACCGGGTCCTCCCCTGCACCGCCGCCGTCACCCGAGGCGGCGGCGCCGGCGCCGATCGAAGCGCCCTCCGCGGCGCCGGCGCCGGTCGAAGCGCCCTCCGCGGCGCCGGCGCCGGTCGAAGCGCCCTCCGCGGCGCCGGCGCCGGTCAAAGCGCCCCCCGCGACGCCCGGTTCGACCGCCGCCGCGGCGCCCCGACCGCCGGCGAGCGCCGCCGCCTCGGGCGCGGCGGGCGCGAAAGGCGCCTCGCAGCCCTCCGCGGCCGATCGCCTCGCCGAGGCGCGACGGCTCCGCAGCCGCGGGGACGCGGCGGGCGCGGCGGAGCAGTACCGAGCGCTGCAGCGCGCGTTCCCGGCGAGCAGCGAGGCGCTGGCCTCGCTCGTGTCGCTCGGCGAGCTCGAGCTCCGGGAGCTCGGCCAGCCCGCGGCGGCGCTCCAGCACTTCGATCAGTACCTCCGCCGGGGCGGCGCGCTGAGCCAGGAGGCGCGCTACGGCCGCATCCGCGCGCTCCGCGCCCTCGGTCGGGCCGCAGAGGAGCGCCGCGCGGCCGAGGAGTTCGTGGCGCTGTACCCGTCGAGCCCGCACACCGCGGCGCTGCGGCGCCGGCTCGCGGGGCAGGCCCCCTGAAGCCGCGAGCGAGGCGGGCCATGAGCGAGCCGAGGAGCCGCGCCACCCGGGCCGGCAGACCTCTCCCGGGCGCCCCGTTGCTCCTGATCGGCGCCGCGCTCGCCGCGCCCGGCGCAGGATGCGCCCCGCTGGACACCGTGGTCGCCGAGTGGAGCAGCGCCGTGCCCGGCGGGGGCGGCGGGGCGGGCGGGGGCGGCGGGGCGGACGGGGCGGACGGGGCCGGCGGCCCTGACGGCGCGGCGTGCGCCGCGCCCCAGGTGACCGTGTCGTCGAGCTCCGCGCACACGCTCTGCACTGCGGCGCTCGCGCCGCCGCTGTTCCAGAATGCGCTCTGCGCCTGCGAGGACACGGACATCGTGAAGCTGGTGACGGACGGCTTCGACTCGCGCGTGGGCGTCCTGGTGGAAGGCGAGCCCGGCGGGTCCGTCGGGGTGAACGGAGACTACGCGGGGCTCGCGACCTCGGCGGCGATCGGGGAGCACCTCGTCGTGGCGGGCTCGTCGCCCTCGTCGTTCGTCCTGTCGCTGTCCACGCGCGCCGATCTCCGGCTGAACGGCCGCTCGTCCATCACCGGGCGCCTGGAGGTCGGGCGGGACGCCTGGCTCGCGGACACGGTCGTGACCGCGACGGGCTCGGTGCTGCGGGACCTCTATCTCGCCGAGTCGGCGTCGCTGGTCGGCGCGGTCGCCGTCGACGGGGTCACGCAGCACACCGAGGTGTCGATCGAGCCCCCCTGTCCATGCGCCGAGCCCGAGCTCCTGGACGTCGCGGCGATCGTGGGCGAGGCGAGGCAGTCGAACGACAACGCCGCGGCCGGGCTCGATCCCTCGCCGCCGGAGGGCCCGGTCGACTGGACCCTGGGCTGCGGCCGCTATTTCGTGCCGGCCCCCGCCGGCGCGCTCGGCGGAGCGATCCGCGTGGCCGGCCGGGCCGCCCTCATGGTGGAGGGGGACCTCGAGATCGACGCCGCGCTCCAGATCGCGATGGACGCCGGCGCAGAGCTCGACCTGTTCGTGAGCGGCGACCTGACGATCCACGAGGGCGCGCGGATCGCGGACCCCGCTCGCCCGGGCGGCACACGCGTGTTCGTCGGAGGGGATGTCGTGAAGCTCGAGGGGGGCGACCTCACCGTGAACCTCTATGCGCCACGGGCGGAGATCTCGAGCGACGCCGCGCTGTGGACGGTTCAAGGCGCGCTCTTTGCGCGATCGGTGCGCGCGACGTCGCTGGTCGTGCACCACGATCGCGCGGTCCTCGCCGGCTGCGAGCCGACGATCGAGACGAGATAATTTCCGCCCGTTTCCGGAGGCGCCCGCCACTGAGGGGGACGAGGCGCACGCAAGCGCCGTCACTCCTGCTGGGAGACAAGCGCCATGAGACTTCCTTCATCCTATCTTGTCGCGACGTGCATCATCACTTCATTTTCCTGGGCAGCCTGCACGACCTCCTCGGGCGGGGAGGCGGGCGGCGCTCCTGGCGGCGCCGAGGGTCCTGGCGACCTCGGTGACGACGGTGGTCCGAGCGTGCCTGTCGTGCAGGACGGCACGACGACGCACGAGACCTGTACGGGCACGCTCGCCGAGCACACGTTCGGGTGGGCGCTGTGCAGCTGCGAGGACACGCGCGTCGCGGGCTACCTGGAGACGGACAGCTTTCGATCGAGCAGGGGCCCCGAGTCGAGGCGCGGCGGCGCCGTCGGCGTGAACCGCGACTACAGCACGGCCGGTTATGCAGACGTGGGCGGCACCTTCACGGTCGCGGGCTCGCGCGACGTGCTGTTCGGCGGTGTGCTCAAGGTGGGTGGCGACCTGAAGTTTGCACCGTCCTTCGATGTCGCCGGCGTGACGAAGGTCGGCCGCGACGCCTGGCTCGGCGACACGGCGTTCGCCATCGGCGTGGTCGACATCGAGCGCGACCTGCACATGCCGGCCGGCAAGGGTTTCCGGGGCGTGCCGCTCGTCAACGTCGGCGGGACGGAGCACGTGGAGGCGGTCGAGATCGCGCCGCCTTGCCCCTGCGGCGCGGACCAGATCCTCGATGTCAGCGCCATGGTCGACGACGGGCGCCTCCACAACGACAACGCCGCGGTCGGCCTCGATCCGGACGCGCTCAACGTGGTCGCCGGCCTCGGCGTGGACATCGCCTTGCCGGACGGGCGTTATTATGTCCATCAGATCGGCGGGCTCGGCGCGATCACGCTCCGGGTGAAGGGCCGCGTGGCGCTCTTCGTCGGCGACGACCTGTGGGCATCCGGCCTGTTCCGCGTCGAGCTCGATCCCGGCGCGGAGCTGGACCTCTTCATCCGGGACAACCTGGTGATCGCGGGCGCGGCGAAATTCGGCGACGAGTCGCGCCCTGCCGCGATGAGGATCTATGCAGGCGGGACCGGGGACATCGCGCTCGCGGGCTACAATGCGTTCGCGGGCAACCTCTACGCCCCCGAGGCGAACATTGCCATCGGGGGGGTGGGCGTGATCTACGGTTCGCTGTTCGGGAAGAACATCGTCGCCCCCGGCGCGCTCATCGCCCACTACGACGAGTCGATCCTGGAGAGCGGCGACGACTGCGACGAGCCGTCGACCGACGGCGGCTGCGACGAGAGCATCGAGTGCGCGGGCGGGCAGGTGTGCACCGAGGGGAGCTGCGGGGAATGCACGCAGGACTCCGACTGCGCCGCGCCGCTCGTTTGCCAGGACGGCGAGTGCACCGTGCTCGTGACCAGCGACGATCTGCGGTGAAGCGAGCGCCGCCCGGGCGGTGCGGCGAGCGCCGCCCGGGCCAGTTCCGTGCCTCACAAGGCT
Organism: Sorangium sp. So ce131; assembly: GCF_051519095.1. Taxonomy (NCBI): domain Bacteria; kingdom Pseudomonadati; phylum Myxococcota; order Polyangiales; family Polyangiaceae; genus Sorangium; species Sorangium sp. So ce131. The sequence goes on along the minus strand of NZ_CP150455.1, from coordinate 2,410,051 downwards.
GGCCAGGGGTCCCGAGAGAATTTAACGCAAAGGCGCAAAGGCGCAAAGGCGCAAAGGCGCAAACCAGAGTTTTTCTCTGTATTTTTGCGTCTTTGCGCCTTTGCGCCTTTGCGTTAAATTCTCTCTTCTCTCGCCGTGATCCCCGCCAAGGCTTCTGACAGCCCGAACCACGGGGAGGACAAGCTGGAACCGATCTCGTGGTCGCGATCCAGGCGGAGCCGCGAGAACGCGGCCCCGCCTGGGCGTCCTCAGGATCGCGGCGCTCAGGAGCGCCCCGGCAGCGATCGATCGGAGAGCTTCGGCTCAATACTCTTCACAGTAGCTCGGGAAGCTCGCCGGCAGCCCCGACGCGTAGGGCTCGGGCTCGACGCCGAACGGGTGTGCCTTCATGAACTCCCAGGCGGCGGTATACAGGGCGGCGGGCGCTCGGCAGTGTCCGCCGCCATGATTGCAGTTCACCACGAAACTGCCCGCGTTGCTCATCTGCTCGTCGTACGTCGCGCTCGTCTGCGCGAACGACACGACGACCCGGTCCGACGAGCCGCCGTGCATCGTCATGACCGCCGGCACATGGCCCTGATCCTGGATGGGCTGCCGAGAGACCAGCCCGCCCGAGTTCGGGACCACGGCCGCGACGTAGCTCGAGCGCAGGGCCCCCATGCAGCCTGCCTGCAGCCCACCGGCGCTGCAACCCGTGGTGTAGATCCGGCGAGGATCGATGCCGTGGTCCCTCACGGCGCACGCCGCGATCTGGTCAGCGATCTTGAAGTCGTCCTTGCTGAACGTGGACGTGCCGGAACAATCACCCCCGGTACTGAGCGAGCCCTGGAAGGACACGATGATGCCGCCCTGATCGAGGATCTCCTGCCTCACCGCGGAAGGGACCATGCTGTTGACCTCACTCGCGGACGAGCCCGTCCCGTGCCAGTAGAAGATGAGCGACCCGGTGCCCTCCCGCTTCGGGCCGACCTGCATCGAGATCCCGCTCAGACCGCCGACCGTCTTGGTGCCCGTCGTGAACGTCGGGCACGCGCCGGTGATCTCCGGCAGCCGCGGCTGCTCGCCGGTGGATCCTCCCGAGTTCCCGCCCGCGCCGCCCGCGCCGCCCGTGCCGCCCGCGCCGCCCGCGCCGCCCGTGCCGCCCGCGCCGCCCGCGCCGCCCGTGCCGCCCGAGCTCCCGCCGCTGCCAGCGCCGCTCTCGAAGATCGCGGACACCGCGGTGAGGGTGGCGGGGGTGCGATGAGAACCCGAGGCGCAGAACCGGTACTGAGTCGAGCCGCCCGCCTGGATGACCGCGTTGGACGATGTCGACTTGACGGTCACCGCGTCGCCGGCCGCTGCAAACTCCCCGTCCGCCGACCAGGTCAAGCGCTTTCCGCCCATGTCCATGGTCGTGGTCCACGAGGACGTCGCCGCGCTGCCACGGTTGGATACCGTCACGCGTGCGCAGTAGCCGCCGAAATAAGCCTTGGTGACCGACAGGGCCGCCTCCATGCCGTCGGTCCCCTGCAAAGAAGACTCGACGTCGCCGATCGTATCATCGTTGCCTTCTTCGCTGCCGACGCTCTCCACGGAGCACGCATTGATGAGCAAGGACGACGCAACAAAACCGATCCGCATGACTGACTTCATCGGGACCTCCAGTGCCTTGATCGAATCGGACGCTTTGCTGTGCGCCGAGCGACAGGCGAGAGTGACTCACTTGCGCGCGCTGTCCTGTAGACAGCTGGCTCACGACGCCGGTGGACGGCGCTGCGACGACAGCTCCGCCCAGGGATCCACGGCGCGTGGAATTCACCTCAGTTGGCACGACGAGCGAGATCGCGTGGCCCGACCGGCTCGCGCACGCCGAGGCCCAACCACGGATTCTGTATCAAGCAAGCTAAGCGAAGCGCCGTGACCGTCAGAATATATCATTTATCGAGTCGTTCACGACAAAATCATTCTTCGGAAACACAATTGTGGGATATGCACTTCAAGCTCACGCGGCTTGTGCTGGTGCTCACGCGCACGCACGCGGCACGCAAGACTCCCGCGCTGACTGGCAGCATCACCGCTGCGTGGACGATCGCTCGTCGAGCGCACGGGCGTGCTCTGGGCGTCATCGCAGGTCGCCTCTCCGCCGACGTGGGTCGGCGCGGGATGCCCGTATAAAATTCAAGCGTGAATGGACGCCGCAGAGCGCCGCGGTTCGAATGAGCCTCGTGACGTTTGTCTCCCTCCGGTCGTGGTGGCGGCGCTTGCGAGCGCCTCGACCCTTCTGTGGCGAGCACCTCGAGGAACGGGCGGATCTTTTTTCGCCTCGACCACTGGCTCGTATCGGGTGAACACAGCGCGGTCGCGAGGCGCGGTGAGGGACGCCACACCAGGGGAATCGAGGGGCGAGCCTCGGACTGACCACGACGAGCCCTCGCGGTAAGACTCCGCTCGTGGTGGAAAGCGATCGCCGACCGGCTCTCTTACATCATGCGAGAGGCGGCCATCGATGGGCCTCCCTCACGGGCAACCGGGATGAGCCCCGTTCACGAAGAGGGTCGCGCGGGGAGCGAGGAAGGCACCGCGGCCTGCCGCGCCCGGCCCGAGCGAGCGCGCGCCCGAGGCCATCGTGCCGAGACCGTCACTTCTGGGACGACCTGTCAGGGCCCCTGATCACGTCCGAGATCCTGGCCACCAGCGCGTCACCGCCGCACGACTTCGAGAGGTAGCCCTGGGCGCCATGGTCCTGGGCGAGCCGGGCGAGATCCTCCGGATCCACGCTGCTGTAGAGCAAGATCTTGGTCCTCTCGAGCCCGGGCGTCGAGCGGATGAGCTGCATGATGCCCGACCCGTCCAGGGCCGGCATGCGGACGTCGAGGAGGATGAGGTCGTACTCGCCTCTGCGGATGGCGTTGAGGCTGCCGAACGGCCCGTGGTGGCAGGTCACGTCGAACCCCGCGCCGGTCAGCCTGACCTTGGTCAACTTGCTGGAGACTTCGTCGTCGTCAATGACAAGAATGCGTGCCATCGTTCCTCTCCCCGGGGGGCGCCAGAGCGGCCGTTCGTCGCCCCGTGTCCGAGGGGCGAGCAGCCGGCCGGACCGGCGGTGTCAACGTGCGGAAAGTCGCTGCGCGATCAGGCTGGCGAGGGCGCGCGTGTCGATCGGCTTGGAGATGTAGCCGTCGCAGCCGGCCGCGCGCGCCTTCTCGTCGTCTCCCTTCATCGCATAGGCCGTGATGGCCAGGACGATGATGTCGCGGGTCCCGGCGTCGGCCTTCAGCAGGCTCGTCAGCTCGAGCCCGCTCATGCCCGGGAGCTGCAGGTCCATCAGGATGAGGCGAGGCCGGAAGTGCTTCATGACCTCGAGGGCCTCCTGCGCGCCCATCGCGGTGCGGACCTCGTACCCCTCCGTCTTCAGCAGGACGCGCAGGAGCTTCATGTTCGTCGCGTTGTCGTCGACCACCAGGATCGGTTCACCAGCCATGGCCCATCTCCATCGAGCTCTACGTGGTCTCTTCCTGCGCTCGCCCCGGGGGCCCGCCGCCAGGCCGGTGCCCCGGCGCCGGCCGGTCCGGGCGCGCGCTCTCCGCGTCCGCCGCGCGATGAGGCGCGCACACGCGCCGGATCTCCTCCAGGAGGACGTTGACGCCCTGGCGGCCCTTCTGGAAGATCGCGTGGGCCGACGCGCGGAGCCTCGTCCTCTCTTCGGCCGTCAGGTCCTTGACCGTCCACACGAAGACGGGGACACGGGGGCCGCCGCCCAGCTCACGAAAGCGCTCCAGGAACTCGAATCCATCCATCCCGGGCATCAGCAGGTCGAGCACCACGGCCGCGGGGCGCTCCTCCACGAGCACGCCGAGGCCGTGCGCCCCGTCATGGCTGCAAATGGCCTGGTACCCGAGCTGGGTGAGCGTCGCCGCCATGATCTTGCAGGCGCGCGGGTCGTCGTCGATCACGAGGATCTTGCACCCCGGATCGGGAGACACGCCCGCTCGCCTCAACGACGCGAGCAGCGCGTCCGGCTGGAGCGGCTTGATCAGGACCTCGTGGATGGCGAAGCCGCTCGCGAGCCCCTGCTCGGCCGTGAGCGTGACCGCGATGACCGGCGTCGTCGCGTTCGGGCCCTCCGCCCGGATCTTCCTCAGCAGATCGAGGCCGCTCTCCCCGTCCAGCAGGAGGTCCAGGGTGATGGCGGCGAAGGCGCGCTTCTGACAGAGGGCCAGGGCCTCGGCGCCGGTCGCGACGAGCTCGACCGCGTAGCCTGCCTCCGCGAGCGTCCGGCATAACCACGACCGCTCTTGCTCGTCGTCCTCGATCACCAGCACCGCCGGCGCGCCAGGGGGCGCGGCCTCGGCCGGCGTCGTCCGGTGCCGGACCTCGGGCTCGCTCGTCTTCTCGGTGACCCTCGGGAGCACGGCGAAGAACGTGCTCCCCTGGCCGACGCTGCTCACCACGCCCACGCGGCCGCCGTGGGCCTCGACGATGCGCTTCGTGAGGGCGAGCCCGAGGCCGCTCCCCTGGTGCCTCTTCGACGCGCTCGCGTCGAGCTGCTGGAACGCGACGAACAGCTGCTCGAGATCCTCGGGCCGGATGCCCATCCCCTCGTCCTCGACCTCGATGCGAAACATGTCGGGGCCTTCGCCGCGCACCCGCACCGCCACGCGGCCGCCCTCGCGCGCGAACTTCAGCCCGTTCGACAGGTAGTTGTAGAGGATCTGCTTCAGCTTGGGGACGTCGACGACCACCCGGCCGAGCGCCGTGTCGACGTCGGTCTCGATGCGTATCCCCCTCCGCGCCGCCATGTCGCGGAGCACGTCCCGTATCTCCAGGACCACCGCGCCCGGATCCACCGGCTCGGGCCTGAGATCCGTCTTGCCGGCCTCGATCTTGGCGAGATCCAGGATGTCGTTGATGAGCTGGAGCAGGTGCTGACCGCTGCTCAGGATATCCCCCATGTACTCCTTGTGCTCTTCCGACAGGGGACCCACCTTGCCGTCGTACATGAGCTCGGCGAACCCGATGATGGCGTTCAGCGGCGTCCGGAGCTCGTGAGACATGTTCGCGAGAAACTCGCTCTTCAGCCGGTTCGCCTCCTGGATCTGCAGGCTGAGCGCCTCGAGCTCCTCCGTCTTCTTCCGGAGCGCCTCGCTGCGCTTGCGCTCGCTGATGTCCGTCTGCGTTCCGGCCATCCGGAGCGGCTTGCCCGCCTCGTCGCGCGCCACGACCTTGCCGCGCGTCAGCATCCACTTCCATTCGCCGCTCTTGCAGCGCATCCGCTGCTCCACCTCGAAATGGGGCGTGAGGCCCGCGAGGTGCTCGTCCAGCAAGGCCCGGGACGCCGCCTGGTCCTCCGGGTGCATGCGCTCCTCCCAGGTGCGGGCGTGCGGCTCGAGATCCTCCACGCGCTCGCCCAGCATCTCCGCCCACCGCCCGCTCAGCTCGAGGACCTCGGTCGCGAGGTCCCAGTCCCAGAAGCCGTCGTTGCTCCCCTCGATCACGAGCTTCAGCCGCTCTTCGCTCGTCCGCAGCGCGTGCTGCGCCGCCCTGCGCGCGCTGATGTCGACCGCCGTCACCACGGTCCCGATCACCCCGTCGTCCTGGCGAATGGGGTGAGACCAGCACTCGACCACGACCCTCGTCCCGTCGTTTCGCCGCAGGATCAGCTCCTCCGCGTGCGCGGCGGCGCCGCGCGCGAGGCTGTCGTGGATGAAGGTGCTCCCGCGCTGGGGCGCCGTCTCGCCCGGCGAGGAGGGTTGCTCGAGGAGCCCGATAGGCTTCGAGAGGAGCTCGGGCTCCGTGAGGCCGAAGAGCGAGAGGCCCGCCTGGTTGACGAACGTACATCGCCCTTCCCGGTCGAGCCCCACGATCGCCTCGGCCGTCGAGTCGAGCAGGAGGCGGATCTGCCTGCCCTGGTCCGCGAGCCGCCGCTGGTCCTCCGCCGCCTTTTCGGCCATTGCGTTGAGCGCTTCGCCGATCTGAACGAGCTCTCGAACGGCCGAGGCCCCGAAGCGCTGCTCGACGTCACCCGCCTGGAACCGCCCCGCCGCGGCGACGAGCCGCCGTACGGAGGGCAGGGTCACGCGCATGACCACGAGCACCGGGAGCATCACGACCGCCAGGATCACCGCCGCCCCGGCCAGCCAGTGCCGCCGGTACGACCCCTTCACGACGCTCGCGAGCGACCCTTGAGGAACCTCGGTGATCAGGTACCAGTCGGGCCCCGGGATGTGCGCCGCCACGAGCACGCGCTGCTTCTCCCCGTCGATGACCGTGCGCGCCGCGCCGCCGGAGCTCTGCTTCGCCTCGTCGAACGTGCGTGAGAGCCCGGCATCCCCCAGGCCAGCGAGCTTCAGTGTCCCCTTGCTCTCGTGGATCCTGTCCTGATGCGCGCTCGAGATGAGCAGCGTTCCATCGCGCTGCACGAGGAGATGCAGCGCCCCCTGGTATGCCGTGAGCTCCCGGAAGCTCGTCATCACCGCGTTGACGGTGACATCGTGCCCGCTGCTGCCCGCGAAGACCCCGCCGCGGAAGAACGGCGCCACGACGCTCACCATCCACTCGCGCGCCGCCGGATCGTAGCTCGTCGGCGTCCAGCGCGGCTTCCCCTCAGGGTTGTTCGCCGGGAGCACGAGCGCCATCCATTCCGAGCTGGCAAAGTCCACGGTTGTATCGACCTGGTCGATGTAACTCGTGTAGCTGGGCCAGTACATCACGAGCCCGTTCCGACGGGGAATGATCCAGGTGCTGATGGGCTCACCTGGAGCTCCCGCCGAATACAGCTCGGTTACGCGCTTCGCCTCCAGGAGGAAGAGCTTCTCCTCGTCGTCGAGCGGGTAGCCTGCGGGCAGCCAGACGACGGCGTCTCGGCCGGGAGCGAAGCCCGCCTTGCGCGACACCATACCGCCGTCGGGCGCGGGCCCGACGATGGCGTCGAACCTCTCCGGGGAGCCCACAGGGTCATCCTGGAGCGCCATGCTCAGGATGCGGCCGTACCGGGCGGCGCTCGCTTCGGTCTCGGTCAGTCGGTCATTGATTCGCTGGGTCCAGCTGTCGTGGGCCTGCCCGAGGACGCGCATCTCCTCGCTCATCACCGCGCTCTCGATGAGCTGCGCAGTGAGCCAGAGCCCCGGGCCCACCAAGGCGAGCAACGCGACGATCAGCGTGCCCGCCACCCATAACGACAGGCTGGGCGCAAGACGGCGCTTGCCCTCGCTCGATTCCCCCCCCATGGAATTTTACATCTACATGAATTACCGGATGGGGTAAACTGGAGAACACAACCACGCTTGAGGCCGGCGCCAGCGTGGAGCGCCGACGCGGCGGCCGCCGTACTGGAAGAGCACCGTTCTTCCCCACCACGCGCCCGCCCCTCCCCCCTCCGGCGCACCAGCGCAGCGACGCTGCCGCTGTAGGATTCTTGCTCACATGCAGCGGCCCTCCGTACGGTACCGCCCGGCGGAGAGTCACCATGGAGATGCTGCTCGTCAGCGAGCGCCGCGTCGCGCGCCGCGCGGTCATCGTGATCGCCCTCCGCGCCGGGGAGGAGCCCCATGGCGACGAGCGCGCAGCGCGCCTGGTTCTGCGCGGACGCAGCGGTGTGTCGGAGGCGGTCGAGTCGCTCGTCCGCCGCAGCGTCCGTGACGACAATACACGGCGAGAATCGACCCATTGCAGATTCCCATGAACCCTTGAGGATTGACTCGCTGGAAACCCCAGCTACCCTGGTCACTCCGCATCACGAGCTCCCGCAGGCCGCCCTCCGAGCCCCCGGCTCGGTGTGCGCAGCAACGGTCCCCATACCGGCTTTCCGCCGGGGGCGCCGCTGTCTCGCCAGCGGAGAGGTCTTCGCATCCCTGGGGCTGCTCATCTAGATGAGCCGGTGACCGCGCGCCTGGGCGCACGGGGCGCAATGTCACCCTGGCTCGTGATCTGGAGACGCTCATGGGCAACTCCGGGTCAACGACAGGAAAGCGGACGCGGAGTCCGGCGGACACGTCGTGTGTTCCATCACATGGACCGCCTTCGTTCGCGAGCGAACGAAGCTGCAAAGGGGGGGGTGCCTCATGTCCTATCAATCGCGCATCGTATGTCGGAAGGCGGATCTCGCCGGGCTCTCGTCCGAGTGGGAGCGCCTCTATCGCGCTCGTCCGCAACGTCAGTTGCAGCATCGGCTCGAGCACATCGCCCTCGAGGCGGAGGAGATGCCGATGCGCCCCTCGGGGTGGACCGGGGAGGATGGCCTCATGGTCGCCGCCCTCTACGAGGGTGAGACCCTGATCGGCGCGGCGCCGTTCCTGCTGCAAGACTGGACCTGGCGCTGCCGTCTCGGGTATGCCTCCGTGGGCAGCTTCCCGGTTCGGCGGGCGGTGCTGTGCGGGACGGACTGGCTCGGGCCGGACACCCCGGCGGCGCAGGAGGCGCTCCTCGAGGCCGTCCTCCACGCGAAGGTGCCTTATCAGGTGCTCTTTATCGAGGGGTTGCCGGCCGAGTCCGATCTCCTGCGTCTCCTCCGACGATCCCCGCAGGTCGGCCGCGAGTTCTGGGTCGACACGCTGGCCGGCGCGACGCCGCGCCGCCTCGTCGATCTGAGAGGGAGCCTCGACGCGTACCTCGAGAAATTCAGCGGCCGGACGCGCCGGACGCTGAAATACAAGGCGAAGCGCCTCGCGGGCGCGATGCGCCACGGCATGGTGCTCCGGCGCTTCACGCACGAGGACGACGTGCCGAGCTTCATCAAGCTGGCGCAGCGCGTCTCGGCGCTGAGCTGGCAAGGCAGGAACCTCGGGCACTCCATCACCCCCGAGGCCTACCTGCGCAAGCTGAAGACGACGGCCACACACGGCTGGCTGCGCAGCTACGTCTTGCAGAACGGCGACACCCCGGTCGCCTTCGTGCTCGGGCTCCTGGGCGAAGGGACCTTTTACTATGAGCGCGCAGGGTACGATCCCGCGTGGGCCGCATATCACCCCGGGAACGTGCTGCTCTACATGATCCTCGAGGATCTATGCGCGGACGGGGCGCCGAAGACGGTCGATTTCGGCTCCGGGGACAACGAGTACAAGCGCATGTTTTCGACGCGGACCTACGATGAGGTGAGCATCCGCCTGGTCCGCAAGTCGGCCGCCACGCTCGTGCCGTACGTGACGAACACCGCCTGCTTCGCCGGCTCTGCGATGGTCCGAAAGGGCCTCGACCATTTCGCGCTGAGGGAGAAGGTTCGCCGGCTCCTGCGGGGAGCAAACGCTCCGGAGATGCAGCTCGAAGCCCGAGGCGCGCCGGGCGAGGCGGCCGAGGTCGCGCCGGAAGCCATGTGCGAGGTCAACGCCGAGGCGGCGCCCCGCGCAGCCCAGGAGGTGGCGCGCGCGCCGGGGCCGTGAGCCCCGCGCAGGGCAGCGACCGCGCCGTGGGCGCCCTGGCACGCCCCGCGCATATGCCCTCGCCGCTGCCCGCCGCATCCGCCGCGGGGAACGCTGCGAGGGATCCATGAGCCAGAGATCCGATCAGACCATCCAGGTGAAACCGCTTCGGTTTGCTACGCCACACTTCATCGCGCTGCGATCCGACTTCTTCTACCTACGCGCCACCGGACCGCGAGGTGCGTCCCGCAGAGGCCCGTGGTCATCCGGGAAGTTGCGGGTGCTGAGCACCTGCACGCCTGCGGTGTGATCTCCGTTGAACGGCGTCGTCGTGTTGGGACAGCCCGCGGCCTGGGCGTCCGCCGGCGAGTTGAACCAGAGCCCGAGGTGGAAGGTGTGGACCGGGGCGGTCGGCGGGTTCGAGGAGGCGTCCGGGAACGGCGGCTCATCGTGCACGACCGGCGCTGGCGCGGTGTTCGGCGCCACGATGAACGTCTCGATATTGAAGCGCCCGACGAACACCCCTGTGCCCCGGCCTCGGCCGTCCGTCTCGATGTCGCCCTGGTACCAGGAGAGGCCGAACGGCGCGTTGGGGACCTGGATCACGAAGAAGTCGAACTCGGTGTTGGGCGGTAACCCGCGGACATTGACCGTCATGACCTCGACGGGACCCAGGGAATCTATCCGCACGTTCGCTCGATGAAAAGGACGGTGTGCAGCACCGGCGCCGTGCGAGCGCCCGGCTGTCGGCGAGGTGCTCTTTCGGCGGTGCACCCGCGCTTACCATCGGTGCGCGCCGAGCTCGTGCGGAGTCCTCGCTCGAGCGCGCGCACCCCAATCGAGTCTAGTAGGGTCGCTTATCGCGCGCTCCCGCGGGGAATGCCGAGGCGGTCTTCGTAGGCGTTTAGGACCTTCACGAACGCGGGCCGCTCTTCGCAGCGACGGCGGTAGTCTTCGACGCTCGGATACTTGGCGAGGATCTCCGTCTTACGAAGCTCGCGCAGCACGCACGTGAGAATAATGTCGGCAACCGTGAAGTCAGCCCCCGTGATGAACGGCTGAGCCTGCAGCATCTGGTCGATCTTCGGCAAGAAGCGATCGAGTATCTCGACATGCCAAGGACGCAACGCCTTCAAATGGGGATTTGAGTCGCCTTGAAAATCGGCAAATAGAATCGGCAGCGAAAAAGGCTCGATGTTGTTCAATGACGTGATCGTCCAGCGATAGACCTGCGCGCGACCCTTCAGATCAGAAGGAATCAATTTTCCGGATTTCTCCGCAATATAAAGCAGAATCGCGCCCGACTCCGTCAAGACATACCCGTCATCATCGATCGCCGGAACTTGTTTGAATGGCGACACCGCTCCGAACTCGACTTCATCTTGAAGACCGTTCGGCCCGCAATCGAGCCCGACGGCCTCGTAGGCGACTCCACACTCTTCCAGCGCCCACATCGCACGAAGGTCGCGCGTGTAACCCCAGAGAAACGGCGGCAACGACTTGAAGACGTATACTCTCATGAAGCTGACCTCATCCCATCATCGAGTGAATGCACTGGCTCAGAAATAGCACGGGGCCACGCCGCGGCCGCTCCTGGCGGTTCCGAAGCCCCGCCTCTCATCCGAGGTGCACCACGACTGGTGTATGAGAAGATTTTACTTCTTCAGCCAGGTCTGGGTCCTGCCGAGGAGGGAGATGCCCAAGAAGCCGCGCACCTTTAGCTTCTTCCCGCCCTCGATCGCCTCGAGCTTGCAGCTATAGGTCTCGCCGTTGTTCGGGTCCAGGATCGTACCGTCATCGTACTCGTCGTCATCGCGGGCCATGTTCTTGATGATGACGAGCCCCACGAGGGGCTTGTTCTTGTCGGCGCCCTCACAGGCGGTGCAGACCTTCGGCTTCCCCTTCTCGTCGAGCGGGTGCTTCAGGCTCACGATCTTGCCGAAGATCTTCCCCCCCTTCTCGTAAATCTCTACCACCGACTGCTCGACCCCCTGCTCATCAATCGTCCGCCACTGGCCGGTTACAGGGAGAGGATCCGCGAGCGCGAGCGAAGTGGCGAGGGAGCAACCCAGGGCGGCAAAAAGAGCCAAGAACGTCTTCATTTCGTCAGAACTCCTTTCATCGGTCTGCGAAGCCACGGCGTTCGGCCCTGGCGTGGTGCTTGATTCGCGCGTCGGTGTGCGCCGCTGTGTGCAACATGCCTTGGAGGGAGGACTGGGCGCCGCGCCGTTTGTTCATGGGGACGGAGGGAGCGGCGGCGGAGGCAGGGCTCTGGTGAGAGGGGGAGCCGAACGGTGGACATGGCTCCTCTCGCAGCAGCCCTGCGGCGCGGTGGACGTCATTTTGCCCCCGAGGGTACCGAGCGGGCTCGTGGAGCGCAACGGCGCCGTGCAGTGGGGCGCCGGGACGTTGGGTGGCCAGCGAACGGTTGATTCTACGGGGCTGGATCCCGCCGTGGCCAAGCTGCCCTTGGCCCGCGCCTCGGCCGCGCGGGTCCGTCGAAGCTAGAACTCGCGGCAGTCGCCGGGCGCTTCAAGCGCGCCGAAGCTGTAAGGCCGCGCCTGCTTGACCAGCAGCCGGCGCTCCGGGCCGATCAGCTTCCACTCGATCTGCATCGCATACAGCCGGTTCTCCCCCTCCGGGTCCACGAGCGGCCGGTAGTGGTCGTGGATGGCCTCGAGCGCGCAGCCGATCTGCTGGATCTCCTGGAAAGACAGCACGTCGCGCCCGCGCGACAGGCTCGAGCGCGCCTGGTAGTCCACCTTCGTCGCGCGAGGCGGCGGCGTGTACACGATCTCGTCGCTGGTCACGCCGGGCGCGGGGTTGGTGACCGACGCTTCCCCGATCTGCGCGTTGATGTAGTACTGGCTGTCGCGGATGGCGTCGAGCGCGTTGCGGCTGATGCCCACGCCCTGCGCGCGCTCCGACTGCCACGCCTGGTGCACCAGCACGGCCATCGCCGCGCGCGTCTGATCCACGTGGCCGAACTCGCGCTCGTCGTAGGCGCGCATGTTCCAGAGGCTCGACCAGACCGTGCGCAGCGCGTCCTCGATGGAGCTCGACGACACGTCCAGCTCGCCGCTCGTCGACGTGTGCAGGCCCGCGCCGTTGAAGGTGGCCAGATCCTCGGTGTTGCTGCTGCTGCGCAGGCGCACGCGGCGCTCGCCGAAGCGCTCCGCGATCGCGCCCGTGATCTCGCCCAGGATCTCGGCGTCCACCGGGTGCCTCATCATCCGCTCCCGCACCCGCGAGAGGCCCTCGGCCCGCTCATGTGGATCGGCGCGGAACCTGGCGTCCTGCTCCAGCTCGGCCAGGAGCGCCGCCGCGCCGCTCGCCTCGAAGTGATCCATGTAGTGCGCGAACGGGATCGCGAAGGCGGCGGGCGGCACGAACAGCGGCACCAGGCTGGGCTGGCAGTACCGCCCCACCTCGCTCACGCGGTACAGCTCGGCCATGCCCGCCGCCTTGGAGCCGATGCTGTCGCCCGAGGAGTACGCCGCGGCGTCGAGCGGGACGATCCCGCGCACGGAGAGGTCGAGCGCCGGCGAGAGCCGCTCGCCCTTGGGCTTGCGCGCCTCCCAGTAGGCGTCCGCCTCCTCCGCGGTCGCCTCGCGGAGGTCGAAGTCCGTGGCGCGCACCTCGAGCCGCACCAGCTTGCCGAACAGGCCCCTCAGGCGGTCGTGGTCGCGCGCGCCGCGCAGGGCCATGTTCGGCGTCGCCCGGCCGCGCGCCAGCACGTTCACGTGCGCCAGCGGCGTCTGGAACGCCTCGGTGATGAGGCCGCCCATGAACGCCGTCTCGTTCGGCACGTCGTCCGTCACCACGATCACGTTCGGCCCGAGCTCGGCCGTCTCCAGCTCGCGCGCCGGGACGAACGTGAGCGTGCCGAAGCCCACGGCCGGGTTGAGCGGCTGGTAGGTGAGCCCGACGTACGGCGCGTTCGGCCCGACGATGGGCGCGGTCCCCTCGACGGCGCGCAGCTCGGCGACCTGGCGCCCCGCGGTGGGCCTTATCGCCCACGCCTGCGGGTCGGGCACCGCCCTCATCGCGGCGAAGAACGCGCGCCGCATCTGGGCGCCGATGATCTGGTCGCCGGGCGAGAACTCGACGGTCTTGGTGCCGTTCGCGTGCTCCACCAGCGTGCCCAGGAGGTAGCGGCGGCCCTCGACGCGGTAATACTCGCTCTGGCTGAACAGCCCCCAGCCGACGTCGAACTCCGCGTCCTGCTCTGGATCGCAGCGGTCGAGGTGCGGCTGCTTCTCGATGTGCTCGCGGATCCACGTGTAGTGGAGCGCCCACGCGCGCGTGCTCAGGAGGTGCACGGCGTCGCCCGCGGCCATGTCGACCACGAACTTGACGCCGGCCTCGCCGACCTCGGTGCCGCCCTTGGCCAGCTCGGCGAAGTCGGCGGCCGTCTCCAGCCGGCGCGCGCGGCCGCTCGGGAGCGCGCGCTCCGCCAGCGGCTCGCAGCCCCCGTTCGCCGCGCCGGGGCTCGCCGCCTCGCAGAAGCGCGGCGGCCCGATCGCGTCGGGCACGCGGGCCAGCGACGCGCCCTCCGGCCACGCCATGAACTCGACGCGATCGCTCGGCGCGGGCTGGCCCGCCTGCCACAACGTCGCCGCGCCCTCGAAATCGGGCGAGGCCTCGAGCTCGGCCGTATCGCCCGCGCCCACCGGGACGTTCACGCGCTCCCCGGGCCCCAGCGTGGCGGCCGGCTCCGGCCACGCGAGCAGCACGCCCGCGTCGGCGCCGGGGGGCGCCTGCCCCGGCGAGAGCGCCGAGAGGCGCAGCGCGAAGCCGTCGAGCGCCACGGGCGCGTCGCCCACGTTCAGCACCTCGACGAACCCCGCCGGCCGCAAGGCCAGCTCGGAGATGACCAGCGGCCCGGCGATGGGCGGGAACGGAGCGGGCCACTGGAACGGCGCGAAGCGGACGTTGTCGTCGAGGTTCGGCGGGTCCGGCGGATCACACGTCTCGCCGTTCGCGCGCTCGGGCGTGGCATACCGGCAGATCGACAGCTCGCCCGTGCCGTCGGGCAAACGCGCGTAGCTCTCGGAGCGCGGCAGCTCCGGCACCTCGACCAGATCGGCGAGCCCGCACGACGCCGACCACAACATCACGCGCGCGCCCGAGCTCGAGAGCTTGAACGGCAGGTGCAGCGGCCCCTGGCCCGGCGTGTCGTCGGCCCAGAACAGCGCCGTTCGACCCGGCCCGAGCGTCAGCGCCGGCAGCCGCGTCGCCTTGCCGGACTCGTCGCCCAGGTAGTACTCCCCGAGCTTCAGCGGACCCTGGCCCATGTTGACCAGCTCGATGAAATCGTCCGTCTCGCCGAGCTCATCGACCCAGGCGCCGTCGTTGCCGGTCATCACCTCGTTGATGCGGAGATCGCCGCTCGGCGCGGGCGCGCCGGCCGCAGGAACCACGAAGTCGCACGCCGAGGGCTCCGGCGGAGGCGGCGGGCTCTCGCCCGAACAGCCGACGCCGACGGCGAGCGACAAGAGGCCGGCGCCCACGCGCGCCGCGCGCGTCACACAAGAACGGTGAGAGTGGCAGTTGCGGGATGAGCTCCCCGTCATGCCGACTCCGGCAGCACGCAGCATGCCACCCGCCCGGAGCCCGGCGCGGCGCGGAACGCCCATGGAATCGAGTCGATCGGCCTCCTGGCGCCGTGTGCCGTGCGCCGAGCTGTGCCAGCGCCCGCGCCGCCGCCGTCAGGGCCGCCGGCGCGCCTGCTCGATGGCCTGCGCCAGGCGGGACACGGCCTTGCGCGCGCGCGCGGCGGGCAGCGCGGCGAACCCGAGCAGCAGCCCCTCGATCCGCCCTTTCGCCGCGCGGATCTGATAACTCGACAGCGCTGCCGGCGCGAGGCCCAGGAGGCCTGCGCGCTCGACCACCTCGCGATCGAGAGCGCCGGTCAGGCGGGTGACGACGTGCAGCCCGCCCGTCCCGCGCTCGACCTGGAGGTGCGGCGACGCGAGCTCCTCCAGCGCGCGGGAGAGCGCGCCGTGCCGCTCCGCATAGAGCGCGCGCATGCGCCGGACGTGCCGCGCGAAGTGCCCCTCTCCGAGGAAGTCGGCGGCGGCCCGCTGCACGGCGAGCGGCGGGGCGGGGTGCAGCAGGTCGGCCGCGCGGGCGAGCGCGTCGTGCGCGCCGTCCGGAACGACGAGGAAGCCGAGGCGCAGCGCGGGGAACATCGACTTGCTGAAGGTCCCCGCGTAGATCACCCGCCCCCCATCGTCGAGGCTCTTGAGGGCGGGCAGCGGCGCGGACGCGCGCTGGAACTCCCCGTCGTAGTCGTCCTCGACGACCCACGCGCCCGCGCCGCGCGCCCAGGCCAGCAGGGCGAGCCTGCGCGGCAGCGAGAGCGCCATGCCGAGCGGCATCTGGTGGCTCGGCGTCACGAAGGCGAACCTCGCGCGCGGGGCGAGGGCGGCGCCGCGGGCGACGTCGAGCCCCTCGGCGTCCACGGGCACGGGCGCGAGCCCGAGCCCCGCGAGCTCCAGCGCGGCCCGCGCCCTCTGGTAGCCGGGGTCCTCGATCCACGCCCGGTCTCCCGGCCGCGCGAGCGCCCGCGCGAGCAGGCCGAGCGCGCCGTGGTAGCCCCCGGTGATCATCACCTGCTCCGCGCGCGCGACGACGCCGCGCGAGACCGCGAGGTGCGCGGCGATGGCCTCGCGCAGGGCGCCGTCGCCGCACGGGTCGGAGCGCGCGAGGTCCACGGCCCGGGCGCGCCGCGCGTGCCGCCCGAGCAGCCGCGACCAGGTCGCGACCGGGAACACGTCGACCGCGGGGACGCCCACCTGGAACGGGCGGAGCGCCGCGCGGGCGTGCGGCCCGACGCGCGGCGGCTCGGGCGCCGCCGCCGGCGCGCCGCGCGGGGCGATGGGCAGCGGGCTCGTGACGAACGTGCCGGCCGCGCCGCGCGTCGCGAGGAACCCCTCCACGGAGAGCCGCGCGTACGCGACGTCCACCGTCCCGCGGGAGACGCCCGCCTCGAGCGCCATGGCGCGCGCCGAGGGGAGCCGGGCGCCCGGGGAGAGCGCGCCGGAGAGCACGGCCTCCCGGATCCGGTCGTACAGCTGCGCGTGCAGCGGCCGCGCGCCCCGCTGCCGCCGATCCAGGCGGTGGAGCCCGGCGCCGCGGGCGCTCACGATGGCCTACTCGGTTTTGCGGACCTTGGCACTGTCGCTGGGCCATCATGAACGTATCCTGCCGGGCCATGGCAACTGAAAATTCCCGGCTCGACCTGGCGGGCTTTGAACATCTCGCCCCCGAGACCGCCCGCGCGCTGCGCGCGATCTCGGCGACCACGAAGCAGAGCGCCCTCGGCGCGGAGCTCATCGAGCTCGTCAAGCTGCGCGCCTCCCTGGTGAACCGCTGCCCCTTCTGCGTCGCGCTGCACCGGCGCGAGGCGCGGAGGCTGGGCATCTCGGGCGAGCGGCTCGAGGCGCTCGCCCGCTGGCGCGAGTCGCCGCACTTCGCGCCGCGCGAGCGCGCGGCGCTCGCCTGGACCGACGCGCTGACCGAGCTCCCGGACGGCGACGTGCCGGACGAGGTGCACCGCGAGGTGTCGGCCGCGTTCTCCGGCGCCGACCTGGCGGCGCTCACGTCGGTCGTGGCGACGATCAACGCCTGGAACCGCATCGCCATGGCGTACCGGTTCCCGGCGGCGCCCGGCGAGGAGGGCGGCGCATGAGCGGGCCCAACGCCAGCGCGGCGCGGCTGCGGGCGCTGCACGCGCCGGGGCAGCTCCTCGTCCTGCTCAACGCCTGGGACGCCGCGAGCGCCCGGCTCGCCGAGGCCGCCGGGGGCGCCGCGGTCGCGACGAGCAGCGCGGCGATGGCCTGGGCGCACGGCGCGGCCGACGGAGAGCGCCTGCCGTTCGACCGGTTGCTCGCCGCGACGCGCGACATCCTCGCCGCCGTGCGCGTCCCGGTGAGCGTCGATCTCGAGCGGGGTTACGCCGCGAGCGCCGCGGGCGTGGCCGACGCCGTGTGCCGCCTCGCGGAGGCGGGCGTCGCGGGCGTCAACCTCGAGGACGGGGCCGAGCCGCCCGAGGCGCTGGCCGCGAAGCTGCTCGCGGCGCGGGGGGCGCTCGGGCGCGCGGGGCTGGACCTGTTCCTGAACGCGCGCACGGACGTGTTCCTGCGCCGCGCGCTCTCCGGCGACGCGGCGCTCGACGAGGTGGTGCGCCGCGGGAGGTGGTATCTCGACGCGGGCTGCGACGGCTTCTTCGTGCCGGGCCTCTCGGCGGCCGAGGCGCTGGCGCGCGTCGTCGCGGAGGTCCCCGCCCCGCTCAACGTGTGGGCCTCACCGGCGCTGCCCTCGCTCGAGCAGCTCCGATCCCTCGGCGTGCGCCGGGTGAGCGTCGGTCCGCGCCTCGCGCTCACGGCGCTCTCGGCCGCGAGGCAGGACGCCGAGCAGGTCCTTCTAGGCCGGTGGGCGCCGCCGTCCCACGGGGCGCCGCTGACGTACGCCGAGGTCAACGCCTGGTTCGCGTGAGCGCCTCGCGGAGCGGCGCCTTGCTGGAACACAAGCCCTCGGTCGCGCGGCAGGCTGCCGGTCCGGTAGACCACGCGCT
The DNA here is from genome assembly GCF_051519095.1 of Sorangium sp. So ce131. Taxonomy (NCBI): domain Bacteria; kingdom Pseudomonadati; phylum Myxococcota; order Polyangiales; family Polyangiaceae; genus Sorangium; species Sorangium sp. So ce131. The sequence goes on along the minus strand of NZ_CP150455.1, from coordinate 2,392,138 downwards.
GCCGCCTTGCCGCGCGTCCGCCTTGCCGCGCGTGCCCAGCCACGCCACCACACCGCCGTGTCCCCCCTCCTCGTCGCTGTTCGCGCCGCCCTCGCGGCGGCCCCGGTCGCCTCCAGCTCGCCCCCCGACCCGTGGCATGCGTGGCTCCTCGTGACGCTCGCGCGGCAGGTCGATCGGCAGCGCTGGTTGGTGCGGGTTCAACACGAGCGCCTCCTTCCCGACTCCGACGAAGGCAACGTGCCGGGCATGCCGGGTTGGAGGTTCCTCTTCCACGGCCGCGGCCTCTGCCTGACCGCGCCCGATGGCGAGGCGATCGACGTCGACGACCACGGCGACGGCGGCCTCACGATCGATCCTTACTTCTTCGCCCACCGTATCCTGACCATGGCTCACCCCAGGCTCCCCGAGCGGCGCCTGCGCGCGTTCCTCCCCACCGCCGACGTCATGGTCGCCGCGATTCGTGAGCTCACCCGGGAGGGCCTGCTCGTCCCCGGCGAGCACGGACACGTCTTCCGCGTCCTCCCCGAGCTCGAGGCGAACGCCGAAGCGTTCGCCTCGATCGACTTCTCCGACGCGGCGCGCCGCGCGCGCTGGGCGGAACACCTCGGCGATCACGAGCTGCTCGCCCGCGAGAGGCCCTCGGCGGCCGCCCAGGAGCGAGCCGCGATCCAGCGCGAGGCGTACAAGCGGTACCTGCTCGCGGGGCTCGCGTGCGAAGCGACGGCGCGCGCGTTCGTCGATCCCCTCGAGGCGGTGCTCACGCCGGCGGAGTTCGTCCATGCATGCGCGGGGTTGATCGACGCTCCGGTGGGCGCGACCGCGGGGCACGCGATCGAGCGGCTCGACGCGCGCCCGGACTACCCGGTCTGCCCGGCGGTGAGTCGGCTCCTCGCCCGCGCGGATCCGGCGCAGGATCATCCCTACGCGGTGCACGCCGCCGCCCGGTACCTGCTGCGCCGCGGGATCGAGCGCGATCGCGCCGTCCGCGGGGCGCTGGCGTTCGCGCGCGTCGAGGTCGTTGCGGGCTACCGGGGCAACCCGTTCCTCGGCGAGCTTGCCCTGCTGCTCCTCGAGTACGCACCTCCGCACGCGCTCGCCGCGCTCCGCCGAGGGCTGCGGTCGAACACCCCCGCGGTCCGGAAGAAAGTCGCCGCCGCGCTCGCGGTGCTCGACCAGCCGTGGTGCCTCCGAGAGCTCCTCCTCGCGCTGGACGACGCGACCACGTTCGAGGCCTCGGCCGCGGTGCGGGCCGCGCTCTCGTGGATGGGCGCGGAGGAGGCGCGCGCGGCGGTGAAGCGCTGGACGCAGACCCACGTCCTGCGGGTGACGGAGGGCCCGGGCTACGGATGGGAGGAGGTCCAGGAGGCCAGCATCGCTGATTTCCTCGCGCACGAGATCGACACCCTTCGCGCGTGGAGCGACGCGGTACGACCGGGGATCGACCCGGATTTCGACCGCGTGGTGTGGGGGTGATACGTCAGCTGTCCGCGGGGTTCTTCGTGGGATCCCACTGGACCCTTGCGACCCCGGCGTGCCCATCGACGGCGACACGTTCGGCCGTCCGCGGGGCTGATCCGCTGAACCGTCAGCCTCCGGCCCTGACGGTGGCCGTGCCGGGCGCGCGAGGAGAACCATCGGTACATCCACCGAAGAGCCCACCTGCGCCCCAGAGCCTGCGGCCCCCCGTGCTCCTCGACACCCGGGCCTGTTCCGGCTGGGACCCGGTTGCGGGCGGGCACCGACAACGCAAATTTACCGTGAGACGCCCCAGGACGGATGGACGTGCTGGGCGCGCCGGAACTGGGAGTTGAGGACGAACATGGATACGGATGCACCCTTGGACGCCGCAACGGCGCCGCACGGCGAAGAACCCCGCGAGCTCGACCTTGCCACGCTGAACGCCGATCCGGAGCACATCCGGAAGATCCAGAAAGAGGCGGTGAAGTCGGCCATGCTGTCGGTCGCGGATCTGCGAGAGGGCCGGGGGCGCCACCACGCGCTTGCCTTCGGCGAGTGGGATGACTTCAACTCTGCGCCGAGACCGGGCGTGTTGCCTGAAGGCTGACGGCGGCACGGCACGGCGAGGAAAACGCGCGATCGCCCGGAGCTCTTTCCCGCGGCCACCCCTATCGAGGATGCACCCGACATGGCACCCACCGTGAGGTTATCCGTCGCGACCGAACAATCTCACGTCGTGCCCATCTCGACCTACGTGGTGAAGGTGGTGAGCCGCTGCAACCTCAATTGCAGCTATTGCTACATGTACAATCTGGCGGATCGGACGTACGAATCCCAGCCCGCGGTGATGCGCGAGGACGTCACGGCGGCGCTGTCGAGGCGCATCGCGGCGCACGCGGCGCGGCACGACATTCCGAGCGTCCACGTCATCCTGCACGGCGGAGAGCCGCTCCTGCTCGGCAGGCGCCGCTTCCGCGCGTGGGTGGAGCAGGTCAGGGGCGCGCTGGAGGAGGGCGGCGTCCTCGTCTACTTCAGCGTTCAGTCGAACGGCGTGCTGATCGACGACGCGTGGATCGATCTGCTGGCCGACCTCTCCGTGAACGTGGGCCTCAGCATCGACGGCCCGAAGCGCTTTCACGATCGCCACCGGGTGGACCACCAGGGCGGAGGGTCGTTCGACGACGTCGTCGCGGCCATCCAGCGCCTCAAGGCGCACCCTCGGGGGCCCAGGATCTTCGCGAACGTGCTCGCCGTGATCAACACGGACATCCCGCCTCGGGAGATGTTCGCGCTGTGGCAGCTCCTCGACGTGCCGGGCATGGATTTCCTCCTTCCCCACGCGAACCATGAACACCGGCCGCCGGCGGGGGCGATGTCGTACGGCGACTGGATGGTCGAGGTCTTCGACCTCTGGTTCGAGCAGAACCGGCCCGATCGGCACGTGCGGTTCTTCGAGAACATCCTGCGCCTCCTGTTCGGGCATCCGATGAGCACCGACAACATCGGCGGGAGACCTTCGGGGGCGATCATCGTCGAGACCGACGGCGGCATCGAGCCGACCGACGCGTTCAAGTGTTGCGAGCACGGGCTCACCAAGCTGGGCCTCAACGTGCTGCGCAACGAGCTCGACGACGCGCGCCGCTCGCCGATCATCCGCGCGATGCAGGAAGGCGCCACGGCGCTCTGCGCGACGTGCCACGCCTGTGATCTGCGGGACGTGTGCGGCGGCGGCTACATGCCGCATCGCTTCAGCCGGGAGCGGCGGTTCGACAACCCCTCCGTGTACTGCGAGGACCTGCAGAAGCTCATCCGCCATATCCGACAGCGCGTCGTCGAGTCGCTGCCCCCCGAGCTGATCGCGGCGGTCCGTCGAGACGGGGGCCGCCCCCCGCGCTCACAAGAACTCGCTGCCGGGCGGGACCTCCCGTGAAGTCCGCAGGTAGTTGATGGGCATGTGGTCGGCCATAGAATAACGCAACCACCATCGCTTATGCAGGATCGGGGGCATGAGGTTCCTCTTGACCCAGGCCATGCGCCCGACGTCGGGGAACAGGGGATCGATGGGAAACTGCTCCGCGAGCCACGACGCAAGGCTGCCGGCCAGGGCGAGCGCTCCGAAGCGCGCCTGACGCGCGCTCGCCCCGTCGCTGCTGACCCAGCCCCCGCGCTCCCGCTTGTACTCCTGGCCGAAGTGTTCAAAGTCCCCTGCCGTACGCGGCGGCAGGTGTGGGACCACGTCCTTGTCGTAGATGTGCCGGAAGAGCATGTGCCCGAAATGTTTCTGGAAGTTCCTGGCAAACGCCCGATCACCGACCATCGGTTGGCCGAACGTGTAGATCCCGCGCAGCAGCGGCCGCAGGTCGCGGAGCTCCTCTTCCGAGTAGATCATGGCGGCCGCGAGGACGGCCAGCGCCCCGCCCAGGCTATGGCCGGTGATGTAGAGCGCCTCCAGCTTGGACCGGAGCGCTTCCTCCAGCGCCCCCATCACGGTCCGTAGCCTCGCCCGGTGGACGCAGCGGGGGTCCTGCTCCCGCAAGCTCGGCACCTCGCCGCAGGCCGCGGAAGAATCGTCCCCCATGGACGGAGCGCAGACCTTGCTTCGCGTGGTGCGCTGCCATACTCTACATATGGATTCGCCATTCTTGGCGGTCAAGAGGTGCTCTCTTACGCTTGGCCACACCGACAGGATGCCCCGATAAAAGCTGCCGTGAACACGTCCCGCGGCGAAGAACGGATCCGGTTTGATGTTGATGTTTGCCAGCCAGTTGGTGATGGGCTCCAGCTGCGATCCTCGGAAGGCCAGGATGACCACCCGCCCATCCCTGCTCTGGAGGATATGCACGAGTGAATCCATGAGGAGCCCCTGGTTCTGGAATGATTTGGAGACACAGATGCACGGCAGCCCGCGGAGCTCCATGATATTGACGATGTCCTCGTTCTCCGGCGAGTACGACCACGCTGCCACGGAGGCGAGGATGGATGTGGCGTTGTGGCTGTACGCGCCTGGGCTCACGCTCACGAGGCGTTTGACAACGTCGTCGTTCTTCACACGCGCCGCTGCAGCCGCCCACTCCGCCGGGAAGCTGGAGATCGCACGCTGAAATGTATCCGCCACGCGGTCGTCGACGACGTGATTCAGCACGCCATCGCTGGACCACAAACGCTCGTTCTTCATCGCTCACCTCACCCCTCGTCTCCCTTCGAGTGGAGCTCGCTGCGAGATCCGCGACGAGCGCGCAACCCCGCCGGGGGACGACGTGCCGCCGTCCGGAGACCCGCTCGCGTGAGCCGCACCTCCCATCACCAGCGCGCATCGCGCGCTGGTTCGACGCGCACACGCGACCTTTCGCGCCCACTACATACCCGCGCCAGCCGGCGCCGGAGCGTTCAACCCCACACCTCAACCTACCATCGCCTCCCTCCTCTGCAACCGCTTGGGCATGGCGGCGGCCAGCGAGGGACGTGCCGGTCTCGGGAAGAGAAGAGAGGAGACGTGGACGCCCCTGCCAGAAGGCCACCCGTGCTCGCGAGATGCGGCAAAGGCCGTCCGTTCCGGTCCCGGGCCGACCCGGCGGTGCGCAGGCGAACGCGCTCAGCGCCCAGAACGGAGCCATGAGCCGCGCGGATTTCGGGTATGAGAGAGGCTCACGAACAGGAGACGCCCCATGCGCATCACGATGTCGCCCCAGGACTACGCCACGGCGTTCCGCCTCCTCTCCGAGACCTCCAGGCACCCGGAGAACGTCGCGGAGGCCATCCGGCAGCGCGTCGTCCCCGACTTGCCCGAGAAGCCGTCGCTGCTGGACGTCGGCGCCGGCCCGGGCGCCATCGCCGCGCGGCTCGCCCCCTATTTCGACACGATGACCCTGATCGAGCCGAACGATGCGCAGCTCGGCTCGTCCGCGCCGGCCGGCGCGGAGATCGTCCGCGACGTGTTCGAGCGGTTCGAGTCGCCCAGGCGGTACGACCTCGTCCTGTGCTCCCACGTGCTCTATCACGTGCCCCTCGCGGAGTGGGGCGGCTTCATCGACAGGCTGCTCGCGTTCGTGCGCCCGGGGGGACACTGCGCCATCGTGCTCGGCGCCCCGCGCGGCCAGAACTACGAGCTGCACCTCGATTTCACCTCGATGGTCATCGACAGCTCGGTGCTCCTCAAGACCCTGCGGGACAAGCAGCTCGCGTTCGACGTGGTCGGGAGCCACAACGCGTACACGGCGGCGACCCTGGAGGAGATGGTCACCCTGTGCCGCTTCTTCGTGCTCGCGGACTGCTACTCCGCCGAGCAGCTCGCCGCGCTGACGGAGCCCGAGGCGCGCGCGCTCGACGACAAGATCCGCGGGCACGCCGCGCGCTGCCTGACCGAGGACGGGACGTACCGCCTGCGCCAGGAAGACGACACGATCCTCCTCCGCCGGGCGTGAGCGCCCGCGCGGCGCTCATGTGAAGGTCACGATCGGCTGAAGGCCCGAGGGAAGTTGCATCCGCTCCCCCCCATCCGGTAGCGTCGGCCTCGGGTACAATATTCCGTGGTGGCCCCGATCGTTGTCGACATCGCGTCGGGCCCCGCCGTGAGCGGCGAGCTCGCGGAGATCCTCGTGGAGGCGTGCTCTCGTGCGGCCGGGGGCGGCGGGTGTGTGCTCGGCGACCCGAAGCGCACCGGGGCCCCGATCAAGGCGTTCGCCGTGGTCTGGCTGGACGGCCCGGACCATCGCCACCTCCGGGTCGACGTCGCCTCGGTCGGCTCGCCCGACGGCGCGCTGCACTCGCGCGAGCTCGAGTTCCGCGAGGAGGATCCGCTGCCCGATCGTTACCGCACCGCGGGGCTGACGGTCGCGGCGATGGCGGCGGCGCGCGCCGGCCCCCCGGCCCCCCCTGCCGGCGCCGAGCCCAGACGAACCGCCGGGCCGGCGACGCCGGGAACCGCCGGCCCGGCGACGCCGCGGCCGGTGGGCTGGTTCGCCGGCGTCGGCGGGCTCGCCGGCAGCGGGCTCGAGGGTGGTCCCGCCCGGATCGGCGGCTGGATCATGGCGGCGGTGCACGACCAGCGCTCCGGGTTCTTCGGGACGCTGTCGGCGTCCTATGCCGCCGCGGCCGCGCGTGACCCGGCGCCGGGGTTGTGGGTGCAGTGGCTCACGCTCGGCGGGGGAGGCGGCATCGCCGCGCCGATCGAGCCGATCGACGTGCTCGTGCGAACGCGGGTCGAAGTGGCCTTCGACTGGACGAGGGTCTCTGCCAGCGACCCGGCCAAGCCGGCCGGCCCGGACATGCCCATGGATCCGGCCGAGCCGACCGACCCGAAGACGTCCGGGCAGGTGTTGGGTATCGGGACACGCGCGGCCGTCGACCTCGTGTGGCCGGCGGACGCCCCCGTGGCCCTCGTCGTGGGCGCCGAGGCGGCCCTGCGGATCCACGGGACCCCCCTCCGGCTGCACCTCAAGCCTGACCCGAAGCTGCCGACGGGCGGCTTCACCGGCACGCTGGGAGTCCAGCTGCGCCTTCACTAGGGACTAGGGTCGTTCGTGCGGCCCGGCGATCCCAACTCGGGCGGCAACCATCGCAAGAGCATGGTGCGCTCGGTCGAGGCGAGCCTCGAGCGGCTGAGGACCGATTACATCGATCTCCTCTACCTGCACGCCTGGGACGGCACCACGCCCGTGGAGGAGGTCCTGCGCGCGATGGACGATCTCGTCCGTTCGGGGAAGGTGCTCTATGTCGGCATCTCCGACGCGCCCGCGTGGCAGGTCTCGCGCATGCAGGCCATCGCGGACCTGCGCGGGTGGGCGCCGCTCGTCGCGCTTCAGATCGAGTACAGCCTGATCGAGCGCACGGTGGAGCGGGATCTCATCCCCATGGCGCAGGAGATGGGCCTCGGGGTCATCCCGTGGTCGCCGCTGGGGAGCGGCGTGCTGACCGGGAAGTACACGAGGGCCGATCTGGACATCGGCGACGGCGCGGCGAGTCCGGCCGGCACGCGCAAGAACCTCGCTGCCGCGAACGGCGCGTTGACCGAGCGGGGTCTCGAGATCGCCGAGGTGGTGAAGGCGGTCGCGGCCGAGAGCGGCAGGACGCCGTCGCAGATCGCGATCGCCTGGACGCTGCTCAACCCGGCCGTGACCGCCCCGATCCTGGGCGCGCGGACCCTGAAGCAGCTCGAGGACAACCTGGGCGCCCTCGACGTGCGGCTGACCGACGACCAGCGCGCCCGGCTCGAGAGGGCCAGCGCCGTCTCGCTCGGCTTCCCGCACGATTTCCTGGCGCGGCCGATAGTCCGAGGCGTCCTCTTCGGCGACGTGAAGATCGCCGCCCGGCGATCCTGAGGTGAGCCCGCTCGCGGCCAGCGTCCCGCCGCCAGCCGACCGATGTTCCAGCACGCTCTCCCAGCGTCCACGCGGCGGCCACCGTACTGGAAAGCACCTCAGGAGTTCCGGCGCGTGCCCGAACGCCGATCGCTGGTGCTCACCGAGATGACGACACGGCGGCGTGGCCGCGACGCCGCCAGCGGCTCCCCTTGCTGCGGCGGCCCTTGCGTCGCCTGGTGCTGCGGCGGCCCTTGCGTCGCCTGGTGCTGCGGCGGCCCTTGCGTCGCCTGGTGCTGTTGAGGCCTGTGCGGCGCCTCGTGGTGCTGCCGCCTCTGCGGCGCCTCGTGGTGCTGCCGCCCCTGCGGCGCCTCGTGGTGCTGCCGCCTCTGCGGCGCCTCGTGGTGCTGCCGCCTCTGCGGCGCCTCGTGGTGCTGCGGCCTTTGCGGCGCCTCGTGGTGCTGCCGCCCCTGCGGCGCCTGGTGGTGCTGCGGCCTTTGCGGCGCCTCGTGGTGCTGCCGCCTCTGCGGCGCCTGGTGGTGCTGCGGCCTCTGCGGCGCCTCGTGGTGCTGCGGCCTTTGCGCGGCCTGGTGCTGCGCGGGCCGTTGCGCCGTCGCATGCTGGGCCGGCCGATGGTTCGGTCCATGCTGCTGCGGTCGCTGCCTCGCCTCGTACTGCACCGACGGTTGTCCCTCGGTCGTTCGCCCCTCGGTCCTGGGCGCCTCGGGGGCGGGCGCGGGCGGTTGGGCGGTCTTCGGCGCTCCCCGCATGCTGATGCCCTGACGCTCGCGGCGCTTGCGCTCGTCGTGGTTCGCTTCGCCGATGAGGTCGAGCACGGCGCGGGTATCCACCCTCCGCGCGGAGACCCGATGGCGGCCGGTCAATCGGGTCTCAGGGGTGAGCGCGCTGCTTTCGTAGAGCTCCCACATCTCCTCGCCATAGGCGAGTCGCCGTTGCTCGGGCACGAAGCGCGCGAGGAAGCGATGGAGATTGTCGACGTCACGGAGCAGGAGCTTCCTGGCGTTCTGGTTCTTCGCGGCGTCCACCGATTGGGGGAAGTCGATGATCACCGGCCCGTCGGCGCTCATGAGCACATTGTAGTCCGACAGATCGCCGTGTACGACGCCGGCGCACAACATCCGCACGACCTCGCCGATCAGGCGCTGGTAGACCCACGTGGCCTGATCTCGGTCGAGGCTCGTCTCGGCGAGGCGAGGCGCGGGGTAGCCGTCGGCGTCGGCGACCATCTCCATCACGAGCACGCCGTCGATCGCGAGGTACGGCGTCGGCACGCGGACGCCTGCGTCGCGCAGGCGGTAGATCATGTCCACCTCGGTCGAGCGCCAGGCGGCCTCGTCCTGAGCCCGGCCGTGGCGCGAGCGTTTGTCCATCGCGCGCTGGTCGCGGCTGTTGCGCACGCTGCGGCCCTCGGTGTACGCCGCGCGGTTCTTGAAGCTGCGGTTGTGCGCTTCTTTGTAGACCTTCGCGACGCGCAGCTCGCCGCCCGACCGGACGAGGAAGACCACCGCTTCCTTTCCGCTCATCAGCGGTCGTACAATCTCGTCGATGAGCCCTTCGTCGACCAGCGACGTGAGGTTGCTCGGAATTTGCATGTTCTCGTGTGTCTTCGTTCCGTCGGAGGAAGAATCCCTCGGCGTCCTCTTGCCGCAAAAGATGGTGCGCTGCAACCGTATCGCACGCGCCGGCGGCTGCGTCGCGCTCTGGGCGCCGCGTGGAGCGGCTCTACGAAGGGCGCGCCGCGCGCCGCGCGCCGAGGCGCGTGCGGCGCCGGCGAGCATCTCGTAGAGGGTGACGCCGAGAGAGTAGAGGTCGGTGCGGTGATCGAGCGCTGGGTTCATGCGCCAGGTCTGCTCCGGTGACATGTAGGTCAGCGTGCCTTCCAGCGCGTCGGGGCTCCTGGCCCGCTGGACCTCCTGCGAGAGGCGCGTCGCGACGCGGAAGTCGATCCAGCTTGGCCGTTCGCGGCGCGACGCGGGCGAGGTCGAGGTGGGCTGTCAGGCGGCCTGGATGTCGATCCAGGCCGGAGGGTCGCTCGCGGGGAAGGACTGTCTCGACGCCTCGTCCACGGCCTCTTCTGTCGAGGCCGGCGCGTCATCGTGCGGGATCGTGCCGCCGCGATCGGCCGGTGTCTCCGGAGTCCGCCGCTCGCGCTCCTGCTCGCCCGCGTCGCCGGCCCTGGCCGCCCGGCGCTCATCGCCGCTGGCCGCCGGGCTGTCGAGCGACTCCGGGTGTTCTCGCGTCGCCACCGCCTCGGTCATTTCCATGTGAAATCCCCCAGCTCTCCGCTCTCTCTCCGCGAGAGCTGGAGCCGGCGATGCGTGCCGCAAGGGGCATTCCGCGCGCACGATCGCGGTCAGCGCTCCTCGAACACGTACTCGTGCTGCGCGTCGCGGAGCACGAGCGCGCGCTTCGGCCCGGCGCCGACCACGAACTCGAGCCCGACAAGGCCGGGGACGATCGTCAGGAACGAGATCGAGCCGTCGGGGTTCTTGCGCGATCCGACCTCGCTCTTCCATTCGCCGAAATCGAACACCGTCGCGGCGCCGGCCCGCGCAACCGCGACCTCGCCGAGCGCCGCGTTCGCGTAGCGCGGCGCGAGCTTTCCGGTGTGCGCAGGGTCGGCCGGCACCGTGAGCAGCTTGCGCTCGGCCGCGAGATCGTCGAAGAACTTCTTGCCCTGCGCCGCGATCTGCGCGTCCGCCTCCGGCTCGCCGTCGAACAGCGCCTCGAGCAGCTTGCGGCGAAACACCGTGCGGATCAGCCAGCCCGGATCGCCGTTGGTCAAGATGACCGCGCCGACGCCGTGCTCGGGCAGCCACAGCATGTCGCTGTGGTAACCGATCATGTCGCCGCCGTGGCGCACGACGGGCACGCCGTAGGTGCGGTCGACCGTCAGCCCCATCCCGTACGTCGCGTCGACGCCGATCGCGATCTGCGGCGCCCGCCGCGCGAGCAGCGCGTCCTTGGAGATGTACTGCGCGCCGTTCGGGAGCTTGCCCTCGGCGAGCTCCATCATCACGTACTTGAGCATGTCGTTGACCGTGCTCCACCCGCCGCCCGCCGGGCGCACCGGGATGATCGAGGTGTTGACGGCGTTGATCGCGAGCGCCGGCTTGCCGTCGACGTCGGGCGCGTGTGCGACCGCGGAGTTGCCCTGCTGGGCGCGGGCGAAGTCGAACGTGGTCGCCTTCATCCCGAGCGGATCGAACACCAGCGCCTGCATCGCGCGGTCGTACGCGGCGCCGAGCTCGATCTTCGGGTAGGCGACGTGGCCGCCGATGAACCCGGCCGCCGCCGCGAGCGGGTTGGAGTACTGGAACAGCTCGCCGAACTGGCTCGTCGGCTGCATCGTCCCGAGGACCGCCATCGCGCCTTCAGGCTTGATCCCCTTGAACTGCAGGAGCCACTCCAGATCCTGCCGCGGCATGCCCGTGCACGCGCAGATGAGGTGCTTGACCTGCACGCGGCTCGTCGTGTCCGCGTCGCCGAGCTTGAAGCTCGGGAGCGCGTTCGTCGCCGGCGTCTCCCACGTGAGCTTCTTCTCGTCGACGAGCTTGGCGAGCATCAAGGTCGTCAGCGCCTTGGTGTTCGACGCGACGATGTAGCGCGTGTCGGCGTCCACAGGCGCCTTCTTGCCGAGCTCGCGCACGCCGAAGCCGCCGGCGAACACGACCTTGCCGTCCTGGACGAGGCCGACCGAGACGCCGGGCACGCCGAGCTGCTTCTGCGCGGCCTCGACGAACGCGCCGAGCGCGGCGATCCGCGCTTGATCGAGCTTGTTGGCCGCCTTGCCCGCGAACGACTCACGCTTGCGGCCCTTCGGCAGCAGCCGATCGAAGATCGCCCTGACCTGGCCGCCCCGCTTCTCGCCGACAGGCTGGGTCATGTCGTAGATCACCACCGTCCACGTGCCCCCCGCGAGCATGGTGTTGGCGAGGACATCGCGGCGCTCGTTCGGCGACGTCTGGTAGACGTACGTGCGCCTCTTCGACCAGCCGTCCTTATCGGGCATGTCGCTCGCCACCTTGAGAGGCCACCTCGCGTCGGGCCGGTACGCCTTCCACGCCGCCGCGACGGCCGCGTCGGCGTCGCTCGCCTGCACGTCGACGATCGCGATATGCGAGTCGCCCTCCGGCGGCTCGAGGATCGTCGCCGGCTCGCGCACGGTGATCCCCCACCCGGCGGGCGCAATAAACATGTTCCCGGCGACGGTCGTCTTCGGCGTGTCGGCGGCGAGCCGCTCCAGGGTCGGGCCCGGGGTGACCGGCGCCGCGCTCGCGGCGAGCGGCGCCGCCGCGCTGGAGACGATCGGCGCGGGCATGGACGCAGGCGTGACCGCGGCTGGCTCGCTCGAGCCACAGGCGGCGAGGAGAAACGTGGCGAAGAGGCAGGTGAGAGCTCGCATGGCGAGCACCGTACCATCACCATTTCACGGCGAGGTGCGGGTTGTGTGGACCCTGGCCTCGAGCCGCGCGGACGTCACCAGCTCCCGAGCGCACGAACTTCTCGAGCCCGAAGGATCCGAGCTGGCTCAAAGACCACCTCGGCCCTTGTTTCCCGCTCGCCGCTCGAACCGCAGCCTGAGCACCTCGTCCTCGAGCTCGTTCGCGATCGCCATCGCCCGCCGCCTCGCCTCCGCGCCCTCCTCGCCGCCCACGATGCGCGCCAGCATGTTCAGCGCCATCGCGCGCATCCGCATGTGCCCGCCGTCCCCCGCGTGCCGGCACGCCTCCCGCGCGAGCGCCGCGCCTTCCTCGGGGAAACCCTGCTTCCACCGCGCATACGCTAGCCCGTTCGCCCGCCGCGCCCGCGCGAAGGCCGGACCGTCCTCCGGGATGCGCCGGTAAAGCGCCTCCGCAGCCGCCGGATCCGGCTGCTTGCCGCCCCAGGAGCGGTTCCGCTCGAAGGCGCGTTGATCGATCCACCGGGCGAACAGGCAGGCTCGGTCGTTGGCGGGCATCGGCAGCTCGAAGAGCGGCTCGATCTCGTCGAGCAGGCCGGCCACGCGCGCGACATCATCACGGCTCGCCAGGAAGGCCTCCGTGAGCAGCGCCTCCACCCGCGCCACGGGCGGGGCCTTTCCGAGCAGCGGCCGGATGCGGGCGAGGTGCGTCTTTCCGGCCTCGCGGTCGTCGCCGCGCAGCACGCAGGTGGCGTGGGCGAGGGCGAGGAAGACGTGGGAGGTCGGATCCTCGCTCACCGGCGGTCGATCCCAGAGGCGCAAGAGGTCCTGGGCGAGGGGCAGGGGCAGGTCGGTGAACCGCGAGTGATAGGCGCCCATCCAGCGGGCGCGCTCGGTGAGCGCGTCCGGCAAGCCGAAGGCCGCGAGCGCGCGTGCCCCCCAGGTCCCGCCGTCCCGCTGGCCACGCGTCCGCAGCCGGCGCAGGGCGCGCTCGATCGAGGTGACGTCGTCCTCGTAGCCACGCAGGGAGGCGAGCCGCTCGGCGACCGCGGTCAGGGAGCCGTGCTGCGCGACGAGCCAGGCGACGTAATCCTCCCAGGAAAAGCCTGCGGGAGCGGCCTGTCCGGTTTCGTGTCCGGGCATGTTCTTCGCGCGGATCGTATCAAGGTTCAGCAGAAAGGAGGACGGACATGGGAAAGGAACCTGCATTTTTCCTGGTGATCGATCTGGAGGCGACGTGCGACGAGGAGGGCCGCATCCCCGAGCGCATCATGGAGATCATCGAGATCGGCGCGGTCCTCGTGGACGGCGCGACGCTCGAGCCCGTGAGCGAGCTCGCCACCTTCGTGCGCCCGGTCATCCGGCCGAAGCTCACGGAGTTCTGCACGAAGCTCACCACGATCACGCAAGCAGACGTCGACGCCGCGCCCACGTTCCCCGAAGCCATCGCGGCGCTCGGGCGCTTCGTCGGCCAGCGGGAGGCGCTCTTCTGCTCGTGGGGCGACTACGACCGCAAGCAGTTCGAGATCGACGCGGCCCGCTGGGGTGTGCCCCTGCCGCTGCAGGGGCACATGAACATCAAGAAGCGCTTCTCCGCGACGCTCGGGGTGACCCAGCGCTACGGCATGGCGAGCGCACTCGAGCGGCTCGGACTCCCACTCCACGGGACACACCACCGCGGGATCGACGATGCGCGCAACATCGCACGAATCCTGCCATACGCGATCGGCCGCGTGCCGGTTGCGGATGCAGGGCCTGCGGGGTGAGCGCCTCGCTGGGGCTTCGCCCCAGGCCCGACCAGGGGCTGTCCGCCCCTGGACCCGGAGCAGCCAGGGGCTCTACCCGGGGTTGCTCGCAGATGGAGGCGCGGATTGAAGAGCGGCACGACGTCTCCCGTCAGCGGGTCGACCGACTCCGTGGCGCCTGCCTTGAACTCGTTGCATGGGCGGCATGCGAGGCATACATTCTCGAACGAGGTCGGCCCGCCCTTCGAGACCGGCGTGATGTGATCGTAGGTCAGGGGAATTCCGCTATTGGCCTCGCTTGTCAGGCAGTATTGACAGCGCCGCCGATCGGCCTCCTCGATACGAGAACAGAGCAGCTCGGAGACGTAGGTTGACACCGCAGTCCGTCTTCCCTCTCGTGGAGGGCGCGCTACGGAGAAGCGACCGCGTGCCCGCGCCATCGCAGGAGCGCCGCAGCGTGCGCCTTGCGGAGCATGAACAGGTCGCTCTCGTGGCGAAGACGCTCGAGCTCGATGCGCTCCACCGGCGTGAGGAGCCCCTGGGTGTTCCGGTCGAGCAGCTCGTCATGGCGCGCGAGCTCTGCTTCGGACCTGTGGCTCTTTGCGATCTGCCAGAGCGCCTGGTCGTCCATCTTGTCCAGGCAGGCGAGGTCGACCTGGAACTCCGGGGGCGCGTCGTCCCAGGCGGGAGGGCTGCCGAGGCTCAGCGCCCTTAGCATCACGGCTTCGAGCGGCTGTCGGGTCGCGAGCGCAGTCCCCCTCAGTCGCTGGTAGAGCGCTTCGGGGAGAGCGAGGGTGACGGTGGCGGTCGACATCGCGCTGGGGTGGACGCGGGAGGCAAGCCCGCTTCGCCGTCGAGCCTAGCACGAGGAGCACCCCGGCTCCTCCCCGGCCAGCCGCGATCGCGATGACGAGAGCGAACGTGCGGCGGGGCTGCCGGCTGGGGCGGTGCGCGGGAGGCTTTCGGCTGGATGCGCAGGGGCTGGACGGCCCGCCGCAGGGGCGCTGCGCGCCGGCGACGGGGCGGGGCGCTGCGCCCCGCGAGGAGACCTACTCGTGGACGGCGGCGTAGCGGCCGCTGGGGGTGACGATGACGTGGGCCTTGAGCGGGACGTGCAGCTCCTCGGAGAGGTGGCGCAGCTCCAGGGTCATCGCTTCGTCGTCGCGGGTCGGCGTCGGGTCGCCGCTGGGGTGGTTATGTGCCAGGACGAAGCTGTGGGCGGCCATCTCCAGCGCCGTGCGCAGGACGGTCGCGCGGCCGACGTAGAGGGCGTCGTCGGAACCGCGGGCGAGCAGGCGCGTCTCGCGGACGCGGCCGTGGGTGTCGAGCGCGGCGATCCAGAGCTCCTCGTGGACCAGGGAGGCGAGCCGCGGGCCGAAGTACCGCGCCACGCGGGCGGCGTCGTTGAGGAGCGCGCCCCGGCGCGCGCGGGCGGCGTGGTAGCGGCGGCCGAGCTCGAAGGCGGCGGCGAGCCGGGTCGCGTCGACGAGGGCGATCTGGGTGCGAGCTCATCTCTCAAGCAAGTTATTGCGAGCCGAGCTTCGCAGCGGCCTCAGCTTGCGCGCGCGTGAGGAGGTCATCGACGCGAAGCTTCTCAGCCCACATGCTGAGATATTGGTCGTTGATCTCGGCCCCGCTGACACGAAGCACCTCGACGATGTCACGCCATTGCTTGGACGAGACTTCACCGCCTTCGCGGTACCAGAGCAGCTTCCGGAGGATGGTATCTTCCGGAGCCTTGACAAACAGCTCCTCTCCGCTGGCGCGGACCTTGACTTTTCGCCGGCGACTGAACTCGACCTCATCGTAGGGATTCGGCCCGAGAGCAAAGATATCGATCTTCGTCACCATCGGCAGGTAGAAGATGTTCGCGCAGCTTCCGCGGATCAGGGCGTCGCGAAGCACGTCTTGATCCACCTCGAAGTCCGGGCCGAGCAGCTCCGCGAACGCGCGCACATGACGGGGCATCATCGCGACGACCAGATGGATATCGTTTGTCGCGCGCGGCTCACCTTGGAGGGAGCTCGCGAGGCTGCCGCCGATGAAGTACTCGCAGCCAAGGCTCTCGAGCGCGGCGGCCACGCGCAACGCCACGTCGAGCGCGGAGACGACATCCGTCGAGCTGCTCATGGCGTCACGTGGCGTCGATCGGCACGTGACCGAACAGCCGGCGCGCGCAGTCGTGGCCGTACAGCCTCACCGTGAGGCGGACGCGAAGCTCCTGGTCGTCCGCCGCTGGGTGGCGAGCACGGATGCTCGCGAGGGCGAGCTCACGGACCGCCTGGCTCAGCCGCATCGCAGCCTCGAGCCGCTTTTCCGGAGGCATGCGCCGGAGCAGCTCGTGGTAGCGTGCGTCCGCTTGCGGCGAGGTGTCGACCATCGACATACACCATGAGTCTAGCAGAAACCGCTCGCACGGGAAGGGCTCGCCGCCGGTCCCTCGCGAGGCGGGGTGTCGTTCCGACGGGTGTCCTCCCTCGCCCCACGCTCGCTCCCGGCCGACATCCGAGCTCCTTACCAGATCCAGCGGAGCCGACCTCCCATCCTGCTGCCGTGCAGGAGCGCACGCGTCGCTCGAAATCGGCCTTGAATTACCCGCGGACCCGTGGATGATCACGACATCAACATGGTCACCGACAAGCGCTTCAACGACGCGCCGATAGTCGGTGACCATGGGCCGCCTTCGCTTCCTCGATGAACTCCAGTGCCTTCCGCATGCGCTCGACTCTCTCGGTGGGCGTCAGGCGCAGGTTCTCGGCGATGAGCGAGGTATCGATACCAGAGGGGACTCTTTCGAGTATCCGCTGGTCCCAGCTCTTCTCGGCGTCGGACGGTTCAGCCGCAGTTCGTTCGCCTGGGCGGTCACGCATCGGCTTCGGGCTCCTGACCCACTGTACCACGGTGGTGATCCCCGACGATAGCGAGCGAGCATGGCTCCCGAGGCCGGCCGGGTTTCATCGCCCTGAGCGCGTACGCCCGTCGCAGTCCTCCCGCCTTGGACGTCGCAGCGGCCTGGTGGCTCCCACCGCCCCGCCTCGCGAGCGCCTTTCTCGCGCGCCATACGGGTGGAGATCGCACGTCGGGCGCACGATGCGGGGCCCCGGTGCGGACGAGGGCGCGCCGGCGGTCGCCGGAGACGATGCGTGGGTGCGGGTCGACCCTCGATGCGGTGCCCTGGGTTGGGTCCCGCGGTGGCGCCATGTGCTCCAGCACCTCGTGCCGCTGCCTGAAGCTACGGAGCTCCCGGCTCCCGGCCGGGGCGGGGCGCGGGAGGCTGGCGGCTGGATGCGCAGGAGCGCAGCGCGCCGGCGGCGGGGCGCTGCGCCCCGCGAGGCCTACTCGTGGACGGCGGCGTAGCGGCCGCTGGGCGTGACGATGACGTGGGCCTTGAGCGGAACGTGCAGCTCCGCGGAGAGGTGGCGCAGCTCCAGGGTCATCGCTTCGTCCTCGGGGGTCGGCGTCGGGTCGCCGCTCGGGTGGTTATGGGCCAGCACGAAGCTGTGGGCGGCCATGTCCAGCGCCGTGCGCAGGACGGTCGCGCGGCCGACGTAGAGGGCGTCGTCGATGCCGCGGGCGAGCAGGCGCGTCTCGCGGACGCGGCCGTGGGTGTCGAGTGCGGCGATCCAGAGCTCCTCGTGGACCAGGGAGGCGAGCCGCGGGCCGAAGTACCGCGCCACGCGGGCGGCGTCGTTGAGGAGCGCGCCCCGGCGCGCGCGGGCGGCGTGGTAGCGGCGGCCGAGCTCGAAGGCGGCGGCGAGCCGGGTCGCGTCGAAGAGGGCGATCTGGGTGCGCTCGGCCAGCGCCGCGGGCGAGAGGCGGCCGAGCGAGGGGAGAGCGGCCGTGCCGAGGAGGCGCGGGCCGACGCCGGGCAGGCCGAGCACCATCTCGAGGAGGGCGGCCTCGGTCGCGGTCGGCAGCTCGGCCGCCGTCTCGGCGGGGGCGTCGACGGGGGCGCGGCTCATCGGGCTCATCGGGGCCACCTCCGAGAGCGGGTCAGGGCGTGGGCGAAGAGGCGGCGCGCGAGGCGCAGGCGGGTAGCGACCGTAGGGCGCGGGAGCGAGAGGGAGGCGGCGATCTCGAGCGAGGAAAGGCCGGTGGCGGCGAGCGACAGGAGCTCGCGCAGCTCGGGGCGGAGACGGTGGAAGGCGCGGAGCAGGCCGCGGGCGACGAGGCGGGCCTCGGGAGAGGGGGCGGCGAAGGCGGAGAGGCGGTCAGGGTCGACCGCGGGGAGCTCGTGGCGGCGGTGGGCCTTGTCGCGGTAGTGCGAGGCCTGCCGCGAGGCGATGCCGGCGAGCCAGCGGCGGAGGGCGTCGGCGGGAGGAAGCGCGGGGGACGGGCGGAAGCGGCCGGCGCGCAGGCTGCGCCAGGCGCCGAGGAGGGTATCCTGGGTGAGGTCGTCGAGATCGGCGGGGAGGACGCCGCGGGCGCGGAGGGTGCTGCGGATGAGCGGGCGCTGTGCGAGGAGCGCGGTGGGGTCGAGGTAGACGGCGGGGTGCGGGGGTTGGTGATGAAGGGGTTTGGGCGGGCGGGCGAGCCCGCGGTGAGCAGCGGGGCGGGGGCGGCTACGAGAGGGCGGATCGATCTCTTGGCCCTGGTCAGGGCGTAGACGTACGGTTTCCATGTCGGACCTCGTTTGCGCGGGGTTCGGCCACGCCGCCCGGGGTGTTACCAGCACCCGCGGGCGGCACTTTTGTGGTCTCGCCACGTTACGAATCGACAGCCGGCAGGTCAAGGAAATCCGATCTGCTGGATCATTATTCTGAACCCGGCGCGGGGGTACGCGAACGGCGTGCGAACGCTCACGCTCGATACCCTCCTGCTCTACATCGCGGCGAACCTGCGGCGTCTACGCCAGCAGCGCGGCATCACGCAGGAGCAGCTCGCGGAAGCCGCCGGGATCGAGCTGCGGACGATGCAGGCGATCGAGGTTGGGCGGCAGAGCATGAGCCTCGGCACGCTCGTCAGGCTCGCGAACGCGCTCGATGTGTCGCCCGGGGTTCTTCTTCGCAGCGCCGAGATGCCGGAGATCAAGCGAGGTCGGCCGCGCAAGCGTTCCGTCGGGACCTGACGCCATCCCGCTGGCCGCATCTCGACAGCCCCGGCCGTCCGCGCGCTTGGCTCAGCGTTGACGCGCGCTTCGCTACGACAGCGGACGCCGTCCCGCGTGATGGATGACTCCGCAAGCCGCGGCAAACTGAATAGCCCCGCCGCTGATCGGCCGGACCTTTCCAGGGCTTCTTCTTCGGTTCGGAACGGCAGGGCGTCGTGGGCTCGGTCGCGCCTTCGTCCGGCGGAGACCCCGCATGCGCCTGCGCTGGCCTCCTTGACAAGGTGGGGCAGCCGTCGGATACGCTATCTTTCCACGATGCGTGGGGGTGGCACGACGGCATGGGGTCGGGGTTCAAGGCGCTCCACGCGGAAGTGGCGATCAGCGGTCGAGAGGGCTGATCACGCCGAGAGGGCCGCGGTCGACGATATGGGTGTAGATCATCGTGGTCCGCACATCCTTGTGGCCGAGCAATGTCTGGATCGTCCGGATGTCGGTGCCCGCCTCGAGCAGGTGGGTCGCGAAGCTGTGGCGGAGGGTATGGCATGTCGCGCGCTTGGTGAGCCCCGACGCCCGTCCGGCATTGTTCACGGCCCTTTGCACCGCCGATTCGTGCAGGTGGTAGAGGACCTGTCGACCCGTCGCTGGATCGGTGCAAGGGCGAGAGGCGGGGAAGAGGTACTGCCAGGGGAGGCTCGTGGCTGCTCCTGGCATCTTCGCTCGCAGAGCGTGGGGCAGGTCGACCTCGCCGCGGCCAGCCGCGAGTTCCTTCTTGTGCCGTTGCGCCACGGCGTCGAGCTGGGCCTGCAGCTCGTCGCGCGCCCGAGCGGGGAGCAAGGCCGGTCGATCGTGCTGTCCTTTCCCGCGGCGCACCATGATTTGCTGTCGATCAAGGTCGACGTCTTTGACGCGAATCGAAAGCGCTTCGAGGAGGCGGAGGCCGCTTCCGTAGAGGAGCTCGCCGATGAGCCGAAAAGGTGGGATCAGGTGCTCGAGCAAGGTGAGAGCGTCCTGTCGCGAGAGGACCGTGGGGAGGTGCTCCGGCCGGCGGGCACGCTCGAGCGCTTCGAGCCGGGGTATCTGCAGGTCGAGGACCCGTTTGTAAAGGAAGAGGAGCGCGCACAGCGCTTGGTTCTGCGTGGACGCCGCGCTGCGGCGCGCGACCGCAAGATCGTTGAGGAAGGCCGTGACCTCTTCCGCGCCCATCTGCCGTGGGTGCTTGCCGTGATGAAAGCGAATAAATGCCCGGATCCAGTGGACATACGCCTCTTCGGTACGCGGCGAGTAATGCAGGCGCCGGATGGTGGCGCGCACGGCTTCGATGAGGGTCATGGGGGTGCTTCCCAGTGGTTAGGGCCGGTTCGTCGGACCCGCATTGACCCTTATCGGCGCAGGGCGGGCGCGAGTTGCGGCGGCCAGCGGATATTTGGGCCGCACATCAGTCGCTCGAGGCAATCAATTACAGGCACGCATTTTGCTTCTCGGCGCACCGTCGCCGTCCGAAGCCCCTCAACGCCGATACGTAGTTGTGCAGCGGCGGCCTATCTCCGGAGATGCGCAGATAGCCTGCGGAAGATCGCGACCTATCCGCGGGGATATCTAGATATGCTGCGGGGTGCCGCGACTCATCCGCGAGAACACGGTGATCGGGCACCGCGGTTCGCAGCCTACATGCAAAAATGCGAAGATATGTCGCGCGGGACAGATGATTGCGACGTTGGGCAGGCGTGACGAATTGACAGCTTTCGGAAAGTGCAACGAGGAGATCATCAAGATGACCACGACGGACGTGCAGCCGAACCAGTTCGACCTCCAAGGTGAAAACGTCGAAGTTCACTATTCAACCACCAGCATCAGCGGTCAGCCGGTGCTCACTGGGAAGATTGAAGGTCACAACGTGTCGCATTCCGGCGCGACGATTGACACGCAGGAGTTGCCTATTGGCACTCTTATCACCGTTGTCACCCTGCCATCCGACCGCGCCAACCGTCAATACCGATTCAGCGTCCTGCTCCCTCGCTTCCGCGGCAGTGAACAGGTCTACGAATTCAGCACGCTCGCCATTATCACCAAAGACCTCACCGCTGAGATCAATCATCAAGATCGCGACGCGCTGATGAACTACGCCGCCGTCCCGCTCGCTGGCACAGCGCGAAGGGTGCAGTTCTGAGGAAACGCTTGCGGCATCCACTCAGGAGGATAGTATGGCACACAGTCTCAGGTTGGCGCACTTCGCAATCAAGCCGATCCCTCACAATGGCGTTGTGACACCGCTTGCGGACGGCGACATCATCGTGATTGAGAGGAACGGATCGATCGACCCACAGTTTGTGTCGATCAGTCTCCAGACAGCTCCCGGGATGTGGTTCAAGGGGATCGAGGCACACGGAGGCGGAGCGGTCACCAAGATTGAAGCGGAAAAGGGCGCTCTGACTGGCGACATGACCATCGCAGCGGGTCGTCTCCACGCAACAACGCTCCTTTTCGTGAAGGCAAAGGTCTTCGGCGTGCATACGGGCATGTATGAATTGCCCGCAGAAGAACTCCGACCTTTTCTCGGGCGACAGATCACGTTCGACTGGCAAAAGGATTGAGCACCAAGGAGCACAAAGTGGCATGACGGCCGGGCCATCCGGACCCTTGCCTCGCGCTTCCATTCACGCTTTGACGCTGGACCAGAATCAGAGGAACCTCCCCATGGCAGATCGAGTCAATTGGCCCGAAACCGTATTTGGTCAGACAACAATATTCGTCCAGAGCGGCGAAGATAAGATCACGGCGTTTCAAGAGGACTTCGGGACGGGAAACGGGCTTCGCGCAATCGGGCTGCAATCTGCTCATCACGTCACCTGGCTCAAGCGAATTCGCCTTCTTGCTGACGACTTCAGTGAGCTTGGTTCCATCTCTACACAAGATGAACACCATGGGCCGGTTTGGATCGAGGTGCCTCCTGGTACGAGTAAAATCGAGTTTGTGAAAGCGAAAGCGTTTTACATACCCACCGGAATGTACATAGTCGAGGAACATACGCCGGAGCAATTCCCGACTCCTCGCCCGTATAGGGTACTCTTCACCTGGGAACGCGACTAATTGAGAACGATCGGCGGCACGGCTTCGGAAGGCTCTCTCCGCCTTCTATTGCGCGGTCTCATCGGCGAGCCTCGCTGACCGATACTGCAAAGTGCTCGTTTCGCGCGCAGATCTGCTCTACAAGGCGTCCCCAGAAGGGGCCGTGATATCATCGCGGGCTCATCGGGACTGGAGATCACGATGAAGAAAGAGCTGCCCAACCCGCGCATGGATCTGACAGTCACCAACGCGGCGCAGCGCGTCCTTCAGCCGCGCTGCTTGCTTATGGTGGCTGCAGCTCATGCGCACGTTGGGCGGACCGATGAGCGAGCGAGTTCGACGCCAGGCGCGAGGCAGGCGCGGGTAGGTGGGCGCGAGGAGCCGGGTGCGAGGGTCTTACGCCAAGATCCGCTTGACACGCGTATATACTTCGGTATATACGTTCAAGATATGGGAGCGATCCGGGCAAAAATTTTCCAGAACGGAGGAAGTCAGGCGGTCAGGCTTCCCAAGGAGTATCGGTTCCCCGAGGGCGAGGTGCTCATACGACGCGAAGGGCGTCGCGTGATCCTGGAACCGCTGGACGAGTGGCCTGCGAGCTTCCGCGCCTGCCTAGGGGCGTGGCCGGATGAGATCGACCGACCCAAGCAGGGTTCCGTCGACAACATCGAGGATCCGTTCGAGTGATGCTCCAGTACATGCTCGACACCGACACCGTTAGCTTCGCGCTCCGCGGCTTCGGTGGTGTCTCTACACGACTTCTTGAGCACAAGCCTTCGGAGATTTGCATGAGCGTGATCACGCTCGCAGAGCTCCGATATGGCGCCGATCGTCGCAGCTCTCGTAAGCTGCACTCCATAATCGACTCTTTTGCTGCAAGTGTAACGGTTGTCTCTTTCGATGAGGCAGTGGCCGCGCAGTTCGGCTCGGTTGCCGCAACTCTCGTCCATCAAGGTAAGCCGATCGGCGATTTCGATGCCCTGATCGCGGCGCATGCGCTCGCGCTCGACCTGACCCTCGTAACGAATAACACGAAGCATTTTAGCCGGGTTGACGGATTGCGAGTAGACAATTGGGTCTGAAACGTGGCCGCCCAACAAGCCCATGCTGCTGACCGCGCTTCGCGCGGCAGCAGATGGGCAAATCGTTGGGCAGACGATGGTACCGATCATGGCGCAGCAGAGGAGATCGGCCGGCCGCGCGTCGGCGGCGCCGTGCGCCGCCGAGCTTGCCTGCCTCGGCGGCCCATCGTAAACTAGGACATGGCCGTTCAAGCCGTTACCGTGAACCTGCCCGAGCCGCTGTACGAGCGCCTGGCTCGCCGCGCGCAGAAGACGCAACGAACCGTCGAGGCCGAGCTCGTCGATGCGGTGGCAACCTCCCTCCCGGACGAGCCCGACGAGCTGCCGGTCGACATGGCGGAGGCCATCGCGGCGCTGCACTTGCTAGATGACGAGGATCTATGGCGGGCCGCCAGGCAGAGCCTCGCCCCGGAGAAGGCCGCGGACCTCGAGGAACTGCACATCAAGCGCCAGAGCGAAGGGCTCTCTGCGTCGGACATCGAGGCGCTGGCGACGCTCATGAAGGAGTACACGCGGATCATGTTGGTTCGTTCCCGATCTGCCGCCCTGCTCAAACAGCGAGGTCATGACGTCTCGTGGCTTCACCAAGGACATGAGCCGTAGCTACATCGGGAGGGCGCTGCGTGAGCAGGTCTCCAGTGAGGCGCGCCATCGCTGCGGCTATTGCCTGACCTCGGCGCGTATCATCGGCACGCCGATGGAGATCGATCACATTATCCCTGAGTCGCTGGGCGGACCTACCGCCAGGGAGAACCTCTGGCTCGCGTGCTCGATGTGCAACGATCACAAGGGCAATCGAATCGCCGCTCCCGACCCGCACACCGGGGAAGTCGTGCGTCTCTTCAACCCACGACAGCAGGTCTGGTTGGATCATTTCGGCTGGAGCGCGGAGGGATCTCTTATCATCGGCAAGACGCCAACTGGCCGAGCTACGATCGCTGCGGTTCGCCTGAATCGTGCCGAGCTCGTGGAAGCCCGGCGGGGTTGGGTTATCGCGGGTTGGCATCCACCTGAGGATTGAACCATGAAGCCGCCCAACCAGCCGCTGCTGCCGGCGGCGCTTCGCGCCGCGGCAGACCGGCAGGACGTTCGGCGCCGGAGAGCGTAGCCGGCGGTTGTTGTCGCCCGACGTCCGATGCGGGGCGGGAACGCCGCGGGGCAAAGTACGTCGTGGCCGATGTCACCGCGCCGCGCCACGAGGTCGCCGGCCGGCGACGGTCGTGGTAGCGCTGCTCCTGATGGCGAAGGGCAACCGCATGGCGACGACGCGCGAGGTTCGCTCCTCGCAGCGACAGCGGCGTGTTCGCGTCTACACCGCCTGGCACCCGGTGCTCGTCGCGCTCCTGGAGCACGTGCTCCCCGAGGGCTGGTACCAGTGCATCTCGGAGTTCCAGCTCGCCCGCGAGCCGCTCCGCGTCGACATCGTCATCCTCCGTCGCAGCCGTCGCGGAGCCCCACCCAGGCCGCGCCTGCTCACGAGCGTGGTGGGCGAGCTGGCCGAGCACACGCTGGTGCACTTCAAGGGGCCGACCGACGAGCTCGAGCGCGACGACGCGCGCATGCTCCTCGCGTACGCGCTCCAGTACCTCGTGGTTGCCGAGATCGACGATCCCGGCGCGGTCGCCCTCCGCGTGCTCGCGCCCCGCCTGACCCCGCGCTTCACCGAGGCGCTGAGGTCGCTGGGCTGCACGCTCACACCGACCGGGCCGGGCACGCAGGAGGGGCGGCTCGGGGTCTTCCCGCTGCGGGTGGTGGAGACGGTGGCCGCCAACGCTCGCGAGGGCGAGCATCTGCTGTACACTGTGACCCCTGGGATGGTCGCCGACCCCGGCGGCATCCCGGCGCTCTCCCCGGCGGAGGTCGCGGTGTTCTGGGCGCTCCTGGAGCATGTCGAGCAGGTTCGACACCCCCTCCCGGGGCAGAGGAAGCGGCACATGAAGGACGAAAAGCGGGTCGTCGAGAGCTTCGAGCAGGCGCTGGCACGCCTCGTTGCGCGGCTGCCGCCCGAGCAGCGCCTCGCGGGGCTCGCGCCCGAGCAGGTGCTGCAGGCGTACGCGCCCGAGCAGCGCCTCGCGGGGCTCGCGCCCGAGCAGCGCCTCGCAGGGCTCACCGAGGCGCAGGCGGTGCTCGCGTTGCCGGACGCGATGCTTCGTGCGTTGTCGGAGGAGTACCTCGCGACGCTGCCCCGCCAAACGCAGGCTGCGATTCAGAAGCGCCTCGGGGCGGCATCGGGGCGGCAGCCCGCGCGCCGACGAAGGACGCGCGGCCCTTCAAAATGACGACGGGAGAACGCAAGCTGCGGTGGCGGTCGCGTGATTCGTTCTTCCTGACCGGGCGCCGAACATGCCAATGCGGCTGACGGTTCGGGCAACCGCGCTTCGCGCGGCAGCCCGCCCCGCAGCAGATTGGCAAGGCGTTCGGCGGGCAAGGTTCGCGCCTGGGGGTCGCATCGATGACGCTCGACATCGGAGAGCGTTTGCACCCCTTGTCCGCATCCGCTGCGGTCATCGTCCGCTCCACCAGACCCAGACGAAGCCTGCCGCGAGCACCGCCTCTGCGACGACCGAGCGGAAGATGCCAGCGCTGACTCGTTGGCTCATGAACTCGAAGAACCCGAGGCACGCGAGCAGCGCGCTCGCTCCCCCCGTGACCAGACACACCGCCGAGCGGAGCTCCGAGGGGGCAGCCGCTCTTCCGAGGAAGAACATCAGGGCGAGGCCGAGATAGATCGCGCCGATCCGGCGAGCCACGATCAGCGAGCCAGCGGTCACCTCGATGCCCCACTCCTGGAGCACGGAACCCCCGGCGAAGAGGAAGCGGAGGCCGAGAAGGCAGCCGGCAAAGGTCATCACGAACGCCATCACCTTGAACGTCATGTCGGTCTCCTCGGAACAGGCGCTTACCTGTACCGCGACGCCATCACGCTTACCATGATGGATCGGCCTCATTTTTTGATGTATCGTCCAGACCGTGACCTCGGACGTTCGCGATCCGCTCGCAGACATGCTCGCGCTCTTGCGGCCCGAGGCAGTACTCGCCGCGGAGCTGCGCGCCCATGGTCGGTGGAGCCTCGCGTTCGACGGCTATCCTGGGGTGAAGTTCGGTGTCGTCGTCGAGGGAGAGTGCCTGATCGCCATTCGCGGACGCTCGGCCAAGAGGCTTCGCGCGGGCGACGTCTTCCTGCTTGGCGGCCCGCCGCCGTACATGATTGCCAGCGACATGGAGACTCCGAGCCGAAGCGCGAACGAGCTCTTTCGCAGCACCCAGAAGCGCGTCGTCCGACTCGGCGGCGGGCGAACGAAGCCGGTCGTGCATTTAGTCGGTGGGCGCTTCGCGCTGGACCCCGCGAACGCCCACCTGCTGGTCGAGGCGCTGCCAGCGTTGGCGCGCATCCCGGCGGACGAGGCGAGCTCGTTGCGCGGTGTGACGCGGCTGCTCATCGACGAGGTGCGCGCCGCGGAGCACGGTCGGGTGCGCGCGCTCGACCAGCTCGCGCAGCTGGTGCTGATCTACGCGCTGCGCTGGCTCGATTCCGAGGGCAACAGCCCCGCTCG
Source organism: Sorangium sp. So ce131 (assembly GCF_051519095.1). Lineage (NCBI taxonomy): Bacteria > Pseudomonadati > Myxococcota > Polyangiales > Polyangiaceae > Sorangium > Sorangium sp. So ce131. Next base: position 2,365,464 of record NZ_CP150455.1, on the reverse strand, counting down.
CTTAGGTTGGCTCCGTGCGCTCGCCGATCCGCGCATCGGCGCCGCGCTGCGCCATATCCACACCAGCGTGGCGACGGGGACGCCGCTGGCCGATCTCGCGCGCGTGGCGGGCATGTCGCGCACAGCGTTCGCTGCGCGCTTCAAAGTGCTCGTCGGGCAGCCACCACTCGCTTACGCCATCCAGTGGAGGATGTCGCTCGCGAAAGACGCGTTACGGACGACCAATCGCGCCATCGGAGAGCTGGCATTTGAGCTGGGGTATGCGTCAGAGAGCGCGTTCAGTATGGCGTTTCGGCGCGAGGTCGGCTGCTCGCCGCGCGCCTATCGCGATGCAAGTCGTCAATCGAAGAACATCGAGACATGAGCGCCTATGGGCGTCGATTCCGCGGCCGCCGAACGAGGGTTTGCAGCTGAGCGGCTTCGCCGCCAGCTGAAACCCAACGCGTTGGGCCCTCAGCACGGGAGGCCGGCCGCCCCCTCCGCCATGGCGCCGCCACCCCTCGAGAGGGCTCCTTGCTCGCGTTTCCCCGTGGTTTCGCGCCGGTATGGGGTGTGCGAGGGGTCCAGCGTCATGCCGACGCTCGAGCACAACGCCCTCGTCGAGATGTTCCGCGACACCCCGGAGCTCGCGCCCCACTTCCTCGTGACCCTCTTCCACGTCGATGTGCCTCAGCATGCCTCGGTCGCGGTGGTCGAGTCCTCGCTCGACCAGCTCATCCCGGTGGAGCTCCGCGCGGACCTGGTGCTCGAGCTCCGCGACGCGAACGGCACGCTCGTGCTGGCGATCATCATCGAGGTCAGCGCGACGAGGACCCGGACAAGAAGTTCTCCTGGCCGGTGTACGTCACGGTCGTGCGCGCCAGGAAGCGCTGCGGCACGGTCGTCCTCGTCGTCGCACCGGGCGCCGACGTGGCCGCCTGGGCGGCGCAGAACATCGACGTCGGCCTCGGCTTCGGCCACATCAGGCCGCTGGTGCTCGGCCCGGCCGTCGTGCCCGAGATCACCGAGCCGGCCGAGGCGGAGGAGGAGACGGAGCTCGCCGTGCTCTCGGCGGTGGCGCACGGCAACGGGCCGAACGGGCTCGCCGTGGTCCAGGCGGCCCTCGTTGCTCTCGCCCGGCTCGACCAGGAGCACGCGGCGGTATACTTTCAGGTCATCTGGAACGGGCTGCGCGAACCCATGCGGCAGGCTCTGGAGGCGTTGGTCATGGAACGACAGTTCGAAGGTGAGGCGACGTTCCCCCCGTTCGTGCAAAAGCTCATCGATCGCGGCAAGCTCGAGGGCATCCGCGAGGGCATCCGCGAGGGAGAGCTCAAGGGCATCCGCGAAGGCGAGCTCAAGGGCAAGAGGGACACGCTGCTGCGGCTGCTTGCACGTACAGGGATCGCGCTCACTCAGGACGAGAGTGAGCGTATTCAGGCATGCACGGACGTTGCGACCCTCGACCACTGGATCGATAACGTCCTTGGCGCGAAGACCGCCGCTGAAGTGTTCTCCTGACAGTTGAAGGATGCAGCCCAACAAGGCGATGAAACGGACGGGCGTTGCCCGCCGCTTATCGCCAGATCGTTGGGCCGGCATCGTGAGCCTGGACGCGCTTATCGTCGGCGAGCGGAGCCTCATCGGCTTCACCAAGCGCAGGCGTTCACATGCCGCGCGTGACGCTTGACGCATGCATCCCATCGCGTCGATGATGCCTTCATGGATGTGGAAAAAACCAAGAACTTGGGCGAAGGACACCCAGCGTGCCCCAGCCGCCGTCGCCGCCTCGGTCCGCTTCCCAGCCGGCCTCGCTGATGCGCCCGATGCCCTGGCCGGGGGCGCCGGCGGTGCCTCGCACGCCGTAGCTCCCGTTGCTCCCGTCCGCGCACCACGTCCCCGCGACCTCGCCGCCCGTGGTTGCCAGGGTTCGGCGTCGGGGTCAGCGTCGGCGGCGTCGTCGCCCCGACCGAGCTCGGCCCACCCCTGAAACAGCGCGACACGGCGCCTCGCTGTCGGTGATCATCCCGTACCGCGCAGGATCGGTGAAGACCGCGGCCACGTGATCGCCGGCGTTCAGCGGGTCTTTACCGGCATCGGACGCGGATTTCACCGGTGAACTTCACCGAATTCCGCGGGTTGCCCAGATCATCGACAGCTCTCGGACGTGACGCGCTCCTCGACGACGTAGGCCCAGTACCGCGACCGATCGAGGAACTTCTCCTCGTCCGCGACGACCCGCTCGCGGGTGCCTGGCTCGAAGATCTTCCCGAGCCACGCCTGCAAGGCGGCCCTGTCCGGAAACACGGTCTCCGTCACGACGTCGAAGCCGATCGCAGCATCCTCCATGTTCAGCGCGTCGCCTCGCTTCAGGTAGCTGCGTTTGTACACCGCGGGAACGGGCGCCAGGCTGCATATGAACGGCACGTGCTTGTTCTCGTAGTAGTCGACGAAGTCGCGCAAATCCATGCCTTCCCTCCTGGTGAGAAAGGCGAATAGCTTCACCATGTCTTTCCTCCTCTTCGCCGGATCGAGCCCCGGCGAAGAGGGCTCTCCGGCCGAGCTCATCGGCACCCGGGGCCAGGTGAAGAGAAGACGTGGCCAGCTCAGGCCTCCGGCCGCGCGGCTCCGGGAGCGACCGGATGGTTTTACGATACAGAGTGTATCCAGTCAATCCAGTTCGCCTCGATCCGTCCGTCTCGGTGTAGGATGCGGGCGATGCCGAAGCTCTGGAACGACACCCTCGAGTCGCACCGCCGGGAGGTCCGCGACGCCATCCTCGATGCGGCCGCAGCCATCGCGACCGAGCGCGGGGTGCCCGCGGTCACGATGTCGGAGGTCGCGGAGCGCACGGGCATCGGACGCGCGACGCTCTACAAGTACTTCCCCGACGTGCAGGCGATCCTCGTCGCGTGGCACGAGCGGCAAGTCGGCCGCCACCTCGCAGAGCTCCTCGCTGCGCGCGACCAGGCGAGCGATCCAGAACGCCGGCTCGAGATCGCCCTGGGCACCTACGCCCGCATCACCCACGAGGAGCACGGGACCGAGCTCGTCGCCCTGCTGCGCCACGGTGAGCACGTCACCAGGGGCTATCAACAGCTCAGCGAGTTCCTCCGCGACCTGATCGCGGAGGGCGCGAAGCGCGGGAGGCTCCGCGATGACGTCCCCCCCGCCGAGCTCGCGAGCTTCTGCCTGCACGCGCTCTCGGCGGCCAGCAGCATGCCTTCCCTGGCGGCGGTCCGCCGGCTCGTGTCCGTCACCATGGCCGGCCTTCAACCTCCGAAGCGCTGAGCCGCCGCCTCGTCGTACCCGCCCGCCAGCGGCCACCGCCCACGGCAGGTCCACCCCTGCGACAGGACGACACGCCGCCCCGCAGCCCGCACGGCCGCGATGACGACGCGGCCGGTCTACTGGTCCGCAGGCATGCTGCCGAAGCCGACGTGGACGGGCGGCTCGACGGCGGCGAGGAATGCTCCCAGCTCGGTTACGAGCGGGCCTGCCCAGCGGCTGGGCTGCACGGCCCGCCGGTCCGTGGCGGACCTTGAACCGACGGCAGACCGATGACATGCTGACGCGAGGCGTTGAAGACGGAGAACCTCATGGAGAAGCGAACCATCGAGCAGCTCGAAGCGGCGCTCGACGCCGTCAGCAAGGACCTGGCGCCCCGCGTCGAGGAGCTCGCTCAGAAGAGCACAAGCGGCGTCCTCACGCCTGAAGAGCACAGAGAGTATGCGGAGGTCGTCCGTTTGAACGACATGCTCAGCCTCCTCAAGCTTCAGGCAGAGGAGGTATGGACCATGCGCGCGGCCTCGTGAAGCTGCCGAGCGACACGCGGGAGCTGGTCCAACGGCGCGCCCAGGGGGCATGTGAGTACTGCCACCTTCCGCAGGACGCATCCATCTTGCCCCACCAGGTAGACCACATCATCGGAAGGCAACATCGTGGTTCGGATGATGTCGACAACCTGTGTCTATGCTGCATTCGCTGCAACTTGAAGAAGGGGCCGAACATCGCGTCGATCGACCCCGAGAGCAAGCTTGTCGTACAGCTCTATCATCCCAGGCGGCACGCGTGGCGAGAGCACTTCGTCACGGAATCGACTGGAGTCATCAACGGGCTTACAGCGGAGGGGCGCGCGACTGTCCAGCTCCTGGACATGAACGACGAGGATCGAGTTCGCTTGCGCGCGTTCCTGCTGCGCCGAGGCCGGCATCCGTGAGGTCGCGGCGAGGCTCGACACGGTGCGGGTTCAATCAACCGATCGACCGGCTGTGCGGGCCCGGCGTCGCCGGCAGCGGCCCAAGGACCGGGGCCGCCGCGAGCCACGGATCCTCGCCAAGGACCGGCGACCCAGGACCCGCGGCCCCGGACCCGCATCGAGGCGGCTCCCGCTCGTGACCCGGCCGACCTTGCGGTAAGCTCCCTGTACCATGAGCGACGTCGAGGATGTCCTGGTCGCAGCGCTGCGTCTGTCGGCGGAGAACCGAGCGGCCGTGGCGGCCGCGCTGATCCAGAGCCTCGACGAGCCCGAGCAGACGACCGAGGAGGTCGGGACTGCGTGGGCCGAGGAGATCCAGCAACGTCTCGCCGACGTCGACGCCGGGGTCGTCACGCCGGTCCCCTGGCCGGAAGCCCGGCGCCGCATCCTGGCGGCTGCAAACGGCCGTCGTGAAGCTCGTTGAGGTCCTGCCAGCCGCACCTGCGGAAGCCGAGGAGGCTGCGGCGTGGTACGCGGAACGGGATCCACGCGTAGCGGCACGGTTCGCCGACGAGGACGAGATCGAGGCGGCATTGACGCGAATTGCGGAGGCGCCGGACCGCTGGCCCTCTACCCGATACGGGACGCGTCGGGTGCGATTGACACGGTTTCCGTATCTCGTCGTGTACCGAGACGAGCCAACGCGCATTCTTGTCATGGCCATCGCACACGCGAAACAGAGGCCGGGCTACCGGAGCAAGAGGTAATCCTCGCCCGCCTGAAGTAAGATTCCCGGAACTCGGCGCGACCGCCCACCTTGCTGACATCAGGCTCACGTGCGGTATCCCGCAAGCCCGGGCGCGTCGCCGCCAACGCGCTCTGGTACCTGTTCACAGAGCCTCTCCGTCGACCCTACTCAGGGAAGCGCAGCGTCTCGACGGCGATGCCGTCCTCACCCCAAGGTCCGATTCGAGGACTGATCGGCGTCGCGCTCTCGTGAGCGGGGCGCCCGGCTCCCCTCCTCGTCTTCGCGGGCGGGAGGGTCTATCCTGGGCGTCACCGTGCGTCGCTTCATCCGCCGCGCCCTGCTGATCCTGGCCGCCTGCGTCCCTGTCTGGGGGGCCAGCGGCCCGCTGGTGGCGCGCGGTCTCACCCGCCGCGCGGCGCCGCCCTCACCTGAGCCTCCGCCGGCGGGCTGGGAGGCCGTTTCGCTGACGGCCGAGGACGGCTTGCGCCTCGGCGGCTGGTTGCACCGCGGCGACGCGGGACGCGCGTGCGTCCTCGCCCTGCACGGCAACGGATCGAGCCGGACGGGCCTGCGCGACGTGCTCGACGTCCTCGCGGAGGACGGCACCTGCGTCCTCGCGCTGAGCCTGCGCGCGCACGGCGACTCGGACGGGGACGTCAACGAGTTCGGCTGGAGCGCGGCGAACGACGTGCGCGCGGGCGTGAAGTTCCTGGAGCGCGAGCTGCCGGAGCGTCGCCGCCTCGTCTTCGGCACGTCGCTCGGCGCGGCCGCAGCGCTCTACGCTGCGAAGGACGTCGCCGGGCGCGTGGACGGTTACCTGCTCGAGTCGCCCTACCGCGACCTCGAGACGGCCGTGCGCAACCGGCTGGACATGCGGCTGGGACCCCTCGCGCCGGCGGCGTTCGCCGTCCTGTGGCCGTGGGGGTCCGTGGCGCTCCCCATCGACCCGGCACGGCTGCGGCCGGTGGACGCCGCGCGCGACCTGCCGTCTTCTACGCACGTTACGCCCGTGCTCCTGCTCGCGGGCGACGCGGATGCGCACGCCACGCTCGCGGAGGCGCAGGACATCGCGAAGGCGGTGCCCGGCCCCGTCCGCCTGGAGCGCTTCCCCGGCGCGGATCACGGACACCTGCAGCGCAGCGATCCCGCCCGCTACCGCGCCGTCCTGCGCACCTGGATCGGCGAGCAGCGAGGAGGCCCATGACGGACGCAAGCAGGTCGAGGGGATGGGAGCTGATGGATCCGCGAATGCCGACATCCCCCGAGGGAGCCAGCGACCCTTGAGTACGCCGGCGCGATTGACCGGTACGATGTTCGTTTCGGAGACGCGGATACTCTATGTGGGCCCCCTCGTCGCTACGAGGCGCCACGCGCATCACGCGGCCCAGATCGTCATCGCGCCGCAGGGGCTGTACATCGAGGACGGTGCCAGCGGGCGCATTCACGCCGGCACCGCCGTCATTCCCCCGCGCCTGACCCACGGACACGGCGCGTGCGCGCACGCTGCGCTCCTGTTCCTCGACGGGGACGACATGGCGAGCCGAGGGCTCTCTCGTGGCGCCGAGCCCCGGTGCGAGACGTGGGTCCGCGACGCGCTCGACGTGAGCGTCCCCCGCGAGCCCACGCCGGAGATGGCACGTGCTCTCATGGCCTCGATCCTCTCCGCCGTCGACCTGCGTCAGCCGCCGGAGCCGCGACACCCGGCGGCACGTCGGATGTGCGCCTACCTCGATGGCGCCGACGAGGTCGACCTCGCGCGCCTTTCGCACGAGGCGGGGCTCTCGCCGCGGCAGATGCGTCATGCCTTCGCGCGTGACGTCGGGCTCCCGATGCGCGTGTATATGCGGTGGAAGCGCCTGCGCCGCGCCGTCGCCGCGGTGGAGGGGGGAGCGAGCCTGAGCGCCGCCGCCGCCTCCGCCGGGTTCGCGGACAGCGCCCACCTGAGCCGCGTCTTCCGCGAGCAGTTCGGCATGACGCCGACGCAGGGGCTGAGCTCGATCAGGTGGCGGACGCTCGACTGACGAGGAACTCGGGGAATCCGTCCCTTCGGCGCGGCATCCCGCATTGGTACATGATGGCGTCCACGTTTCCGCGATGATGGGTCGTGTGTGTGACCACGTGGAGGATCATCGCGCCGGCGGTCATCGGCACCACCTTCCCGTCGGTGAAGCGCACATCGCGAGGTCGTGCGAGCTCCTCCGGCGGGAGCGACGCCGTGGTATCCACATACCAGCGGTCGATGGCCTCCGATGCGCGATCGAGCTCCTCGAGCGCAGGGAGCACCGCGCTCTGCGTGGACTCGTAACCGTGCGAAACACCCTGGAGGTGGGCCTGAAAGATGCGGCTGACCACGTGGACGTGGTCGAGGACGCGCAAGATCAGGTCTGCGCCCTTCTGCGACGCGAAAGAGTCGACGTCGCGAAGCGCGGCGAAGAGCTGTCGGTTGGCCCACGCGGCGTGAGCGACGAGCGTTTGGAGTGTCTGCATGGTCACGCTCCCTCGGGTCGTTCGCGGTCCCCGCGACGCGGCGTCACGCCGGCCATCGAAGGGCAGGCGGCTTGGTGCTGGGCGACGGCCGCATGACGGCCATCGTGGGGGGTGCGGCGCAGGCGCGCGTGTGGGTCGAAGTGCGTCGGCGCGAGGGTCTCGCCGTCCGACGCTGCCTGGAGATGACGGTTCATACGTCCGAGCGTAGGCAGCGAACGGACGGCACGCTTGAACGCAACGGCGGGCTCGGCCGCAGGAGCTGCGGGAGCCCGCAGCCGGTCATCGCGTGGGCTCAGCGCGCGCGGAGCTGGTGCCCTCGCCGGGCGTGATGAAGATCATCACGCTCGGCGCGCGCACGATCTGCCGGTGCCAGACGCCGCGGGGGACGATGCACGTGCCCTGATCGCGCAGCTCGATCACGCGCTCGCCGCGCTCGTCTTCCAGCACGACGTCAATCGAGCCGGAGAGCAGGATGAGGACCTCGTCGCCGCGGGGGTGGACCTCGCGGTGATCGGGGCTCTCGTCCATGTGAAAGAGGCCCACCATGCGGCCGGCGTGCAGCTCCGAGCGCTCGCCGATTTTCGCCCAGAACTCGGCGTCCACGGGAATCAGCTTCGCGGCGCCGCCGTCGAGGAGCTGCACGTAGGTCTCGGAGAGATGAAAAGCGTGGCTGTCGTGTCGGGTCATGTCATTCGACGTTACCGGGAGATATCGGTTCATACGTCCGAGCGTAGGCATCGAACGGACTGCACGCTTGAACGCAACGGCGGACTCGGCTGCAGCAGCTGCGGGAGCCCGCAGCCGGTCATCGCGCGGGATCAGCACGCGCGGAGCTGGCAGCTGCGGGAGCCCGCAGCCGCTCATCCCGTGCGGTGAGCGTCATGACGGACGCGCGGAGCGCCCAGCCTCAAGACGTGAGCGAGGCCTCGCGCTCCCGGGGCTGACCGATGGCAACCCGCGACGACGATGATGTTGATAAGCTCGCCGAGGCGCTCAAGGCGCGTGAGGCCAACAGCGGGCGGAAGGTCGTACGGCTGCCACCGCGCGAGGTGACGGTCGTTCGCAAAGCCTCGTGACGAGGCGATGCCCGGCGCCCCCTTGGACGCCGCGCCGCACACGCCGAGCCCGCCCCTGGGGCCGCCGCCTCCGCCGCCGTGGCCCGGCGTGCCCCGGCCCCCGTCCCCGGCCCAGCCCGCTTCCAAGCCGGCCTCGCTCATGCGCCCGATGCCCTGGCCGGGTGCGCCGACGGTGCCTCGCACGCCGTAACTCCCGTAGCTCCCGTCCGTGCAGCCCACGTCGGCCACGTCCCTGCGTCCTCGCCGTCCGTAGTTGCCAGGGGTCGGCGTCGGCGGCGTCGTCGACCCGACCGAGCTCGGCCCACCCCTGAAACAGCGCGACACGGCGCCTCGCAGCCCGCACGGCCTCGACGACCCTGCGGCCGGTCTGCGGGTCCACAGGCATGCTGCCGAAGCCGACGTAGGCGGGCGGCTCGCCGGCGGCGAGGAACGCTTCCAGCTCGGGTACGAGCGGCGTCTGGTCGGGAAAGAGCCAGACTCCGTTTTGCGTGGCCTGCAGGCCGGGCGTCGCCGGCAGCGGCCCAAGGACCGGGGCCGCCGCGAGCCACGGATCCTCGCCCAGGCCCCGCATCGACGCGGGTCCCGCTCGTGACCCGGCCGAACTTGCGGTAAGCTCCCTGCACCATGAGCGACGTCGAGGATGTCCTGGTCGCAGCGCTGCGTCTGTCGGCGGAGGACCGAGCGGCCGTGGCGGCCGCGCTGATCCAGAGCCTCGACGAGCCCGAGCAGACGACCGAGGAGGTCGAGGCTGCGTGGGCCGAGGAGATCCAGCAACGTCTCGCCGACGTCGACGCCGGGGTCGTCACGCCGGTCCCCTGGCCGGAAGCCCGGCGCCGCATCCTGGCGGCTGCAAACGGCCGTCGCGAAGCTCGTTGAGGTCCTGCCAGCCGCACTTGCGGAAGCCGAGGAGGCTGCGGCCTGGTACGCGGAACGGGATCCACGCGTAGCGGCACGGTTCGCCGACGAGATCGAGGCGGCATTGACCCGAATTGCGGAGGCGCCGGACCGCTGGCCCTCTTACCGACACGGGACGCGTCGGGTGCGGTTGACACGGTTTCCCTACCTCGTCGTGTACCGAGACGAGCCAACGCGTCTTCTTGTCGTGGCTATCGCACACGCAAAACAGAGGCCGGGCTACTGGAGCAAGAGGTAATCCTCGCCCGAGATCCTCTTGCCCTCGTCGTCCCAGCTGCTGTCGCCCTTGCCCGGCGGCCCCAGCGTGCAGGGGACGTTGGAGGGGGCGCGGCGGACGGGCAGCCGGAGGCGCCCCGCCGAAGGGACCACGTTCACGCCCCAGCCTGCGGGCCGCCGCCTCGCGATGGCGGCGCGGTCCGCCGGAACCTGAACGAGCGATACCGCAACGGTTCGTCCGACGGCCCGCTCGTGGCGACTGCGATGGGCTATGGGCTATCTTCGCCCGCCCCCTCAGCGCACCACGAGCGCCGCGCCGAAGCACGCCGTCGCGACCAGCATGGTCACGATCGGCGGCGGCGGAAACGCCCGGACGGCGAGGACCAGCAGCGCCAGCGACACCGCCGCGTTCAGCGCCACGACAGCAGGGAGCGCGGCGAGGGCGGGCGCGGCGAGCACGCAGACGGCGCCGTGCAGCGCGAGCACCAGGCCCATGGCCACGCTGAACCCCCTGAAGAGGCCGAGCAGGTCGCGCGACAGCCCCATCATGGACATCCGGTGCGCCCGCATCGCGCCGAGGACCGCGGTTCCCGCGGCGGGCGTCGCGCCGCGAGCGAGCATCAGCGCGCTGAGCGCGAGGTGCCCGATCCCGGTGACGACCCACGCCCACGCGCCCACCTGAAACAGCACCTGTGCACGGCTACTCATGACAGCCCTCGTTTCTTTGCCGCCGGTCCCTGGCGGGTGCGCTCCACTTGCTGCCGTTTGGATCTGGAGCACGGCCCTGGAGATTTCAATACGGCACCGGATGATCTCCGGCGCGATTGTCACCGTGGCGGACAGCTCAGCCGAATCCTCCGCGGGCGTCGTCTGGCATCAGCTCACTACGCGCGATCCGGACACCGCCGCCATGAACGATTCGGCCCTCTTCGACTGGTCTTTCACCGAGAAGGTCGATCCGGGCCAGCTCCGCCACCACCAACGCTTCGCGCTCGGCGCCGGCGAGTCGAGCAGCGGGCTGATCTCGGACGTCGAGGGGCGCCCCGGAGTCCATACCCACTGGCTCTTCTTCTCCGTCCCGTCCCTCGACGTCGCAGTCGACCGTGTGCGCAGCCGCGGCGGAATCGTCATCGGGCCCATCGAGCTTCCGAACGGCGTGCGGGTCGCGGCATGGGACGACGAGCAGGGAGCGGCGTTCGGCCGCGTCGAGCCGGAGGACGCAGCGCGACTGGCGAGCCGTGGAGCGTAGGGCGCGGGCTGACTCGCTGCTGCACCCGACGCTGCGCGCAGCCTCGCTCCGCTCGGCAGCGCGCCGCGCGGGTGAGCTGCATCGTTGGGCCGGCGGACCTCGTGCTGAGGAGCCGCATCGGCGCGAGATGGTTCGCACAAGGGACCACAAACGCCGGAGCTCGCGACCGCCCGATGTGCTACCCTGCCCGCACACCTACGAGCGAGGAGGTCGACGTGCACGAGAAGGACGAGGTCGCTGCAAGCCTTATCGCCTGGCATTTCAGGATCGAGCCGGAACTCCGCGCGGTCTACCGGATCATCGCGACGGATGAGAACGCAGCCGGCGAGCCGATCAAGCTCCTTGAGGTGAACGCGGCGAGTGTTGAGACTGGACGCGTGGTGCCCTTCGCGTTCGGGGCCGCAGGAGACATCACCTACCCGAGCGTGGTCGCCGAGGTCACGCCGGCCGAGATGGACGCCATTCGTCAGCGCAAAATCCCGCTGCCTGCAGGGTGGTCGCTCGAGACCGCACGAGAGTTCCTCCGGCCTCGCGATGCCGATGCCGCGTGACGGCGCGACGGCCGTGCCCGACCGGGCGAGCTGGGCGCTTGCCTATATCAAGCAAGGCGGCAGCGATTTCGAAATCTATCGGCTCTTGTCGAGTATTCCAGGTGTCCCGATCTGTCATCTGCTCCACTACCTCCAGATGGCCGGCGAGAAGGTTGCGAAGGCGTACCGATTCCGGGACACGGACACGGACGAGGGTCGGCTCACCACCGAACACGTGGCATTCTCCCGGTTCATGCAGAGTTACCTCGGGTCGCCCGAGATCAAGCAGCGCTACGCAGGAAAAGATGAGCTGCTCCGAGAGACCGTGAAGGTTGCGCGAAAGCTGGCCCGCGAGATCGAGAAACTGGCGCCCGCGGTCGATCGTGATATCTCGCCCGCGAATGCGGAGTACCCTTGGTCCGATGACGGGCGTGTGGTCGTGCCGTGCGAGTTCACGTATCCCAACCTCACGCTGCTGACAGAGTCCGGAGGTAGGACGTTTCTGCGGCTCTTGGAGATGGCCATCGCCGATTTTGAACGAATCCGAATCTACTAACCCACCTGGGCCTGTGGACGCGCCGGCTTCCACCGACGCGGCTCGCTGGGCGAGCTCCAATCCAGCGATTCAGCAAACCGGAGCGTCTCCAGGGCGACGCCGTCCTCGCCCGAGATCATCTTGCCCTGGTCGTCCCAGCGGATGCCGCCCGCGCCCGGCGGCCCCAGCGTGAAGGTGACGCCCTCGGCCGTGAGCCGGTCCTCGTCGAGGTAGGCGATGCCGATCGCGTCGCCGCCGCGCCCCGGGCCGCCGTCACCCCCGGGGCCCCCGTTGCAGGACAGGCCGACCGGTCCTCCTGCACGCCGCCCGGTGCGCCCCGGCCGCCTCGTCGGAGGGCCGTCTCTTCCTGGACGGCCACGACATCCACGGCGCCAGCGAGCCCGGGCACGAGCCGCGGCACGCTGCCCCGTGGACCGCCCTCCCGCACGTGCCCAGGGAAGCACTGTAAGGGGGCAGGAGGTTAGACCGTTCGCCCGGGATGTATACGAGCTTGGGCCGAGGAGCTGGTCGTCTCGTGATCGCGATCGCCGCGCTGCTGGCCGCGTGCGGCGGCGCACACCGTCCGAGTGGGCCCCCGCGGGGCGCGGTGCAGCCGGCCGCTGCCGCCGTGACGCCGCCTGCGGCATCGACGGCGACCGTCGCCGACTGGCCGACGGGGTCGCCCCTGCCGCCCGGCCCGGCGACCTGCGCTGCAGCGTCGGACTGCGTGGTCGTGTTCGCGGTCGACCGCTGCTGCGCTTGCGGCACGATCTCGTCGAGGGCGGTCGCGGCGAGCGCGTCCAACCTGATGGTCGACGACGGCAGCCAAGGCTTCCTCCGTGAGCTCAACGCCCGTCTCCCCCCCGCGTGCCAGCACGTCCAGTGCCTCCCGTGCCTGCCACCGCCGCCGCAGCTCGCGTGCGTGGCCGGCACGTGCCAGGCCGCGCCGCAGCCAGGCCCCTGATGGGAATTAGATAACCGGCGCCGCGCGGCCGGTCACGATGCCCTTGGCTGGGCGGTTGCGCCTCGTCCGCCTCGCTGGGGCTCGCCGCCGTCGCCGCCCGGGCGGGATGGTCACGATGGCGTTGGTCGGGTGGTTACCGTATCCGGCGAGCGGCGTGAGCAGCAGCAGGCGGGGCTTGCGGCGGATGAGCGCCGTCCCCGCCAGCCCCTGGCGCACGGGCGGTGGATCGCTCGTCATGGATGCAGGACGCATCAGTACAGGACACCCCGCGCATCGCGCGCCTGGATGCTCCAGGTGCCCTCGACGATCTTCACGAGGTTGCCGAGCTTGCGCACATCCGCCCGGACCATCCTCTTGAACCCCTCGTCGTCGCGCGAGCCCTCGAAGTCCTTGAAGGCGTAGAGCTTGTGTCCTTCGATGTGGAACGAGCACGGCCCGAAGCAGGCGGTCCCTTCCGGGTAGATCATGAGGCGCCTCCGCGGGGGACGGGACTCCTCCCGGAGCGCGACGGCGCAGTGAAGCGAGGGATCAGTCGGCTGCGACGGCGCCGGCTCCCCCATCGACGTCGGGTTCGCCGGCAGCCGCTGGCAGCCGAGCCGGACGAACCGTTCCAGCAGCTCCTCGAGCGCGACGGGCTCGATGGCAACTTCGCCCTCGTACCTGTACCGCTCCGGCAGGGCGTCGAGCCCGCTCACCGGCGCTGCGCCCTGCCCTCCACAGCCCACGGCACCGCATCCGGTGAGCAGCGCCGCCGTGACCACGAATCGCGTCCATCGTGCGAGCATTTCTCGATCTCCCCTGCGAACATCGCGCGAGCTCCGAGATCGAACGCGGGTGCCCCCGGTCCACCTTACACCTGGGCACGCGTGACGGCCGCGCCCCGGGGCGCGCGCGACGGCGCGCGGACCGGTCCGCAGGGCGGCTTGCCCGGGCCGCCGTCGGACGTCTCGATCTCGGTGTCGCGCAGGGTCACCCTGACGTGCAGCGCGACGATGCCGAGCGTGCGCCGGGGGTCCGGTCGCCGCGGACCCTGAAGGCGGCGTGGCCGCGGCGCCTCTTGCCGGTGGGGCGGAGGGTCGCCGGCGCGGCCTGAGGACCGCGAGGCCGTCGACCCTCTATCAGAGGCAGGCGTCCGTGGTGATCTGCACGTCGTCGATATTCCAGCCGGACGAGTACCCGCCGCCGAAGTGAACGAAGACCCGCCAGCCGAACCGGATCTGCAGGTTCGGATTCCGGTAAGGCGTGAGGTCGTACGTGACGTTCGTCCAGCTGGAATCGAGGACGCGGCTCCCGGCGCCCGGCGTTGACTGGTAGATCACCACCCAGCTGGTCCCGTCGAAGACCTCGATCTCGACAGGGTTGCGGCTGAGCGTGTTCAGCCATCGCCAGAACGACAGGGTGACCGCTCCGTCGACGTCGGTGTTGAGGGTCGGGCTGGTCAGATAATAATAGGGGAACGTGGAGGCCGCGATGGGCGGGCAGCCGCCGAGGTACACGCCCGCAACGCCGTTGTCGTCGGTGGGCGTGTGATCGGACGCGGGGTCGGAGGGGGTGCTCGGGTGCTGGCAGGTCGACACCTTGGTCGGGCCGATCTCCCATCCCGTGCCGAGAGTCCAGCCCGCCTCGTTGTTCGAGAAATCCTCGTCGAGGAGGAGGGTCGTGCCACACACGTCGGCGCTCGTGCCGAGCTCGGCGAGCTCCCCGTGGCTCTCCTTCTCGTAGATCCCGGGCTCCCACGCCGGTTCCGCCGCGCAACCCGACGCGCAGAGGCCGAAGCATATCGATAGCGGTCCGAGCCAGCGTTTCATGAGCATTCCTCCCGTACGGTAAACAATCTGGCGCAGGGCCGCACCAGGCAGCCAGCGCCGATCACGGCTGTCGAATCCTACGCGGATCGGAACCCGAGGGACAGCCGACGATGGCCCCCCGGTCTCGCTCGACGAGGAGCCCATCGTGCGCTCCCAGGAGACAGGAGCGCGCAGGAGGCGGAGCTCGTCCTCGTTGCGCGCTCGGCGACATTCACCTACATCCTGGCACGGGCAGAGATCCTCCAGCCGGGGCGCCCCGGTCTCACGGCGGTGGCGCGTGGACCGCCGCGTCGCGGTCGCTGCGGCGGACCTGGCGCTGCACGGCATGAAATCTTTTGATTCCCGATACTTGGCGGCGAGGAAAAAAGATCGCCCGGCGTGTCGATCGCGTGTCCCCTCGTTCGTCGTGACGGTAGGGCAAGGGCCCAGCCGGTCGGGACCGGCCGGGCGCCCGCACGACGAGAGAAGGGGACACGACGATGCGCTTCATCATCACCGCAGCACCGGGGACCAGCGAGACAGCAGCGCCGGGGGTCAACGACGCGAACGCCGAGGCGGAGGGGGCACCGGGCGAGGAGCTCTTCGCCGCCTACATGAAATACAACGAGGAGCTGATGAAGGCCGGCGTGCTGATCGCGTCCGAGGGCCTCAACCCCGGTGGGGCCCGCGCGCGCGTCGGGATCTCCGGGGGCAAGCGCGTCGTGCTCGATGGGCCCTTCGTCGAGACGAAGGAGCTGGTCGGCGGCTTCTACCTGATCGAGGTGAGCTCGAAGGAAGAGGCGATCGCGTGGGCGCTGCGATGCCCCGTCGGGCTCGGCGCCGCCGAGGTGCTCACGATCCAGCAGATGACGGATGCCTCCGACATCCCGCCGCGGTTCAGGGAGATCATCGCGGACGTCGCGCCTACGTGGAACGCGTCTTTCTCGAGGACGCGGTAGGCCGAGCCGACCTACGTCACGCTCCCTGCGGCCAGGAGGCTCGACGCTGGCGCCGGGGGCCCGCGACGCCGTGCAGTGAGGGAGCAGGAGAGCCGCGGGAGCACGCGTCGAGCGTGCTCCCGCCCTTCACTCGATGAGGGAGGCCGCAGCCGGCGTGGCGTCGCCGGCCTCACGCCGGTCATGCGCGGCGCCCTGCTTGCGGAACGCGCCGGGCGGCACCCCGTGCTCGCGGTGGAAGGCGCGGTTGAAGGCGGACACCGAGGTGTAGCCCACCGCCTCGGCGATCTCGGTGAGCGGTCGATCGGTCTCGCGCACCAGCCTCGCGGCCTCGTGCATGCGTGCCTGGGTCAGGTACACGAGCGGGGAGAGACCCACCTCGGCCACGAAGCGGCGCGCCAGCGTGGGCCGCGAGGTCCCGACCTTCGCCGCCAGCGTCGCGACGTCCCAGGGCGCGGCGAGGTCCTCGTGGAGGCGCGAGAGCGCAGCGGCGACGAGCGAGTCGCGCAGCGCGCCCAGCCAGCCGGCGCCGCCGGCGGGCTGATCGTCGACCCAGGCGCGGAGGAGCTGCACGAAGAGCACGTCGAGGAGCCGCGACACCACCAGGGATCGGCCGAGATCCGCGCGATCGTGCTCGCGCGTCAGGCCGGCGATGGTCTCGGCGAGCTCGGGCCTTCCGCGCGTCTTCTTCGCCGGGATGTGGACCAGCTCGGGCAGCACGCGCAGCGCCGGGTGGCGTGCGCCGGGGACGTCGAACGTGTACACCCCGCAGAGCACCTGCGTCTCCGCGCCCTGGCCGTCGCCGAGGCGCATGTGGTGGTCGACGGTCCCGCGCGCCGCGAGCCACGCCGCGAGCGGTATCCGCCGGCTCCGCGCGTGATCGGCGAGCGCGTGCGCGCTGCCGCGCGGCAGGAGCACCACGTCGCCCGGCCCGAGCGCGACCCGCTGCTCGCCGAGGAAGAGCCAGCACGTGCCGGCCGTGACCAGGTGGAAGCCCGCGTCCGCGGACGCGTCGACGCAGAGCCCCCACGGCGCCCGCGCCGACGTGTGGCAGTAGACCCGGCCGCGCAGGTGCGTCAGCTCCAGCACCCTTCCCAGCACATCGTGCGCCGCGCCCTCGTTCATGGCAGCGCCACGGTAGCAGCCTTCTCCCGAACGATCGCGCCGTGAGCGCTTCAGACAAAACATCGAGAGCCGGAGCGATGGCGCGCGGCGGCGACGATCGCCAACTTCTCTCGCATCGAACGGCTCGCGCACCGCAAGGGTGGTGGTGCCGTATCGGAGGAGGCGGATCGTGAAGCGTGAACCTTTGGAGCAATCGTCGTCCTGGAAGCCCACCTCGCCGTCGTTCATCCTCGGCGCGCTGGGCGCAGCGTTCATGCTGTACCTCGCGGTGCAGGGCTTCGCCCAGCCGGTGGCGGCGGCTCAGGGCTTCGGCCTCCCGCTCCTCGACGTCGGAGACGCCGTCTTTCTCCACATCAAGGCGGGCCGCGATCTCGGGATCGGCCTCATGTTCGTGGGTCTGCTCGCGCTGCGGATGCGCACGGCGCTCGGCGTCGTCACCCTCGCCTCCAGCGTGATGCCGCTCGTCGACTGCCTGGTGACGAGCACGAGCGGTCGTTGCAGCATCCCCTACGCGCTGATGGTCCACGGCTCCGCGGTCGTCTACTGCGTGGTCGCCGCCGTGGTCATGCTGCGGACGCCGCGCCCCGTGCTGGCGCCGCGCGCGGCGCTGGAGCGTTGAGCGGCGCGGCGGGCCGCGGTGGGCGCGCGCGGCGAGCGGAGGCTCATCACTCCGACGCGAAAGTCTCGAAGCCTTCGAGCGGCGCGGTCGTCGTGCAGGTCCCCGCCGCGACCTCCACCGTGCGCCCGGCGAGCTTCACCCTGGCCGCGTCCCGGCCCCCCGCGCGGCTCAGCCGCACGAGCTCCCGGCCCGTCTTCGCGTCGTAGAGGAGATCCTCGGTCTCGAGCCGCCCGGGGTCACACGCGTCGGCCGCCGCTTCGTCCGCGCTCTTCCAGGCGCGGAGCTCCGCCTCGACCGTCACGTGCACCACGTCGGGCTCGAACCGCACCTCGAGCCGCTCCTCGGGGATACACACGATCTGGTTCATCGTCGTGAGGGCCGTCGTCCGCAACACCATGCCCGCATGGAAAATGAGCAGCGAGCCGTCCGGCCGCGACAGGACGTGATCCTCGATCTCGCCCTGGATGCTGTTCACGTACCGCGTCAGCAGCCACGGCGAAGGGCCCGTGCAGCGATCCGCGCCGTAGCGCTCGCAGAGCGAGCGCTGCGCCTCGGCCTCCGTCGCGGGCTCCTTCTCCTCCACCTTCGGGTCGTTGCCCCGGTAGAGCTGCTCGTAGGCGTCGAGCCAGCCCCGCGCGACGACGAGCCTCGGCGCGAGGAAGTCGTCTCGGGACGGGGCCTCGCGGCGCTCGACGAGCACGCCGCACGGCATGCCGGGGCCCGCCTTGGCCCTGGCCGCGGCCGTGGGCGACAGGAGGAACGACCGGGCAAAGGCGGCGCGGGCCAGCTCGGCCTGGCCGCGCAGCTCGTCGACCAGGCCGAGGTTGTACCAGATCTGGGCGGCGAGCTTGTCGTCGGGCCCGAGCTGCTCGGCGCGCTGCAGGTCGGCGGCGGCCGCGTCGAGGTCCGCGCCGAGGCGCATCCGGGCGTGGCCGCGCTCCGCGAGGGCGCGCGGCTCGTGCGGCATCGCGGCGAGCGCGCGGTCGAAGGCGGCGATCGCCTCGGCGTACCGGCCCTTTCGCGCGGCGGCGCGGCCCTGGCCGAGCGCGCCGAGGTACGCCTCGCGATCCACCGGCGCCGCCTCGACGCGAGGTGACCCGGGCAGCGCGGCGGCCGAGCCGCTGGGCGCGGGGGCGAGCGCCGCGGCGCCGCCCGAGGCGATCGGGGCGACGGCCGCGTCGCTCGACGCAGCGGCCGGAGCCGCGGCGCCGGCGAGCGCCTCGGGCGCCGGCTGGAGCGCGGCCGAGGGATCCGGCGCGCAGTCGCGGCACCCGGACGCGGCGAGGAGCAGAACGAGCGGCAGTGAACGACACACACCCATCGGTCGCCCAGGATAACCGGAGACCACACGCCAGGGCAGCTCGGTCAGTACTGGACCGTGATGCTGGCCGTGTATCCCTGCGCGGCGAAGCTGTTCACGGTGAGGGTCAGGCCCCCAGGGACCGTGTAGGTCGTGCCGGGCAGGCGCTCGGTGCCGCCGGCCGTGATGAGGTAAGGCAGCCGTTCACGACCCGATGGAGGAGCACGGTGTCGCGCGGGATGCCCTGATCCCAGCCGCTCCGCATCCGGTACTCGATGACGTAATGATCGTTGTTGTTGGCGCCCACGCGCACCATGAGCGGCCCGTCGGCCTCCGGCCGGGTGAGCGCGGCGAGCTTGAGCGTCGCCGTCTGCCGCGCGCTGCCGGGGTTGAGCTGCAGCGTGCGGTGCGCCGGGAGGAAGCTCTTCTGAGCCCGGAGCGGCGCGTTCATCTCCGGTCCGGCCTGGAAGCCCGCGAGGTTGTTGAACGTGTACACGTTCATCGCGCTCATGATGTCCCAGTGATCCCAGTACTCGCCGGGCCCGGACCACGAGGCGGCGCGCCGGGTCGTGTCGTCGAACGAGTGGCCCCAGCCGAAGCCGTGGGCCATCTCGTGAGCAGCGAACGTGACGTTCCACGCGCCGGGATCCAGGAGGACGCGATTGCCGGCGGCGCCCGAGTCGACCGCGCCGTTGATGAGCGCGACGACGCTCACGTACCCGGAGGTCGAGCCGCCGTAGGCGTCGACGCAGCGCTGGATGCGGTCCCAGCGGCTCAGCGACCGGGACTGGTCCAGGGTGACGGACATCGTGTACCAGGAGCTCGGGATCTGGGTGCCTGTCAGGTCCCACGAGCCATACGACTGGTCGCGGAAGTAGTTCACCGTGCCGAACGCGCTGTCGCCCGTGAACAGGTTGCGGAAGAACGGGTGCGCCTGCGGCTCCGTCGCGATGTCGCGGAACTTGCACTTCAGGACGAGCCACGGCTTGGCGGTGAACGGCGCCCAGCCGGCGTGGTTGCCGGGCGCGTACTGCGTGTAGACCCACCAGTACGTAAGGCCGCTGCCGTCCCAGCGCGCATCGCTGCGGATCACACCGTTCCAGCTCGGCTGATAGACGATGGCGTCCTCGCGGTAATGGCCGCCGGGCTCGGCGAGATCGCCGCGAAGGGAGCCGAAGAACAGCTGCGAGCCGCCGGCGGTGTCGATCTGCCCGAGGGCCACCCCGGGGAGCGCTGGCAGGTCGCCCGCCTGGTACTCCATCCGGAAGAACCGGGTCGCCCCCGTCACGCGGTTTCGCAGCACGACGTCGTCGGCGGCGTTGTCGTCGATGCGCGCAGCCTGGACCTGATCGTCGGCGGACACGAGGCCGGACCGGGTGGTGAACGCCCACCAGAAGGTGTGGTTCGTGCCGTCGAACACCGACGCGTAATAGAGGACCTGGCCCCATCCGTTCACGGCCATGATGTCATCTCGGCCATCGCCGTTGAAGTCGCCGGCGCGCAAGGTCACGCCCGATGTCGCGATCCCCGACAGGTTGCCCTGATGGAAGAGCGGCGTGGACGCGAAGAAGTGGTCGCCCTTGACCGAGTACATCCGGTACGCGCCGCCGCTCCTGTTATAGACCAGGATGTCGTCGCGGCGGTCCCCGTCGAAGTCGCCCACGATGGCGTCTTCATTGCTGCCGACGAAGCTCCCCTGCGTGAACCACCACCAGAGCTCGCGGCGATCGGTGCTGATGCCGTAGCACTCGAGCGAGCCGTCATCGAGGATCAAGCAGGTCTGATCGTAACGATCGCCGTGAAAGTCGCCCGTCAGCACGCGCGTGATCGGGCGGCGGGTATACAGGTGAAGGACGCCGGTCTTCTCGAAATCGGTCTTGCTCACGAAGAGCTTGTTGCTGGTAAACTGGAGGAAGTCGCTCACCCCGTCAGCGTCGATGTCCGCCAAGAGGGTGTTGTTCGGCAGCATGTTTTGCGTGTTGCTGCCGCGCCCCTTCCTGCCCGAGCTGGCGATGGCGGAGCGGCCGTCCGCCTCGGCGGCTCCGGGCACGATCTTGGCCGCGCATGGCGCCTCCCCGCACGCCGGCGCAGCGCCGCGGCCAAGCTCCTCGCCGTCAACCGGAGCGGCCGGCGAGCGCGTGAGCGGCGGGTGCTCGAGCTCGTCGAGGTGCGCCGCGGGCGCATCGAGAGCGGGTGAGTCGGAATCGGCAGATGCGCTGTCGGTCGAGGGCTCGCCGGCGCGCGCCCCGCCCTCGCCAGCAGAGCCTCCCCCGACGTCACCCTCTGGCTCCTCGGTGCTCGGCGGCGCGACGCAGGCGGCCTGGCCGAGCACCAGCACGGAGGCGCCGGCCAGGAGCGCGCGGGTGAGGATCCCCGGCGCGCGCCGCGAGGTTCTCCGCGCGCGGCCCGGCGCGCGCGCCGACGCGCTCGCCGGGGTCGGCGACGCGGGGTGAAGCGACGAGGAGGCAGAGGGAAGATCGTTTCGAAGGGTATTCTCGTTCATGGTCATTCTCCGTCGACCGCGCTCCACGAGCGCTCGAGGCCCCGCCGCGCGGCCGAGCCAGCCACTGCATCTCGGGATCTGCGCGCCGCACCTCACCGCGACAGCGCCGACCTCTGCCGGCCCTCATTGCAGTGCGCGTACCAGGGCGCACCTCGCCACGGCACCTGCGGAAGCCGCGCCGCGCCGGGGCTCGCCGTGGCGCGCGCTGCGACAGGTGAGGGGCGGCGCGCGGCAGCCGTCGTCTCCGGCGCGTCGGAGTGCGACACGCCGGGGGCAGCATGCTCCGCTGGGTCGCAGCTCAAGGTCGCCGGCGCCGGATGCGCGACCCGACCCACGTTGAGCCGAGCCGCGGCGTCACTCGAGGCGGCGGCGACGCGACGCCTGCCGGGAGGCGGGAGGCGCGCCGATGACCTCGACGAGCTGAGCGCGCAGCCAGCGATGGCCGGGATCGTCGTGCACGCGCTCGTGCCATACGGCAGAAGCGCGATCCAGCCCGAGCTCGACCGGGGGCCGGGCCGCGCGGAGGCCAAAGGGCGCCGCGAGCGCCGCGACCGCCGCGGGGCACGTCACCACGAGATCGGAAGCCGCGACGAGGAAAGGCACCGTCACGAAATGCTGGACCTGCGCGACGACCCGGCGGCGCCGCCCGACCACCTCGAGCGCGCGATCGACCAGGCTGCCTGGCATGCCGTGCGGCGCGATCAGCACGTGTCCGAGCTCCAGGTAGCGCTCCAGCGTGAGCCGCCGCGACGCGGCGGGGTGGCCCTCGCGCATCAAGGTGACGAAGGGCTCGTCCGGCAAGCGGAGCTGCCGCAACGACGGCGGCACGAGGAACTCGGGGACGAACGCCAACTCGGCGGTGCCCCGCTCGAGCCGCTTCACGAAATCCGCGTCGACCCGGTCCACCCGCACCGCGGCGCGCGGGGCTTCGCGCGCCAGGATCGCCATGAGCCGCGGCAAGGCGGCCGCCTCGAGCAGGTCGTTGCCGAGCAGCACGAACCGGCGCTCGGACGTCGAGGGATCGAACGGAGCGCCGGCCTGGATCGCCGCCCGCAAGCTCGCCAGCGCCTGCGCCAGCGGGTCGGCCAGCGCCTGCGCGCGAGGGGTCAGCGCGAGCAGCGGCCGCCCCGGAGCGAGCAGCACATCGCCGAAGAACTCGCGGAGGCGCGCGAGCCGCTGGCTCGCGGCCGACTGCGTGATGCCCAGCCGCTTCGCCGCGCGCGTCACGTGCCGCTCGCGCAGCAGCACGTCGAGCGCGAGCAGGAGACTCAGGTCGTCGGGGAGGTCGCTGGGCATCAGCGACTCTAATACCATCTATTCGGAGCATTCACTTTCCTAATCATCCGCACCGCCTCACCCTGTGCGCGTGGCCGTCGCTCCTGGAGCTCGGCGCGACGTCTTCCGGAGGGATGGAGCGGATCATGAAGCGAATCACGGACATGGAACCCAGGATCTCCCGGCGGCGCCTCCTTGGAGGCGTCGCGACGCTCGCCGTCGCCGGCGGCATGGGCTGGTACGCGGCCGGCCGGGGCGTGTTCGATGACCGGCGGGGAGCGCCGTTCGCGCCGTGGGCCGCGTTCCGCGGGGAGCGCGGCGGAGGGCTGATCGAGCTCGTGCGCGCAGCGGTGCTCGCCGCGAGCCCGCACAACACGCAGCCGTGGCTCTTCGAGCTCCACGAGGACCGGATCGACGTGCTCTCGGATCCGTCTCGATCGCTCGGCGACATGGACCCGTTCGGGCGCGAGATGCACATCGGGCTCGGCTGCGCGATCGAGAACCTGGCGCTCGCGGCGGGCTCGATGGGCTGGGCGGCTCGTGTGGAGCTCGGCGCCGGACGACTGCCGCTCTTCGAGGCCCAGCCTGCCCGTGTCGCCGGGAGCGCGGCGGCGCCGCCGACCCGGGTGGCCACCGTCCGGCTCGAGCCAGGTGGGGCGGCGTCGCCGCTCGCGCGGGCCATCGCGGAGCGGCACACGAACCGCGGCCTTTACGGCGCGCAGCGCGTGCCCGCCGCGGCGCTCCGGGAGCTGTCGAGCCTGAACGAGGATCGAGCGTCGCTCGAAATCGTCTGGCTCGAGCGCCCGGATCAGCGGGAGATCTTCGCGGCCCACACGCTGCGAGCCACCGAGATCATCGCGCGCGACGCGTCGATGATCGAGGACAGCGACGCGTGGTTCCGGCTCACGCCCGAGGCCGTGCGGGCCCACCGGGACGGGCTGACCTTCGACGTGATGGGGCTCGGCCCGCTGCTCACGACCGCCGTCAAGCTGCTGCCCAGGCCGTCGCCGGAGCGGATGCACGACGACTGGCTCCGCGTCACGCGCGATGTCCACCTCGCGGGCGACCCCATCACCGGCGTCATCGCCGCCCGCGATCGCTACGACCTCGACGCGACGCTCCGCGCGGGGCGCCTGTGGCAACGAATGCAGCTCTGGGCGACCGCGCGCGGGATCGCCATGCAGCCGCTGAGCCAGGTGCCGGAGGTCATCGACCGCGAGCGCCAGCTCGGGCGAGCGCCGGCCATGGAGCGCTCGTTCGCCGATGCGCTGCGCCTCGGCGACTGGCAGCCCACGATGGCGTTCCGGCTGGGTCATGCGGAGCGAGCGGGCGTGCCCGGGCTCCGCCGCGCAGCGGAGGACGTGATCCGCGCGAGCTGAGCGCCCGGGGGAGAAGGCATCACGTGGTGGCGCGGGGTCTCAGAGCGCCGAGAGGAACGCGACGAGCGCCGCCTTCTCGGAGGAGTCGAGCCCGATGCCGAACCGCTGGTCATGGTGATCGACCGCGGCGGCGATCGTGGCCGCCTCGGCCGCGAGGCCGCTCGCGATGGCCTCCGCCAGCCGCTCCTCGTCTTCCACCAGCAGCACGCGCATGGCCCCCCGAGGATGCCAGAAGATCCTGAGAGTTTCCTGAGAACTCGGCCTCTGCGGGAGGTTGAGCTCCGAGGCTGCAGCTGCACCGGCGGGCTCGGCGCGGCATCGCTGCTGCCGGCAGCGGCGCTCGCCCTGGTGTTCCTGTCTCGACGGTCGCGCTCGTGGCGTGACGTGGCCGGTCATGGCACCGCGTGGCCGTCCGGTGGCCCGGCAGCCTCGCGAGGAGCAGATCGAGGTGCGGTGATCCCGGCCCGCTCGAGTGCACCGAGGGCCGCTGTCAGGAGGGCGCCTCGCCCTGACGCGCGGATCGCCGCGAGCTCGTGCCGAGCGCGGGGCGTCACCTGGCCCATCTGACCAGGCCTCAACAAAGCCTATCGACGTCGCATCGCCCGCCTTGTTCCACTCGCGCTGGTCGGCCATGAGGACCTTTTCCGAGGGAGCCGGATCGGAATTCGGCTTGTGTGGAGCGCATCGGGCTGCAGAGCACCTATCTCCCCGGCGTCGGCGAGCAGCTCGCCGACACGCCCTGTGGATCTGACCTCCCCTGGCGCGTGGCCATGGAGCTCCTCGGAGGGAGTCGGAGTCCTTGCCGCTGCGACTCAGTGTGGCACAGCTTGGTCTGATTCATGAGCTTCACATGGCACATTCGAGGTGCGATGACGTGAGGCGATCGTCCTGGACCGCCCGTTCTTCTTCTTCGTCCGCGACGTGACGACGGGGGCGCTCCTCTTCGCGGGACGCGTCAACGACCCGACTGCGCACTGAGGACCGGCGCGCCCTGGCGGACCCGAGCGCGCCTCACGTTGCAGCGGCGGCCGACTGGAAGGCGCGCGAGAGCTCCTCCGGGGCCGGCAGCGCTCCCGCAGGCTGCTTCGTTCAGGTGGCCCCTTGGATGCATAGATAAATGATTGAACTAGCGTCGTTTTTCCAGGAGGACCGGATCGCATAGTGTTTTCTATATCAACCAGCGCGTGCAGCGTGGCTGTGCGGTGGGACTGGTGATGCCGCGGGTCCGTCAGGCGACGCGGCGGCGGAGGGCGCCCCGTTGGGCCACACCGGAGCCGCCCTCGCCGGTGAAACAGGCCGAAGCTATCGAATCGCTACTGTTTCCGGCGACCGCCCGCCATCGACCGGTCTTTCTGGCGCCGTCCGCGCCGGCGCGGCGCCGCCGCTGTCTCGTCCGCGTCCTCGTCCTCGTCCTCGTCCTCGTCCTCGTCCTCGTCCTCGTCCTCGTCCTCGTCCTCGTCCTCGTCCTCGTCGTCCCGCGGCGGCCCCGAGATGGCGTGGAAGATCACGCGCTCCGCCGCGGTCGTCCACTTCCACCGGATGGCCGTGTAGAAGATGAAAATGGGCATGAGCAGGCCCGCCAGGCCGAAGGTCCAGACAAAGACGCCCTCGACCCGACCCTTGAGCGCGGTGATCATCCAGCCCATGCCCCACAGGAAGGCGGCCGAGCCGACCATCACGAACGCGGACGACACCAGGAAACCGGTCGCGTCGCGCTTGCCGCACTTGGGGCACGGGCAGAGCCGCAGGGTGAGATCGGCGTTCTTCCGCGCGTCCGAGCTCGCCGACGCGGAGGCGCGCCCGCGCGCCCCCTGCGCGTCCAGGAAGTAGGGGCTGTTGCCTTGGCCAATGCCGACGCCGGTCACCGTGGCGTCGCTCTGGAATCCGCAGTGCTTGCAGCGGTACGCGATCTCGAAGCCCCTGCGGACGGTCGCGGTGTATCTCTTCCCCACGTACATGCTGCGACAGCATACGTCGAGCGGCGCCGCGCGCGTCACGCGAACGCGGGGCCAGCACATCCACGACACCACCGCGCAGCGCTCGAACACGCTGCTCACGTCGGTGGTGAACGCGCTCGGCCACGCCGCGACCGGCGTCGGCATCGAGCCGAGCTGCGGACCGCGGCGGGGCCTGCTCGCCTGACGAGGCCCCTTTCGCCTGGCGAGAGGTCTCGCCCGCCGAAAAAGATCTGTGGCTCAGCCTGCTTTCGGGCCGACCGGCTACAAGACGGACATGGGAACCGTGGGGCCACGACCAGCGAGCCGCCGGCTCAGGCTCGTCCGCGCTCCGGACACCGAGCCCTCCGCGCCGGCCACAGGCCCTGCGCCGGCCACGGGCCCTGCGCCCGCCGCCGCTCCCGCGCCAGCCACCGACGAGGAGATCCTGCTCGCCTTCCACCGGGGCGAGCGGGGCATCGGCCTGCGCCTGTACGAGCACCTTCTTCCGGTGGTCGACCGGACCCTGTACCGAATCCTGGGGTGCCGGGAGCAGGACCACGCCGATCTCGTGCAGGGCGCATTCGAGCAAATTGTGAGCACGCTCACCAAGCGTCGCTTCGCGGGCGAGTGCAGCCTGGCCGGGTGGGCTTCCGTGATCGCCTGCCATGTCGGGCTGAGCGCGCTGCGCGCCCGCCGGCGGGAGCGCAAGGTCATCGACCGGAGCCCGGGGCCTGAGGTCGCGCCCGAGCCGCCCGCGAGGAGCGCCGATCCCGAGCGGGAGCTCCGCGCCCAGCGCGACCTCGAGGCCCTGCGCCGGCACCTTGCGGCGATGGATCGCGACCGCGCCACCGCGCTCCTGCTCCATGCCATGGGCTACTCGCTCGAGGAGATCGCGTCCCTGACCGGCGCCTCCGTGGCCGCGGCCCAGTCCCGGCTGTCGCGAGGCCGCCGGGAGCTCCAGGCGCGTTTCGAGCCCGACGCGGTGGCGCGTCCCGACCCCGCTCGACCGGAGAAGCTGCGATGAAGCACGACGATGTTGACCGCGCCGCGGAGGATCGCGCCGCGGCACTTGAGGTGGAGGCGCCCCTGCGGGCGCTGGTCGAGCAGCCGGTGCCGCCCTTGTCGGGCGCCGAGGCGCACCAGCTCCAGCAGCGGATCACCCGCCGCATCGACCAGCTCGCCGCCCAGGCCGCGGAGGGGCGCGCCCGCGCCGCCCGGCGGAGGCGCCTGCTCGGCGCCGCGGCCGCGCTCGCGGCGGCGCTGGCCGCGGTCGCCCTCGGCGCGGCGGCCGTGTTCCCGGCGCGCTCCCCGGCCCCGGCGGCCGCGCAGGTCACCGTCCTTCAAGGCCAGGTCGAGATCGCCTCCGACGGCGCGACCAGCTCGCCGCCGTCCCTCGCCCTGGTGCCTCTCGCGAGCGACGACGAGCTGCGGACCGGCGAGCAAGCAACGGCGAGGGCGTCGCTCGCCACGGGCGCGACGGTCGAGGTCGGGCCCAGGGCCCGCGTGAGGTTCACGCCGACGGGCTCCGGACAGGGCCGCTTCGACGACATCGTCGCCCTCGAGCGCGGCCGGGTGTCCGTGGAGGTGCCGCCGCTCGCGCCGGGCGTCACGTTGTCGGTCCGCACGCCCGAGACCGTCGTCACGGTCCACGGCACGCGCTTCTCGGTCGAGAGGCGGGTCGGGCCGGCGGGCGAGCCGGAGGAGACCCGCGTCTCGGTCGTGGAAGGGCGGGTCGCCGTGCGCCACGGCGAGGTCGAGCGCTTCCTCGGCCGGGGCGAGACGTGGTCGTCCCGCGACGAGCAGCGCCGGGGCGAGACGGGGTCGTCCCGCGACGAGCAGGGCCGGGACGAGCGAGCCACCGGCGGCGAGGCCGGCGACGCGCAGGCGCCCGCGCCGGAGGCCGAGCCGCGAGCGGCCGAGCAGGGCGAGACCGATCGCGTCGAGGCAGCGGCGGGCGCGTCGAGCGCCCCGCGCGACCCGCCCGGGGCCCCGGCGCGCGCCGCGCTGTCCGCGCAGAATGAGCTGCTCCAGAGCGCGATGGAAGCGCGACGGCGGGGACAGCCCAGGCAGGCGCTGGAGCGGCTCGACCGCCTCCTCGGCCGCTACCCGGGCTCGCCGCTCGCCGAGATCGCCCGGGTGGAGCGGCTCCGGGCCCTCGAGATGCTCGGCGACAAGGACCGGGCAGCGTCGGAGGCGCGGCGTTACCTCAAGGACTATCCGCAGGGCTTCGGGCGCAAGGAGGCCGCGGCCGCGTCCCGCGCCGGCGGCGCCCGGCCGTGAGCGCCGCGTGACCCCCGCCGTCGATCGTTGAAGATTCCTGCCTGCTCTTCTCGCCTCCGGCTACTTCCCCTTCATCGAGACGGATCGTCGCGCCGGCGATCGACCTCGCGTTGCGCACGTCGCGCGCCGCCGGACGCGATCTCGGCCGCGCTCGCCTTAACATGGAGGATGGTGATGCGTTCTATTCTTTCGACAGGAATGGTGTGCGGTGGGCTGTGCTTCCTCACGGTCGTCGGACTGGCCTGCACCACGGAGGACGCCGGCGGCGGGTACGGCTCGGGCCTCACGGAAGACTGCGACCCCTCGGCGGAGAGCGGCGGCGTGTCCGCCCCGAGCTTCCCCGGGTCCGGCACGTCGGGCGCGGGCGCTCCGATCACCGCGGACCTGGATCCGGACTCGTGTGGTGCCGCCCGCCGCGGCGTGGTGGTGGAGGACACCTCCGAGGTCGACTGCTATTACACGAACAGCGACCAGACCACCCCGATGGCCTTCCTCGAGCGCGTCGTCGAGATCGCCGAGGGCGACGAGCTCGTGCACGTGCGGCTGACGCTCAACCCCGCGTTCGTCGACAACAGCTACGGTGAGACGGCGATCGGCTGGGGCGGCGACCAGGATCAGGCCCCCGCGCCTGCCCCCGGCCCCGGGGGCCCCGGCGGCGGGCCGAAGCCGCCGGGGCACGGCGGGCACACGTTCAAGGATCTCGTGGGCAGCGACAAGGCCCAGTTCCAGATCACGGACGGGACGGGGAACCTCGTTCTCGACTTCTACGTGGACTACGTCTCGGTCGACGACACGAAGCCTTCCGGCTACGGCTCGCTCGGCGTGCTCGGGGGCGAGGGCAAGATGCTCGCCGGCGACGCGAGCGCCATCGTCGCGGCGACCACGTCGATCGACCGCGATCTCAACGCTTGCGGATACGGGACGTACATCGTCGACTCTCCGGCGACCGACGAGAATTATACCCCGAACGACGAGACGCCGAACTGGGACTATCGCGTGGTGTACGACGTCTGGCTCAGCGCCTCGGCCTTCGGCGACGCGGGCTTCGGCGATGCGGTGATCAGCTATGTCCACGCGTCTCCGAGCAAGTACCCGTCGGACACGCTCGTCGTGACGCCGGGCCCCTGTCCTCCGACGACGTGCGACGACGAGGATCCGCCGGCCGGAGAGGGCGGCTCGGATCCGGGCGGCGATCCCGGCGAAGACCCGGGCGGCGATCCCGGCGAAGACCCGACCTGCCACGATCAGGGCGGGGAGTGCCAGGTGAACGCGGACTGCTGCTCGGACAGCGACGTTTGCCTGGGCGGCACCTGCCAGCCGTTCGAGGTCCCGCGGTGAGCAGGGTCCTCCCCCGGTGAGCAGCGTCTGACAGGCCGGGGCAGGCTGGGAAGCAACTCCGCCTCCCCGCTGTCGGATGCGCGCATCCAGGACGCGGATCTCCGCGAGGACCACCTCGGACCGAGCGCTGCGGCGCGCTTCACGGAGCCCCATACCCCTGGGCGGGGTTGCGGAGGGCGCCGCAGATCCCGCCGAGCGCCTCCCCGATCGCCGGCGACCAGCCCAGGCCGCGCAACCTGGTCGCGTCGAGGGCGGCGTCCATGGCCAGAAAGCCGGCCATCGGCCCGAGGGCGGCTCGGGCTTCATCCAGGCTCCACGAGCTCACGGGCACCCCGGCGGCCTCGCCGATCGCAGCGAAGAGGACCGCCATCGGCACGGGCGACGCTTCGGCGGCATGGAAGACGCCCGTCGCGTCCGACTCCAGCAGCATCACATACGCCGCCGCCAGGTCCTGCACGTGAACGGTGGACCAGCGGTTTGCGCCGTCGCCGAGATAACGCGCCACCCCCGCCGCGCGAGCGCCCTGCACCAGGCTCGCCACCGGGCCTGCGCCGTCGCCGTAGACGATGGGCGGCCGCACGACCAGGCCGCGGACGCCCGTGGCCCCGAGCACGCGCGACTCGACCGTCGCCAGCCAGTCGAGCGGTCCGCCGGGGCTCGCCGTGTCGTCTTCCGGCACGGGCACCCGCGAGGATCGCGCCCGCGGCGCCCCGGTCGTCGCGACGAAGACGCCGCCCTTCATGGCCGAGAGCATCGCGGTGACGGCCGCCGCGTCCGTGTCCACGCGGTCTTCTCCCGCCGTCGCCGCGGTGTGCACCACGCCGTCGCCGGCCGCCGCCTCGCGCGCGAGCACGTCCAGCCGGAAGAGATCGCCCCGGACCGGCTCCGCTCCGCTGGCGCGCACCTTCGCTTCCGACACGTCGCTGCGCGCGAGCCCGCGCACGTGGTGCCCGCGGGTCGAGAGGGCGCGGGCGATCGCCGAGCCGATGAAGCCGCTCGCGCCGGTGATGAAGATATCCATGTCTGTCTCCTCGTGTGTTGGCGCTCGAAACCTAACGAACGCCCCGCCGGCGCTCCATGTGATAGAGTCCATCTCTCCTTTGTGACCGTCCAATGCCCGACGTCCTCACCGCGCTGCTTCGCCACGTGCGCATCGAGACCAGCCTCTTTGGCCGGATCGAGCTCGGCGCCCCGTGGGGGGCCCGCGTCGGCCGGCGAGAGCTCGTGTTGCTCCACCACCTCCTCGAGGGCGAGATGTGGCTGGAGCTGGATGGCCGGGAGATCCATGTCAGCCGGGGAGACCTGCTGCTCCTGCCGCACGGCGCCCCCCACTGCCTCCGGCACCGGCCGGGGGCCCCGGTCGACGACGAGGAGCGCTGGCTGGCTCCTCCTGCGCCGGGCGCGCAGACGGTGCGGCGCCGGCTGGGCGGCGACGGCGCGACGACGGTGGTGCTCTGCGCCGCGATGAGCCTTGTCGGCGCCGGGCGGTCGCTGCTCCTGCGCGCGCTGCCGCCGGTGGTGCTCCTCGACGGCGGCGCCGGTGAGCCGGTGCCCGGCCTCGGCCGGCTCCTCGACGGCATCCGGGACGAGGTGCGCGGCCGGCGTCCGGGCGCGCCGGTGATGGCCGCTCGTTTCGCGGAGCTGCTCCTGCTGCAGGCGATTCGCGCGGAGCTCGAGCGCCCCGCGCCTCCTGGCTCCTTTCGCGCCGCCCTCGCGGACGAGCGCATCGCACGCGCCCTGGACGCGCTCTACCGGGCCCCGGAGCGCGCGTGGACGGTGGCCTCTCTCGCGCGGGAGGCCGGCATGAGCCGCTCGGGCTTCGCGCACGCCTTTCGCGAGCAGGTGGGCGAGAGCCCTCTCCGGCACCTGCTGCGCTGGCGCATGGAGCTGGCCAGGGAGACGCTGCGAGTCCATCCCGAGCGCGCGCTCGCCGAGGTGGCCTCGTCCGTGGGCTACCGGGACGAGGCCGCCTTCAGCGTCGCGTTTCGCCGGGAGGTGGGGGTCCCTCCGGGGGCCTACCGACCACGGCGGCGAACCTGATCGAGGACGTCCTGCCCGAGGTGGCGCACCGTCCGTGGGTGTTGACGTTTCCGTTTCCGTGGCGGCGCAGGCTCGCCCAGGACGGGGCGTTGTTCGGCGTGCTGACCCGCATCTTCGTCGAGAGCGTGGAACGGTTCTACGAAGAGCGCGCCGTGCGCCGAGGCGCGCGCGGCACGGTCAAGAGCGGCGCGGTGACCGCTGTGCAACGCACGTCCGGCGACATGCGGCTCAATCCGCATCTGCACGTGGTCTTCCTAGACGGGGCTTATCACGAAGACGGCACCGAGCTCGTGTGGAACGAACTCGGTCACCTGCGAACGCGCGAGGTCGGTCAGGTCCTAGAGCACGCCGTCGGGCGGATGCTCCGTTACCTCCGGCGGCACGGGCATCTCGAGATCGAGCACGACGTCGAGGAGGACGACGCGTGTGCCCACGGCACGCCGATGCGCCCCGTAGCGCGCTCGGCGCCGCCCGGACCACGCTCTTTCGACCCAGGACCGAGCCATCACGACGCTCGTGGCCCCACCCTTTTCGGTTTGCTGCGCTACGCTTCTTCGCGCTGCGATCCGGCTTCTTTTACCTACGCGCCGACGGTAAGGGCGAGGCGCCGCTCGTCGCAGGTGACAGAACCTTCCTCTACCCGATCCGGCCCTCCTTGAAAAAGGACGCTCCATGGCCCGAGACGCGGCGCTCAGTCGCGAGTCGCTATCACCACGTACGTCAGATGGGTGTCCATGATGACCTGCGTCAGCACCTGGCCGCGCTCGTTCAGGTGGACGAGCGGCCAGGGGTAGGCGCCGCCGACATTGTTGTTATTGTTGACGTGCGCTACGGTGCCCAGACCTGGGATGACCGTCCCCGTGCGCACCACCGTGCGGATCTCACCATCATCGTACAGGTAGACGCCGGTGTCCTGGACCGAATCGCCATTGGTATCGGTATCAAGCTGGGCCACGAAGGCAACCTGGCCGGCGTTGTTGATGCCATGGCTGCCCTGAAAGAGGGTGGAGTTGGTCATGGTCCCGCCCGGCAGGATGTCGCCTGGCGCCGCCACGGTCACGTTGCCGCGGTTGTGGTCGCGCAAGTATACGCCCGTGCTGTCCCCGATGATGCCGATGAAGCTCACATCGCCCACGTTGTTGATCCGGCCGTTGAATGCGGCGTCGAACGTGTCGCCGTCCGGCGTCGCATCACCCTGGTGCACCAGAGAGGTCAGGATGCCCGTGGAGGCACGATAGAGATAGAGGCTCTCGAAGCAACCGATGGTGCTCGCGTCGCCACCAACGCAGGTTTCGCCGTGGACGTGGGCGCCGAACACCACGTCGCCGCGGTCGTTGAGGTTCGGGTCCCACGCGTCGTCGAAGGTGCCGGCGCCGTCCGGCGCCGGGTCGCCCGGCGCGGCGATCTTCGTGGGGACGTCGTGCCGATCGAACACATATACGCCGCGGCCCAGCCCGAAACACGACGCCTTCGGATCGACGCAATTCCCGTCCAGCGTGTCGATGATACCCACCGTGGCGATCTCGTCGCGGTTGTTGATGTCGGTGTGCAACCCGCTGCCGCGGAAGGTCGTGCCAGAAGGGGCGGACTGGCCCGGCAGTAGCACCGGCGTGACGGCGCCGCTTGCGCCATTGTAGCGCCAGACGCCGGCATTGACGCCGAGCTCGGGGGAAGGCACATCCAGGATGAACCCGAATGCTACGTTGCCGGCGTCGTTCAAGCCCACCGGGGTCAGCACACCAGCAATGTTGGCGTACGTGGTATCGGTACCTGGAGCGCTCAACCCGGAGCGTGCGATCAGCTTGCTGACGCCGCCGCGTCGCAAGTACAGCCCCTCACCGACGAGCCCGTCCCCGAGATCCGATACAAAGATTGAGGCGCCGCAGGCGTTGATGTCTTGCGGCTCGAAATCGCCCTCGTGGCTGCCGCCGCCCGGCGCCGCGTCGCCGAGCGTGGCGACCACCGAGAATTTGTAGCCGTCGCGCCGGTCACCGTGGGCGAGGCCGGACCGTGCGGTGAGCCCCGCCGCGAGGACGACAGTTGTTGTCACGCGGGCCACGTGCCGGGCGCGAGCGCCATGGAAGTAATGCATTGGCTGGGCCTCCCTGTGAAGCGACTGTACTCCCGGGATCAGACTTGGCAGTGCCGCGATGGTGCAATACCACGCCAACCGATCTCGCCGCGCCATGGCGGCGATCGCATCAACCTCCGCAGTCCGCACCCGGGGACGCGGTGTAGTCTGAAATAGGACACATCGGTGTCAAGGCACAACTGGGACCTGGTCGGCCGCGGCGCGCATGGCGCTGAACCGTCCGGTCCAGCCGAACGCCCGCGCTTGTACGGGCGGACGCGCCGCGCTCGGCGAGCCGACCGATGTTCCAGCACGCTCTCCCAACCGGGGGCCACGTATTGGAAAAGCACCGTTCTGCGCCGCAAGGCGCCCGGTGACGCCGCATAGCGTCTCGCGACGCGCCTCCCGGGCCAGACCAACGCCCGGACGGACACGTGTGCCCACGGCACGCCGATGCGCCCCGTAGCGCGCTCGGCGCCGCCCGGACCACGCTCTTTCGACCCAGGACCGAGCCATCACGACGCTCGCGGTGACGCCCATACGTCAGGGAAGTTGTCGCTTCCGGTGCCACCGGCAGCCCGAGCAGCCGGCCGATCGCCTCGTAGACGACGCGGGCCGCCTTCTCATCCCCATGGCGACGGCGCGGCTCAGAGTGCTGGCGAGCGACGCAACCACGGCGGCTCGAGGCGACGGATCGACCGTCGCGATCTCCGCGGGCCCAGGGCTTGGCGGTCGGGCCCGGGTTGGGCCCGTGCCTCCCGAGGGGGGGCGATCCGCCGTCTCGCTCTCCCTCGCGCATCCCAAGGCCTTCGTCTCCCCGCGTGTCGCCCAGCCATGCCCTCCCGACGCACCTGCGCTGCCGTCCTCGCCTCGCTCGCCGCGGCCCGTTGCGTCCCCGCCCCGACGCTCGCCCCGGCTCCGGCTCCGGCGGCCGCGAGTGATCCTCCCCCCGCCGCCCCTCACCGCCCTGCGCCCGAGGCGACCACCGCCAACGCCGGCGCGGCGCGCTGCCAGCTCCGCGGCCCATCCGATCTCGGCGCCTTGGCCCCTGGTGGCGTCTTCGCCGTGGGCTTCGGCGACCGCGGCGGGCTCGCGGTGTGGGCCGGCCCTGGAGGCGCACGCGCGAGGCCGCTCACGGCCTTCACGGAGCCGGCGGGCGCCGAGGTCGCGCTCGCCTTGCCGAAAGACGCGGCGCCGCGGGAAGTGGTGCCCGTCGCCGGCGGCTTCGTCGTGCTCGCCCAGCGCCTCGTCGTGCGCCCGCTCGCCTGCGCGTCGCGCTGCGTCGACGCGACCTGCTCCTCGTGGCCGGCCGGCACGCCGCAACCGCACGTCTGTTACCGGCCCTGCTTGCGCCCGTGCCCCAGGCTCGAGCCGGTTGGCCTCGTCGCCCAGCGCACCGACTCCGCAGGATGTGCGCTCGGCGCGTGGGTGCCTCTCCAGGGCGGCCCCTTCGACATCGAAGCCGTGATCCCCGGGACGGACCGCGCCTTCGCGCTCGTCACGGGCAAGGACTTCATCTCGATCCATCTGCCGGCCACACGCGCGCCGGCCGCGCGTTCGTGGGCCGCGCGCGCGCCGGCCAGCGGCGCTCTCGAGGTGACAAGGAGCGAACTGCCGGCCGCCGACTACGCGCTCCCCGTGCGGGGCTCCGGCCCGCCGACCCTGCTGCTCCTCGACGAGGGCGGCGCGCTGCGTGTCGTCGGCCCCGGCGGCGTGCGCTCGGTACAAGGCAACTTCACCGACGCGCTCTCCGGGCGGCTCCTCGACGCCCGCCTCCAGGCCCGCTGGGGGCCCGACGGCAGAATCCACGTCGCGCGACAGGTCTGGCTGAGCTCCATGGATACGCTCCAGTACGCTGTCCTCGACGCCATCGACGCTCCCGGCGTGGCCGGCGCCGGCGGCGCCCTCGACCACCTTGCGCTGCGCCCCGACGGCGCCGCCGAGCGCGGCGCGCTCCGGCCGCCCTTCGCCGAGTACATCGAGCCACACGGCGAGCGCGGGCGCTTCCGCCGGCGGACGTGGCTCCAGCGCACCGTCGGCGAGGACATCGACCTGCGCGAGGCCGATCCGGACGCCAGCGACGCGCGCGCGCGGATCGCCTGGTCGGGCGAGGCCTTCGCGATCACCTACGCCGTTCCGCGCGGAGGCGTCGCGGCGCTCCGGGCCGTCGCCGCCGACTGCTCCGGCGCCAGCGCAGGCGGCGATACCGCGGAGACGCAGGTTCCGCAGGACTGACCAGGCCCCGAGTCGACGACGCCATGGAGTCACCCTGGCGGTCCAAGGTGGATGCTGGTTTCGTCAGCACGGGGTGCCCTGCGCCGCCGCATCGCCCGCGGTGAAGGGTTCGTGGGGCCGCCGCCGTGGCCGCCCGCTGCCGCACCGCCGCGGTTGCCGCTCGGCGTGTCGTCGCTGCACCCCAGGACAGAGAAGGCCCCGAGCGCCACCGTCACCAGCCGACGCGTGCTGTCATCCCGCGTACGCCGGCATCGACGACGACACCCTGCGCCAGCACCTGCTCGATGCGGGAAGGCGCCTGCTCGACCGTCTCCGGCGCTGGCACAGCCCGGCTCGGCCTGGAGGACCAGCCCGGGCGAGGGTGGGCCCACGGGCGGCGTGCGCGCAGGCGGCGTGGGTGCGGCGGCCGCCGCGCGACGTGCTACACCGCGGGCTCACGCCGGCCCTCCGGGGCGAGCGCCCCCCGAGCATCGATATGACCCAGCCCCAGCCCAACAATCCTCTTCACGGCGTCACGCTCCAGATGATCCTCGAGCACCTGGTCGCGCAGCACGGTTGGGAGCAGCTCGGGCGCATGATCGACATTCGCTGCTTCAAGTACGATCCCAGCATCAAATCGAGCCTGCAATTCCTGCGACGGACCCCGTGGGCCCGGCAGCAGGTGGAGGCGCTTTACCTGCGGGACAAAGCCAAGCCCGGCCCGTGAGCGGCCCGCTCGACGCGAAGACTCCGCGGCGCGGGTAACCGCGAAACGCCTGCTCTACGTACCAGGCGCGGGGCTGCTCTTCCGCAGATCTTCGTCTTGGAGGCCGAGCGCACGAGGCATGACGTCCGGGCGTTCTGGCGCGCGTGCGCCGCCGAGCAGGCGGTCAACCCCGAAGCCGCCGTTCATTCATAATCTCGAGGAAGATTTCTTTGATGCTGGAGTCAGCTTCGAACCTCTCGATGAGCCGCTTCTCGCGCCGATATTTCTCCCAGAACTCGGCCCACGCTTTGGCCCTCTTGGGGCTGGGGATGTGGATCTTCCAGTGCACGTACTCGCAGCCCCGTCCGCAGATCGAACACGAGACGCCGCCCGTGCCTTGATGGCGGCGGTACGA
This sequence comes from Sorangium sp. So ce131, assembly GCF_051519095.1. Classification (NCBI taxonomy): domain Bacteria; kingdom Pseudomonadati; phylum Myxococcota; order Polyangiales; family Polyangiaceae; genus Sorangium; species Sorangium sp. So ce131. Next base: position 2,328,622 of record NZ_CP150455.1, on the reverse strand, counting down.
CTTGCCGCAGTCGACGCACACCCATGTCCGATTGCTCATGATGCCGTTCGCTTCTTCTGCCCGAGCGGGTGGGCGCTCACCCGGCCGGCCAACGTCGCGAGGCCGCAGGTTACCACGGCCTCCGGAAGTGCCAGGGGATGACGACGAGGGCATCGTGCTCGACGACGCCGCAGAGCGCCTCGAGCCGTGGACGGGTTGATTGGACGGCGCGCCGCGCGCGCAGGGACTCGCCTCCCTTTGCCCCGGCCCCGTCGGGCCGCTTGCCACGAGGGCCGCTCGGGCGCGACGATCGGCGCGCCATGAAGCGCGCCGCCCTCCTCCTCCCGCTCGCCTCCCTCGCCGCGTGTGCTGGCGCTCCCGCTCCCGAGCGCGGCCCCGCCGCGCCGGTGCCCGCGGCGGCGCGCCCGGCCGGCGCCGAGCCCGCCCCTGCGTCTCCGCAGCCCGCGGACGTGCAGCCCGTGGCCGCGCCGGCGGGGCTCTCCTCGGTGCTGCGGATCGCCGATCCGCAGCGGTCCTGGGCCAACGTCATGCAGCGCCTGCCGGGCACGCCCTTCGGCATGCTCCTCTACAGCGCAGGCCCGAGGGGGCCCGAGCTCATGCTCGAGGGATCCCTCGGCCCGGCGCTCGCCAGCCTGGTCGCGCTGAACGAGCCCATCGACGTCGCGTTGTTCGGCACCACGGGCGCGCGCCCGGTGGTCTCCCTGTCGGTCCCCGAGAAGCAGGCGGCGCGGCTGCACGACCGCTTCGTGCTCAAGGAGCACCGGGGCCTGCTGCGCGTGGAGCGCGCGCGCGAGGCCGAGCCCGACGCGGAGGCGCCGCCGACGGCCTGCGCCTTCGAGGCCGGTGAGCGCAGGGGCGGCGCGCGCCTGCTCTGCGCCGAGGACGCGGCGGATCTCGAGGCCGCCGCGCCGTACCTCGTGAAGGTCGTGGGCCGGGAGCCGCTCGCGGCGGACGCGCAGTTCGTGATCCTGGGGTCGACGATCCGCGAGGGCATGAAGGACGAGCCCGACGACGACGACGGCGACGACAGCCACGCCGCGCAGCTGGGCCAGGAGATCGGCGAGGCGTTCCTCCGCGACCTCGAGAGCGTGAGCGTCGACCTCACGTGGGGCCGCGCGGCGATCGACGTCGGCCTCGGCCTGCGCTTCGCGAGCCGGAGCTCGCCCGTCATGCCGGCCCTCGCGCCGGCCGTGCCAGCGGACGCCGTCCCCCCGCCGGCCTTCCTCCGCCTCCCGGCCGACGCGGCCATCGCGCTCTACACCCACGGCGCGTCGCGCGCGGAGCTCACCCCGCTGCGCGAGGCGCTCTCCCGGGCGATCCGCGACGACATGGTCGCCGACGGCTACGACGGGCCGCAGCTCGATCGGCTGCTCGAGCGCCTCGGCGGCCTGGTCCTCACGGGCGGCCCCCTGGTCGTCGGCGCGGGCGGGGATCGCGCGGCGGCGCAGAAGGCGCTCGCGGCTTACCAGCGCGGCAAGGACGCGCAGGGCGGCAAGGACGCGGCGCGCGCGCAGAAGGCCGCGCGCCGCGCGCTGCAGGGCTGGATCCTCGTCGCGGTCGAGGAGCCGGCCCAGACCTGGATCTCGGGAGTGAAGGAGCTCCTCCGGACCGGCGAGGAGCTGGACAGGCACCGGGAGGGCGCGAGCGCGGCCGGCAACACCGCGCCGGGCTCGGGCGCGCCGGGCGCGGCGCCGAAGGGCGGCGCGAAGAAGGACGAGGACAAGGAGCGCACCACGCCCACCATCGTCCGCGCGCCCGCCGCGTTGCCCGCGGGGACGCTGCACGTCGAGCTGCGCTCCCGGCCGCTCACGAAGGACGCCCCGCCCGCGCACACCACCCACCTCTACATCGTGCCCACCGCCGGCCAGCGGACGTGGATCGGGATCAGCGAGGACGACGCCGCCATCGTGGATCGGCTGCGTGTCGCGACGGAGCCGGGGCGCGACGCGCGCACGCTCGGCGCGGGCCCGGGCGCGGAGGTGGCGCAGCAGCGCGGGGCGCTCGCCGGCGGGCTCTTCTCGCTGGCGGGCTGGGCGATGCTCGCGGCGAGCGGCGACACGGCGGAGGCGCTCGGCGACGCCGCCGAGCAATTCGCCGGGCTCGCGGCGCTGCCCGCGCGCGGCGAGGTCGCGATGCCGCTCGAGGTCACCTCCGAGGTGCTCGGCTCCGGCGCCTCGCGCGTCAGCGCGCGCGTGCGGCTGCCCGACGCCGGGATCCAGGACGTGATCGCCCTCCTGACGCGCTGACCCGCGCGGGCGCCGCGGCGTGGACCGCCCCTCGTACGATTTCTCGAGCGCGGCGTAACGTTCCGCCCCCCTGCCAGACAGTACCAGCAGCAGCGAGGTGAGCCGCCGCGGCGCCGGGTGCACGCCCGGGCGCCGGGGCGCGCGCGGCCGCTGCGCCTGGAACCACCGACGACGTCGCGCTCGAGGAGAGCTGGCGACGATGAGGAGACATCCATGAACGGTCTGCTTCGCAAGGTCCTGCGGTTTGGCACCATGATCACGGCCGGGGCGCTCATGTCGTCCGCGTTGCCCGCCTGCGGCGGCTCGGACACGGGGGACGATGAGCCGGCCAAGAACACCTATGTCCTGGTCCACGGCGCCTTCGTGGGCGCCTGGGCCTGGGACAAGGTGGTGCCGCTGCTCGAGGCGGACGGAAGCGAGGTGATCGCGCTCGACCTCCCCGCGCACGGCGACGACACGACGCCCCTCGCGGACGCCAGCCTCGAGGCCTATGCGAGCGCCGTGGTCGAGGCGATCGACAGCGCCTCTCGGCCCGTGATCCTCGTCGGCCACAGCATGGGGGGCATCGTCGTGAGCCAGGCCGCCGAGCAGCGGCCCGAGAAGGTGAAGACGCTCGTCTACCTGACCGCGTTCCTGCTCAAGGACGGCCAGTCGCTGAACCAGGAGTGGGCCGACGACGAGGGGGCGAAGATCAAGATGTACGCGGCCCCGTCGAGCGACGGGACGTCCTTGTCGTTCAACGAGGGGTGGGCCGAGGGTGCCTTTTGCCAGGATTGCTCGCCCGAGGACATCGAGCGGCTCGAGAGCCACCTGCGCGAGGAGCCCGCGAGGCCGTTCGACGAGCCCATCCACGTCACCGAGGAGCGGTGGGGCACGGTCCCGCGGGTCTACGTCGAGGCGCTCCAGGACCTCGCGATCAGCCCTGCCGAGCAGAAGTCGCAGTACACGGCGTTGCCTGTCGAGAGGGTCATCTCGCTCGACGCGGGCCACGCCCCCTTCCTGACGAAGCCGAAGGAGCTCGCGGACGCGCTGAAGTCGCTTTGATCCGGGCGACGGCCGCCCTGTCCCCTCGCCGACGGCTGCGTCGCGCGGGGGCGCCGCCCGAGCCGGGGTGGCGTTGAACCGGCGCTGGCGCGCGTGGTACCGTGCGCCGCGTGGCCCACCACCCCTCCGCTCGCGCCGACGGCACGGTGGCCGCGCAGGCGCCGAGCGCACCGGCCGACGCCGCCGCGCCGAGCGCACCGGCCGACGCCGCCGCGCCGAGCGCACCGGCCGACGCCGCCGCGCCGAGCGCACCGGCCGACGCCGCCGCGCCGAGCGCGCCGGCCGGCGCCGCGGCGGGCGCGCCCGGCACCGCCCCCTCCCCTGCGCCCGCGGGCGGCGCGAGCGAGCGCGACGTCGCGCTCCTCCGCCGGCTGCTCGCGGGCGACGAGCAGGCCTTTGCGCAGCTCGTGGAGCAGCTCCACACCCCCATGCTCCGGCTCGCCCGGACCATCACCGGCCCTGAAGGCGCCGAGGAGGTCGTCCAGGAGACCTGGGCGGCGGTCGTCGACGGACTGGCCCTCTTCGAGGGGCGCTCCTCGCTGAAGACCTGGGTGCTCAGGATCCTGACCAACCGCGCCAGGACGTCGGCCGCGCGAGAGAAGCGCAGCGTGCCTGTCGCCTGGCTGGAGGACGTCGATCCGGGCAGCGAGCCCGCGGTCGATCCGGCCCGGTTCGACGGCTCGGGCGACTGGGCGGCCCCGCCCGCGCCGTGGACCGAGCAGAGCCCGGAAGGCCTCCTGCTGCGCAAGGAGCTCGGGGGCGTGCTCGTGCGGGAGCTCGACCAGCTGGTGCCCGGGCAACGCGCGGTGATCGTCCTGCGCGACATCGAGGGGTGTGCGTCCGGCGAGGTGTGCGACATCCTCGGGATCAGCGAGGTGAACCAGCGGGTCCTCTTGCACCGCGGCAGGGCGAAGCTCAGGACCGCGATGGAGCGGTACCTGACGAGGGGGGAGTAAACGCGCATGGTCGTCACGTGCCTTCAGCTGACGGAGATGATCACCGACCAGAGGGAGGGGAAGCTCTCCCCGGAGCAAGACGAGGGAATCGCGCGCCACCTGGCGTGGTGCGACCGCTGCCGCACGTACATCCGGCAGATGGATCTGATGCTCGACGCGCTCAAGAAGCTCCCGGGTGAGCCGCTGCACGAGGCGCTCCACGCCGCGCTGCTCGCCCGCTTCCAGCGGCGCCAGGGCGCCGGCGGCTGAGGCGCCCTCGCATGGCGGCCGGCTGAAGCGCCTCGGCATGCGCGGGTGACGTGCCCTAGCGTGGGCGTACAACGGGTGCGACCGGGCTCGGCCGACCGGCGCAGCCAGCGGGCTGCTGCGCGCGAGCGGTGGGCAGCGGCGGGTCGCCGCTCAGCGGCAGCCGCTCAGCGCCCCTTCAGCGGCGGCGCCCGGAGCGGGACGCTGGTGCCCTCGAAGGCGCGCGCGGCGCGCAGCACCACCACTTCCTCGAAGTGGCGCCCGACGATCTGGAGCCCGAGCGGCAGGCCGTCGCCGGTCACCCCCATCGGCACGCTGATCGCCGGCTGGCGCGTCAGGCTGAAGGGGCCGGCGAAGGACGCCGGGAACACGCCGCCCTCGATGAGGGGGGCCGCGCCGGCCGAGGTGGGCGTCACGAGGAGGTCGAAGCGGCGGTGGAGGGCGGCCACGGTCACGGCGAGCTCCGCGCGTTGCCGCTCGGCCTCGAGGTACGCGACCGCGCCGAGCGCCTCGCCGCCTTCGGCTGCGCTCCGCACCGCGGGATCGAGCAGGGCGCGCTGCTCCGGTCCCAGCGCCCGGATGGTGTGCGCGGCGCGGGCCGCGAACAGCGTCCGCAGCACGCTCGTGGGGTCCGCGAACGGCGCCTCCACCTCCTCCACCTCCGCGCCGAGCTGTTGCAGGGTCGCCACGGCCTCGGCGAAGCGCGCCCGCGTCTCGCTGGTCGGGTCGATGTAGCCCAGCGTGGCGCTCGCGCCGATGCGCACGCCGCGCAGCGCGCCCGCGCCGGCCGCGCCGCCGATTGCGTCCGCCACGTCCCCGGGCGCCGGCGGGGCCCGGAACGGGTCGCGGTCGTCGGGACCGGAGAGGACCGCGAGGAGCAGCGCCGCGTCGCCGACCGTGCGCGCGATCGGCCCCACGTGCGGCGGCACCCCCACCACGCTCGCCGGATGGGCCGGCACGCGGCCGAAGGTCGGCTTGAGCCCCACGACGCCCGAGAACGCGCTCGGGACGCGGATCGACCCCCCGCCGTCGGTCCCCACCGCGACCGGCCCGAACCCCGCCGCCACCGCGGTGACGGCCCCGGCGCTGCTGCCTCCCGGCGTGTGCCGGGGGTCCCACGCGTTGCGGGTGATCCCCGTCAGCGGGCTGTCGCCGGAGCCCTTCAGGCCGAACTCCGAGGTCGTCGTCTTCCCGAGGAGCACGGCCCCGTGCTCGCGCAGGCGCGCGACGGCGGGCGCGTCCTCGGTCCAGGGGCCGCTCGCGTCGCTCGCGTCGCTCGCGTCGCTCGCGTCGCTCGCGTTCACCGTGCGCGAGCCGCGCCGGGTCGGCCAGCCGCGCGTGAGCAAGAGGTCCTTCACCGAGACGGGCACCCCGTCGAGGCGCCCCGCGGGCGCGCCGCGGCCCCACCGCGCCTCGGACGCGCGCGCCGCCTCCAGGGCGCGCTCCTCGTCGAGCAGCACGAACGCGTTGAGCGGCGCGCCGTGGCGCTCCACGTGGGCGAGCACGGCCCGGATCACCTCGACGGGCGAGGCGCTCCGGGCTCGGTAGAGGGCGAGGAGCTCCAGGGCCGTCGCCTGCACCAGCGAGGAAGTCATGGTCCATCCACCATAACGGACATACATCCGCTACGGTAGAAGTATCGCGGGACGGGCCGCGGGTGAGGCGGACCGGGGCGGGTCTACGGCCTCGTCGGCGCGGGCGCGCCGTCCTGGATCCACTGGCGGAGGGTCGCGAGCTCAGCGCTCGACACGGTTGGCCTGCCGTCCGCGGCCTGCGGCATGACGCCCGTGTTGCAGCTGGCGCCGCCGGAAGGCCTGCATCCTGCGCTTGCCGCCATTCCCGCGACCTTGAGGTACAGCCAGCTCTGGTCCGGATTTCCGGGCACCACGAGCTTGAACTGCCCGCCGCCCCTCGACGCCTTGTTGACGAGGCCCGCGACGATGTCCGCCGAGCTGATGTCGCCGCCGAGCGACAGACCTGCTTGTGGCCCGGTCGACGGCGCAGCGTGGCAACCGCTGCACCTGTGGACCGTGCTCTCGAAGATCGGACGGACAGTCGTGTGGAACACGCCGGCCTCCGTGGGGAGGGGATCTTCCGGATCCGGCTCCGGAGTCAAATCAGGATTGATGACCCGGGCGATCGCGTCCATCTCGTAGCACTGGGCCGCGACCGCGTCCTTCAGCTCCTGATCGTCGGGCGACAAGCCCTTGGCGACGCGGTACTTCTCCCAGACGTTGTCGATCCAGCCGTGCAGCTTCCAGAACATGTAGTTGTCGATGTTGGTGAACTGGTTGCCGAGGCCGTGGTCGGTGTTGTTGCTGCGCACCCATTTGAAATGGAGATCCCCGTGCAGGCCGCTGGCCGTCACGCCTGCTGCACCGGGGATGGCTTGACCGGCGAAGCACTGGAGCCACATCCCGAACGCGCCTTCGTCCGGGAAGCGGCTCAGGTTCTCCGGCTTGTCGATCTCGTCGGCGATCTTCGCGTTGGCGAGCGTCGTGGCGCTCCAGGGCCTGAAGTCCGCCCTCCACTGCTGGGGCAGCTCCTCCGCCGTGGTGGGGAATTTCTTGAACCCCTCGAACTGCTCCGAGTGGTTCGGCCAGAGCTGCTTCAGCGACTGGATCATGTGCCGATGCATGGCGAGGAACTGGAAGCCGTCGCCCGTGGTCTTGCACTCCTGGTCCGACGGGACCGGGACCGACGAGTTGCAGATATCGACCCTGCTCATCCCGAACCCACCGCCGCCACAGCGCCGGATGCTGTGCCACTCGAAGTGGGCGGCTTGCCATTCGTTCTCCTCCATCCAGGCGATGACCTCCGGGTGGACCGTGAGATCGGTCTGGCCGTTCTTGGTGAACTCCGTTGGACCGTCCGAGATCGTGGCGTCGCTGGGATGGGGATCGAAGCCGTCCAGACAATGATCCTTCGGGTGTGTGTCGCCCGTTCCGCTCGAGCCGCCGCCGCCGCTTACGGCTGGTCCGGTGGACGAGGAGGCCGTGGTCCCGGTGGGGTTGGACGCGTCGCCGGCGCCCGTTCCGCCAGAGCTCGCCCCTGGTCCCGGGGTGTCCACGCCCCCGGCTCCAGCGGCGCCCCCGAGGTCGGGATCTCCGCTGCTGCAGGCGCCCAGCAGAAAGGCCGTAACGCACGAGAGCAAGCCGAACGTGCGCTGCGAGATCTTGCCGAATGACATGGTGGAGAGGCCTGTCTGATCGTTGATTCGCATGGTGCTCCTAAGTAACGGCTGGATGCCGGGTGCATGCTCCCGCGCAGCCGTTGGGCCAGACGCCAGACGAGGCATCAAGCAACAGCTGATTGCATTGCATTATCACGCGGCTTCCGAGCGGAGAAGCTGGTATAAAATTCGTTATGAAATGTCGTCGCCGTCTTTTGATGAGCCAAGGAAAAAGGGAAAGCGATCACTCCACGACCCGCGGCCTGCGGCGCCGCCGTTCGTGCCGCTGCTCGCGACGCGCCGCCGGACACCGCGACCTGCCGCCTGACATTCCGGGAAATCGCCGTTCGTATGTCGTGTGCGCCGGCGATTCAGAGCCCCTCCCTGCCCGCGAACGCTTACGTCTTGTCTGTCTGACGGACCGCTGAGCGGCCCGATCCGCCGGTCGAGCGCGCTCGAAATACCGCAGTATTCCTCGCTCGCCCTCCCTGGGCTCGGGCCGCTCGCGACGCTCGTCAGACAGAGTCTAGCTGCTGGACGAGACGATGCTCAAGGCCCAGCGCTCACTCGATCGAGAGCTTCACATCAGCGCTCCCGTTGCTCTGGTATCCTTCCACCACCAGTGAAACCTCATAGAAGGTCCCCAGGGTCAGCCCCTGGCGCTCCCAGGCGTCGAAGTGGTTGGCGACCGTGATGGTTCCGCTCGTGCGCTTCTCCTTGCGGACGCTCCAGAACTGATAGAAGGTCTTCGTGCCCTCGATGGAAGGCTGGTTGACCCGCTGGGTCCGGTAGATGTCATAGGTACCGCCATCGCTGGTCACGGTGCCTACGAGGCCCTCCCCGCCCGGGGGACGCCAGTTGCCCCAGCTGTCGATGATGTAGTACTCGATGAGCGGGCTTGTCGTCCACCCGTAGACGCCCAGGTAGGAGTTGCCGCTCGGCCGGTAGTCGGCCTCGTAGGTGACGACGTACTCCTTCCCCCCCGGCCTCACGCCTTTCCGGCCCAGCAAGTTATTGATGTTGCTCCACTCCACGCTGAAGCCGTCCGCCTTGTTGACCAGGCATCCGTCCCCTCGGTCCTTCCAGTATTCGAACGTGAGTCCGCAATGGGTGCCGATCTCATCGCTGCAGACCCTCAGGTCGGCTTCCGTGCACGCGGCAGGTGCCCCGCCGGTCGTGCTTGAGCTCGCGGGCCCGTCCGAGCCCCCGGCCCCGCCCGAGCCCCCGGTCCCGGTCCCGGTCCCGGTCGTTGCCGGTTCACCCGTGGTCGTGCCGCCCGTGGTCGCGCTGGTCGACCCGCTCGGGTCGCCCGCACCGCCGGTGCCGGTGCCGCTGGCGCCGCTGCCCGTGGTCACGCTGCTCGTGGTCAGGCCGCCGGTCCCCGCCGAGCCGCCACCCGACCCGGCCTCTCCGGACGAATCGTCCGCCCCCGAGCAGCCCACGGCAACGGCTCCTAAGATGAGAGCAAAAGTTTGAAGTGAAAGTGAAGTTGGACGCACGGTTCCTCCTTGGCTAGCCGCCCTTATTCCCGGCAACCCACTTTGTGATCACGGCTGGCGCCGACTTTCGGCGGCCACAGCGACCCGGAGGGGCGTTCGAGCCGTCGTCCAGGGCTGCCCCGCCACGCGTCGATCTGCCCGAACGCCTGCCCCAGCAGCAACGCCATGCGTCGAAGGGACCGCCTTACACTCCACAGCCTGCGGGAGTGTGTGAGGCGTGCTCCACGTGGTCTCCGGGCGGCTCCGCCACGCATCGGACGGGCTCGGCGGTCGAGAGGTGCTGCTCGATCCAGAGTCCCCCGGGAGCGTCGGGCCAGAGGCGCTGCACCGGGTCGATCCCGACGGTCCGGTAAGCCTCTTCGTGGACTTTCACCGCAAGGCCGGATGACCCCGATCGACCGGGCTTGGGCGGCGCGCCGAACGCCGCCCCGCGCCGCAGGGGCGACACCGAGTCGCGCGGGACGAGCGCTCGTGGGCTGCGGCACGGAAGAGGGCCCCTTCGATACATGGGTCGATTATCGATATATCGTCGCTTTTCCGGGAGAGTGAACGAATCTGAGTTCTAGTATCGAACCCACGCGCGCAACGTGACTGTACGCAGAACGTACAGACCCGTACGCAGAACCCCACGCAAAACCATGCGCAGAACGGGCGCTTCACGGCGAACGGTCGCGACTAAGAAAAGAGACTTGACTTTGTCCCCCTGGTTTGTATGAATGTCTAATCCCCCTTGGCGGTCCGGCCCGTTCTCGGCCGGGGGCTGTCGGTTGCAGGATCGTTCAAGGGTCGACTCCGAGTGAAGCTGCTGCCGGGGTCGCTTGCTTCTTGCGGCTGCGCGTCCGAGTTGTTCTTGCTTTCTCTGAGCTGACGCCGGGCCCCATCACACGGGGTAGTCGCATGTGAGTATGTGTCTGACAGACATCATGATCGCCAGGCATGTGGTCGGCGCAAACCCGCTTGTGCATCTGTGATCTCCGGGGCCACCGGGATCAAAAGCACGCTGTGAACTTGGAACTTTAACCAACGGGTCGGAGGGCTCGCAGGCGTCTCGACGGTTCACAACTCCAGTTCGAGCAGAAGCCTGCGATTCGACCGGTCCGATCACGGAGAAACCTTAAATGCGCATCGCTCCCTTACTTGGCTACTTCTCCGCTTCGATCGCGTGCAGCCTGCTGGCGTGCAGCGTCGAGAGCATCGTGGAAGAGGATCTCGATTCGATGGACTCCGCCGTGGAGGTGGTGAGCGCGGACCGCTCGGTGTCGGCGGACGTCAAGGTCACGTCGGACTGGGGAAGCGGCTACTGCGCGAACGTGAAGGTGAAGAACCTCACCCGCAGCCCGGCGACCAGCGGCTGGACCGTGGCCCTCGCGCTCAACGGCTCGTCGGTGGGCAGCTCGTGGAACGTGACCACCTCGAGCTCGGGCGGGCAGTTCATCGCCAGCAACGTGGACCATAACAAAGCCGTGCCTCTCAACGGCTCCGTGGAGTGGGGGTTCTGCGGCACCGGCAGCGGGCGGCCTTCGGTCGCGTCGGTCACCGCCAGCGGCGGCTCGAGCTCTTCCTCCTCGTCGAGCAGCAGCTCGAGCTCGTCGTCGAGCAGCAGCTCGAGCGTGTCGTCGAGCAGCAGCTCGGGGACGGGCGGGGCCGGCGGCTCAGGCGGCGCTGGCGGCGCTGGCGGCGCTGGCGGCTCAGGCGGCAGCGGCGGGGCCGGCGGCTCCGGCGGCGGCGGCAGCACGTGCACGTCACCCGACCAGAGGGTCTGCGGCAATCAGACCGGCACCCACTGCGGCTACACCTTTGAGTACTGGAAGGACACCGGGACCGGATGCCAGACCAACACAGCTGACGGCTTCAGCGTGGAGTGGAGCGGCATCAACAACCTGCTGGGCCGTAAGGGTCTGAGGCCGGGTTCGAAGAACCAGATCGTGACCTACGACGCCGACTACCGACCGAACGGCAACTCCTACCTGGGCGTCTACGGGTGGACGAGGAGCCCGCTCGTGGAGTACTACATCGTCGACAGCTGGGGCAACTGGCGTCCCCCGGGCGGGGAAGGGCGCATGGGCACCGTGACCAGCGATGGCGGCACCTACGACATCTATCGGACCCAGCGAGTCAACCAGCCTTCCATCGATGGCAACACGACCTTCTATCAGTACTGGAGCGTCCGTACGTCGAAGCGCACGAGCGGCACCATCACCGTCGCCAACCACTTCAACGCCTGGGAGAGCCTGGGGATGCGCCTGGGGAACCTGTATGAGGTTTCGATGGTCGTGGAGGGATACCAGAGCAGCGGCAGCGCTGACGTGAATGTGTCGATGAGATGACCGCCTCGAGCATCGTTTGATGGCAGGGGGGTCCCGAGCGCGCCGGCGCTCGGCCCCCTTCTCCCTCCCCGATCTTGGCGTTCACGATCTGGAACGCCTCCTGAACCAGCTCCTCCACATCGGCCGAGCTCCCCAACCTGGGAGCCCGATCACGGCGCCCGCCTCGTCGACCGGGAAGGTCTTCGGGGCGGACGCGCCGGGGTCGTCTACTCCGGCTGCCCGCCCAGCTGCTTCACCGCCCTCGCGCCCGCCTCGATCCCGCGTCGCAGGCACTCCGCCTCGCCCGCGCCCTCGAGCTCCGCGGCGATGAACCCGGCCGCGAACGCGTCGCCGGCCCCGGTCGTGTCCACCACCTCCACCTGCGGCGCCGGCTCGTCGAGGCGCACGCCCTGCCGTCCGCCCACCGCCGCGCCCCGCGCGCCCCGCTTGAGGATCACCCGCTCGAAATAGGCGCCCAGCGCGATCATCTGCCCGGTGAGGTCACCGGCGCCCGACAGCGCCTCCGCCTCGTCGGCGTTGGCGAGCAGCGTCGACATCCCTCTCGTCCACTCGAGGAAGGTCCCGACCCCCACCTCCCGCAGGAAGCCCACCGACGCGGCGTCGACGGCGACCGGGACGCCGCGGCGCCGCGCCTCCTCGGCGAGCCACAGCGCTGCCCGCCGGGGACCCTCGGCAAAGAGCGAATACCCAGAGACGAGCACGAGCCGCGTCTCGTCCAGGAGCAGCACCGGCATGTCCGACGGCTCGAGCGCGAGGTTCGCCCCCCGGTCGGTGAGGAAGCTCCGCTCCCCGTCGGCGTCGACGAGGATGACCAGCACGCCGGACGGCCGCTGCGGGTCGGCGACGAGGATCGGGTCGACATGGAAGCCCTTGAAATAGGCCTCGAGATGCGGCTTGTCTTTGGCCCCCACCCGGGCGACGAGCGACACCTTCGTCCCCATCGAGCCAAGCCACACCGCCTGGTTCGCCCCCGAACCCCCGGGCCGGCTCTGGATCTTGGCGCGCCGGTCCGAGCCGCGCACCAGCGGCCCCTCGGGACGGACGATCACGTCCGTCATCACGTCGCCCACCACGAGCACGCGGCCGGCCGCGCTCACGCCTTGGCCTTCGGCTTTGCCTTGGGCTCGGCCCCGAGCTTGCTCATCGCCACCGCGATCTCCGCCGCCACCGCCGCGTTGTTCTCGACCAGAGCGATGTTGGCGACGAGGCTCTTGCCCTCGGTGAGCTCGAAGACGCGCCTCAAGAGGAACGGCGTCAGGTCCTTGCGGCTCACCCCCTCTGCCTCCGCGCCCTTGATCGCCTCCTCGATCCGCGCCTCGATCACCCTGGCATCCATGGCGTGGCTCTCGGGGATCGGGTTGGCGACCAGGACCCCGCCCAACCCGAGCTCGAACTGCAGCGCGATGACCTTGGCCGCTTCCTCGGCGCTCTCGATCCTGCGGTCCACCTTCTGCCCGCTCTGCCGCGCCCAGAAGGCCGGGAAATCCTCGGTCTTGTAGCCCAGGACCGGCACGCCGTTGGTCTCCAGCGTCTCCAGCGTCTTGGGGATGTCGAGGATCGACTTGGCCCCCGCGCAGACCACCGCCACCTGCGTCTGCCTCAGCTCCTCGAGGTCGGCGGAGATGTCGAAGGTCGTCTCCGCCCCGCGGTGCACGCCGCCGATACCGCCCGTGGCGAACACCTGGAGTCCGGCCCAGGCCGCCGCCATCATCGTGGTCGCCACGGTCGTTCCGGCCATCTCGCCCGAGACCAGGAGCGCCGCCACGTCGCGCCGCGACGCCTTGGCCGCCTTGCCGCCCCCCTTGGCCAGCCGCTCGAGATCTTCCGCCGTCACGCCCACCTTGAGCTTGCCATCCATGATGGCGATCGTCGCCGGCACCGCCCCGTTCCGGCGGACTACCGCCTCCACGCGCCGCACCATCTCGAGGTTCTGCGGATAAGGCATGCCGTGCGTGATGATGGTCGACTCCAGCGCCACCACCGGCCGGCCGTCAGCGAGCGTTTTCCCGACCTCGGGCGAGATGGAGAGATGGTCCTTGACCGACACGCTGAGTTCCTTCGACGACGAGGGTTTGGCGCCTATAGAGACGTCGGGCGCGAGCGTCAAGCAGGACGCTCAAGCGGTCTCGAGGAACAAGGCTGTTGTGGCCGCCGGCGGCAGCGCACAGAACGCCCCTGCCACGATCTGCCCATTCCGCGACAAGCGTCTGCGCGCTCGCCTTGACGATGGCGCCACACCTGTTCACCTGGCCTCCGGAAGGTGACCCGGGAGATGCGCCGCTCGATCCGGACGAGGAGCCGTCCTTGCGCAGCGCGTCGCTCGCGCGTCGTGCGACGCAGCGCCATCTCGACTGCTGCGCCGTGACGCGCGGCTGGCGCGCCTCCGCGGCGCGAAATCGTCTTGTATAGCGGCACGCGTTCCGTTATAGCGGATCCATGTCGATCCCCCTCGTTGCCATGCGGACGTTCGGTTCTCCCTCGGGGGTCCGAGGCGCGCGCAGTCGAGCGAGAAACTGCCGTTCTTGCTGTAGTTAGCCGCATGCGCCGCGGCGCGAGCCGCGGCGAGGAGAACAGCGAGGCAGCGCCCCCGCGTCCACCGCGACGCGCCGCGCTGCCGTTCGTCGTGACGGCCGAGCCATGCGGCTCATCACCGTCAGAGTCCGCCCTTCTCGTGGCGCGCACGGCCGAGCTTCGCCGGCGCGCGCAGCGAGGCGTCCCTTCAGGAAAGCGGCGGGTACTCCCTTCCGACGACGTTCGACTCCGGCATGCGGCGCTTCCAGCACTCCCGAGGAGACAGGTATGAAGCGGTTCTTCGAACGTCATCGGTGGATTGGTTCGGCGCTCGCGAGCGGGCCCTGGTTGCTCGCCACGCTGCTCGGCCCGATCGGCTGCGGGAACGACAACGACGCGGGCGGCGGCGGCAGCGGCGGTCAGGCCGGCAGCTCGAGCAGCTCCACCGGCGGCACCGGCAGCGCGACGGGCGGCACCGGCACCGGCACCGGCAGCGCGACGGGCGGCGCCGGCGGCGGCGGCAGCTCGGGCGAAGCCGGCGCGTCGGGCGAAGGCGCCGGCGGCGCAGGGGGCTCGGGCGGCGCTGGCGGGGCCGGAGGTGCTGGGGGCGGCGACGGCACGGGCGCCGAGTTGCCCAACATCGTCACGATCGTGGCCGACGATCTCGGCTTCTCGGACCTCGGCGCGTTCGGCGGCGAGATCAGCACCCCGAACCTCGACACCCTGGCCGCCGAAGGCCGCATCCTCACCGGGCACCGCTCCGGGTCGCTGTGCGCGCCGACCCGCGCGATGCTGGTCTCCGGCACCGACAGCCACGCCGTCGGGCTGGGCCGCATGGGCGGCGGAACCGGACCGCAAGCCGGGCAGCCGGGCTACGAGGGCTACCTGACCAACAACGCGCTGTCCGTCGCCGAGCTCCTGAGAGACGCCGGTTACCACACGTACATCGCCGGCAAGTGGCACCTCGGCGACGCGGAGGATCAGAGCCCGGCGGCGCGCGGCTTCGAGAAATCGTACGTCCTGCTCGGCGGCGTGGCGGCGTTCTTCAACGAGTACGCCGACCCGCCGACGACCGCGCAGACGCAGCTCTACCGCGAGGACGGCGTGTACGCGCAGCCGCCGCGCGACTTCTATGCGACCGAGTTCTACACGGACAAGCTCATCCAGTACATCGAGAGCAACCGCGCCGACGGCAAGCCGTTCTTCGCGTTCGCCACGTACACCACGCCGCACTGGCCGCTTCAGGCGCCGCCCGAGTACGTCGACAGGTACCGCGGCCGCTACGACGCGGGCTACGACGCCGTCCGCGAGCAGCGCCTCGCGCGGCTCAAGAGCCGCGGCGTCATCCCCGAATCGTTCACGCCGAACCCCCGCCTGCCGAGCGGCGGCAACAACCCGAAGACCTGGGAAGAGCTGACGCCGGAGGAGAGGACCTACGAAGCGCGGCGCATGGAGATCTACGCCGCCATGGTCGAGAACCTCGACGCCAACATCGGCAGGCTGATCCAGTACCTCAAGCGGACCGGCGAGTACGAGAACACCTTCATCTTCTTCCAGTCCGACAACGGCGCGGAAGGCGGCAATCGCGAGGGCTTCGCCGAGAACGACCCGAGCCGCTCCGGGCCGGTGGTGAACACCCTCGAGAACCTGGGTCGGCCGGGTTCCTACATCGGCGTCGGCCCCCGCTGGGCCGAGGTGAGCGCCACGCCGTTCCGGCTGTGGAAGAGCTACACGACCGAGGGCGGCGTCGCCGTGCCGGCCATCACACGGCTGCCGGGACAGCACCAGGCCAAGCCGCAGTTCGACGGGACCACACACGTGGTCGATTTTCTGCCGACCGTGCTCGATCTGGCCGGTGTGCCGAATCCGGGGCGCACCTACAAGGGCAGGCAAGTCGAGCCGATCAGCGGGCACTCGATCCTGCCGGTGCTCGAGGACCGGGAGACCCGCGTGCGCGCGCCCGGTGAGACGTTGATCTGGGAGCACGGAAACCACCGCTACGTGATCCGCGACAACTGGAAGCTCCTGTGGCTCGGCGCGCCCTATGGCCCGACGCCGCGCGCCTGGGCGCTGTACGATCTGGCCACCGACCGCGGCGAGATCAACGACGTGTCCGCGGCTCATCCGGACGTGGCGGCCGAGCTCGCCGCCGCGTGGACGCAGTACGCCACCGACCGCGGCGTCATCCTCACCGAATAAACGCCCACCGCGCCGCACGCGAGGCGCGGGCGTCCTCTCTGCACGACCCGCGTCTCGCGCCGGTGCTCTCCTCCGCTCCGCCCATGGCTGATTCTCGACTCGTTCGTTGGTGGCCCATCGCCGTCCTGACCCTGGCGCTCGCCGGGCTCGTGGTGTGGCGCGCGCCCACCGGCGCATCCTCCCTCACGCCGGCCGACGCCTCCACGGCGAGCGCTCCGGGGGCGCACGGCGGCGCCGCGGAGGCCTCGTCGGCTACCGCGAGGCCGGCAGGCCCAGCGGAGCGCGCGCCAGGGCGCGAAGCGGCCGGCTTCGTGGGGAGCGACCGCTGCGCGCCGTGCCACGCCGGAGAGCACGCCGCGTGGCGGGGATCGCAGCACGCGCGGGCCATGCAGCACGCGAGCGCCGCCACGGTGCTCGGGGACTTCGAGGGCGCGCGCCTGCGTTACGCCGGGCAGGTCCACCACTTCGATCACCAGGACGGGAAATACTGGGTCACCACGGACGGCCCCGATGGCCAGCTGCACCGCTACGAGGTGCTGTACACCTTCGGCGTCGAACCGCTCCAGCAGTACCTCGTCGCCGGCCCAGGCGGGCGCTTGCAGGCGCTGCCGTTCGCGTGGGACTCGCGCCCCCGGGCGCGCGGCGGACAGCGCTGGTATCACCTGCACGAGCGCGAGAGCGTGCGCGCCGGCGACGTGCTGCACTGGACCGCCGCCAGCCAGAACTGGAACCACATGTGCGCCGAGTGCCACTCGACGCACGTCACGAAAGGGTACGACGCGGCCGCGGACCGCTTCACCACCACCTGGTCCGAGATCAGCGTCGGCTGCGAAGGCTGCCACGGCGGCGGCGCGCGCCACCTCGACTGGGCCAAGGCTCGAACGCCGGACCCCTCGAAGGGCCTCGACGTGCGCTTCGACGAGCGCCGGAACGCCGCGTGGACACGGCTGCCCAGCGGCACCGCGCTGCGCGGCAAGAGCCCCTCGAGCGGCACCGAGAGCGCCGCGTGCGCGTCCTGCCACAGCCGCCGCGAGACCCTCGCGCAGCCGTTCCGGCACGGCGCCCCGCTGCTCGACAGCGTCGCGCTCGAGCTGCTGACCGCGCCCTTCTACACGCCCGACGGCGTGATGAGCGACGAGGTCTTCACCTACGGCTCGTTCCAGCAGAGCAAGATGGCGCACGCCGGCGTGACGTGCAGCGACTGCCACGAGCCGCACTCCGGCCGCCTGCGCGCCGAGGGCAACGGCCTGTGCGCCTCCTGCCACGAACCGGCGCGCTTCGATGTCCCCGCGCACCACCACCACGCCGCGAACGCCGCCGCCGCGAACGCCGCCGCCACGCCCGGCGCGAGCGCCAGCGCCACGCCCGGCGCGCCCGCCGCTCCGCGCTGCGTCGACTGCCACATGCCGGCGCGCACGTACATGGGCGTCGACGTCCGCCACGATCACGGCTTCCGCGTGCCTCGGCCGGATCTCTCGGTCCGCCTCCGGATCCCGAACACCTGCACCGACTGCCACGCGCAGAAGCCCGCGGGCTGGGCCGAAGGCGCCGTGCAAGCCTGGCTCGGCCGCCCCGCGCAAGGCTACCAGACATACACCGAGGTCTTCGCGCGCGCGCGCGCCGCGCCCGGCGACCCGGCCGTCGCTGCGGAGCTCCAGCAGCTCGCGACCGACCGCTCTCTACCCGCCATCGCGCGCGCCACCGCGCTCGCCTCGCTGCGCGCCGCCCCGACGGCCGCGTCGCTCGCCGTCCTCCGCGCCGCGCTCGCCGATCCCGACCCGCTGCTCCGGCGCGCTGCGCTCAGCGCGCTGGAGAGCTACGACCTCCGTCGCATCGCCGCCGTCGCCGCGCCGCTCCTCGCCGATCCCGTGCGCGGCGTGCGCGTCGAGGCCGCGCGCGTGCTCGCGGGCGTCGACCTCGGCGCCGTGTCCGAGCGCGCCGCGCAGGATCTGGACGCCGCGTTGCGCGAGTACATCGCCACGCAAATCCTCCACGCGGATCGCGCCGAAGCCCAGAACAACCTGGGCCTCGTCTTCACCCGCACGGGCAAGCCGGTCGACGCCGAGCAGGCCTACCTCGCCGCGCTCCGCGTCGAGCCCGGCTACGTCCCCACGTACGTGAACCTCGCCGACCTCTATCGCGAGCTCGGTCGCGACGCGGACGGCGTCGCGCTGCTGCGGCGCGGCGTCACCCGCCTTCCCGAGCAGGCCGAGCTGCTCCACGCGCTGGGCCTCGCCCTGGTCCGGCGAGGCCACCGAGACCAAGCGCTCGAGCCGCTGAGGCGCGCCGCCGAGCTCGCGCCCGAGCAGGCGCGCTTCCAGACCGTCTACCAGGCCGCGCTGACCGCCTTGCGGCCATCCACCGCGGCTGCTCCGGGCCAGCCTCCTCTCGGGCGGCCATGAGCGCCCGGTCGCTCGTCTGAGCCGCTCGCGGCCACCGCTGCCCCCCTGCGCCGCAGCGCTCCGCCCTGCTCTCGAGCACCAACCCTGGATGTCGACCGGGATCGTCCGCGCTCCCACAGGTCCGGTCGATTCGGATTGACACCGACAATGTGAACGCTCACAATCCGCCGGACCGATATCCTTTTGCTTCGCCCTGGAGTGGTCGCCCTGCGCGCCGACGCCGTCGTCATCTGATTGACCTCGGCGCCGACTCCCTTTGTTCGGTCGTCGCGGACGCGCGCGACGGTTGATGGAGGCGTCGAGCCGGCTGGCCCTGAGCCCGGAGGCCGGCGACGTCGCCTCGCGCGTGCGCGGGATCTCGGTCGAGCCCCTGGTTCCTTACCATCCATGCGATCCAGCTGCCCTGGAAAGCGACGTTATCTCTAGAGCTTACCCAAACATCGAAGGGGAAGTCCAACATGAACAAGAACCGCTCTTCTCGATTGCTTTGCAGCACGGCTTGGGTCGCGCTCGGAGTCGCGACGCTCTTTGGCTGCTCCGACGGAGGCGACGGGGGTAACGAGGGCGGGGGCGGCTCGGGGGGAGCGGGCAACCCCACCACCAGCGCCAGCTCCAGCACGAACGCGAGCTCCAGCTCCAGCTCCAGCACGGCCAGCTCCAGCTCCAGCGCCAGCTCCGGCGGATCGAACGAGGGCGGCGGCCCGGCCTCGAGCAGCGCGTCCACCGGGGGTGGCACCCCTGAGCCGGAGGGAAAGTTCGTCGGCAACATCACGACGAACGGCGCGGTGCGCGACGGCTTCGCGAGGTACTGGAACCAGATCACGCCCGAGAACGAGGGCAAGTGGGGCTCCGTCGAGAGGAGCCGCGGGAATCGAGACTGGAGCGCGCTCGACAGGATCTACAAGTACGCGCAGGACAACCACATCATCTTCAAGCACCACGTCTTCGTGTGGGGCGCCCAGCAGCCGGACTGGATCGGGCGCCTCTCGGCGGACGAGCAGCGGACGGCCGTGAGGGACTGGATGAAGGCGTTCTGTGAGCGCTACCCCGAGACGAAGTACATCGATGTCGTCAACGAGCCGCCGCCCCACACCACGCCCTCCTACAAGAACGGCATCGGCGGCGACGGCGCCAGCGGCTGGGACTGGATCGTCAACGCGTTCAAGTGGGCTGACGAGTTCTGCCCGAACGCCGTCCTGATCCTCAACGACTACAACAACATCGAATACGAGAACGACCACAACAACTTCATGAGGATCGCGAGGGCGGTCATCGACGCGGGCGCCCCGGTCGACGCCCTCGGCGCGCAGGCCCACGACGCGTACAAGATCAACACGACCACGGTGAAGGGCTACATCGACAGGCTCGCCTCCCTGGGCAAGCCCGTGTACATCACCGAGTACGACATCGGCATCGCGGACGACAACCAGCAGAAGCGGGTGATGGAGGAGCAGTTCACGATGTTCTGGAATCACCCCTCGGTGCCGGGCATCACCCTGTGGGGCTACATCGTCGGCGCCACCTGGCGTGACAACACCGGCCTCCAGAATCAGGACGGCAGGATGCGGCCGGCCATGCAGTGGCTGATGGACTTCCTGGGTCGCGCCGAGTGACGCCGCGCTGATGCGGTGATCTCGGCGCGCTCCGTCGACCACGGGAGCACGTCCTTTCGCGTCGAGCCTGACGCCTCGCTCGCACTCCCAGCAATTCGCGCAGCAATTCGCGCGCCCTCCCGGTCAGCTCACGATCTCACCCGGATGACCCGCCGCTCCGGGACCGTCGCGCGCTTCTGCTCCCACTCGCCGCGCGCGGCCCAGCCGAGGATCCGGCGCAGGAGCAGCCCGGGAGCGTCCGCCTCGACGTGATGCTCCCGGGGCGCGCCCTCGCCCGCGCAGGCGGCCTCCGCGCTCTCCATCAGGATCCGGTCCTGCCGTAGGACCTCCGGCTCTTCCGACCGGAAACGCACGCGCGCTCCGAAGGGCAACGCCCGCGCGATGAGCCACTCCATGCGGCATCGGTCCGGGCCGGTCGGGACGAAGTGCAGGACGATGCGCCGCGCGAGCGCCCCCACGGCGCGGACCTCGACGCGATCCGGGAGCTTGAACGAGAGCAGGACCTGCGATGGGCGCAGCGCGGGCCCTTCCTCGGCGTCGCGGAGCGGCCCGCGCAGGGTCATCCCGTCCGGGGTCGGCCGCACCTCGAGGAGCTGCTCGCGCAGGCCGCGGAACAGCGACAGGTAGAACTGCCCGTGCGTCCACGGGTGCGCGAAGACCGGATGGCACCAGTCGACGTTGTTCTCCAGGCCCTTCTCGGCGGAGCAGGCGAGCGCCACCGACCCCTGGTCCCAGCGGTGCGCCGCGAAGCCGTCGATCGCCGGCGCGGGCGGCGGCGCGGCCTCGCCGGCGCCGCCGAGCCAGACCCACACATACCCGTCCTGCTCGACGCACGGGAACGCGGGGACACCACACCTCTCCGGGATGCGCCGGCCCGCGGCGAGCGACGGGATCTGCACACAGGCGCCGCCGCCGCTGAACTGCCAGCCATGGTAACCACACGCGAGCTTCCCGCCGGTCACCCGCCCGAGCGACAACTTGACGCCCCGGTGGCAGCACCGATCCACGAGCGCGCGCGGCAGGCGGCCGCCGCCGCGGAACACGACGAGATCCTGGTCGAGTATCCGGACCGCGCGCGGCGCCGACCCGAGCTGCGACGACGCACACGCGATGTACCAGTGGTTCCTCGGAAACATGATGTCGCCTCCTATATACATTCATGAATGTATGTAAATGGACATGGCAAGAGCGCGCCCCGGCGCCGGGACCGGCCCGGCGCGGCCTCAGGGCCGGAGGCCGCGCAGGTAGGTCGCGACCATGCGCCGCATCGTGGTCCTCGGCTCCAGAACCGTCGGGTCCATCAGGTACAGCGCGGTCGCGCCGTTCACGAGGCTGACGGCCGCGAGCGCCGCGGCCCTCGGGTCGACGGCGCGGTCGATCTGGCCGGCCTTGATCCCCTTGCGCACGAGGTCCACGACCACGTCGACGAGGCCGCGCACGGCCGCGATCTTCTGCTGGAACCCGGCCTCGAGCTCGGGCGTGAGCTCGGTCTTGAACAGGGTGAGCGAGAGGACGGCGCGGTACCCCTCGTCCTCCTCCAG
The DNA here is from genome assembly GCF_051519095.1 of Sorangium sp. So ce131. NCBI lineage: Bacteria > Pseudomonadati > Myxococcota > Polyangiales > Polyangiaceae > Sorangium > Sorangium sp. So ce131. Next base: position 2,306,866 of record NZ_CP150455.1, on the reverse strand, counting down.
CACCTCGAGCGACCGCGCGAGCAGGCGCTCGATCGCCTCGAGCGGCGAGTACCTCGGGGACAGCGCCTCGGCGAACACCTCCCGGTTCGCCCTGGCGAAGCGCTCGGCGAGCAGGGCCGTGTAGAGCTCGACCTTGCCCTTGAAGTGCCAGTAGACCGCGCCCCGCGTCAGGCCCGCCTCGGCGGCGACGTCCTGCAGCGTCGCCGCCGAGTACCCCTTGCGGCCAAAGACGAGCAACGCCGCGTCGAGAATCTGCTCGCGCGTCGCCGCCGCCTCCTCCTTCGTCCGTCGCACGCCATCAATATACATTCACGAATGTATGTTTGCAAGCCGCGAGGCGCGCCGTGGCCGGCCCCCGTGGTCCTCCGCCCAGTTTGTCTGCTATAGCGGACAAACGTCTGCTGCTCCTCTCGCCCGTCCATGGCATGGTCGCGCGAGGCGTCGGTCGCGCCCGCGCCGCTCGGGTTCGGCGGAGCGACACCGGAGCGGTCGTGACGGCCGCTGTGAATGAGGAGGAATCGTGGCTCAAGAGCAATGGAATGCCGTCGACCAGTACATCGCCGATCAGCTCGTGACGGCCGACGCCGCGCTGGAGGCGGCGCTCGCGGACAGCGCGGCGGCGGGGCTGCCGGCGATCAACGTCGCGCCGAACCAGGGCAAGCTGCTGCAGCTCCTGGCGCGGATCCAGGGGGCGCGCAGCGTCCTGGAGATCGGCACGCTCGGCGGCTACAGCACGATCTGGCTCGCGCGGGCGCTGCCCGCCGGCGGCCGCGTGATCACGCTGGAGGTGGACCGGAAGCACGCCGAGGTCGCGCGCGCGAACATCGCGCGGGCCGGCCTGTCCGAGGTGGTCGAGGTGCGCCTCGGGCGGGCGCTCGACCTCCTGCCCCAGCTCGCCGCCGAGGGCCGCGGGCCGTTCGACTTCATCTTCATCGACGCCGACAAGCCCAGCAACCCTGACTACTTCGCGTGGGCGCTCAAGCTCTCCCGCCGCGGTAGCGTGATCGTGATCGACAACGTCGTGCGCAGGGGCGCGGTGGCCGACGCCGGGAGCGACGATCCCAACGTGCAAGGCGCGCGGCGCCTGCACGAGGCGCTCGCCGCCGAGCCGCGCGTGAGCGCGACGGCGATCCAGACCGTGGGCAGCAAGGGCTACGACGGCTTCGCGATCGCGCTCGTCACCGCGGACCCGTAGGCCCCGTTCACTCGACGACGATCGCCGCCGAGGCCGGGAGCTCGCCGTCCTCGACGGCGACGACGCCACCCGGCCCCTCGGCCCGCGGGAAACCGGCCATGGTCTTGACCGGCGTCGCCCCACCGGACGAGAGAGGAGGACGACACGTCACATCGAGTCCATCGGCTCGACGGAGATCACCATGCCAGTTCGACGTTTCTTATGGCCCATGATCCCGGCTGGCCTGCTCGCCGCGGCCTGCAGCTCGGGTGAGCCCGATCCGGCGAACACCGGGTCAGGAGGAGGCGGCGGCGGCGCGGGCGGCGGGGAGCCGGCGCCGCTGCGCATCGAGACCGACAAGGGCCCTGTGGAAGGCGGGCTCGTCGGCGCGACGCGCGCGTTCCTCGGCATCCCGTACGCCGCGCCGCCGACCGGGGCGCTGCGCTGGAGGGCGCCCGCGCCCCACGAGCCGTGGACCGAGGCGCGGAAGGCGACGCAGGCGGGCCCCCCCTGCTCGCAGACCAGCCTGCTCCCGCCGGGGCTCAACCCGAGCTCGAGCGAGGATTGCCTCACCGTGAACGTCTGGGCTCCCGAGCGCCCGGCGTCTGCGGCCTTGCCCGTCCTCGTGTGGATTCACGGCGGCAACTTCGAGAGCGGGAGCGGCGGGGAGGCCGATTACGACGGCAGGCACCTCTCGGAGACGACCGGATCGGTGGTGGTCACGCTCAATTACCGGCTCGGCCCGCTCGGGTTCCTCGCCCTCCCGGAGCTCAAGTCCGAGGATCCCGCTCACCCCTCGACGGGCGCGTACGGCCTCGAGGACCAGCGCGCCGCGCTCGAGTGGGTCAAGGCCAACATCGGCGCGTTCGGCGGCGATCCGGGCAGGGTCACGCTGTTCGGCCAGTCCGCCGGCGCCATCGGCGTCTGCATGCAGATGGTGTCGCCGGGGAGCAAAGGCCTGTTCCAGCGCGCGATCATCGAGAGCGGGCCGTGCGCCAGCGCCGGGAGCGCCCTGGACGAGGAGACGGCCACCGCGCAGGGGGAGCGGTTCGTCGAGGCCCTGGGCTGCGCGGACGCGCCCTCCGTGCTCGCGTGCCTGCGCGACAAGCCGACCGAGGAGGTCATCGCCGCGCTGCCGTCGAGCGCCGACGCCCTCTTCGACGAGGGGACGCGCTGGTACCCGGTCGTCGACGGCTGGAACCTCCCCGATCGGCCGGGCGAGCTGCTCGAGGCCGGGCGCTTCGAGCAGGTGCCCACGATCCTCGGCAGCAACGCCGACGAGGGCGCGCTCGTCGCCGCGCTCGGGGGCGCCGTGACGAGGATCGCGGACGACGCGGCGTTCGAGGCCTTCGCCGAGAGGCTCGCCCCCGGCCGCGGCGCGGACGTGGTGGCGCATTACCCGACGGCGACCCACGGCTCGGCGCAGGAGGCGGCGAACGCCGCCGTGGGCGACGGGCGCTTCGTGTGCCCGACGCGGCGGGCCGCGCGCGCGATGGCCAGGGCCGGCGCGGCGACGTACCTCTACCACTTCACCTATGCGCCCGACGGCTCGCTGTTCGGCGATCTCGGGTCGTTCCACTCCGCCGAGATCAAGCTCGTGTTCGGCAACCCGACCGCGATCCTGCCGGCGCCGCTGACCCAGGAAGAGCTCGGGATGTCGCGGGTGATCATGGGGTACTGGTCGCGCCACGCGGAGCGCGGCGACCCGAACGGCGGAGGCGAGATCGCGTGGCCGAGGTACGACGAGCAGAGCGACGAGAACCTCGTCCTCGGTCCGACCGTCTCCACGCAGACCGGGCTGAAGAAGGACGCCTGCGACCTCTGGGACGAGATCGCCGCCGGCGCTCCCTGAAAGGCGCGCGCACGCCGCAGCACGGCCGCAGCACGGCCGCGGCGCGCGCGCGCGTGACGGCGGATCGCGCCGCCTGCTTGCGCACGGCCGTCCGTGGGCGTAGCTTCCGGCCCGACGTATGGGATCCCATGCATCTCCGGCGGCCGCGGCGCGGCGCCGGCCCGGCGAGCGGCGCGCGCCCGGCGGTCCGGACGCGCAGCGGGTCATGGATGCGATCCGCGCGATCGTGCAGCGCCTGCGCATCTCGTCGCGGACGTGCGAGCGGCAGCTCGGGCTGAGCAGCGCGCAGCTGTTCGTCCTGCAGCAGCTCGAGCAGGCGGCGGCCGCGTCGGTGGCCGAGCTCGCGCGCCGCACGCTCACGCACCAGAGCTCGGTCTCGGTCGTGGTGACGCGCCTGTCGGAGCGCGGCCTGGTCTCCCGCCGCCCCTCGGCGGAGGACGCGCGCCGGACGGAGATCGCGCTCACGCCCGCGGGGCGCGCGCTGCTCCGCCGCGCGCCGCGCACGGTGCAGGCCGAGCTCGTCGCCGCGGTGGACCACATGCCCCCGGCCGAGCGCCGGGCGCTGGCGCGCAGCCTCTCCGCGCTCGCCCGCGCGATCGGCGCCGGCGTCGAGGCGCCGCCCCTGTTCTTCGAGGGGGAAGAAGCACGCCCCGCCGCCGAGGCGGGCGCCGGCGTCCCTGACGGACGCGAGGAGACCTGAGATGACGACCCCGATCACCGCGCCCCCCACGAGCCCCGAGAGCCTGCCTGTCGCCCCCTCGATGAGCCCGACGCTCGAGGACCTCCGCGTCCCCGCCGCCAAGGCCGCCGTCGACCGGCGGGTCGTCGTCGTGTGCGGCCTCGCGGTCGCGATCGCCGGGGCGGCGTTCCTGGCCGCCGAGCTGCTCACGAGGCTCATCGCGCTCATCACGAACCTCGCGTTCTTCGGCCGGCTCTCGGCGGCGGAGGCGTCGCCGGCCGAGAGCCACATCGGCCTGCTCGTGCTCGTCGTGCCGATCGTCGGCGCGCTCGTCGTCGGCCTCATGGCGCGGTACGGCTCGCAGGCGATCCGCGGCCACGGCATCCCCGAGGCGATGGAGCAGGTGCTCTTCAACCAGAGCCGGATCCCCGCGCGGATGACGCTGCTCAAGCCGCTCTCCGCCGCGGTGGCGATCGGCACCGGCGGGCCGTTCGGCGCGGAGGGGCCGATCATCGCGACCGGCGGCGCCCTGGGCTCGCTGCTCGGGCAGGTGCTCCGGATCACCGCGGACGAGCGCAAGACGCTGCTCGCGGCGGGCGCGGCGGCGGGCATGTCGGCCACGTTCGGGAGCCCGGTCGCGGCCGTGCTGCTCGCGATTGAGCTCCTGCTCTTCGAGTACCGGCCGCGCTCGGTGATCCCGGTCGCCCTCGCCGCGTCGACGGCGGCGGCGGCGCGCCTCGCCGCGGGCGGGACCGCGCCGGCGTTCGAGATGCCGGCGGTCGCGCCCGCGACCGGCCCCGCGCTCGCCTTCTACATCGCGCTCGGCGCCGCGCTCGGCGTGGCCGCGATGCTCGTGACCCGCGCCGTCTACGCGATCGAGGAGGCGTTCGAGCGGCTCCCCCTCCACTGGATGTGGTGGCCGGCGATCGGCGCCCTCGCGATCGGCGTGGTCGGCTACGTCGAGCCGCGGACGCTGGGCGTCGGCTACAGCAACATCGACGACGTGCTGAGCGGCCGGCTCGCGCTCGGCGCGCTGCTGGCGCTCTCCGCGCTGAAGTTCGTCTCCTGGTCGATCGCGCTCGGCAGCGGCACCTCGGGCGGGACGCTCGCGCCGCTGTTCACCATCGGCGGCGGGCTCGGCGCGGCCGTCGGCCTCGCCGCGAGCGCGCTCTGGCCGTGGCTCGGCGCGGACGCGCGCGTCGCCGCGCTCGTCGGCATGGCGGCGATCTTCGCGGGCGCCTCCCGGGCGCTGCTCGCGTCCGTCGTCTTCGCCTTCGAGACGACCCGGCAGCCGATGGGGCTCCTGCCGCTGCTCGGCGGCTGCAGCGCGGCGTTCCTCGTCTCGAGCCTGCTCATGCGCCACTCCATCATGACGGAGAAGCTCGCCCGCCGCGGCGCGCGCGTCATGGCGGAGTACGCGGCCGATCACCTCGCGCAGGTCGCCGTGCGCGACGCCGCCTCCCGCCCCGCGGTCGCGCTCTCGGCCGGCGACACCGTCGACGCGGTCCGCGCCTTCCTGCTATCGCACGCGGAGGGCTCCCGCCACCAGGGGTTCCCGGTCGTGGACGAGCAGGGGGAGCTCGTCGGCGTGGTCACCAAGCGCGACGTGCTCGCCGCGCAGCCCGACGGGCTCCTGCTCCGCCAGCTCATCCGGCGGCCGCCCGCGGTGGTGTTCGAGGACAGCTCGCTCCGGGAAGCCGCCGATCACATGGTGACCGAGGGCGTCGGCAGGCTGCCCGTCGTGTCCAGGCAGGCGCCCCGCAAGGTGCTCGGGATGTTGACCCGCAGCGACCTGCTCGAGGCGCACCGGAGCCGGCTCGACGCCGCGGAGCGCCCCGAGCAGGCGCTCGCCCGGAGGACCAGCAAGGCCGCGCGCCGCGGAGCCCGCGCCGCGGAGCCCGCGCCGTGAGGCCCGCAGGGGCGGCCGCGGCAGGTCGCGCGCCGTGAGCATCGCCGACGACACCCAGCTCCTGCAGGTGATGAGCCGCTTCGGCCTGAGCCAGGACGCGCTGCTCGGCGTCGGCGGCGAGGCCTGCGTCTTCGCGCTGGATCGGGCCAGGGTCGTGCGCGTCCTCCACCCCGAGGCCACGCGGCCGTCGGTCGAGCGGCGGGCCCAGCTCCTCGACGAGCTCCAGCGCAGCGCGGGCGAGGTGCCGTTCGCGATCCCGCGGGTCCTCGAGATCACCGAGGCGCACGGGCGCCTCGTCACGATCGAGCCGCGCCTCGCGGGGCGGCCCCTCTCGCAGGTGCTCGCGGAGGCGGCGGGGGCCGAGCGCGACCACCTCGTCGCCCGCTTCCTCGACTGCTCGACGCGCCTGCAAGCGCTGCGCGTGCGCCGCGGCTGGTACGGCGACCTGTGCGACCCGGCGCCGATCCGGACGCGCTCTCACCGCGTGTACCTCGAGCGACGCGCGAGCAAGAGCCTGGCCCGGGCCGGGAGCGCCTTCGCGGGCGTCGACCCGGCGGCGCTCGCGGCCGCGCTGCCGGAGCCGGATCGGCCGAGCTTCGTGCACCTGGACCTCTACCCGGGCAACGTGCTGGTCGAGGGCCGGGAGGTGAGCGCCGTCGTGGATTTCGGGGGCGTGGCCATCCTCGGAGACGCCCGGCTCGAGCCGCTATCGGCAGTGAGTTACCTCACATCGTATATCACCCGGTGCGCCACGGACCGCGATCGAGGCCTCGCCCGGGAGTGGCTGCAGGAGCGGGGCCTCGACGCGATGTTCGCGCCGGCGGAGCGCTGGATCGCGGCCCGCTGGTCGTTCGCGCGCGACGATGTGCTCCTCCACCGGTGGTGTCGCCTGGTGTTGCTCGGGCATCACGATCCGGCGTGAGGAGCCCCTCCGGCGGGTGACGCGGCGCTCGCCGTGCGCCCCGTCCGCCCGGCCGACGGGGCCCGGGTGGAGCTCGACCCGAGGAGGTCGGCCCGCCCGGCCGGCGCGGCGTCGGTGAGCGCCGCCGCGGCGGGGCGGAGCACGTCGGAGATCACCTGCTGCCGCAGGTGATGGAGCTCGCCGGAGGACAGGAAGCCATGGGCCGCGGCGCCTGCGGGCGCGTCGCCTCGGCCGCTCGCCGCGGCGGCGCCCGCCTCCGTGAGCGCGCGCGCGAAGGCGGCCGCGACGTGCTCCCGCAGCGCCGGGCCAGACGCTGCGATCGCCCAGCGGACGAACGCCCACGCGAGCTCGGCGTGGCGCGTCTCGTCCCGCGCGATCGCCTGGAGCGCCATGCGCACGGCGGGCGCCTCCGCGGCCTGGGCCGCGACCTCGGCCTCGACGGCCGAGAGGGTCTCCCCCACGCAACCCTCCACCACCGTGGCCAGCGTGAGCGCCTCGAGGGGATCGATGCCGCCCGCGCCGTCGATGCCCTCGAGCGCTCCAGAGAGGGGCAGCGGGCCCACGCCCACCGGCTCTCCGGCGTACGCCGAGGCGATCGACAGCGCGATGCGCGCGTGCCTCACCTCGTCCACGGCCGCGCGGTGCGCGGCCTCGAGGAGCTCCGGCGGAGCGCCGACCGCCATCAGCCCGAGCGCGAAGCGCCCGAACGAGGCGACCGAGGCGTGCTCGTTCCGGCCGCGCTCCGCCCAGCGCCGGCCGAGCTCCCGGCGCTCGGCCGGCGCGAGGGCGCGGAGGTCGGCGTCCGCGAGGGCGAGCTCGAAGCGCCGCCACGCCGTCGTGGACCAGGCGCTCCCGGCGCGATCGAGCGGCGCGAGGCGCGGCTCGCCCCGGATCAGGAGAGGTCGGCCGTCGCAGCTGATCGACCCCACGAGGTAACAGCAGCTCTCCGGGTCGCCCTGCGTACGGCTCGCGTAGGGGCCGCGGGGGTCCTCGCACTGGCATGTTCCCGAGCCGGGCGGCAGATCCGAGAGGAGCACCGAGGCGGCGGCGGGGCAGGCCCCGTCGACGGGCGCCGTGCAGTGCACCTCGTCGCAGCACCGGCCGTAATAACCGTCGTTGAACTCCGGCCCGAAACATACCGGGTCCGGATACGGCTCGAGCGGCGGCGAGCCGTCCGGAGGGTCGACCGTGGAGCCTCCCCCGGAGGCCGAGGTCCCGGTCTCAGGCTGGTCCGACCCGGTGCCGGAATCGACGTGAGCGCCGCAGCCCGACGCCAGGGCGAGGCTCGCGCCCCACTGGGAAGCCGCAAGAAGACGGAGGAGGAGAGTGCGCATGGCGAGGCCGCAGAGCAAACCATGCGCCACGCACGCGATTGACATCCGGCCGCATCCCCGCGGTTCCTCGTGCCAGGGTGTGCCAGCTCCGTCAGGTCGGCACGACAGGGCTCGGCGGCCGCATGCGCGCGGCGCGACACCCCTGGAACGATGGGTGGTATAGGGGTCCACATGCACCGACCCATACCGCTGTTGCCTGCGCTCGCGGCCGTGACGCTCTTCCTTTGCGCCGGGGCGGCGCGCGCGCAGGAGGGCGGCGGCGCCGGGTCTGCGCCCGGAGCCACCCCGCCGAGGGATCTCCACGTGAGCGCCGGTGCCGGCGGCGTCGCGGCCCTGGACGGCTTCGGACCCTACGCCGATCTGAGGGTCACGTTCCGCACCGGCCTGCTCGAGCTGGGCGGCTTCGCCCAGGGGGGACATCAGCTCGGCAGCCGCGATTTCTTCGGCGCCGGCGCGACCGGGGGCGTCGCGTGGCGCGCGCCTTTCGGGCTTCGACTCTCGGCCTCCGCCGCCGTCGGGACGCACCACTTCGAGCGCTTCGGATACGACGCCGACGGCCTCGATCCCGGGACGAGAGGCACGACGCTCTTCGTCGGGGTTCGCGGCGGGGCGAGCTGGATCTTCGGGCGGGGCCCCACGCACTTCGAGCTCGGCGTCGCCGTCGCCGACGAGATGGACATCCTCCGGCCTACCGTCATGTACAAGTTCCGCGACTACACATGGACGCGGACCATGATTCGAGAGATCGGGACCACGCACGTGACCATATCGCTGCTGCGGCTCGGCGCGACCTTCGATATCCAATGACGCGCCCTTCGGCCGTCCCGCGCGCAGGGCATTGAGCTCGCGCCGCCGACGCGCCCTTCGGCCGCCCTGCGTGCAAGGCATTGGAATCGCGCCGCCGCCGCCCGCCCGCGGCGAGCGGGCGGGCCGCCGGGGCCGCGCCCTTGCCACCGCCTGCCCCCTCGGATACGTGTCTTGTGATGAAGGCACGTCTCCTCGGGTCGATCGTGCTCCTCGGCGCTGGCTCCGCGTGCCAACCAGCGCCGCCCGCTCCGGATCCTGGCGGGGAGACGCCGCGCGACGACGTGTACAGCAATCCCAACCCGCTTTGCCCTGATCCGGTCGCGCCGGACACCGGCGAGGCCGCGACGCTCTCGATCCCGGCCCGCACGCGGTCGACGGTGGACGGCCATTACATCGCGGATTCCACCCTCTCGACGCCGACGCGCGCGGTCGCGGAGGGCGGGGCCACGCTCGCGATCGGCCCCGGGTATCCGACCTCCATGACCTTCGCGCTGGGCTCGCTCCTCGAGCCGAGCTGCTGCTGCGAGCCGCTCGGGGGCGCGATCACCATCGACGGGATCAGCGCCGTCGAGGGCGCGGCCACCGTGATGCAGACCGGGCCCACGACCTTCGTCGCCAGCGTCAGCGAGGAGGGGACGTCGACCTTCGAGGTGTCCGGCGTGATCGCGGTGCCGGAGGGCAGGCTCGACGGGTGCTCCGCGTACGACGACACCCGCGAGCTCCCCGTCACCCTGCGCATGACCGTCCGGGCCGAGCGGCCGCGCTGGCGGATCGAGGCGCCCGCGGAGTGCGGCGCGCGCACCGTCATCCAGTCGAATCGGCCCCTGCCGATCACCACCGTGGCGTACGACGCGGCGGGCCAGAGTTTTTACCCGACCAACGTCGAGCACGCGGCGGTCACCGTGGCGGGCTCCGGCGTGGGTCTCCGGGTGCCCGAGGGGGGCGCGCCCGCCGACGTCGTCGCGACCGGAGAGGGCAATGTCGTGATCACCGCGACCGACGGCGGCGCGTCGCACGAGGTCTCGGTGATCCCGGCGGCCCGCATCGACGCCATGGAGGTGGTGTTCGCGCTGCCCGGCTTCGGGGGAGGCGGCATCACCCTCGAGGAGGGCGAGACGTACGACGGCTTCGGGCGCACCGGAAACCGGGTCGTCGCCCTGGTCTCCAGGCTCGAGTCCGCCGGAGACCCGCTGTGCAGCGCGGCGAGGACCGAGGACTTCGAGGTGACCTCCTCCACGCCGGAGACCTGCGCCGTCGACGGCCGCTTCTGCGAGTCCGTCGAGGTCTCGGGCGGAAATCTGCTGACGCGCTCCGCGCGGGTCGCTGCCGACGGGACCTGCTCGGTGCGCGTGGACGCGCCGGCGTTCGCCGGCGGGGCGGGCCTAGCCGCGCAGACCTCCGTCACCCTCCTGGGCACCCAGTCCTTGCACGAGCTCACCCCGTAGCCGCGGCCGTCGTGCCGCCGGTCGGGGCGCTCGCCCGCGAGGCGCCGCGGGCGCGCGGCCCAGCGGCTCAATGCATGCCCGCCCTCCGGTGCCGGGACGGCCGCACGCGGACAGGGGGCGCCACCTCGCTGCGGTGCAGGTCGAGCCGGCACACGTCGAGCGGCTCGTCCAGAAACGGCAGATCCAGCGTGAGCTCCTGGACGGGGATCTTCTGCGCCCCGAGGACGCGCTGCGCCCGCGGGTCGTCCCGGAGCGACGCGGGGAACACGATCTGCCCGGCGGACGCGAAGCCCTGGAGCTTCGCGGCGAGGTTCACCGTCCGCCCGAAGTAGTCGATCCCGCTGTTCAGGTTCACGGCGAGGCACGACCCCATCGTGAGCGTGAGCCGGAGTCGGAGGCCGGTCTCGCTTCGGTCGTCGTGGAACAGCTCCTGGAGCGCGACGGCCGCCTGCAGGGCGTCGCCCGGGTCGCGGAACGCCGCCATCACCGCGTCGCCGATCGTCTTCACCACCACCCCGCGGTTCGCCCGCACCGCCGTGTAGACCTCGTGGAAATGGCGCTTCACCGCGGCGAAGGCCCGCGCGTCCCCGAGGCGCTCGTAGAAGCGGGTCGAGCCCACGATGTCCGAGAAGAGGATCGTCTGCTCTCCCACCTGGATCTGCACCTTGGCCGCCAGGAACTCGAAGGCGAAGAGGTCGCGGAACTCCTGAAGGCCAAAGAGCGCGGCCGGGCGGAGGGCGTCGTCGACCCACCGCACGTCCTCGACCACGAAGGTGCGCCGCTCCCGTCCCTCGTTGACGAGGGTGAGCACCGGCGAGGGCCCCGACCGGAGCGCGGCCTTGTCGCCCTCGCGCAGCATCACCTCCTGGACCGGCGACCGCGGCGCGTTGACGTTGAGGACGTCGAGGAAGTCGAGGACGTCGAGCAGCCGATGCCGCGGCTCCCCCACGATCCTGACGCGGTAGCGCCCCGGCGAGAGGCGCGTCTCCAGGGAGCGGCGCTCGCCGGGATCGAGCGGCTGCTGGACGTGGATATGCTGCTTCGTGGCCGCCTCGGCGAGGCAGTGCACCCGCGTGTCGACCCGTCGAATCGAGGGGTCCACCTGGAACGTCACCTCGATCGCCTCCGGCGCGTCGGTCGAGAACTCGGCGGCGCACGGCGCACACGACGCCTTCGGCGGCACCTCCCCGAGCACCCTGACCGTCTGCCGGACGCCGCGGCAATGAGGGCAGATGAGCTCCCAGCACAGGCGGAGCAGCCCGGCGCGGGTCGCGCGCAGGCAGGCGATGACGAGCTCGCGCTCGTCGATGCGCCACCGCCGGGCGAGCGGCACGACGCGGATGCGCCGGAGATCCATGTCGTCCGCGCCCTCGACATGGCGCACGAGGGCGTCCGCGACGCCCGCCTTCACGCCGTCCCGGAGGAGCTCTGCCCGGATGGCGGCGAGGCGCCGCTGGACCTCCCGGCCGAGCGCCGGCGGCCGCCGCGCGAGCAGCACATGCCGGGGGCGGTCCTCCGCGATCTGCTGGTCGAGGCGCTCGAGGGCCCGCCGGTACGCGGCGCGGACGTGGCGCTCGCCCACGGAAAACAGCGGACGGGACAGGGCGCTCCGCGGGTACCACAGGAGGTGCACGTCGAGCCGGGTGCCCCCCGCGCTGCGCGGCTCGAGGACGAACGCGACGACGAGGTGCGTCGCGATCCCGTTGTCGTAGACGCGCAGGGTGCTCATCTGCTTCCCGGCGACCCACGCCCAGGGCCGCTCCGTCCACCGGAAGGCGTAGCCGAAGAGCCTGGACGCGCCCCGGAGCACGCCGTCCTGCTCCGTGTACTCGATGAGCGGGAGCCTCATGGCGCGGTCGAGGCGGTCCGTGTCGATGAGGATCGGCCAGAGCTCCTCGGCGCTCGCCTGGAGGTCGAACGAGAAGCGCCACGCGATCGGTGGACCGAGGTCTCGGGTCTCGCGCGTCCAGGGGTGGTCGAACATACGTCGATTCCCGTGCGGCGGTCCGAGATCGAAAGGCCGCACGAACGTCCATTGTAGTCGCCGCGGCGCGCCCGGCCGCGCGCGCCAGCTGCAATGGCCGACGGGACTCGCCCGCATTTGCTGTAGGGCGGAACGCTCAGCCGTGGACAAAATTACATCCCGGCGCCATTTTTAATGAGGCTGTACGGAGGGATCGCAGCCGGCGCGTGTTCACTCCGTGAGGAGCCGCGCGACGGCGAGCGCGTACTGCCCCTCGGCGGGCTCGACGGTCCCGGCGACGAGCAGGTGGTCCTCGGCGTCGAGCGCGCAGCGCTGCGGCACGAGCGGGAGCGCGACGCCGGCGGGGCCGAACGAGGGGTCGGGCTCCCCCGCTGCGGAGAAGCGGAGCGCGGCCCCCCCGTCGGCCCTCTCGCCCGCGACGACCAGGTTGCCGCTCGAGTCGATGAGGAGGCACGACCACAGGGCGCTGCTCGCCGCGTCGCTCTTCACGATGCCCGACGTGCCGAAGGAAGGGTCGAGGCCGGAGCCGTCGGCCTTGAACTTCACGATGGCCGAGGCCCGCGGCGCGGTGGAGTCCGAGGTGAACCCGACGTAGATGTTGCGCGCGACATCGAGGCCGATCGCGAAGGGGCTCGGGGACGTGCCCAGCCCGAGCTCGACCGGGTCGACGGTGACGAACGCGTCGCCTCCGGCGAAGGAGGTGTCGACGAAGACGCCCTCGCCGCCCTCGGTCCGCTCGGTGCCCTCGACCAGGCGGAGGACGCTGGTGCCGCCGACGATGTAGACGAACCCGTCGCGCGCGGCGGCCACGACCGGTATCCAGTCCGAGACCTCGATGGGGATGTTGATGTTCACGAAGCTCTCGCGCGTCCCAGGCTTGACGTCGCCGACGAAGAGCCGGTTGAGGACGATCGTGGGGGTGATCACGCGGTGCAGCCGGCCGCCGACGGAGCTCGGAAAGATGAACGAGAACACCACGTCGCTGCTGCCGCCGTTTCCGGCCGGGGTCAGCGTCGAGCCCGAGGGCAGCACCTGGGCGATCCAGAGCCGCTGGATGGAGGTCGCGCTCTCCCGATCGAAGTGCCGGGTGCGCACGTAGATGTCCCCGTGCGCCTCGTCGACGTGGATCCCCGAGAGCCAGTCGCTGCTGATCCCGCGGTCGATCGTGAGCACGCCGCGACCGCTCTGGAACCCTTCTGTGCCGTCGAATGCCGGAGCGAACGACGGGTCGAGCTCCCCCTCGGGGGTGAGGAACGCGACGAACGCGTCGCCGGTGTCGTAGGCCTCGGAGAAGAGAAAGTCATCATGCCCGGCGACAGCGATCCTCCCCGAGGGCAGGGATTGGAGCCGGACGACCGAGAGGCTGCTGCGCGGTCCGCCGAGATCGGGCCGCGCGACCCCGCCTCGGCCGAAGCTCTCGTCCAGGCGGGGGCCCTCCGTCGGCGCGCCTCCCGCGCCTCCCGCGCCTCCCGCGCCGCCCGCGCCGCCCTCGCCTCCCGCGCCCCCCTCGCCTCCCGTCCCGCCGTCGCCGCCGTCGCCACCACCGGCGCTGGACGTGGTGCCGGTCGGTCCCGGGCCGCTCGCCCCTGTCCCGGCGCCCGAGCTCGTGGTGCCGGGCGCCGGATCGCCGACGGTGACGTAGCAGCCCCAAAGGCACGAGACGAGCCCGAAGCCGGCCGCGATACGCACTCCTGCTGAGCGAGTGAAAGTCATGGTGCCTCCTGTTCCCCTTGGAGAATCATGCTCGCGGTGGTGGGGTGCGGGGCGCGAAGGTGCCATTCACGTGTCCGCCCTCCGGACGCCGCGCTCCAGGGAAAAGCACGGCGCCCGGAGAGATGAAAACAAATTCTATGCGGGCGGATCGTGCTGCGAGCGCAGCAATGGTGAGGGATGCCCGGGTGGAGGCGGGCTCAGCGGGGATTCGTTACTTCCCGGCCGCTACTCCGCGGCCTCGGGCGCCGCCTCGGCCACGCCGTTCCGGGCGTGTACACCGTTCCGCTCGTGCCGGAGCCGCACGTCCGCCTCGTACACGATCCGCCTCGCCCGGTTCATCGGCCCCAGCGGGCGGTGCACCTCGAGCGCGTGCCACGGCGAGAACACCATCGTCTCCGCGAGGGCGAGGCGCTCGTCCGTGTCGGGCTGCTGCGGCGCCATCCGGATCGTCGCCACCTTCCGGAACGGCGAGCGCCACTCGCTCCATTGCACCGTCGCGTCCTCTACCGGCATCGCGACCGGGTCCACCTGGAGCTGCACCATGAGATCGAGCTCGACGGTCTCCTTCGAGAGCGTCGCCGCCATTGCCTTGCGCAGGTAATCGGGATCGTCCGGGAGCGACCACACGAAGCCCTCGGGCTTGCGCGGCCGCGCCGAGAACTTCATCGCCGTGCCCCCGAAGCGGTAGGGCACCGTGCTCCAGTACTGAATGGCGAGCGGGTTCCGGACCCGCTGAAGGAGCATCGCGGCCAGGTTCCACGCGCCGCGCAGGCGCGCGGCGCGCGGGAACCCCAGGAAGAACTGGGCCGGCGAGCCGGTCGACGCGATGGCCTGGGTGAACTCCACGTAGTCGCTCGCCGTCGCGACGAGGAAGCCCTTGCCGTTCACCATCAGGAAGTCCTGCTCGTCCGGCGCGTGTTTGCCGAGCGCCTTGTGGCCCTCGACCCCGAGGACCTTCACGGCCATCCCGCGCACGTCCGGCTTCGCGTCGGCCTGCGGCGTCCCCGACGAGGACGAGTAGCGGACCCATGCCTTGTAGGTCCCCGGCGCCGCAAAGAGGCCCACGGCGAGCTCCGCGGGCAGGCTCGGCTCGACGGTGAGCTCGGCCTCCACGAGGCCGTGCGCCTTCGCGTGCGACTGGCGCCTCACGGGGCGCGCGCCCGGCGGGTTCAGCGTCTGCTGCGAGGTGATCGTCTGCGCCGCGATCTCCTGGAGCAGCCGCTCCTCGCCGGGAGGCGGGTACTCCTTGCCTATCTCGAGAGCTTTGTCCGACATGTCCCCTCCCCTCACCGTGCTTCGGCCGCAGGCTGCGGCTTCGCTCGCGGAGCTTCCAGTCTCGGCTGGCTGGACGCGCGCCACGCCAGATAACGAACGGCGCGTAGCCCGGGGAGGAAGTAATACCCTCCGCCCCGGAGGCGCGTGAACGGCGGCACGTCGGCCACCACGCAGCGGACCGGCTGCGCCTGGAGCGAGAAATGGCTCCGCTTCACGTGGAAATCGCCCTCCCCGTAGGACGTCGTGTCCTCGGGCGCGAGCATGCCCCTCCGGAGGCCCTCGCCGCTCACGGCCAGCGTGCCGATGATCGGATCGACCTCGTGGTAGAGGCCCGCGATCTTCGTGCTGCTGAGCCACGTCTGCTGGATGAACTCGAACTGCCGGTGGATGTCCGCGTTCAGGGCGATGAACTGGAGCCCGCGATCGACCCCGTCGTCGACCCTCGAGAACGCCTCGCTCGGCGGCGGGCCGTACGGGCGGCCGCGGCGGAGGATCCGGTGCCGCCGGGTCTCGACGAGCGACTCCTCGGGCGTCGGATCGAGCGTGTCGCGCGGGTTCGCCCGGCGCACGTGCGAGCCGATCGGGCAGCCGTAGCCCTTCGCGTCGGTCGTCTTGTAGACGAACGCGTTCTCCTTGGCGAGCTCGGGGGCGTCCCGGTCCGGCGTGAGCGTCACGGGCGCGCCGCTCGGCCACCGCCCGACCATCTTCGAGGCGAGCATCACGGCCGCGGCGTCCTTGTCCTCCCCGTCGCGAGGCTGGGCGCGGTCCCACACGAAGCCCCAGAACTTGGAGGTGTATTGCTGGTATTTGCGGTAGACGAGGTAGCTCCCGTTCCTGCCGAGATCACGCTGCGTGTCGTCGTCGGGGTGAGGCGCGAGGATCGCCTCCGGATCCGCCTTCGCCGGTACCGTGGGGGTCGCGGAGATCTCGGCGTACTCGTCCGTGTAGCCGAGGAGCAGCTCGCCGGGGTGGAGGGCGACGTCGCCCGCCTCGGGCTCTCTCCCGCTGCCCAGGATGTGCGGCTGCGAGACCCCGTCCAGGAAGCCGAAGTGCTCCTTCCCGTCGTCGCGCCGGTACCCGTCCTCCACCGTGACCACCTCGATCCCGAGCTCGCTCATCCGGTCCCGGTGCCGCTGCAGGAGCGCCTCGACCCCCTCCTCCGTCGTCGCGAAGAGGAGCAGGAGCGCGTCGATGCGCGGGGTCTTGGGCCCGCCGAAGTCCCATGTCTCGGGCGCGTTGTCGCCGAAATCGCCGAGGGTCCGCTGCGTCGCGATGTTCGCCATGCCGTCGACGAAGTGGTACGAGAACGTCGCGCGCTCCTCCTGGCTCAGGCCGATCTGCTCCAGCCCGGAGGACGCCAGCGCGATGTGCACCGCCGTGCTCGGCCTGGGCGCGCCCTTCTCGCGCCGCTGCGCGCTCGGCGTCTGCTCGACGATCTCGCCGAGCCACGCGCCGATCTTCGCGGCCTCCGTGAAGCGCACGAAGACGTAGCGCGCGATGGGGAGGTGACCGTACCCATAGACGACGATCCCCTGCACGTCGTCGACTTCGACAGCGTCCGCCGTATCTTTCTTAGTCTGCTTCATGCTCACCTCGAAACCGGGTTTCCTCCGTCCCTGCACCATGCGTCCCAGAGCGACGGTCACCCGCACAGGAGACGGGTCCAGATCGGCGTTTTCGGCGCGCAAGCGCACTCCTGTGCGCTGAGCACCGAAAACGTCGAGATGGGCCCGTATCCGAAGCGGGTGACCGCCGCTCTAGAGGAGGGATAGCCACTTCAGCGCATCCGCGGCGCTCATGTCCCCGTTGAGGCCCTCGCGGATGAGGTGGTTGTTCGTGACGTTCTGGAGCGTCACGGTGGGATACGCGCTGTACCAGACGTTCGTGCGGACCTGGTGGTGGCGGGTCCACCGCTTGAACGCGTCGGCGTTCGTCGCGCCCTCCTCGATGAGCCAGCGCGCGGGCGGGAACTGGATCGTGTTGCTCCACACGGCGGTCAGGCCCGTGTGCGCCTTGTCGATGAAATCGCCGAGGTAGCTCTCCCAGCTCCCGTCGAAGTTGCTGAAGAACAGGAGACGTTTTCCATCCTCGATGATGGACCACCGCGCGAAGTGGATCGACGGGATGCCGCCGAGGTTCCCGTTGTTGTAGATGTAATGCGCGAAGACGGCGAGCACCCGGAAGACGTTCGAGAGGGTGAACCTCCGGAGCAGGCCGGGCTTGAGCTCGACGAGGTGCGTGAGCTCGTTGATGACGCCGAGGCTCTCGTTCTGCTCGAGGAACTTGATCTTCTCCGCGAGCCCGGCCGCGTTCTCCCAGTAGTGGTTCGCCTCCGCGTCCTTGCGGTCGCGCTCCTCGTGCGCGCGAAGGAGCACCGCCCAGATCGCGGCGGCGGGGACGAGCACGGGGGCGAGCGCCAGGGCGGCGAGCCCGGCCGGGATCAAGAGCTCGAGGAAATCGCCGCGGGTCGGCAGGCCGCGGTCGACGTGGCCGGTGTAGATGTGCGGGTGTTTCGCGAGCTCGCGCTGGATCTCGGCGCGGAGCGCGAGCGGATCCGACGGCCACGGGCCGCTGGCTTGCCGGACCTGGAGGAACTTCTCGATGCAGCGGCGGAGCTTGATGTCGTTCTGAATGGCCTTCGCCGTGAGGCCGGGATAACCGACGTAGAACGTGTTGACCTCGACGCTGTGCCTGCGGAGGTAGTCCGCCACGTCGCGCGGCGTCGCGCCCGCGGCGAGGCCCTCGCACCGGGCGTAGACGTCCTTGAAGACGTGGCCGCTCTCGCGCATCAGCTCGTCGAGGTGGGCGTCGAGCTCGCCGTCGAAATTCGTCTCGAGCGCCAGCGTCGACGTGCCCCCTTTCTCGGCGGGCGGCAGGATGACCCACCGGAGGAAGTGCAGGGTCGACACGTTGGTGAACCCGATCTTCGGGTCGTTCATCGATGCGCGACCGACGTCGCCGAGCGTCTTTTCCAGGTCCGCGAGCTCGCTCGCCCTGATGGGCGCCAGAACGCTGAGCGCGCTCTGCTTCACCGGATGCGTCGCGAGGGCCCGGACCTCGAGCGGCGGCGATGCAGGCCGCGCCGCGCTCACGGTGGTTTGGGATTCGGAGCGGAAGAAGAGAATGGGGTCGTTCACTGGCTCTTCTCGGAGCGTCTCACGACGTTCTCTGTCGCCACAAGAGGAAAAGGAGCGGCGCTCGCGCGATACCATGTATCGAAGGGACCGCCTGCACGCCACAGTCTACGGCGACTGGTTCAACAGGGGCACAATCAGGCAACACGGGAAACGGGCGGGCCAAGACCGATGTCTCCGTAAACATTGTGTCTTTCGGTTCTCCGCCCGCACCGCCCGCGGATGCGCCCGTGTATGGGATGCGTGAACGGTGTGGGCACCGATCGTTCCGTCGTTGCGAGATCCGCCAGGGTCGCGGCTCGCCTGGGCAGCGAGCCGAGTGATCTGATCCGAGCGTCTGAAATGGTGGACAACGCGTGGGGGATCACGAGGTACCCGTTCGTCCCGGGGCACGAGATCGCCGGCACCGTCGCGGCGGTCGGGTCGAGCGTCGACCCCGCGCGCCTCCGGGTGGGTCAGCGCGTCGCCTTCGGCGGGCTCGGGGCGACGCGCTTCATCGCGACCGAGGGCACAGGCGAGCTGAAGAAGGCGGCCCAGTCGTTCGACTTCATCCTGAGCACCGTGTCCGCCGACCTGCCCTGGGACGACTACCTCGCGACCCTGCGACCCCAGGGGAAGCTCTGCATCGTGGGCGTCCCCGAGAAGCCGATCGCGCTCAACGCCTTCGCCCTGCTCACCTCCGAGAAGGTGGTCGCCGGCGGGATCCCGGGGTCGATCGTCGAGACGACGCAGATGCTGGCGTTCACGGCGCGGCACGCGATCAAGCCCACCGTCGAGCTGTTCCCCATGTCCGAGGCGAACAAGGCGCTCGACCACACCCGACAAGGCAAGGCCCGGTTCCGCGCCGTGCTCGCGGCTTGAACGCCGCGCCGCCCGCGAGGGCACGTCGATCGCCGCCCCCGCGCGGGCGGCGTCGTCACTGGACCTGCGGGGCGAAGGGGTTGAACTGGTTCGTGTAGAGCGCCTCGGCCTTGATCCGGCCTTCCTTGAGCTCGCCGTCCTTCACCAGCCAGTCGATCCAGATCTGGTATTCCTTCGACGACAGGAGCCCCCCTTTGCCGGCGACGCCCATGCTGTGCCAGTACTGCAGCACCGACACGTCCTCGTTGCGCCCGCGCCGCTCGACGAGGGCCTTGAAGCGCGCGATCACCTCGTCGCGCGGGGTGCTCCGGGCCCACTCGATCGCGCGCGCGGCGCCCTCCACGAACTTGCGCGCGCTGTTCGGGTTCTTTTCGATGAAGCGCTTCGTCAGCACGTAGCTGCCGGCGGTGAACTCCCCGAACAGCTCGTAATCCGAGAACAGCGGCCGGACGCCGCCGCGCTCGAGCGCCTTGTCCCGCAGGATGTCGCCGAGCACCGCGACGTCCACCTGCTTCTGGCGGAGCGCCTGCTCCGCGCTCACCGGCGGCAGCACCACCAGCGTGACCTGCGCGATCTCGGCGCTCGAGAACCCCTGCCGCGACAGGTACTCCTTCAGCATGAACTCGTGGTGCGCGCCCAGCGTGTTCATGGCCACCTTCTTGCCGAGCAGGTCCCGGGGTCCCTTGATCGGGCTGTCCTCGGTCACGTAGAACCCGCTCCACCGCTCCTTGTCGACCCCGTAGCCGCCCACCACCGCCCGGAGCGGCGCCCCCGCGGCGATCAGCTTGATCACGGCGCCGTTGAACGCCTGCCCGAAGTCGGTGTCGCCCGTGACCACGGTCTGGATGTCCTGCGGGCCGCTGATCGTGTTGCCCACGTAGCTCAGCTTGATCGGCGCGAGGTAGCCGAGGTCCTCCGCGAGCTCGGGCACCGAGACCACGCCGGCGAACCCCTGATACCGCAGCTCCAGCACCTCGTAATCGCCGGCGGCCCTGTCGCCCTTCCCCTCGCCGCCGCCCGGGTCGGTCTTCGAGCACGCCGCGAGCGACAGCGCGGCGGAGAGCGCCGCGACGAAGAGGCGGCGGGGGATGAGGAAGGGAGTCGTCCTGTGGGGCTCGCGCATGGTTCAGGGCCTCTGTGTGCGCCGTCCGGCGGCCGTGGGCTCAGGCCGAGGCCGCCGGCCGGAAGGGGGCTGACGTAACGGCGGCCGGCTCGGCCTTGCCGGGCCTCGGCCGCTCGCCGGTGCGGAACTTGTTGGCGGGGCGAGGCAGACCCAGGTTCTCACGCAGGGTCCGGCCCTCGTACTCGACGCGGAAGAGGCCCCGGCGGCGGAGCTCCGGGATCACCAGATCGATGAAGTCGGTCAGCCCGCCGGGCAGGTGGGGCGGCATGACGTTGAAGCCGTCGGCCGCGCCCTCGACGAACCACTGCTCGAGCTGATCGGCGATGCTCTCCGGCGTGCCGACCAGCTGCCGGTGCCCGCGCGCCCCGGCGATCCACTCGTACAGCCCGCGGATCGTCAGGTTGTTCCGCCGCGCCAGGTCGACGAGCAGCTTCTGCCGGCTCTTGCCGCCGTTGCTCTCCGGCAGGTCCGGGAGCGGCCCGTCCACCGGGTACTGCGACAGGTCGGCCCCGCCCGCCATCCCGGACAGGAGCGCGAGCCCGACCGCCGGGTGGATCAGCGCCTGGAGCTCGCCGAACTTGTCCTGGGCCTCCTGCTCGGTCCGGCCCACCACCGGGAAGATGCCCGGCATGATCTTGAGGTGATCCGGCGAGCGCCCGTACCGGTCCAGGCGGCCCTTCACGCTCCTGTAGAACTGCTGCGCGTCCTCCAGCGTCTGCTGCGCGGTGAAGATCACCTCCGCCGTCTCGGCCGCGAGCTCCTGGCCGGGCTCGGACGATCCGGCCTGCACCATCACCGGGTATCCCTGCGGCGGGCGGGCCACGTTGAGCGGGCCTCGCACCGCGAAGTGCTCGCCCCGGTGGTCGGGCACGTGCAGCCCGTCCGGCACGAAGAACACGCCGGACTCCTTGTCGTGCACGAACGCGTCGTCGTCCCAGCTGTCCCACAGCGAGGTGACCACCTGGGCGAACTCCCGCGCGCGCCGGTAGCGCAGCGCGTGCTCCAGGTGGTGGTCGCGGCTGAAGTTCAGCGCCTCGGCCGGGTTCGCGGAGGTGACGAGGTTCCACCCGGCGCGGCCGCCGCTCAGGTAGTCGAGCGAGGCGAACTTCCGCGCCACGTGGAAGGGCTCGTTGTACGTGGTCGAGACCGTGGCCACGAGGCCGATCCGCTCGGTGACGGCGGAGAGCGCCGACAGGAGGGTGATCGGCTCGAAGTGCACGACGCTCGTGCGGCTGAGCGACTCGAGCGATCGGTCCCACACGGCCGCGCTGTCGGCCAGGAACATCATGTCGAACTTCGCGCGCTCGGCGGCCTGGACGATCTGCTTGTAATGCTTGAAGTTGAGCCCGGCGTCGGCCTGCGCCGCCGGGTGGCGCCAGGCGGCCACGTGGTGGCCCGTCGCCATCAGGAACGCTCCAAGCTTCATCTGCCGCTTGTTCTGGCTCATCGATCTGCTCTCCTGACGTACGGTCGACATCGTCGACTTGCGCACGTGCGCACTTGCGCACTTGCGCGGACGCGCTCTGGCTGCTCGCCGGGCCCGCTTTCCTACTCGGCGGGCGCGGGCTCGCGCACCGCCGCCACCACGCTGGGCGCCCTGCGCGCCATCACGAGGAGCAGGCCGAAGAGCGCGGACAGGAACAGGAACATGGTCTGGAGCCCGAAGCTCCGCCCCACGAGGCCGCCCATGGTGCTGCCGAACAGCCCCCCGGACGGCCCCACCAGCGCGTGCAGGCCGGCCACCTTCCCCCGCCCCACGCGCGCGCCGATCCGGGCGATGCGGGTGAGGTTCGCGATCTGGAGCAGGCCGAGCCCGAGGCCGAGGAGCAGGCCGCCGCCGCGCAGCGGCCAGAGGTCGCGCGAGAGGCCGAGGAGCAGGAGCGCGCCGGCGGTGAGGGCGAAGCTCCCGAGGTAGACGCGCTCGTGCCCCACCCGGCTCACCAGGGCGCCCATCGTGAACAGCGCGAAGATGAAGGTCACGCCCTGCCAGGCGAGCAGCCCCGAGGCGTCGGCGGCCGTCACGCCGGCGACGTGGATGCCGATCGGGATGATGAAGAACATGAAGAACGAGTTGACCGACTGGGCGGCGAACTCGATCACGCAGACGCTCCGGAGCTCGACGTCCTGCGCGAGCAGGGCGAGCTCGGACCGGACGTTCGCGAGGCGGAGCGAGCGCGCGGAGGCGACGTGCGCCGCGTAGCGGCCGAGGACGAGCGGCGAGAGGGCGACCGTGAGCAGGAACGTGAGCGCGATGAGCCGGTAGGTGCCCGAGAAACCGAGCGAATGGGTGAGGCTCGCCGCGACCACGGGGCCGATGAGGAACATGCCGGCCATGTGCGTTCCGCGGTACCAGCCGGCCTTCCCCTCGCCCACCGTCTCGAGCTGCTGCATGAACACGGTGCTCAGCGAGACGAAGCGCATCGGCATGAAGAAGCTGATCGCGGTCGTGCAGGCGAGCAGGAACACCGGCGCCGGGACCGCCGGCAACGCGGCATAGATGGCGCCGGCCACGAGGCTCCCCAGCACGAAGAGCCGCGAGGGACCGAAGCGCTCGACGAGCAGCCCGATAGGGATGCTCATCATCAGCACCCCGACGCTCTGCGATCCGGAGATCAGCCCGAGCATCGCCTCGTCGGCGCCGAGATCCAGCGCATACAGCGTGGTCGTCACCTTGGCCACGCCGACGCTGAGGCCCATGACCGAGGACAGCGCCGCGAACACCAGGAGGAAGCGGTTCTTGTCGATGAACGTGCGCAGTGGGACCTCGGGGCACGGCGCGGAGCGCGCGCTGTTCTCCAGCGCAGCGCCCGAGCGGCCCGCCCGGCCGAGCCGGCGGGGCGACCGCGGGTGGGCTGGCGCGAGCTCCGGGAGAGCGGAAGTCGCGCCGGCTCCTTGTGCCGTGTCGACCGGCTGCGTTGAGCAACTCCCATGCCGCATCGCCGCGCGCGGGAGGTGATGGCCGCCGAACGGCGCGCTGCTGCCCCAGCAGCAAGCGCTGATGACAAGCTGCTCCGGGGCGCGCAGGGCGCGCGGCGGGAGCGCGGCGGCGGCGCGGCACCCCCGCCGACCGTACAGCAACAGCGAAATTTTACACACCCATCCCGGGTCGTCCTAGGCTGCCGTAGGCGGAGCGCGCTCGAGGCGAGTCGTCGCGAGGGACTGCGCTCGTGGCGCCGCGGGCCTGTGGACTCGTGGGGCGCGCGGGACGCGTGGACGCGTGGACGCGAGCCCGCCGCGACGGCCACGAAGGCGGGCGCCGTATGCGTGCTTTGCAGCGGGTTTGCCGGCGCTTTGTTGTTGCCCCCGCCGTTTGCAGGGTGGTACTGCTGCCGGGCATGAAATACCATGTCGTTCCTGCGCTGATTGCCACGTTCGCGCTCTGTTCCACGGCCGCATGCCACTTCCAGCCGTACGGCGAGGTCCGCGTCGTGAGGAGGACCAAGGTCGGCGGCGAGCTTGCGATCCTCGGCGATCGCGAGGTGGCGATGCAGAAGGCCAACAGCACGATGGCCACGACCTGCGGCGGCCCTGATCGCTTCGAGATCGTCGAGGAGGGCGAGGCCGTGGTTGGTGAGGAGTCCACGTCGAGCGAGGAGGAGCGCCGCGAGAAGGACATCTTCGGCCCGCGGAAGCGGAAGCAGCAGAGCACCAGCACGACGCAGAAGACCGAGTGGCGCGTGAAGTACGAGTGTACGAAGGACGAGCCGGCGCCCGCCGAGTCGGCGCCCGCGGACGAGGCCGCGCCCGCGGACGCGGCGGGCGGCGCCACCGAGGGCAAGACCGAGGGGCGGCGCGTTCACGAGCTGATCATCCGGTTCTGACACGCGCCGCGCCGCGCCGCCGCGGCCGCAGCGCCCGATGTGCGCGCGCCGCTGACCGCGTCGCGACTCCGAATCAGCTCCAGTTCAGGACGTCCTCACGGTACCATCCGGGCGGCATGGACGTCAGCCAGTTCATCGAACGTGTGGCCGCCGCGCCGTCGTTGCTGCTCGCGACCGACTTCGACGGGACCATCGCCGAGATCGCGGTGGTCTCGGGCGGCGCGAGCGCGGCGCCGCTGGCCCTCGAGTCGCTCCAAGCGCTCTCGCACGCGCCGGGCACGGCCGTGGCGGTCGTCACGGGCAGGACGATCTACGACGTCACCGCGCGCACGGCGCCCCTCGACGCGGTCTGGCGCGTGGGCGAGCACGGGGCCGAGATCGCGGCGCCGGGCGGGGTGCTCGTGTACGAGGCCGAGGCGCCGGTCGAGGCGCTCGACGTGGTGGAGCGCGACGCGGAGGAGGTGGCGCGGCGGGTCCCGGCGCTCTGGGTCCAGCGCAAGCGCTGCTCGATCGCGCTCCACTGGCGGGTCGTGCCGGCGGAGGATCGGCCGGCGGCGTTCGCGGAGCTCGACGCGTGGTCGGAGCGGACGCAGCGGAAGGGGTTCGTGGTGATGCGGGGGCGCAGCATCCACGAGGCCCGCGACGCCGCGCACGACAAGGGAGGCGCGCTGGAGTTCCTGCTGGCGCGGTTGCCGCGGGGCACGCTGGTGGTCTACGCCGGCGATGACACCACGGACGAGCCGGCGATCGCGTTCGCCCGCGCGAGGGGCGGCATCGGCGTGTACATCGCCTCGGCCGAGCGGCCGGACGTGGGGGTCGAGCCGGATCTCACGCTGGACGAGCCCGAGGCGTGGATCGCGCTGCTCCGCGAGCTCGCGGCGCGGCGCGGCGGGCTCCCGGGCGCGCCGCACCGCCCGGCGTGAGGGCATGCGGCCGGGCTGAGCCGGCGGCGCGGGGCGCGGCTGCGCGGCGGCGCTCCGGAGGAGGGCGGGAGGCGAGATCGTGTACGCTGACGCGCATGGCCATCACGCGACTCACGAAGCCCGACTCGAAGTTTCGCCTGGATGACGTCTCGACCGACCCGCCGCGCGACGAGACCAAGCAGGAAGCGGCCGAGCGGGTCGACAAGCTCGGCAAGGAGCTGCTCGAGCTGCAGGAGCTCATGTGGGGCGCGAGGACCCACAGCATCCTGATCGTCCTCCAGGGGCGCGACGCCGCAGGCAAGGACGGGGCGATCAAGAACGTCGTCGGCGCGCTCAACCCGCGCGGCGTCAACGTGAGCTCGTTCGGCGTGCCGACGCGCGAGGAGCGGGAGCACGACTTCCTGTGGCGGATCCACCGGCTCGCGCCGCGCGCCGGGGAGTTCGCCATCTTCAACCGCTCTCATTACGAGGACGTGCTCGTGGTGCGCGTGCACGATCTGGCGCCGAAGTCGGTCTGGAGCGAGCGGTTCGACCACATCAACGACTTCGAGGAGCTGCTCGCGGAGCACGGGACCATCATCCTCAAGTTCTTCCTGCACATCAGCAAGAAGGAGCAGGAAGAGCGGCTCCTGGCGCGCGAGGAGAACCCCTCGACGGCCTGGAAGCTCAACGTGAACGACTGGAAGGAACGGGAGCACTGGGACGAGTACACGGAGGCGTACGAGGACGTGTTCCGGCGCTGCGCGGCGCGGCACGCGCCCTGGATCATCGTGCCGGCGGACGCGAAGTGGTACCGGAACCTCGTGGTGGCCGAGGCCGTGGCGGAGACGATGCGGGAGTACCGCGACGACTGGCTCAAGACGCTCGAGCGGAACGGGCGTCAGGGGCGGGAGGAGCTCGACGAGTACCGGAAGCTCAAGGGGGCGCGGCGCTCCAAGGAGTGAATCCGGGCCACGCGCCGGCGGGATGGCCGCCTTCGGCGCCGCGCTTGCGCGGGCGGCTGCCTACTCGTCGGTGACGTGGAGCATGCCGAGGTCGTTCATGTGGACGAGTATCGCCTTGTCGGTCGCGGGCTGAGTGTCCACTTGAAGGGTGGGGTTCCAGCCCGCGGCGGTGGGCGTGACGGTGCCCACGGCGCTCCACACGCCCGCCACCGGCTTGGCCCGCCATGGCGCGCTGGCCTTCCTGCAGCGTTGGCAGCAGGTTCACGGCCAGCTAATTCCGTGCCTCACAAGCCTGACCAGGGATCCCGAGAGATTTTAACGCAAAGGCGCAAAGGCGCAAAGGCGCAAACCAGAATTTCATTGTATTTTTGCGCCTTTGCGCCTTTGCGTTGAAATCTCTCTTCTCTCGCCCGGAGCGCACGGGTGGTCTGATCTGTGGTAGGACGAGCCCCATCCTGCGCGGGCGGCTGCTAGGATGCGGCGCGTGCCCAGGCTGGCGGCGCTCGTCTCGAGGTCATCCATGGTCATTGCACGATTCCTGGGTTGCGCGCTCGCGGCGGCGACGGTGGCGAGCTGCAGCGACCCCGATCCCATCACCGAATACCGCTACGGTGCTTACGAGGGCGACGCCTATCCGAACCGGCGTCCGGAGATCGTGATCCCGGACGGCGGGATGGGCGTGGTGACCGACAGCCTCTCCGATACGATCTCCCTCATCGCGCTCGAGACCGGGGAGCGGTTCGGCGTCCGCCCCGTGGGCCGCGAGCCCGTGACGATCGACGGGCCTCGCCGCGTGGCCGTGGACGCCGCGGGCGGCGCGCTCTACATCGCGCTGTCGTACCCCTCCGTCGCCGGCGCGACCGGCCCGCACGCGGTGCACGGCGGGAGCGCTGTGGCCGGCTATGTCCAGAAGCTCGCGCTCGACGACCTGCGCATCCTCGGGCAGGTGCGCGTCAAGGCCAACCCGGGCGACGTCGTGATCTCGGAGGACGGCAGGCGCGTGGTCGTCTCTCATTTCGATCTCAAACGCGCGCTCGACAACCCGGGGGACCTCGAGGCGGCGCGCTCATCCCTCGCGGTCCTGGATCCCGACGCGGTCTTGCCTTCTGGCTCGGCCGAGCCGAGGCTCATCCCGGTCTGCAAAGCCGCGCACGGGATCGCCCTCTCGCGGCCGGACGGCGCCCGGGCCTACGTCGCCTGTTATGGCGAGGATGCGCTCGCGATCGTCGACCTGACGGACCCGGACGCCGAGGTGAAGCTCGTCCCCGTCGGGCCGCCCCTGTCGTCCGGCGATCACGCGTCGTCCTACGGGCCCTACGCCGCCGTCATGTCGCCCGACGGGAAGACCATCGCCGTGAGCAACACGGACAGCAGGGACGTGCGCTTCTTCGATGTCGCGTCGGAGACGTTCGATGAATCCAAGACGATCCTCACGATCGGCGCGCCCTACTTCGCCGGATGGACCCCTGACGGGAGCGCGGTTTACGTGCCGACGCAGGTGCCCGACGCGATCGCGCGGATCAGCGTGACCGCGGACAACCGCGAGGCCGTCTCCCGGAACATCAGCGAGCAATGCTTCAGGCCTCACCTCGCGGAGCTCGACGAGGAGCACGGGCTCTTCATCGTCTGCGAGGGCGACCAGACCGTGAGGCCGGGCAAGGTGCTCCGGCTCGATCCCGAGACGCTGGAGACGCGCAGCGAGGCCGAGGTGGGCCTCTTTCCCGACGCGTTCGCGCGCGTCGCGGCGGGGGCGCGATGACGGCGCGAGCAGGTCGCGCGGCCGCGCAGCAGTTCGTCAAACAGCGCCTAACGCGCCCTCCGCAACAGGCCGGGCCT
This sequence comes from Sorangium sp. So ce131, assembly GCF_051519095.1. Classification (NCBI taxonomy): domain Bacteria; kingdom Pseudomonadati; phylum Myxococcota; order Polyangiales; family Polyangiaceae; genus Sorangium; species Sorangium sp. So ce131. The sequence continues at coordinate 2,279,130 of NZ_CP150455.1, read as the reverse complement.
CTCCCCGGCGACCTCCGCGAACCACGCGCGCAGCGGGCGCGTCCCGCGCGCGGGGGCGACCGAATCGGACGTCATGACGGCCGCGACGAACTCGAGCAGATCCGACAGGCGAGGATGGATGCCCGTGAGCAGCGCGCTCATGACACGGAATACCCCCGGGGGGACGTGCAGGAGGCGCGCCTGCTTGCCCGTGGCCTCGAAGGCGAGGCGCGCCACGTCGTCGCGGGTCATGACGTCGGGGCCGCCCACAGGCAGCACCGCGGGGCCGCCGTCGATGACCTCGGCGAGGGCCTCGGCGACGTCGACGGGGTGCACCGGGTTCGTCCTCGCAAGGCCGTCGCCCGCGACCGCGCCGAGGCCGACGCGCGCCATCGCGATGAGGTCGCCCAGCGCCGTGTAGACGCCCGTCGGGCGCACGAACGAGAACGCGAGGCCGGAGGCGCGAATGCGCTCCTCCACGCCGAGGTGGGCGGAGAGATAACGGGTGTGTGCATACCCGGGTCCGGGGTGCGCCGAGAGGTAGACGAAGCGCTTCACCCCGGCCCGCTTCGAGGCCTCCAGCAGGTGCGTGTTCGCGACCACGTCGACGTCGTGATAACTCCTGCGCTCGCGCAGCGTCAGCGCGACGCTGGCGCCGAGGCAGGACACCACGGTCGTGATGCCCTCGAGCACGCCGGCGAGGGCGCCGGGCTCCACGGCGTCGGCGACGACCACCTCGGACGCGAGGCCGTAGACGCGCGCGGCGTTCTGCCGCGTGCGCGAGAGGGTGCGCACGAAGCGGCCCTGCGCGCGGAGCAGACGCAGGAGCTCGATGCCGACCGCGCCCGTGGCGCCGGCGAGGAGGATGCGGTGAGCCGTCGCGGTCATCGATCCATCACACCTTTCGCGCGCGGCAGGCGGGGCGCTCCTCCCCTCACCCGCCGCGCAGCGAGCACCTTGCGAGCACGAGCGCGCGTGCGTCAAGACGCGCGCGCGGCCGGAGGAGAGGATCGGGTCAGCGGATCGGTCTGATCATCCTGACGTGTGGAATTCCCGCCTCATCGTAGATGGGGCCCTCCTCGACGAAGCCGAGCTTCCGGTAGAACGGCGCCGCGGAGAGCTGAGAGCTCAGGACCAGGGCGCGCGCGCCCCGCGCCGCGGCGACGCGGAGCGCCTCCTCCATCAGCCGGCGGCCGACGCCGGCGCCGCGGAGCGCCTTCCGGACCGCGACGCGGCCGACCTTGAGCGCGTCGCCGTACGGCACGAGGCGCATCGTCGCGACCACCTCGGCGCCGTCCAGCACGACGAAGTGCTCCGCCACGGCGTCGAGCTCGTCGACCTCGATGTCCGCGGGCACGGCCTGCTCGTCCACGAAGACCTCGCGCCGGAGGCGCAACGCGCCCGCATAAAGGGGTGAGTCGGCGCGGATCGCGAGGATCTCGCCGGCCATCACGACCCCGCCGCCGCGCCGCCGGCTCCGGCCTCGCAGGCCCCCAGCGCCGCGGGGGCCAGCCCGGCGCCGGGCGCGAAGGCGGCGCGCTGTCCGGCCATCCGGACGCCCCGCTGCGTCGTGCTCATCTCGGGATCCATCGGTGTGCTCCCTCCGTTGCTCGCCTTGGCGCGACGCGCGCCCACGCTTACGATCAGGCGAGCTTCGTACCACCACGCTGTCCGCGCGGCCGCGCGAAAATTCCGCGCAGCGCCGTGCCATGGATCATGGGACTTGGGTAAGCTGAAGGGCGACCTTCCTCCCGATCTCACCATGAAGCTCATGACCTTCAACATCCTCTTCGGCGGCGAAGATCGCTTCGACGCGATCCTCGCGATCGCCGCGGCCGAGCGTCCGGACGTGCTCGTCCTGGAGGAGTGTGTCGGCTGGGAGGACGGCGCCCGGCTCCGGGCCGTCGCCGAGGCGATCGGCGCGCCCGCCGGCCCGCAGCACGCCGTGCTCGGGCACGCCAACCTGCGGCCGAGCGGCCGGCGGAACCACGTGGGCGTGGTCAGCCGGGCGCCGCTCGCGAAGGTCCGCGTGCACGCGCCCGAGGTGCTGGCCCACTGCCTCGTCGAGGTCGAGCTCTCGCTCGCCGGCGAGCCGCTCGTGGTGCTCGGCACGCACCTCAACGCCGGCAGCGAGGACCGCCGGCTGGCCGAGGCCCGCTGGCTGCTCTCCCTCGTGCCGCCCGCGCGGTTCACCTCGGGCCTCTGGGCGCTCGTCGGCGACCTCAACGCGCTGTCGCGGCGCGACCCCTACCCCGCCGACCTCGACGCGCGCCTCGCGGAGGCCGGCATCACGAAGTACGACAGCCCGCCGCGGTTCGACACGATGGACGCGCTCGAGGCGTTCGGCTGGACCGACGCCCTGCGGGTGAAGCCGCGCTCCTCGCGCTGGGCGACCGCGCTGCGGGGCCGCGGCGTGACGGTGGAGACGCGGACCGACTACGTGCTGCTCTCGCCGCGGCTGCGCGAGCGGCTCGCGCTCGCCTACGTCGTCGACGTGGGCGCCGCGTCCGACCACCACGCGGTCGTCGCGGAGCTCGCCTGACGCGCTCCCCGGCGCAGGGCGCCGGGCGGCGCTGGCCCGCGGCGGCGCTGGCCCGCGGCGGCGCGGCGCCCTACCTTGACGGTCATGAAGAAGCTCCGTGTCGATGTCTGGTCCGACATCGCGTGCCCGTGGTGTTACGTCGGCAAGCGCCGGCTCGAGGCCGCGCTCGCCAGGTTCCCGCACCGCGACTCGGTCGAGGTCGTCTGGCGCGCGTTCGAGCTCGACCCCTCGGCGAAGCGCGTCCTCGACGCCGACGTCTCCTACGCCGAGCGGCTCGCGCGGAAGTACGGCGCGCCCCTCGCCAAGGCCGAGGCCATGATCCGCAACATGACGGACGTCGGCGCGGCGGACGGGCTCTCGCTCCGCTTCGACAAGGTCCGCCCCGGCAACACCTTCGACGCCCATCGCGTGCTGCACCTCGCGGCCGAGCGCGGCGTGCAGGGCGCGGTGAAGGAGCGGCTGCTCCGGGCCTACATGACGGAGGGCGAGGCGATCGGCGAGCCGGAGGTGCTCGTGCGGCTCGCGGGCGAGGCAGGGCTCGACCCGGCCGAGGTGCGCGCCGCGCTCGCGGGCGACGTGTACACGCGCGAGGTGCGGGCCGACGAGGCCGAGGCGCGCGCGCTCGGCGTCACGGGCGTGCCGTTCTTCGTGTTCGCCGGGCGCTACGGCGTCTCCGGCGCGCAACCGGCGGAGCCGCTCCTCCGCGTGCTCCAGCAGGCGTGGGACGAGGCGGCCGACGAGCCCGGCGAGGCGCTCGCCGAGGGCGCGGCGTGTGGCCCGGAGGGGTGCGCCTGAGCCGCCCTGCGTGATAGAGCAACGCGACCGATGTCGATTCAATGGTATCCCGGCCACATGACCAAGGCTCGGCGCTCGATCGCCGAGTCGATGCCGTCGCAGGACGTCATCATCGAGGTGCTCGACGCCCGGATGCCGCGGGCCAGCGAGAACCCGGTCGTGGCCGAGCTGCGCGGCCAGAAGCCGTGCATCAAGGTGCTGAACAAGAGCGACCTGGCCGACCCGGCCGTCACGAAGGCGTGGCTCCGCCACCTCGAGCTGGAGCACCCGGCGCCTCTCGGTGAGGCGTCGCGTGAGGCGCCGCCCGGCGGCAAGGTGCTGGCGATCGCGATCTCCGCGACGCAGTCGGCCGAGGCGCGGCGCCGGATCCCGGAGCTCTGCAAGCGCCTCGTCCCCCCGAAGAACGGCCCCGGCAAGGTGGTGCGGGCCATGATCGTGGGGATTCCCAACGTCGGCAAGTCGACGCTCATCAACACGCTCATGGAGCGCAAGGTGGCCAAGGTCGGCGACGAGCCCGCGGTCACGAAGAGCCAGCAGCTCGTCACCCTGAAGAGCGGCATGGCGATCTCCGACAACCCGGGGATCCTCTGGCCCAAGATCGACGACGAGGCGGCCTCGTACCGCCTGGCCGTCGGCGGGGCGATCCCCGACACCGCCATCGATTACCAGAGCGTCGCCCTGTTCGCGGCGGGGCTCTTCCTGCGGCGGTATCCGGAGCTCCTCGTCGCCCGTTACAAGCTGAAGGAGCTCCCGGAGACGGCCGCCGCGCTGATCGAGGAGATCGGCCGCCGCCGCGGCTGCCTCCGCAGCGGCGGGTCGGTGGACCTCCACAAGGCGTCGGACATCCTGGTCCACGACTTCCGGGCCGGGCGCCTGGGGCGCATCAGCCTGGAGGAGCCGCCGGGGCTCGAGCAGCCCTCGGGCATAGAAGAGAGCGCCTGAACACTCCGCCCGCGGGGTGCCGGACCGAGCCCCTCGTCGCCGGAGCTGGTCATCCGCTTCTCAGGGACAGCTCGGGCGCCAGGCGTCGTCGGCGAAGTACCTGGCGATGAGATCGTGGAGCGGGCGATCGTACTCGCGCAGCTCGGCGCGGGTGTTGATCTCGTTGTGGATCCCGTTCGTCGGGATCGCTTCGAGGTTGGTGTCGAACCAGTCCTGGACCCCCTCGGCCCAGTATTCGTCCCTGTTCGTCGCGGCGTAGGTGTCCTCCCACTTCCCAGCCTGGAGCGCGCCCTCGAACACGTCCTCGAGCTCTCGATTGAAGGTCGGCTCGACGAAGGCGATGCCCATGATCGCGATGGCGTGCGAGAACTCGTGCACCAGGATGTCCTCGCCCAGGTACGGATCGCTCGGATAACACAGGACGTTCTCCTCGGCGCAGGAGCTCGCCGGGCGGGCGGGGGTCGCGCCGAGGCCGCGGGCCCGCGTGTCCCAGTCCGTTCCCGGGAACGCCTCGTAAAGGTCGCTGTGCTCGGGGATGTCGGTCGTCACCTCCGACTCCGCCATCACGGCGACGCGCGTGTGGTTCATGATCATCGCCTGAAGCACGTCCTCGCGCAGGCCGATCATGCGGACGACGACCGAGCACGCGCGCAGCAGCGCCGCGTCCGGCGTCTCCTCGGAGCTGATGACGGGGATCCCCGCGGCGTCGACGTACTTCTTGTAGAAAGGGTCGAGCCCCAGCTCGGACGGCACCTCGGAGACGCTCGCGCACGCGCCGTCGGGTTCTCCGCCGCCTCCTGCGCCTCCTGCGCCCGTGGCGGCGCTGGAGGTCGTGCCTGCCGCCGCGCTCGAGCTGGTCTCTGCGGTGCTGCCGGAGCCGCCGCTGCCGACTGGACCGGTGCCCCCGCCGCCCGCGCTGTCGTCGGGCGGCGACTCCGAACAGGCGGCCAGGGCACAGGCGAGAACCGCGATCGGCACGTAGCTTCCACGCATGCTCGCGATGCTACACGAGCTCATGCCAGCGTCCAGAGCACATGCGGTGGAGCGCGGGTTAGCCGGCGCGCTGGATGTTATCGCGCTCGGCGGCGAGGATCGGGGATCTGGATGGCCGCGCTGCGCCGGCGAGGCTCAGGGCACCGGCAGCTCGAACGCCACCGCGTAGTTCGGCTGCGCGACGCCCGTCATCGAGCCGACGAAGGGATCGGAGTCGCGCAGCTGCCCCGAGCGCCACGTCCGCCCGGAGAACGCCGTGCCGTCGCTGGTCATGGCGTACCCGACGAAGACGCCCGACGAGGGGAGATCGCTGGCGACGGTGATGCGCACCGAGTCGCCGGAGATCTCGACGGAGCTGATCCGGATCCGGGAGCTCGCCGTGCGCACCTCGAAGCCGCGCCCCGCCGACCACTCGGTGAGCGCGCTCTGGTGGGGCGCCGGGAGCGTGGAGTCCCACGCGAGCGGCGGCACGGGCACGTGGAAGCGCACCGTGATCACGCGGCCGCTGCGCTCGACGCGGGTCGGCTGCAGCGGCTGCCAGTCGCGTCCCAGCACGACCTTCTCGTGGTAGATCTGCCCGAGCTTCTCGCCGAGCCGCTCGTACCCCGCCGCCGTCATGTGGATGTTGTCGGCCGCGTACGGATACTGATACTTCGGCCCGGAGCAGATGATGTCGCCGGGGCGGTCGACGCCGACCTGCCACTGCGCGAGCGTGGAGGCCGACCGCTGGTTCGAGCCGGTCGGGTAGGAGTGATGCTGCGAAACGAACATCGGGATCGACCGGGTCTGGCCGGTGAGCGGCGGGATATCGGCGTTGTAGTCGGACCAGAGCCGGATGAGGTCGTTCTTGTAGCTCGCGCTGCCGGCGTCGGACTCACCGTGGGTGATCACGATCGCGCCGACGCCGTACGTCTTGCCCGACGCGCCGGCGAGGCGCGCGATCGCGGCGGCCTCGAACAGCGACGCCGCGTAGGCCCGGCCGGTGGAGCCGGTGTCGGTGGCGCCCTTCCGGATGACCGACATGGCCTGTCCGCTCTCGCCGACGACCGTGTGCACGCTGATGTAATCGCCGCCCGTCGCTGCCCGCACGAGCGACGTGATCTGGTCGCCCATGGCCGTGTGGTGCGTCTCGCCGTAGATGTTGCGCGGGTACGCGCTCGGGTAGCCCGTGGCGAGCGGGCGGATGGGCTCGACCAGCGGCACCATCGAGAGCGCGCTGCTGTTCGGGTTGAAGGGGGGCACGCTCGCGCTGCCCAGCGAGAGCTTGAGGTTGTTGTAGCGCTGGGTGGTCGCCCGGATCGGGTTCCCCTCCGCGCCGACCGACAGGCTCTGCCCCGTGCCGATGATTCCGGTCCAGGTCCAGCCGGGGCCCGTGGTGCCCCCGCCGCCGGAGCCGCCGGCGCCCCCAGAGCCGCCGGCGCCCCCAGAGCCGCCGGCGCCCCCAGAGCCGCCGGCACCCCCAGCGCCGCCGGCTCCTCCCGAGCCCCCGCCGCCGGAGCTTGCCGACGTGCTGCTGCTGGAGCTGCTAGAAGCGCTGCTGCTGGAGCTCGCGGAGGTCGACGTTGGGGTCCCGCCGCCGTTGACCGACACGAGCGCAGGCCTCCCGGTGCCGTTCGCGCAGAAGCCCCAGCTCGTCGACGCCCTCGGGCTCAGCGTGCCGTTGTGGGTCACATTGGTGGCGGTCAGCTGCCCGCCCGACTGCGTGGTGCTCGCGTTCCATACGCTGCTCGGCGTGGAGCCGTTGAGCGCGATCACCAGTCCCCAGGTGGTGGTCTGGCTCGTGCCCGTGTTCGTCACGGTCACGTTCGCGCAGTACCCGGTCGACCACTGCGACTGCAACGTGAGCTCCGCCGACATCGTCGTGTCAGCGCTGCTCAGCTCGCCATCGAGCGACGAGATTTCATCCTCGTCCGAGGGCATGCCGATGCAGGCGGCCAGGGAACACACGATCGAGACCGAGCAGAGGCTCAGGTACCTAGTAAGGCGCATGAAGTTTCTCCTGCAAGGAAGGAAGCGGCCGGGCGAGCCGCGGGTCGTGACAGCGAGACCGTAACAAAGCGCGCCGCGCGCAAGACGCGCGACGTTAATGCCCTCTGACTGTATTCCCACTCGGCGCCCCTCTGATCACGAGGCGCGCTCCGTCGAGCACAATGTCCTCTCGACCGAACGGCAGCTCACGGCAAATCCTATGTACGAAGGATGGATAAATCGTGGCAAACGGTAGAGCCGGTCCGCTTCGAGGCGACACCCCAAGGAAACTCAAATACCCTACGAGGAATCGAGAAACTACCCCGTTCGACCACCGGGGGAGCGCGCGCGTGGCCCCGCTCGGCGGCGCAGCGCTACGATCGGTAACACCTCGATGACGTCGCGCTACGATCGGTAACACCCGGCGATGTGGCTCGATGTACGTGTGGTGTACGCAATCTCGTGGGCGCCACACCACTGACGGCTGAGGCGGTCCGCCATGGCACCGCGACGGTTTCATAACCGCAGCAATTATCGCACCTCGGCGAATCTCGACGATTCCGCAGCAATATCACCACGAAGCGGACAAGCGGCCGGCTCGAGGGCGCCACATCAAAAATAATCTGAAGGGCTGCTCCCCATTGCGGCATGAAGCCGTGTGAGCTGCCCGGATCCGGGCGGTGAGTTATCACGTGTGCTCCGGGTCGAGGCGCTTCTCCCGTGTCTGCTGGCGACCGTCGGGATGCCCCTCTGCCCTCTCGCGTCAGCGCGCTGATCACCGCGCAGCAGCGTGTCCCCGACGAGAGGAAGGGCAGGAGCTGAGGGGTTATCGGAGCGGGGCGACATCGCAAGGCAACCGTCGACGTTCATCCTTCGCTACGTCCCAAAGGAACATTTACCATGCTATTCAATCCCAAGTCCACCGCCTCCAGGTTGTCCCTCCTCCTCGTCGCCCTCACCACGGGCGGCTTCGGGTGCCTCGGCTCCGGCCCATCGCCGGAGGAGGTCGATGTGGGGCACGACGAATCTGCCGCGTGCGCAGGTTATCCGGAGTGGCAAGAGGGGCAGCAGTACAACGAGGGCGCCATCGTGAACTACCAGGGGTCGGCCTACATCGCCGAGCACGACAACCCTGGCTACATCCCGACGGTCAGCACCTACTTCTGGGAGCCGTACACCGCCTGCAGCGACGCCCCCGACCCCGGTCCGATCGGTCCGCTCCCCGACAAGGTCGTCGCCGGCTACTATCCCAACTGGACGCCGGACCCCATCCGCATCCGGGAAATCAACAGCAACTACAACCTGATCTATCTCTTCCACGCGAAGCCCGTGGGAGGGGCGCCCGGCACCACGGGCGCCGTCACCTGGGAGCCGCCGGGCGACGACAGGGGCGCGGCGACGAACCTCAACGCAGACATCCAGTACGCGCGCACGGTCCAGGGTCGCAGGATCATCCTCAGCGTCGGCGGCGCGGGCAATGGCATGAGCTTCCCGAACCGCGAAAAATCGCAGACGTTCGTCGACAGCGTGGTCGGCATCTACAACAGCCTGGGCGGGTTCGACGGCCTCGACTGGAACACCTTCGAGGCCGATCAGGATCCCGACACCGACGAGATGATCTGGATCAGCCTGGAGCTGAAGCGTCGCTTCCCCGGCTTCATCATCACCGCGCCTCCGGCGCCCTGGAACAACCGCGACAAGACGTTCTGCAAGGCCATGGTGGACGCGGGCGCCATGGACTACGCGGCCCCGCAGTACTACGACGGGCCCGACCTGGATCAGCAGTGGTACATCGCGGACAACGTGGCTGACTGGGTCTCGCTGCTCGGTCCGACGCACGTCGTCGTCGGGTTCGGGATCTGGGACGCGGCCAACTACATGTCGATCGACGAGGCGATCCCCACGTGGAACCAGCTCGAGAGCGAGCACCCGAAGCTCCGCGGGGCGTTCGACTGGCAGATCCACAACGATGAGTTCCTCGGGTGGCCGTTCGCCGACCGCATCGGGCCGCTCGTCAGGGACTGAAGCGGGGCCTCCCGCCGAGCGCGGCGCCGGGGCCGACCCCTGCGCCGCGCCGGGAACGCCGCGCGCCGGCGGCTCAGCCCCCGCTCGCCGACCTCTCCTCGCGGTGCGAGGGGATGGCCGGCAGGTCGAGCAGCCACGGCGCGCGGTGCACGGTCCATTGCTGGAACGTCGGCGGCGGCAGGTCCGCGGGCCGGTCCATCGTGCCGAGGAAGATGTCGATCGTCGGCGCGCCGTCCTGCCGCCAGAACAGCGCCGACCCGCACACGCCGCAGAACTGCCGGACCGCGCGCTGCGACGATCGGTACGTGACGGGCTGCCCCGAGAGCAGCGTGAACCGCTCCTCCGGGTACGTCGCGAACGCGGGCACCGCCGCGCCCGTCTGGCGCTGGCACTGGGTGCAATAACAGATGTTGGTGCTCGCCGGCGCCCCGCGCGCGCGATAACGGATGGCGCCGCACAGGCAGCCGCCGGTGTGCTCGGATTCGGACATCGATCCCTCCTTGGCTTCCATGAGCGTGCCTATCCCAGCCGCACCAGGGTCGCGAGCAGCCGGTCGAGCGCCGCGGCCGGGTCGGCGCAGAGGCCGGCGTGCACGCGCGACGGCTGGACGATGGTGCTCGACGGCGAGACCAGCCAGCCGAAGCGCTCGGCCTGCGGGAGCTCCGCGACGAACCCGCAGCTCCGGTCGCCGGCGCAGACGCGGCGGACGAAGTCGAGGTGGCCGCGGACCGCCTCGAGGTCGAGGCCGGGCGAGAGCGCGAGCAGGCGCCGCTCGTCCGGCTCGAGGCGCGCGTCGAGGAAGCCCCGGGCGCGACAGAAGAGGACCACCCCGACATTGACGCGCTCGCCGCGCTCCACGCGCGGCACCACGCGCAGCAGCGCGTAATCGAACGGGTCGCCGGCGCGCTGCGGGGCGCCGCCGTCGCCGCCGGCGCCGCCGTCGCCGCCGCCGTCATCCCGCGCGCGGGGAGGGCTAACGCCGGGCGCGCGCATCGAGCGCCTCCTCGACGAAGCCCCGCGGGGGCACGAGCCGGCGCGTCAGGTACGCGACATAGGCCGCGCGCCGCGCCTCCACCGTCGCCGCGGGCGGCGCCTCCCGCTCCTCGGCCGGGCCCGACGAGAACGCCGAGCGCCGCTCCGCGCCGAGCCGGCCGGCCGGCTCCTGATCCAGGAGCCACCCGTCGGGGATCGCGGCCACGATCTCCGCGATGCGCTCGGGCGTGAGCCGGGCGCTCAGCGCGGCGTCGGCCGCGGCGATGTCGCCGGCGAACGGGAGCAGCACGTGGCTCTTGATGAGCGGGAAGCGATCGGCCGCGTCGGCGAGCGGATCCGTCGTGTCGGTCCAGGCGTGGTGGACGTAGAGCGCCGCGCCGTGATCGATCAGCCAGAGGCGGCGGTGCCAGAAGAGCAGGTTCGGGTTCTTGGGCGTCCGGTCCACGTTGCTGACGAACGCGTCGAACCACACCACGGCCGCCGCCAGCCCCGGGTCGAGCGACGCGGCGGCGAGCGGCTGGAACGCGAGCGAGCCGGGCAGGTAGTCGAGCGCGAGGTTCAGGCCGGCGCTCGCCGAGAGGAGGGCGGAGAGCTCGGGGTCCGGCTCGGCCCGCCCGAACTCCGGATCGAGCTCGATGAACACGATCTCCGGCACCGGCAGCCCGAGCGCGCGCCCGATCTCCCCCGCGACGAGCTCCGCGATCAGCGCCTTCGGCCCCTGGCCGGCGCCGCGGAACTTCACCACATAGAGGCCGTCGTCGTCCGCCTCGACGATCGCCGGCAGCGAGCCGCCCTCACGGAGCGGGGTGACGTAGCGGGTGGTATGGACGGTCCGGATCATGCCGTGGCTGCATCGTCGTGTTGGGTGCAGGCGGGCGGCGACAGCGGGATGTGCGCGCCTCCCCGTCGCCGGGGCAGGAGAGGTAAACGGAACACGTCCAGAGCGTCAAGCCAGCGAGCGGAGCGCGCCGCCCGTGGACCACGCGCCCTGGCCTGGATACCGTCGCGCCATGACGACGCAAGCAGCGCCCGCGTCACGCTCAGCGCTGCTCGACGTTCTGCAGCGGGCCTTCGGCCGGGTCAAGCCAGCCGTCGGCGCCGCCGACCGCGGCCGCCGAGAAGGCCCCGCGCTGCGTGGGCGGCTGTTCGGACGATGCCTCGCCGAGGTGCCCGCCGATGACGCCGATCTCCTCGTCCAGGACCGCGTCCCGCTGCGCGGCCTCGCGCTGCTCCCGCGCGACGATCACCTCCGCGACGGTCCCCACGAGCGAGCCGATGACCGTGCCCGCGACGGCCCCGGGCGGGCCGGCGATCGCGCCCACCGCCGCGCCCGCCGCGGCCCCAGCGAGGGCGCCTGCGGCCGCCTTCGTCAAGATGGAGGTCTTCGGCGGCACGCCCGGGGGCATCCCATCGAGCTCCGCCGCGCGGCGCTCGTCGAAATTCGTCATCACAGAATCAACCTGGGCGTTTTGCATGGCGGTCACCTTCGCGGAAGCTGCACGCCGCCCGCGCTGCGGGCCGGCGCGCGCCGTCTCCGTCGCTGTCCGAGAGCCCCTCTGGGCCCGTCTTCACGTACCGTGTCTCTCCGCTCCGCTCCATCGAGAGAGCACACGCCGTGCCGCCCGCTCTCCGCGGCGACCCGCGCGCAGCGCGCGCAGCCCAGCGCCCTTTGCGCCGCTGCGCGGAGGGCGCCTGTCGCATTTCGCCCCAGATCAACACGCGACGGTAGAGCACGTTGCTCCAGACGGACACGCTGCGGCGTGTCACCCGCTTATGCCGAAGCCGTAGCGCCGCTCGGCGTGCGCCTCATGTGCCCTCGCGCCGCCGGCCCTTCTCGCGCGCGCCCCCGCGCCCCTCCGCGGCCGCCTCGCGGCGGCTCGACGGCGGCGGCTCCAGCAGCGCCGCGCGCGTGAGCCCTTTTCCCCCGAAGCGCTCCGCGACCTCGGCCACGACGCCCTCCAGCCGGCGGCGCCGCTCCGACGCGACCGGGAACAGGCTCAGCGTCGGCCCGGCGGTCTGGTCGGTGAGGTCGCTCGCGGCGACGCCCACGAGCCGCACGGGCCGCGACAGGTCGAACCGCGGCAGCAGCCCTTTCGCGCACTCGTAAATGGAATCGGTGTCTCCCACCGGCTCGGCGAGCTTCGTCTGGCGCGTCCGCAGCGTGAAGTCCGAGTACTTGAGCTTGACCGTCACCGCGCGGCACGACAGACCCGCCTTGAGCAGCCGCCGCGCGACGCGGGCCGACAGCTCGAGCAGCCAGCGCTCGATCGGCTCCCTGCCCCGGAGGTCCTGCTCGACGGTCTCCTCCGCGCCGATCGACTCCGCCGCGCGCCCCGGCACGACCTCGCGCTCGTCGATCCCCGCCGCGAGCAGCCGGACGTGCTCGCCCCAGGCCGGGCCGAGCAGCTCGTGCAGCCGCGGCGCCGGGCAGCGCGCGAGGTCGCCGATGGTGTCGAGCCCGGCGCCGCGGAGGCGCTCGGCCGCGCGCGGGCCCACGCCCCACATGCGCTCGAGCGGCAGCGGCGCGAGGAAGGCGGCGACGTCCTCGGGGACGACCACGAGGCCGTCGGGCTTCCGGAGGTCGCTCGCGATCTTCGCGGCGAACTTGCACGGCGCGACGCCGGCCGAGGCCGTGAGCCCGATCTCGTCGCGGATCGCCCGCTTGATGCGCGCCGCGATCACCTCGCCGTCGCCGAAGAGCGAGCGGCTCGCGGTGACGTCGAGGAAGGCCTCGTCGAGCGACAGCCCCTCGACGAGCGGCGTGAAGCGGCGGAAGACCGCGAAGACCTTCGCGCTCACCTCGGCGTAGCGGGCGTGCCGCACCGGCACGACGACCGCCTGCGGGCAGCGGCGGAGGGCCTCGTGCATCGGCATCGCCGAGCGCGCGCCGTAGGGCCGCGCCTCGTACGAGGCGGCCGCGACCACGCCGCGCCGCGACGCGCCGCCGACCAGGACGGGGCGGCCGCGCAGCGACGGATCGTCGAGCTGCTCGACCGACGCGAAGAAGGCGTCCATGTCGATGTGGAGGATCTGGCGCATCGCGAGGGGCCGATCGGACTCGAGAACCGCGCCGGGATCAACCGGCGCCAGAGGGAGCCTTCACAGCAAGCGCTTTGCGAAGCTCACGAGGTAGCCCGGCCACCTGCCGTTCCAGTGGCGGGCCACGTGAAGGCGCCACGCCTCCGCGGATCGCTGCGCGCTCGCCGCGCTGAGCGCAGGCGCGATCACCTCGCAAAAAAAACCGCTTGCCGTGAACCCCCTTCGCCAATCTCTCCCCAGCAGCGAGCGCGTCAAGGGCGGTTTTTCGAGCACGAATCTCTCTGACGACCCTATCCACATCCATGGTCCGAAGGCGATCCCCGTAGGGCCTGAGCCGTTCCAGGAACGCCCCTTCATCTCTCCACGGGAGGCACGGATCCTTCTGGGGATGACCCAGGTCAGAAGGCGGCAGCACGGCGGAAAAACCCTCGCGCAACCGTTGGAGCGTCCACCAGATGGCGCCGTAGCCAAGCCACCCATCGAGCTCCGCGTCAAGCACCGCTTGAACGGCGCCAGCGCTGAGCGAAAGAGCGCTCTCCAGCGCGCCCGGGTCACAAAAGTGGTTCTCGAGGCACCATCCCTCGGTTACCTCGAGGTTGGGCAAGGCCGCCCTCTTCCTGGCGATGTCCTCATCATCCCAGACGTCTCGATCCACGAGCCCGTACCAGTCCGGGTTCTTCTCCAGCTTCCTCAGCACCTTGTCACGGTCGCCGGCGACCCCAACATAGACCCTGCTCACCCAGAGCTGGTCGACCGATTCGAGCAGCTGCTCTATCACCGACTTGTCGTCGTCCCCTTCCACGAGGAGCAGCCTCTTCCTAGCCTTGATCGACAACTCGAGGATCCTGTCCCAGTGAGCCTCCCGAATCCTCTGTATATCCCGGTCGACGTCTCTGGAGCTCATCGAGCTGCATCCTCGCTCGGCAGATCAAGGTCGATCATGCGCCTACCGACGCGGAAGTGGTCCCACACCTCCGGCGCGTGGGAGGCGACGATGAGCTGTCCTTCCATGTTCTGCACCGCGAAGCGCTCGATCACGGCCAGATTGGTGCGCATCAGCGAGATGTGCTGGTGAAGCTCCGGCTCGTCGATCATCACGACCCCTCCCTGGGTCAGCCAGCGCGCCACGGTGAACAAGGCGATGACGGCCGCCCTCTCCCCCGCCGACAGCTGCTCAAGGGTCACCTCGACCCCGCTCTGTAACCGGACCAGCGGCCTTCGCGTCTTGGGATCGGCCCGTCCAAGCAGCCTGAGTTGAGGAAGGACGCGGCTCAGGTCGTCGGCGATCGCCCGAAATCGCTCGGGATCGATGGCGAGCAACGCTGCCATCGAGTTCTCGACGTGCCCTGGTTTTTTCTCCGACGGCTCATAACGGGCAAGGAATCGAAACGACGCCTCGGGCGCGAGCTCGAACAGGTCATCACGGCGCAAAGGTTGGATGAAGCGATCTTCGGCGCCGATCGAGACCATGTTCGGCAGAGGCTCAACGCCGTTGCGCGTCGCCGGCTGCTCCAGCTTCGTCGCGTGCTCGTCCCAGAACTGGTAGATGGGCGAGGCCCGATTGTGTAGATTCTTGAGGTTGCCTTTGTTCCCCGTCGCGAGCACGCCCACCACGGCGCTGTTCCCCCGGTTCGGCACCGCTTCCCAGAGCTCGCGTTGACCATAGACAAGCCAGAGCTCGCCGGCCGGGCCGGGCAGGCCGACGACATGAAGGGCGGCGAGATCCGCAGACAGCAGCGGATCGTTGCTCGCGAGACGCACGTGCGTGCCCCGCTGCGACCAGCGGCGAAAGAGGCGCCAAAGCGAGGCAATGGCCTCGAGGTAGGTTGTCTTGCCGCTCCCGTTCAGACCGCGCAGGCAGACGCTGCTCGCCGGGGCACCTCCAGGGTCAAGGCTGAAGGAGTCATCGCGCTGGACGAGCGCCTTCATGCGCTGAATGACGACGCGGCTGATCCTCATGAGCGTCGCCGGACGCTACCGCGCCACCCCTGATAGCACAAGTGGGCTCGACGTAGTTTTCCGTCCGGACAGGCTCGGAAACGGTGATCGACGTGGCGCGAGCTCGCCGTGAGGAACGACAACGCCACCTGCAACCAGAAGCACCTCGCCGGCGAGGACGCCCGAGCAGCGAAGGCCCTGGGCGCCTGCTGGTGGACTGCCCTGACCTCTGCGCGGCGCTCGCCCGCACGCCTGACGGAGACTTGAGGCTTACCGGACCGGCGGCTTCAGATCGTCCGGCAGCCTGCCGGCGGGAGGCCGCGGCAGCTCGCCCGGGCGTTCGAGCAGCGAGCCCGGCGGCTCCGCGTCCGGCCCTGCATCCACCTGCGGCCCCGCGTCGTCCGGCGGTCCCGCGTCCGGACGCGGTCCCGCGCCATCGCCCGCGTCGCTTCCCGGGCCGGGATCTTGCGGGACCGGGCGCAGTTCCTCGGAGCACGCGCACAACGCGCAGGCGACCATCAAGAGGAGAAAGCGGCGCATCGTCACGGCCTCCCCGGCTCAGTACTTGACCCAGATCTCGGTGCCGGGATGGATCTCCGACAGCACCTCCGTGTCCGGCTCCGTCGTGATCAGGCTCTGGGTGGCCGGATTGGCGCTGTACGCCGCCTTCCCCGCCCAGACGATGAGCGCGTCGTTGAAGACGCTGAGGTCGTGGACGTGCTGGTTCACCGTGTACTTGTTCCACCCGGGCGAGCGCGCCGGCAGGATGAACAGCGACGGCGCCGGGCTCGTGGCCGGCGTGCCGGCGTCCGCGTCGTGGCTGCCGTGCTCGCCGGAGGTGTCGCTCCACGCGACCGTCGTCTCGACGCCTGCCTCGCTGCGGCAGGTCTGGGTGGTCGGGAAATAGAGCGTCGTGAACGGCGCGTCCGGCACCTTGAACCGCAGCGCCAGCTTGTAATAGTTCGTGTCGGCGGGGAGCACGTCCGCGAGCGGCTTCGTCCAGACGACGGCCGTGACGTTGCCCTCCGCGTTCTTCTCCAACACCGCCTTGCCGAAGGTGCTGTCCAGCGGCCGCACCGACGTCACCCCGGCCGGGATCTGGACCTTCACGCGGTAGGTGTCCGCGCCGTCGCAGCCGTGGCCGACGCCGAAGGTGGCCTCGTGGGTCGCGCCGGCGAAGGCAGGACCCGACACCGAGACGTGCGCGTGCGCGGCGGTCGCGGTGAACACGGACAGCGAGGCCGCAGCGGCCAGGGACATCTGCAACGCAGTCTTCATCTCAAGCACCTCCACTCACGAAAGCTCGCGCAACGTACGGGCGTCCCCCTCCCCTGGGAATGCGACCAATTGTCGCGGCGCGCGCTCGCCGCGCCCCCGAGGAGCCGCAGTCGAGCGCTCAGGGCGCACAGCGACCGCCATGTGCTCCGGAGCGCGCCCGCCGCCGGCGAGACCGCGCAAAGCGTCGGTCCGCAGTGCGGCCGCGCGAACGGAATTCCAGTCGGGAGCGCGGCTGGTCCATCTCGGAGAGAAAGGTGCGCTCCTGCTTCATCCGCGGAGCAGCTCAGCTACCCCGACGGCACCGGACACGGTCCGCCTGGAAAGCTCAGCTACCCCGGTCGCACCGCGAACGGTCCGCCTGGAGAGCTCAGCTGCCCTCCCCGCACCGGACACGGTCGCCCCAGGGCAGCTCAGCTGCCCTCCCCGCACCGGACACGGTCGCCCCAGGGCAGCTCAGCTGCCCTCCCCGCACCGGACACGGTCGCCCCAGGGCAGCTCAGCTGCCCTCCCCGCACCGGACGCGGTCGCCCCAGGGCAGCTCAGCTGCCCTCCCCGCACCGGACGCGGTCGCCCCAGGGCAGCTCAGCTGCCCTCCCCGCACCGGACGCGGTCCCCGCCAAACCCGCTCGCCCCCTCACGCGCCCTTCAGCCGGTAGCCCACGCCCGGCTCGGTGACCAGGATCTGCGGGCGCGCGGGGTCGCGCTCCAGCTTGTGCCGGAGCTGCGCCATGTAAACGCGCAGGTAATGCGTCTGCCCCGCGTACGCCGGGCCCCACACCTCGCCGAGCAGCTGGCGATGGGTGAGCACCTTGCCGGCGTGCCGGATCAGCGTCGTCAGCAGCTTGTACTCGATCGGCGTGAGGTGGATCTCCTCGCCCGCCCGCTGCACGACCCGGCGCCCGAGATCGACCTCGATGTCCTGCACCTTGAAGCTCGATCCCTCCGCCTTCGCCCCGCGCGCCGCGCGCGCCGCGTGGCGCAGCGCCACGCGCAGCCGCGCCAGGAGCTCGCCCGCGCTGAACGGCTTCGTCAGGTAATCGTCGGCGCCGCCGTCGAGCGCGTCGATCTTGTCCTGCTCCTGACCCCGCGCCGACAGCACGATGATCGGGACGGCGCTCCACTCCCGGAGCCGACGGGTCACCTCCAGGCCATCCATGTCAGGGAGCCCCAGATCGAGCAGCACGAGATCCGGATTGCGCGTCGTCGCCTGCGCGATCCCCTCGCCGCCCGTCTCCGCCTCGACGAGCCGGTAGCCGCGGGCCGCCAGCATCGCCCGCAGGAACCGGCGCATCTGCGGCTCATCCTCGATCAGCAGCACGAGGGGGCACGGCTCCGACATCGTCACGCCACGTTATCAAGCGCCCGCGGACCGGGGCAGCTCCGGGCCGGCGAGCTCCGGCGCGCGGCCCTCGATGGGCAACGTCACGCGGAAGAGCGCGCCCCCCTGAGGCCGATTCTCCGCCGTGATCCTCCCGCCGTGCGCGGTCACGATCCCGCGGCAGATCGTGAGCCCGAGGCCCACGCCCCGGCGCGCCTGGCCGCGCCCCCGGTAAAACTTCTGGAAGACCGCCTCCTCGTCGCCGGGCGACAGGCCCGGACCGCGATCCTGGATCTCGAGCACCGCCACGTCCTCCTCGGTGAACCCCCAGATCGCGATCGGGCTGCCGGCCGGCGAGTACTTGAGGGCGTTCTCGAGCAGGTTGATGAGCACCTGCTCGATCAACACCCCATCCATCGGGACGAGCCCTGTCTCCCGCTCCAGCTCGATCGAGACCTCCCGGCCTTGAAGGTGCTGCGGACGGTGGTTCGGTCGATAGGTGACACCGGCAAGGTAACTCTCGCCGCGTCAAGAACCCCTCAGGGCGTGCCGTCCAGGCATCAAGATCGCGTATCCCGACGCCCAGGCCCCCTCGACCGCGCCGCGGGGCCGCAGCTCCGGCCGACCGCGGTCGTCGGGCCCGTGATCGTCGCCGCGTCCCGCAGGCAGCCTGGCGGGCGCCCGGCTCGCCCGGCGTGTCAGCGCGAGACGCTGCGCCGCGCGTTGGCCGGCGTCAGGCTCGCGGCGGCCGTCATCCTGCTCGGCAGCGCCGTGCGGCAGTCGCTCGACGGGCCGACGCGGTCAGCCGCCGTCGCGGGGCCCAGCGATCACCGGCCCCGGCGCGAGCAGCTGGCTCCCCTCCATCAGCCACACCGCCATCTCGCTCGCCCCGTCGCGCTGCCAGACGACATCGACCATGCCGTCGAAATTGACGTCGCCCGCGGCGTGCGCCGACCAGCCCTCCCCATCCGGACCCCGGAGGATCGGCCCCGGCGCGAGCAGCGCGGTGCCGCTCATCAGCCACACGGCCATCAAGCCCTCTTCTTCGTTGGTCCAGAGCACATCCGCGTTGCCGTCGAAATTGAAATCGTTCGCTCTCAAGGCAATCCACCCCTCGCCGGGCGGCCCCGGGATCAACGGCCCCCTGGCGCGCGGCTGGGCGCCTTCCATCAGCCACACCGACATCAGGTTCCGCTCGGCGTCGTTCCAGACCACGTCCGACATGCCATCGCCGTCGAGATCGGCCACGCCGCCGACCACCCAGCGGCCGCCGCTCGGCCCCTGGAGGATCGGGCCCGGCGCGAGCAGCCGGCTCCCTTCCATCAGCCACACGGTGATCACGTTCCGCTCGGCGTGGTTCCAGATCACGTCCGACATGCCATCGCCGTTGAAATCCGTGGCCCTGTTCGTCCATCCCTCGCCGCTCGGGCCCGGGAGGATCGGGCCCGGGGCGAGCAGCTGGCCTCCGTACATCAGCCAGACCGCCATCAGGTTCTGTCCAGCATGGCGCCAGATCACGTCCCCCATGCCGTCGAAATTGAAGTCGTTCGCCCTGGCGACCCAGTCTCCGCCGCCCGGCCCGGAGATGAACGGACCCGGCGCGAGCAGCCGGGATCCATCCATGAACCAGACGGCCATCAGGCTCCGTTCGGCGTCGTTCCAGAGCACATCGGCCATGCCGTCGAAGTTGAAGTCGAACGCCTGGACGACCTCCCAGCTCGTGCTGCTCAGCCGCTGCGCGCCCTCGAGGGAGGACGCGGCCGGCGGGGGCGCTCGGCCCTCGTCGGACGGGTCGGCGCCGCACGCGCAGGCGAGCGCCGTGTGTACCGCGAGGATCACCCGCAGGCGCTTCACCGCCAAGAGAGACCTCCTCACGCTCGCCCCGCGGGCCGCCCTCGGCCGCCGCCGCGACCAGCGCGCTCCATCACAGGCCGTCGAGGGGGCCCAGGATCACCGGCCCTGGCGCGAGCAGCTGCGTGCCGTCCATCAGCCAGACCGCCGCCTGGTCCGTCCCGGCGGCGTACCAGAGCACGTCCCCCATGCCGTCGAAGTTGACGTCGGTGCCGGGGCGCACTGCCCAGCCGCTGCCGAGCGGCCCCGGGATCGCCGGCCCCGGCGCGAGCAGGTGCGTGCCCTCCATCAGCCACACGGCCAGCAGGTTCTGCTCGGGGTTGTTCCAGAGCACGTCTCCCATGCTGTCGAAGCTCGTGTCTTCCGAGGTGACGATGCGCCAGCCGCTGCCGAGCGGCCCCGGGATCACCGGCCCCGGGACGAGGAGCTGCGTGCCCTCCATCAGCCACACGGCCATCAGGTTCTGCTCGGGGTTGTTCCAGAACACGTCGCCCATGTTGTCGAAATTGGCGTCCTGCGCGGTGGGCGCCACCCATCCCTCGCCGGCCGGCCCCGGGATCACCGGCCCCGGAACGAGGAGCCTGTCTCCATCCATCAGCCAGACCGTGATCAGGTTCTCTTCGGGGTCGTTCCAGAGCACGTCCGTCATCCCGTCGAGATTGAAGTCGGTCACCGAGTGCACCTCCCAGCCCTGGCCGAGCGGCCCCGGGATCACCGGCCCCGGAACGAGGAGCCTGTCTCCATCCATTAGCCAGATCGCGATCAGGTTCTGCTCTTCGTTCCACCAGAGCACATCGGCCATGCTGTCGAAGTTGAAGTCGCCCGCGTTCGCCGCCGCCCATCCCTCGCCGACCGGTCCCGGGATGAACGGCCCCGGCGAAAGGACCCTGTCTCCCTCCATCAGCCAGATCGCCATCAGGCTCTGTTCCGTGTTGTTCCAGAGGATGTCCCCCATGCCGTCGAAGTTGAAGTCGTTCAGGCGCACGGCCTCCCACGTGTATCCGCGCGACCTCGGTGTCGCCGCCGCCAGGGAGGACGCCGTCGGCTCGACGGACCGATCCTCGTGAAGCGGCTCGCTTCCTGACGCGCAGGCGGCCATCGTGTGGATCCCGAGCGCCGCGCGCAGCGCGGCCCTCACGGCCGCAGATCTCTTCACACTCGCCTCTCCTGCGCCACGCGCGCGGGCACGGTTGCCGGTTCGGGCAGGTCCGCTCCGGCCCCGTGTGCGCGCCGCTCACGCGCGTGGGGAGGGCGGCAAGCGCCAGTCCATCGAAGCCATCCTTTGCGCCTGATCTCCGCGCGGCGCCCACATGCGAGCTCCCCTGGCCATCCCCCGCTTCTTGCATCCAGGGTCGCCGCATCGGCACGTTGTGCTCGACGAGCTTGTGGCCTCCGCGCTGGAGGCAGCGAGCTCGCGCGCTTCGTGAGATGGCTTCTGGCCCCTGATCGCCGGCCACTCCGAGGGAAAACATCCGGGACGCCGGGACGCCCGGGGGAATCCGCCCCCGGGCGCTCTCCATGCCTCGGCGGCGCGGGCCATGTGCGGCTCTGATTTCAACCTGGGGAGCGCAGATGTTTGTACCTGACGGAAGGATCACGCTCGGTACGGCGATGGTGCTCGTTCCATCCCTCACCTGCGTGGGCCCGCGCGAGGCGCCGGAGATCGCGGACAGCGGCGGCGTCCACGTCGAGGTCGGCGAGGCCCGCGGAACCCTCTGTTACGGCCAGGCGATCGCGAACGTGATCGTCCTGCCGGAGACGTACCGATGGGAAGATCCCGCCCATCTGCTCAGCGTATCGGAGGGGTTCGGCCCGCGTATCCTCGACGTCGCCGTGTCGACGAGCGTCCAGCCTTCCGTGACCGTGACGGGGACCGCCACGAACAGCTTCACGCCCCCGAGCTCCCAGCCCTCCTCGGGCACGGCGGGTTTCCCGGGTGCGGGGTTGGGCTTCCCTGGCGGGTTTTATCCTGGCGCGTCGTTTCCTGGCGCGGGCTTTCTGGGCATGCCTGGCGCCGGAGGGGCCCCCGTGGGCAACCTGCCAGGCACGCCCGGCTCGGGGGTATTCCCAGGCACGCCGGGCGCGCCGGGTTCCCGCGCCCCCACGGATGGCCAGCCCTGGTGGAACATGCCGGGCGACGGCGCGGCTCCGGGATACCCGCCCTCCTGGGGCATGCCGGGCAACGGTGCGGCTCCGGGATACCCGCCCTCCTGGGGCATGCCGGGCAATGGCACGGCCCCGAACGACCAGCCTCCCTGGGGCAATCCGGGCAATGGCACGGCCCCGAACGACCTGCCCCCCTGGGACATGCCTGGCTCGAGCCTGTCGGGAGGTTGCGTGCCCTCGAGCTCGGACATCTCCGATGCGGTCGGGTTCAGCGTGACCGAGAGCATCACGCTTCAGGCCAGCACGTCCTACTTCGTCCCGACGGCTGCGTTTGCGCGGGTCTCGGCTTACCCGGTCTTCCAGAAGGTCACCTGGGATATCGTCAGCGTCGGCGGTTTTGCCTGGGGAGCCGGCCCATCGGGGACCAGCGTCGTCGTGGGCTCGGGTGTCGTGCTCAAGCCGATCGGTGTCTATTTCTCGACCGACCGCATCTATGACTTTGCCTCGATGGGAGGAGGAGTGATAAGCCCGGGCCCGATCCTGAATCCCATAAGCGGCGCTGGGGCCGCGGACGGCGCGGGGGGCGCTGGCGGCGCTGGCGGCGCGGACGGCGCTGGGGGCGCTGGCGGCGATGCCAGCGACACCGGGGGCGCTGGTGGTATGGGCGGCACAGGGGGCGCTGGCGGCGATGTCAGTGGCGCTGGCGGCGATGTCAGTGGCGCTGGCGGCACGGGCGGCACCGGGGGCTAGTACGATATCGCCGAGGACGCAGCTCGCCGGCGTCCGCAGGCTCTGACGAGGTGCTCGCGTCACTCGACTGTCTCGATGCGTCGCGCATCTTCAGGGTGGACCATCGGGGCGCTGCTTCGCGATCGGTTTCGAGGCGCCATCGACGATGGTGTCGCCCGGACGGAGCCGCCCCTGGCGGTGCAGCTCCCGGGCGACGAAGGGGCAATGGCGGAGGAGCCACTTCAAGGGGAGCGGCTCGTCCGGGTCGTAACGTTCGGTCTTCAGGCCGTGGTAGAGGTCGTGGTACCGGGCCCGCGCGGCGCAGTATGTAGGCTCATTTAATTTCAACCTATCACGGGTCGCCAGTACGGCCTTGCGTGTGGCCTCGTCGAGCCACTCCGCGGCGTCGACCTTGAAGGTGAGCAGGTCGAGGACGAACCAGCCGTCCTGGATCTCGAAGGGATCGAGGACGTCGTCATAGTTGTCCTTGTCGGTGTTGATCTGATGCGCTGCGAGGCGGACGTTGCTCCACTCGTAGGCGAGCCGCTGATGCTTCGACTTCGACTTGAAATGGTCGACGGTGGCGAGACCGGTCGCTGGATCGATGTACATGCCGAGGTAGGCGCAGAGGTCGCGCTAGGCCGTCCTCAGGTCGGGTAGCGCATCTCTCCAGTAAGCAGGGAGAGCGTCGGCGGGCAGATCCTCGATCCGGTCCGCCAGCTTCTCTCGCTTCTTACCGCGTCGCTTGGGAGCCTCGGGCGAGCCAATCAGCTCGAGGAGCGCGCTCTGGCCTTTCTTGCGCACGCTGGCGTCGAAGCCGGCGGGCTCGTCCACGCGCTCGACGCGGATCAAGCCGGCGTCCCCTCGACGTGTTGATCCAAGTAAAGCCGCCAACGCACCAGGAACGGGTCCATCTCCGGCAGCAGGCGGAGCAGCTCCTCGTTGACCCGCGCGATCTCGGCGGGATCGGGGCTCGACTCCCGGAGCAGGCTGCTCGCGTCGCGGAGCGCGGCCTCGGCCTCGGGCGACGTGGCCGCGCGAAGGCGCCGGTGATGAGGCTCAGCCGCTCGGTGAGGGGACCGAAGGTGAGCTTGTCGGCGGGGCCGACGCCGGCGAGATCCAGCTCCCTAAGCACGGCGCACCTCGCAGGGCACCGTCTCCTGGGCCGGCGGCGTGGGCGAGGACTCGGCGGGCAGGATCTGGACCATCGAAGCCGGCACGATACCGCCTCCTTCCAGGCTCATCACCACCGCCATCGACGTGCCCGGTCACCTCGCCGCGCGTCAGCGCGCCGCCTTCGCGATCTCGTCGGCCGCGCGCGCCCGCTCCTCCGCCTGCTGCGCGAGCGGGCCCGTCAGGAGCGCCTGCGCCTCGCGGAAGCGGGCGGCCACCTCGTCCCAGTAGCCCGCGCCGGCGCCCTGCGGGGCGGCGATCTGCTGGATCACGGCGGCGTCGAACGCGGCGATGCCGGCGTACGGCGACGCGGGCTTCGCGCGGGCCACCCAGTCGAGCGCGGCGAGCTCGCCCAGGCCGAGCCCCGCGAGCGGCGCCCGCCGCATCATCAGCGCCGCGTCCTCGGGGCCGTTGCGCAGGCCGAGGGCGAGCGCGAGCAGCATCGTCGCCTCGGGCGGGCGCGGGGTGCCCTCCGGCCACGCCGTGAGCAGCGCCGTCGCCTGGTCGAAGTCGACGGCGCGCCAGTACAGCCGGCCGAGCTCGATCCGCGCCCTGGCGTAAAGCAGCCGCGCCTCGGGCGAGAGCTGGGCGGCGCGCAGGGCGGCGCGCTGGGGCAGCGGGACGCCCCGCTCGAGGAACATCCGCAGCGTGCCCGGCCGCGCGGCCGCGTCGGGCGGGAGCAGGCGGCCTGCGTAGTACGTCGGCAGCGCGCCCGCGAGCCGCTCCTCGACGGACGACGGCGCGGCCGGCGGCAGGGGCGGCAGCTCCAGCGCGTCGAGCGCGTCGACGCGCCGGCCGCCGTAGAGGCGCGACAGCATCGCGCGCGCGCCGTCCACGCGGGCGTCGCGGAGCACGCCGACCTCCGAGAGCTCGCGCAGGCCGACGAGCGCGGCGTCGCGGCCGCTGGCCTTCCAGGGCTCCAGCAACTGATCGAGCTCGCCGTAGTACACGTTGGCGAGCTCCGCGTCCTTCCGCATGGCGTCAGGCAGCGGCGCGGATCGGACCACCTCGACGAGCCGCATATAGGCCCGCCCGGACTCCACGGCGACGAGGCCCTTCGCGTAAAACGGAAGCCAAAGCCCGAGCTGCCCGAGATCCTCGATCGCCCGGTCCTGCTCCGTCACCCACGTGAAGAGCGGCCCCTTGGTGAACGCGAGGACGCGCTGGACATCGTAGGGCGGCCGCAGCGCGGGCGGATCGGTCGCTGTGCGCGCGAGCCGGGCGGCGAGCGTAAGGCCGCGCAGCACCTGGTAGAGGTCTCCCTGGAGCGCAGCGGGCGGCGCCTTCAGGAGCGGCACGGCGATCACATCGCCGCAGGCGATCGGCGCGAGCTCGGCCCGGAGCGCGCGCGCGAGGCCCGCCTCCAGGCCCGCGCACGCCTCGACGCCCGCGAGCCGCGCGTCGCGCGTCGCGGCGTCGTCCTCGGCGAGCGCGCCGTCGAGCGCCTCGAGCGCGCCTTGCGCGTCGTCGCAGGGCTGCGCGGGCGCGACGGCGGCGCGCCGCACGAACGCCTCGCAGATGTGCGGCGCGGGGGGCACTCCGGCCGGCGCCGGGTAGACGAGCGCGGTCTGCGGGTCGAAGGGCGCCGGCTTCAGGCTCGGGAGCAACTCGTCCTTGAGCGTCCCGTGGACGGCGAACGCCTCGTTCTCCGGGAGCGGCGGGGGCGGCGCGGGCGCCGCGCGGTCGTCGCCCGCGGCGGAAGGGGCGCCCGGCCCGGGCGGCGGGGCGGCGGCGCAGGCGGCGAGGGAGAGCCCCATCGCGGCGAGGAGGGCGGTGAAGGCGGAGCGGGGGATCGAGCGCATTAGGTTTCCTTGGACACGGGCGGTTCGCAAAGGTTTCACCGTGGAACGACCGCGAGGCCGCGGACAACGCTACCCTGCCCTGCGCGACCTGCTCCAGCGCAAGAAGCACGCTGGCCTCGAGGCGGCGAAGGAGGAGAGCCGCAGGCGGAGCGCGCCGCAGCGCTGCGGGTTCGCGCGCACGGGACGTGGGCGCGCTGCTCGGGATCGCCCTCTCCAGGATCGCGAGTCGAGCTCCGCTCGGTCGCTCACGCTGGCACACCGCGACGGCAGGCAGAGCGTACGCCTACGACGGTAGCATCAACAAATTCCTACCATGCCACCTACCAGACCATCCGGCCCGGCTTCGCATGTCAGAAATACCGCCAGGATTCCGCTGAGGGGGTGAACCGTCGGCTCGGCGACTTCCGGCGCGGTGATGTACTCTGGCAGCTCCGTGGCTCCGGGCGCGCGGCAGCCTGCTCTGGTTCACATCGCCGGCGCCGCTCGGCGGACGCCGGAGCTCAGGCGCGGTCTTCCCTGAAAAACTCGCGCAGGGATTGCGCGACGAGCTCGGGGCTCCCTCCCCGATCGGCGTTCCAGGGAGCCTCGTGACCGACGCCTTCGAGCTCCGTCCGCTGGACCCTGGGCAGGATCGTCTCCAGCGCATCGAGGGCGTCCTTCAGGTACCTCGGGCTCTTCGTGCCTCCGAGCAGGAGGATCTCGGCTTCGACGGCCTTGAACGACGCGACGCGTTCTCCCCTGTCGACGACCATCTTGAAATCGAAGCGCATCGCCGGGAGCAGCTCGCGCACCGGCGCGTACTGCCCTGAGCCCCTCCTGTCGTCCAGGCGGAGAAATCCCCTCGCCGCCAGCGCGAGCAGCGGGCGGGGGACCGCGGCGAGGAGCCCCGGGGCGAGACGCACCATGTTGCTCATCGTGACGAGCGCCGAGGCCAGCTGACCGCGGCGGATCTCGTCGTTGAAGCGAGCGATCCCATCGAAGGGCACTCCCTCCAGATAAAACGGGGGCTCGTAGACGGCCGCCTTGCGGACGGAGGGCAAGGCGCGCGCAGCTTCGAGCGTGATGATCGCTCCCGAGCTGAGCCCGAACACGAGCTGGGCGCCGCTTCGCGAGAGGAGGCCGTCGAGATCCTCGACCTCTCTGTCGATGGAGTGCCCGGCGTCGTACGCCCGCGGGCTCATGCCCCGCCCCCGCCGGTCAGGGAGGTAGACCGTGAAGTCGTTGGCCAAGGCCCTCGCGAGCTGGTCGTAGTTGGCGGCGGTCCCCATCGCTCCTTGCACCAGGATGACGCCGGGACCTCGGCCGATCTGGCGGTAGCCGATCGTGGTGCCGTCCCTGGAGGTCACGGCGCCCGCCGTGTAGGGTTCTTTCGAGGTCGAAGAGCGGCCCTCTCGACCGCTTCGTGCTTCCGTCATCATCGCGTGCTCCTTCCCGGCCCTTTATGACACGGCGGCCGATGAATCAGGCTTGCGCAGCGCCGGCGAGGGCTCCTCGTCTCCCCTGCGCCCGTGCAACATCCATCCATGCGCTTCTAGCCGCTCAGCTGCTTCATCTGCGCGAGCATCTGATCGACCGGCTTGCTGAGCTGCTTGAGGATGAAGCCGGGCGCGATGCGGCTCATGAGCTTGGAGACGTTCGCGAAGCCGACGCGGATCTCCGGGCGGTCTCTCTCGAGCCCCGTCAGGGCCTCATCGACGAGCTTCGCGACACTCATGAGCGGCGTGCCCCGGAGCTCGTCGGCGAACGTGTGGTTCAGTGGCGTGTCCACCGCCGGAGGCGCCAGCTCGAAGACCTTCACGTTCGTCTGCTTGAGCTGGACGCGCAGCGACTGCGTGAACGAGTGGATCCCCGCCTTCGTCGCGCCATAGATCGGGGCGATCGGGTAAGGGTTGAAGGCGAGCCCCGACGACACGTTGACGATCGCCGCGCGGGCCTGGGCCTTGAGGTGCGGGAGAAACTGCATCACCATCCGGATCGAGCCGCTCAGGTTGATCTCGATCTCCTCCGTGATGCCCTGGAGATCGGCGCCGAAGGTCTGCAGGTTGACCTTGCGCATGATCCCTGCGTTGTTGATGAGGACGTTCATCGCGGGGAACTCCTTCATCACGTGCTCGTGGAGGGCCGCGATCGCGTGCGGGTCTCGCACGTCGCTCCGGAGGGTCCGCAGCCCAGGCAGCCTCCGCCGCGCGGCGTCGAGCGCGTCCTGGTCGCGGCCTGTCGCGATCACCGTGTTGCCGCGGCGGAGGAGCTGCGACGCGAGCTCGAAGCCGATGCCGCCGCTTCCACCGGTGATGAGGATGGTGTTGCCTTGGAGTTTCATGACTGGACCTCTGTTTCGAGCTCCGAGGGAGCGTTCACGCGTCAGGCGCCTCCGCCGGCGCCGCGACCCACGGAAAGGAGTACGGCGGAGCAGACAGAAATGCTAATGGATAGTCGTGATGGGGAACATAAACGGCGGTTATGGCCGCGATCTCGACCTGAACCTGCTCCGCGTGTTCGTGGTGGTCGCGGAGGAAGGGAGCCTCACGCGCGCGGCGGCGCGCCTCTACGTGACGCAGCCGGCCGTGAGCGCCTCGATGCGGAGGCTCGCGACCTTCGTCGGCGCCGAGCTCATCACCCGTCAAGGTCGCGGCGTCGCGCTGACGACGCGCGGCGCCGAGCTGCTCGCGGCGGCGCGCGCGCACCTCGGGCCGCTCATCGCCGCCGCGACGGCGGCGCCGCGCTTCGACCCGAAGCTCTCGACCGCCACGATCCGGTTCGGGCTCGCCGACGGGCTCGAGTCCGTGATCCTCCCGAGACTGGTAGCCCAGCTCCGTGCCGAGGCGCCGCGCATGCAGTTCATCGTGCTGCCCGTGCAGTTCCGGACCGTCGAGGAGAGCCTGCTCTCGAGCAAGATCGACTTCGCCGTCACCGTGGCGGACGAGCTGCCGAGATCCATCCTCCGCCAGCCGCTCACCGCACACGAGCGCGGGCCGAAGGCGTTCGTTTGCCTGTACGACGCACGCTTCACCAAGCTCCCACGCCCGCTCACCGAGCGCGCTTACTTCGCCCAGGAGCACATCGTCGTCTCGTACGCCGGCGACACGCGAGGCGTCGTGGAAGACGCGTTGGGCAAAGCCAGGACGGTCCGCGTCTCCGTGCACTCCTTCGGCTACATCGCGGACCTCGTCGAGGGCTCTTCCCTCGTGGCCACGGTGCCGTCGTTGCTCGCTGATCACCTCATCCGGGCGCGGTCGCATCTGCGAGCGATCCCCGTGCCGTTCTCTCTCGAGGGCGCGCTGCTCGAGCTCTTGTGGTTGCGCGCCACCGACGACGATCCGGCGGGGCGATTCGTCCGCGGCGTCGTGGCGAACGTCGTCGGAGCGCTGGAGGGGAAGAGCGCAGAGACGCTCGCCCGCTCCGGCGCGGTGAGGCGCACGCGGTGAAGGTGCGACCCATCCTGCTCAACGCCGGACCCGCGGCCGCCGAGGCCCCCCCCGGACAGCGGAAGTCCTCGTAGACCCTCCCTGCCGGATGCCCAGCGCCGGCTCCTGGGCAACCCCCGTCACCTCACACCCGCGGTAGCTCGGCACCCCGAGCTGCTCGACCCACGCGGCGAGGATGACGCTGGAAGAGTTCGGCGAGAGCGGTCGAAGCTCGCGTGGTCGCGAGTGCGACAGGCGCTTCACCCGGAGAACAGAAGACCGCGCTCGATTTGGTGAAGGACGCCCTGCCCGGGCGGCATCCAGGAGGCAGAGGGAGCGGGACGCGAACGGTCCCGCCTGCGAGCCCTCGGGAGCGCCTCGGGAGTGAAAGCGAGGAAACAGTGCAGAAGCTGTGTTCTTCCGCCGGCGCTCGAGGCGGTCGCGCCGCCGAGCGACGCGCTGACGACCCGACCGCTGACTTGACACCATCGAATCGCTCGGGCTTAATTCCACATTTGTGTCGCGCGCAAGGCGGCGTCGGTAGCCGCCTGTGCACCTCCCTGTTTGCTCGGAGATCGTCGAGGCGCCTCCTCGTTGCCGGCACCGTTGCTATCGCCCTGTCTGCCTGTTCCCCGCACCCCGCCACACCGGGCGACCCGCCGGACACCACGGAGGATCCGCCCACCACGCCTGACAGCCCACCGGATGACACGCCGGCACATCCGCGCGAGTGCAGCACCGGGCCCACGGTGCTCGTCCATGTGGCCGGGGGCCCCCTCGCTGCCATTCCCGAGGGGGAGGGGGCGGTCGTGAGGCTCGGTCCGGAAGGGAGACAGGCCAAGTACGTGGGCGCTGTCTCCCCCTGCGACATCATCTACACCTCGAGCCTGGGCAACGGCCCCCGTTCTTTCTCCTCGACGGAGCAAACCCTGTTCGCTGCTTACTTCGAGTAGGTCAGCCCCGAGCCCAGGGAGCCGCTGTCCGCGGAGCGAGAGGACCCAACCTGCTCGGTCGAGGTCAGCCCCCGCGGCGGCGGTCGTCAGGCATCTCGAACACCAGGGCTCGCGAGACGCCTTGGCGCAGCATTCCGATCCCCCGGACGAATTTCCGAAGGACCCCACGTGACGGCGGCATCCAGTGAACATCGCGGCCCCGACGAGGGCGGCTCCTGAGCACGCCTGGATCGCGTGCCTCGCACACTGAATGACAAGGTAGGGAGATCGCAATGAAAGGTGGCGTTCGCACCGGTTGGCTCCTGTCGGTGATGGCCCTTTCCACGCTGCTAGGGGCGTGCGGTGACAACGGCGGCGGGCCGAGCAGCAGCGGTGGCGGCAGCGGCGGCAGCACCGGCACCACCATGGTCGGCGACGGCGGCAGCGGCGGCGGAGAAGCGGGAGCTCCGAGCGCTATGCAGGCGTGCTTGGCCATCTGTGAGGCGCACAAGCTGTACGGCTGCGATCCGCCGGATCTGGACTGCGCCGACAGCTGTGGCTTGGTGGTCATCCCGCTGGCCCGCCCCGCGTGCGAGGACGAGGTCTTCGCGTACTATTCGTGCTGGCTGCCTGAAGCCTCCACCTGTAAGGAGGGGTTGCCCGCCGACTGCCAGGACGAGAAGGACGCGTACTACGCGTGCCTCGACGCTCACGGGTGCCGCGACCTGGAGTGCGAATACCCGCACGGCCTGGAGGGTAACGAGTGCGCGTGTTCGGCCGCGTGCCTCAGCAAGAAGCACGAGGTCAAGTGCGGGCCGTCCGAGGACGGCACGACGATGTGCTCGTGTCTCGTCGAGGGAGTCGAGGTCGGGACGTGCGAGGGCGCGCCCAGGGAGGTGTGTCACCTCACGCAGGGCTGTTGCCAGCAGTTCTTCGACATCAACTGACCGCTCGTCTCCGCGAGCGCCGTAATGACTCGGTCCTGGGTCGAAAGAGCGTGGTCCGGGCGGCGCCGAGCGCGCTACGGGGCGCATCGGCGTGCCGTGGGCACACGTGTCCGTCCGGGCGTTGGTCTGGCCCGGGAGGCGCGTCGCGAGACGCTCTACGGCGTCACCGAGCGCCTTGCGGCGCACAACGTTGCTTTTCCAGTACGGTGGTCGCCGCGTGGACGCTGGGAGAGCGTGCTGGAACATCGGTCGGCTCGCCGAGCGCGGAGAGGAAGCGGACGATGTTCCGGGGCTCGGTGACCATGGCGACGAGCTTCATCCGCCCCTTGCAAGTTGGGCAGATGACAAAGCCGAGAGCCTCAGCAGGACGGCCTGGTGCGGCTCTCGCTCAAGCGCGCCTTCGCTGACGGGACTGTCGCGGTGGACATGGATCCGCTCTCGCTCCTGTGCCGCCTCGCGGCCAGCGTCCCGCCGCCGCGCTTTCACACCGTCAAGTACGCGGGCGTGCTCGCCTCGGCAAGTCGCCCACGTTGGCGCGCAAGCGCATCGGACCGCGCCCTGCGAAGCCAGAAGAGCCTACGAAGGCGGACGAAGACGCCGCTTCGAAACGCAAGCGTGGCGGCTATCGGGCGATCGACAAACCGCGCCGAGCTCTTGCGCCGCACATTTGCGATCGACGTCCTCGAGTGCCCAACTTGCAAGGGGCGGATGAAGCTCGTCGCCATGGTGACCGAGCCAAGGAACATCGCCCGCTTCCTCTCCGCGCTCGGCGAGCCGACCGACGTCCCAGCACGCTCTCCCAGCGCCGACGCGGCGGCCGCCGTACTGGAAGAGCACCGTTGTGCGCCGCAAGGCGCCCGGTGACGCCGCATAACGTCTCGCGACGCACCTCCCGGGCCAGACCAACGCCTGGACGGACACGTGTGCCCAGGCACGCCGATGCGCCCCGTGGCGCGCTCGGCGCCGCCCGGACCACGCTCTTTCGACCCAGGACCGAGCCATCACGACGCTCGCCGCCCCACCCTTTCGGTTTGCTGCGCTACACTTCTTCGCGCTGCGATCCGGCTTCTTTTACCTCAACGACAACCTCGACGGTCTGCTCGAAGTCAAAGCCAGGAAGACGAGCCGCTCCAGCCCCTCATCGTCCCAGCTCTCGATCCGTACCATCGCCGCGCGCTCAAAATGCGCTGCCATGCGGCCTGGCGACCACCGCCGCGTTCCCCGCGCAGGTTGCCGCTCCCCGCCGGCGGGAGGAGCGTGGCTCTACGGGAGGCAGCCGTTGAGGAACACGCTCACGCTGTTGCTCCCGTGGTGCGTAACGGCGAGATCGGGCCTGCCGTCGCTGTCGAGATCCGCGGCCACCAGCGCGTAGGAAGGTTCGTCGGTGGCGTGACCGATCGGCTGTGCGAACGTGTCGCCGCCCCGGCTGAGCTGCACGAAGACGCCGCCCCGGTCGGCCGCGTAGGCAAGGTCGAGCCTGCCGTCGCGGTTCATATCCGCCACCGCCAGCCTGTTGGCGCCGTAGCTGAAGTCCCCCGCGGCGACGAAGGACCCGGCGCCGTCGTTGAGCAGCACCCTCGTGGCGCCATAGTCCTTGTGCCCGACCACGAGGTCGGGCGCGCCGTCGTCGTTCACGTCCGCCGCCGTGACGGCCGACGGAGACGCGTTGGTCTCGTAGACCTCGCGGGACGAGAAGGCGCCCGCTCCCTCGTTGAGCAACACGCTCAAGCCCGAGGGGTTCTGGTTCGTCACGGCGAGATCGGGCAGGCCGTCTCCATCCAGGTCCGCTGCGGCCAGGGCCAAGGGGCCCGGGCCCGCATCAAGGCTGATCCGGGGGTCGAAGGTGCCGTCACCCCGGTTGAGCAGCACGTCCACCTCGTCGTCGCTGAAGGCGGCGACGGCGAGGTCGAGGTCGCCGTCGCCGTCGAGGTCCGCCATCGCGAGATCCATGGGCGATGAGCCCACGGCATGGTCGACCGCGGGCGCGAACGCGCCGCCGCCTCGATTGAGCAGCACGCTCACGGTGCCGACGCCGCCATTCGCGACCGCGAGGTCGATCAGGCCATCGCCGTCGAGGTCCCCCGCGGCCACCTCGGAGGCGCGGGCCCCCGTGACGTGGTCGACGGCGGCGGCGAAGGTGCCGTTGCCCTGGTTGAACAGCACGCTCGCGCTCCCGCTGTCGGCGTTCGCGACGGCGAGGTCGAGGTCGCCGTCGTCGTCGAGATCCGCCGACGTGATCCCGCGAGGCTCCGCGCCCGCAGCGTAGCGGACCGGGGCGACGAAGGTGTCGCCCTCGTGGTGGAGGACGCTCACGACGCCGCTGCCGTTGCTCGCGACAGCGATATCGGAGTCGCCGTCGCGGTCCAGGTCCGCGGCCGCGACCGCGACCGGGGCCGCTTCCACCCTGTGGTGGAGGGCGGCGGCGAAGAGGCCGTCGCCTCGGTTGCGCAGCACGCTCACCACGTCGTTGCCGCGATCGGCCACGAGCAGATCCACCCTGCCGTCGCCGTCGAGGTCGGCGGCCGCGACCGCTCGGGGCTCCTGGCCCGCGGCGAGGCTGACAGGCGCGGCGAACGTGCCAGCGCCCTCGTTGAAGAGCACAGTCACATCGTCGCTGCCGGCGTTGGCCACGGCGAGGTCGACGGCGCCGTCGCCGTCGAGGTCGGCGGCCGCGACCGAGGCGGGCGACGTGCCCGCGGCGAAGCTGACAGGCGCGGCGAAGGTGCCGTCGCCCAGGTTGATCAGCACGGTCACGTCGTCGCTGCCGGCGTTGGCCACGGCGAGGTCGAGCCGGCCATCGCCGTCGAGGTCGGCGGCCGCGACCGAGGCGGGCGATGTGCCCGCGGCGAAGGTGAAAGTCCGGTCGAAGCCGCCACCGATACTGCCGCGCAGCACCGTCACGTCGTTGCTGCCGGCGTTGGCCACGGCGAGGTCGATCTTTCCATCGCCGTCGAGGTCGGCGGCCGCGACCGAGACGGGGGACGTCCCCATGCCATAGTGGTACGGTGCGAAGAAGGAGCCGTCGCCTCGGTTGAGCAGCACGCTCAGGTTGTCGCTGCCGGCGTTGGCCACGGCGAGGTCGAGCCGGCCGTCGCCGGTGAAGTCCGCAGCCGCCACCGAGGTGGGTCGGATGCGCACAGTGTATACGATCGCGCGGGAGAAGGTTCCGTCGCTCAGGCCGAACAGCACCACGACGGCGTTCCAGCCGCCGCTGGCGACCGCGAGATCGGGCAGGCGGTCGCCGTTCAGATCGGCCACCACCATCGCCTGTGGATCAAAGACGGGATGCCCGCCGGTGCACGCGGGCGCGACGCACGCGCCCTGGAGGCAGGTCGTGCCGGATGGGCAGGAAGCGATCCATTCGAAGGCGGTGCAGGCGCCGGCCGCGCACGTGGACCTTGCGGTGCACTCGTCGCCGTCGTCGCAGCGCGTGCCCGTCGGCGCGATATCGAAGCCGCATTGGCCGTCGACGCAGCTGCGCGTCCGGCAAACGTCGTCCGTGCCCGGGCAGTCGGCGGGGGAGCGGCACTCGATGCAGTGGCCCAGGCCGTCGCACTCGCCGTCGTGCCGCGAGCACGGGGTGCCGGCCGCGCTCGGCGGGTGGACCGTCATGAAGCCGTCGCAGCGGTCGTCGGTGCACGGGTTCGCGTCGTCGTCCAGGATGCACAAGTCCCCGCCGCCGCCTGCGGAGGACGCCGACGGGTCGCTGCCCCCGCCGCCGCCTGTGGAGGACGCCGACGGGTCGCTGCCTCCGCCGCCTGCGGACGATGTCGAGGCGCCGCTGCCCCCGTCGCCGCCGCTGCCCGAGGAGGACGTCGACGCACCGCCGTCGCCGCCGCTGCCCGAGGAGGACGTCGACGCACCGCCGTCGCCGCCGCTGCCCGAGGAGGACGTCGGCGCACCGCCGTCGCCGCCGCTGCCCGAGGAGGACGTCGACGCGGCCGCTCCACCCGCCCCGCGGTTCCCTTCGGAGCCGCCGCCTCCGCAGCCGGCCAGGTGAGCCACGAGCCAGACACACGTTGCGGCGATCGCGGATGCGCTCTTCATGCAAAACCTCTACGGGGAATGCGTCTGGCCATGTCGGCGCAGCGCTGGACGGGGCCGACCTTAGTCCAGCGAGCGATCCCCTGGGAAGCAGCAGCCCGTGGCGATCATGCTTTCTGCTGCCCATGGCCCGTCGCACGGCGGCGCACAGCTCGCCGGCCCTCTCCACCTGGAGCAATCCGACTCCCGCACACACGATGGTCCGCGCGTCGCGCGTCGCGCGCCGTGCCGACGACACGGTCAGCGCCGCTCTGTTCTCTGCGCCCATGCGCGCAGCCACCCTCCTCGCACGCCGGATCCGCGCGAGATCGCTGCTGACGAAGAACGCCGTCACGATCATGGCCCACGCGGGCTCGGTCGGGCTCGGACACGCGGTCGGCGGCTATTTCAACGAGCGCACCCGCGCCCTGTACCCCGCGGGGGTGCCCCACCCGGCGCACGGCTTTTACGTGCTGCCGGCGGTGGGACCCCACGCCCACGAGGCCTCGGTCTACCTCGATGCGATGAGGAACGCCGCGAACTTCGCGTTTGCGAACCGGCTCTTCCTGGGCCTCATGGGGGTGCGCGCGATGCAAGAGGTCCTTGGCCGGAAGGTCGCGAGCAAGCTCGTGTACGACGCGCCGCACAACCTCATCTGGGAGCCAGACGGCGCCGAGCCGCGGTACCTGCACCGCAAGGGCGCGACGCCCGCCGGGGGCCCGGATGGACACGGCGGCGCGTTCGGGTACACCGGTCACCCGGTGATCATCCCCGGCTCGATGGGCGACGCGAGCTGGGTGCTCGCGGGCGCTGGGCACGCCGAGCTCCTCGCGAGCGCGTGCCACGGCGCGGGCCGCAGCCTCACCCGCGGCCGCTCTGCGCACGCGGACGAGGACCTCTATCGACGGGCGGTGGAGAAGCTGCATGTCGTGACGCCGCTCGACCCCGACGC
Source organism: Sorangium sp. So ce131 (assembly GCF_051519095.1). NCBI lineage: Bacteria > Pseudomonadati > Myxococcota > Polyangiales > Polyangiaceae > Sorangium > Sorangium sp. So ce131. The sequence goes on along the minus strand of NZ_CP150455.1, from coordinate 2,243,401 downwards.
GCCCTGCGTGCGGCGGCGGCGCGACATCCTCGCGAAGTACCACCAGCGGATGAAGGAGGAGGCGCCGTATGCCTACAAACCCATCACGCCGGTGGTGCGCTCCGTCGAGGATGCGGGGATCGCGCGGCGCGTGGCGCGACTCTGGCCGTTGGTCACGGTCAAGGGATGATGACAGCTGTCGCCGGTGAGCGGCCTCGATTGCGTCAAAGTCTGATTATTCGGCTACGGCGTCGAGGGATGCCGCCGGCTCGCGCCGTTGCCCTGAAGAGCTGGTGCGGTACTTGGCGGCGGGGTGCCGATCGAGCAGCCGCTTCTGGCCGGCGCCGTAGATCTTCTCGCGCAGCGTGCCTGGCTGATACTCGCGCTGCGTGAGGCCGCGCTGCTGTAGCACCGGCACGACGCCGTCCACGAAGTCGACGAACGTGCCCGGCGTGATCGCGTACGCGAGGTTGAAGCCATCGACGCCTGCCGCGACCCAGCGCTCGAGCTGGTCGGCGATCTGCTCTGGCGCGCCCACCAGCACGGGCCCTGCGCCGCCGATGCCGATGTACTTGGCCAGATCGCGCAGCGTCCACTTGCGGGCCGGGTCGGCCTCGGTGAAACCGTGAAGCAGCGTTCGGATGGCGTTGGTCTCGATGTACTCGAGCGGCTGATCGGGGGTAAACGCGCCGAAATCGATGCCCGACCAGCCCGAGAGCAGGGCCATGCTGGCGTCGTAGCTGATGCTCTCCAGGAAGTCGTCGTACTTGCGCTTGGCCTCGGCCTCGGTGCCGCCGGTGATCACCTTCACGTAGGAGAGGAACTTCAGATCATCCGGGTTCCTGCCGAGCGCGCTCGCTCGACTGCGCGTGTCGGCAACGTACTGGCCGACGACGCCCGGGTTCGGCCCCAGCACGAACACGCACTCCGCGTGCTGCGCCGCGAACTGGCGGCCACGCGGCGAGCTGCCCGCCTGGTAGAGCAGCGGGGTGCGCTGCGGCGACGGCTCGCTCAGGTGGATACCGTGAACCTGGAAGTACTTCCCATCCACGTCGACGCTGTGAACCTTCGACGGGTCGGTGTAGAGGCCACGCTGGCGATCCTTGATGACGGCGCCATCTTCCCAGCTCGACTCCCACAGCCGATAGCAGATGTCGAGGTACTCGTCGGCGATGTCGTAGCGTTCGTCGTGCTTGGGCAGGCCCTTTTGTCCGAAGTTCTTGGCGCCGCTCTCCAGGTACGAGGTCACGATGTTCCAGGCGACGCGCCCGCGGGTCAGGTGGTCGAGCGTGGAGACCGTGCGAGCGAACGCGAAGGGATGGTTCTGCAGGACGGAGCTCGTCCAGGCGAAGCCGAGGTGCTCGGTCGCTTGCGCCATCGCCGGGATCAAGGGCAGCGGGTCATTCACGGGCACTTGCGCAGCGCTCGAGACGGCCGCCTCGCGGTTGCCGCGGAACACGTCGTAGACGCCGACCACGTCCGCCAGGAACAGCGCGTCGAACTTGCCGCGCTCGAGCACCTTGGCGAGCTCTACCCACGTGTCGAGCTCGGTGTAGCGCTCCATCGTGTCGCCCGGCTTGATCCACAGCCCGGGAGACTGGTGCACCACGCAGTTCATGTGGAACGCATTGAGAAGAATCCGCTTGGACTGGTTAGACATTTGAGGCTTCGCGGAGGGGAAGGGGGTAGATTCAGGCGAGCACGCCGTTGCTGCTCCACAGCTCGGTGCGGGCCTTTGCGCGCCCTCGGCGCACCAACGGGATCACCGTCTCGCCGAAGCGTGGCAGCTCGTCTTCATAGTGCAGGAAGGCAGCGAGGATCAGGTCGACGCCGACCTCGTGGTACTGGCGAATGCGATCTGCGATCAGCTCGGCGGGGCCGATCAGCCGCGTCTTGAAGCCGTAGCGCTCACGAACATCCATGACGAATTCCGCGGAAGACAACGCGCGAGCCGAACTCCGGCGATCGAGTGCGAGGGTCGAGCAACGCTCGTGCCACACGCGCGCTGGGGTGGGCGCAGCACCGCGGGGGAAGCGGTGACATGACGCGGGTGACCGCCCGCCGGCTGCTGCCCAGCGCGCAGCCGTGCCCTCGCGCTGTTGCTCGGGCAGCAACGCCGCGAGCGCCACGCGCCACAGCGCGCCCGTCTCGGCTTTTGTGACGCGAGCAGACCCATCCGGCCTGGCATGCGGGCTGCGCTCGCCTGGCATGCTGGCTGCAGGGCGCTGGCAAACGGCGGGCATGGCTCGCTGCAACGAGAGATGGAAATCTAAATGACGACGTCGGCCGCGACCAGTGACACCCCCCACAAATCGAGCGCCAAGGCCAGCACCGGCCATGGCCCTTCTGCCATTTTGCAGCTCGGCTCGCCCGAGTTGAAGGCGCTGCTGGCGCAGATCGCTGCCGGCGCCTCCGAGCGCGAAGCCAAGCGCATCGCCCCGCACGAGCAGATCCGGCAGATCGCGGACGCGGGGCTCGGGCGGCTTCGCATCCCTGTCGCCGAGGGCGGCGCGGGCGTCACGCTGCGCCAGCTGTTCGACTTCTTGATCCAGCTCGGCGAGGCCGACTCCAACGTGGTGCACATCCTCCGCGTGCACTACTGGTTCGTGGAGGCGCAGCTGCAGCGGCCGCTCAGCGATCCGCTCCGCGCTCGCAACATAAAGCTCGTCAACGACGGCCATATCTTCGGCAACGGCTTCAGCGAGCAGAGCACGAAGGCGGTCGGCCTCTACTTCGAGACCACGCTCACCCGAGACGCGTCCGGCAAGGGCTATCGCCTCAACGGCAAGAAGTACTACTCGACGGGCAGCCTCTTCTCGACCTACACGCTGATCTTCGCGTCGACACCCGAGGGCAACGTCGCGGCGGCCACCATCCCCGTGAGCCGTGAAGGCCTCAAGCTCGAGGACGATTGGGACGGCTTCGGCCAGCGCCTGACGGGCACGGGCACCACCCTCCTCGAGAACGTCTTCGTGGCCGACGACGAGGTCGAGGTCTACGGTCATCCCGACGGCCCGCAGGCGCCGAGCTACCAGTACGCCTTCTTGCAGCTGTACTTGCAGGCGGTCGCGGCCGGCATCCTGCGCGCGGTGAAGAACGACGCCGTCGCGCTCGTGCGCCGGCGCAAGCGCAACTTTGCCCACGCCCAAGCCAAGGAGCCCACGGCCGATCCGCAGGTGCTGCAGGTCGTCGGCGAGATCGCGGCCGACTCGTTCGCCGCCGACGCCATCGTGCTGGCTGCAGCGGACGTCATCGACGAGGCGGCTCGGTCCGTGAACGATGGCCTGCCCGACAAGGCGCTCGCCGAGCGCGCCCAGATCCATTCGGCGCTCGCCAAGGTGGCCATCGACCGCTTCTCCTACGCCACCGCTGCCCGCTTGTTCGACGTCGGTGGCGCCTCGGCGACGCAGTCCGTCTACAATCTCGATCGGCACTGGCGCAACATTCGCACCGCATCGACCCACAACCCGACGCACGGCAAGGCCACCGCCATCGGCGACTTCGTCGTCAACGGCAAGGCCCCTCCGCTCAACGGCTACTTCTGAGCCGTTCGAGCTCCGAGCGATGCTCCCGAGCTGCGCCCGGCCGGGCGCTTGGCGAAGAGCGGACCGCCGGCTTCGACGAGGTGTCACCTCTCGCTGTCGAGCATGGCCATATGGGCCTCCGCGTAGCGCGTGCCGGCGACCTGGCTCGCGGGCACCGCGGCCTCGAGCGCGGCGATCTCCGACGCGTCGAGGGAGACATCGAGGCTCGACAGCGCCTCCGCGAGCTGCTTACGCGTGCGGCAACCCATCGTCGGGACGATGGTCACGCCCTGCGCCGCCCCCTTCGCGCGGACCCACGCGACGGCGAGCTGCGCGGGGGACACGCCCTTTTCCGCCGCGACGCGCGCCAGCGCGTCGACGAGCGGCTGGTTCCTCTCGGCGTTGCCCGCGGAGAAGCGCGGCATGTGCGCGCGGAAGTCGGCCTCCCCCGAGGGCTTCGCGCCCGTGAGCAGCCCGCGGGACAGGACGCCGTACGCCGTCATCGCGATCCCGAGCTCGCGAAGCGCCGGGATGATGCTGGCCTCCACGCTCCGGCTCACCAGCGCATACTCGATCTGCAGGTCGCAGATCGGATGCACCTTGGCCGCGCGCCGGATCGTCTCCACACCGACCTCGGACAGGCCGATGTAGCGGACGTAGCCCGCCTTCACCATGTCGGCGATGGCGCCCACCGTCTCCTCGATCGGAACACTGGGATCGAGGCGCGACGGCCTGTAGATGTCGATGTGGTCGACCCCGAGGCGCGTCAAGCTGTGCGCCAGGGCGTTCTTCGTCGTGGCCGGACGCGCGTCGTGCCCGAGGATCTCGCCGTCCGGCCCGCGGAGCGCTCCGAACTTGACGCTGAGGAGCGCCTTGTCGCGGCGGCCTCGCAGCGCCTTGCCGACGAGGAGCTCGTTCTTCCCCATGCCGTAGAAGTCGCCGGTATCGAGGACGTTCACGCCGCGCTCGAGCGCCTCGTGAAGGGTCGCGATGCTCTCGGCCTCGTCCGCTGCCCCGTACCAGCTCCCAGCCCCCATGCCCATGCACCCGAGGGCGATGGGAAACACCGAAGGACCGCTCTTGCCCAACCTCACTTGGCTCGTCGTGATCATGCGATGTCCTCCCGTTTCAGGTCTCGAAATAATGCCCTTGCTCGAGGTCGGCGATGAGCCCGGGCTGCCGCGGACTCCATCCCAGCCGCTCGCGCGTCCGCGCGCTCGACGCCGGGTTGTCGAACGCAAAGAAGCGCGCGAGCCAGGCGAAATGCTCGGCCGCTTCCTCGGGCGATCTCGAGACGACCGGCACGCTCAGGCGTCGGCCGATGAGGTCCGCGATGTCTCGAGTCGGCACACCGTCGTCGTCGACCGCGTGAAACGTGGCGCCCGGGGGCCCCTTCTCGAGCGCCAGCCGGTAGAGGTGGGCTGCGTCGAGCCGGTGCACCGCAGGCCACCGGTTGCGCCCGTCGCCCACGTACGCCGAGACCCGCTTGTCGCGCGCGACGCGGATGAGGGCGGGGACGAAGCCGTGATCGCCGTCGCCGTGCACCGACGGCGGGAGGCGCACCACCGATACGCGCACGCCGCGCGACGCCAGCGAGAGGGCGCCCCCCTCGGAGGCCCGGCGGTGCGCGCCGACGGAGCCGGGATCGGGCGGATCCTCTTCCGTGACGACGCGGCCCGGCGCGAGGAGCCCGGTCGCGGAGGTGACGACGAGGGGACGGCCAGAGCCCGCAAGCGCGGCGCCGAGCGCCTCGATCGCGCGCCTGTCGGTCTCGCCGGCGGCCGCCATGTTCGAGAAGTCGTGAACGAACGCCGTGTGGACGACGCCATCCGATGCAGCCGCACCCTGTCTCAGGCTGTCGGCGTCCTCGAGCGCCCCCCGATGCACCGCGGCGCCGGCGGCGGCGAGCGACCTCTCGGCCGCCTCCGAGCGGGCCAGGCCGAGCACCCGATGGCCCGCGCCGAGGAGCTCCTGAACGATGGCAGATCCGATGAAACCCGTGGCGCCGGTGACGAAGACACGCATGGTTCTGGTCTCCTTGCAGAAGGCTGTTCTGCCGCGCTGCCGCGGCCTCGACGCGGAAGAGATTGCGGCTGCGTCGAGCCTTCCGCACGTGCATACTCGGAAGCCTGAGCATGAACAAAAGTATGTCTCGTCCGTTCGACAGGCATCTGCTGGACGGCCTCGGCGTCCTCCGCGCGGTCGTGGAGGCCGGGAGCTTCGTGCGCGCGGGGGAGGCGCTCGGCCTGACGCAATCCGCGGTCAGCCGCGCGGTCGCGCGCGTCGAGGACCGGGTGGGCGTGCGCCTGTTCCGTCGCACCGCCCGGTCCATCTCGCTGACCGACGAGGGGCTTCGCTTCTTCGAGTCCGTCGCGCCCCACCTTTCGGCCATCGAGGATGCGACGATCGAGGCGGCGGGTTCGCGGGCCAAGGTTCGCGGCCGCCTGCGCGTGAACGTCGACGGCAGCATCGGGCAATTCGTGCTGACGCCTCGGCTGGGGCCGTTCCTCGCGCAGCACCCCGACCTCTCCGTGGAGATCGCCGTGCGCGATCGCATGGGGGATCTGGTGCGCGACGGCTTCGACGTCGCCGTCCGGTTCGGCCTCCCGGAGCCGTCTTCGTTGAAGTCCCGCCTGCTCATGCGCACGCGCATCGTCACCTGCGCCTCGCCGGCGTACATCGCGCGCCACGGGGCGCCGCGCCGTCCGAGCGACGTCGAGAAGCATCCGTGCATCCTGATGCGGGATCCCACCACGGGGAGCCATTTCGGATGGGAGTTCGTTCGCGGGAAGAAGGTCGTCCCCGTGAACGCCGCTGGACAGCTGATGGTGAACGGCGTCGGTCCGCTCCTCGCGGCGTGCCTCGCCGGGCAGGGGATCGCGCAGCTCCTCGAGCTCTACACGCGCGAGCTCGTGGCGGACGGGCGGCTCGTTCAAGTGCTCCCGGAGTGGGCCGACGAGACGTACCCCCTCTACGCGTACCATCACGCCGCGCCGCTCATGTCGGCCAAGGTCCGCGCCTTCCTGGAGTTCGTCGTCTCGCTGACGCGCGCGTAGCCCCGGGGCCGTCGGCGCCGCGCGGCGAGAGCCCCTCAGCGCGGAGCGCTCAGTCCGCGGAGGCAGACCTCGAGCCCGGCGCGCAGGTCGCCGTGCGTCGTGACGCCGGACAGATCCGCACCGAGTACTACAGCCGCGGTCAGGGAGCCCGGGCGCGGGCAATCGGCCGATTGCCCGCGCCCGGGCTCCCTAACCGCGGTGTAGTACTAGCGCATGTGCTCGATGTCTTGCGGCATGACCACCCAGCTATGCATTCGCTCTTCATAGACCGAGAACGCTGGACCGGGGAACGCCGGGTCCGCAAAGGCTCCCACCGGTATGGCGATCGTGTCCTCGTACCCGGCCATTGCGTAATAGACGGTGGCGCCACATTCAGGACAGAACGTGAAGGTGCTCTTCGTTCCTTCGTCTCCGATCCGAACGAAGTCCTTCCCGTGCCCCTTTATCTTCACGCTCTCGCGACTGAACCTGGCTTGAGCGCCAAAGACACTCCCGGTTCTTCGCTGGCAGGCCAGGCAGTGACAGACGGACACGCGAATCGGCTCGCCTTCGACTTCGGCCGACAACTTACCGCAACTGCAGCTCGCGAGGCGATTTCTCATGGTGGTGCTCGGGTGGATTACGTCGCCTGACACGCGGTTCAGCGGGCGCGCGCGGTAGTGAGGCGCCGGCCGCCTCGCGCACGATTGGCTGGCCGACCATTCCGGACTCAAGCCCTTCGTAGGCGCCTGACTGTCAGTCGATCGGTCAGCCGAAGCCGCCGGACCAGGTCTATCTAGCTCGTCTCCTTTTGCGGCCTCCCCCATGGGAAGTCTCACGGATCGGCGCTGCGCCGCAAGACCCAAATGCTGTCCAGCGCCATAGGTTGGACCCGTCTAACTCCGGCGGCAGTCGCCGCCTTCCCGGGGGGTCGGGTGCGCCTGGAGGGGCGCGGCGGACGCACAGCCGGAGGTGTCGCGCCGCGTCGTGCCCGGGCCACACGGCGCGGCTGCCTCATCGGGGCGTTGCCGGACACATCCCGGACGGAGAGGAGCGGTCGCCAGAAACTTTGTTCGGGGTGGCGCGGCGCGGTCGTCCCGACTTATACGCGCGCCTCGGACCTCGTGCTGAGCCCGATCAGCAACATGGACGCTCCGCCGACAAGGAGCTGGACGCCGACGAGCAGGCCGATCGCCCACACCGCGGCGCTCGGCCAGCGCATGAGGATCAGGATCCCGAGCGCCAACGAGAGGAGGCCATCGAACACGAGCCAACCCGAGGCTTGCACCCTGCGGTGCTGAGAAGCACGGAGGATCTTGAGGACCCCCTCGGCGGCAAAATACGCGGCCAGGATCGCCGTCAGCGCGAGCTTGCCGGTCAACGGGAACGCCACCACGAGGCCGCCGGCCACCACGTGGACCGCCGCGCTTACGAGCTCCCAACCAGCACCGACCCATGCTCGAGCTCGCAGGGCGTGATAGCCCTCGATCAGGCCGGCGATCAGCATCAACCACCCGATGACAATCGTGGTGGCCAGGGAGGCGACGAAGGGCAGGAGAATCGCGAGGAGCCCGAGCACCATGAAGGCCAGGCCGAGCATCACGAACCAGCCGCGGTTATTCCGTACAGTGTCGACGTCGACCAGCATGAAGCTCATCCCCCCTTCGAACGCTTGAAACGAACGGACCCATAGGCACATCCCCATCGGGGAAGATGGGCCGGCGCCCTCGAGACGGCCCGGCCCGCCCACCTCTACCGAACCGGGCTGCTCTCGCGCGTGCCGCCGACGTCGAAGCGTCCATTGACGCCGGCGAACACGAACGTGTTCACGGTCTTGTTGCTCAGCGACGCAGACTCCGCCCTGCCGCCGGCGCGCCACAGGAAGAGGTTCAGATCGGCGCCGATCACCGGCGAGATGCCCACGCTCTCCGACGGGCGCACGTCGGCGCCAAACTCGATCTTGCCGAGCTCGATGGCGTGCGTGAGCCTCGCCGGCGCCTGGCCCTGGGGCGACTCGACGAACAGGCGGTATCCGGAGCCGACGGTGATGTACGGATCGAACCGGGTATACGGCGACATGTGGTAGGTGCCGTGGATGTCTACCGTCGTGCCGCGCAGCGTGGCCGTGTTCGTCCGTGCCCCGCGGAAGCCGTAGGCCTGGTACTGACCGCTCACGCCGATGGACCAGCGTGGATTGATCCGGTCATCGAGGCTCACGCCGACGGTACCGCCGGGGCCGGCGCCCACGCGGCGGTCCGACGTGATGGAGCCGAACCCCTGTGTGTAGCCCGCCCTGACGCCCAGCTCGAACGCCGCGTTCGGCGCGCGCACCGGTGCCGTCAGCACATCGCCAGCCTGGCGCGAAGCCTCGCCCGGCTCGGACGGCGGGGCGTTCTCGGTCGAGGGCGACGGGCTCTGCGCGAAGGCTGCCGTTGCGGCGGCGCACACGAGCGCTCCCGCTGCGATACCGATCGTCCTCATGGTGTAACCTCTTCTCTGAATCAGCCGGCGGGCCCCCGCGCGGCGTGGCCAGGGTCCGCGCCCGCTTCGAGCATCACGTGTGCCGGCGCACCGGTGTGAGCATTCTGCCCGGACGTCGACCGCGTCAGTGCGCACGCCCGTCAAGGCCCTCCGCTCCATCACCTCCTGTCATCGGGCGGGATCCTGGCATCCGGGGGAATGCGCGCGTCCGGCAGCTCATCGACGGCACCTCGAGCGCTGTCGCGGCGGATCATCGGCACGGACATGGATGGAACGCGGAGGCGTCCTCAGGACGGCGCCGGGGCCCGTGCAGCCACGGCGGCTCGGCGCGCTCGTGGAGACATCGCGTTCGACCGCCGCGCGCCCTCCCCGAGCCACTCCCGCGCGAGCCTGAGCGTCCGGGCGCTCTCGGGCACGTTCCTGAGGAAGCTCTTCTTGAACGTAGGTTTTGCGGGCTCGTCCGACAGAGCCTGGCCCCGGTGGCCTTCTACGCGGCCGCGCTCCCGCGGCGGGCTGCGCCGTTTCCCCCCTCGGTGAGCTTCGCTTCGTGTTTTGCGATCCACTTGCGGACCCGCTGCGAGAGCGGTGACCGTCCGTTTTCGTAGTTGGCGACCGAGCTGCGCGCGAGGCCGAGCTTTCCGCCGAGCTCGGCCTGCGAGAGCCCGAGCTTTTCGCGAAGCACCTTCAGCGATGTCGAGCCCGTCGCCGCTTGCTCGCGCGCCGGCGCGCTCGCCGCTTGCTCACGCGCCGGCGCGCTCGCCGCTTGCTCGCGCGCCGGCGCGCTCGCAGGGCGAGGCGGCACGACCTCGATCGCGCGCACGTCCCGCCGTGGGCGCTCGACCCCCACCGGCGGCAGCTCGGTGCGGGCGGGTTCCGGCGCGGCGCGTCGCGCCACGGTCGCTCGGACGCTCGTCGCGCTCCCCGCGAACTCCTCTCCGCAAAACGGGCAGTGGTCGAACACGAGGAGCTTGCCCGAGTCCGTGCGGAACTCGACGCCTTGGATCGAAGCCGGGAGCCCTCGCGCGCGGCGCTCCTCGCTCGACCACCCGTAAACGAGCGTGAGCCCGGGCCCCTCGAGGTTTACCGGCAGATCGGCCTGACTCATCCGAAGGCAGACCGTTCTGCCATCGCGTGTGCACTGTCTTCCGATGATGGGCATTGTCATCTCCTCTTTTCGAAGGGGGCGCGAGCGCAGGCCTACCCGGTCGAACTTTTGCGCAGTACTGTTCAACTGTCAAGGTGGAGATGCACCAGGTGCGTCAGGCGAGGCCCGGGCGAGGGGTTACGGCACAGCAGCCAGGGCTCGGCGAGGCGCACCTCGGGCTGGGCCAAGCCGTGGAGGGTGTGTCGGCGCAGGCGGGCACGTGGCCCCCTTCCGCCGCTTGCTCCCCCACCCCTCGCGCGTCCGGGCGGGCCGGCGGACGTCGGCGGACGTCGAGTCGCTTCCGGGCTCCATGGGCTACCAGGGCGGCATCGGGCCCGACGGTCGGCCCGAGTCTGCTCCCCTTTCCGGTGCTGAGAGCAGGCCGAGTAGCTGACCGAGGGCCTCGTGCACCAGCCCAGACCGCATGGCGATAGCTCCCATGAATTCGCCAACCGCCGCGCCAATCTTCTTGTTGACCCGGAATGCTACATCGTTGTTGCTCTTCAGCGCTCGATCCGCTGTTCCGGCGATCCGTGGTGAGCGCGTCTTCGAGCTCTATCTGCCCAGCGATCGTCGCCGTTCCCGAAAAAATCCTGGATGGGTCGCGACGTGGGCGCCGCCGCGGCACGACCGTCCAGCCACGTCGCCACCTGGGCGCCGGCTCCAGGACGATCGCCCCAGCCACATCGCTCGCCGCCCGCGTTGAGACGCTCCCGGGCTCCCCGGCGGCGCACGGCGAAGCTCGCCGGCGGCCGCGCGACCGGGTATCCTCCGGCGTATGGCGTCCATGCCGACATCCGTCGTCCCCGAGGCCGAGCGACCGCGGCCCCGCCACGAAGAGAACGACCAGCATATCCTTCTCTACGGGATGACATGGAAGGATTACGAGATCCTCCTCGCCGTGCGAGGAGACCGGGCCGGTGTGCGCATGTACTACCTGAACGGAGCGATCGAGCTGATGAGCCCATCTCGCGATCACGAAGGGATCAAGACGACCATCGCGCGCCTTCTCGAGGCGTACTGCGATGAGCGAGGCATCGAGCTCAGCGGCTACGGCGCGTGGACGCTCCGCAACGAGCTGAAGGCGCGCGGGGCCGAGCCCGACGAGTGCTACATCGTCGGAGACACGAACAAGGAGGTTCCGGACCTCGCCATCGAGGTCGTCTGGACCCATGGCGGGCTCGACAAGCTCGAGATCTACCGCGGCCTCGGCGTCGCCGAGGTCTGGGTGTGGGATCGCGACGAGGGCCTCCGCGTCTTCGCGCTCTCGAACGAGGGCTACCAGCCGCGCGCCCGCAGCGCCTTCTTCCCCGATCTCGACCCCGCCTGGCTCGCCGGCTTCCTCGACCAGCCGACGCAGAGCCAGGCGGTCCGCGCGCTGCGCGCGGCGCTGCGGTGAGGCCGGGGCGCCGCGCAGCGCCCCCCCGGCCGCGGCGGCCCCTCGACGCTCGCGCCGGCGCTGCTCAATACCACTCTCCGCCGATCCCCACCGTGAAGGTGAACGTCGGGCCGTCCGGCAGGAACGCCGGATGGAGCTCCGCGGCGATCGCGAAGCCGTTCCGCCGCGGTCCGTCGCCGTCGAGGCCGCCCAGGATCAGGGCGCCGCGCGCGTGCGCGCCGAAGTACCAGGCCGCGGTGCTCTCGCAGCCGGCGTTCGACGCGAGCCCCGCGTACTCCGCGGAGCAGGACGCGACGGACACGTAATCGATCGACGGACCGGCGCCGAAATCGAGGACATGGAAGAAGGTGAAGCTCGCGAGGAGCGAGTTGTAGTCGATGAACCCCCCATCGAACCCGGCGCTGTTCGCGGTGCTCTCCGGGGTGAGCGTCAGCATCGGGGTGTTCTGGTAATACAGGCCGAACGTGTGGTTGATCTGCACGCCGACCCGGCCTGTCCACGCGAAGGCGGCGCCGGTGCCCGTCGGTGACTTGATGACCCCGCCGCCGAGGGTGCTGCCATACCGGAGCCGGACGCCATCCTTCGTGTCCTCCTCCTCGGGCGCCTTGCCCTCGGGCTCCTTGTCCTCGGGCGCCTTCTCCTCCGGCTCGGCCGGCGCCGGCTCGGGCGCCGTCGCTGTCACCGGGGCTGCGGTCGGGGGCGGCGCAGCGCTCGGCCGCGCCGGCTGGCTCCGGGGTGGACGCGGCGGCGCGGGCGGGACGGGGGACGGCGGCGCGGGCGCGTAGGACGGCGGCGGCGCGGGCGCAGCCGGCTGCGCCGGCCCAACCGGCAGCGCGGGCGCGGCCGGCGGCGGCAGCGCGGGCGGCGGCAGCGCGGGCGGGACCGGCGGCGGCAGCGCGGGCGCGACGACCGGCGGCAGCGCGGGCGCGACCGGCGGCGGCTGTGCCGGCGGCGGCGCGGGCGCGGGCGGCACCGGCGTCGGCGATGGCGACGGGATCGGCGTCGGCGCGGGTGCCGGCGGCGGCGCGGGCGCGGGCGGCACCGGCGTCGGGGCCGGCGACGGCGACGGCGACGGCGACGGCGGCGGCGTCGGCGCCGGGGACGGCGACGGCGTCGGCGCCGGCGCTGGCTGCGCGGAGGCAGACGGAAGCGGCGCCGGGGGAGGCGGCGGGAGGGGAGAGCCGTCCTGGGTCAGGGCCGTCGCCGAGATCGCAAACGGAACGGTGAACGCAGCAAGCGCGGCAAGCCAGCGAAGGGGTGTCATCCGCTTTTCCTCGACGCGCTCCTCGCGGCCGTCAAGCGCGCAAAGGTGCGCGCTGTCGGCCTTGGTGCGCGGCAGCAGAGGATCCGCCCGCCAGCCGCGGAATGCCAGCCCACCGGCGACCCCGAAGGAGCCTCGCATCCCCATCCCTCACTTTCCGTCACGGAATGGGGCGGCTCCGGTCACCAGCCCCCTCGGATCCATGCGTCGAGACCCCAAAGCCCTTCTCCGCGGCATCAGCCCCCTGCTCGGGCTCTTCCTGTCCGTCGCCTGTGTGGAGGAAAATTTCCACCAAGGCGCCACCGAAGGCGGTGGTGCTGGAAATGTCCACGGGACGACCGGCGCGGGTGATGGGGGGGCAGGCCTCATGAGCCCAGGTGGCACCGGCGGCGAAGCAGGGCATGGCGTCGGCACGGGAGACGGCGACGGCGGCAGCGCCGCGAGCGGCGGCAGCGCCGCGGGCGGCGGCGGCGGCGGCGCGGGCGGCGGCGGAGCAGCCGCGGGGCGCCCGTGCAAGCGCGGCATCGCGTACGGCCACCACGCGGTCGCCGACCTCGCGGCCCTCTCGGCCAGCGTCGGCTGGTGGTACAACTGGGCGGACGTCCCCGACGAGGAGCTCCGGGGAGGCGCTTACGTCGACCTGGGCGTCGAGTTCGTACCGATGGTCTGGGGCGGCCGCTTCGACGCCGGCCAGGTCAAGGCGGCCATCCCGAGCGGGGCGAAGTACCTGCTCGCGTTCAACGAGCCGAACTTCTTCGCTCAAGCCGACCTCTCCGCCGCGGAGGCCGCGGCGCTGTGGCCCGAGATCGAGCAGATCGCCGACGAGAAGGGTCTCCAGATCGTCTCGCCGGCCGTGAACTTCTGCGGCGGCGGCTGCCACGAGACCGATCCGTTCGCCTACCTCGACGCCTTCTTCGCCGCCTGCGAGGGCTGTCGCGTCGATTTCATCGCGGCGCACTGGTACGCTTGCGACAGGCCTGCGCTCGAGTGGTACCTCGGCGAGCTCAAACGCTACCGGCGCCCCATCTGGCTGACCGAGTTCTCGTGCGGAGACGGCGCGGATCGATCGCCCGAAGCGCAGGCAGCCTACATGCGAGAAGCGGTGCCCCTCCTCGAAGCGGACCCCGACGTCTTCCGGTACGCCTGGTTCTCCGGGCGGACCGAGGCGATCCCCAACGTCGACCTGCTCGGCGCGCGCGGAGAGCTCACCGCGCTCGGCGAGCTCTACGTCTCGCTGCCCCACGCGGAGAGGTGCAGCCCGTGACCGCCCGCGCGGCGGTCGCTCCGCCTTCGCCGCCGCCCGCCGGCGCGGCCTCCGCCGCCCCCGCGGCCGGCCCGAAGGCCGCGCCGCTCGACTTCGCCGAGGTGTACGAGGAGATCTTTCCCTTCGTCTGGCGGACCGTGCGCCGCCTCGGCGTCGACACCTCCGCGCACGAGGACGTGTGCCAGGAGGTGTTCGTCGTCGTGCACCGGCGGCTCCCCGAGTTCCGGGGCCTCTCGTCGCTGAAGACGTGGGTCTTCGGGATCGCGGTCAACGTCGTGCAGGCGCACCGGAGATCGCTGCGCCGCAAGAGCCCGGCCCACCGCGGGACGGGAGAGACCGTGGATCCGGAGCTGCTCGCAGGGCCGAGCGACCTCAGCCCCTACGAGGCCATGACGAGGGCGGAGGCCGCGCGCGTCGCGCACGACCTCCTTTCGTCGCTCGACGAGGAGAAGCGCGTGGTGCTCCTCCTCGCCGAGCTGGAAGAGATGCCGGTGACGGAGATCGCGCAGGGTATCGGGGTGAACATCAATACCGTGTATGCGCGGCTGAGGGCCGCTCGACAGGCGTTTTCCGACGCGGTGAACCGCCACCACGCCAAGATCCGAGGAGGCCGCAATGGATGAGCTGGAGGCTGGTGAGCGGAGGCTCCTGGACGCCCTTCGCGAGGCGGACGAGCCGACTGACGACGACCGGCGACGGATGCGCGCCGCCGTGTGGGCGAGGCTCGGCCTGGCCGGGACGGCGGCCACCGCCGTGGCCGCGAGCGCGACGAGCGCCGCGGAGGCCGGGGTCGCCGGCGCCACGAGCGCCGCGGAGGCCGGGGTCGCCGGCGCCACGAGCGCCGCGGAGGCCGGGGTCGCCGGCGCCACGAGCGCCGCGGCGGCGGCGCCCACGGTCGGCTCCGCGGCCGCGAGCATGGCCGCGAGCGCGAGCACGGCGGTCGCGAAAGGGGCGGCCTTCACGCTGCTCGGCGCCCCCATGAAGATCGGGCTCGCGACGCTGGTCGTGGGGCTCGCGACGGGCGCAGCGCTCTACCTCCCGACGTCCGGCGGGGCGCCCGAGGCGCCGCGCGCGCAGGAAGCGGCGCGGATCGCGACCCCGGTGCCCCGAACGCCGCACGCCGGCGCATCGAGCGACGACGCGCCTCCCGCGGCCGAGGCCAGCGCTCCCGCCGAACCCAGCGCCACGCCCGCGGCAGCCAGCTCGAAGCGCGCGCCGGCCTCGCGCCCTGCCCCGGCAGCGGCCGCCGCCGCCGCGAGGCCGGGCGGGGGCGGGCTCGACGCGGAGATCGCGCTGCTGCGCGACGCGCAGCAGGCGCTGCAGGCGGGCCAGTTCGCGCAGGCCCTCTCGAAGCTGAACGAGCACGCGAGCCGGTACCCGAGGGGTGTGCTGTCGACCGAGCGCGAGGCGTCCCGCGCAATCGCGCTCTGCCGCTCCGGCCGCGCGGCGTCCGGCAAGGCGATCGCGGCGAAGCTGCTCGCGCAGAGCCCGGGCTCGCCGCTCGCGACGCGCGTGCGCGCCGCGTGCGGGCAGGAGGAGTAGAGTGCGCGGGTGCACGTCTCCAGGTGGGCCTGGGCCCCGTCGGCCCTGCAGGCGCTGATCGTCGCGGCGGGGCTCCTGCCCGCGCGCGCGCTCGCGACGCCCGCCGAGCCCCGCACCATCGACCTCCGCTGGAAAGCGCCGGACGGATGCCCGCCGGCCGACGAGGTCCGGAGCGAGATCGCCCGGCTGCTGGGAGCGTCGGAGCGCCTCCAGCCGATCGAGGCCGAGATCGCGATCGCCCGCCAGGGCGACACGCGCCTCCGGCTCGATCTGCACATCCGCGCGCCGTCGCCCGGCAAGCGCGTGATCCACGGCGACGACTGCGCGTCGATGTCGCGGGCAGCGGCGCTGATCGTCGCGATGTCGATCGATCCCGACGCGGTCGCGCGGAACGCCGCCGCGCAGCCCGCCGCGCCGCCCGCGCAGCCCCGGGCGATCGACGCCCCCGTCGCCGGCGCGCCGCGCCCGCCGCCTCCCGCGCGAGACCCCGCGCCGCGCCCGCCGCCCCCCGCGCGAGACCCCGCGCCGCGCCGCCCGCCGCCCGCGGCGGCGGCCCGGCCTCCGGCGGCCGCCGAGCGCGACCTGGAGGGGGCGCTCTGGCTGAGCGCGCAGGTCGAGCAGGCGCTCGTGCCGGCGCCCGGCGTCGGGCTCGCCGCGGGCGGCGGGCTCCGCGTCGGCAGGCTCCGCGCCGACGCGGCGGCCGGCGTGGTGCCGTCGAGCTCGAGCCGCATCGCCGGGACGGCTGCAGGCGCCGAGTTCCGGCTCTGGTTCGTCGAGGTCGACGCGTGCGCGCGCGCCCTCGGGCGCCCCATCGGCGTGTACGTCTGCGCGCTCGGCCGCCAGCACTGGCTCCTCGCCCGGGGGCTCGAGGTCGACGAGGCCTTCACCCGCACGGCGCCGATCTTCGCGGCCGGGCTCGGGACGCTGCTCGAGTGGCGCATCGCCGCGCCCCTGAAGATCGAGGGAGCGCTGCACGCCGTCGCCCCGCTGCGGCGCCCCCGCTTCGTCGTCGAGAACCTCGAGGGGACCGTCTATCGCCCCCCGGCCGCAGGCCTCAGCGCCCGCCTCGGCCTCGCGCTGGCCTTCTGAGCCTCACGGCCGATCCGGGCCGGCGTTCCACGCCGCCTCGACCGCGCAGCCGGCCAGCGCCTCGCCGTAGATGCGCAGCTCGTCGTAGCGCCCTCCGAAGTACGGGTCCGCATCGAACTGGGACCGCCCGAGCCAGTTGTTCACGTCCTGGATCCCCGAGAGCGGAAAGCCGACCGGCGCGCTCTCGAGGAGCGCGCCATCCAGGTAGAGGGCCAGGGTCGCCGCCGCGCCGTCGAAGACGACGGCGACCTGATGGACCTCGCCGTCCTCGAGCGTCGGCTCGGCGTGGATCGCCACCTCGCCCGTCACGCCGCTGTCGCTCGCGAGCGCGGAGACCCCCCGCACGTCGAAGCCCGTCGAGGGGGTGATCACCAGGTAGGACGTTCCCACCCCCCCCTCGCCTTCGACGGGATCTTCGCCCCCGCTGGCGAGGCCGAAATCGACGATGCGCAGGTACGCGCCTCCGCGGTCGCGGACGACCCAGACCATGACGGTGACATCGCGCAATCCCGCCAGGAGCCCCGCCGGCAAATCGACGTAATCGTCCTCGCCGTCGAGCGTGAGCCCCCCTCCACCATCGAGGCTCGCGCCGCCGAGGATCGCGCCGTCAGCACCTCCGATGAGATCGGCGACGAAATTTCCCACGCCGTCGAACGTGTACCGATGTGTCGGCGACGGCAGTGCGTCACAGGGACTCGCCCCCTCGCCCCCTCCCCCGCCGCTGCCCGCCTCACCGCCGCTGCCGCTCGCCGCTGACCCCGGATTCATGCGGCCCACCGCGATCTCCACGTCCGCCCCGCACCCGGACAGCCCGAAGAGCAACACCATCACCGTAGTTTTCTGCGCGCAGGGCACGGCCTGATCTTAGCGTGGGCGCGTCGTCGATTTGATCACGAAATCGGCGCGCTCCGGTCACGAGGGCATCACTGCCGAATCCACACGCGGGAGACGACGATGACGTTCAGACTTGACCGAGTGTTCGCGAGTCCGTGGCTCGCCGCCGGGGGATGTCTCCTGGGCATCTCGTGCACTGGCATCCTCGGAAACCAGGACGATCCGGAGGAAGACGCCTCCGTCGCTCCAGGCGGGATGCCCCTGCACCACATGACAGCGTCGGAGTACAACAACACCGTCGCCCACCTCCTGGGGACGCGCCTGAGGCCCGCCGACGGCTTCCCCGCCTCCGGCGCGAAGGGCTTCGACGCGAGCGTCAGCGCGCTCTCGAGCCTCTCGCAGGTCCTGGTCCAGGGGTATTACGACGCCGCCAAGGAGCTCGCCGCGGACGCCTTCTCGAACGAGGCGCAGCGCGCCGCGATCCTCGTGTGCGACCCGGCGGAGGCCGCGGGCGACGGGTGCGCGCGCGAGATCATCGAGCGCTTCGGGCTGCGCGCCTTCCGCCGCCCGCTCGAGGCGGCGGAGGTCGACCGGTACGCGGCGCAGTACGCCGACGCGCAGACGAAGCTCGAGATGTCTCCCGTCGAGGCGGTGCAGCACGTCGTCCGCACCCTGCTGACGTCGCCGAATTTCCTCCTGAGGATCGAGGTGGGACCCGACTCCGAGCGATCGCCGGGCGCCCTCAACGGCTACGAGATCGCGTCGCGCCTCTCGTACCTGCTCTGGAGCTCGCTGCCGGACGAGACGCTCTTCGACGCGGCGGAGGGCGACGAGCTGGCCACCGAGGGCGCGCTCGGGCAGCAGGTGGACCGCATGCTGGCCGACCCGAAGAGCGCCGCCTTCTTCCAGAACTTCTTCGGGCAGTGGCTCGGCACACGCACGCTCCCCAGCCACAACGCCGACACGACCGTGTTCCCGGGCTGGAACGACGAGGTGAAGGACGCGATGCTCGACCAGGCGAACGCCTACTTCGCCGCGTTCACGACCGGCGAGCGGCGGTGGTCCGAGTTCCTCACGGCGCCCCACCCGGAGAGCCCGCTGCTCGAGCCGCTCTACGCGAGCGACCCCGAGGGCATACGCGCGGGGTTCCTCACGCTCCCTGCGTTCCTCACGCTGTCGTCGCGCGCCGATCGGACCTCTCCCACGTCCCGCGCGAAGACGATCATGGCGCAGCTCTTCTGCGTGCCCATGGCGCCGCCCGCCAACGTCGATATCCCAGAGCTCGACGCCGCGGGCGGCGGCTCGGGCCCCATCGAGAACGTCCGCAAGCGGCTCGAGAAGCACCGCGAGTCGCCCGACTGCGCGACCTGCCACGACCTGCTCGACCCCATCGGGCTGAGCCTCGAGAACTTCGACGCGATCGGCGCCTACCGGACCGAGTACCCGAACGGCGACGCGATCGACGCGACGGGCAAGTACGGCGACACGGAGTTCCAGGACATCTCGGGCCTCCTGCCGGAGCTCCTCCAGAACGCCCAGCTCGGGATCTGCCCCTCCGAGCAGCTCTTCACCTATGCCCTGCGCCGGCGCCCGCTCGGCGAGGACAAGTCCACCTTCGAGGCGATCGCCGCGCGCTGGGGGAGCGGGACGATCGCGGATCTGGTGAAGCAGGTGGTGACCAGCGACGCGTTCCGCCTCCGCGGAGCGAAGGGCGGGGCGCGGTGAGTCCGCGCGTGTTGTTTCCGCAGCTGTTTCCGTACGCTACCGGGCACGAAGGAGCGATGTGCACATGAAACGCTTGATGACACGCAGAAATTTGTTGCGCGGCGCGGGCGTCTGCCTGGCGCTGCCGTGGCTCGAGAGCCTCGCGCCGCGCAGGGCGAGCGCCGGGGAGCCCGGCACCCCGAAGCGCTTCCTGCTCTGCACCTTCCCGAACGGGGCGCCCCATCACTGGTGGGAGACGGCCCCCGCGTTCGGAAAGACGCTGAAGGGCGCCGACTTCAAGCTGCCGAGGGTGCTCGAGCACTTCGCGCCGGTGAAGTCGAAGATGCTCATGATAAGCCGCCTTGGCAACTACACGTGGAGCACGGAGCAGCACCCCTACATCGAGCCCTCCCACTCGCGCCTCACCGCGGCGCTCTCGACCTGCGTGGACGCCGATCAGCTGGGGAGGGAGGCGCGCCAGGACCTCGGCGAGTGGGTGGGCAACGGCGTCTCGGTCGACCAGCTCATCGTCCAGAAGGCAGGCCCGGAGCAGGCGACCCGCATCCCGTCGCTGCAGACGGGGCTCGGGGTCAAGCCCGGCTTCTTCGACCAGCGCAGCTACGCGTACAACCAGGCAATCTCCTGGAAGAGCCCGCGCGAGCCGCTGAAGCGCTCGGTCAACCCGAAGGCGGTGTTCGACGCGCTCGTCAGCGCGGGCGCGGCGACCGCGTCGCCCGTACCCGGGCAGACGGACGAGGTGGCCAGGATCGAGGCGGAGCGCCGCGCGGCGACCGAGAAGAGCGTCATCGACGGCGTGCTCGCCGACGCGAACTCGCTCATCAACCGGGTCGGCTCCGAGGATCGCAAGATCGTCCAGCAGTACCTGGACTCGCTGCGCGAGATCGAGAAGAACGCGACCCGCGTGCAGGCGACGATGACCCCCCCGGCGGGCCTGGGCTGCAGCCCGATCGGCAAGCCCGGCGTGGTCCCCGAGCCGCCGGGCCAGGCGGAGGGGCTCAACGAGAACGACAGCACGGAAGCCGGCCAGTACAAACACGACGATCACGCGAAGGTCATGATCGACCTCATCGTCATGGCCATTCAATGCGACGTGACGCGCGTCATCACCCACATGCTCGACGACGCGCGCTCCGAGTTCGAGTACCGGTGCATCCCGGAGGACGTCCGCGCCCAGGTGGGGCTCGCGTACAGGAGGGAGAGCAGCCTGCACTTCCACTCCTCCCAGCACGGCCCCGGCAACATGGACCGCGCGACCCAGGACGGCCAGTACAAGATCGTCCAGCAGAGCAACCTCGACTACGCGGCGATCAACTGCTGGCTCGCCCAGAAGAGCGCGCAGCTCGCGCAGCGGCTCGACGCGATCCCCGAGGGCGACGGCACGGTGCTCGATCACTGCGTCATGGTGCACATGAGCGAGATGCGCTCGCACGATCACGACGGGTACGACCTGCCCATCGTGCTCCTCGGCGGCGACGGCGTCTTCCTGAACGACGCGCACGTCGCCTACGGCGCCCTCGGCAGCGATCGCCAGCTCCGCGATCTGTGGTTCACCATCATGAACCAGTACTACGGCCTCGGCGTCTCGTCGTTCGGCGAAGATCGCCGCGGCGAGCCGAACGCGTTGCTCGAGGAGATCCTGCGGTAGCGCGGCGAATCACGGCCTCGACGGATGGGCTCACGCCGGAGGTCGAGGAGGGGCGCTCGCGGACACGTCGACGAGCGATCACCTGGCCGGGCCGCGCGGACGGGGCGCGCCTCGCTCAGAACCCCGAGCGGCGCGCCATCTGCCGCGTGATCCAGCGCATCGGGCCGGGCGCCACGCGGGCGGCCACGCTCGCGGTCTTCACGAACAGGCTCGTCTCCAGGACCTCGCGGCCCGCGTCGACGGCGCGCACGGTCATCTCCGCGACGTCGTCCGGGCTCTGCGGGTTGTGGCCCGGCGGGCGGTAGCCGACGTTGTCGTCGGCCACCACCGCGTTCTGCCGGAACGGCGTCGCCACCGGGCCCGGGCGCACGACCAGCACGCGCACGCCGCGCGACGCGAGCTCCGCGCGGAGCGACATCGAGAGCGCCTCGAGCGCGAACTTCGACGAGGCGTACGGGCCCATCCGCGGCGAGGCGACGACGCCCGCCACCGACGAGACCATGACGATCGTCCCCTTCGCGGCCGAGAGCGGCTCGATCGCGAGCTGGGCAAGGCGCACCGGGGCGATCACGTTGAGCCGGTAGATCGCCTCGAGCTCGGCCGGGTCCACCTCCAGCGAGGGCGCGTAGTAGCCGCGCCCCGCGTTGTTCACCAGCACGTCCAGCCGGCCGTACGCGCCGAGCGCCCGCTCGCACAGCGCCTTGCGGTCCTCCTCGACCGTGACGTCCCCCGCGACCGCGAGCGCGTCGCCGCCCGCCGCGCGGGCCTCGGCGGCGACGCGATCGAGCGCCTCCTGCCCGCGCGCGCTCAGCACCACGCGCGCGCCGCGCCTCGCCCACGCGAGGGCGAGCGATCGACCAATCCCGCTGGATGCACCGGTGACGACGACGACGGGGGCCATGTCGGCGAGAGTATACGCCCCTCGGGTAAGCTGAGGAAAATACGCCGCTCGCGCCCGGCGCCGGTCGGAATCCTGCGCGGCGCGCGCGAGCGTGCTGCGATCGATCGGGCGCGCCTTTACGCTCTCCGGCTCGCTCCTGCGCGCGCCGCGGCGACACGCCGGCCGCCGCGCAGCCCCTCCGTCACTCGCCACAGGTGCACATGAAGAAGCTCGTCGAGACGTTGTGGATGGGATCGTTGCTCGTAGCGGTCGCCGCGTGCGGCGACGGCGCGCCGGCCGAGCCGCCCGGGGGCACGGGAACGGGCGGCAGCGCCGGAGAGGGCGGCGGCGGCGGCAGCGCCGGAGAGGGCGGCGGCGGCGGCGACGGCGGCGCGCCGGACGGGGTGCGCTGCGAGGGCTCGGACCTCGTGTGTCCCGCCGGCGCCCGCTGCCAGATCGACGCCGAGGGCAAGCCGTCGGGCTGCACGGCCGCGTGCGACGACACGCGCGCCTGCGGCGAGGCGGCGTGCTGCAGCCGGGGCGCGACGTGCGTGGACGGCGGCTGCAGGGCGGCCGACCTCGTGCTCGAGCCGCTGGGCGACGAGCCCGTCACGTTCGCCATGGCGCACGTGGGCGAGGACGCGTGCGAGGCGCTCCAGGGCTGCGTCGGCGGGAGCGGCCGGCGCGCGCTCATGCGGTTCAACGTCTCGCTCCGGAACGCCGGCGACGTGCCGCTCGATCTCGGCGCGCCGTCCGAGAGCGACGTGTTCGCGCCGAACTTCTGCGAGGACAGCTACGTCGTGCCGCGCTTCTTCCGCGCGCGCCTCCTGCGGGGCGGCGCCGCGGTCGCGGAGGGCGCGCTCGACGCGCGCTGCGTCGCGATGCCCGGCGGAGCGTTCAGCTGCGACGCGCAGGGCCTCGGCCCCGGGGACCACGTCGCGCAGCCCGGCACGGTCGCGTGCAACGCCCTCGACGTGACCGGGGTGCCGGCCGGGCTCTACGATCTCGAGATCACCGTGAACCCGGACCACACGATCGCCGAGGCGCGCTTCGACAACAACGCGGTGGTCCTCCCGGTCGACTACCCCGCCTGCGACGGCACGATGTGCGGCGGCGCGTGCTGCCCCAGCGGCCACGAGTGCGCGGCCGGCGTCTGCATGGTGCCCGACCTGCGCCCGAACGCCGAGCGCGTCGCCGACACGGTCCAGTTCTCGTACCAGACGTTCGCCGCGGACTCCTGCGAGATCATGGAGGGGTGCATCAGCGGCCCCGGCCGGCGGCGCCTCCTCCAGTTCGAGGGGCGCATCGAGAACGCCGGGCCGGGCCACCTCAACCCTGGCTCCGAGTTCGACAATCCGCTCTTCGAGTTCGCGCAGTGCCACGGGCACTACCACTTCAAGGAGTTCACCAATTACCAGCTGCTCGACGCGGACGGCGAGGTCGTCGCGCAGGGGCACAAGCAGGCGTTCTGCCTCCTGGACATGGATCCGCTCGATCCCGCGAACCCGCAGCCGCAGGGCTCGCCGGGCGCAGGGAGCGCTGGGTGCAACTTCCTGAGCGCCGGGTGGGCCGACATCTACGGCGTCGGCACGTCGTGCCAGTGGGTCGACGTGACGGACGTGCCCGAGGGGGACTACGTCCTCCGCGTCGCCGTCAACCCGACCGGCGTGATCCCCGAGCAGTCCACCGACAACAACGTGGTCGACGTGCCGGTGCACGTCCCTGCGGTCCAGCCTTGCGAGCCCCAGCCGGAGATCTGCGGGGACTTCATCGATCAGGACTGCGACGACGTCCCGGACAACGGCTGCGCCTCGGGGTGCATCTTCCCGATGACGGAGGTTTGCAGCAACGGCGCCGACGAGGACTGCAACGGGATCCCGGACGACGGCTGCACCCCGATCCCGGGCGCGGAGAGCTGCGAGACCCCGGGGGAGCTCACCGACTCGATGAACTACGCCGCGGTGATCGGCGCGGCGGGCCCGTCGGACGTGGCGCTGCCGTGCGGCGGCGAGGGCGGCGCGGTGTTCTTCCGGTTCACGCTGCCGTCCGAGGAGGTCGTGTACCTGAGCACGCTGGAGTCGGAGCTCGACACCGTGCTCGCGGTGCTCCCGGGCGAGGGCTGCGCCGGCGCGCCCGTCGGGTGCGCGACCGACACCTGCGGCGACTTCCTGCCGGGCGCGAACCTCGCGGCCAAGCTCCCCGCGGGGACCTACACGGTCGTGGTCAAGGCCGCGTACGCCGGCACCTCCGGCACGGTGCGCCTCAAGTACCAGCACACCGCGTGCCTCGGCGAGGAGGCCGAGGTCCTCGGGGAGAGCGGCCTCGTCGGCGGCGACACCACCGGCGCGTCGGTGCCCGCGGTGTCCGCGTGCGGCCCGAGCAGCCCCGAGCAAAGGTACTATCTCCCCCTCTGCCCGGGCCGAGGCGTCCTCGTGTCTTCCTGCGGCCTGACGGAGTTCCCGATGACGCTCAAGGCAGCGATGGACGCCTGCAATCCGGTCCAGTTCCAGTGCTCCGGCGCATTCGGTACCTGCGCCGGCGGCGCCGGAGGGTCCAGCGTCTCGATCGGCACGGATCAGCCGGGAGGCAGCCTCGGATCCGTCACCGTGAGTGGGCGCACGCCGGTGGATTTTGGGCCGTACCAGCTCTTCCTCCTGAACTTCTGACGCGAGCGCGCCGCCGGGCGTGACGCTCTTCTTACCGCTCGTTCGCAAATGCGAGCGCTGCCCGAACTTTGCGCTCCACCCCGGGCGATCTGCGGTAAAACCGCGCCCATGCGAGCCCCCCATCCGTCCGAACGAAGGCGCCGCCGGGCGCTCTCGTCCCTGTCCAGCGCGCTCGTCGCCGCGCTCGGCCTGACGTTGTCCGTCCACGGCGCGCCGCCTGCGGCGGCGCAGTCCGCCGTCAAGCCGGCCGCGCCGGCGCAGCCCGCGGCGGCGGCGCAACCGGGCGCCAAGCCGGCCGCGCCGGCCCAGCCCGCGGGAGCGCAGCCCGCGGCGGCGGCGCAACCGGGCGCCAAGCCGGCCGCGGCGGCCCAGCCCGCGGGAGCACAAGCCGCGGGCGCGCAGCCCACGGCGGCGCCGGCCACGGGCAGCGTGAGCGTGATGATCCCGGTGGAAAAGTACACGCTCGCGAACGGGCTCGAGGTGGTCCTGCACGAGGATCACCGCACGCCGGTCGTGGCCGTGAACGTCTGGTACCACGTGGGATCCAAGGACGAGCCGCAGGGGAAGAACGGCTTCGCGCACCTCTTCGAGCACGTCATGTTCCAGGGCTCGAAGAACGTCGGCGAGGACATGTTCCTCAAGTACCTGGAGCGGGCCGGCGCGAGCGAGCGCAACGGCACGACGAACGCCGACCGCACGAACTACTTCGAGACCGTGCCCGCCAACGAGCTCGCGCTCGTGCTCTGGCTGGAGAGCGACCGGATGGGCTGGCTGCTCGACCACGCGAACGACGAGACGTTCAAGAGCCAGCGCGACGTCGTGAAGAACGAGCGCCGCCAGAACTACGAGAACGCGCCGTACGGCCTCGTGCCGCAGTTCGTCCGCGCCGCGCTGTTCCCGGAGGGCCACCCCTACCACCTGCTCACCATCGGCACCCCCGAGGACCTCGACGCCGCGCGGATGGACGACGTCCGGGCCTTCTTCAAGGCGTTCTACGTGCCGAACAACGCGACCCTCGTCGTCGCCGGCGACATCGACAGGGCGAGGACGAAGGAGCTCGTCGAGAAGTACTTCGCCCCGATCCCGAAGGGCGCCCCGCCGCCCGTGGCCACGAAGCCCGACCCGGGCGACCTCGCGACCGAGGAGCGCCTCGACATCGAGGCCGACGTGGAGCTGCCCCGCGTGACGATCAACTGGGTGACGCCGCCGAGCTTCGCGCCGGGCGACGCCGAGCTCGACCTCGTCGCCAACGTCCTCTCGTCGGGCAAGACGAGCCGGCTCTACAAGAAGCTCGTCTACGATCTCCAGATCGCGCAGGACGTCTTCGCGGGCCAGCAGTCGAGCCAGCTCGCGAGCACGTTCCAGATCACCGCCACGCTGAAGAAGGGCAAGTCGCCCGAGCAGGCCTTGAAGCTCATCGACGCCGAGCTCGAGCGGCTGCGCAAGGCGCCGCCGTCGCAGGACGAGCACGAGCGGGCCCGGACGAAGCTGCTCTCGGATCTCGTCTTCAGCATGGAGCAGGTGACGGCCCGCGCGAACGCCATCAACAACTACAACCAGCAGGCCGGCGATCCGGGGTACTTCCCGAAGGACGTGGCCAGGTACGAGAAGGCCACGGCCGCCGACCTGCAGAAGGCAACGGCGGATTTTCTGCCCGCGGGCAGGCGCGTGATCGCCCTCGTCACGCCGAAGCCGGGCGCCCCGAAGGCCGGGCGCCTCGTGAAGCAGACCGCGGCGGCGCCGGCCGGTCAGAAGCCCGCGGCGGCCACGCCCGCCGCGGCGCCCGCGGGCCAGAAGCCCGCGGCGGCCACGCCCGCCGCGGCGCCGGCCGGTCAGAAGCCCGCGGCGGCCACGCCCGCCGCGGCGCCCGCGGGCCAGAAGCCCGCGGCGGCGCCCGCCGCGGCGCCGGCCGGTCAGAAGCCCGCGATCGAGAAGCCTGCGGCCGGCACGGCCGCGCCGAAGGGGGGTTGAGCCATGACCATGAAACGAATCCTCTCCGTCTCGCTCGCCGCCGCGGCGCTCGCCGCCTGCGCACCGACCCCGAAGGCGCCGCCCGCCGCCACCACGGCGGCGCGCCCCGCGCCGCCGCCCGCCGCGCCGCCGCCCGCGCCTGCGGACGCGTTCCGCAAGTCGCCGCCGCCTCCAGGGCCGGAGGTGGTCTTCGTGCCGCCGCGGATCGAGGAGGCGAAGCTCGCCAACGGGATCCGCGTCCTCGTGGTGGAGCGGCACGAGCTGCCGATCGTCGCGGTGGAGGTGACCACCGTGCGGGGCGCCGATCAGGCCGAGCCCGGCGTCGGCGCGTTCGCGGGCGCGATGCTCACGCAGGGCACGAAGACCCGCAACGCGCTCGCGTTCAGCGACGCGCTCGGCAAGCTCGGCGCGAACTACACGTCCTGGGTCAACTTCGACGGCGGCGGCGTGCAGGGGCAGAGCGTGACCCCGCGGTTCGGCGAGATGCTGACGCTGCTCGGCGACGCGTACATGAGCCCGGCCTTCGACCGGACGGAGATCGAGCGGGAGCGCTCGCGCCGCATCACCCAGCTCGCCGAGATGAACGACCGGCCGTCGTCGCTGCTCTCCATCGCGCAGGGCATGACGCTCTACCCCGAGGGCCACGCGTACAGCGCGCCGCTGCTCGGCACCGAGGCGGCGCTGAAGAAGATCACCCAGGGCGCCCTCGCGAAGTTCCACGCCGCGCAGTTCCGGCCGGAGCTGACCACGATCGCGATGGCCGGGAACATCACCAAGGCCGACGCGGTGAAGGAGGCGGAGCGGGTCTTCGGCGCCTGGAAGGGGCCGGTCGGCGCGCCGCCCGCGCCGCCGACCGCCGAGCTCCCGCCCACGCCGCCGGCGCTCGCCGCGGGCGAGCCGCGCGTCGTCGTCGTCGACCGGCCGGGGCTCACGCAGTCGACCGTGGTGGTGACGATGCCGGGCGTGCCGCGCTCGACGAAGGACTACGACGCCCTGCTCGTGATGAACACGCTCCTCGGCGGGCAGTTCTCGAGCCGGCTCAACCTGAACCTGCGCGAGAAGCACGCGTACACCTACGGGGCGCGCTCCAGCTTCGACATGCGGCACGGACCGGGCCCGTTCTCCGCGGGCGGCGCGATCGTGCGGGAGAACACCGGCCCGGCCGTGCGGGAGATCCTCGCGGAGATCGACCGGATGCGGCGGGAGCCGGTCACGATCGAGGAGCTCGCGGACGCCAAGGCGAACCTCATCCGCCAGCTGCCGGCCCGCTTCGAGACGGCGGGCGCGACGGCGTCGACGATCGCGAGCCTCGCGATCTACGGCCTGCCGCTCGACGAGTTCGCGACGCGGCCGGCGCGGATCCAGCGGATCACGCCCGTGGACGTGCAGCGGGTCGCGCAGCAGTACCTCGTGCCCGAGCAGCTCCGGGTCGTCCTGGTGGGCGACGCCGGCGCGATCGGGGAGCAGCTGTCGGCGCTGCAGCTCGGGCCGATCACGGTCCAGAAGGCGCCGGGCGTGACGTCCGGCGACGCGGCGGACAAGCTGGGCAAGGGCGCCGCGGCGCCCGAGGCGGCGAAGCCGGCGGCCCCCGCGGCGGCCCAGGGCGCCAAGCCGGCGACCGCCGCGCCGGCCCAGGCGGTGAAGCCGGCGGCCGCTGCGCCCGCCCAGGCGGCCAAGCCGGCGGCCGCTGCGCCCGCCCAGGGGGCAACCAAGCCCGCCGCGCCCGCGCAGCCCAAGGCGCCCTCCCCCGCGACGAACAAGCCGTGAAGTACGCCGCGCCGCTCGCCTGCGTGGGGGCGCTGGCGTGGAGCACGCCCGCCGCCGCGCAGGTGGGGCCGGCGGCGCCGGACTGGGCGTTCGGCGCTCCGGCCGGCGAGGCGGTCGTCGTCGCGGTCAGCGCCGCCTCGCTCGCGAGCTACCTGCTCCCTCAGCGGCGCTCCGCGTGGGGCGCCGCGTCCAGCGAGGAGCGCGACGAGGTCCTCGGCGGCATCAGCGACATCACCGGCGCAGCCGGGGGCACGCTGCTGCTCCTCGGCAGCGGGTACGCCCTCGAGGGCAGCTACCTCGCGGGCGCCGGCGTCCCCCACCCCTTCTCGCGAGCGCTCCGGACGTCGCTCATCGAGGCCGAGGCGGCGGCGCTGTCGACCGGCCTCTCGAGCCTGATCAAGCGCCTGTCGGGCCGTTGCCGGCCGCGCTCGTGGCGGACGGACCGGTGCGGCGACACCGATCTCGATTTCGACGCGTTCCCCTCGGGCCACACGACCCCGGTCGCGGCGCTCGCCGGCGCGCGCCTCAACCTGGTGCTGCGCACGACCGGCGACGCCTCGCCGCGCCTCGGCGCGCTCGCCCTCGCCGAGACGGCGACCCTCGTGACCATGGCGCTGCGGATCGGCGCCGGCGCGCACTCCTGGCAGGACGTCGGCGCCGGCATGATCCTGGGCCACGTGACGGGCTTCGCGGTCGCCGCCGTCCACCCGATCGCGCCGAGCAAGTCGCCGTATGCCGCCGGCGCGCTGCCGGAGGAGCCGGGGGCGCAGCCGACGATGATCACGTGGACGTGGGTGTACTGAGCCTGGTGAAGGGGCGCACGCGCCGCGCGGAGGGACGAGCGCCGTGATCATGCCTTCCCGCGAGCGCACGCTCAGGCTCCTGAAATCGATAGCGCACATCGAGCCGGCGAGGCCGTCGCTGAAGAGCGGCCTGCGCGCGGCCGTCGCGGCCCTCGTGCCGGTGCTCGTCGGGCAGGCCGTCCCGGTGCACGCGACCTCCTGGGCCACGCTGGGCGGCTTCCTCGCGACCGTCGCCGACAAGGGCGGCTCGTACCGCGCGCGCGCCGCGACCATGGGCGCGCTCACCGTCGTCGGCGCCCTCGCGGCCGTCGTCATGGCCCTCGCAGGTGGATCGCCGTGGACGGCGACGATCGCGCTGTTCGTCGGCGTCTCCGCGGCCGGCTTCGCGCGGGTCTACGGGGCCGAGGCGGGCAGCGTCGGAGGGCTCGTCGCGATCATCATGGCCGCGTCCATCGCCGCGCCGGCCGACGGGGCCGAGGCGCTCGCGCGCGGCGCGGGCGTGCTCGCGGGCGGCCTCTGGGCCATGGCGCTCGGCCTCCTGCTCTGGCCCATCCGGCCGTACCGCCCGGTGCGCGTCGCCGTCGCCGCGTGTTACCGCGCGCTCGCCGACCACGCGGCCGCGCTGGAGGACGCGTCGCGGCGGGGCGAGGAGGCCGGCTACCACGCGCTCGTGCAGCGGCACGCGACCCTCCGCGCGGCCATCGAGGCGGCGCGCGCGGCGCTCGGGGGCGTGCGGCGCGGGCGCCAGGGCGAGAGCGGGCGCGGCGAGCGCCTGCTCGTCCTGCTCCAGGACGCCGATCAGCTCTTCGGGACGCTCGTCGCGCTCGCCGACACGCTGGAGGCCGCCGGCGACCCGGGGCCCCCCGGCAGGCGCTCCGAGGCGCGCGTCGAGGCCGAGCGCGCGCTCGCGGCGTTCGCGCGCTCGGCGCACGAGGTCGCGCGCGTCGTGGAGACCGAGGGCGGCGGCCCCCGCCTTCAGCCGTGCGCGTGGGACGAGCAGGCGCTCCGCGCGGCGATCGCGCGGGACGCGCGCGAAGGGGGCAGGGCCGCCGCCATGACCCGCTCGCGGCTCCTCCACGCCGCGGCGCTCCTCGCCCTGCTGCGCGAGTACCTGCGCGTCGCGGCCGAGACGGCGCCGACGCTCGACGACAACGACGACAGCCCCGCGGAGGGCCCCCAGCGCGAGCCCGCGGCAGCCACGCCGTCCGAGCCGAAGCTCCGCGACCGCGTCCTCGGGCCGCTCCGCGAGAACCTCACCGCGCGCTCGCTCTCGCTCCGGCACGCGCTCCGCGTGGGCCTAGCGGCGGCGGTCGGCCTGGCGGTGAGCCATGGCTTCGAGCTCCGGCGCGGCTACTGGATCACGATCACCGCCGTCTCCATCCTCCAGCCGTACACCGGCGCGACGGTGCTGAAGGGCCTGCAGCGCATCGCCGGCACGGTGCTCGGGGGCCTGCTCGCCGCAGGGATCGCCGCGGTCGTGCACGACCCGCTCGGCCTGCTCGCGCTCGTCTTCGTGCTCGCGACCGTGGGGGTCGCGCTCTTGCCGGTCAACTACGGCGCCTTCTCCGCCTTCCTGACGCCCACCTTCGTGCTCCTCGCCGAGCTCAGCTCCGGCGACCATCACCTGACGCACCTGCGCGTCGTCAACACGCTGATCGGCGGCGCGATCGCGCTCGCGGCGATCGCCCTCGTGTGGCCCAGCCCGGAGCGCGACCGCTTCCCCGAGCACATGGCGCAGGCCCTGCGCGCGGCGCGCGAGACCCTCGCGCGGGCGGCCGCCGCGTACGGGAGCGAGCAGGCAGGGGCCGAGGCGGCGCTCGCCGCGGCGCGCCGCGACGCCGGGCTCGCGACCAGCAACGCCGAGGCGTCGTTCCAGCGGCTCGTCTCGGAGTCGCGCGGCGCGTCGGAGGCGCTCGAGCCGCTCATGACGGAGCTCACGTACACGCGCCGCGTCGTCGCCTCGGCGGTCGCGCTCGCGTCCTCACCCGGGCCGAGCGCGTCACCGTCGCGCCGCGAAGAGCTCGCGCGCTTCGAGCGCCGCGCCGGCCGCGCGCTCGAGGACCTCGCCGAGGCGGTGGCCGAGCAGCGCCCGCCCGCGCCGCTGCCTGACCTGTTCGCGCCCGAGCCTGGCGACGAGGGCGCCGGGATCGAGCCCGCTCCGACGACGCTGGGGACGTTGTTCCAGGCCCAGCTCGATCGCGTCGCGCGGCAGATCACCGTCCTGCACGCGGCGGTCTCGCGGGCCACGCCGGCCGCGCCGGAGCGGTCAGGCGGGTGAAACCAGCGGGCCGCTCCAAGGCTGCTCCGGACCTCTCGGCAGCTCCAGCAGCCGACGCCGCTCTTCCACGCTCACCTTGAAGACGCGGCGCTCGGCGAAGGCACGGCCGTGCGCAGGTGACGATCTGCTCCTCCTCAGAGGAAGAAGTGGCCCGTCAGGTTGATGGACCCGCTGCTGGCGTTGACGCTTTCGCCCATGTACTCGTAGCTCAGGATCGACCAGCGCCCGGTGATCTCGAACCCGAGGGCCTCCGGACGACCCCAGAGGATGCCGAGCTCCATCATCCCGCCCAAGGCGTCGTCGAACCGAGCGTCGACGACGCCGAGGACGCCGTCGCCATAGAGGTGCGGGTTGAGCTCGAGGATCCCGCCCACGGCCAGGAGGCCGTGCCACGAGCTGCCGAGCGCCACCATGCTTCGGAGGGAGGCCATCAGTGGGACGCGCTCCAGCTTGACCGAGCCATCGGACTGGACGTAGGTGCTCTTGTACTTCCACCCGGCGTCCAGCCCGAGACCGAGTCCCACGCGATCCCCGAACCAAAGAGGCGTCCAGGTCAGTCCACCGGAGAACGAGACTCCTTCGCCGGCGTGGACGGCGGCGCTGCTGCCGTCCGTGTACGTGAGCTCGGCGAGCTCATCGCCGCCGAAGGCGAGGCCGAGTGACGCGTGCAGTCCAAGGGACGAGAGCCATTCCCCGCGGCGCAGGGCCGGGGCGAACTCCTTCGCAGCGGGATCCGACGGGGTGGCCTCGGGCGCTGCGGAGGGAGCCTCGGCGCGCGCCACGGAGGCCCAACCCAACATTCCCACCCCCAGCGTCGTGAACAGGATCTTCGATAGGATAGTCATGGTTCTCGCTCCAATCCGAGCCCTCAGCCGGTGACGGCGATGACGATCTTGTCGCGCACGCCGACGAGGACGCGTTCGCCGGCTCCAGCGCCCGCCGCGCCTGAGGTGGAGGTGGGCGGCACGCGAAGCGCATTGTCTTCACCTGGACGGGTAGACGATATGTTGATGACGAGCGCGCCTGCGGCGTTGCCCGGCAACAAGGGCCAGGACCACGATGACCGCGGGCCGCTCCCGGCCCATGGCTCGGTCCGTTCCTTCCGGTGCAGCCGCGATGCCGGCACGAGACGCTGATATGGCAACGGCTATGCCACCGCGGTGGCGCTGGCGGGCAGGTGGATCTCCTCGGCTGCGGGCCGGGGAAGTAGCCGGCTCGCGCCGTGAGCCTGTCGGGCGCTGCGCGGAATCACGCGGGTGGCAGCGGGTTGCCGGCCGAGCCGAACGCTGGATGTGGTGGCTGGAGCGCGCGGCGGGATGGATCGAACGAATCGATCGGCTTGATCGAATGATCACCCGCGCCGGCCGGCGGCTCCCTTCGTAGACTCCGCGAGCGCGGTCGCGAGCGCGGCGTCATCCCCGCCCGGCTCGGTTCGGACGCGTGGACGCTCGCGCCGCTCACCGGCGAGGAGGTGCCCGCCGGCAACCGAGACGTGCTCGGCACGCGCGCCGTCGCACGGCGGTGAGCGGCGGGCGAAGGGTGGCGGCGTGGAGGGCGGCGCTGGTAAGATAGCCCTCCTCGACATGCTCCGGGGTGGTCCAGATTACGCTGCTGCAGCCCATCCTGTCGGTGATGCAGATCCCGGAGGTGGGTCGGCAGGTCATCCACGGCGTCGTGATCATCACGATGCTGCTGGTCTACGGCCCCGGCCGCAGGCATTTGGATCGAAGGAGGAGAACCCGATGGTCATCGAGCTGACCCCGAGCTTCGAGGTGATCGACCCGCGCTTCCGCAAGCTCGCGCTCCCGCACGTGCACGTCGAGAAGCTGTACACCGGCTGCCGCTGGGCGGAGGGGCCGGCGTGGTTCGCAGCGGGGCGCTACCTCGTCTGGTCGGACATCCCGAACGACCGCATGCTGCGGTGGGACGACACCGACGGCTCGGTCTCGGTGTTCCGCCAGCCCGCGATGAACACCAACGGCCACACGGTCGACCTGCAGGGCCGCCTCGTCTCCTGCGAGCACCGCGGCCGCTGCGTCTCGCGCACCGAGCACGACGGCTCGCGCATGGTGCTCGCGTCGCACTACGAGGGCAAGCGGCTGAACTCGCCGAACGACGTGGTCGTGAAGTCCGACGGCAGCATCTGGTTCACCGACCCGAGCTACGGCATCGACAGCGACTACGAGGGCGACGCCTCGCCGAACGAGCAGGGCGCGCAGCGCGTCTACCGCATGGACCCGGCCGGCCGTGCGCTGACGGCCGTCGCGAGTGACTTCGTGCAGCCCAACGGCCTCGCCTTCTCGCCGGACGAGTCGCTGCTGTACATCGCCGACACCGGCGCGACGCACGTGAAGGACGGCCCGCACCACGTGCGCAAATTCCACGTCGACGACAATGGCAGGCTGAGCGGCGGCGAGGTGTTCGCGACCTGCCCGGTGGGCGTGTACGACGGCTTCCGCGTCGACGTGCACGGCAACCTGTGGCTGTCGGCCGGCGACGGCGTGCACTGCCACGCGAGCGACGGCGCGCTGCTCGGCAAGGTGCTGATCCCCGAGACGGTGTCCAACGTCTGCTTCGGCGGCGCCAAACGCAACCGCCTGTTCATCTGCGCCACGACCTCGCTGTACGCGGTCTACCTGAACACACGCGGCGCAGGGCGTTAGCCAGCAACGATGACCGGCGCCTGCCCCTCTTGACGCGGCGCACCGGAGGAGCTCCGCCAGCCTGGTCCTCCCCCGGACTCGAGGAGAGCCGCGGTCCGGTCGATTGGAATTGACACCCCAAATGTGATCGTTCACATTTGGCCAGAAGGGTCTCCTTTTGCTTCGCCCTGGATTGGGTGGTCTCGTCGCGCGCACCGAGACCTTCGTCCACTGAACGATTTCAGCGAACGATTGCGGTCGCACTGTCGTCGCAGCAGCGAGCGCTGATCGGTCGTGCTCGGCGTCTTGCCAGGGGTGTTCCGCGAGAGAACATGACAGGCCCCGCTTGTTCGACGGCTGTCGTGATCTCCGGAATTTGTTACCGAGAGTGATTTCTTCATCATCCGGCGAAGCGTCCGAATGGCACCCCGCAGGCTGTGGAGTGAAGGCGGCCTCTTCGCCAGGATGGCCGGTTCGCGCATAGAAGAATATTCCGTCAACCGAGGGTAGGTCCCGCAGCTGGGGATTGATGTGTCCGAATCGTCTGGACTTCCCTCTCTCACAACTGCGCCTGGGGCGTGATGTCGGTCACCCGTGATGGCGAGCTCCTCCGAGCGTGCCATCGGCCGGGACCATGCGCCCCGCTTCAGCGAGCACGATGGTCGTTGCATCGCTGTTCATAGCAAGGGAACTGCTCAGCCACCAGAGGTCAGTCAGGAGACAATGATGACCCCACCGTCTTTTTCGATAACCAGCTTGCCGCGCCGCAGGCGGGTGCTCGGCGCGGGGCTCTGCGTCACGGCGCTCCTGCTCGCGGGGTGTACGGGCGCCCTGGGCGATCCGGAGGGGAGCGACTCCCCTGCGCCGGGCGCCAGCGGCGGCGTGGCGCGCGGCATCGACATGCCGGGTGCTCCGCAGTACCACCGGTTCGTGCGCCTCACGAACTCGCAATGGGCGAGCAGCGTGCAGGTGGTCCTGAACCTCGCCGCTCCTCCGTCGCTGTCCGACGGGTTCGAGAAGCCCGTCGCCGGCACGACGGACTTCACGAACAACGAGCACCTGCTGAGCGTGAACCAGCGCTCGTGGCACGACTACCAATCGGCAGCGGAGGCGCTCGCCGAGGAGGTGACGGCTTCGGACGAGGCGCTCGCCGACGTTTACCCGGGGACGGACGCGGAGGGCTTCATCGAAGCCGTGGGGCGCCGCGCGTACCGCCGCCCGCTGACGGACGCCGAGGTCCTCAGGTACATGGAGCTCTTCGACACCGGCGCGGCGATGTCCGGCACGAAGAGCACCTTCGCCAAGGGCGCGCAGCTCGTGATCCAGACGATGCTCCAGTCGCCGCACTTCCTCTACCGCACGGAGCTCGGCGAGGATCACAAGCCGCTCGACGGTTACGAGATCGCGGCGAAGCTCTCGCTCTGGCTGCGCAACGCCGCGCCGGACGACGAGCTGCTCGACAAGGCGCCCACGCTCACGACGCCGGAGGCGATCGCCGCGGTCGCCGCGTCCATGCTGGAGGAGCCCACCGCGGAGAAGCGCATGCGGTACTTCCATGGCGAGCTGCTCCACTTCGATCGCTACACCACGATCAGCAAGCTCGGCGTGCAGAGCTACGACGAGTCGTTGAACGCGGAGTACGAGGAGAGCGCGTACCTGTTCTTCGACAAGATCTTCAAAGAGGGCCTCGGCGTCAACGACATCCTCACGTCCACCAAGGGCTTCGTGGGGCCGGGGATGGCGAGCCTCTACGGCCTTTCGCCGAGCGGCCGCGGCTTCGAGGAGCGAGACCTCGGCCCCAATCGCGTCGGCTTCTTCTCGCAGCTCCCTTACCTGACACTGAACGCGCTGAACGAGGAGTCGGACTCGATCCACCGCGGCGTCAGCATCAACCTCGACGTGTTGTGCACGCCGCTCGGCGCGCCGGCCCCCAACATCCCGCCGGTCCCGCCTCTCCAGCCCGGGCAGACGAATCGTCAGCGCATCACCAAGCTCACCGCCGCCTGCGGCGGCAGGTGCCACAACGATCTCATCAACCCCGTCGGCTTCGCTTTCGAGCACTTCGACGGCATGGGGCAATACCGGGACGAGGAGAACGGAGGCCTGCCGATCGACAGCAGCGGCGTCTACTCGTTCTCCGAAGGGGCCAGGTCGTTCGCGGACGCCGGCGAGCTGATGCGCCACATGGCGGAGGGCGAGCAGGCTCACCTCTGCTACGCCAAGAAGCTCGCGAGCTTCGCGCTCCAGCGCGACGTCGTCCCGTCGGACCTGCCGCTCGTCGAGACGCTCGCCGAGGTGAGCCGCGGCGCCAGCGGCTCTGTGAAAGAGATGATGCTCGAGCTCGTGAAGAACGAAGCATTCCGGACTCGCGTGGGAGGCCCGCTGTGAACTCCAAGATCGTGACGAACCTCACTCATCCGCACGCAGCGCGCCGGCGCGGTATCAATCGGCGCGCGTTCCTGCGCGCCGGCGGCGTCGCCATCGCCCTTCCGTTCCTCGAGGGGCTGCCGTCGCGCTCCGCCTGGGCCGCGGACAACCCGCCCGTGTTCAGCCTCTACATCGTGGCGGCGTGCGGCGTGGTGGGTAAAAAGTTCTTCCCGGACGAGACTGGCCCGCTCACGACCAGCGGGCTCGCCGGCATGACGGAGAAGGCGACGCACGTGCTCGCGCCTCACGCCGCGAACCTGCTGTTCATCCGCGGGATCAACTTCCCGATGGGGGGCCCCACCAACTGCGGCCACGCGCAGGGCCTGTGTCAGGCGCTCACCGCGCGTCCGGCCCAGGGCGGCGGCAGGACCGCAGCCTCGACCGGCGTCTCCGCGGACGTGGTGATCGCAGAGCTCGTGAACGAGGGCGGCGCCGAGCCGCTCACGCTCTACGCCGGCAACCGCAGGAACGGGTACATCGCCGAGCGCATCTCGTTCAAGGGCGGCGGCGCCGGGCAGGTGCGCTCGGCGGACGACAACCCGTACACGCTCTACTCCAAGCTCGTCGGCCTGACGAGCAGCGGTGGTGGCAGCGGCGGGCAGCTCGCCGAGGAGCTCCTCCGCAGCCGCAAGAGCGTGAACGACTTCGTGGGCGAGGAGCTGAACAGCCTGATGCGCATGTCGGCGCTGAGCTCCGCCGACAAACATCGCCTCCAGCAGCATTTCGACTCCATCCGCGACACCGAGGTCGCGATGGGCGAGATGGGCAGTGCCTGTAGCCAGGCGGGCCTCGCGACGTCGGAGCTCGAGGCGCTCGAGGGCGGCTTCGCGTTCAAGATGGACGGCATGATCGAGGACGTCGCGAAGCTCCACCTCGAGCTCGTGGCGCTGGCATTCGCCTGCAACTTCAACCGCGTGGCGACGCTGCAGCACGGCGACGGCACGGATGGGACGAAGTATGCGGTGCCGTCGAACGCGAGCCTCGGCTGGCCCTTCCACCACATCAGCCACCGCGTGCAATCGGACGCAGCTACGGGCAACAACCCGACGGCCGAGCAAGCGCACGCCGAGATCGACGTGCTCCGCATGCAGACGCTGCTGCACGGCCTCGATCAGTTCAAGGCGCGCGACCTCTTCGACAAGTCCATCATCATGTGGACGAACCACGTCTCGGACGGCCCGTCCCACAGCTTCCGCAACGTGCCGACGATCATCGCCGGAAGCGGCGGCGGCTACCTGAAGCAGGGCGAGTACATCGACGCCGGGAACGTCACGAACAACCGCCTCTTCAACGGCCTCATCGCCGCCGCCGTCCGGGACAAGACCGAGTGGACGGAGAACTTCGGTGAGGGCGAGGGCTCCGGGCCCATCGACGACATGCTCGCCTGAGCGCCATCGCCGGACGGTGCGCCTCGCTGCCGACCGCGTCGGCGCGGGGCGCGGCGCCCGGCTCGGATCACCGTCCCTCCTGGTGTTGTCGACCGTAGACCAGCAGCATGGCGATGATCACCGCGCCGTAGATGATCTGGCGCCCGGCCTCGGGCATCTGCAGCACGCTGAGCATGCTCTGGAGCAGCACGATCAAGATCGTGCCGAGGACGGTGCCGAGGTACGTCCCGCGTCCGCCCATGATGTTGGTCCCGCCGATCACCACCGCGGCGATGGCCGGCATGAGGTAGTCGTTGCCCATGGCCTGGTAGGCCTTGTGCGAAAAGCCCGCCAGCAGCATGCCGGTGATGGCGGAACACACGCCGCACATCACGAAGGCGCCGATCAGCACCAGGTGTGTCCTGACGCCCGATAAATAAACGGCCTGCTCCTGGTTGCCCACAGCATAGATATAGCGGCCGAGCGCGGTCTTCTTCAGCACGAAGGTGCCGACGCCGCCGACCACGATCCAGACGAACAGCGCGTTCGGGATGGAGAACGTCCTGCCCACGGCCAGGACCTCCATCCACGCCGGCGCCTCGCTGCGCGGAGCGAAGCCGCCGGTGTAGAGCACCATCAGCCCCTGAAGCACGGTGTTCGTGCCCAGCGTGAAGATCATCGAGGGCACGCGCAGGTACGCGACGCCGAGCCCGTTCACCAGACCCGCGGCGGCGCCGACCGCCAGGCCGCAGGGCAACGCGGCCCAGCCGCCGACCCCTGCGGCCAGCATGGCGCTCGAGGTGAGCACCCAGGGCAGCGAGAGATCGATGTGGCCGAGCAGGATCACGATCATCATGCCCGTGGCGGCCACGCCCAGGAAGGCGGCGATCTGCAGCTGTTGCAGGATGTAGTGCGGGCTCAGGAAGCTCAGCGTGCCCTGGGTGATCAGCGTGCCGATCGAGCCGATCACGAGGACGACGCCGATCGACAGCAGCGTGTACCAGGTCGGCCTGTCGATCTCTCCGAAAGGGCTCTTGAGGGAGCGGGGCTGTTGCATCGAGCTCACCTGAAGACGTGCAGCCGGTTCTTGACGCGGACGACCCACAGCGCGCCGAGGCAGACGGCGGCGAGCAGGATCAGGCCCTCGAACAGCGGCTGGTAGAGCGGGTTGGCGAGGAGGCCGAGCGCCGAGCCCTCGTCGAAGACGCGGAAGTTGAAGGCGACGGAGCGGAGCACCAGCGCGCCGAAGAGAGAGCCTATGGCGCCGCCGATCCCTCCGTACAGCGAGGTGCCCCCGATCACGACGCTGGCGATCGAGTTCAGCGTGTAGGAGCCGGCCTGTGGGATGTCGGCGTTGCCCGACGTCGTCTGCAGCGCGAGGTAGAGGCCGCCGACGCTGGCGAAGAACCCCGACAGCGTGTACGCGGCCAGCTTGACGCGCTTGATGCGGACGCCCGACATGTACGCTGCCTCCTGCGACGCGCCGACCGCGTAAGCGCCGAGGCCGTAGCGGGTGCGGCGGTAATAGGTCCAGAGCAGCGCGAGCAGCGCCATCCAGATCGCGGGCGACGGGATCTCGCCGACGAAGCCGAGCGCGCCGTCGAGGGGGGCGGCGCCCGCGGCCTGCAGCAGCTCGTTGAGATCGAACGTGGCCGCGAACGCCAGATCGCCATCGACCTGGCCGCCGGGCGTCGGTCTCAGGAACAGCGCGACGCCGATGAAGATCGTGCCCGAGGCCAGGGTGGCGATGATCGGTTGCAGGCGTCCGTACACGACGAGGCAGCCGTTGAGCAGGCCCGCCGCCATGCCCACGGCCAGGCACAGCAGGATGCCCAGGAGATTCTCGAGCGCGCTGCCGGCAAGGACGTGTGAGGCAAGGCAGTTGACGAGCGTGATCACCGCGCCCACGGACAGATCCAGGCCGCCGGTCAGCACGGGGATCGTCTGGGCCATGGCCGCCGCCACCAGCACGAACGACTCGTTGGCGTTCTGCCCCACGAGCGACGCGCTGAAGC
Organism: Sorangium sp. So ce131; assembly: GCF_051519095.1. Classification (NCBI taxonomy): domain Bacteria; kingdom Pseudomonadati; phylum Myxococcota; order Polyangiales; family Polyangiaceae; genus Sorangium; species Sorangium sp. So ce131. Next base: position 2,203,663 of record NZ_CP150455.1, on the reverse strand, counting down.
CCTTGGGATGGGACACCGAGTAGAGCCCGTAGAAGAAGACGCACAGACCGACGGCCACGAGCAGGCCCTGGTTCTGGCGCAGGCGGAGCTTCCAGTCCTTCATCGCACCTCTGATCGCGCGCGCTCGGCTTCGCGCTTCGCGCGCTCAGGCCCGCCGCGCAGACCGAGGGCCAGGTCCAGGATGTTCTTCTCGGTGATGTCGGGCCCCACGAGCTCGCCCTGCACGCGTCTCTGGTAGAGGACGAGCACGCGGTCGCAGCAGCCGATCAGCTCGTCGTAGTCCGTGGTGTAGAAGAGGATGGACGTGCCGGCGTCCGCCAGCTCGCGGAGCAGCTGGTAGATCTCCTGCTTCGTACCGACGTCGATGCCGCGGGTGGGATCGTTGAGCATCAGCAGCCGCGGCTCCGTCATCAGCCACTTGGCCAGCACGACCTTCTGCTGGTTGCCCCCGGACAGCGACGACACCGGGTGGTCGAGCGAGCCGATCTTGATCTGGATGCGGCGCACCATCTCGTCGATGCGCGCGGCCTCGCGCCGGCGGTCGAGCACCACGCCGCGCGTGAACTTGTCGAGCGACGCCAGCGACAGGTTCGCGGCGATGGCCATCGGCAACATCAGGCCTTCAGTCTTCCTGTCTTCGGGCACGAGGGCGATGCCGTGCGCACGGTCCTTGGCCTGTCGCGGGCTCGCCAGCTTGACCGGCTTGCCGTCGATCTTGATCTCGCCGCGCAGATCCTTGAGCACACCGAACAAGCCGAGGAGCAGCTCGCGCTGGCCCTGGCCGTCGAGCCCGCCGATGCCGAGGATCTCGCCCTTGCCGAGCTTGAACGACACGTTCTCGAGCTGCTGCTCCCAGCTCAGGTCGGTCACCTCGAGCAACGTCGCCGGGAAGCTGCGGGCCGCCGGCTTCGGCGGGAAGACGTGACCCATGTCCCGCCCGATCATGAGCTCCACGATCTGGTCGTCGCTGCGCTGGCCCCTGGCGAAGGTCTCAATGTGCCGGCCGTTGCGGAAGACCGACATCACGTCCGCGAGCTCCTTGATCTCGTGCATCCGGTGCGAGATGTAGAGCATGCCGACGCCCTGGGCCTTGAGCTCGGCCAGGAGGTCGTAGACCTTCTTGACGTCGCTGCTGGTCAGCGCGGAGGTGGCCTCGTCCAGGATCAGCAGCCGCGGGTCCTTGCCGAGCGCCTTCGCGATCTCGACCATCTGGCGGCGCGAGAGCGGCAGGTCGCTGACCCAGGCGTTCGGGTTCACGCCCTCGCAGCCGACGCGCGCCAGGAGCTCCTCGGCCCTGCGGACCTGCGCCTTGCGGTCGAAGAGCCCCAGGCGGCTCGTCGGCATGGTGATGCCGATGTTCTCGGCCACCGTCAGCGTCGGCATCAGGGACAGCTCCTGGAAGACGCAGACGATGCCGGCGGCGTTCGCCTCGATCGGGTGGTCGAACCGGACCCGCTCGCCGTGGAGCAAGAGCTCCCCGGCGCTCGGCTTGACCACGCCGCCGATGATCTTGATGAGGGTGCTCTTGCCCGCGCCGTTCTCGCCGAGGATCGCGTGCACCTTCCCCGCCTCGCAGGCGAAGTCGACGCCGCTCAGGGCGGTGACTCCGCCGTAGTGCTTGGAGACGGCCCGGAGCTCGAGAAGCGGAGCGCTCACCGGTTCGGTCATGATGCTGGGGCGCCCCCGGGGCGCTGCTTCACGTCTACTTTACTTCTATTTCACGTCTATTTTACGTCGGATTCCGACTCGTTCATGATCTTCACGCCCGAGATGTTGACCCCGCAGGGCGGGAACTCGTTGGGCGTGAAGAAGTTGTCGGAGAGCTGGGAGAAGAAGTTCTCGCCGTCCTTCAGCGTGGTGTGATCGGCGGCGGGGATCGGCACCGAGATCATCTGCGGCAGCACCTTGCCTTGCAGGGCCTCGAGCGCCGCCTTCATCGCGATGGCCGCGAGCCCCGGCGACTGGCCGAGCGACAGGCCCTTCATGCCCTGCTCGTGGTGCTTCGCGATCAGCTTGCGCACGCCGTTCTCGGCCTCCGTGGCGACCGGGATCGGCTTGTGGCCGGCGTCGAGCAGCGCGCGGACGGCGCCCGTCGAGCCGCCCTGCGCGAAGAGCGCGTCGAACTGGCGGTGCACGGCCAGCGCGTCGGCCACCGCCTTCTGCGCCTTGCCGTCGTCCCAGCTGCCCACCACCTCCACGATGGTGTAGCTCTTCCCCGGCGCTTCCATGACCTCGCGGAACCCGACGTGGCGGTCGCGATCGACGGAGTTGCCCTGCAGGCCGCGGACCTCGAGCACCTTGCCCTTCCCACCGAGCTGCTTGTCGAGGAACTCGCCCCACTGCCGCCCCATCGCCAGCTGGTCCTCGTTGACCTGCATCACCTTGTCCGTGTCGAGCACGTTGTCGAACGGAACCAGGACGACGTCCTTCTTGTCGGCGAGGCGGATCACGCGATCGAAGCCGTCGGGGCTGACGGCGAGCGTGACGATGCCGTCGAAGCCCTGGTTGATGAAGTCCTCGATCGCGCCGAGCTGGGCCGCGACGTCGGTGCCGGTCGACACCACCTTGAACTCCTTGATCAGCGGCGCGATGGCCGGGTCCTTGGCGAAGGCCTTGGCCGTCTTGACCATCTGGATGCGCCAGCCGTTACCGACGTAGCCGTTGACGAGCGCGAGGCGGAACGGCGGCTTTCTCGCCGTCCACTGCAAGTACTTGGTGTCCTGCTTCCACGGCGCGAAGCACTCGGGGTTGAAGCCGGGCCCTGGCACGACCGTGGGCCCGCGCCCGCTCGGCGCCTGCTCGGCCGCGGCGCTGGCGGAGCCAGCTGCGGCCTGAGTGCTGTCGGGCTTACCTTTGCAGGCAGACAGGCCCCAGAGCCCGAGCGCGCAGCTCAACACCGCCACTGCGCGCCGCGCCGGTCCACGAGACTTCAGATGGCCAATCGACATCGTGCGGCTACCTTTCGAGCAAAGAGACGTGGTCGGAGAGAACCCTCTACGGCCCATCACACGTCGTCGCGTTCTCGCCTGCGTGCCGCCGCATTGCTCACGGAAGCAGCACGGAGGCACAGACGATCCGCGGTTGGCGAGCGACGGTGTCGCGCGTCATTCCCGGGGCACCACGTGGACTTCGCGGGCGCCCTCAAAATTCAATGACGTGCTCGGCGAGGCTCGTGGCGCCTACCACGAGACATCTTCTGGTTTCGGGGGCTAGGAAATCCAAACGCGATCCGAAAGTCAAGCTCCTCGTCGTGGCCGTCCCATCGTACAGCCACGCTGCACGCGCTCGTTGAACGAGGAGCCCTTACGCGATCCGTCTTCCTCCTGGAAATTTGACGCTATATCAAAACTTATGTGCCAGAGGAGCTCCGCTCAGCGGCGATGGCGTGGCCGAGGAGCCCGATGATGCGTTCCGCATCGTAGACGCAACCACCCCAGCTGCCGCCGCTGGCATCCTGAAGCGCAGCCCAGAGTCGCGTGTCCGCGTTCACTCGGCCGTCGGGTCGAAGGGCCGGACTGGGCGAACGGGCGGCAAGACCGGCGGCATCCACGCCCACGACGTCCACCGTCCCCTCCAGCCTGCGCGTGTCGATCCGGAGCCTGACGCGATCGCCGTCGCGCACGCGGCCGATGGGTCCACCCGCCCACGCCTCCGGGCTGACGTGGCCGATGCACGCCCCGGTGGAGACGCCGGAGAAACGGCCGTCCGTGACCAGGGCGATGTGGTGCCCGTCCTTCACGTGCTTGAGGGCGGAGGTGATCTGGTAGGTCTCCGGCATTCCGATACCGGGACCGATGCCGATCAGCACCATCACGTCACCCGGCTGCACGGCGCCCGTCTTGATCGCCTCGATCGCCGCGTCCTCGCTGCCGAACACGCGCGCAGGTCCCTCGTGCAGGTAAACGCCGTCCGGTCCGATCACCTGGGGAGCGATCGCGGTGCTCTTCACGAGCGCTCCCTCGGGCGCGAGGTTGCCGCGCAAGAACGTCACCGTGCTGGTGAGGCCGCGCTCGCGCGCCTTCCCGGCGGACATGATCACGTCGTCCGGGTCGATGTGGTCCAGCTGCTGTAGCTTGTCGCGCAGGCGCCGGCGCCGCTCGCTGCGCTCCCACCACTCGAGGTTCTCGCCCAGGGTCCGGCCGCTGACGGTGCGCGCACCGAGCCGCAGCAGGCCAAGCTCGCGCAGATGGAGCATGACCTCCGGGACGCCTCCCGCGAGGAAGACCTGGACCGTGGCATAGTGTCGCGGCCCGTTGGGCAACACGTCGACGAGGCGCGGAACGAGGGCGTTGATGCGCGCCCAGTCGTCCACCGTGGGGCGTCGAAGCCCGGCCGCATGGGCGATCGCCGGCACATGGAGCACCAGGTTGGTCGACCCGCCGACGGCGGCATGCAGCACCATGGCGTTGTGGACGGCATCGTCGGTGACGATGTCCCGCGTGGTCACGCCACGTCGCTCGAGGGCCATGAGCGCGTGCGCGGAGCGGCGGGCGAGGTCGCGCCAGATCTCGGCGCCCGACGGGCTGAGCGCGCCGTGCGGGAGGGCGAGCCCGAGCGCCTCCGCCACCACCTGGCTCGTCGCGGCCGTCCCCATGAACTGGCAGCCGCCGCCGGGGGAACCGCAGGCGCGGCAGCCCATCTCGGCGGCGTAGTCGAGGCTCACCTCCCCGCGCGCATAACGCGCCGCGAGGGTCTGGACCTTGGCGGTATCCTCCGCCTCCTCCGCGAGCAGCGTGACGCCTCCCGGCACGAGCACCGTGGCGAGGTCGGGGGTGCCGGCGAGCGCCATCATCATGGCCGGCAGGCCCTTGTCGCAGGTGGCGACGCCGAGCACCCCTCGGCGGGTGGGCAGCGAGCGGATCAGCCTTCGAAAGACGATGGCCGCGTCATTGCGGTAAGCGAGGCTGTCGAGCATGCCGACGGTGCCATTGGTCCGCCCGTCGCACGGATCGCTGACATAACCGGCGAACGGAATGGCCCCGCTGGCCGTAAAGGTGCGGGCGGCCTCCTCCATCAGCAGCCCCACCTCCCAATGTCCCGTGTGGTACCCGAGCGCGATCGGCGCGCCGTCGGGCGCGCGGATTCCCCCCTGCGTGCTGAGCACGAGGAACTGCTTCCCGTGCAGGCGCGCAGGATCCCACCCCATCCCGGCATTCTGCGTCCAGCCGAACAGCTCGCCGCTGGACATGGCGCGCAGCTGCTCGGCCCCGAGCGGGAGGCGCCCCGAAGGTCCGGGCGCGGTGGTACGCAGGGTGTAAATCGCCTCGCTGCCGGACTCGAACACCGGGTCGTGGGTCATGCGCCGGGCGGGATGGGGTCGCGGGTGGCCTGGCCGTCGACGAGACGTGATATCCCGAGCGGGTTCTCGTCGCGCAGCTCCCGCGGGAGCAGCGCGGGCGGGCACGACTGGTAACAAACGGGACGCGCGAAGCGGAGGATGGCCGCGGTTCCAACCGAGGTGAAGCGCACGTCGCTGCTCGCTGGGTACGGCCCGCCGTGGTGTATGGCGTGCGACACCTCCACGCCCGTCGGGTAGCCGTTGAAGATGAGGCGGCCCGCGACCCGGCCGAGGACATCGACCAGGTCCTGGGCGGCGGCGAGATCGTCGTCGGTCCCATGCAGCGTGGCGGTGAGCTGGCCGTCGAGCGCGCCGAGGAGCTGAAGCAACTCTCCGCGGTTCGAAGCGGTGACGAGCAGCGTGTACGGCCCGAAGATCTCGTGCGCGAGGTGCGGCTGCCGCGCGAAGTCGGCGGCGGAGACGCGAGCGACGCGCGCGCCGGTGTCGGTCAGCCACTCCACGCCTTCCAGCTCCCGCACGGAGCGGTCGAACGCCGCCTGGATGCCGGCGTGCAGCATCACCCCGGGCGTGATGGCGCGGGCTCGGCTGGCGACCGACCGCGCAAACCCATCCCATTCAGGGGAGGCCAACCCCAGGACGAGCCCCGGCTTGGTGCAGAACTGGCCGACGCCGAGCGTGCACGAGCCGACCAGCCCTTCGGCGATCACGTCGCCGCGCGCGCGCAACGCGCCGGGCAGCACGACCAGCGGGTTGATGCTGCTCATCTCGGCGAACACGGGGATCGGCCGCGGGCGGGCGGCGGCGGCGTCACAGAGGGCGCGGCCGGCGCGCGTGGACCCGGTGAAGCCCACGGCCTGGATGGCCTCGTGGCGCACCAGCGCGAGCGAGACCTCGGGCGAGGCGCCGTGCACCATGCCGAACACGCCCGCGGGCAGGCCCGCCTTCTGCACGGCGGAGCGCAGGGCCGAGGCCACGAGGTCGGAGGTCCCGGGATGCGCCGGGTGGGCCTTGACCACGACCGGGTTGCCCGCGGCGAGGGCGGAGGTGGTGTCGCCGCCGGCGACGGAGAACGCGAGGGGGAAATTGCTCGCGCCGAAGACGGCGACCGGGCCGATCGGCCGCAGCATGCGGCGCACATCGGGGCGCGGGAGCGGCTTGCGGTCCGGCAGCGCGGGATCGATCCGGGCATCGACCCAGGAGCCCTCGCGCACGACGGCGGCGAAGAGGCGCAGCTGGCCGGTGGTGCGGCCGCGTTCGCCTTCGAGGCGGGCGACGGGCAGCCCGGTTTCCCGGTGTGCGGTCTGGATCAGGGGTTCGCCGAGCGCCATGATCTCGTCGGCGGCGGTCTCCAGGAAGCGGGCGCGCATCTCCGGCGCGAGGTCGGCGATGGCCCGCGCTGCCGCGGCGGCGGCGCGGGCGGCGGCGTCGATCTCGGCGGCGGTGGCGTCGCGGAAGGCGCCGAGTTTCTCTCCGGTGGCGGCGTTGTGGGCGAAGAATTCCATGGGTTCAGGCGGAAGCGAAGTTCACGAGCGCAAAAACCGGATCGACCGATAGGTGCACTTCATCCTTCTCCTGGAGCGTGAACGTACCCGGGGGCATGGGCGGAACCGAGGATGAACGTCTCGAGCTTCGTGAGCTTCATGAGGTGCCTCGTCCACCTCAAGATACCGGGTTCGCCAGCGTGCCGACGCCGGGGATCGCAATCTCCACGACGTCGCCAGGCTCCAGGGTGAACGAGTCTGGTGGCACGATGCCGGTCCCGGTCATGAGGACGACGCCCGCGGGGAAGCTCAGCTCGCGCGTGAGGTAGGCGACGAGCTCCTCGGGCGCGCGCCGCATCCTCGCGGTCGAGGTCTCCCCCGCGAACACCGCCTCGCCCTTGCGCCGGATCGCGAGATGGATGGAGAGCGCGCGCAGATCCAGCCCGGGCTCGTCCGCGAGCGCGATGGCGGGGCCGAGCGCGCAGCAGCCGTCGTAGATCTTCGCCTGCGGCAGGTAGAGGGGGTTGTCGCCCTCGATGGACCGCGACGAGACGTCGTTGCCGGCCGTGTAGCCGACGATGCGGCCCGCCGCGGACACGACGAGCGCGAGCTCCGGTTCGGGCACGTTCCAGCTCGAGTCGCGCCGGACGCGCACCGGCGCGCCCGGGCCGGCCACCAGGCGGGGCGTTGCCTTGAAGAACAGCTCCGGGCGATCGGCGTCGTACACGCGGTCGTAGAAGTCGCCGCCGCCGGCGCTCTCTTCTTTGCGCGCGCTGCGCGAGCGATCGTAGGTGACGCCCGCCGCCCAGACCTCCTGCCCGTCGATCGGGGCGAGCAGCGCGACGTCGGGCGGGAGGGGGTGGGCTGCGGCGCGCGCGCGCGCGTCGCGCACCGCGCCGAGGGGATCGGGCAAGGCGAGCCACGAGGCGACGGACGCGAACGCCTCCGGGGACGCCGCCGTGAGGTCGTGGCGCGCTCCGCGCTCGTCCTCGATCCCGAGGCGCGGTCCGCCACCACCCGAAAACCGAAACAGCTTCATGTCCGCGCCTCCCTGTCGCCGCCGCCGCGGGAACGCCCGGGGGTCACCGTGGGCGCAGCGTCGAAGGTAATCTCACACAGTCGCCTAACGTCGACCGCATGATCCACCATTTGCGCGCTCTGTAAAGTCACTTTTTCGCTCGCGCCGCTGCTCCTCTCGTGCGCGCCGTGCGCGTCGTGCGCGTCGTGCGCGTCGTGCGCGTCGTGCGCGTCGTGCGCGTCGTGCGCGCCGGCCCCGCCCGCGCCCAACGTCTCGCCGGAGACGGCCGCGCCTCCCCCGCGGGGCCGGGGCCGCCCCTCCCCGGCCGCCCCGCTCACAGCCCCATGCAGCTCGCGTAGTACGTCACGGTGGCAGGCCAGTCCGAGAAGACGCCGCGGACGCCCACGTCGCGCGCGAGCACGTCGAGCATCACCATCGTGTCGCCGTCGTTGTCGATGCTGTCGGCCACCGACTGGTAATAGTAGCCGCCGCCGGTCGAGAGCGGCCCCGAGCGCTCGAGCGTCCACGTGATGATCTCGAGCCCCGCGGCCTTGGCCGCCTCGGCGTAGCCCGAGGGCACGATCTTCTTCTTCTCGTCGAGCGTCACCAGCGCGAACAGGGGCGGCGCGACGATCTTCACGCCCTGGTCCGCGAGTCCCTGCATCCCGGCGACCGCCGTCTCGTAGCCCTCGGGCGTGTCGACGCGGTCGTCGAGGTACACCGCCTGCGCGCCGAACTCCGGTTCTTTCTCGATCCAGTAGAGCACGTCGTCGAGGCTGAAGGACTGCGCGAACACGCTCTCCGGCTCGACGCCGGCGTCCTTGTACTCGTCGATCATCTGCTGCGCGTAGGCCTCTTGATCGTAGTCGCCCTCGTACGGCATCTCCACCTCCGGGGCCTTGAGCTCGGGGGTGAACTTGACGCCCAGGCTCGAGAAGAGCGCGATGCTCTCGGCGTGCGTGAGCAGCGTGCCGCAGGCGGCGTACAGGTCCGTGCGGAACGACGGCGTCGCGGCCATGTACTCCTCCACCGTGGCGGCGTCCGGGTTCGCGGCGTCCATCTTGCCGCAGAGCTGCTTGAACTCGGCGAGCGTGATGTCGCTCGTGCAGCATTTCGCCGACGCCGGCGTGCCGGCCTCGGCGTCCGCCGGGACGAACGGCTCCGAGCACTTCGCGGCGAGCTCCGGGATCGCGAGGATGTTCGTCGTGGTGTGGAGATCACACTGCGCATGACGGCACACGAGCCTTCGATCCTTGGTGAACGTCACGTCGCACTCCAGGATGCCGGCGCCCATGCGGGCGGCCGCCTCGTACGACTCCCTCGTGTGCTCGGGGAACTGCATGCACGCGCCGCGGTGGCCGATCGAGAAATCGGTGCGCTCGAACGGCCCCTCGGAGCACGCGAGGAGCGCCTCCTTCAGCGCTCCCTCATCCATGTCCTCGACGAGGTAATACGGCCGCGGGCCGAGCTGGACGCTGAAGGACGCGCTCTCCTCGTCCGGGGGCGGCGGGGGTTCCTCTGACGCAGCCGGGGCGGCCGCAGGCTCCACCGACTCGCCGCCGGAGCAAGCGCACACCGCAGCGACCGGCAGCGCGAGGAGCGCCAGGGCAGCGCTCGTTCTGGCGCGCTTCTTCATCATGAGACACTCCTTCTCCACAGGTGCATTGAAGCCGGGACATTATGTCGTTCGTTCCCAAGGAGACGTGTCTCGAGCGAAACAAGGACGTGTCATGTCTCCGCGCGCCGCCGAGCCCAGAGCGCGCCAGCTCAGGGAGTATTGCGAGCGCCGGAATACACGCCCCCACATGGTCGCGAATTTTTTTCGCGCCCGTCTGCCCACCCTGCGGCACCTCCTCGATGCGCGAGCATGCCGTCATTCTGAAGCGCGGGGAGAACGCCGATCCGGATTGCTGCCGGCCGCGGCGGCCTTGTAATCTCTATTTCATGGCGTTGTATTTCTCTAAATATTGGGGTGCGTGCGTGGTGGCGCTCAGCCTGGGAGCCGTGCTCGCCGCGTGTGGTGCGCAGGGCACGGCACGCACCGAGACGTCCGCTTCGTCGGGCAGCGGCGGAGACGGCGGCGGCGGCGGCGCCACCACGGGTGGAGGGAACGGCTCGAGCTCGAGCGGCGATTTCAACCCCGCGGACCCGGGCGTCGGGGGCAGCGCCCCGGTCCCGCTGGGCTTCACGGTCGAGCCGAGCGACCTGCAGACGATCACCGTCGCCGTGGGGCAGCCAGCGCCGACGGTGAGCTACACGGCGACGTTGATGGACGCCCCGATCAACGTCGGATGGTCGGTCGATCGCGGCGAGCTCGGGGCCATCGGCGCAGGGCCCGCGAGCATGGCCACGTTCACCCCCAAAGGGACCACCGGCGGCCTGGTCACCGTGCGGGCCGGGCTGAACGGCGAGACGGTCCAGCGAAAGATCCTGATCCAGCTGACCGCCGCGCAGAACGGCGCCGACGCGACCGTTCCCGCCCAGGCGCAGCAGATCGCCACCGACCCGACGCAGCTCACGCTCGGCGGCGGCGTCGGCGGGGTCGGCGGCGAGGGCCTCGGCGCGGCGGTCACGAGCGAGGCCCTCCTCGACGCCCTGCAGCACCCGGCCGGCGATGGCCGGGCCGAGAAGCTCGAGTTCCTTTACCCCTACGACGGCACGGTCTGGCCTCGAGGCCTGCTCGCGCCGCTCCTGATGTGGCGCTGGACGCCGGAGGACGCCGACGCGATCCAGATCGAGCTCAAGACCACGAGCGGCTCGTTCTCCTGGAAAGGGACGTTCGCGCGGCCCGAGATCCTGGCCACCACCGGGGGGCCGTTCATCCGGCACCCGATTCCCCAGGACGTCTGGACGATGGCCACCGACAGCGCCGGAGGACCGACGCCCGACGGCTCGCCGGACAGGCTCACCGTGAGCCTCACCGTCGCGCGCGAGGGCCAGGCGTACGGGCCGATCTCCCAGACGTGGACCGTCGCCCCGGCCCGGCTGTCGGGCGTCATCTACTACAACTCCTACGGCACCTGGCTGGCGGAGAACCTCGACGGGGCCGTGGGCGGCAATGGCCGGTTCGGCGGGGCCGTGCTCTCGATCAAGGCGGGCGACACCGCGCCTCGGCTCGTCGCCGGGGGGAACGGCGACACCAGCCAGTGCCGGGTGTGTCACTCGGTCGCGGCCGACGGATCGCGGATGGTGGTCCAGAACGGGATCAACTCCTATGGCGTGAGCCACGCCTACGATCTGACCCCCTCGGGCGCCGTCGAACACGACCTCTCGGAGGCGGCGCCCTTCGCCGCGGTCTCTCCGGATGGATCCCTCGCGCTCACCCAGGCGGGACGGCTCCTCTCGCTGCCCGGCTCCACGAACCGCCCGACCTCCGGGCTCGACGACGTGGCGTACGAGCTCGGGACGCCGGCGTTCTCGCCGGACGGCTCGCTCGTCGTGTTCAACGCGAACTACGGCCCCGACGCGAACATCCGCAAGAAGCTGTTCGTGATGCAGTTCGACGCGGCGACCGGCGCCTTCACCGATCCCGTGGAGATCGTCGACGACACCGGCGAGCCCGAGGGCACGCGCCCGGGGTGGCCGGCGTTCCTCCCCGACAGCAAGTCGGTCGTGTTCCACCACCAGACCGCCGCGAGCAACGAGGGCGACGACTTCGGCGATCTGAGGACGCGCCGGGGCGCCAGGGCCCACCTCGCCTGGGCGAGCGCCGATGGCTCGGGCGCGCCCGTCCCCCTGGCTCAGCTGAACGGGAGGGACGCCGCGGGCGGGCTCTACCTGCCCAGCCTGAGCGCGCCGGTCGAGATGACCTGCACCGCAGACGGGACGTCGGTGGGCGGCATCGACAACAGGCACAAGGACGACGTCAACATGAACTACGAGCCGACGGTCAACCCCGTCGCGTCGGGCGGCTATGCCTGGGTCGTGTTCACGAGCCGCCGCCTGTACGGGAACGCGGCGACGATCCCGCCGTTCTGCAGCGACCCCCGAGGGGTGGACCTGATCCAGAACATCACGACCAAGAAGCTCTGGGTCGCCGCGATCGATTTGAACGCGGCGCCCGGCGCCGACCCGAGCCACCCCGCGTTCTACCTGCCTGCGCAGGAGCTGCTCGCGGGCAACGCGCGCGGGTACTGGGTGCTCGATCCGTGCCGGGCCGAGGGCGCGGCGTGTGATACGGGCGATCAATGCTGCGGCGGATACTGCCAGCCCGGCGCCGACGGCGAGCTGGTCTGCTCGAACGCCCCGCCGGACGGGCGTTGCTCGCAACCGCAGGAGCGGTGCGAGACGGCCGCCGACTGCTGCGATCCGACCAACCGCTGCATCAACGGGTTCTGCGCGGTCGAAGGGCCTCGGTAGCGCTCGGTATCCCGGCGCCCCCGCGGCGGTGGGCGGCGCGTTCAGGCTGGGGAGCTCGCCGCCCGGGCGCCGCGCGCTGTGCGCGGCGCCGGGGGCGCGACGAGCGAGATCAGGGCAGGTCCTCGAGGGGATCCGTCTTGCCGACCCCCGCGTGCTCCAGGACGAGCGCCTTGACGGCCGCCGAGCTGTCGAGCGGATACTCGTACGGGGCGCTCCAGGAGCAGTCTTCGCCGGATGCCTGGGTTCCCGTGACCTCCTCGAACACGTTGTCGATGCGGTCCGTGCCGCCGGCCGCGCTGTCCAGGGTGGTGATGGGGTTCTGGACCTTGAAGAAGTGGTTGCCCTCGACCCGCAGGCAGGCGCCGACCCGCGAGTTCACCCCCGACGTGGGGACGTTCTCGAAGTAGTTGTTGTAGACGTGGCCGTTGCCGCCGCGGTAGCTCGGGAGGCGGGAGTTGACGTTGTTGAAGCGGTTGTGATGGAAGGTGATGCGGCGGTCGCTGTCGTCGTTGTCCGACGAGCCGACCAGCATGCCCTTCCAGTGATCGTGCAGGTAAGTCCACGAGATCGTGATGTCCGAGGACTCGTGGGTGGTGTCGATGAGGCCGTCGTACTTGTCCTTGTCGGAGTTCACGGCGGGAGAGTCCGCCCAGAGCTCGCAGTGGTCGATCCAGACGTTGTGGCTCTCATCCATGTGGATGGCGTCGCCGTTGCCGCTGCTGGCCAGCACGTGGTGGATCTTCAGGTTGCGAACGATGATGTTGGAGGCCCTCCGCAGGTTGAGCCCGATGCCCTCCAGCTCTCCGCTCGACCCGACGCCCACGATGGTCTTGTCGGAGGCGACGTCCACGTCGTCGCCGCTGCCGCTGATCTTGCCGGTGATCTGGATGATCCGGGCGCCGGACCGCGCCGCCTCCGTCTTCAGGGCGTCGAGCGAGCTCACGGAGACGACCTCGCCGCCCTTGCCGCCGGTGGTGCCGTCGCCGGTCGTGGCGTAGCCGTAGAGCCTGAAGTCGGCGCCGCCCGGGACGCCGCTGCCGGAGCTGCCGCCGCCGGTGCCGGCGGTGCCGGCGGGCTGCTCGCTGCCGCCGCCGCCGGAGTTGCCGTTGTCGCCGCCGCCGCCGCTGGTCGCACCGCTCCCGCCGGATCCAGCGCTGCTGCTGGAGCTGGCGCCGCTGCCGGAGCCGACGCTGCTGCTGGGGTTCCCGCTCCCGCTGCCCGTCGGCTGGCCGCCGCCCGCTTCGCCTGGGTCCGACCCCTCCGAGCCGCAGCCGGTCGCCGAGAGCGCGGTGATGCCGAGCGTGAACAGCGCGGCGAGAGCGGCCCGAGATTCGATTCTCATAAGCAAGTTGCCTTTCCCTGATGAGCGGAGCAGCTCGCGCTGCGCGGAACGGAAAGACCGGCGCGCGAGATGCTCGCGGGAGCCTCAAAGCAACCGATATGCCCAGCAGCGCAGGGCGAGCCGGGGCCGCGCCGTGAGGGCGCGCGGTACGGCGTTTCCCGCGACGATCGCCCCGGAGCGCTGCGCTCTACCGGCGGCGAACACGGCGCCGTGGCCAGAGGGCTGTCAACCTGGAGTTGACACGGTGGACAGGGGCCAGCACCGCTGCGCCACGACGGCGTCGTCAGAGCCTCGGTGCCCCAGGGCGCGGCGAGGAGCTCCCGTGTCCAGACCGCCGCTCTCGTGCTGCTGCCTCGACCATCGCAGCTCCCACCTTCTCGGTATACCCTCGACCACCACCATGCGATAGGTCGAGCCGTGCCGACGCTCATCTACAACCCCGGCGGCCCTGAGGAGCAGGTCTTCGTCATCGGAGACGCCTCGGTCACCATCGGCCGCGCGGAGGATCAGACGATCTGCATCCCGCACAAGAGCCTGTCGCGCAACCAGGCGCGCATCGAGCTGTCGGAGGGCAGGTTCTTCATCGTCGACCTGCAGAGCAAGAACGGTACGTTCGTGAACGGCGTGCGCGTCCAGCGCAAAGAGCTCCGGAGCGGCGACACGGTGACGCTCGGCGATCTGGACCTGCTCTTCACGGCAGACGCCGCTACCCCGTACGATCCGTCGCTCCGGCCGCAGGCGATCCGCCCGCTGACGCACACCTCCATCGGCAAGCTCGTGGGGGATACGAAGCCCGGCGGCACCGGCGGCAGGCCGAGCGCGGAGGCCAGGCTGCAGATCCTGATCGAGGTCGCCAAGCTGCTCCCGGTCTCCGAGGACATCGATACCCTGCTCCACAGGATCCTCGATCTGATCTCCCAGATCCTCAACGTGGACCGCGGCGTCATCCTGCTCGTCGACGAGGCGACGCGCCGGCTCGAGCGGCGCGCGGTGAGGACGGCGCGCCCGCCGCCGGACGACGAGCCGATCTTCAGCCAGCACATCGTCGACTACGTGCTTCGCAACAACGTGGCGGCGCTCTTCGCCGATGCCGTCCTCGACCCGCGCCTCGACGCGGCGCGCTCCGTCGCCGACCAGTCGATCCGCGCCTCGATGTGCGTCCCGCTCAGGCCCAAGGACGACGTGATCGGCGTGCTCTACGTGGACAACCTCCGCGCGGCGGACATCTTCACCGAGCCGGATCTGGAGTTCCTCGTGGCGTTCGCGAGCCAGGCGGCCGTGGCCGTGCAGAACGCCTCGCTGTACCAGCGCATCGAGCGCGAGACGGTGGAACGCATGCAGCTCGTGCTGGACGCGAAGCTCGCGGCGCTCGGCGGCGTCGTGGCGGGGGTCGCTCACGAGATCCGCAATCCGTTGAATTTCATCCACAATTTCGCGGACATGGCCGCGGAGGTGGCCGAGGACCTGGCCGGCGGGCTGCGCGCGCAAGAGGCGCGGATGGCCCCAGGCGCGCTCGCGCAGGTCGAGGGAGATCTGGCGCGCCTGCGCGACGCCACGGCCCGGATCGTCGAGCATGGCCGGCGCGCGGACGCGATCATCAAGAGGATGCTCCAGCACGCCCGGCGCCCGTCGGACGAGCGCGCGCCGGCCGACCTGAACGCGGTGGTCGACGAGGGCGTGCGGCTCGCGCGCGCCGGGGCGCAGGGCGGCGAGCTCGATGTGCGCGTCGTCGCGGCGTACGATCCGGGGATCGGGCCGGTTGAGATGGCGGCGCTCGACATAGGGCGGGTGTTCCTGAACGTGGTCGACAACGCGCTGTATGCGATGCGCGAGAAGAAGCGCGAGCGCGGCACCGGCTACGCGCCGGAGCTCCGCGTCCGCACCGCGGAACGGCGCGATCACGTGGAGGTACGCATCCGGGACAACGGGACGGGGATCCCGGATGCGGTCGCGGCGCGGATCTTCGAGCCGTTCTTCACGACGAAGCCGCCCGGGCAAGGAACGGGCCTCGGCCTGTCCTTGAGCCGAGACATCGTGGTGCAGGGGCACCAGGGGACGATGCGGGTGGAGAGCGAGGAGGGGGAGTACACGGAGTTCGTGATCACGCTGCCGAAGCGAGGGGACACGGCTCCGCCGTCGCGCGCTTGATGCGCGCCTTCCAGCTGTCACGCTCGGGCGGATCTAGCTCCCCACAGACGAGCTCTCCAGTGCGTAAAAGCGCGCAGGGTTGTCCCAGAGGATCTTCCGGACCACCGCCTCGGGCAGCACCTTCAAGAGCCCGAGCGCCTTGTCGACGATGTCGTTGTCATGATCGAGGTGCGGGAAGTCCGTGCCAAAGAGCAGGTTGTCCGCCCCGATGTGCTCGATGAGCGCGGGCAGGTAGGGCTCACCCGGCTCGACGGCGACGAAGCATTGTCGCTTGAAGTATTCCGACGGCTTGCGCTTGACGGTCTCCGCCACCTCCCCGGAGAGGTGTGCGTATTCGATCTCGTCGAGGCGATGGAGCCAGTAGGGCAGCCATCCGCAACCGGCCTCGAGGAACGCCACGCGCAGCCGCGGGTGACGCTCGAGCACGCCCCCCTCGATGAGCGCGAGCAGCGCCATCATTTGCTCCATCGGATGCGAGCAGGCGTGCTGCGCGAAATGGCTCTCGAACCTGTCGGCGCCGGTCGTGGACAAGCGTGTGTGCGTGCCCTCGTGCAGCCCGACCCCGACGGAGAGCCGCTCGCAGGTGGACCAGAAAGGCTCGTAAGCTGCGCTCGAGAGCAGCCGGCCCTTCACGGGGTTCGGCCGGACGACGACCGCCGTCCAGCCAAAGCTCGCCACGCGCTCTACCTCCTCGACCATCGATGCTGGGTCATGCGCGCTCATGAGCCCCACGCCTCGAAGCCGGACCGGATCTCGGCTGCAGTAGTCACGCAGCCAGTCATTGTAGGCCCGGGCCAAGGCGGTGCCGAGGTGCGCGTCCAGCGTGTCGACCCCCAGAAAGCAAGCAGCGAAGGACGGATACAAGAACGCCGCCTCTACCCCGCACCGGTCCATGGCGTCGAGCTGCCCGGCGGGGCTGGCTGCAGCAGCGAGATCGGCGTGCCGCTCATAAGCCGACCAGGCCAGCTCCACCTGGGCGCGCGGCGATATGTTTCGCAGCACCGGCTGCCCATCGAGCATGGGAACCGGGGGCAAAGGCCAGAGCGCCTTGGCTCCATAAAGCCGAACGCGCTCCTCCGGCGTGTCGCTGACCTCCGGCTCTTCGAGGTACGGCGCGCGGGAGCGCAGCTCAGCTGGCAGGTACTGCCTCCACATCTCGATGGGCTCTATGACATGCCGGTCGGCGTCGAGGACTCTGTAAGAAGCGCACATTGCCATTCCTCGGGTAACGTTCAGAGGCAAAGCGGCACGGGGTTGAGCTCGGCTTCGTCGAGCGGTCGCTCGCGGAGCTTCATCGCAACGGGGACGTCGTAGAGCCGTCCCGGCCCGAAGCGCGGCCAGAGATGGCGCAGCCCGGGGACGATGACCTTGACGACGCACAGATCGACGTCGAGGCGCGTCTGGTCGAGGACCAGCGTCTCGAGACCAGCTCGCGCGGCCCGCGCGACGCAGTCCATCACGTCGTCACGCAGATCGTCCCGCTGCGCTGCGGGGAAGTGCCCCCGCGTGCGCGCGGGGGCTGCCTCGTCGGGGAAGAGGAAGGACACGTCGCCCATGCCCCGTGGATCCCAGGGCTCGGGCGCTTCCGGAGACGGGTCGAAGATCTGATTGAGCTCGGTCAGGGCTCTTTGCACGCCGAGCCGCGCCTCCAGGTGGCAGCCGAGGCCTATCCACCACCGCGCGCCGCCATCGCGCAAGCCAAGCGCACAGAAAGCAGGGATTCCGAGGTCTGTGGTCAGATCGAGCACCCAGACGCGGCAGCCCATAGATCGATAGTGAGCCGCGACGTCCAGGAAGTATGGCTCACCAAAGCTCGCCAGATCGACCCCAGGGCGGCGCAGACGATTGTACCACCAGATCGCAGCGGCGTCTCGCTCCACGAGCTCCAAGAACGCCTGGAGGATCGCCTCCTCCAGACAGTTCCCTGCGGCGCTCCCGTTCGAGTTCCATTGACAGAATCGCTCCTCCAGCGGGACGGGGACATTCGCGTAGCAGTACGTGGTTGGAGCCCATCGTCGACGCGCGTCGCGCAATGACCAGACCGGCGACCAGTCCATGGCGACCGAAGCATCGAAGGGCAATGGCACGAGTCGACCATCGCCAGAGGCGCGCGCGTTCGTCTCGTCTCGTCGTCCAAGCTGCGCCGTGCTGAAGCCCTGAAGCTCGTCGGGGTGGATCCCCTCGTCGCCAAGATCGCCGAGGCGGGCCCGGCGGCGAGGTTCATCGCCCCGGAACACCGCGCTGTGGCGCTCGATGGCCTCGCACAAGGCGCTCGCTCGCGCCTGCGCGGGCGTGCGGCCCTTGCCCATCGCGATCCGGCGAAAATCGTCGAAGGACGGCGCGGCGTGCGCAGGACAGTTGCGATACGCCGCCCCGTACACCGGTCGGAGCGGATGATCTCGCTCCGGGATAGGTCCCACGCTGGCGACGAACCCGGTCACCGGGCTGATCTGCTTCGCGAGCCGCGTCCAGGTCTCCTCTGGGGCGGCAGAACGGTGGCCGCCGTCATCGGTGAAGCGCTTGGAGCGGCTCTCGAGGACCACCGGCGCGCACGCGCGCGCCGTCGCGAGCTCAGGATCGCCGCATGCTGGACATTGAGGATACCGGACCAGAGCGTGTGCTTCCGTCGAGAGGCGCAGTAGATCCACGGTGATCACGTCATCGAGCCGCTCTGCGCCGCCGCTCACGATCCAGCGCGCGATGGCGAGCGCCGCGAGGTTCGCGCCCGCCTGCGCGCTGGACTGAACCTCAGGTTGTGTCCGCGGGGGCAACCGGCGCTGGGTCGCGTGGCGCTCGAGGTAGACCTCGACGGGGCGGTTGATCCGCAGACGGTGGGCCATGCAAGCCCAGCACGGACCGGAGCCGGGGCGGAATACCGGCCCGAGCCAGACCTCCATCCCGACCGGCTTCACGAGCGTCCAGGAGAGGCCTTGATCGAGCGCGCGGCGGTTGAAGCGATGGAGCGAGGGGTCCAGGTAGTCGTCCACGACGACGACATGCATCGATGCGTCGTCCCCGAGCCGCACGCCAGCGCCAGAGAGCGCGTCCGACGTCGGCTTCGGGTCTACCCCGGACATGCCGTGCACCACGACGGGCATCGAGGCGAAGCGCTCTTCGACACGGTCGGCGCTGACCCCCTGCGCCTCCCAGAAAGCTGCCGCGCCGGGAGGGAGGGGGCGCGCCGCCTCGACGAGATAACCTCGCTGCTCGAGGTTGATCAGGGCCAGCAGGATCTCCGGCGGCGGCGCGCCTCCGGCGAGCGCGTCCAGGATCTGCGCGACCGTGCGATGGCCATCAATGAGCGGCGCGACGAGGGCGTACCCGCGGCCTCGGAGCATGACGGGGTCGCGATCGCCGAGCAGGAATACCCGCTCGGCGTCGAGCGGACAGGAGTACAAATGCTGTTTGAACCGAAGGACCCTGTGCATCATCGCATCAACCTGCTACCATCGGAACCCGCTCCTATACCGGACAGACGCTGCGCATCACGGATGCGGAAGCGAAGAAGACGATGTCTACATTCCAGAGAACTACGCCGTCGGTCGGCTGTGCCCCGCTGTCACTCCATCCCGGAGCGCAGGGGGCACGTGCGCTGCTGCTGGTGCCGCCCTTCGCGCGGTTCGACCTGCCGCACCTCGGCGTGCATCTCCTCCAAGCCTGCGCGAGGCGCGCCGGCTCCGAGGTCGCCGTGCTCTACCCCGGGATGCACCTCGCGCGAGAGATCGGGGAGCAGCTTTATCACGCGATCGCGGAGAGCACTTCTCCCCACATGTATGGCGAGCGCATCTTCGCTCGGGCCGCGTACGGGGTGCCGCTCCTCGGACGTCGGGCGGAGGAAGCCCTCGCCGGGCTCAGGCAAGAGCTCGTCTGCCATGAGATCGGACGGGGGGCGACCCGCTGTATCATCGACTATGATTTGTTGCGACGCCTCGCGACGCACGCAGAGGGATGGGTCGACCGGATGGCCGAAGCGATCACATCGCTCGGCTGTCCGGTCGTCGGGTGTACGGCGATGTTCGAGCAGACGGCGGCGTCGATCGCCCTCCTCCGTCGCGTAAAGCGGCGCGCCCCGTCCACGGTAACTGTCTTCGGCGGCGCCAACAGCTTTGGCGACATGGCCGAGGGGATAGCGTCGCTCTCGCCCGCTGTAGATTATGTGTTTTCCGGAGAGAGCGAGCGCGCTTTCCCCGCGTTCCTCGCTGGTGTCCTCGCTGGTGAGAGGCCGGCTGAGCGCGTGGTCCAAGGAGAGCCGTGCGCGGACCTCGAGGGTCTGCCCACTCCTGATTACACGGATTATTATGCCCAGCGGCGAACTTATCTGGGAGAAGATCCGGCCGCGCTCGGGCAGATCCTGCTGCCCTACGAGAGCAGCCGAGGCTGCTGGTGGGGACAGAAGCACCACTGCACGTTCTGCGGCGAGGCAGTCATGCGGTACCGCGAGAAATCGGCCGAGCGAGTCATCGAGGAGCTCGGCCGCCTCCTCGAAAGGCACCCGTCGCGCCGGGTCTGCAACGCGGACGACATCATGCCTCACTCGTACTTCAAGACGTTGCTCCCGCGCCTCGGCCTCGAGTTGCCTGGGCTGGAGGTGTTCTATGCGCAGAAGGCGAACCTCACGCTGAAGAAGGTTCAGGCGCTCCATCGCGCGGGCGTGACGGGCATCCAGCCAGGCATCGAGGCGCTTTCGTCCCCGTTGCTGCGGCGAATCGACAAGGGGATCCTCGCGCGGCAGAACATCGCGCTGCTCCGCTACGCGCGTTCGACGTATCTGAGCCTCGTCTGGTCGCTCATTCATGGCTTTCCTGGGGATGAGCCCGAGGACTACGCCCACTACGTAACGCTCCTGCCCCTCCTTCGGCACCTGGAGCCGCCTCGGTCCTTCGCGCCGCTCCTCATCTTCCGCTTCAGCCCTTACTGGAAATGGCCAGAGCGTTACGGGATCAAGGACCTTCGCCCCGCGTCGGCCTGCGCCGATATCCTGCCTGAGGGGGTCGATGCCTCGCGGATTGCTTACTCGTTCGAGGGTCGTTTCGACAGCGTGATCACCCGCGCCCCGACGCTCGTCAAAGCTATCCAGCGCGAGGTCGAAGCCTGGGAAAGCGCCTGGTGCGCGGGCGACGGCGTGCTTCCCGAGCTCTCGATCTGCCGCATGGCACCGGACGTTTATCTGATGAGGGACACACGTGGCCTTGCAGGGACGCTTCCCCTCCAACTGCTCCCAAGAACCCGCGCCGCGGCGGCCCTCGTCGGCCGCCCGCTGTCCTCCCCGGGCAAGCTGGCGCCGGAGATCGCGTGGGCTGCGTCCGCGCGATGCGCCGTGCAGCTCGACGCGTGGCACGTCCCTCTGGCGACAGCGCAGCCCGAGCTGCTCGAAGAGCTCGAAGCGGAGTACGGTCATGAAGCTGATCACTCGTCGGACGACCACGCGTTCATCGCTCCGCGGGCGCTCGTGAGGCGCGTGCGTTCGGTGCGGTCAGGGTAAAGGTCGGCTCAAAGGCTGGTGAACGGATACGTCCTGCCGGTGGCCAGGTAAGCAGAGAGCGCCACGGCCTGGTGGCTCTGATCGGGTTTAGGGGGTAGATACATCGTCAACTCGCTCTTCTTCAGAAACCAGATGTGGTTGGCTGGATCCCATCCGGGCTTTCTGCCCATCGCGTCCTTGGTGTCCGCATCCATACGGGAGACCGTCAGAGTGATTCCGTCGGGGACCCGGTAATTGCAGTGCACAGCGAAGAACGTGACGGGATCCCCGATCAAGGCATCCTCCAGATCTTTATCGGACCATGCGAGGGCGATCGCCATCATCCAGGCGTCCTGCCATTTCAATGCGGAACGGATGCCATGGAGGGGATCCTCCGGGCCAGCAGCCGAGGCACCCCCGCCGCCAAGCTTGGTCATCGTGAAGTAATCGTCCTTGTTGATCGTCACTTTTCGCCTCTCTTATTGCTGTTGCGATCCACACCGACATCTCTCACTGGGCGAGCTCGTCGAGCAGGCGTTGCGCGTGCTCCAGTGTCTTCGTCTCGAAGCCTTCCGAGAACCATCCCCGCACCGCCGAGAGCAGCTCGTGCGCCTCCCGCCGCCTGCCCCGATCCCGGAGGAGACGGGCGAGCTCCGCTGTGGCGTCGAGCTCCTCCGTCCTGGCGCGCTGGAGCTGCGCAACGTCGATCGCGCGGCGAAGGCACTCCTCGGCGAGCCCGACCGCTCCCGGATCTTTTAGCAGCAAGAACGTGCCCTTGAGCCGCAGCACGCCCGACCGGAACCAGTTGTCAGCGTGTTCTTCGGAGAATCGAAGCGCCTCGTCGAGGTGGCCTATGGCTTCCGTGACCATCCCGTGCGCGGCCTCGGCCTCGGCGAGGATCGACAGATAATAGGGCATCGCGGCGACCTGGCCCGTCGCCTTGTGGGCATCGAGGATGCGCGAGACCTCGGCCACGTCCTTCGTGGCCCAGCCCCGGAGGAGGCCCGCGTAAGCCCTGTTGAACGGCAGACCATACCGGTCCGCGATGGCGATCGACTCTCCGGTCACCTCGAGGACGCGCTCCGGCTCGCCGCGCAGGCGGTACACGGTCGCCGAGAAGAAGAGGCTCAGGGAGAGCATGTTCGGCTGGTTCAGCTCGCGCGCCCACGCGACGGCATGGCCGAGCTCCGCTTTTCCTCGATCCAGATACCCCAGGAGCGCCAGCGAAAGTCCCAGTACGATGTGGGCGAAGGCCTTGGGGTCGAGGCCGTAGACGAGAACCATCTCCCGGTGCTGCGTGGGATCGTGCAGGACGAGCACCCGCTCCGCGGCCGCGCGGCCCTCCTCGATCCGGCCTGCCATCACGAAGCACTGCGCCAGCACGGCGTGGGCTGCTAGCTCTTGCGACGCGTCTCCGGCTTCACGGGCCAGGTTGACCAATCGCTCCGCGAGCTCGAGTGACTTGGCCCGCTCCGACTTCATGTGGTGGTAGATGACGAGGGCGTACAAGGTTGGAAACGTATGCGGGCTCGTGCCGAGCGCGTCGCTGAGCTCGAGCGTGCGGGAGCCCAGCGCTTTCAGCGCCGTGGAGCCATAGCTGGTCGTGGCCATCAGCACGGGCATCAAGAGCGAGTTCAGCTCGAGCTCGGCGACCGTCCGCGCCGTCGGGTCGTCGATCGCCTCGATCCACAGGAGCGCCTGGCTGACCTGCCCGCGGGCCTCCGCATACGCCGAGCGGCGCAGCGCGGTCAGCGCGGCCTTTTGCGCGTACCCGATCGCCTCCCGCTTCTGCTCCGCCTCCGCGTGGTGATGGGCGAGCAGATCCGGCCGCTCGCTGACCACCTCCGCGAAGCTCTCCTCCAGCGCCTTGGCGACGCGCGCGTGCACCTGCTGCCGCGACCGCTTGAGCATCGACTCGTACGCCGAGTCCCGCACCAGCGCGTGCTTGAACAGGTACGCCGCGCTCCTCAGACGACGCTTCCTGTGCACGAGCTCCGCGGCGACGAGCTTGTCCAGATCCCCCTGCACCTCGGCCTCGCTGCGCAGGCTCACCGCGCGGAGCAGCTCGAACGTGAACTCCCGCCCGATCGCCGCCGCCACCTGCGCCGTCTCCTTCGCCCTGCCCAGCCGGTCGAGGCGCGCCACCAGCAAATCGCGCAGCGTGCCCGGGATGGCCATCTCCGACAGCGGCTTCGCCAGCGCGTAGCACCCCTCCTGCTCCACCAGCGCGCCGGCCTCGATCATCGCCAGCACCAGCTCCTCCACGAAGAGCGGCACGCCGTCGGTGCGGCCCGCGATCGTGTCGAGCACCTCCGCCGGCAGCGCGCGGCCCCCGGTGATCGTCATGGCCATCTGCTCGACCTCCGGCGGGCCGAGGCGCTCGAGCTGGATCTGGAGCGCCGCCGTCGGCGACCACGACGGCGGGAGCTCCGGCCGCGCAGTGAAGATCGCGAGCACGCGGGCCGAGCCCACCTCGCCGACGAGCTGGCCCAGGAGCTCCAGCGTGCTCGGATCGGCCCAGTGCAGATCCTCGATGAAGAGCGCGATCGGCTTCTTCTCGGCCATCTCGAAGAGCAGCGAGAGCACGGCGTTGCGCGTCAGCTCGCGCTGCTTCTGGGGCGAGACGTCGAGCGGCGCCCACTGCGTCGAGAGCGGGAGCGACAGGAGCGGCGCGAGGAGCGGCATCACCTCGCCGAGGTCGAACCCGTGCAGCGAGAGCATCGCCTCCAGCTGGTCCGCCTTGTCCTCGGGCGTCGCCTCGCGGCGCGGATCGGCCAGGCGGTCGAGCAGGTCGACGATGGGGTAGAACGCGCTGTTCACGCTGTCCGGCGTGCAGCGGCTCTCCAGCCAGGTGTGCGGCTCGTCGCGGATCTTCTCTTCGAGCTCGCGGGCCAGACGCGACTTGCCGATGCCCGGTTCGCCCGTGATGAGGATGGCCTGACCTGCGCCGCCGCGGACGCGGCCCCAGCGCTCGAGCAGCACGTCCAGCTCCCGCGCGCGACCGACGAGGGGCACGCCCCGGAGCCCGCCGGAGGCGCTCCCCTCTCGCAGCCGAAAGACCTCGACCGGCTCCTCGAAGCCCGCGAGCGGGCGCGAGCCGTCCTCCTCCAGCGCGAAGTGCTTGCGGAGCAGCCGCTGGGTCTCGCCGCTCACGAGGACGCTGCCGGGCTCGGCCGCCTCGCTGAGCAGGGCCGCGAGCTTCGGCGTCGCCCCCACGACGTAGCCGATGCCGGCGATCGTCGGATCGCGCAGCTCGCGCGCGATCACGAGCCCCGTGTGGATCCCGACGCGGAGGTCGATGCGCACCTTGCGCTCCGCCTCGAGCGCCCCCCTTCGCCCGAGCAGATCCGCCACCATCTCGCGCGCCGCCTCGGCCGCGCGGCGCGCGGCGTCCTCGCGCGCCGTCGGGTAGCCGAAATAGAACAGCACCCTGTCGCCCAGCACGCCGACGGCGTGACCGTTGAAGCGACGCGCGATCATCGTGCACGCCTCCTGCTGGAGGCCGAGGAGCTGATCGATCCCCTCGGTGTCCGCAGGTCCACGCGCCGTGCTCGACGCCGTCAGGATGCAGCACACGGCCGTGATCTGGCGCCGCTCCCCCTCCACCAGCTCCCTGGAGAGCCCTCCGTCGTTCCGCTCCCTCGCGAGCTCCACCGTCGCCGTCCGCATGTCCGGCGCGGCTCGCTGGAGCCGCGCGGGCGCGCTCCTCGACCGCAGCCCGCTCACGTCGCACTCCTCGAGCTCACGCAGGAGCCCCTCGGTCGTGACGTTGCGCGCCGCCGCGTCCTTGGCCGTCGCGCGCCGGAGGATGTCCCCGAGCGGATGCTCGAGGATGGCCGCGGGGATCGGGACCGGATCGGCGGAGAGCTGGCTATAGATCACGTCGGCCGCCGTGTCGCCCGCGATCGCGCGCTTGCCGGTCAGGCACTCGAGAAAGACGAGACCCCACGAGTAGAGATCGGAGCGCGGCGTCGGAGGCTGGCCGCGGAGCTGCTCGGGCGCGGCGTACGCGGGGGTGCCCACAGACTCGTTGGTCTGCGTGAGCCGCGTCTCCTCGTCGCGCCCCGCCTCCTCCATCTGCGCGCCGACGCCGAAATCGAGCACGAGCACGTTGCGCCGTGCGCCGGTCGGGATAACCGCGATGTTCGCGGGCTTGAGATCTCGATGAATTACGCCCTGCGCGTGCGCGCAGCCGAGGGCGTCGAGGATCTGCAGCATGAAGTGCCGCGCCTCGCGCGGATCCAGCGGGCCCTCCTCGGCGATGACGTGGGCGAGATCCTTGCCAGGCACGTAGGAGAAGACCGAATAGACGACCGCCTCGTCCGCTCGTCCCGAGTCGACGAGGCGAACGATGTTCGGGTGGTGGAGCTGCCCGCACAGCTGCATCTCGCGCTGGAAGCGCGCGACGCGCTTCTCGCGCGCCTGCGCCTGCGCCGTGCCCTTCGACCCGAGCTGCAGCACCTTGATGGCCACGAGCTGGCCCGTCGCGAGTTGCCGCGCCTTGTAGACGGTACCGAAGCCGCCCTCGCCCAGCTCGCCGAGAATCTCGTAACGGTCCGCCAGCACCGCGCCGATCTTCTGCCGAGAGTCCAAGCTACCCCCCCTGCCTTCGCTTTGCGCGTGGAATACTGCCTACAGCTTCATCCTACCTACCTGGACTTCGGTGCGCAGCGCAACACTTTTTAGCAATATGGGAAGCTGGCGATATGGCGAGCGAACCCGTCAGGATCGAATCCGCCGGGTCACGGGCTCCCCCACGGCGACCGTCTCGCGGTCGGCCTGAGCGGAGGAGGTGATCGCCGGCGCCGTGTGCGACCTCCGGGAGACGATCTCGACGATCTGTCGGGGTCCGCTGGCGCCCACGAAGGCGTGCTCCCCGCGCGGCGTGTTCTGGAAGAGCGAACCTTCGTCCGCGCAGGCGTCGCCGCTCAGGAGGATCTCGTTGGGCGCGGCCATCGCCGCCAGCTGGGCGGCGACGCTCGCCGCCTCGCCCATGGCGGCATAGTCGAGTCGCCCGCAGGACCTGGAGCCGACCTCGCCGAGGATGATCTCGCCCGCCGCCACGCCGATGGACAGGGCGCGAGCGAGCGGAGAATCCTTCCCTGCGCGGTGGTTCAGGGTCTCGAGCTGCGAGCGGACAGCCAGGCACGCGTCGAGCGCGTTCGCGAGGTGGCTCGGACCGCGGAAGATGACCACCACCGCGTCTCTGACGAACCTGTCGACCACTCCGCCTCGCGTCGTGAGCTCAGGCACGATGACCTCGAAGCTCGCGTTCAGCGACCGTATCGCCTCGTCCAGCTTCTTCCCCGCCGCGTCGTGGAGGCCGGCGAGCTGGATGAAGATGACAGAGCCTTTCACGCTCTCCCAGGCTCCCAGTCCATCAGCGCTCCGGAGTCGCTCGATGACGAGCGGGCTCACGAACATCCTCAGGGTGTTGTTCTCCTGGATGGATCGAGCGCTCTTGCGCAGCTCGTTCACCTGGCTGTACGTCTTGTGGACCGTGAGCTGGAGGTCCTTGGGATTGACGGGCTTGGTCACGAAGTCGAAAGCGCCGCGGTTCATCGCGGCGCGAATGTTCTTCATGTCCCCGTACGCCGACACGACCACCGCCCGCGCATACGGGTTCACCTCGCCGATATGGGAGAGCAACGTGAGCCCGTCCATGCGGGGCATGTTGATGTCGGTGAGGATGACGTCGATGTCCGGATCGGCGCGAAGCGCGTCGAGGGCGCGCTCGCCGTCGGCGGCGAAGGAGATCTCGTAGATCCCTTCCTGGATCTGCCGACGAAAAATATGCTTCACGAGGAACTCGGTGTCGGGCTCATCGTCGACGACCAGGATCTTGGCGGAGCGCAGCCTGGCCTCGTCGCCGAGCGAGGCGAACGCCGCGGCGAGCTCGCGCGCCGACTGGAAGCGCTGAGTCGGGTCCTTGGCGAGCGCGCGCACGAAGAAGCGGTCGACCTCGCGCGACAGCTCGGGCAAGAGGCCGGAGGGGGGAGGGAACGGATCCGTGCAGATGCTGATGACGAGGCTGCCTACCCCTTTCCCTGTGAACGGCAGCTCGCCGGTGAGCGCGTGATAGGCCATGATCCCCAGCGACCACAGGTCGCTCCGGTGGTCCACCGTGGAGTCGCGAACCTGCTCAGGGCTCATGTACGCCGGCGTCCCCACGAGGTCCCCAGGGCAGGTGAGATCGACCGAGTCGCAGCCCGTGAGCATCGCGGCGACGCCGAAATCGAGGATCTTCACCGTCTCCGCAGCCTCGGTCCGCGCGAAGAGCACGTTCGCCGGCTTCAGGTCGCGGTGCACGATGCCCGCGGCGTGCGCAGCTGCGAGGCCGCGCGCCACCTGCGTCACGACGGACGCTACCGCGCTGAGCGGGAGCCGCTTGACCCGGCTGAGTCGCGCCTGGAGGTCCTCGCCGTCGAGGAGCTCCATCGCGATATAGGGGCGGCCGCGATCGATGCCATAATCATAGATGCTGACGACATGCGGGTCGCGGAGCCGTGCGATCGCCGTAGCCTCTCGCTCGAAGCGAATGCGGGCCGGTGTCCAGTCCACCTGCGCAGCGCTCATCAGCTTGAGCGCGACGCACCGCTTCAGGCTGGAATCCTCGGCCTCCCATACCTGACCCATGCCGCCTTCGCCGATGCGTCTTTTCAGTATATACCTGCCGGCGACGATGGGATCCGCCATGACTTACAACGCTACATGTAGCATGGAGAGAGCGTCAACGGTGCGTTTTTGTAAATCTACTCACATCACCGTCCTGCGCTCGGGTGGCGGCGTCAGCGTCGTGGATCCTGCCGGCGATGAGGCGGCGCGGGGCGCGCGATGCGTTCCGGGGCGCGGTGACTGCCGTGGAGTTGCCCCTCGCGCTCTCGGACGTGCGGGGCGCGCCCCGGGCCGCACGGGCGCGACCCGAAGCCGCGATCCATGCTCGCCTCATGCCCATCTTCGAGAAGCGCACGCGCATCGCCGCCCCTCCAGAGCGGGTCTTCGCCTTTCACGAGGAGCCTGACGCCCTCGAGCGGCTCACGCCCCCCTGGGAGCAGGCGCGGGTCGTGGAGAAGACCGGCGGCATCCTGGTCGGCGCGCGCGTGGTGGTGGAGGTGCGCGTGGGCCCCGTCCCGCTGCGCTGGGTCGCCGAGCACACGCAGTACGAGCCGGGCCGGATGTTCCAGGACACGCAGCGCAGCGGTCCCTTCAAGCGCTGGGTCCACACCCACCGCGTGGACCCCGACGGCGCGGGCGGCAGCTACCTGACCGATCACGTGGAGTACGAGCTGCCGTTCGGCGCCCTCGGTCGGCTCGGCGGAAGCCACTTCGTCCGGCGCAAGCTCGAGCGCATGTTCGACTACCGCCACGAGGTGACGCGGCGGGCCTGCGAGGGGGCGCCGCCGCCGTAGCCGGCGCACGGTCGTCGCGCCGCGCGCCGTCCAGGCCCGCAAGCGCGGCGCGGCGTCCCCTGCCCTCGGCCCTTCTTCAGCGGCGCGGATCACCCTCCGGCCGGCCGCCCGGGTGCGCCGGATCGAACTGCGCTGGCCGGTCTTCGTGCGGTCCGTCCGCCGTGTATCCCCTCTGCGACGTGCCCTGCTGGCGAGCGATCTCCTCGACGTCGCTCGCGCCCTGGGTGGTCTCGTCGTTCAGCTGCCGCGTCGGCGCCCCCGGCTCCTGCTGCTCGCCACCGACATGCGGCTCAGCCTGCTTGGTCTTGTTCCCCTGCTGTTTCGTCGGTTCCATTCCTCGAGCCTGGAGCCCGATCGCCGACTGTAAAGCCCTCGTCTTGCCAAGATCGGCGTCGGATCCAAGATCACTCGAGCAGCGCGCACACGCGGCGACGCAAGTGACGCAAGCGACGCAAGGAGAACGGGTATGGCTATCTACCGATGCGGAGGCTGCAGCTCGATCAACCGGGTGGCGGACGAGCGGGTGAACGACGGGCCCCGCTGTGGCCGCTGCAAGGCCCAGCTCGACACGACCGGCGCTCCGCAGGCGGTGGACGGCGCCGCGCTCGCGCAGGCCATCGAGGGCTCTCCCATTCCCATCCTGGTCGACTACTGGGCCACCTGGTGCGGTCCCTGCCGGATGGTGGCGCCGGCCGTCGAGGAGCTGGGTCGCAGGAACGCCGGCAAGCTCCTGGTCTTCAAGGTCGATGTCGACGCGAACTCCGAGGAGGCCCGGCGCCGGCGCATCCAGGGGGTGCCGGCCTTCGTGCTGTTCCACGGGGGGCGAGAGGTGGACCGGCGCGCCGGTGTGACCTCCCGCGCCGATCTAGAGCGCTGGATCGCGACCCGGGCCGCGCAGCCCGCCCCACACGCGAGCGGCGCCGGCGCCAGCCGCTGACCCGCTCCCGGCTCCTCCTGGATCGAGGAGAAATAGACGCGAGAACGGGACTGCAGAGGCACAGATCCACGTCCTCGGTTTCCGGGCAGAAGCGCGCTGTATTCCGTGTAGAGCGCTGCGTTCGTTTCAGGTTCTGCGCGTCCAGGGGAGGCGCAAACACGTCTCTCGAGACTACGTTCGGAACTTGGCCGGTCCCCTCCCTTCCGGCGTAGTCACGGCCTCGTGCCGAGCACACCGCACGAGGTCCTGATCGTCGCGCTGCGCGAGCAGCCGGGGTTGCTCGGCGCGCTCGTCGCCAAGCTCACGGGCGTGACGCTGCCGCGGAGCCTCAAGCCGGCCGACGCCACGGTCCGCTTCGTCAAGCCTGCGGAGCTGCGGCTCGACCTCGTGCTTCAGGGCGGCCGGCGTCGCTGGGTCCTGGTCGAGCTGCAGCGCAGCGTCGATCCGGCCAAGCGCCGGCGGTGGCCGCTCGCGGCCAGCCTGCTCTTCAATCAGACCGGCGCGCCTGGCGACGTGGTGGTCATCACCGCGCGCCGCGCCGTCGCCCGCTGGGCCGAGCGTGTGGCTTGCGTGCGCACGCGGCTCGGGACCGTGCTCCAGCTCAAGCCGGTCGTGCTTCACCTCGGCCCCTCCGAGAGCAAGAGGCTCCTCGACGAGCGCCACCCGGAGCTCGCGCTCTTCGCGGCGTGGGCGATGCAGCACCGCCATGGGCCCCGGGCGCGCGCCGTGGTGGAGCGGGCGTTCGAGCTGACCGAGCGGCTGCCGCGCCCGTTGCGGGGTGCACAGCAGCGTGCGATCTTGTCCGTGCTCAGCGAGCGCATGCTGGCGCTCCTCAGGGAGGCCTCGATGAACCCCGACAAGATCCCCGAAACGCCGGCTGCGAGGAAGCTGCGCCTCTTCCTCGAATCGCAGGGGCGGAAGAAGGGGCGCGCCGAGGGCGAGGCCAAGGGGCGCGCCGAGGGCGAGGCCAAGGGGCGCGCCGAGGGCGAGGCCAAGGGGCGCGCCGAGGGCGAGGCCAGGGGCCGGCAAGAGGCGCTGCTCACGCTGCTGCGGGCGCGCGGCCTCTCGCCCTCGCAGGACGACGAGGCGCGCATCCGGGCCTGCGCCGACACGGCGAAGCTCGACCGGTGGATCGCGCAGGCTGCCACGGCCACGACCGTGCGCGAGGCGCTCGGGGCGAAGATCTCGGGCACGAGGGCCCGCCCCCCGGCGCCACGGCGCGCGCGGCCAGCAGGCGGGCCGCGGCCCTGAGCCGGGGCCTGCGGGCGCCCCCGCGGCCCTGAGCCGGGGAGCGCGCTACGTCGAGCGAGGGTCGCCCGCCCCGAACGCGGCGCGGGCAGCGACGCCGCGGGACGCGCGGTAGCGGGCGAGCTCGCCGAACTGCGCGAGCCGAGCGCGCACGATGTTCCTGCTGATGCCGAGCAGCCGCGCCGTCTGGAGCTGGTTCCGGTCGCAGTAGCGGTACGCGGTCCGGATGATCGTCTCCTCGATCTGCTCGTGCAGGTTCGGCAGGTTCTGCTCGAACAGCGCGAGCAGCGCGCCCTCCAGCGACGCCGCCTGCGGCGTCGGCCTCACCTGCGACGCGACCGGCGTCCCCCGCTCCGAGGGCGGCGGGCTCGACGACGCCGACTTCGGCTGGAGCGCCGTGAGGCGCAGGTCCGCGGCGACGATCTGGCTGCCCTTGCAGACGAGGAGCGCGTGATGGATGGCGTTCTCGAGCTCCCGGATGTTCCCGGGCCAGGGGTGCTCCAGGAGCCGCGCCGCCGCCTCCGTCGTGAGCGCCGCCGGCGCCGCGCCGAGCCGGCGGGCGTAGAGATCGATGAAGTAGCGCGCGAGCGGGAGGATGTCGCCCGGCCGCTCGCGCAGCGGCGGGAGCGAGAGCGTCGCGACGTTGAGGCGGTAGAAGAGATCCTCGCGGAACTTCCGCGCGGTCACCGCCTCCTCCAGGTCGACGTTCGTCGCCGCGATGAGCCGCACGTCGATGGGGATCGGCTGCCGCGAGCCGAGCCGCACCACCTCGCGCTCCTGCAGCACCCGGAGCAGCTTCACCTGGAGCGGCAGCGAGAGATCCCCGATCTCGTCGAGGAACAACGTCCCGCCGTCCGCCGCCTCGAACCAGCCGGCCTTCGACGTCGTCGCCCCCGTGAAGGCGCCCTTCTCGTGGCCGAACAGCTCGCTCTCCACCAGCGACTCCGACCAGGCGCCGCAGTTCACCGCTACGAAGGGCCGGCCGCGGCGGTGGCTCAGCGCATGGATGTGCCGCGCGACCAGCTCCTTCCCCGTGCCGGTCTCCCCGGTCACGAGCAGGGTCGCGTCGCTGGGCGAGAGCTGCCGGATCCGGTCGAGGATGGCCTGCGACCGGGGATCCTCGAAGACCAGCGCCTTCGCGCGGAGGGAAAGGGCCAGGGCGCCGGGGTTGGGAAGCGTCAGCAGCGGCATCGTCATCGGGCTTCACTCACCATGATAGCAGATGGTTCGTCCAGTATAACGGATGACCATGCCGCGCGCCAGGATTGATCCTAAGGCGTGGCCTGAACGTGCCCTCGGCGCGCGCTCCACCCCAGGCGAGCGCGACCCCCAGGCGAGCTCGGCCCCCCAGGCGAGCGCGACCCCCCAGGCGAGCTCGGACTCCCCGACGCGCCCGGGCTTCTCGCCTTCGCTACGACGTCAGCAGGTAGCCGCGCACCTCGTCGGTGAGATCCTTGATCACCTGATCGGTGCGGGACCTCGGGTGCGGCACGTTCACGGGCACGACGCGCTTGATCCTCCCGGGGCGCGGCTCGAGCACCACCACCCGGTCGCCCAGGAACACGGCCTCCTCGACGTCGTGGGTCACGAGGACCATCGTGATCCCCTCCTTCTGCCAGATGCGCTGGAGCTCCTGCTGCAGCTTCGCGCGGGTCAGCGCGTCGAGCGCGCCGAACGGCTCGTCGAGGAGCAGGATGCCGGGCCGGTTGACCAGCCCGCGCGCGATCGCCGCCCGCTGCGCCATGCCGCCGGAGAGCTGGTGCGGATAGGCCCGCTTGAAGCTCGACAGCCCCACGAGCTCGAGGTGCTCGTCGATCGTCTTCTTCCGCTCGGGCGCCGTCCACCTCGAGTTCTCGAGCCCGAGCGCGACGTTCTCCTCGATCGTGAGCCACGGGAACAGCCGGTGCTCCTGGAAGACGATGCCCCGGTCGAGGCTCGTCCCCTCCACGCGCTTGCCGCCGACGAGGATCTCGCCCTCGTAGTCGCTGTCGAGCCCGATGAGGAGCCGCAGGAGCGTCGACTTGCCGCAGCCGCTCGTGCCCACGACGCTGACGAACTCGCCAGGCTCGATGGTGAGCCCGATCCCCTGGAGGACCTGCAGCGACTCGTCCTTCACCACGTACTTCTTGCTGACATCACGAATGTTGATGACTCCGGGCGAGCTCATGACTTTCTCCTTGAGACCTTCAGACGTTGCGGACGCGCCACCGCAGCAGGCGGTCTTCCGCGGCCGTGGCCAGCACGTTCAAGCCGAAGCCGACCAGGCCGGACACGACCAGCCCGACCAGCACCACATCCATGGCGAACTGCTCGCGGCCCTCGACCATGAGGCTGCCGATGCCGGGCGCCGGCTCGAGCAGGTACTCGGCCCCGAGGGTGCCGAGCCACGCATAGATGAGCGCCTGGTGGACGCCCGCGAAGAGCGACGGCGTGGCGGAAGGCAGGAGGACCTTGCGGAGGATCTGCCACCGCGTGAAGCGGAGGACGCGCGCCACCTCGACGTGCTCCACGCTGACGCTCCGGACGCCCTCGTAGGTATTCACGACGACCGGGTAGAAGGCCGAGAGCGCGATGAACGCGATCTTCGCCGGCTCGCCCACGCCGAGCCACACGGACATGAGCGGGATCCACGCGAACAGCGCGACCTGCTTCGCGGCGTGGAAGCTCGGCGAGAAGAGCTTATCGGCGGTGCGCGAGAGGGCGAGCAGGCCGCCGACCAGGACGCCGGCGAAGGTGCCGAGCGACAGCCCGAGGAGGTTCCTCGTCAAGCTGGCCTCGAGGTGCTTCCAGAGGTCGCCGCTCGCGATCTGGGCCTTCGCGGTCTCCCAGACCTTGAGCGGCGGGACAAGGATGTGGGTGTTGGCGAGCTCGTAGCGGCAGACCACGATCCAGGCGAAGAGGAGGAAGACGGGCAGGACCAGGCCGCGCCGGAGCCGCGGGGCCGTAAGAGCATGGGTGAGAGCGCTCATCGTTCGATCCCTCTCGAGGTGTTACAGGGCGGCGCGCCGCCAGCGGAGGAGGCGGGCCTCGATCAGCGCGAGCCCCTTGTCGAGCGCGAGCCCGAGGATCCCGACGACCAGGATCGCCGCGAGCACGACGTCGAGCTGGAAGAGCTGGCGCCCCCACACGATCAAGAACCCGACGCCCTCGGAGGACGCGAGCAGCTCGACGGTCACGAGCGACAGCCACGCCTGGGTGAGGCCGTACCGGATGCCGACGGCGATGGACGGGACCGCGGCGGGGAGCACGACCTTCCGGAGCAGCGCCGCATGGCTGAACCGGAAGACCCGGGCGACCTCGATGTACGACCGCGGGACGCCCTTGATGCCCTGGAGCGTGTTCAGCGCCACGGGGACCAGGCTGGCCGTCGCGATGATGATCAGCTTCAGCGCCTCGCCGATGCCGACCAGCATCATGAGCAGCGGGAGCCACCCGAGCACGGGGACCTGCGCGACCGCCCTGAAGAACGGGTGGAGGTAGTCCTCGATCCGCCGCGAGAGGCCCATGGCGATGCCGAGCACGAGGCCCGCCGCGCCGCCGGCAGCGAAGCCGCCGAAGACGCGCTCGAGGCTGATGAGGATGTTCGTGTGCAGATCTCCCGAGCTCGCGAGCTCGGTCAACGTCTGCCAGACGAGCCCCGGGGCGGGCAGGATCTGCGGGGGGACGAGCTCGCGCTGCGCGGCGAAGCTCCACGCAAGGAGGAGCGCCGCCGGGAAGATGAGCCCCACGGCGACGTTGCCCACCCGCCGCGACAGGACCCGCGCGGCGTGGCCCGCGGGCAACTCCGGCTCCGGCGCGGCGAGCTCGTAGGCGGTCTCGGCGTGGCTTTCTTGGATCGACTGCTGCGTCATGTCGTGTACCTCTCTTTCGCGGACGACCGCCGTTGTCTTGCGCGCCGCCGCGCCGCCGCGGCGGCGCGCGCCCCTCGTCACCTGCCCGGGCGTTTGACCTTCCCGTTCGCGTCGAACTCTGGCCAGTAGCCCTCGAGGTTCAGCTCCTTGAGGGCCGCGTTCAGGAACCGGAGGTCGATCCACGAGTCGACGTCGAAGGTGTTCCGGATGAGGCCGAACCGCTTGGCGTCGGCGACCGCTGCCTTGTAGCGCGAGATCAGGTATTCATCGAACAGCGGGCTCGCGCGCACCTTGAGCGAGTCGCCCACCAGGTCGGCCTTGTAGTTCGAGTACGGGACCCCCGACTTGGACCAGAGCTGGTAGACGGGCGCCGGGTTGGCCTCGTTCTCCGCGATCCAGTGGGCGGCCTGCACGACGACCTTCACGACGCGCCTGGTCACGTCCGGGTACTTGTTCGCGAAGTCCTCGGTGACGATGAGGTGGGCGTGCCGCAGGTAGGCCGGCGAGTCGTTCTTGGTGGTGTACACGATCTTGGCGACGCCCTGGTCCTGGAGCGCGAGCAGGTCGGACCCGCCGAACGCCGCGTCGATGTCCTTGGTGGCCAGCGCCGCCTTGGCGGTCGCGGTGTCCATGTTGAGGACCCGGAGGTCGCGCTCCGACAGCCCGACCCCCGCGAGGATCTTGTTGACCGCGAGCTGGGAGTTCGTCCCCTTGAAGAAGGCGACCTTCTTCCCCTTGAGGTCCGCGAGCGACGAGATCGACGAGTCGGCGGGGACCGCCAGGTACGTGTGCTGTCGCGTCGACACCCCCGCGAGGAGCTTCGTCTTCAGCCCCCCTGCGCGTCCGATGCTCGACGGCAGGTCTCCCTGAAGGGCGAAATCGATGAGTCCGTTCGCGTACGCCTCGTTCACGGCGGGGCCAGCGCCCCTGAAGAAGGACCACGCAATCTTGATGTTGTCCTTCTTGAACTCCTCCTCGAGGAGCCCCCGTGCGTGCACCACGCTGAGGCTGCTGCCGCCGACGAAGGGACGGTTGCCGATGCCCACGCCGGCGAACGCGATACGGATGGTCGCCGGCGCGTCCGCCCTCGCCACGTGGGACGAGAACGTGAGGAGCGCCGCGATCAAGATCTGCAAGATGAATACTGCTCGTTTCATGAATTTCCTCTCTGAATCCTCTGCATCCTGCCGTCCGAGCGACGCTCCACCGCACAGGAGACGGGCTCAGATCGGCGTTTTCGGCGCGCGGGCGTACGAAAGGACGCCGAGCACCGAAAACGTCGAGGTGGGCCCGTATCCGAAGCGGGGGAGCATCGCTCTAGAAGCCGCCCTGGAGCTGCGCAAGGAGCTCGTGCTGGGCTCCTTCCTTGTTCGTGCGGTCGTCCCTGCGATTGAAGTTAAGCTGGAACTTTGTCGTCTCGGCGAAGAAGAGATTGAAGCCGAGCGTGTAGACGTCGACCCGGTTCTCCAGCACCTCGGTGCTCGGATCGAAGAGATCGACGCGGATGAACGGCTGGTAGGTCTTCGGCCACCAGTCGTCGTAACGACCCTGGTTCCGGTAGCCGCGCAGGAACTGCTCGCCCCAGTTGTAGAAGAAGGTCGCGACGTGCGACAGGCTCGTCTGCCTCGTCTTCTGGGGGTCTTCCGCCGTCGTCCCGAGCGTCGCGTCGTCCCGGCCGTAGATGAACTCGTAGGTGACGCCGATCGGGTAGTGGTTGTAGTAGATGTCGGCGCCGTACCTTTGCTTGATGCCCTTCCCGGACAGCGTCTTCTTCTCGTCCTTGAGGAAGGTGTTCTGCCAGCCGATATAGACGCTCCCGCCCAGCGTGATCTGCCGCAGGATGGAGTTGTAATCGCTCGGCACCGTGAACGCGAGGCGCCCGATGATGTCCTTCTCGGTGTTGTCGTCGGG
Source organism: Sorangium sp. So ce131 (assembly GCF_051519095.1). Classification (NCBI taxonomy): domain Bacteria; kingdom Pseudomonadati; phylum Myxococcota; order Polyangiales; family Polyangiaceae; genus Sorangium; species Sorangium sp. So ce131. The sequence goes on along the minus strand of NZ_CP150455.1, from coordinate 2,167,199 downwards.
CGTGTTCGGGCCGCTCCCGTTGACGATGCCCACCGCGTAAGCGAGGATCGGCGCCCGGTAGTTGTACCCGTAGTCCACCTGCGGCAGGATATCGCCCCGCACGATGAGCCCGAGGTCGCGCCGGTTCAGCCCGAGCTTCGTCGTGAACTGCGCGTTGGTGATGACCGGCTTGAGCTCCTCGTTCGCCGGCACCTCCAGGCCGAACGGCAGGAGCTGCTGTCCGAGCGTGACTTGCAGGATCCAGTCCTCGGGGCCGAGCGTGGGGGTGAGGGAGTACGCGATCTGCGCGTCGAGCAGGTTGAGGAAGCTGTTGTTGCTCGCCTGCTGCGGCGAGGAGCCGAAGCGCAGCGAGTAGGTCAGGTTGCGGCCTTCCTCGTAGTCCTTGTAGAGGATCCCGTTGAACGACAGGATCGCCGCGCCAAGATCGAACGTCACATGGCGGTCGTTGGAGGTCGCGGTGGTGACCGGCTGATCCGTCCAGCCGATGCGCGTCTGGACGACGCCTCCGATGGTGAGAGAGCGGGTCGAGATGGCGGTGTGGAGGTCGCGCTCGCGCTGCCACTGGAACTTGAAGTTCTCGAGGTCGGAGCGCAGCCCTTGCAGGTCGTCCTGGGTGGCGATGTTGGGGTCGGGCTCGACGAAGGTTTCCCCCGTCGCGTCCCCGGCGGGCGACGGCACCCCCGGGGCGCCCGGCGTGGTCACCGGGGGCACGCCGATGGCGCCAGGTGGGGCTGAGGCGCCTTGCGCCGGGGCTGCGCCAGCGCCGCCCGGAGCCGGGGCGGCAGCGCCTGGCGCCGGGGCCGCGGCGCCTTGAGCCGGGGCCGCGCCAGCGCCGCCCGGAGCGGGGGCCGCGCCAGCGCCGCCCGGAGCGGGGGCCGCGCCAGCGCCACCGGGAGCGGGGGCTGCGGCGCCTTGCGCCGGGGCCGCGCCGCCGGGCGCCTGCGCGGGGCGCTGCCCCGGCGGGTTCTGCGCGCTCGCCTGGGTGACGCAAAGGGCGACGGCGGTCGCAAGGATCGTGGAGACAGCTGTTCTTGAACGGTCAAGCAGACGCATGAAGTTTGGGTCCAGGGGGGCTCGTAGATTCAGAATCACCGACCGCACGGGGCCGCGCTCGACGGCCCCGTGCGGTGCCTGTCCGGTCAGGCCGCCTTGCTCTTCGGCAGCTTCTGCTCGACGGCAGTCCCCGCGAAGAAGCCGGGGTTCTTGCCGGCGAAGAAGTTGTAAGGATGGGTGAAGACGAGGTCGCGGAAGTTGGCCTCGGTGAGCGCCCCCCGCTCGACCAGGCTCCAGGTATCCGCGAGGACCTCGGTGAGATCCGGGACGTCCCAGTGTCCGCTGTCCGACGCCCAGAAGGCGTTGAGCTGCACGCCGAGCGGATTGACCTTCGTGTTGAACGCGTACGCGACGGTCGGGTCGTCCGCCTCCGAGCCGAAGTAGAAGTTCGGCACGAACCGGTCGCGGATGTCCTCGATGCGCTCGATGCCCGCCGCGCCGAAGTCGTCCAGCGCGGCCGGGTCCTGCGGCTGGCGGCGCGAGTTGTTCGACACGCCGAGCGCCCCGCCGAGCACGGCGTTGATGTCGCCGAGCCGCGCCGCGACCTCCTGCCCCCCGTACTGCTGGTAGAGCGCGTAGAGCAGCTTCGCGTCGATGAGGTCGGGGTTGTAGTTCTGGACGGCCTTGCCGCTCCGCTTCTCCCAGTGGCCCACGAGGTCGGCGAAGAGGGTCGCGCCCCACGCCGCCCCGCCCTCGAGGAAGCCGACGCGGAGGTCGGGGAACCGCCGGGTGACGCCGCTGAAGAACAGCGACTTCGCGAGCGCCTCGGAGGCGGAGGCGAAGTGGCCGATGTGGTTGTACATGTAATTCGACACCGAGCTGCGGCTCGTCCACCCCATCCCCGCCGAGTGGGTGGTGAGCACGGTCTTGAGCTCGACCGCCTTGGCCCAGAACGGGTCGTAGTTGTATTCGCTGTCCACGCCGAACGTATCGAGCCAGTTCGCGTGCTTCGCGACGTCCGGGTGGTGCCGGAACGGGTACTTCTCGGCGACCGCCCGGACGGGCCGGCGGAGGTTGCCCGGGATGAGCGCGACCTTGAGGCCGAGCTCCCGCACGGCGAACTCGAGCTCCTCGACGCCCTCCTCCGGGGTCTGCAGCGGGATGGCGGCGACCGGCGTGAGGCGGTCGGCGTACGGCCGGTAAGCGTCGGCGTGGTACGCGTTCACGGCGCGGATCAGCACCCGGCGCAGATCCTCCTTGCCGACGTGGGTGGCGAACGTGGAGACGTTCGGGAACAGGACGGCGTAGTCCGTCCCCGACTCGCCGAGCCGCTCGTGCAGCAGGCTGGGCAGCGACACCGTGCCGAGGTCGAGGGTGTTCTTGGTCGGCAGCGCCCACCACGGCGGGCGGACCGCGCGCTGCGCCGCGCGCTGCTCGGGCGTGAGCTCGTACCACTCGTTGCTCAGGTAGCCGAAGCCCCGGTTGATCGCCTGGCGGAACTCGTCGACGTACTTCGCGCCGCCGTACTTCGCGATGTAGTCCTCGAGGATCGGGGCGAACTCGATCGTGTGCAGATCGGTGTCGATGACCGGGTAGTCCAGCTTTTCGCGCACCGCCCGCGAGCGAGAGGACTTCTTGCCGTCTTTCAGCGAGAGGTGAGAGGATGTGACGCTCATGATGAGTTCTCCATGTGCGGCCGCGCGGCCGCCAGCGACGCTGGCGCTCCGCGAGCCGTGCTCATGAGGCGGCGCGCTTCGACCAGGCGCGCTGCCTCTGTCCTGCGAACGTGAGAGGCCTTCGAGCTAGAGCGCCGCGACCGCGGCGCTCGGACAGCGCGAGGTGATCCATCGCGCGAGGTGGCTGGAGCTCCGGCGGAGCGCCCGGCGCGGGGAGCGCCCGGGGAGCGAAGGATGCCGCCCGCACACCCCCGTGCCCCCCTCCGCGACGCGAGACCGCACGACGGCCGGCGCGCCCGCGGGAGCGCTCTTCATGATCGTGCTGGCGGAGACGGGTGGAATCGCGGCGATCGCGATCACTGGGTGTTTCATGGCTGCCTTCAGGTGCGCTATCCCCCTGACGCGTTGCACTACACGCGCCAAGCCTCCGCCGCGACCAGCAGAGCAGGCCGGACGAACGCTTCGCAGGTGCGCTCCGCGTCGCGGCCGCGCCCGCTCTCTCCAGAGCCGTTCCGGGGGAGAGGTGGAGAGGTCCTGAAGACCGGACACCTCCCGGTGGCGAAGGAAGCTCAGCGGAACGCAGCTGGCGCCGCGCACCTCATCAGGGGAGCAAATCGACGAACGTTGCTCCCCGCCCGTCAGAGCATGCAGCGTGCCAGGCTTATGTCCGCCCCGAAAGACATAGATCCGCTATACCGGACGTCCCCCTGCTGCCCCCGCAGCAGGCCCCTGCTGCGGGGGTGCTGCTCCAGCAGCAGGCGACTGGCTGTCGGCGAGGTGCGTGCTCCGGCCTCGCCGTCCCTGGCTCCGCGACGACGACAGGCCCCCTGCGGGTGCAGCCGCAGGCTCGGCACCCCCCAGGGGCGACCTCCCCCGGCGAGGTCCCTAGAGGTTGACCTTGTAGTTCAGCTTGACCTCGTCGCCGTGCATCCCGCGAAACCCCCAGTCGTGCGGCGGCGACTCCGAGATGCAGATCTCGATGTCCTGGTGGTCGATGCCCACCTCGTCCCGGATCCGGTCGAACAGGAGCCGGACGAGCTTCTTCTTCGTCTCCACGCTGCGCCCCGTCATCATCGATATCTCGATGATGGTGTACGCGTCCGTGCGCCCGCCCGGCGCCAGCATGTCCTCCGGCTCCATGGGGAAGAAGCGGTGCGCCCGCTTGTCCGCCGGGAGCTGCAGCGCTTCCATGACGCAGGCGTGGATCACCTTCGACAGCCTCTCCTTGACCGGATTGAGCTTCTCCTTGATTCCGTAGACCTTCACTTGAGACATCGAGACTCTCCTGGATACACGCGCGGCTCGCGGCGCTACTGACCGAGCAGGACGATGGCGATGGACAGGTTCGCGTGGCGGTTCTTCCCCCGGACGAAGCACCCCTGCTCGCCGAACGTGAACCTCCCGAGGAACGGAATCGGCCCGAGCGCCGCGGCCACCCCCTGGACCACCCGGTCGAGGTCCTCGCGGACGGCGAGCATGCACCCCGCGCAGAAGATCACCAGCGCGCCCTGAGGTTGGAACGAGGGACGCGCTGCCTCCAGCGCGGCGCCCGCCAGCGACTGCACGCGGCCGAGGAGGCTCTCCCGCGTGCCGGTCATGAGCACGAGCTCGTCCCCCTCGTTGATGTGCACGCCGAAGGTCAGGGCGTTGTCCTTCTCCACCGCGTTCGGATGGATGAGCAGGTACTGCGGGACCTTGCCCGACCAGCCCGAGGGGCGGCCGAGGGGGCACAACGCGCTCGGCCCCCCGATGTCCCCGCCGCCGAGCTGGGCGGAGAACCTCCCGCCGGTCCAGCGGTTGTAGACCTCCGCGGCGGGAAGCCCGTCGATCTCGGCCACACGCCGCCCTTCCGAGCGGGTGACCCAGCCCCGGTGCTCGGTGGGCGTGTACCCGGAGCTGAACGCCCAGGAGACCTCCCCCGACGGAAACAGGGCGGAGAGCAGCACGGCGTCGCGGTGCGCCAGCCCGCGCTCGAGCTGCGACGACACCCCGCCCAGGGAGTTCGCCGCGGAGGAGCCGCCGAAGACGGGCACGTCGGGCCCGACCGCGTCCTCGATCCCGAGCAGGATCTGCTCCTCCACGCCGACGGGCGCGGTGAGCCAGAACAGCCGCGGCGCCTCGCCGGCGCGGCCGGCGTCCTCGATCGCCCGGCGCGCCGCGCGGGCCGCGGCCGCCCGCGGCGACTCGCCGATCGGCTCCGCCGCCTCGCCCGAGGCGCCCTGCGCGTCCGCGATCCCGAGCAGGGCCAGGCCTGGACCCGACCCGCCGTGCACCCCGGCGGAGGTCATCACCGCGAGGCACGAGCTCGATCCGTGGACACGAACAGACGCCGGGAGCGCCGCGGTGGCGCGCGCGAGCTCGCCGAGGTCGTAGGCTTCGGTGTAGCTCAAGAAGAGATGGTCGGGCTCCCTGCCGAGGCTCGCCCGCAGCGCGGACATGGCCTCATCGAACGCGGCGCCCGCCGCGCCCGCCGTGGAGGACGCGGTGGCAATCCGCATCTTGCCCTCCGCGCCTTCCGGGCCCACGCGGTCTGCCTGCGGAGCCTCCCGGGTCCCGGCGTGGCTGCCGCCTGCGGTGTTCACCTCGTTTTGGATCATCGGCCTCTTGACCTCCTGTCATTCCCCCGGTCGGGACGATCTCGTCCGATCCATATACACGAACCCGCGCCGGCTCCGTCCGGATTCAACGGCACGCAAAAAAACGGATCAGGTCGTACAAAGCCCTCTGCAAGCCGCGGCCGGCTCCGACGACTGCCTCCTTCGAGGCCGTGCGCGGCGCCCCCGACGGCCCCTCGTCGCCTCCGACGGCCCCTCGTCGACCCCTGCGGCCCCTCGTCAGGGTCGCCGCGACGCAGGCCCCTTGTCGGCGCCCTCCTCGTCGTCGTCCGGGTCCTCGACCCTCGGCCCCGGCAGCGCCTCGGCCCCCTCCGCGGCCACCTCCTCGCGCTCCTCCTCGGAGAGCCCGGCGACCTCCTCGGGCCCCGCCGTCTCCGCGGCGAGCGCCATCCGCTCGGCGAGGGGCCGCTCTGGCAGCTCCAGCAGCGGGCCGTCGCCGAGCTCGCCGATGACGTTGAGGTACGCGTTCATCGCGTGGCAGACCGAGTCGGTGCGCACGTAACGATCCCGGACGCTCCAAAACACCCCTCCGGCGGCCGCCTGCGGGTTCTTGACCACGAACGAGTTGTCCGGTCCGTAGGTGTATTGCAGGAGCAACCGAATCGCGGCGACCACCGTGTCCTTGTACTTGTCGCAGCCGTCCCGGCCCTTCTCGCGGCAGAAGTGGTACACCTCCGACAGCACCTCCGCGAGCCACCCGTTGCCGCTGCTCGACATCGCCCGCTTCCATCGCCCGTAGCGGTAGGCGTCCTCGGGCCGGCGCCACTGCCGCCGGACCAGATCGTCGGCGCAGCGGAACACGGTCTGCTCGAAGCGCGCGTCGCCGGTCGCCTTCGCGAAATCGAGCAGCGACAGGACCGCCCACGAGCTCGAGATCGGGTTCGGCTTCCGGTAATCGTCGCCGAGGTAACAGCCCTTCGTCGCGATCTTGCGGAGCAGGTGGTCCGCGGTCTGCCCCGCGGCGTCGAGGTACTTCTTGTTGTTCGTGGCCCGGTAGACGCGCGACAGCGCCGAGAGGACCTGCCCGGTGTAGAGCGTCGACTCCTTGCCCTGGACCTTCCAGGCGCCGCCCTCCTTCCCGCTGAGGGCCGAGCGCACGGTGCCGTCCGGCCGCTGCATCGCCACCAGCCAGTCGGCGGCCAGCACCGCGGACTCCAGGTACTTCTTGTCCTTCGTCAGGGCGTGGAGCTCGAGCAGGGTGAAGATCGATTTCGACGCGGTGCCGACGACCAGCCGGGGCTCGGGCCGCTTGCGCTCCAGATCGAATGCATAGAAGAAGCCGCCCGCCGTGCGGTCGCGCACGTCGCGGCTCTGCATGTTCATCATGAAGCCGGCCGCCTCCGTCGCGGCGCGGAGCAGGCGCTCGTCGGCCTTGTAGGCGTGCAGCTTCAGCAGCGTCAGCGCCGTGGACGCGGTGTAGATCGTGTGCAGCTCGGGCTCGAACCGATCGACGGGAGCGTGGTAGTACTTGTGGACGCCCTTGTGCTGCGCGTCGATGACGCGCAGCAGGTATCCTTTGCCGTCCTCGATGCGCCGCGCGAGCAGCGCCTTGTCGAGCGCGCGCACCGGCACGAGGCCGTGGGTGAGCTCGAGGCCCTTCCCTTGGTGCTCGACCATCGCGTGATGGTGATCCGGCAGATCGACGACGAAGCGCGCGCCGGCCACCGCCGCGGGCTCGCCGCCCGCCGCGGCGACGGCGCGGCGCGTGGCGTCCTTCAGCGCGACGCAGAGCCCCGCGTCGAGCGCCTCGCCGCGGGCGATCTGCCTCCCGTCCTGATAGGCCCACACGACGGCGCGAAAGGGGCGTTTGGACGACAGGGACAGATCGCAAGTCACCTTGTCCGGGCCTGCGGCCACCTGGCGCACAAAGGAGATGACGCGGTCGCGGAAGGTGCCGTTGTCGAGCTCGGCGCCGGCGCCGCCCCCCTCGGGGAGCACGATCCCCGGGTCGGGCACCCGGGGCAGGTTCGCCGCGATCTGGGCGGCGAAGCGGCCGTCGTCCGGGGGCGCGGCGCCCTTCCGGCCGCCCGGTGCCTCGGGTTTCCCGGCCTCGGCGGCGGCGGTCGACGCGGCCGGCTTGCTCGCCGCGGCGTCCTCGCTGGGCTTCGGGCGCTCGCACCCGATCGTGAGCGTCGAGGACACGGCGGCCAGCGCCGCCAGGGTTGCGAGGGTGAGAGCGCGTGCAGACGGCATGAACGAGTCCCCGGAATCCGCGCTTCGACGGGTATCAGCAACCCCGAGGCCCCGCAAGGCCGATCCGGTCACACGAGATCTCGGGGTGAATGAAGAGCACACGCGACCGCGCCGCCGCACAGCCATGGATCACATCGGCGCCGCAGGCGCGCGGCCGGCGCTGCGCGCGCGGCGCCGCGCGCTATCCTGCCGGCATGGGACCCGCGCAGATCAAGGGCAGGAACGTGGACATCAAGATGTGGACCCGGCCGGAGGAGGTCGAGCCGGTCGCGCTGGAGCAGCTGCGCAACATCAGCGCGCTGCCCTGGGTGTTCCACCACGTCGCCGCGATGCCCGACGTCCACTTCGGCAAGGGCGCGACCGTGGGCTCGGTCATCGCGATGTGCGGCGCCGTCTCGCCGGCCGCCGTCGGCGTGGACATCGGCTGCGGCATGGGCGCGCTCCGCACGAACCTCACCGCGTCGGACCTGCCGGACGACCTGAAGCGCATCCGGAGCGACGTCGAGCGGGCCATCCCCGTCGGGTTCGCCTCCCACGACGCCCCCCCGAAGGGGTTCGGTGACCTGCCGCTCTGGGAGGAGTTCAAGAGCCTGACCCCGAAGGTGCAGGGCCTCTTCACGAAGGCGCGCTGTCAGCTCGGCACGCTCGGCGGCGGCAACCACTTCATCGAGCTCTGCCTCGACACGGAGGGCCGCGTGTGGCTGATGCTCCACTCCGGCTCTCGCAACATCGGCAAGGAGCTCGCCGAGATCCACATCGCCGCGGCCAAGAAGCTCGCCCACAACCGCGATCTGCCCGATCGCGAGCTCGCGGTGTTCCTCGCGGGCACGCCGGAGATGAAGGCCTACCGGCACGACCTCTTCTGGGCGCAGCGGTACGCGCGGGCGAACCGCGAGGCCATGTTCCACCTCGCCGAGGGCGCCCTGCGGCGGCATTTCCCCGATCTCCAGATCCAGGAAGCCATCTATTGCCACCACAACTACGTGGCCGAGGAGGTGCATTTCGGCGAGGAGGTGCTCGTGACCCGCAAGGGCGCGATCCGCGCCGGCAAGGGCGAGCTCGGCATCATCCCCGGCTCCATGGGCACGCGCTCCTACATCGTGCGGGGGCTCGGCAACCCCGAGGCGTTCGAGAGCGCGTCGCACGGCGCCGGGCGCAAGATGAGCCGCGGCGAGGCGAAGCGGCGCTTCACCGTCAAGGACCTGGCCGCGCAGACGGCCGGCGTCGAGTGCCGGAAGGACGGCGGCGTGCTCGACGAGATCCCCTCCGCCTACAAGCCGATCGAGCGCGTCATGGAGGACCAGCGCGATCTCGTCGAGGTCGTGGCCGAGCTGCGGCAGGTGATGTGCGTGAAGGGGTGAGCGCCCGCCGCGCCCGCGCCGCCGCGCGATCCCGCGCGAGGGCGCGCCGCCCGGCGGGGCCATTTCGACGGCGCGCACCGGTTCGCGGTCCCTTCCCGCCCCGCTCTCGGCTACCATCGCGCGGCGGCCGCGACGCGCGCCACGCCGGGGCGCGCCGCTGCGTGGAGACGCCATGAAGCCGGACTGGATCGATCTCGGCCCCCTCTCCGAATTCCCCGCGGAGACGCCCGTGCTGCGCAAGGACGGCGAGGGCCGGCGCTTCGCCTGCGTCCTCCGGGGCGGCGAGGTCCACGCGCTCGATGACCGGTGCCCCCACCAGGGGTACCCGCTCTCGCAGGGGGCGCTGCGCGGCGGCGTGCTGACGTGCGCGTGGCACAACTGGAAGTTCGACGTCGCCTCGGGCGCCTGCACCTTCGGCGGCGAGCCGGTGCGGCGCTACGCCACGCGGGTCGACGGGGGGCGCGTGCAGCTCAACCGCGCCGTCGACACCGCGGCCGAGGTGCGGCGCCTGGTCGCCGGCCTGCGCGACGCCGTCCTGCGCGACGACCCGGCGCGCGCCCTGCGCGAGGGCCTCCGGCTCGGCGCGCTCGGGCTGCACCGCGAGGAGACCGGCCTCGGCAGCCTCCACCTCGCCTTCGAGGTCCTCGCCAAGGACGGGGCGGAGCGGGCCGAGTACGGCTTCGATCACGGCCTCGCGCTGCTCGCCGATCTCTGCTCCTGGATCGAGCGCGGCTGGGTGCCGCCCGAGGAGGGCTTCGTGGTCGCCGCCCACGCGGTCGGCGAGGCGTCGGCGCGGCTCGGCCCGCGCGGCAAGGGCGCCGGCAAGGCCGGGGCGCGCTCGCCGCTCGCGCGCCTCGCCGACTTCGAGCACGACGACCCCGCGAAGGTCAGCGAGGCGCTCGCGGCGGAGCGGCGCGAGGAGGCCGAGGCGCGGATGCGCGAGCTCGTCGAGGTCCGCGGCGCCGCCGGCGCGCGCCGGGCCCTCCTGCCCTTCCTCGTCCAGCACCTCTACGATTACGGCCACGGCGCAATTTTCCTCTCCAAGGCGATCGAGCTGACCGGGCGGTTCCCCGCCGCCGCCGAGGAGGTCCTCGCGGCCTCCACGGTGCAGCTCGCGTGGGCCACCGCCGACACGAGCCTGCCCCCCTTCGCCGCCACGCGCGCCGCGCTCGCGCGCCTCGCCGAGTCGTCCTCGCCGGGCCCCGCGGGCTCGGGCGGCGCGGCGCCGGCGCCGCTCGACCCGGCGGAGCGCGCCGCCTTCGAGGCGGAGGTGCTCGCGGGCGAGCGCCCGGCCGCCGAGGCGGCGGTCCGCTGGCTCGAGCGCGGCGTCGCCCCGCTCGTGTTGCTCGGGGCCGTCGGCCACGCCGCGGCCGTGCGCCTCGCGCGCTTCGACGCGGCCTGGGAGCAGCGCCTCGACGCCGAGGTCACCGTGCTCGACGTCACCCACGCGGTCACCTTCGCGGAGGCCGCGGCCGCGCTCGGCCGCGAGGCGCTCCCGCGCGAGGCCGCGCAGCTCGCCGTGCTCGCGGCCGCCTTCGTCGGCAGGCTCCGCGACGCGGACGCCGCCGCGCCGCCCGCGCCGCCTGCGCCGACGCCGCGCCCCCCCGGCACGCTGCTCCAGGCGGTGCAGGCGCGCGACGTCGGCGGGGCGCTCGCGATCGCGCGGGAGCTCGACGCCGGGGGCCGCCTCCGCGCGTACGCCGACCTCGCCCCCTTCGCCGCCTTCGACGCCGCCGTGAGGCCGATCTTCACGGCGCACGCCGTGAAGACGCTCGAGGCGTTGAGGCGCCTCGAGTCGGCCGATCCGCAGCCGGACGGCGCCTACCTGGAGGCGCTGCTCGCCTACCTCGCCCCGGCGCGGCGGGAGCTCCACGTGCGGCGGATCGCGGCGGTGGCGAGGAAGTTCATGCGCGACGGGCGGCCGCCCGAGGGGCTCTATTGAGCTGCGGGCCCCCCACGGACGGCCCCCCCGGACGGCCGCCCTCGGCGGCGGGAGCGCGCGGGCGCGAGCGCGGGCGGCGCGGGCGGCGATGGACCGCGCGCCTCCCGCGCCCGGCGCGCCTCCCGCTCCGTGCGCGACGCGCGCGGCACGCGGCTGCCCGCCGCGCTGGGTCCCCCGGATTGGCCACAGGAGGAACCTTCATGCTACGGACGCGCCATGCGGCTTGAGCCAGGGTACCACGTCGCGCCGCACCTCAGGCTCGTGAGCCTCCTCCGCATGGGGGGCGTCGGGAGCATCTGGACGGCGCACCACCGCGACCTCGGCAAGGAAGTCGCCGTCAAATTCATCTCTGCCTCGCTCGCGATCGACCCGGTCGCCGTGGCCCGGTTTCACCGGGAGGGAGCCCTCATGGCGAGGATCAAGAACCCTCACGTCGCCGAGGTGTACGAGCACGGCGTCGCCGACAACGGCCTCCCGTACATCGCGATGGAGCTGCTCCGCGGAGAGGAGCTGTCCGACCGGCTCGCCCGCGCCGGCCGCCTCTCGCTCGAGGAGACGACCACCCTCGTCACCGAGCTCTGCGAGGCGCTCGCCGAGGCGCACGGCCTCGGGATCGTCCACCGCGACATCACGCCCGAGAACGTCTTCCTCGTCGACGCCGGCGGGAGGCTCTGCGTCAAGCTGCTCGACTTCGGGGTGGCCCGGGGCGACCTCGACCCCGACGGCACCACGCTGACGGCCACGGGCGCGGTCGTCGGCAACCTCGTCTACATGAGCCCGGAGCAGTTCTTCAACCCGAAGGGCGTCGACGGCCGCTCGGATCTCTGGTCCGTGGCCGTGATGGCGTACCAGGCGCTCACCGGCGCGCCGCCGTTCGAGCAGCGCGGGCTCGAGGCGCTGCTCGACGCCATCCGGGTCGGCGTCTTTCCGCTCCCGAGCGCGCGCCGCGCCGACGTCACGCCCGCCGTGGACGCGTGGTTCGTGCAGGCCCTGTCCCGGGATCCCGCGGACCGCTTCGGCTCCGCCGGGGAGATGGCCGAGGCGCTGCGCCGGGCCTCCGGGCAGCTGCCCGGGGCGCCGGGCGCGCGCGTGCCCGACAAGGCGAGCTAGGATTCATGGCGCGCGCCCGCATCCCGAGCCGCTCGAACCATGAGCTCGTGTTCCGCAGCGCCCGCAAGGGCGAGGAGGGCACGCTCGCCACGGTCGCCTACCGCGCGTTCCAGGCCGGCGATCCCGAGGCCTGGCTGCGGTATTTCACCGAGCACGCGCACCTCGCCATCGAGAACGTGATGGTCGCGGAGACCGACGGCCAGATCGTCGGGCACGCCACCTCGCTCGACCTGACGATGAGCTTCGCGGGCGCCGACGTGCCCGTCCAGGGCCTCGCGTCGGTGGCGGTGCTCCCGGAGTTCCGCCGGCGCGGCATCGCGGATCGGCTCGTGCGGGAGAGCCTCCGCCGCATGCGCCGCCGCGGCGAGGCGCTCACCCTGCTCCACCCGATCCGGCTCTCGTTTTACCGCAGGTTCGGTTACGGCGTCTGCGAGCTCCGGGACGTCGTGCGCACCTCGCCGGACCGGCTCCCGGACTCGGTGCTGCGCCGCCACGTGCGCGCCTTCACCCGCCCGCGGGACGAGCCGCTCATCAAGCAGGCCTACGACGTCGCGCGCGCCGACACGACAGGGCAGCTGAAGCGGAGCGAGTACTGGTGGGACGTGCGCGTCTTCAAGCGCTCCTCCAGCGGGGCGGTCTACATCGATCCCGGCTCCAAGGCGATCGCGGGCTACCTGCTCTTCGACGTCCCGGAGGGCGGGGCTTACGGGGTGCAGCACCTGCTCGTCCGCGAGCTCCGCGCGCCGACGTCCGGCGCGTACCGGGGTCTCATCGGCTTCCTCGGCGCGCTCGGCGACCAGTACGAGGTCGTGGAGCTCGTGCTCCCGCGCGGCTACGGCGCGCCGCTGCTCGACGAGCCGGGCATCCGCGACGACCCGATCCTGTACGACACCGCGGCCCGGCACCCCGCCCTGGGTCCGCCCCCGAACGTGGCGCACCGCCGCAACGTCCTCGGCCTGACCGCGGCCGGCGCGATGGGCCGCATCGTCGACGTCGCCGCCGCGCTCGCGCTCCACCCCGCGCCGCGGAAGCACGGCATCCGCGGCACGATCGGCCTCGACGTCGAGGATCCGGTGTTCACGGACGTCCCGCGCGCCTTCGACGTCACCTTCGCCGCGCGCGGCGTCCAGACGGCGCCCGGCAGCACCGCCGGAGACCGGCTCTCGCTCTCCATCGAGCGGCTCACGCAGATCTACTTCGGCGCCACCTCGGCGCGCGATCTCTTGAGCCAGGGTTTTGTGGTGGGCAGCGCCAAGGCGGCGGCGCTCCTCGACGCGGCGTTCGCCGGCCCCCCTTTGTTCCTCGGCGCCTTCAACGCCTTCTGAGAGCGGCGGGCACCCGCTGCGGATACGGGCCCATCTCGACGTTTTCGGTGCTCAGCGCACTGAAGCTCAGGCCCCGCGCTCAGGCGGTGATGCGCCGGGTCCGGAGGAAGAGCTTCAGAGAGCGGGCCATGAGCTGCGTCTCTTCCTCTCCCTTGCGCTGCTCGGTGGCGTCGTCGTTGGAGGTGTCCAGGAAGAGCTGCCACGGCCTGGAGTCGTCGCCGAAGGGGAGGCGGAAGCTCAGGTCGCAGTGGGACGCGTTCAGGAGCAGCACGAAGTCGTCGTCGACCAGCCGATCGCCGGCCTCGTCCACGTCCTCGAGGCCCTCTCCCGACAGGAAGACGCCCAGGCACATCGTGCACGGGTTCGCCCAGTCCTCGTCCGTCATCAGCTCCCCGTCCGGCCGGTACCACTGGATATCGTAGGTCTTGCCGCCGCGGATCGGGCGCCCCTTGAAGAACGTCGAGCGCCGGAGCGCCGGGTGCTCGTGCCGGATGCGGATGCACTTGCGCGTGAACTCCAGGAGGGCACGGGACGGCTCGTCCCACGTCCACGGCTGCCACGAGATCGGGCCGTCCTGGCAATACACGTTGTTGTTCCCCTCCTGCGTGCGCCCCCGCTCGTCGCCGTGGAGGATCATCGGCGTGCCCTGCGAGAACAGGAGCGACGCCATCAGGTTCCGCATCTGCCGCGACCGCAGGCGGAGGATCTCGGGGTCGTCCGTGGGACCCTCCGCGCCGCAGTTCCACGATCGGTTGTCGTCCGCGCCGTCGCAGCCGCCCTCCCCGTTCGCGTCGTTGTGCTTGTGGTTGTACGAGACGAGATCGGCGAGGGTGAAGCCGTCGTGGGCCGTGATGAAGTTGACGCTCGTGTACGGCTTGCGCCCGCTGTTCTCGTAGAGGTCGCTGCTCCCGGTGAGCCGGAAGCCGAGGTCCGAGGCGGTCTCGCCGGCGCCGCGCCAGAAATCGCGCAGGGTGTCCCGGTAACGGCCGTTCCACTCGGCCCAGCGCACCGGGAAGTTGCCGACCTGATACCCGCCCGGGCCGACGTCCCAGGGCTCGGCGATGAGCTTCACCTGGCTGAGCACCGGGTCCTGGTGGACGATGGTGAAGAAGCTCGACAGCTGATCGACGTCGTGGAGGCCTCGCGCCAGCGCCGCCGCCAGGTCGAACCGGAACCCGTCCACGTGCATGTCGAGCACCCAGTACCGCAGCGAGTCCATGATGAGCTGCAGCGTCTGCGGGTGCCGCACGTTGAGGGTGTTCCCCGTGCCGGTGTAATCGAAGTAGTAGCGCTCGTTGCCCGGGACGAGCCGGTAGTAGGTCGGGTTGTCGATGCCGCGCATGCTCAGCGTCGGCCCGAGGTGGTTGCCCTCCGCCGTGTGGTTGTAGACGACGTCGAGGATGACCTCGATGCCCGCGGCGTGGAGCGCCTTCACCATCTCCTTGAACTGCCGGATCTCCGAGGTGACCTCGTTGCCGGCGCGGTACCCCACGTCGGGGGCGAAGAAGCCGATCGTGTGGTATCCCCAGTAGTTCCTGAGCCCCTTGTCGAGCAGGAACTTCTCGTGCACGAAGGCGTGCACGGGCAGGAGCTCGATGGCCGTGATGCCGAGGTACCGCAGGTAGCCGATCATCGCCGGGTGGGCGATGCCCAGGTAGGTCCCGCGGAGCTCCTCCGGGATCTCCGGGTGCTGCATCGTCAGGCCGCGGACGTGCGCCTCGTAGATGACGCTGCGGTGAAAGGGGACGTACGGGCGCCGGTCCGAGCCCCAGTCGAAGGAGGGATCGACGACGACGCCGAGCGGGGCGCCCAGCGCCTCGTTCTCCGACATGCGGAGATCTCCGTCCTCCTCTCCGGTGCAATGGGCGAACGAGTTCGCGTTCCACTGGACCCGCGACGCGAGCGCCTTCGCGTAGGGATCGAGGAGACGCACCCGCGGGTTGAAGCGCAGCCCTCGCTCGGGGGCCCACGGGCCATGGACGCGGTAGCCGTACTTCTGCCCCGGTCCGATCTCCGGGACGTAGACGTGCCAGACGTACGAGGTGCGGTGACGGACGGGGAGGCGCTGCTCGACGCCCTCGTCATCGACGAGGCACAGCTCGACCGCTTCAGCGTTCTCCGAGTACAGCGCGAACTGCGTTCCAGAACCGTCCCATGTCGCGCCGAGAGGGTACGGGTCGCCGGGTCGCAATCCCTTGCGCTTGTAGATCATGTGTTGGTGGTCTCCAGGCCGGGTACCCCCCCGTTCGGCCTTGCTGGGCTAGGCGTGTGCTGTGAGATTCGGTGTGCTGCTGCGCTAGGCGACGTGGGCGCGCCGGCTGTGCAGGACGTCGGACATGGCATCCACCACGCTCCGCGCCATCCCCTCCGCGACGCGAAGGGTCTGGGCCTGACCGCCGTCCGGAGTGCACATCCTGAGCCGCTCGATCATGTCTGCGAGCCGCCGGGCTAGCTCGCACGCCTCCGCCACGGAGGCAGATGACTCGATGGAAGTCCTCCGCGCAGGGAGGGACATCAGCTCTTCGGTCGGCGTCATCGTGGTTGAAATCATGCCTGGCTCCTTGGGATTTCGGGGATGCCTACGGTCCAACGTGCCGTGTAGACAAACCTCGTGCCACGACGGCACTGGTGAGTCCGCCTACCGGGGAAGCCATGCCGGTGTGCCGGCATGGATCCCCGGGCCAACAAAATCGCCACAGGTGGGGCGATTTGTCTCCCACATCCGCCTCCAGGCGCT
Source organism: Sorangium sp. So ce131 (assembly GCF_051519095.1). Classification (NCBI taxonomy): domain Bacteria; kingdom Pseudomonadati; phylum Myxococcota; order Polyangiales; family Polyangiaceae; genus Sorangium; species Sorangium sp. So ce131. The sequence goes on along the minus strand of NZ_CP150455.1, from coordinate 2,151,247 downwards.
CGCCGGGAAGCCAGGCTTCAAAAATGTAAGCACACCGCGCGCCGTCCGGCAGAAAGTTTGCATTTCATGTCCAGGACGGTCCTGGACGGTCTTCGATGGTCCTGGACGGTAGCGACGCCGCGGCTCGCGCCGGGCCCGCGCGACGGGCGCCGCGAACCCGGGGCAGCTCCCGGCGAGGGGGACGTGAGCCAAAGGGGGGCTCGCCCCCGCGACGCCGGCCCAGGAGGGGGGCGGTAGCAGCGCCCGGAGGGGCAGGTTAGTATCCGGCGCGACCGCGGCGGCCGCCGCTCAACGCGCCGGGGTCAAGAGAGCTCATGATCGGAACACTCCAGGCGAAGATCCAGCAGATCAAGAAGAAGAACCTCCACAACTGGCTGGGCGGCTATGCCCGGCAGAGGCTCGAGAACGCGCGCGCGCCCCGCCCGAGCGGCCCGCGGCACCTCCTCTTCGCGGTCTGCGATCACTGGGAGCCTGGGTGGGGCAATGCCACACCCGAGGTCGGCGACGCGCGCGTGAAGGCGTGGGCGGAGCGGTATCCGGAGATGGCGGGCGCCTACCGCGACGCCGACGGCCACCATCCGCGCCACAGCTTCTTCTTTCCGGGGGAGCAGTACACGCCCGGGTGGCTCGACGCGCTGGCGGATCTCACGCGCGGCGGCTTCGGCGAGGTGGAGCTGCACCTGCACCACCACAACGACACGGAGGAGAACCTGCGCGCGGACCTCCTCAGGTACCTGGAGACGCTGGGGAGACACGGGCACTTCTCGCGCGGCCCCGACGGGCGCATGCGGTATGGGTTCATCCACGGCAACTGGTGCCTCGCGAACTCCGGGCGCGACTCGCGCAACTGCGGAGTCGACGCGGAGCTGCCGCTGCTCTTCGAGACGGGCTGCTACGCCGACTACACGTTCCCGTCCGCCCCCGACGAGTCGCAGCACGGCATCGTGAACCAGATCTACTGGCCCACCGGCAACCTGGCGCGCCGGAAGGCCCACACCGTCGGGGCGCGGGCCAAGGTGGGCGAGGTGCTGGAGGATCGCATCCTGATGATCGAGGGCCCGCTCGCGCTCGCGCTGTCGCGCCGCGGGGGCCAGGTGCGCGTGCGGATGGAGTACGGCGCGCTCCAGGCGGTCGACCCGCCGACGCCGGACCGGGTGAAGACGTGGGTCGATCAGAACATCCACATCGAGGGGAGGCCCGAGTGGGTGTTCGTCAAGGTGTACACGCACGGCGCGCCCGAGGATCAGGCGGAGTCGCTGCTCGGCGCCGGGAGCCACACGCTGCACCGGGAGCTCACCACCCGGTACAACGACGGGAAGGAGTGGGTGCTCCACTACGTGACCGCGCGGGAGATGTACAACATCGCGATCGCGGCGCTGGAGGGGAAGACAGGCAATCCCGGGGACTACCGGGATTACCGGCTCACGCCGCCGCCCTGCGCGGGCTGAGGCGATGAACCCGAGGCCGCGAGTCGGCGCTCCCGCCGGGGAGCGCCGCCGCTTCGGCTTTTGATCTGGCGCGGAAACGGCTACTAGACGGGCATGAACGCTGAACTCCGGCGCGCCCTCGACCAGGTCCTCGGCCGCGTGCCCGGCATGGACGCGGCGGCGAGGCTGCTCGCCGTGCGGCTCGAGACGGTCCGGGCGCTGCTCGCGCGGCGGCTCGACGAGAACCCGCTCCCGGTGCCCGACGCGGTGACCCCGGGCGACATCCCGTCGGTCGCCGAGCTCGGCCCGGGGGACAGGGTGCTCGCCGAGATCGATCAGGACGGCTTCGCCTTCGCGCTCCACCCGGCCGACGTCGCCTTCTTCAACCGGCGCAACCAGAAGATGCCGCGCATGCGCTACCGGCTGCACATCGTGCTGCGCGGCGGCTACGTGTGCGTGCGCAAGCGCTTCATCGGCCAGCCGAAGGGCGCGCCGGCGGGCGCGCACCTGCTCACCCTGGTCGGCATGTCCTTCTACAACGAGGCGACGGCGCTCCTCCGCCTGCGCGACCTCCCCAGCGTGCCGCGGATTCGCGATCTCCACCTCGCCACGCGCACCCTGTTCATGGATTACGTGCGCGGGCAGACGCTGCAGCACAAGATCGCCGAGAGCGGGCGGAAGGTGCTCGACATCGACCTCGCGCCGCTCGGGCAGCTGCACGATCCGGAGCGCGACCGGCGCGAGATCGAGGCGTTCGCGGGCAGCGGGGGCGACGCCTACCGCGGCCGCATCGAGGAGATCGTCCGGGCGATGAACACGCGCGGCGTCGCCCCGATCGAGGTGAAGCTCAACAACGTGCTCATCGGCGAGAAGACGGGCGCCCTCTACTGGGTCGATTTCGAGCAGGCGGCGCTCGAGGGGACGCCTCATTACCGAGAACGCCTCGCCGAGAGCCATCGTCTGGTGCAAGAATGGTTCGGGATCTCGCTCCAGGGCGACGGCGGAGCGTGAGGCGCGGCTCCCCGGCGGCCGCGGCGGGCGCCCACCCAGGGACGATCGATGACCAGTGATCAAGGTGAGGCGGCGCGGGGCGCCATCGAGCGGCTCGCGGAGAAGGCGGGCCGGACGTGGCCGAACATCGAGGCGGCCGCGCGGCACTCGGCGGCGACCCGGGCGCGGCTCGCGGCGCTGCTCCGCGAGCAGATCCCCTGCGACACGAGCGCGGTGGTCTTCGGCTCCCTGGCCCGGGGAGAGTACACGACCGGCAGCGATCTCGACTGGACGCTGCTCATCGACGGCCAGGCCGACGAGGGGCACTTCAGCCAGGTCCGGGCCATCACGAAGATCTTGAAGGACGAGAAGTTCCACGAGCCGGGCCCGACGGGGGTGTTCGGCAACGTGGCGTTCAGCCACCCGATCCTCCACCAGATCGGCGGGCAGGAGGACACGAACAAGAACACGACCCAGCGCATCCTGCTGCTCCTGGAGTCGCTCGCGATCGGGAAGCCGGACGCCCACGAGCGCGTGCTCCGGCTCGTGCTCTCGCGCTACGTGGAGGACGATCGCGGGCTGCTCTACGGCAGCAAGCGCCACCTCATCCCGATGTTCCTCCTGAACGACATCGTCCGGTACTGGCGCACGGTCGCCGTCGATTTCGTCTACAAGCAGCGGGAGCGCAGCTCGGGCTGGGCGCTCCGGAACGCGAAGCTCAGGATGTCGCGGAAGCTGATCTTCGTGAGCGGCCTCATCACGTGCTTCAGCTTCGAGCTGTTCGGCAAGGACCGGGCGTGGACCGGCGACGGCGACCGGGTCTCGACGCCGGCGCTCGTGCGTTTCCTGAGGGAGCGCATCCGCGTGACGCCCCTCGCGAGCCTGGCCGAGGTGCTGCTCCGGCCGTCGATCACCGCCGAGACGGCGCGGATCCTGTTCGACAACTACGACGCGTTCCTCGCGCTCCTGTCGAACGAGGAGGAGCGCGGCCGGCTGAAGCAGCTGCCGCTCGACGAGCTCGGCACGGACGAGACCTTCGGGCGGGTGCGGAAGCTCGGCAGCGAGTTCCAGCGCGGGCTCAACCGGCTCTTCTTCGAGGAGGACGAGGACCTGCGCAAGCTCATCCAGATGTACGGGGTGTTCTGATGCGGCCGATCGGCTACTCGACCGGCGCGCTCGCGCTCAGCGACGTCGAGCGCGCGCTCGCGATGCTCGCGGGGAGCTCCGCGACCGCCGTGGAGCTCTCCGCGCTGCGGCTCTCGGAGCTCAGGCCGCTGCTCGGGCTGCTCGGGTCGCTGGACCTCACGCGGTACCAGGCCCTGTCGTTCCACGCCCCGAGCCGCTTCGACGCGGCCGAGGAGCGCGCCGTCGCCGACGCGATGGCCGAGGTGGCCGCGCGGGGCTTCCGGATCATCCTCCACCCCGACACCGTGCACGATCTCGGGGCCTGGCGGCAGCTCGGCGGGATGCTCGCGATCGAGAACATGGACAAGCGAAAGCGCACGGGTCGAACGGTGGAGGAGCTCCGGCCGTTCTTCGATGCGCTGCCGGACGCGTCGTTCTGCTTCGACATCGGCCACGCGCACCAGGTCGACCGCACGATGACGGAGGCCTATTTCCTGGTCGAGGAGCACCGGCCGCGGCTCGCGCAGCTCCATGTGAGCGAGGTGAACGCGGGGAGCCGCCACGACGCCGTGAGCCAGAGCGCGGCGCACGCGTTCCAGCGGGTCGCCGCCCACATCCCGGGCGACGCGGCGCTGATCCTCGAGGCGCCGGCGACGCTCGAGGAGATGGAGCGGCAGATGGAGATCGCGCGCGCCGCGCTGTCGACGTCTGCGGGCGCGGGCGGCGCGGGCGGCGCGGGCGGCGCGGGCGGCGCGGGCAAGCGGCCCGCCTGAGCGCGGCCGCAGCGCCGGGTTGACCCGGGCGCGCCGCCGTCGCGGGGGCGCCGGCATCAACACGAGGGCGCGGCGGCGAGGTCGCCGCGCCGCGATGGCCCTGGAGGACACGGCGCCTGCCGACACGGCGCCTGCCCGGCGGTCCGGGGGCCGTCGCGGCGCTACGATCCTCGCGGCTTCGGCGCGCACACTCTGGAACCAGGGAATCCACGATGAAGCTGAAGACGCTGGCGGCCGCGAGCGCCGCGATGCTCGCCTCCATCTCGCTGCTGACGGCGAGCGGCCTCATGCTCGGCACCCGCTACATGAACCGCGAGGGGGCGCGGCTCTTCAACCTGGTCCGGGAGGTGCGGTCGATCACGGAGCTGGAGGTCGATCTGCTCGTCCACCAACGCGAGAGCATCCGCGCCGCGCTGACCGAGGGCCCCGAGCATGCCCTCGCGCGCGACGCCGCGAAGGGCGACCTCGAGCGCTGGCTCGCAGAGCTCCGCGAGAACCCGGTGACGGCGGAGAACGCCGCTTACTTCGAGGCGGTGGAGCGCGAGGTCGCGGGCTACTTCGCCGCGCGCGCGCGGGCGGACGGGCAGGCCCTCCCACCGGCCGCGGCGTACATGGCGACGCAGGCCGAGGTCGACGCGACGTACGCCGCGCTCGAGCGGCTGCTCGTGACCAAGCTCGCGGAGGCGCGGCTCGCCCGCGCCCGCGTCGACGAGGTGAACCGGCTGTCGGACGTGATGAGCGTCGGGGCGGCCTTGATGCTGCTGGTCGGGATCGTGGTCGCGCTGTGGCAGGTGGGCAAGCAGGTCTACTGTCCGCTCCTCGCGCTCCGCACCGCGATCGACCGCTACGGCGCGGGCTCGCGCGACGTCCGCGCGGCGCAGGGCGGGCTCGACGAGCTGCGCGAGATCGCCGTCGCGTTCAACGAGATGGCCGCCGCGCTGGCGGAGCAGCGCCAGAAGCAGCTCGGGATCCTCGCGAGCGTCGCGCACGACCTGCGCAACCCGCTCACCGCGCTGAAGCTCACCGTGGACCGGCTGAGGCCGGACCGGCCCCTCCCGCCCGAAGAGAGGCTCAGGGCGATGCTCGCCCGCGTCGGGCAGGAGGTCGCGCGCTGCGATCGCATGCTCACGGACCTCATGGACTTCGCGCGGCTCGAGGGCGAGGAGCTCGAGCTGCGTTACGAGGCGCGGGACGCGCGGGAGCTCGCAAGGGACGTGGTGGAGCTTTACCGCCCCACCGCAACCGCGCACGAGCTCAGCCTGTCGCTGCCCGGGGAGCCGGTGCCGCTGCGCTGCGATCCGCTGAGGATCGAGCAGGTGCTGAACAACCTGGTCGCGAACGCGATCAAGTACTCGCCGGACGGCGGCGCCGTGCGGGTCTCCGTCACGAGCGAGGGCGCCGAGGTCGCCATCGCGGTCTCGGACGGCGGCGTCGGCATCGCCGCCGAGGACCAGGATCACCTGTTCCAGCGCTACGGCCGCGCGCCGTCGTCGAGCGGCGTGGCCTCCGGCGCCGGCCTCGGCCTGTGGGCCGCGCGCCGCATCGCCGAGGCCCACGGCGGCCGCATCGAGGTGACGAGCGCCCCCGGGAACGGCTCGACCTTCACCCTGCGCCTGCCGTCGGCGCCGCGCAGTGCCCCCTGAAAGCTCCGAGCAGAGCGGGGGTCCCCCGCTCACTCGTCAGGATCCAGCTCCCACCCGAAGACGCCGGGCGTGCGCGCGCGGTGCTTGCCGAGCGCGTCGCCGGGCAGCCAGGGGCCATCGGCGGCCCAGCGGGCGGTGAACGCGTCGCGCAGCACGAGCTCGGCCAGCTTGCCCCGCGGGGAGAAGCCCCACTCGGCCTCCTGCGAGACGTCGTCCGGATCGGCGTAGAGGCGCCAGACGAAGAAGCCGGCGCAGGTGCGCGCGTCGAGGAACGGCGCCATCACCGCGGCGTAGGCCTCGGCCTGCGAGCGCTGATCGATCACCACGCCCTTCATGCGGTCGGGCCACTCCCAGGGGCGCACCGCGGGGTCGCGCCGCGTGGTGTAGCCGATCTCGGTGAGCAGCACCGGCTTGCCCCACGCGCGCGCCACCGCGTCCACCCCGGCCGCCACCTTGCGGCCGCCGCGCAGGAGCTCCTCGAACGACGCGCCCTCGCGCTCCGCCAGCGGGTAAAACGCGTTGATGCCGATGAGATCCAGCGCGTCGAAGATCACCGTGTGCTCGACGTCGTCCCAGTTCGCCGAGTAGGTGAGCAGCCCCGGGTAGACGCGGCGCACCGCCTCGATGATCGGCAGGAAGCTCGCCGCCCGCGGCGTCGTCACCCAGCTCCGCAGCTCGACCCCCACGCTGAGCATCTCGGCGCCGCCCTCGCGCGCGACCGCGGCCCACGCGAGCAGGAAGCGGCGGTACGACTCGGCCCAGCGCGCCCAGCCGGCGTCGTCGCCCGGGTCGATCAGCGCCCGCCACTCGCCGCTCTCGACCCAGAGGTGGGGGACGATCAGCACCTTGAGCCCGCGCGCGTGCGCCTGCGCGATGGCGGCCAGCACGTTGCGCCGGTTCTCCTCGAACGGCGCCTCGAAGACGAGGTGGACGCCGGTCCCCTTGCCGTCCCACACGCGGCCGAACGGCGTCAGGCTGATCCAGGTCGCGCCCATGGCCGCCGCCTCGTCCATGGCCCGGGCGCTCGCGGCGGTGCCGTACCCGCGGCCAGGGTGCCGCTGGTTCTCGATCGGCCCGATCGTCACGCCGCGCACGCCGCCCCAGCCCGACTCGGCCCACCCGGCGGCGCCGTACGGCAGGTGCGCCGGCGCGATCGGCGGCGCGGCGCTCGCCGGGCGCAGCGGCCCGCAGGCGATGGCCGCGGCCGCGACGAGCGCGCCGCCGGCGGCTCGGGCGAGCGCACGACCCTCTCGACTCATCGATGGCACGGGCCGCCTTATACCAGGCAGGCGGCGCGCGGCATCGCGGTCGTCACTCGGCCGCCGGGCGCGACGCGCCCTCGGTCGGCTGGGCCGGCTGCGAGCGCTCGGGCTCCTGCGCCGGCTGCGTCCGCCCGCCCTCCTCGCCCGGCGACGCGCGCTCGGGCTCCTGCGGCGTCGGCGCCGGCGGCCGCGGCGGCTTGCCCTCTTCGCGCAGCCTCCGCGCGCGTTCGGTCTCCTCGATCCACCGCCGCTCGCGCTCGATCTTCTCGCGCCGCCGCCGCTCGCGCTCGACCTCGTCGTAGATGGCGTCGGGGCGCCGCGCCTCGCCCTGGAACCCGCCGGGCGACGGCCCCGCCGGCGGCGGCTCGCCGGCCGGGCCGGCGGCGGGCTCGGGTTCCGGTGGGGTCGCGGGCGGCGGCGCCGCGAGCGGCTCGTCCTGCGCCGGCGGGGCAGGCGCGAGCGGCCGCGTCGCCCCGGCGAGCGCGCTCGCCGCCCGGGCCGCGCGCCTCGCCACGCCCTTCGCCGCCGGAGCGGCACGCCCGGCCGGAGAGGCGCTCCCCTGCACGAGCATCCACACGCCGCCGATCCCGCCGAGCAGGCCGAGCAGCGCGAGGGCGACCGCCAGCCGGCGAGGCCAGGGCGACGGCGCCGCCTCGGCCGAGGCCGCCTCGGCCGGCGCCGACGAGGCGCGGCGCGCCGCCCTGGGGTCGAGCGGGATCGGGAACGACGCGCCAGCGTCCGGCTGGCTCTTCCCCCGCGCGGGCGGCTCCGCGGGGAGCGCCGGCGCGTTCACCGTCACGACCTCGGCCGCCGAGGCGCGGCTCGGCCGCAGGCCCTCGCCGCCGTCCCACGAGGCGCCGGCGTGCGACACCAGCGTGATCTCCGAGGAGACGCGGTTTCCGTCGGGCGCGTTCCACTTCGCCGTGGACTCGAGGTCGCGCATGAGATCGTCCGGCGACATCCGCGGCAGGTCGGCGAGCGTGTCGGGCGCCCACTCGTCCTCCATCGACGGCTCGGGGGCGGGCTTCGCCATGCGGACGGTCTCGTCCTCGCGGAGCACCTCCCAGACGCGCTCGGCGGCGTCCTCGGCGCCTTCGGGGCCGAAGGGCGCGAGGGCGAAGGCGAGCTTCGCGACGTCGGGGAAGCGGGCGTCCGGGTCCTTCTGGAGGCACTGGAGCAGCACCGCCTTGAGCCCGCCGACCTCGACGCGCGCGGGGATGGGCGACGGCGGCTCGTTCAGGACCCGGGAGCAGATCTCGATCTCGTTCGTCGCCTCGAACGGGCTCACGCCGCAGACGAGCGCGTAGCCGATGGCGCCGATCGACCAGATGTCCGCGCGCTCGTCGATGCCGCCCGCAGACCGCATCTGCTCCGGGGCCATGTAGAGCAGCGAGCCGCGCATCGCGCCCGCGGCGGCGGCGCCCGGCCCCTCGCTCTCGACGCCGCAGGCGATGGCCGAGACGCCGAAGTCGAGCACCTTCACGCTCGGCGCGCCGTCCGCGCCGAAGCTGAGGAACACGTTCTCGGGCTTGAGGTCGCGGTGGAGGAGCTCTTTCGCGTGCGCCTCGGCGACGGCCTCGCAGACCTGCAGGAGGTACTTCACCGCCTCGCGGGCCCGGAGCGGACCGCGGCGCTGGAGGTAGCTCGTGGCGTTGCACCCCTCCAGGTACTCGGTGACGATGAACGGCGCGGCGCCGTCGCTCCCGACGTCGAGGACCCGCGCCACGTACCTGCCCGAGAGCGAGCGCGCGGCGCGCGCGCCCCGGAGCAGCCGATCGACGGCGGGCCTGCTCTCGGCGATCCTGGGGTCGACCCGCTTCAGCGCGACACGCCGGCCCGACTCGCGGTCGGTCGCGAGCTGGACGACGCCGATCCCGCCGACGCCGATCCGCGCCTCCACGACGTACCTGCCGGCGACGACCTCCTGACCGGAGGGGTCCCCCTGGGCCGCCCGCGGCGCACGGTCAGCGTCGGTCCGCTCCCGCGGGGCCGCGCGATCCTCTCCTCTGGCTTTCAGCGACGTCAACGCACTGCCCCATGTGTCCGTGAACTTCGTCGCGGCGTCAAACCCTCTCCCGTGAATAGCAGATTTGCCGCGCCGCGTTTTTTTCCGCAAGGTTCCGCAATCGGTCGACGACGGTCACCGACGGCCGCCGACGGCAACCCGTCGCGGGCCCGCCTTCCGTGTCCCCTGCCAGCGCGCCGACGTCGGGCGCGCGGCGCAGCGTCGCGGTCGGGCGCGCGGGGCGGCGTTGGCGCCGGCGTCGACAGGCGCGCGGGGCGGCGTCGGCGTCGGCGTCGGCGTCGGCGTCGGCGTCGACAGACGCGCGGGGCGCCGCGGCGACGCGCAGGTCACGGGCCAGGCGGATCCGGCGGGAGCCCCAGCGCGGACGCGAGCAGCGAATCCAGCACCGCCATCGCCCCGACCATCGCCGCGGCCGACGCGGCGCCGAGACCGAGCGCCTTCAACTTCCGCCAGGCGCGCGCGCGCCGCCCGAGCACACCCGACCGCCCATGCTGCACGCCGCGCGTGACCCAGAACCACCCGAGCATGGAGAGCGGGCCGAACGCGTAGAGGGCGGCGCCCCACGTCGCTCCGTTCCAGCAGGAAGCCTGCTGCTCCGGCGTGAGCCGCCGGCGATCCCAGCGCTGGAGCGCGAGCGGCAGCGCAATGCCGAGGACGATCTGGATCACGAAGCGAAGGGCGCTCATGCGTGCTGCGATCTCGCGCGCGAGATCCTCTCCAAGCGAGACGGACGTGCGTCGCGCTCCGGGGCGCGCCGCGGCGCGTTGCGGCAGCGCGTCGACGCGCGCGCCGCCGCCCGTCTCGGCTGTCCGCACGCGCGCGCCGCGTCGGCGAGAGCGCCGCAAAAAACGCGTGCCGGCCTTCTCGTTCCCGGCCGGGATTGATAGGAACGAGGGATGACAACGACTGAGGCAGGGGACATCAGGAACGTTGCAATCATCGGACACAAGGGGGCTGGGAAGACATCGCTCGCCGAGGCGATGCTGTACGTGGCGAAGGCGACGGCCAAGCTCGGGAAGGTGGACGACAGGTCGAGTGTCCTCGACGACACCGCCGAGGAAAAAGAGCACGGCTGCTCGTTCGAGGCGAGCGTCGCGTACCTGTCCTGGGGCGGGAAGAAGGTCAACGTCGTTGATACGCCGGGAGAGGGCAGCTTCCTCGCCGAGACGCGGCTCGCGCTCGCGGCGGTCGACGCGGCGATCCTCGTCGTGAGCGGCAAGGACGGGGTGCAGCCCATCACCGAGCGCGTCTTCGGCTGGGTGAGAGAGGCGAAGCTGCCGTGCATGATCGTGGTCAGCAAGGTCGACGCCGAGAACACGCGCCCCGACGAGGTGGTGGCCGAGATCCGCGCGCGGCTCAAGGCGCCCCTCGCGGTGATGGAGGAGCACGTCGGCGAGGGGCCCTCGTACCGGGGGGTCGTCGCGATCCGCACGAAGAAGGCGTGGCTCGACAAGCCCGAGGCGCCCGCCGCGGCGGCGGGCTCGCCCGTGCCGGCCGACGTCGCCGCCGGCGCCGAGAGGGCCCGGGCGAAGCTCGTCGACGACGTGGCCGGCAGCGACGACGATCTCACCGAGAGGTACCTGACCGAGGGCGATCTCACGCAGCAGGAGCTCGATCAGGGGCTGCGCGCGGCGGTCCGGAAGGGCGCGCTCGTGCCGGTCTACTTCGCCTCCGGGGTCCGCCCGAGCGGCGTCGCGGCGCTGCTCGACGGCATCGTCGAGCTCGTGCCGCCGCCGACCGAGCACCCGGCGTGGAGCGGCGTCGTCCCCAGCCAGAAGCCCGGGGCGGCGCCGCAGGCGACGGAGCGGGCGGCGACGGCGGACGCGCCGACCGCGGCGTTCGTGTTCAAGACGTCGATCGATCCCCACGCCGGCCGCACGTCGTTCGCGCGCGTGCTCTCGGGCGCGCTCCGGCCCGACGCCGCCCAGCTCAACGCGAGCACGGGGAACGCGGAGCGCCTCGGCAAGATCCACGTCGTGGTCGGCAAGGACCACAAGCCGGTGGAGGAGGCGCGCGCCGGGGACATCGTCGCGCTGCAGAAGCTGAAGGCGACGCTGAGCGGGCACACGCTCTGCGACGAGAAGCACCCGTTCCGGTTCGCCGCGCCGGAGCTGCCGCCGGCCCTCTTCTCGCGCGGCGTGCGGTTCGACGCGAAGGGCGGCGAGGACAAGGTCGGCAACGCGCTCTACCGGCTCAGCGAGGAGGATCCGGGGCTCAGCGTGCACCAGGACGCGTCGACCCGCGAGCTCGTCGTGTCGGGGCTCGGGGCGCTGCACCTCGAGATCACGGTCGAGCGCATCCGCCGGCGCATCGGGGTCGACTGCCGGCTCGGGCCGCCGCACATCGCCTACAAGGAGACGATCACGAGGAAGGCCACGAACGTCGAGGGCAAGCACAAGAAACAGACGGGCGGGCACGGTCAGTTCGGCGTCTGCTACATCGACATGGAGCCTTTGCCGCGCGGCGGCGGCTTCGTCTTCGAGGACGCGGTCGTGGGGGGCGCGGTGCCGCGGCAGTTCATCCCCTCGGTCGAGAAGGGGGTCGTCAAGTCCATGTCGAAGGGCTTCCTCGCGGGGTTCCCGATGGTCGACGTGAAGGTGCGGCTCTTCGACGGCAAGTACCACGACGTGGACTCGTCGGACGCGGCCTTCCAGATGGCGGGGAGCAAGGCGTTCAAGGCGGCGGCGGCGCAGTGCGCGCCGGTGCTGCTGGAGCCGATCGTGCGGCTGTCGGTGACGGTGCCGAGCGCGACGATGGGCGACGTCATCGGCGACATCAACAGCCGGCGCGGGAGGATCGTGGGGACGGACTCCATCGATGACCAGACGGTCGTGAACGCGTTCGTGCCGCTCGCGGAGGTGCTCGAGTACGAGTCGAAGCTGAAGAGCATGACCCAGGGCAAAGGCACGTTCACGATGAGCGTGGAGCACCTCGAGATTTGCCCGCCGGTGGTGCAGGAGAAGGTGATCAAAGAGAGCGGGTTCAAGGTCGAGGCGGACGAGGAGTGACGCTCCGGGAAGGGGATCCCGAGACGGACGCGCCGGCGGGAGGGGCCGCGCGGCGGGGGCGGGTGGGCGCTGGCCAATCGGCAAGACTGGGACGAGGGGAGCTTGCGCAGGGGACACCACCCGGCATGTCTCCCTTCGGGCCTTGAGGACTGGGACGTTATGGAGCGCGCCACACAAGGCGCGCCTGGGACGTGGAGACACCTGGAGCCTTATGGCACCTCAGGTCGGTGCTCGGCGCGCCCACCCGCCCCCGCCGCGCGGCCCCTCCCGCCGGCGCTTGCGGGGGGCGTGACGGGGGGCGACGACCGTGGGGGGAACGGGGCGTTGGCAGGGGACGGAGGCGGCTCGAGGGACGCGGCTCGGGCTGAGCGGGCGGCTCGGGCGGGCTACGGGTGGATGTGGACGATCGTGCCTTCGCCGGTGGCCTGGCCGGCGCTGACGCCGTGCCAGCCGTCGGGGACCGGGGGGTCGGTCCAGAGGAAGACGCGGCGGGCGTCGATGGGGGACAGGTTGATGCAGCCGTGGCTGCGCGGCTTGCCGTAGTCGTCGTGCCACGGGGCCGCGTGGATCGCGTAGCCCGCCTCGAAGTACTGCACCCAGGGCACGTCGCGGAGCTCGAACTTGTTGTCGACCTCGTGGGCGTCCATCGTCGTCGTGACGTGCTTGTCGCGGATGCGGAACGTGCCGCGCACCGTGGAGAAGGTCTTCTTGGGGTCGCCGAGGCCGTCGCGGCCGGTCGCGGCCGCGGTGGCGTAGACGGGGCGCTTGCCCTCGTAAAGGATGAGCGTCTGGCTGAGGATCGAGATGTCGATCCACTTCACATTTCCCTGCGCGAACGCGGGCAGCTCCGACGGCTTCACGGCGATCGCGACGTCGGCGTCGCGCACCCACGTGCCGTCCTTCACCTCGACGAGGCGCGCGCCGCGCACCTTCCGCGAGCGGCCGGTGAGCTGCACGGCGGTGTGCCAGGGGAGCTCGCCGGACTCCTCCATCCCGCCGTCGTCGAGGTCGTAACGCTTCGCGTCCTGGCGGTGCACGAAGGCGAGCGGGAGCTCCCAGCCCTTCGTCATGTCGACGCCATGGAAGGTGGAGCCGCGGGCAGGCTTGAGCTTCGAGGTCGGCACGAGCCGCGCGTCGGTGGTCATCGCGAAGCGCCGCCCACCGTCGCCCATGAAGGTATCGATGAGCGCGAGGCCCGCCTTGCGCGCGATCCGGTTCGTGATGATCGCGTAGCCCGGCACCTTGAACGAGGAGATGTTCGGGAGCTTCCGGCCCCCCTTGAAGAACCAGGGGATCTCGTCGCCGCCGTTGCCGCCGAAGAGCTCGCTGTCACCGAGCTCGGGCGGCTGCTCGGGCGGCTCGCCGATGGCGTTGCCCTGCGGGTCGAGCGGCACGTCGTTCGCGCCGACCTTGACCTCGTCCCACTTCTTCTTGAGCTTCTTGTAGCTGCGGAGGTGCCGCTCGAGGCTCATCTCGTACTGGAACTGCTCCTTCTGGGACGGCATCCGGTAGTAGTTCGGCGCGATGGCCCGCACGAAGGCGTACGGGTACGGCATCGGCTTGGAGAGATCGGGCCGTCGCGTGAGCGCCCGGAGGATCGGGTGCTCCATGTCGATCGTGGCGTCGCTGTCGGCGCAGACGTACCCGGCGGGCAGCACGCGGTAGTAGCCGGCCTGGCAGTCGTCGAACGCGGCGGGCTTCTCCCCGCGCGGGATCGTCCCGCCCGCGCGGAGGTAGCCGAGCTTGGCCGAGCGGCGATCCGCCTTCTCGTAGATCGGCGCGACCATCTGCACGGCCCCGATGCGGGGACCGTCGAGGCGCGGGAGGGTGGCGGGATCGTTCTCTGCCGGCTGAGCCGCGCCCGCGGACAGGCTGACGATGCCCTCGGGCGAGGCGCTCTCCCCGCCTTGACAGGCCGGAAGGGCGAGGGCGGCGACCGCCACGGCGAGCGGGAGGGCCGCGCGCGGCATGGCCGAAGGGAGCGCAGAGCTTCGCTGTCGGACGTGCATGTCCCCGGGGATGCCGGACAGACGAAGCCGGGGCCAAGTTTTGGCCGCCCCCGGCCGGCAACCCCGGTCGACCGCGGGGGGGGACGGCGGCGCGCGGCGGAGCGGCGCGGCGGCCGGGCGGGGAGCGGAGGGGAGCCGGCGGAGCGGCGCGGCGGCCGGGCGGGGAGCGGAGGGGAGCCGTCGGGGCGGCGCGGCGGCCGGGTGGGGAGCGGGCGGGGAACAGAGGGCAGAAACGGACGAGGAGCGGAGGGGGCGACGCGGCGGCGCACAATGTTGCTGGAAGGGGTTGCGCGAGCGCCCGGCTCCGGGTAGGTTCGGGGCCCTCGCGAACCCCGCGAGCATGCGCCACTAGCTCAGCTGGATAGAGCGTCGGCCTCCGGAGCCGAAGGCCAGTGGTTCGAATCCACTGTGGCGCGCTGGGTTTCCGGCGATGGCGAGGTCCTCGCGGTCGCCTCGGCATCGCTTCGCAGGCGTCGCGATGCGACCTCGTCGCGGGCGTGCTGTCGACGAGCCTGCGAAAGGCAGGCTGGCTGCGAGGCCCCTGGAGAGGACGCGGCGTGGGACGGGAGGTGGAGTGCGAAGCTCGCACTCCTCCCCGCCGGGCCCTCTCGGTCGCGGTCTCCTCCCTTCAAGAAGGACCGCGGCGATCTCGCGGCGCAGCCGTGGAGTTGCTGGTCGCCAGCGTCGACCGGACGCAGCGCCTGATCGGAGAGCGCCGGCGCGACGCGTGGGAATCGTGCTGCGAACAGGCGCCCTCCAATCGCGTAAGCCCGGGTGCTGCGACCGGTGGAAATCGCCATTTGCTTACGCAATGCCTCGCTTACGCCGGCTGTGACCGACGGTAATTGTCATTGGTTTACCAGATTGCTTTCATAGCCTCCGCGGAGGCAATGAATGGTATCCGGACGGGTGAAATGGCTATGGCGGTGGTGCACCTGCTGCATCCTGATGCTCACGACCGTGAGCGCGCCGCTCAGCGCGTGGGCTCAAGCGATGAAGTTGCACCGGATCGCGGATCCCGCTCGAGCTCGGCTCGATGGAGATCGCGGAGGCGCTGAGCGCGCGGCGCCGCCCGCCGTAGGTGCTGCCACGCCCGCGAATCCAGCCGGATCCACGGAGGCCCCCGACAGGACTCCTGTGGTCCCGGTCGCCGCGCTGCCGGCGGACGTCCGCGCGGCCGGCGGGGACCTCGGATCGGACCCGTGGGTGCTGTTCGACGGCCGCGCCGAGACGGGGCTCCGCAGCGAGACCGGTGAGGTGGCGCGGGTCCGGATCTCGTTTCCTCAGCCCACGGCGCTCGAGGCGCTCGCGCTGTACGGGCGCAGCGACGGCGCGCTCACGGTCTACGCGGAGGAGAGCGGTCAACTCCAGGCGGTGCCCGGCCTCGTCGGCGCGCCGCTGCACGACACCGGGGAGCGCTGGACGCGCTTTCCCGTGGGGATCACGGCGCAGCACGTCGTCCTCGAGTGGCACCCTTCCGGCGAGCGCGGGCCGCAGGAGATCGTGTTCTGGAGCGCCGGCGCCCCCGCGCGCACCCTCGCGGAGGTGGAGCTCGCCGACCGTGTGCTCGCTGGAAAACTTGCCGGCGCCCATGAGTTCCCGGCGATGTCCGAGCGAGCGACGGTGACGCGCACGGGAGGCGAGCAGTCGCTGCCGTTCTACGTGGACACCGATCCGCGCGCGCTCGCGCGAGCGTTCCTCGTCTACGAGCTCGAGGGGCGCGGGCACTGGTCGAGCGTGAACCGAGAGATCAACGGCGCAGCGCCGCGCGGCGGCTTCCGGGCAGGAGCGCCGGCCACGGGCGGGCTGCAGGTCGAGGAGATCGCGCCCGCTTGGCTGAAGCGCGGCGAGAACGTCGTGCGGTTCCGGCCCCAGGCGGACCTCGAGCACGGATTCACCGTGAGCGCGCTCCGGGTGGTCGGTATCCCGCACGCCGGTGTGCACGAAGCGCATGCCGCCGCCCCGCCGACGAGCGGCGAGCGCCCGCGTCGGCTCGACGCGCTGCGCCTCGATTTCGGCGCCCGCGTGGCGCCGCACGCGCTCCTGGTCCAGCTGGCCAGCGCGGGCGAAGGCGCGCTCGAGATCACGCCCGGCGCGGGCGCAAAGGGGCTGCGCTTCGATCTGAAGGACCTCTTGCCAGGCTGGCACCGGCTCGAGCTCCCGGTCGAGTCGACGTGGCCGGAGACCGCCTCCGTGCAGGTCCGGCCGGCGAAGGGGAGCCGCATCGAGGTGTCGGACGTCGCCGTGGCGGCGAGCCGCATGCCGTCCGCGCCAGGGCGGCTCGCGCTGAGCACGCCGCTGCACGGCGAGTGCGTCGATGGACGAGCGTACGTGCGCGGGTTCCTCGATCTACCCGGCGGAGCAGCGCGGCGAGCGCAGCTGTTCGCCGACGCGAAGGCCGTGGAGCTGGAGGACGATGGCAGCTTCGAGCTCACACTGTCGGAACCCAAAGGAGCCAATCACCGGACGTGGAAGGCGCGCCTCGAGGCGCGGCTCGAGGACGGAACGCGCCTCGACCGGGAGGTGAACCTCGGGCCGTGCGTCGAGGGCGCCGCGACGAGCACCAGCCCGGGCGAGCCGACCGTGGACGAGGGCGCGCCGTACGGCGCGGTGGTGAGACCGGATGAGGACGCGGTGCTCTCGTTCGCGGGCGCCACGCTCGAGATCCCGGCGGGAGCGCTGGAGAAGGCGACGCGCATCACCATCCGGCCGCTGGTGCCTGTCCAGATCCAGCCGATGGGGCGCGCGATGAGCAACGTGACGCCCGAGGGCCGCGCGTTCCGCTTCGGCCCGCACGGACTCAAGTTCAAGAAGCCGGTCAAGCTGACGATGCCCGTCGACGCGGCGGCGATCCCGAGCGGCGCCAGCCAGCGAGAGATCTTCGGCTTCTACTTCGACGAGGCGGCGCGGCAGTGGACCAAGCTCGGGCGCTTCGGCGAGGGCCGGGGCCGCGAGCTCACGAGCCTGACGGATCACTTCACCGATTTCGTCAACGCGACGATCGCCATGCCGGATCAACCGGGGGCGCAGTCGTTCGATCCCAACGCGCTGAAGGGTATCCAGCTCGCGAGCCCGTCGGCCGGCGTGTCGTTCATCGAGCCGCCGGGCTCGAACAACATGGGCACGGCGCGGCTCTCGTACCCGATCGAAGTGCCGCCAGGCCGGCACGGCATGCAGCCCGAGCTCGCCGTCACGTACGAGAGCGAGCTGGGAAATGGCTGGCTCGGCGTCGGGTGGAACCTGCAGCTCTCGACGATCGAGATCGACACGCGGTTCGGCGTCCCGCGCTACACCGGCGACGAGCTCTACGCGCTGGATGGCCAGATGCTCAGGCCGGTGCCCGGCCAGCCGGGCCGGTACGAGCGGCGCGTCGAGGGCGAGTTCGCTCGGATCGAGCGCCTCGGCGCCGATCCCAAGAGCTACCACTGGGTCGTCACGGACAAGAGCGGCACCCGGTACACCTACGGGGCGAGCGACGACGCGCGCCTCAAGGATCGCTCCGGCGTCGCCGGTATCTCCCGCTGGAACCTCGAGCTGGTGGAGGACACCTTCGGCAACCAGACACGGATCTCGTACCTCAAGGACGCGCCCGAGGACGCTGACTGGGTGCAGCTCTACCCGCTGCGGATCGACTACACGGCGCACAGGAGCAACTCCCCCGCAGCGCACTACCACGTAAACTTCATCCTCGACGACGGCGCGCAGCGAAGAGACGTGCTCAGCTCGGCGCGCGCCGGCTTCGAGGTGCGCACGACGCGGAGGCTCGACCGCGTCGACGTGACCATGGGGCAGACGCCCGGATCCGAGGAGATCATCCGGAGCTATCACTTCACGTACGATGAGCCCGACGCGCGGCATTATTACAAGTCGCTCCTGAAGAGCATCGCGCTCTACGGCAGCGGCGGCGCGGACCAGCTCTACGAGCACACGTTCGATTACTTCGGCCTGGAGCAGCAGGGCGGCAAGCTCCAGGTGTTCTCGGCGCCGACCGCGTGGAGCCAGCCGACGGAAGGGCGCGGCGGGCTCGGATCGACGAGCTCGATCGACGGGGGGCTCAACGTGTTCGTCGGCGCGGGGCCGCCGGTGTGTGATCCACACGGCGGCATCGGCGTCGGCGTCACGTTCGGCGTGGACGAGGAGCAGGTCGCCTTCACCGACATCAACGGCGATGGGCTCCCGGACTTCGTGGGAGGCAATGGGGTCTGGCTGAACTCGCTCCCGGACCGGTCGAGCCAGAACCTGTTCTCCCCCGAGAGCGTCGGCAGCACGCACCAGATCACGGCCAGCTTGCAGGGAGCGATCCACTGGTTCCAGGAGCTCGGAGGCGCTGGCATGAACCACGCCTGGAGCACGGCGACCGCGCAGAACATGCTGCTCGACATCAACGGCGATGGTTTTCCGGAGCTCTTCGGCGAGGGCGGCGCGACGCTGAACCCGAACAACGCCCGGCTCGGCGCCGGTGTCAGCGGCGCTGGCTTCACGATCGACGAGGACTTCAGCGACGCCGAGCAGGTCGAGGAGCTCGGCAAGGCGTTCTACCGAACCAGCCCGCTCGTGCGCTGGACCCCGAGCGTCGACGGCTTGATCGTCATCGACGGCGGCGTGTCGCTGGCCGGGGGCGGCGCGGGCGACGGGGTGACGGCCTCGATCACGCGGACCTCGCCCCCAGCGCCGCCGGCCGACCCGGCGCAGCGCGTCCATGAGCTGCTCTGGAAGAGGGACATCGGCCCG
This sequence comes from Sorangium sp. So ce131, assembly GCF_051519095.1. NCBI lineage: Bacteria > Pseudomonadati > Myxococcota > Polyangiales > Polyangiaceae > Sorangium > Sorangium sp. So ce131. The sequence continues at coordinate 2,132,253 of NZ_CP150455.1, read as the reverse complement.
AGCGACGCGCCGTGCATCCCTGAAGGCGAGCACGACTGCGGGAGCAACGGCCTCGGCCTCCATGTCCGCCCGGGCGAGGCGATCTATTTCCGCGTCGACCCGAGGGAGGATATCGAGGGCGACAGCACGCGCTGGAATCCGCGCATTCGTTACACGCACCGGTGCGACGCGGCCGAATGCACCGCGCTCACCGCGGCGGAGCTCGAGGCCGTCGACATGTTCGGTCGCCCGGTCTACACCTACACCTTCGCCGACGACTTCGTCGTGCTCGACCGCAGCGTGCCGGGCTGGGTCGCGTCCTCCGACGGGCAGGTCACGGTGCAGGCGAGCTTCCTCCGGACGGACACGGACGACACGTTCGACGTGCGGCTCGTGCGCCAGGACGTCGACTCGGGGCAGCGGATCGAGCTCCACCGGACGACGGTCTCGGGAGCTCAGCCCAGCTCCGAGATCGCCTGGCCCGTCGCGGTGCTCCAGGGGGATCTCCTGTTCCTGTATGCCGAGCTCAGCGACAACGCGGTCGATCCGTCGCGCGTCCAGTACGAGGCGTTCGCCAGGTACACCGAGGTATGCGGCCATGACGCGGATCCGGGGAAGTGCCGAGAGGTCGGCGCGTGCGCGCCGAAGCCCGGCGCGCCTCCGGGCCGGAGGGTATGCGAGCTGGAAGCGCTGCCCGGCGACGGCGCGGCGGTCTCGGTCCCCGAGGAGTCGATCCTCGTCCCCGTGCAGCTCAGCGACAGCGGCCTCGGCGGCACGCCGCTGGATCTCGCGCGGCTGGTCATGCCCGAGAGCGGCACGATCACCCTGATGGGCTCGGCCTCCAAGGAGCGGACCGAGGGGCCGGTGACCCTCCGCGTCGATCGCGGGAGCGAGCGGCTGTTCCGGCAGCTGCTGGAGCCGGAGGCGATCTCCCCGGCCCGCAGCGTGCCAGACCCGAGCAATCCGGTGGTGTTCTCGGTGATGGCGGGCGACGAGCTCGCCTTCACCAGGTTCTTCGAGCTCGAAGAGGACATCGACTCTCCGGTGCCCGGGGCGGCGGTGTCGTGGACGCCGCAGCTCGTGGTCAACGAGACGGGCGCGGTGATCGACGTGCCGGTCGTGAACGCCCGGATGATCCCCGACGGGCAGCTGGACGCCCGCATGGTGGGCGGGTTCCGAGGCTTCACCTACGGCGAATGGACGACGGAGTACCCGTTCAACGAGACGCAGATCGACAAGCGGCCGGAGGAGGGCAAGCCGCCCTTCTTCACGCGCGTCGAGCCGCACTGGGAGGGGTACCACGCCAGCTGGTCGCCGGAGAGCGCGGGCTTTCCGCTCGTGGGCAGCATCAGCGGCCCTGTGTTTCGCGGCTCGGGCGCGGACATGTACATCACCGCCGGCGAGCTCAAGCCGTCGCGCGTCGGCGGCGTCAAGCCGGAGGACATCGCCAACGTCCCGGGGCTGCGCAAGAGCCACAGCTACTCGGCCTCGAACCAGGTCGCGTTCATCGGCTCGTTCCAGGTGACGACCGGGAACACCGAGTCGAAGCTCGATCTCATCGACCTCAACGGCGACGGGCGGCCGGACGCGGTCACGCGGGGCGGCGTGCAGATCCAGACGTGCGGCGCCGGCCGGTGCGACGGGCAGCAGCCGGGCCAGTATGGCGATCTGACGCTCGAGGGGCCCGGGGACTTCCGTGTGCTCGAGAACGCGAGCGCCCGGTTCGGCTTCGGCTTCGGCTCCGCGGCGTCGGCGGTCGCGGACAAGATCAAGGCGAGCGGGGACACCAAGGCGGTGCTCAGCGTGTTGCCCTCGCTCGGCAAGAGCTGGGGCACCTCGCAGACGACGCGTGACTTCCTGGACGTCAACGGCGATGGGCTCCCGGACAAGGTGAGGTCCGAGGGGGGCGTCCTCTATGCGCGCCTGAACCTCGGTTATAACTTCGCGGACGAGCGCCAGTGGGCGGTGCTCGATCCGAGCGACGATCCGTTCGCGCCCTTGCCGGACGTGGAGGGCGACCCGCTGACCGCGCTCGGCCGCGTCTGGTCCGCGGCGCAGCTCAGCTCGGTGCGCGTTCAGGACAACACGACGAACAGCCTGCAGGTGGGTTACGCGGGCATCGGCGGCGGCATCGCGCACACGGTGAGCCGGACGCTGGCCGATTTCGTGGATCTGAACGGCGACGGGCTGCCGGACCGGGTGACCAAGCAGCCCGGACAGGACTACTACCGGGTGCGGCTGAACTTCGGCGACGGCTTCGGGCCCGAGGAGAAGTGGAGCGCGCCGGCGGTCAGCGCCGGCCTGCCGTGGGGAGTTCAGCTCGAGAAGGATTACACGAAGGAGATCAACGGCAGCAACGACGCGCTCGCGTTCTCGGAGACGACGGCGTTCAACGCAGGGTACGGCGTGCCGATCGAGATCGCGACGCCTTACGTGTGCATCGTGCTCGAGATCGCGGCGCAGCTCGGCTTGAACGACGGCAGCACCGAGCTCGGATGGCAGGACCTGGACGGCGACGGGGCGGTCGATCACGTGCTGAAGCTGAGCGACGGGGCGCTGCGCCCGAGCGACGCGGCGCTGAGGGCGCGGCTCAACCTGACCGGCAAGACCAACCGGCTGGCGCGCGTCGTCCGGCCGCTTGGCGGCAGCATCCAGCTGGACTATGCCCGCGAGGGCAACAAGGTCGCCTATGCGAGCACCCCGGACGAGCTGAGCGTCGATATGCCGAGCAGCAAGTGGGTGCTGTCGCGGGTCGCCGTGGACGACGGGATGGGCACGCCCGCCTACACCCAGACGTTCGATTACCACCAGAGCGGGTTCTACGATCGCGCCGAGCGCGAGGACTACGGCTTCGCGCAGGTCACGACGACACGCGAGGACGACTCCAAGGTCGTCACGCGGTACCACAACCAGGATTATTACCGTCGCGGGCTCGTGGCCGAGGTGATCGAGCAGGACGCCGAGGGGCGGCTCTTCACCCGGCAGCAGATCGCTTACCGCGCGCCGGGGGCGCTGCCGACGCTGACGGGCTCGTTCTTCCCCGAGGAAGAGACGCGGACGACGTCCTGGTACGAGGGCAAGACCACCGACCTGAACGCGCCTGGCAAGCAGAAGAGCGAGGAGCGCGACTGGGACGACCGCGGCAACCTCACCGGGATGATCGAGCGCGGGGAGCCCGGCACGCCGGACGACGACGTCACGTACACGATCCACTACGTGACGTACGACGGGCCGTACATCGTGCGGGCGGACAGCATCGAGGCGCGGAGCAGCACCGGCGCGCTGCTGCGCAAGCGCGCGGCGCTCCACGACGAGGTGACCGGCGCGGTGAAGTCGATCACGAACACCGTGATCGGCGGGAAGGACCCCGCGACGGGCGCGCCGTACACCGGCAGCGCGTCGACGAACCCGACCTGGACCTTCACGCCCGACGCGTACGGCAACCTGAAGAAGACGATCGATCCGCGGGGGTACACGCTCGAATACGAGTACGACGATGTCGCGGAGACGTACCTCAAGGAGGTGAAGGACTCGTTCGGATACGTCTCGCGGTCGACGCCGGACTACCGCTACGGCGCCGTCAGCTCGGTCAAGGACATCAACGGCCACGAGATGCACTACGGCTATGACACGTTCGGCCGGCTCGCCGAGGTGTTCGGTCCGACCGACCCGATCACGGCCGCGGAGGCGACGATCTCGTTCGATTACGCCCTGCAGCCGGGGGTGAGCCCCGCCGTCCCGGCGTGGGCGCGCACGCGGCACAAGGACGTGCAGCACCCGGGGGATCCGATCGACACGGTGACGTTCGTCGACGGGCTCGACCGGGTGATCCAGACGAAGAAGGACCTGGAGAAGGATCAGGGCCCGACGGCAGACCCGATCCTGGGCATGTCGGTGAGCGGGAAGCTCGTCTTCGACGAGCGCGGCCGCGTCGCGCAGCGGGGGCAGCCGGCGTTCGATACGGGCCCGGCCACGGCGTTCGTGGACGTGCCGCTCACGAACCCGACGGTGTTCGCGTACGACGTGCTCTCGCGCGTCATCGAGCTCCGGTCTCCGGACGACGAGGCCGAAGAGGCGGTGACCACGACGGTCTACGACATCGAGGAGCTCGACGGCGTGGCGAGGTTCGTGGCCACGGAGATCGATCCGAAGGACAAGGTCCGGAAGACCTACCGCGACGTGGACAGCGCGATCGTGGCGGTCGAGGAGCGCAACCGGCTGCACGGCTCGGACACCTGGACGACGCTCGTGACGCGGTACGGCTACAACGCGATCGACGAGCTCGTCCGGGTGACGGACACGCGCGGGAACGCCACGACCGCGGAGTACGACACCGTGGGCCGCATGGTCGCGCTCACGAGCCCGGACATGGGCCGCGCCGAGTGGCGTTATGATCTGTCGGGCAACGTCGGCGCGCGGCAGACGGCGAAGCTGGCCGCGGCTCCGCCGGGCAACAAGCTCATCCGGTACGTGTACACCCACAACCGGCTCGATCGTGTGGACTACCCGGACTCGACCGACGTGGAGTACTCCTACGGCGGGCCGGGCGCCGCGGGCGACGCGAACGGCAACCGCGCCGGGCGGCTGCTGGAGGAGCGGAGCGAGGCCGGGACGAAGACGTTCGAGTACGATCGGCTCGGGAACGTCAAGAAGCTGACGAACGTGTTCAAGCGGCTCCGCGAGCCGCATCTGGGCACGTACAACGCGACCATGGAGTACGAGTTCGACGCGTTCGGTCGCCTCCTGTCGATGAAGTTCCCCGGCTCGGGCGCGGAGGTCGTGACGTACGGCTACGACCGAGGCGGCCTGGTCCGGTCGGCCGTGGGGACGAACACGCAGATCAACCCGCAGCACCCGGACGAGCCGCCGGTGACGCAGTACCTGCGGCACATCGGCTACGACGAGTTCGAGCAACGGGTGCGCGTGGTGCACGGCAACGGCATCACGACGACGTACAAGTACTTCGAGAAGTCGCGGCGGCTGGAGGAGATCAACGCCGACCACCGCGACCGGTTCCTGGTGGAGCGGGGCCGGCCGGCGAGGCCGTTCCAGCGGATGCGTTACGACTACGACATCGCTGGAAATCTGGAGCAGGTGCGGAACGACGCGCCGTATGACCAGGAGATGCCGGCCTCGGTGCTGGTCGGCCCGACGACGCACGACTACGAGTACGATGACCTGCACCAGCTGGTCTCGGCGCACGGGAGATACCAGGACCGGCGCGACTGGCACTTCCAGTACCGGCTGTCGTTCGACTACGACGAGATTGGCAACATCCTCACCAAGGATCAGGCCAGCTACCGGTACGTGCCGGATGGGGTCGATGAGCACGGGAACGTCAAATGGCGTGAGGACCACGGCATCCGGGAGCAGACGTACCGCTCGGAGTACAAGTACACCGGCCCGCAGCCGCACGCGCCCTCGCGCATCGACGAGCACCTCCTGGCGGAGTCGCGGACGATCTCGCGGGTCATGAGCTACGACGACAGCGGCAACCAGACCGGCTGGCTCTACGACAACTCGCAGAGGCGCACCACGGAGTGGAACGAGGAGAACCGCGTCACCAAGGTCATTCAGAACGGCCAGGAGATGTCGCGCATGCTCTACGACGGCGGCGGCGAGCGGCGCGTGCACTTCCACCGCATCAGCGGCGAGGAGGAGACGGCCTACCACGACCAGCACCTGACGCTGCGGGACGGGCGGTTCATCACCAAGCACATCTACGCCGGGCAGACGCGCATCGCGAGCAAGATGGACCCGGACTGGTTCCGGGACCCGCCGACGCTCTACTACCACCCCGATCATCTCGGCAGCACGAGCTTCGCGTCGAACAACGAGCAGACGCTCACGCAGCGCGACGAGTACTTCCCGACCGGAGAGCTGTGGGTCGACGCGTCGGACTCGCGGTACGAGCTGAGGCGATCGTACGTGTTCACCGGGAAGGAGCTCGATCAGTCGACGGGGCTCTACTACTACGGCGCTCGGTACTACGACCCGCGGATCAACACGTGGCTGAGCCCGGATCCCATGCTCGCCCAGTACATGAAGGGGCGCGTCAACGGCGGGGTGTTCCTGCCGGCGAACCTCGGCCTCTTCACGTACACCTTGAATAACCCGGTGAACCTCGTGGATCCGGACGGTCGAGCGCACGGCGACCCGTGGTGGAAGCGCGGAGGATTGCAGGCCCTCGGCGTCGCCTACGGCACGCTTCAGGCCCTCACTCCCGGCGGGTTCGCCATGGACATCGCGCCGCCGACGCGAGACGTCGATTTCGCCGCCGGGGCGGCCGTGGCGAGCATCGCCACCGGCGTGGTCCAGGTGGGCGAGGGATTCATCATGGGCGGCGGAGCGGGCGTTGCGACCGTGGGCACCGGGGGCGCCGCTCTCCTCACGGGCGTGCCCGAGGCGGCCGCCGTGATGGGCGCCGTGCTGGTCACGCAGGGAGCCGGCAACATCATGACCGGCATCGACGCGTGGAGCGCCGCGATGTCCGGGCCCGGAGGTGGCAGCCCACCCGCCGCGCCGGCGCCGGCGCCGGCGCCGGCGAGCCCTCCTCCCGCGGCCGCGCCCAAGCCCGCCGGTGGGGGAGCCGATGCGAAGAAGTTCACTCCGGAGCAGCAGGCGCTCGTCGATATGGCCAAGAAAGACAAGGCAGCGGGAGGCATCTCGCCGGCCGACATGGAGGCCTACAAGCGATTGAACGCAGAGGCCGGCGCGAAGGGGTTCACGACCCCCGGCGCCGTGCGGGGGCCCGAAGTTCACCCGCTGAGATCGCCGAACTCCACGCCCGGAGCCGGACAGAAGCCGCATGGCCACGTCGGACCGGTAGACCACATCCCCGTCAAGTGAGAGCGATGCAAGAAACGAGCACAATGGACTGCTACGTGTTTACCGACGAACCGCGCGGCTCCGTATACGGAGAGCTGATGGATTTCTGTTGCTCGATAGCCTCGACGATGCTCCTGGTCGTACGGGATCCGCAGATAGACCCAGGAGCGTCTATCAAGGCCAAGCTCGCCCTCCTGAGCCCATTCCTCGTGGATTGTGCCAAAGAGAGTGAATGGCCAGGGACAGTGCTGTATGCCGACGAGGCGACGGTCTATCGGTACTCTCCTGGCGAGGGCCTTCAGGGCTTGCTGATGCAGCAGGCGGCCGGTTTGTTCAGCTGGGTTCATCCCGACGCGCCCGAGGATCTCTGCTTCCTCCGTCGTGACGGGGGCGTGCTGCTCGTCACGATCTCGCATGAGCGGGAGGCTTACATGTTGCTCTCCTCGGCCGAGTTCGAGGCCCTGCAGCGCCAGTTCCCAGAGCTCGCGTCCATGCTTCAGAAAGAGTGAGGATCCACAGGGCGCGCCGCAGTCGCAGATCACGCGCACCGTCGCCGCGCGCTGGCCCGCGGCGTCGCGCGCCCACCCACGCCGTCACCCCCGCACGAGCACCATCTCCGTCGACGTGAACGGCCGCGGCGGGAGCGCTGCGCGGTCCCGGAACCCGAACCGCGCGTAGAACTCGTGCGCGTCCTGCGTGCCCAGGTGCACGTGGGTCGCGCCGCGGACCGCCGGGTGATCCAGCAGCATCCGCACGAGCGCCTCGCCGAGGCGCGCGCCCCGCAGGGCCGGCGCCACCATCACGTCGAAGAGCCACGCGCGCCGCGCGCCGTCGCTGATCGCGCGCGCCGTCGCCACGAGCCGGCCCGCGGCGTCGCGCGCGCCCACCCACGCCGTCGCGCCGAGCAGCGCCCGCCCGATCGCCGCGCGCGGTACGCCCTCATTCCAGTAGGCGCCCTCCAGCAGATCGACCGCCGCCTCCACGTCGCCCGGGCCGAGCGCGCACGCGAGCGCGCAGCCCGCCGGCGCCTCCAGGAACGCGGGCGCCGGCGTGTCCGGGCTCGCCCTGCGGATCACCTCGATCGCGGCCGCGTCGCCCGGCGCGCCCCGCTCCCACAGCTTCGTGAGCAGCCGCGCGCGCTCCTCCGGCGTGCGGTGCTGCATCAGCTTCGCCTTGCCGTCGAGCCGCTCGAGCGGCACCGCGAGCACGAGGATCCCCTCGATCGCCTTCCGGTAGAGCGGGTGCGCCGCGTCGATCGGCGTGTACCCGCCCTCGGGCTGGTACTTCCGCATCAGCGCCTCGAGCACCTCGGCCTTGCGCTCCGGATCGTCGACGCGCTCGATCGCGCCGTGCACCTGCGCGCTCCGGTAGAGCGTCGTCGCCGGGCACGCGCGCTCCGGATCCACGAAGTAGCTCGGGATCGACGCCACGACCTCCTCGCACGCCACCACCGCGGGTCGGCCCACGACCTCGGTCTTCTCGCCCGCGGGCGCGCCGTGGAACGCGATCGCCCCGCGGACCACCACGCCGTGCACCGCCCGCAGCACGGGCTCGCCCTCCTCCGTCGTCGAGGCGACGTGCACCACCTGCGCGCCGGCGAGGAGCGCCTCCGCCTCGGCGCGGTCCATCCGAAAGATCTCCCTGCGCATGGGCGGACCATGCCGCGCGGCTGGTACTCCTGAAAGATCCGGTCCGGAGATTTCTGCTAGACCAGTCCGCATGGCCTGGGAGCTCTCGCTCTCCCTCGATCCCGCCGGCTCGCAGCCGATCTTCCTGCAGATCGCGCGCGCCCTCTCCGACGACATCCGCCGCGGCCGGCTCCGCGCCGGCGCCGAGCTCCCGGGCAGCCGCGCGCTCGCGCGGTCGCTGTCGGTCCACCGCAACACCGTGCTCGCCGCGTACCGCGAGCTCGCGGCCGAGGGCTGGATCGTGGCCAGCGCCGCGCGCGGCACCTTCGTCTCCGCGGAGCTGCCGGCGCCGCCGCCCCGCCGCTTCGCCCCGCGCGCCGCCGCGCGCGCCGAGGTGCCCGCGCGGCTCGGCTTCGACCTCGGCGCGGCCGCGCTCCGGGAGATCGCGCTCCCCGCGCCCGGCGTGCTCCGGATGACCGGCGGCCTCCCCGACATGCGCCTCGTGCCGACCGCGGCGCTCGCGCGCGCCTACCGCCGCGCCCTCCGCGCCGCGCCGGAGCGGCTGCTCGACTACGGCGATCCGCGCGGCCACCCTCGCCTCCGCGCCGCGCTCGCCGCGATGCTCTCGGCCGTGCGCGGCCTCGCCGCCGGGCCGGCGGCGCTGCTCGTCACGCGCGGCAGCCAGATGGCGCTCGACCTCGTCGCGCGCGCGCTGATCGCGCCCGGCGACGCCGTCGCGGTCGAGTCCTACGGCTACCGCCCCGCCTGGGAGGCGCTCCGCCTCGCCGGCGCGCGGCTGCTCCCGGTGCCGGTCGACGCGGCGGGCGTCTCGGTCGACGCCCTCGCCGAGCTCGCCGATCGCGAGCGCCTCCGCGCCGTCTACGTCACCCCCCACCACCAGTACCCCACCACCGCGGTGCTCGCCCCCGGCCGGCGCATCGCCCTGCTCGAGCTCTGCCGGAGCCGCCGGATCGCGGTCATCGAGGACGACTACGATCACGAGTTCCACTACGACGGCCGCCCCGTGCTGCCGCTCGCCAGCGCGGACACCGCCGGCGTGGTCGTCTACATCGGCACGCTCTCGAAGATCCTCGCCCCCGGGCTCCGGATCGGCTTCGTGGTCGCGCCCGAGCCCTTGATCGAGCGGCTCGCTCTTCTCCGCACCTTCGTCGATCGGCAGGGCGATCACGTGGTGGAGCGCGCCGTGGCCGAGCTGCTCGAGGACGGCGAGGTGCAGCGCCACGCCCAGCGCGCGCGGCGCATCTACAAGGCGCGGCGCGACGCGCTCGTCGCGGAGCTCGGCGCGCGCCTCGGCGGCGCGCTCGAGTTCCGCGCGCCGGCCGGAGGGATGGCCCTGTGGGCGAAGGTGGACGCCCGGATCGACGTCGACGGGTGGGCGGAGCGCTCGCTCGCGCGCAAGGTCGCGTTCTCGGCGGGGCGGCGGTTCGCGTTCGACGGCAAGAGGCGCCCCTTCGTGCGGCTCGGGTTCGCGGCGCTGGACGAACGAGAGATCCGCGAGGCGGTGGAGAGGATGACAGGCGCCCTGGAATGAGCCGGCGCGCGCCGCGCGCCGCGCGCCGCGCGCCGCGCGCCGCGCCGACGAGCCGAGAGGAGCCTGCCGCGCGCCGCGCCGGCGACCGGCGCGGCCGTGGGGGCGCGCATGACGGACGCAGGTCGCGGGGGCGCGCATGACGGACACAGCAGGATGGGACCTGCGTCCGGGCCACGCGTGCAGGGCGGCACCCACCTCGGAGCGCATCCGGCGCGTCGACGAAACGTCGGTTTGCCCCTGCCTCTGCGGGCGAATCTATCCTAAGTAGATAGGGGGGCCCTCAAGGGACACGAAGGAACAGATGAAGCTAGAAGCAGTGACCGCGATCGGTCTCATCGCGGCGACCCTCACCACGATCTCCTTTCTTCCGCAGGTGCTGCGCACGCTGCGCACGCGAGACACGCGCTCGATCTCCGTCGGCATGTACGCGACGCTCGTCGCCGGCGTGGGCCTGTGGCTCGTCTATGGTCTGCTCACCAGGGACATGCCCATCATCATCGCGAACGCGATCACGTTCCTCTTCTCGGGCACCGTGTTCGTCCTCAAGCTCCGATACGGCTGAGCCGCCGTCCTCCCCTCCCCTCCGGCGAGCCCGCTCACCATACCGCCGCCGCAAGCCGCCGTTCGGCCGCCATGCTGGCAGCCTGCCAACGCTTCTCCCGCCAGTTCCATCAACGCTAATATTTTGCAGCGTTGCTTGACAGAGCATCTCCCCCGCCCTAGTACCTCGCCCGTCGAGGCAGCAAACCGGGGCGCGGCTCCTTCAGCGGACCACGCTGGACACTGCATGTCCGGGGATGGGGGTCGGCTTTGGATGGGGATGCCGCGCGTCCGTGAAACTCCTTTGCTCGCGAGAGGGTGATTCATGAGACGATTCAACGGACTAGGCGTTCTGCTCGCGCTCGCGGCCTCGGGCTGCGCGGCGCCCGTGGAGCTTGACGGCGTCGGGGCAGCGGAGGGCGCGCTCGCGCCGGAGGGCGCGGACCCGGCGTCCGTGGCCCTCGATGGGGACGAGGAGGGCGGGGCCGCGTGGGTCGCGGCCAGGGGACGCGGGGCCGAGACGGATCCTCCGGTCGCCGGCGAGGGGGAGAGCTGTGGAGGGTTCACCATCGGACCTGCGCCCGTCTGCGCGCAGGGGCTTTATTGCAGCTTCCGGTCCGAGGACGTATGCGGCTGGGCGGACGCCTCGGGCACGTGCGCGGAGAGGCCGGCGTCCTGCACGGAGGAGCACGCGATGGTCTGCGGCTGTGACGGTCGGTTGTACAAGAATGCCTGCTTTGCGGCGAAGAACGGCGTTGCGGTGTATGTGAGGGGCGCGTGCGAGGGCGCCGTCGCGCCGGGATCGCCCGCGGCGGTGAGGTCTGCGCTGGCGGAGTGAGGAGGGCCGAATGCCCGGCGGAGGGGGCGTGAGCGGCTGAGGGAGTTGGGGGCTGGCTGGTTGTGGGGGGCCCTGCTGTCATTCCGTCCCCCGCCTCCTACCGCCTTTCGTCTCCCGCCTTTCGTCTTTCGTCTCCCGCCTTTCGTCTTTCGTCTCCCGTCTTTCGTCTTTCGTCTCCCGTCTTTCGTCTCCCGTCTTTCGTCCCTCGTCTTTCGTCTTTCGTGCTCCTCTTTCGTGATCGTGATCGTGATCGATGCATTCCAGAGGAACCATAATCTCGAATCGTCATGGTTCCAGACATGAATAAGAATTCCCCCTCCTAACCGAACAGTAACGACACGGCTCACGCACGCGCACGATCACGATCACGATCACGATCACGATCACGATCACGAAAGAGGTGCACGAAAGACGAGGGACGAAAGACGAGGGACGAAAGACGAGGGACGAAAGACGAGGGACGAAAGACGAGGGACGAAAGACGAGGGACGAAAGACGAGGGACGAAAGACGAGGGACGAAAGACGAGGGACGAAAGACGAAAGGCGGGAGAGGGAGGGCGGTGGGGGGAGACGAGGGACGGAAGGCGCAAGAAGCCAGACGGAACCCGGGAACACGTCGCCCACATGCACACCGAGCACCCGCACGATCGCGTGTCCCTCGCCGGGAGCTCAAACTTGACCTCCCCCACGCCCGCTTTCACCATCCCCCGTAAGGGGGGATACAATGAATGGCGCGGCGCTCTATGACCTCGCGATGCGGCTGCCGCTCGCACTCCTGATGTTCTACAATGCCCTGTTCGTCGGCAGGGATATCTACGTTCACCTCTTTCTCTGGCGTGGCCCCACGGGGCTCACGTACGCGACGTCCCTGGCTGCGCTCCTCGCGACGGAGGCCTACCTCCTGCTCGTCGCGGCGCTCACCCTCGTGCGGCTCCGCCCGGTGCGCAAGCTCAAGGGCCTCGCGCCGCGCGTCACCGCGCTCGCCGCCGGCCTCCTGCCGGCGAGCCTGGCGTGGCTGCCCAAGGTCGAGCCGACGCCCTTCCGACAGCTGGCTGGGACGCTGCTGATCGTCGGGGGCATGGCGCTCGCCCTGCTCAGCCTCGGCTGGCTCGGCAAGTCGTTCAGCGTCATGCCCGAGGCGCGCCGGCTCGTCACGGGCGGGCCCTACCGGTTCGTCCGCCACCCGGTCTACCTCGCCGGCATGATCCAGGCCGCGGGGCTGCTCCTGCTCTACCCCTCGCTCGCCGCCGTCCTCCTGTTCACGGTCGAGGTCACCCTGCAGATCGTCCGCATGCGCTACGAGGAACGCGTCCTGCGCGACACTTTCCCCGACTACGACGACTACGCACGCCGGACCGCCGCGCGGCTCGTCCCCGGCGTCTACTGAACCATCCCGCGCCACGGCCGGTCACGCCCGGTCACGCCACGGGGCACGCGCCGCGCCGCCTGCCAAAGCGCAGGGAAACACACCTCGGCGCGAACGGCGGCGGGCTCGCTCCCCGGAAGGTCGGCCTTACTCGGACGGGTCGGTCACGCGGCCGGCGAACAGGACGGCGCTGGTCGCGATGTCCCGGATGAAGAAGAGGAACGGACGATCGAAGCGGATGGCGGCGGGCTCGGGCGCCGACGTCTCGCCGATGACCACCGCCGTCGCCGCCGCGGCCTCCGTGCCCGCCTCGTTCACCGAGACGAACGCCTTGTGGATCACGTCGCTGATGGAGAGCCCGCCCTGCCCGTTGATGCCCGAGAAGTCCGCGTCGCCGGTGAAGGCGATGGGCATCCCGAGCTCCTCGAGCGGCGGGACGAGATCGAACGTCGACTCGAACTCGAATTTCGGCAACGCGATCTGGACGCTCCGATCCTCCAGCGAGCCGAGGACGCCCTCGAGGCGCGCCCGGTCCAGGCCCGACTCGAACTCGCCAAGGTCCGACGGCAAGACGAGCACCATCGACAGCTCGCGCCCGTCATAGGGCATCTCGAGCGCCCGATAACCGTCGCCCTCGCCATAAGGGACCTGCGCGGCGCCGGCCATCATCGGCACGGAGACCGTGGAGTCGTCCGGCAGCGTGAAATCACCGGGGGCCGTGCGCTCCTCCTCGAAGGGGAACTGCCACGCTGCGTTGAAGTAGATGGCGTTCGTCAGCACCAGCCGGGTCGACGGCGTGAGGACCCCCTCCGGCAGGAGATCCTTGATCCGATCCTCGGTGCGTTTGGCCACCCAGCCGTTGATGATCTCCCGCGCCTCCTCGGACGCCTGGACGAAATCGACGAGGTTCATCCCGGCCCCGTAATTCACCGCGAGCACGTCGAGGAACTCGGGCACGTAGAAATAGTCCTTCTGGCCCCAGAGGGCGTTGGCGACGTTGAGCCGGAACCCCTCCCCGTCCTGCCCCTCGGCGCCCTCGCCGCGGCTCGCCAGCGCCAGATCGAGCGCGTTGAACGCCGGGTGCAGCCGCTCCTGCGGCAGCGTGAAGCGCAGCGCGGTCGCCATCTGCTCCGCCGTCTCGCCGCGCGCGCCGGCGTACGTCATCGCCAGCGCGCTCGACACGCTGTACGGAGAATAGAAGAGGTTGCCCGGCTCCGCGGCGAGCTGCCGGTAAAGATCGAGCGCAAAGGTGGTGTTGCCGACGGCGAGCTCCTTGCTGTCGGCCTCCGGCACGGAGGGCGTGAGGCTCCGCGGCTTGGTCGAGGCGGCCACGCAGTCCCCCGCGCCCGGGTCGCTGCACTCGGTGGGCGAGGGGTCCTGCGGCTCCGGCTCCGGGCCTGGCGCCGGGTCGTTGTGGTCGACGAAGCAACCCGTGAAAATCAGGGAGAACGGCAACAGGAATGAGCAGATTGAACGAGTTCGCATGCCGACGCGCCGAGCAGGGGCCGTGCCGGCGCGCCGAGCAGGAGCCCTGGCCGAGCGCCGAGCAGCGCTCCGGCCGGGCGCCGAGCAGGGGGACGCGGCAGGAGCGCCGCGCAACGGCCGGAGGCCAGGGCGCGGGACGCGGACTCGAGCCGGAGAGCGGCGAGGCACGCCGACGCGGCGCCGACGCGGGCCGCGCAGCGCCCCTGATCGCCGGGGCAGGCGCCGGCGCATTGTGGCGCACATCACGGAAGGGCGGTGCCGTACCTGCGGGACGCGCGGGGGCCCGGGCGCGCGTGGTAGGGTGGGCAGCGCCATGCAGAGAGCGCGAGAGACAGCCCTCGGGGAGGCGCGGCGGCCGTGATCGTGCTCGTGATGGGCGTGAGCGGCGCCGGGAAGACGACGGTGGGGGCGCGCCTCGCGCGCGATCTCGGGTGGGTGTTCGTCGACGCCGACGACCTCCACCCACCCGCCAACATCGAGAAGATGCGCTCGGGCAAGCCGCTCGACGACCAGGACCGCGCGCCGTGGCTCGCCGCGCTCGCGGCGCGCATCGCCCAGCTGCTCGACGCGGGTCGCGACGCCGTGATCGCCTGCTCCGCGCTCAAGGCGGCGTACCGCGCGCAGCTGCTCGTCGACCCCGCGCGGATGCGCGTCGTGCACCTGACCGGCGACCCCGCGCTGATCGCGGCGCGCCTCGCGGCGCGGAAGGCGCACTTCATGCCGCCCGGCCTGCTGCAGACGCAGCTCGCCGCCCTGGAGCCGCCCGAGGACGCGATCCGCGTCGATATCGACGGGACCCCGGACGAGATCGCCGCCGCCATCCGCCGCGTGCTCGGCCTGTGAGCCGCCCTCGGCCTGCGCGCGGGGCTCGCCGCGCGCTCGGCCGGTGAGCCGCCCTCGCGCGTGTCAGTCGGACGCCAGCAGGCGACCGACGAACAGCGCATCTTCCTCGCTGGTGAGCACGTCGTCGCCCACCTCGATCGTCCCCTGGAACGAACCGGCCAGCATCGGGTTGTCGCGCTTGTCGAGCTCCAGCCCGGAGACGAGCGCGCCCTGGCCGAGGCTCTCGGTCCACCGCACGTCCCCTCCAGGGCTGAGCTCGGCGGCCCAGGAGCCGCACGACGGCGGCACGTCGGGCGTGCAGAACGAATCGCCGGCCAGGAACACGGCGTCGTCGCTCGCCGCGACCTCGAGCGCGCGCTGCTGGCCGTCGAACCGCTTCACCCAGAGCACGTTGCCGTCCGGGTCGAGCTTGGCCACGAACGGCCGCGGGCCGCCCGGCAGCGCCGGGTCGCCGAAGACGCCGCTGCCGGCGAGCAGCACCGAGCCGTCCGGATCCACGGCGAGGTCGTACGCCTCCTCGACCTGCTCCGGCGAGCCCCGGAACCGCTGGTGCCAGAGCAGCGCGCCGTCCTCGTCCAGCTTCGTCAGGAACGTCGCGTTGCCCCGCCCGTCCTGGGCCGCGATGAAGATGTTGCCGTCGTCGTCGACCTCGAGGCCGATCTCGTCGGTGTCGGAGCCGCTCGGGGGCAGGCTCACCCAGCTGAAGTGGCCCGACCTGTCGAGCCGCACCACGAAGACGCCGAGCGCCCGCCGCTCGATCCGCTGGCCGGCCACCGTCGCCTCGCCCTCCAGCTTGCCGAGCACGAGCGCGCCGCCGCGGCCGTCGCTGGCGACCGCGGTGCCGCTCAGGATGGCGTCGTCGTCCGCGGAGAACTGCGCCGCCCAGCGCGTCCTGCCGTTCGCCTTGAGGTTCGCGACGAAGAGCTCCGGGCCCCCGGGCGGCGACGCCGTGAGCCGGACCGCGCCGAAATCCACCGTGCCCTCGAACTCGCCGAGCACGAGCGCGCCTTTCCCGTCCGCCGCGACGTCGAGGGCGGCCTGCGCCTCCGCGTCGCCGAACCGCGCGCTCCAGAGCGGGAAGCCGCACGCGTCGAGCTTCGCCACGAAGACGTCCGTCGACCCCGCGCTCGTCAGCGTGGTGGAGCCGAACGTGAGCGCCCCCTCGAAGGCGCCCGCGAGCAGGGACTCGCTGGCGTCGCCGACCGCGAAGCCGCGCAACGCCGCGCTCTCGGCAGGGAATTGACGCCCGAACGGCTCCCGCCCGCACGCCCCGGACCACCCGCCGGCGGGCGAGCGGGTCAGGGTGTCGTCACATCCCGCCGACCCCGCCGCGCACATCGAAGGCGAGCGGAGCCCCGCCTCCTCCCCCACCCCCACGCCGCGGTCGCGCTCCGGTCCGCCCTCCGCGGAACCCAGGGAGCAGCCTGCTGCCCCCAGCACGACAACACCGCTCAACACGCCCACCGCTCGCCACCCAGACCGCATACCGATCTTCTCCTCTCCCGCCGCCCGCGGGCAGCTGGAAACGCTGCAGGATGTGGACCACCACGATGATCCTCCTCTTGCCAACGTCTTTCGAATGTCGGAATTCCTTGTTTTCTACGATCCTGCGGGCTGATCTGGGAGCGGGGCGCTCGATGCGATAGAACCAGCCCATGCCCCCGTCACGCCGCCACTTCCTCTCGTTGACCGCCGCGGCAGGATCCCTGGCCGCGTTCGGCTGCTCCCCTTCACGGCCCGCCCCGTCCGCTCCATCGAGCGCCGGCAGCAGCCGAGCCCGCGCGCCGGATCCCGGCCGGCCGGGCGGGCCGGCCAGGCCGGCCGGCAAGACGCTGCTCATCCTCGGCGGGACAAGCTTCCTCGGGCCTGCCCTGGTCGAGGCGGCGAAGGCCCGCGGATACACCATCACCCTCTTCAACCGCGGCAAGACGCGGCCCCACCTCTTCCCAGACATCGAGAAGCTGCACGGCGATCGGGATCCGAGCAAGGGGGATGGGCTCAAAGCACTCTCCGGCCGCTCGTGGGACGCCGTCATCGACAATTCCGGGTTCGTTCCGCGGATCGTCAAGGCGTCGGCGGAGCTGCTCGCCCCGAACGTCAAGCAGTATGTGTTCATCTCCAGCCTGTCAGTCTATGCCAGCCACACCACCCCTTCCGCGGACGAGACGGCCCCGGTCGGGACGTTGTCCGACCCGACCGTCGAGACGATGGGCAAGGAGTACGAGAACTATGGCCCTCTCAAGGCGCTCTGCGAGCAGGCCGCCGAGGCCGCGATGCCCGGGCGGGTCACGAACGTGCGCCCGGGGTTCATCGTGGGGCCCGAGGATCCGACCGATCGATTCACCTACTGGCCCGTCCGCGTCGACAGGGGTGGGGACGTGCTCGCCCCGGGCGCGCCGTCCGACCCGATCCAGATCATCGATGTCCGCGATCTCGCCGCGTGGCTCATCCAGGTCGTCGAGACCCGGACGACGGGCGTCTTCAACGCCGCCGGGCCCGGCGAGCCGCTCACCATGGGCGGCCTGCTCGACGCGTGCGCCGCCGCGTCGAACGCGCGCGCGACCTTCACGTGGGTGAGCGCGCAGTTCATCGAGAAGCTGGGCGGCGAGCCGGTCGACCTCCCGATCTGGGCGCCCGCCGAGGGCGAGACCAGGGCCTTTCACCTGCGCAGCGCCGAGCGCGCGCGCAAGGCTGGGCTCACGTTCCGCCCCGTGTCGGAGACCGTCAAGGACACGCTGGCGTGGTGGAAGACGCTCCCGGCGGATCGGCAGGCCAAGCTGCGGGCCGGCCTGACGCCGGAGCGCGAGGCCGAGGTCCTCGCGGCGTGGCGGGCGCGGGGCAAGAAGGCGGGCCCCCCGTAGCGAAGCTGTGCCGCGTTAAGGTAGGATGGTTGCGCACCCATCCGGAGGAGGTGGTTCCGCCGGAGGGTCCCGCAGCCGCGGGAGACGGCCCCGCCATGATCCCCTACCCATTCACGATCACGAAGGAGCTCGACGCAAGCGACGGGGCCACCGCGCGGGCCCTTGCGACGCGCACGAGCGCTCCGCCGGCGCGCCCGTGGCCGTCCCGGAGGTCGTCGTGATGAAGCTCCTCTGCAAATCGGCAGACGAACGTTTTCCGAGCGCACGCGGATCGCAGCCCGACCTCAACGAACGCCCGAGACGTGAGCGCCAGGACGAGGCGCGCTTCGACGCAGCGCACCACGCGGGGTTCGGCGCCCCGCGGTCCTTCGAGCCGACGCCGCGTGAGCCCGCGCCGCGCGAGCCGGCGGAGCTCGCCGCGATGAACCTCGCCGAGGGCCGCAAGGCCAGGGCCTCGGGGGCGCCGCCGGCGGCCGCCGACTTCTTCGAGGCCGGGATCTCGGCGCTGCCGGACGGGAGCTTCAAGCTGGGCAACGACCTCGCCTTCTCGCTGCACGCCGAGGCGGCCGAGTGCGCGTACCTCGGCGGCCAGATCGAGCGCGCGGAGTCGCTGCTCGACGTGCTCGGCGCCGAGGCGCGATCGGACCTCGAGCGCGCCCGGGCCCACGAGCTGCGCATCGCCGTCCTCGTCACGCAGGGACGGCTCGACGACGCGCTGCGGCTCGGGGCGGCGGCGCTCGCGATGCTCGGCGAGCCGCTGCCCGACGAGGGGCCGGCGCGGAAGGCCGCCGCGGACGCCGAGGTCGCGGCCGCGCGCGCGGCGCTCGGCGCGCGCCGGCTCAGGGACCTGCTCGACGAGCCCGAGACCGCCGACGGAAGGACACGCGCGGCGCTGCGGCTGCTCATGGCGCTGACGTTGCCCGCCGCGATGGTGAGCCCGCCGCTCTGCACGTTCATCGCGGCGAAGCAGGTCAACCTGTCGCTGGAGCGCGGGCACGGCGGCGCCTCCCCGTACGGCTACATGGCCTACGCCTGGGTCGCGGCGCGGGTGTTCCGACGGTACGACGAGGCCTACGAGCTCGGAGAGATCGCGCTCGAGCTCTGCGAGAGGTCCGGGCAGCACGAGCTCTCCTGCCGCATGCGCCTCCTGCTCGGGGCGCACATCAGCGTCTTCACGAAGCACCTGCTCTCGAGCCTCGATCTCTTCGCCGAGGCGCACGAGGCCGGGCTGCGCGCCGGCGATCCCACCCACGTGTCGCAGACGTGCGTCCACACGTCGCTCGTTCGCTTCGGGCTCGGCGACGAGTGCGAGGGCGTGCGGGCCGAGGTCGACAGGTTCCTCACCCTGGTGAAGGACGCGCGGGAGGAGCTCGCCCTCGCGCCGCTGACCAGCGTGCGCCGCGCGCTCGACGATCTGATCGGCACGACGGGCACGACGCAGGCGACGGGCACGACACACGCGACGCGGGGGGCGCCGGGCGGCGCCGCCCTCGAGGACGCGGCCCACGGCGAGGAGCGCTCGGCGCCGCGCCACGGCGCCGTCGCCTTCATCGAGCACGCGCTGCGGCAGCAGATCTGCTTTCTCTTCGAGGACCACGAGGGCGCGCTGCGGATGGGCTCCCTCGCGGAGGCAAGCGGCAAGGGCGGGGTCGGCGATCACCTCGCGACCGAGGTGTACTTTTACACCTGCCTCACGCTGCTCTCGCCCGCGCTCGCGCGCGGCCGGCAGGTGATCACCGCCTCGCTCTCGAGCTACCGGGACCGGCTCGCGGAGTGGGCGGAGCGGTGCCCCGACAACTTCCGCCACAAACACCTCCTGGTCCGCGCGGAGTCCGCGCGCGCCGCCGGCGAGGAGCTCGCGGCGATGAAGCTCTACGACCAGGCGATCGCGTCGGCCAAGGCGAACGGGTTCGTCCGGGACGAGGCCCTCGCGAACGAGCTCTGCGCGAAGTTCCACCTCGCGAGCGGGAGGGAGAAGATCGCGCACGTCTACATGACAGACGCCTACGAGGGGTACCTGAGGTGGGGTGCCACAGCCAAGGTGGGGCAGCTGTCGCGGAAGTACCCGCACCTGGTCCCGCAGGCCGCGCGGCGCAGCCGTCCCGGCCGATCGCCGGAGAGCGAGCGCCCGATGAGCCCGGAGGCGCCGTGCGCCGGCTCCTCCGGCGCGGCAGGCGTCCCCCACGGCGCGAGCCATGCGCTCGCGGCGGAGGTGGCCCGCCTGGACGCGGCGCTCCGCGACGTGAACGAGCGCCTCGCGGCCGAGCTCGCGGCGCGCCAGCGCGCCGAGCAGGAGCGCGCGGCGCTGGAGGAGCAAGTCCGCCGAGCCCAGCGCGAGCGGCCGGAGCTCTCCGCGCCGCTGATCCCGATCGCCGACCGCATCCTCGCGATGCCGCTCGCCGGGGAGATGATCCCCGCGCGCGTGGCGGAGGTGCTCGACTCGACCGTGGCGAGCGCCGCGGAGCGCCGCGCGAAGATCGTCCTGTTCGACGTCACCGGCGCGCGGCGCGTCGAGGCCGGGGTGGCGAACGCGCTGATGCAGGCGGCCGGCGCGCTGCAGCTGCTCGGCGCGCGCGTGGTCATCACCGGCATCCGACCCGACGCCGAGCGCGCCCTCGGCGAGCTCGGGATCGATCTCTCCGCCGTCGTCACGCGCGGGACGCTCCAGAGCGGGCTCACCTACGCGCTCGAGCTCGCCGGGGGCGCGCGGCAGCGCCGAGGCGGCGCACGTCAGCGGCGGCGCGTCGCGCGGCAACGCGGTCGCGTCGTGCGGCAGCGCAAAGTCCGACCTTCGCGCTGAGCCTCCAGGCCAACGTCAACCAGCGCTCCAGCCTCCGTCGGGCGAGCTGCTGCGCGGCCTGTTCCGTCGGTCGAGCGCGACTCCAAACACCGAAGTCGTCATCGCTCGCTCCCCCTTGGCTCGGGACGTCCGTCAGACAGAGCCCGACGACGCGAATCCGAGGTGACGTGTTCAGAGTCCACAGGAAGGAGGGAAGACGCAAAGCATCTTCCGTGCTCCCCCGCCTTCCCGTGATCCCTATAGCCTGGCTGGTGCACCTCCCTCGCGACCCCGCGTCGCGGGCTCAGCGAGGGAGGAGCGCCGCAGGCGAACGCGACTCAGGCGCCAGCGCCGCCGCCGCCCTCGGACCCGGCGCCGCCGCCGCCCTCGGACCCGGCACCGCCGCCGCCCTCGGACCCGGCACCGCCGCCGCCCTCGGACCCGGCACCGCCGCCGCCCTCGGACCCGGCACCGCCGCCGCCCTCGGCCCCGGCGCCGCCCGTGCCCGTGCCCGAGCCCGTGCCCGTCGTCGTCGACGACGACGACGTGGTGTTGCCGTCACCGTCGTCGCCGCATCCGGCGCCGATCATCATCATGGACGCGCCAAGCAGCAGCGCGCTTGCCAGCATGCTCATTGAAGCTTTCATATGTCCGTTTCTCTCCGTTGGGTTGTTCCCCCCCCAAAGAATGACTCGGTACATCCAGGCTCCGACCCCTGCGCTACCCCGCGATCGAGCTCGCTCCGCGCTCAAAAATCCGCGAAACGGACGCCCGCGAGCCTCACGAGCGCGCCGGGCGCAAAGGTTCGGTGTCTACTGCATGATGATTCCGTTATTTTGGATGATAGGCCACCATACTGGATTACGCAAGCTTTTTGTCTCGCTGCATCATCGTCGCATGTGCGCGACCTGCCGCGAATGCCGGCTGCGTCAAGCCCATCGGCCGCGTAATCGCGCGGCGGCCACGATGACGACTGGACTTGACAAAGTGGCCGCGATAACGGATGCACCTCCGAAGTAGAGGTCTTCATGAGCCGGTGCCGTGCTCGTATGTTCGACCTCGGGACTACCTCCGGCGCCGGGCGAGGCGCCTCCAGAGCCGCGCTGTCGCGCGGGTGCCAGTCGTCTGGGTCCTGAGCTCGGTCTGGAGGGCATCATGAGGACTGGTTGCGCGCCGTGAGCCTGCAAGTCCCAGGCCCACGGCTCGCCAGCCGCGCGAGCGCCGCGCGGCCACGGCGGATGAGCTCGCAGAATACGGCGCGTCGGGCCAAGAAAACCGGGCCGCGGAGCCGCCGAATCGGCGCGGAGCGCCGGCAGCAGCGAGCGCGAAGGGGCTTACGCCGTGGGGTTAGGGCGCTGCGAAGGGGGGGTTGCGGGCGCCCTTCCAGGAGCGCAGGCCCCCCGGCGCCACGCGCTTTTGTGCTCTCCCGCGCGGGGGAGCGCGCCGGCCATAGACTCGATATCGACCGCGCTCGGCCGGCGCGACGTATGATCGCGGTGTCGCGCGACCACGAAAGCGATTGCGGGTGATGGTCAGTCGGGACGGCCAGGTGGTCGCTCCGCGCGCCGCCCGGGCGGCGCGAGGACAAGGACCCAGGCGCGGTCCGGCGAGCTCGGGCACGGGCCGCGACGCCGGTCGCGCCCGCTCGGATCACCCCACGTCGGCCGTCGTCAGCGAGCGACGTCCTCGCTCGAGCCTCGCTCCCGCGCGCGGGAGAACTCGCCGGCGCGGGCTCTGGCCGCGAGGTCGGCGACGGCCGCCACGAGCGCGGCGGGCTCGATCGGCTTCGTGACGTGCATGTGGAAGCCGGCGTCGAGCGCGCGCTTCTGGTCCTCCTTGCGGGCGTACGCCGTCAGCGCCAGCGCGGGCAGGTCGCCGCCGGCGTGCGGCGGGTGCTGGCGGATCGCGCGGATGAGCTCGTATCCGTCCTCGCCCGGCATGGCGATGTCGCTCACGAGCACGTGCGGGCGCGCCGCGCCGAAGGCCGCGAGCGCCTCGCGGACCGAGGCGACCGCGGTCACCTCGGCGCGGTGCTGCGAGAGCACCTCCTCGAGGAGCTCCCTGGCGTCCGCGTCGTCCTCGACGAGCAGCACGTGGAGCCCGCGCAGATCGGAGGCGGGCTCACACGCGGCCAGCGGGCGCGAGCGGGCCTCGCGCAGCGGCCGGCCGGCGAGGCGGCGCTCGGCCCCGAGGAGCGGGATCCGGACCACGAACGTCGACCCCTGCTGCAGCCCGGGGCTCTCGGCGACGACCGAGCCGCTGTGGGCCTCGACGATGTCGCGCACGAGCGACAGCCCCAGGCCGAGGCCCGCGTGCTTCCGGCGGCTCGTGCTGTCCGCCTGGCGGAAGCGCTCGAAGAGGAACGGCAGGAAATCGGGCGCGATCCCCTCCCCGGAGTCGCGCACCGCGAGCTCCGCGGAGGCGCCGGCGCGGCGGAGGGAGACGTGGATGTGCCCGCCGGGGCGCGTGAACTTGAGGGCGTTGGAGAGGAGGTTCGCGACGACCTGCTGGAGCCGATCCGCGTCGCCGTTCACCTCGACGGCCGGGTCGAGCGCGACGTCGACCGTGAGCCGCCTCGCCTCCGCGGCGGGGCGGATCGCGTCGACGGCGGTCTCCACGAGCGGCGCGAGCGCCATCGGCGCGGCGCTGACGCGCAGCTTGCCCGCCGTGATGCGGGACACGTCGAGCAGATCCTCGATGAGCTTCGCCTGCGCGGCCGCGTTGCGCTCGATCACCTCGAGGCCGTGGGCCACCCGCTGCTCGTCGAACGGCTCGCCGCGGAGGAGGTGGGTCCAGCCGATGATCGCGTTGAGCGGGCTGCGCAGCTCGTGGGAGAGCGTCGCGAGGAACTCGTCCTTCACGCGGTTCGCCTCGCGCGCCTCGGCATGCACGCAGTTCTGGATCGCGATCGCGGCGAGCTGCGCGAGCTGCACGAGGACGGTCTCGTCGTCGTCCGAGAACTCCCCGTCATGCCGGTCGGAGAGCTGGATCGCGCCCATGTTGCGGCCGTCCGCCGCCGTGAGCGGCACGGCGAGGTAGCCCCGCGGCGGCGGGTGCTGCCCGCCGTCGTCCAGCCACTCCGGGTGCTGGGAGAGCTCCCGCTGCGTCATGCGGAGGGGCCTGTTCCTGCCGCACACGAAGGCGCACAGCCTGCCTGCGATGGGCGGGGGCGACTCCTGCTGAAACGTCGCGTACCGCTCGGAGTACGACACCGCGGTGCGCGCCCGCTCGCCGGGCCTCTCCAGCTTCACGAGCGTCATGGCCTGATGAGCACACGCGACGTCGCGCGCCGCCTCGGTGATCGCCGCGACCATGGCGTCGAGCGACAGGGCCGAGTTGATCTTGAGCGCGGCGCGGTTGAGCCGCTGGAGCTGCTCGGCGCGCGCGCGCAGCGACTCGGCCTGGAGCTTGATCTTCTGCGTCTTCCGAAAGAGGTCGACAAAGACAGACACCTTGGTGCGCAGGACCTCCGGGGCGAACGGGGTCATGATGTAATCGACGGCCCCGAGCGAATAGCTGCGCTCGACATAGACGCGATCGGTGTGCGCCGTCAGGAAGATGATCGGCGTGTGGCGCGTGCTCCTCCGCTTGCGGATGAGGGTCGCCGTCTCGAACCCGTCTATCTCTGGCATGTTGATGTCGAGGAGGATGACCGCGAACTCCTCCTGAAAGAGGTTGCGGAGCGCCTCCCGGCCGGAAGCCGCCTTGACGATGTTCTCGCCGAGCGGGGTGAGGACGGCCTCCAGGGACAGCAGCTGCTCGGGCCTGTCGTCGACGACCAGGATGTTGACCCTGCCTACTTCCGCCTGCATCCCCCGTCTCCTTTCCCCCCGCCCCGACGCCGGCCCCGCAACAAGCTTCGCAGCATCCTCAGGAACCCATCGCTGTCCACCGCTTTCGGGCGGCGCCTGATCGCACCGGCGTCAAGGTCTCTCCACCGGCGACTGAGGGGGACAATGTCGCCTCATGGACGCAGCTGTGTCCCTGGGCCGGGGGGCGCTCCCGCCGTCGGTCACGCCGGACCGACGGTGACCGCCGCGGGCGCCGCGCCGCGAGCCCCCTACGGGGGCGACCCGCTGCGCCGGCGCACGGCGCTCCTCCAGGATGAGCTCTGGGCTCCCTTGGCCGGGCCGCAGCATGGATCCATTCAGCCCTCCCTGAGCTGCACTGACGAGGCTGTAGGGTAGTCGAGGCGCTGTAACACGTGCGACCCCGGGTCCGCCTGCACTGGACTCGGGCTGTTCCTGAGTCCAATCCATCTTTTCCGCACAGGCACCTTACACCCAGCGGCGGCGGCGAGAAAGGGCCATCCGGCGCGCCGCTCGCGACGGCGCGGGCGCTCGGCGCGTGGGCTCAGGAGGAGCGCCGCTCCTGGAGCGAGCGCGAGTGGCGGAGGATCACCTCGAAGACCTCGGCGACGCCGTCGGGGTCGAGCCCGAGCTCGGCGGCGCAGCCGCGCCGGGACTCCATGAGCCGCGCCTCCCGCAGCGGATCGCGGACGGCGGCGCCGATCGTGGCCTTGGCGCGCGCGGCGCGCTGGACGAGCTCGGAGCGGCGCGCGAGCAGCCCCACGAGCTCCAGGTCGAGCTCGTCGATGAGCTCCCGCGTCTCGCGGAGCTCGGGGGAGAGCGCGCCGAGATCGGGGATCGCGAGCGCGGCGTCCTCGGGCGCGGCGTCCTTCGCGGCGACGTCGAGGCTGCGGTCGATGGCGACGAGCGCGTCGATGAGCCGGCGGCGCGCCTCGCCCGCGAAGGGGTTCTCCCGGTGCAGCGCCGCGAACAGGTGGCCGGCGTCGGCGCGCACCGTCTCGATGGTGCGCGCGATGCCCTGGAACGAGGGCGGCGCGTACGGCGCGCCGGCGGGCACGCCCGCGTCCATCATGCCCTTCGCCATGAAGAACGCGAGCGCGTGGGTGAAGGCCATCACCCGGTCGTGCTCCTCCGGGGCCTGCTCGAGCACCTGGCACCCGATCCGCTCGAACAGCGCGACCACGCGGCGCACCGCGTCCGGGTGCGCCGGGTTCGGGCAGACGACGGCGCGCAGCGGGCGCTCCCCGCGGGCGAGGCTCGCCGGACCGAAGAGCGGGTGCGTCGCGACCCACGGGCGGTCGACGCCGAGCACCTCGGCCATGGCGCGCGCGGGCACGGTCTTCACGCTGCCCACGTCGGCCACCACCTGCCCGGGCGCGAGGTGCGGCCGCAGGGACGTGATGGCGTCGCGCATCGCCGGGACCGGGACCGCGACGAGGACGAGGTCCGCGCCGTCCACGAGCTCCGGCAGCGAGGCGGCGCGCGCGGCGCCCTGGACCTCGGCCCCCGGGTCGAGCGCGCGCACCCCGATCCCCGCGTCGCGCAGCAGCGACCCGAGCGCGGCGCCGAAGCGGCCGTACCCGAGGAAGGCGACGTTGCCGATGCGCGCGGGCAGAGGGGGACCGCCCGCGCGGTGTGGGAGGGGATGCGGCATGGCGCGGATACTACGACAGGCGGTCCGGGCCGACGCCACGTTTTCTTGGGACGCCTAGGGCGGCGCGGCGGGCAGGCTCGCGGCGCCGCCCGGAGCGGCCGGCGGCGCGGCGCTCGCCGGGCGATCGTGGCCATCGTCGCGGCGCTCGCCCGGGCTCGCGGCGCGCGCCGCGACGATGGCCAGGATCGCGATCAGCGACGCGATGGCCGCGATCAGCCCGACGCGCGCCCGCCTGGCGCCCCGGTCCGGCGGGGCGTGCTCGGCCGCGATCGAGGGCGCCGGCGCGCTCGGCACGACGCTCTCGTACGAGCGCGGACCGGACGGCGGCGGCGGCGCCGAGCGCGGGCCCGAGCGCGGCCCCGACAGCGGCGCCGAGCGCGGCCCCGAGCGCGGGCCCGACTGCGGCGCCGAGCGCGGCCCCGACGACAGCGGCCCTGCGTTGAGCCCGAGCCCGATCGTCGGGAGCGACGCGCGGGGGCGGGGCGGGAGCGTGGCGCCGAGGATGCGCGCGGCGCGCTCCGCGTGCCCCTGGCTGGCCACCGGCGCGAGGGGGGCGAGCGCGATCGCCAGCTCGGCCACGTTCGCGGGGCGCCGCTCCGGATCCTTCTCGAGGCAGCAGAGGAGGATCCGCTCGACCGCGGGGGGGATGTCGCCCCGGATCGCGCTGGGGAGCCCCGGGTCCGCGCCCGCGACGCGCAGCGAGAGATCGGCGAGCGACGTCGCCTCGAACGGCGGCTGCCCCGTCAGCAGGTGGTAGAGGATCGCGCCGAGCGACCAGAGATCGGCGCTGGCGTAGACCTCGTCCGACCGGCGCACCTGCTCCGGCGACGCGTAGAGGGCAGCGCGGGGCAGCTCACCGGGCGACCCCGGCGCGCCGGGGTCGCCCGCGCGCGCGTCGGAGAGCTCTTCCCAGAGGCCGAAGTCGCGCACCTTCAGGACCGTCGACCCGTCGGGCGCCTCGACGAGCAGCAGGCTCGCCGGCTCGAGGCCGCGGTGCACGATCCCCGCCGCGTGCGCCTCGGCCACCGCCACGCAGGCCTGCAGCACGTAGTCGAGCGCCTCCGGGATATCGAGCGTGCGCCGCTCGCGCAGCACCTCGGCGAGGTCCCGCCCCTCGACGTGCTCCATCACGACGTAAGGGACGCCCGAGCCGAGCAGGCCGGCGTCGAGCACGCGCACGACGTGCTCGCCCCTGAGCAGCGCCGCCGCGCGCGCCTCCTCGAGGAGCCGCTCCGCCGCGCCTCGCCGGCGCTCGTCGAGCAGGAGCTTGATCGCGACCTGCTGCGGTTGAGAGAGGTGGCTGGCGCCGACCACCATCGCCATGGCGCCCTCGCCCAGGACCCGGTCGACCCGGTATTTCTCAGCGATCACGTCCCCTGCGACGACAGGTGCGTTCATCAAGGCTCCCCGCAGCGCGCACAGACGCGGGGGCAGCTTGCCGCCCCCGTACATGCATGATCACATCCTAGCACGCACGTTCGCTGAATTGGCGGCCATCACGCGCGGCCGTCGAAGCGCAAACCGCGCGGCCACGGCGGCGGCGATAGGAGCAATGAATTCAGCGTCTTATCGAGCCAGCGTGGCCCGCCGGCGCGCGCGCCGCGCTGGCGCGAGCAGCGCGTCGATGTAGGCGGGCCAGAGCGCGGCGCTGGCGAGCCCAGCAGCGACGCCGCTGTCGACATACGGCGGCTGCGCGGCTCGGTTGAGCGCGCCTCGCGGCTCGCGTGAGCCCGCCCCCTGCTCTACATTCCCGGGCGTCTCGGGAAGGGGGGACGCCTCATGGCTCGGGCGGAGACGGCTGAGATCCACCGTTGCGGCCGCTTCCTCGTGCGCAGGCAGGCGATCGCGGGCAGGACCGTCGTGCAGAAGATCGCCCGCGCGACGCCGCGGTGCCCGGGCGCGGCGGCGCTCCTCCGCGGCGAGGCCGCCGTCCTGCAGCGGCTCGACGTGCCCGGCGCGGCGCGGGTGATCGCGCTGCTCGGCCCCGAGGACGCGCCGGTGCTCGTCCTCGAGGACGCCGGCGCCGACGACCTCGAGCGGCGGATCGCCGGAGGGCCGCTCGCGCTGGGCGAGCTCTTCGAGATCGCGATCGCGCTCGCCGACGCCTGCGCGCGCCTCCACGAGCGCGGCGTCGTCCACCGCGCGCTCGCCCCGCGGCGCGTGCTGCTCGGCCCGGGCGGAGAGGTCACGCTCGTCCACTTCACCGACGCGGCCGAGCTCACGAGCGTGCCCGGGGCCGCGGCGCTGGAGGACCTGAAGGCGCTGCCCTTCAAGCCGCCGGAGCAGCTCGGGCGCATGGACCGGTTCGTCGACGGCCGATCGGACCTCTACGCGCTGGGGGCGATCCTCTACGCGATGCTCACCGGCGCGCCGCCCTTCCAGGAGGCGGATCCGCTCGCGCTCGTGCACTCGCACGCCGCGAGGTGCCCGGTGCCCGCGCGCGTCGTGAACCCGGCGGTCCCGGCGGCGCTCTCCGAGCTGACGCAGCGGCTGCTCGCGAAGATGCCGGAGCTCAGGTACCAGAGCGCGGCGTCGCTCGCCGAGGACCTGCGGGAGGCGCGGCGGAGGTGGCGGGCCGAGGGCGCGATCGCGCCGTTCGAGCTCGGCCGCCTCGAGCTCGCGCAGCGGCTCCCGCTGCCCGAGCGCCTGGTCGGGCGCGATCGCGAGCTCGCCGCGCTGCGGGCCGCGGCCGAGCGGGCGTCCGGCGGCGCGACGGAGCTCTTCCTCGTGACGGGGGACGCCGGCGTCGGCAAGACCGCCCTCGTAGAGGCCGCGCGGGGCGCGGTCGACGAGCGGGGCGGGCGGTTCGTGTCGGGCAAGCTCGATCAGCGCGCCGCGGACGTGCCCTACGCGCCCGTCGCGGAGGCGCTCCGCGCCCTCGCGGGCGCGCTCCGCGCCGAGGCGGAGGAGCCGGCGGGGATGGCCCGCGCAGCGCTCCTGCGCGCGGCGGGCGAGCAAGGACGCGCGCTCGCGGAGATCTGCCCGGAGATCGGCGCGCTCTTCGCGGCGGCGCCGCCGCTCCCCGCCGTCGATCCGCTGCGCGCGGAGAGCCGCCTGCTCCTCGCGCTCCAGGCGTTCGTGCGCGCCGTCGCGGGCGCGGCGCCCGAGGGCCGGCCGCTCGCGATCTTCCTCGACGACCTCCAGTGGACCGACGCGGCGTCGCTCCGCGCCCTGCGCGCGCTGGCGACGGACCCGGGCAGCCGCGGCGTGCTCCTGCTCGGCGCCTACCGGCCGAAGGAGCTGGGGCCCACGCACCCGCTGCACGCGGCCCTGCGGGAGATCCGGCAGGCGGAGGTCGCCCCGGTCACCCGCGTGTCGCTCGGCCCGCTGGACCTCGAGGCGCTCGTCGCGCTGCTCGCAGGCTGGCTGCGGTGCGAGCCGGAGCGGGCGCGGCCGCTCGCGGAGCTCGTCCTCGCGAGGACCGCGGGCAACCCGCTCTTCGTCCGCCAGCTCCTGCGCGCGCTCCAGCGGCAAGGGCTGCTCGCCTTCGACGCGGCGCGAACGACGTGGACCTGGGATCTCGGCCGGATCGAGCGCGTCGGGATCACCGACAACGTGGTCGAGCTGATGACCGAGGCCGTGCGCCAGCTGCCCGAGGAGGCGCAGGAGCTCGTGCAGATCGCGGCGTGCGCCGGCAAGCGGGCGGAGGTCGGGCTGCTCGCGGCCGCGTCGGGCAGGTCCGTCGACGAGGCGACCGCGGCGCTCGGGCAGCCGCTCGGCGAGGGGCTGCTCGCGGCGGACCGCGAGCCCGGGGCGGGGCTCGCGGTGCGGTTCGCCCACGATCGCGTCCAGCAGGCCGCCTACGAGCTCCTGCCGGTGGGGCGGCGGCGGGCGCTGCACCTCCGGATCGGACGGCTCCTCGCGGCCGCCTGCCGCGCCGGCGCGGACGACGCGCTGTTCGACGCGGTGAACCAGCTGGACCTCGGCGCCGCGCTGCTCGGGGTCGAGGAGCGGGAGGAGCTCGCCGCGCTGAACCACCGCGCCGGCCTGAAGGCGCGCGGCGCGGCGGCGTACGGGCCGGCGCTCTCGTGCTTCCGCCGCGGCCTCGGGCTCTTGCCGGAGGGGGCGCACGCGTCGCGCCGCGCGCTCTGGCTCGCCCTGCGCCGGGACGCGGCGGAGTGCGCCGCGCTCACCGGGGAGCACGCCGCGGCGCGCGCGCTCGTCGAGGAGGCGCTCGGCCGCGCGGCGTCGATCCCCGAGCGGATCGATCTGGAGGGGATCCGGCTCCTCAGCGCGACGCTCTCCGGCGAGCACGCGCTCGCGCTCCGGTGGGGGCGCGCGGCGCTCCGCGACTGCTTCGGGGTCGAGCTGCCCTCGTCGGACCTCGAGGCGGAGATCGCCGCGCAGCGGCGGGCCGTCGAGGCGCGGCTCGGGGGGCGTCCGCCCGAGTCGCTCCTCGACCTGCCGCTCATCACCGGGCCGGAGGAGCGGGCCCACATGAAGCTCGTCTCGGGGATGCTGACGCCCGCCTGGTTCGCGGAGCGGCGGCAGCTCTCGCTGCTCACGCTGCTCGGCGTCCGCTTCGCGCTGGAGCACGGCAACTCGAGCGAGGGGATCCTCCCCTATGCGGGGCACGCGCTGTTCCTGGCGTCCGAGGGCGACATCGCCGGCGCCCAGGGCTTCGGCCGCCTCGCCGTGGAGCTCGCGCGCAGGCTCGGCGACCGCGCGCAGGAGACGGTGGCGCTGCATATTTACACCGAGTTCGTCCGCCCGTGGGGGGCGTCGTTCGCCTCGTGCGCGGCCCAGTTTCGCGACGTCGTCGCGCTGGGGCGGTCGTCCGGCGAGCTGCGCTACGCCGCCTACGCGTACACGGGGATCGTGGAGCACTCGCTCGCCGCGGGGGCGGCGCTCGATCG
Source organism: Sorangium sp. So ce131 (assembly GCF_051519095.1). Lineage (NCBI taxonomy): Bacteria > Pseudomonadati > Myxococcota > Polyangiales > Polyangiaceae > Sorangium > Sorangium sp. So ce131. The sequence continues at coordinate 2,101,234 of NZ_CP150455.1, read as the reverse complement.
CGTGCTGCTCGATCTCGACGAGGGGCTCGCGTTCAGCCGGCAGACCGGCAACAAGGCCATGCTGCTCTACCAGAGCGCCTACCGGCAGATGATCCGGTGCCTCAAGGGGCAGACGCGGGGCCGGAACCGCTTCGACGACGGCGGGTTCGACGAGCGCGCCTTCCTCGAGGCGGCGCAAGGAGAGCCCGCGGTCGTGTGCGTGTACCACATCCTGCGGCTCGAGACGTCGTACCTGCTCCGGGACCAGGCCGAGGCGATCGCGCGGTCCGAGGCGACGATCCCGTACCTGCAGTTCCTCGGGGGCTACATCGCCGGCTGCCAGCGAGCGTTCTTCGCCGTGCTCACCCTGCTGTGGCGGTGCGACGGGGCGAGCGCCGCGGAGCGGGCCGCGCTGCTCGCGCAGGTGGACGAGGTGCGCCGGCGCTTCGGGCGGTGGGAGTCGACGTGCGCGGACAACTTCCGCGCGGCGCGGCTGCTCATCGACGCGGAGATCGCCCGGGTCGCGCGGGACGTCGAGGCGGCCGGCGCGCTGTACGACGAGGCGATCGAGGCGGCGACGAGCGCGGGCATCGCGCCGGCCGCGGCGCTCGGCAACGAGCTGGCCGGGCGCTTCTACCGCGGGCTCGGGCGGGCCCGCATCGCGGCCATGTACCTGCGCGCCGCGCGGCGGGGTTACGCGAGCTGGGGGGCCTCCGAGAAGGCGCGCGCGCTCGCCGAGGAGCTCCGGATCGGCGACGGCGGCGAGGAGCCCGGCGCCGACGAGGAGCGCTATCCGGCGGCCGCGCTGGACGCGCTCAGCCTGCTCAAGGCGGCCGAGACCCTCTCGGGGGAGATCGTGCTCGATCGGCTGCTCGAGAAGCTGCTCGGCGTGTGCCTGGAGGCCGCCGGCGCCGAGCGCGGCGCGCTCGTGCTCGAGGAGGACGGCGGGCTGTTCGTGCGGGCGGCGGGGCGCGCCGCGGGGCCGGTCTCCATCGAGCGCGCGCCGCTCGCCGGGTCGCGCGAGGTCCCGGAGAAGCTCGTCGAGCGCGCGCGGAGGGCGCGGGAGATCGTCGTCGTCGACGACGCGGCGAGCGACGGGGATCTCGCCGGGGATCCGCGCTTCGCCGGGGGCGGCGCGGGGTCGGCCCTGCTCCTGCCCCTCCAGCGGATGGGCGCGCTGCTCGGGGTGCTCTACCTCGAGAACACGCTCGCGACGCGCGCCTTCACGCGCGACCGCGTCCACGTGCTGGAGCTCCTGTCGGCCCAGATCGCGATCGCCCTCGAGAACGCCTGCCTGTACCGCGCGGCGCAGGACGCGATCCGCGTCCGCGACGAGTTCCTCAGCGTCGCGTCGCACGAGCTGAAGACGCCGGTCACCTCCCTGCGCCTCGGGCTGCAGGCGCTGATCCACCAGCGCGGGCGCGTGCCCGACGAGCGCGCCGCCCGCGCCCTCCAGCGCGCGGATCGGCAGGTGCAGCGGCTGATCCGGCTGATCGACGACCTCCTCGACGTCTCGCAGATCCACACGGGCCGGCTCGCGCTGCACGTCGAGCCGGTGGATCTCGCGGAGGCCGTGGGCGACGTGGTGGAGCGGCTCGGGGAGCGCATCGCGCAGTCCGGGTCGCGCGTGAGCGTGCGCGCGGAGCCGTCCGTGGTGGGGTCGTGGGACCGGAGCCGGCTCGACCAGGTGATCTCGAACCTGATCGACAACGCCCTCAAGTTCGGCGCGGGCAAGCCGATCGAGATCTCGGTCGCGCGGCGGGAGGGCACCGCCGTGCTCGCGGTGCGGGACCACGGGATCGGGATCCCGGCCGACAGGCTCCCCCACGTGTTCGAGCGGTTCGAGCGCGCGGTGTCGAACCGCCACTACGGGGGCCTCGGGCTCGGGCTCTACGTGGTGAAGAGCATCGTGGAGGCGCTCGGCGGCGCGGTGCGCGCGGACAGCCTGCCCGACGAGGGGACGCGGCTCACGATAGAGCTGCCCTGCGCGCCGCCGCCGTCGAGCCGGGCGGCGCCGCCCCTGTCGCTCGGCGACGCGCAGCGCTGAGCGCGGCGCGCGGCCCGAGCGCGGCGCGCGGCGTCAGATCCCCGCGGGCTGCTGGGGAACGAACAGGATGAACGGCGTCTTCGGCTCCTCGCCCGGCGGCGCCGCGCGCGGCGCGCGCTCGCCCTTCGGGCCGAGGCTGCGGATGAACCGGTACATCGCGCGGAGGTCGCGCTCGTCCAGCGTGGTGTAGTTCGGCCACGGCATCGGCGGGCGGCCGGCGCCCGCGCGGAACAGCGCCACCCACGCGTCCTCGCTGAAGACCTGGACGGTGAGCCGGAGGTTCTCCGCGTAGGTCGTCCCCCACGGGCCGCGGTAGCCGACGTCGCTGCCGGTCAGCCACTCCGAGGTCGGGAGCTTGCCGGCTGATCGATCCCAGCCGGGCGTGTGGCAGTCGTTGCAGCCGCCCACGAGGACCAGGTACCTGCCGGCCTCCTCCGGGCTCGACGCGTTCACGTGGGGCGAGGCGGGGGGCTGAGCGCCGACCGCACAGCCGAGGATCACCGCGAACACCGCGCCGGGCACCCAGCGCACAGCCCAGCGCGCGGCGCGCGCGCGCGCCGCGGAGGGCGATGACTCATCTCTCGTTTCGATCGCCATTCCGCTCATTCCACCATCCTTCCGGCGCGATCCGGGTCGATTTGCGCAGGGAATGTGGTCTGCAGCGCCCATGCCGGGCGGCCGGGCGCCGCCGCGAGCACGTCCGCCGGCGAGGTGGGCGCGGCGGGGGACGCCTGGGGCGTTATCGGCGGGCGGCGTCGGACCTGCGCGGCGCCGAGAGCAGCGGCCGGAGGCCGTTGACGCAGGCGAGGACGGCAGAGCCGTTGTTCATGAGCGTCGCCATGACGGGGTTCAGGAGCCCCGGGATCGAGAGCGCGTACGCGACCGCGTTCACGCCGAGGATCATCGAGAAGTTCTGGTGGATGAGGCGCATGGCGGCGCGCGAGATGTCGATCGCCTCGACGAGCTTCGAGAGGTCGTCCTCGACGAGGATGACGCCCGCCGCCTCCCGGGCGATCTCCGCCCCCGCGGACACAGAGATGCCGACATCGGCGTACGAGAGCGCCGGGGAGTCGTTGATGCCGTCGCCGACGACCGCGACCGTGCGGCCCTCCTGCGTGAGCCGCCGGGTGATCTCCGCCTTGTCCTCGGGCAGCATCTCGGCGAAAAAGCGTGTGATCCCGAGCTCGTGCGAGACCTGCCGCGCCACCTCGCGGCTGTCGCCCGTCAGCATCACGATGTCGTCGATCCCGCGCGCGCGCAGGCTCTGGATCGTGGCGCGGCTCTCGGGCCGGATCGCGTCGCGGTAGGCGAGCGTGGCCACGTGCCGGCCGTCGACCGCGAGGAAGAGGAGCGACCTGGCCTGCGCCTCGAGCGAGCGCCGCGCGCCGGGCTCGGTGCGGCACGCGACGCCGAGCTCGTCGAGGAAGCGGGGGCTGCCGAGCTGCACGACCTTGCCCGAGACCCGCGCCTGCACGCCCCGGCCGACGAAGTAGCGGGAGTCCTCGCGCTCCGGGATCGACAGCCGCCACGCCTCGGCCAGGCGGAGCACCGCCTGGGAGACGGGGTGGGTCTGCCGCGCGGAGACGGCGGCGGCGAGCGCGGCCGCCTCGCGCTCGGGCAGGTCGCCGTGGACGAGGACGTCCGTGACCTCCGGGGTCCCCGAGGTGAGCGTGCCGGTCTTGTCGAACACGATGGTCGACACCTTCGCGAGCTTCTCGAGGTAGGCGCCGCCCTTGATGAGGATCCCGCGCCGCGCCGCGGCGTTCATCGAGGCGAGCACCGTGGTCGGCGCGGAGACGCGCGGCCCGGTGCCGAAGTCGATCGTGAGGATCGCGGAGACGCGGCCGAGATCCCGCGTGGCCGCGAGCACGACGGCCGAGCACGCGAGCGCGGGGGGGACGAGCCGGTTCGCGACGACCTCGGCGTAGTTCTGGGCGCGCGTCTCCAGGGCGGGCGCGCTCTCGATGAGCCGCGCCGTGCTCGCGGCCGTGGTGTCGCCGCCGACGCGGTCGGCGCGGATGTAGAGCTTGCCTTCCTTGATGACCGTCGCGGCGAAGCAGCGGTCGCCGGGGCCCTTGAGCGCGGGCATCGACTCGCCGGTCAACGTCTGCTGATCGACGAGCCCCTCGCCGTCCGTGACCGTGCCGTCGACGGGGATCACCGAGCCGGTGTAGACGACGAGGATGTCGCCGACCGCGAGCTCGGCCACCGGGATCTGCACCTTGGCGTCGCCGCGGACGACCCACGCGAGGTCCTGCTGGTAGCCGAGCAGGCCGCGGATCGCGCGCCGGGCGCGCGCCTGGGTGAGGTCGCGGATGTGATCGCCGAGCGTGACCAGCCAGATGATGCCGGCCGCGTTGATGGCGTCGCCGGTGGCCACGGCCGTGGCGATCGCGAGGCTGTCGAGCAGGTCGACGTTCAGCTTGCGCCGCTGGACCACCGACTCCCACGCCCGCTGGAAGATGGGGACCGAGGTCGCGGCGATGAACGGGTACGCGAGCAGCGGAGAGACGAGCCCGCCGAGCGAGAGGAACATGCCGGCGCTGGAGAGGTAGAGCGGGCGGCGCGCGAGGGCGGCCGCGCGCCGGGCCTCGCGGGCGCGCCGGGCGGCGCGCAGGGCGCCGCGCGGGGCGGGGGCGGCGGAGGCCGAGGCGGCGGCGCGCACGATCGCGGCGAGGTCGACCCGCCGCGGGTCGTGCTCGACGACGGCGCTCGACGCGCCCTCGGCGATGCGGACGGCGAGGACCCCCGGCACCGCCGCGAGGCCCGCCTCGAGCTGCGGGCCGAAGGCCACGTCGCGACCCAGGCGCGGGAGCCGCAGGCGCACCCTGCCGGGGAGGACGTGGACGACCGAGACCGGCTCGGCGCCGCGCGACGGCAGCGCGGCGCTCATGAGCCCGTCCCGCCGGGAGAGGCGGCCGGCGCGGCCTCGCCCGCGGCCGGATCCGCGCCCGCGGCCGGATCCGCGCCCGCGGCCGGATCCGCGCCCGCGGCCGGATCCGCGCCCGCGGCCGGATCCGCGCCCGCGAAGACACGCTGGATGCGGTCGTGGTTGAGCACGAGGAAGGCGTCGAGGCCGTACTTGAGGAGCGTGATCCAGTGGGGCATGGCCGGGGCGCGCCGCGTCAGCACCTGGAGCAGCCCGGAGCCGACGAGCAGCCCCGGGACGAGGAGCTTGAGGTCGACCTGCGGCGGCGGGACGGCCTGCGACGCCGCGTTGAGCCGCGCCGCGGCCCGCACCGCGAGGCGCGCGGTCCGGCCGGGGCTCGGCGGCTCGGCGGGCGCGGCGCAGCGCGGCGGCGCGTCCGGGGTCGCCGGGAGGCAGGCGCAGGCTGCGAGCTCCGGGATCTGCGCGAGCTCGGTCAAGACGGCCTCGAGCGGGACGTCGGGCTCGTACTCGACCGTGAGGGAGGCGGACCACACGTCGACGCGCGCGTCGACGACGGAGGGGAGCTCACGCGCGAGCTCCGCGATCTGCTCCGCCCTGGCCGTGTCGCCGCGGAGCGCGCCGGCGCCGAGGCGCACGCGCCCTGGGATGGAGTGGATGATGAAGACCCCTCGATCGCTCGGCATGGCTCACCTCCCGGCCGGCGAGGCCGGGCACACACGACCCGTCTCCACTTCAGCTCGCGCGCCGCCCCGGGCGCCGCTCGGACTAGAGGCGCCCCGCCGCGCCCCGCTCGTCCCGCGCCATCTCCTCCCGCACCTCGGCGACGAGGTCGGCGAGCTGCTCCTTGCGCTCGCCGAGCGCGAGCCTGACCGCCCGGGCCGCGACGAAGCCGAGCTTCAGGGCCCTCTTGGCGGCAGGGCGGGTGATCCTCGTCAAGCTGGCGAGTCCGATGCCGATGATGATGCCGAGCCCGAGGCGTTCCATCCCCCCTCCTCCCCTCATGACGCGCGCGCGACCGGCGCCGCAAACAACGATGAACGACTCGACGGACGCGGCCAGAGACCGAGATCCCGGGCCGCCGAGGCACAGAAGGTGCGGAGAGATCGCGACTTCCGCGAGTGCCTACCATCGTTTTGTAACACCCGAGTCGCACGATCGCCACGTGGTTTTCATGTCCACTCGACACCTGACTTGCGCGCTGGCGGGTCGATCTGTCCTGCCCGCGCGCGCCTGGACGACGACGACGGCGAGGAGGACGCGAGTCCAGCGCGGGCCGAGCGCCCGGGCGTCCGCGCGGCAGGCCGCGCGCGACGGCGCGCGATGGCGCGCCACGCCGAGAGGCCCGGGTGTCCGTCGCTTCCAGCCCCGCGACGACCGTGGTAAAACTCCGGTCATGGAAGCGGGGCCGCAAGAGGAAGCGCCGACGAACCGGGACGGAGGCTCTCTCGTCGCGGAGATCCTGGAGCACACGGGGCTCGCCCCCGCCGACGAGGCGTACCACGGCGTGAAGAAGGGCGTGGAGGCCGTCCTGGGGCGGGTGGCCCGCCGGGCGGAGGGCGGCGCGACGATCGACAACGCCCTGGTCGACCTGTGGATCGCCGAGATCGACCACCGGCTGTCGCGCCAGATCGACGAGATCCTGCATCACCCGGTGTTCCAGCGCCTCGAGGCCGCGTGGCGCGGGCTCAAGTTCGCGGTCGATCACATCGATTTCCGCGAGAATATCCGGATAGAGCTCCTGAGCTGCTCGAAGGAGGACCTGCTCGCCGATTTCGAGGACTCGTCCGAGATGGTGAGGAGCGGCCTTTACAAGATCGTCTATTCGTCGGAGTTCGGCACCTTCGGCGGCAGGCCGTTCGGGGCCATCATCTCGAATTACGAGTTCGGCCCTGGGCCCCAGGACATCGTGCTCCTCCAGAGATGCGCGGCCGTCGCGGCGATGGCGCACGCGCCCTTCCTCGCCGTCGCGGGCCCGCAGTTCTTCGGGCTCAAGGACTACCGGAAGGTGCCGCACCTCGGCGACATCAAGGCGCTCTTCGAGGGGCCGCAGTACGTGAAGTACAACGCGTTCCGGGAGACCGAGGACGCGCGCTACGTGGGCCTGCTCCTCCCCCGCTTCCTCCTGCGCCTGCCGTATGGCCCGGGCACCGTCCCGGTCAGGGCGTTCTCGTACGAGGAGGACGTGGTCGGCGACCACGCGGCCTACTGCTGGGGCGCCCCGACCTACGCGTTCGCGACCCGGCTCGCGGAGAGCTTCGCCCGACATAGGTGGTGCCTGCACATCATCGGGCCTCAGTCCGGCGGCACGGTCGAGGGGCTCACGCTCCACGAGTACGAGGCGATGGGCGCGATCCAGACGAAGATCCCGACCGAGATCATGCTGACCGAGCGCCGCGAGTTCGAGCTGAGCGAGGAGGGCTTCATCGGGCTCACGTTCCGCAAGGACACCGACAACGCCTGCTTCTTCTCGGCGAACTCGGTGCAGAAGCCGAAGTATTTCGGCCAGAGCGAGGAGGGGCGCGCCGCCGAGCTCAACCACCGCCTCGGCGCGCAGTTGCCGTACATGTTCCTCGTCAGCAGGCTCGCCCACTACATCAAGGTGATGCAGCGAGAGCAGATCGGTACGTGGAAGGAGCGCAACGACCTGGAGCGCGAGCTGAACGGCTGGCTGAGCCAGTATGTCGCGGACATGGATGTCGTGTCGCCCGCCGTGCGCTCCAAGCGGCCGCTCCGCCGGGCGCGGACCGTGGTGACCGAGGTCGAGGGGAGCGCGGGCTGGTACCGGGTGCAGCTCGAGGTGCGGCCGCACCTCAAATACATGGGGGCGTATTTCACCTTGAACTTGATGGGAAAACTCGACCGGGAGTGAGCCCGGCGACGGCCGCGGCCGCCGCGCGGCGCCCGTCCCCGCCGACATCCGCTTTCATCGGCCGATCCGCGCGGCCGCGGCCCGTGGTAGAGCGCCTCATGCGCACGCAACGACAGCCCACGGCCCCCCTCGCGATCACCCTCGCCCTCTGCGCGCTGCCGGCCTGCGGCCCTGCCGCGAGCCCGAAGCCGCCGCCCCCCGCGCCGCCCCCGGCGGCGGCCCCGCAGCCGGCGCCCCAGGGGCTGCCGGTCGTCGAGACGTCGCTCGAGAACGTCGGGCTCGACGGGTCGGCGATCGACCGCTCGGCCGACCCTTGCCAGGACTTCTACCAGTTCGCCTGCGGCGGCTGGAACGCGAAGGTGGAGATCCCGGGCGACGAGGTGGGCTGGTACCGGAGCTTCAACGAGATCGAGAAGCGCAACGAGGCGGAGCTCCGGCGCATCCTCGAGGAGGCCGCGAAGGCCGGCGGGCCGGATCCGGTGACCGCGAAGATCGGGGCGTATTACGGGGCGTGCATGGATGAGGCCGCGATCGAGGCCGGCGGCGCGAAGCCGATCGCGGATCTGCTCGCGAAGGCGCGGCGGGTGCGGGACGCGAAGGGCGTCGCCGCGCTCGTGACCGAGCTCCACGGCCGCCGCATCTGGGCGCTCTTCGACATCGAGGCGGCGCAGGACATGAAGGACGCGACGCGCGTGATCGCGCAGCTCGACCAGAACGGGCTCGGCCTGCCGGACCGCGACTACTACCTGAACGAGGACGACAAATCGAAGGCGATCCGCAAAACCTACGAGGAGCACGTCGCGCGGATGATGCGGCTCGCGGGCTGGGCGGAGGCCCAGGCGAAGGCGGCGGCGGCGGACGTGCTCGCGGTCGAGACGGAGCTCGCGAAGATCTCGAAGACGCGGGTCGAGCGGCGGGATCCGAAGGGGCTCTACAACAAGATGGACCGGGCGACGCTCGCGAAGACCGCGCCGGACTTCCCCTGGGACGCCTACTTCCAGGGGCTCGGGCGGCCGGACGTCAAGGAGCTGAACGTGACCTCCGTCCGCTTCTTCGAGGGGCTCTCGCGGCTGCTCAAGGCGACGAAGCCGGCGGCGTGGCAGAGCTACCTCGCGTGGCACGTGGTGCGCTCCACGGCGCCGCTCCTGCCGAAGGCGTTCGTCGACGAGGCGTTCACGATGCAGGCCGCGCTGACCGGCCAGAAGGAGGTGCGCCCGCGCTGGAAGCGCTGCGTGGACGCGACCGACGCCGCGCTCGGCGAGCTCCTCGCGCAGCCGTTCGTCAAGACGAGCTTCCCGGGCGAGAGCAAGCCGGCGGCCGAGTCGATGGTGCGCGAGATCAGCGAGGCGTTCGCGCGCGAGGTCCGGGCGCTCGGCTGGATGGATGAGGGCACGAAGCAGCGGGCGCTCGCGAAGCTCGGCGCGATGGCGTACCTCATCGGGTATCCCGACAAGTGGCGGACGTACGATTTCGAGGTGGATCCGAAATCGTACGCGAAGAGCGCGCTCGCCGCGCGCGCGTTCCACACGCGGTGGGATCTCGGGAAGATCGACAAGCCGCTCGATCGGGACGAGTGGCAGATGAGCCCGCCCTCGGTGAACGCCTATTACGATCCGCAGCGCAACCACATGGTGTTCCCTGCCGGCATCCTTCAGCCGCCGTTCTACAGCGTGAAGTCGAGCGTGGCGGTGAACCTGGGCGGCATCGGCATGGTGGTGGGGCACGAGCTGACACACGGGTTCGACGACGAGGGGTCGCAGTTCGACGCGAAGGGCAACCTGGAGGACTGGTGGTCGAAGGACGTCGGGGCGTCGTTCAAGGAGCGGACGGCCTGCGTCGAGGCGCAGTACGCGGCCTACGAGCCGCTGCCGGGGCTGAAGGTGAACGGCAAGCTGACGCTGGGCGAGAACATCGCGGATCTCGGGGGGCTGAAGCTCGCGTTCAACGCATACCGCGCGATGCGCAAGGGCGCGGCGGAGCAGACGGTGGCGGGCGGGTTCACGGAAGATCAGCAGTTCTTCCTGGCGCACGGGCAGGCCTGGTGCGGCAAGATGCGCGAGGAGGCGCTGCGGATGATGGTGCAGGTGAACCCGCACTCCCCGCCGCGGTTCCGGGTGAACGGGCCAGTCGCGAACCTCCCGGAGTTCGGGGAGGCGTTCAAGTGCGCGACGGGGACGCCGATGAGGCCGGCCAAGATGTGCTCGGTCTGGTAGGGAGGGACGGGCCCCGACGGCGCGTTCGGCTCGGCTCCGCGCCCCCCTACTTCGGCCAGGTGAACCGGAACGTGGCCCCCTGGTCGAGGATCGAGTCGACCCGCACCCGCCCGCCCCGCGTCTCGACGATCTTCTTCACCACGGAGAGCCCGATCCCGGCCCCCTCGACCTTGTCCCGCGCCTCCAGCGTCTGGAAGATCCCCCAGATCCGATCGTGGTATTCGGGCGCGATCCCCGGCCCGTTGTCCTCCACGGCGAACTCGTAGGCGTCCCCCACGTCCCGAAAGCTGAGCTGCACGCGCGGCTCGACCCGGGTCAGCGCCGTGAACTTGATCGCGTTGCCGAGCAGGTTCATGAACACCTGCTGCAGCGGCACCCGCTCGGCCCTCACCGTGGGCAGCCCCGGCTGCACCTCGATCACCACGTGCGGCGGCGGCGCCATCAAATCGAGCACGTCCTTGACCATCGCCGCCGTGTCCACCGGCACCGCCTCCTCCCGCACCCGCCCCGCCCGCGAGTAGGCGAGGATCCCGTCGATCAGCGCCTCCATGCGGTGGACCCGCCCGAGCAGCAGCCTCACGTGCTCGTGCGAGGCGGGTGACAGCTGGTCGCCGACGTCCTCCTGGATCCACTGCGCCAGGCTCGCGATCCCGCGCAGCGGCGCCTTCAGGTCGTGCGACGTCACGTACGCGAACCGGTCGAGCTCACGGTTCGACTGCTCCAGCGCCTGCGTGAGCCGCGAGAGCTCCGCGGCCCGCTGCTCCGCCTGCTGCCGCGCCCGCACCATGTCCGTGACCTCGATGGCGTGGGTCATCACGCCGAACGCGGCGCCGTCCTCCCCGATCAGCGGCTGGTAGACGAAGTTGAAATACCCCTCCTCCGTCCGCCCGAAGCGCTCCACGCGCACCGGCATCTCGTTGCCGACGTACGCCTCGCGCGTCGCGAGCACCTGATCGTACAGCTCGAAGAGCCCCTGGCCGGCGAGATCCGGGAACGCCTCCGGCACCGTCTTGCCCACCAGCGGCCGGTTCCCGGCCATGACCTGGTAGAGCGGGTTGGCGGCCTCGATGACGTGCGTGGGCCCGCGGGCCACCATGATCGCCGCCGGCGCCTGCAGGAACACCTCGTTCAGCCGGTTGCGCTCGATCTCGAGCTGCCGCTTCAGGTGGTGCTGATCGGTGATGTCGCGGGCCGTGAGCACCGTGCCGATCTGCCCCCCGTCCTCGCCGTGGACCGGCACCGCGCTCCCCTGGATGCGGCGCGGCGGCGCGCCGGGGGGCCGCACGATCCACTCCTCGTCGATCACGCGCTCGCCCCGCCGCGCTCGGGCCGACGGGATCGCGTCGGGCGGGTACGGCGTGCCGTCCAGCCGCTCCAGCGGGGTCGTCTCCTGCTGCTCGGCGAGCGTCGACCCGGTGCAGAGCCCGGGGTGGAGGGTGCGGGCCATCTCGTTCAGGAAGCTGACCCTGCCCTCGCTGTCGAAGGTCACCACCGCGTCGGCGATCTGCCCGAGCATCGCCGCCCGCTCCGCCGCGAGCGCCTCGACGCGCTGCCGGGCGAGCACCTGCTCGGTCGTCTCCACCGCGTGGGCCATGATGCCGAAGACGCCCCCGCGCGCGTCCGTCAGCGGCTGGTAGACGAAATCGAGGTAGACGGCCTCCAGCGCGCCGCCGCCGCGGTCGATCTTCACCAGCGCGTCGTGGGCCACGAACGGCTTGCCGGTGCTGCGCACGGCGTCGAGGACCTCCGCGAACCCCTGGCCGGCGACCTCGGGCAACGCCGCCCGCAGCGGCTTGCCGAGCACGTCGCGCCCCCCGACGAGCGCGATGTAACGCGGGTTGGCCACGGTGAACGTGTGCTCCGGCCCCTCCAGCACGGCGATGCTCGCCGGGACCTGCATGAACACCTCGTAGAGGCGCTCGCGCTCGGCCTTGGCCTCCGCCAGCGCGCGGTCGCGCTCGATCCGGGCCCGCACCTCCTGGGTCACGTCGAAGACCGACACGAAGATGCCGCCCACCGCGCCCGACTCGTCGCGGACGGGGTTGTAGCAGAGCGTCAGGTAGTGCTCCTCGACCTGCCCGTGCGGCGCGAGCGGGTACATCGTCTCCTCGAAGAAGACCGTCTCGCCGCCGAAGATCCGCGGGTAGATCCCCTCGTTGATGTGCCAGACCTCTGGCCAGCACTCCCGGTTCCCCTGCCCGAGCCCCGCCGGGTGCTTGGCCCCCATGAGCAGCCGGTAGTCGTCATTGTAGATCTGGATGAGCTCCGGCCCCCAGAGCACGATCATCGGGAACCGGGAGCTCAGCACGATGCTCACCGCCGTCTTCAGGCTCTGCGGCCAGCGCTCGACGGGGCCGAGCGGCGTCGCGCTCCAGTCCTTCGCCCGGCAGAGCGCGCCGAGCTCCCCCCCGGCCGGAAAAACGCTGTCGACGGTCGCCGCGCGGCGCGCCCCGCCGGCGGCGACGTCGTCCCCGGCGCGAGAGAGCAGCTTGCTCGACGGTCGGCTCATTCCAGGGGCTCCATGGCGGACAGACGAGCAAATGCCCCACGGGACGTCAAGCGCGCGGCGCGCGGGCGCCGCGGTACGAGCGCTGCATCCCTGCGGTCCCATGAACGTGGCCGTGATCTTCTATTCGCTCTACGGCGACACTGCCGCGCTCGCCACCGCGGTCGCCGAGGGCGCGAGGCAGGCCGGGGCGGCGGTGCGACTCCGGCGGGTGGGCGAGCTCGCGCCGGCCGATCGCTGGAGCGAGCAGGAGAGGATACGCGCCGCCCGGGAACACCTCGCCTCCGTCCCGCTGGCGCAGGGCGAAGACCTCGTGTGGGCGGACGGGATCGCCCTCGGCTCGCCCGCGCGGTACGGCGCCATGAGCGCGCAGATCGGGCGCTTCCTCGACGGCGCGCGGGGGCTCTCGGGCGACCTCGCCGGCAAGGTGGCGTGCGTGTTCTGCTCGCCGTCCCCCGCCCCGGGCGCGCAGCGCGCCGCCGTCCGCTCCATGATCGCGCCCCTCCTCGACCACGGGGCGCTGATCCAGGCCCCCGCCCGCGCGGAGACGGAGCGGATGGACAGCACAGCACGGCCCGACAGCCAGCCTCCGCAGGGGCCTCTCCGCGCGCCGATCGGGCTCGACCTGCCCCGGGCGCGCGCGCTCGGCAGGAGGCTCGCGCTCTCCGCGCGGCGGACTCGCGGGTAAACGCGGAGCGCGCGCCGCTCCGCCAGCCTGTGCCGTGGCCGCGCCCCGGCGGCGAGCGCTGGAGTCCCGGACAAGCGCGCAGCAAATCAGCAGCAGCTCGCCTTGCCCCGCGCGCATGGGGAAAGCGCGGCCGCGGAGGGCTGATACAACTCCGCCCGATCTTCGCACCTGGTTGGAACCGATGGTCGTCAGGGAGGGCCCGACACGGGCCGCGGCGACCGCCTTGCTGAACAACAGGGGAGCTCACCGATCCAATGAGCGCACCGGCGCAGCGCAAGAACACCCCCCGTCCGCGGCCGCGGCGAGAGGGCGGGATATCAAGGCTCATTCCAGGGGACACCGCGCGGGGGACCGCCGCGCCCGACGCGCCCGGAAGGCGCGCCAGCGCCGAGAGGCTCCGGTTCTTCCTCCGGGTCGGCGCCTACTTCAAGGGGGAGTGGGCGCACCTCGGGGCGCTTTGCGTCCTCGTCGCCGTCTCCATCGCGATCAGCCTGCTCCAGGTGTGGCCGGTCGCCGTGATCGTGGACCTCATCTCGAGCGGGCCGCGCGAGGGGGACTTCGTCCATCACCTCCTGCTGGCGCCGCTGCCGGACAGCCTGCTCGGCCGCGTCGTCGGGCTCGCGGCGATGACGCTCGCCCTCCGCGTCGCGCAGGAGTTCGTGGGCATGGGCCGCGCCCTGCTCAACTTCCGCATCGGCTACGGCGGGCTGACGCGCGTGCGGTGCGACGTGTACCGGAAGCTCCAGGCGCTCCACATCGGCTATCACCGGGCGCAGCCGCAGGGGGACGCCCTCTACCGCCTCAACCAGGACGCCGCCGGGTTCCACGGGATCCTCAACGTGGCCGTCTCGGTGATCGGGAGCGCGCTGACGCTCGCGGTGATGATCTGCATCATGGCGTCGCGCAGCCCGGCGCTCACGCTGCTCGCGCTCGCGGTGGTGCCGCCGCTCCTGCTCACGAACGCGCGGTTCGGGCGCGCGCTGCGCCGGAAGTGCACCGAGGCGAAGGAGGTCGAGAGCGAGCTCACGACGTCCGTGCAGCGCTCGATGGCGTCGATCGGGCTCGTCCAGGCGTTCGGGCGCGAGGCGGACGAGGAGGCGCGGTTCCACGCGACCCTGCGCAACAGCGTGAAGGCGTGGCTCCGGCTCCACCACGACGAGCTCGGCCACGCGCTGACCGTGGGTTCGATCCTCGGGCTCGGCGGCGCGCTCGTGCTCGGCTACGGCGGCTACCTCGTCGTGGAGGCGCGCGCGGGCGCGGGCCCGTCGAGCATGACCCTGGGCGCGCTGACGGCGTTCCTCGGCTACCTCGGCATGCTCTACGACCCGCTCTGCAAGCTGACCGGCGCGGGCGCCGCGGTGCAGGGCGGCGTGGCGGGCGCGCAGCGCGTGTTCGAGGTGCTCGACCGCGATCAAGCGGTGGCCGACGGGCACGACGCGGCCGCCTTGCCGCAGGGGCCGCGCGCGCTCGCGCTCGATGGCGTCGGCTTCGAGTACCGCCCGGGGCACCCGGTGCTGCGCGGGATCGACGCGACCATCCGGCCGGGGGAGATGGTCGCGTTCGTGGGCTCGGCCGGCGCCGGCAAGACGACGCTGCTCAGCCTGCTGCCGCGCTTCCACAACCCGACCCACGGGGCGCTGCGGCTCGACGGCATCGACACGCGCGCGATCCGCATCGCCGACCTCCGGAGGCACATCGCGCTCGTCCTCCAGGACAGCATCCTCCTGCCCGCGACGATCGCCGAGAACATCGCCTACGGCCGGCCCTCCGCGACCGACGAGGAGATCCGGCGGGCGGCCGCCTTGGCGGGGGCGGCGCGCTTCATCGAGGCGCTGCCGGACGGCTACGCGACGCAGATCGTCGACGGCGGGCTGAACCTGTCCGCCGGCCAGCGGCAGCGCGTCGCCATCGCCCGCGCGCTGCTGACCGACGCGCCGATCCTGGTGATCGACGAGCCCACGGACGGGCTCGACGCGGAGCACGAGCGGACGATCGGCGATGCGCTGCGCGCGCTGAAGGGCCAGCGGACGATCATCCTCATGAGCCACCGGCTGAGCAACGTCGTCGACTGCGATCAGATCTTCGTGATGGAGCGCGGCCGCGTCGTCGAGCGCGGCGCGCACGCCGAGCTCTTGCGCCGGGGCGGCGCCTACACCGAGATGGCGCGCTGGCAGCTCCTGCACGCGCCGCACGCGCCGCACGCGCCCCACGCGCCCCACGCCCACACCGCGCCGAGGAGCGCGCGGCGCGCGCTGCCGATGCCGGCGCTTCCGCCGACTGAGGCCTTCTGGGGCGACGACGCCGTGATGGGCTGATCTCGATCTCGGGTCGCGGACGGCGTCGCCGCTCACCCACCTTCGGAGCAGCGCCCGTCCACGTCAATTTGGCCCGGCCGCGCCGCCTCCCGCGGACGCCGGAGACGTGATAGAGCTCCGGGTGCGCGCGCGCGCCGCGCCCCCTGCCGGACCAACCATGCTGCGGGCCACGAACATCGACAGCTTGAGCCGCGGGACCTTTGACGTCCTCGTCCTCGGAGGCGGCATCAACGGCGCCGTCGCGGCGGCCGCCCTCGCCGGGCGGGGGGCGAAGGTCGCGCTGATCGACCGGGGCGACTTCGCGGGCTTCACGAGCCAGGAGTCCTCGAACCTCGCCTGGGGCGGCATCAAGTACATGGAGAGCCTCGAGTTCCGGCTCGTGCGCAAGCTCTGCCGGTCGAGGAACCGCCTCCTCCGGAGTTACCCCTCGTCGGTGCAGGAGATCCGGTTCTACGCCGCGCACGAGCGGGGCTTTCGCCACGGCCTCTTCAAGCTCTTCCTCGGCACCTGGCTTTACTGGATCATCGGGAGCTTCTTCACGAAGCTCCCTCGCCTGCTCTCCCGCCGGACGATCGCGCGGGAGGAGCCGATCATCAACGTGGACGCCTGCGACGGCGGGTTCGAGTACTCGGACGCGTACCTCGTCGACAACGACGCGCGCTTCGTCTGGGGCTTCGTCCGCGCCGCGCTCGATCGCGGCGCCCAGGCCGCCAACTACGTCGAGTCGCTGGGCGCGCGGCGCGAGGGGGACACGTGGGTCGCGCGCGCCCGCGACGTCCTGTCGGGCCGGGAGCTCTCCATCCGCGCGCGCGTGATCGTGAACGCCTGCGGGCCGTTCGCCGACGCGCACAACGCGCTCACGGGCCAGCGGACGCGCCACCGCCACATCTTCTCGAAGGGCATCCACCTCATCGTGGATCGGCTCACCGCGAGCCGCCGGGTGCTGACCTTCTTCGCGGACGACGGCCGGCCGTTCTTCGTGATCCCGATGGGCAGCCGGACGTGCATCGGCACGACCGACACCCCCGTCGACGTCCCGGAGACACACGTGACGCCCGAGGACCGGCGCTTCGTGCTCTCGAACATCAACAAGCGCCTCAACCTGCCCCGGCCGCTCACCGAGGCGGACATCATCGCCGAGCGCTGCGGCGTCCGCCCGCTGGCGGTTCAGGACGGCGGCGGCACCGACGACTGGATGCAGCTCTCGCGCAAGCACGCGGTCGAGGTGGACCGGGAGCAGGCGCACGTGAGCATCTTCGGCGGCAAGCTCACGGACTGCCTCAACGTGGGCGAGGAGATCTGCGAGGCGGTGCGGGCGCTCGGCGTGGCGCTGCCCCGCCCGGCGGAGCGCTGGTACGGCGAGCCGGGCGAGGAGCTGCGCCGGGGGTTCTTCGAGCAGGCCCGGCTGCTCGACCTCGACGCGCGGACGCCGCGGCGCTCGTCCGAGGCGCTCAGCGCGCGCCTCTGGCGCCGGTACGGCGCGCAGGCGATCGGGCTGCTCGAGGAGATCCGGCGCGACCCCAGGATGGCCGACGCCCTGATCGACGGGGCGGAGGACCTGCGGTGTGAGGTCGCGTACGCCGCGCGGCACGAGATGATCGCGAAGCTCGACGACTTCCTCCGGCGGCGCACGAAGATCGCGCTGCTCGTCCGCCGCGACGAGCTCTCGAGGTCGCCCGGCCTCGGGGAGGCGTGCCGGATCCTCTTCGGGGACGCGGCCGAGCGGGAGCTGGAGGAGTACTTCCAGGAGCACGGCGCCCGCCCGCCCGCAGAGAAGGCGCCCCTGGCGGCGCTGCCGCTCAGGTAACGCTGCGGCGCGCGCGAGATCCGCGCGCGGGGCCCACGCGCGCCCGCCCGTGGCCGCGCAGTCCATGGCTCACGGAGCGCCATTGACGTTCAAGCCGGCTCATGCGCCGGTCGCGTCATCCATGGCTCTTCCGGGCGTGCTCATTGCGGTCAAGGTGCGCGACGGGACTTCATCCCAGGTACGAGGCCACATCGACGCCCCGTTCTTCGCTCGCGCAAGCGGAGCCTCACCGCACCGTAGATTCGGTTGCTGGCGCGTGATAGGATGAAAAGATTCGCCATTACGTGCACCATCACTCACCATGTAGGCCAATAGGGAAGGGCCTGTCGCGGGAGTCCAGGTCGGCGTCCCCTGCTCTCGCCGAGCAGCAACGCCGCCGCACGCCGGCGTCGCGCGCCTCGGGCTACACATCGCTCCCTGAGGACGATGCACGCGTCCAGCGCGCCTCTCTGCGCCTTGCGTATGCGGGGTCACCGGCGAGGCCGCGCTGTCCCGCCGGAGAAGGGGCGACGTCCGCCCGATGTTTCCACCCTCTCCAACGCCCACCTTTCACCAAGGTCGACGGAATCGCCGGGTCGCCTCCGAGGGGGTGCTTGACAAGGAGGGTTAACCGTCGGTTACGCTATGTACACAAAATGATTGGGAGGGCATGAGGGGGGTGAAACGGATATCGGTCCTGCTGGCGGCGGCCCTGCTCTTTGGGTGCTGCCTCCTGCTGCTCAGCCCGCCCACCACGGCCGGCCCCGACGCGACGCTCTATGTGTATGCGGTGACGCCGCTGCGCGCTCGAGCGCTCGAGCAGAAGATCGAGGAGTCGATGCCCGGCGTCGATGTCACGGTGTTCGGGAAGCTGAGCGATTTCAAGACGGCGCTCGAGGCGAATCCGCCCGACGCGGCGCTCTCGCCGCGGCCCGTCCTGGCCTCGCTCAACCGGACCGCCGATCTCCAGGGCATCAAGGCGGGGAGCGACGCGGAGCAGTACCTCCTCGTGGCGACGAGGCCGCTCGCCAAGGAGATGCTCTCGTCGCTCAGGTACGGGATGGTCGATCTGGTCGAGCGAAAATCGCTGCCGAGGTTCGTCGCTGGGCTCCTCGGAGTGAACGACGCGCCGGAGGTCCAGCGCGTCACGAAGATCGAAGATCTGCTGCAGCTGCTCCAGTTTCAGACGGCGGACGCGGTGCTCCTCCCCGAGCGGTTCCGCTCCGATTTCGAGTCCAAGAGCAAGATGACCTTCACGATCCTGAGTCTGTCGACGGCCAAGGTGGGGCTGGTCGCAGTCACGTTCCTGAGCGAGCGGCCATCCATCGAGAACGCGATCCGGAAGCTCCCCAAACACGTGCTGGCCGATCTGGGGGTGGACGAATGGAAATGAGGGTGACCCGTCCCCGCTATCGGCGCCTGCTCTGGCGTGCGTCCGCCCTCGCGGGGCTCCTCCTGGTATCGAGCTGCTCGTCGGGCGCGGACTCGCACGTCGCCGCCCGGGCTCCAGCTCCGCTGCCCGAGGCGCCGCCTCCGGACGCGCGGCCCGTCATCTCCGTCATCGCCCCGTCGGACTCGCAGCTCGACGACATGCTGAAGTCATTGCGCGTCGAGCTGTCCGAGGAGTATCGTGTCACGATCTCCCCGATCCGCGTCGAGGACTCGAGCGCCGACCTCGTGGCGCGGATCGTGGCGAGAGATCGCCCGCGGGCCGTCGTGCTGGTGAACAACTCGACCGTGCTCCTCTACCGCAGCTGGGCGCGCACCGCGCCGGAGCCGCCGGTCGCGCTGATCCTGATGGCGTCCTTCGCCGAGGAGCTCCAGCGCACCGTCCCCAACTCGGTGGCGATCTCCTACGAGGTGCCGGCGGTCACGGCCATGGTCGGGCTGCGCACGCTGGGCCTCGACGTCCGTCGGGTCGGCGTCGTGTACCGCCAGGGCTTCGCCGGGCACATCGCCCGGCAGGAAGACCTCATGCAGCTGGAGAAGCTGACGTTCGTGAGGCAGGAGCTCTCGAACAAGCCGCGCGCCCAGGACCTCCGCGCCGCGCTGGTCAACCTGCAGCGCGCCGGCGTCGACGCGATCTGGCTGCCGAACGACAACGGCCTGCTGAGCCCGAAGTTCTTGACGAACGTCTGGCTCCCCTACGTGAGCCGGCTGGGCGCGCCGGTGGTCGTGGCCGTGCGCTCGCTCGTGAACGAGCACGCGGAGTTCGGGACGTTCGCGGCCATCCCCGACCCGCAGGCGCTCGCGGTGCAAGCGGCGGATCTCCTGTACGAGCTCGCGGACGCCGACTGGAAGCTCCGGGCGTCGGACGTCCGCCTGCCCATCTCCGTGAAGCGCCTGGTCGACGTCAGGCTCGCGCGGCGTTTTGGTCTCGACTCCAATCAGTTCGGGCAGGTGGACTATCTCATCGGTCGGTGAGCGCATGTCGAGGGGGATGGGGTCCCGGAGGAGGTTCTCATGATTCGGGTGCTCGTGATCGATGACGACGACATTGCTCGCGAGGCGATGTGCGCGGTCCTGGTCAAGGCGGGATTCTATGTCTTCGAGCTGGCCACGCCCATCGGCGCGACGTCGGTGATCAAGCGCGACGGCATCACCGCGGTCGCGCTCGACATCAACATGCCGACCATCAACGGCGACAAGCTGGCCAAGCTGCTCCGGGACAACGCGCAGCTCTCGAACCTGGGCATCGTGCTCGTCTCCGGCTGCGACGTCGAGCAGCTGAGCGCGCTCGGCGCGAAGGTCGGCGCCGACGGCATCGTCTCGAAATCCAAGCTCCACGTCGCCCTGGCGCCCGCGATCGAGCGCGCCGTGGCCGCGCGCGCCGCGAAGAGCGGCGCGCCGACGACGTCGATTACGTACCCGTCCTCCGGCCCCCCGTCGTCGCGGCGCCCCAGGTAGGACATGGAACCACGTCACAGCCACGGATCGCTCCGCAACAAGCTGCTGCGCCTGATCCTGGGCGCGCTGCTGCTCCTCGGCGGGGCCACGCTCTTCTCCAGCGGAGCCCTCCTCTACTCCACGGATCGCGAGGTCCAGGCCAAGCGCGAGCAGGAGCTCCTCGGCGGCCTCGAGGAGAAGGCCCGCCTGCTCGGCTTCAACCAGTCGCTGGCGCTGCGCAGCCTGGTGGCCGACAACCTGTTCGGGGACGTCAAGGCGCTCATTTACCAGACCGTCTCGGAGAACAGCGACATCGCCTACGGCCTGTTCTTCGACGCGGAGAACCGGGTCTGGGCGGCGAGCGGGCTGGGCCCGAACGCCGCCGCGAAGGACGCGCCGAACCTCACGGCGAAGGATCTGCAGACGCTCGGGATCAGCACGCAGCATCAGCCCCGGCCCGTGCTGAGGCGGCGGGAGAACCCGATGGGCGGGAGCGACGTCCTGGAGGTCGCGGCCCCGGTCGTCCTGGAGGGGAGCCACGCCGGGACCGTGATCTACGGCATCAGCACGAAGAACGTCGTCGACCGGATGGTCCAGGCCCGCGAGCTCGCGTCGAGCCGGCTCAGGGCCACGCTCGGGCTGATCGGGGCGCTGATCCTCGGCAGCGTCGCGGCGAGCTATTTCCTCGTCAAGCGGGTCGCGGTCCACATCACGGAGCCGCTGCTCGCGCTGCGCTCGGCGGCGGGGGCCATCGCCACCGGGCTCCGCGCGGACTCGCCGGGCCTGTCGACCGGCGTGGAGCGGAGGAAGTGGGAGCGCGTGCAGATCTCGAGCGGGGACGAGCTCGAGCTGCTCGGCGCGGCGTTCAACAGCATGGTCGAGGCGAACGAGCAGGCGTTCGAGGAGCTCCGCGTCAAGACCGAGCAGGCCCTCGAGGCGTCGCGGATGAAGAGCGAGTTCCTCGCCAACATGAGCCACGAGATCCGGACGCCCATGAACGGGATCCTCGGGGTCATCCGGCTCATGCAGAGCCAGACGCTCGGCGGCAAGATGCGGCGTTACGTGGAGACCGTCGACGCCTCCGCGAACACGCTCATGGCGATCATCAACGACGTCCTCGACTTCTCGAAGCTCGAGGCCGGCAAGTACGTGGCGCAGCACCTCGCCTACGATCTCCGCCTCGTCGTCCAGGAGGTCGCGGAGCTGATGGCGAGCCAGGCGCACGAGAAGGGGCTCGAGCTCGTCTACCGCGTGGAGCGCCGCGTCCCGAGCGGCGTCGTGGGCGACCCCGACCGGTTCCGCCAGGTGCTCACCAACCTGGTCGGCAACGCGATCAAGTTCACCGAGCGCGGCGAGGTGCTGATCGACGCCTCGACGGCCCAGCAGGAGCAGAGCTCGGCGCTCGTGAAGATCGCCGTCGTCGACACCGGCCCCGGCATCGCCCTCGAGGACCAGAAGAAGCTCTTCTCCGCGTTCACGCAGGTGGACGGCTCGCTGGTCCGCAAGCACGGCGGCACCGGCCTCGGCCTGGCGATCAGCAAGCGCCTCGTGGAGGCGATGGGCGGCGAGATCGGCCTCGAGAGCACGCCGGGGCAGGGCAGCCGGTTCTGGTTCACGATCCGGGTCGGCGTGACGTCCGAGGGCGAGCAGATCCGCTCCGCCGAGTGGGCGAGCGGGCGCCGCGCGCTGGTCGTGGAGATCAGCAAGAGCTGGCGCGACGTCGTCGTGGAGCACCTCGTGGCCTGGGGCTTCGACGCCGAGTCCACGGCCTCCGGGAGGGACGCCATCAACCGGCTGGAGCTCGGGCTGCTCGAGAAGCGGCCCTTCAGCGCCGCCGTCGTCGGCGTGCAGATGGACGATCTCGGCCTCGAGGACTTCGTCCGGACCATCCAGTCGGTGCCGGCGCTCCAGAGCCTGCCCATCGTGGCGCTTTACCAGATGGGATCGAGCGTGGCGCTGACCGGCCTCGACGCCAGCTCGGTCACGCAGCTCCCCAAGCCGCTCCGCGTGTCCGAGCTCTACAACACGCTGCAGAGCGCGCTCACCGGCGCCAAGGCCGCGCAGGTCAGCAAGCCCGGCGTCGAGCACGGCAAGATCGCGAGCAAGCTCCCCGTGCTGGTCGTCGACGACAACGAGATCAACCGTTACGTGGCCATGGAGCAGGTGGAGCAGCTGGGCCTGCGCGTCGAGACCGCCTGCAACGGCCTTGAGGCGCTCGAGGCGGTGAAGAGGAAGCAATACGTCGCCATCCTCATGGACTGCCAGATGCCCGTGATGGACGGGTACACCGCCACGCAGAAGATCCGCGAGTGGGAGCGCGGGAGGAACCGCCACACGGTGATCATCGCGCTCACGGCGCACGCCCTGGTGGGCGAGCGGGACCGGGTGCTCGCCGCGGGGATGGATGACTACCTGGCCAAGCCGGTGCGCCCTCAATCGCTGCAGAAGACCCTGTGGCGGCACGTGGTCCTGAACCGGGACGAGCCGGAGCCGGAGGCCGCGCCGGCCGGCTCCGTCCGGGAACCGGCGGCCCCGCTCGTGCTGGATCCCGAGGTCCCGCGCTCGCGGAAGCTGATCGAGCTCGTGCTCAGGAACGTCCCGGCGCAGCTCGATTGCCTGGACACGTCCGTCAGGGAGGCCGTGGCCCGAGAGGTGATGGCCAACGCGCACAAGCTGAAGGGCAGCATGCTCTCGATCGGCGCGGCGCGCGTCGCGGAGCTGGCGGAGAAGATGCAGCTCGCGGCCGGCCAGGGGGAGCTCCCGCGCGCGGGCGACCTGGAGCAGATACGGCAAGAGTTCGACTCCGTCAGCGTCGCCCTGAGGGAGGAGCTCGCCGCGACTGCCAAGGCGACGTGACGATTGCGCCGATGTTGCATGGTCGAAAGCCGAGGACCCACCGTACCCACATGACCTCAATCCCGCTCGAAGCGAAGTGGATTGTCGCCCTGGTGATCGCCGCGGTGCCAGCCGCCGCATGGGCTCAGCCGACGACCGCGACGGCCCCCGGAGCGCCGAAGGCCGCGGGGGGAGAGCAACGCAACGACGCGCTCGAGGGCGTCGACCTGCTGCGGCTGCTCGACGTCGAGGTGTCCACCGCCACGAAGACGCTGGAGACGCTCGACGACGCGCCGGCCATCGTGACGGCGATCACCGCGGACGAGATCCGGCGCTGGGGGTACAAGAGCGTCGGCGAGGTGCTCCAGCACGTCGTGGGCTTTTACCTGATCGACAACCACATCCTGCCGAACGCCGGCGTGCAGGGGATGACGGGCGGGCTGGGGTCCGAGAGCGGCGGGATCAAGGTGATGATCGACGGGCGCTCGGTGGCGTTCCGGACCACCAGCGGCAACTGGCTGGGGACGGAGCTGATCCCGCTGTCGGCCATCAAGCAGATCGAGGTGGTCCGCGGCCCGGCGTCGGCGCTGTACGGCGCGGATGCGTTCCTCGGCGTCGTCAACATCATCACCCTGTCGGCGGAGGACATTCCGTTCGTCGACGGCACGGTGCACGCCGGCCTCACGAGGTACAACCCGAGCGGCGGCGTCGACGTGGTCGGGGGGATGTTCACCGACCATTTCGAGATGATGTTGACCGCCGCGGGGGAGCTCGACGATCGAAGCGGCCTCTCGATGCCCCGCGAGTCTCCGGCCCCCCGCAAGCCGGCGTACAACGAGGCGCGCTGGGACGCCCAGAACCTCGAGCGCACGTCGGCGGTCCTCGGAACACGCCTCGCGCTGCGCGACCCGACCCATGGGCACCACCTCGCGGTCAGCGCCTTCTGGTCAGGATTCCAGCGTGGCGGTGATTTTGCGCAGTGGGCGCAGCTGACCGGCGGAACGGACGACAGGGGGCGTCCAGCGGGCACCGTGGTCAGCCTGCAGCAGCGCCGCGTGACCCTCGATGGGCTCGTCAGCTTGACCCCGGAGCTCGCGCTCGCGGTGCAGGGGATGTACTTCCAGGGCGGCGTGCTTCCGGGCGATCGCATCGATGTCGCCGGCGGCTGGTACTACATCGAACGGCACATGGCCTACCGCGGCGTGGACGCGAACGTCGAGCTCCGGTGGGTTCCGTGGAGCCGCTTCAACGTGATTCTCAACCTGGAATCCATCTACGACAACGAGGATCTTCCGTCCTTCCGTCGCGTCAGCAAGGACTCGAGTCAATCGTTTGGCTCGCCCCAGCGGGATCAGCGCTCGACCGAGCTCTTCGACGTCGGGGCGCTGCTCAGCGCCAACCTGAAGGTGCTCGATCCGTGGCTGAAGCTGACCGGGGGGGTTCGTTACGATAACCACAGCAAGTACGGCAGCCAGGTGACCGGTCGCTTCGGGGCGACGTCGCACCTCGGCAAGACGGTCGTGGCCAAGCTGCTGTACGGCAGCGCCTTCAAGGCGCCGTCCCCCTACCTGCTGTACGCCGAGCCGCTCGTGCCGGGCGACGTGATCGGGAACGCAGATCTCAAGCCTCAGCTCATCCACACCGTGGACACCGAGGTGACGTGGAGGCCCGCGACCTGGATCTCGGCGAGCACCGGGGTGTCCTACAGCATCCTGAACGACAAGGCAGAGTTCGTCCCGCGGGGCATCAACCAGACGGCCCAGAACGTCGCCAGCCAGACGTCCCTGATCTGGGCGACGCGCGCCGAGGTGCGGCGCGGCGACGCCCTCGGCGGCTACGGGTCCTTCGAGGTCGTCCACTCGACCCGGGACTCCGGCCAGGTGGGGTACCAGGCGGAGCTCGTCGGCTCGGCGATGGTCGCTTACCCGAGCTGGATCGCCCGGGCGGGGGCCTACGTGAAGCTGCCGTCCCCGAGCTCCATTCCCCTGGAGCTCTCGACCCAGGGGAACCTCGTCGGTCCCCGGCGCGCCGCGGACGCGAGCATCCTGGAGAACGGCGGCGGCTTCGACCTGCCCGTGTATTTCTGGTGGAACGCCAGCCTGGTGGCGCGCGATCTGTGGGTCATCCCGGGTCACGAGACGAGCGTGGCGCTGCGCGCCAAGAACATCCTCGGCGCCACCGGGCCGGATCCGGGGTTCTCGGGCTTCGAGTATCCGCTCGCGCCGCGCGAGATCTTCCTCGAGCTACGGCACCGCTACTGATTGGCGCCGATCGAGTTGAGGAACGCGTTGTAGGCGTCGACCTTGTCCCCCGGGACCACGTCGACGCCGAGGTTGAACCGGCTCTCGTCGACCATCCGCGGCGCGAGGATCGCCTTGGTCGCCTCGAGGCCGAGGTTCTTGATGCCATAGAGGATGTAGGGCACGAGGTACCCCTCGTAGTACTGCCGCTGGATGTGGGTGGCCTTGACGCGCCCCTCGCGCATGAGCGCGACGGTCTTCGGGTTGAAGTCGAAGGTGACGACGGGGAGCTCCGGCTTGCCCGCCTCCTCCGCGGCCATCGCGCACCGGTACGAGAGGTCGAACAGGCCGATCAACCCCACGACGGGCGGCTTCGCGGTCTCGATCTGCTCTTGCATCCACGCGACGTCGTCGGCTTCGCCCGCGTCGGTCCAGGTGACTCCGCGCACCACGACGTCGTAACCGGCCTCCTCCAGCGCTTCCTGGGCGCCCTGCGTTCGATCCGTCCCGTCGACCCAGGTCTCGTCGGTGCTGCCGTGCATGACCACCGTACCGGGCGCCTTGGGCAGCAGCTTGAGCAGCGTGTCCGCCGCCTTGGCGCCGGCAGACCGGTTGAGCGTCCCGACGTAGATCGCGCGGTCCGAGGTCGCCAGATCGGTGTCGAGCGTCACCACGTGGACCCCTCTCGCGACGGCCTCGTCGAGCGCCGCCGCGTTGGCTTCGCCGAACGGCGAGATGCCGATCCCTTCGGCGCCCTCCGCCACCGTCTTTGCGATCTGCTGGTTCTGGAGCACCATGTCTTTCTGCTGATCGCCGGACTGCTCGATGGGCCCGACCACGTTCCCCGTGACCCCGAGCTCGCCCATGGCGCGGCTCGCCCCCGTCGCGATCGGCGCGAAGAAGGCGTAGAGGGTCTTCAGCATCACCGTCATCTGCATCGGCTCGGCCGGTTTCTCGTTGATCTCGGCGACGAGATCGTCAATCGTCTCCTCGAGCTCGAGCGGGGTGAACTCGTTCTGCGGAACCGGTATTCGCTCGATGGGCGCGGCGTCATCGCCCGCGCCGGGAGCATCACCCGATCCGCACGCCGCCGTCAGCAGCGTGAGCCCGAAGGCCGGCATCCAGCATCGTCCAATCGTCTTCATGGCACCCCTCCTCGTCCGTGGTTCGCGCGATCGCGCGCGGCGCCTGCGTCAATATGTTACGTCAAGCGAGATCATCTCCAGGCTTCGCAAGTCACTCGAACGGGGGGAAGGTCGACGAAGGCGTCGCCGTCGACGGTCCACCTCTGCATGACGTAGTGCTTGCTCGCCCCGTACTCGTCGAACTCGTACTCGGCCGCCGCCCCGACGTACCGGAGGGGGATCCCCGCGCGGAGCCTGTCCATCGCGCCCTTCAGATCCCGCCACGAGGCCGCCTCGTGGCCGGGGTCGTTGAGCTCGCGGAGGATCTTCTTGAGCTCGTATCCCGAGGAAGGTATCGCCCCGCTCCTCGCCTGGCCGTACACGAGGCCCATCGCGATGAGGACGACGCCGTCGTAATAGAAGTGCGCTGCGGGGAGCGGCACCTCGCCGTCCCACCGGCGCGAGAAGTGCCCGATGAAGGCGGCGGCGTTCCCGGTCGTGCAGTCGACCGTCTCCTCGGCTCCGTCCGCGAGATCGCACTCGCTCCGCAGGCTGAGCGAAGGCGAGACCCCGACGTACCCGTCGATGGATCCTGTAGGGATGTTGGCGAGGAGCACCTCGGTGCGCAGCGCCGGACCGAGGAACCAGGTGCCCGGGCTCCCGGAGACGGCCCACTCGGTCACGATGGTCGAGCCGCTGGCGGGATAGGCCGCGAGGAGCGTGCGGCCGGCGCGCGACGCGAAGGCGTCCTTGATCTTCTGCGTATACGACGGTTCGCCCGACGTGAACGTCACCGACGGGAGGAGATTTCCCCCGAGCGACGTGAAATGGCTCGTGAACTCGCTGCTGACCATGGAGTTGTAGTCATCCCGCGCGGCGAGGCTGTTCACGGTGTCGACGCCCTCGCGAAAGGCCATGCGCGCCAGCGTGCAGCCGACCTCGAACGAGGAGGGGGCGAGCCGCATCCAGCCGCCCTTCGCCTCGCTGCGCGCGACGGTGGGCGCGGCGTAACCCGGCATCATGTGGAACACGTCGAGCTCCCTCACGTCCTGCGCGATGTCGATGGCGAGCTCGTCCTCCTCGGGTCCGATCAGGTAGCGGACCTCCTCCGTGTACAGCAGGTGGAGCAGCTGATTGAACCCGCGCACCGCGCTCGAGTGGCTGTCTCGGCTCACGAGGTCGAACGGTCTCCCGTCGAGCCCGCCCGCGGCGTTCAGGTCTTCGATCGCGAGCAGCATCGCTTGCTCGAGGTTGCGGCCGATGGCCGACTCGCTGCCGGAGAACGGTAAGAGAGCCCCCATGACGACCGCATCCTCCGGATGATCGGGCGCGGTCGACGCGCAGGACGCCGAGAGCATGGATACGAGACCCACACGCAGCCCGGTCCGGATACAGCGCGTGCGCCGCCCTCGACGAGCGAACCCCGTGCGGGGCCGACGGGGGTGATCAAGCGCGGCGGCGGCCCTCGGGAACATCCTGAGTCTCGAGATACGAGACCCAGGATTGAGCGTCAAGGAGTGGAATCGAGACCGGATAGAAATTCACGTCGTCAATGCGATCCAAAATGCACTTCACGCACTGACGCGGCGCCGTGGCGACGCTGTGTTGGCACCGCTACTGATTGGCGCCTATCGAGTCGAGGAAGGCGTTGTAGGCGTCGACCTTGTCCCCCGGGACCACGTCGAGGCCGAGGTTGAAGCGGCTGTCGTCCACCATCCGCGGCGCGAGGATCGCCTTGGTCGCGTCGAGGCCGAGGTTCTTGATGCCGTAGAGGATGTAGGGCACGAGGTACCCTTCGTAGTACTGCCGCTGGATCAACGTGGCCTTGACGAGGCCCTCGCGCATGTAGGCGACGGTCCTCGGATCGAAGTCGAAGGTGACGACCGGGATGTCCGTCCTCTCCGCGGCCTCCGTGGCCATCGCGCACCGGTAAGCGACGCTGAACAGGCCGATCAACCCCACGACGGGCGGGTCCGCGGTCGCGATCTGATCTTTCATCGCTTCGACGTCCTCGCCCTCGCC
Organism: Sorangium sp. So ce131; assembly: GCF_051519095.1. NCBI lineage: Bacteria > Pseudomonadati > Myxococcota > Polyangiales > Polyangiaceae > Sorangium > Sorangium sp. So ce131. The sequence goes on along the minus strand of NZ_CP150455.1, from coordinate 2,072,834 downwards.
CTCGTCGTTGAAGATGACTGGACGCACCACGGCCGTGTAACCGGCTTTCTCGAGCACGTCCTGGGCCCCCTGCGTCCGCTCCAGTCCGTCGACCCACGTCGGGTCGTCGCTGCCGTGGAGGATCACCGTACCCGGCCCCGGGGGCAGCATCTTCATCAGGGTTTCCCCTGCCTTGACCCCGGCCGCCTTGTTGATGGTCCCGACGTAGATCGAGCGCCTCGAGGTCGCCAGGTCGGTGTCGAGCGTCACCACGTGGACCCCCGCGTCGACGGCCTCGTCGATGAGGGCTGCGTTGGCGTCGCCGAAGGGCGAGATGCCGATCCCTTCTGCGCCTTCCATCACCGTCTGTTCAATCTGTCGGTTCTGGAGCTCCATCTTCTTCTGCTGATCGCCCGTCTGATCAGGGGGCCCGATCACGTCCCCCGTGACCCCGAGCTCCCCCATGGCGCGGTTCGCCCCCGTGGCGACCGGGGCGAAGAAGGCGGAGACGGTCTTCAGCAGGATCCCCATCTGCATCGGCGTGATCGAGCTCTTGTTGATCTCGGCGACGAGGTCATCGATCGTCGCCTCGAGCTCCATCGGGGTGAACTCATTGGTGGGAGCCTGCGGTCGTGTGATGGGCGCGCCGTCGTCGCCCGAGCCGGGAGCGCCGCTCTCGCCGCACGCCGCCGTCATCAGCGCGAGCCCGAAGCACGCCATCCAACATCGTCCAATCCTCGTCATGAGACCCCTCCTCTTTGTTGATCGTTCGGCGATCGTGCGGCAATTATGCGGCAATCACTCGGCAATCATTCGGCCATCACGCGGCCATCGCTCGGCCGCGCGGCACCCCTGCGCGAGAATCAGGCCTGCGGCGAGATCACTGCCAGGCCTCGCATGTGACGGAGACGGGGGCGAGATCGACGAAGGACCCATCGTCGATCGTCCACTTCTGCATGAAATGATGCATGCTCGCCCCGTACTCGTCGAACTCGTACTCGGCGGCCGCCCCGACGTACCGGAGAGGGATCCCCGCGCGGAGCTCGCTCATCGCCGTCTTCAGATCCCGCCACGAGGCCGCCTCGTGGTCGGGGCTGCTCAGCCCGCGGATGATCTTCTGCAGCTCGTGCCCGGAGGTCGGGATCTCCCCGCTCGTCGCCTCGGCGTACGCGAGGCCCATCGCGATGAGGACGACGCCGTCGTAGTAGAAATGCGCCGCGGGCAGCGGCACGTCCCCGCCCCACCGGCGCGAGAAGTGCCCCGTGAAGGCCTCGGCGTTCCCGGTCGTGCAGTCGATCTTCTCCTCGGCTCCGTCCATGGCATGGCACTCGCTCCGCAGGCTGAGCGAAGGCGAGACCCCGAAATAGCCATCGAGAGAGCCCGCAGGGATGTTGGCGAGGAGCACCTCGGCGCGCAGCGCAGGACCGAGGAGCCAGGTGCCCGGGCGCCCGGAGACGGTCCATTCGGTCACGATGGTCGAGGCGGTGGCGGGGTAGGCGGCGAGGAGCGTGCGGCCGGCGCGCGCCTCGAAGGCCGACTCGATCTTGCCCGCGTACGACGGCTGTCCCGACGTGAACGTCACCGAGGGGAGGACCCTGCCCTCGAGCGCCGCGAAGTTGGTCTTGAACTCGGTGCTGACGCTGGCGTTGTAGTCGTCCCGCGCGGCGAGGCTGTTCACGGTGCCGATGCCCTCCTGAACTGCAGATTTCGCCAGCGCGCATCCGACGGCGAACGGGGAAGGGGCGAGCCGCATCCGGCCGCCCCTCGCCTCGCTTCGCGCGACGGTGGGCGCGGCGTAGCCCGGCAGCATCTGAAACACGTCGAGCGACTTCACGTCCTGCGCTATCCCGAGGGAGATATCGTTCTCTTCGGGCCCGATCACGTAGCGGACCTCATCCTTGTACAGGAGCGCGAGCAGCTGGTTGAGCCCGCGCACCGAGCTCGAGTGGCTATCGCGGACCACGAGGTCGAACGGCCTCCCGTCGAGCCCCCCCGCGGCGTTCAGGTCCTCGATCGCGAGCAACATCGCTTGCTCGAGGTTGCGGCCGATGGCCGACTCGCTGCCGGAGAAGGGCAGGAGCGCCCCCATGAGGACCGCGTCCTCGGGGTGATCGGGCGCGATCGGCGCGCACGACGCCGAGAGCAGGGACGCAAGTCCCACAAGCAACCCGGTCTGCGTACAGCGCGCGCGTCGCCCTCGACGGGTCAACCCCACGACGGCTCGACGCAGGGAATACAAAGCGGCAGGCACCCTAAGGAACATCCTGACACTTGAGATAAGAGGCCGAGGATCGAGCTGTCAAGGACTGGAACGGAGGCTCAGGGGGAATTCACCTCATCCATGCAATCCAAAATGCAATTCACACGTCGGCGCGTCGTCAGCGCCGGTGTGATGTAGTGAGGTACACCCTCTTGAACAGCGAACTGCTCAGTCCGCTGCGTCATCCGCTGGGCGCGACGGAGCGACTCAGCCGCTCTGGCGTTCCCCCGGCGCGCCGCAGATGCGGTGGACCAGCTCGAGCAGGGGCTCGACCTGGAGGGGCTTCTTCAGGAGGCCCGCGACGCCGAGCCGCGGCGCCTCGCGCTCGGCCCGCACGTCGGCGGAGACGATCACCACCGGGATGTCGGCGAGCGCCGGGTCGCGCTGGAGCTCGGCGCGCAGCTGCCAGCCATCCATGACGGGCATCATCAGATCGAGCAGGATCAGCGCGGGCGGCATCCGCCTGCGCAGCATCGAGAGCGCCTCGGCGCCGTCCGCGGCCTCCTCGACGTCGTAGCCCTCGAGCAGGAGCAGCTGCGACAGGATGCTCCTGATGTCCAGGTCGTCCTCGACGATCAAGATGTGGCCAGTTTGGTTGACCATGCTCGGACCTCACGACCGCGCCGCGTGGCGCGCCTCCTGGCGGCTGAACAGCCCCGTGGCGCCACGGATCGATCGAGCGCTGCGCAGCCAGAGGGAGCTTGGGCGCGCAGGGGCGCCCTCGCAAGCGGCCGGCCCGGCGGGCGGCCGGCCGCGCGGCGGACCGCCGAGCTGCTCGCGGCGGCGGGCTGGCGAGGGCGGGCGCGGCGCGTGAAGCGCGCGCCTACTGCGCGGCGTCCTCGGGGCACTCGTCGAGGGCCTCGCCCGGGTCCACATCGCGCGTGCCGTCGCGCGGGTCCACATCGCGCGTGCCGTCGCGCGGGTCCACGTCGCGCGTGCCGTCGCGCGGGTCCACGTCGCGCGCGCTGTCGCGCGGGTCCACGTCGCGCGCGCTGTCGCGCGGGTCCACGTCGCGCGCGCTGTCGCGCGGGTCCACGTCGCGCGCGCTGTCGCGCGCCGCCGCGCGCGCGACAGCGTGGAAGGCGGGCAGGAGCACGCGGAAGCACGCGCCCTTGCCGACCTCGCTCTCGACCCGGATCTCGCCCCGGAAGCTGGTCACGATGCCGTGGCAGATCGCGAGGCCGAGCCCCGTCCCCTCCCCGATGGGCTTCGTCGTGAAGAACGGGTCGAAGATGCGGCTCCGGAGCTCCGGCGCGATCCCCGGCCCGGTGTCGCGCACCTCGATGCGCACGCGGCCAGGCGCCTCCACGGCGGTCGCGATCCGGATCTCGTTCTCCGCCTCCTTCCCTTCCGGCAGCGCCTGGGCGGCGTTGACGAGCAGGTTCAGGATCACCTGGCCGAGCTGGGCCTCGTTCGCGTGCACCGGCGGCACCCGGCCGAGCTCCGTCACGAGCCTCGCCTTGCTCCGGATCTGCTGCTGCGCCATGCGGAGGACGAGCTGGATCACCCGGTCGACCTCCACGGGGCCGAGCGCCCCGTCGTCGGCGCGCGAGAACGTCTTCAGGCTGCCCACGATGTGCCGGACGCGCGCCCCGCCCTCCGCGGCCTCGTCGAGCGCCGAGAGGATCGCGTCGACGCGCGCGGCCGGGCCCTTGGACCGGAGCTCCTTGCGCGCGAAATCGAGGTTCGCGACCATGTACGCGAGGGGGTTGTTGATCTCGTGCGCCACCCCGGCGGCGAGCGTGCCGAGCGACGCCATGCGGTCCGCGAGCTGGAGCCGCGCCTCCATCTGCCGCCGCTCGGTGACGTCCGAGACGGCGCCGAGCATCCGGTAGGCCTTGCCCGCCCCGTCGCGCAGGACGATGCCGCGGTCGTGCACGTCGGCGTAGCTGCCGTCCGCGAGCAGGCACCGGTACCAGAGCTCGAACGTGCTGCCGCCGCCCTCGATCGCGCGCCTGAGGCCGTTCATCACGCGGTCGCGGTCGTCGGGGTGCACCCGCTCGAACCACCACACCGCGTCCTCCTCGATGTCGCCGCCGCCGGTGCCGTAGAAGCTCCGCATGCGCTCGCTGCCGGTGACGCGCCCCGACGAGAGATCCCAGTCCCAGAAGGCGTCGCTCGTCGCGCGCACGACGAGCCGCATCCGCTCCTCGCTCGCGCGCAGCGCGCCCTCGGCGGCCCGCTGCGCCGTCCGGTCGAACACGAAGCAGACGCCGCGGTCGCGGGCGCCCTCGACCAGGGCGGGGGCGATGAGGATGGGCACGCGGCGCCCGTCCCGGTGGAGGAACTCCTTCTCGAACGGCGCGCAGATGCCGTTCTTCAGGACCTCGGAGAGCGCGCGCTCGTCCGCGGCGCGGTGCTCGGGCGGCGTGATCGCGACCCAGCTCAGGCGCCCCGCCTCGACCTCCTCGCGCGAGTAGCCCGACATCTGGAGGAACGCGTCGTTCGCGTCGAGGATGCTCCCGGTCGCGTCCCACACGAACAGCCCGATCACCTCCGCGGACGCGGCGCGGAACGAGCGCGCGGCGCGCTCGAGCAGGGCGCGCTCGGCGGGCGCCCGGACGGCGGCCTGCGCCGAGGGCCGCCGCACCCACCACACGGCCGCGTCGAGCTGGATGCCGATCGACTGCTCGCTCGCCGCCGCCACGACGGTCGCCCCCGCCTCCAGCAGGGCCGTGGTGGCGTCCCCGCAGCCGCTCGGGCACACCGCGACCACGGCCACGCGGTCGCCCCCGGGGGCGGCGCGCAGCCTGCGGCAGAGCGCGAGCACGTCGCCGAGCGGCCCGTCGACCCCCAGCACGGCCACGTCGAGCGGCTGGGTCGCCAGGAGATCCAGGCCCGCCTCGACGTCCCGCGCGGGGATCGCGGCGTAGCCCCGCGCGGTCGCGATCGACAGGACGGCGCCCGCCGAGCCGCCCGGGAAGATCAGGATCCTCGGTTCCAGTGCTCCCGCCACCTGCGCACAATCCCGCGCGCGGCGCGCTGACGCAATACCGGCGGGGCCCTCTTTCGTCCTCCAGCTCGTCGAGCCCGGCGCTCCACGGCCTGAGCAGCGGCCGCGCGAGCGGCTCCGGCGCGACGTGGACGATTTGTAGAAGGTTTGTGCGGAGGAGGTGGCGCCGTCCGCATTGAACGCCGCGCGGCGCGCCGGCGGCCGGTGCGGGTCTGGCTTCCTCGCGCGGCCTCGCGTACGCGCTCGGCCCTATGCCCGCTGCGGGTTCGACGCGCCTTCCCGGTCCATGGCTGCTGACGTTCCTCTGGATGGCGATCGTCGCCCTGCTGCTCGGCTGCAGCGAGGTCGCCGAGCCGCTCGACGCGCGCGCCCTGCGGCGGCATTTCCCCGAGCAGGCCGCCGCCATCCTGGACGGGCCGTTCGCCTTCACCCTGGCGGGCGACTCGTTCGAGGCCCAGCGGCCGCCCGAGGCGCCCGCCGACGTGCCTGGCGAGGCCGCGCCGCGCCCCCGCTTCCCGCGCGGCGGCGGCGCCCTCCACTTCCCGCTGCCCGACGGCTCGGAGGTGCTGGTGCGCGAGCTCGGCGCGCTCGGCGAGGCCGAGGCCGCGGAGAGCGCGGTGATCTACCCGCGCCGGGGCGGCGCCTCGTTCTGGGCCGCCCTCGACGACGGCTACGAGGAGTGGCTGCTGCTCGAGCCGGGCGCGGTGCGGCGCGACGCGCCCGTGGCCACCTGGCAGGTCCACGGCGCGGCGCTGCGCCAGGCGGGCGACGCCGTCGAGGTCGTGGACGCGCGCGGCGCGCCGCAGGTCCGCGTGACGGCGCCCGAGGCCTACGGGGCGGACGGCCGGCCGGTCGGCGTGCGGCTCGCCGCCGAGGGGGACCGCGTCGCGCTGTGGGTCGACGCCGAGGGCGAGACGGTGCTCGTGGATCCGCGGTGGAAGCTCAAGCGGGCGATGCACGACGCCCGCATCCTGCACACGGCCACGCCGCTTCAGGACGGGCGCGTGCTCGTCGTCGGCGGCCAAGGTCACGAGGCAGATCTCGCCAGCGTCGAGCTGTTCGACCCGACCTCGGGCACGTGGCTGCCCTTCGAGCCGATGAGCCTCCCCCGCGCGCTGCACACGGCGACGCTGCTCGGGGATGGCCGGGTGCTCGTCGCCGGCGGCTTCAGCGACCATCGTGAGCCCCCCGCCAGCGCCGAGGTGCTCGACCCGGCCTCCGGCGCGTGGTCGCCGGTCGGGGCCATGTCCCGCCCCCGCGCTCGTCACACCGCGACGCTGCTGAAGGACGGCCGCGTGCTCTTCGCCGGCGGCACCGACTACAGCGTCAATGTCGGGAGCGGAGAGAAGCTCGCCATCGCCGAGGTGTTCAACCCGGCCACCGGCATGTGGTCGCAGCTCGGGTCCATGCTCACCGCCCGCATGGACCACACCGCGACGCTGCTGGACGACGGACGGGTGCTCGTCGCCGGCGGTTTTGCCCAGAATGACGAGGCGCTCGCCAGCGCCGAGCTGTTCGATCCGGCCTCCGGCACGTGGAGCGCTCTCGAGCCGATGCGCATCGACCGCGCCGAGCACACCGCGACGCTGCTCCTGGACGGGCGCGTGCTCGTCGCCGGCGGGAACACGCGGGCGCAAGGAGCGCCCGAGAGCGCCGAGGTCTTCGACCCGGCGTCGCTGGCGTGGCAGCCCGTCGGACCCATGATCAGCTCCCGTGCGGCTCACACCGCGACGCGGCTCTCGGACGGGCGCGTGCTCGTCGCCGGCGGCGTGGATCCGGCATTGAGCAGCAGCGCCGAGGTCTTCGACCCGGATTCGGGCGCGTGGCGCGCCGTCGATCGCATGCTCGCGGAGCGCGCGTCGCACGCCGCCGCGCCGCTGCCGGACGGCCGCGTGCTCGTCACCGGCGGGGACAGCGGGGGAGGATTGCTCGACCAAGTCGACGTCTTCGATCCGGAGTCCAGCACGTGGCTCCCCCTCGGCCCGATGCGCGCCGCGCGCGTGGTGCACACCGCGACGCTGCTCTTGGACGGGCGGGTGCTCGTCGCCGGCGGTCATCGCACCGACAGCGATGAGCCCCTCGGCGGCGCGGAGCTGTTCGATCCGGCCTCCGACGCGTGGCTCCCCGCCGGCTCCATGCAGACCGCCCGGACGCTGCATACGGCGACGCGCCTGCAGGACGGGCGCGTGCTGGTCGTCGGCGGTTACGACGCTGCGGCAAAATTCCAAGGCGCCGAGGTGTTTGACCCCGTCTCGGGCACGTGGGCGGCCGCGGGATCCATGCACAATCCCCGGACATGGCACACGGCGACGCCCCTGAAGGACGGCCGCGTGCTCGTCGCCGGCGGGACGGTCTCGGAGATGCTTGGCTCCTTCGAGGCACTCAACCACGTCGAGGTGTTCGACTCGGGCACGTGGGAGGCGGTCGCGCCCATGCTCGCCGTCCGCCACGAGCACAGCGCCACGTTGCTGCCGGACGGGCGCGTGCTCGTCGCGGGCGGCGCGGGCGCCACGGGCGCGCTCGCCAGCGCCGAGGTGTTCGACCCGGCCTCCAACACGTGGCTGTCCGTCGGGCCCATGACCACCACCCGGTTGCGCCACGTCGCGACGCTGCTGTCCGACGGGCGCGTGCTCGTCACCGGCGGCCTTGAGCGCGCCCGACCGATCGCCAGCGCCGAGGTGTTCGACCCGGCGTTGGGCACATGGCTGCCCGTCGGCCCCATGTTCTCCGCCCGCGTCTCGCACGCCGCCGCGCTGCTGCCGGACGGCCGCGTGCTCGTCACCGGGGGGAGCCAGCTCGCTTTCGGGGACGTCTACCTCGGCAGCGCCGAGGTGCTCGACCCGGTCTCCGGCACGTGGCTCCGCCTCGCCCCCATGCTCACGACCCGCTCTTACCACACGGCCACGCCGCTGCCGGACGGGCGCGTGCTCGTCGCCGGCGGCTTCGGCTTCGATCCGACGCCCGACGCCGAGGTGTTCCGCCCGATGCCGAACGGCAGGATCTGCACGTCGGCCGTCGAATGCCAGAGCGGCTTTTGCGCGGACGGCGTCTGCTGCGACCAGCGCTGCAGCATCTATCTCTGCGAAGCCTGCTCGGATCACCGGGACGCGTCTGCGGACGGCGTCTGCACCTCGCTGCACCCCGACTATGCGCCCTATACCTGCTCGCCGCAGACCGGTCGGCCCACAGACCCCTGCAAGTCCGTCCACGACTGCGTAGCCGGCTTTGTCTGCGATGAAGCCGGCGACTGCGTGCCGCCGCCGCCGAACGGCGGTTACCTGGACAAGGGCGGCTGCCGCCTCGCCACGCCGGCAGCGGCCCCCGCCGGGCGGGGGCCGCTGGAGTTCGGTGTGCTGGTCCTCGCCGTCCTCTCCACGGCGCTGCGCAGGCGCCGCGGGGGACGCGCGTGACGCGGGTGCCCCCCGGGCGCCTTCGGCAGGAATCAGGGCGGAATCAGGGCGGAAATCTCAGGGCGGGACAGGGCGGGATCAGGGCGCGATCACGCGATCCTGGAGCTCCCGTCGTCGAACCACTGGGACGCGTTCGCGTAGCCGGCGCGCTGCGAGGACTTCTTGTAACAGAGGAAGTAGAGCCGTCCCTCCTTGACGCCGCACTCGGTGCGGTCCCTCCAGCAGGCGAGCAGATCCGGATCCACCGCCGGGTTGCTGGAGAACCCCGTCCCCTCGTCGAGGACGGGCGTCTCGCCCGGCGGCGGGCACGCCACCGGGACCGCGGGATCCAGCGTGTAGGCGCCGCCGGGGTTGAAGATCGAGTCCGCCACCCGGCGCACGGCGTCGACGCGGTCTGGACCGCAGAGCGAGAGGATATCGACGCTCGACCGGTCCACCTGGACGAGGACGAAATTGCGCCCCTCCGTGACGGTGAGCTCGAGCCCGCCCGCGGAGTACTCGTGGCGGACGAGATCCGGCGTGTCGGCCGTGGCCGCGTGCAGCGCGTGCCGCGCGCCCAGCGCCTCGTTGTGCGGGTTCGCCTCGCTCCTGAAGATGGTGTCGCACCAGAAGAACGAGTCCGCGCGCGCCTGGGCCGGCAGATCCTCGGCCCGCTCGACCGGCGTGAAGCCGCCCGGCGGCACGCGCCCCACCGCCGCGATCCACGCCGCGACCCGCGCCTCCACGTCCTTCCCGAGGATCTTTTCCGCGCTCATCGCCCACCTCCACCCGCTCCGTACCTCGCCACGATCTTCTCGACGCGATACCCCTCGTTCTCCGTCGCGCTGAACCAGATGAGCCCCCAGAAGACGCCGAGGATCGGCTTCACGTCGTCGAACACGCCGGCGCCTCCCGCGTAGTACCGGGTCACGCCGCCGTGCGAGAACTCCAGGCACGCCTCGTACCGGTTGAGCCCCGGGCTCAGCGTCCCGTCGCTCAGGCGCGTGTGGGACGCGGGGTAGGTCTTCCCCTCCTCGACCGGCCCGTCGACGAGCGCCGCGCGCCACGTGCGGCCGTTCTCGACCTTCGTCACGTCGAGCCCCGCCCACGGCTGCTCCTCCAGATCGGCCGACTGCGCCTCGCGGCCGCCGCCCACGTTGGGATCGCCCCAGACCACGATCACCCGCGCCCTCCCCGGGATCCCGAGCTGGCGCAGCATGCCGCGGATCAGCCGGACGATCGCCTGGCATTCGCCCGACTCCTCGGGATAGTCGGACATCGCCCAGGCGCCCCCCTCGTCGTTCAGGTACGTCGGGTGGCGGAACTGCCGGGGCACCTTGGGGCTCGGCTGGAGCGTGTAGTTCGGGAACCTCGCGAGGAGCGCGCCCACGATCGCGTGGGGATCGAGGGTCCTGAGCGCCCCGATCCAGGCGACCGCCCGGTCCATGCGCTTCAGCGTCACCCCGTCTTCCTGCCAGACTTCCTGTTTGTCGGTCTGGGGCTGGCCCATCGTGACATACACGACGTTCGAGGTCTTCGCGGGAGACACCCGCGCTCCGCCCACCGCCCACGCCACGGCGAGCTTGAGCTTCCGGATCCTCCTCCGGAGCGGCCGCGCGGACGACAGCTCGAGCGGCGCGGCGCCGCGCGCGAGGCTCCGGCTCTCGAACGTGATCCCCGCCGGCCCGACGCCGCGGATCGCGCCCGTCAGGGCGGCGGGGCTCCCGCCGCGCGACGCCAGCTTGAGCCGGATGACGAGGCGCTTGCCCATCGAGACCGAGATCGGCGCGGCGCCCTTCGGCGTCCACTCGGGCTGCGGGCACGGGCTCCCCTCGTTCCTCCAGCCGTGCTCTCCTTTGCAGTCCTTCAGGAGACCGTGATCGGACCTGAACTCGATGGATTGCAGCGCGACCGACGGCGCCTCCGCAGGCGCATCGTCGCGGCGCGGGCTCTCCCTGGCCGGCTCCGCCATAATGACCTTCCTCGTCTACGGCGCTGACGGACTCGGCACCTGCCGGGCCACCCGCCGACTCACGCGGATCATGGTGCCGCCGCCCGCCGGGCCAAGTCGGGCGCCGACGCACCGGGAGGTGCGTTGTCTTCGACATGGCACATGGCACATGGCACACGGCGCGCGGCGCGGGCGCGGGCGGGTCCCCTCGCGCTCCTGCCGCGGCGCGCAGCGCCCTCGGCGGCCGCGGCGCCGGCCCACGAGCCGGGTTCCGGTCGCCGCCCATCCGAGCTAGGTTGCGCCCATGCCCAACAGCCTGTTCGTCGTGCATGTCCATGTGCATGTCAAACCCGAGCACGCCGACGCCTTCCGGCAGGCGACGCTCGAGAACGCGCGCGAGAGCGTCAAGGAGCCCGGGATCGCCCGGTTCGACGTCGTCCAGGAGCTCGACGACCCCACGCGCTTCGTGCTCGTCGAGATCTACAGGACCCAGGACGCGCCGGCCGCGCACAAGGAGACAGCGCATTACAAGCGGTGGCGGGACACCGTCGCGGACATGATGGCCGAGCCGCGGACGAGCCGGAAATACGTCAATGTCTTCCCCGACGACGCGGGGTATTGACGTGGCCGCCCCGGACCCCGCGGCGGCCTTCGAGTTCGCCACCGCGACGCGCATCGTCTTCGGCGCGGGCAAGCTCTCCGAGGTGCCCGCGGCGGTGCGGGGCCTCGGCGGGACGCGGGCGCTCGTCGTCACCGGGCAGCGCCCGGACCGCGCCGCGCCGCTCGTCGCCGCGCTCGCGGCGGCGTCCGTGGACGCCGTGAGCTTCCCGGTCGCGGGCGAGCCCACGGTGGAGCTCGCGGCCGAGGGCACGCGCCGGGCCGCCGCCGAGCGCTGCGACGTCGTGGTGGCCCTCGGCGGCGGCAGCGCGCTCGACGCCGGCAAGGCGATCGCCGCGCTGCTCGCGAACGGCGGCGACCCGCTCGACTACCTGGAGGTGGTCGGCCGCGGCAAGGCGCTCACCCGGCCGTCGGCGCCGTTCGTGGCGATCCCCACGACCGCGGGCACCGGCTCGGAGGTGACGCGCAACGCGGTGCTCGCCTCCAAGGAGGCGCGCGTGAAGGCGAGCCTGCGCAGCCCGCACATGCTCCCGCGCCTCGCGGTGGTCGACCCGGACCTGCTCGCGGGCGCGCCGCCCGGGGTCCTCGCCTCGAGCGGCCTCGACGCGCTCTCGCAGCTCATCGAGCCGTTCCTCTCCGCCCGCGCGAACCCGCTCACGGACGGCCTCGCGCGCGAGGGCATCCGCCGCTCGGCGCGCTCGCTCCGCCGCGCCGTGCTCGAGGGCGCCGGCCCGGCCGAGCGGGACGACCTCGCCCTCGCGAGCCTGCTCGGCGGCCTCTGCCTGGCGAACGCCGGCCTCGGCGCGGTCCACGGCTTCGCCGCGCCCGTGGGCGGCATGTTCGACGCCCCCCACGGCGCCGTGTGCGCCGCGCTCCTGCCGGCCGTCCTCGAGGTCAACCTCCGGGCCCTGCGCGCCCGCCGCCCCGACCACCCCGCGCTCCCCCGCTTCGACGAGGTGGCGGCGCTGGTCACCGGCTCGGGCGCCGCCCGCGCCGAGGACGGGATCACCTGGGTCCGGGAGCTCTGCCGCGCGCTCGCGGTCCCGGGGCTCGGGCGTTACGGCATGACCGAGGCCGACGTCCCCGCGGTGGTCGAGCGCGCCCGGGCGGCGAGCAGCATGAAGGCGAACCCCCTCGGGCTCACCGACGAGGAGCTCACGGAAATCGCCGCCCGATCCCTGTGATCGCAGCGTCGGTGGTATCATCCCGCGGTGGCAAGCCCTTACCGAACGAGCCCTCCCTCACCTCCGGGCCGGCGGCCCGACGACGCGCGGATCGGCGTGGCGACGCTCGGCTTCGGCCTCGTGTGCGCCGTCATGGGTTGCTCTCTCGCCGGCGAGACGCGGGCAGAGTGCGCCCTGCTCGCGGGCCTCGGCGGCTCGGCGCTGCTCCTCCAGCGCAGGGGCGTCCGCTGACGCCCCCGCCCCGTCGCATTCCCCGGCCCTCTCCCGGCCCTTTCCCGGCCCTCCCCCGGGCCCTCCCACTCCTGACGACCGGAGCTCGATGAAGACCGATCCCGCCCCCAATCCTGCCCTCGACGCCATGCTCGCCGCCCAGCGCATCGCGTTCGCGCCCGTCGCCTTCCAGGTCGCGCGGGTCATGCGCAACCGCGGCGTCCTCAGGTCGCTGCAGCGCGCCGGCAAGAGCGGCAGAACCCCGGCGGAGGTGGCCCAGGACACGGGCCTCTCCGCCTACGCAACGAAGACCTTGCTGGAGGCGAGCCTGAGCTTCGGCCTCGTGGAGTGCCCCGAGGGCCGCGGCGAGCGTTACACGATCACCCGCGTCGGGCTCATCGTCGAGAACGACAGGATGACCCGTATCAACATGGATTTCATCCATGACGTCTGTTACGAGGGCATGCGTTATCTGGACGAGGCGATCGACGGCGGCAAGCCTGCGGGCCTGAAGGTCTTCGGCGAGTGGCCGACCATCTACGAGGCGCTGCCCGAGCTGCCGCCGAAGGTGAGGGAGAGCTGGTTCGCCTTCGATCACGTCTATTCGGACTCGGCCTTTCCGAAGGCGCTCCCCATCGTGTTCGAGCGGCGGCCGCGGACGCTGCTCGACATCGGGGGCAACACCGGCCGGTGGGCGGTCCAGTGCTGCGCGCACGACCCTGACGTGCGCGTCACCATCCTGGATCTGCCGGGCCAGCTCGAGGATGCCCGCGCCAACGTGGAGCGGCACGGCCTGCTCGGCCGGGTGATGGGCACGCCCATCGACTTCCTGGATCACGGCCAGGCGTTCCCGACGGGCTTCGACGCCATCTGGATGAGCCAGTTCCTCGTGTGCTTCTCCGAGGCGGACATCGTCCAGATCCTCCGGCGGGCGCGGGCCGCCATGGGCGAGGAGACGGTGCTCTGGATCCTCGACACCTTCTGGGATCGGCAGACGAACGAGGTAGCGGTCCACTGTCTGCACGGCTCCTCCGTGTATTTCACGTGCCTCGCGAACGGGAACAGCCGCATGTACAGCGCCGCGGATCTCAAGCGCTGCATCGACGAGGCCGGGCTCACCGTCGAGGCGGAGATCGACCACCTCGGCCTCGCTCACACGCTGCTCCGCTGCCGGCGGCGCGACGCGCCGCCGGCGAAGGGCGCGTGACGGGCGTAACGGTCGGGACGGTCTGGCAGGCAGTCGCCCCTTGTCGCTCCGCTCACGGGCGGATCGCGGGCACGCGCGCGCCGGCGACGCACGCGCGCGCGCGCGTGCCGGATGAGGCGGCCCGCCGCGCGCGGGGGGCGTGTCGCCGGGAGCGATCGAGGGGCTTTCGCGCGCGTCCTCGGGTAGCATAGGGTGGCACCCGGACGGCGCGCCGCGCGCTGCGTCAACGGTCCACAAGGAGAAACCGCCGTGTCCCACCCTCCGCTCACCCAGCTCTCCGAAGAAGAGCGCCTCTTCCGCGACTCGGTGCTCGATTTCGCGAAGAAGCGCGTCGCCCCCCGCGCGGCGGCGATGGATGAACAGGGCGCGCTCGACCGCGAGCTGCTCCCGCCGCTGTTCGATCTCGGCCTGATGGGCATCGAGATCCCGGAGTCCTACGGGGGCTCTGGCGCGAGCTTCTTCAACGCGATCCTCGCGGTGGAGGCGTTCGCGGTGGTCGATCCGAGCGTCAGCGTGCTCATCGACGTGCAGAACACGCTCGTGGCGAACGCGCTGCTCCGCTGGGGTGCCGACGCGCAGAAGGAGCGTTACCTCCCGCGGCTCAGCCGCGAGTGGGTCGGCTCGTATGCGCTGAGCGAGGCGGGCTCCGGCTCGGACGCGTTCGCGCTCGCGGCGCGCGCCGAGCGCCGCGGCGATCGCTGGGTCTTGAACGGCCGCAAGCTGTGGATCACGAACGCGAACGAGAGCTCGCTCTTCCTGGTGTTCGCGAACGTGGATCCGTCGAAGGGTTACCGCGGCATCACGGCCTTCCTGGTCGAGCGTTCCTTCCCTGGCTTCTCGGTCGGCAAGAAGGAGAACAAGCTCGGCATCCGCGCGTCCAGCACGTGCGAGCTCGTCCTGGAGGACTGCGAGGTCCCGGCGGAGAACGTGCTCGGCGAGGTCGGCAAGGGTTACAAGATCGCGATCGAGACGCTGAACGAGGGTCGGATCGGCATCGGCGCGCAGATGCTCGGCCTCGCCGCGGGCGCGTTCGAGCATGCGATGCGCTACATGGGCGAGCGCAAGCAGTTCGGCCAGGCGATCGCGAGCTTCCAGGGCGTGCAGTTCCAGTATGCGCGCGTGGCGATGGAGATCGAGGCGGCGCGCCTGCTCGTCTACAACGCCGCCCGGCTCAAGGACGCTGGCCAGCCGTTCGTGAAGGAGGCCGCGATGGCGAAGCTGTTCGCGTCCGAGGTGGCCGAGCGGGCGGCGTCGCTGAGCATCGAGTTCATGGGCGGCGTCGGCTTCACGAAGGACTACCCGGTCGAGAAGCTCTACCGCGACGCGAAGATCGGAAAGATCTACGAGGGTACGTCGAACATGCAGCTCTCCACGATCGCGAAGCTGCTCCAGGCGGAGTACGACGCGAAGGGGTGAGCGGGGAATCGGTCGCGTGCGGGGGACCCGAGCGCGCCCGGGTCACGCCACGAGGCGCTTGAGGTCCGCGAGGGTGCGGAGGGTCGAGACCTGCTGCGGTAGGATGACGTCCCGGACCAGGACGTGGGATTCGGAGTCGAGCTCCTCGAGGTCGTTCCGGTAGTCATTCAGCCCGTGGTCCTCTCCTTCGGCGAGGGCCGACAGGGCCGCCTTGGGCCCGCCGAGCGCAACCGCGGTGCCCTCGACCACCTTGGCGAACGCGCCCCATGGCCCGGAGCTCTCCGGCGCATCGCCTCCGAGCTCCTCGATCCGGCGGCGCAGCACGGTCACGCGCGCCTCGTGTGATGCGAGGTTGCGCTGAAGCTCCTGGGCCACCCACTCCTCGTTCGTCGCCGCGATGGCCTGGCGGTAGGTCTCGACCGCCGCGATCTCGCCGCGACAAAACGACTTGAGCTGCTCGATCGAATCGTCGTCGATCAAACCGTCCAGACCGACGCTCTCGTCCGTAAATGCGAGCTGTTCCATGGGGTTCTCCTGAGATGTCTTCTGGCTGCCGTTTGTTCTCCTTTTCTTCCCTCCGAGACCAGCCACCGTGCCTCGCTTGCGGTCACGGTGCTGACAGTACGTCGTGCCCTTCTTGCGGAAGCGCTCGACCATATTGCCTCAGGGGTACATTTTCGCCTCACTCCGCGACGGGCCTGGCGGAGATCTCTACCGATTCTACAAAGGCCGTTCCATTCAAGGATCATCCCGGGCGGTAGCGCGCGCCGGCGGGTGGGGCCGCGCTCGCCGGCGGGGGGCGGGCGGGCGCGCCGAGCACCGAACGAGGTTCCATAACGTCCCAGCGGGCTCCGCGTCCCAGGCGCGCCTTGTGTGGCGCGCAACATAACGTCCCAGAGGGCAGAGCCCGAAGTGAGACATGCCGGGTGGTGTCCCCAGCGTAAGCTCTTCTCCCCCAGTCTTGCCGATTGGCCAGCGCCCGCCCGCCCCCCGCCGGCGAGCGCGGCCCCACCCGCCGGCGCCTGGTCGACGTGTCGTGTTGTCGTGTTGTAAGGAGAGGCGCTTGACGAGCGCTCAGCGAACGTGGCTGTCGATGGGCCGACGAACGCGGCGGATGCTGCGGTACTGGGCGACGCTGCGGGCCGAGGCGGCGTCGCGCAGGATCCCCCGGAGCTCCTCGGCGTCGGCGTCGTCGCGGGCGTGGACGCCGAGCAACATCCCGCCCTCTTTCAGGGCGGTCTCGTAATCGCGCGCGCGATGCTCCGGGATCCCGGCGTCCATGAGCACGCTGCTCAGGTTGCCAGCCTCGCTCGCCGCGCTCGAGTCCGCGAGCTGGGCGGCGATCGGCCCGGCCACCGCGAGGCGCAGCCCGGGGACCACCACGCCCACGCCGGCCGAGGAGAGGATGGCGCCGAGGGCGTGACCGTTCGCCGCGGCCCCTACCACACGCGACGGCGCGAAACGCTGCCGGCGGGCCGCCTCGCTCACGATCACGCAGATGTCTCCCCGGTCGTGACCGCAGGCCATGATCCGCCGAACCGCGTCCTCCGCCTCGACACGCGTCCGCACCACCTCGCTGATCAGCTTCCGGTCTGCCATGGGGATCTCCTTGACTGAGCTTGCGCTGCTCGCCGCTGCCTTAAGCGCATCTCACGAACCGTACCTGGCACGATCGATGCGCTAACATCATGGAATTATTCATGAAATCGCCACAGCAACGCTGAGACGAAATGTCACAGCGGGGCGAAGAGGCCGTGGCCGATAGGCACCGGCGCGGCGCCGGACCGGCGCGCTGGAGAGCTGGGATGTGGGGGAAGATCCGGGCGTGGCGTCAGGCTGCGGCGCGCCGCTCTTTGCGCGCGGGCTTGGCGCTCTTCTTGGTGCGGCCGGCGCGGGCCGCGCTGCCGGCGCTGCCGGCGCCGGGGCTGGCGCCGCGGCGCGCGGCCCTGACCGCGCGCACGCTCTCGCTGAGGCGGGCCGCGAGCGGCACGGCCTCGCGCTCGCTGAAGCCGCGCACGATCCGGAGCATCTTGGCCTCCTCCGGGCGGAGCGCGGCGAGCGCGGCGTCGGCGGCGGCCTCCTCCGCCTCGAGCAGGGCCTTCATGGCGCCCTCCGTGAACGCGCGGATCACGGCGGGGTGGATGTAGCAGCGCTGGCAGACCGCCCGCGTGTTGCCCAGGCGGGCAGACACCATGTCGATCACCTGCGTCACGCACTTCTTCATGTGGCGGACCGAGCTCGCCACCTCCATCTCGGAGAAGTACGAGGCGCACAGCACCGTGCCCGTCCACGTGCGGAAGTCCTTCGCCGTGAACTCCTGGCCCGCGAGCGCGCGCAGGTACTCGTTCACGTCGTCCGAGTGGATCCGCTGCCGGTGGCCGTCGCCGTCGATGTACTGGAACAGCTCGTGGCCGGGCACGTCCTGGCACCGCTTCACGATCCGGGCGAGCCGGCGGTCCTTCACCGTCAGCTCGTGCTCCTTGCCGCTCTTTCCCCGGAAGTGGAACCGGATCACGTCCCCGTGGATCTCGACGTGCTCGTCGTGGAGCGTGGTCAGACCGTACGAGTTGTTGTCGCGCGCGTACTCGTCGTTCCCGATGCGGATCGACGTCTCGTCGAGCAGGCGCACCACGGTCGCCAGCACCTTCTCGCGCGGCAGCCCCGGCAGCGCCAGGTCGCGCTCGGTCGCCGCCCGGATCGCGGGCAGCGCCGCGCCGAACGCGAGCATGCGGTCGTACTTCGTCTCGTCCCGGACCTCGCGCCAGCGCGGGTGATACCGGTACTGCTTCCGCCCGCGCGCGTCCCGGCCCGTGGCCTGGATGTGGCCACGTTCGTTCTGGCAGATCCAGACTTGCGTCCACGCGGGCGGGATCGCGAGGCGGCGGATGCGCGCGAGCGTCTCCTCGTCCTTGATGACGCGCCCCGCGGGGTCGAGGAACTTGAACCCCTTGCCCGCCTTGCGCCGGGAGATGCCCGGCTCGTCGTCGTTCACGTACCTGAGCCCGGCCGACCTGGCGGACTCGATCGGCGAGGGCGTGAGCGGCGACGACGCGGCCGCGGCGCCGGCTTCGCGGGCGATCTCGACGGACTCCACCGACTCGATCGACAGGTGGACCCGGCGCCGCCGGACGACGACGGCCGCGGTTTCGCGCCGCTCGCGGCGCGGAGAGCGCCGCGAGCGGCGCTTGGATCGGGCGGAGGTGAGGCTTCGGGTCTGCATGGCGCGACGGGCTCAGAGGGCCTGCTCCACGAACGCCGCCGGCGCGCTCCGCGCCCGCTC
The DNA here is from genome assembly GCF_051519095.1 of Sorangium sp. So ce131. Classification (NCBI taxonomy): domain Bacteria; kingdom Pseudomonadati; phylum Myxococcota; order Polyangiales; family Polyangiaceae; genus Sorangium; species Sorangium sp. So ce131. The sequence continues at coordinate 2,054,387 of NZ_CP150455.1, read as the reverse complement.
CCGGTGGGCCTCATCGATGCAGCGCCGCACCTCCGCGTCGATCGCGGAGATCGCCATCCGCTTGAACAGGCGCAGCTTCAAGGGCACGTCGAGCTCGAGGTCCACGGCCCTCGGCCGGATCTCGATCCGCCCCGCCAGGCTGCAGCCCTTCACCGAGAACACGAGATCCGCGCGCCGCTCGTCGTTCCAGCTGATGGAGGGGCAGTATTCCGCGTAGTGGCGGCAATACCGATCGATCGCCCTCTGAACCGCTCTCTTCGCCGCTGCGTCGTCCAGGTCGTGGTGGACCGTGTGCTTCATAGGGATGTCCTCAGGTGGATGCCGAGGGCCAGGTCCCGCTGGAGCTGGCGTGCGCGGGCTCGGCAGAGAACGCGGCGGAAGCAAGCGCAGTGCCCGACCAGTCCGGCAGGAGGTCCCGCGCGCCGCGCGGTGTTCTCGGGGATGCCGGCCGGGGCGCGCGCCGCGCGCGCAGCGTGTTTGACGAGCTTCGCCACAGCCTGGGCACATCCGGGGCAGATCGCCACGCCGCGCGCCCGGGCCGGCGTCGCCTCGCGCGGGGTCGTCGTCGCCCCGCGCCGGCGGAGCCAGCGGCACGGCGCGTGCGAGCTGCGCCGTTCATGCATGCTGCTGGAGCGCTGAAGTCGCCGCCTCTCCTCGAGACGTGGGCCGGACCGCGCGCAGGCAAGGCGCTCAAGGTGCTGCTGCTGCTGCCGATCGCGCTCTGGGTGGGCTACGTCGTGATCGTGAACGTCATGCTGAGCACGAAGCTCGTCGCGCGGCTCGTCAGCTACAACCCCACGGACGCGTCGCTGCACTACGGGACTGCGTGGAGCTTCTGGCCGGGCGTCGTGCACGTCGAGGACTTGCGGCTCAGCGGGTCCGACAGCGTGCTGCAATGGGCGGTGGAGCTCGACGAGGCGGACGTTGACATCCACCTGACCCAGCTCCTCTCGAAGAAGTTCTACGCCGAGGACATTCGCGCCGAGGGGTTCGTGTTCCGGATGCGGCTGCTCGTGGATCCCACGAGCGAGCGCGATCTGGAGGCGCCGCACATCACGGCGCTGCCCCCCATCCCGGAGTTCACGAACCCTCCGCTCAAGCCGGAGCTCCCGCCGGAGCGGGATCTCGAGAACTCGGACGAGGGCTACAACCTCTGGACAGTCCACCTGGAAGGCGTCGACACGTCGCTCAAGGAGGTCTGGATCCAGCAATACCGATATGCCGGCGCGGGCCGCGTGCGGGGGAGGTTCCATATGAAGCCGCTCCGCGCCATCGACGTCGGGCCGGTCGCGCTGGAGCTCCGGTCGGGCGAGCTCCACCTCGCCGACCGGATCGTCGCGCGGCTCGACGCCGACGTCGACGTGACGATGCCGACGTTCGATCCGCGCGACATCGACGGTCTCAACCTCTTCGAGAACGCCGCGGTGCGCCTCCGCCTCGACGCGCAGGTGCCGGGTCTCGACTTCGTCCACGTCCACACGGGCGAGGACGCCGAGCCGCGGATCGAGGACGGCAGCGGCGAGCTCCGGGCGAACCTGGTCGTGAACAAGGGGAACGTCGAGCCTGGCAGCGCCCTGTCGTACGCGACGAGCCACCTCGCGCTCGGCGCCTCGGGGCACCGCGCCACCACCGAGGCGGACGTGGACCTGCGCGTCGGGGAGCGCGGCGAGGCGCTCCTCTCGGTGAACGTCCCCCGCGCGACGCTCGAGCGCCCCGGCAAGGGGCTCCCGCCGATCGTGGTGGAGCGGGCGAGCGCGGTGTTCGAGGCGCCGGAGCTGCACCTCATGAGGTTCCCGCCGGCGTTCTCGTCGAAGGTGGACATCGTCGCCGCGGCGCTGCCGGACCTCCGCTGGCTGAACCAGGAGGGCGCCGCGCCGGACGCGCCGAGGTTCACGGGCGGCGCCGCGTTCCTGCGCGGGAGCGTCGATATCGACCGGCAGGGGCGGGCGACGGGCGCGCTCAGCCTGCTGATGAAGCACGGGGCGCTCGCGTGGAAGGAGACGCGCTTCAAGGCCGACGCGACGGCGCGCATCGCGCTCGACGCGGCCGACGTGCTGAACCCCTCGGCCACGCTCCGGAAGAGCCGAATCGAGATCAAGGACCTCGCGATCGAGCACGAGGGCGAGGCGCTGCCGGGCTGGTGGGCGCGCATCGACATCGACGACGCGAAGGTGCGAAAGGGCCTGATGGAGGCGACGATCCGGCTCGAGTGCAAGGACGCGCGGCCGGCCGTGAAGCTGCTCGACGCCGAGGACGTGATCCCCGGCTGGGCCTCGGGGCTCCTGACGATGGACGGGCTCACCGCGTCCGCGAAGGTGCAGCGGAAGGGAGACGACGTGGACTTCCGGCTGCTCGAGGCGCAGGGCGGCAACCTCGCGATCCGGGGGCGCCTCACGAAGTCCGACGGCCGCGACGCGCTCGGCGCGTTCCTCGTGACGAGCGGGCCTCTCTCCGTGGGCATCGACCTCGGCGCGGACGGCGCCGGCGTGCACCCGCTCGTGGGCGACGACTGGGTGAACGAGCAGATGGCCGCGCTGGGCCGGTGATCCTCCGCGGCCACCACGCGCGCGGCCGGGCGCGGCCTCGCCGGCGCCCGCCATCACACCTGAGCCGACAGGCGCGACTCGGGACTTCGACTACGCGGTAGAATTCCATCTCGGATGTGTATTCGCGCGCCGCCTCGTGTCTGTCCACGAGGCGTGTGGTCCCGTCGTGGTCAGAGCGCGCGCGCGCTCGACGGCGCGCGAGCGCGAACGCGAACGTCGGCAACGTGCTCGCGACGAGCGATGTGTGCTCCGGCCGCGGTGCCCCCTTCCACGGGCGCCCGAGGACGTGAGACGATGGGGCTTTTGGAGGAGCCTTATGAAGCAGATCGCAGGAGCAGCGAGTGAGGTCGATCACCTGGAGTTCGGGATGTTCGGCGCCAACGGCACGGGCACCTCGATGTCGAAGGTGCCGGAGCGGTGGTACCCGACCTGGGAGAACAACCGCGACCTGGCGCTCGCGGCCGAGGCGGCCGGCCTCGATTTCCACATCCCGTTCGCGCGCTGGAGGGGGTACGGCGGCGAGTCCGATCCCCTGGGCATCACCTTCGATCCGATCGCCTGGGCAGCCAGCCTCCTCGCGCTCACGAAGAAGATCACCGTCTTCACCACCATCCACGCGCCCTTCACGCACCCCATCATCGCCGCCAAGCACCTGGCCACGCTGGACCAGATCGGCCCGGGCCGCGTCGGTCTGAACGTCGTGAGCGGCTGGCACGGGGAGGAGGCCGCCATGTTCGGGATCGAGCAGCGCGAGCACGACGAACGTTACGAGTACACGAAGGAGTGGCTCGACGTGATGCTCAAGCTCTGGTCCAAGGACAGGCCGTTTCACCACGAGGGCAGGTTCTTCAACCTGCGCGACGTGATCGGGAGCCCGAAGCCGCGGGGCGGCAAGGTCAAGCTGATGAGCGCGGGCGCGTCGAGCGCTGGACGGAGCTTCGCGATCGGCCATTGCGACCAGCTGTTCACCATCCTCGTCTCCCTCGAGGCGTGCCGGGCCGAGGTCGCGAAGGTCAAGGAGGCGGCCGCCCGCGCCGATCGCCGCGTGGACGTGTACACCGCGGCGTGCGTCGTCTGCCGCCCGACCCGGAAGGAAGCGGAGGAGTATTACGAGCACATCTCGAAGGAGATGGCGGATGAGGCCGCGGTCGACAACGCCTTGCGGTTGCTCGGGCTGGACTGCCGCTCGTTCACTCCGGAGTTCTATGCGATGTTCCGGAGCCGGTTCGCCGCGAGCCACGGCCATTACCCGATCGTCGGCGACCCGAGCGATGTGGCCGAGGGCCTCCGGAGCGTCCGCGACGCGGGCGTCCGCGGCCTCAGCCTCTGCTTCATGAACTTCGCGGACGAGCTCCCTTACTTCAGGGACGAGGTCATGCCGCGCCTGGTCGACATGGGCGTCCGTCGGCCTGCCGGCGGATGATCTCGTCTCGTCCTGCGCTTTGATCCGTCGAGCGCCCTCGTGGCCGGCCGCGCCGCGCCCGGAGCGCTCGTCACCCCGCGCCGGAGAGCACCGCGGCGATCGCGACGCGCTCTCCGCGCGGCCGCCCCGTCGCGTCGGCGTGGGCCATGTCGAGGGCGCCGAGCACCGTCGAGAGCGTCGTCTGGTCGAGGATCGACCCTGCCGGGAGGGCGCCGAGGTCCTCGCCCACGAAGTTCTTCGGGCAGGCGTCGATGACGGGCAACACACGCCCGCCGGCCGGCGCGAAGCGGATGGGCAGGCCGTGTGTCCGGCAGATGAGCGGCCGCGCGGCGTAGACGGCGCACCTCCCCGCGCCGTCGAGCGCGGGGCATACGCCCGGATCGCCCGCCTGCGCGCGCGCGGCGAGCGCCGCGCGGTCGTCGGCCGGGAGCGCGGCGAGCGCGTCGCGCAGGGCGTCGGCCTCGATCGCGGTGACGGAGAAGCGCCGGTGGCAGCAGTCGTTGCAGCCCGTGTGGCAGGCCATCCGCTCGCCGAGGCGCGCGCTCGCGCCGGCGAAGAACGCGTCCACCTTGGCGAAGAGCTGCCCGAGGCGCTCGCGCGCCGAGTGATCCATGCGCCGGGTTCTAGCAGCCGAAGACGCCGGCGCCCCGCTCGATCTCGCCGAGCGGATCGACGAGCGCGCGCACGAGCCCGCGCGCGGTCGCGCTCGCGATGCCGTCCGCCGCGCGAAAGGTCGCATATCGAAGCTCGCCGAGCAGGGCCCCGGCGAGCGGCGTGTACACGAGGTCGAGCGCCGAGGGGCGGACGCCGTTGGCCTCGTAGCCGTACTCCCAGAGGTGGGTCCCGGCGATGGCGAAGGCGAGCGCGGCCGGGGCGCTGAACCGGCAGATCCGGGCCCGCAGGTAGATCTCGCTCCCGAGCAGGCCGTGGCCGACGACGTTGATGGGCCAGGGGTCGTGATCCCACTGGAAGGCAGGCTGAGCCGGATCGAAGAGCGGCGGCTTGGTGAGCGCCTCGCCGTAGTGATGCCCCCAGCGCTCGAGGCGGAGGTCGGCGAAGGGCTCGGGCCACAGCACCGCTTCCACGCTGCGGGTGACGGTGAACACGGCGAGCGAGTGCACGATCGGCGGCGTCCAGGAGGGCTCGAGGCGGGCGGGCGCCGCGGCGGGCGGGCGCGCCGCGGGGGCCCGGACCGGGGAGGCGCGGAGCGGCGGGGCGACAGGGGCCGGCGGCGCGGCGGCCGGGGCGGGCGGCGCGGCCTGGGCAGGTGGCGCGGCGGCCAGGGCCGGCGGGGCGGCCGGGGCAGGTGGCGCGGCGGCCAGGGCCGGCGGGGCGGCCGTGGATTGGCCGGCGCACGCAGCTGCCAGCAGGGAGAGGACAGCGGCGGTGCACGGGCGCATCGGGAGCATGGGACGGCGGACGAGTGCGGTCCCGGAGCGGCGACCGGGCGGCGAGTCTAGCGCGATGACGGCATCACTCGACGACGATCCTCGCGCGCGCCCACCATGGACGTGCGGGCTCCTGGATGCAGGGAAGCAGGTTATGCTCGCGCGGGATGGCGGAGATCATGCTCATCACGGGAGGCAGCCGTGGAATCGGCGCCGCGACAGCGTTGCTCGCCGCGAAGCGGGGATATGCCGTCGCGGTGAGTTACCTGCGCGACGAGGGCGCCGCGACGAGGGTGGTTGACGAGATCCACGCGCACGGGGGCACGGCCATCGCGGTGCGGGCGGACGTGGGCCGGGAAGAAGACGTGGTGCGGATGTTCCAGGCCGTGGACGACGCGCTGGGGCCGGCCGCGGTGCTGGTGAACAACGCGGGCGTGCTCGAGCGCCAGACGCGCCTGGCGCACATCGACGAGGCGCGCCTCCACCGGATCTTCTCCACGAACGTCGTCGGGAGCTTCCTGTGCGCGCGGGAGGCGGTCCGGCGCATGTCGACGCTCCGCGGCGGAGGGGGCGGCGCGATCGTCAACGTCTCGTCGCGCGCAGCGAAGCTCGGCTCTCCGGGAGAATACATCGACTACGCCGCATCGAAGGCCGCGATCGACGCGCTCACGGTCGGCCTCGCCAAGGAGGTCGCCGCGGAGGGCATCCGGGTCAACGCCGTGCGGCCCGGGATCATCGAGACAGACATCCACGCGAGCGGCGGCGATCCCGGGCGGGTGGAGCGACTCAAGACGAGCCTGCCGCTCGGGCGCGCCGGCAGCCCCGAGGAGGTCGCGCAGGCCATCCTGTGGCTTGCGTCGAAGGAGGCCTCCTACTGCACAGGCTCCATCCTGGATGTGGCAGGAGGGCGCTGACCGCCGCCGGGCCGCGGCCGTGAGCCTTGACAGCGCGGGGGGACGTCCGGTCTGCTGGGCCGCCTTGAAAGGACAGGAGGTCTCCGGATGATCACGCTGTATGGATTCGCGATAAGCAACTACTACAACAAGGTGAAGCTCTCCTTGCTCGAGAAGGGGGTCCCCTTCGTGGAGGAGATGGCGCGCCCGTCCCAGGACGCGGCGTTTCTGGCGAAGAGCCCGACAGGCAAGGTCCCCTTCATCAAGCGATCGGACGCGGAGGGCTACCTTATCGAGTCCCAGGCGATCGTCGAGTACATCGAGGCCATCGGGCCGAAGGAGAACCGCCTGCTCCCCGAGGACCCCTGGGAGGCGGCGCAGTGTCGCTCGGTCATGTCCCTCATCGACTTCAGCATCGACAGCCCGTGTCGCCCGGTGCTGCCCGCGGCGCTCCTGGGACAGAAGGTGGCGCCCGAGCAGGTGGCCTGCGCGCAGCAGACCGTCGCGCGCGGCGTGAGCAGCCTCCGGCGCCTGGCGAAGTTCAAGCCCTACATCGCCGGCGGCGAGCTGACCTATGCTGATCTCGCCGCGATCACGGTCATGCCGGTGGCGAGCGTGGTGCTGAAGATGCTCACCGGCCAGGACCCGTACGACGACTGGCCCGAGCTGCACAGCTACTTCGGGCTGCTGCGGCAGCGCCCCCACGTCCAGCGGGTCGAGGCCGAGGCCACCCAGGCGCTCCAGGCGTTCATGGCCATGATGCAAAAGAAGTAAACGCTGCGGCGCGAGGGCCGTCGATGACCGCGCGGACGTACGGCAGTGAGCCACAAGCCTGGCCAGGGATCCCGAGAGATTTCAACGCAAAGGCGCAAACCAGAATTCTCTGTGTATTTTTGCGCCCTTGCGCGCTTGCGCCTTTGCGTTGGCGTGATGGATCCTGACGACCTCGCCGCAATGGCAGCCCCGTCCCCTTTCCCGACTACCCCCCTCCCCCGACCGCCTCCCTCACCGCACCCGCGAGCGTCCGCGCCGCCTCCCGCAGCGCCGCCTCCGAGTGCGCCCCGAACCCCAGGATCAGCCCCGGCGCGCTCGGCCCCCGCCTCGCCGCCGTGCTGCGCGACAGCGCCAGCGCGTCCACCCCTCTCGCCGCGAGCGCCTGCACCAGCGCGACGTCGTCCACCCCCGCCGGCAGCTCCAGCGTCAGCACCGCCCCGCCCGCCGGCGCCCGCACCCACCCCATGTCCGGAAGCAGCCCCGCGAGCTCGCCCAGGAGCACGTCCCGCCGGCGCCGCGTCGCCTGCTTCAGCTTGCGCAGGTGCCGCGCGAAGTGCCCCTCGTCGATGAAGTCGGCCACCGCCGCCTGGAGCAGGTACGGCGGCGAGCGCGTCGACGCCGCGCGCATCTGGGCCACGGCGCGCACCATCGCGGGCGGCACGATCATGAACCCCAGCCGGAGCCCGGGGAACAGCGAGCGGCTGAAGGTCCCCACGTGGATCACCCGGTCCTTCACCCCCTCCATGTCGAGCGCCAGCAGCGACGGCAGCGGCGTCCCGTCGAAGCGCAGCTCGCCCTCGTAGTCGACCTCGACGACCACCGACCCCGCCTTGCCGGCCCACGCCATGAGCTCGATCCGCCGCGGCAACGTCAGCCGCGCCCCGGTGGGGAACGCGGACGCCGGCGACACGAACGCGACCTTCGCCCGCGGCGCCCGCCGCGCGCCCGCCTGGACGCGCAGGCCGTCCTCGTCGACGGGGATCGGGACCAGCCGCGCGCCCGCCATGTGCACCGCCGCGCGGAGGGCCAGCGGCCCCGGGTCCTCCACCCAGGCGGCGTCGCCCGGGTCGAGCAGCGCGCGGCAGCACAGGTCCAGCGCCGCCTGGGAGCCCTCCGTGATGAAGACCTGGTCGACCGTCGCGCGCACGCCGCGCGCCACCGCCGCGTGGTGGAGCACGGCGCGCCGGAGCAGCAGCGCGCCCCGTGGATCGTCGTAGAGCGCGTCGGCGGGCGACATCGAGCGGAATCGGCGCGCCACGCACCGCTCGAGGATGCGCCACGGCAAGAGCTCCAGGTCCGGCAGGCCGACGCCGAACGGCCGCGAGCGGGCCCGGCTGCCGAGGAGCGCGTCGAGCTTGTCGGCGGGCACCACCGCGGCGAGCCGCCGCGCGCTCTTCGACGCGCGCGGCGGCGGCGGCGGCGCGGCCTGGGCGCGGCCTCCGCCCGGCCCGCCGCGGGCCGGCACGTGGGCGACCACGGGCGCCCGGCGGGGGCGCATCACGATCGTCCCGTCCGCGGCCAGCGCCTCGTACGCCGCGACCGCGGTGTTGCGTGAAACGCCGAGCTGCCGCGCCAGCTCGCGGGACGACGGCAGGGGGCGCTCCGGCTGGAGCACGCCCTCCAGCACGGCGCGGCGCAGCTGCTCGACGAGCTGGGCGGCCAGGGTCGCCGGCCCGCCGCGGCGCAGGCGGAGGAAGGTGTGGGTGGCGGAGGACGCTGGCACCATCGAGACCCGCCGGGCTGGCACTTTCCAGGGTGCCAGATCCGGTCCACGGTTGTCCACGAGGAGCAAGCTCATGCCTTCCGCGGAAGACCTCACGTTCCCGCCCGGCGCGCCGGCCCCTTCCGGCGCGCCGCCCCCCTCCGACGCGCCCGGGGGGCGGGCGCCGGATGGCGGCACGCCGGATGGCGGCGCGCCGGACGGCGGCAAGACGGGTGATCTCTCGGCGCGCATCGCGCGGCGCGCGGCCGCGGCGCACGCGGGGCAGCCGCTCGATCGGCTGCTCGCAGACGACCTCCCGGGCAACGAGCTGACCACGCTGCTGCTCCACTGCCTGCGGCGGCGCGCCCTGCGGCGGGGCTTCGCCGACGTGCTCGATCACGCGCTGCGGGCGCCGATGACGCACGCCTCGACCGCGGACGCCCGGCGCCTGCACGCCTTCGACGCGGCGGCGTTCGCGGCGGCGGCGCGCTTCGAGGCGGTGGATCTCGCGCCGATCGTGCCGCTCGGCGCCACGGCGTGCGCGGGCATCGAGCCGAACAACGTGCTCGCGGCGGTGCGCTTCGCCGAGGTCGCCGCGGATCCGACGACGGGCCTCTTTCTGCACGCGGCGCGGCGCCGGCGCGAGTCCCGCGGCGGCGAGGCGCTGCGGTTCTGCGCGAGCCAGCGCGTCCTGCGCATGCAGCCGCTGACCCAGCCGGGCTTCACGCCGCACTTCCGCCTGTTCGCCCTGCTGACGGCGGTCCGCTCGCCGTCCCGGGCCGAGGACGACGCGCGCGAGCGCGGGGCCTTGCTCGAGCACCTGCTCGCGTGGGCCGACCTCGTGCGCGCGCTCCCGGGCGCCGGGTTCGGGGCGGCGGGCCTGCGGGTCGTGCTCTCCGACACGCACCTGGTCCGCGGGTGCCTCGGCGCGCGCGGGCTCGACGTGGACGCGATGGCGCGGCGGGCGAAGGCGCACGAGCCGGGCTCGTCGGAGGCTGTCCTGCGCGAGGCGGGCGTCGACCTGCCGCGCGCCGCGGCGGATCTCGTGGGCGCCGTGCGGTCGCTCGCCCTCGGTCCGGAGCTCGCGGCGCGGGCCGAGCGCTGGGTCGCCGAGGTGGGCGGCCCGCTCGCGGCCGCGCGGCCGGAGGTCGAGGTCGTCTACGACCTCGCGCGGCTGCAGGGGGTCGGCTACTACGCCGGCCCGTTCATCCAGCTCGTCATCCGCCGCGACGACGGCCTCGCGCTCCCGGCCGGCGACGGCGGCGCGGTCCCGTGGCTCGGCGCGGCGCTCTCGAACCGCCGCGAGCGCATGATCGCGACCGGCGTCGGCTCCGAGCTGCTCGTGAAGCTCTTCGATCGAAAGGCCACCCGAGCCGGCGAGGCTCGACCGGAGGAAGTTGCCCCATGATCCTTGAGACGCCCTCTCTCACGCTCCGCCCCTGGACCCCGGCCGACGCCGACGCGCTCGCGAGGTCCGCGAACGACCGCCGGATCTGGGCGAACCTCCGGGATCGTTTCCCGCACCCGTACACGCGCGCGGACGCCGAGGGGTGGATCGCCTTCTGCGCGGGGCGCCCCGATCCTGGCGAGAACCTGGCGATCGTCGTGGCCGGCGAGGTGGCCGGCGCGATCGGGCTGGAGCGCTTCGGCGACGTGCACCGCCACACCGCGGAGATCGGCTACTGGCTCGGCGCGGCCTACTGGGGCCGCGGCCTGGCGACCGAGGCGGTCGTCGCGCTCACGCGGTACGGCTTCGAGTCGCTCGAGCTCGAGCGCATCCAGGCGCCGGTCTTCGACTGGAACGTCGCGTCCGCGCGTGTGCTCGAGAAGGCGGGGTATACGCTCGAGGGTCGGATGCGCCGGCACGTCGTGAAGGACGGCCGTTTGGCCGACGCCCTGCTCTATGCCCGCATCCGGGAGGATGCGGTGGCCGGCGAGCCGCCGTCGCGGCGCGAGCTCGCGTGAAGCTGGCGGACGACCGCGCCGGGTTTCAGGGCACCAGTGGATGACCTCGTGCGAGCGCACGCCGCACGGAGGGAGGTGTCGGTCGTTCGAATCGGCCGGCGCGACACGCTCCGCCTTCGTTAATCCGTCTCTCCCGCCTGCTTCAGCACCGCATGCCAGACAGGCGCGGCCAAACGAAATCCGAATGTCTTCAGGCGATCCAGCTCGGGACCGACCTTGTCGACGAGCCCGCGCTCCTTGGCCACCAGGAGCACGCCGACAGTTCCCGTGAAGCGCAAGCCCAGGGATGCTGCGATATCTCGCGCGTGACCGTCGTCGAGGAGGACCAGCGACCCGGCGAGCGACCGCGACAGTGCGATCCCTCGGTTTCACCCGCGCCTAGGCCGTCAATCCCTTGAAGCGCATGAGCAGGAGGCGATCGCAGCTCGATCCAATGCAGGGTGGTCACGTCGGGCAGGTCCTTTCCCAGGCGAAGCCCTACGTTGAGCTCTGCAACCACCGCCGGCGGAACGAGCAGGTTCCGATAGAGTTGTTGCAGAATGTCCAGACGCCCGAGCCGGTGAAGGTAGCTCAGCGGCCCCGTGTCGCTGATCACCGCGACCGGCTGCGTCATCCGGCCGCCGTCTTGGCAGCATCGGCGTCAGCCGGGTCGAACGCGGCCGTCGCGATGCCAGCCTCCGCCAGCCGGGCGGCGAAGCTAAAGCGCTCCATGCTCGCGATTTCGGCGGCCTTGGCCAGCGAAACACGACCCTCTTCGTAGAGCCGGACTGCGGCAGCGAAGGCGATCTCCGACGCCAGCCGTTCAGCCGGTACGTGCAGCGCTGTGCAGAGGTCGTCGGGTACGGTCAGGGCGACGATCGTCATACCTCTCAAGTATCCCTTGAGCCCCCCGGTGTCGAGGACGGCTCGAAGAACAAGGCGCCCCGGTGCCCCCTGAACGGCGCACCAGAACCGTAATCCGCATCACAAATACGCTTTACTTCCGCTGTCACGTCACGCGAACGCCGCGTTCATGCGCTTCTGCATCTCTTCCGGAGACACGTCCTCCTTGTGTGTCGCGAGATGCCACTTGTGCCCGAATGGGTCGGCCACCATGCCGGTCCGGTCGCCGAAGAACTCGTCCTTGACGGGCCGGAGCAGCGTGGCGCCGGCCTTCGTCGCCCGCTCCACCGTCCTGTCCACGTCCTCCACGTAGAGGTGCAGCGACACCGGGGAGCCGCCGATCGTGAGCGGCCCGACCGCGCCGAAATCCGGGTACTCGTCGGCGAGCATGAAGCGAGCGCCGCCGATCTCGAGCTCCGCATGCCCGACCTTCCCGCTCGGCTCCGAGAGCCGATACAGCTCCTTCGCGCCGAACGCCTCGACATAGAACGCGATCGCCCGGGCTGCGCCCCGCACGACCAGGTAAGGCGACAGCGCCGGTCTCTCCTCCGGAACGGGCTTCACGGCCATGGAATGTCCTCCTCGCCACGTCCGCCTTGGCGAACGACAAGATTTACGTTACAGTACGTAACGTAAATGAATCGTCCCGTCAAGAAGCCTTCTGCCGAACCGAAGCCGCGGGGTCGCCCGCGGAGCCAGGAAGCGAAGCGTGCGATCCTCGAGGCTGCGCGTGTGCTGCTCGCGGAGGGCGGCCCCGGCGCGGTGACGATGGAGGCGGTCGCCGCGCGGGCCGGCGTCGGCAAGCCCACGGTGTACCGTTGGTGGCCCGACCGGCACGCGGTCGCGATGGCCGCGCTGATGGAGGAGGAGGCCGCGCAGGCCGCCGGAGGGACGCGGCGCTCGGCCGTCGCGGCGCTCCGGGAGCAGCTCCGCGCCATCGCGCGGCGCTTCGCGACGAGCACGGGCCGCCACGTCGCCTCGATGATCGCGGCGTCCGAGGCCGAGTCGGAGCTCTCGAAGGCGTTCCGCAACCACTTCGTCCTCGCGCGCCGCGCCGAGGGCAAGGAGCTCCTCGCGCGCGCGATCGAGCAGGAGGAGATCCGCGGCGATCTCGACGTCGAGGTGGCGCTCGATCTCCTCTACGGCCCGCTCTTCTTCCGCTTGCTCATGGGCCACGCCGCGCTCGACGAGCGCTTCATGGATCAGGTGCTCGACGAGGCGCTTCGAGGCATGAAGGTGGTCCGTCGGGAGAGGTGACGTCGCGGCGCGCCCGGACCGCTCGGCGCGCCGCCGCAACCAGCGTGATGCGGCAGGTGTCCGTCAGCCCGGGCGCGCCGGCTGCCGAACCGAGTACTCGGTGCCTGAGCGGAAGGGCACCGTCATCGACGCGAAACCGTGGCGCGGATCGCGCACATAGGCGACGTAGTCGCGGTAGTCGGCCTTGAAGACGCCGACGTTGTCGGTCACGACCACGGCGCCCGGGCGCAGGGCCGGGGCGACGAGCTTCAGCACGTCGAGGGCCCGCAGGGGAAACCCGTCGTTGAGCATGAAGTCCACCTCGCCGAGGTCCGCCCGCAGCGTCTCCGTCGCGTCCCCCACGCGGATCTCGGCGAAGGACGCGAGCCCCGCCTCCTCCAGGTTCGCCTGCGCGCGCCGCGCCTTCTCCGGCACGAGCTCGGTGCCGATGACGCGGCCGCCGCCGTTGTCGCGCACCGCCGCCGCCAGCCACAGCGTCGAGACGCCAAAGGACGTGCCGAACTCGACGATCGTCCTGGCGCGGAGCGCCCGCGCCGTCAGGTAGCAGAACGCGCCCTGGTCGCGCCCGAGCGCGAGGTACTTGTCAGCGAAGTCGAGCTCCGTGCCAGGGGCGTCGACGCGGCGGCCGAGGAGCATCCGCGGCAGCTGCGGCAGGAAGTGGAGGAGGACGCCCGGCACCTGCAGGTCGGCCTCGTCGTGGAGGCGCCGCAGCACGGCGCGCACCCGCCCGTCGGGCAGGACGGCGAAGGGATCGGATTTCATGGGAGGAGACGATAAGCAACGGGCGCCTTGACCGCATTGCGCAATCAGGACAAATTGTTTAGCGAAACGGCCATGGCAGCGAGGCGGCGGAATTCGAGCGCGACACGGATTGCGCATCCGACGGGCTGGACGATCCGTGGCGACGTCCAGGTGGCGAACGAGCCTCGTGACGCGGCGGCATCGTTCGAGTCGCTCGCGAGCCGTTTCGCGATCGAGGCGCGTGGGCGCTGGAAGACCGCGGTCGCGCGGCCGGTGAACGCGATCGGGCTCAGCATGGCGAGCGGCGGGCTCGAGAGCGAGCCTCACGCGCACCGCGAATCGCAGCTCGTGTACCTGGTGCGCGGAGAGCTGATCTGCGAAGCGTCGAGCGCCCTCTGGATCGTGCCGCCGCAATCGGCGCTGTGGATCCCCGCGTCAGTGATGCATCGTATTCGCGCGCGCGCGCCGCTCGAGGGCTGCAGCGTCTTCGTTGAGCCCGGCGCGGCGCCGAATCTTCCGCAGGATTGCTGCGCGGTGTCGGTGACGCCGCTCTTCCGCGAGCTCTTGCTGCGCCTGGCGACGCGTCCTGCGCTCTACGATCTCGAAGGACCGGACGCGCGCCTCGTGAGCGTTCTCCTCGACGAGCTCACGACGGTCTCGATCGAGAAGCATCGCCTGCCGATGCCGACCGATCCGCGGCTCCGTCGTCTGGTGGACGCGATGACCGCCGATCCGGCGAACCGCGCGACGACCAAGACGTGGGCGCAGCGGATCGGCGTCGGCGAGCGCACCTTGAACCGCCTCCTGGTCGAGGAGACCGGCTTGAGCCTCGGCCGCTGGCGCCAGCAGCTCCACATCATCCTCGCCATCCAGAAGCTCTCCCGCGGCGCGACCGTGCAAAACGTGGCGCTGGACCTCGGCTACGAGAGCGCGAGCAGCTTCGTGACCATGTTTCGCAAGGCCCTCGGGACGCCGCCCGCGCGGTACATGGCGGGCCGCCTGGCGGCGCCCGCTTGATGTGCACCACGTCTGGAGCGGTCCCTTTCTTGCGAGGGCCCCTCCAGCGCGAACGAAGCAGCACCCCCGTGCCCCGAAGGAGACGGCCATGCCGAGCACTACCGAGATGAGACACCTGCACCGTTGCGTCGAGCTCGCTGCGCTGGCGCTGGAGGCCGGCCACGAGCCGTTCGGCTCCGTGCTGGTCGCGGCGGATGGGACGGTCCTCGCCGAGGATCACAACCGCGTGGGCGGCGGCGATCCGACCTGCCATCCGGAGCTCGCGCTGGCGCGCTGGGCGGCTGCGAACCTCGCCCGCGACGAGCGGGCTGCGGCGACGGTCTTCACCTCGACCGAGCACTGCCCCATGTGCGCCGCTGCCCATGGCTGGGTCCAGCTCGGCCGCATCGTGTACGCGAGTTCTTCGGAACAACTGGCCGGCTGGCTCACCGCGTGGGGCCTTCCGGCTCCGCCGGTGAGATGCCTGCCGATCCGCGAGGTCGTTCCGGGGCTGCCCGTGGAAGGTCCCATCCAGGGCCTCGCGGAAGAGGTTCGCGAGCTGTTTCGGCGCCGCCATTCCGTGCGCTGACGCGCGTGGCTGTCCTCGTCCGAGACGGCCGCCCGCAGCGGGAGAACATGCGCCGGGAAATGGTCACGGAGGTGTTGCCCGCTCTGTTCGCTTTTGCTTGGCGGCCTTGGGTACGCGCGCGTGGTCTCGGGCGTGCTGCAGGAGCGGGCTCACCTCTCGCGCGCTCTCGATCAGGGCTCGCACCGCGGGCGCGCCGCCGTCCTCCGCGCGCCATGTGACGACTTCACTCAGATCGATGTGGAGATCCTCGACGGGCCGCCACAGCAACGAGGTCTGCGAAGCCAGCTCCCAGAACCTCTCCGAAACGAAGGTGACCGCGTCGCCGATCACGACCAGGGCCATGAGCGCCTCCAGGTCGAGCACCTCCGCCGTCACGCGCAGCGTCACGCCCTGTGCGCGCGCCGCCGTGATGATGTCCGCGTGGAGCCTCGGATACAGCTGACGTGGCTGGAGCAGCACGCGCTCGCTCTCGAGGTCTCGAAGCCGGACTTTCTTGCGCCGCGCGAGTCGATGCTCGGGAGAGAGGAGCAGCCCGAGTCGATCGCGTGTCATCTCGAGGTGGGCGAGGGCGTCGTCCTCGGGCGCGTAGGCCCCGTAGCCGAAGGTGATTGTCCCCTGCCGCAGCGCCGTCCACTGCTCCAGGCTGCTCATGGGGACGAGCTGGAGGCCGACGCGGGGCGTTCGCCGACGAAACGCCGCGACGAGGGACAGAAACGAGCCCATGAAGGTAGTGCCCGTCTCGAAGCCGATGACCACGGTTCCGAGCCTGCCTTCGGCGATCCCCTTGGCTTCGTCGACGGCCGCGTCGACGCTCGCGAGGATGCTCCTGGCCCTCTCCGCGAAGGACTTCCCGGCGGCCGTGAGCTTGATCCCGCGGCCCTCGGGCGCGAAGAGCTCGACGCCCATCTCCTCCTCGAGGTCCTTCATCTGCCGGCTCAATGGAGACTGCGAGACGTGGAGCCTGGCGGCGGCTCGGCGGAAGCTCTGCTCCTCGGCGATCGTGACGAAGTAGCGAAGGTGTCGGAGTTCCATGGCCTCGACCGTTGCCTTGGAGGCATCATATCCGTGCGATCAATGTCTTCGACGGCTCGGTTCGAGGAACTTACCATGCTTCCCATGAGCTCGACGATCCCGAAGCGTCCCGCCTCCCGGGTGCTGGTCTCCGGCGCCAGTATCTCCGGTCTGACCATCGCCTACTGGCTCGCCCGCCACGGCTTTGCGGTCACGGTGGTCGAGCGTGCGCCGCATCTGCGCCCGGGCGGGCACGCGCTCGACGTTCGGGGGCCGGCCCTGGAGGTCGCGGAGCGGATGGGCATCCTCGCTGCGCTTCGCGATCGAAGCACGAGGCTCTTGGGCATCTCTGTGGTCGACTCGGCCGGTCAGGAGATCTTCCGGAGCACGGAGAGCACCTTGACGGGCGGCCGACTCGACAGCCCCGATGTCGAGATCTTGCGCGACGACCTGTGTCAGGTGCTTCACGAGGCCGTGGGCCCCCGGGTCGAGTACCTCTTCGCCGAGTCCATCACGTCGCTGACCCAGGACGAGTCGGGCGTCGACGTCACGTTCGTCGCTGCTGCGCCTCGCCGCTTCGAGCTGGTGGTTGGAGCCGACGGAGTGGGCTCGGGGGTGCGGCGGATCGCTTTCGGCCCCGACGAGCAGTTCATCCGCGCCTTCGGCGACCTGTACGTCGCGACGTTCGGCATGCCGAACTTCCTCGGTCTCGAGCGCTGGCAGGTCATGTACCAGCAGCCGGACTCCGTCGGCGCGCTGGTCATGGGCCTGCGGAAGGACGTCGACGCGAGGACGTACCTCGGCTTCAACGCGCCGGAGGGGATCAGCTACGACTTCCGCGACATCGACGCGCAGAAGCGGTTGCTCGCCGCCCGCGTCGCAGGCGCAGGCGCAGGCTGGGTGATTCCGCAGATCGTGGAGCACATGCTGCGCGCGACCGACTTCCACTTCTACTCGCTGAGCCAGGTCCGCATGAGCAGCTGGTCACATGGGCGGATCGTGCTGGCCGGCGATGCTGGCTACGCGGTCTCTCTGGGTACGGGGCAGGCCACCTCGGTCGCGATGGTCGGCGCTTACGTTCTGGCCAGTGAGCTCGCCCTGCACAAGGAGGATCTGGCTGGCGGCATCGCCGCGTACGAGGACGGCCTGCGCGCCTACGTGGTTCGCAATCAGGACATCGCGCTGGAGCAGAACACGAAGCCTGACGAGCCGGCGGGCGAGGGGCGGACCGCTCCCGTCGGCGGCATCCCGGACTTCGGGGCGCTGACGCTGCCGTTCGATCTCGCGAAGTACCAGGATGGGTGAGGCTGCAGGCGTCACCTCAGGTAACGCGCGAGATTCTCCAGGGACGATCGAAGGCCGGCATCGTGGTCGGCCTGGCTGATGCCGGGCGGGACGTTCTCCGCGGTGATGGTGATGCGGGTCCCTGCGGGCAGCGGTTCGAACGACCACGTCATCACCATCTCGCCCGCGAACGAAGCGTCCGACGACTCGAACTCGACCGACTGGACGATGCGCTTGCCCGGCTCCAGCGAGAGGAAGCGCCCGGCGCTGACATCGGTCCGCCCGGTGGTCTTGCCGACGTCGTCGGGCGCTGCCTCATCGTAGGTCAGCTCGATGCGGTAGCGACCGCCCTCGCGGAAGTCGTAGTCGAGGACGCGGCCGGTCATGCTCTCGGGCGGGAGCCACGCCATCAGCGCGCCGGGCTCGGCGAAGGCACGGTAGATCGCGTCGGGTAGGGCTGCGACGACGAGCGACGCGGTGTCCGTTCGGCCCGTGGCGGCTGGATCTCGCACCCGCGCAAGCTACCACGCCGCCGGTCCTCCGGGAACAGCGGAGAAGGGGCTGGGACCGGCGCGAGCTCCAGCCGGCCGAGCCGTCCACGTTCTGCTGCATCGCCTGAGCTCCCCGTCGCCGCGGCCCGGCGGAGCTGCCGCGGCGCGGTGAGGAGGTCGAGACGAACGCAGGCGCGCTCGCGGTCGACCTGGCCGAGCTCGGGCTCCCCCGGTAGATGTCTGTGGCCAACTCAAGAGGAACCGTGCGCGGCGCTGCGGGTTTCTGCGCGGGTGGTGTTCGCCAGCCACGTGGTTGACGAACCGCCAGGGGAGAAGCGCTCCAGCAGCAACGGACGCACTGGCGAAGGACTTCGCATCGTCACAGGCGCTATCCGATACGCCCTATTCCAGCCTGTCGCCTGATGATGCGGTATCAAATCGGCTCAGGTAAGGTGTGCCTCGTGCGTCGAATTGGCATACCCATGGGTGGTGAGGATCATACGCGGTAGCACCTCCAATAGACACAGGCGGGGCTGCTTGTATACTCGGCAGCGCCTCGAGGATCTCCTCGTTCCCCGGACGCCAGCGAAAGCACCATCTCGTCATCTCGGAAGGTCTCGGATGATGCGCGTTTCGACGTTCGATGATACGGCCTCGCGTATGGCGATACCAATCATTGAGCCGTTTGGCTACGTACAGATCTCCCGTGTGTGAAAACCATGCATCGAGCTCAGATCCAGCGTTGATCGCGTTGACAAAAACTTTAACCGGCGAGAGCCACTCTCGCGATAGCTGTCGCAGGAGGAGCTCGTCAAAGCGCGATAGTAAGAGCCCATGGCCTGCCCGTCGGGGAAAGAGTCCGGCATGATAACGCCCAAGGTTGGCCAACTGCGGGTGGAAGACGCTCCCAGATGCACAGAACCTAGAAAAGGCGACGGGCGAGCGGCGGCACCACAATTTCCAGAGTGTAGCCGCGAGGGTTGTCTCGAGCTTCGACCATTGGACCACAGGCGGCTTGCGTAGCAGAGCATCCGCGACATTGAGGGATATGACCCTGCCTGGGCCGGGCCCTTGCGGAAATGCTCCGGCGGCGTCTGGGCTGAGATCAACGACGAACAGCGCGCGCCCTCGCTCGACTGCGGAAGCGCAGATCCGACAGAGGCTCATCAGGCCGCCTGGTGTTGGCGGAAGCGCCACGCAGACCGGCGGCCCATCAGAACGCGCAAGCTCTTCATTGAGATCGGCAGACGGCTCTCCCCCCCAGTATCTAACGCGCGCAGCACGATGACGTTCCGGATCGACTCTTGATGGACCCAGGAGGAGATTGTCATCGTCGGCCACGACCGGGGATGCAACCTTGGCCAGAGCCGCTCCGGCAACCCTGCCGACGGCAATATATATTGCACCCCGTATCGGATCATTCATCATCTGAATCCGCACGATCTGCATTTGCATGCTGGAGGGTATGGTGCGTCCGCTTGGCAGGCGTCGCGGCAACTCTCACACGGTGTATAACCCCATTTGTCGCAGCCTGGATATCCCGTGATGCACTTGCCGCCGATGTCTTGGCAATCGACGAACATGTCTGTGCATGTCTTGTCGGGCGTGCACCCCGCCATCTGCTCAGTGGCGCCGCTTCCCACGTCGTCACCGTTTCCGTACCAGTCCCCCGTAGCTGCTGATCCCGGTGGGTAGGGTCCTCCAGCCCCTGCGCCTTCCGTCCCCCTAAGATAGCACTCGCCCACGTCGTAGTTGCACGCCCAGACCATGAGACCAAGAGGAACAAGAACAGGGATCCCCTTCAATTTCAGCCTGTGGCGTATGCTCATCCTTCAAGTTTTTCCAGATGCGTGTGCGGAGGGGCGATGTCAACTGGGATTCAGGGCGAGGATTGCGTCCCTGCGGCTACGGCTTGTCGACCTCGCCCCGGTCCGAAGCCGAGCTCGAGCTGAGCGCAGCGGGGTGCTCATCGTCGCGGCCGAGCTCGGCGCGGACCAGCGGAGGTCGAGGCGCACGTCAGCGCGGCCTTGAGCCTGAGCCGGCTCGGCGCATCGTGACGCCCGGGACGGGAGCTATCGAGCGTGAGCGCGGCGCAGCCACGGGCTCGTCGGCTCGTCGAGAGGATCTCGCAGATCCGATCGGGGTGCACCATGCGGGATACCGCGCGGGCGCTCCGGGGCGCGTCTGGTCGCCAGCCGACCACGTCGGGGCGGACGGTGTTCGCGGCGTGGCCTGACGCGACGTGCTGCCCGCTCTGACCGCGGCACCTGCGCAGCGAGCGGCATCGGTCGGGCCACGGCGCTCTTGCTGGAGGCGCTCGGCGCCGCGGTCGTGGCGAGGGCATCACCCCGGCGGTCAACGAGCTGGCCGTCGAACTTCGGGCGGGCGGAACTAAGGGGTCGTGGGCGCGGCGGTCGTGGGCGCGGGCGCCGCCGCCAGCTTGCCGCTGGCCTCTCCGGCCTCGGCGGCCTTGCGGACCTTCTCGCGCCGCGCCGCCGCGCGCCGGCGCCGCTCGTAGGCGCTCGTCACCTCGCGGGCGATCTCGGGGTGGCGCCGGAAGACGTGGGCCGCGGTCTTGCGGATGGCGCCGACCCGCTCGACCATCAGGTGCAGCAGCTGGTTGCGGGTCGTGGTCGCGGCGGCCGAGGCGCCGGCTTCGGGGGCCGCCTCCAGCGCTCGCCGTTGCAGGTCCTCCGCGAGCTTCCTGGCCTCGGGAGCTCGGTCGGGGGGACGTCCACCACGGAGCAGGGTCTGGACGTGGGTGGGGGGAGCCGGGAGGTGAGGCGGCGGGGTGGGATGTCCAGATGGGCGGGCGGGATGTCCAGATGGGCGGGTGGGATGTCCAGATGAGCCCTCCCCCTGTCCAGATGGGCGGGCGGGATGTCCAGATGGGCGGGCGGGATGTCCAGATGAGCCCTCCCCCTGTCCAGATGGGCGGGCGGGATGTCCAGATGGGTCCGGGGGGGTGTCCAGATGCGGGCGCGCACGGGTCACGCGAGCTGCTCGCTCTGCTGCTCCGAGCTCCCGACCTCCAGGCACGGGTCCTTGAGCTCGAGGCCGTCGACGGCGCAACCCCCTGGCTGAGCGGACGCCCGGGGCGGTGGCCCACGCCGCGACGTGGACCGAGCAGCGGGCGGCGTGGCTGGGCATCGCGCCAGCCCTCGGTTGATCAATCCGGCCGACCGGGCCCGCACGGATGCAGCCGGAGGAACTCTCGCGTCCGTTGCGACCCGACACATGCCTGGTGTACCCCTGGCAGGGGCTGGCAAATCCTGCCGATTGCTGCCGGGGCTTCGCTCGATGACGGAAGAGATCCTCACGCTGCCCGAGGTCGCACAACGGCTGGAGTTTACCGAGAAGACCGTCTACACGATGACCCGGAAGGGGGAGGACGACGACGGCGAGGAAACCGAGCCCCCTGAGGGACCGACGGACGTCGAGCTCGCGAGCGCCGTGGGTGTCACCAAGGCGCTGGTCGCCAAGGCTCTGAAGAAGCTCATTGCCGACGGGCTGGTAGAGAAGCTCTCCGGGCGCCCTGCTCGGTACGTGGCCACGGGAGACGAAGCATGACGTCCATCGACTGGAAAGCCCTGAAGCCACACGTCCCGCTCTCGCCGGGCGCCGTCGAGTATGTCGAGAGGACGGGCTCGGCGGGCGACGAGATCGCCCAGTGGATCCTGGCCGATCGCTCGCCCCTGCTCGTCGGCGGCCCTGCGGGGGTGGGCAAGAGCACCGAGCTCGCGCGCGCCGCCGAGCTACTTCAGCCGGACCGCGTCGCGTGTCTGGTGCAGCTCGATCGCTTCGAGAACATGCGCCGCCTCACGCCCGATCGCATGCGCCTGCGGATCGCCCAGAAGGTCGGCCACCTCGCGCAGGAGGTGCTTCACCTGTCGCTGTCGGCCAGCCTGACGAAGGCGCTCGACAAGGTGAACGCGGAGCTGCAGGGAGAGAGCGTCACGCACCAAGCCACGCCGAGCGTGCTCCTGAACGTCGCGCTCACCGAGATCATGCGGCTCTCCAAGCAGGGGCGCTTGACCCTGCTCATCGACGGGCTGGAGAAGGTTCCGCAAGGTCCCGAGAGCCTGGACCTGTTCGAGGCGCTCGCTTCGATTCGCGACGAGGTCGAGTTGGTCGTCGTCATCCCGTGGCACGCGGCGTTCGGGCCGCAGGCCGAGACGGTGATTCGGACGGGCGAGCGGTTCGTCGCGGTTCGCGCGCTCGACGTCGAGGGTGATGCAGGCGAGCCGGGCCGCGAGGTCCTGCGGAAGATCCTGCTCCAGCGCCTGCACTGGCCGGAGGAGGAGTTCGACCCGAACGCCGTCGTCGGCACGGTGGGGGCCAGCCTCGACGCGGCTCGCGCGCGCGTCGCCGCGAAGCGCAACCTCGTGAATGACGCGATTCGTTGGAGCGGAGGCTTGCCTCGCGTGTTCCTGCAGCTCCTGGCAGATGCAGGCTCCTACGCGAAGCTCCGACGCTCCGACCCGTGGCCGATCGTCGAGGACCTGAACGACGCGTGCGCCGACCAAGTCGACAGCTTCCGTCGGCTCTTGCTGCCGGGAGACGTCAACGCGATCCGCGGTGCGGCGGGGACCAGCGGCAGCGAGCTCGACCTGGACCGCAAGATTCGCCTGATGGCCCACGGCATCCTCCTCGAACGCTCGCGCGATGGCGCTCGCGTCCTCGATGTGCATCCGCTCGCGCGGGCGGCCTTCGACGCGGAAGGCGCGCATGCGTAACGCCATCCAGTCGATGCTCAACGCCATCGACCGTGAGGCTGGGGGCGTCGCCATCGTCCGGTGTCCCGACTTCGGCCTGCGCGACTGGCTCGTCGAGCAAGTGGAGGGCCTCGTTCCCGACGAGGCACAGGTCCTGCGGGTGTCCGACGTCGAGGCTGCGCTCGCAGCGCCGGCGCGGTTGGTCCTGCTGATCCCGAAGGACGAGCGGGAAGCGGTGCTCGATCTCGACGCGAATAGAGACCGTATTCTCCAGGAGCCTGCGCGCTCCCAGCCGATCGTTTTGTTCCTGCTGAGAGACGGCGACGGAGAGCGAGCGCTCGCGAGCGAGGCGCCTAGCCTACGAAGCTGGATCAGCGGCAGCGATGCTGATCCCGAGGCGCTCGCCGAGATCGACGTGCCCAAGGAGCGCGCTGAGTTCGAGGCCCAGCACGGCGTGACGCCGGAAGCGTGGCTCACGCGGTGGAGGTCCGGCGAGCTGCCCGAGACTGCATCCAATTTCCGCACGGCCCACGACGCCATGCTGCTCGAGGATCGGGGGCAGCCGTGAAGCCCTGGTTGGATCTTTATCGCGCTCACCGCGACGCGCGAAAGCTCGCTTCTGGGAAGTGGGACAACGAGTTCCGCACGCGGCTTATCAAGCTGGCGGCGGCTGGATACTGCGAGAAGAACATCCAGGGCCGATTCACCTACACCCAGAACCCGCAGAGGTCCGGGTTGATCGAATGGTCGATTCGACCTGAGCCCCTCGCGCTGAAAGGGGTTCCCCATCTCGACGCGTCTCGTAGCCTGTGAACCAGGGACCACCACCCGCGGTCGCCGCGTCCGGCGAGCACACGCGCGAACCCTTGAAACCGCGGGGGAGAAAGGACAAAGCCCCCTCGGATCTCTCCTCGGGGGCTCCTGTTGACCGGCTCTCGCCTGAACTTCGCGACGAGAGAAGAATGGCTCCAGCTGCTGGACTCGAACCAGCGACCCGGCGGTTAACAGCCGCCTGCTCTACCAACTGAGCTAAGCTGGAATGCGTCGGAGACGGGCGCGAGAATAGTCCGCCGGCTCTTCCCGTCAAGCGAATCCGCACGGCGCTTCACTTCGGTGACACGCGCGTGAGCTCGCCCGCTCCCCTTCGTCTCCTCCTCCTCCTGCCCGCGCTTCCCGTTTCCCCTCGCCCTCCCGCGAGATTGCCCGCCCGGCGTGCTTCTGCGACAACCCCGCCGTGCCGCGCGCCGCCGAGCCCCTCCCGCCGCCGCCCGGAGCCCTGGACCCCTCGCAGGCCCCCCAGGACCCTGCGCAGCCCCCCCAGGACCCCGCGCAGGCCCCCCCAGCCGCCCCCTCTCCCTCCCCCTCCGCCGCCCGCTCCGCCGGCCGCGGCGGCCTCGCCATCGCCGGCGCCAAGGTCTCCTTCATCGTCTTCGGCTTCGTCCAGCAGCTCATCCTCCCGCGCCTTCTCGGCACCGACGGCTACGGCGCCGTCTCCGTCGTCCTCGCCGGCGTCAGCGTCGTCAACAACGTCATCGTCGCGACGGGCATCCAGGGCGTCTCCCGCGCCGTCTCCAGCGTCGCCGAGGCCGACGTCGCCGCGGCCTTCCGCCGGACGCTCGCCCTGCACGCCGTGCTCGCGATCGTCGTCTCCGCCGGCTTCGCCCTCCTCGCCGGCGCCATCGCCGACTTCTCCGAGGCCCCGCACGTCGCCGGCCCGCTGCGGCTCGTCGCCGCGGTCGTCCTGCTCTACGGCCTCTACGCCCCGCTCGTCGGCGCCCTCAACGGCCAGCGGCGCTTCCTCGCGCAGGCCGGCTTCGACATCACCTACGGCGCGCTCCGCACCGCGAGCATCGCCGCCGGCGCCCTCCTCTTCCTGCGCGCCGGCCAGAGCGGCGTCCTCGGCGCGATCGCCGGCTTCGTCACCGCGGCCGCCATCATCCTCCCCCTCGCGGCCTTCAAGACCGGCCTTGGCCGCCCCGGCAGCGCCGGCCCCTCGATCCGCGCGCACGTCGCCTTCCTCCTCCCGCTCGCCGTCTCGCAGACGTTCCTCAACCTCCTGCTCCAGACCGACTTCTTCCTCCTGCGCCGCTTCCTCGGCCAGGCCACGGCCGGCCTCGCGCTCGGCGCCAGGGCCGCCGACGATCTCATCGGCGTCTACCGCGGCGCGCAGCTCTTCGCCTTCCTCCCCTACCAGCTGCTCCTCTCGGTCACCTTCATCCTCTTCCCCATGCTCGCCCGCGCCCACGCCGAGGGCGATCGCGCCGCGGTCCGCCGCTACACCATGACCGGCGTCCGCCTCTCGTTCCTGCTCACCGGCCTGCTCTGCGCCCCCATCTCCGGCCTCGCCCCGCACGTCCTCCGCTTCGCCTTCCCGGTCGAGATCTGGAGCCGCGGCGGCGACACGCTCCGCGTCCTCTCCCTCGGCATGGGCGCCTTCGCCGTGCTTGGCGTCGCCTCGGCCGCGCTCACCAGCCTCCACCGCGAGCGCATCGCGGCCGCCCTCACCGCCGCCACCGTCCTCCTCGTCGCCACCGGCTGCTCAATCGCGGTCCCGCGCGCCCCCTTCGGCCCCGACATGCTGGTGAGCTCCGCCGTGGCCACCTCGCTCGCGCTCGCCACGGCCGCGATCGTCGGCGGCGCCCTGCTCCACCGCGCCGCCGGCGGCTTCGTTCCCGCCCTCACGGCGCTCCGCGTCGGCGCCGCGCTGCTCGCCGCGATGGCCGTCGGCGCGCAGCTGCCCTGGCTCGGCAAGATCGCCGTGCTCGGCGAGGCGATCCTCGTCGCCCTCGTGTACCTCGCCCTGCTCGTCGTCACGCGCGAGGTCGGCCGCGACGACCTCGCCTCGCTCAAGCAGGCGTTCGGGCGCGGCGCGCGGCGGGCCTAGCTGGGGATCCGGGACGCAGACCGCCATCCCGGCAGCGGCCGAGGAGCCACGGCGGCAGCCAGGGCGCCGGACCCCGGTGCTAGAGTGGCGCCGCGATGAGGATTGACGCTCTCTGGGCCAAGGGCTACCGCAGCCTCCGCGACGTGCGCCTCGAGGGACTCGGGGCGTTCAACGTGTTCTACGGACCGAACGGCGCGGGCAAGTCCAACATCCTGGCGGCGATCCGCACGCTGATCCAGCTGGCCGCGGTGGCGGCGGAGGCAAGCCAGGAGAGCGATCCCGTCGTTCGAGAGGTGAGGCGCGCACAGGTCGCGATCCGTGAAGGAATCGTGCGCCGGGAGGACCTTTGTGCTCACGATCCTTCGCAGGTCATCGTTCTCGGAGCCAGCTTCAGTGGTCTCGACGACCTGCCTGCCCGCCTCAAGCTGGCGAACCTCGACGTGGAGGTGACGCTGAACTGGGTGCTGGAGCGGCAGCCCAAGCTTTCCATCTCGCAGCTGCGCTCCGAGGGCGGGGACCTCGGTGAACTCTGGGGAGAGATCACGGTTCGGCCTGGGGACGACGCCGCGCAGAGAGCAGACCTCCTTCGCGCGCTGCTGATCGAGTCGTTGCCCGCGCGTGCCTATGGCCTCGTCAGCGCCGATCGCTCCCTGCGGTCCGAGGTGCTCTCACCGCCGCCCCAGGGGGAAGACGTCATCGCCTGGCAGCTCCGCCACGGCCGTCTGAAGAACGCCCTGCTCGCCGCGCAGGTCAGCCCCAGCCATGAGGTCCGCCGCCGTCTCGGCGCCCTCCGGGCGCTCCTCGCCGGCCCACCGCTGTTCCGGCCGCCGTTCGATCCCGTCCAGGATCCACACACGGGCGCCGTCGACCTTCGCGAGCGCCTCCCGGAGCCCAACCCGGAAGGGCGCGACCTCTCGATCGAGCTCGCCGGCCTCGGGATCGCGCAGATCTACGGCATCCTCGCCCAGGCGATGCTGCAGGGCGCACGCGCGATCGGCATCGAGGAGCCGGAGGCGCATCTCCACGCCCCGACGAGCGGGCGCCACCTGCGCCAGCTCCTCCTCCGGCTCGTCGAGGAAAACTACGTCGACCAGCTCTTCATCGCCACCCACAGCAACCTCTTCGATCTCGACCCGACCGGCTACCTCGACGTATCGCTCGAGGAGGGCTGCACCGTCGTCAAGCGCGAGGATCTGACGCGCATCGATCGCGAGCACCTCTACGAGCCGGGGCCCGCCAAGCACGCGCTCCAGCGCATGCTCGAGTACACGCCGCCGGAGGAGATCGTCTTCCGGCGGGCGGACGGCTCGCCCGTCACGGCCCAGGAGATGTTGAGGATGCTCCAGGAGGACGACGCGGTCGCGGTGAGCTTCCTCCAGGACGTCCACGGCGCGGCGGTGCGGATGGTGAGGGTCCAGAGCAAGCAGCCCAGGGGCGCGTGATCGTGGCTTCCTGGCTGATCTTCGACGCCTGGAGGCAGGAGGACCCTGCCCTCCGGAACAGTCACTGGATGGCGCAGCAGACGGTGCGCCTCGCGTCCGAGCCGGCGCACATGCTCGAGCGGGAGGCCGCGACCCGTGAGTCGCTGGAGGCTGCGCTCGCCGACAGCGCGCTGCTAGGCATGGCGCTCTTCGGCCACGGGCGGGCGCACGCGGTGTTCGGCTCGGATGGGCGCGAGGCGCTGGACGCCGAGAACCTCCGGCTCGTCGGCGCGCGCTGGGTGCACGCGCTGGCATGCCTTTGCGGGCTCGAGCTTGCACCGGCGTCCGCCGCGCTGGTCGATCTCTTCGTCGGCTACCGCATCGCGCTGGTCGTCGAGTGGGAGATCGAGGCGTTGCCGATCGAGCTCCAGGAGCGGCTGGCGACGCTGGTGACAGCGACGACGCTCGCGCTCCTCTCCGGCCTCCGCGCGAAAGCGGATCTGCAGCGGCACGCCTCCGCGGCGGCGGACGAGATCGTCGAGTGGCTCCTCCAGAATGCCGAGGAGGGCGCGTACCTGGGGCTCCACGTGCTGGCCGAGACGCTCGTCGACCGGATGGTGACGAGCCGCTGAGCCTGCTCCGCTCGGAGCGCCTCGATCAGATCGAGCCGCGCGGCGCGCCACGAGCGGCTCGCCGTAGAGCTCATCCGTCCCGCGCGTCCGCAGGCCCGATCGTCCCTCTCGCGTACGCCCGCTCGCCGCCGCCTCCGCGCCCCCTTGACCGTCAGCCGGCGATCTCGCATACGGGGCCTCTCCATCCAGCCCGGCCAGCGCCGCGCCCGCTCGAAGGCCGAGCGGCGCCACGCGGCGCGCCGGCACGCACAGGCAGGCGAAGACGTGGCCCCTCAATTCATCTTCACGATGCAGGATGTCCGGAAGGTGCACCCCCCGAACAAGGAGGTGCTGAAGGGCCTGTGGCTCTCCTTCTACCCGGGCGCGAAGATCGGCGTCCTCGGCTCGAACGGCGCCGGCAAGAGCACCCTGCTCCGCATCATGGCGGGCGTCGACAAGGAGTACCTCGGCGAGGCCAAGCCCGCCGACGGCATCCGCATCGGCTACCTCGCCCAGGAGCCGCAGCTCGAGGCCGGCAAGACCGTGCAGGAGCACGTCGAGATGGCCGTGCACGAGGTCCGCTCCCTCGTCCAGCGCTTCGAGGAGATCGGCACCAAGCTCGGCGAGTCGCCCCCCGACATGGAGGCGCTGCTCGAGGAGTACTCCGCCCTCCAGGACAAGATCGAGGCCGCGAACGGCTGGGAGATCGACCGCGTGGTCGAGCGCGCCATGGACGCGCTCCGGCTCCCGCCGCCCGACGCCGACGTCACCAAGCTCTCCGGCGGCGAGCGCCGCCGCGTCGCCCTCTGCCGCCTCCTCCTCGAGAAGCCCGACATCCTGCTCCTCGACGAGCCGACCAACCACCTCGACGCCGAGAGCGTCGCCTGGCTCGAGCGCTTCCTCCACGAGTACCCGGGCACCGTCGTCGCCGTCACCCACGACCGGTACTTCCTCGACAACGTCGCCGGCTGGATCCTCGAGCTCGACCGCGGCGCCGGCATCCCGTACGAGGGCAACTACACCGGCTGGCTCGAGCAGAAGAAGAAGCGCCTCGAGCTCGAGCAGAAGCAGGAGACCGCCCGCAAGCGCACCCTCGAGCGCGAGCTCGAGTGGGTGCGCCTGGCCCCCCGCGCGCGCCAGGCCAAGAGCAAGGCCCGCCTCGCCGCCTACGAGTCGCTGCTCGCCGAGGACAAGTCGAAGAAGGTCGAGGAGAACGAGATCCACATCCCCGCCGGCAAGCGGCTCGGCAACGTCGTCGTCGAGGCCGACCACCTCCGCAAGGGCTTCGGCGACCGCATCCTCATCGACGACCTCTCCTTCTCGCTCCCGCGCGGCGGCATCGTCGGCGTCATCGGCCCGAACGGCGCCGGCAAGACCACGCTCTTCCGCATGATCATGGGCCTGGAGCAGCCCGACACCGGCGCGCTCCGCATCGGCGAGACGGTGGAGCTCGCGTACGTCGACCAGTCGCGCGACGCGCTCAACCCGAACAACAACGTCTGGCAGGAGATCTCCGGCGGCGAGGACCGCCTGCTCGTCGGCAAGCGCGAGGTGAACTCGCGCGCCTACGTCGCGAGCTTCAACTTCGCCGGCAGCGACCAGCAGAAGAAGGTCCGCGACCTGTCCGGCGGCGAGCGCAACCGCCTCCACCTCGCCAAGCTGCTCCGCCGCGGCGGCAACGTCCTCCTGCTCGACGAGCCCACGAACGACCTCGACGTCGACACGCTCCGCTCGCTCGAGGAGGCGCTGCTCAACTTCGCCGGCTGCGCCGTGGTCATCAGCCACGATCGGTGGTTCCTCGACCGCATCGCGACGCACATCCTCGCCTTCGAGGGCGACAGCAAGGTCGTCTGGTTCGAGGGCAACTACGCCGACTACGAGGCCGACCTGAAGCGCCGCCTCGGCGCCGACGCCGCCGAGCCCCACCGGATCCGCTACCGCAAGCTCACCGCGAGCTGACCCGACCCAACCCCGGTCCGGTCGGACCGCTCGGACCGAGCCCGCCCAGGCCCAACCACGGTGCGTCGAGCCACAACCACGGTGCGTCGAGCCAACCCCGCTCGGCGCCATTTTAGTAAGCCACCTTACTCTCTAGCGCCGCGCCGTACCGCCACGGAGCACGTTTCCTGTCTGGTGCGACGCAGCCCCGCGCAGTAGCTCTTCTCTTCCATGCTCCGGAGCCCCCACAGCGCGCTGCTCGCGGCGGCGGGCGCGCTCGCAATGTCCCTCGCGGCCGGCTGCCGGCCCGCCGAGCAGACCGGCTGGCCTGCGCCGGTCGCCTCGGCGGACGGCAGCGGCGGCGCCGGCGGCCCCGTCGGCAGCGCCGACGCAGGCGCGGGCGCGGGCGGCCGGGCCGGCGGCGGCCAGGGCACCGGCGGCGCCGGCGGCGGCCACAACACCGACCCGCCGCCGGCGGCCGAGCCGCTCGCGGTGCTCACCTGGAACACCAAGGACTTCTTCAACGACCAGGACGACACCGAGGGCGACGAGGAGACGGTGCTCAGCCCCGCGCGTTACCGCGCCAAACGCGAGGCCGTCGCGGCGGTGCTCGCGCAGCTCGACCCCGACGTCGCCGTGCTCCAGGAGGTCGAGCACCTCGACGTGCTCGAGGACCTCAGCCGCATCGAGCTCGGCGGCGCCTACCCGCACGCCGCGCTCGTCGAGGCGTACGACCCGCGCGGTATCGACGTGGGCGCGATCTCCAAGATCCCCTTCGACAAGATCGTCTCGCACCGGGACGACCGCTTCACCCTGCGCGGCACGAACACGCCTGTCTATACGTTCACCCGCGACTGCCTCGAGCTCCACCTCACCCGCGGCGGCCGCAAGGTCATCCTCCTCGGCGTGCACTTCGAGGCGAAGTCGTCCCCGGACGACCCCGACCGCCGCCTCGCCGAGGCGCAGCGCACCCGGGCCATCGCCGACGCGCTCGCCGCCGAGCACCCGACCGCCGCGATCACCGTCCTCGGCGACTTCAACGACCTGCCCGGCTCGCCGCCCTTCCAGGCCGTCGCTGGCGCCGGCGCCGGCGCCGGCCAGGTCGCCTTCGAGGACGTCGCCGCCGCCGTCCCGCCCGCGGATCGGTGGACGTACGACTTCCGCGGGCAGCTGGAGCTCATCGATCACCAGATGGTGAACCCCCCGCTCCGCAGCATGCTCAACCCGGGCTCGGTCCAGATTCCACACGGACCGGAGATCGACGACGCCAGCGATCACGCCCCGATCTTTTCCGTGTACAGGATCACCCCTCCCACGTAAGCGCGCGTCCGCGCTTCAGCTAAGCTTCGCCCCGATGCCCGGCACGAGGAGAAAAGGAGCTCCGCCGAGCGCCCGCAGGGACTGGGGGCGCACCTTCGTGCGCGCGCTCTGCTTCCTGTTCGCCGTGATCGGGGCGATCCCGCTCGCGGTCGGCCTCCTCGTGCGCACCGCGCTCGTGCGGGACTGGGCCGCGCGCGAGACGGCCGCCTTGCTGGACCGCGAGCTCGGCATCAGCGCGCGCTACGAGGTGCGCGTCCAGGCCTGGCCGCTCATGGTCGGCCTGAACCGCCTCGTCGTCGACTCCTCGGACGGCGGCGCGCCGTTCCTCGAGCTCGAGCGCGTCGCCATCCGCCCGCGGCTGTTCTCCCTGCTCGCGGGGCACATCGACGCCGGCGACGTCGAGATCATCGGCCCCCGCGTCCGCGCCGTGATCAAGGACGGGGAGCTCCGGAACCTCAAGCTGCCCACCAGCGAGAAGAGCAGCGGCGACAAGCCCGCCCTCGACCGCGCCCCGCTCTCCTCGGTGGCCATCACCGACGCCCGGCTCGACCTCACGATCGACAACCTCCGCGTCGAGGCGCGCGAGGTCGACGTCGACGTCTCCGCCGAGCCGTCCGACGCGTTCGAGATCGCGATGCGCTCCGGCTTCATCTCGGTCGTCCACACCCACCCCGTGCCCGGCCGCGCGGGCGAGGAGGACAGCGTCGACGAGGACGTCGTCTGCCGCTTCGACACGCGCGTCCGCCTCGAGCCCGACCGCGCGCTCGTCCGCCGCCTCATCCTCGAGGGCGCCGCCGACTTCGACCCGGATCCCGGCACCGCCGCGCCCTGCGCCCTCCCCGAGGGCGACTGGCGCCGCGTCGAGCTCGAGCTCGGCGCCCTCAACGCCGTCGGCCTCGGCGGCATGCCCCACCGGATCAGCGGCCGCGTGCGGGCGCGCCTGCCCGTCCCGATCGTGCACCGCTTCGTCGATCTGCCGCCCGCCTCCGGCGCCGTCTCGCTCGACGTCGAGGCCGACTACGACGCGGCGTCCGCGCCGCTCGGCCTCGCGCTCCCCCGCGCCCAGGGCACCCTCGTGCTCGATCAGCCCGGCCTCGACGGCAGGGTCTTCGTGACGCGGCTCTCGGGCGAGATCTCGACGACCCCCGACGCCGTCCGCCTCGAGAACGCCGACGTCGCCTGGGCCGACGGCAAGCTGAAGATCTCCACGGCCGAGCTCAAGCCGTTCGAGAAGGGCCTGCCGCTCCAGGCGGGGCCGATCGACGTGCTCGGCGTCGAGCTGCCCGGCCTGCTCCGCGACCTCGCCGTGCACCCCCGCGCGCACGTCGCCTGGACGCTGCGCGAGGGCCGGTTCGACCGCTTCGGCGGCACCCTCTCCCCGCTCGCCCTCGAAGGCCCGGTCACGATCCACACCCGCGGCTTCGAGATCTTCGACCGCCCGACCGACGACCCCGCCCGCGCCCGCATGATGGGCGTCCGCGAGGCCAGGGTGCAGGGCACCTTCCAGGTGCGGCCGAACGCCGTCGTGCTCGCGGGCTTCTCGGTCGACACGCCGAGCTCGCACCTCACGACCACCGTCTCGCTCGGCTTCAACGACCAGCTCGGGGTCGACGTGGGCCCGGGCTCGCGGGTGGACCTCGCCGAGCTCTCGCCGCTCAGCACGCTCGAGCTCGCCGGCGTCGCCACCCTCAAGGCCTCGATGCGCGGCCCCTACGCCCACCCGAAGCTCACCGGCGAGGTCGGCATCGAGAAGTTCGTGTTCGCGGGCTTCCCCGTCGGCGACCTCGAGCCCTCCGCGGTCGCGTTCGAGCCGCTCGCCCTCACGCTCGAGAACGGCCGGGTCCGGCACGGCGCGAGCCGCGTCCGGCTCCCCGCGCTCAAGGTCGACTTCGACCCCTCGAACAGCCTGGCCCGGGGCAGCCTCGACAGCTCGCAGGGCATCGTCGTCGACGCGTCCGTCGACACGCGCGAGGCGCCGCACGTCGCGCTCCGCGACCTGCTCGAGGTGCTCCGCCTCGACAAGGACCCGCGGTTCGCCGACTACAAGGCCGTCGCGAGCGGCACGGCGCGGGTCCACTTCGCGATCGGCGGCCCGGAGGACCGCTGCGGCGGCGGCTACCTCGCCGTGCGCGCGGGCATGCGGCTCAGCGACGTGGAGCTCCTCGAGGAGCGGTTCGACGAGGGCGAGGTCGACGTCGAGCTGATCTGGGACGACCAGGCCGCCGGCGCCGACGGCATGCGGCTCGACGTCCGCTCCGCGTCGCTGCGCAAGGGCACGGGCTCCGCGCTCGCCACCCTGTCCGTGCAGCACGGCGGCGCCCTGAAGGGCAACGTCATCGCGAGCGGCATCCCGCTCCGCCGGATCGACGCTCTCGGGCCGGCGGCCTCGCTGCTCGACGACGGCGCGGTGTCGCTCGTCGCCAACCTGGGCGGCACGGTGTCGCGCCTCGCCGGCGTCGCGGACGTCCACGTCTCGCGCGTCCGCATCCACCACGCGAGCCTGCCGCCCTCGCGCGTCGAGCTCAGGATCGTGCCCTCGGACAAGCCGCCCCGGGTCCTTGGCAGGACCACGTGCGGCAACCCCATCGGCGCCCCGTTCGACCTGGCCGAGCACGAGCGCGACCTCCCCGACGGGTACTTCGTGACGAACGGCTCGCTCTTCGGCGGGCAGGTCGCGCTGGAGGGGCTCCGCGTCACGAAGCAGCGGCGCAAGATCGCCGACGGCAAGGTGCGCCTCGACGCGCTCGACCTCGGCACGCTGGCGAACCTGATCCCCGGCGTCGCGTTCGCCGCGGCCCCGCCGAAGGGTACGCTGACCGCCTCGCTCGACGTCGAGCGCCTCCCGGTCTCGGATCCCAGGCAGGCCGCGGTCACGCTCGCCATCGCGAAGCTCGAGCTCGAGCGGCAGGGCCGGCGGGTGAGCCTGAAGCGCCCGACCGGGCCGATCCGGCTCGCCGGCAACGCGCTGAGCGTCCCGGAGCTCCACCTCGAGGCGCGCACCGCCTCCGGCCTCTCCGCCGACTTCTTCGCGTCCGGCGAGGTCCGGAAGGTGCTCACCGCGCCCGACCTCGACGTCGACATCCGGGTCGACGAGACGAAGCTGTCGAAGCTCAGCGCCGACATCCCGCAGATCCGGCACGCGGACGGCAAGGTGAAGGCCCAGGTCCAGGTGAGCGGGCCGCTCGCGGCGCTGCGCTACACCGGCTCGGCGGAGATCAAGGAGGGGGAGCTCGACGTCGCGGGCCTGCCGTTCTCGCTCGACGACATCGACGTGGACATCGCGATCGGCGGCGACCAGGTGCGCGCGCAGGCGTCCGCGCGGGTCGGCTCGGGCATGGTGAAGGTCCAGGGGAACCTGCCGGTGCGCGGCCTCTCGCTCGGCACGGCGTCGGCCACGATCACCGCGAGCAACATCAAGCTGCCGGTCGCCGAGGGGGTGAACATCACCGCGAACGCGAACCTCCAGGCGACCTTCCGGCCCGGCGTCGGCGACGACGACGCGGGCGAGCAGAACCTGCCGAACGTCGAGGGCAAGGTCACGCTGACCTCGTTCAGCTACACGCGCCCGATCTTCATGAGCGTCGACCTCGGCGACCTGACGGGCCGCCAGCGGACGACGGTGGAGACGTACGACCCCGCGGCCGACGTGGTCCGGTTCAACGTCACGGTCGTCTCGCCGAACCCGCTCCGCTTCTCCAACGACCTCGCGGACATGCGGCTCGAGATCCCGACCTCCGGGATCACGCTCTCCGGCACGAACCAGCGCTTCGGCGCGCGCGGCATGCTCCGGCTCCTGCCCGACTCGAAGCTCCGGCTGCGCAGCACCGAGTTCGACGTCCGGGAGGGCTTCGTCCGCTTCGACGACCCGTTCCGCATCGCGCCCAAGGTCGACGTGCACGCCGAGACCGAGTACCGCCGCGCCACGTCGACCAGCAGCGCGCAGGACGCGTCCTCCGGCGCCGACGCCGCGGCGCCCGTGAGCGCCGCCGCGGGTGCGGCCTCCGCCGCGGCCGGCGGGCTGTGGCGCATCAAGCTGCACGCCCAGGGCGACGCCGACAACCTCCGGCTCAACCTGACGAGCGACCCGCCGCTCAGCCAGGAGGACATCGTCCTCCTGCTCACGCTCGGCGTGACGCGCGCCGAGCTCAACCAGGGCCTCGTGTCGTCGCTCGGCGAGACGATGGGCCTCGAGGCGCTCTCGTCGCTGACGGGCGCCGACAAGGCGGTGAAGACGATCGTCCCGATCATCGACGAGTTCCGCTTCGGCACCGGCTACTCCTCGAAGAACGGCGCCCCGGAGCCGACGGTGACCGTGGGCAAGCGCATCACCGACGCGGTCCGCGCCAACGTGACCACGGGGCTCTCCCAGGGCGGCCAGGTGCGCGCGGGCGTCGAGGTGAAGCTCAGCGACCGCATGAGCGTGCAGGGCTCCTACGACAACGCGAACGACGCCGCGAGCTCGCCGCTCGGCAACGTGGGCGCCGACCTCCGGTGGCGGCTGGAGTTCGAGTAGCGGGCGGAGCGCCGGAAAGAGAAGAGAATTTGAACCGCCAAGACGCCAAGGACGCCAAGAGAGAGAAGAGAGAAGAAACTATTTTTTCCTCTCTCTTCTCACTTGGCGTTCTTGGTGCTCTTGGCGCTCTTGGCGGTTTTTCTTCTCTCTCTCCGGTCCGCTCGGCGCCCGCAGCGCTCAGGTGGCGGCGAGGGCGGTGAGCGCCGCGTCGAGCGCGCCGTACCGGTCGTCGCGGCCGGCGACCCACTGCTTGTGGCCCATGAGCTCGAAGATGCGCCGGTGCTTCGGGTTCTTCCAGGTCATGCCGAGCAGCACGCGCTGGAACGCCTCGGCCTTCGCCTCGGGCAGCGCCGGCAGCGCGTCGAACATCGCGAAGTCGTAGGCCGGCGTGGTCCAGAGGACGTCGACGCGGCGCAGGTCGATGTGGCCGTTCGCCTGCTCGGCGAGCCACACCGCGTCCCCGACCGCCGCGGCCTGCGCCTTCCCCTCGTGCAGCGCCGCGAGCGCCTGGACCTCGCTCGCCGGGGTGTCCCCGTGTTTGCCCAGGTCCACCTCGAAGGGCAGGAGCTGGATCTTCTCCACGGCCACCCCGGCCTGCCGGAGGAAGTGGAGCGGCAGGACCCGCGCGTGCGCCGAGTCGGCGCTCCCCACCGCGAGCACCTTGCCCTCGAGGTCGCTCAGCGCCCCGACCCCGGCGTCGCGGCGGACCAGGAGCTTGCTGTGGAAGTCGCGATCGATCTCGCGCATCGCGAGCGAGCGGGAGCGGCCCTCGGTCTGCCGCTTGACCCGCACGTGCGCCGTGGCGCTGTTCCAGGCGACGTCGATGTGCCCGCGGATCAGCGCGTCGACCTGGCGCTCGTAGGTGGAGAACAGCGCGAAATCAATCAGGATTCCATGCTCGCGGAAGTGCTCGCGCAGGCTCTCCCACAGCGTGACCACCTTGGTGTCGTGCGCCACGGCGCCGACCAGCATCGCCAGGTCCTTCATCCGGTGCCTCGCACGGGCGGCGACGCTAGCACGAGGTCCGCCCGCCGAGATCCCCACGTCTCGCACATCGTCCCCCGGTCGCGCGGCCGGCGGGCCCCGGCCGGACCACGCGGCGGGCCGGGGCCCTCGCCGGATCGCGCGGGCGCGCCGTCGACGCCGTGCTCGCGCGAACCGCGGCGGGCGGGCTCTTGCCCGATCGCCGCCGAACCGGGCTACGCTGCGCGCCTCGTGCACCCCGGCGCCGGTTCGTTTCGTTTTCGTCCGCCGGCGCTCCGCGCCTGATGGCCCGCTTCCGCCACGCTCTCCTTCCCGTGCTGCTCGGCTTCTTGCCGCTCGGCGCCTCCGCCGTCGCCGCGCGCGCCGAAGAGCCGCCTGCCGCGCTGGCGCCCGCAGCCCCGTCGCCGGCGGGCCAGGCGGCGGCGCAGGCCACCGCGGGCCAGGTGCCTGCGGCCCAGGTGGCTGCGGCCCAGGCCTCCGCGGGCCAGGCGCCCGCGGCGCAGGCGGCCGCGGGACAGACGCCCGCGGACCCCGCCGCGGACGACGTGAGGACCGAGGCCACCGACGTGCCGTCGCTCCGCGAGCCGATCGCCCTGGGAGCGCTCGTCGGCAAGCCCATCGTGCTCATCGACATCCGCGCCCTGGGCGACCGCTGGGCGGTCCCGCCGCAGGTCCTCAGCGTCGAGATCGGGGAGCCGCTCAGCCACGAGGCGGCGCGCCGCGCGATGCGCGAGGTGCTCGCCAGCGGCAACTTCGCCCGCGCCTCGGCCGAGGCGTACCTGCGGCCGGACGGCGTCGTGCTCCGGCTCCTCGTGGTCCCGCGCCGGCGCATCGCGACCATCCAGATCTCCGGCGGCGCGCTCGATCGCCAGGACACCCTGGAGGCCGCCGGCCTCTCCGAGGGGGGCGAGACCACCGCGGCGGAGCTCTCCGAGGTCGGCGCCCGCGTCCGCGCGTTCTACGCGCAGCACGGCTACCCCGCGGCGCAGGCCGCCGTGCACACGGTCGAGCTCGACGACCCGTCCGACATCGTCGTCGCCCTCGACATCACCGCCGGCCCGGCGCTCACCGTCTCCCAGCGCGTCTTCGTGGTGGACCCGCGCGCGGACCGCGAGCTCGGGTCGCTCAAGCAGCAGTACCGCCTCGACGTCGGCGCCCGCGTCGACGAGCCCGCGCTCGCCGACGCGGACCGCGAGATGGCCGACCTGCTCCGCCAGAACGGCTTCCACGACGCCAGGGTCTCGCACCGCGTGCTCGCGGTCGGCCCGAACAACTACCTCTACGTCTACCTCGAGCCCGGCGCGCGCATCGTCCCGGCCTTCGACGGCAACCGCGCCTTCGACGACGACGCCCTCGCCGCCGCGCTCGACCTCGGCGAGACGACCGAGACGAGCCCCGCCGAGCTCACCGATCGCCTCCGCGCGTTCTACGTCGCGCGAGGCTTCCTCGACGCCGAGATCACCCCCTCGCTCGGCGGCAAGCCGGAGGACCCGGTCCGGTACCTCACCTTCACGATCCGCGAGCACGCGCAGGTGCGCGTCACGAAGCGCGTCTTCCCGTGCCTCACCGGCGAGCTCAGCCCCGACGACCTCGGCCGCGAGATCGAGAGCTTCCTCGAGGAGGACCTCCCCGGCGCCGACGGCTTCTCGATCCCCGACCCGCGGATCGTCTCCGACCTCTTCGGCCCGACCCGCGGCGCCGGCGGCCGCGCCCAGACGGTCGAGCTCATCCCGGCGATGACGTACGCGCGGGAGCCTTACGAGCGCGCCCTCAAGCACGTGCGCGACCTCTACTTCAGCAAGGGGTACCTCAACGCCGTCGTCGGCCCGGTCTCGGTCATGCGCGCCACCTGCTCGCGCCGCTCGCCGCCGGGCCAGTGCATCCCCGAGCCGGTCGCCGAGCGCGTCACGGCGCAGTGCCGCACCGACGCGCTCGGCCTCCCGATCCCCGAGCCGCCCGTCCCCGACGCGCTGACCTGCCGCCCGGACGCGGCGCGGCACCTCTCGTGCGCCTCCGAGGTGACGCTCCGCATCCCGGTCCACCCCGGCCCGCAGACCGTGCTCTACGACCTCGCCTTCGAGGGCAGCAAGGGCTTCTGCGGCCAGGCCGGGCTGGGCGCGCGGGACGCCCGCTTCTGCGCGGAGGACCGGCCGTTCAGCGAGCGCTGGCTCGCCGCCATCGCCGATCTGAAGGTCGGGGAGCCCCTCTCGACGCTCGCGCTCGACGCCGCGCGGCTGCGCGTCCTCGATGCGTACCGCGACCTCGGCTACGCGTTCGCCGAGGTCCGCACCGCGATCGAGCCGTCGCCCGATCGGACGCGCGCCCGCGCGCGGTTCATCATCTCGGAGCGCGATCGGGTGACCGTCACGGGCATCGTGGTGAAGGGGGCGGTCCGGACCGACGAGCGCCTGATCCTCCGCCGCGTGGCGCTCCGCGAGGGCGCGCCGTTCCGGCAGGCGCAGGCCCGCCTGAGCGAGGAGCGCATCGCGACGCTGGGCCCCTTCTCCAGCGTGTCGATCTCGCTGGAGGACCCGGAGGTCCCGCAGAAGAACAAGCGGGTCATCGTCACGGTGGTCGAGCAGCTGCCGCAGTACCTCAACCCGCAGATCGGCTTCTCGACCGGCGAGGGCGTCCGCTTCGCCTTCGAGTACGGGCACCGCAACATCGGCGGCCTCGCGATCGGCCTCACGATGCGCGTCCAGCTCGGCTACCTGTTCCCGTTCCTGATCCTGGACCCCACGGCGCGCCAGAACTACGAGGACGAGGATCTCACCACGATCGAGCGCATGGAGCGCCGCAACACCATCTCGGTCACGCTGCCGGACATCGGGCTCGGCCCCCTGGTCAGCCTGTCCCTGGCGGGCGTCGACATGCGCGACAACCAGCGGGAGTTCGGGCTCGAGCGCGAGGCGGTCATCCCCGCGCTCACGTACCGGCCGCTGCGCCCCCTGACGACGCAGCTCGCCGTGTCGACCGAGCTGAACTTCGTCGAGTTCTTCCTCCAGAAGGGGGACTTCCGCAAGCAGGCGGCGCTCAACGAGCTGCGCATCCCCGAGGGGCGCACGATCGCGCTGGCGGAGCGGATCGACGCGTCCTGGGACGCGCGCAACAACCCCTTCGCCGCGACCGATGGATTCCTCGTCTCCGCGGGCGTCGAGCACGTCGACGCCTACCCGCTGGGCAGCGACAACCGCTCGTTCCGGGAGAGCCACTTCCTGCGGCTCACGGGCAGGGTGGCGGGCTACATCCCGCTCGCGGAGCGGTCGAGCCTGTCGCTCGCGCTGAGCCTGTCCGGGGGCTACATCCTGCCGCTCGATCCGGAGAGCGGGACGTACCCCGATCGCCTGTTCTTCCTCGGCGGCGTCGACTCGCTCCGCTCGCACCTCGCGGACTCGCTCCTGCCCGAGGACGTGGTCGAGACGAGCGGCGCCTCCGCGAGCCGCGACGAGCTCCCGAGCGGCGGGAAGATCGCGCTCAACCCGCGCGTCGAGCTGCGCATCCCGCTGAACGATCTCTTCCAGCTCGGCGTCTTCCTGGACGCGGGCAACCTCTGGAACGAGACGAAGAACTTCAACCCGCTCAAGCTGCGGTATGCGCTCGGCGCCGGCCTGCGGGTGAACACGCCCATCGGCCCGCTGGCGCTCGATTACGGCTTCAACATGTCCCCGCGCCCCGAGGAGGACACCGGCGCCCTCCACTTCTCCGTCGGGCTCTTCTGATCGTCCGCCCCGCCGGTGGTCTGATCGTCCGCCCCGCCGGTGGTCTGATCGTCCGCCCCGCCGGTGGGAAGATCGGGGGTGTGCAGCGCGGCGGCGGCGCCCGTGAGCTCAGCCCGCCGCCTGCCACTTCACCCGGGCGCGGAGGCGCGCGCCGCCGAGCGACCTCACGAGGCGGGCCGCCGGGCCTGAGCCCTCGCCCGCGAGCCGCGGCGCGGCGAAGCTCACGCTGTGCACCGCGTGCAGCCCGAGGTCGGGCAGCGCCACGCCGAAGCTCAGGTGGGCGAAGGCCGGCAAGCCCGCCGGCCACCCCTCGCGCCCGCCGCCCAGCGCGGCCGCGTGCAGCGCGATCGACGCGCGGCCGGCGGTGAGGTGGAGCGAGGCCGTCGCCGGCGCGCCGGCGGCGCCGTCCGCCTCGCCGGAGCCGCCGGCGCCCGCGAGATCCGCCGCGGCCGCGCCGAGGGCCGCGGCGGTGAGCAGCGCTGTAGCGATCGTGGTCCGCCTCATGGGCATCTCCTCGGGGCCATCCTGGAGAGCCGGGCCGCCCGGTGGAAGCGGCGTGCAGCGAGCCGCGCGGCGGATGCAGCGAGCGCGTCCCGCCCCGCGGCGAGCCGTCCGGGAGGCGGCGGGCCGCACGTGCAGCGCGCCGTCCCCCGCTCGGCGAGCCGTCCCCGCCTCAGCGCGCCGTCGCCGCCTTCATCTCGCGGACGAAGCCCGCGACGGAGCGCGCCGCCCCCTCGGGATCGCCGAGGTGCGCCGCGACCCGCTGGACGACCGCGGACCCGCTGATGACGCCGGACGCCCCGGCGCCGAGGGCGTCGCGCACGTGCTCGGGCTTGGAGATCCCGAACCCGAGGACGGCCGGCGGCGCGCCGAAGCGGCGCAGCGTCTCGAAGATCGCCCCGTGGCTCAGCCGCAGCTGCTCGTCGGCCCCGGTCACGCCCTTGCGCGCGACGCAGTAGGTGTACGCGGCGCACCGCTCCGCGAGCAGCTGCAGCGTCGCCTCCGAGGCGTTGGGGGGCGCGATCAGCACCGGCGCCACGCCCGCGGCGCGCGCCGCCGCCACGTACGGATCCGACTCCCGCACGGGCACGTCGGCGACGAGCACGCTGTCGACCCCGGCCGCCGCCACCCCGGCGTAGAACGCCTTCAGATCGCGGTGTTTCACCAGGTTCGCGTACGTCAGGATGCCGACCGGGACGTCCTTCACCTCCGCCCGGAACCGCGTCAACAGCTCGAGGCAGTCGGCCGGCCGGACGCCCGCCTCGAGCGCCCGCACGGCGGCCGCCTGGATCGTCGGGCCGTCCGCGATCGGGTCCGAGAACGGGATCCCGACCTCGAGCGCGTCCGCGCCGCCCTCCACGGCCGCGCGGAGCAGCCGCGCGCTCGTGGCGAGGTCGGGGTCCCCGAGCATCAGGAAGGGGATGAACGCCCCCTCGTTGCGCCGCCGCAGCCCCTCGAATACGCCGTCGTAGCGCGTCGTCACCGGCTCCCGATTCATGTCGTCCTCCCGGGGTCGAGCAGCCTCTGCGCCTGCTCCATGTCCTTGTCTCCGCGGCCGGACAGGTTCACGACGAGCACCGTCTCCCGCCCCGCCTTCGCCGCCTCGGCCGCCATCTTCAGCGTGTGCGCGACGGCGTGCGCCGACTCGAACGCCGGGATGATGCCCTCGCTCCGCGCGAGCTCCTGGAACGCCGCGAGCGCCTCGTCGTCGGTCGCCGCCACGTACGTCGCCCGCCCCGACGTCATCAGGTGCGCGTGCTCCGGCCCGACGCCGGGGTAGTCGAGCCCCGCCGAGACGGAGTGTGTCTCCGCGACCTGCCCGTGCTCGTCCTGCAGGATGTAGGTCTCCGACCCGTGCAGCACGCCCGGGCGGCCCTTGAGGAGCGTCGCGCCGTGTTTGTCGGTCGAGAGCCCGTGGCCGGCGGGCTCCACCCCGACGAGCGCCACGTCCTTGTCCGGGATGAACTCCGAGAAGATGCCCATCGCGTTGCTGCCGCCGCCCACGCACGCGACCACCGCGTCGGGCAGGCGCCCCTCGGTCTCGAGGATCTGCGCCCGCGCCTCGCGGCCGATCACCCACTGGAAGTCCCGCACGATCGTGGGGAACGGGTGGGGCCCCGCCACGGTCCCGATCAGGTAGTGCGTGTCCTCGTAGCTCTCGGTCCAGTAGCGCAGCGCCTCGTTGAGGGCGTCCTTCAGCGTCTGCGAGCCCGAGGTCACCGGCACCACCTCGGCCCCCATGAGGCGCATCCGGAAGACGTTGAGCTTCTGCCGCTCGACGTCCTTCGCGCCCATGTAGATGCGCGTCGGCAGCCCGAGCAAGGCCCCGATCATCGCGGTCGCGACGCCGTGCTGGCCTGCCCCGGTCTCCGCGATGAGCCGCCGCTTGCCCATGCGCCGCGCGAGCAGCCCCTGGCCGAGCGCCTGGTTCGTCTTGTGCGCGCCGCCGTGGAGCAGGTCCTCGCGCTTGAGGTACACCCGGACCCGCGGGTCGCCGCTCAGGTTGCGGCACCGGGTGAGCGGCGTCGGGCGCCCCGCGTAGGTCGTCAGCAGCGCGTTGAACTCCGCCGCGAACATCGGATCGCCGCGCGCCTCCAGGTACGCGCGCTCGAGCTGCTCGAGCGCGGGTACGAGGATCTCCGGGACATAGGCGCCTCCGAAGGCGCCAAAGCGGCCGCTTTGCTCCATGGTCATTGCCTCGATCGTCGGTGATGCGTGGGTGCGTGCTTCGGGGGATTCCGTCAGGGGGAGGGGCGGCCCGGGGAGGCCGCGGCCTCGGGGCCGTGGCGGGAGGGGCCGCGCGCGTTGTCGAACAGCTGCACGAGCAGGTCGGCGCACTTCTCGCCGGGGGCGCGCTCGACGCCCGAGCTCACGTCGAGCGCGAAGGCCCCCACCCGGCGCGCCGCGGCGACGTTGCCCGGGTTGAGCCCGCCCGCGAGCAGGCCGCGCGGCAGCGCCGGGTGGCCCTCGACCGCGCTCCACGCGAAGGTGCGGCCGGTGCCGCCCCGCGCCTCGGCCGTGCGCGTGTCGAACACGAGCCGGTCGACGCCCTGGTCGACGTCGGCGCGCGCGCCGCCCGCGGCCCCCGCCGCGCCGCCGGCAGGATCTGCCGCGCCGGCCGCGCCGGCCGCCTCGCCCGCGGGCGCCATCGGGACCGCCTTCCAGACCTCGCAGCCCTCGGGGAGCTCGCGCCGCAGCCCCGCCACGAACGCGGCGTCCTCGTCGCCGTGCAGCTGCACGGCGCGCAACCCGAGCGCCCGCGCCGTGTCGGCCACGAACTCCTTGGATTGATTCACGAAAACGCCGACGAAGGGCAGCCCCGCGGCCGTCGCGACGACGACCTCGGCCTGCTCGCGGGTCACGCGCCGCGGCGACGCCTCGGCGAAGACCAGGCCGCCGAAGCGGGCCCCGAGCCGCTCCGCCTCGCGCGAGTCGCCGGGCCGGGTCAGGCCGCAGACCTTCACGCGGCCGTTCACCAGCCCGCGCGCGGCGTCGGCGATGTCGGGGCTGCGCATGAGCGACGTGCCCACGAGGAACCCGTCGACCAGCGGCGCGAGCCGCTCCACGTGCGCGCGCGACTCGACGCCCGACTCCGCGATGACGATCCGGTCGGCCGGCACGCGCGGGGCGAGCCGCTCGGAGACGGCGAGGTCGACCTTGAGCGTCCGGAGGTCGCGGTTGTTGATGCCGAGCACCGGCGCCGGCAGGAGGAGCGCGCGCGCGAGCTCTGCCTCGTCGTGGACCTCGACGAGGCAGTCCATGCCGAGCGACTCGGCGACGCGCAGGCAGGCGAGCGCGGTCCCGTCGTCGAGCACCGACATCATGAGCAGGATCGCGTCCGCCCCGTGCGCCCGCGCCTCGACCACCTGGTAGGGCGTCACGACGAAGTCCTTGCAGAGGATCGGCACGTCCACGACCGCGCGCACGGCGCGGAGGATCTCGAAGCTCCCCTGGAAGAAGGGCTCGTCGGTCAGCACGCTGACCGCGTCGGCGACGCCGTAGTACGCCGAGGCGACCGCGCCCGGATCGAAGTCCGGCCGGATCAGCCCCTCGGACGGGGAGGCCTTCTTGCACTCCAGGACGAACCGCGCGCCAGGCGCGGAGAGCGCGCGCCGGAGGCTCCGCGA
Organism: Sorangium sp. So ce131; assembly: GCF_051519095.1. Classification (NCBI taxonomy): domain Bacteria; kingdom Pseudomonadati; phylum Myxococcota; order Polyangiales; family Polyangiaceae; genus Sorangium; species Sorangium sp. So ce131. Next base: position 2,010,213 of record NZ_CP150455.1, on the reverse strand, counting down.
CGTGGGCGCGGCGCTCGCCCGGAGCTCGGCGAGCGGGGTCCGCCGCTGCCGCTCCGCCACGTCCGCCCGCTTCCGCTCCACGATGCGCGCTAGCACGCTCCCCTGATCAGCCATGGCCCGCCTCCTTCCGCGCCTCTTTGCCAGCTTCGCGGCTCGCCGCAACGAACCGCGAGAGCCGCTCGCCGGCGCGCCCGGTCCGGAGCGCGTCGAGGGCCATCGCCGTGCCCTCGCGCAGGCTCCCGGCGCGCCCGGCGATCCAGAGCAGCGCCCCCGCGTTGATCGCCACCGCGTCCTGGTGCGCGGGCTCGCCGCGCCCGTCGAGCAGGCCGCGGAGCCACGCCGCGTTCGCGGCCGGGCCGCCGCCCCGGAGCGCCTCGATCGGCGCCGGCGAGACGCCCGCGTCCGCGGGCTCGATCGTGAGCTCCTCGACGACCCCGTCGCGGAGCCGCGCCGCGCGCGTCGGCGCGTGCAGGGCGATCTCGTCGAGGCCGCCGCCGTGCACCACGAGCGCCGCCTGGCACCCGAGCATGCCCAGCGTGCGCGCCGCGGGGGCGACGAGCTCCGGGTCGTAGATGCCCATCACCTGGATCGGCGGCGCGCTCGGGTTCACGAGCGGGCCGAGCAGGTTCATGATCGTCCGCACCTTGAGCGCGCGGCGCACCGACATCGCGTGGCGGAGCCCGGAGTGGTACTGCGGCGCGAAGAGGAAGCAGAACCCGACCTCGTCGAGGGCGCGGCGCGAGACCTCGGCCGGCGCGTCGAGCCGGGCGCCGAGCGCCTCGAGCGCGTCGGCGGAGCCGCACTGGGAGGAGACCGAGCGGTTGCCGTGTTTGGCGACCGGGACGCCGGCCTCGGCCGTCACGAAGGCGACCGCCGTCGACAGGTTGACCGTCCCCTGGCCGTCGCCGCCGGTGCCACAGCAGTCGGCGTAGGCGTAAGTAGGCCGCTCGAACGGCGCCGACGCCGCCCTGAGCGCGCGCGCGGCGCCCGCGATCTCGGCGGGCGTCTCGCCCTTCGCCTTGAGCGCGACGAGCAGCGCCGAGAGCTCGACCTCGGTCAGCGCCCCCGCGACCACGTCGCGGAACAGGGCCTCGGCCTGCTCCGCCGAGAGATCCACGCCCGCGCAGAGCGCGTCGATCACTGCATGCATCATGGTTCGCTCCTCATCTTCACGGCCGTCCCTGAAACACTGCCTCTCGCGGCTCGAACTCCAGACTGCGGCGCCCTGCATAGCGGACAAAAACGAAGAGGCCCACCGTTGTTCGGCGGGCCTCCTTTTTCCTTCAGGTCGGCCTCCCCCAGGGAGGCTCGTTACCCGTTGTCGGGGCCCGCCTCGGTAGACCACCAGCGCCACCAGCGAAGCCCGGCCGCGCGCGACGCCACCTGCACCGCAGCGCGCGGCGCCGTCCCGAGGGCGGACGCCTCGGAGCGGGAGCGAGCGCTGGACGCGGGGAGCGCGCGGGGCATGGGATCAACATACCTTGCGGCGGCGAGGTGGGTCAAGCGGGTTCCGCGCGCACCTCGTCGGTTCTGCAGCTCTGTCGTGGTGGTGGTCGTGGTCGTGCGCGCGCGGGTGTCTGCGGCGCGGCGTGCTCTTGATTCAGGTCCTCGCGTCCCTCGCGTCCCTCGCGTCCCTCGCGTCCCTCGCGTCCCTCGCGTCCCTCGCGTCCCTCGCGTCTCTTCGCCCTGGCGTCAGATTCTCGCCTCTCGCAAGGAACACCGGGGATCCGTCGAGTCCCGTCAGGCGGCCCGGTCCGAGGCGGACGCCGGGACGGGAGCTCCGTTCACGACGAGGTGGATGAACTGCAGCTTCGCCACGGCGACGCGCGGCAGCACGAAGGGGTAGAAATCATGCTGGCCCATGCTGCGCGACATCTCATTGAGCACGGCCGTCAGCTCCACCCAGGCGTTGAGGAAGCGGAGGAAGCTCTCGGCCGTCGGGTGGTCCGGCCGCCACAGCGCGTCGGCGGTCCAGGGATCGGCCTCGATCTCCACCTCGTCGGCGTCGATGCCGAAGCTGAGCGCGGTGTCCACCGTGTCCACCATGTGGAGGTAGTGGGCCCAGGTCTCGGCCCAGTCTTCCCACGGGTGCATGCTGGCGTAGGCGCTGACGAAGCGCTGCGGCCAGTCGGCCGGCGGGCCCTGCTCGTAGTTGGCCTTCAGCGCCGCGGCGTAGTCCTGCTGCTCGTCGCCGAACAGCTCCCGGAACGGCGCGAGCCAGCCGGAGTCGCGCACGAGCCGGTCCCAGTAGTAGTGGCCGACCTCGTGCCGGAAGTGCCCGAGCAGCGTGCGGTAAGGCTCGCGCATCGCCGCGCGGATGCGCTCGCGCGTGGGATCGTCCGCCTCTTCGATGTTCAAGGTGATCACGCCGTCGGCGTGGCCGGTCATCACCCTGGGGCCGTCGGGCAGCGAGGCGAGGAAGTCGAAGCACAGACCGCGCTCCGGGTCCTCGCCGACCTTGGACTTGACCGGCAGGTTCAGCGCGAGCAGCTGTGACACGAGCCGTCGCTTGGCCACCTCGATGCGGGCCCACAGCCGCTGATGCTCGGGATTGCTGACGTCTGGAATGGTGCGGTTGAGCCGGCACGCCGCGCAGAGCGCCGGCGCCTCCCCCTCCTGCACCGGGATCAGCCAGTTGCAGCCGGCCGCCGTGTCGAAGTTGCCGCAGCGCCGGTACAGCTGCCGTGGCCCCGGCGTGTCCTGCCAGAGCTGAAAGGTGCCTTCGCCCGGGCCGCGCTGGAGCGGCAGCACCTTGGCGTGCTCGGTCTCGTAACCGAGCGGCGTCTTGCAGGCCAGGCATTCGCTGTTGCGGAAGAACACCGGCCTGCCGCACTGGCAGCGGTAGGCGCGCGAGGCGGTGGGTTGTTTGCGCGGTTTCCAGAGGTTGCGCAGGCGCGTGCTCAGGTTCTCGAACGTGGGCATAGGGTGGGAGGCCCTCGACGGGGCCGGTCTCCTCGCCGCGCCGTCCGCAAGCGATATGCCAGACCCAGCCGGCGTGAGGTCCACCCGAGGGGCACGACCGCGCGCGCAGGAAGCGAGCTCGAGCGCCGCGCCGGCCCGGTACGGCGGTCCGCGCGGATGTCGCGGAGTGTCCCAGTGTGGCAGAAAAGCCGTCCTCTCCTCTCCATCCGGTGGGCCGCCGAGGGTGCGCACCGCCAGGCGCGCGGTACTATTCCGCTCCGGGCGTGGACCCCGGCGCCGCTCGGCGTTCGCCTTCCTCCCCTCGCCCGGGCAAGGGCACCCGTCCATCCATGGCCGATCTGAACGATCCCGCCCGCCTCGCCGAGCTGCACCACGTCCTTTTGCGCGCCGACGCGGACGCCCTCCTCGACGCCTGCGTGGCGCGGGCGGCCGAGCTCGCCGGGGCGCCGATCGCGCTGGTGAGCCTGGTCATCCGGCACATCCAGCTGTTCCGCGCGCACCGCGGCCTGCCGCCCGAGCTGTGCGTGAGCTGCGCGACGTCGCGGAGCAACTCCTTCTGTCAGCTCGTGGTCCGCGACGAGGCGCCGCTCGTCGTCAACGACGCGCTGCACGACGCGCGTGTGCCCACGGAGCTCGTCGAGCAGTATGGCATCCGCGCCTACGCGGGGGTGCCCCTCCGGGTGCGCGGGCACGTGGTCGGCTCGCTGTGCGTGATCGACAGCGCCCCGCGCGATTTCGGCCAGCACGTCGTCGAGGGCCTCGCGCAGCTCGCCGCCGAGGTCGTCGCGCGGATCGAGGCCATCGAGGGCGACGCGCCGCCGCCGCGCCTCGCCGCGGAGGAGCGCCTCGCCCGGCTCGAGCAGACCGCGCGCTCGCTGCAGACCGCGCTGGGGGCCATCGCTTCGGTGCTCGCCGGGGCGCAGAGCGCGGCGGCGACGCTGACGGAGGCGCCCCCGGCCGCGCTGAGCCCGGACGACCTGCGCGCGGCGGTCGGCTGCTACCGCGACATGGTCGCGATCGTGGAGGAGCTCACCGAGGACGCGGCGGCCCTCGCGCGCACCTCCCCGGCCGAGGCGGCCGCGGAGATCGCCCTGGCGACGCGCTCTCTCGCGCGGGACCTGGTCGAGGCGGCGCCGCTCGTCCGCCTCGCCGAGGGCGTGCTGCAGGGCACGCTCGACGAGGGCGCCGCCGCCAGGGCGGCGCTCGTGGTGCGGGACGCGTTCGAGGCGCACGAGACCGCCTCCGCCGCCGTGCGCCGGATCATCGCCGGCGTCGAGCGCGCGCGGGCAGAGGTGTCATGAAGGGCAGAGCGTACCAGCTGCTCCGCTCCTGCCTCGGCGAGCGGAACCCTCCGAGCGCGCGCGGCGCCTTCATCTACGCGCGCGTCATCATGCGGGCGCGCGTCGTGCCCGAGGAGATCACGCCCGCGCTCGACGACCCCGAGATCGAGCGCCGGCTGGAGAGCGCGCTGAGCGAGATCCTCCCGCGCGAATAGAGCACGGAGGGAGCGAGGATCACATTCCGTGCCTGAATCGTGTGATGTGCTCGATACCCGTCCGGATTGCTCGAGCGAGAGGACACGATGCGCCCACGCGACGCGCACGGGCAAAACGCATGAATAAGGCCGCTCCCGCGGACGCTACTCCTCGTCCGGGTCGTCCCCGAAGAGCACCCCGACAGACCACTCCACCGCGTCGAACGGCTCTGCCTTGACCCGCTCGCCCCGCTCCGCCGTGAGCACGTTCAGGTACCCATCCGACATCCAGCGATGCACGGTGAGCAGCTCGTTCCTCGGATCGACAATCCAGTAATGCGGCACCTGGCACCGCTGGTACGTGCGCAGCTTCTTCACCAGATCATTGCGCGAGTTCGAGGGGCTCAGCACCTCGCAGACCCAGTCGGGCCGCACGCAGATCGGCGTCTCCTCGGGGAGCTCGGGGAGGCGATCTCGCCGCCACCCCACCACGTCGGGACGGTAGACCTCGTGCTCCTCGAACCGGACCTCGACCTCGGTGGCGAACCACCACCCCCCGGGCCAGCGACCTCCCGGACGGCGGTTGTAGGGCCGGAACACGATCCCGGCGAGCGACGCCTGGGCGCCGCCGTGCTTCGGCGAAGGCATCGCCTTCGGGACGAGCTCCCCGTCGATGATCTCATGGAAGCGCTGCGCCTCGGGGATGGCCAGCAAATCGTCCATGGTGGCGAGCTTGCGCGCGGGGAGCGACACGGCCTTCGCATCATGCCGCGGCTGCCAGAATCCTGCCAGCACGCCCTCGCCAGGCCCCCCTCGAGCGTCGCGCGGGCTCCACCGCAGACGACGACCGCGGGCCCGCCGCGCGCTCACCTGCCCCCCGCCCGCCCTCGGCCGCGCGCTCCCGCAGATTACTTTCCGGCCCCGCACGCCGATGGTAGGCCCCTCGTCGCCAAGGGCGCACGACCTCGCAGCAGGCACGACAGGCCCTCGCGAGGAGGCCGCGCGGCCCTCCTCCCCGCGTGCCCATGATCACCGCCGAACCAGGTCCCCCGCCGCCGCCGAGCGCCGCCGGCCCCCATGACAGCGCCCCGCCGCCGCGCCGGCCGAGCGCGCCGCCCGCCCGCTCGAGCGCCCCGCCGGCGCGGTCCGTCCCGCCCCCCTCCGCGCCGCCGGCCCCGCGCCCGAGCGCCTGGACCACCCGCCTCGGCGAGGCCTGCGTGCTCGGCCTCGGCGTCGCGTCGCTCTCCGCCGTCCCCACGGCGCTGCGCACCGCCCGCGCCGGCGCGTCCTTCCTCGACGGGCTGCTCGTCGGCACCGCCATCCTGCTGCCGCTCGTCACGCTCGCGCTCATCCTCGCGCGCGCCGCCGGCCGCGGCTTCCGCGGCATCGTCGGCGCGGGCGCCGAGCGGCTCGCCGTCCTCCGCGTCGCCCTCTGGATCGGCGTCGCCTTGCCCGTGCTCGCCGCCCTCGCCGCCCTCCTCAAGGCGACGACCCACCACCGCGGCCTCGCCGGCGCCACCTTCGGCGTCCTCGGCCTCGCCGGCGTCGCGGCCGCGGCGCTCTTCACCCAGCGGCTCGTCGCGCTCGGCGACCGCCTCGCCGCCCGCGGCGTGAAGCCGTGGATCCTCGCCGTCGCCGGCGCCGCCATCGGCGTGCTCCCCCTCGTCGCCGCCTTCGCGCCCCTCGCCGCCCTCGCGGGCGGCGCGGCGGACGACGCCGGCGCCGCCGTGCGCGCCGCCATCGTCGACGGCGCGATCGCGCTCGTGGCGACCGCGCTCGTCTCCAGCGTCGACCTCAGCGCCGCCGTCGGCCGCGCCGCGGGCCTCGCGGGCGTCCCGCTCGCGGCCCTGGTCCTCATGACCGCGACCGCCCGGATCGAGTCGTTCCCCCCGCTCGGCCAGGCCGTGCGCGCCGGCGGCGGGCTCGCGGCCACGCTCCTCGGCGCCCTCGAGCGGTGGACCGACCGCGACGGCGACGGGATGGGCTCGCACTTCGGCGGCTTCGATTGCGACGAGGGCGACCCCACGCGGTACCACGGCGCGCGGGACATCCCGGGCGACGGCCTCGATCAGGACTGCAGCGGCGCGATCCAGGGGGACGCCGTCCGACCGGCGTGGGCGGCTGCGGGCCTGCCCGCAGGAGCGCCGCCCGCCGCGCCCGCGGCGCGGGCCGAGCGCGGCGCGGTGGTCGCGGCGGCGCTGGTCGTGGGCGACACGCCCGCGGCCGCCGCGCCCGCCCCCGCGCCGACGCCCATGCCCGCCGCGCCGGCGCCCACCACCACGCCCGCCGCACCCGCCGCACCCGCCGCCCCCGCCGCGCCCGCGCCACAGCGCCCCGACATCCTCCTCGTCACGCTCGACACGGTCCGCGCCGACCACACCTCCGCCTACGGGTACGACCGCGACACCACCCCGCGGCTCGCCGAGCTCGCCGCCCGCGGCGTGCTGTTCGAGCGGGCCTACGCGGTCTCGAGCGAGGCCCAGCGGTCGATCTCGCCGCTCGTCACCGGCCGCCGCCTGAACCACGCGGCGCGCGACCGCCGCGAGTGGCCCACGCTGCTGCCCGAGAACGACACCGTCGCGGAGCGCATGAAGCGCGCGGGTTACCTCACCGCCGCGGTCAGCTCGTTCACGTGGATCAGCCAGGAGCGCGGCTTCGATCAGGGGTTCGACCGCTTCGAGACCGTCTACGGGGAGGCCCACCCGGAGCGCGAGGTCTCGGGGCACCTCGCGGTCAAGAAGGCCATCGAGATCCTCGACGGCTACGCCCAGCGCCCCCAGCCGGTCTTCCTCTGGCTGCACCTCTTCGACGCCCACGAGCGTTACCGCAGCCACCCCGGCATCCGCTTCGGCGCCGGCAGGACGGCCGCCTACGACGGCGAGATCGCCTTCGTCGACCGACAGCTCGGCGCCCTGCTCGACGCCGTGGCGAGGGGCCCCCGCGCCGGCCGCGCCGCGATCCTCGTCCACGGCTCCCACGGCGAGGGGCTCGGCGAGCACGGCGCCGCGGGGCACGGCGTGGAGCTCTACGAGGAGGCGCTCCGCGTCCCGCTCGTCCTCGCCGTCCCGGGCGCCGCGCCCGGCCGCTACCCGCACCCGGTGAGCACGGCCGACATCGCGCCCACCGTGCTCGCCCTCGCCGGCGCCGAGGCCGCGGGCGTCGAGGGCGGCTCGCTCGCCGCGATCGCGGCCGGCGACGAGCCCGCGCCCCGCGGGCCGGTGTTCGCCCGCACGGCCCGCCGCGCCGCGATCATCGACGGCCAGCTCAAGCTGATCGCGCTCAAGCGGAAGAAGCGGGACCGGCTCCTCCTGTTCGATCTCGACGCCGACCCCCGGGAGACCCGCGACCTCTCCGAGGCGCGCCCCGACGAGCTCCTGCGCCTCCGCGAAAAGTTGTCTGCGTTCGAGTCTCCCGCGCAGTAAAGTCAGAGGGAGCATGCACAAGTTCGCCCCTCCGACGCGGAAGCCCACGCCCCCCCGCGCGAGGGCGCTGCGCGTCGCCGCGGGCGTCGGCTTCGCGGTCGGCATCACGTCGCTCGCGCTGCTCGTGGCGCGGCTCGCCGAGGCGCCCCGCGTGCCGCTCACGCTCGCCGCGGGCGCCATCACGGGGGCGCTGCCGCGGCGCCTCCGGTTCGAGTGGCGGCTCGTGCGCGATCGCCACTGGCAGATCGCGTCGTCCCCCGCCGAGACGCGCGAGGCGACCGACCAGATCGAGGGCAACCGCGGCGCCTGCGCGCGGGGCATGGTCGAGGTCTCCGGCCTCATGAAGCTCGACCCCGCGCCGAAGGCCCAGGGCGACCTGCGCTCCATCGACGAGATGCAGCGGACGACCTGCAAGCACTGGATCAACCGCGACTACCCGGAGCGGTGCGCCGAGTTCGATCGCGACAGGTGGCTCGAGATGTCGAGGGATCTCGACACGAAGCCGATGCATTTCTGCATCGATCGCTACGAGTACCCCAACCAGAAGGGCGTCTATCCGGTCATCCTCGTCTCGTACTACGAGGCGAACGAGCTCTGCGCCGAGGAGGGCAAGCGCCTCTGCGACGAGGCCGAGTGGACCTTCGCGTGCGAGGGCGAGGAGGCGCGCCCGTACCCCTACGGCTACGTCCGCGACCCCGAGGCGTGTGTGGTCGACCAGCCGTGGCGCCCGTTCATCGAGACCGCGCTGCGCCCGCGGAGCGGCCCCGCGGCCATGGCCGAGATGGATCGGCTCTGGCAGGGCGTACCCTCCGGCATGCAGCCGCGCTGCCGCAGCCCGTTCGGCGTCTACGACATGACCGGCAACGTCGACGAGTGGACCCGCTCCGTCCGCGAGGGCGAGCGGCCCTCCATCTTGAAGGGCGGCTACTGGGGCCCCGTGCGCACGCGCTGCCGCCCCTCGACTCGATCACACGACGAGAACCACATGTTCTACCAGCAGGGCTTCCGCTGCTGCGCCGACCCCGGCGCCGGGCGCGACGCGGACGGCACGTCGGCGGACCGCGCCGCCTCGGGCGACCCGGCCTCCGCCCCGCTGCCGCGCGAGCTCCGCTGACGCCGCCCGCTGCGCGCTCCCGCCTTTGCCGCGCTGCGCGCTCCCGCCTTTGCCGCGCTGCGCGCGCGAGGGGCCGTCCGGTCGACCGCGCTCGTCACAGCGCGTATCCTCTGCGCTGATGGACGACTCCCCCGCCGGACAGGGCGCCTTCCCCGGCCCCCGCGACGCCCGCGACGCCCGCGACGCGCGCGCCGGCTCGCGCCCCGCCGCCCCGGCGGCGCCGCCTGCATCCGCCGCGGGCGCCGCGCCCGCCGCCCAGGCCGCAGCGCCGCGCGCGCGCCGGCTGGATCGGCTCACCGGTCTCCTGCTCCTCGCGGCCGCCGCCGTCGCGCTGTTCCCGGCGACGCCGGTCCTGCTGCGCGCGCTCGGCCTGGACGGCGCGCCAGCACCCATGCAGAGCGCCGCCAAATTCTCGCGGCTCCTCGCGCCGCGCCCCCCGGGCCAGCCGCGGCCGCGCTTCGACGAGCGCGACGACGCCGAGCCGCTGCCGTCGCCGCGCGCCGAGGACCCGGCGCTCGACAGCGACGAGGAGGCCGAGGCGCCGGGCGCGGCCGGGCGCTTTCAGCTGGGCATCGCCGAGCGCGGCATCACGCTGCTCGACGAGCCGCGGGCGGACGGGTCCCGGGTCGGCGCGATCGCCGCGGGCGAGCTCGTGATGATCATGCGCGAGGCGGGCGGGTGGGCGCTCGTCGCGCAGAACGACGGGGACAACGTCGTCATGGGCTGGGCGCGCCGGAGCGAGATCGCGATCCGATGAGCGCGCCGCGCGCCGACCCGCGCCGCGCCTACCGCGGCCGCCTGCTCACCCCCGTCGCAGCGGCCGGCGGCCCCGCGGTCCGCTTCCTGGAGGACGCGCTGCTCGTCGTGGGCGAGGGCGGCCGGATCACCGACGTCGCGCCCTTCTCCCCGGGCGCCTTCGCCGGGCCGGTGCTCAACCTGCGCCCCGCGGTGCTGATCCCGGGCCTCATCGACGCCCACGTCCACTTCCCGCAGACCCGCATCGTCGGCAGCGCCAGCGGCGCGCTGCTCGAGTGGCTCGAGCGGTCCGTCTTCCCCGAGGAGGCCCGCTTCCGCGACGGCGGCTACGCCGCGCTCGTCGCGGCCGAGTTCACGCGCCGCCTGCTCGCGTCGGGCACGACCACCTGCGTCGCCTTCTCCAGCTCGAACGCCGCCGCGACCGACCTCTTGTTCCACGCGCTGCTGCGCGCCGGGCTCCGCGGCATCGCGGGCCTCACCCTGATGGACCAGAACTGCCCGGAGCCCCTCTGCGTCCCCCGCGACGAGGCCATGGCGGCTGCCCGCGACCTCGTGCAGCGCTGGCACGGCGCGGGCGGCGGCCTGCTCGAGTTCGCGATCACCCCGCGCTTCGCGCCGACGTGCTCGCGCGGCCTGATGGAGGCGGCCGCGCAGCTCGCCGCGGACCACGGGCTGCTCGTGCAGACGCACGTCGCCGAGAGCCCCGCGGAGGGCGAGGCCACGCTGCGCGAGCACCCGTGGGCGCGCGATTACGTCGACGTCTACGACCGCGTCGGCCTGCTCTCGGGGCGCGCCGTGCTCGCGCACGGCATCCACCTCGCGCCGCGCGAGTGGGATCGCCTCGCCGAGACCAGGGCGGCGATCGCCCACTGCCCCGACTCGAACTTCTTCCTGGGCAGCGGGCGCATGCGCCTGTCCGAGGCGCGCGCCCGCGGCGTCCCCGTCGCGCTCGGCAGCGACGTGGGCGCCGGGCGCAGCTTCGACATGCGGCGCAGCATGTCGAGCGCCTTCGACAACGCCCTCTGCCTCGGCGACCGCCTCACGCCGGCCGAGCTGTTCGTCGCCGCCACGCAGGGCGCCGCGGACGCCCTCGGGCTCGGGCATGTGATCGGGAGCCTCGATCCGGGCAAGGAGGCCGACTTCCTGGTGGTCCGCTTCCCCGAGCACGTGGCCGGCGAGGAGGAGGCGCTGAACCACCTGATCTTCGCGTCCGAGGCGGTGTCGGTGCAGCGCGCCTTCGTGCGCGGGAAGGCGGTGTATCCCTTCTGAGCGGCGCCTGCGCCGGCCTCCCGGGGCGGCGCCCTCGCGGCAGGGCATGCGGGAGCCGCGCGGCGTGCGGGAGCGCTGCCAGCGCGTGTGCAGCCCGGACCGGCTACCGTGGCCGCTGCGGCGCGTCCTCGTCCGCGGCCTCGTAGACCTCCAGCTCCCAGACCAGGATCTCGAAGTCTCTCCGCAGGATGTAACGGGCGCCGTCGTCCCCGCGCACCTTGAAGTAGCGATGATCGACGCCGGGCCAGCGGTCGAGGATCTCGGTCACCCGGACGCGGCGCTCGCCCAGGGTGAACGCCTCGGGCTCCTCGCTTCCGCCGTGACCGGCACGGCACGCCACCTCGATCCGCATGGGAGCTGCGCAGGATAGCAGGCGCGGGCCCGGCGGCCCCGCGCCTGCCGTCTGTCATCCTGCGCCGCCGCTCGTCCTCGTCCGGCCGCGCGCTCGAGCCCCCTCGGCCGTCAGTCGGTCTCGGCCGAGCAGGCGTAGATGACCTCGAGCTTCGCGGCGTTGTCCTGACGCGCGAACGTGCACGTGTCCGGACAGAGCTTGATCAGCTCGTTCTCGACGTAGAACGCCCTCTCCGAGCACGCGTCGGGGCTGTCCACCTTCTCGAGGATCACCCCCTCCCCGCCGTCGCTCGGCGTGAACTGGAGCTTCATCGTCGCGAGATCGAGCGCGTGTCCGGACGGCGGCTCCGGCACCGTGACCTCGCAGGACAGCTTGGACCCGGAGATCACGCTCCCGGCGATGGCCTCGAAGACGGCATCGTAGGTGTCGTACTGGTTGATCGGGTAGCGCAGCCCGCCGGTCATGACGCTGAGGGTCTGATACGTCGTCCCGGGATCGACCGAGCCGGGGCGGCATTGCTGCCAGGTGGCGGGCTCCTCCGGCGGCCAGGGCGTCGTCGCCGGCGTGTTCTCCTTGATGCCCACGAAGCTGAAGAACATGTAGTTGCGCGCGGCCTGCGTGCCGAAGAGCTCTGGCGCGAACTGCGTCAGGGCCGTGTCGAATTTCTCCGCCGAGGCGGCGCCCCCCTCGACGTTCTCGTTCTCCGGCAGGTCGTCGTCGAGATCGTAAAGGTCGATGTTGTTCTCGCCGAGCGTCATCGTCTCGCAATCCGCGCCGTCGTCCGTGATCTCGACGAACACCTTCAGCGAGTCGGGCCGCAGCCACTCCGACCAGCCGTTCGGCAAGGGCTGGTTCCGGGGCTGCTTCCCGCCCTTCAAGGTGTCGAGGACGAGGCAGAGCGAGTCCAGGCTGCCGATTTCATAGTCGAACTGGTAGAAGTGCGGCGCGTTCGAGTTCGGCGTCTGCGGGACCGGATCGCAGGGGCCGCTCCCGAGCGGCGCCTCGATACAGACGGACTGCTCCCCCGTGGCGCTCCCGTGCTTCGAGAGCATGATCACGCGGTAATCGATCCCGCTCGCCGCGATGATCGAGGCGAAGTTCTGATTGATGTTCTTCTGAACGCTCTCGATCTCCTCCGTCATGCTCTCCGAGTTGTCGATGACGAAGATGATGTCGGCCGGCCGCTGCTGGTAATCGGCCACCGCCGTTTGAACGCCGCACGGCGGCCCCCCTCCCTCGCCCTCGTCGGGGAAATCGCTCCCGCCGCTCCCGGTCGCCCCGCTGCCGCTCCCGGTCGTCCCGCCGCCGCCGCTGCCGCCGTCGCCGCCAGCGCTGTTGCTCCCGGAGCTCGTATCTCCACCATTGCCGCCGGAGCATCCGCCGATGGATGCCGCCGCAAGAACACCCGAACCAACCAGCGCAACAAGCGTCTTCGTCGAGAGCTTCAAAATGACCTCCCAATGGGGGGCGCGATAATGCGCAGCGAGGATGCTACCAGAGACACGCCCCGGTGGACGTCCTTGGAATGAAAATTTGGAGTCTGAGCGGAGGTAGACAACAGACCACCCGTGTCGGTCCAGGTACCTTGTCCGCGACCGATCGACTCGCGCTCTGGGCCAGGCTCCCCCAAGGAGCGATACGTCAGCCGAGCTCGCGTGGACGGACGCGGCCCCCCATCCACGCCCAGATCCCACGAAATGTGAGGTTCCCGGCGAGGGTGGCCGCCGGGGGCCGTCCACCTCGGCGATGCCTCGGCGCCCCTTACGCGAGCTTGGCCGACAACGTACTAATTTGCGCGCTTGGAAACCACGATGTCGCGCGCCGCCTCGAGCAGCCGCTCGGGCGTGTTCGCCTCGGGCTCCTCGGTCACGAGCTCGACGAGCCGCTCGAGGATCTCGCCGATGAGCCTGCCGGGCGGGACGCCGAGCTCCTTCATCAGCACGTTGCCGTTCACCGCGAGGTCCTTGGCGGAGAGCGCCGCGCCCGCGGCGAGCAGCGCCTCCACGCGCGCCCGGAGCCGACCTATCGACGCGATGTCCTCCGTGACCTCGCGCCCCTTGCCGAGCGCGTCGGCGACGCCGATCTCGTAGAGGTCCGGCGCGAGCGCCGGGGTCACCCGGCGCAGCCAGCGCCGCACCGCCGCGTCCGTCCAGCTGTCGTCGTAGCAGATGAGGTGGTGCCGGATGAGCGCCACGATCCGCGCGCGCTCCTCGTTCGAGAAGCGGAGCCTGGCGAGGATCGGATCGGCCATCTCCGCGCCGACCCGCTCGTGCTCGTAGAACGTGTAATCGCTCGTCTTCTCGGAGAACTCGCGCGTCCTCGGCTTGCCGATGTCGTGCATCAGCGCCGCGACGCGGAGGATCGGCTCGGGCTTGCACGCGTCGAGGCAGGCCATCGCGTGGCCCCAGACGTCGTACGCGTGCCAGCGGTTCTGTTCGCAGCCGACCGACTCCATCATCTCCGGGCAGGTGATCGCGAGCAGCTCCGTGCGGCGCATGATCTCGAACGCCGCGCTCGGGCGGCGCGCGCGCATCGCCTTGAGCCACTCGTCGCGCACCCGCTCCGCGCTCACGCACCGGAACGTCTGGTGCGACCGCGGGGCGCTCATGGCGCGCTCGGTCTCGGGATCCAGCGAGCCCTCCAGCGTCGCCACGAAGCGCGCCGCGCGCATCACCCGCAGGCCGTCCTCGGCGAAGCGCTCGTTCGGGTCGCCGACCGCGCGGATGACCTTCGCCTCGAGGTCCCTCTGGCCGCCGAACGGATCGATGAGGTGTCCGTCCACCGGGTCGAGCGCGATCGCGTTCACCGTGAAGTCGCGCCGCGCGAGGTCGGCCGTGATGTCGTCCACGAACTCGACGCGGTCCGGCCGCCGCCCGTCGGTGTACGCCCCCTCCCCGCGCAGCGTCGTGACCTCGTACGGCACGCCGCGTACGAGCACGGTCACGGTGCCGTGCTGGATCCCGGTCGGGATCACCTTGCGGAACGCGGCCATGACCTCCTCCGGCCGCGCGTCGGTCGCCACGTCCCAGTCCTTCGCGGGCTGCCCGCGGAGCAGGTCGCGCACGCAGCCGCCCACGATCCAGCCGCGCTTGCCGCGCTCGCGCAGGCGGCGGCAGATGCCGAGCACGTCCTCGGGGACGACGTCGATGAGGTGATCGATCCGGGTCACCCCCGCGGCTTATCACGAGGCGAAGGGAGCGGGGGAGCGCAGAGCGCGCGCCCTCCTGCTCCTCCTTCGGCGCGGTCCCCGCTACTTCTTCTGGCCCGCCCAGGGATCCCGGACGTCCGACTTCGGAGGCCGCGGCGAAGGCGGCGCGCGGACGCCGCCCTGCCTCGGCTTCTGGCCCTTCTCCTCGGCCTCGAGCTTCACGAGCTTGCTCGGCTCGGAGCCGTCGAGGACGACGGTGCTCGCGATGTACCCCTCGGCCCGGATGTCGACCGTGATCGCCTGCCCCTGGGCGACGTCGATGATCGCGGGCAGCTTGAACTCCACGCCGTTGCGGTAGCCCACCGCCGTCTCCGGCACGGCCGCGAGCGCGACCGCCGTCTTCTGGACCGGCGGCGGCTCGGCGACGGGCCGCTCCGCGGGGGGCTCGGCCGTCTGCCGCGGCGGCGGCTGCTGCACGCGGTTGTGGCCGTTCGAGCTCCCGCCGATGACGAAGATCGCGGTCACGATCCCCACCGCGGCCGCCGCGCCCGCGACCCACACGTAGCGGGGCCACGGCGAGCGCGGCGGCGACGGCGGCGTCGCCGGGACGATCACCTTCGACGTCTTGAAGTAGTCGTGCGGCACGTTGAAGCCGCCCGACCGCGCCATCATCTCCGCGACCGCGCCCGGCACGCCGCCGGACCGCACGCGCTCCAGATCGGCGTGGAGATCGCTCATCGTCTGGTAGCGCGACTCGGGCTTCTTCGAGAGGCACTTCAGGATGACCGCCTCGAGCCCCGGCGGGCAGTCGGGCCCGCCGACGAGCGCGCGGATGGGGACCGGCGCCTTGTACATGTGCTGCGTCAGGATCCCCATGAAGTTGTCGGCGTTGAACGGCAGCTGCCGGCTCACGAGCTCGTAGAGCATCACGCCGAGCGAGTAGATGTCGGTCCGGTGATCGATCGGCGCGCCGGCGGCCTGCTCGGGGGACATGTAGTGCGGCGTCCCGAACACCGCGCCGGCGCGCGTCAGCTTGGTCGTGGTGCTGGTCGACACCTTCGCGATCCCGAAGTCGAGGATCTTCACGAAGCTCGGATCGCTGCCGCGCGACACCACGAACACGTTGTCCGGCTTGAGATCGCGGTGGATGATGCCCGCCTCGTGCGCCGCGGCGAGGCCCGCCGACAGCTGCAGCGCGATGTGGCAGACCTTGTCCATCGGCAGCTCGTTCGGAGAGTCGATGATCTGCGCGAGGCTGATGCCCTCCAGGTACTCCATCACGAAGTACGTGGAGCCGTCCGGCAGGTCGCCGAAGTCGGAGATGTCGACGATGTGCGGGTTGCCGATGCTGGACGCGGCCCGCGCCTCCTGCACGAAGCGCTCGAAGATCTCGCGGTCCCGCGCGAGCTCCGCGCGGAGCACCTTCACGGCGACGCGTTTGTCGATGACCTTGTGGCGGGCGAGGTAGACGTACCCCATCCCGCCCTCGCCGAGCAGCCGCTCGATCTTGTAGCGGTGGTCGAAGGTCGTGCCGATGTACGGATCCTTGGCCCCGGGCGGCCGCCGCTCGCGCGGCTCGACCTCGTCCGGCGGCGGGATCTCCAGCGAGGGCTCCCCTTCGCTGATGGGCGGCGGGGTCATGCGCCCTTCGTGCTCGTCGCCGCCGGGCTCGCTGATCCGCACGGGCCGCGGGGTGTTCCGGCGCAGCGGCGGCGGCGCGGCGAGGTTCTGGGGCACCTGCTCGCTCGCCGGCCCCTCGACCCATCCCGACCTCGACGGCCGGACGTCGACGTCCACTGGGACGTCGTCGGCCGAGCTCTCCGGCTCTTCGGGCGGCGGGGGCGCGGCCTCGACATGGGACGAGCGCGGCACGCCGGCCATGCCGGTGGGGCGCGTGGGTCGCGACGCCGGCGACTCATCGAGCGCGCCCGCTTCGTTGCTGGCGGATCTCCTGCGCGCGGTCTGGTGCTCGTTTTTGGTGGCGCTCATGAAAGGCTCGCGGGCAGAGGTGCACGCCACACGCCGTTTTCACGGCAGAGGCGGATTCTAGCAGGCGTCCTGCCCGGGAAGCGAGACCCAGCGAGCGCCCCTCGCGAAAGTCCGTCGCGCCGGTCCTCGCGCCGCTGGCGTGCCGCGCGTTCCGCGCGTGCCGCGCGTGCCGCGCGCGCCGCGTTCTGCTAGGAGGGCACCGCGATGAGCTACCCCATCGAGGTCGCGCTGCGATATCTCGGCTCCAAGAAGCGGGCGTTCATCTCGGTCGGCACCACGTTCGCGATCCTCGGGGTCGCGCTCGGGGTCGCGGCGCTCGCGACCGTGATGAGCGTGACCGGCGGCTTCCAGGCGGAGTTCCGCGACAAGGTCCTCGGCGTCAACGCCCACGTCCTGGTGATCAAATATTCCACCGATTTTCGAGAATATCGATCGGTCATGGATCAGGTCGCCAAGGTCCCGGGGGTGGTCGGCGTGGCGCCCTTCAGCATCAACCCGATGATGCTGACGCACGGCGACGCCACGGCGACTGGCGTGCTCGTGAAGGGCGTTGACCCGGCCCGGAGCCTCGGTGTGGGCTCCGGGAACACCTTCACGCCCGTGCTCGATCTTCCCCGCCACATCCTGCCTGGCGGTGATCTCGCCGGCCTGCGGCGCCCTGGCGCCAAGCCTGCCGAGCGAGCGGAGCCGCCGGCGCTCCCGCCGGTTCCCCAGCTGGAGCAGGACGCGGGCGCGCGGGGCGCGCTCGAGCCGGAGCGCGACGAGGAGGGCAGGAACCTCGACCTCCTGCGGGCGTACGAGGCGCGCATCCAGGACGACGAGCGCGCCGCCGCGGCGAAGGGCGCCGAGGCGGCCGCGGGCGTCGAAGCGGCCGAGGGCGACGGGAGCGCGGCGGACGTTGCGCCCGAGGAGGCCGCGGTCGCCGAGGGCGCTCCGCAGGGCTCGATCGAGCCGCAGGGCGGCTACGGCAGCGTGCTCCCGGACGACGACGTGCTGCCCGCCGACGTCGATCCGGATCCTTGCGCGGACAAGGAGAAGATCGCGAAGATGCCGGGCATCGTCATCGGCGCGACGCTGGCGAAGAACCTGGGCCTCGACATCGGCCAGTGCGTCACCGTCACCTCGCCGACGATCGGCTTCTCGTTCTCGAACGGCGCCATCAAGCCCCCGGTGGCCAAGCGGTTCCGAGTCAT
This sequence comes from Sorangium sp. So ce131, assembly GCF_051519095.1. Classification (NCBI taxonomy): domain Bacteria; kingdom Pseudomonadati; phylum Myxococcota; order Polyangiales; family Polyangiaceae; genus Sorangium; species Sorangium sp. So ce131. Next base: position 1,992,574 of record NZ_CP150455.1, on the reverse strand, counting down.
CGCGATCTTCGAGGCCGGCTTCGAGCAGTACGACACGAAGCTGGCGTACGCCGATCTCTACGAGACGCAGGCCTTCTACGACCACGGCGACACGGTGACCGGCGTCGAGATGAAGGTCGACGACATCGACAACGCCAGCGACATCGCGCGCGACATCAGCAAGCTGCTCAGCAACGGCCTCTACTACACGATGGACTGGGAGGAGCTGAACCACGGGCTCTTCACGGCGCTGCGCATCCAGCAGATCGGCATGAGCCTGGTGCTGATGCTCATCATCGTGGTCGCGGCGTTCACGGTGATCGCGACGCTGATCATGGTGGTGCTCGACAAGAAGAAGGAGATCGCGGTCCTCAAGGCGATGGGCGCGACGGACTTCGCCATCCTCCGCATCTTCCTCTACCAGGGCGGCATCATCGGCGTCGCCGGCACCACGCTCGGCCTCCTGCTCGGCGTCGCGGTCTGCAAGGGCCTCCTGGTCTACGGTTTCCCGCTCGATCCGAAGGTCTATTTCATCTCCCGCCTCCCCGTGCAGGTCCGCCCGCACGAGTTCGTGCTCACCGGCGTGATCGCGATCGTGATCTGCCTCCTGGCCACGATCGTGCCGAGCCTCTACGCCGCGTGGCTCCGCCCCGCCGACGGCTTCCGCTCGCAGTGACCGTGCTCCTCGCCCGCCTCTTGGGGCCGTGGATCCGTTTGATTGGCGGTAGGCCCCCTGGGAGGGTGGCCGCCGCGCGGCGCTGGGGACGGGCTGTTGTCTGAGCCCGGATGACGTCGTGTCTCCGGAGTGCGCAGCACGGAGGGGACACGACGTCCAAGGCGAGTTCAGCCCGTCCCCAGCGCCGCGCGGCGGCCACCCTCCCAGGGGGCCGGTCAGCTCGGCGCTCCCTCCCGCGCGACCGCCGAGCGCCTTCCCGACGACCTGCTACCGTCGCGCCGCGGAGTAGAGCCGCTGCGCCCCGCCGACGTTGGACGCCACGAAGAGCGTGCACTCGTCCGGCGAGAGCGACGGCGTCTTGACCGCGACCCTCGGCGGCTCGTTCGGCAGCAGGATCGTCGCCGGCAGATCGCTCGCGGGGAGCCCGTCCTCCCCGAGCTTCACGTAGAAGCTCCGCAGGACGACGGCCTGCGCGCAGTCGCCCAGCGCGCTGTAGGGCGCCTGGAAGAAGAGCAGCCTGCCGTCGGGCGTCACCCACGGGGCGAGGTCGGCGCCCTCCGCCGGACAGCCGCCCGGCAGCTTGATGTCGACCGGCTGCACCGCGGGGCCGCCGGCGCGCTTGGTGAAGAGCCGGCTCACGGTCCCCCCGCTGTCCTGGTGGATGCTCATGAACCAGTACCGAACCGGGCTCAGGGCGTGGGCGACCGCGACCGAGTGGCTCCCCGCGTCCACGAAGAGCTCATCGACGTGCTCCACGCGGGCGCCCTCGGGGAAGTCCGCGGTGAACACCGACGGCAGGCTGCCCGGCCCGGGGAGGCGTTGATCGAACAGCAGCGAGCCCGGCGGCATGTCGCCGATCGGCAGGGCCACGTCCACCGGGAGCAGGAGCGGACCCGACTCGGGCCGATCGGTGTTGATCTGCTCGCTCGGGAGGACCTCGCCCCCGGTCCAGGGCCTCCCCGTGGCCGTCGCGATGTCCGTGTCGCTCGCGCCGCCGAACCGGGCCACGTAGACGAGCCGCTGGGTCGCCCCGTCCTCACCGACCTCCGCGCGCACGCGCGGGAACGACGGCTCCGTCCCCTCGACGTCGATCTCCGTGAGCGGGCCGAACGAGAGCACCCCGCGGCGATCGTTGCACGGCAAACACGTCTCGGTGACCGTGCAGAACTCCCCCTCCTTGCAGGCCTCGCAGCCGCCCGCGCCCCCCCCTCCCGCCGAGGAGGAGGTGGAGCTGGCCGAGGAGGACGCGCCCCCCGCCCCCCCTTCGCTCCCCGCGCCGCCCTCGCTGCCGCCGCTCCCCGAGGAGGACGTAGCGGCCGCGGGGCCGGCCGTGAACGGCTCACCGCAGCCCACATGCGCCCACAGCGCGGCCAGCGAGAGGGTCCCATAGAAGCGGAGCGTGCGCACCCGAGCTGCCTCCTGTCGTGATCGCGCGGGATGGATGAACGATGGTGAAGATGAGGATGACGGTGTGGCGAGGCCGCGCGCCCTGGTCACGACGGCTTGTTATAGTCGGTGTCCTCGAGGAGGATGACGTTCGTCTTCGATCGGGTCTCGCCGACGCTGGTGACGTAGACCGCCGGCTTGTCCTGGACCGGGCAGACCTTCTCGCACGCGCCGCAGCCGATGCAGAGCGACGGATCCACGTGCGGGCGCTGCACGTGGACCATCTTCATCGGCGGCTCCTTGCCGTGCTCCGCGGCCACGGGCTCGCGCTTCGGGATGTCGACCTCCTCGACCCAGATCGCCTTGGGCGACGTCGGGCAGAACTCCTCGCAGACGATGCACGGCACGCTCATCGACCAGGGCAGGCAGCGCCCCTGGTCGTAGAACGCGGTGCCGATCGAGATGGGCTTCTGGCCGACGCCCATCTTCTGCTCCTCGGTGATCTTCTGGATCGCGCCGGTCGGGCAGACGTCGCCGCAGAGGACGCAGGAGTGCTCGCAGTACCCGATGCGCGGGATGACGATCGGCGTCCAGATGCCCTCGATGCCCGCCTCGAAGAACGCGGGGTGGATCGCGTTGTTCGGGCAGACCTTCATGCACTCGGCGCACCGGATGCAGCGCTCCAGGAACTCGCGCTCCTCGACCGAGCCCGGCGGCCGGATGACGCGGTGGTCGTAGTTCGCGTCGAGCACGTCGGCGATGCGCGCCGTCGGGATGATCACCGCGCCGGCGGCCGCGGTCGCGAGGGCGGTGCGGCGGCCCGTGTCGGGCGTCACGAGGGCGCTCTTCCGGTTCGGGAGGAAGCGGAACTTGATGACGTCCTCGGGGCAGGCGTTCTCGCAGTTGAGGCACATGTGGCACTCGTCCTGCCGCCACTTCACGCCGCCCTGGGGCGAGTCGGCGCCCTGGCAGTGCACGAGGCACAGGTTGCAGTCGGTGCACTTCGCGTGGTCCTTCTGCATCCCGAAGAGCGCAAACCGCGCGAACACCCCGAGGAAGGCGCCGAGCGGGCAGAGCACGCGGCACCAGAAGCGCGGGATGAAGCGGTTCATGAACAGGATCCCGACGAACAGGATCCCGATGAACCAGGTCTGGTGGAAATAGAACTGCTTGGTCTGCCAGACGGTCCCGGCCAGGAAATCCTGCGCGTGATCCGCGGCGAGCTGCACCGGCCGGCTCCCGGCGGAGGTCGCGGTGCCGGTCACCACGCCGGCGACGTACTGCGCCGCCGGGATGACCGCGAGGCCGATCGCCCGGACCGCCACGCAGATCGGGTCGAACAGGCCGCCGATCACGCTGCCGGCGACGCTGGCCGCGAGGAAGGCGTACATCAGGTAGTACTTCACCCGCTGCCGCGAGTACGTCTTGTTGGCCTCGACGCGCTTGCCGCCCTTCCCGTAGCGGGACGGGAAGATCCACCCGAAGAAGTGGTGCAGGGTGCCGAAGGGGCAGATCCAGCCGCAGAACACGCGCCCGAAGACGAGCGTCAGCGCGAGGATCCCGAGCGACCAGAGCAGGCCGCGGTAGACGGTGTGCGTCGAGAGCAGGGTCATCGCGCCGACGAACGGGTCGGCGAGCAGGAAGCCCTCGACGGGGAGCGGCAGGCGGACGCGCGCCTCGGACGAGGTGAACGAGCCGCGGAAGCCGGTCTGGAACAGGAAGTAGAGGAACAGCCCGAGGCACCCCGCCTGCACCGCGCGGCGCACCCAGACGAGCACCTGGATCGTCTTGCGCGCCGGCAGCCCCGAGCCGGGCCGGCGCTTCGGCGCGGGCCGGACGATCGATCCGGCCTTGCGCAGCAGCGCGGTCCAGGGGGCCGTCCGCGCGGCCCCGGGGGCCGCCGCCGCCGGCGCGGCGGCAGGGCGGGGCGCCGGCGCGGCCGGCGTCGAATCGGGAGTTGCCATGAGTACTACACCTCGGCGAGCCGCAGGTTCTGCCAGTGCATCGTGCCCAGACCCCGCTCGTGGCCCATCTTGAGATAAGGAATTTCTTCGGGTTTTCGTCCGATGAGCTGGCAGCCGTACGCGTCGGCGGCGACCTGGTCGGTCGTCGCGATCACGGTGTGCATGTCCTTCGCGTCGGCCACGTTGCCGCCTTGCGGCCCGTTGCGCATGAGGACGCGGGTCGCGTCGACGATCGTGAGGGTGGGCTGGATGAACGTCGCGAGATCGGCGATCGAGACGTCGATGTTCTGGTGGAGCCGGTTCCGGCGGCCGCCCAGCGCCCCGTACCAGTTCTTCATCGCGGCGGTGTACTTGGACAGGTTGTGGTGCTTCGCGACGGGGACGTTGATCACCTTGTCCGCGTTGACGAGCGGCGTGTAAACCGGCCAGTCGTCGAGCACCTCGCCCTTCAGGCGCATGCCGCGGAAGCGGTGCTCCGCGGGGATGACCACCTCGGCGCCGACGTCGTAGGCGGCCTTCCAGATGCCGGAGCGCTGGAAGCAGCGGTTCGGCTCGTTGCACGAGGCGTCGGTCACGACGACGCTCTTGGCGCCGGCGTCGTACGCGAGGCGCACCACCTCGGCCACGACCTTCGGGTTGGTGTTGGCCGCGTGGATGGGGGTGCGATCCCAGCCGATGTTCGGCTTCACGACGACGATGTCGCCGCGCGAGATGAAGCGGCGCATCCCGCCGAGCGCGTCCACCGCCTTGCGGACGAGGGCCGCGGGGTCCGGCGCGCCGGCGGCGAGGGCCTCCGCGCCGGCGCGGGCGACGACGAGCTGGGGCACCTCGGCGGGCGCGTCGCGGAGCCGGTAGTCCCGTGTTTGCGGGCGCTCGGTGGAGGCGGCGGTGGTGCCGCCGCGGTCCCAGCGGGCCGCCCCGATCCCGGCCGCGCCCCCGAGGACGAGGCCCGCCGCGCCGAGCCGACGCAGCACTTCACGTCGAGAGATGTCACCCATGGCCCTCGCCTCTACCGATAGCCTCCCCAGGCGGTCGCCACAAGCCGAGGCGGCCTGGCGCGGCGTCCATCACGCGCCGCTCTCGGCGGTATCGTTCACGGCGGCGCGGCTGGGATCGGCGCCGAGGCCGTCGGCGCTGCCGGGACCGTCGGGTTGCCCTCCGCCGGCGCCGCGCCCGGGTTCGCCGCGGGCGAGGGCAGCTGGGGCAGCGCGCCGCTCGCGGCGGCCGGCGCCGGGGACGCCGGCGCGCTCCCGGGATCGACCGGCTGGGCCTTCAAGCGGTCGCGCTCGGCGATGCAGCTCGCGCGCTCCGCGTCGCACGCGGCCCGCAGCTGCGACGCGGCGGCGAGCTCGGCGGCGCGCTGCTCGGCGAGCCCCTTCGCCTCGTCGCGCTCGGTGGCGAGCGCCGCCCGCGCCTTCTCGGCCTCGGCGAGCCGCTCGCGGCCCTCCATGGTCGCCTTCTCCGCGGCGGCGGCGCTGTCCTCGCACGCCTTGAGGCGCGCCGCCTGTGTCGCGTGGAGGGCCTGGATCTCGCGCGCGTGCTCCGCCTCGGTCATCGAGCCGGTCTTCTGGAGGGTGGCCAGCGTCTGGTTGAAGTCCGCCCGGTCCTGCTCGCGCGCGCCGCGGCACGCGTTCACCTCGGCCTCCGCGATCTGGTGCGAGGCGACGCAGGTGTCGAGCTTGTCGAACGACTCGGCGCCCTTCTGGCGCGCCTGCTCGAGCTCGTTCGCGAGCCGCAGGGTCTCGCGCTTGGAGACGCCGAGCAGCGCGACCGCGCAGCCGACGAGGGTCATCGCGCCGGCCGCGATGCGCACGCGCAGGTACGAGGTCTTCTGCTTGATCCGCAGCCGCTCGGCCTCGCGCTCCGCCTCCCGCTCCGGCTCGAGCAGCACGTCGAGCTCCTCGGCGAGCTGGGTCATGGAGGGGCGCTCGTTCGGGTCGATCGCGAGCCACCGCCGGAGCGCCTCCTGGAACATCTCGCGCGGGCGCCCGGTGAGGTGGGGCAGCGCGTTGTCGACGAGCGGTTTGTCGGCGCGCACGTCGTGGGCCTCGGCGAGCTCGGTGCGGGTCTGCGCGGACTCGCCCGGGAAGTCCCGCGGGTTCACGAGCGCGTACAGGAGGGTCGTGGCGAGCCCGTACGTGTCCATCTTCTCGGAGAGCGGCACGACGCCGGGGAAGCCGTTCAGGGCGCGGAGCTGCTCGGGCGAGGCGTAGAGCGCCGTGCCCGCGCAGAAGCTGGCCTCGCGCTCGGCGGCCACGCCGAGGTCGAGCAGGATGGGGTGGACGCGGCCCGCGAACCTGGCGAGGAAGATGTTGTCGGGCTTGACGTCCTGGTGCCGGAGCCCGGCCGCGTGGAGCGCCTCGAGCCCGCGCGCGACGGGGAGGAAGATGTCGTGCGCCTCGCGCAGGCTGAGGGGGCTGCGCTGGAGGCGCTGCGCGAGGGTCTCCCCCTCGTAGACGGGCATGGTGAGCCACACGTACTCGGCGGTCATGCCGTGGTCCTTCAGCTGGACGACGTGCGGGTGGCCGACGGTGGCGAGCATGACGAGCTCGCGCTCGACGTTGCGCATCGCGTACAGCGAGCGGGGCATGAGCTTGAGCGCGACCTGGTGCTCGGGGACGTCGACGCGCTGGGCGACGTAGACCTTGCCGAACATCCCCTGCCCGAGGAGGCGGCCGAGCCGGTAGAGCCCGCCGACGACGTGGCCGACGTCGGGCAGGATGGAGGGCCCCCGGGTCCCGGAGGACGACGACGGATCGTCGGTGCTACGCGCCGCGTCGGACCGCTGGCTCGACGACTGGTCCACCACCGTCACGGCGAACGCGTGGACGATGGTGGTGCGGAGGTTCGGGTCGACGACCGGCACAGCGATTGCCAGGGTAGCGGAAGCGGCGAGCGCGGAGGAAAAAGACGGCAGACCGGAGACGCCGGGCGCCGGGGATTTATTCGAGGCCTCTGCGCTTTGAGCTCAAAGGGCAGGCGGGGCGTGCCGCCGCGCGGGGCGGCAGCCGTTGCTGCTCACCGGAGCGAGGGCCGCGGTGGCCGCCCGCGGAGCGCGCTCCAGGCAGGGCGGTTCTCGATCCACCATGCGGCGACCTCCCTCGCCTGGCGGGCTGCTTCCCTGGTGAGCCGGATGCGGGCTCGCTTCATCCGCGCGCCGGCTCGAGGCGCGCGAGCTCGGCGAGGAGGTCGTCCGCGTCGATCGTCCCTTCGCGCGCGCTCGCCAGCGACGTCTCCAGCGCCTCGTCGAGGCGGGCCCGCTCCTCTTCGTCCAGGTCGTCGTTGTCGGCCACCACGAGGTCGATCACGGTCCCTTCGGCGAAGCTCGTCGGCTCGTCGAGGACGAGCCGACCGCCCTGTACCTTGGCTCGCAGCGCGCTCATGCCGGCAGCGTACCACCCCACGGCCCGGCCCGTAAGCGGCGCGGCTTCCCAGTGGCGCGGCGGCCTGAGGAGACCCGGGCTCAGGCCGCCGAGCGGCTCTGCAGGGTCCGAGGCGTCGGCCGAGGGAGCGTGCTGGCCTGTTCGATGCACGGTCGTGTCCCGAAGGCGCCGCCGGGATCAACGGTTCCACCGGCCCGCCGTGAGATCGGGAATCCACGCAAATGTTCGCCAAAGTTGCGCTCGTGATCGCCTGTCTGGAGCTCGCCGGGTGTGCGGCCTTGCGCGCCCCGGCGGCGCCGCCTGAGCTCCCCCGCGCCCACGCGGCGCTCCGCGAGGCAGAGCGGGAGGGGGCGCGCGCGGACCGGCGCGCGGCCATGCACCTCGCGCTGGCGAGGAGCGAGCTCGCGCGGGCGATGCGGCGGCTGTCGGTGGGCGACCGGGAAGGCGCCCGCTGGTTGCTGCGCAGGGCGGAGGTCGACGCGGAGCTCGCGGCGCTCCTCGTGAGGGAGGCGGGGCTGCGCGACGCCGCGCAGCGCACGCTGGACCGGGCGAACACGCTCGCCGAGCAGCTCGCCGAGCAGCTCGCCGAGCAACTCACCCAGCAGGCGGAGTAGGGGGCCGCGTGCGCGCTGCCGTCCCGCTCGCGATCGCCCTCTCGGCCGTCGGGTGTGCGAGGCCCGCGGCCGCGCCGCCGCCCGAGCTCCTCGCGGCGCGGGCCGCCGTCGTGCAGGCGCAGGAGAACCCGCTCTCGCCGTTCGCGGTCGCCGAGCTCAAGCAGGCGGAGCAGGCGCTCGCGATCGCCGAGCGCGAGGCGCGCGCGCGGCCGAGCTCCCCCTCGGCGCGCGACGCCGCCTACGTCGCGCGGCGCAGGGCGCAGTGCTCGCTGCTCTCGTCGCTCGTACGGGCGGACCTGAGGGCGCTCACGCGAGGTCAGCGCGCCTTGCAGCAGCTCCGCGAGCAGCACGGCGCCGCGCTCGACGCGGCTGCGGCGGCGCCGTGACGTGAGCGCCTCGGCGTCGTGACGTGCGCGCTCCTCCACGCCGGTCCACGCCGCGCGTGCGCCGCGGACGCCCCGGGCGTCACCCGAGCTCGCCGGCGCAATTTCTCTGGGACCGGCCGGGGTTTGGATCCAAGATGCGCGCGGAACGCCTCCGCCGGCGGCGAAAGCGCCCTGGGGCGGCGGACGTCGGACGATCGAAGGGGACACGGGGACGCCCGGGTCCGCGTGCGAGGAGAGCGCGATGAAGGAAGGCGCAAGCGTGATACTGGTCCCGGTCGACTTCGAGGAGGCCTCGCTGAAGGCGATCGAGCTCGCGAAGGACCTCGGCGCAAGGCTGGGGCACGAGGTCGTGCTGCTGCACGTCTACCAGCTCCCCGTCTACACGTACCCCGGGATCGAGCCGGCGCTGATGCCCGGGTTCCACTCCGAGGTGAGCGCCGCCGCGTCGCGCGCGGTCCAGCAGCTCTCGGCGCAGACCGGGGGGCTGAAGACGCTGCTGCGCGAAGGGGATCCGGCGGCCGAGATCCTGGCCGCCGCCGAGGAGCCGGGGACGGCGCTGATCGTGATGGGGACACACGGCCGCCGGGGGCTCTCTCACCTGTTCCTCGGCAGCGTCGCCGAGCAGGTGATCCGGAAGAGCAGCGTCCCTGTGCTCACCGTGCGCTCCGCGCCCCCGGCCGGCTGACCCGCTCCGGGCCTTGCCCGGGGGGGCAGGCCTGCGCAGCTGGCGGGCCAGGGCTCGGGCGCGGCTTGGCTGCTCGCGTGGGCGAGCTCCCCGGCTCCTGCGACGTACCGGACTCCTCCGCATGCCGACCCTGTCTGCGCGCGATCTCGCGCTCCCGCCGAACCTGATGAGCCTGGCCCGGCTGCCGCTCGCGGCGCTGTTCCCGGTGGTCGCCACGCGTCCCGCGCTCGCCCTCGCCGTCCTCTGCTGCGCGGGGCTCACCGACGTGCTCGACGGCTGGCTCGCTCGCCGCTCCGGTCAGGTGACCCGCACCGGCGCGATCGTCGATCCGATCGCGGACAAGGTGTTCGCGCTCGCGGTGGTCGGCACGCTGCTCGCCAGCGGAGCGCTCCCCCTGTGGGGCATCCCGGCGCTGCTCGCGCGCGAGCTCCTCGAGCTGCCGCTCGCGCTCTGGATCGCGCTCAGCAGCCGCTTCCGCGGCGCGCGCCTCTCCACCGCGAGCGCGAACATCCCGGGCAAGCTCGCGACGGCGGTCCAGTTCGCGGCGGTCTTCACGGCGATCGCGCTTCCGGAGGCGCTGCCCGCCATGCTCGCCGCAGCCGCGGTCGCGGGCGCGGCCGCCGGCGCCTCGTACTGGGCGCGCCAGCTCCGCCGCCTTCCGGGTGCAGAGAAGAACCCGCCGGAGACGGGCGTCTAGCACGCGGGTACCGGCGGCGCCGCGCGGGGGCGGCGGCCGGTCCACGATCCGCGCCTCGGCCGCTCAGTCGAGGAATATGTCCGCCGCTGCATGATGCCGCCGCTCATCATGAGCGGGAGAGCATCCAGCGGTCCCCGACTCTCCGCGTCTTGCCTGCGCCGGATGCACTTCGTCCCGGTGGAACTTGACGGAGCCAGCTCGGCCGTGTTGCCGTGCGCCGGTCCAGCTAGACTTGTTCATGCAGGAGCACGCGGGACCATGGCGACGGCGGAGCAGCTCAAGGCGCTGCTGAAGAGTTACAGCGAGGGCGACGAGGAGCGCTTCTTCGCCACCGCCATGCAAGTCGCCGCCCACGCCGCCCGGCAGGGGCACGGCAAGCTGGCTCAGGAGCTGCGCGAGCTCATCGACGCGGCGAAGGTGAAGGGACCATCTCGGCGAGGCGAGCGGGCGCCGGTCCCGGTTGTGCAGCCGCGCGGTGAGCTCGCCGGGCTGCTCTCTGTCAGCTATCCGAAGACGCGCCTCTCGGACATGGTCCTAGAGCAGCAGTTCCGCGCTCGCCTCGAGCGCATCCTCCTCGAGCAGCGCCAGCGCGAGAAGCTCCTCACCCACGGCCTCGCCCCGCGGCGCAAGATCCTCCTCGTCGGGCCACCCGGGACAGGCAAGACGCTCACCGCCCGCGCCCTCGCGGGCGAGCTCTCGCTGCCGCTCTTTGCGATCCTCCTCGACGGCATCATCACCAAGTTCATGGGCGAGACAGCCGCGAAGCTCCGGCTCGTCTTCGACGCGCTCCAGCGCACGCGCGGCGTCTACCTCTTCGACGAGTTCGACGCGCTCGGCAGCCACAGGACATCGCAGAACGACGTCGGAGAGATCCGCCGCGTGCTCAACTCGTTCCTCCAGTTCTTAGAGCAGGACGAGTCGGAGAGCCTCATCATCGCCGCGACGAACCACCCCGAGCTCCTCGACCGCGCCCTCTTCCGCCGGTTCGACGACGTGCTGGAGTACAGCTTGCCCGACGACGAGCTGGCCGAGCAGATGCTGCGCTCGCGGCTCGCGTTGCTGGACACGGAGCGCGTCGACTGGGCGCGGGTCGTGAGCACCGCGCGGGGGTCGAGCTACGCGGAGATCGTCCGGGTGTGCGATGACGCCGCGAAGGACGCGGTGCTGAGCGATCGGGCCAAGGTGACGACGCAGGACATCCTTGATGCGCTCGCCGCACGACCTTCCGGCTGGGCGTGACGCACGGGTGACAACGCGGAGGTATGGCGACCAAGGAGCTCGATCGACGGAGGCACCTGCTCCTCACGGGGACGTCCGCGGCGGAGCCGTACACATCCCCCCAGCAAGGCGGCGGTGAGCCGCGCCTGCCCCCCGTCGATCCAGCGAAGCACGGCACCGCGTTGAAGAAGCAGCTCGACCGGGCCTGGAAGGAGCTGAAGGGGCGCGACGTGCATCACGACGCCGTCGCCGTGGAGGCGCGACGGGGCGTGTACCTGGAGTTCGCCAGCGCTCCCGGCTTTGACCTGGCCCTGCAGAGCCTTGAGGACAAACGCGCAGGCGTCGAGCTCGCCGCCACGCGAACCCAGACCAGCGTGACCTACGCGACGGTGTACGTGCCCAGCGGGCAGCTCGGCTACTTCGAAAAGAAGGTCGAGGCGTACCTCACCGAGACCACCCGCAAGGGCAACCGGAAGAACAAACCGCTCGTCGAGAGCATCGCGGAGATCCGACTTGCGGCGCTCGAGGGGTTCTGGACCGACGACCCCGCGCTGTTTCCTCCCACCGGAAAGACGATCTGCTGGGAGGTCTGGCTGCGTGGCGAGGACGACGAGCTGCTGGCGCGCTTCCGCGAGTACGCGCAGACGGTGAACCTCAAAGTCGGGGACGAGCAGCTCAGGTTCCCTGATCGCCTGGTCGTCCTCGCCTACGGCACCCGCGAGCAGATGACCGGATCCATCGAGCTGCTCGACGTAATCGCAGAGCTTCGACTCGCCAAGGAGGTACCGACCAGCTTCGTGCGGATGAACGCGATCGAGCAGGAAGGCTGGGCCAAGGATCTCAAGGACCGGATCACCGAGCCCTCGCCGGATGCGCCCGCCGTCTGCATCGTCGACACCGGCGTGAACGCCGGGCACCCGCTGATCGAGCCCGCCTTGTCGAAGGGTGACCTGCACGCCTACGATCCTTCCTGGGGCGTGCACGATGACGATGGCCACGGCACGGGGATGGCCGGGATCGCGCTCCACGGCGACCTCGCTGAGGCGCTGCTCTCATCCTCGCCGGTCGCGCTCACCCACCGGCTCGAGTCAGTGAAGATCCTCCACAAGGGGACCGCGAACCCGCCGGAGCTGTACGGGGCGATCACGGCCGAGGGCGTTGCCCGCGCCGAGATCGCGGCGGCGCAGCGCAAGCGAGTGATCTCCATGGCGATCACGGCAACGGACGACCGTGATCGAGGTCAGCCCTCGTCGTGGTCTGCCGAGCTCGACAAGCTCTGCTCGGGGATGGACGACGACAACCCGCGCCTCCTCGTCGTCTCTGCCGGGAATATTCGTGTGGACCCGGGCATGGACTACCGGGCGCGGAACGAGAGCGAGGGCATCCACGATCCCGGGCAGGCGTGGAACGCCGTCACGGTGGGCGCTTACACCGAGCGCACGCGCATCACCGAGCCCGTTTTCAACGGCTGGACTCCCATCGCGCACCCTGGGGAGCTGTCGCCGAGCAGCACGACGTCGTGCATTTGGCAATCGCAGTGGCCCATCAAGCCGGAGATCGTGATGGAGGGCGGGAACATGGCGCTGAGCCCCGACGGCAAGGAAGCCGACTTCCCCGACTCACTCTCGCTGCTCACGACGCACTACCAGCCCTTCGCCAAACTGTTCACCGTGACTGGAGAAACGAGCGCGGCCAGCGCGGGCGCCTCGCGCGTCGGCGCGACAATATGGGCGCATTACCCGGACTTCTGGCCGGAGACGATCCGCGCGCTCCTGGTGCACGCCGCCGAGTGGACACCTCGGATGCGCGAGGAGATCAACGGCACGCGTTCGAGGCGCCGCGACATGGAGCACCTCCTCCGCTGCTTCGGGTTCGGCGTCCCAAACCTGGAGCGCGCCCTCTGGAGCGCAGGCAACGCGCTGACGCTTATCGTGCAGGACGAGCTCCGGCCGTTCGAGCGCGACAAGAGCAACGAGATGCGCCTCCACACGCTGCCCTGGCCGAAGCAGGCGCTGCTGGATCTCGGCAGCGTGGAGGTCGAGCTACGCGTGACGCTCTCCTACTTCATCGAGCCGAACCCTGCACGTCGAGGCTGGGAGCGCCGCCACCGATACGCATCGCACGGCCTGCGGTTCGCCGTGCAGAAGGCGAACGAGCAGCCGGACGATCTGCGAAAGCGCATCAACAAGGCGGCGCGCGACGGTGACGAGGAGATCCACTCCAGCGACGAGGGGTGGCTGCTCGGCCCGCTCCTGCGCGCCAAGGGATCACTGCACCACGACTCCTGGACGGGAACCGCAGCAGATCTCGCAAGCCGCGAGAGCATCGCGGTCTACCCGGTCGTCGGCTGGTGGCGGGAGCGGCACCAGCTCGGGCGCTGGAAGAGGGCGGCGCGGTACGCGCTCCTCGTGAGCATCCGGACGCCTGAGACGGGTGTGGACATCTACGAGCCGGTGGCGAACCAGGTGCAGGTCGCGACGGTGGTGCCGACCTGAGCGACCGCCGATCCCGGCGTTCTGACCGAGGTTCGGGTGTACACCGACCCAGACGCGGGCGACGTTCAAGTCCAAGTACCAGCGGCTCGGTGCCACGGTGACGAGTCCATGAAGACAACTCGCTCCGAGCTCCTCGACGTCGTCTACCGATTCTACCCGCGCGGCGTGCACAACACCGATCGCATCTACGTGCCTCCGGGCAAGCCCGTCTACGAGGACACGGAGGAGCACCGCCGCCTGGTGGAAGCCGGAGACCGCGGGCGAGCGGCGATCCCCGGCGGCGGAGCACGAAGGTGACGGCCGCAGAGGTGCCGGAAGGTTGCGACGGGCTCGGCCGGCGCCGAGACTCGGGGCGCCCCTGACCAAGGAGGGACTCTCATGAGTTATCGCAGTCTCAGCCCCCAGGCGATGGTCAACATCTCGGCGCCGTGGCTCGACCCGGCGCAGGATCGGAAGGTCTTCACGTCGCTGCCGCTGCTCGCGCCGCTCCTGCCCGCGGTCGAGGAGGCGCACAACCGGATCCTGACCACGCAGCGGCTCGGCTCCAGCCTGCATCAGCAGATGAAGGCGCTCATGGAGCGGGCGCTCGCGCTCGACACGACGCACGACCGCAAGCTCCGCGGGACGTACAACTACCTCGGCGCGCTCGCCGAGATGACCGACGAGCCCGAGTTCGCGGCGGCGCTCCTCGATCTGCGCGACCGGCTCGCGCCGGCGGGGCTCAAGGCGATCTCGCGGAGCTACGGCGACCAGGCGGGCGACGCCAAGCTGCTCCGGTCGCGGCTCGACGAGGCGTCGGAGAAGCTGCTCAAGAAGCTGAAGACGCCCGAGGGGCCGCTCGCGCAGGTGGTGGACGCCTGGGTCGCGGCCGCGCTGGAGCTCGAGAAGGTGGAGGCGCAGCGCGAGCAGCTCGCGCTGAGCGCCCCGTCGAACACGGACGGGGCGACGCCGCGCGAGGTGCTGAACGCCCGCAACGCCTGGATCCGCGTGGCCCGGGCGGTCGAGACGAACCTCGCCCTCGAGAAGGCGGCGACCGGCGAGATCGCCGACCGCCTCCTCGGCCGGCTCCGCCGCGAGTCCGCCCGGGCCGACCGGCGCGGGCGCAAGGGCGGCGCCGAGGTCGCGGCCGAGCCCGCGCCGGCCGACGACGCCGCGCCGCCCGCCGCTTCCATCGACGACGACGATTCCTTCGACGGCGCCTGAGCCTGACGCCCCTCGCCTCCTCGCCACGAGGAACCCCTCCCGTGCCGGGCGCGCAACGCAAGACACCTTGCTCGATCTGCCGCCTTCCCCCCTGCTGAAGTAAGGCATCTTCCTTTTTTCGCTGCCTGCCGGGGCTGCGACGCTGTCCACTTGCGCCAAACGGGTGGCGGGTGGCACTTCGCGTAAGAATGCTTACATCGAAGTGCCGTCGGGCGGCGAACACGGGTAAGAGCGCTTACGTCGAAGTGCCTCCTGGCGGCGACTTGTCGTAAGATTTCTTACGTCAAACCGCGGCCGGGCGGCGATTGCCGAGAGTTGGTTTGCGCCGAGCGCCGCCGGGCGGCGATCATGAGTAAGACAACTTACTTCGAGGTGCCGCCGCGCGGCGCTCGCCGGCAGTGCGATTGCGCCGAGGTGCCGCCGCGCGGCGCTCGCCGGCAGTTGACCCGCGGCGGGGCGCCGCCGCGCGGCGCTCGCCGGCAGTTGACCCGCGGCGGGGTACCACCGCGCGGCGCTCGCCGGCAGTTGACCCGCGGCGGGGCGCCGCCGGGAGGCGTTCCCGTCATGGTGTAAGGTCTCTCGAGGCGGTTGCGTTCAGCGTTTGCCGACCGGCGCCACGCTTCGAGGAACCATGCGACGAACTCTGCCCTCCTGGGCTCTCCTTGCCTTGCTCGCAGGCCCTGCCGCCTGCGCGGGATCGAAAGCTTCCGATTACGCCGCCTCGGCCCCCAACGCGCCGCCGGTGTCGACGGTGTCGGCGCCAGGGATGTACCCCGCCGACCCCGCGACCGGCGTCGCCATCGAGAGCGCCTCCGCGGACGGGGACAGCGGCATGGATCGATCCGTATCGACGAGCTCCTCCTACGCGCTGGAGCTCGCCAAGGCTGCGCCGCCGGCCGCCCCTGCGGCCGCCGCTGCCCCGGCGCCCCCGCGGCGAGCACCACCTGCCCCGTCCCCGCAGCCCGCGGCGGCCGGGCCAGCGCCGCCCCCTCCCACCTCGCCGCCCGCCGCGCCGGCGGCGCCCTCCGGCGCGGCCCCTGCGCCCTCTCCGCAGACCACCGCTGCGGCGACCGCGGCGCCGGCTCCCCTCCTGGTCTACACCGCGCAGATCGCGATGGCGGTGTTCGAGGTGGGCGCGTCGCTCGGCAAGGTCGAGGAGCTCGCCCGGGAGCTCGGCGGCTTCCTCGCCCGCCGCGACGACCGGACGATCACCATCCGCGTCCCTGCCGCCCGCTTCGACGAGGCGCTCAAGCGCCTTGATGGCCTCGGCGACATCCTCCAGCGCAACGTCGTCGCCGAGGACGTCACCGAGGAGTTCCTCGATCTCGGGGTCCGGATCCGGAACGCGAGGGCCGTGCGCGACCGGCTGGAGAAGCTGCTCGAGAAGGCCGCGAAGGTCGAGGAGTCGATCCAGCTGGAGCGCGAGCTCGCCCGCGTCTCCAGCGAGCTCGAGCGCCTGGAGGGGCGCCTCAAGTACCTTCGCGACCGGATCGCGTTCTCGACCCTCACCGTCTCCTTCCAGCCGCGCTCGACCGAGACGATCACCCCGTCGGGCCCGCGGCTGCCGATCGACTGGCTCAACGAGCTCGGCCTCTCCCGGCTCCTCAACCTGTGACCTGGGCGCTCCCGATGATCCATTCCCTTCGCCACGCCTTCGTCCTGGCCGCCTCGCTCGCCGGCGCGGCGGCGCTGCCCGGCTGCGGCCGGCCCTTCGTCCCCGCGACCCCGCCGGGCTTCGTCGACCTCGGGGACCGCTACGGCGACGACGAGTACCGCGCGACCACCGCCGAGGGGGTCGTGCTCGGGATCCGCACCTTCGAGAACGACCCGGAGGGCGACCTCGCGTTCTGGTCCCGCGTGGTGGAGAAGCGGCTGCGGGAGGGCGGAGGTTACGCGCTGCTCGGCAAGAGCGACGTGAAGAGCCGGAACGGGCTGCCGGGCGTCCAGCTGCGCTTCGGGCACGACGAGGGCAAGGAGGCGCACCTCTATTACCTGACCATCTTCGTCAACGACGACCGCGTCTTCCTCCACGAGGCGGGCGGACGGAAGGAGCTGGTCGAGCGGCAGCAGCAGCAGATCGACTGGTCGATCCGGAACTTCACGCCGAAGTGACGCGCGGCCCGGCCGCGGCTGCCAGGCGCGGCCGCAGCGGCCCTCGGCCGCCATGCCGCCGCGCTTGCTCGCGGAAGCCCTGTTTGCTACCTGGCGGACGTGCGTACCCGCCCCATGCCCAGCGACGCGCGGCGGCGCCGGTCGATCCCAGCGCTGCTCGTCGCCGCAGCGGCCTCGCTCGGCAACGCCGACGCCCTGGCGCACGGCGAGGGCGAGAGGCCGCTCGCCGCGGTGCCGGCGCCGCCCGCCGGCGACGGCGCCAAGGCGGCGGAGATCCTCCGCGACATCGAGGCGCACATCGCGCCGCAGCGCTCGACCGCGGCCAGCGCGAAGACCGGCGCCGAGGCGCCGCACGTCGACCCGGCCGCCGCCAAGGCCCCCGCGGGCGACACCAAGGCCCCCGCGGGCGACGCCAAGAGCCCCGCGGGCGACGCCGCGAAGATCGTGGCCGAGCCGGTGGCGCAGGCGAAACGCGCGCTCCAGCGCGCCCACGGCGCGCGCGCGGTCGACGACGCGGTGAACGCGCGGCGGCTCGACGCGACGGCGCTCGAGTGGGCGGAGACCGCCAGGGCCCTCCTGCGCGCCGCCGCAGCGGAGGCAGCGGCGGTGGACGCCGCGAAGCGGGCGCGCGAGGTCGAGACCAGGCTGGAGCGGGCGCGCGCGCTGCTGGAAGAGACGCAGGCGCGGCGGGGCCGCGCCGCGGCGGAGCTCGAGCGGATCGAGGCCGAGGCGCGCGAGGCGACCAGGGCCGCGACGAGCGTGGAAGCACAGCGGATCGAGAGCGCCAGGAAAGCGGCGACCGGCGGGCCGAGACCGGCGCGCGAAAGGCCGCCCGCCGCCGCACAAGGAGCCGGGCAGCAGGGCAGCGGGAGCGTCGGCAGCCCGGCCGCTCCGGCGGGCAACACGGCCACTCCGGCGGGCAACACGGCCGCTCCGGCAGGCAAGGCAGGTACGCCGTGATCGCACGTCGCCTCGGAGGACTCGCTGCCGCCGCTGTGCTCCTCGGCGCCTGCGCGCCGATCCCGCGGCCCGCGGTGCTCGACGAGCTCGACCACGTCCGCGCCGGGGCGGCGGCGGCCGAGTCGAAGCGCCACGCGCCGGGCGCGTTCGCCCGCGCGGAGAAGCTCCGGGGCGAGGCGCTCGCCGCGCTTGACCGAGGCGATCGCCCCGGGGCCCAGATCCTCGGGGAGCAGGCCGTCGCCGCGCACGCGCACGCCCACGCGCTCTCGCGGGCGGCCCGCGCCGAGACCGCCGAGGCCGAGGCAAAGGCGCAGCGCGGGGCCGGCGAGGCGTCCCTCGCCGGCCTCGAGGCCGAGCAGGCGCGCGTCGCGGCCGAGGTCGACGCGCTCGACATGCGCATCAAGGTCGCCCGCGACGCGCAGCCCGTCGTCGCTTCCGGCAAGGCCGACGCGGATCGCGAGAAGGCTCGCCTCGCCACGGCGCGCTCGCTCGCGCTCCAGGCACGCCTGCTCTGCGGCGCAGCGCGCCTTCTCATCACCCCGGCCCCGACCGTCGGCGCGCCGACGCAGGCTGCCGGCGCGCCGGTGCAGGCTGCCGGCGCGCCGGTGCAGGCTGCCGGCGCGCCGACGCAGGCTGCCGTCGCGCCGACGCAGACTGCCGGCGCGCCGACGCGGGCCGGCGGCGCCGCGCTCGGGGCGCAGCTCGACGAGGCGACCGCCGCGATCAAGAGGCTCGACGGGGATCTCGCGGAGGCGAGCGGCTCCGCCCGGCCGATCCCCGCGCCCATCGACCAGGCCTCCCGCGCGCGGGCAGGTTGCCTCGCCGTGCTGACCGCCGCCCGCCGCGCCGCCACGCCGGTGACCCGCGCCCCCGGCGCCGGCGACGCGCTGCTCGCCGACCTCTCGGCCGCGGGCACCTGGTCGCCCGCCCGCGACGACCGCGGCATCGTGATCACGCTGCGCGGCCTCTTCGCAGGCAACACCCTCACGAAGGCCGGCGAGGCCCGCCTCCGCGACCTCGCGCTCGTCGCCGCCGCGCACCCCTCGTTCCCCGTCGCCGTCGTCGTCCATACGGACAGGGACATCAGCGCCAGGGAAGAGCCCGCGTGGACAGCCCGGGCCGACGCCGTGGTCCGCGCCCTCCGGCCCGCCCAGAGCGCTCCCGCCCCGGGCGCTTCCCCCCCGAGCCCACCCATCGAGCCGTTCCTCGCGGGGTCCGCAGCCCCGGTCGTCGACCCGGCCGGCAGCGAGCGCGCCCGCAACGCCCGGGTGGAGGTCGTGTTCGTAACCCCCGAAACCCTTTGAGGAGCGACGGTCCTGATGGATGGAACTCCGCTCCCCTTGGAGAGTCGTTTGTGATGATGCGCTCTTCAACCTTCGCTCGAGGCGCCGGGATGCCTTCCGCGCTGGCCTGCGCCCTGACCACCGCCCTGCTGACCGGGTGCGAGGACGACGGCAAGGCCTCGCAGAAGCACGCCGCGGAGCTCTGCGGCAAGCTCGCCGCCGTCGTCGCCGAGGACGTCGCCCAGGTGCGGACGGGCCTCCCCGTGGGCTCGCAGAAGCTCGCGGCGCAGCTCGACACCGATCCAGGCGCGAACCTGCTCGCGCTCCAGCGGGCGATCGCCGGGGCGCGCGCCTCGGTGAAGGAGCTCGAGTTCGCGAAGAGCACCTTCTTCTCGTTCGCCGATCCGAGCGGCACCGTGCTCCGCAGCGAGGCCGATCCGGACATGCTCGCCAACCGGTCGGTCCTCGCCGCGTTCCCCGAGCTCAGGAAGGTGCTGGCCCCCGACAGCGGCCTCACCGAGGCCTTCGGCGAGATGCAGGAGATGCGCGGCGTGAGGAACGGACCGGATCTCCAGTGGGTCGTCGCGCACCCGGTCAAGGATCCCGACGGCGGGCTCAAGGGCCTCTTCGTCACCGGCTGGTCGTTCCGCGCCTACGCCTACCGGCTGCAGGAGGCCGCCCGGCGCGAGCTCACGGAGATCGCCAAGCGCGAGTCGCTGAAGTCGACGCCCCTCCTCTACGTCTTCGCGTGGAAGGGCGCGAAGGCGTACGGCGGCCCCGTGACGCCCGACGTCAACACCGAGGCCATCGAGAAGCTGGACCTGCCGGCGAAGACCGCCGCGGGTCCGTGGAGCGGCACGGTGGACATCGCCGGTCGCACGTTCGGCGCCGCAGCGCAGCGCGCGCCGGAGTTCGCGGCGGACACCGGCGTCGCCGCGCTCGTCTCCACGCTCTGAGCGCGAGCGCCGCGCCCGCCGGCCCCGCGCCGCGCCGACGCGGCCTCAGCCTTGCCGCGGCGGGTGTTCTCCTAATCGAGCGCGCCCGTGCTAGGCTCTCGCGACTGGCTCGCGCTCTCGAGCTCACCCCCCCATGCCGGCTTCCATCGATCAGCTTCTCAAGGTCTGCCGTGAGGTCATCGCCCCGCTCGTCCGGGCCGACGGCGGTGAGCTTTACATCGTGGCCGTCGAGCCCGATCACCTGACGCTCCATCTGGCCGGCGCGTGCTCGGGCTGCCCGGGAGCGATGCTCACCGCGCGCGCCGTGATCGAGCCGGCGGTGCTCGCGGTCGCTCCGTCGGCGCGGGTCGTGGTGACGAACGGCATGCGCGTCCCCGAAGGCGCATCTCTCGTGAGCTGAGGTCACCCGCTTCGGATACGGGCCCATCTCGACGTTTTCGGTGCTCAGCGCACCGGAGTGCGCTTGCGCGCCGAAAACGCCGATCTGGGCCCGTCTCCTGTGCGGGTGACCCCAGCTCGGGGGCGGGTGTGGCAGAGGTGGACGCGACGGGGGCGAGCCGCCGGTGGGGGGCGGCTCGGGGGGCAAGCGCTACTTCTTCTTGCCGGCGGGCTTGTCGGCGGGGGGCGGGGCGGGGGCGGGCTCGTCCTTGCGGATGGCGGACGCGACGGCAGGGTCGATCGCGTTGGCGTCCTGCGGCTTGTTGGGGCGGAGCGACTCGAGGCTGGCGAGCGTCACCAGGTCCTCGTAGGCGAAGGCGATGGCGCCCTCGCCCCGATCGATCGCGCGGAAGTGCGTCGCTGCGTCCTTCCAGTCGACCTCGGTGATGAAGCGGCCGTTGTCGGGGTCCGGCGGCGTCACGCGGCCGGGCACGCCGAACGCGGTCGCGAGCTTGATCGCGGCGGCCTGGAAGTCCTTGCCGCGAGGATTGCCCTCGCCCAGCGAGTGCTCGTCGATGATCTTCCAGAGCTTGTCCTGGATGAAGAAGAAGTGCCGCTTCCCCTCCCCCTGGGTCAGCGTCATCATCGACTCCTTGTTGAGGTAGGTGTACTCGCCCTTGAGCGGCGTCGCGTCGATGCCGGTCGGCAGCTTGCCGAAATCGATGCGGCTGCGGCGGAACGCGCTCTTCTCCTCGGCCAGCTCGGCGTCGAGCGCCCTCATCTTGACGCCGGGCGACGTCGCCTTGTAACGCGGCACGTAGGCCGCATCGAGCATCTTGTCGATGACCGCCGCGACCTGCTTGGTGCTCATCCCCCACGTGATGCCCGGAGGGTTCAGCGCGATCGTCTTCTTCGTCACGGGCGGCTCGGCTGGCCGGGCGGACGCGGCGGCCGCAGCCGGCGCCTTCTTCCCCCCCTTCGGCTGGGCAGCCACCTCGTTCGTGCTCGCGACCGCCGCAAGGCCCAGCCCCACGGCCAACGCTGCTCCCAGGAGCCTCTTCGCTTTCATTGTTCTTCCTCCGGCAGGCGCAGGCCCGATCCCTGCGCGGTCTGCAATCGCAAAGTCAGGACGATCCGCTCGGCAAGCCTGGGGACGCTAGCACCTGCGAAACGACGGGAGAATAGGTCCCAGGGCCGACCGCGCGTCGACCGCCGTCGTTGGACGGTCGCCTGGCCGTATCGATGGAGCTCTACCGCCAGACGCGACGCGCAGCGCCGGACGCGCAGCGGATGACGCCGGCGCCGCGGGCAGCAAGCGCGGGCAGCACGCCGGCAGCGCCGAGCCACCCGATGTGACGCAACCCGCGGAAATCCGGCTCAGGAGCGCGCGGGGCGGACGCGGGCGGCTCCTGACAAGGGCTTGCCGACGTGCTAGGTGCACGGGCCCCGAGGATGATCTGCACTGCCGGAGCCGCTCCCCTGCGCCTCGCGCTCGCTGCGCTGGCGGCCCTTGGCCTCGCGGGCGGCTGCCTCGCCGAGCTGGAGCGACCGGCGACGCCCGCGGATCCTCAGTCCGGTCTGCTCGCCTGGGAAGGGCACCTGCGCGAGGTGTTCGATGACAACATCGAGCCCGCGGCCGTGGGGTTCTCGCTGGAAGGCTCCTCCCCTCGGTCCGATCCGTTCCTCCGCGAGAGGGCGCAGACCGCGGACGTGGTCGCGCGGGTCCGCGTGAACACGGTGACGGTCGACTCGATCGGGGAGCAGAGCAGCTATCACCTCGGGATCCAGGTCGGCTACCCGCCGCTCGCCACGCCGCGGGTTCCGGACCGGGCGTTCGAGCTCCACATCCGCCCGACGAGCCGCGCGTTCGGGATCGCGAAGGCCATCGACGCCCGGCTCCGCGGCCTCATCTTCATCGCCTTCATCCGACGCTTCGCCGGCGAGGCGGGCGAGCCGGACATCCACTGGCATCTTTCACCCGACACAGCGGAGGTCGCGGCGGCCGTCAAAGAGGCCGTCGCCCTCGGGGAGCTGGCTGCGCCGTGAGCAATGTGAGCATCAAGACGGTCAAGGAAGTCGACGCCCTCCGCGTCGCCTGTCAGATGGCGGCGGAGACGCTCCTCGGGGTCGGCGAGATGATCCGCGCCGGCATCACCACCGAGGACATCAACACCTACGTCCACGAGGACACGCTGCGCCGCGGCGGCTACCCCGCGCCGCTCAACTACCACGGGTTCCCGAAGAGCGTCTGCACCTCGATCAACGAGGTGGTCTGCCACGGGATCCCGGGCGACCGCGTGCTCGAGCCGGGCGACATCATCAACGTCGACGTCACGACCATCTACAACGGCTTCTACGGCGACACCTCCGCGACGTTCTACATCGGCAAGCCCTCCCCGGAGGCGAAGCACGTGACCGAGGTGTCGCGCCGCAGCCTGCAGCTCGGCATCGCCCAGGTCCGGGACGGGGCGCGGCTCGGCGACATCGGGGCGGCGATCCAGGAGTTCGCCGAGGCCGAGGGGTGCTCGGTCGTGAGGGCCTTCGTCGGCCACGGGATCGGGCGGCGCTTTCACGAGGCGCCGCAGGTGTCGCACGTGGGCAAGTACGGCAACGGCGCCCGGCTCCGCGCCGGGATGTGCTTCACGATCGAGCCGATGATCAACCTCGGCACCTACGAGGTCGAGATCCAGGAAGACAAGTGGACCGCGCTGACGGCCGATCGCTCGCTGTCGGCGCAGTTCGAGCACACCATCGTCGTCACCAAGAGCGGCTGCGAGGTGCTGACCCGACGCAGCCGGCCGCTCGCGAACAGCGAGATCTTCGCCGATCCGTTCGCCGTCTCCACGGCGCGGGCGCTCTGACGCGGCGGCGCGCCGCGCGACGAGCCCGCGCGTAGCCGCGCGTTGAGCCCGCGCGCAGCCGCGCGTCCCCGCCTGTCCTCGCGCGGCGCCGCCTGCATCTTCGCGCGGCGCCGCCCGCGTCCTCGCGCGGCGCCGCCCGCGTCCTCGCGCGGCGCCGCCCGCGTCCTCGCGCGGCGCCGCCCGCGTCCTCGCGCGGCGCCGCCCGCGCCCGAGCGCTGCACGCTGCGCGCGGAGCGCCGCGCCGACCGGCCCCGACCAGGAGCCTCGAGGCGCCCCGGAGCCGTCGGTCGGAAAGAGAGTTTTGTAGTCCGGTCGGCCGGGGAATGGGGGTAGAAGCAGGGGCATGGCCTTGGACGAAGCGTCGCGTGCCAGAGTCGCGCCGTATGTGTCGAGCCTGACGGCCGACGTCTTCTCGCTGTCGGGTCTGCCGGAGGAGGTCATCGCCGTCCTGTTCGCGTACTACTCGCGCAGCCGCGATGATCTGCGCACCAACCTGGCGCGCCTGCTCGACGACAAGGAGCTCGACGTGGCGCCGGAGGGCGGCGACGCGCCGCGCCGGGGGCTCGCGTTCGCGTCGGACAAGGCGCGGAGCTTCCACGAGAAGTGGGTCGTCGGCTACGGCCACGCGTCGGTCGCGGAGCACGCGGTGGTGCACCTCGCGATCGAGAACGTGAGCATCGTCGCCTCGAAGGTGATCGAGGACCTGCGGCTCGGCTCGTACACCGAGAAGAGCACGCGCTACGTCGTCTTCGATCAGCACTCGTTCGTCGACCTCCCGGAGCTCGACGCCGAGCACGGCGCGCGGTACCGGGCCTCGAGCGAGCGGCTCTTCGCGACCTACCTCGACCTGGTCCCCAAGGTGACCGAGCGGCTGAGCGCGCGCGAACCGAAGCCGGAGAAGATGTCGGACGCCGCGTACAAGGCGGCGCTGCGCGCGCAGGCGTGCGACCTCCTGCGCGGCCTCTTGCCGGCGGGGACGCGGACGAACCTCGGCCTCACCGCGAACGCGAGGGCGCTCGAGATCCTGCTCTCGAAGATGATGTCGTACCCGCTCGAGGAGGTGCGCAGGGTCGCCCGCGACATGCACACGGCGGCGCTCGCCGTCACCCCCACGCTGGTCAAGTACGCCGCGCCGAACGAGCTCCGGACGACGCTGCAGGCCACCGTCGCCGCGGCGATGAAGCGGGTCTACACGCCGCCGGAGGAGGGCGTGAGCGCGACGATGGTGATCAACCAGCCCGTCCGGCTGGTGCGCTACGACAAGGACGCCCTCGAGCGCATCGCGCTGGCGCTGGCGTACGACGGCAGCGATCCGGGCGTGCACGCCTACAACCTGGGCGACGCGCTCCGCCGCGCGACGCTGCCGGAGCTCATCGCCATCGCGCAGGCGGCGTGCGAGAAGCGCGGCCCGTACGACGCGCCGCCGCGCGCGTTCGAGGCGTCGACCATGACCTTCGAGCTCATGCTCGACTACGGCGCGTACCGGGATCTGCAGCGCCACCGGATGCTGACGCCCGCGACGCAGCGGCTCACCTGCCGGCTCGGCTTCGAGACGCCGCAGGCGCTCTCGGAGCTCGGCTACGCCGAGGCCTTCCAGGACGCGATGCTCGCGGCGCGCGACGCCTGGCACGCCATGGAGGGGCGCTACCCGCTCGAGGCGCAGTACGCCGTGCCGCTCGGCTTCCGCGTGAGGACGCTCTGGACGCTGAACCTGCGCGAGCTCTTCCACGTCGTCGAGCTCCGCTCGGCGAAGCAGGGCCACACGAGCTACCGGCGCATCGCCCAGGGCCTCTACCGCACCGCGATCACCGTGCACCCCTGGCTCAAGGATCTGATCCGCGTCGACCTGAACGACTACGCGCTCGCGCGCAGCTGACCCGCGCCGCGCCCCCCGCCTTGGTACGACCGCCGGTCTAGAGCCGCGCCGCCTCGATGAGCTCCGTCGCGGCCCGGAGGGACGCGCCGGTGACCTTCGCGCCCGACAACATCCGCGCCACCTCGGCGATGCGGTCCTTCTTGTCGACGCGCGAGACCGAGCTCTTCGCGATGCCGCCGGCGTTCTCCTTCGCGACGACGAAGTGCGCGCTGGCGAAGGCGGCGATGGGGGCCAGGTGCGTGATGCAGAGGACCTGGTGGTGGCGCGCCACGTCGCCGATCGCGCGCCCGATCTTGTCGGCGACGGCGCCGCCGACGCCGCTGTCGACCTCGTCGAAGACGTAGAGCCCGGCCGGGCCGCACTCGGCGAGCACGCGCTTCAGGGCGAGCAGCGCGCGCGACAGCTCGCCGCCCGAGGCGATGCGGCGGAGCGGGCGAGGCTCGATCCCCTTGTTGGGCGAGATGAGGAACTCCACCCGGTCGATGCCGTCCTGGCCGAGGCGGGCGCCGTCGACGACCAGCTCGGCGCGGTCGCCGCCGTGCAGCGCGACGTCCACGACCACCCGCGCGCCGCCCATGCCGAGCTCGGCGAGCTCCGTGGAGATCGCGGCGCCGAGCTTCTCGGCCGCCTTGCGGCGCTTCGCCGACAGCTTGCGGGCGCGCTCGGCGGCCACCGCGAGCAGGGCGTCGCGCCGGCGCTCGAGGTCGGCGACGTGGCTCTCCACCCCCGAGAGGCGCGAGAGCTCGGCCGCGAGGCGCGCCCGGGTCGCGAGCACGTCCTCGATCGTCGGGCCGTGCTGACGGAGCAGGCCCTCGAGGCGGTACATGCGATCCTCGATCTCCGAGAGGCGATCCGGGTCGGCCTCGGCGCGCTCGGCGTACCGCGCGATCGCCCGGGCCGCGTCGCTGAGCTCCGTCCAGCAGCCGTCGACCGCGCGGGCGACGTCGTCGAGCGCGGGGTCGATCTCCGCGGCGGCGCGGAGCTCCGACGCGAGCCGCGCGAGCTCGTCGCAGAGCGCGTCGTCCCCCTCGAGGCGCGCGGCCGCGCGCCGGGTGATGTCGTGCAGGCGGCCCGCGTGGCGCAGCCGGTTGCGCTCGGCCGCGAGCTCGGCGAGCTCGCCGGGGCGCGGCGACAGCGCGTCGATGGCCTGGAGCTGGAAGGCGACGAACGCCTCACGCTCGCCGCGGCCGCGCTCCAGCTCGCGGGCGGCGCGGAGCTCCGCGCTGAGCGCCTCGAGCTCGCTGACGTCCGCCGCGAGCTCGCTGCGCGCCGGCACCAGGCGGCCGAAGCGATCGAGGTAGCCGAGGTGCGTCGCCGGGTCGGTGAGCGCGACGCTCTCGTGCTGCGACGCGACGTCGGCGAGCTCCGGGGCGAGCGCCTGGAGCTCGCCCGCGGTGCAGAGGCGGCCGTTCAGGTAGGCGCGCGAGCGGCCGGTCGCCTGGACCACGCGGCGGATCACGAGCTCGCCGCCGCTCGCGACGCCGGCGGCGTCGAGCATCGCCATCGCGCGGTCGGAGCTCCGCACGTCGAACAGCGCCTCGATCTCGGCCTCGTCGGCGCCGGGGCGGACCTGCTCCGCGCTCGCGCGGCCGCCGAGGACCAGCGAGAGCGCGCCCACGACGATCGACTTGCCCGCGCCCGTCTCGCCGGTGAGCACGTTGAACCCTGGCTCCAGCCGGAGCTCGAGGGCGTCCATCAAAATGAAATTCTTGACCCGAAGCGCGACCAGCACAGCGGCGGGAGGATAGGAAGCTTTCGACCCGTCGTCAGCGGATCTTCACCTGCTTCATGACGGTGACCGGGATCCCTTCGAACGGCGGCACCGAGATATTTCGGAACGCGCCGGCAATGCACCCGGCGGTCGCGGTTCCGACGAGGTCGCCCCCTTCCACGCGCGAGGACATCACCTTGCCCGAGGGCGCGAAGGTGACGGCCACGCGGGCTGTTCCGGTGAGGCCCTCGCCCGTGCACCCGGCGGCCGCGGACGCCGCGGACGCGAGCGCGCCGGCCGCCGCGCTCTGATCGAAGCGCGCCGGCTCGTCCCGCGCCGGGAGGAGCGGCGCGGGCCCCTGCTGCTTCCCGGCCGTCCGCGGGCGCTCGGGCGCGCTCGGCGCGCTGGCCTGGGCCGTCCTCGGGGTCGCCTCGGGCCTGTCGCTCGCTTCCGGGGTGGCCTTCGCTGCGGGCGCGGCGCTCGCCGCGGGCGCGGCGCTCGCCGCGGGCGGGGCGCTCGCCTCCCGCGCCTCCCCGGGCGCAGACCCCGCCTGAGCCAGCTCGGTCCGCGACGGCGCAGCGGGCTCCCCGGGCGGGCCGGCAGAGGCCGGAGCGGCGGGCGCCTGCTCCGCAGCGCCGGCTGCGGCGGGCGGGGCCGCCGCCGGCTCGTCATCGAGGGACGGCTCCCTGTCGGCGGCGCGACCTGCCATCGCCGGGGCCGCCGGCGGAGGGGGCGCCTCTGCGGGCGCGGTCGCCGCGGAGGCAGCGCTGTCCGCCGCGGGCGCGGCGCTGCCCGCCGCAGGCGCGGCCTCCACCGGCGCGGCGCTGGTCGGCTTGCCGCCGATCTGCGCGAAGTACATCGACGCGCCGAACGCGAGGAACACCACGAGCACCCAGCCGACCACCGCGGCGTTCTGCCGCGACGCCGGCGTCGAGAGGGCGCGCAGGCTCCCGGACAGCCGGGCGGCCACCGCGACCGAGGGGCGCGCCGGCGCGTCTTCGCCGGACGAGGTGTGCCCCTCGACCGCCAGCGGGTCGGGCTCGCCGGACGGCTCGACGAGCCCCTCGGCGACCCCGGCGACCTCCGGAGAGGAGCTCCGTTCCGCGGTGGCCCCGCCGAACAGCCCGCCGCTGATGCTCAGGATCTCCTCGTCGGCGCGGAGGTCGCCGCTGCGGCGGCTCCCGTCGTCCACGCCGGCCGACTGCGCCATGTTGCGCAGGTCGATCAGGCCCGAGTCCTCCTTGCGCCCGGCGCGCGCGCCGGGATCGGTCTGGCTGGTCCGGTCGCCCGCCGTCCGAGCGGTCGCCCTGGGCGCGCTGCTCGTGCGCGCCGACGGCTCGCGCGCGGGGTCCGCGCCGCTCGCCTGCGCCCCGGGCTCGCCGGCGGTCGCCGGCGCCTGCGCCGCCTTCGGCCTCGCGCGTTCGGGCCGCGGCTCCTCCGGAGCGCGCGGCGAGGCCGCAGGCGGCGGCGGGACGACCGCCGCCAGCAGGGAGAGGTCGGCCCTGGAGGCGTCGCCGGGCGCGGCGTCGGGGCCGGCCCAGGCGCGGCGCGCGGACTCGGGCTGCGGCGCGAGCGCCGCCATCGCCTGCACGTCCTTCAGCCGGAGCTCGGGCGACGAGCGGTGCGACGACGGCCGGACCTCGTCGAGCGACGACGGCGCCGGCGGCATCTCGGACAGGGGCGCCGGCGGCATCTCCGACGGCGGCATGATCGGCCGGGAGGTCCCGCCCGCGCGGTGCGCCGGCCGCTGCCGAAGCGCCGGCGTCACCGACGTGGTGCGGTGCTCGCGGCGCGCGGGCGGCCGCACGGGCGCCGGCACCGGCGCGCTCTTCCGGGGCGGGGCGGCCGGCTCGGGCGCCGGCGCGGGGTGGCTCGCGCGATCGTCCTCGGCGGCCTCCGACCCCAGCGACAGCGAGGGCGGCTCCACCCCGGGGGACAACATCTGCGCGAGATCCTGGATCGAGACGGGATCGGAGTCGGCGGGCGGGAGCGCGGACGGGCTCCGACCGACGGCCGGCGGCGCCGCCCCGGCGGCGCGGCGCGCGTCGTCCCGCGGCGCGATCGCGAACGTGCGAGGCCGCGCCGCGCGCTCGCGCTGGCGCAAGCCGCCGTCCGGCGTCACCACCGCGAGCTCGAGCGCGGCCTCCGCCGCGACGTCGAGCGCGTCCAGCTGGTGCGCCCGCTGGCTGGATCCCGGCGACAGGCCGATGTCCTCCAGCTCCTGCTGGGCGATCCGCTCCGCGAGCGTGAGCCCTCGCCCGCGCGCTGTCGGACCAGGCGCCCTGCGCCGCTCCGGATCCCTCGCAGGCTCGGGCGCCGGCAGAGCCGACCCGCCGGGGAGCGTCACCTCGCCGTCGATCATCAGGTCCCTCGACGACACCGGCTCCCACTCCGGGGGGTGCTCGGAGGACGAAATAACGCGCTCGGGCTCGCTCGACGGCGCCCGCCGATCGCGCCCGCTGGCGGAGCTCGGCACCATCGACGGCGACGAGCGCGGCTCGCCGCTCGCCCGGTCGGCCGTGCCTTGCTTGCTCTTCGCACGGCACGACTTGCAGACGAACGGAAGCGACGGGCGCATCTCGCGCCCCACCCCGATCTCCACGTACGTCCTGCAGAGAGAGCAGGCGAGTTGCACCTTGACGAGGATCGCGCAGCTCGGCAGCACGTGCAATGTTCTTTGCTGCCGACCAGGGCGTCCGTTTCCTGGACGGGCCCGTTCGCCAAGTTTTGACGGTTCCGGCTTACGGTTCCGGTCCGGCTACGGTTCCGGTCCGGCTTACGGTTCCGGTCCGGCTTGCAGTTCCGGTCCGGCTTACGGTTCCGGTCCGGCTTACGGTTCCGGTCCGGCTTACGGTTCCGGCGCGGCGGCGTCCGTATTGCGCGCCCCGAGCGGCAGGGGCGCGGGGGGGCGCACCCAGCGCTGCTCCAGCAAGTCCAGCGCGACCGGCGCGCTCCGCAGCGCCGCGTCCGCAGCGCGGGCGATGGGGTCGGGCGCGGGCGAGCTCCCGGACGCGCGCGTCGACAGGATCCAGTTCGACAGCTCGTAGTGGTGCAGGAGCGGCGCGAAGCGGTGCGCGTCGAAGCCCGCGAGGATCTCCGCGGCGCGGGCCATGCTGTCGCAAGGCCGGAGCGCCGTGGTCACGTCGAAGAGCAAGGCGCGGAGGTCCTCGAAGGCGCGCTCCGGATCCGCGGACACGCCCGCGAGCAGCGCCTCGAAGCCGGCGTCCGAGAGCCCCGCGGCCTCGGCGGCGTCGGCCATCGCGGGCACCTGCGTGGCCAGGAACTCGGCGTTCGGGGCGTGCCCGAGGAGGCGCCCCACCAGGTACAGATCGAACGCGCTGGCGATCGCTTCGGCGAGCAGGAGCGCTTCCGCGGTGGGCGGAGCGCCGGCGCTCGTGGGCGCGAGGGCGCGGTGGGCGAGGTGGTGCCACGCCACGTGCGCGACGACGTCGGCGGCGATGTGTTCGCTGGCGATCAGGTCGCCCTGCTCGCTCTGGTTCCAGAACGTCAGGTTCAGGAAGACGACCCGATCCCAGCTCGCCTCGACGTCGGGCACGCGGAAGCGGTACCCGTCGCGCTGGAGCACCTGCTTCAGATCGGCGTAGAGCGAGACGTGCCGGAAGGAGCGCTCGTCGTCGATGGTCAGCTCGTCCACCGTCAGGCTTCGCAGCTTCACGGTGCGGACAGTAGACCGTCATCGTGTCGACAGCCACAGCGAAGGCCTGGAAGATCCCGGTCGTGTCAAGGGTTTAGGGCTGGAGCCGGGTTTTGCCCTACTGAAACCGCAAGTATCCGCCAATGGCCGGTGTTGCAAGCGCCGCCGGCTTAGGCATGATGCGCCCGTTCCTGCGCCAGCCGAGGAGGCACTCCGAATGATTTCCGTACGGTCTCTCTGTTCCATCGCGCTCGTGCTCGTCGCCAGCGGTGCTGCCGGCTGCAAAGAGGACCCGCCTCCTCCCCAGCCGGAGCAGCCGGCAAGCTCCGCGGCGGCCAACAAGGGCAAGAACATGCGGGCGCCCGTGTCGCCGGTCGCGAAGGTCGATCCGCAGTCGATGAAGGAGTACCGCGTCGACGTCTGCTACTTCGGGACGCTCTCGCTGAAGCAGGCCCGCGACGCGTACCTCGCGAGCCTCGGCAAGGACGAGCCCAGCGAGAAGAAGATCCCGAGCTTCGGCGCCGAGGAGCTGATGAAGCCCGGGGACGCCAAGGCCCCCCCGCCCGGGAAGGCCCTCGCGCCGGGCGCCGCCGCGCCCGCCGCCGCGCCGAAGACGGCCGCCGCGCCCGCCGCCAAGGACGGCGCGGCCGCGCCGGGCGCCGCCGCGCCCGCCGCCGCGTCCGGGGGCAAGCCCGCGCCGGCCGCGTCGCTCCCCAGGATCGACGAGCGCCGGCCGTTCAACTTCAGCGCGCGCGCCCCGCACGAGCGCAACGCGCGCGCCTGCACCGTCGCCCTGAGCCTCAAGGATCCGGCCATGCCGGACGTCGACGCCGCGCTCGCCGAGTACGCGCCCTACGCGACCGAGCTCGCGAAGAACATCGCCGCGGCGGCCAACTACTACCAGCGCGAGGAGTACAAGAAGGACGGCTTCGCGAAGGGCAAGGAGCTCCACAAGAAGCTCCTCGCCGACTTCGAGAAGCTCGACGCGAGCTCCGACAAGCTCGGCCTCGCGGTGTCCGCGTGGCACTCGTCGCACCTGCCGGATCTCGGGAAGGCCGAGGAGGGTCAGAAGGCGGCGATCACGGCCCTGGAGGACGCGCGCGCGCTCATGCTGATCCTGTCCAGCAAGAACGTCGACCCCGCGGCGGCGAGGACCGCGATCCAGAAGGTGGAGGCGTCCGCCGGGGCGCTCAAGGCCTACGGCACGACGCACCAGAACGACCCGTGGGTCAAGATCATGTCGACCGCGCTCGACAAGTTCATCGGCGCGGTCAAGGAGGCCGATCCCAAGCTGACCGACAAGGGGATCTCCTCGCCCAGCCTGTACCTGCCGGTCATCACGAGCTTCGTGGGCCTCGTCGAGGGGAAGCACCGCGCCCTCTCCCGCTCGCTGATCGGCAAGTCGCAGCCGCAGCTGCCCGGCGCCGCCGGGCAGCCGGCGCAGCCCGCCACGCAGCCCGCCGCCCCCGAGCCCGAGAAGGAGTAACCCTCCCCCGCGGCGGCGCCCTCCCCGCGGAGGCGCCGCCGCGCAGCGCGTCCTCGCGGAACGCGCCGCCACTCAACGCCAGCCTCCCCACGCGGGACGCCGCGGGCCCTCATCCACGCGGTGCGCGCGATCGAGAGCGAGGTTCACCCGTCTCTGATACGAGCGTCGCAGAGCGGCGGTCACCCGCACAGGAGACGGGCCCAGATCGGCGTTTTCGGCGCGCAAGCGCACTCCAGTGCGCTGAGCACCGAAAACGTCGAGATGGGCCCGTATCCGAAGCGGGTGCCCGCCGCTCACCGGCCGGTGCGGCGGGAGATGGCGAGCCGGTAGAGCGCCTCGTACTGCCGCGCCGCGTGCGCCCAGCCGAAGTTCTTCTTCATCGCCCGCACCTGCATCGTCCGGAAGTACGCCGGATCGGCGCGGTAGAGGTGCACCGCCCAGGCGACGGTGTTCCCGAGCGCCATGGACGACATCTCCTCGAACTTGAAGCCGGTGATGTTGTTCTCGACCGTGTCGTCGAGCCCGCCGACGGCGCGCACCACCGGCAGCGTCCCGTAACGCTGGCTGTAGAGCTGGTTCAGCCCGCAGGGCTCGTAGCGCGACGGCATGAGGAAGAGGTCGGCGCCCGCCTCGATGCGGTGCGCGAGCCCCTCGTTCATGCCGATGTAGACGCGGAAGCGGTCGCTCGATCCGGCGATCCGCGAGAAGAGATCCTCGGCCCAGCGCTCGCCGGAGCCGAGCACGACGAGCTGCACGTCCAGGGAGAGGATGTGGTCGAGCGCGCCCGCGAGGATGTCGATGCCCTTCTGGGTCGCCAGGCGGCTGACGAGCCCGAGGAGCGGGACCTCGGGGCGCTCGTCGAGGCCCATCTCGCGCTGGAGCGCCGCCTTGCAGAGGCGCTTGCCGCTCAGATCCTCGGCGGAGTACGTCGCCGCGATGTGCGGGTCGGTCGCCGGGTTCCAGACGGCGTCGTCGATGCCGTTCAGGATCCCGACCACGTCGGTGCCGCGGTCCCGGAGCACGCCGTCGAGCCCCTCCCCGCCCTCCCACGTCTGGATCTCCTGCGCATACCGGGGCGAGACGGTGGAGACGATGGTCGCGTTGTAGATGCCGGCCTTGAGCAGGTTCAGGCTGTCGTACGCCTCGAGGCAGAACCTGTGGAACTGGTCCCAGCCGAGCCCCGTGGTGGGGAGCAGCATCTTGTTGAACCAGCCCTGGTAGCCGAGGTTGTGGATCGTCAGCACCGTCGCCGCGCGCGCGAGCGGCGACCGGTGCTCGAGGACGTTGATGTAGAGCGGGACGAGCGCCGACTGCCAGTCGTGGACGTGCACGATGTCCGGCCAGAAGCCGAGCGCGTGGCAGAGCTGCAGCGCGCCGCGCGACAGGACCGCGTAGCGCGCGAGGTTGTCGCCGAACTCGCCGTGCGCGTCGCCGTAGATGCCGTCGCGGTCGTACAGCACGTCGTGCTCGAGCAGGTACACGGTCGGCGCGGGCGCGCCGGGCGTGGACGGCTCGAGGCGCGTCTCCAAGACGCCGGTCCACACCTCGCCTCCGGCGCCGAGCGGCACGCCGAGCGCCGAGGGCAGCCGGCGCGGGGCGAAGCGCTCCGCCGTGGGCTCCACCTCCGCCCCCTGCCCCGCGGCGGCGTGCGCCGAGCCCGCCAGCGCGGCGACGGCCGCGCCGGTCGCAGCCGCGGCGCCCCCCGCCGGGTCGGCCGCTGCCGCCGCGGCCGTCTCCAGCGCGTCCGCGGCCGGCGCGGCGGCCGGGTCGGCCGCGGCCTCCGCGGCCGCAGCGCTCGCGGCCGCCTCCTGCGCGGCCGCGGCGTGCTCGGCCGCGGCGTGCTCGGCCGCCGCCTGCGCGGCGACCACCGGCGCCCCCGCGGCCTGCGCAACGACCGCGGGCGAGGCGACGGCCTGGCTTCCCCCGGACGGGTGCTCGGCGAGCGCCGCCTGGCGGGCGAGGTAGCGCTTGGCGACGCGGTAGGCCGGCATCACGACGCGCACGTCGTGGCCGGCCGCGGCGAGCGCGATCGGCAGGGCGCCGGCGACGTCGGCGAGGCCGCCCGTCTTGGCGAAGGGGACGCATTCGGACACCACGAAGAGAATTTTCAGGCGCGGCATGGACATGGGAGGGGGGAGCGCGCCATGGGCTAAGGCGAGCGCGTGGCGTTCCTTCTATCAGCTTCACGGGCGATCTTGACCACGCGATCGACAGAGCGCGCGAGACCGAGCGACGACGTGTCGACCACGAAGTCGGCCTGCTCGTAGAGGGCGCGCCGCGCCTGGAACAGGGCCCTGAGCTCCTTCATGGCGTCGGCCCGGTTCGCCATGGGGCGCGCGTCCCCCTGCTCGACGACGCGGCGCCAGTGGTCCTCGGGCTTCGCGCGCAGCCAGACGGTCACGGCGCAGCGCCGCAGCAGCCCGAACGTCGCCGGGTCGGTCACGAGGCCGCCGCCCGCGGCGAGGATGCCGTGCGCGCGCTCCTCGGCGAGCCGCGCGAGCTCCTCGCGCTCCAGCCGCCGATAGTAGGCGTTGCCGTGGATCTCGAACAGGGCGGCGAGGCTCATCCCGGCGCGGGCGGCCACCAGCCCGTCGAGCTCGAGGAAGGGCACCCCAAGCCGCGCCGCGGCGCGGCCGCCGATCGTGGTCTTGCCCGCCCCTCGCAGGCCGAGCAGCGCGACCAGGGCGCGCCCGACGTCCCCCCGCGCGCCGCGCCCCCCCTCGCCGGCGGCCCCGGCGCGCGGCGCCTCCCCGGCCGCCGCGAGATCGCCCTCGGAGAGCAGCGCGGCCGCCGAGGTGCCCAGCGCGCGGCCGATGTCGTCGAGCCGCACCACCGACACGTTCGCCCGCCCGCTCTCGAGCAGCACCAGGAAGCGCTCGCTCACCCCGGCGAGCTCAGCAAGCTCGCGCAGGGTGAGCGCGAGCTCCTTGCGCCGTAGCCGCAGCCGATCGGCCAGGTGCGCGAGGATCGGCGGCGCGCCCTCTTCAACGGACGCGGCGTCGCCGGCGGAGGCGGACGCGGCGCCCGCGGCAGACGAGGCGTCGCCGTCCGAGGCTGCGGCAGCCTCGGACTCCGGGTCTCGCCCTGCGCCCTCTCGGCGCGGCGTCCGGCGCGATGTCCGGCGTGGAAGCTCGCGGAGCGGCATCTCGGATATGCACTATATTTCCTGAACGCGAACGGTTCAAGCACTATACTGCTTGACGAAAGCGCCCCGGGGTGGTGGGCTCATCCCGATGGAAGCGACCTCCTCTCCTCCTCCGGCGGCGACCGCGCCGCAGACAAGAGCCCGGGACGAGGGCTCCCCCGGCGAGGCGCCGCCGCCCGTGCGCTTCGAGACGGAGCCGGGCCGCTACAGGCACTGGAAGCTCTCGTTCGAGGGGGCGATCGCGCGCGTCGCGCTCGACGTGGTCGAGGACGCGCCGATGCGGCCCGGCTATCAGCTGAAGCTGAACAGCTACGACCTCGGGGTCGACATCGAGCTCGCCGACATCGTGCAGCGGCTGCGCTTCGAGCGCCCGGAGGTGAAGGCGGTGGTCGTGACGAGCGCGCAGCCGCGGATCTTCTGCGCGGGCGCGAACATCTACATGCTCGGGTCGTCGACGCACTCCTTCAAGGTCAACTTCTGCAAGTTCACGAACGAGACGCGGCTCGCGCTCGAGGAGGCGTGCGCCGAGAGCGGGCAGCACTACCTCGCGGCGCTGAACGGGGTCGCCTCGGGCGGGGGCTACGAGCTCGCGCTCGCGTGCGAGGAGATCCTCCTCGCGGACGACGGGAGCAGCGCCGTCTCGTTCCCGGAGACGCCGCTGCTCGCGGTGCTCCCCGGCACGGGCGGGCTCACGCGGCTCGTCGACAAGCGCAAGGTGCGGCGCGACCTCGCGGACGTCTTCTCGACGCTCGCCGAGGGGGTGCGCGGCAAGCGCGCGCAGGAGTGGGGCCTCGTCGATCGGTCGATCCCGAAGAGCCGCTTCGATCAGGCGGTGGCCCAGCGCGCCGCCGAGCTCGCGGCGGCGACGCCGGACCGGCCGGGGCCGGGGGTGAAGCTCGCGCCGCTCGAGGCGCGGCGCGCCGAGCTCGAACAGGGGCGGGTCGTCGTGAGCGACTACCGCTACGTGTCGCTGCGGGTGGACCGCGCCGCGCGCACCGCGGAGCTCCGCGTGCTCGGGCCCGACGGCGAGGGGGCGACGGACGCCGCCGCGATGCGCAGGGCCGGGTCGGATCTGTGGGCGCTCCGCGCGTTCCGCGAGCTCGACGACGCGCTCCTCGACCTGCGCTTCAACCACGACGCGGTGGGCCTCGTCCTCCTGCGGACGACGGGCTCCCCGGCCGCGGTGCGCGCCGCGGACGAGGCGCTCTGGGCGGCCCGCGACGACTGGTTCGCGCGGGAGGTGCTGCTCCACATGCGGCGCGTGCTCAAGCGGCTCGACCTCACGGCGCGCAGCGTGTTCGCGCTGATCGAGCCGGGCTCGTGCTTCGCGGGGAGCCTGCTCGAGCTCGCGCTCGCGGCGGACCGGTCCTACATGCTGGACGGCGGCGCGGACGGCGGGGAGGCCGCCTTCGTCGGCCTGAGCGCGCTGAACTTCGGTCCGCTCGCGATGTCGAACGGCCTGTCGCGGCTCGCGTCGCGCTTCCTGGGCGCGCCGGAGCGCGCGGCGGCGCTGGAGGGGCGGAAGGACCTGCTGTCCGCCGAGGAGGCGCTCGCGGAGGGCCTCTGCACCTTCACGCCGGACGTGATGGACTGGGACGACGAGGTGCGGCTCGCGATCGAGGAGCGGCTGAGCCTGTCGCCCGACGCGCTCACCGGGATGGAGGCGAGCCTGCGCTTCTGCGGGCCGGAGACGATGGAGACGAAGATCTTCGCCCGGCTCTCCGCCTGGCAGAACTGGATCTTCCAGCGCCCGAACGCGGTCGGCCCGCGCGGCGCGCTGACCATGTACGGGCGCCCGGAGCGCCCCGAGTTCGACTGGAGGCGGACATGAGCGCGGTCATCAACTCGGAGCGGATCCCGAACAACGTCGACCTCGCGTCGGACAGGAAGCTCCAGCGCGCCCTCGAGGCGTGGCAGCCGAAGTTCCTCGACTGGTGGCGGGAGACGGGGCCCGAGGGGTTCCAGGCGGACGACATCTACCTGCGCACGGCGATCAGCGTCGATCACGAGGGGTGGGCGCACTTCGACTACGTGAAGATGCCCGACTACCGCTGGGGCATCTTCCTCGCCGACCCGGTGCCCGGCCGGACGATCGGCTTCGGCGATCACCTCGGCGAGCCGGTGTGGCAGGAGGTGCCGGGGGAGCTCCGGAACATGCTGCGCCGGCTCGTGGTGACGCAGGGGGACACCGAGCCGGCGAGCGTGGAGCAGCAGCGGCTGCTCGGGCAGAGCTGCCCGAGCGTGTACGACCTCCGGAACCTGTTCCAGGTGAACGTCGAGGAGGGGCGGCACCTCTGGGCGATGGTGTACCTCCTGCACAGCCACTTCGGGCGCGACGGCCGGGAGGAGGCGGAGGCGCTCCTGGAGCGGCGGAGCGGCGATCCGGACAAGCCGCGGATCCTGGGCGCCTTCAACGAGCCGTGCACGAACTGGCTCTCGTTCTTCATGTTCACCTACTTCACGGACCGCGACGGCAAGTACCAGCTGCTCGCGCTCTCGGAGAGCGGCTTCGATCCGCTCTCGCGCACGACGCGGTTCATGCTGACCGAGGAGGCGCACCACATGTTCGTCGGCGAGACGGGCCTGCTCCGCATCTGCCAGCGGACGTGCGAGCTGATGAAGCGGAACAAGAACGAGGACGCGCGCGCCGAGGGCGGCGTCGATCTGCCGACGATGCAGAAGTACGTGAACCTCTGGTACTCGCTGTCGCTGGACCTCTTCGGCGGGGAGATCTCGTCGAACGCCGCGTCGTTCTTCGCGTCGAGCGTGAAGGGCCGCGCCAAGGAGGACTCCTACGACGACCACCGGGCGCTCGAGGGCGTGTACGTGATCGACGTACCGCACGCGCCGCTCGCGGCGGGCGGCGGCGCGGTGTCCGGGTGGAGGCGCGAGGAGGTGCCGCTCCGCAACGCGATGAACGAGGTGCTGCGCGACGAGTACGTGAGCGACTCGCAGCGCGGGCTCGACAAGATGAACCGGGTGATCGAGGAGTCCGGCGTCTCGTTCCGGCTGAAGCTGCCGAGCCGGCGCTTCCACCGGAGCTCGGGGATCTACGCGGGGCTCCACTTCGACCCCGAGGGCAACCCGCTCTCGAAGGCGGAGTGGGAGCGCCGGCGCGACGACTGGCTGCCGACCGCGAGCGACGAGGCCTACGTGCGGAGCCTGATGGAGAAGCCGGTGTTCGATCCGAAGCAGATGGCGAACTGGATCGCGGCGCCGGCGCGAGGGCTCAAGGGCAAGCCCGTCGACTTCGAGTACGTGCGGCGCTGCGGGTAACACGGCCGAGGCGCGGCGCCGCCCGGTCGCGTGGGTCACCCTGGCGGCGCACCCGCGTCGGGCGGCGCGGCCCCCGACGCGGGCGGCGGCGGCGGCGCCTTCTTCGGCGGGTCGCCGTGCTCGGCCGCGAGCTTCTTCACGAGCCCGTCGAGGAGCACCTGCTCGTGGTACTGCGGCATCGCCGGGAGCTGCACGGCGACGCGCACGCCGGCGCGGCCGTTCACGATCTCGATCGAGCCCTGCGTCGCCTTGCCCCCGCTCTCCGGGCTCCGGTACTCGAAGAGCAGGTAGCCGTTCGCGACGTCCTTCTCGACGATCGTGAAGCCGAGATCGACGCGCACGAGGCGCAGCGCCGTGCCGAAGGTCTGGTCGAAGGTGTAAGGCGACTCATACGCGACGCTGGCGCTGGCATCACCGCCGCCGAGGCCGACGGCCGCGGGGAGGGCCAGCGCGAGGGCGAGCAGCGCGATCGGCGGGAGGCGGCGCATGGCCGCGGCGTAGCAGGGGCGGGCGAGGGTGGGCCAAGTTCCCTGTCCAAGATCGCGCGGGTATGCTGGCATCCACGCCGATGAACCGACCCTACGTCGAGCAGCTCCGCATCCAGGGGTATGGCTGCGTGCACGACGCGACCCTGGAGCTCACCCCGCTGCACGCGCTCATCGGGCCGAACGACAGCGGCAAGAGCACCGTGCTGCGCGCGCTCCGGACCCTCGCCTCCGTCCTCGAGCGCGCGCTCGTGGAGCCGGCGCCCGACGCGCTCGGGCGCGGTCCCGCGGCGGGCAGGGCCCCGGGCAGCGCGCTGTTCGAGGTGTCGTCGGCGAGCGCGGCGTGGCGCGTGGAGCTCGACGCGGCAGGGCGGTTCCGCTCCACCTCGTTCCCGAGGGACCTCGGCCCCCCTTCCCTGCTCGACGACATCGACGACGGCGAGACCACGCGGAGCGGGCCGAGCCCCGAGCGCCCCGCGCCCGAGATCGTCCAGGCGCTGCGCGGCGCGCAGACGCTCCGCCTCGACCCGGACGCGCTCCGGAGCGCGCACCCGCTGATCCCCGACGGGCAGCCGCTCTGCTTCGCCGACGAGCGCGGCACCGGCCTGCCGGCCGTCTACGACGCCGTGATCAGCCGCGATCTGTCGGCCTACATCGACCTGAACGAGGAGCTCGCGCGCCTCTTCCCCAGCGTGAAGAGCATCCACCTCGCCAACCCGAGCCCCACCGCGAAGGCCATCGGCGTGAAGCTCGAGGGCGGCACCGTCGTGCCGGCGGAGCTGATGAGCGAGGGCATGCTCTACTACCTCGCCTTCGCGGCGCTGCCGCACCTCGATCCCACGCCGCTCCTCCTCGTCGAGGAGCCCGAGCACGGGCTCCACCCCGCGCGCATCGCCGACGTGATGCGCGCCCTGCGCATCGTCTCCGAGAAGACCCAGGTCCTCCTCGCGACGCACAGCCCGCTCGTCGTGAACGAGCTCCAGCCCGAGGAGGTCACGATCATCACCCGCGCCGGCGAGCAGGGGACGCAGGCCACGCGCATCCTGAACACGCCGGGGTTCGAGGAGCGCGCCAGGGTGTACGCGCTGGGCGAGCTCTGGCTCAGCTACGCGAACGGCGCGGACGAGGCGCCGCTGCTCGCCGGAGGCCCGCGGCCGTGACGAAGCCCCCGGAGAAGACCCGGATCTTCCTCGTGGGCGAGGGCGAGAACGAGCTGGGCAGCCGCGCCGGAGCGCCCGCGTACCAGTCCGACAAACGCCCCGGCGTGCTCTGGACGCTGCTCTCGCGCGTCCAGCCCGCCGGGTGGGTCGTCGGCGGCGCCCGCGAGTGGAAGAGCATCCGGAAATACAAGGCGCGCGGGGCGACCCACGAGGACACGCGCAACGTGCTCGGCGCGGCGCTCGACGCGAAGGAGGCGGGGTGCGACGTGCTCGCGTTCTCCCGCGACATCGACCGCGATCCGGCGCGCCGCGAGGCGATCGAGGAGGGGATCCGGCGCGTGGCCTCGACCATGCCGGCGCCGCCCGAGGTGATCGGCGGGGTGGCGGTGCCGGCGCTGTCGGGCTGGATCCTCGCGCTCCTCGGGGAGAAGGCGACCGAGGAGCTCTCGCCGCTCAGGGCGCAGGCGATGCTGGCCGCGAAGGGCATGATGCCGGACGACGGCGCCGCGATGGTGCGCGTCGCCGAGGACGCGGACCTCGACGCGGTCCCCCAGGACGCCGCCTCGCTCACGGAGTGGATCGCGCGGGCGCGCGCGGTGCTGCCGCGGCGCGCCGGCCGGGGGGTGAGATGAGCGGATCCGCCGAGCTGCCCGGCGACGCAGCAGGCGAGGCCCGGGAGCGCGGCGGCTACGATCCACACGCCGCGTTGTCCCACCCCCGCTGCTCGGGGAGGGGCGCCGCGGCGCTCCCCGGGTCGATGGCGGCGCCGATCGCCGCGGCGACGATGTGCCAGCCGACCTGCGTGACATAGAGCAGGAACACGAACACGGCGCCTGGGCCCCGGACGACCGGCTCGGGGAAGAACATCGCGAGCGCCATGTAAGCCGAGAGCTGGAAGGCGCCGAAGTAGCCGGGCCCCGCGGGCACGAGGATGCCGATGCCGATGCAGCCGACCACGACGCACGCCTCGGCGAACGTCACGCCCGCGAGGCCCGCCCCCCACGCGAGCAGCCAGACGCCCGCCGCGTTGATGCCCCAGTACGAGAGCGTCTCGAGCAGGAACGGGCCGGTGGAGCGCGCCGCGGGCAGGAAGCTCAGGCCGCCGGCGACGCGCTCGACGATGCCCGCGAGGCGCTCGGCGAGGCGCGGCGAGACGGCGCCCACCACGGCGCGCGTCGCGCGGCGCGCGAGGTCGCGGCGCCAAAAGAAGAGCGCCATCAGCGCGAAGCACGCCGCGAAGAGCGCGAGCACGCCGTACGCGGCGCGGGGCACCGCGGCCGCCGGGACGCGCAGGTCCCCGATGTGGTCCGGGAGCGGATCGAGCGGCGTGGAGAGCGAGAGCGCCGCGAACAGGAGCAAGCTCAGGACGAGGCCGTCGATGATGCGCTCGGCCGCGACGGTGCCCGTCGCCTCCCAGAGGCGGACGGAGCCGCGCCGCGCGATGAGGTACGGCCGCACCACCTCGCCCGTGCGCAGCGGGGAGAGGAGGATCGCCGCGAAGGCGATCCACGAGACCGCGATCGCGCTGCGGGTCGAGACCTCGCCGACGGGCCGCAGGAGGTGCCGCCAGCGGACGGCGCGGAAGAAATGGACCGCGACCAGCGAGGCCACGTAGGCGACCACCGTCCAGGGGCGCACCGCGGCGAGCGCGTCGCCCGGGGGCAGGAGCGGCAGGCCGCCGTGCGCGAGCAGCCAGGCGAGGCCGGCGCCGAGCAGCAGCGAGACCGCGATCCGGAGGGCGTGGCGACGGACGAAGCGCCGCGCGTCCGCCGGCGGAGAGGTGGTGTCCTGGGAGCCCACGGCGGCGTGGCGTAGCACGGCGCCGCCGGGCCGCGTCAACGGCGGCACTGCGGGGCGGCGGAGAGCGCGGCCCTCGCCGTCTCCCGCAGGCCGTGCGGCGTGTCCTTGTCGAGCAGCGGCTCGAGGCGCGCCGGGAGGTCCGCGGGGTGCACCGCCCCGAGCGCCGCGAGCGCCGCCGTTCCGAGGCGCTGATCGCGCTCGCCGAGCGGCGCCTTCGCGCGCAGCGCGAGCCGCGTCCACAGGTCGACCGAGCTCCGGTCGCACATCGCGCCGAGCGCGAGGATCGCCCGCGCGCGCACCTCGACGTCCTCCGCCTTGTCCTCCGCGCGATCGCGCACGGCCTCGATGTGCGCCGTCGCGCGGTGCGCGCCGAGGCCGTCGAGCGCGTCGCCGCGCACCTCGGGCGAACGGTCCGCGAGCGCGCCGACGAGCGCCCGGTCGCCCGCCGGCGTCGCCGGCATCGCGCCGAGCGCGCGCGCGGCGCCGCCGCGCACGAACGTCCACGGGTCGCCGGCGAGCCGCGCGGAGAGCGCCTCGGCCGC
Source organism: Sorangium sp. So ce131 (assembly GCF_051519095.1). Classification (NCBI taxonomy): domain Bacteria; kingdom Pseudomonadati; phylum Myxococcota; order Polyangiales; family Polyangiaceae; genus Sorangium; species Sorangium sp. So ce131. The sequence continues at coordinate 1,950,202 of NZ_CP150455.1, read as the reverse complement.
GCCGGCGGGCAGCCTCGCCCCGGCGGAGGCCGCGCGCGCGAGCGCGACGATCGCCGCCTCGCGCACCCGCACCTCCGGATCGGAGACCGCCGCGAGCAGGTCCGGCGCGAGGGCCGGCACGTCCGCCGCGACCTCGGCGGCGCGGAGGCGCACGTGCGCGTCGGCGTCCTTGCGGAGCGACGCGCGCAGGTACACCTCCGCCGGCGCCTCGCCCGCGCGGGCGAGCGCCGCGGCCGGCGCCTGGAGCAGGTACCGCCGCTGGAAGGGGGCGCCCGGCGCGGACGCGAGCGCCTGGAACGCCGCGCTGCCGCCCTTCACCCGGCCGAGCGCGGGGCCGAGCGCGCGCAGGAGGTCGAGCTGGACGTCCTCCGGGCGGGCGCGGAGCCGGTCGAGCTGCACCTCGTCCTCGACCGCGGGGGCCGCGCGCTCGCTCCGCGCGGCCAGCGCGAGCGCGGCCCGGATCTCCCGCCGCGTCGCGCCGCGCGCCCCGGGGAGGGCGTCGAGCAGCGCCGGGATCGCCTCGGCGGGCGCCACGAGCGCGAGCTCGCGGGCCGCCGCGACCTTCGCGCCGGGGGCGCCCTCCTTCACGATCGCCGCGAGCGCCGGCGCGGCGGCGCGCCCGCAGCGGCGGATGCGGTCGCGCGCGTGGTGGAGCTCGGGATCGGGATCGGCCGGCGGCGCGCGCCGGTCGCGCCGGGGCGGGGCCGACGCCGTGGCGGACGCGAGCCGCGCGGTGAAGAAGGGGATCTGCGTCGCGCACGGCGCGGCGTCGATGACGCCCGCCGCGAGCTGCCTGCCCGCCGGGTCGAGCTTGTCGTAGCCGGCGATCGCCGCCGCGATCGCCTCCGGCCCGCCGCGCGCGAGCAGCGCCGCCGCCGCCCTGGATCGCTCGCCGCCGCCCGCGAGCGCGCCGACGAGCGCCTCCGGGGCCTGCCCGTCGAACGCGGTGCGCGCGGTGATCTCGGCGATCGTGACGCGCACGTCCGCGGGCGGCGCGCCGCGCGCGTGGGCCTCGTCGAGCACGACGGCGAGGCACGAGGTCCTGATCTCCTCGGGCAGCTTCACCTCGTAGCCGGCGGTCTCCTTGAGCCACGCGTCGTCGGGGAGGCTCACCTCGAAGAGGCGGTCCGGCGTCGCGACGTAGAACGTGCGCGGGGCGGCGCCGCCCTGCACGCCGTCCGGCGGCTTGATGCGCAGGCCGAGGCCCGTGATCCCGACCTCGTCCGCCGACGAGAACGACACGAACTCGCCCCGGCCCGTGCCCGCCTTGCCCTCGGACCACGCGGTCTTCGGGTCGCCGTCGGCGATCTCCGCGAACCGCTTGCCGATCGCGCTCGACGCCGCGGTCGGGCGCAGCAGCCGGAACGCGGGCGCAGGGGCGTCGGTCTCCCGGCGCTCCGCGGTCAGCTTGCGCGCCGCGCTCCGCTCCGCGGCCGGCAGGTTCTGGAAGCTCGCCCCCTTCACGAGCGCCATGGTCCGCGGGTCGACCTCCTGCGCGCCGACCAGCGCCGGCCGCCCGCAGAGGGTCACGTCCTCGCGCCGGTGCCCGACGAGCACGCGGCTGCCGCTCGCGAGCGGCTCCACGACGACGACGTCGCTCCGCCCCTCGCCGTGCTCCCCGCTCGCGACGCCGGTCCAGCCGCTCCAGAGCACGACCGGCGCCGCCCCCTTCCCCGCGAGCGGCGCCGCGAGCAGCATCACCCACGTCCCGCCCGAGGTCACCGCCGACGCCCGCCGCGACTCGCTCGACGCCGGCGCGGCGCCGGGCGCCGGCGCCTCGATCATCGCGAGGCGCTTGCCGTCGGCCAGCGTGATCGCCGCCGCGCGCGCGCCGCCGAGCAGCGGCGCGACGTCGTCGGGCACGGCGACCGCCGCGCCGCCGTCGGCCGCGCACGCGGCGGCCGTGGGGCAGGCGCGGGCGGTGATCCCGCGGGCGTCGATCCGGACGGCGAGCGCCTGCTGGCCCGCCGCGTGGGGGAGCGCGAGGGAGACGCCGCTCTGCGCGGAGGCGATCGCCGAGGTCGAGGACAGCGCCCCGAGGAGGAGCGCGGCGCATCCAGCGCGGCGCGCCGCGGGGTGAAGCTCTGAGCCGGTCATGGGCGGCATCGTCGTCCGCCGCGCCGCTCCAGGCAATGCGTCGGCGCGGCGGAAGTTACTTCCGCGTCACTTCGGCGTCTCCGCGGCGGGGATCCAGAAGCCGCCCTCGTCGGGCGGCGTCATGCCGAGCGCCTTCGGGAGCACGTTGGTCCAGCCCGCCACCGTCTCCAGCACGTAGACCTCCGCGCCGGCCTCGATCTCGCCGACCGGCTTCTCCTTCTCGTCGCGCCGCGCCCGCACCGGCACCGACCGCTGCGCCTTGACGATCGGCGGCGCCTTGTCGAGCGCGAGCTGCGCGCCGGCCACCGCCGTCGTCGGCGGGATGTACTGGTCCATCATCTCGCCCTTTTTCAGGGGTTCGAGGTCCTTGAGGCGGGCCCAGGCGTCGATGGTGAGATCGCCGCGCGACATCAGGTGGACGAAGCCGGACTTCGCCTCGGTGCTCCAGAAGAGCTGCGCCGCCCCTTCCAGCATCTTCAGCGTGAAGATCACGTCGCCGTTCGCGCGGTCGAAGAGCTCGATCGAGGACGTCTTCATCAGGTAACCGCGGGCGCTGCCGGGGACCTCCATTCTCATGGGGGTGCCGCGCTGCAGCGTGAACGCGTCGCACGAGGCCGTCGCCTTCGCCGTCTGGCCGTCGGACCCGGAGATCAAGAGCTCCGCCCGGAGCGAGTCGCCCGTCGCCGCGACGAGCTTCACCTTCTGGGCGCTCGAGATCCAGACGTGCCCGCCGATGACCGGGATGTCGCGCGTCGTGAACACCGAGACGTCCGAGGGCGCGACGTACCCCTCGATGCGCAGCGACGGCGAGCCGTCCGACGTGCTCAGCCGGGCCCGGCCGGCCGCCGGGTCCGCCGGGATGGCGCTCAGGGTCATCGGGACCAGCGCGCCGGTGAACGTCGCGATCGTCCGGCCGCCGCTCGGCGCGTCGTAGAGCTTCGCCCCCTTGAACACCGGCGCCGTCCCCTTCAGCTTGCAGCTCGGCCCGGAAACCACCGGCGCGGGCGGCGCCGGCGCGGGCGGCGCGGTCTGCGCCCTCGCCTCGGGGACGGCGGGCGCACCCGGGAGGCCTGCGCCGCAGAGCACCGCCCCAAGAGCCAGAAGACCAAGTCCCAGAACCTCGCTTCTCATCCATCCCTCCGACGTAGGCCGGCGGCCCCGCGCCCGCGGCGATAACGCGCACGCTCCGTGCTTGTCGAGTCTCGTCGCGTCTCCTCGGAGCCGCCGGACTCGTCCATGGCGGCGTACCTCGAAGAAGGACCCTCAGGCGCGCCCGAGCTGTCCCTGCCGTTGGTCGGATCATCCTAGCGGATGATTCAGGGTCCGCCCGAGAAAGGTCCTACCTCGCAGCGCGCCGGGCCGTTCGGGTGTATTGAGGCGGAGCGCCCGACACGACGCAAGCCGGACAGCCCGGCTGGACGGCACGGGCATCCCCCGGGAAGCTACGCCATGCACGGATTCGACCTCGCGTTCGCCTCACCCCGCAAGCTGCCGCGCGCCCGCGAGCTACGCGGCAACGTCGCCGTGCTCGACATCGCCTTCGCCTCGGAAGCCGGGGGCAAGAGCTTCGAGACGGTCACGCTCCCCCTCATCCAGGAGCTCGGGCCGCGGCTCGCCGCCTGGGTCGACCACCACGACAGCGCCCACCACGCGCGCTTCGCGGGCGACCACCGCTTCGTGCTGTCGACGAAGGCCGAGCACGGCGCCTGCCCCGAGATGATCACCCCGGAGGTCGTCGCGCGGGCCGGGCGCGTCGACACCCTGGTCTGCCACGTCGACTTCGACGGCCTCGCGAGCGGCGCCAAGTGGATGCGCGGGGGCGTCGAGCCCTACCCCGGCTGCGACGACGACGCGCGCGCCATCGACACCCGCATCGGCGTCCCGGGCCCGATCGCCACCCGCATGGACCGCGCCCTGCGCGCCCGCCCCCGCGACCAGGCCCTCTTCGGGATCATCGTCCGGCACCTCGCCTCCGGCCTCGCCGACCCGTCGCTCTGGGCCCCGATCGACCAGGCCGGCGCCGAGCTCGCCGCGCTCGAGGTCGAGACGCGCCGCATCGCGCTCCGCTACGAGCGCGTCGAGCCGGGGCTCGTCCTCGTCGACGCGTCGCAGCGCGGCGGGCCCTACGACAAGACGCTGCTGCTGCTCATCGGCCAGGAGCGGGCGCCGATCTCCGTCGTCGTCGACGGCGACAGCATCACGTTCGCCGCCCGCTTCGACAGCGGGGTGAACTTCCTCGAAGCCTTCAAGATCTCGGGGGGCATGCCGACCCGCATCTCCCTCCAGCGCTCGAAGCTCAAGGAGGCGCTCACGGCGCTCGGGGTCAAGCCGGCCGACGCGAGCCGGCTCGCCGCTCCCCCGTGAGCGCGCCCTTTCGGGCGCCCTCCCCGAGCCCCCTTCCGCAGCGCCCCTCCGCAGGCCGCTTCCGCAGCGCCTCTCCGCAGGCCGCTTCCACAGCGTCCTCCCCCGCCGACACTCGTTGACGCTGTCGCCCCCGACTGGTAGGGGCATTGCAGATCTGCAATTTGCAATTCTGCAATGAGGCGTGACCCGAGGTACCACGCCTGCGCCGAGCACGAGGGGTATGGCAGCGACAACCTTGGCAGCGACAACCTGGTCTCCGACGTCGAGCAGCGGTGTCGACGAGCTCCTGTTCCGGAACGACACCGTCTCGCTCTGCCTGCTGGTCAATCGACGGCACCGGACGCTCCGCATCATCGATTTTCGCGCGGGGCCGACCCCGTCGAAGCGCAACCTCGTCCTCGCGACCGCCAGGCGCGAGGGGGTGGAGAAGATCTTCACCCTGGTCGAGCGCGACGAGGTGCCGACGTGGATCCGCCTCGGGTTCGTCCGGGAGGGCTCGATCCCCGGCTTCTACAAGCGCAGCGACGCGTGGATCCTCGGGGCGGTGGTGTCGCAGATGGCGTCGCGGGTGCGCGAGGAGGACGACGCCGAGGGCGCCGGGGACCGGGAGAGCTCCCCCGCGGTGCTGCTCGCCGAGCGCACGATCACCCGCGCGCGGCGGCTGCTCCGGGAGGGCGAGGAGCGGCCCCTGCCCGCGGTGAAGCTCGCGCCCGCGAGCGGACTCGAGCTCAGGCGGGCCGTCGCGGTCGCGCAGCGGGCGGGGCGGGCGCTCACCGGGTTCGAGCCGTTCGGGCGCGACGCCGTGCGCACGGGCTACGTGCTGTCCGCGCGGGGCGGCTTCAGCCTGCACGCGGCGTGGGAGATGCAGTCGTGCTTCGGCAACTCGTTCCTGGAGCTGCTCACGTCGCCGCGCAGCGAGGCGGAGCGGCTCGCCACGACGGCGGCGATCGGCGCGCTCTGCGACCGCCTCGTCGCGGAGCGCGCCGTGAGCACGTTCACCTTCGCGCCGGCCGACGACGTGGAGCTGTCCGCCGCGCTGCTCGCGAACGGTTTCCGCCGCTCGGCGGTGCTGGCGCGCCACCTCGTGGTCGGCCGCGCCCGCAAGGACGCGATCCTCTGGGCGAAGAAGCTCGTCGCGCCCGAGGCCTGAGCGGCGCGGAGCTCCGGCAGCGGCGCGGCGGCAGCGCCGATCGCCGCCGCTGCCGTCACGCGCGTCGTGCCGCGCGGGCGGCTACGGCGCGAGCTTGACCTCGTAGTCCTCGATGACCGTGTTGGCCAGCATCTCGTCCGCCATCTTCTTCAGCCGCTCCTCCAGGTCGGGCGCGTTCCCGAGCGAGGGGTCGAGCTCGATCTCGATGAGCTTGCCCACGCGCACGCCCTTCACGCCGGGGAAGCCGAGCGACGTGAGGGCGCGCTTCACGGCGTCGCCCTGCGGATCAAGGACCTCTTTCTTCAATCGGACGTTGACGACAGCTTTCACTGGCTTTGCTCCAAGGGCTCTTTCCGCGACGCTACGGGCGCGGCCGCGCCCGTCTACAGGCCGAGGTTGCGCGGGATGCGCACGGCCGGGTCCTCGAGGTCGGGGACGAAGGCCGTGCCGGTGATCTGCTCGAACGCGCCGATGTAGCGGCGGGACGCCTCGATCCGGACCTCGTCCGGGATGGCCGGGATCGGCCCCTCGCCCTGGAAGCCCCGCGCGGCGAGCCAGCGGCGGACGTACTCCTTGTCGAACGACTCCGGGTCCTCGCCGGCCGCGAAGCGCTCGTCGTACGAGGCGGAGAACCAGAAGCGGGACGAGTCGGGGGTGTGGATCTCGTCGATGACCACGATGTTCCCGCTCCGGTCCTTGCCGAACTCGTACTTCGTGTCGACCAGGATGAGCCCCTGGTCCGCGCACATCCGGGCGCCGCGCTCGAAGAGGGCGAGCGCCATCTCGGCGGCGGCGTCGAAATCCGCCGGCGCGATCGTGCCGAGGGCGAGGATCTCCTCGCGGGAGGCCGAGAGGTCGTGCCCGCCCTTCGGGGCCTTCGTGCTCGGCGTGAGGATGGGGCGCGGCAGGCGCTCGTTCTTGCGGAGGCCGTCGGGGAGGCGGTGGCCGCAGAAGACGCGCTCGCCGCGCGCGTAGTGCGTCCAGATGCTCGTCGAGGTCACGCCCGTCACGTAGGCGCGCACCACCATCTCGACGGGGAGCGGGGTGCACTCGCGCGCCTCGAGCACGTTCGGGTCGGGCACGGAGATCATGTGGTTCGGCGCGACGTCCCGCGTGCGCTCGAACCAGAAGGCCGAGAGCCGGTTCAGCACCTGCCCCTTCAGCGGCAGCGTGCCGAGCACGCGGTCGAAGGCGCTGATGCGGTCGGTGACGACGAGCAGGCGCCGGCCGTCCGGCGTCGTGTAGCAGTCGCGCACCTTGCCCTCGTAGCGGGCGAAGGGGCCCGCGAGCGAGGTGCGGTCGAGCACCGTGCCGAGCGCGGCGCGCAGAGCGTCCTCGGTGACCATGGGGCGCGGCTTACCCGGCATCCGGGGCCGAGTCGACAGGTTTCCGATGGCGCGGGGCGAGTTCCTCCCGCCGCGCCGGCCCCGCGCCCTCGCCGGAGCCCGGCGCCCTCGCGGGAGCCCGCGCGCCCTCGCCGGAGCCCCGTTGGTCTCCGGCCGGGGGGGTGGTAAAGGGCCGCCCATGGCAAACCGCAAGAAGATCGCCCTCATCGGCGCCGGGAACATCGGTGGAGAGCTCGCGGCCCTCGTCGCCCGCAAGGAGCTCGGAGACGTCGTGCTCTTCGACATCCCCCAGAAGACCGACTTCGCGAAAGGCAAGGCGCTCGACCTCGAGCAGAACGGCGCCGTGCTCGGCTATGACGCCTCGATCAAGGGGACCTCGAGCTGGGCCGACTGTGCCGGGGCCGACGTCCTCATCGTCACGGCCGGCATCCCGCGCAAGCCGGGGCAGAGCCGCGACGACCTGGTCGCGACGAACCTGCCGATCATCCGCAGCGTGGCGGACGGCGCCAAGGAGCACTGCCCGGACGCGCTCGTCATCGTGATCTCGAACCCGATCGACGCGATGGTGTACGAGTTCAAGCGCCGCACGGGCTTCCCGCGCGAGCGCGTGCTCGGCATGGCCGGCGTGCTCGACAGCGCGCGATTCCAGCTGTTCCTCGCGCGCGAGGCGAACGTGTCGGTGAAGGACGTGCGCGCGATGGTGCTCGGCGGGCACGGCGACGACATGGTGCCCGTGCTGTCGGCGTGCACCATCAACGGCGTGCGGGCGACCGAGCTCATCAGCAAGGACAAGCTCGAGGCGATCGTCGCGAGGACGCGCAAGGGCGGCGGCGAGATCGTCGGGCTCATGGGGACGAGCGCGTACTACGCGCCGGCGTCGAGCGCCGTGGTGATGGCCGAGAGCTACCTGCTCGACCAGAAGCGGCTGCTGCCGGCGGCGGTGTACCTGGACGGGGAGTACGGGTACAAGGACCTCTACATGGGGGTGCCGGTCATCATCGGCGGCAAGGGCGTCGAGAAGATCGTCGAGCTGCCGCTGACCGCGGAAGAGAAAGAGATGCTCGCGAAGAGCGCGAAGAGCGTCCAGGGGATCACGGACGTCGTCAAGGCGGCGAGCTGAAGGGCAGATCCGGGGGGGACGCGCCGGCGGGGGGCTCTGCGCAGCAGGCGCGGGTGGGCGCTCGCCATTCGCCAAGACGGGGGCGGGATAGCTAAAGCATTGGACACCACCCGGCATGGCTCCCTTCGGGCCATGCCGGGTGAAACGTTATGGTGCGCGCCACACATGGCGCGCCTGGGACGAAGAGCCAGCTGAGGGGTTATGGCACCTCGGTCGGTGCTCGATCGCGCCCACCCGCGCCTGCTGCGCAGAGCCCCCCGCCGGCGCTTACGCGCGGACTGCGTAAGGGGATGGGGGGAAGAGGGGCAGCGGTGGTCAGGATGGCCAGGTGCCGGCGCGGGGGGAGGGCGGAGGGGCGTGGAGCGGGGGGGCGCCGACGGCGATGTCGCTGATGCGGTGGCAAAGCATGTTCATCATCTGCCAACCCTCGGTCAGCGCGGCGCGGAGAGAGGGGAGATCGAGGCGGGGGAAGGTCTTCAGGAGATCGTAGCCTAGCTGGAAATGATCGGCGTCGACCTGCGCGTGGATGGAGAAGTAATCGGCGTCCGGGAAGACCCGCTGGGACGCGGTGAGGAGAAGATCGGCGCAGCGCTCGATCACGAAGTGGACCAGGACCGCGCGCTCCTCCGTGGAGGCAGAGCCCATCTTCTCGACGAACCAAGACGAGGCGGCGGCGATGCCGCGATCCCAGGACGGGTGACGCGAGGAGCCGTGCATCCGGGCGAGCCTGCGGTTGTGGCCGACCTCGTCGAGGAGGTGATCCTCGGCGATCTTCTTCGCCCTCGGGTGCGACTCGAACACGATCCGGGCACACAGGACCCGCTGGAACGCGTCCGACCAGATCTGGAGCGCGCCGAGCATCCGCAGCTTCACGTCGTCGCTCAAGGCGACGCCGGAACGGACGAGCTGCATCAAAGGGTTCTGGAGGAACTCCCGAGCATGCGCCTCGTTCTCCTCGACGAGGCGATCCAGAGGAGATAAGGCGCGGAGGGGACCGTCCGACTCGGAGGCAGCGCACAGACACGGCGTGTCCCAGCGAGCACCCTCCCCCTCGAAATGGACGGAGATCGCAGAGAGGCCGGAGGGCGAACCGCCGACCAGGCCATGCAGCGCGCCGGGGGGAATCAGCACGATATCCCCGGCATGAACCCTCGACGGGACGCCGCCAAGGAGCTCGCCGGAGCCGTCGGTGACGATGACCATGCCCCTCACCGGCAGCTGCTGAGGCTCGAGCGTCTGGGACGCCTGGAGACGCACCCACCGCAGCGACAAACGACATGATTCCGGGATGAACTCCGAGATCTCTGCGTGATTCCGGAAGTCCTTGAACAGGCCCAGCAGGGCGCGCTCATCCGCCTTGAGAGACTCGATCGCAGGGATGTTCGCTGTGTTGATTACGCGCATCGACATCGTCCTCTGAGTCGACTTTGTGGTGCGCCGACTGTGCACGGTTCGACCGGCTGTGTCCAGACGACACGCGACATCAGATGGCGAAAGCCAGAGGGCTGGAGAGGGGAGAAAGCATGAAGTTCTCATAGACCCTCTCCAGCCTGGAGCGCTCGCCCGCAGGACGCCGCCCTCGCGCGGAGACCGACGAGCAGGGCGTCGAGACCGAACTCGAAGTCATCTGCCGCGCTGCGGCGGCCGAGCGCCGGCACGACCGCGGTGAGATGAGGGAACTCCTCGGGAGACAGATCGCCGTAACGAGGGGGTGAGACCTCGCCGGCAGCGATGGGGACGAAGGACGAGAGCGCGTTGCCGACGACGAACGCGACGAGGGCCTGAAACGCGCTGACACTCTCGCCAGGACCGAAGCCCGCGCCGCGCAGGACGCCGAGCGCCGCGTCGACGTGGCGGAGCACCGCCGGGGTCACCGCCGGACGAGACGCGAAGAGCGGGAGCGCGTTCGGGTGCGCGGCGAGCGCGCCGCGGAACGAGCGCGCGGCAGAGCGCAGCGCATCGATCCAGTCGGCGCGCGATGGTCCGAGGAGCGGCAAGCCGTCCAGGATCACCTCCTGCAGGCCGTCGAGGACCGCCGCCTTGCCGGGCACGTGGTTGTAAAGCGACATCGCCTCGACGCCGAGCTCCGCGCCGAGGCGGCGCATGCTGAGCGCCGCGAGCCCCTCGCGATCCACGATCGAGAGCGCAGCCTCCAGGATGCGCGCGCGAGAGAGCCCGCCGCGGACGTGCTTGACACCCGGATCGCTCCTTGACGGCATAAGGACTTACACCATAAGCTTACGGCGTAAGTCCATGGCATTCGGGCGGGTGCCCGAGGGAGGACGCGATGTGGGTGCAGAGGACGCGGACGGCGGGGGCGGGCGCGGCCCGGGCGGGGCTCGGCGCGGGCTTCGGCGTGGACGAGGAGGAGCTGCGGGACTGCGTCGGGTGGCTCTCGGTCCGGCGGCACTTCCGGGCGCAGGCCGCGGCGAACGTGCGGGTCGGCGAGCGGCTGGCCGAGGAGCTCGCCTCGCTGGGGTTCCGGACCTCGATCGAGGGGCCGTTCCGGAACGTGGTGGCGGTGCCCGCGCGGGCCGCGGACGCGCCGTACACGCTCGTCTGCGCCCACTACGACAGCGTGCCCTGGACGCCGGGCGCCGACGACAACGCGAGCGGGGTGGCGGTGGCGCTCGCGTGCGCGCGGGCCCTCGCGCGCGCGGCGCCCGACGCGCCGGTCGCGTTCGTCGCGTTCAACGCCGAGGAGGACGGGATGGCCGGCAGCGCCGATTTCGTCGCGCGCCTCGCGCGCGGGCGCGGGCGCGGGCTCCGCGTGCGCGAGGCGCACGTGCTCGAGATGCTCGGCTTCACCTCGCGCGCCCGCGGCTCGCAGCGCGCGCCGCTGCCGGTGCCCCTGCCGGGGGTGCCGGACGTGGGCGACTTCCTCGGCCTGCTCGGCGCCGGGCCGTCGAACGCCAGCGTCTCCGCCCTCGTCCGCACGGCGGAGGCGGCGACGCCGGATCTGCGGGTCGTGGGGCTCACGACGTACCTGGGCGTCGATCGGCTGCTCCCGGTCCTCCACCGGAGCGACCACTCACCGTTCTGGAAGGCCGGCATCCCGGCCGTGCTGTGGACGGACACCGCGGAGTTCCGCAACCCGAACTATCACCGCGCGACGGATCTCCCGGGCACGCTCGATTACGGGTTCATGCGGCGCGTGACCGAGCTCCTGCTCGCGAGCGTCGCGCCCGCCGGGGCATGATGACGCGCGGGGCGGATCGGGCAGAATGCGCCCGTGAACCAGGCGCCGATCACCCCCACCCTCCGCCGCGCCGTCGAGGCAGACCTGCCGGCGGTCATCCACCTGTTCTCGATCCCCGACGAGGGGAACCTCAAGACGGACCACCCCGGCCCGCCGCTCGACCTGCGGTACCGCGAGGCGCTCGCCGCCATCGCCGAGGACCCGAACAACGGCCTCTTCGTCGCGGAGGTCGAGGGGCGCGTCGCCGGCGCATTCCACCTGACCATCATCCAGTACGTGGCGAACCACGGCGGGCGGGTGGCGCAGATCGAGAACGTGATCGTCGATCCGAACATGCGGAGCCGCGGGCTCGGCGAGGCGATGATGCGCTGGGCCATCGACGAGGCGCGGCGGCGGGGGTGCTTCCGGGTGCAGCTCACGTCGAACAAGGTCCGGCGGCGCGCGCACCGGTTCTACGAGCGGCTCGGCTTCGTGGCGAGCCACGAGGGGATGAAGCTGAAGCTGTAGGCGCAGCCGGCTGGGCACCGGGCGGCGCGCTGTGTACCCTCGCGCAGGAGGTCGAGCGTGGCCGCGGCGAAGAAGACGACGACGAAGGCGACGGCGGCGAAGGCGTCAGCGACGACAACGAAGGCGACGGCGAAGGCGTCAGCGACGACAACGAAGGCCGCGGCGACGAAGGCCACGGCCACGAAGGCCAAACCCACAAAACCTGCGAGCACAGGCGCAGGAAGCGCGGGAACCTTCGAGGCGCTGCGCAGCATCCTCCAGCGCCACGCGCGCGACCTCGTCGTCGTGCACGACACGCCGGACAACTACTACCTCGACACGCGCACGATGGGCCCGAACAAGAAGCCGCTCTTCTTCGGGGCGGCGAGGGCGGGCCGGGCCTACACGAGCTTTTACCTGATGCCGGTCTACTCGGACCCCGAGCTGCTCGACGGGCTGAGCCCGGAGCTCAAGAAGCGCATGCAGGGCAAGTCCTGCTTCAACTTCAAGCAGCCCGAAACGGCGCTCCTCGCAGAGCTCGAGGCGCTGACCAGGCGCTGCTTCGAGCACTGGAAGGCGAGCGGCCGGATCTGAAGCGGACCGGGCGCGCCGGCACCGGAAGACGCCGGCGCCATCGCCGGTCGGAAGGCGCGCTCAGAGGAGCGGCTCCCCCTCGGATCCGAGCAGCGACAAGGGAAACACCGGCGCCCCGGCCAGCACGCCCTCGCAGTACCCCACCACGTCGGGGCCGCGCAGCGGCAAGCGCTTGAGCTCCCTCAGCGTGAACCAGCGCGCCTCGAGCGAGTGCTCGTCGGGCACGCTCTTCGGCGGCGTGTCGCCGCAGGGGCGCGCGAGGAAGATCACCCGCAGGCGCGCCTCGAACGCGCTCGGCGTGTGCTCGATGCGCAGGACGCCCTCGATCTCCACGGGGACGCCCGTCTCCTCCAGCGCCTCGCGCCGCGCCCCGTCCTCGAACGTCTCCCCGGGCTCGACGCGGCCCGCAGGCAGGTACCAGAGCTGGCCGTGCTTGCGCTCATGCACCAGGAGGAAGCGGTCCCCACGCTTCACCAGCACAACGGCGATGCACCAGGTCGGGATGGCGGCCGTGCGAGACATGGTAGAACCGGCGGACATCCTACCCGAAAGCGCGCGCCGCCACCCCGGCCCTCTCGTTGCCAGGCGCGCCGGGTGGCCGCCGCGAACGGCGCGCGCGCTGGAATGCCGATTGCCAAGAGGGCGTGCGCAGTGCGACACAACGGCCGCACCGCCCGGCGCCGGAGCGCCGGCCGCGGGCAGCCGCCACCAGCTTATCTGCGGAGAGATTCCATGCGCCGAAGCCTGATCCTGATGCTCCTCTCGTCCCTCGCCCTCGCGACCGCCGCCTGCCCGAGCAGCCAGCAACAACCCGCGGAGGCGCCCGCGGGCGCCTCCGCCGAGGCGCCCGCGGGCGCAGGGACAGAGACCGCGCCCGCCACCCGCGAGGCCGCGGACGTGGACACCTGCACGGACAAGCAGCCGACAGGCGACCCGCCGACCTGCCCGACGGGCTGCCTCTGGGACAGCGCCAACAAGAAATGCATCCAGGACCGCGGCGTGATCGTCGACGAGCGCCCGGAGCTGCCCGTGCGCGATCCGATCGTCAACCCGACGCCGGCGCCGACGATGGCCCCGACACCGGCGCCGACGACGATCCCGACGCCGACGCCGAAGCCGACGAAGTAACCCACGCGCGCGCATCGGCGAGCAACCCCAGCGTGAGCGGCCGCAACGTCACGCCCGAGCCGCTCGCCTCGGCGATCGCTTCCTCCAGGACCTCGGCCCCGATCTCGCCGCGCCGCGCGCGCTGCAGGAGCTCCCAGAGCCGCGCGGCGATCGCCAGGTTACGGTCTCCGCGCGCGCCGGCGAGCTCCCCGGCCGCGCGGGCGTCGGCGAACGCGCGCTCGAAGCGCCCGGCCAGGGCCAGGATCTCCGCGCGCCGGAGCAGCGTCAGCGCGCGGCGGCGGTCGCCGTGCGCGCGCTGCAGCGCCTCGGCCTCGTCGGCGGCCGCGAGCGCGCCGTCGAGGTCGCCGACGCGGCGGAGCGCGTCCGCGCGCAGCGACAGCGCGCTCGCGCGCAGCGCGGGATCCCCCGCCTCGGCCGCGAGCTCGGCCGTGCGGCCGGCCGTCGCGGCGGCCTCGGCGGCGCGGCCGGCCCGGAGCAGGAAGGCGGCGAGGTTCGTGAGCACGAGGCGGAGCTGGCCGCGCATGCCGTCCGCCTCGGCCTGGGCCGCGATGCGGCCGAGCCGGTCGATCGCCGCGGCGAGCCGGCCGCGCTCGGCCTCGAGCACCGCCAGGTCGGCCTCGATGTGCAGCCGGTGCCAGCTCGACCCGAGCGCGGCGGCGATCGCGAGCGCGCGGGTGAGGTCCTCCTCGGCGACGTCGAGGTCGCGGCGGTTCGAGGCGTAGTTCAGCTCGAAGCGCAGCACGCGCGCCCCGAACTCCAGCGCGGGGCCCGCGCGCGCCGCGAGCGCGACCGCCTCGCCCGCGAGCGCCACGGCGCGCTCCGAGGCGGCGACCCCGGCGAGCGCCATGCGCGCCTCGCAGCGGAGGGCCAGGTCGGGCTGGGCGTCGGCGTCCGCGAGCAGCACCGGGTCGTCGTAGCCCTCCTCGCGCATGCCCCGCGCGACCTCGAGGCGGCAGATCCGGCGCCGCAGCGAGACCGCCGGGCTGGCCGCGGGGAACACCGCGGCGCGCGCGTCGAGCGCGTCGATCCGCCGCCGCGCCTCCTCGAGCTTGCGGCCGCGCAGGAGGGCGCGCACCGCCTCGATCTCGGCGGCGGCGCGCTCGTCCGGATCCTCGGCGAGGGCGGCGAGGCGGTCGCCGAGCTCCACCGCCTCGGCGAACAGGCCCGCCGACACCGCGGCCTCCGTCGCCCGGCGGAGCCAGCGCCGCGCCTCCGCGGCCGCGCCGAGGCGCTCGTAGCCCGCCGCGAGGAACGCGGCGTCCGCGGCGGCCTGCGGGCCGCGGGCGACCGTGTCGAGCAGCGCGCGGTGCAGGCGGCGCAGCCAGGGCCGCGGCCGGACCAGGTTGAGCACGGCCTGGCGCACCATCTCCTGGGCGAAGCCGTACTCCTGTCCGCCCTTCGAGGCGACGAGGATGCCCGCGTCGACCAGGGCGACCAGCGCGACCTCCAGCGCCTCGTCGTCGTCGTCGCCGCCGACGACCTCGGCGAGCACGTCCGCGCCGAGGCCGCCGCCGTAGAGCGCCGCCGCGGCCAGGGCGCGCAGGGCGAG
Organism: Sorangium sp. So ce131; assembly: GCF_051519095.1. NCBI lineage: Bacteria > Pseudomonadati > Myxococcota > Polyangiales > Polyangiaceae > Sorangium > Sorangium sp. So ce131. Next base: position 1,935,169 of record NZ_CP150455.1, on the reverse strand, counting down.
GCGGCCGGCGTCGCTTCCGGGATCGAGGTAACCGGCGAGGCGCGCGGTCACGAGGTCGGCGACGCCGGGGACGCCGCGGTCGAGCAGGTCGGGCGCGGCGGCGTCCCACGCGCCCTTCCGGTAGACGAGCGCGCCGGTCTCGCGCCAGGCGACGAGCGCGTGCACGATGAAGAAGGGCACGCCGCCGGCGCCGCGCACCACCGCGCGCTCGAGCGCGGGCGCGACCGGGAGCGTGGCCTGGGCGAGGCGCGCGGCGTCGTCGTCGCCGAGCGGCCCGAGGGCGAGGTGCCGGGCGCCGGGGCGGGTGCGCCCGCGCAGCTCGCCGAGCAGGGCGCGCAGGGGCGGCGGAGGGCTCGGCTCGTCGCGCGCGGTCGCGAGGACGAGGAGGCGCGGCCCGGCGCCGTGGCGCGACGCGGCGCCGTAAGACGGCGCGGCGCCGTGGGACGACGAGGCGCCCTGGCCCGGCGCGGCGCCGGCGCCGACGCGCTCGATCAGGAGGCGCAGCAGCGCGAGGGTGTGGGCGTCGGCCCACTGGAGGTCGTCGATGGCGAGCACCAGCCGCGCCTCGGCGCTGGCCCAGAGCAGCGCGTCCTCCACGCCCTCCAGGGCGGCGGCGGCGTCCGGCGCGCCGGGGAGCACGCTCGGCGACAGCGCCCGCTCGATCGCGTCCTGGAGCAGGCCGAGCGCGCCGGCGTCCTCGGGCGCGAGCGCCTCCAGCGCGCGGAGCAGCGGCCGGAGGGGGCTCTTCCGCTCCGGGGAGCAGGCGGCGCGGAGGACGCGGCCCTCGGCGGCGCCCACGCGGTCGATCGCGGCGGCGAGCAGGCGGGTGCGGCCGATGCCGAGCGGGCCGGTGATCAAGGCGGCGCGGACGCCGCCGTCGCGCGCCTCCGCGGCGAGGCGCGCGACCGCGGCGAGGGCGTCGCCGCGGCCGACCAGCGGGGCGTGCGGGCGCGGCTCGGGCGGGTCGACGGTCTCGGTGGGCGAGGCGGGGCTCGGGATGGCGCAGGGCGGGACCGCCGCCGGGCGCTGGTCGCCGGCGTGGTCCGCGTCGGGCGCGGTGGTGACGTCGCGCCGGGCGAGGTCGGCGTCCGGGTAGCCGCGCTCGGCGCGCACGGTCGCCGGCAGCCGGTCGCGCGGCGCCTCCGGCAGCCGCTCGCGCGGCGCCTCCGGCAGCCGCTCGCGCGCCGTCGCCGGCAGCCGGTCGCGCGGCGCCTCCGGCAGCCGGTCGCGCGCCGTCGCCGGCAGCCGGTCGCGCGGCGCCTCCGGCAGCGAGTCGCGGAGGGAGACGCCGAGCGCGCGCTCGAGCTCGCGCGCGACCCACTCGGCATGGCGCGGGCGCGCGCCCGGATCCGGATCGAGCAGGAGGGCGGTGAGGCGCGCGAGCGGCTCGATCTCGGGCTTGTCCGGCGGGAGCAGCGCGTCGAGCCGGGGCGGGTGTTTCCGGGCGAGGAGCGCCTCGATCCCGCCCATCGCGTCGACGGGGAGCTGGCCGGTGCACAGGCGGAAGAGGGTGGCGCCGAGGGCGTAGAGGTCGGTCCCAGGGGAGGCGGGGCCGCCGAGGAGCAGCTCCGGCGCCATGTAGCCGCGGGATCCGAAGAGGGGCCGATCCCCCGCGCTGCCGGCCGAGCTGCGGGAGGGGTCGTCGACGACGATGCCGAAGTCGATGAGCTTGTAGGCGCGCGCGGCGGGGCCTCGGCCGGAGGCTTCGCCGGGATCCGGGGCGCGCTCCACGATGTTGCCCGGCTTGACGTCGTGGTGCACGAGGCCGGCGGCGTGCACGGCCGACAGCGCCCAGGCGACGCCGAGGGCGGCCTCGGCGGCCTCGCGGGGGTCGAGGCGGCCGGCCTGCTCCAGGCGGCGGTCGAGGCTCTCGCCGGCGACGTGCTCCATGGCGAGGCCGACCACGCCCCAGGCGTCGTCGCGGTGGAGGGCGTAGAAGCGGACGACGTTGGGGTGCTCGACCCGGCAGAGGGCGCGCGCCTCGTCGAGGATGGCGTCGCGCCAGCCTGCGGCCTCCCGCGAGCCCGGGGCGAGGCCGTCCGGCAGGAAGAAGAGCTTGACCGCGGCGTCGCGGAGCTTGCGGCCGTCGTAGATCTCCTCCGCCAGCCACACCGGGGCGAAGCCGCCGCGGCCCAGCTGGCGCACGAGCCGGAAGGGGCCGATCCAGCGCTCCGCCTCGGGGCGCTGGAGGAACACGGGCGCGGAGGAGGAAGCGGGGAGCGGCATCCGAGCCGGCGACGATGCTACCGCGGCGCGGCCGGCGCGGGTGTACTCCTTGCGCTGACATGGCGTGCGCGGCGCGCGGGAGGTGCGGGCCGGCGTCGGCCCTGCGCGCGGCGCGGCGGAGGTGGGGCCTCACCTGTCTCGCAGGTCGCGCGTGGCCGCGCGAACCCCCACGAGCCGCCAGCCGCCCAGGCCCTCCGCCGCGCGCTCCGTGACGCCGGCATCCCCGAGGTGAAGGCACCGCGAATAGCCGAGCGCCGTTCCGATGATCCCCGCAGCGCAGCGCTCGACGATGCGGCTCAGCGTGCCGACGAATTCACCGTCGGAGCGGCGGGCCGGGAAGGAGTTGAACCGGGGGTCATCGTCGGCTCAGATTCCCCAGAAGGCCGAGCCCACGGACAACGTCGGGCGGATTCCGCGGAGCGTCGGAGACCTCACGTCCGGCGCGGTGCCCTCGATCGTGCCGTTCACCTGCTCGATGAACCCCTCCACTCCGAGGCGGAACTGCAGCTCCTTTATCATCCGCAGCTCGATGAACCCCGTCGCCTGCGTGCGCCAGTCGAGCGGCAACTTCGCCGGATAGCCCGAGATGCCGAGCTCGGTGCTGCAGCCGCCCGCGGCAGCGCAGTCGTAGTAGGTCAAGCTGAGGCCGAAGCCCAAGCCGGCCTGAAAGCCCTTGTCGTCGGGGGCGCTGTCGAACGGCACGAAGAAGGCCGCGTCCAGCGCGCCGTAGCCCTGGCCGGCCAGCTCTGTGCTCTCGAAAGCGTCAGCCCTCACCTTCCGGTAGCCGCCGCGAGCCTGGAGGAGGACGCTCCGCGAGAGGTTCAGCCGCGCCGCGAGGGCGACGTCGAGGTTCCGGATCGCCTGGGCGTGGGCGTCCTCGGGCTCTCCCCCGGAGGTCTCCGCGATGGGTGGCGCGCTCACGCGCGGAAAGAAGCCGACCGCACCGAGCACGTGGAAGCCGAAGCTGTAGGTATACGCTCGCTCGAGCCGCTCGCGCTGGAACTTGGCGACGGCGGACCGAGCTGCCTTCAGCGCTTCTGCCTCGACGCGCGACTTCCGCTCGTCGATCAGCTTGTGGATCTGCTCGCGGAGCTGCGCGATCTCGCTGTAGAGGGCAAGATCCGGCCCGCTGAGGCCGGCCGGCGCGTCGGGGAGCTTGCTGTTGTCGTAGAGCTCCTTGGGCTTCGCGCCCAGAGCTCCAGCGCTCATCGCCTTGCATGCAGCGTCCGTCTCTGCCGTGGCGACGCACAGCGCCGAGCGCGGGGCCGCCTTGCTGCACTCATCGAGTCGAGCGCACAGAGCGCTCACCAACGGACGTATGGATGCGTCAACTTGCTGCTCCACGCTCTCTCGTGGAGCTTTTTCCTCCGGCGTCGCCTCCGGCAGCTTGTCGGCCGCGAGCCGTGCGCGCGCCAGGTTGTAGCCCCACGACGCTCCGACCGCGAAGGAACCGGAGTCCTCGACGAGGAGCCCGAGGCGGGTCTCGGACCACCACGGGCCGTACAGCCCGGGGGTGAGGAGCGGCGCCACGCTGAGCGTCGCGGTCGTCTTGTTCGGCTGCGCAAACGTCAGTCGAGCCGCCGCGAACTCGCTGTCGAAAAGGTTAGGTATCCCACGGATATCGCTCCCGACCGACGGCGTGGCGGCGCCGGCGACCTGCAGCTCGGGCACGGCGTTGCCGTCTGCGAGCGCGGGATCCGCGATGAGGAGGGCGGGCAGCAGCAGCGACGCGGCGGCATGCTTCATTGCGGCCTCCTGGGGATGGTGATGGTCTTGCTCACGGGTTCGACTGCATTCGGCGCGACCGTGAGGTTCTTGCAGAGATCTTCTGTCTTGCTGGGATCGGGCGCATGATCGTAGTGCGCCGTGATCGTGAGACCCTTCATTGCCGTGTTGGTGGCCGGATCGTCCACCACGACGCCAATGGCCCAGGCCGAGCTGGATCCATACGCCACATACCTGTCGGACACATGAAGCTTGTCGCCGCGCTTTACCTGCGCAGGCGGCGATTTCTCCTGGCCGGACTCGATGATTTTGACGCCGGCGCCGTCGGCCAGGATATATCGGATGTGGAGCGACGAGTGGCCACTCGTCCAAGAGAAAGAGATTTTCATTGCTTCCTCGTCCAGCGGCGGATGAATGTGCGCCGCCTTTCCTTCGTGTCGCCTGATCGATCCCGTGGAGCTCTGGGCAGGGCTCCGTCGGCTCATCCCCTGATGCTTCCGCGAGGCTCGGGACGACTCCGCTGCACCGGACTCGAGTCGTCCCGGACGGTTGTGCAACCTGCGTGCCGCTCGACGTCGCTGGCTGGACGATCACGCACCGAGCGTTCTTCTGCTGCGGGTGCTCCAAGTGTTCCGTGCGCTCGCAAGCGTTGCGGCGGGGCGCAAGAACGGCGTCACCCTCGGGGCGGAGGGCGAGCGCGAGCGCCTCCGGCGGGCCGAGGCCGGCAGCTCGCCGAGCTCGTCGCGAGAGGACATCGCCAGGTGCTCTAGGCGGACGTGTTCAACGGGATGCGGAGGCGCAGAGGTTCTCGGGGCGCGCTCCGGTCCACCCGCCCCCGTCATGGTGGGGCGGCGCGGCCGGCTCGATCCCTAGGACGGCGCGACTGCGCCCGGCTCATCGGTCGCCCGGAAGATGTCTTCGGGGCTAGGGCTCGGGCCGCAGGGGCAGGCCAAACAGCGGGAAAAGCTGCTGGGCATCGAGGAACGAGCACACCCCGACGATCTCCCCGCCGGACATCTCGATGACCTGGATCGCCCACGGCTCGAAGCTACCGCCCGATCCGCTCGGACGGTACTGCCCCAGCGCGGGTGATCCGTTCGCCACCGTCGCGACCAGCCGCGAGCCCTTGCACCCCGCGCCCACCTTGAGGAGCCACGCGCGCACCGAGGGGCGCCCCCGCAGCCAGAGCCGGTAGGGCGGCATCGACCAGGTCGCGTCCTCGCGGAGCAGCGATATCAAGGCGTCGATGTCCTGCCGCACGAAGGCCTCGACGTAGCGGGCCAGCAGGGACTGCTGCGCTTCGTTCAACGGATCATGGAGGTCGGTCTTCTCCTCCTGGCCCAGCGTCGCCCGGGCGCGCTGCAGCGCGCTGTTGACCGACGCAACGGTCATCCCGAGCAGCTCGGCGATCTCCGCGGCCTCCCAGGAGAGGACGTCCTTCAGCAGCAGCACCGCGCGCTGCCGGGGCGGGAGCCGCTGCAGCGCGGCGACGAACGCGAGCCGGATCCTCTGCCGCGACGAGACCAGCTCCGCCGGATCACACGACGCCGCCAGCGCCCGACCGTCGGGGATGGGCAGGATCCACGTCGCCTCCGGCAGCGTGTCGAGGACCGGGTTCTCGGCCGACCCCACCGGCCCGAGATCCATCGGGCGAGCCCGCCGCGCCCGGCCTTCGAGCATGTCGAGGCACACGTTGGTGGCGATGCGGTGCAGCCACGATCGCAGCGACGCGCGGCCCTCGAACTGATCGAAGCTCCGCCACGCCCGCACCATCGTCTCCTGCACGGCGTCGTCCGCGTCGAACGCGGAGCCGAGCATCCGGTAGCAGTAGCCGGTCAGCTCCCGCCGGTGCTGTTCCAGGCGCAGATCCACCTCAGGGGAGGGGGCGCTGGCCGCGGAGCTGGAGGAGATATCCATGGCGGTAGATTACCTCGTGGGATGTTGCCGGGAACAGCATCGACGTGATGCCGGGCGCTTCATCCCCTGGCCTTCACGACCCCACCGCCCTTCGCCCGCGCAGTTGGTGCCTTTGCGGCCCCATTCCCCTTTGCCCGCTCACCCTCCACCTTCGCGGCCCCATTCCCCTTCCCCCGCACAGCAGGTGCCTTCGCGGCTCCATTCCCCTTGGCCCGTGCGGCCTCCACCTTTGCGGCCCCATTCCCCTTTGCCCGCGCAGCCTCCACCTTCGCAGCCTCATTCCCCTTTGCCCGCGCGGCCTCCACCCTCGCGGCCCCACTCCCCTTCCCCCGCGCAGCAGGCGCCTTCGCTGCGCCACCCTCCTTCTCGGCCCCACTCCCCTTCCCCCGCGCGGCGGGCGCCTTCGCCGGTCCAGCCTTCTCGAAGCGCACCTCGAACGCGGTGGCGTCCGCCTCGACGAAGCGGAGGAGCGCCTCCCCTTCCCCCGCGAGCTCTTCGCGCGCCTCCCTGGACAGGGCCTCGAACGGCTCGACCACGAGCGTGGCCGAGGCCCTTTTCCGCTCGATCGTCCAGGTGCCGGCCACGAAGCCGTCCACGAGGAACGTCGGGAGAATACGCAGGTTGGCGGACAGGAGGATCCGCCCGCGATGCTCGTCCGCGATGACCCGCGTGCGGTCGTCGTGCGCGAGCAGGAGGTTGTCGTAATCGGGAAGAAACCGGACGGGCGCGGCGGTGTCCCCGGGCGGGCGCGGCGCGTCGGGAAGATCGAAGAGCTCCCGGCCTCGCTCGTCGCGGAACGTACAGAGCTGCCCGCGCAGGGCGTGGAGCACATCCTTCATCCGAGGCAGGCCGGCCCACGCCTGCACGTCGGTCGCGGTCGCCGGGCCGAACGACGCGAGGTAACGGAGCACGAGCGCGTGAGGTCCGTCGCCCTCGCGGAACGGTTTGCGCAGCCACGACGCCGCCGGGGCGAAATCCGCCGTTCCCGGGTAACCCCACGGCGTCTCCGTGGGCACCTGGACGATCGGCAGGTGCATGCGCACCGCCAGGGCCATGGCCCGCACGTCGCCCTCGGGGTGGAGCGCGGCCAGGTGATCGCGCAGCTCGTCCATGGTCCGGGGGTCCTCGTCGAAGTACTCGCGCGCCTCGGCGACCAGCCGATCGATGTCGAGGGCCTCCGCGCGCGCGCGGAGGATCGACCGCACCGCCGCATGGAGCACCGGCGCGATCGCCGGCTGCATCTCCAGGTAGTCCTTCGCGCTCACGAGGTGCAGCGTGCCGCGCAAGAACGGCGCGCGGACGACCTCGCGGCGCAGGGCCAGCTGGACCAGCTCCTCGCGTCGAAACCCCTCGAGCCGCGACCAGAGCCCGATGAAGGGCGGCCGCGCCAGCTGGGCCTGGAGGGCGACCAGCCGCTCGATCCCGCGGAGGGCCGTGGTCCGCTCCCGCGCGAGCAGCATCTGTCGCGCGAGCGTGGCCCGGTTCAGCTCTCTTCGTGTCAGCGTCGTGGTGGGCATGCGGTCCGGCGAGCTTACCCGAAACCCCGCAGCGCCAACGTCGGGTCCCGAGCCCGCGCCGGCGTGTGCTCCGGGGCCTCGCGCCGCTGCGCCGAAAGCGGGCGCGGCCGGCTCAGGTGGGCGCGGCGGTCCTGGCGGGCGCGCTCGCCGAGCGGCGCCAGGCGGCGGCCGCATCGAGGCCGTGCTCGCCGAAGCGGGGCACGTAATCCCGGTCGATGGCGCGCTCGAGGATCTCGCCATAACGGGCGACCGGCATCAGGCCCCAGGCGCGGTCGTCGTCCGAGATCGCCGCGCGCTGCGCGCCGCCGGGGGGCATGTAGCTCCTGCGCAGCCGCACGAACATCGCGTGGAGCTCGCGCTCGACCAGCTGCCGCACGGCCGGCGCGCACGGCAGCTCGAGCAGGTAGCGGAGCAGCGTCCAGCCGAAATCGCGGTGCCGCACCTCGTCGCGCAGGATGCGGTCGAGCGCCCGGCGCGCGACCGGGACGGCGCACCCCTCGCGGAGCACCTTGAAGAGCGGGACCGCGACCGTCTCTCCAAGGCAGAACACCTCCACGCCCGCACGGGCGACCGAAAGCTCGAGCGGCTCGTCGGCGCTGCTCTTGAGGCCGAGCGTCTCGCGACGCAGCGCCGGCAAGGCCCCGCCGCCCGCGACGGCGTGGACGCGATGGCTGAGGCGCGCGTGCGCGAGCTCGTCCTTGACGATGCGCAGGCCGTCGTCGATGAGATCCGGCGACGCGCCCACCTGGATGAGCCAGAGCGTGAGGTGCTGTGTGATCGCCGCCGAGCGGTACTCGGCCTCGACGCGCCGCCCCCACTCGGCGCGCACCGCGTCGCTCGCCGGCGGGAGAGGAGCGCGAGCGACGGGGGATGGCCGCTCGCGCGGCGCCTGCTCCGCGCCCGCGGCGCTGTCCTGCTCTTCGTCGGGGGCGTCCGTCATGGGGTCACGTTATGCACAGGATCCGGGGGCGGCAAGACGAGAGGCGGAGCGCGCCGGCCGCGGAGCGGCACACGCCGCCTCGGCGGCCGGCGGGCGAGCGCGCGCCGGCCGCCGAGGAGCTCACTCCAGCGCGGCGGTCGCCGCCGAGGGCGGCACGCAGACGTTCTTCGTCAATCCGCACGCGGCGCAGGTCACCGCGCCGGGAGAGTCCGCGACGCAGGGATTCACGACGACCTCCTCGCAGAAGGTCCCGGCCGGACACGCATCGTCGGTCTCGCACGGCTGGTTCGGGAAGCAGCCCACCGCGGGCAGGGCCGGAGTCCCCGTGTCCTCGGCACAGCCTGGCACAAGCCACTGACAGGTCGGCCCGAATCCCGCGCACTCCTCCGCGGTGGCCGCCGTGAGGCACAGGTCCGGCGGCGGCGGGTTGCAGGCGATCTCGTACACCTGCCAGCGCCAGGCGCCGTCTTCCAGGACGCACGCCGCGTCGATCGGCATCGGGCCGCAGCCGGTCATCATGGTGTAGCCGCACGTCCCGATCTCTCCGTCGCACGGGGTCCCGCTCTCCGGCTTCACCTCGGGGCACGCCGGCGGCGGCGGCGGCGGGTTGCAGGAGATTTCGGCCTCGACCCGCCACGCTCCGTCCACACACGCGTAGCTGATGGGGTTGTCGCAGCCGTCGATGTAATCGCAGGAGAGGCCCTCCGCGTCGCAGTTCGAGCCCCTTTCCGGCATCTCCTCGGGACAGCTGCCGCCCTGCACGGTGGGGTCGCACCCCGGCAGGGCCACTGCGCCCGCGAACGAGGCCGCCGCGGCGACGGTCACGATGAAGGGAGCCCGGAGCACCTTTCGCTTCTTCTGCATGGCCATGGCTTGTTAAGTCCTTTCTGCGGCACAACATGGCGCAAGTCCTGTCCTTGCGCGCTCTGCGGCTGCGCTAAGCAAGCGGGGTGCCAGGGCGTTCGGCAGGCGAGGGCCACGCGCGCGCTGAGCGAGCTCCCATGAAGGCTGCATGGCGGCGCCCGACCGTGAAGGTTGGATGAATGTCCTAGATGGGGTGAGGCGGCCGCAAGGGCGCCCGCCTGTTGAGGATGCCCAGGAGACATATCCATTCGTGGATCGATGAAGCTGGGCCGCCCGCTCTCGCGGACGCACCATCCATTATACGATGATACACGGTCGACGCCGCCGGAGCTGCCCGCCTCTCCACAGCCTGCGGGCAACTTGACAAGCAGCACTCTTGAGTCGACGCGCTCGCCGTGCTCGCCTCAACGGGCGGGCTGCCAGAGCTCGATGGGGTTGCCGGACGGGTCATCCAGCAGGATCTGGGAGCCACCGACGCCTTTCACGACGTCGTTGCGGAACCGCAGTCCGGCCGCGCGAAGCCGGGCTGCCTCGGCGTTGAGATCGACCACCGGCACTTGAACGCGGTTCCAGCCGCCGGGGACAGGCTGGCGCCCGTCGGGCATGGGCCGCGCGCCGGAGCTGGTCTTCCCGCTGAGCAGGAGCCGCAGGTTACCGAGCGTGACGGAGGCGAACGCGGGGCTGCTGTCGGTTTCAAGCGTGAAGCCGAGGTGCTTCGTGTAGAAATCGATGGCGGTGTCGACATCGTCGACCAAGTAGCGGACGCTGACCGTGCTCATGGGCTCGACCTCTTCTTGCGGTGATGGGCTTGGCGAGGAGACGCAGCTGGACGGCAACGTCAGCCACAGGACCGCCAGGACCTTGAACGCCGACCTCGCGAGGACCCGTCTTCTGTTGCACCACATGGAATCTCTCGTCCTCCGTTCCTCGCGGGACAAGATACCTGTGCACGCGCAGACGACCATCCGGTGCGCGGGCAAAGCATTGTCAACCACAGGTTAACGATCTATCCTCGCCCCCCGTGGACCTCTTCCATGGTGTACTACCGTTCGTGCAAGTGGCGGAGGCGGGGGGGTTCCGCGCCGCGGCCGCGCGCCTCGGCATCACGGCCGCCGCGGTGAGCAAATCGGTGGCCAAGCTGGAAGCCGAGCTCGGGGTCGCGCTCCTCGAGCGCTCATCGCGCCATGTCGCGCTCACGCCCGAAGGCGCGGCTTTTCTCGAGCGCTGTCGCGCGGCGATCGCGCAGCTCCAGGCAGGACGCGAGCAGATCGCCGGCGCACAGCGGGAGCCGCACGGCACGCTGCGCGTGACGCTGCCGCCGGTGCTCGGTCGTAGCATCCTGCCGCTCGTCGCGCGGCTGTCGGCGCGCTACCCGCGGCTGTCGATCCGGCTGCTTGTCACCAACCGCCTCTTGCGGCTCGCGGAGGAGGAGATCGACGTCGCGCTGCGCATGGGCCCGCTCGACGACTCATCCCGCATCGCGCGCGCCCTGCGGACGCCGCGCTGGATCACGGTCGCCGCCCCTGCCTACCTGGCGAGCCGGGGGACCCCGACCTCACCGGCCGACCTCGCGCGGCACGAGTGCATCAAGATGGTGCTGCACGGCAAAGCCGTAGAGTGGAGCTTCCGCGCCGGCAAGGACGCAATCGACGTCGTGACGCCCTCGCGCATCCTGCTCGACCAGGGCGATCTGCTCATCGACGCGGTTTTGCACGCGATCGGGATCGCGCAGGTCCTCGATTTCATGGCCATGCCGCTGATCGAGGCGGGGGTCCTCGTGGAGGTGCTGGCGCCGTTCGCGACCGAGGGGCCACCGCTCCACGCGCTCACGCCGGCGCGTCGTGCGTCCGTCCCGCGCGTGCGCGTCTTCCTCGACGCGCTCGGTGATGTGCTCGGCCGCGGTGGTCATGGCGCTCGGAGGTCACCGACGACCCGCCCTGCGGCGGGCTAGCGGACCGAGACATCCCCTCGGCGGCCGCGCTCGGGCCATCGAGCCGTCGCCTCGGGCCGCGGTGGTCGCTCCTCTCTCCGAGACGTTGATCCACGCCGTTGCGCGTACGGCCGAGGCGCGTTGTCGGGATGGTCATGCTCTCCGGTGATCTCCCGGGGGACGGGCCCCCGCGCGGGCTCGCGATGGGTCCTCTGGACCTGGACGTGGATTCACGATGTCACGGGGCGAAGGCGGGCGATCCGTAAAGGGCCTCCCCCTCGATGACCTGTCCGTGCTCATCGAGGCGGAGGCGCTCGCACGCGCGCGTCCGCCGCTGATCGAGCTCGGCGACGTAGAGGATGGCCAGCTCACGCGCCGCCGGGTCCCAGAGCACGCGCTCCACCGAGAACCGCAGGTGCTCGATGCGCCCGAGCGCCTGCTCCCAGTAACGCCGCAGCGCCTCCTTGCCGCGGACCACCGGTGTGCCAAGCACCGTCGCGGCGAACGGGCTCTGGAACGTCACGTCGTCGCGGAAGTGCGCGAGCACCGCGTCGAGGTCTCGTGCGTTCCAGGCGCTCGCCCACGCCCTGCCGCGGCGCGCCGCCGCCTCCGAGTCGAGAGGAATACCGACCATGTGTGCGCCTCCTCCTCCGTCCTGAATATATCAAGAAGCTTGACATATTCAGGACGGAGGCCAAGATGAGGGCTGTCCAGAAATATGTCAAGGTGCTTGACTGAAAAAGCGGCTCACCATGCCCCCTCTCGCGTCGACGCGCTGAACGAGGCCCTCGAGCTGATGCACTTCGGCTTTCGTGCGCTCGTGCACGGGCCGGACGTGATGCTCGCTTCGCGCGGCCTCGGGCGCGCGCAGCATCGGGTCCTCTACTTCCTCGCGCGCCGGCCGGGGCGATCCGTGCAGGAGCTCGTCGAGCTGCTGTCGGTCACGCGGCAGGCGCTGCACGAGTCGATGGCTCCGCTGTTGAGCGGCGGGTTCGTCGAGCTCACGCCGGCTCCGGACGACCGGCGGCGACGCCTCGTGACCCTCACGCGGGAGGGAGCGGCGCTCGAGGAGGCGCTGAGCGGCGCGCAGCGCGCCACCATGGCGGCGGTCTTCGCCGAGGCCGGACCGGAGGCCGAGGCGCGCTGGCGCGAGGTGATGCGCGCGCTGGCGAGGCGCCTCCCGCCGGGCAGCGACGCGACGCTGCGCGTGGACGAGCGCCAGCAGGCCGGCGGCAGGAAGCCAAGGCCGCGGTCGCCGGCGCGGAGGTGACGGCCTCTCCACGCGCGCGCCCGGCCGCCCGGGATCGGGCAGGGCGACGACGGCCAGAGAGACACGGCGAGCGCTTCGTCCTTTGCCCGGCCGAGCGGCACCTGCTCGGCGAGTGGCTCGACCGCCTGGCGGGCGCGGGCGGCTGACGCGCCGGCTCGTCAGCCGCCCTCGCCGCCCCCCTCCCCCTCGCCGCCCTCCCCGTCGCCGCGCAGGCCGTAGCGCTTCATCGCCCGCTGGATGAACTTGCGGTTCACCCGCGCGAGCTCCGCCGCGCGCGACACGTTGCCCCCGGTCTGCTTGAGCGCGGCGTCGAGGTACGCCTTCTCGTACGCCTCGGCCACGCGCTCCCGACCTGCGAGCAGCGGCTCGTTCAGGTCCACCGCGGGCGCCCCCGGCGCGCCGTCGCCGGGCGCCGCCGCGGCCGCCGGGGGCCCGCCCGCGCCGCCGGCGGTGCCCAGCGAGAGGGCGCGCGCCACCGCGTTGCGCAGCTCGCGCACGTTGCCCGGCCACGAGCGCGCGGCCAGGGCCGCCACCACCTCCTCGGACAGCGGCGGCGGTGAGCCGGACCGGGGGCGCAGCTCCTCCTCGAAGCGGCGGACGAGCAGCGGGACGTCGCCCTGCCGCTCGCGCAGCGGCGGCAGGGCGACCTGGATGACGGCGAGGCGGTAGTAGAGATCCTCGCGGAACTTGCCGCGCTCCACCTCGCGGGCGAGGTTCCGGTTCGTGGCGGCCACGATGCGCACGTCGACCCGCCGCGGCACGTTGGCGCCCACCCGCCGCACCTCGCGGCGCTCGAGGGCGCGCAGGAGCTTCGGCTGGAGATCGAGCGGCAGCTCGCCGATCTCGTCGAGGAAGAGCGTGCCGCCGTCCGCGGCCTCGAAGGCGCCGGGGCGCTCGGAGACGGCGCCGGTGAAGGCGCCCCGCACGTGGCCGAACAGCTCGCTCTCGATGAGCGTCGCGCTCACCGCCGAGCAGTCGAAGACCACGAACGGACCGCCCTGGCGCGGGCTCTCCTCGTGCAAGGCCTCGGCGACGAGCTCCTTGCCCGTGCCCGTCTCGCCCTCGACGAGCACCGTGGCGTCCGTCACCGCGACCCGCTCCAGCACCGCGAACAGGCGGCGCATCGCCACGCTGCGCCCGAGCATGCCGCCGAAGCGCTCGCGCTCGGAGAGCGGCAGCTCGATGACGTCGCTCAGCATGCGCAGGCGCATCGTCGTGCCGCCGACGACGATCGCCGCGTCGGGGCGCGCGTAGGCGTCGTGCACCTCCACGCCGTCGACCGCGGTGCCGTTGCGGCTGCCCGCGTCGATGACGCGGATGCGCTCGCCCTCGACCCGGACGACGAGGTGCAGGCGGCTCACCGTGGGATCCTTGAGGACGAGATCGCACTCGCGGCCGAGGCCGACGCGCGCCTCGGGCCCCGGGAGCTCGACGACGAGCCCCCGATCCGGTCCGTCCACGACCTCGACGCGGATCTTGCGCGAGGCGAGCTTGAACGCGCCGCCCTCGCGCGCGAGGGGCTGGGTGAGCTCTTCTGCCACGCGGCCAGTATAGGCGGAGAGCACCTCCCTGGGTGCGACCGTCTCCGAGGGCCCGGAGCACGGCGAACGGACTCCCTCGGGCGCTGGGCTACCGCAGCGCTTCCGCGGTGCTCGCCGCGGTGACGGCTTGATCGTGCCACCGCTCGACGACGCCCAAGTCGTCGCACGCCTCGATGCGCGCGTCGTCCTCGGGGCCGAGCGGGAGCTGCCGCCGCGCGAGCACCCGGCGGAGGGCGGCGCGCGCTTCGGCCAGGCGACCTTCGAGGAGGCCTTCGGAGCGGCCTTTCTCGACCAGCCGCTCCTCCACCTGAGGGCTGACCGAGAGCAGCACCTCGAGGATCCGCTGCCTGCGGGCCAGGATCTCGGGATCCTCGGTCTGCGCGAACCCCCACAGGAGCTCCTCACGGACGGTCGTCGACATCGCCAGGTACTCTAGCATGCTCAGCACCCACGCGAGCGGCCGCCGCGGCGCCACCCAGCGGGCGAAGTCGTCGAGCGCCTGACCGGAGCGGGCGACCAGGAACGGCACCAGGTCGTCGTGCAGGGGCAGCTCGTTCCAGCCTGATCTCCGGTGGATCCTGCCAGCCGGCCCCTCCGCCGGTAATACGCTCGGTCTCCCCGGCGAACGTCTTCTTGGCGAATTGGTCCGGCTGGCCCACAGCGCCGCGCGATAGCAGACGCGGATCGGCGCCGCCAGCCGTGCTGCCGCGCCTCTGCGCTTGCGTATGACGTCACAAAGACATCACGGCGCGGGATCGATCGCGCGACGTCCCTCTCGGTCCGGCGCACCGACAGGAGTATCCTCCGGCCACATGACCAGAAGGCGATGGAGGACCTGGCTTTGCGGCGCGCTCGCCGGCCTCTGCGCGCTGCTCGCGGCGCCCGCCGCGGCCGAGGCGCAGCCCCTCTGGGCACTTCCGCCCGCGCCAGGGCAGATGTCGCGGGACGACGCGCGGCTGGACCTCGAGCTGGACGGCCAAGTCTACAACCTGACCATCGAAGGGAGGTACTTCGAGGCGCTCTCCGCCGCCACGCGGCTCCTCGATCTGCGAGAGCGGACACTCGGACCAGAGCACCCGTACACCCTGTACGCGGCCGTCCACGCGGCCATCAATCACCGCAAAATCGCGGACTACCACCGGGCCGCGTCCCTGCTCGAGCGCGCCCTCGCCGTCCTGGAGCGGTCGGACATCCCGAGGTGGTGGCTCTTCCCCCAGCAGGAGTCCCTCGCACTCACGTACCGCGACATGGGTGATTTCAGGCGCTCCGAGGCGCTGTACAAACGCATCGTCGCCGACGCGACGCTCTCGAGCACCGGCGCCGCCGAGGGGCTCCGCGGCCTCGCTGCCCTGGCGAGGGTCCAGGGAGACCTCGACGCGGCCGCGCGGATCTACGAGCGCGAGCTCGCGCGGGTCGAGCAGGAGAACACGAAGCAGAGGAGCGAAGGCACGACGCTCGACAGCGTGGAGCTCGGCGTCGCGCTGGACGACCTCGCCGAGGTCTACCGGCTCCAGGGAAACCGCGCCGCGGCCGAGCGGCACGTCGAGCGCGCGGTGAAGATCCTGGAGGCGCGGAAAGGCACGCCGGAGCTGTCCCTGGCCACGGCCCTCATCCACCAGGCGCTGCTCTATCAGGACACGGGAGACGGCGCCCGCGCCGAGGCGCTCCTCCAGCGGGCGCTCGCGATCCGCGAGAAGGAGCTCAAGCCGACGCACCCCGACATCGCCGAGCCCCTGGTCCACCTCGCGGCGCTCGCCTGGGAGAAGAAGGCGTATGGCCGCGCGGAGCCGCTCTACCGCCGCGCCCTCGCGATCCTGCAGCAGGCCCTCGGGCCGGAGCACCCGCGCGTGGCCGAGTGCCTGAGCGCCCTCGAGGGGCTGGCGCTCAGCCGCGGCAAGCTGCGAGAAGCCCTGCCCATGAGGATCGCCGCCGTCGCCGCCGAGGACCGAAACCTCACCCGCCTGCTCACCAGCGGCTCCGAGCGGGAGAAGCGCGCGTTCGTCGGCAGGCTCGAGCGCTCGACCAGCGCGACGATCTCGCTGCACACGATCTCCGCGCCGACGAACGGCCAGGCGGCGGCGCTCGCGCTCACGACCATCCTCCGCCGCAAGGCGCGCGTGCTCGACGCCATGACGGACAGCGTGGCCGGCCTGCGCAGGAAGATGACCGCGCAGGATCGGGCGCTCCTCGACCGGCTCGCCCGGATCGACGCCGAGCTCAGCGCCCGCGCGTACCGCGACCCCGCGGGGCAACCCGGGAGCTTGAAGGCGCTCGCCGACGAGCGGCAGAGCGTCGAGGCCGAGGTGAGCCGGCGAAGCGCCGCCTTCCGGGCGGATCAGCGGCCCGTGCTGCTCGAGGAGGTGCAGGCGGCGATCCCGGAGGACGCGGCGCTGATCGAGCTCTTCGTCTACCGACCCCACCAGCCGCGCGAAAAGCCGCGCGAGCAGCTCGGCGCGCCCCGCTACGTCGCCTACGTGCTCCGGCGCAGCGGCGCGCCCGCGTTCGCCGATCTCGGCGACGCGAGCGCGGTCGACGCGGCCGTGGGCGAGCTGCGCCGGGCCCTCTCCAGCCCGTCGGGCGACCCGTCGCGCCTCGCCCGCAGCGTGGACGCGCAGATCATGGCCAGGGTGCGCCCGCTGCTCGGCCCGGCCAGGAGGCTCCTCATCAGCCCCGACGGCGCGCTCAGCCTGCTGCCGTTCGGCGCGCTCGTCGACGAGGACCAGCGAGCCCTGATCGAGCGCTTCACCGTCACCTACCTGACGAGCGGCCGCGATCTCGTCCGGCTCGCGACGCCGGCCGCGCCGGGGCAGGAGGCGGTCGTGATCGCCGATCCGGCGTTCGACGACGGCGCGCCGGAGCCGCACGTCGGCGAAGCGCCCTGCGAGGGCGACGCGTGCCTCGCGCTGCGCGCGGTGGACCGGAGCAAGCTCAGGTTCCTGCCGCTCGCCGGCACCGCGCAGGAGGCGGCCGCGATCGGCGAGCGGCTCCCGGGCGCGCGTGTGCTCACGGGCGAAGGCGCGACCGAGGAGGCCGTGAAGCGCCTCGCCGGGCCGCGGATCCTGCACATCGCGACCCACGGCTTCTTCCTGCCGGCGGACGCTGCTCCCCGGGCCGGGGCGCCGGGCGGCCACGGGCTCGACGCGGTCGGCCAGGCGGCGGCGGCCGCGTCCGTGGCCCAGGCGGACAACGCCCTCTTGCGCGCCGGGCTCGCGCTGGCCGGCGCGAACCGGCGCGAGAGCGGCAGCGAGGACGGCGTGCTGACGGCGGCCGAGGTCTCCGGGCTCGACCTCTCCGGCACGCAGCTCGTCGTGCTCTCCGCGTGCGACACCGGCGTCGGCGAGACGAGCCACGGCGAGGGCGTGCAAGGGCTCCGCCGCGCGCTGGCCATCGCCGGGGCGGAGACCCAGGTGATGAGCCTCTGGCGGGTCGGCGATCAGGCCACGCGCCACCTCATGGTGGCTTATTACGATCAGCTGAAGTCCGGGCGAAACCGCAGCGACGCCCTGCGCGACGCCCAGCTTTCGCTGCGAGGACAACGCGAGACCACACACCCGTTCTACTGGGCGGCGTTCATCGTGTCCGGCAACGGCGGCCCGCTTTGGACAGCGACCCCGAAGCCGCCCGCCGTCCCGGTGGCGCCGGGAGCGAGAGGCCGAGGGTGCGCCTGCGACATCCCGGGGGCCGGGGGAGACGCCGCGTCGCGGGAAGCGCTCGCGTTGCTCCTCGCAGGCCTCGCCGCGGCGACCCGCCGGCGCCGCGCTGGCTGACCCGGCGCAGCGACTGGAAAGCGCACGCGCCACGGGGCGCAGCTCACCGTGCGCGTCACGGGCTCGTTGACGCACATCGATATCGCCGACGACCGGGAAGGCGTCAGCCGCCGAGCGGGTCAGGCCCGAACTGGTTGGGACCAGCGTTGCCCACCATACATCCACACTCGATGAACACCCACAGGCTCCCGATGTAAGGGATCAATAGAATGAGCTGCCACCAGCCGGATTTGCCGCGGTCATGCCAGCGTTTGACGTAGATCGCCAGGTGTATCCAGAAAACGAAGAAGGCGCCGACGACGAGCGAGAGCGACCCTAGGACGAGGGCTGCGCCAGACAGGGCATCGATCTGCGCCTGCTCCACCATGGCTTACTGCGCCTGCTCTACCATGGCAAACAGGATGCCATAAACGATACTAGAGAGCGATGACGATGCCGTACAGCGGCAACACGCCCTTCAGCCAGAACGTGGAACGCGAGATCCGCCCCTCGAAGGAGAACCAGATCTGTCTCCATGACATCTCGTTGGAGACGGACGCGCT
Organism: Sorangium sp. So ce131; assembly: GCF_051519095.1. Classification (NCBI taxonomy): domain Bacteria; kingdom Pseudomonadati; phylum Myxococcota; order Polyangiales; family Polyangiaceae; genus Sorangium; species Sorangium sp. So ce131. Next base: position 1,916,930 of record NZ_CP150455.1, on the reverse strand, counting down.
GTCCACCTGGACTGCGGTCGGCGCTTTGTAGGGGTTGAAGGCGTTCGACATAGGCGATGTCCTCCGTCTGGCATTGAAGCGATGGCGGCGAGAACGGAGCGCGCGTTGGTCCCCCCCACGAGGCCGCCGGCGGCGCTCCTGCCGACCCATCGTCAGGCGTCTGCAGCCTCTTGTAGAGGGCCGGCGAACGTCAGCAGAAGCGAGATGCGGCCCGTAGCGTCGACCTCACCCGCGTCGAAGAACTCGAAGTTCTTGCCATCACTACGCTCGACGACCGAACGGAATCGAAACGTGGTGTTCCCCGTGTCGATGACGCTGAGCACGCGGACTCGCACCAGCAGCGAATCCGCGAGCAGCTTCGCGATTTCATCGGCGACCGCTGCTCGCCCTCGGATCTCGCGACTGCGTGAAACGACGCGCCCGTCAGCCGCAAAACACGCCTCGAGCATCGCTGTCCGCTTTTCTGGATCCCGCTCGCTCGCCGCGTCGATGTAGGTCTTCACCGCGGCCTCGACCATGCTTCCCATAGCGACGGTTATGGCATCATAGGAACGCGGCGTCCGCAAGGTCAATCCTGCTGGTTACCGCGCCTGCCGACCGCAGCGCCTAGAGCTGCTCAAGCTCGTGGCCGACCGCGGCGAGGACAGGGCGCCCGCGCGCCGCGACCGGCAAGCTCGTGGCCCCTCGCGGGCCGAGCCGCCGTCCATGCGGCGCGAAATTGGACGTTCGGTGCGCACCTGTACAATCGGTGCGCAACGTCTCGTGAGCGACCGACGGCCGAAGGGCATCTTTGCGACCGTGGCCCCGGCGTTTTCTCATCACGGGCGGGATGGCGCCCGACTTGCAATGTCCTCGCGTCGACCAACCTGGCGCACGCGCCCGAGGCGATCGCCGAGCAGCCGTGGAACGATCCTCGACGAGCGCGGGCTGGAGCTCGGTTGCGCTGCGCTCGCGTCGCGCGTGCGTTCGATCCTGCGACGCGAGATTCGAGCTCGTCTGTGCGTGTCTTCGCGCTCAGGCGAACGTTGTTCTTACCCTGATCCCTGATGAGGTCCTGAATATGCGCATGCAATTTGGCACAAGGAAGTCTCTACATCGCAGCATGGCGGCGGCGTCGCTCCTCGGCATGGCCACATTGGCCGTCGTTGGTTGCTCCGACGCTCCCGCTCATGTTCAGCCGGGCTCCGGCGGCTCCGATCCGCTGCCGTCGACGGAGCCGCCGCCGCCCCCGGCCGAGGCGGAGACGCCGCCGGCGGAGGCGGAGCTCGTCTCCGGCCAGGACCCGAAGAACGCCTATCTCCGGGCCGTCGGTACGCTGGGCTCGACCTGCACCGGCTCGCTCATCAAGACCAGCGACAAGGCCGACGCGCCCGCCTACGTGCTCACCGCAGGCCACTGCGCCAAGGGTCCCTTCAGCGACTCGATGTACTTCGGCGTGAGCGTCGACGAGCTCACCGAGGGCGGCCTGAACATCACCTTCAACTATTTCAATGATCTCCCCTATCAAGAGCAAGTCAGCGCGCGTGCGCTCCGGACCGCGTACGTGACGATGAAGGGAGCGGACCTGGCGCTGATCGAGCTCGACCACACGATCGGCGAGCTCCAGGCGCTCGGCGTCGAGCCGCTCCCGGTCGCCGACGCGGCTCCGGCCCCGGGCGAGCCCATCGAGCTCGCCGGAGTGCCGGTGGAGCACGACGGCGGCGCGTACTCGGGAAGGTACGTGCGTCGTGCCAGGTGCGCGGAGGGCGCCCGGAGACCCGACGTGGTGGAGCACTACTGGTACTGGCACGACATGCACGTGAACGAGTGCCAGGGGATGGGCCCCGGCGCCTCGGGGGGTCCGGCGCTCGACCAGCGCGGGAGGGTCTTCGGGGTCTTCAACACCCATTTCACGACCATCAAGCCGCCGGATACCTGCTATCTGAACTACCCCTGCGAGGTCGGCGACGGGGAACCCGAACGCGGCGTCGAGGGCGCCAGCTACGTCGTGGATGCCACGACGCTCACCTCGTGCTTCGACGCCGAGGGGCGCTTCGATCTGGCGACCGCTGGCTGCAAGCTGGCTCCCGCGCTCGACGCTCCCGTGAACTACGCGCCGTCGCGCATCGTCACGCCGACCCAGGGCGATCCCCCCGAGCCGAGCGTCTGGGATGTGAGCCTCGCCTCGACGCCTCATACACACTACCGCTACAAGGTCGGCCCCGCGCAGAGCGTCGATTGCCGCTCCGCGGAGGGCTACTCCGACCCGATCGGCATCGAGGACGACCGGCTCGCCCGGCTGCCGGTGCCCGCGGAAGAGGGCCTGTACGCCATGTGCATCCTGACCGGCTCCGGGGACGTCGGCGGCGCGACATGGCAGTCGAAAGATCACCCCACGGTGATCGTGAAGAAGGTCCGAAACGTCCGCGAGGTGGCCTCAGGGGCGGACGCGGCCGACGTCACGACCGAGCAGGCGTTCGACCTCGCGCACCGCGCGGTGGACGTGTACCAGGGGCACGCGAAGGAGCACGGGGCTCGTCTCCTCGTGAATTACGGCTCCAAGTTCGGCACCCAGATCGACATCCAGGCCGATCGCGACTGGGAGCTCGATCTGGGGGTCACGTTCCGCAAGCAGGGCGTGACGCCGCCCGACATCGCCGCGTTCATGGCATGCCACGAGATCGGCCATGCTCTCGGGGGTTTTCCCTTCAAGCGTACGCCTGTACAGCAGGCGCAGGTCGAGGGCCTCGCGACGGGGCAGTTCGGGACGGTGAGCAGCGCGGAAGGCCAGGCAGATTACTTCGCATCCAAGGAATGTCTCCCGCGCCTCTGGGCCGCCGAGCGCGAGGTGAACGCCAGCTTCCGCGCCGCCGTGACCGACTACGCGAAGGAGCGCTGCGATGCGGCGTGGGAGGACGCCGACGCACAAAACCTGTGTTACCGGATCGCCGCGGTCGCCGAGGCCTTCGGTGTCTGGAAGCGCGGCACGGACGTCGAGGAAGCGAGCAATCCAATCCCCCGCCTGGACACGCCCAGCACAGTCGAGGCGCAGGTGACGGATTACGAGAACATGCCCGCGCAGTGCAGGGTGGACACCATCTTCCAGGGAGCGCTCTGCGGGCACAAGTTCCGTGGCACCGACATCCCCGGCCTCATTCCGCCGTACGAGCAGGTGCTGACGTTCAGCCCCGACGTGGAGGCGGCCGCGGCGCCCGACTCGTGCACGGAGGGGCCGGGCGCGCGCCCCCGGTGCTGGTTCATGCCGAACTCGACGAAGCCCGACTGCACGGGCATCCCGGAGACGGGGATGTGCGACGTGATCGATGGCCAGTCTGCTCAGGTGACCTGCGGCGAGAGCACCGGCATCCAGACGTACATTTGCCTGCCGGGCTCGACCTGCCAGGTGGACGAAGACGGCTGGGCGTTTTGCCAGTGATGGTCCGCCGGCGGAGCACGGGGATCGGGGGGCGGTGACGGAGCACCTCCTCGATCCTTCGGCGGCGAGGCGCTGAGCCCGGCGAGCCGCGGCGCCGGACCTTCGTGGTCAATCCACCACCGGACACCGGCACCGCGGCATGTAAATTGGCGGCCTCGCTGTAGCACCAGCCGAGCGCACGCGGCCTGCTCCGGCCTGCCGCAGGTTCCAGCCGGCCGGCGGACAGGATACGGTCGATGTCCTCTGACCGGGAGCGTGGGACCGTGAACGATCTCGACTTCGACTTTGCCTGGGAAGGCGCCTCCGCGGCGGCCGGCCCCTGGAGGCACCTCCAGGTGGTCGAGCTCCGCGGCACCGAGGCCATCTCGAGCCTCTACCGCTACGAGCTCGTGCTGGTCGCCCACGAGCCGGCGCCCGCGGTGGACCCGGAAGAGCTCATCGGGACCCGGGCGACGCTGCGGCTGGCCACACACTCCGAGCCGGCGTACCGCGCGGTGCACGGGATCATCACCGAGGCGGAGGAGCTCGGGGCCGTCTACGACGGCATGCTCTACCGCGTCGTGCTCTCGCCGCCGCTCGCGCGGTCGATGCACCGCACCCGGTGCAGGATCTTCCTCGAGAAGACGACGCGCCAGATCGTCGACGCGGTGCTCCAGGGCGACCCGTCGCTGCACCGCGACGACGGCGCCACGGTGGAGCCCGACGGGGGCGACGCGCTCGCCTTCCAGCCGGCCAAGGAGCTCTACGCCTGGCGGGTGACGGACCCCGCCCGCATCGACGAGGTGGCCACGCGGCCGTACTGCGTGCAGTACAACGAGAGCGACCTCGCGTTCGTCGCGCGCCTGCTCGAGGAAGAGGGCATCAGCTACCACTTCGAGCACGGTGACGGCGCGTGCCTGCTCGTGCTCGCCGACGCCGACGGCGGCCGCGCGCGCCTCGCCCCGTTCCTCCCGCTCGGCCCGGGGCTGCGCGGCCGCGAGGTCGCGGCGATGAAGCTCGGGGCGCGCCTCCGGCCCAAGAGGGTGTCGCTCGTCGACTACAACTGGAAGAAGCCCGCGCTCGACATGGCGGTGGCCACGCCGGGCCAGCCGGGCGGCGACGACCTCGTCGACCACGAGTACCCGGGGCGCTACCCGGACACGCCCGATCAGGGCAAGCCGCTCGCCCAGGCGAAGCTCGATCGGCTCACCGTGGAGGCGAGCTACGCCGTCGGCGAGGGCACCGCGCGGCTGCTCGGCGCCGGCAGCGTGTTCGCGCTGGATCACCAGGCGTCGCGGTACGACGGCGAGTACCTGGTCACCCGGGTGGAGTCGCGCGGCGAGCAGCCGGGCACCCTGCCGCCGGAGATCGCGGGGCGCTACGCGCTCCAGGGCGTGCCGTTCACGACGCGGTTCGAGTGCGCGCGCCGCGGCAAGAACGGCAGCGTCGCCGAGTCGCGCTTCCGGCCGGCGCGCGTCACGCCGAAGCCGCGCGTGCAGGGGACGCAGACGGCGTTCGTCACCGCGGAGCCGAGCGCCAAGGGCGCGGAGATCCACGTGGGCGGGCCGCCCGGCGCCGAGATCGGCTGCGTGCGGGTCAAGTTCCACTGGGACAAGGACGCCGAGCGGCTCGCGAAGGAGCCGTCCTCGTGCTGGGTGCGGGTGAACCAGGTGTTCGCCGGCGTCGGCGAGGGCGCCGTGTTCCACCCGCGCGTCGGGGTGGAGGTGATCGTCGACTTCGAGGAGGGCGACCCGGACCGGCCGATCGTGGTGGGGCGCGTCTACAACGGCCAGAACCGGCCCCCGGGCGGCGCGCCGACCGTGAGCACCTTCAAGACGATGAGCAGCCCGGGCGGCGGCAGCCACAACGAGCTGCGCTTCGACGACACCGCGGGCAGCCAGCAGATCCTGCTCCACACGCCGATGAACTGGAACAGCGAGGTCGGCAACGACCGGAGCGAGCAGGTGGCGTCGAACAGCGGCTCGTCCGTGGGCAGCAACCGCAACGAGTCGACCGGCGCGAACCGCAGCACCATGGTCGGCGGGAACAACGCCGAGATGATCGGAGGCAACGAGTCGACCACCGTGGGCGCGAACCAGAACGTGACCGTCGGCGCGAACCAGACGCTGTCCGTGGCGGCGAACCAGACGATCAGCGTGACCGGCAACCAGACCGCCTCGGTCACCGGCAATCAGGACGAGCAGGTCACCGGCAACCGCACGACCGGCGTCACCGGCAACGACAAACTCACCGTGTCCGGGACGCAGGACGTCGCCGTGACCGGGGCGCAGACGACCGCGTACCTGGCGACCCACGAGGTGACCGTCGCCGCGAGCCAGAAGGTCAACGTCGGCGGGGAGCAGACCGTCGCGGCGACCGGGCCTCAGGGGCTGAAATCGTCGGCGAGCCAGAAGATCGAGGCGCCGTCGCAGGAGATCAAGGCCGACGGGGTGCAGGCGCTCAAGTCGACGACGCTCGCCGTGACCGCGTCGAGCAACGTGACGGTCGACACCTCGCTGTTCCAGGTGAACGGGTCGAGCCTGGAGCTGAAGGGCGGCCAGATCCTGATCAAGGGCGGCCAGGTGACCATCGAGGACGGGGAGATCGCCATCAAGGGCGGGAAGGTGACCGTGAACGGCTCGCCGATCGAGATGGACGGCGGCGGGATGGTCCAGGTGACGGCGGGGCTCATCAAGCTCAACTGAAGCTCGACGGACGGCCGCCATGCGCTTCTCGAACGACACGCCCCTGCCCGCGGCGATGATCCCGAACGCGGAGCAGGACGACCGGGTGACGGCGATCTTCCTGGCCGCGATCACCTACCGCGTCGCCGGCGGGCGGCTCGCGCTCGCGCCCGCGCAGCGGCCGCTCCTGCTCGATCCGGCGCTGCCGTACCCGCACGACGGGATGCTCCAGAAGAGCGTCGCCTCGGTGTGCGCCACCGGGTTCGTCTACCCGAAGGAGGGGCGCGCGCGCGAGGCCACGGCGGTGCTGCGGGTGGGCGACCGCGACGCGGCGATCGTCGCCTACGGCGCGCGGGTGTGGCAGCGCGCGCTCGGCGGGGGGCTCGCGCCGAGCGCGCCGCTCGCGTTCGAGCGGGTCGAGATGAGCTGGCAGAACGCGTACGGGGGCGTCGTGCAGGAGCCGGCGCGGGTCGTGCGGCTCGGCGAGGAAGACGGGGGCGGCGAGGCGTTCCTGCCGGAGCACGAGGGCGGCTACCCCCACAACTTCGAGGGCAAGGGGTTCGCCACCGACGCGGCGCGCGCGCTCGATCGGCCGCTGCCGCAGCTGGAGCACCCGGAGCAGCTCATCCGGCGCTGGGACGACCGCCCGGAGCCGGTCTGCTTCGCGCCGTACCCGCTCTGGGGCGGGCTGCGCGCCGCGTCCGTGTGGCACGATCAGCAGTTCGATCCGGGCGGCGCCGGCAAGCTCGCGAGCCGGGCGGCGCCGCGCACGACGTTCGACGCGATCCCGCCCGGCACGCGGATCGCGCTCGGCGGGATGCGGCCCGGCGGGGAGGCGCTGGTGTTCGAGGCGCCGGCGCCGCCCGTGGCGGTGACGGTCGCCGTGGGCGGCGCGTCCGAGCGGCTCGTGCCGGCGCTCGACGCGATCGACATCGACGCCGAGGCCGCCGAGGTGCGGCTGCTCTGGCGGGCGAGCGTCACCTACGGCCTCGTGCAGCTCGAGCACCGGCGGGCACGGCTGGAGGCGACCGAGGATTTCCCGCGCGGGTGAGCGCGGGGGGGCAGGAGCGGACGTGGCGCACAACTTCCACGACGAGAACGGCTGGCTGATCGTCGGCCTCGAGATGCACCAGGGGTTCCACATCTTCCCCCCGGCGCCGATGAAGTTCCTGAAGCTCGTGCTGCTGCACCCGTTCACCCTGGGGGACAAGCAGAAGCCGACGGTGCTCTTCAACGGCGTGCCCTCGGTGGCGCACCAGCACGAGCCCAAGTTCCTCTGGCCGCACCTCGGGATCGTCCCGGATCCGCTGGACGCGCTGACGCCGCTGCACATCCTGTTCGGCTCGCACAAGTGCTGGCTGCCGCGGGGCGCGGTGGAGATCTGCGGGGAGAAGGCGACGTGCTGCGTGATCGGCGGGCCCGTGTCCCTGAACGCGGACTGCTGGGATATCGGCAAGTGGCCGACCTCGCTGGTGCTCAACCCGGGGACGGTGCAGACGACGCCGACCTTCGGGGATTTCGTGATGGGGGCGGTGACGCTGGCGATCGACCTGGTGATCGACCTGCTCTTCCAGGGAGCGTTCAAGCTCGCAGGCGGGCTCCTCGCGAAGTTCGGCGGCAAGCTGATGAAGCCGCTCTTCAAGAAGGGGAAGGACCTCGTCGGGAAGGGGCTCCGGGCGGCGACGCGGGCGACAGGGCGGGCGGGCAAGGCGATCGCGCGGGGGCTGCGGAGCGCGGGGAAGAAGGGGGCGTCGGCGCTGCAAAAGGCGAAGTGCTTCTTCACGGGCCACCCGGTGGACGCGACCTCGGGGACCGTCGTCGACAGCAAGGTGGACATCTCGCTGCCGGGCGCGATCCCGCTGGTCTGGGAGCGTCATTACTCGTCGGCCCGCGCGCTCGAGCGGACGTCGCTGGGGCGCGGCGGGTGGGCGCACAGCCTGGAGCAGTGGATCGAGGCGGACGAGGAGGGGATCACGCTCCGAGACGAGCAGGGGCGCGACATCTACTTTCCCCGCCTCGGCGCGGGCGAGCGCGCGTTCCACCGGCCGGACCGGCTGACGCTGAGCGCCGAGCAGGGCGGCGGCTTCTCGGTCTACAGCCACGCATCGCGCCTCACGCGCCGCTTCTCGCCGGCCGCGCCTCAGGGCAGGGCCCTGCTCCGCGCGATCGAGGACGCCCACGGCAACGCGATCGCGCTGGAGTACACGGGAGAGCGGCTCCACCGCGTCATTGACACGGCAGGCCGCGAGATCCGCGTGAAGATGAGCCACGGGGGCCGCATCGCCCGCCTCGAGGTGTGGACCGAGGGCATCCTCGAGCAGTGGGTGGACCACGCGTATACCAGGATGGGCGAGCTCGCGAGCGTCGCCGACGCGCTCGGGCACGCCGAGCACTACGGTTACGACGAGGATCACCGGATGGTGAAGACCACGCTGAAGAACGGCGTGAGCTTCCACTACGCCTACGACCCCGAGACCGGCTGGTGCAAGAAGACCTGGGGCGACGGCGGGCTGCACACGGTCGAGCTCCGGGTCGACCTGGAGAAGCGGATCACGTGGCTGACCGGCAACGAGGAGCCGAGGATCCTGCACTGGAACGAGGACGGGATCGTCGTGCGCGAGGAGACGCCGGACGGGATCGTCCTCAGGACCTGCGAGGTGGACGAGGACCAGTACATCGTCGCCGAGGCGAACGGGGCCGGCGAGGCGACGAGGTACGACTACGATACGAAGGGAAACAAGGTCCGGGAGATCGACCCTGCCGGGAATATGACCCAGTGGGAGTACGACGACGACGATCGGCCGGTCCTGCGCGTCGGTGCGGACGGGCTCGCGACCAGGTACGAGCACGACGCGCGTGGTTCGTTGACGGGGATCACCTATCCATCGAAGCTGCGTTACACGCTGAGTTATGACGAGCGCGGGCACCTGCGCGCGATCCAGGGCGAAGAAGGGGCGCTCGCGTCGTTCGTCGTCGACGGCCGGCACCGCGTCGTCGAGGAGATCGACGCGCGCGGGGCGAGGACGGCCTACGCCTACGATCGGATGGGACGCCCCGTGTCGAGGACGGATGTCCTCGGCCGGGTGACCTCGGTGAGGTACGACCGGCTCGGAAAACCGCTGGTCGTGCGGAGGCCGGACGGGACCGCGACGCAGGCGGCTTACGACGCGCTCGGCAACCCGAGCCGCGTCGTCGATGCGCTCGGGCAGATCACGGAGATGGAGTACGCCGGGACGGGCGTGCTCGCCAGGCTCACGCAGCCCGGCGGGCGCGTGTGGTCGTTCAAGTACTCCGCCACGGAGAAGATCCGCCGTATCACCAATCCAAAGGAGGAAGCGTACGAGTTCTCGTACGACAGCGCAGGGAGGGTGACGGAGGAGAGGACCTTCGATGGGCGCGTGCTCGGCTACCGCTACTCGGCGGCCGGGCGCCTCGCCCGGATCGACTACCCGGACCGGAGCTTTCGATCGTTCTCGCACGATCCGCTCGGCAACGTCCTCCGAGAGGACTCGACGGACGGGCCGATCCAGTTCGAGCGCGACTCCCTGGGGCGCCTGCTCGTCGCCGCGGTGGAGCAGGGCGGACAGCGCATCGTGACGCGGCTGGAGCGGGACGCGCTCGGGCGGGTCGTCTCGGAGACGCAGGACGGCAGGACGCTGCGTTACACATACGACGCGCGCGGGCGCCGCGCGAGCCGCGTCATGCCCGACGGGATGACGACGCGGTACGCGTACGACGCGACGGGCGACCTCGCGCGCGTCGAGCACGGGGGCCACTCGCTCACCATCGAGCGGGACGCGCTTGGCCGGGAGAGGGCTCGGGGGGACGCAGGGGGACGCTTCTCGATCCGGAGCGAGTACGACGCGATGGATCGGATCGTCGAGCAGCATGTCGATGTCCGCGCGCCTCGCGGGGGCGCGCCCGAGGTGGAGGTGCAGCGGACCTGGGAGTACGACCCCCTGGGCCGGGTCAAGCTGGTGAAGGACGGTCGCTGGGGGGCGACGGCGTACCGCCATGACTCCATCGGACAGCTCCTCGAGGCGCAGCACGGATCGCGCCGCGAGGTCTTCGAGTACGATCCCGCCGGCTCGACGACGAGGATGCTGGAGGGGCTCGCTCAGGGCCAGGACGACGCGGGACAGCCGCCCTGGGAGATCGCGCCGGGGGACCTGCTCCTTCGCAGCGATCGCGCCGGGTATGTGTATGACGAGCGGGGGCGGCGGGCCCTGAAGCTCGAGCAAGGCGAGCGGCCGGAGGTCAGCCGCACGGAGTACACCTGGGATTGCCGGGACCGCCTGCGCGAGGTGCGACTCCCGTCCGGCGAGAGGGTCGTCATCACCTACGACGCGTTCGGTCGCCGGGTGCTCAAGGAGGTCTTCGACGCGCACGGCGACCCGCAGCGCGACGTACGCTTCCTGTGGGACGGGGACGTGCTCGCCGCGGACCTCGACAGCCGGCATGGAGAGCGCTGTTTCGTCCACGCGCCGGGGACGTTCGTCCCGCTGCTCCAGGCCGAGCAGGGGCAGGTGTTCAGCTACCTCAACGATCACGTCGGAGTGCCGAGGGAGCTGATCGATGCCCAAGGGAAGGTGGCGTGGTCAGCCGCCCATTCGGCCTGGGGGAGGACGACCCAGTCGTTCACCGATCCGGGGCACGGCGGCGGGCACGAGCGCGCGATCGCGTCGCCGTTCCGCCTCCTGGGACAGTACGAGGACGAAGAGACGGGGCTGTGCTCCACGAGGTTCCGTTATTTCGACGCGGCGGTGGGGAGATGGTGCAGCCCGGATCCGCTCGGGATCACAGGGGGAAGCAAGCTCTTCGAGTTCGACGCGAGCCCGGCCCTCGTGGTCGATCCGCTGGGCCTACAGTGCGAGAGGGTCTTCTACTCCGTTCAAGATCCCTCCGACGCCGCCCGCCTCCGCAACGGCGGCGTTCCATGGCCGACCGAGCCCCACCGCGCGGCCCTCGGAGAAGGCGTCTATTCTTGGGGGAGCCTGGAGGACGCGCAGCGCTACCTGTCGAGGATTCAGAACAGGCAACCGAATGCCCAGATCATCAGCTTCTCCGTGCCCGAAGACGTCCTCAGGTCCTTCCGTCACGTCGACGTGGATTCGCTGGGCGACGAGGCGGCGGAGGCATGGATGTCGCGCTACAGTCGGCTGTTCGACGGCACCCCGGACCACGGGCTGGAGTACATCACGAGGGGCACCAACCTGGGGACAGAGCACTACTTCGCCACATCCGTCTACCACCTCCTGAGGTGGCACTGAGGCGCCATGGAGAGCACGTTCAGCTACCGCATGATCAAATCGTCCTGGGGCATCCGGATCGACCTGACGGCCGACGTCGCTCGTCTCGAGGGGGCCGCCGGCAGCGCCACGGAGATCGCGCCGGGCCTGTGGTTCGTGAACGAGGACGCGCACCTCGACGCAGCCGAGGAAGAGTTCCTGAAGCGCGGTCTGCAGCTGGTCGTTGGCGAGATCCTGAGCAGCAGCGCCTTCACCGCGCCTTCCTTGATCCGGGTCGCCAGCGCCCGGTTCGTCCCTACCGACTACCAACCTGAAGGGCTGAGCTGCGCGATGGCCGGGTGGGCGGCGAAGAGGTTCGGGTTCCCCATGCCCGAGATCGACGTGCGGTTCGCTCGCCAGGAGAATCGCTACGTCTTCAACTTCGACCGATCTGGACAGCCTCCGTCCAGCTGAGCCACGCCGCTCACCACCGCCCCCACCGCACCCCGAGCGGCGTCTCCGCGAGCTGCTCCTCCGCGAGCGGCGCCACGAGCCGCACCGCCCCGCACCACACGAGCGACACGGTCCGCTTCTCCGCGTCGATCCGCACCGTCTGCAGCACCGCCTCCGGCGTGAAGATCTTCGGCGAGCCCGGCGGCCTCACCGACAGGCCCGGCGCCTCCCCCGGCAGCGCGAACTGCACCTCCGGCTGGCCCTGCACGAGGTACTTCAGGATGACCAGCTCGTCCCCCCGCAGCCGCTCGATCGCGAGCCCCGGCGCCGCGCCCTGCACGAACCGCGGGAGCACCTCGTTCTTGCGGAACGGCCCGCGGAGGTCCTCGCCGTCCGCGAACGCCATCTCCCGGATCGGCTTGGCGGGCGGGTCGTGCTCGAGGAACGCGCCGAGGCCCCGCATGATCCGCGGGTACCAGGTGTGCGGCACCCAGCCGAGCCCGCCGGAGGCCGGCGCGTCCAGCCAGGCCTTCGGCGCCTGCACGAAGAAGCGCTTCGCCGTGAGCGGGTCCCCCGGATCCTCGATCTGCGGGAGCAGCTCGCCGTCGGCCCGGTCCCGGTCCACGTCGATGAAATAGCCGCGCCCGACCTTGTTCCTCGGGTACGCGAACACCCCCTCCTCGCGCGGCGAGGGCTCGACCCGGCGCCCGCCGCGGCGCTCGGGCGGGTCGAGCTCGTCGTGCGCGTAGGCGTCGTAGCCGCCGTAGGCCAGGTCCCACGAGAGCGGCGCGCTCTCGAACGGCGCCGGATCCGGGAAGCGCACCTGCCCCTCGAGCGTGACCTCCGCCCGGCGCTCGCCCAGCACCTTCAGCACGCGCGCGCTCCGGCCCACCGCCACGCCGACCATCAGCTCGCGCACCTTGCCCGGCGCGTGCGCCCGGCCCGCCACCACCACGTCGGTGGCCGGCTTCGGCGGGAACAGGTCCATGTCGTCGCGCAGCGTGCGGTAGCGGTCGTGCTGGTCGGTCTCGATGTCGGGGTCGACGACGATCGGCGCCTGCTCGTCCGCGAGCGTCACCCGGCCGCCGGCGAAGGAGTAGGTGCGCTTGGCGACGCAGACCATCCAGAGCGCGCCGTCGTGGCTCTTCGTGCAGCGCACCGTCTGGGTCGTGCGCAGGGGGGCCTGCTCTCCGCTCATGGGGGCTCCTCGCAGGGTCGCTCGACCGGTATCGCCGATGCCCCGCGCGCGCAAGGGCGAGGGCTCTTCCTTCCCGCGCTTCCCGCGAGGGACGCGGCGCGCGGCCGCGGCGCCCGGGCCTGCGTTATCCTGTCCGCATGACGGACGCGCGCGACCGCCCCCTGCCGGCCCACGACCTTGCGCCCCCGGCCGACGCCGAGGCCCTCGCGCCCCTGCCCGGCGCGTCGCTCGCGGCGCCGCCGCGGGTCGTGCCCCTCGCCTCCGGGCGCTCCCTCGAGATCGCCGAGGACGGCGCCGAGGAGCGGATCCAGATCCGCGCCGCGGCAGGGCAGCTCCTGGTCTCGCTCCGGCTGACCGACGAGGGGCCGGTGCTGTCGCTCGCGGGGGTCTCGCTCGAGATCGCGGCCGCGAAGACGCTCGCCCTGTCGTGCGACACGCTGCGGATCCAGGCGGCGCAGGACGCCGAGGTCGAGGTGGGCGGGAGCCTGCACGAGCGGGTGCGGGGGAGCGTGGTCCGCGAGGCCGGGAGGAGCGCGCGCACGACGGCCCGCGAGGTGAAGGTCGAGGCGTCGCCCGGCGGCGTGCAGATCCGGGCCAACGACGACGTCGACATCGTCGGCGAGCGGGTGCGGCTCAACTCCGAGGACCCGCCGATGCCACTCACCTGGGAGGAGTTCCGCGCGCGGCAGGCGCTGTCGGGCGGCCAGCACGACGAGCGCGGCGCGGGGCGGCTCGCGGCGCTGGCCGCCGGCGAGGAGGCGGCCCCGCGCGGCCCGGACGACCCTGCGCGGCCCGCGGGGTGAGCGCGGCGGTCACTCGGCCCGCAGCGCCTCCAGCAGCGCCATCAGCTCCGCGGAGAGCGCCATGTGGCCGGCGGCCTTCTTCGTCCACACCCGCACGATCGGCATCAGCGCCGGCCGCTGGATCGCGAGCGCGTCGAGGACCTCGCCGGGCTCGCCCCGCTCCAGCCCCACCGCGATCCGCGCGTACTCCGGGAGGGTGATCGGGCCGCGGAAGCTCTCCACGGCCGCCACGTAGGCGGCGTCGTGGGCGGCGCGCAGCCGGCCCGCGGCGCGCGCGTCCTTCTCCAGCAGGGCCCGGAAGCGGCGCTCCACCGCGGCCCAGGCGCGCTCGCTCAGCGCGTGCGCGCGCAGCACCTCCGCGCGCGGCGCGCGCTGCTCGGCGATCTCCGCCGAGATCGCCGCGAAGCGCTCCACCGGGATCTCCTCGGGCGGCGCGGCCGGCGCGGGCGGGACTTCGGACCGCAGGACCATCGGCGGCGCGGTCGGCGCGGTCGGCGCGGCCGGCGCTTCGGAACGCAGGACCATCGGCGGCGCGGCCGGCGCGGCCGGCGCTTCGGACTGCAGGGCCATCGGCGGCGCGGCCGGCGCGGGCGGGACTTCGGACCAGCGGGCCGGGGGCGCGGGCGGGACTTCGGACCAGCGGGCCTCGGGCACAGGCGGCGCGGGCAGCGGCTCGGACCGCAGGATCGCGGGCGCGGGCGGCGCGGGCGGCGCTTCGGAGCGCAGGCGCGCAGGCGCAGGCGGAACCGGAGCCCACGCGGCAGCAGGGGCGGGGGGCTCCGGCGAGGCGGGCGCGGACGGCAGCGGCGGCATGGGCGGCGGCGGCGGCAAGGGCGGCAGCGGCGGCGGCAAGGGCGGCAGCGGCACGGTCCCCACCAGGAATGCAGGGAGGGCGGGCCGCCCCGCGGGCCCCTCCTCCGCGGCCGCCCCGGCCGTCGCGTCCGGCAGGAGCGTTCCCGTGAGCGCCGGAGGAAGCGTGGCGCCTGCGGCGATCTCCTCCGCGATCCGGGCCGCGGGTTCGGTCGCCGGCGGCGGCACGTCCCGATCGATCTCCGTATCGGGCGGCGCTGAACCGGAAACCGCGCGCGCCTGCCGCGGCTGCGCTGCTTCCTGCGCGGGCACGGGGCCCGCTGGAGGGCGCGCGGTCTGGAACGGCAACGGCTCCGCTGCGGGCACGAGGCCCGTCACCAGGGTGGTGGCCGCGTCGTCGACCGCGTCAGCCGGGGCGCCCGCCGGCTGGTCCACGTCGTCATCGGGCGCCGGCGCCGGCGCCGGCGCGAACGGCAGCGGCTGGGGCGCCGGGGTGAACGGCAGCGCGCCTCCAGGATCGATCGCGCGCAGCCCCAGCACGAACGTGCTCGCCGCGTCCGCCGCGTTCGCCGCGCCGGCCGCGAGCGCGCCGGCCGCGGGCGCGCCGGCCGCGCCCACCCGCGCGCGCGCCGGCACCAGCGTCGTCGTCACGTCGCCCCCGCCCTGCGGCCGCTCCGCGGTGACGATCACCGTGACGTCCTCGGCGGCGTGCCGGAGCGGCACCGCCCCCCGCCACGTGAGCGTGCAGATCCCCCGATCCGCGTCGATCCACAGCGTGTCGCACCGCATCCGCATCTCCTGCGGCTCGGAGCCGCCGCGGAGCAGCATCGCGCGCGGGGTCACCACCTCCAGCGCCGTCGTGAGCTGCGGGTGCGCCGGGTGCAGGTGCTCGAGCACGATCGGCTCGCCCGCGGGGAGCTGGTCGAGCTGCTGGTCCGGCGGCGCCGCGTTGAAGTACCCCGCGTCGATGTCCTCCGGCAGCGGCTGCTCCGCCCAGGCCTCGTGGCGGAACGTGGCGGCGTGGCGGCGCAGCTTCGCCGCCCGCTCGGGCCGGGTCGGGGCGATCGGCCCGAACCCGACCAGCGGCAGCGGCTCCGCCGGGCTCGGCGGCGTCCGCGCGCGGCGGCCGTTCACCTCGATCCGCTTGTCCACCGCGCCGACCGCGAGCCGCGCCACGAGCGACGCCGCGGGCTCCCCGCGCGCCGCGTGGGCGTGGCCGACCGCGAGCACGTCCACGCGCCGCTTGAACGGCGCGAGATCGCTCGCGGCCCAGAGGCTCGCCCCGGGGTCGTCCCCCCAGGGCACGTCGGCCTCCCACGGGGCCTCCTGCTCGGGCGCGAGCGGCGAGAGGCCCGGCTCGAGCACGAAGGTCGCCTTGCAGACCACGGTGAGCGCGAACGCCTCGGGGCGGGGTCGCCAGACGAGGGACGCGACGCGGAGCGGACAGACCGAGGAGACGCGCACGCGACGAGCTTATCTCCTCCGCGGCCGGGTGGAGATCGGCGCCGGCGTACGTCCCTGGAACCCCGCGCGGACGCCGCGCAGCCTCCCCGGTTCCGCCGGATCAGGCGACGGCGCCCTCGGCGCTCACGCGACGATGCCCTCGATGATGGACAGGAGCTCGTCGGCCGCGATCGGCTTGCGGATCACGGCGGCGGGCGTCAGCGCGCAGAGCCGGTCCTCGATCCTCCCCGCCGTCATGAGCGCGACCGGCACCCGGGCGAGCGCCGGATCGCGGAGCTGCTCCGCCCTGAACTCCTGCCCGCTCATGATCGGCATCATCAGGTCGAGCAGGACGAGATCGGGGAGCGGCGCCGAGCGGAGCACGTGGAGCGCCTGGCGCCCGTTCTCGGCCTCGTTCACGCGGTAGCCCTCGTCCTCGAGGAGCTGGGCCACCGAGAACCGGAGGTCGCGATCGTCGTCGACGATCAGGATCGATCGCTCAGGCACCGTCCGCTCCTCCGCCGGCCCGAGGGGGCTCGGGCGGCGCCGGCGCGCCGGGGCCCGGGCCCGCGAGGGGCAGCTCGACGGTGAACGTGGCCCCCTGCCCCGGCGCCGAGCTCACCCGGATGGCGCCGCCGAGCCGCTCCACGATGTGGTGCACGATCCACAGGCCGAGGCCGAAGCCGCTGTAGTGGCCGGAGCAGACCGCCCGCTCGAAGCGCTCGAAGATCCGCGCCTGGGCGCCCGGCTCGATGCCGATGCCGTGGTCGATCACCGCGACGCAGGCGCGATCGCCGCGCCTCGCCGCCACGATCTCGATCGGCGCGCCCGCGCCGTACTTGATCGCGTTGGAGAGCAGGTTCGTGAGGACCTGGTCGAGCCGCATCGGGTCCCACCGGCCGACGACGTCGCCGTCCTCGTCGAGCCGCACGGAGAGCTTGCAGCCGGCCGCCTTCAGGTCGTCGGAGAAGCGGGCCGCCACGTCGCGGAGCAGGCCCGCGAGGTTCACCTCCTGGAGGTCCAGCGCGAGCTTGCCGGCGCTGATGCGCGAGAAGTCGAGCAGGCCGCCGACGAGCTGCTCGAGGCGCTTCACCTGGCGCTGCGCCACCTCGATCCGGGAGCGGAGCCGCTCCGGGGCGGGCGCGTCCCGGCGCGAGCCCGCGGCCCTGGCCAGCCCGTCGATCTGGAGCGCCAGCGTGAAGAGGGGCGTCCTGAGCTCGTGCGAGGCCATCGACAGGAAGTCGTCGCGGATCCGCACGGCGGTCTGGAGCTCGCGGTTCAGCCGGTCGAGCTCGGCCGCCCTGCTCAGCACGACGCCCACGATCGCGTCCCGGAGATCCTCCGCCGCGCCGACGTCGCAGGGTTGCCACGGCGACGACCGCAGGCGCACGAGCTGCCGCCACGCGGCGAAGGACGCCCTCGGCTGGAGCGGCTCGCCGCCGGGGGGGCACCCCTCGCCGGGATCGCCGGCCCAGACGACGCTCTTCTCGACCTCGGGCCGGAACCACGCCACGACGGAGCACGGCGCGCCGGAGAACGGGATCGCGAGCACGCCGCTCGCGACGCCCTTCACGCGCTCGAGCTCGGGGTGCTCCGCCGACAGGCACTCGGTGGCGTAGGTCGCCTCGGCGCCGTGTGTCTCCAGCCAGCGGCCGAGCGCGTCGAGGTCTGCGACGTCGGGCGTCTCGCCGAGGCGCGTCCACCTGCCCTCCTGGCAGACGGCGGCGCCGCCCGCGTCGATCAGGTCGAGGAGCGTC
Organism: Sorangium sp. So ce131; assembly: GCF_051519095.1. NCBI lineage: Bacteria > Pseudomonadati > Myxococcota > Polyangiales > Polyangiaceae > Sorangium > Sorangium sp. So ce131. The sequence continues at coordinate 1,899,160 of NZ_CP150455.1, read as the reverse complement.
GTTGGCCCCTCCGAGAGGCCGCCGGCGATGTCCCTCCGGGACGTCATCTGCTCGAGCAGCCTGGCGCGGACGGCGCTCGCCCGCAGCCGCGCCTCGGCGCACTCGCGCTGCTCCCTCGTCTCGATCTTCCACGAGAGGATCTGGCCGAGGAGCTCGCACGCCATGCGGTGCCTGAAGGAGACGCGGTGAGGGCTCCGGTGATGGCACGCGACGAGACCGGAGAGCGCGCCGCCTCGCAGGAGGGAGATCGACATCGACGCGCGCACCCCCATGTTGCTCAGGTACTGGAGGTGGACCGGGGACACGCTGCGCAGCACGGAGAGCGAGAGATCGAGGGGCTCTCCGGTGAGCGGGTTGTCCGGAGGGACGATGGCGGCCGGCGGGTACGCGACGTCGACGATGTGCCGCGTCCGGTTGACGGCGTAGAGCCGGCGCGCCTGCTCGGGGATGTCGGAAGCGGGATAGTGGAGGTGGAGATAGGACTCCATCTCCGGGGCGCGCGACTCGGCGATCACCTCCCCGTGGTCGTCGCCGTGGAACCGGTAGATCATGGTCCGATCGAACGACGTCAGCTGGCCGATCTCCTCGGTCGCCAGCTGGCACAGCGCCGCCACCGTCGGCGCGCCTTTGAGCCGCTCGACGATGGCGAACGTCCGATCGAGCAGGTCGTAACAGCCATCGTCCGGCTCCGACGGCTCGATCTCGAGCACGATGAGCCCGCCGGAGCGGTGGAGCACCCCGTCGAAGCGCGCGCCCGCCACGTTCATCGGGAGCGGGATCTTGCCGCGGGCGACCCCGCCCGCCACGGCGTCCAGGAGGCAATGGAGCGAGGCGTGGTCGAGCAGGCCGGAGATCGCCTGGCCGAGCAGGGAGTGCGGCTGGATCCCGAGGAGATCCGCCGTGTTAGAGCTCACCTGGACGATCGTGAGCTCGGGCTCCTTCAGCGCGAAGAGCACCCCGTGCGGCTGGATCGCCCCGGGGATGTGGATGGGCTCGCGCGCGCAGCTGCTCAGGTCGAGCTCCCCGCGCCGATCGGGCCCTCCCGCCTCGCCGGGGCCGCCGCGCCCTCCCTCGTCGACGTTGGTCTTGTCCATGAGCGGACCGCTCCCGTCCGGGGAGGTCGCGCGCGCCGCGCCGCCGCGCGCCCCCGGCGGGTCCCGAGGCGCCGGAGCGCCCGCGCGTCGGAGGGCGTCAGCCCACGCCACCTCCCCTCGAGGACCCGCGAGACGACCGGCGACAGCCGGCCTCCGGCCCCCTGGGATCCTTGGGAGCGCCTCAGGCCGAGCGCAAGCGCCGCCCCGGCGCTCTTGTTTCGTTCTTCCCGCGCAGCGCCGGCGTTATTCCTGCCAGAGCACGCCGAGCTCGATCTCCACCGCGTCGAACGGCGCCGCGCGCACGGTGACGTCGCCCTCCCACGCCCCGATGCGGGCGAAGCGCCCCGCGTCGATGCGGTAGACCTCGAGCGATCTCAGCCGCGGATCGATGAGCCAGTAGTGGGCCACGAGCTCGCGCGCGTAGATGGCCATCTTATCGCCGCGATCGATCGCCTCGGTGGACGGCGAGATCACCTCGCAGACCCAGTCGGGCGCGAGGAAGATGGCCGCGTTCCGCATCGGGATCTGCGGCATCCGGTCGCGGCGCCACGCGGCGATGTCGGGCATCACGATGTCCGGATCGGTGCCGAGGTGCAGCTCGGGCTCGACGAGCAGCGCCCACCGCCCGGGCCCCTTGATGCCGCGGCGGAACGGCAGGTAGAGCTCGCCGGCGAGCACCGAGGTGACGTTGCGGCAGGACAGCGAGGGCCGCGGGGTCGCGTGGAGGACGCCGTTCAAGATCTCGGCCACCTGGTTCGGGGGCGTGTCAAGCACATCCTGGTAGGTGGCGCGGCGCGCGCAGTCGGCCATGGGCCGAGGTTAGCACGCGCGCCGCCGTCGACCGGCTCTCTCGGCCGGGGAGGACCGGCCGCGCCCCCCGGGTCCACGCCGCGCGCCGCGCGCCCCGCGACCGCGCCGCCGGAGGCGTCCGGCCCGGGCTCGCGGCGCGTCCGGCGGGTCGAAATTCCCGGAGCTCTACCCCCCGATCGCCGCAACTTCGTTGTAGATTCCGCGCCCATGAGCGAAGCCGCACCTTCCCCCAGCACCCGTCCCCGCCCGCTCGTCCTCTGCATCCTCGATGGATTCGGCGAGCGCGAAGAAAAGGACCAGAACGCGATCGCCCTCGCGACGACGCCGCACCTCGACGCGATCAAGCGCGAGGCACAGAAGACGCTGATCGGGACGAGCGGCCCCGACGTCGGCCTCCCCGTCGGGCAGATGGGCAACAGCGAGGTCGGCCACCTGAACTTCGGGGCGGGCAGGATCGCGCTGATGGACATCTCGCGCATCGACGTCGCCATCGCCGAGAACAAGCTCGGATCGAACCAGGTCATCGACAGGGCGTTCCGCGTCGCGAAGGAGCGCGGTTGTCGCCTGCACCTCTTCGGGCTGGTCTCGGACGGCGGCGTGCACTCGTCGCTCGACCACTTCATCGCGCTGTTCCAGCTCGCGAAGTTCCACGAGGTGCCCGTCGTCCTGCACGCCTTCCTCGACGGCCGCGACACCCCGCCGAAGAGCGCGTGGGGCTACGTCCAGAAGATCGAGGCGGCGCTCGAGGGCGTCGGGGTCATCGGCACCATCTCGGGCCGGTACTACGCCATGGACCGCGACAAGCGCTGGGAGCGCGTCACGAAGGCCTACACGGCGATCGTGCGCGGCGAGGCCCCGACCGTCGAGACGGCGTACGAGGCGATCCAGCAGTCGTACGCCGCCGGGAAGACGGACGAGTTCGTCGAGCCCGTCCGCATCGGCGACTACAAGGGCATCAAGGGCGATTTCGTCGCCGACTTCGCGTCGCCGAGCCCCGTCTGGGAGTGGCAGGGCGAGGAGGTCGGCCTCTCCGTCAACTTCCGGCCCGACCGCATGCGCGAGATCTCGGCGATGCTCACGCGGCGGAACCTGCCGCCCGAGGTCGCGGAGCAGCTCACGGACCGCGGCAAGCCGGTCTACGCCTTCCAGGAGCACTGCTACAGCTGCATGACCGAGTACGACGCGGCGCTGAAGCTGCCGGTCGCGTTCCCCAAGGACGAGGTGACGAACTCGTTCCCCGAGGTGATCAGCCGCGCCGGGCTGACGCAGCTCCGGTGCGCGGAGACCGAGAAGTACGCGCACGTCACGTACTTCTTCAACGGCGGGCGCGAGGAGACGTTCCCGGGCGAGGACCGGAAGCTCGTGCCGTCGCCGCGCGACGTCGCCACGTACGACCAGAAGCCCGAGATGAGCGCGGCCGGCGTCGCGCGCGAGGTGGTGGCCGCGATCAAGAGCGGGAAGTACGACTTCATCCTGGTGAACTTCGCGAACCCGGACATGGTCGGGCACACGGGCATCCTCGAGGCCGCCATCCACGCGGTCGAGGCGGTCGACAAGGGGCTCGGGGACATCGCGGCCGCGGTGCGCGAGGCCGGCGGCGCGCTGATGATCACGGCGGATCACGGCAACTGCGAGCAGATGAAGGACGAGCACGGCAACCCGCACACGGCGCACACGCTGAACCCGGTGCCGCTCTATTACGTGAACCAGCACGACCCGGGCGTGGTGCTCCGGTCGGGCGGGCGCATCTGCGACGTCGCGCCGACGATGCTCGAGATCCTCGCGCTCCCGCAGCCCGCGGCGATGACGGGGCGCTCGCTCCGCGTGAAGCAGTAGCGGTCGCGCGGTAGTGGTCGCAGACGAGGAGAGGCAGCTCGGCCCGTACATCCTGCGCGAGGCCGTCTCGGCGCGGGCGCTCACGGTGACGTACCGGGCCGAGCACGCGGAGCTCGGCCGTGCGGCGCTGGTCAAGACGCTGAAGCCCACGGTGTCGGCCGCGAGCGCGTTCGCGGCCGGGCTCGAGCGCGAGGCGAAGATCCTCGCCCGCATCCGGCACCCGAACATCGTCGACATCCACGACTTCCAGCGCGACGAGGACCGGATCTGGCTCGTGCTGGAGCCGCTCTCGGGGCCGACGCTCGCGGCGCTCTGCGCGCGCGCCGGCCGCCTGGAAGAGAACGCGGCGGCGGCGATCGCGCTGGAGATCGCGCGCGGGCTCGGGCACGCGCACGAGCGGGGCGTCGTGCACCGCGAGCTGCGCCCCGAGCGCGTGGTCGTGACGCCATCGGGCGGCGTGAAGATCCTGGAGTTCGCCGCGGCGTTCGACGGCCGGCTGCCGTCGCTGCCCGAGCCGTTCGAGGGCAGCGACACGTTCGCGCGCCCGGATTACATGGCCCCGGAGCAGATCCTCGGGGCGGAGACCGGGCCGCAGGCGGACGTGTTCGCGCTCGGCGTCATGTTGTTCGAGATGCTCACGGGCGTGCGGCCGTTCGACCCGCCGCGGGCGGAGGGGGCGGACGGCGCGGGCGGCGCGGGGGGAGTGGGTGGCGCAGGCGGCGCCGGCGGGAGCCGAGCGCCGCGCGAGCGCGAGGACGAGCGGTGGGCCGACGGCAGGGCCGTGGCGCACCGCATCCGCAGCGCGCCGCCGCAGCCGCTGCGCGCGCTCTTGCCGGAGGTGTCGCGCGGCCTCGAGCGGGTGGTGCTCCGGTGCCTCGAGAAGGAGCCGGAGCAGCGCTACGAGAGCGGCCGCGCGGTCGCGGACGCGCTGGCCGAGGAGCTCTCGGAGCGCGGTCAGCCGCCGGCGCGCGCGCTCATCGTCAAGGCGCTCGCGGCGGCGAAGCTCGGCGGCGACGAGCCCCTGCCCGCGGACGTGCCCGCCGCGCGCCCCGCCCTCGCGCCGCGGCACGCGCCGCCGCTCTGGCCCGACGTGCGCCGGCTGGCCGGCGTCTTCGCGCTGATCGTCGCGGGCGGCGCGCTCATCGAGCTCGGCTTCCGCCAGCAGGACGCGGCCGGGCCGCCCAGCGCCGAGGGCCGGGAGCCCGGCGCGGCCTCGGAGGAGCGCGGCTACCTGAAGGTGCTCGCGAGGCCGTGGGCGGAGGTCATCATCGACGGGGAGCTCATCGACGTCACGCCGATGGCCCGGGCGATCCCGCTCCAGGCGGGGCGGCACTTCGTGACGTTCCGGCACCCGAACGCGCCCGAGGAGAAGCGCACGATCACCGTCTCGGCCGGGCAGACGGTCACGACCGACGTGAGCATGCGCATCGAGCGGCCCGCGCCGGACGCGGGCCCGCCGGTGGAGGACAGGGACGCGTCGCCGTAGGCTCGGCGCCGGCACGGTCGTCGCCGGCCTGGTCGTCGGGGGGGCGCGGGAGGTCGGACCGCTCGGGTGGCGACCGCAGGGAGACGAGGGTGGAGGGCAGGCAGGAAACCGTGCGAGGGGAGCGGCGGAATGAAGAGAGAAGAGGTCATCCGGCAGCGACCGCGTCGTGGGGTGAGCGCGTGATCCCGCGCGCCCTCGCGCTCTTCGTGGCCGCCTGCGCGAGCGGGTGTGCTCCCGCGCTCTCGACGCTGGCGCCGGCCCACGTCGCAGCGAAAGGTCATGTGCAGGCCACGCTCGGGACGGACGCCTCACTCCCGGCCGGCACGATCGGCGCGCTCGTCGACGCCGGCGTCGAGGTGGCCGACGCCGCCGGGTCGCGCGAGCTGTCCGAGCGCGAGCGGATGACGCTCTTCGAGGCGGGCGCCGCGCTCGCGCTGAACCCGCCCTCGGTCACGCCGCACCTCGGCGTCGGCTACACCGCCCTCGACCGCTGGGAGCTCAACCTCCGCTACAGCGGCAGCGCGCTCCGGCTGGGCACCCGCTACCAGCTCCTTCAGAGCGACAAACACGGGGTCGACCTCACGGTCGGCGCCGGCGTGGGCCGCTACGTGCTCGAGTTCCCGGTCGGGAGCTTCCTCGATATCGTCGAGCTCGAGGATTTCACGCGCTGGCAGATCGATCTGCCGATCCAGGTCGGCAAGGCGGGCACGTGGTACCGGGTCTGGGGTGGTCCCCGCCTGATGTGGACGACGTTCGGGACGAGGCTTGTCATGAACCTGCCCGCGTTCACCGGCTACCCGGGCGAGCGAGAGATCGCGTCGTTCTCTGGAAACGGGCTTTACCTGGGCGGGCAGGCCGGCGCGGCGCTCGGCTACAAGCACGTGTTCTTCGGCTTCGAGCTGACGCTGGTGGAGCTCTTCGCGAGCGGGGACCTCGACGTGCTCGGGGAGCGCACGGCCTCGGTCGATCTGGACAGCTTCATCGTCTATCCAGCGATAGGCCTGCTGGTCGAGTTCTAGAGCGGCGGGCACCCGCTGCGGAGACGGGCCCACCTGTGGATGTCCAGGCCGCGCGTCGGCGGACGCCTGCCGCTCGACGCTTCGTCAGCTCAACGCTTCGTCAGGACGTGGGCGTCCTCCACCTCGTTGGCGAGATCCCGGAGCAGGAGGTGACTCACCTCTTCGTGCCCTCGCAGGCTCTCCTCGAAGTGCGCTAGGGTCGCCGCGCGGGCCAGCTTGAGCTGCCGCGTCGCCCCCATGGCCTGGGGATGACGCTGGCTGCAGAGCGGCGTGCAGCCCGCCGGGTCGAACGCGCCGGGCCCGACGCCGTTGATGATGCCCGCCGCGAGCGCGGCGCCGCCTCTCCCCGGGCCGGTGCTCAGCAGCCGCGTGCACTCCAGCGTATCTGTGTTCTCGACGAACGGCGTCTCCCGGCCCATGAACCCGCTGTGGGTTCCGCCCGTGAGCTCCACCAGCGTCACCGGCGCCGGCGCGTTCTCGAAGGCCTTCCTCGGCCCCGGGATGGGCACCAGCTCGTCCGAGGTCCCCGCGAGGATCAGCGCTGGCAGCGGGCGGCTGTAGATCGCCGCTCCCAGGAAGCACGACAGGGGCGCCATCGCCACGACGGATTGGATGTCTCCGATCTTCAGGACGGGGTGATAGGCGGCCAGCAGCACGGTGAGCCCTCCTGCGGACAGGCCCATGAGGCCCCGGCGCTCGGGATCCACGGCCTCTCCGAGGTCCGCGTCGGCGCCGTCGAGCTCTGCCACCCGTCGCATCACGAACGAGAGGTCCGCGGCCTGATTCGGCACGTCCCCGATGGTGGGCCCTCCCGGCGCGTTCCCGTTCGAGAGCGGGAACAGCGGCTCCACCGTGATGTAGCCGTGCGTGGCCAGGTGCTCGGCGAAGAAGCGGGCGTTGTCACCCAGGCTGCTGAGCCCGTGCGCGTACGCGAGCAGCGGAAACGGCCCTCCGCACGCCACGGGCACGCGTTCTTCCGGAGGCGGAGACGCGGCCGTGAGATGGCGCGCGGGGTACCACACCCGCGCCGGCAGCGTCCTGCTCGGCGCCCCCGGGAAGGTGCCGCTTTCCGGCGTCGGGCGCGTCGCGTCCACGAAGACGAAGTCTCGCGTCGCGAACCCGTACCGGCCGTTCTCCGCGAGCGCCTCCAGCGTGGCGGCCCTCTCCTGGCCCGCCCCGGGCGGCGCGCACTGCTCCTTGCCCGTGCCGGCGCTGCGCAAAGCGGCTTCCCCCTGCTCCGCCCTGAGCGAAGAGCCGTCGTCTCCCGGCGCCGCCGGCTCCAGACATCCGCCCGTGGCGGCGCCCAGCCAGAGACCGAGCGTCACGAGCGTGCGACTGCGACCCAGAGCCCGATGCGATCGGTGGTGCTTCATGCCATGCCCCCCTTGTTCCCGCTATTCCGCCGGATATGGCGTCTTTGCACTGTATGGACTCTGCGGGGCAGGTGCAATGGCGCTGCGACAGATCGATGTGTCTGCGTGAGTCCCCTTCCGCCCCGCGCCGATCACCCGTCCACCGCGGATGCTCTTCCGTCGAGCACCTGCGAGCACGTCAGCACACGCCGTCGGCGGAGCGCCTCGCGAAGCGGACCTCGCGCGTAACCGCATCTCCGGCCTGTCTCCGCTCTCGATCCTCTCTCGGCTGACGCGCCTTGTTGACTGCCCATCGTGCCTCGCTGACAATCCACGAATGAAGGACCAATCCAAATCGAACCCTGAACGAGGCGACGAATTCAACCTTGGCGTGCGGCGGACCTTCCTTGGGTCGCTCGGCTCCCTCGTCGGCGCGTCGGTGCTCGGCGGCTGCGCCGACCCTGCGATCGAGGAGTCTCCGCCGCTGTCCACGTCATTGGCTGCGATCGGCACGACCCCGGTGAAGTGGGTTGATACGGTCGAGGTCGATCTGCGGAAGAGCCTCGGTTGCGTCGAGTCCGAGGTGGTGATCGCGCGCGGCTTTGCGGTCGCCAACGACGGCGGGGGTGGCGTGTTCTCATGGGACCCCAGCACGTCGAGCGGGGACGACGGCGGCACGGTGATCGTGCCGACGATCCAGTGCGGCGCGACCGTGATCGGGCGCTGGATCCGCATCTACAGCGGCCACCTCGACGTGCGCTGGTTCGGCGCCAGGGCCGGCTCGTCGACCTACGCGGCGCAGAACGACATCGCGATCCAGAGGGCGCTCGCCGTAGCGACCCCGGTCGGTGGCGTCGACGGGGGGCGCATCTTCTTCCCGCAAGGCACGTGGCACGTCAGCAGCACGATCGTGATCACCAAGGACGATAGCGTCGTCCTGTGCGGTCCGGGCGGCGCCGGGACCTGGGGCTCGGCGGGCGCCTACGATCACCGCTCCGCGAAGCTCCTGTGGTCGGGTGGCGCGGGGACCATGGTCGACTTCGCGTCGACGATGCGCTGCGGCATCGTCGGGCTCATGCTCGACGGCGGCGGCGTCGCGACCGTCGGCTTCCGGCTGCGCACCACCGACGCGCCCGCCAAGGGCAACTTCCTCGAGGACGTCGTCATCAGCAACCTGGCGTCGACAGGCATCGCCGTCCACGTCGGCAACGACCCGACCGAGTCGGTGAACCACGATCTCGCGTTCAACACGTTCAAGCGCTTCTGGTTGAACGGCGGAGCGATCGGCGTCCAGCAAGAAGGCAATCAGACGGTCTCCACCGTCTTCGAGGATGGCGTGTTCACGAGCCAACTCCAGCACGGCGCGAGGTTCCTCGGGGGTGACATCACCGTCTCTCGCTGCTTCTTCTGCGCCGACGCCAGCGCCGTTGCCGAGGTCTACGTCGCTGCCAAGGCGCAATACGCGAGGTTCGTCGGCAACACGCACGAGACGGAGTGCCTGACCACCTACGCCTTCGAGCCGACGACGTCGACCCTGCTGCGCCCGATGGCGACGTTGTTCCTCGGCGTGCGCGTGCTCTACCGCCGCTCGACCGGCAGCCCTCGCCGCATCCTCGACTTCCAGCAGAATGGCCATCTCACGCTGGTGTCGTGCACGTTCGACGGTGAGGTGACGAGCAACGCTCCTGCCGTCCATCTGGCACCGCCGCTCATGGGATATGCCGACGCTGGGCTCATCCAGGAGATCGGCTGCCGCTACCTCAACGGCGCGCACGCGTCCGTCAATCCGGTCGCGGGCGCGTACACGTCGCTCTACTCCAACGGCAGCCCGGCCATGCCCACCTACACGCCGATCATGGGCGAGCACCTAACGACCGGCACGCGCATGAAATTCCATAACGGCCAGCTGCAGCTACAGGACAACAACAATGGATCTGGCGCGGTCCTCGGCACCCGGCTCAGCACCTATCTCGGTCAGCTCATCATCGAGCCCACCGAGAGCCGCGACGGCGCGTACCTCGTCGTCGTGCGGAACAACGGCATCGTGTTCACGCTCAACCACGGCGGCGGCCCCGGCTTCTATGGGACCACGTCGCAGCCGGCCACGCGCCCCACGGTCACCGGATCGCGCGGCGACAACGCCGCCCTCGCCGATCTGCTGACCAAGCTCGCGAGCCTCGGCCTCATCAACGACGGCACCACCGCCTGAGGCGACGACTGGAGCTGGAGCATCAGCATCAACAGCAAGGGCGGGGCGGCTTGCCTTCACGCGCGCGGCCCCGCTCATCACGAGCGCCGGGGCCTCGAGCGTTCGTGGCGTGAGCATCGGCGAACTCCCAGACGAGCTTGAGCAGGGGCTCGGGATTCTCGATCTGGGGGACGTGGCCGCGAGCAGTCGGTCTGCTCGCGCCGCGCGCGGCGACATCGGCCGTTCAGGGCGCGTCGCGGCCTGTGTCCGAGAGAGCGCTCAGGGCGCCTTCACCTCGACGGGGACCGCGGAGCTCGTCCCGGCGCCGTCGCCAAGCTGACCCAGGGTGCCTCTGCCCCAGCACAGGACCTGACCAGGGCCCGTGGGGCCGCACGCCCCCTCGACGATCGCGCACGTGTGGAAGAAGCCGGCGCTCACCGCGACGACCTTGGTGAGCTCGGCGCCGTCGCCGAGCACGACGGGTTCCATCCGCGCGTTATCGCCCATCATCGGCGTGCTGCGACCGAGCTGCCCTTGCTCGTTGCTGCCACGGCAGCGAAGCCGCCTTTGGTCGTCGATCGCGCAGACGAAGACGTAGCCGGTGGACATCGGCCCCCAGACACCCGGGATCGCAGCCGCCGTCCCGGCCGGGGGAGCCTCGGCGCCGTGCTGGCCTGAGCTGTTGTTCGTCCCCCAGCAGAACAGGCCTCCCACGTCGTCGCGCGCGCAGCCGAAGTTCGTGCCGTAGGAGATCTCGGAGAAGGGCAGCGTCGCCCCCGCCTCGATGAGCGGCATGTGCGCGCTGTAGTTCACGCCGCCCTGGGAGCTGGCGGAGGTGTTCGTGAGGATATAACCGCCGCCGATCGCGCCCCAGCAGCGCAGCCCGTCCTCCGCGGCCCCGGTCGAGAAGCAGCTGCCTATCGAGCCGATGCCCCGCGCGAGGACGGCCCTCGGACCGGCCGTCGCGGTGAAGTTGAACGCTTTCACCGGGACGAGGCTCTCCTCGCCGCTCGCGTCCGGCCCGAGGCTCGAGAACAGGTTGGCCCCCCAGCAGTAAATGCTGCTGGTCGAGGTGAGCGCACACGCCGAGTACCACTCCGGCGCGATCTTGCGGACGAGCAACGGGGCCGCACCGTCATTGACGATCGCCGGGACGTCATGGGCCATCGAGTCCTTGGAGCCGTTCGCGAGGATCCCGGTCTCGTTGTTTCCCCAGGCCCAGAGTCGGAGCTGGCTGTCGATCGCGAAGGTCGACCGCTCGGTCAACGCGATCTGCGTGATCGTCGCCGTGCCGAGCGACGCGGGGAAGAGCACTCTCACCGGCGTGCTCGAGGAGACCGCCATCGCCTGCGGAACCCCCAGCTGGCCGAACGAGTTGTCCCCCCAGCAGTAGAGGGAGCCGCCATGCCGGATCGCGCACGTATGGCTGTCGCCCGCAGCCACCATGATCGCGTCGGCGAGCGTGGGGCTGTCCGGCGGGATCTGGCATCCAGGATCACCACCGCCCCCCCCGCCGGACGCGCCTCCGCCGCCCCCGCCGTCGCCCCCGCCCGACGCGCCGCCGCCTCCGTCGCCCTGCGCATCGATCGGACCGCCGCCCGTTCCGCCGCCCGTGCCGCTGTCCGAGAAATGCCGATCGGGAGCGGAGCATCCTGCCCCCGCAGCGAGGGCGGCGGCGACGACGAGAAAGGAGCAGACGTTCGGTCGCATCTGGGTGTTCCTCTTCATCTCGAGCATCCGGCTACACCCCCAGCGTCCTTTACGCAGCCTTACCGCACGGAGGACAAGAAGTCCAGTTGTGCCCGCTCACCGATGTCCACGCTTCCCCGAGCGCCTTCGGGGCGCTGCTACAACGTCTACGCGCTGAAGCCCGAAGCCAGGTCGATGACCCCGGTCGCCGGCGCGATCCTCTGGACCCGATCCAGCGAGGCGGGCGCGGACGAGCTCGACCGAACGATCCGGGCGCCGTCGTCGATGCAGGGGGTGCGGTCCGCGGCGTTGACGGCCTGCACGTCGTCGGTGCGTCGATCATGCCGGACATCATCTCGGCGCCGACGAACGTGACGACGATCATGATCGCCGAAGCCATCAGCCGGAAGCTCTGAGGCGGCGAGCGCGCCGCACAAACAGGACGCAAGCCCGGCAATGAGCGAGCAGAACGGAGGATGCGACAGGAACGTTCGCCGGGGGCTCCTGTCAGCGCACGACGGGCTCCGAGGCGTGTTTCAGGCCGCTCAGCACCTTGTAGCGGGCGGCGATGGCCTCCAGCTCGCCGGGGGCGAAGACGTCCTCGATACGGTCGAAGCCGTCGGGCGCGCGCTCGTAGGCGATCTGCAGGCACTGCTCCGGACCGTTGCGGCGATTGGCCGCGACGATGGCGGCGGTGGCGGGCAGGCGCTCGGCCTCGTAGGCGGCCAGCGCTTCCACCGGATCGGCATGGGCGGCGAGCGCGCGGACCAGGGCGCGGGCGTCGAGGATGGCCTGGCTCGCCCCGTTGGAGCCGTTCGGATACATGGGATGGGCGGCGTCGCCCAGCAGCGTCATGCGCCCATGGCTCCAGCGCGGCAGGGGATCGCGGTCGACCAGCGGGAACTCGTAGATCGCCTCGGCGCCCCGGATCAGGCCGGGCACATCCAGCCAGCCGAAGCGCCAGTCCTCGAACCTGGGCAGGAACTCGGCGGGGTCGCCCGGCCGGTTCCAGTCCTCCCGTCGCATGCTCCTGGCGACCGCGAGGTCGGCGGCCCAGTTGATCCTCTGGAGGCCGTCCGGCCCCGGTGGTGAAATCGGATAGACGACGAACTTCTGGTCCTGGTGCCCAGCAAGGACCATGCTGGCGCCGGTGAGGAAGGGCGCCGCCATGGTGGTCCCCCGCCACAGGATGTGACCGCCGTAGATCGGCGGCCCCTCGTCCGGATAGAGGCCGGCGCGCGCCGCCGAGTGGATCCCGTCGGCGCAGATCAGGAGGTCGGCAGGAACCTCCCGCGCCGCGCCCGCGCGGTCGAGGAAGCGCGCCACGACGCGGCCTTCGCCTTGCTCGTGGCCCGAGAGGCGCCGATCGCAGATCACCCGGTCAGGGCCCAGCCGCCGCGCGGCGGCGTCGAGCAGCACGCCCTGCAGGGCGCCGCGATGCAAGGAGATCTGCGGCGCGGCATGCCCGGCGAAGCGGCCGCGCGGCTCGCCCCAGATGCGCTGGCCGAAGCGATTGAAATAGACGAGCTCCCGGGTCGCCACCCCGTCTGCCAACAGGGCCTCGGCCAGGCCCAGCTCGCCCAGCACCTCGACGGCGTTGGGCAGGAGGTTGATGCCGACCCCGAGCGGCAGGATGCTGGGCGCCGCCTCGTACACCGTCACCTCATGACCCGAGGCGTGCAGCGCCAGAGCCGCGGCCAGACCGCCGATCCCGGCGCCCGCGACGATCACTTGCATAAGTCCTCCCGTAGACATGCGGCTCGACGCCGCCCCTGGTTGAAGCCGCCGCCCTCTCGCTCGCCGGCACGGCGGCCGCGGAGGGTCCTCATCGCGGCCGCTGTGCATTGAAATGTCCAGCCTCGTGGTCGATCATCCGTGCTGAGCCGCAGCATGGTATCCCGAAGGCATGGACACATTCCGTGATAGCGCACGGCCTGTGACCGCGCCAGGCGCCGGTGTTCCTACAAAGCCCGACAGGCCGCTGAGCAGCGTTCGACCGGTGACCGCGCCCCCGGTGATCGGGATGATGTTGCGCGTGCCGCGCCTGCTCGCGCCGATGGCAGGGGAAGAGCCGAGCGACACGGACTCGGTGAACACGGTCGAGCCCCTCGCACGGAGTCGTGCCGAGTGGCCCGGACCCACGCTGAGCGCGGAAGCAGGGGCGAGCTGGACGGCGCGGCGCGGCTCAGCACGCCAGCGCGCTGGCTGGGTGAATTTGTGAATGCTCACAGCAGCGCGCACCTCGCTGGCCGAGCGGCGGGCTGGTCGATCGAAGTTGACACCGGACATGTGAACGCTCACACTGTCGACCGGTAGTCATGCTCTTGCTTCGCTCCGGATGGGCCGTCATGCGCATCCGGAAGACAGTCATGAAGTAGCGATCGGTCATGTTGCTCGCGGCTGGGATCGCGGTCCTGGCCAGTGGCGACCCTGGTTGCAGCAACGATCTCAGCGGCGGTGGGACCCCGGTGCAGCCGGCAGCGGAGGGAACCCCGGAAGCGACCCGACGTATCGCGCCCAGCAGCAGGCCTCTCGAGGTGTGCGCCATAAATATCTGGTTGTGTTGTAGGGCAACGCCAGCCGCTCGATGATGGGGTCGCTACTGCTCGTGCGCTTCATTGTCATGCAGCAGGTCCTGAGGCGCTGTGGAGTGAAGGCGGCCCGTTCGATGCATGGATGATTTTGATGCAGCATCACATTTTCAGGATTGAGCTCATCGTGTCGTCTGGCGCACGCGTATTGAACTTATCTACCCTGCGAGCATCCCGACGATCCTCCGCAGCGGCAAAGACCGGCGCGGCGTCCGGCTCGGGAGCCTTGAGCGCGCGGCGAGCGACCCCGACCTACGCAAGGGCGGCGTTATGCACTGAGAAGATTCCAGCTCCACTTACTTAACATGACGAGGAGAACAAGATGAGATTCGGAACCAAGCAGAGCTTGCTTGCGGCGGCGACGGGCATCCTCGCCGTGTCGTGCGTCATCGGCCCCGAGGAGGCGCACGACGCCGAGATCGAGGAGAAAGGCTCGCTCGAGGGCGCCATCGCGGTCGACACGAGCGCGGTCTACACGATCGTCGGCGTCCAGAGTGGAAAATGCGTGCAGGTGGCTGGAGGCAGCACCGCGGATGGAGCGGCCATGCAGATCGCCAGCTGCAACGGCTCGACGCGGCAACAGTTCCGCATGGAATCGGCGGGCGGCGGCTACTATCGCATCCGCAACGTCAACAGCAACCGTTGCATGGACGTCACGGGCGCCTCCACCAGCGACGGCGCCGCCGTCCAGCAATACTCCTGCTGGACCGGACAAAACCAGCAGTGGTCGTTCACGGACGTCGCCAGCGGCGTCGTGCGCCTCACCGCGCGCCACAGCGGCAAGTCCCTGGACGTTTACGGCCGCGGCACCGCGGACGGCACCGCCGTGATCCAATGGGCCTCGAACGGCGGCACCAACCAGCAATTCCGACTCACGCCCGTGAGCTCGGGTACCGGCGGCACCGGCGGCTCAGGCGGCACCGGCGGCACCGGCGGCTCAGGCGGCACGGGCGGCACCGGCGGCTCAGGCGGCACGGGCGGCTCAGGCGGCGCCGGCGGCTCCGGCGGCTCCGGCGGCTCCGGTGGCTCCGGCGGCTCCGGTGGCGGCACGTGCACCGCGTCACAACCGACGGGTCGAAACGTGTCGGGGAGCGGCCCTCACCGGGTGGTCGTCGAGACGAATTCGGACCCGGGCATCAACCAGGGCACGATCTATCGTCCGGCGGATCTCAGCGGAGACGCCAAGTATCCGATCTTCGTCTGGGGGGAGGGCGCATGCTCGCGAGACGGCCTCGCGAATCAAGCGGCCATGGCCGAAATTGCCTCGCATGGCTACTTCGTGGTGGCGGACGGGACGCCGGTAAACAGCGCGCCCAACCGCGACCTCGGGAGCGGAGGCAGCGTGCTGCTCGCCTACGTCGACTGGGTGATCGCCCAGAACGAGAAGCCTTGCAGCGCCTACTACCATCATATCGAAACCACGAAGGTCGCCGCGAACGGCTTCTCCTGCGGCGGCTTGATGGCGGCGGGGACCGCCGCGGATCCCAGAATAACGACCTGGGGGCACACGAGCAGCGGTTCTTTCTCGGCGAATCAAGCCTTCTACAACTCGATTCACACACCCGTATTGATCGTCACCGGCACCGCGGACAGCCTGGGTGCGAACGCGAACGGCGCGAGAGACTTCGCGAACATCGCCGCCTTGGGTGATATTCCGGTCATGATGTTCGCGAAGGTCGGCGCGGATCACGGGGGCGATCTGTGGGCCCGGAACGGCGGCGAGTTCACCCAGGTCAACCTGGCGTGGCTCAACTGGTGGCTCAAGGGCGACGAATCGGCCACCGGCAAGGGCATGCTCGTCGGCCCGAGCTGCCGCTTCTGCACCGACAGAACCTGGCAGGTCTCTTCTGCCAATCTGCCCTAGGCTGGCTCGCCCTCGAACCGCCTTGCTCCGAGGAGCAGGGCGGTTTGACCGACCCTGACGCGCGCAGAGCGAACCTATCCACCCTGCGCGCGTCTCGACGTTCATCCGCCGCGGCGACGGCCGGCGCGGCGTCCGGCTCGGGAGCCTCGAGCGCGCGGCGAGCGGCCCCGACCTACGAAGGCCGCGTTGAGCAGTGAAGAGATGGCAGCTCCACTTACTCGACAGGACGAGGAGGACAAGATGAGATTCGGAACCAAGCAGAGCTTGTTTGCGGCGGCGACGGGCATCCTCGTCGTGTCGTGCGTCATCGGCCCCGAGGAGGCGTACGACGCCGACATCGAGGAGAAAGGCTCGCTCGAGGGCGCCATCACGGTCGACACGAGCGCGGTCTACACGATCGTCGGCGTCCAGAGTGGAAAATGCGTGCAGGTGTCTGGAGGCAGCACCGCGGATGGAGCGGCCATGCAGATCGCCAGCTGCAACGGCTCAACGCGGCAACAGTTCCGCATGGAATCGGCGGGCGGCGGCTACTATCGCATCCGCAACGTCAACAGCAACCGTTGCATGGACGTCACGGGCGCCTCCACCAGCGACGGCGCCGCCGTCCAGCAATACTCCTGCTGGACCGGACAAAACCAGCAGTGGTCGTTCACGGACGTCGCCAGCGGCGTCGTGCGCCTCACCGCGCGCCACAGCGGCAAGTCCCTGGACGTCTACGGCCGCGGCACCGCGGACGGCACCGCCGTGATTCAATGGGCGTCGAACGGCGGCACCAACCAGCAATTCCGACTCACACCCGTGAGCTCGGGAACCGGCGGCACCGGCGGCTCAGGCGGCACGGGCGGCTCAGGCGGCTCCGGCGGCTCAGGCGGCTCCGGCGGCTCCGGCGGCTCCGGCGGCTCCGGCGGCTCCGGCGGCTCCGGCGGCTCCGGCGGCTCCGGCGGTACGCGCAGCGCCGGCTGCGGTATTCCCACCTCCCTCGCCAGCGGTAACCGCACCATCAACGTCAACGGCACCACGCGCCAGTACGTGCTCGACATCCCCGCGAACTACGACCCGAACAGGGCGTATCGGCTGGTGTTCGGCTGGCACTGGCGCGGCGGTTCGGCCAACGACGTCGTGAACAACGGGTACTATGGGCTCAAGGCGCTGGCGAACGGCAGCGCCATCTTCGTCTCGCCGAACGGCATCGACAGCGGCTGGGCCAACTCGGGCGGGCGCGACATCGCCTTCGCCCGCGCCATGGTCGACACCCTCAAAGCCAACCTGTGCGTCGACACGAGCCGCGTCTTCTCGACCGGGTGGAGCTTCGGAGGGATGATGTCGAACGCGCTCGGCTGTGATATGCCCGACGTCTTCCGCGCCATCGCGCCGATGTCCGGCGCCCTCTACAGCGGCTGCAACCAATCCAACACCCAGCCTGTCGCCGTCTGGATGTCGCACGGCCTGTCCGACAGCGTCGTCCCCGTCTCGGCCGGAAGGACGGCGCTCGACGTCTTCGTGCGCAAGAACGGCTGCAGCGCCGAGACGACCCCCGTGGGCCCCAGCTCGTGCGTCGCCTATCAAGGGTGCCGGGAGGGATACCCGGTGCACCGCTGCGAGTTCCCCGGTGACCACCAGACGCCGAGCTTCGCGAGCTCGGCCATCTGGAACTTCTTCACGCAATTCTGACCTCGCGTGTCCATGCACAACACGCGATAGATTCTTCGGCAGAAACGGCAGCTGGGTCGCACGCGCAAGGCGGGCGAGGGCGCCGGGCGGGCCGAGGCGGGCGGCGAGGGTCATGATCGCGGCCCAGTGATCGCGCGGGGGCTCGTCGTGAAAGGCGACGGGCACGTCGAGCCCGCGCGCGAGCGCCTCCGCGACGGCGATGGGGCGCGGGCGTCCGCGGGCACCCCGAAGGCGGCGAGCGTGAATACCGGCATGATGGCGCCGAACACGCCGAGCCCCATGAACGCCGCGATCCCGAGGTGCAGGAGGGCCGTGGCCACGATGACGGCGCGCCGGGTGAGCCGGGGCCAGATGAGGAATGCATACCCGATCTCCACGCCGAGCACCGCCCACCCCGCGGCCTGCGCGATCCACGGGTGCCAGGCCAGCCAGGAGAAATCGAGCTGGCGGTACTCCGGGAGCATGACCGAGCGCCAGATCGCCTCGCCGTTCCACCACGACGGGCCTGACGCCTTTTCCAGCCCGCTGGCAAGGTATGCGATGCAGAGGTGCAGCTGGACGACGCGCAGCCCGAGCCGCGCGGCCGGCGTCGGCTCGGCGGCCGCGCGGCTCGGCCCGCGCATCCATCGATCGACGGACAGCGCGGCGCCTGAC
This sequence comes from Sorangium sp. So ce131, assembly GCF_051519095.1. Lineage (NCBI taxonomy): Bacteria > Pseudomonadati > Myxococcota > Polyangiales > Polyangiaceae > Sorangium > Sorangium sp. So ce131. The sequence goes on along the minus strand of NZ_CP150455.1, from coordinate 1,880,906 downwards.
GGGATCCAGACGAGATAGAAGAGAAAGATGTTGGCGAAGAGATCCGCTCCGTAAACGGTGGCGTCCGCCGTCACCATCAGCATCCTGTGGGTGATCCACGCGATCAGGGCAGAGGCCCTCGTCCGGAACCCGCAGAGCAGCGAGGCGAGGGAGAGCACGTAGACGGCGCCGGTGCATGCGAGGAGCGATGTCTCGCGGATCCCGAGCGGGCCGAGCCGCTCGGCCAGCCAGCCGATTCCCGGCAGATGGATCTCGGCGAAGGCCTCCCGCAGCGGGCCCTGGAGGATGCCTGCTGGACCGTAAAGCTCGAAGAGCGCGGGAGCGACGAGCGCCGCCTGGACGAGGAGCACGGTCGCGAGCCCGATGCGGAGCGCCGCGAGGGGCTCTGCGGACGCAGGGGCGAGCGCGAAACGCTCGATGAGCGAGGCGACGCGGGAGAGTCCCGCTCTGCAGGAGATCCCGCGCGGCCCGATCACGGCGCACCGCCGTTTCTCTGCCGGGCGGCCGGACCCCTGGACCGCGAGACGAGCTTCGCCTGATAGAGCAGGTCCCACGCCGGACGGCGGCCCTCGCGGTACTGCTGCATCGAGGGCAGATCGCAGATCTCCAGCCGGACGACCACGCTCTCGGCCCCGGGGTACCTCGCGAACATCTTGCCCGCCCACGAGGCGACGAGCGAGCGCCGCAGCGCCTCGCCCTCCGCCTGCAAGAACAGCGAGAGGATGCTCCTGACGCGGAGATCCGCCTCGTGGTTGGCTCCGGACTCCAGCACCTCGGCGTGGACCACGCCGTTCGCGTCCGTGACCTGGAACCTGGCCCAGGGCAGCGCGCTGACCGCGGGAGCGAAGAAGTTGTAGCCGCTGCCGGCGCCGGAGAGCGCACCATGATAGGCGATCACCCCGCCGAGTGCCCCCGCCTTCTGCGGATCGACGTGGAGCGCCCCGAGGACGACGCAGCCGAGGTGCGCTGCGGCGGCGGCGACGATCAAGACGGTGCGCCCACGGCTTCGTGCTCTTCCACCCATGAGGATCCCTTCCGACTTCACGCGCCTTCAGGCCCTGCGCGGCCGCGCGGCGCCGAGGCGCGGCGGCTGGGCCTCGGCGCCTCGACGCTGCGAGCAGCGCGCCATCATCGATCGTCGGGGACGTCCACCTCCGGCGTGGGAATGCCCCCTCCCGGAGCCGCCTCAACGCCCGAGGAGAGCGAGCGCCACGGCCGATGCCACCCGTACGGCCGGAAGCCCGGCCGGTAGCCGTACGGCCGGTAGCCGTAAGCGCTGTATGGCCGGTAGCCATACAGGCCGTACGGCCGGTAGCCGTAAGCGCTGTATGGCCGGTAGCCATACAGGCCGTACGGCCGGTAGCCGTAAGCGCTGTATGGCCGGTAGCCATACAGGCCGTACGGCCGGTAAGCACGATATGGGGCCACGACGACCCGGGATTCGTCGAGCTCCGGGCTCGCCGTCTCCTCGACGATCACGAGCTCCTCTATCGGCGTTGTGGTCTCCGCTGCAGCGAGCTGCGTCGTGCCGAAGGCGATGCCGGACAGGGGCAGCGCACAAAGCGCTCTCACCAGCTTCATCATGGACTCCTTTTCAATGCGAGCGGCTGGATCGGCGTTATCCCATCCAGGCTGCGACCTTGACGATGCAAGCGTGAGGCCCGTTTACGGCGTACCGCCGGCGCTCCGCGCCGCGGCGTCGACTCCCGACAAACCCGGTTCCGCGCAGGGCGCCCCGGCCGACGGAAGTTCGAGTGTGCAGGCGGCGGTCAGCGCCCGGCGCTCGAGGCCCCGGCGTGCACGATCGCGCGTGTCGGACTCGCGGCGACCGCGCCCCGCTCGGCTCGGCGGATGATGAGGACATCCGACAGGTCATCGACGATCCCGCGGGCGTCGCCGACCTCGAGGTTGACGAGCACGGTGATAGAAGCGTCGCTGTCGACCGCGTAATAGGACGAGGACACGAATCCCCAGATACCGCCGTCATGCCCGTACTGGGTGCCGAGCCGGGATTCACGGCGGGACAGCCCGAGCCCGTATCCGGTGACCTCGCCCGGCCTCGCGTCCACCCAGGAGGTCATCTCCGCGAGCTCGGCTGGGCCGAGCAGCTCGCCGTCGAGCACCCCGCGGTAGAAGCGCGTGAGGTCATCGGCCGTCGAGACCAGGGCGCCCGCGGTGCCGGCCGCCGACGGATCCGCCGCGGACGTCGTGTCGACGAGCTTCCCCCGGTCAACCCCGTAGCCGCGCACGAGGCCCGGCAGGGCGGCCTCGGCGCCGTCGAGGTAGGTGTGCGCGAGCCCTGCCGGCTCGAGGATCCGGGCGCGGAGCAGCTCGCCGACGGGCTCTCCCGACGCGGCTTCGAGGATCAGACCAGCGATGATGTAGTTGGTGTTGGAGTAAGCGAAGCCCTGCCCAGGCTCGAAATACGGCGGATGCGACGCGGCGACCTCGATGAGCTCCCGGGGCGTCCACGCGCGTTTTGGATCGGAGAGGGCCGCGGACCAGAACTCGTCGCTCTGCGTGAAATCGTAGATACCGCTCGTGTGGTTCAGGATCTGCCGGACGGAGATCTGCTCGCCGTCGGGGACGCCCTCCACGTACTTGGAGACGTCATCGTCGAGCGACAGGCGGCCTTCGGCGCGCAGCATCAGCGCCAGCGTGGCCATGAAGGTCTTGGTGATGCTCCCTACCCGAAAGAGGTCATCGGGTCGCATGGGGACCTTCGCCTCTGCGTCCGCCACCCCGGAGGCGCCGCGCCAGCTGCACGCGCCGAGGCTCACGGCGGCGGCTGCGCCGGGGAGCCCCTGCTCCTCCACGGCCGCGTCGAGCGCGGCCTGGAGCTCGGCCGAGACCTCGTCGCAATCGACGCTCGTCCCGCCGCCCGCGCCCCCGGCGGTCCCTACGTCACCGCCCCCGATTCCACCGCCCCCGCCGCCCTCACCGAGCGAGCTCGCCTCTGGCTGAAGCGACGCGGGCGAGGAGCTGCCGCACCCGGCGAGCAGAGCGGCCCCAGCGCAGGCGAACAAAGCGGTCCGCTGAAAAACACGGCTCATCGATCCGATCTCCACGATCCCCCAATGAAATTCACTGCTGTGCTCCGCCGTGCTGCTCCCGAGAGCGTCTCAGGGCGGCCCTGCGAAGGGCGCGCATCAACGCGCAGGTGGTGTGAGGGTGTCAACGCGCGCGGACGACAAGGGTGCCCTCCCCGACACGATCACAGCAATGCCAGCCGCGAGCGGCTTCGCCGCGGTAGGCCGCGTCACAGCGTCGGATACGCCTGGAAGGGTCAGCGAGGCAGCCGCTCCATGAAGCGCGCGATGTGCTGGGCGATCTCGACCGGCCGCTCCTCCACGGCGAAGTGCCCCGCGTCGAGCAAGTGGAGCTCTGCGTCGGGGAGATCGCGGAGATACGCCTTCGCGCCGGCGCTGACGAAGTCCGCGTCGTTGCGGCCCCACACGATGAGGGTCGGCGGCTTCCGGGTGCGCAGGAACACACGCCATGACGGATAGCGATCGACGTTCGTCTGGTAGTCCTGGATGAGCTGGACCTGGATCGCGCGATCCTGCGGGGTGGCCAGCCACGCGAGGTCGTGGGTCCAGGCGTCGGGGCTCACGCGCTCGCGGTGCGCCGCCGGCACGTGCCGGAGGTATTGCTCCTGCTTGACCCCCTCGGCGCTGACGAGCTGGGCGACGGCGGCGGCGCTCGCCGGAGACCGGTCCTCGTGGGCGTGCCGGATGCCCACCCGCAGCGCCTCGGACAGGCCTTCGACGTACGCGTTGGCGTTCTGCACGATGAGCCCGCGCAGCCGCTCGGGGTGGGCCTCGGCTGGCCTGGACGATATGGCCAATCCCTCCGCTGTGCCCTACGGACGTTGCCGAAGTCGCCCAGGTGCTTGCCCTCGTCGACCGCGCGCGACGCCGCCTCCGCAATGCCCGGCATGAAGCCGAATGCGCCCCCCTGGATTCGTGTGTTCGTGAGCGGCGTCGCTCAGCCGCCGGGCAGCCCCTCGGCCTCGCCGGGCGGCCCCTCCGCCTCGCGCGCCTGTCGCCGCAGCCGCTCGAGCGCGAGCAGCGGCCGCTCCCGCTTCTCGTGCAGCTCGCCGAGGCAGGCGCCGCTGCCGCGCTCGAGCGCGCGGCAGCAGTCCGGGCGCATCTCGTAAATCGAGCACAGGAACCGGCCGAGCTCCGCGTCGAGCACCAGCGCGGCGCAGCGGCCGTCCTCGATCCGCATGAAGCAGCGGTTGCCGACGAAGTGCGTGAGCTCCCGCGCGCGGTCATCCATGCGGTCGTGGTCGACCCCGAAGACGCGGACGTACTCGGGCAGCGTCGAGAAGCAGCAGGTGCCGCACGTGGTGCACTCCGGGACGGCGTCGCCGCCGCCCGCGGCCGCGCCGCCGCCCTCGCGCGCGCGCGTCAGAGCCGGACCTCGACGTGTGTCCCGCGCTTCAGCTCCTCGAGCCACTTCTGCTTCGCCTTCTGCAGGATCTCCGCCTGAAGGCGCTGGAGGATCTCCGGGCGGGCGGCCTCGAGCGTCGTGAAGCGGGAGGGCTGACGGCTCAGGAGCTTCATCACGACGAACGCGTCGCCCGCGCGCATCGGCCCGACCACGTCGCCCGGCTCGATCCCCATCAGCGCGCCCTCGAGCTCCGGGGCCATCACGTCGTACTTGCCGGCCGCCGCGGACTGCGACCCCTGGGGCGCGCGGATCCCGAGATCGCCGCCGCCGTCGCGGGTCGCGGTGTCGTCCGAGAACTGCCGGGCGAGCGCCGCGAAATCCTCCCCGCGCCGCGCGCGCTCGGCGAGCGCCGCGGCGAGCGCGCGGCGCTCCTCGACCGCCGCCGCGCTCGAGCCGGGGAGGATGCGGAGGACGATCCACGCCGGGTGGTAGTCGCGCCGCCGGCGCTCCTCGCGCACGAGCCGGGCGAAGGTGGACTGCACGTCCTGCTCGGTGAGGCGCATGCGGCCCCGCACCCGGAGCTGCAGCATCTTGCCCTCGAGGATCTGCCGGCGGATCTCGTCGCGGTACTCCTGCTCGGTGAGCCCGGAGCTCGTCCGCGCGAGCCGGAACAGCTCCTCGACCGTCGTCTGCTCCGCCGCCGCGATGTTCCGGAACGCGGACTCGATCTCGTCCGACGTCACGCGGATGTTCGCCCGCTCGGCGGCCTGGCCCTCGAGCTCCTCGTCCACCATCTTCTGGATGAGCTCGCGGAAGAGCTGCGACTCGGCCGCCGCCTGCTGCGCGCCCGGCGGGACCTTCGCCTGGATCTGCAGGAGGAAGGGGCGCGCCCGCTGCCGCAGATCCGACAGCAGGATGGCCCGGTCCCCGACGACGGCGACGATGCGCTCGCTCACGACCGCCTCGGCGAGCGGAGCGAAGAGGCCGGCGGCGGCGACGAGCCCGGCGAGGGCGAGGCGAAGCGGTGCGCGCATGCGGCGCCTCTACCACGTGAGTCCAGCTGCTTCCATGCGTTTCCGGCCCAGCGCGGCGCCGGGATGACGCGGCGCGTACCGGGGCGACGCGGGCTGTCCAGCCTGTTGCCGCAGCGATCCCGGCGCGGTAAGCGGCCGCCATGACGAGCTGGTCGAGCCGGACGATCACGGGGTGTACTCCGGCGAGACGGCGTTCAGCAAGCTCGGCGACTGGCTCCCGGACGGGACCGTGGAGGCCTATCGGAAGCACCTAGTGCTCTGAGTTGATCCTGCATTCTGCCGGTAAGACGGGCCCTTGGCGCCGGGCGAAACCTTTCCCACAATCCCGGCCCTTTCAACCCTCGAGGAAACAGTGGAAACGCAAAATTCTACCATCATCTACACGAAGACAGACGAGGCGCCGGCCTTGGCCACGTATTCGCTCCTCCCGATCGTCGAGGCGTTCACGAAAGCCGCCGGGGTCCGAGTCGAGACGCGCGACATCTCCCTGGCGGGCCGCATCCTCGCCAACTTCCCGGAGCGCCTGACGGACGGCCAGAAGCTCGGCGACCACCTGGCAGAGCTCGGCGAGCTGGCCAAGACGCCGCACGCCAACATCATCAAGCTGCCCAACATCAGCGCCTCGATCCCGCAGCTCGTGGCCGCCATCAAGGAGCTGCAGCAGCAGGGCTACGCGGTGCCGGACTATCCCTCCGAGGCGAAGACGGAGGAGGAGAAGGCGATCAAGGCACGTTACGCCAAGGTGCTCGGCAGCGCCGTGAACCCCGTCCTGCGCGAGGGCAACAGCGATCGCCGCGCCTCGCCCGCCGTCAAGGCCTACGCCAAGAAGCACCCGCACTCGATGGGCGCGTGGAGCCGTGACTCGAAGAGCCACGTCGCGCACATGTCGGGCGGCGACTTCTACGGCAGCGAGAAGTCGGTCGTGGTGGACAAGGCGCAGGAGCTGAAGATCGAGCTCGTCGCCGGCGGCAAGACGACCGTGCTCAAGCCGAGCGTCAAGGTGCAGGCGGGCGAGGTCGTCGACGCCAGCGTGATGAGCGCCAAGGCGCTGCGCGCGTTCTACGCCGAGCAGGTGGCGGACGCGAAGAAGCAGGGTGTGCTGTTCTCCCTGCACCTCAAGGCCACGATGATGAAGGTCAGCGACCCGATCCTCTTCGGGCACGCCGTCAGCGTGTTTTACGCCGAGGCGCTCGACAAACACGCGGCCACGCTGGCCAAGGTCGGCTTCGACCCGAACAACGGCATCGGCGACCTGTACACCAAGATCCAGAGCTTGCCGGCAGACGAGAAGGCGAAGATCGAGGCGGACATCAAGGCCGTCTACGAACAGCGCCCGACGCTCGCCATGGTCGACTCCGACCGCGGCATCACCAACCTGCACGTGCCCTCGGACGTGATCATCGACGCCTCGATGCCGGCGGCCATCCGCTCCAGCGGCAAGATGTACGGCACGGACGGCAAGCTCTACGACACCAAGTTCACGATCCCCGATCGCTCCTACGCCGGCATCTACCAGGCCACGATCGATTTCCACAAGCAGCACGGCGCGTTCGACCCGCGCACGATGGGCAGCACGCCGAACGTGGGGCTCATGGCGCAGGCCGCGGAGGAGTACGGCTCACACGACAAGACCTTCAAGATCGCCGAGAGCGGCACGGTGCGCGTCGTCGATGCTTCCGGCAACGCCCTGCTGGAGCAGAAGGTCGAAGCTGGCGACATCTTCCGCGCTTGCCAGACGAAGGACGTCGCGATCAAGGATTGGGTCAAGCTGGCCGTCACCCGCGCGCGCGCCACGGGCGCCCCGGCGGTGTTCTGGCTCGACGAGAACCGCGCCCACGACAAGAACCTGATCGCCAAGGTCAATGCCTACCTGTCCGAGCACGACACCAAGGGCCTGGAGATCTCGATCAAGAGCCCGGTGGAGGCGATGAAGTTCACGCTCGGCCGCATGAAGGAGGGCAAGGACACCATCAGCGTCACCGGCAACGTGCTGCGCGACTACCTGACGGACCTGTTCCCGATCCTGGAGCTGGGCACCAGCGCCAAGATGCTCTCCATCGTGCCGCTGCTGGCGGGCGGCGGCCTCTACGAGACCGGCGCCGGCGGCTCGGCGCCGAAGCACGTCCAGCAGCTGCAGAAAGAGAACTACCTGCGCTGGGACTCGCTCGGTGAGTTCCTGGCGCTGCAGGTCTCGATCGAGGACCTCGCCAACAAGACCAGCAACGAAAAGGCCAAGGTGCTCGCCAAGGCGCTGGACACGGCGATCGGCCTGTTCCTCGAGAACAACAAGAGCCCGGCGCGCAAGGTCGGCGAGATCGACAACCGCGGCAGCCACTTCTACCTCGCGCTCTACTGGGCGCAGTCCCTCGCCAAGCAGACCGAGGACAAGGAGCTGGCGGCCAAGTTCGGCGAGCTCGCCAGGACCCTGACGGACAACGAGTCCAAGATCGACGGCGAGCTGATCGGCGCGCAGGGTAAACCCGTCGACCTCGGCGGCTATTACCACTTCGATGATCAGAAGACGTCCGCCGCGATGCGGCCCAGCGTCACGCTGAACGCGGCCATCGACGGCTTCTCCTGAGCCGCGCGGGCCCCCGCCGAGCGCGCGCGTGCACACGGGCGACGCGCTCGGCGGCGGCCGCCGAGCGTCGGCGGCTCACCCCTGCGCGAGCTTCGCCGGATCCGTGGGCGGATACACCGCCCGCCGGTCCTTGCGATCGCGGACGGCCTCGCGCGCGAGCGCGTCGGCGCGCTCGTTGAGCAGCACGCCCGCGTGCCCGGGCACGTACACGAGGCGCGCGGCGGGCCGCCGCTCCTTGAGCGCGCCGAGCACCCTGGCGACGAGCTCGGTGTTCGCCTTCGCCTTCCACCCCTTCTGGAGCACGCCGATCGAGTACTGGCTGTCCGTGTGGATGACGAGGGGCCGCCCCGGCGCCGCCTCCTCGAGCGCGCGCAGGATGGCGGTCAGCTCCGCGATGTTGTTGGTCCCTGTGCCGAGGTACTCGCTGAGCTCGATCCGCCCGCCGCCGTCGAGGATCACGACGCCGAGCCCGGCGGGCCCCGGGTTCCCCGAGCACGCGCCGTCGGCGTAGACGACGACGGCCCCCTCCGGGATGGGCGCCTCCGCGGGTGTCCCCCGCGCCGTCCCCTTGCGCTGCGCGCGCGCCGGCCCGGCCGCCGCCGGAGCGCCCGCGCCCCCTGCCCCCTCGGCCTCGCCAGCGCGCGCCTTCGCGACGGCCTCGGCGGGGCCGCAGGTGTCGTCCGGCAGCACCTTCGGGTCGGCGACCGTCAGGTTCTCGGCCCGCGCCTTGTACCTGCGGCCGTCGTGCGGCTTGTAGCGGATCTCGACGCCGCCGTCCTCCACCGCGAAGGCGCCGGCGGCGTCCGTGCGCGCGTAGATGGTTTGACCTCGAAGTGATGCGCGGACCCAGGGCACGCGCGCACCCTGGCATGGATCGGCGGCCGGCGGTACGGGGGACCAGGCCAGGCGGGCGCGGCCGAGGCGGCGGCGCGCTCACCGCGCGATGCAGAGCGCGAGCGTCCACGAGGTCAACGTGCCGGCGTCGGACCCGGCGTCGTCCTCGACCCGGAGCACCCACGAGCCGCTCGCCGGGCCGGACGTGAGCGCCCCGAACGACTGCTCCGGCCGGAAGCATCCGCGGAACGGCGGCGCCCCCGCGGCGATCGGCGTCGCGCAGCTCATGTCGAACACGGTCCCGCGGTAGTGGTCGCCGGAGCCGCCGTTGTCGCTGGAGACATCGACCGTCGATCCCGCCGGGGAGGTGAGCGAGATATCGATGTCCGCGTCGAACGTGTGCGCGACGTCGACCGCCAGCGCCACGCGCCGGACCACGCCGCCCGCGGCGACGGCGACCGCGCTCGACGTGGTCCCGCGATCCGGGACGGCCCGGGGCGTGTCCGCGGACGACTGCACCCACAGCACCTGCCCGGGCGCACAGGCGCTCCCGAGCCGCTCGCAGCCGAGCGCGCAGTCCGGGTCGGCGCAGTCGGCGTCGCCGTCGAGGTCGTCGTCCGCCGCGTCGCTGCAGTTGCGCTCGGCGGCCTGGATGCACACGCTCGGCGCGCCCCGGCAGGCGTAACCCGGCTCCGCGGCGCAGCTCGAGCTGCAGCCGTCGCCGTTCGACCGGTTCGCGTCGTCGCAGCCCTCGGCGCCCGCCCGCACGAACCCGTCGCCGCAGCGCGCGGCGCGGCACGTGATCGGGCAGCCGTCGTCGCTCTCGAGGTTGCCGTCGTCGCACTCCTCGCCGGCCCGGACCACGCCGTCGCCGCAGCCCTCGCGCAGGCAGCCGGGCGTGCACCCGTCGCCCGCGCTCCGGTTGCCGTCGTCGCACGCCTCGACGCCGGCGCGCGTGAACCCGTCGCCGCACACGGCCCGCGCGCAGGTCGTCGGGCAGGCGTCGGCGTCGCTCGCATTGCCGTCGTCGCACGCCTCGACGCCGGCGCGCGTGAACCCGTCGCCGCACGAGGCGGCCACACACGTCGCGAGGCAGGCGTCGGTGTCGCTCGTGTTGCCGTCGTCGCACGCCTCGCCGGCGGCGTTGACCACGCCGTCGCCGCACGCGGGCGCGGCGCAGGTCCCCGCGGCGCTGCACACGCCGCTCAGGCAGTCGCTCCCCGCCGCGCAGCGCATGCCGCTCGCGCACCCGACGCAGGCCGGGCCGCCGCAGTCGATGTCCGTCTCGTCCCCGTTCCGGGCGGTGTCCGTGCACGACGCGAGGCACGTCGTCCCCGAGCACCGGCCGCCGAGGCAGTCGCCGTCGACCGCGCACGCCTCCCCGGTGGCGCACGGCGGGCACCCGGGGCCGCCGCAATCGACGTCCGTCTCGACCCCGTTCCTCGCGCCGTCGAGGCACGAGGGCGCGCTGCACGTGCCGTCCGCGCAGATCCCGCTCTGGCAGTCCGCGCCGCCGAGGCAGGCCTCGTGATCCGCGCAGGGCACACACGCGCCGCCCCCGCAGTCGACGCCGGTCTCCACGCCGTTCAGCACGCCGTCGCCGCAGTCCGGCGCCACGCACCGGTTCGCGACGCAGCGGTTGCTCAGGCAGTCGCCCGGGGCGAGGCACTCGACGCAGGCGCCGAGCCCGTCGCAGTAACGCGCGTCGGGCGCGCCGGGCTCGCCGCACGCCGTGGTCGGCGGCGCCGGCGGGTTCTCCGGCGCGCCGGCGACGCAGACGTCGGCCGAGCACGGATCCCCGTCCGAGAAGACGTCCTGCGCGTCCTCGATCGCGATGACGGCGCCCTGCCCGTCGCAGACGCGCGCCGCGCAGTCGCCCGGGACCTGCTCCGCCACCGGCCTCCCCCGCGGCGCGTGGTCGACGCCGCACCGGCCGCCCTCGCAGGTGCGGCGCTGGCATTCGCCGTCGACCCCGGGGCACTCCTCCGCCGCTCCGCAGGGCGGCGCGCCGCCCGCGCCGCCCGCCCCGCCCTCGCCGGTCGCGCCGCCGGCGCCCCCCGCGCCGCCGGCCCCGGGGCCCGGAGCCTCCCCGTCGCGGTCGCCGCCGCACGCGGCGACGCACGCGGCGACCGCGCCGGCGACGACGAGCGTCGGCACGACCCTCGTGAACGGAGCGCTTCTGAGGAGGTCCGCTGGCACTGACACCTCGATTCCTCCGCTTCTCGCGGGAACGGCGGTGTCCCATCAAGGCCCGATCCGGGCCTGACGGACACCTCGGCGGCGCATCGGCGCACTAGCCTGATATGGAATCGAGAGGGCGCCAGCGGCGAGGCGACGCCGAGGAGATCCGGAGTTCGGGGGCGCCCCGGGCGTCTGCCGGGCCGCGCGGCCGCCGGTCCGGCGGCGACAGAGCCGCGTCAGTACTCGACATCTTGCTTGATGACGAGCTCCGAGGACGGCGATTCGGGGTTGCTGGTGTTCTCGAGGCTGATGACGAGCTCGAAGCGGGTCATGGGCACGCTCACGTCCTTGAGCTTGCCGGTGCGGTCGTCGACGTCGTACTTGAGCGCGCCGATCCGCTGCCAGGGCGAGTCGCTGTCCGGGCGCGCCCAGACGACGAAGGCGGATTTGCTGTTGTCGAGGCGCTCGGGAGGCGGGAGATCCTTCACGTTGATGTCGAGGCGCGTCATGGCCGCGTCGAAGTTGACGTCGGCCACGATCACGGCGTCGGCGCCAGGCGCCTTCCCCATGCCCTGCGGCGTGTAGCGCAGCGGACCGCCGCAGCCGGCCATCATCGCGCACGCGAACGCCACGACGGCGAGCCGCAGCATCCTGGATTCATGTCCTCTCATCTCTGGTAGTCCTCCTTCGTCCCTCAGCTGCGGGCGAAGACGCCTCGCGAGCCGCCGGCACCGGCCGGCGGCCGAAACAACCGCGGCATCATAGCCCTTTTCGGCCCCGCCGATGGAGCGCGCGGCACGCGCCGCCTCGCGCGCGCCGCTCCGGCCGCTCCGCCGCCTCGCGCGCGCCGCTCCGGCCGCCCCGCCGCCTCGCGCGCCGCTCCGGCCGCCCCGCCGCCCCGCGCGCCGCTCCGGCCGCTCCGCCGCGCGCACCGCTCCGGCCGCCCCGTCGCCTCGCGTGTGCATGCCCCCGCCGGGCGCGCTCCGTCGAGCACCTCGATCAGCAGGGGCCCGGCCCTCGCGCGCGTCGGTCCTCGCGCGGCCGCCGCCGGCGCGGCCCGGTCCCCGGAAACCGGAGTGCGCGACGGGTGGCGCGACGCGCGGCGTCGACGGATCGCATGGCGAAGCGCCGTCCATAGACTAAAGTCTCGAATTCGAGATGGATTTGGCACACACGCGGCTCGGAGCCCGGGGCGATCGCTGGTCGACCTCGCGAGGAATCCTGGACGTCCGCACGCCCGCGTCCGACGTCGTCACGCGGCGCTTCGAGGGCTACGCGACGCTCGATCTCATCGAGCCCGCGCTCAGGCACCTGGAGGCGCTCATCGCGTCGGGCGTGCAGCCCCTCCTCTTCAACGATTTCGAGCTCGGCACCGGCTACGACAGCGACGTCCGGACCCGGCTCACGGCGTGGCACCAGCGGCACGCGGACGACGTGAAGGAGATCCATATCCTCGTCCGGCCGGGGCTCGTCGCCATGGGCGTCACGGTCGCCAACCTCGCCATGGGCGGCCGCTTCATCACGTACACGGATCGCTCGGCGTTCGAGTGGGCGCTCGCCGGCGTCATGACGTCGAGGATCACGGCCGGCCCGCCGTCGCTGCGCGCGCCGTCCTCTGTGCGTTGACGAGCGTTGACGAGCGTTGACGAGCGTTGACGAGCGTTGACGAGCGTTGACGAGCGTTGACGAGCGTTGACGGGCACGCCGGGCGCCGCGCCGCGCCGCGGGCCGCCGACGCCCCCGCCGCGGCGGGGGCGCCGCGCCGCCCGCTCAGCGCCGCTCGAGGCCGTGCGGCGTGCCCTCGCCGTACCCCGACGGCGTCTGCACCCCGATGACGGCCTTCTCGTGGAGCTCGTCGAGGTTCGTCGCGCCCGCGTAGGTGCACGCCGACTGCACGCCCGTGATCATCTCGATCAGGATGGCGCCGACGCTCTCGCGCCCCTCGCGGATGTAGATGCGCGACGTCGAGATGCCCTCGCGGAAGAACGCCTTCTTCGCGCGCTCGAACGGATCGAGATCGGCGGTGCGCTCGCCGACCGCGCGGGCGCTCGCCATGCCGTAGTTCTCCTTGTAGAGCAGCCCCTCGCGGTCCTCCATCACGTCGCCGGGGCTCTCGTAGGTCCCCGCGAGCGCCGTCCCGACCATGACGCGCGAGGCGCCGGCGGCCAGGTAGAGCGCCACGTCGCGCGGGTGGCGGACGCCGCCGTCGGCCCAGACGCGCTTGCCGTGGCGGGCGGCCTCGCGGGCGCACGCGAGCACCGAGGAGAACGTCGGCCGGCCGGCGCCGGTCTGCATGCGCGTCGTGCACATCGCGCCGGGGCCGACGTTCACCTTCACGATGTCGGCGCCCGCCTCGATGAGGTCGCGCGTCCCCTCCGCGGTGCAGACGTTGCCGGCCACGAGCGGGGTGGCGTCGCCCGTCACCTTCCGCACCGCGCGGACCGCCTCGATCATGCGGCGCTGGTGGCCGTGCGCCGTGTCGAGCACGATCGCCGAGACGCCGATCTCGCGCAGGCGGCCGGCGCTCTGGGCCGCCTGCGCGGAGATGCCGATCGCCGCCGCGACCATCAGCTCGCCGCGGCCGTCGAGCGTCGGCCGGAGCAGCTCCAGGCGCACGGCGTCGTCGCGGGTGAGCACGCCGTGGAGCCGCCCCTCCTCGTCGAGCACGGGGACCGCCTTCACGCGCGCCTCCTCCATCAGCAGGAACGCCGCCCGGTTCGGCGTGCCGACCGGGATCGTGATGAGGCGCGACGACATGAGCGCCGACGCGGGCGTGTACTGGTCGCGGTTGCGCAGGTCGGCGTGGGTGACGATGCCGATGGGCCGGCGCTCGTCGTCGACCACGACGACCATGTCGTGCGACCGCTTCCGGATGATGCCGTGCACGTCGCGGAGCGTCGCCCGCGGGGACACCGAGAGCGGCGTGTCGTAGCGCGGATCGGCGCGCTTGATGTGGCGCACGATGCGCTCGACCGTGTCGAGGTCCATGTCCTGCGGGAGCACGCCGAGCCCGCCGAAGCGGGCCATCGTCTCGGCCATCCGCTTGCCGGTGACCGCGTTCATGTTCGCCGAGACGATCGGGTGCGAGCCGCCGGCGAAGTCCGTCGGGCGCAGGTCGGTCTCGAGGCGGGAGCCGCCGGCGAAGTAGCCGGGCGTCAGGAACACGTCTTCGAGGGCGAGCTCCAGGCTCTCGTCACGCTCGGGGTGGAGGAAACGCATGCACAGCTCCGATCAGGGGTGGGGCGCCGCGACCCGGCGCGGCGCGGGCGCGCGCGGGAGTCTAGCCCCGGGGGCGCATCACGCCGTCCAGGATCTCCGCCACCCGCTCCGCGGCCGCCTCGGCCGAGAGCTCGCGCGGCGGCGTCGCCGGGGCCGGGAGCGCGCCTGTCTCCCGGAAGCGGGCGAGGTGGCGCGCGAGCGCGGCGGCGATGCCGTCCACGTCCGCGGGGTGCACGCGCGCGTTGTCGCTCCGGTACGCGAGCAGCTCGTCGACCTCCCGGTTCGCCGTGGCGCTGACGATCGGCATCCCCGACGCGATGTAGTCGTAGGTCTTGGCGGAGATGCGGAGCACCACGTGCGGGCTGAACATCGTGAACAGCACGTGCGCCCGCCGGAGCTCGCCGAGCACGTCGCGCTGCGGGACCGCGGGGAGGGCCTCGACGAACGGGGCGAGCCCCATCCGCTCGAAGCAGGCGCGGTCGTGGTCGGACATGCGGCCGATCTGCCGCAGCACCACGTCGCCGGGGGCGAGCCGCTCGCGGTCGATCAGCCGGCGCAGCGCGGCGCCGACGAGCTCGGCGGAGGCCTCCTCCCGGAGCGTGCCGAGGTGGAGGACGACGAAGCTCCGGGGCGGCTCGGGCGCGGGCGGGGGCGCGTAGAGCGAGAGGTCGTAGTGGTTGCGCACGAACGAGGACTTGCGCTCTAGCTCCGGGAACCGCGCGCGGTAGGCCTCGAGCGCGCCCCGCGTGTTGAGGATCACGTGGTCGGCGCCCTCGAGCCAGCGTCGCTCCAGGCGCGGCACGACGGCGCGCCGCGCCCGCTCGGCGAGGCCCGACGGCGGGCCGCTCCCCGTCTCGTGCAGCGAGTACGGGTCGCGCAGGTCGAGCACGAGCGGGACGCCGAGCGCCCGCTTCACGTGCAGGCCGACGGGGCACGCCGAGTACGGGCCGGCGCTCACCACCACGGCCCGCGCGCCCGCGCGGCGCGCGAGCGCGACGGCCGCCCGCGCCCCGTGCGGCGCGTGCGCGATCCAGCGGTCGGTCAGCGCCTGGAACGGGCGGAGCCCCACGAGCGGCTTCGCGCGCCCGCCCGCGCGCGGCGCGAGCCCGGCCGCGCGCGGCGCCCGCACGCGCAGCGCGCGCAGCGCGGACGCCGCGGCGAGCACGGCCGGATCCAGGTACACGTCGGCGACCTCGACCTCGGGCGGCAGCGCGGCGAGCAACCCGTCGTCGCGCGGATCCCCGGGGAAGGTCCCCGACAGGACGACGGGGCGGAAGCCGTGCCGCGGCAGGTGCCGCGCGAGCTTCACCCAGCGGAAGGCGCCCACGCTCGTCTGGGGCGCGAACGCGGGCGAGATCAGCAGGAACGGGCGCACGCGGGGCCTCAGGCGTCGGCGTGGCCCTCGCGGGCCGGCGCGCGCGGCGCGCCGTCGCGCCCGTGGGTGAGCAGGTCCGCGTAGAGGCCGAACAGCGCGTCGAAGTGCTCGTCGCTCGTGGGCAGCCGCTCCCCCGCGGCGCGGGCCGCCGCGGCGCGCTCGCCCCGGGGGCGCGAGAGCGCCCGCTCGATCGCGGCCGCGACGTCGGCGGGCGTGCCGCGCGGCGGGTACACCTCGGCGGCGCCCGGGCTCACGAAGTCCATCGCCGCGCCGGCCGCGGGGACGACGAGCGGCAGCCCCGAGCAGAGCGCCTCGCCGAGCACGAAGCCGAACGTCTCCGCGGCGCCCCCGTGCACGAACACGTCGGCGCTCGCGAGCAGCGCCGCGTAGGCGGCGCGATCCTTCGCGAACCCGAGGAAGCTCACCTCGGGGAGGCCCGCCGCGCGGCGCTCGAGCCGCGCGCGCTCGGGCCCGTCGCCCAGGATCGCGAGCGCGACCGGGCGCCGCGCCGCGAGCTCCCGCGCCGCGTCGATCACGAGCGCGACCCGCTTCTCGACGGCGAGCCGGCACGCGACGAGCAGCAGCGCGGACGAGGGCTCGTCCGCGAACCGGCCGAGCAGCCCCCGCCGCACCTCGGCGTCCGCGCGCGACGGGCCGAACTCGCCCCGCCGCACGCCGAACGTCACGCGGTGGACGCGCTCGCAGCCGTGGCGGCGGAGCTGGTCGGCGATGAACCCGCCCGGCGCGATCGTCGCGTCGAACCGCCGCGACAGCGCCCGCGGCCAGGCGAACAGCGCGCCCTCGACGACGCGGGCGACCGCGCGCGGGCGCAGCCGGTCGAGCAGCGGCGCGGCGTAGGTGCTGATCTGGTCCGAGTGGTACACGAACGTGCGGAGGGGGGCGCTGCGGTCGCTCGCCACGGCGAGCGCGGCCGTGTACGGCGCGCTCGCCTGCAGCACGTCGGGCCGCTCGCGGCGGACGATCGCGCGCACCGCCCCGAGCCGGAGCAGCGCGTGGTACGTCGGGTCGTACGGCATCGGCGGGCCCGCCACCCGCACGATGCGCCCCCGCTCGAGCGGCACCTCCTCGTCGCGCGGCCCGGGCGCCACGACGACCACCTCGTGACCGCGCCGGCTCCCCTGGCGCACGAGCTCCTCGAGGTACGAGCGCACGCCGCCCCCGCGGGACGAGAAGAACTCCGCGACGTCGAGGATCTTCACGAGTGGTTGCTCCCGCGAAAGAGGATGCCGCTCTTCCACGCGCCCCCGAGCCACCCGCGCCGGTTCATCACGTGGAGCAGCGCCGGGAGGAACAGGAGCGCGCTCGCCACGCACGCCACCTCGCCGCTCATCGCCACCCAGCCGAACGAGTTGAGCGCCTGGTTGTCGGCGAAGATGAGCGAGCCGTACCCCAGCACCGTCGTGTAGCTGCAGAGCGCCACCGGCCCCGCCGAGCGCTTGACCGCGAGCGCCACGTCGCCGCCGAGCAGCCGCGCGCGATCGAAGACGTTGAACGGGTACTCGCAGCCGATGCCGAACGTGATCGGGAGCGCGATGAAGTTCAGGAAGTTGATCTTCACGTCGAGCATCGCCATGGCGACGGCCGTCCCGATCACGCCGAGCAGGAGCGACGACAGCACCGAGAACGCGCCCGTCAGGCTCGCCGTCGCGAGCACCACCACGACGGTGACGGCCAGGAATGACGCCGCCGTCGCCAGCGGCCCGTCGCGCTCCATCGACCGGATCATCTCGGCGAAGACCGTGGGCCTGCTCGCCGTGACCACGTGCGTCCCGTCGGGCAGGACGATGTTGCCGGTCGTGTCCGCCATCCGCAGGAGGTTCCTGCCGTTCGAGAACGACACGTTGTTCTTGTACTTCACGTAGAACACCGTCCCCACGACGCCGTTGTTCTCCTCGAACCTTCGCCGGATGAGGTCGGGCAGGTCCTCCGGCGCGATGACGCGCAACGACTCCGGCGGCTTCATCTGGAGGACCTTCTCCCGCTCCTCCGGCTTCAGCGACTTCAGCACGCGCGGCGTCAGCCGGTCCCGGATGCGCTCCAGGATCTCGATCTTCCGGCGCTGCTCCTCGGGCGTGCCGGGCATGACGTCCGCGATCGTCGCGACGTCGGCGACGAGCTGCCCCTCGGGGTCCTTCGCGTCGTTCGCCAGGATCTGCGCCTTGATGGCGGGCACCTGCTCCGGGTAGTCCGCGAGCATCATCGCGCCCGCGACGTTCATCTTGCCGCCGAAGACCTCGGACGCCTTGCGCGACCAGCTCCCGGCGCCCCGGTTCTGCGAGCTCTTCGAGCCGAGGCGCGCGAAGTTGTACTCCCACGGGTCCTTCACGTACGCGGGGAGCTTCCACGCCGCGAAGGCGAGCGTGAGCGGCGCGACCGCGAGGATCGCGACCCGCCACCGGAACGTCACGCGCGCGAGCCACCGCGCCCCGGGCCCCGCGGCGCCCTCGCCGGAGACGCGCGGCGGCGGGTCGCGCAGCCACGCCGGCAGCCTCGCCTGGATGCGCTCGATCGCGACGAGCGTCGCGGGCACGAGCGGCACGATGGCGATCCACACCATGAGCATCCCGACGAAGCCGATCGTGCCGAACTGGCTGAACCCGCGGAACTGCGTGATCGTGAGCGATCCGTAGGCGATCGCCGCCACGCAGGCCCCGACGAGCTCGGCGCGGAACGCGTTGAGCACCGCCTCGCGCCGCGCCTCGCCCGCGGCCATGCCGCGCGCGCGGAAGTCGCGGTACCTCGACAGGAGCACGATCGGGTAGTTGACCCCGTTGCCGACGATGATCGCCCCGAGGAACGCGCCCACGGTGTTGACGTAGCCGTAGGTCGCCGTCGCGAACGCGTAGCCGGCGCTGGCGCCGAGGGCCGTGGGCAGGGCGATCACCACGAGGGCCCAGGCCGAGCGGTAGTAGATCACGACGCCCCCGAGGATCAGCACGAGCGCGATCACGGTCGCCCACACCGCCTCGCTGACGAGCGAGCGCTGCTCGGCGATCGCGTTCGGGATGTCGCCCGCGTACCCGACCTGCATCTCCGGGTGGAACGACGCGGGGCCGAGGCGCCCGGCGAGCGCGGTCACGTCGTCGAGGAGCTGCGCCGCGCTGCGGTCGCCCATCCCGGCGCTCCGCGAGACGATGCGGAGCGCGACCATGCGCCCGTCGGGGGTGGCGAAGTAGCCGCTCGGGAACTCGTCGATCTTCTTCAGGCGCCGCTCTAGCTCGTTCCACGTCTGGTCGAGCGACAGGCCCTTCTTCGCCGGCTCGCCCGCCGGCGCGGCCGCGCCGTCCGCCCCGCCGGCCTGCTCGCCCCCGCCGCCCTCCTCGAGATCCTCGATGAGGCCGCCCCGCAGGGCGAGCTCGAGCTCGATCGCCTCGTCCGCCGCCTCGAGCTCGCGCACGCTCGCGTAGAGCCACTTGTTCTCGTCGAAGAACCGGCGCACCTCCTTCGTGCCGGTCTCCATGTACCGGATGAGCGACGGCGGCCCGCACGCCTTCCGGCACGCCTCGTCGGCGCACGCCTTCAGGCAGGCCTCCTGCCGCCGGAGCGGCTCGCCGAGCTGCTCCGCGAGCGCGTCGATGAACCGCTCGTTCGCGCCGCGATCCGGCGACTCGGCGATCACGATGAGCTGCGCGCCGCCGTCCACGCGCTTGACCTGGCGCTCGTACGCCATGAACGCGGGGCTGTCGCTCGGCAGGAGCTCCCGCAGCTCCGTGCGGAGCTCGAGCTTCGACGCGTAGCCCCACAGCCCGGCCATGGCGACCACCGCCGCGGCGATCACGTGCCAGGGACGGCGCCCGCTGAGGTCGACGAGCGCCCCGATCATCCTGAGGATCATGCGAAGAACACCTTGAAACCGGCGCCACACGCGGCCCGGCGCGGGCAGGTCTTACCATGCGCGCGGCGCGCGGGACGACGCCCGCGCCGCGCTCAGGCGCAGAACGACGGCTGGATTCCCTTCGGCCGCGGCGCCGCCGCCGGGCGCAGGTGGCCGAAGGCGAAGAGGCCGCCCGTGAAGCCGACCCACGTGCGGAAGTGGCGGAAAGTCTCCAGCCACTGGAGCGGCTTCGGCCTCTCGACGAGCGGGCGGATCCCCGACTGCGCGGCGTGCTCGCGCGCGTTCACGAACGCGTTCGCGAGCATGCGCTGGACCACGAGCGGCGACGAGCGCTCCCGCGCCCGCTGCGCGGCCCCGGCCCCGAGCCGCGCGGCGGCGGCCGGGTCACGCACGAGCCCGATCACCGCGTCGGCGAAGGCGGCGTTCGCCCGCTCCTCCGGGGCCACGCCGCGGCCCGGATCGAGCAGCAGGCCGTTGTGGCCGCTCTGGATCTGCGAGCTCACGCCCATGCCGTCCGCGAACGCGACCGTCGGGCTGCCGCACCAGAGCGCCTCGCTGAGCACGTTGCCGAACGTCTCGCTCAGCGACGCATGCAAGAAGACGTTCGCGTGCCGGTAGTAGTCCCCCATGCGGCTGTACGGCACCTCGCCCGTCATGATCACCCGCCGCTCGACGCCGAGCTCGCGCGCGAGCGCCGCGTACGCCTCGCTGTCCGGCCCGTCGCCCACGAGCGTGAGCGTCGCGTTCGGCTCGCGCGGGGCGATGTGCTCGGCGAAGATGCGGATCAGCCGGTGCTGCGACTTCTCGCGGGTGTGGCGCCCGGCGCACACGAGGCGCGGGCCGCGCGGGTCGAGCCCGCGCTTCTCGAGCAGCGGCGCGTACGGGTCGGGGCCGAGCGGGCGCTCGAAGATGTCCTCGGGGACCATCCGCGGGATGACGTGGATGGGCACCGCCACCCCCCGTTCGCGCCAGTAGTCGCGCAGGCCCTCGCTCAGCACGACGAGCCCGTCCCCCTGGTTGTAGAGGTCGACGAAGAGGCGCTCCATCGGAGCGCGCAGCGTCTTGTGCAGCACCGTGTGGACCGCGCCGATCCGGGACACGCGCTCCGGCAGCAGCACGTCGTACGCGGCCGCGAGGTGCGTCGTGTTCACGCAGAGCAGCGGGATCCCGCGCATCTTGCGCAGCCAGATGCCGAACTCGACGAGCAGCGTCGTGGTCTGGGCGAAGCAGATGTCGAAGTCCCACCGCATCGGATCGAAGACGGAGGACTCCATCGGGATCGGCAGGTGCACCCCCGGGTAGGTGCGGAGAGGCAGGCTCGGCAGCGCGATGGTGCCCGGGGGCATCTCGTCGGCGGTCGCGTCCGGATCCCGCGGTCCGATCAGTGTTGCCTGGTGACCACAGGTGTTGAGCGCGCGATACAGGGCCCGCGTCTGGAAGACCGCACCGTTTGCGTAAGGGATGCGCGTGAAGTCGCTGAGGATGGCGACCTTGAGCGGCCGCCCGTTGGCTCCGGAGAGGGCAGCGAAGGGATTCTCGGGGACCGCCGCCGGCGCCGGCGCCTTGATGGACGAGCCCCCCCCGCGAGCGGATCCCGTCGGAGGGACGGGGCGCGCCGGCGCGCCCGCCGCGTGCTGCACGCGCTCGCCCCGGTGCTCGCCGAGCGGCTGAATGACATCGATACTCATCTTCGTTGCTCCTTACCGGACCGGCGCGAACCGTAGTCGATGAGGGGTCCGACGGCGTGGCTTCCGTGACGTGGATGTCGTGCCCTGCGGCATTCGTGTCACCCCGCGCCCGCGCCCCGCTGCTCGCCGCCGCGGCGATCCCTCACCGGCCGATCGGCCTTAGTAACAAGAATTAGCAAACTGCGTGCCGCATCCGTCCCCCGGGCGCGACCGCGCGAGGTGCGAATGCGGCGTCGCACTTAGGCGCGCGCGCGCGCCTCGTCCAGCAGGGCGCGCACGGCCGACGGCGCGCTCGGCAGCGCGCGCTCCAGATCGACGCGCGCGAAGTCGGCGGCGCGGACGCGATCGAAGAAGCGCTCCACGACGCCCCGCGAGAGCGCGCCGAGCGGGCTCGCGACCGCGACGCCGGCCCGCTCGGCGAGCAGCGCGTTGAGCGTCTGCTCGTGGTGGCGCTCGTCGTGGAGCACCAGGGCGGGCTTGCCCGCGAGCACGCACTCGGCGAGCACGTTGCTGCCGGCGGTGGTCACGACCGCCGACGCCGCTTCGAGCTCGGCGAGGAACGCGCCGGGGTCGAACGGCCGCGCCTCCACCCCTGGCACGGCGGCGCCGCGCGCGCCGAACGCGACCGCGCGCCGGCCCTGGCTGGCGCGCGCCACGAGCTCGAGGGTGGCGCGCGCGTCGTACTCGCTCAGGTAACAGACGACCGCGCCGGGCTCCACCGCGCGCGGGGTACCAACGGGCAGCTGCCGGCGCTCGGGGCGCGCGACGAGCGTGCCCAGCGTGCGCGGCGCGATGGGCAGGAAATGGACGGCGACCGCGTAACGCGCCCGGCTGGACGCCCAGGTGGTGCGCTGGCACGCGAGCACGCGCAGGCGCGGCAGCCCCTCGGGCAGGCGGCAGCGCGCGAAGACGAGGTCGTGGCCGAGCGCGACGGCGGGGATGCCGAGCGCGCGCGCGGCGAGCAGCGAGGGCACGTCCCCGTCGCTCACGATGGCGTCGGGCCGGAAGCCCGCCTGCTCGACGAGCTCCTTCGCGACGCGGCGCGGGAGCTCGAGCACGCCGCGGACGCCCGGGTAGATGGGCCGCACCGCGCGGTGCTCCGGCAGGCCGCCGAGCAGGTCCGCCGCCTGGCCGCCGCCGTAGATCCGGAGCTCGTGACCGGCCTCACGGAGCGCGCCCGCGACGGCGAGCGCGCGGCTCGCGTGCCCGCGCCCTCGCCCGTGGACGTAGTAGCCGATCCTCGCCACGCGCGAGCGCATAGCAGATCGCCGCGCGCACGGGCTCCCCGCCGCGAGGCGACGTGCGCTTTGACTCCCCGCGAGCGCAGCGCTCCAATGGGCTCCTGGCAGCGCGGCCGCGCGGCCGCGCCGGACATGACCGCCTCGAGCAGCAGCTATCAGCCGACCGGAACCCACGGTCTCCGCGGCGCCAACCCGGGGGAAGAGCGCCGCGCCATGGCCCGCGGGCTCCCCACCGCGCTTGTAACTTGGCCTACATTCGCTGCGCTCGACGTGTTCGTGGTGCTGGCGGTGTTCCCGACCGCCTCGATCGCCCGGCTGCTGCTCTACCGGCTGCTCGGCGAGGTGATCCTGTTCTGGCTCTTCCTCCTCGCCCGGCGCGAGAAGACCTCGGCCGAGCTGCTCGACGCGGCGCACGTGTTCGCGGTCTGGAGCACGGGGGGCCTGATCTCGGTGATGGCCCTGGAGTTCGGGGATCTCACCTGGAATTACATGCACGGGCTGTCGATCGTCATGCTCGTCGACGCGACGATCCTGCCCACGCACTTCTCGCGCTCGCTCCGGATGACGCTGCCGGTGGCGCTCAGCTTCCCGATCATCATGGGCGCGGGGGCGTCGCTCGACCCGGGGCTCGCGGCGCAGTGGTCGTCGCCGCGGTCGCTCGTGATCTTCGCCTGCAACTACATCTTCGTGCTCGCCACCGCGATCCTCGTGTCGGCGGCGAGCCACGGCCTCTGGTCGGCGCGCCAGCAGGTCTACGAGGCCCGCAAGCTCGGCCGTTACCGGCTCGTGGCGCCGGTCGGCCGCGGCGGGCAGAACGAGGTGTGGCTCGCCTGGGACGAGTCGCTGCGCCGCGACGTCGCGCTGAAGCTGCTCCGCAGCGAGAGCAAGTCGGAGGCCGACGTGCGCAGCTTCGAGCGCGAGGCGCGCGCGACGAGCCGGCTCACGTCGCCGCACACGATCCGGATCTTCGACTTCGGCGCGAGCAGCGACGGCATCTTCTACATCGCGATGGAGCACCTGGCCGGCGCCGATCTCGCGACGCTCGTGCGCGATCACGGCCCGATGCCCCCCGCCCGCGTCGTGCACTTCGCGCGGCAGGTCTGCCTCTCGCTGGCGGAGGCGCACGACGCGGGCGTGATCCACCGCGACATCAAGCCCCACAACCTCTACATCACGCGCGTCGGCGACGAGCACGACGTGCTCAAGGTGCTCGACTTCGGCATCGCGAAGCAGGCGACCATGGAGGGCGACGCGACCATGACGGACGTCGGCGTGATCAAGGGAACGCCGACGTACATGTCCCCGGAGGTGATCTCGGCCGGCACGGTCGACGCGCGCAGCGACATCTACTCGGTGGGGGTCACGCTCTATTACCTGCTCACGGGCGTGGCGCCGTTCGAGGGCCGGAGCTTCGGCAAGCTCGTCTACTCCCACCTGACGCTGCCGCCGATCCCGCCGTCGCTCCGCGCGCCCGGGCCGCTCTCGTCGGAGCTGGAGGAGGTGGTGATGCGGTGCCTGGCCAAGCGGCCCACCGAGCGTTTCCAGAGCGCGCGCGAGCTGCTCGCGGCGCTCGAGGCGTGCGTCGAGCAGCCGCCGTGGACGCCGGACGACGCGAGGAGCTTCTGGGCCGCGCGCGCCGCGCAGCCGCGCAACGAGCCCCCGCCCCCGGATCCCGGCCCGACCGTGCGCCTCCGGCCGGACAAGGCCGTCCCGGCGGCCTGAGCCGGCGCACGCCGCGCGAGGCGCGAGGCGCGACGCCCGAGACCCGAGGCGCGAGGCCCGAGGCGCAGGCGCGGCGCCTCGGGGTCAGGCGCGCGCGTGGCTCAGATCGCCCTGGGGGCGGTCCGGGAAGTGCCACGAGCCGGGCGGCGGCGCCCATCGCGGGGGCATCCCGTCCACCTGCTGCGGGGGGAGCCCGTCCACGTGCCGGAGGATGGGCGCCTTCTCGACGACGGGCACCGGACGCTCGCCGCGCGCGGCCAGGATCGAGTTGTAGAGCGCGAGCGCGCTCTCGTCCCACCCCGTGCACCCGGCGAGCTCCGAGACCTGCTCGGGATCGTACGACGCGTAGGCGGCGCGCCGCATGGCCTCGGCCAGCCCGGGCAGATCGCCGGGCGTCACGAGCTCGCCGAGCTCCGGGCTGGTCAGCACGTCCGGGATGCCGCCGACGCGGGTCGCGACGACCCGGCGGCCCGAGGCGAGCGCCTCGAGCACCACGTTGGGCGTGCCCTCGTGGTGGCTCGGCAGGACCAGCGCGTCGCAGGCGGCGACCCAGCGCGCCACCTCGGCGTGCGGCAGCTGCCCCGTCACGAGGACGCGGCCGCCGAGCCGCTCCGCCGCCGCCCGGCACGCCTGCGCGTCCGCGCCGTGGCCGACCAGGACGAGATCGACATCCGGGTGCGCCGGGGCGATCCGCTCGAACGCGGCGATCGCGTCGAGCGCGCCCTTGTCGCGGAGCAGGTGCCCGACATAGAGCAGCGTCCGCCGATCCGCCGGGCGGCCCAGCGCGGCGCGGGCCTCGCCCCGGTCGCGCGGCCGGAACACGCTGCGATCGACGCCGTTCATGACGACATCGATGCGATCGCGCGGGACGCCGAGCTCGTGCACCCCGTCCGCGAGCTGCTTGCTGACGGCGACGACGCGGTTCGCGCGCTTGAGGCCCCACTGCAGCGCGGACCTCACCGCCGGCTGCCGGGAGAGCACGTCGATGTCCGAGCCGTGCACCTTGATCACCGAGGGGACGCCCAGGAGCTCCGCGAGGCACACCGCGGCGAACCCGTCCGGGTACGCGAACGATCCGACGACGACATCCGGCGCCGGGTGGTGGCGCACGAGCTCGAAGAGCATCGAGGCGGCGTAGAGCGGGCCGTTAAGGAACGGAGCCACCTTGGGGAGGTAAAGGAACCTCGGATGGCGCACCGGCAAACCGTCGATCACCTCCTCGCGCGGCGCCTCGTTCGAGACATTCCACCGGGAGAACCGGGACGCGCCGGGAAACCAGGGAATCGTCGCGAAGACGTCGATGTCACAATAACGTGACAGCGCTGCGAACTGTCGCCGGTTGAACGGCGCCTGTCCTGGGTTCAACGCATTCGGGAAGATCTTGGTGATAAGCAGGATGCGCATTACCTCTGCTCCTCCGGAGTTCGCCCGCTCAGCCTGGCAGGGCTGCCCGAGGTGGTGCGCGGGCTCGCCGCGCGGCTGGCGTCGAGTCGAGCAGAGAACATGCCACCATCGGAGAAGATGGAAACGGACCGGAAATGGGAACGGCAGAGTCAAGTTCGCCTCATCCGAGACGCACCTGCGCCTCAGGCGAGGCAATTTGGCACATGACGAGCGAGCTCTTCCCTAAAAACGCTCAAAAAACGCCCGCCACCGTGCAGTAATGTGGCACTTTTACAGCCGCGCGCCAGTTTGATGACCGAAGTGTGTGATCACGTGCGGCATCACCTACAGCGAGAGCTTCGCTGCGAACGCATCGCCCTGGCCTGCGCCCGAGAGTTGCCCTTGACCGAAGTTGAGGCCCCCGTAGAAGCGGCCGACGAGCAGGACGTTCGCGTCCGCGTCCGCGGCCACGTCGAGGCCGACCTGCGTCTGCGAGTCTCCGAACAGCGCGCTGGCCAGGTGAGCGCCGCCAGGGCCGAGCTTGACCACGTAGACATCGGTCTTGCCCCGGCTCGTCAGCGCGCTGCCGCCGAAGTCCGCTGACCCGAACAGCGGGCCTGCGAGCAGGGCGTTGCCGTCCGGGTCCACCGCGACGCTCGCGCGCGCGCCCGTCTCGAAGTCGGTGAGCAGCTGGTCCTCCGTGTCGCCGAAGCCCCGGCTGAAGACGTGCGCGCCGGCGCCGGAGAGCTTCGCCACGAACAGATCGCGCGCGCCCGCGCTCGTGAGCGGCGCGCCGCCGAAGTCGATGGTGGACGTGAACGTGCCCGTGAGGACCACGTCGCCCGTGGCGCGGTCGACCGCGACGTCGTGCGCCTCGTCGGCGCCCGCCCCGCCGAAGCGGGCGCTCCGGCCGTGGGCGCCGTCCGGGCCGAGCTTCGCGAGGAAGACGTCGGTGAGCCCCGCGCTCTCGAGCGGCCCCCCGCCGAGGTCGACCGTGCCGGAGAAGTGGCCCGCGACGAGGAGGTTGCCCTGCGCGTCCGCGGCGACCGCGTTGGCGTAGTCGTCGCCCGGGCCGCCGGCGCGCAGGGCGAAGAGCGTCTCGCCGTCCGGGTCGAGCTTCAACACGAAGGCGTCCCGCATCCCCGCGCTCGCGAGCGCGCCGGCGCCGAAGTCGACCGAGCCCTCGTAGCCGCCCGCGACGATCACGTTGCCGTCCGGGTCCACGGCGATCCGGTCGCACCGGTCGGCGCCGGATCCGCCGAAGATCCTGCTCCAGCGGTGGTTGCCGTCGGGGTCGAGCTTCGCGACGAAGACGTCGTCGCGGCCGCGCGACGCGAGCTCCCCGCCGCCGAGATCGATGCGGCTGAAGGCGCGGCCCGCCACGACGATATCGCCGTCCGGGGCGATCTCGACCGCCATCGCGAACTGGTTGCCGTCGCCCGGGAACCGCTTGCTCCAGCGGTGCGTGCCGAACCGGTCGAACATCGCCACGTAGGCGTCGCTGCCCGTGCCCGTCGCCTCGAGCGGGCCTCCGCCGAAGTCGACGGCGCCCTCGATCTGGCCGGCGATGATCACGTTGCGTTCCGCGTCGACCGCCACGGCGCGGGCGTACTGGCCGCTGGGATCGCCGAAGCCGCGGCTCCACACGTCCTCGCAGGCCGGCGTCTTGCCGTTGCAGTCCTCGTCCTCGGGGGTGGCGCAGGCGTCGAAGCCGGGCAGGACCTCCCCGGTGCAGGGGCCCCACGACGTCCCCTCGCTGTTGCAGGTGCGCGTGCCGGCCGCGCACGGGCCGACGCCGCTCGTGCCCTCGGGGCCCGTGTAACACGCCTCCTGCGCGCCGGGCTCGCAGACACACCCGGGGCAGGCGCACGTGTCGCCGGTGCACGGGGCCGGCGCGAGCCCGGCGATCCACGCGCTGACACACGCCATCTCGTCGGGCAGGAGCGGGGCCGCGCCGAGCGGCATGCGCGCGCCGCAGCCCGGCGCCTCGGTGAGCTTCACGTAGAGCACGCTCTCCTCGGGCCGCGCGGGGTCGGCGAGCGCCCCCTCGCAGGTCTGGGCCGGGCGGCCGACGACGCGGGCGTCGAGGCCCAGCGTGACCAGGTCGAGGCCGGCCGCGGGTTCGCCGGGGCCATGGCAGCTCGCGCTGCCGCACCGCTCGGCGAACGCCGCGGGCACGTCGCCGCACGCGACGCCGTCCGGGCCGCCGCCGCGCCCCTCGAAGCGCCACGGGTCGTCGATCGTCCCCGGGCAGCCGGCGAGCAGCGGCAAGGCGGACGCGGCGAGCGCGGCCGCCGCCGGGACCCCGCGGCGAAGGCTCCACGCGGCCACCGCCGCACGACGACCGCGCCCCTCAATACGCATAAGCCACCCCTGCATGAAGGCTGAAGAACTGATCGAGCGCGCCGCCGGCCACGTACATGTCCCCGGGCTCAGAGTCGAAGTCGTAGAAGAACCGTGTGTAGGACGCGCCGGCGCGCGCCTCGAGCCGCGGCGCGAACGGGACCGCGACCGCGGCGCGGAGGTCGACGCCGGCGGCGCTCGGCTCGCGGAAATACGACGCGAGCTCGCCCATCGAGAGCGGCACCTGGAAGCCCGCGCCGGCCTCGACGGCGATGGGGCCGGCCGGCAAACGTCCGTCCAGGCCCAGCCGCAGGGCGGTGTAGGACACCGATACCGCGTCTCGCGACGGGTCGCCTTCGGCCTCGACATCGTAGCCAGTCCAGGAGAGCCCGGCGCTCGCGAAGGCGATGGGCCCCGCGTCGCCCAAGGGGCGATAACGGCCCCGGAGGTCGGCGCGCAGGCGGCTCCAGGAGGTCGACACGCTCGCGCCGCCGTCGCCCTCCGAGTCGAGGCCGAGCGCGCGGGCGTACGAGAGGACGACGCCGAGGTCGCTGAGCACCGGGAGCCGGCTGCGCGCGAGCGGGAACAGCTCGCCCCGGATCGCCGGCATCGGCGCCCCGAGCACGCTGTAGCTCCGGAGGTTGTCGGAGAGCAGGTCGCTGTAGGTGAGCGAGCGGCCGGCGATCTCGAGATCGACACCCACGATGAAGAGCGCGGTGCCCACCGAGGGGGGCTCGCTCTCCGCGGGTCGATCCGCGCCGGCCGCCGCGGCGCTCTCGGCATGAGCGGCGGGCGGCGCGGCGAGCGCGGTGAGGGCGGCGAGCGCGGCAGTGAGCGGCGCCGCCGCCGGGGGGCGGCGCGCGCGGCGCCGCACGGCGCGCGGCGACTCCGCAGCATGGACACCAGGATGGACACGACGACAGGCGAGCGTTCGCCTTTGCATTGGGCGCGAGCATAGACGCTCTTTGCTCCCCGGGTCGAGCGCCGCACGTGAGCTTGAAGCGTGGAGTCCGCGGTAAGGCGGACGCGCACGGGAAGATCACATCGGCACCGAGCTCCCACTTGATTCGCGGGCTCGTCGCGGCGCGCCTATCCAGGAGCAGAGGACTGCAATAGGCTTTTGGGAAGATGGCGAAGAGGCGCGCTGAGCTCGCTCCACGCGGCGCGGGCGGCGCCTGCGCCGCGCGCTAGGCGCCGCCCGCGCCGCCCTCCTCTCCGCCCACCGCTCGCACTCGACAACGAGGCATCATGGCTGAACCAAGAGCTCTCCGCTGGCCCATCGGCTTGCTCCTCCTCGCCGCCTGCACCGGTCAATTCAGCGACATCCCCGGGCAGGCGGGCGACGGCGAGGCGACGAGCCCGCTGTGCACCACCATCCAGCCCGGCGAGTCCCCGCTCCGCCGGATGACGCGCGTGGAGTACGACAGCACCCTCTTCGACCTGCTCGGCGACGACAGCCACCCTGCGAGGAGCTTCGTCGCAGAAGAGGAGTCGCTCGGCTTCAACAACCAGGCGGCGGCGCTCGTGGTGAGCCCGCTGCTCGCCGAGCAGTACATGCAGGCGGCCGAGTCGATCGCGGAGCGCGCGGTGGACAAGGCGCTCGGGGAGGCGCCGTCGTGCCGCGACGCCGCGGCGGGCGCGGCCTGCCGGGACGAGGTCGCGGCGTTCATCACCTCGTTCGGGAAGCGGGCGTTCCGGAGGCCGCTCGCCGCGGACGAGACGGCGGAGCTCGTGGGGTTGTTCGAGGCCGGGCTCGCCCTCGGGGAGGCGCCCGACGACGCGAGGACGGGCCTGTCGCTCGTCCTCCAGGCGATGCTCCAGTCGCCGCACTTCCTCTATCGCGTCGAGTTCGGGATGCCCGATCCGGTGGACGAGGGCGTCGTGCCGCTCTCCTCGTACGAGATCGCCTCGCGGCTCTCGTACCTCCTCTGGGGGACGATGCCCGACACCGTGCTCTTCGAGGCCGCCGAGCGGGGCGCGCTCGGCACGGCCGAGGAGGTCGCGGCGCAGGCGAGGCGGCTGCTCGATCACCCGCGGGCGCGCGAGGCGGTGAAGAACTTCCACCGGCAGTGGCTCGGGCTCGCGAAGATCGACGACATCGTCTCCGACGGGAAGGACCTGGAGCTCTACCCCGACTACTCGGACGCGCTCTTGCCGCTGTTCAAGGCCGAGACCGAGGCGTTCCTCGATCACGCGATCTTCGAGGAGAACGCCAGCGTGACCACGCTGTTCACGGCGTCGTACTCGATGATGAACCGGGAGCTCGCCGAGTTCTACGGCGTCGAGGGCGGGCCGAAGGGCGACGCGTTCGAGCGGGTCTCGCTCGATCCGTCGCAGCGCGCCGGCTTCGTGACGCACGCCGGGCTGCTCTCGCTCTACGCGAAGAAGGACCGGTCGTCGCCGGTCCACCGCGGCCGGTGGGTGCGCCAGAGCCTGCTGTGCCAGATCCCGCCGCCGCCGCCCGACAACATCCCCGAGCTGCCGATGAAGGACACGACGAAGACGACGCGCGAGCAGTTCGCGCAGCACGTGTCCGATCCGGGCTGCAAGAGCTGCCACACGCTGCTCGATCCGGTCGGGTTCGGCTTCGAGCACTACGACGCGCTCGGCCGCTGGCGCGACAAGGAGAACGGCATCCCG
The DNA here is from genome assembly GCF_051519095.1 of Sorangium sp. So ce131. Lineage (NCBI taxonomy): Bacteria > Pseudomonadati > Myxococcota > Polyangiales > Polyangiaceae > Sorangium > Sorangium sp. So ce131. The sequence continues at coordinate 1,850,414 of NZ_CP150455.1, read as the reverse complement.
GTCGACGCGAGCGGCGAGCTCACGCAGACCGACGTCGACGGGCCGTTCGACGGCGCGGTCGAGCTCGCGCACCGGCTCGGGGACAGCGAGCAGGTGCGCGCGTGCGTGGTGAAGCAGTGGTTCCGGTTCGGCCACGGCCGCGCCGAGCAGAGCGAGGACAGCTGCAGCCTCGCGCAGGCGACCGAGGCGTTCGAGGCGTCCCATTACAACATCAAGGCGCTGCTCGTGGCGCTGACCCAGACCGACGCGTTCCGCTACCGGCGCGAGATCGACGCAGAGGGCGCCGCCGCGGGCGCCGCAGAAGGAGAGCCGTGATGAAGCCGTTCCGACTCAGCCGCCGCGCGGTGCTCCGCGGGCTCGGCGGCGCAGCGCTCGCGCTGCCGTTCCTCGAGGCGATGGGCTGCTCGAAGCAGTCCGCCCCCGCGTCGGAGGAGATGGGGCGGGCCGCGTTCGGGGCCGAGTTCCCGAAGCGGCTCGTCGTCCTCTACACGCCGAACGGCACCGTGCCGCCGGATTTCTGGCCGTCGTCCTCGCAGCTCCAGAACGGCGAGGAGCTCTCGCCGATCCTGGCGCCGCTCAAGGACCACAACGAGGATCTCCTGGTCCTCGGCAACGTGAGCGCGCTGTCGGCGATGAAGGGGCCGGGCGACGCGCACCAGAAGGGGACGGGGCAATGCCTGACCGCGCGCGCGATGCAGGAGGGCGACTTCCCCGGCGACGCCGGGCTCTCGTGCGGCTGGGCCGACGGGATCTCGGTCGATCAGGAGATCGCGAACCACATCGGCGCGAAGAACAAGTTCCGGTCGATCGAGCTCGGCGTGCTCGTCTACGGGGCGAACGTGGGCGCGCGCATCGCGTACCGCGGCCCGGCGCAGCCGCTGCCGCCGGAGAACAGCCCGTACGCGGCGTTCGACCGGATCTTCTCCGATCTGTCCGCCTCGCCGGCGGACGCGACGCGGAAGACGGCGCAGCGCCGGGCGGTGCTCGACAAGGTGGCCTCCGACTACGATCGGCTGCGGAGGCGCCTCGGCGCGGCGGATCGGGAGAAGCTCGACGGGCACCTCGCGTCGGTGGAGGAGATCGCGGCGCGCCTCGATCGCGGCGTGACGTCGACCTCGCCGTCGTGCGCCGAGCCGGCGCTCACGCCGGACCTCGACGCGGACCGGGTCGCCAACATGCCCGAGATCACGAGGCTCCAGCTGGACCTCATCGCCATGGCCCTCACCTGCGATCTGACCCGCGTCGCGAGCCTCCAGTTCACGAACTCGGCGACGACGAAGGTGCTGAGCTTCATCGATCCGGACATCACCGAGGGGCACCACCCGATGGCGCACAACGGCTACGTCGACCCGGTGAACCGCGCGCGGCTCACGAAGATAAGCGCCTTCTACGCAAAGCAGCTCGCGTACCTGATCGCGAAGCTCAAGTCGATCCCGGAGGGGAACGGCTCGGTCTTCGACAACACGGTGATCTTCTGGACGAACGAGCACGCGGACGGCAATCACCTGCGCCAGAACATCCCTTATGTGCTCGCCGGCAGCGCGGGCGGCCACTTCAAGACGGGGCGATACGTGACCCAGGCACGGCAGGTCGGGCACAACAACCTGCTCCTGTCGCTCTTGCACGCGATGGGCGTCGACGCCGAGTCGTTCGGCGACCCGAACTACTGCACAGGACCGCTGACCGGACTGACCAGCTGAGGGGCGGGCCGAGCGCTCGGCGGCGCCGGCGCCGCCGCGCCCGGCGCCGCCTGGGCCGGCCGGCGCGGCGTCGCCGACGGATCGAGGCGCGCCGCCGCGGGCGAGGTGACCGGAGCGGCGGACGACGGCGGGGTCTCGGTCGGCGGCGGCTCCGGCGCGACACACGGATCGGCCGCGCTGGCAGATCCGCTCCGGTGCGCGGCGAGCGGCGCGGCGCCGTCGTGGGCGGGCGCCGCGTCATCCTGGGCGGGCGCGGCGGCAACCTGCGGGACACCCGGCGGCCCCGCGAACCCGCGGCGCAGGGCCAGCGCGCCCCAGATCGCGAGCGCGGCCGCGGTCGTCGCGGCGGCGCCGAACGCGACCCTGGCGCCCCGGCGAGGCCCGGACGGCGCGAGCGTCCGCGAGAGCACCCGCGTCGTCGGCCGGAGGCTCTCCACCGGGCCCGGCGCGACGCTCGCCCCCGGATCGTGCGCGGGCGCCGCAGCAGGCAGGGTGGACCGCGACGACGACACGGGCGACGCGGCGAGGATCCGCGCGGCGCGCTCCGCGCGCTCCCGGCCGCCCGGCGGCGCGAAGGGCGCGAGCGCGAGCGCCAGGTCGGCCACGGTGGGCGGCCGCTGCGCCGGATCCTTCTGCAGGCAGCGGAGGATCGCCGCCTCCAGCCCGGGCGGGATGTCGCGCCTCAGGGCGCTGGGCGGCGGCGGATCGGTGCTCGCGACCTGCAGCACGAGCTCGGGGAGCATGTTGCCCTCGAACGGCGGCCGCCCGGTCAGCAGGCGATAGAGGATCGCGCCGAGCGCCCAGATGTCGGAGCGGGCGTCGACCGAGCGCGCCGAGCGCATCTGCTCCGGCGGCATGTAGATGGGCGAGCCGAGCAGCTCCCGCGTCTGCGTCAGCGAGACGCCGGAGCTCTCGCTGCCCGGCAGCTCCTTCGAGATGCCGAAGTCGAGCACCTTGATGAGCTGCGCCCCGCCGGGCCCGGTCGCGAGGAAGAGGTTCGCCGGCTTGAGGTCGCGGTGCACGATGCCCGCGGCGTGCGCCTCGGCCATGCCCACGCACGCCTGCAGGATGTAGTCGGCCGCCTCGGCGACGCCGAGCTGGCGCCGGCCGCGGAGCAGCTGCGAGAGATCCTCGCCCTCGAGGAACTCCATCACGATGTACGGGACGCCCGAGTCGAGCTGACCGAAATCGAGCACCCGCACGACGTGCTCGCTCTTCAGGCGGACCACCGCGCGCGCCTCGCGGAAGAAGCGCTGCACGAGCCCCTGGTTCTCGCCGTCGCTGACGAGGAGCTTGATCGCGACGCGCTGCGGCAAAAAGAGGTGGCTGGCCGCGACCACCATGCCCATGGCGCCCTGGCCCAGCACGCCGTCCACCCGGTATTTGCCGGCGATCACGTCGCCATCGACGACAGGTGCGATCATGAAAGCTCCGCGCTGCGCACTGCTCCGCGCCGCGCACTCCGAGAGGGGGCAGACGCCACCCGAGCCAGGCTGTCGGCGCATGATATCACACAGGTGCGCCCCTTGGTCCAGGATCGGCGCCGCGTGTTCCCCGTGGCGGGCGGGGCGTGACCACGAGAGAAAAACTCCGTCACACTCCGAGATCCATCGGCGACCTCGACCGTCGACGGCTCCACGCGACGACGACGAAGCGGCGCGCCAGGGCGGCACGTAGCCCGCGCGCGAGGCCTTCGTCCGTCCGGAGCCCTGGGAGGAAGCCTCATGTCCATTCACACCTGGTTTCGCACGTCCCGCGTCCGCCACGGCCTCGCCGCGGGCGCCGTCGTCCTCGCCGCCGGCGGCCTCGTCCTCGCCCGCTCCGCGGCCGGTGATCAGACCCCCGCGGGCGTGGTCGCCGAGGTCAGCCCGGGCGGCGCCGCGGTCAGCCCGGGCGGCGTTAACAGCGCCTCGTTCTCGGGGCCCGGCGCTCACGGCACCTTCGCCCTCAGCCACAGCAAGGTCCTCCGCGGGGGTGAGCAGCAGGTGTTCGCCTCGCTCGTGCTCAAGGCCGACCCCATGGCGGAGCAGGCCAGGCAGCGCGCGCCGCTCTCGATCGCCATCGTGCTGGACACGTCGGGCTCGATGGCCGGCGAGAAGCTCGATCAGGCGAAGCGGTCGGCGATCCAGCTCCTGCGCGATCTCCGGGACGACGACGAGATCGCCTTCGTCCGGTACTCGAGCGACAGCGAGGTCATCCAGCCGCTCGCCCGCGCGGGCCGCGTCCGGTCCGACCTGATCGCCCGGGTACAGGCCCTCTCGCCGGATGGCGGCACCAACATCGCGCCCGCGCTCTCGCAGGGGGTGCTCGCGCTCGCGGAGGCCGGCAAGGGCCGGGTCCGGCGCGTCATCCTGGCGAGCGACGGGCTCGACGACACCCGCGCCGCGAGCGAGGAGGTCGCGCGGGGCAGCGCGGGGCGCGGGATCACCACCTCGTCCATGGGGATCGGCCTCGATTTCGACGAGGGCTACATGGGCGCGGTCGCCCAGGCGGGCCGCGGCAACTTCGCCTTCGTCAAGGACGCGTCCACGCTCGCCACGTTCCTCCAGCGCGAGCTCGAGGAGACCGCCTCCACCACCATCGAGAGCGCCACGGCGCGGATCAAGCTCCCGGCCGGCGTCCGCTTCGTCCGGGCCACCGGGGCCGAGGCCAGGCCCCTCGCCTCCGGCGCCGAGGTCGAGCTCGCGCTCGGCTCGCTCTTCGCGGGCGACGAGCGCCGCGTGATCGTGGAGCTCGCGGCCTCGCTCGACAGCGACGCCGCCCGCGCCGTCGAGGGCCAGGTGAGCTGGAGCCGCGTCGGCGGCGACGCCGCGCAGGCCCGCATCGCCGGCCTTTCGCTGACCGGCTCGACGTCCGCCGCCGAGGTCGAGGCGGGCAGGGACCTCGCCGTGCTCGCCGACGCCATGAGCGTCATCGCCTCTCGCCGCCAGATCGAGGCCGCGGAGGCGTACCAGCAGGGCGACGTCGGGCGGGCCCAGGCGCTCATCGACCAGAACATGCTCGAGCTCAAGGCGGTCGCCGCGAAGGCGCCCAAGCCCGCGGCCGCGTCGCTCCAGAAGCAGGCGCTCTCCTACGAGTCCACGAAGAAGGAGTTCATGTCCACCAAGCCCTCGAGCATGGCCGGGAAGGCGGCGGCCAAGAGCGCCGTCGCGAGCGACATCTCCAACCTGGCGCGGCGCCAATGATCCTGCGCAGGACGGCCTTCTTCGCCGCCGCGGCCCTCGCCGCCGGCGTCGCGCCGCTCACGTTCCGGCTCGGGGCCGCGCCCGGCTCGCTCCTGCTCGTGGCGACCGCGGTCCTCCTCGCGCTGTCGGCGAGCGGCGCGGTGGCCTCGCTCGCCGTCGCGGGGGGCGCGCTCGGCGCGCTCGCGTTCGGGGTGCTCGCCGGCGCCTCGCCCGCGGCGGCCGGCGCCGCGCTCGCCGGCCTCTGCTTCGCCGAGCGCTCGACCCGGGTCCAGGGCGGCGGCGCCCGCCTCGCCCACGCCGGGATGGCGCTCGCCGGCGGCGCCCTCGCCGTGTCGGTCACCGCCGCGTTCGCCGCCTCGTCGCTCGCGATCCGCGGCGTCTCGGTCGCGGTGGCCGCCGTGCTGATGGCGCTCCCGCTGCTCATCGAGGCCGACGACCCCATGGCCCACGCCCTCGACGGCGCCGCCGAGGAGGTCACCGGCCCCGCCAGCGCCGCGCTCCGCGAGGGCGCGGCGCTGCGCCGGACCGTGGTCGAGCAGGAGATGCCCGACCGCAAGGCGGCGCGCCACGCCCGGGAGACGTGGGCGTCGCTGATGCGCCTCGCCCGGGCGCGGGTGAGGCTCGAGCGGACCGCCGGGGCGCGCCGCGCGGCGCCGGACGGCCCGGGCGAGGCGGGCGCGGGCGAGGCGGGCGCGGGTGAGCCTCCGCCGGCGAAGGTGGCCGCCGCGGCCTCCCCGGTCGAGGTGGTGATCGGCCGGGTGGACGCGCGAATCGCCGACCACGTCGCCGCGCTGACGCGGGTCTACACCGCGGCCGACGCCGCCAGGGCCGCGGCGACGAGCCTGGACGACGCGGCCCTCCGGCGGGTCGAGACGATGGGCGAGTCGCTCGAGCAGGTGAGCAAGGCGATCGTCGAGGAGGTCTGAGCGTACGCGCCGTCCCGCTCGGATCGTGGGCTATGCGCCTTGCTCTCCGCGCAAGAAGGCGAGCGCCGCGCGGACGAAGTGGTCTTTCCAGTCGCCGAAGATGGGGCCATGCCCGCCGTTCGGCACGATCCACAGGCAAGAACGCGGGATGGCACGGTACATTTCCAGGGCGAGCTCGACCGGGTAGAGCGGGTCGCGGTCGCCGCTGACGATCAGGGTCCGCGCTTTGATGGTCGACAGGAGAGGAGGCGTGAAGCTCATGTCGTCGTGGCTGTCCGCAAAGCGCCTCGCTTGCCGCCACAGCGCCCGGATCTGATCGTCGCCGCGCTTGTGGCGGCTCCTCATGTCCTCCCACTCCGCGTCCGATCGGCCCTCGTCGGTGAAGGAGCGCATGATCGCGCGCGCCTGCTCGGGGAAGTACGGTGTCGCGGACACGAGGGTCATGGCGTCGACGCGGCCCGGCTGCAGCGTGGCGAGGTGCAGGAGGGACTTGGCGCCGAGGCTGAGCCCCACGGCCTTGAACGTCGTCACGCCGAGCGTATCGAGGAGGGCGAAGACGTCCAGAGCACATTGGCGGATGGTCAACGTCCCTCCCGGGTTGGTCGACCGGCCGTGCCCGCGCAGATCGGGGGCGATGACCGTGTGGTCGCGCCCGAGCGCCGCGAGATCGAACACGTGAGCCCAGTCGCCGCTCGCCCCGGTGAAGCCGTGGAGCAGCACGAGGGGCTCCCCTTCCCCGTGGAGCTCGTAATGCATCTCGATGCCGTTGACCGACGCCGTGGCGGCGCGACCGATGGGCGCAGTCTGCATGGGATCCTCCTGTGCTGGCTGCGAGTTCATTGCAGCCGGTGCACACGAGCTCTAGGCCGGGCTCATTCGTGTTGATAGCTGCCGTTTTCAGGTGTAATATCCGACCCGGTTGGCCAGGGGTGGGTGCGCCGCGGGGGGCTCGGGCGCTGCTGAGCAAACGTTCAGCGCCTGTGATCGCCGCTGGAAGCGGAGCTTGAAGGGACGCCGCGAGCAAAAGCGTCCAAGAGCTCGACGCGCGCCGCGGCGTCGCGCGACGAGGGCGAGGCCGAGCAGGGAGACGGCGAGCCCGAGATGCCCGGACCGGTTGGCACCGCCGCGGAAGCTGCATTGCGTGTCATCGCTGGTGTCGTCGGTGCCACCGTTGCCGCCGCTGCTGGCAGAGACGTTGGAGGAGTTGCCCGCGCCGGTCCCCGCTCCGCCTCCTGCGTCACCGCTGCCGCCGGCGCCCGCCTCCGCGCCCCCGCCGCCGCCGGCGCCCGCCTCCGCGCCCCCGCTGCCGCCGGCGCCCGACTCCGCGCCTCCGCTGCCGCCGGCACCGTTCCCGGACGAGGGCTCCAGCGTGAGCAGACGCGACACGACGCGCCGGATGTACCCGGTAAGGCGGGGCTTTTCATAGGTCAGGAGGAGCCGGCCACCCTCGCCGCGGGCCAGCGACGGCGAGCTGCACTCGCCATCCACGAGCAGCTCCTCCGCGCCCAGCGTCCCGTCGGGCGCCACGGTGCGGAGCTGGAGCCGGTGGGTCCCCGCCTCCTCCCACACCACCTGGTAGCTCGTGCTGCCCCAGGCCACGGCCGCCGAGTACCCCGCGCTCGTCGGCGAGATCACGAACGCCTCGCCCCGCCAGCCGCCAGCCGCGTAGATTCGACCGCGGATCAGCCCGTCGTTGGGCCGCGGCCATTCCTCGCCCTTCGTCCAGACCACGAGCGTGTCCGTGCCGTTCGTCGCCGCGGAGACGGCGACCGGTGGATCCGCCAGGGAGAAGCTCTCCCCGACCTCTCCCGTGCGGCTCACAGGCACGAGACGCACGCCCGCGTCCCTGTTCTGGTAGACCACCAGGTAGTCCTGCCCGGCAGGGATCGGGTACACGTACGATTCCGACCCGGCAGCGGGCACGATCGGGAACACCGGGCCAGCGTTCCCGGCGGCGTCGAGCAGACGGCCCGACGCGGTGTACACGTAGGGCTCATCCGCGCTCCTCTCGACGAAGGTCACCAGATAACCGTCGCCGTTGCTCTCGACCGATGCCGACCAAGGCAGGGTGAGCGACGAGACGGCCACCCCGTCCCCGGGCGTACCGTCGCTCGCGATCGGCCGCAGGTAACTCTCGTCGCTCGGATCGCGCCACGTGAGCACGGAGGTGCCCTCGCCGTTCGAGGCCAGATCGACCATGGAGCCGCGGCTCAAGAGATCGATCCCGGCCGGGTCGAGGACCTCGCCCGCGGCGCTCACGCGCACCGCGCGCGCGCTCATCTGCGCCAGCACCGGGTCCGGGCCCGGCTGGTGGGTCCAGGCCACGAGGTAGCTCTCGCCGGTCCAGACCACGCGCGGACTCCATTGCCTGTTCGGCATGGGGCTCAGCGCGATCCGGCCCGCGTCCAGCGCGAGATCCGGGCCGATCAGGCTGCCCTCGATGCCCTGCCCGTGGAACGCGAGCAGGAAACGCGAGCCGTTCCACACGAGCGAGTTCCGATCGGAATCCCAGACGGAGCGCGGCGACCCGTCCGCGAGCCGGACATCGTCGGTCCCCTGCACGACACCCTCGACCGAGACCCGGGCCCCGTACATCGAGCGACGGTCCCGCTCGTCGGCCCAGGCCACGAGGTAGGCGCTGCCGTCGAACGCCGCGGTCGGAGCCCCGGTGCCCGAGCTCGGCCGCGAAATGGGGAAGTCCCGCGCGGTGACCGTGCCGTCCGCGCTCAGCACCGCGCCCCGGATCACGCTCGGCCAGGCGTCCCGGACCCACGTCGCGAGAAAGCTCGCCCCGCTGGACGCGAGCGCGGCCAGCCGCGCGGTCTCCGGGCCCTCCGAGAGCTGGACGCCGCCGGGATCGATCACCGTCCCGTCGCTGGCCACCCGCGCGGCGCGGATGGCGCGCCCGGTGCCGTTCGCGTCGTCCCAGGCCACGACGGAGACCTCCGCTCCGGAGGTGACCACCGGGCGCCCCGCGTCCCCGCTCGTGGAGACGACGCGCTCGGCGCCGGGAACGGGGCCGCCGCTCGGATCGACGAGGGTCGCGTGGACGTCGCTCACACCGTCGTCGGCGATGGCGCGCCACGCGGCCACGAAGCGCTCCCCGTTCCACTCGACCGAGGGGTCCAGGCCGTCGCCAGACGACGACACCTGGAAGCTCGCCGCCCCTTCGAGCGTGCCGTCGGGCCGCATCATGCGGCCGTGGACGGTGGTGCGCCCGTCCTCGCCGCCGTACTGGGACCACGTGAAGAAATAACGGCCGCCGCCGTACGCCACGCTGGGCAGGAACTGCCCGGCGCCGTCCTCGCCCAGATCCAGCCAGTCGAGGTCGCGCACGTTTCCGCTCGCGTCGACGCGGACCGCGCGGATGCGCGACAGATCCTCGAAGGCGACGACATAGCCGGCCCCGTCGGTCGCGATCTCCGGATCGAACCCGACGTCCTGCTGGACGGGCACGGGCGGCTCCGTGCCGATCTCGGGACCCACCTCCGGATCGAGCACCGCCGGATAGCCGCTCTCCTCGACGACCGAGGCGGGCACGCGCAGCTCGATGTGGCCGTCCGACCAGCGGGCCGGCACCGGCACGCGGCGGCCCGACGCGTCGATCCACGTGCCGTGGCCGTACACGAACCGCTGCCCGGGCGCCGCGCCGAGGACGAGGCCGCGCGCGTCGCTCGCGACGCTCGCGATCGAGGGCGCGGTATCCGCGGCGCCGAGGCGGGCGCTCACGCGCACGACGAGATCGCCGTGCCCGCCGGGCCGCTCGGGGAACCGGAACGCCTGCTCGGCGTTCGCCTCGTGGTTCTTCCACAGCTCGCTGCACGTCTCGAACGCGCGCTCCGCGCCGCCGTCCTCGCCGATGCGCACGCGGCCCTCGCCGTTCACGCACTCGTAGCCGGCGCGGGCGATCGACCGCGTCGCCAGCGTCAGCGCGCCCCCCGGCGGGAGCTCGCCGGACACGCGCGCGACGTGGTCGAGCAGAGTCCGCCGGAGCGCGCCGCGGCTCGCCTCGACCTCGGCGGCGGAGCGCGCCTCGCGGAGCGCCTTGAGCTGCCCCTCTCGCTCCCGGCGCGCGGCCGCCGCCGAGGGCTTCGCGCGGATCCGCGCCGCGCCGCCCTCGAGGTCGATCCGATGGGCGACGCCCTCGGCGGAGAGCCCTCGCGGCGTGGATCGAAAGCGCGCCCGCGCCCTGCTCACGATCTGCCCGAGCTCGATCGGCGCCGCGCCGCTCGACCGGAGCGCGCCCTCCGCAGGACGCTCGGCCGGACCTTCCCCGACCGCCTGCGGTGAAGGGGCGCTGCACGCCGAGGCGCACCCCGCCACCAATAGCAACAAAGCTCGACTGGAAGACAACGTCACAAAGCACCTCCTGACGGCCATGGCGGCTGACGCACCCCACGCCGCGTTATGAGAGATGAGCCGCCGGGACGGTAACAGCGCTCGTCCATTCATGTCGACCGGGAGACACGATGAAACCATGCGATGTTCCCTGTGTCGTCACCGGACCAGGCCGTGGAACCAGCGAGATCCGAATCATGCTGCGCGCTTGACAGACGCAGGATCGTGAGAGGCGGGCGCCGAGGGTGGCCATCCGGTGGGTGGCCGCGAGTAACTGCTGCGGTGTGCCGCCGCTGTTGAGCAAGACGACTCACCCTGGCACAGGCACATTGAGGGGCCGATTGCGGATAACCCTGCTTCAGCTGCCGATACAAGGACGCAGGAACGCCTCGGCCTCGCGGAGGATGTGCGGAATCGAGGCCACGAGCTCGTGGCCGTCGTCCACCTCGATGAGCCGCACGTGCCGCTTCCCCGCCGCGAACCGCCGCGACAGCTCGATGTCCACCACCTCGTCGTGCCGGCCGTGGAGGATGAGCGTCGGCACGCGCACGTCGGGCCAGCCGCCGGAGCGCTCGTCCACCTCCGCCGCGTCGGCGGCGAAGCCGAAATCCACCCGGGCGCGCCGCTTCTCGGCGTAGTCGTCGACCTCGAGCCACCCTCGCTCCCGCCACGCCCGGAAGCCGTCCTCGCCGAGCCGCAGCCGCCATCGCTCCATGATCCGGAACGCCGGCGCGAGCAGCACGAGCGCGCACACCCGCGCGTCCTCCTCGGCCACGCGGCACGCGGTGAGGCCTCCGAGGCTCGATCCCATCACCACGGCGCGGTCGCGCTCCCCGCCGATAGCCTGCTTCACCGCGTCGATCATCGCGCTGAGGCGCAGCCGCTCGAACGACGGGACCCGCAGGTCGAGCCGCTCGACCTCGACCCCGCGGCCCCCGAAATGCCCGGCGATCCGGACCCCCTTCGTCGAGCTCGGCCCCGAGGCGAAGCCGTGCAAATAAAGCCAGCGCGGTCCGGCGGCGGTCGGCGGGGTCGTCATGTCGTTGCAGGCAGCCTAAGGCGGAGGCGCGCGGAGCGGCAAGCCGCGCCGCGACGTCTCCCCTCGTCCCTGCTCCCGCGATGACGGCAGGCCGCCAGCGAGGGAGTGCGCCGCGCGGCGGACACCCTCGCTGGCGGCCGTCGAGCTCGGCATTTTCTCCCGCCGGCACGGCGATGCGGTATGAGGCGGCGCAGAGACGCCATGATACGCCCCGCCACCCGCGACGACATCCCCACCATCGCCCGCCTCATCCGCCTGCTCGCCGAGTACGAGCGGCTCGCGCACGAGGTCGTCTTCGACGAGGAGGAGCTCGCGAAGCACCTGTTCGGCCCGAGGCCGGCCGCCGAGGTCGTCCTGGCCGAGGCGGAGGGCGCCGCGGTCGGCTTCGCCCTGTTCTTCCAGAACTTCTCCACGTTCCTCGGCAAGCCCGGGATCTACCTCGAAGACCTCTTCGTGCTCCCCGAGCACCGCGGCAGCGGCCACGGCAAAGCCCTGCTCGTGCACCTCGCGCAGCTCGCCGTGCAGCGCGGCTCTGGGCGGCTCGAGTGGTCCGTGCTCGACTGGAACGAGCCGGCGATCGGCTTCTACCGGAGCCTCGGCGCGACGCCCATGGCCGAGTGGACCGTCCACCGCCTCACCGGCGACGCGCTCGAGCGGCTCGCGCGCGGCTGAGCCGAGGCCGGCCCACGCCGGGAGCGCGGGCGGCGGCGCCGCGGCCCGGGCGGCGGCGGGCGCCATCCCTGGCGACGCGTCGGTGGATCCCTGAACGGCCGGGACCGCGGAGCGCCGGCGCATTCACGTGTTCCTTTCGAGGGCTGTTGAGGTAGTCTCTGGCTCGCTTCTGCGAGCGTAGGACATCCACATACAAAACCGACGCCGCGCGGCTTATCGCGCGTGGGCGCGCCGAGGGCCCGCGGCGCTGCACGGGACGGCGCTCCACGGGAGATCGCATGGAACGGAGCCAGTCGAAGGAGCCTGCTGAATGACAACCGAGCCCGTTCCTCCCCTGATCTCGTTCCTCCGCCAGCGCCAGCACGCCTTCGGAGAGGCGCTGTTCCGCGGCCTCCAGGACCGGCTGCCGATCTACCGCGTGCTGCCCGAAGATCAGGTCCTGCCTGGCGCCCACCGGTTCGTGGAGCTCTTCATCGACGCCATTCAGTCGCGGAGCTACGACCAGATCCTCGCGCTCGCGCGGGCCAACCTCGAGCGGCGGGTCCTGCGCGGGCTCTCGTTCGACGACGCGGTTCAGCTCACCGCCGCCCTGCGGCGCGCGTTCCTGGACCTCATCCGCCCCGCCCTGGAGACGGGCCAGGACGGCGCGTTCGACGGGCTGCTGCTCGCCGAGCCCATCTACGAGAAGCTCGACCAGGTCACGATGCGCTTCTACTCGGAGAAGCTGGAGGCCAGCCACGCCGCGCTCTCCGAGAGCGAGCAGCGGCACCGCAGCCTCGTCGAGCTATCCCCGGACGGGGTCGCCGTGCTCCGGGAAGGCCGGATCCTCTACGTGAACCCGACCGGCGCGCGCATGCTAGGCGCGCAGCCGGGCGAGCTCGGGGGCGCCTCGCTGCTCGAGCTCTTCGAGCCCGGCCAGCGCGCCGACGCCGGAGCCCGCCTGCTCGCCGCGGAGCAGGGCAGGACGCCGGTCGCGCGGTTCGAGGCCACGTTCGTGCGGCCGGGCGGCGAGCACGTCCCCGTGGAGCTCCTGGGCACGCCCGTCCTCTTCGAGGGCGGCCCCGCCGTGCAGCTCGTGTTCCGGGACATCGCGGAGCGGAACGAGGCCGAGCAGATGCGCGAGCTCAGCCTGCTGCAGGAGCAGACGATCCGGGCGCAGGAGGAGGCCCTGCGCGCGCTGTCCACGCCGCTCATCCCCCTCGGCGACGGCGTCGTCGTCGTGCCGCTCATCGGCGCGATCGACGAGGTCCGCGCCGAGCAGATGCGCGCGGTGCTCCTCGACGGCATCATGGCCCACGCCGCGCGGGTGGCCATCCTCGACGTGACCGGCGTCCCGAGCGTCGATCAGCGGGTCGCCCAGGCGCTGCTCGGCGCCGCGAAGGCGGCGAGGCTGCTCGGGGTCGACGTGATCTTCTCCGGGATCAAGCCGAAGGCGGCGCAGGCCTTCGTGGAGATCGGCGCCGACTTCGGCGGCGTGGTGACGAAGGCGACGCTGAAGGACGGCTTCGCCTTCGCGCTGCAGAAGGCGCGGTTGCTCCAGGGATAACGCGCCGCCCGCGCGCCGGCGCCCCCGCCGACGCGCCGTGTCGCGGGGCGCCCGCGCTCCGGGCGATCGCGACAGGCACCGTCGCGACACCCAGCCGAAACGGGGCGATGCGTCAAATCGCGCCCTCCGCGTGCGCCGCCTCGACCAGGATTCCTTCAGCCCGACATCACGATGCGGCGCCGCCGGATGGCCTTGCCGGGAGGCGCTCTCTACGATGACGGCATCTGTCGCGGGCAGCGCGGGTGGAGGTCTCTCGGGATGAATACGCAGGAGCAGTCCAGGGGCAGCGAGAGCGAGTTCGACATTGGCGTGTTCAACCTGGACGAGCGTGGCCTGGACGCGCAGCCCTTCGGGATCATCCAGCTGGACCGCAACGGTACGGTGCTCTCCTACAACCTGTACGAGGAGAACCAGGCGCGCAGGAAGCGGCAGGATGTGCTGGGAAAGAATTTTTTCACCGACATTGCGCCCTGCAGCCGGGTGAAGAAGTTCTACGGCCGCTTCCTGCTCGGGATCGAGCAGCGCGAGCTCAACGCCACCTTCGGCTTCGTGTTCCACTTTCCGCACAAGACCCGGAATGTCGACGTCTCGCTGTTCTACAAGCGCGCCGCGCAAGTCAGAGAAGACACCGTCTGGGTCCTTATCCGCGGCTAGCTTGATTGCGGGAAGTCGGGCTGGCATGTAAGCGGCGAGGGCGCCAAGAACGCCAAGACGCCAAGAACGCCAAGAAAAGAAGAGGAGAGAAGGGAATGCACGCTCTTTCCTTCTCTCCTCTTGGCGTCCTTGGCGTCCTTGGCGCCCTTGGCGTCATTCTGCTGACCCGGGGCCAACTTCCCCCAGGATCGCTAGAGCGGCGGTCACCCGCTCCGGATATGGGCCCATCTCGACGTCTTCGGCGCTCGGCGTACTGGACTGTCTCTGGCCAGAGGGGAAGGCCGGGGACCCTCCGGGGCTACTCGGAGCGGAGGGCGTCGATGGGGGAGAGGCGGGAGGCGCGCCAGGCGGGGTAGAAGCCGAAGAGGACGCCGACGGTGGCGGAGAGGCCGAGGCCCAGCGCGACCGACCAGGGCTCCACGCGGAAGGACCAGCGGCCGACGAGCTGCTCCAGCAAGGCGCCGGCGAGCCAGGAGATGCCCACGCCGGAGAGCACGCCGAGGACGCCGCCGAGCAGGGAGACGGCCGCGGCCTCGAAGAGGAACTGGAGGAGGATCGCGCGGGGCGAGGCGCCGACCGCGCGGCGAATGCCGATCTCGCGGGTCCGCTCGGTCACCGTGACCAGCATGATGTTCATGATGTTGATGCCGCCCACGACCAGCGCGACGACTCCCGTGCTGAGCAGGAGCAGCTTGATGATCTCGAGGATGAGCTTCTCCTGGCCGTGGCTCTCCTTGTCCTCGATCCTGAAGTTCTTGACCCCGTAGTGGCGGCGCAGCAGCGTCGCCTCGATGAGGCCGCGCAGCGCGGCGGGCGAGGCCTCCCGGGCGGCGAGCGGGTCCTGGCGCAGGTAGAGACGATCGGCCTTGTGGTCGGGCGAGATCAGGGCGTCATAGGTCGTCTCGGGGACCAGGACCTTGCGGTTCCAGATGCTCGTGCTGTCGGTGGAGCCCATGATGGGGCGATCCTTCAGCACGCCGACGACCGTCCAGACATGGCCGTCGGCCGTGAGGCGGAGATCGCGGCCGCCTTCGCTCAGCGCAGGAGGGCCGCCGAAGAGCTCGGACCAGACCTCGTGGCCGACGACACACACGCGCCGGCGCGACGCGAGATCGGCGCCCGTGAGGAAACGGCCGGCCGCGAGCTCCAGGGCGTAGAGCGACGGGGCCGCGGGCGCCGCGCTGACCAGGGTGATCGGCTTCTTCTTGCGGCCGACCCGGGCCTCGACCTGGCGCACCGACTCGCTCAGGGCCGCGGCGCCGCCGAGCGAGCGCGACGCGGCCAGCGCGCGGGCGTCGTCCCGCGAGAGATCACGCTGGGTGCGGCGGCGGTCGCGGACGTTCACCTCGGCGGGGTGGACCTGGATGAGATCGGCCTCGACCGCCTGCTGGCTCGCCCGGAGCAGCGCCTCCTCGCCGCCCGCGAGCAGCGAGGCCAACAGCACGATCGAGCCGGTGCCGATGACGACGCCGAGCAGCGTGAGCGCGGCGCGGGTCCGATCGGCGACGACCGCGCGGGCGGAGTGGAGGAGATCGCCGAGCCTCATCGCCGCATCGCCGCCACAGGGTCGAGCCGGCCCGCCCGCCGGGCCGGGAGCCAGCCGAAGACCACGCCCACGCCGGAAGAGACGACGAGCGCGGCGACCACCGCCGCCGTGGAGACGGCGCCGATCCAGCTCGGGACGAAGCGGTGGATCAGCGCCGAGGCGAGCTCGGCCGCGAGCGCGCCGCCGAGCACGCCGAGCAGGCCGCCGAAGCCGGAGAGCAGCGCCGCCTCGCACAGGAACTGGGCGCTGATGTCGCCCGGGGCCGCGCCGAGCGCCTTGCGGATGCCGATCTCGCGCACGCGCTCGGACACGCTGACGAGCATCATGTTCATCACCCCGACTCCGCCGATGAGCAGCGCGACGCCCGCGATGAGGCCGACGATCGCCTTCATCATGCTGAACACGGCCTCGAACTTCTGCATGATGCCGCTGAAGTCGAGCAGGGTGAAATCGTCGACGCCGTGGTGGCGCTCGACGAGGAGCGCGTTGAGGATGCGCTTCACCGGGTCGTTGTTGCGGGGATCGTCGGTCTTGACGACGATGAGCGACGCGTCGTCCACGGCGTCGTCGACGTCCGCCACGGTGTCGATGGGCGCGATGAGCACGTCGACCCAGTCGAAGCCGAAGTTGACGCCGAGGCGGTCGCTCTGGGCGAGCACGCCGATGACGCGGCAGCGCAGGGCGCCGACGGTGACGGTCCGGCCGATCGGGTCGCCGCGCCAGAGCCGCGCGGCGAGCTTGGGCCCGGCGACGCAGACCCGGGCGCGGCGGCGGTCCTCCTCGTCGAAGAAGGCGCGGCCGCGGGCGACGGGCATCCGGAAGACGGCGAGGAAGCGGCTGTCGGCGGCGACGAGGTGGGTGCGGTCCTCCTTGCCCTCGTCGGACGTGACGTCGCGCGGCCCGAGCCCGGCGTAGAGCGCGTGCTCGACCACGTGCGGCACGCCGAGCGCGAGCCGGTCGCGGTCCTCGCGCGTGAAGCCGGTCGTGTACATCGTCTTCTTGCGCTCGGCGCGCACCGGCTCCTTCGGGGCGATCAGGATGAGCCGCGCCCCGCCGAGCTCCTCGATGCCGCGGCTCAACGTGAGCAGGCCGCCCTCGGCGAGCGAGGTCATGAGCACGATGGCGAACGCGCCGATCGTGATGCTGAGGACGGTGAGCAGCGACCGGAGCTTGTGCGCCGAGAGGGCCTTCGCGGCGATGCCCAGGTAGACGAGCCACCTCACATCTTGGTCTCGTTCTGGTCCGCCGAGGGCGGGTTGATGAGCACGCGGGCCCCGTCGGGGACGCCGCTCAGGATCTCGACCTCGCGGTCGTTGCGGGCGCCGAGCGCGACCTCGACCTTCTCGGTGGTCGGCTTGCCGTCGGGCCCGTCGACGACGCGCGTGACGAGCTGCTTGCCGCCGTCCTCGGCGACGGCCTCGATCGGCAGCGAGACCACGCCCGGCTTGCTCTCGAGCCGGATGCGCACGTCGGCGGTCATGCCGGGCTTGATGAGGTTGTCGACCTGCGAGAGCTCGGCCTCGACCGGGAAGACGTCGACCTCGCGGCCCGTGAGCTTCACCGAGGCGGGCGCGATCTTCGTGACCTTGGCGGTGTACGTCTTGCCGGGGAGGGCGTCGAGCGTCAGGGTCGCGGGCTGGCCGAGCGCCACCTTGGCGACGTCGATCTGGTTGAGGTCGACCTTGACGACGAGCGTGGAGAGGTCGGCGACGGTGAGCAGCGCCTTGCCGTCGAACGTCGACTCGACGCCCGGCGTGACCACCTCGCCGGGCTCGATGTTGCGCTGGATGACGGTGCCGTCGAGGGGCGAGTAGATCTTCGTGTACCGGAGCCGGTCCTTGGCGGCGGTGAGCGCGACCTCCGCGAGCCGGATGGCGATCGTCTTCGCGGCGAGGTCGTGTTTGGCCAGGTCGAGCTCCTGCGCGGGGATGACGTTCGCCTCGACCCCGGCGGTCCGCCGCTCGAGGACGAGCTTGGCGTAGCCCGCCGCGGCCTTGGCCTGGGAGAGCTCGGCCTCGGCGCGGGCGACCTCGCGCTGGTAATCGGTCGGGTCGAGCACGAGCAGGAGCTGGTCCTTCGTGACCCGGGCGCCCTCGTCGGCGAGCACCTCGGCGACCTGGCCCGCGACCTTGGACTTGAGCTCGACCTGCTCGCGGGCCTCGATGCGCCCGGTCTCGAGGATCTCGACGTTGAGGTCGCCGCGCTTGGCCACCACGACGAGCGCGGGGTCGATCGGCGCGGGGCCGCCGCCGCGCATCGAGGCGACGGCCACGCCGGCCGCGGCGAGGGCGAGCGCCCCGGCGAGCCAGGGCCACCACCGCCGCCTGCGCCGGGCGCTCACGAGGCGCCTCCGGCCGGCGCGGGCGGGGCGGGCGGCGCGGGCGGGGCGGACGGCGCGGGCGGGGCGGACGGCGCGGCGGGGGCCGCCGACGCGGGCGGCGCGGACGACGCGGGCGGCGCGGACGGCGGGCTCGCGACGTCCACGCGCCGGCCGCGGGGGCCGGTGTCCTCGACGATGGCGCCGTCCCTGAAGGTGATGACGCGGGTGGCGTAGTCGGCGATCGAGGGGTCGTGCGTGACGACGATGACCGTCATGCCCTGGGCGTGCAGCGCGCAGAAGAGCTCCATGACCTGCCGGGTGGTGGCGGAGTCGAGCGCGCCGGTCGGCTCGTCGGCGAGCAGCAGCGGCGGCTCGTTGACGATCGCGCGGGCGATGGCGACGCGCTGCTGCTGGCCGCCGGACAGCTGGTTCGGGAGGTGGTGCGCGCGGTCCTCGAGCCCGACGCGGGCGAGGGCGCGGGCCGCGCGCGCGCGCCGCTCGGACGGACGGACGCCGGCGTAGACCATGGGCAGCTCCACGTTCGCGAGCGCGCTGTCGCGCGGCAGCAGGTTGAACGACTGGAAGACGAACCCGATGTTCCGGTTGCGCCTGCGGGCGAGCTCGACCTCGTCGAGCTCCTCGACCGGCTCGCCGTCGAGGAAGTACCGGCCGCCGCTCGGCCGGTCGAGCGTGCCGATGACGTTCAGGGTCGTCGACTTGCCCGAGCCGGACGCGCCCATGATCGCCACCATCTCGCCCCGGGAGAGCTCCAGCGAGACGCCGCGCAGCGCCTGCACCTCCACCTCGCCCATCCAGTAGGTCTTGCTGATCGCGTCGAGCTTCACGAGGGGAGACATGGATGTCCTCGGCCGGTAGCCAGCGCGCTGTCCGCGGCGCCCGCGGCTGCGGTGCTTCCGGTGGCGCCGCCGCGGAGACCAGCCGAGGCGTAAGCGAGCCCCGAAAGCGAATCAACCGCGGCGCACGGGTGCGTCGAGAACACGGGAACGGGCCATCCCCTTCCCCGGGCGCCGGAGACCCCGGGTCCCCCGCGCGCAGGAGGCCCCGGGTCCCCCGCGCCGGAGGCTCCCTGCGGGAGCGCGGCGCTACAGCCCCGACGTCTCGACGAGCGCCAGGAGCACGGCCCCGACCCCGTACGAGAGGTCGTCGCGAAGCTCGACCGCCGCGTAGTGCTCGAGCCGGCCGACGCTCGTGGGGCCGGAGATGCCGGTCACCACCGGGCGCCCCGACGTGTCCTCCTCGATGCGCGAGCGCACGCCCGCCATGGCGCGGTCGATCGCCGGGCGCACCGAGGCGTCCAGGAAGCCGTGGCGCAGGCCGCGCGCGAGACCGACGGCGAAGAGGGCGGTCGCGCTCGTCTCCAGGTAGATCTCGCCCGGGTGGTTCATGATCGTCCACCAGAGACCGGTGTCCTGGTCCTGCGTGTCCAGGATCGCCTCGACCTGCCGCGCGAGCGACCCGGCCACGGCGTCGTCGCGCTCGCCGCGCGCCGCGCGGACGTGCAGGTAGTCGTAGCCGGACGCCGTGACCCAGGCGTTGCCGCGCGCCCAGTACACGCCCGGATCCTGGGGCGTCCCCCAGTTGTACGCGTGCCGGAAGAGCCCAGGCTCCTCCTGGAGGAGCGAGGCGAAGGTATGGAATTGATTGGAGAATTCGTCGAGCGCACGCGCGTCGTCCGCGCGCTCGCCCGAGCGGATGAGCACGTTGCCGAACATGAACAGGGAGTCGACCCAGAGCGTGGGCTCGAACAGCGGCGAGACGCCGAGGTGGCTGATGCCGCCCTGCTCGGTCCGGCGCGCCTGCTCGTACAGGTAGCGGAGCACGTCGTCGACCACCTTCTGGTAGGGCGCCGCGCACGTCTCCTCGTGCAGCGCGAGCGCGGCGACCGCCGGCGGGCAGCGGTCGCTGGTCGCGATCTCGTAGCCGCGCTCGATGTGCCGGTCGATGTAGCTCCGGTAGTAGTCGCGGTAGGGGGCGTGCTGGGTGACGCGATAGAGGTCGACCAGCGCGAGCATGACCGTGCCCTCGCCCCAGTCCCACGCGAGCGAGTCCGCGGGGTGCTCGGCGATCCAGCGGTCGGCGACCGCGCGCGCGAGCGTGATGCTCTCGGAGCCTGGGGCGCGCTCGCGCGCGAACGTGTCCTCCGCCGACGGCGAGGTCGGCGTGCAGGTCGACCCGGGATCAGGGTCGCCCGAGCAGCCGGCGGCGGCGGCGCCCACTGCGGCGGCGGCGGCGGCCGCGGCGGCGGCGGCGAGCAGCGCGCGCAGGCGCGGCGCACGTCGGCGGCGCGCGCGCGGCGAGTCGGCGATCGGCACGGTCACTCCTCCACGGCGACGCCGGTCGCCTCGGCCGCCGTGACCCGGGGGGCCCCGTCGAGCAGCACCTGCGTGCCGCGCGCCATGAGCGCGAACGGCCGCGCGCCCTCGACCCGCAGCACCACGAGCGCCGCGTCGGTCTCGAGGGTCTGCCCGCCGGGCAGCTTCACCTCCTGCGCGGCGCCCTCGCCCCGGAGGACCGCGACGTCGGTGAAGCCGTCGCCCTCGATCTGCCACGCGGCGAGGTCCGGCCCCGCCTCGAGCGGCGTCGCCTGGAGGGGCGCGTCGGGGCCGGCGTCCGCGCCGACCTTGTACGGCAGGAGCAGCGTCAGGAACCCCGGCGCCTCGGCCTGGACCGTCGCGTCGATGACCGCGTGGTCGGCGGCCTTCCGGTCCCGCTCGAACTCGTGGACGTGGGGCGCGGTGAGCGGCGTGTACGGCGGCTCCACGACGGCGAGGCCCGGCGCGGTCGAGAGCACGCGCGCCTCGACGCCGGCCCGCGTGCGCTCCCAGCGGGCGCCGTCGGCGAGGAGCTCGAAGGTGCCGCCGGAGGTGAGCCCCGCGTAGCCGTGCAGCCGGAACGCGTGCGCGCGGGCCGCCGGGTGCGTCGTGGCCAGGCGGTCGCCGACGACGAAGTAGCGGCCGTCGACGAAGGCCACGGACCGCTCGACGTGGGTGTCCTGGTAGTCCTGGTGCGCCTCCGCGTAGTCGATCACGCCGCCGTCGTGGGTGTTCCGGAGGAAGGCGTCCGCGTCGCCGAAGTCGGTCAAGAGCCCCTTGTCGGGCGCGGATCGGCCGTCGATGAGGACCACGTTGTGCGACGGCGACTGGCTGGTCCTCGCGTTGTCGAGCGCGTCCGGCTTGTAATAACCGGGGTCGATCAACAGGTACTCTCCGTAGGCGGCGAGTGAGAAGGACGTGCCGTCCACGTGGTCGTGGAGCGTCTTGCGCGCCGAGCCGTGCTCGGCCACGAGCAGGAGCCAGCGCGCCTCCTCGCCCCAGTCCGAGCGGAACACCGCGTTGCCCGCGTCGGGCAGGAAGCGCGTGAGGAAGGGCGGCTCCGCGGGGGGCGCCGCGTCGTCGAGGTAGATCAGGTGATGGGCGATGAGGTCGGCGCTGAACTCCATGTCCTGGGCGGCGTCGCGGTTCTGTTCCCAGTCCCAGCGGGCCACCCCGTCGCCGCCGAAGGAGGTGAGCAGCGAGCCCCCGTTGAACGAGGTGAAGACGCCATCCTCGAGCGGGGGGCGGCTGCCCCAGGGCAAACGCAGCGAGAGCGACCAATCGGCGGCCTTCGTGAAGAGCCCGCCGCGCAGGGGGGGCTCGAACGTGGCCTGCTCGCCGTCGACGCAGCCGTACCCTGCCCAGGGGTCCTCGCTGGAGCGGGTGCGGCAGTCGCGCGCGAAGGCCGCGGGCCCCTCGAGCGCGTTGTCCAGCGCGATGAAGAACGCCGCGGTCGGCCCCCAGGCGAAGCCGGAGTAGTACGGGCCCTCGGAGACGCCGCCGTCGGGCTGCACGTAATGGCCGTTCGCGCCCCAGAGGTAGTCGAGCTCCGAGAGGGACCAGTTCCACCAGGTCTCGGCCGCCGGGTGCTCGGGGAAGGCGAGCGCGACGTAGCCGATCGCGTCGGCGGTCCGGATCG
This sequence comes from Sorangium sp. So ce131, assembly GCF_051519095.1. NCBI lineage: Bacteria > Pseudomonadati > Myxococcota > Polyangiales > Polyangiaceae > Sorangium > Sorangium sp. So ce131. Next base: position 1,828,516 of record NZ_CP150455.1, on the reverse strand, counting down.
GGTGGTTGTTCTGGGCGGCGCGGAGCAGGAGGTCGCGATAGATGTTCTGCTCGAGGTACTTGGCGAAGAGCTGGCCGGTGATCTCGGTGAGCTTGCGCTCCGCCTCGGCGGACTCATCGGCCGGGAGCCACGGGGTGGCGCTCAGGAGGTCCCACGTGTTCGTGTACCCCATCAAGACCTTCGGCATGCGGATGTTGATGTCGAGGACGGTGTTCGTGTCCCAGTCGGCCTCGAGGCGGCGCAGGAACTCGCGCGCCTTCTCGGCTGCCGCCTCGTCCTCGAACGCCCAGGCGAGGAGGGCGTTCGCCTGCGCCGTCGACGCGTTGTCGCCGTTCGTCCGGTAGTCCCACGAGGCCGGATCCGGCTCCTCCGCATAAGCGCGCTCGGCGCGTTGCTTCAAGATGGCGAGGATCGAGGCGTAAGGCTCGCGATCGACGCGCGAGAGGAGCAGCGCGCGGTGCTCCGGGCGCGCGAGCAGCCGCGGGTGGGGGCCGGTGTCCCTTGGGAGGCCTTGCCCGGGAGCGTCGGCGCACGCCGCGGCCGTGAGCGCGAGCGCGGCGAGCGCCGCGTGGGTCCAGGAGAGAGACGGGGGCGAGAGAGGCGAGACGAGAGACCGTGAGCGCATGGAGGGGTCCGGGGATGGCCGGGAGGAGCCGGCGCACGGGGCAGCGTATCAGCTCGAGCTCGCCTGGATCGGCTTGACATCCCTGGAGCGTGGGGGCGGTCACCATGTCTCCGTCCTTGACGCGAACAGGATGCATCGAGCGAGCTGAACATGACCGGTGTCCCATGGCGCACCGGCCGAGGCGCGCCGGCCTCGACCGCGGTGTTTCTCGGTCGTGACGGGCGCGACCGTGGGCGTGGTGCAATCCTGCGCGAGCGCTCGCCTGCTGTGGCAGAACGCAACGCGGACGACGGCGCAACAGCGCTGCTCTTGCCGGATCCGCGACGACAGGGGCTGTCCCGCTGTGCGGCCTCCCACTTGCATTGCCCGGCCGCGCTGGGGGAACTTGAGGAGGTTTGGAATGGCGAACGAGCAGAAGCAGTCGAGCGTGCAGGGACAGCAGGGCTCCGGTCTAGGCAGCGAGAGCAACGTTCTGCCGGACAAGGACTACAACCTGGTCAGCGTGCTCTACCATGCTCTCCAGGGCGCGGAGACCTACTCGAAGTACGTTCAGGACGCGCAGCAGCAGGGCGATCAGGAGCTCGTCACGTTCTTGAACGAGGTGCGGCAGGAGGAGCTGCGGCGCGCGGATCGGGCGAGGCAGCTGCTCGGGCAGCGGCTGACCAGCGGTCGCCAGCAGCAGGGCGGCACGCGCGGGAGCGCCTAGGGCGACTCCAGCGATCGAGCTGCCGAGGCGCCAAGTACGCCGGGGGACCGCACGTTCCCCTGGCGTGCCTGGCGCCTTGTTGTTGTTGCTCTTCCGGCCGGTCGAGGGGAGATCGAGCGGAGCGTGCTTTGGCGCGGTCCCGGGTGGAGAGGGGCAGTCCTGGCGCTGGCGGATAACCCGCCTCGGGTCTCCCTATCCCCGCAGCACGGTGACCCGGCGGCCCGAGGGCGTGATCGCTTGCTCGAGGTGCGTCCGCTCCTCGACGGGCTGCGCCGCGCTGCGCAGGTCGAAGAGCACGAGCACACCTTCGTCGAGCCCGAGGCGAGCGAGGTACTGGTCGAGCTGGGCGAGCCCTTGCGGCAGCGGATCGCCCTTCTTGTCGCGATCGCGCCAGACCTTCAGCTCCAGGGCGACGCGCTGCAGGGCGCGCTGGCCGCCCTCGCCGGTATAGGGCCAGCGGATCAGGAGGTCGATGCGCTTCTTGCCGATGCCGATCTCCCGGTCGATGAGGCCGCCGCCGTTCACGATCCGGTGGAGGAACGCCATGAACACGAGCTGCGCGGCGACCTCGGTGTACTCCGTCCTCTCGGCCAGCACCTCGCCGTGCTCGCGCCAGAAGGCCGCGAAGGCGTCGAGCAGCCGGGGCATGTCGAGCTGGCCGTCGGGACCGATGAAGCCCTGACGCTCCACGAGCACGGCGCGCTCGGTGTCGCCGGCCAGCACGCGGAAGATGATCTCCCGGTAGATCGGGTTGGCGATGCGCACGGGCGGGTCAGGCGCGATCAGGCCGAGATCGGTGACGTACTGATGGTCTTCGTTCAGCGGGTCGTGGTGGGGGAGCTCGCCGGCGAGGATCGGCTCCAGCACCCGGCGGACAGGCTCCTCGCGCAATCGGGCGAGGAGCGAGTCGAGGTGGGTGGCGCGGGTGAGGATGAGCCGCTCCTTGGCCTCGTCGACGTGCGCCGCGGTGATGGGCTCGGTCGGGGGAAGGCGCATTTCCTCCACGATCTCGCGGGCCAGAGCGTTCGAGAGCCAGGGCTGGCCCTGGGCGAGCGCCCAGGCGCGAGACAGCGCTTCGTCCGTGAACGCCTGCCCGGTGTCGTCGGTGTGCTGGCCGTAGAGCTCGTGCACCTCGGCCTCCGTGAAGTTGCCGAGCCGGAGCGACGCTTCTTTGATGTTGAACGGGCTCGACGAGCCCGCGCGGACCGGCTCACCGCCGCTCGCAGCCTTGTAGTCGCGCACGTCGCGCATGCCGCAGAGGACGACCGACCAGGGGAACGGAGCGGGACGAGCGTTGTAGCCGGCGCGGAGCTGGCTGAGCACGGAGAGCAGGCCATTGCCGGTGAGCGCGTCGATCTCGTCGAAGACGAGCACCAGCGGGAGGGGGCAGGCCTCGGCCCATCGGGCGAGCTGGGCGCCGAGGAACAAGCCGGCATCCGCGTCCACGCGGGCTGGCGGATGGAGCGCGGCGGGAAGATCGGAGCGCGCGGCCCCCTCGATGGAACCCCACACGGCGCGCTCCACGGCGGCGACGTCGTCGGGGAAGGCGCGGGCCCGCTCGCACGAGAAGTGGAGCGCGGCGTAACGCCCGGCCGCCGTGAGCGCGCCGGCGAGCGCCTTCATCGTCGTGGTCTTGCCGGTCTGGCGCGGCGCGTGGACGACGAAATACGCCTGCTTGTCGACCAGCGCGGGGCACTCGCCGAAGCGCCGCTCGGGCGGGATCATGTAGTGCCGGTCGGCATGGCAGGGCCCGGCGATGTTGAAGCGGCGCATGACGGACATGTACCGCGGGCGGGGGTGGCCGGGGAGGCGAGATGGTCGCCGCTCGCCGAGAGCCGCCGTGGTATGCGGCCTTTATGCCCCTCCCCAAGCACCCCCGCGCCGTCGTGACCGGCGCCTCCTCAGGCCTCGGCCGCGCGCTCGCCGTCGAGCTCGCAGGCCGCCATGCGAAGCTCCTCCTCGCCGACATCGACGAGGAGGGGTCCCGGGAGACCGCGCGCCTCGTCGCCGAGGCCGGGGGCGAGGCGCACACGGTCCGCTGCGACGTGAGCCGGAGCGAGGACGTCGAGGCGCTCGTGGGCGAGGCGGACCGCGCGCTCGGCGGCGTGGATCTCGTCGTGAACAACGCGGGCGTCGCCGTCGGCGGCGAGGTGGGCGAGGTCTCGCTCGCGGACTGGGCGTGGATCATGGGCGTCAACCTCTGGGGCGTCATCCACGGCTGCCACGCGTTCGCGCCGCGCTTCAAGGAGCAGAAGAGCGGGCATTTCCTCAACGTGGCGTCGGCCGCCGGCTTCGTCGCCGTGCCCGGGATCGCGCCTTACTGCGTCACGAAGGCCGCCGTGATCGCCCTCTCCGAGACGCTGCGGCTCGAGCTCGCCCCGCACGGGGCCGGCGTCACCGTCCTGTGCCCGACCTTCTTCCAGACGAAGATCACCGAGAGCGGCCGCGGCCTCGACCAGAACCTGAGAAAGACGGCCGAGAAGCTCATGAAGCGCGTCGGGCTCCAGGCGGACTTCGTGGCGCGGCGCGCTCTCGAGGCGGTCGACGCCGGCCGCCTCTACGCCGTGCCGCACCGCGATGGGCGCTGGTACTGGCGGGCGAAGCGCGCCTTTCCCGAGATGCTCCAGGACACCGTCCTGCCCCGGCTGGTGCGCACCCTGGGCAAGCTGGGCTGAGGGCAGCCCCCGACGGGGCCGCGCTCCGCGTCCGGGCCGCATTGCGGCGCGAAATCGGATCTCGCCGGCGCGAGCTCCGGAGTATCCTCGGGCCGATGTCGGATCCGCAGCACGACCCGTTTCGGATCTGCGGCACCACCATCGACGGCAAGTACCGCGTCCTCTCGGTGGTCGGCGCGGGCGGCTTCGGCGTCGTGTACCGGGGAGTCCACGAGGGCTTCGGCGCGGCGATCGCTATCAAGTGCCTGAGGCTCCCGGCCGAGCTCTCGCCAGCCGCGCAGGACGATCTCGTGCGGCAGCTCCGGGGCGAGGGGAGGCTGCTCCTCCAGCTCTCGCGCCTCTCGTCCGCCATCGTCCAGGCGCTCGACATCGGCGCATTCACCGCGGCGAGCGGCGCGAAGGTGCCTTATCTCGTCCTCGAGTGGCTCGACGGGGACACCCTGGCCAGCCACCTCAGGCGCCTGCGCGCCGGCGGCGGCGGGGCGCTCTCCCGGCGCGAGGCGATCGCCCTGCTCGATCCGGCCGCGCGCGCCCTCGCCGTCGCCCACGCGCAGCGGATCGCGCACCGGGACATCAAGCCCGAGAACCTCTTCCTGGCCGAGGCCGGCGGCCGGCGCTCCCTCAAGGTGCTCGACTTCGGCATCGCCAAGGTGCTCCTCGAGCCCCTCTCGCCCACCGAGGCGCTCGCGGCGACCACCGCGGGCACGCCGGTGCTGACGCCCCGCTACGGCGCCCCGGAGCAGTTCGACAGGCGCTTCGGCGCGACCGGGCCGTGGACCGACGTCTTCGCGCTGGCGCTCGTCTTCGTGGAGCTCGTCACCGGGCGCCCGGCGCTCGAGGGCGACAGCGTGGCCGCGCTCTACTCGGCCGCCGTCGACCCGCACCGGCGCCCGACCCTGCGCGGGCGCGGCGCCGCGGCGCCCGAGCCGGTCGAGCGGGTGCTCCTGCGGGCGCTCGGCGTGGCCCCGAGGGAGCGGTACCCCGACGCGGGCGCGTTCTGGGACGCGCTGCTCGCCGCCGAGGGCGTCTCGCCCGGCGCGCAGGCGGCGGCGACGACGGCGGAGCACCAGGGCGGCGCCGCCGCGTTTCGGCCCCCCGCGGGCGCCGCCGCCCTGGAGCCGACCGTGCCCGGGCCCGTCGATGCGCCGGCGCGCGGCCGCGACGCCGCGCCGGGGCGCTACCCCGACCCCGTGCAGGCGTACTCCGCGCGGCCCATCGGCGCGGGCTCCGGACCGGCGCAGGCGTCCTCCGGGCCGGGGTCGACGCCCGCCTCCGCGCCCGCCGCGACCGCCGCGACCGGGCCCACGCGGCCCGCCGGCGCCCTGCCGTGGGGCGCGATCGCCGGGCTCGCGGCCGCGCTCGCCGTGGGATCGGGCGTCGCGATCGCGCTGCGGCGCTGGGACAAGGCCGCGACGACGGCGCCCCCCGTGCCGACGGCGATCGCCGCGCCCACGGGCGACCCTGCGGCGCCGCGCCCCGTGTCGAACGTCCCCGAGGCCGCGACGCTCTACCGCGAGGCGCTCCAGGCGTTCCGCGACGGCGCGCCCGACGTCGCCGACCGCACCATGGCGCGCGCGGTCGCCGCGGACCGCGCGCTGAGCGCGGGCCACCTCCGGCTCGCGCTCTGGCGGTTCCGGCAGCGGCCGATCGAGGCGCGCGAGGAGTTCCAGCTCGCCCTGCGCCACCGCGCGGCGCTCGACGCGCGCGACGCGGCGCTGCTCGACGCGGCGGAGGCCTACGTGCGCCAGCCGTCGGACGCCGCGGCCTGGGAGCGGCGGCTCGACGCGGCGATCGCGCGGTTCCCGGCCGACCCGGAGCTCCTCGTGTACCTCGGCAACGCGCGGCACGCCCGGCTCGGGTTCGACGCGGCGATCGAGGCCTACGACCGGGCGATCGCGGCCGACCGGGGCTACGTGGTCGCCTGGGTGCACAAGGGCGAGTCGCTCGGGATGAAGGGCGACGTCGCCGCGGAGCTCGAGGCGTACCGCGACTGCGCCGAGACGGCGCCGGGCGCGACGCTCTGCCTCTCGAACCGCGTCCGCCTCCTCGCGCGGCAGGGCGACTGCAAGGGCGTCGAGGAGGACGCGCGGCGCTGGATGTCGATCGACCCCGGGGCGGCCTCGGCGGCGCGCCACCTCGCCCTCGCGCTGCAGGCGAGGAGCGCCCCGCGCGAGAGCGTGCTCCTCGCGCTGCAGCAGAGCTGGACGCTCGAGGTCGAGAGGGATCGGCGGTGGAAGGAGCTGCGCGATCGGGCGGCGATCGCGGCGCTGGACGGCGATTTCGAGCAGGCCGTGCAGCTCGCCCGCGACTGGCAGCGCGAGGTCGCGGGCAGGACCGAGCAGGAGGTGCACGCGAGCCCCGCCCTGGAGCTCGCGCGGCTCTACCGGGAGATGGGCATGCCCCGGGAGGCGGGGCGGGTCGCCGACGACTTCCTCCACCGCATGAGCGCCTGGCACGAGCCGGCCACGACGGGCGACTGGACGATCGCCTTCCTGCCCTACAGCTACCACGCCGCCTCGATGACCAAGGCGGCGTTCGACGAGGCGCGCGCCGCCTGGATCGCGCGGGTGCAGTCGAAATGGCGCGCCGGCGCGCAGGCGCAGCAGGCGGAGCCCCGCTGGGCCTTCTGGGCCGAGGCCCACGCCGCCGCCGTGGAGACGCCCGAGGAGGCGGCCGAGGCCCTCCGCGCCATCCCGGCGGATCAGCCGCTCCCCCCGGAGCGGTGGCGGTGGCTGTCGCTCGATCTCACGATCGGCAAGGTGTACGCGCTGTCGGGCAAGGCCGGCGAGGCGATCGCCCCGCTGCGGCGCGTGGCGCGGTCGTGCGTGGCGCTGTTCGAGCCGTTCACGATGGTCCAGGCGCACCGCTACCTCGGCCAGGCGCTCGAGGCGTCGGGGGACACCGCGGGCGCGGCGGAGGCCTACGGCGCGGTCGTGGCGCGGTGGGGGCGCGCGCGGCCGCGGTCGATCACCGCGGACGAGGCGCGCGCGCGGCTCGCCGCCCTCGGCAAGCGGCCCTCGGGGCCGCGCTGAAGAGGCCCAGGGTGTCCGGACGCCGCCCGCTCGGGTCGCCCTCGATCTCGCGCCGATCGTTCCAGACGCCGGCATTCCGCCTCTGCGCGGCCTGATATCCAGCCGAGTCGGACATTTTCACTCGGTCGGCAACGCTGCCATGGGCGAGGTCGACTGTGATAGAATCGCGCGCATCGCTTGGGCCCTTCGAGTGCCCTGTTGTGAGGAGATCTTCTGCATGTCTTTCTCTGCGCGTTCCTTTGCTTTTCTTGCGGTGCTCGCGCTCGCGCCGATGGCCGCGTGCGGCGATGACCCGGAGGGCGGCTCCGCCATGACCGGCGGAGGCTCCGACGGCAGCGGCGCCTCCACCACGGGCGGCCCGTCCACCACCGGCGGCGCGTCCACCACGGGCGGCCCGTCCACCACCACCGGCAGCACCTCCACCACCGGCGGTCTCTCCACCTCCACCAGCACGACGGGCGGCGGTCAGGGCGGCGGCGCGACGACGGGGACCGGGACGGGCGGCACGTCGACCGGCTCCGGCGGGTGCGCCGCGGCGAACATCTTCTGCTCGGACTTCGAGGGCGACGCGCTGCCCTCCGAGCTCCAGTTCTTCCCCGCGTACCTGCGCGATCGCGCGAGCTCCTTCGTCACGCTGGACAGCACGGGTCACAGCGGGACGCGCTCGATCAAGGTGTCGGGCACGGACTTCAGCCAGATGCTCGGCATCGCCGTGCCGAGCACGTTCTGGGGCCGGGTCTACATGAAGAGCGACACCGCCATCCAGTCCGGCCACAACACCTATGTCGCGGCGACGACCGGCGACGGGGATCCCAACGGCGGCGAGCACATCCGCATCGGCGAGCACCAGTGTCAGCTCGAGCTGAACCGCAAGACCGACGACGCCGAGAAGCTCTCGAACGGCGGGACGTACCAGTGCGAAGGCGGCGTGAGGCTCGAGGCCAACACCTGGTACTGCCTCGAGTTCTATTACAACGGGCCTGGCAGCGAGGTGCGCGTCTTCGTGGACGACGCCGAGGTCGACGCGCTCCACGTCACGAACTGGGGCCCTTACGATTACAAGCTCTTCAAGCTCGGATTCGAGAAGTACCACGGCGGCGCCAAGAACCTCTGGTACGACGATCTCGCGCTCGGGGCGGAGCGCATCGGCTGCGACCCGTGAGGGCCGCGCTCACGGCGTGACGCGGCCTGCGGAGCGACGCGCCGCGCCGGACGCGGGGCGTGATCCCACGCCGCGCCGCGCATCCCGCCTCGCCAGCGCCGGCGAGGCGCCCCCGGTCGACAGCCGGCGAGGCCCCGCGCCCCTCCGCCCCCGACCCCTCCCCCCAGGCCCCTCCCCCCGGCGCCGCCTCCGCCGTTCTGCCTCGGGCGCCGGCCGCGCCGGTCAACCCCAGTTTATGGCGCCGCCCCCTCACCCGTTGTAAACGCGGGGCGTGACCCAGGTGCGCTCGATCTTCGCCCGAGGACTCTTCGACAACCAGGTCGCCCTCGTCACCGGCGGCGGCAGCGGGATCGGCCTCGCCTGCGCGCGCGAGCTCGCCTACCTCGGCGCGAAGGTCGCGATCTGCGGCCGCAAGGCCGACAAGCTCGAGGCGGCGGCGAAGGCGCTCGCGGGCGACGGCGTCCCCGAGGGCCACGTGCTCGCCGCGCCCTGCGACATCCGCGAGCCGGACCAGATCGCCGCCTTCGTCGGCGAGGTCCTCTCGCGCTTCGGCCGCATCGACGTGCTCGTGAACAACGCCGGCGGCCAGTTCCCGAGCCCCGCCATGGACATGACCCCGAAGGGCTGGGAGGCGGTCGTCCGCAACAACCTGAACGGCACCTTCTTCATGACGCGCGAGGTCGCGAGGCGGGCGATGATCCCGGCGCAGCGCGGCCGCATCGTGAACGTCACCGCGTGCGTCAGCCGCGGCTTCCCGGGCATGGCGCACACCGGCGCCGCGCGCGCCGGCGTCGAGAACCTGACCCGCTCGCTCGCCGTCGAGTGGGCCGCGCTGGGCATCCGCGTCAACGCCGTCGCGCCCGGCAACAACATCCGATCGAGCGGGACATCCCAGTACGGCGAGGCGATGCTCGAGCTCGCCCGGCGCGCGACCCCGCTGAAGCGCCTCGCCGTCCCGGAAGAGGTCTCGCGGCTCATCGTCTTCCTCGCGAGCGACCAGAACGACTTCATCACCGGCGCCGTCTACGGCGTCGACGGCGGCCAGCCGCTCTGGGGCGATCTCTGGTTGATCCCCGAGCCGGAGGGCGCGCCGGGCGCCCCGCCGACGGACAAGGGCTAAAGGAGCCGGGCGTGCCTATCTATTCTCCTTCGCCCTCCGCTGGCGCGCCGGACGCGCCGGGTCCTCCCCCGGGCGCGCCGTCGTCCTCGCCGCCGCCGTCGGCGCCCCCCTCGTCCGCGCCGCCGTTCCCGCCGCCGTCCTCCGCGCCGCCGCCGTCCTCCGCGCCGCCGTCGTCCGCCGTCCCGACCGAGCCGTCGCTCCTCGGGCGGGTCTTCGGGCACGTGCGCGGCTACTTCCTCGGGCGCGACCCGACGTTCTGGTCCGCGCTCGCGCCGCTCGCGGTGATCTCCATCCTCCTCTTCGTCCGCTCGCCGGCCACGAACTACATCTTCGACGAGCAGGAGGCGCTGCTCGCCAACCCGTACGTGAACGCGAAGGGCGGGCTCCGCTTCCTCGACGCGATCCACCGCGATTTCTGGGGGCTGCCGCCCGACCGGAGCGTCGGGTCGTACCGCCCGATGCCGAACTTCCTCTGGCGCGCGCTCTGGGTGGTCTCCAAGCAGCCGTTCTTCCACCACTTTTACAACGTCCTCTTCCACGCGGCGAACGGCGCGCTGCTCACCTGCGTCGCGTTCTGGCTCACGCGCCGGCGGGGGCTCGCCTACCTCGCCGGGCTCGTGTTCGTCGCCTGCGCCGTGCTCACCGAGGCGGTGAGCGGCATCGTGGGCATCGCCGACGTGCTCGGGGGCATGGGCGCGATCGCCGCCCTCGCCGCCCTCGCGCTGCCCGCGTGGGCGATGCCGCTCGGCGTGTTCGCGGCCGTGCTCTTCGGCCTCTTCTCCAAGGAGAGCGCGCTCGTCTGCGTGCCGCTCATCCCGTTCGCCGCGCTCATCGCGGCGCCGCTCACGCACCCCACGCGCCCGGCGCGGGTCGTGCGGGCGCTGATCGCGCTGCTCGCCGCCGGCGCGGCGTTCGTGCTCTACGTCGAGCTCCGGCGGCGCTGGTTCCCGGCGCCGATGCCGGCCGAGCTGGCCGCGCCGCTCCCGGACGGGGCGCCGCTCGTCCGGCGCGCGCTCCACGAGGTGCTCGTCTGGTTCCACCAGGCGCCCCTGCCGCGCGACCCGCTCAACAACCCGCTCAGCGTCGCGGACACGGCGCACCGGGTCGCGGGCGCGCTGCGCGTCTACTGGCGGGGCCTCACCCAGATCGTGTTCCCGTGGACGCTCAGCGGCGACTACTCGTACCCGCAGGAGCCGGCGCCCGAGCGGCTGTTCTTCTTCGGCAGCGTCGCCGGCGCCGCGATGATGGCGCTGCCGCCGCTCGGCTCGCTCGCGCTCTGGATCGCCGCCCTCCGCCGCGAGCACCGCGAGCGGGGGGAGCGCCGCTCGGTGCGCGCCGCCTTCCTCGTCGACGGCGGGCAGGCGACGTCGCGCCGGTGGTCGCTGCTGCTCGTCGGGGCGCTGCTCGCGCTCGCGGCGGCGGGGCTCGCGGCGTACGACTGGCACGTGCTGCGCCCGGCCGGGCGCCTCGCGCCGCTCCGGGCGCTGCCGCTCGTGCTCTGGCCGCTGCCGTTCCTGCCGCCGCTGCTGCTCGGCCTCGGGCTGCTCGTCGAGGGCGCGCGCCCCCTCCCCTGCCCCGCGACCGCGGACCGGAGCGCCTGGGTCCCGCTGCGCCGCGGCTACGCCGGGCTGTGCGTCGCGGCGATCGGCCTGACCTGGATCGTGGTCAGCTACTTCCCGCACTCGAACATCCCGGTCGTCCTGCCGACCGTGCGCGCCGAGCGCTTCTGGTACTTCCCCGCCATCGGCTCGTCGCTGGTCCTCGCGGTCGCGTTCTCGTGGCTCCACGAGGCGCTCGCGGGCACGGCGCCCGCGCCGTCGGCGCCCTCCTCGGCCGCCGCGCCGAGCGCGCTCACGCCGTACCGCGAGGCCCCGCCGCGCGCGGCGGCCGGCCCCCGCGCGAGGCCGTGGACGGCCTGGGTCACGCCGGCGCTGTTCCTGCTGTTCCTCGGCTTCCAGTGCGTGCAGGCCTACCGGCACGCGATGGACTACCGGAACGATCTCGCGTTCTGGGAGGCGACGAAGAAGGCGGTCCCGAACAGCGCGAAGGCGCACCTCAACTACTCGGTCATGAAGGGCGCCCGCGGCGACCTGCCGGGCCGGCTCGCGTCGAGCCAGGTCGCGCTGGAGCTCGCGCCGACGTGGCCGATGGCCCACGTGTACACCGGCGACACGCTCTGCCGCATGCACCGCGCGGAGGAGGCCTTCCCGCACTACGTGCGGGGGATGGAGCTCGGCCCGAACGAGCTCAGCCTGGTCGCGCTCGCGCTGCAGTGCCTGCACGACGAGCAGCGGCTCACGGCGCACGAGGAGGAGCTCCGGCGGCTCGCGGAGGAGCACCCGGGGACGTGGCTCGCGTACCTCGCGACCGACACGCTCGACAACGGCGCGAAGCACGGCGGCGTGGACCCGAAGTACCGGCCGCGCGGCTACAACGAGGGGCCGAAGGAGTGACCGCCGGCTGGCACGTGTACATCCTGCGCTGCGGCGACGGGTCGCTCTACACGGGGATCGCGCGCGACGTGGAGGCGCGCCTCGCGCAGCACGCGGCCGGCCGCGGGGCGCGGTACACGCGCGGCCGGGGGCCGCTCGCGCTGGTGCACGTCGAGGCGGCGGCCGACCAAGGGGAGGCGCTGCGGCGCGAGGCGGCGATCCGCAGGCTGGGGCGCGCGGGGAAGGAAGCGCTCGCGGCCCGCCAAGGGGCGCTCGCCTCCGGGAGAGGCTGAGGCGCGCGGCCAGCTGGCGGCGAGACCGGGCAACCGAGACCAGCCCGGAGACGAGAGCTACTCCGGATCGATCTCCACCGCGGAGCCCGGGCGCCGCAGACCCGGCGCGGCGCCCTCGTCGCCCGCGGCCTCCTCGCGCCAGCTGGCCAGATCCGCGATGATTCGCAGCAGACGCGACGCCGAGACCGGCTTCGGGAGGTGCATCTGGTACCCCTCCCGCATGGCCTTCCGGCTGTCCTCGACGCCCGCGTAGGCCGTCAGCGCGATCGCCGGGACGACGCCGCCTTCCTCCGGCGGGAGGGCGCGGACCCGCCGGATGAGCTCGAACCCGTCCATCCCGGGCATCCCGATGTCGCTGAGCAGGAGGTGAGGGGGCTGCGCGCGGATCAAGCGCAGCGCCTCCTCGGCGGACGACGCGGTGACGACCTCGGCGCCGCGATCCTCGAGGACGTAGCTCACGAGCTCGCGCGCGTCGTCGTCGTCGTCGACCACGAGGACGCGGACGCCGTCGAGCTGCACGGCCTCCCTCGGCCGCCCCGGCGCCGCCGCGCGCGACGACGGCTGGCGGACGGGCAGCGTCACCGTGAAGGTCGCCCCCCGGCCCTTGCCGTCGCTCTCGGCGCGCACGGCGCCCCCGTGCAGCTCCACGAGCTGGCGCACGATCGACAGCCCGAGCCCCAGGCCGCCGTGGGCGCGGGTCATGCTGCTGTCCTCCTGCCGGAACCGATCGAAGATGTGGGGGAGGAACCCGGGCGAGATCCCCTCGCCCGTGTCGCGGACCTCGAGCCGCGCCGTGTTGCCCTCGCGCGTCACCGCGACCTCCACCCGGCCCCCCGCCGGCGTGAACCGGACCGCGTTCGAGAGCAGGTTCCAGGCGACCTGCTGCAGCCGCTCCGGATCGCCGGCGACCGGCACCGCCTGCGGATCCAGGACGACGCGGAGCTCGACCTGCCGCGCCGCGGCGGCGGGGCGGATGGCGTCGACCGCCGCCTGGACGGCGCGCCCGAGATCCACGTCCCTCACGGCCAGCGCGAGCTGGCCGCTGCTGAGGCGCGAGACGTCGAGCAGATCCTCGATGAGCTGCGCCTGGGCCTTCGCGTTGCGCTCGATCACCTCGAGCGCCAGCCGCTGGAGCGAGGGCGCGACGCTCTCCGAGCGCAAGAGCTGCGCCCAGCCCAGGATCGCGTTGAGCGGCGTCCGCAGCTCGTGCGACAGGGTGGCGAGGAAATCGTCCTTCAGCCGGTTCGCCGCCTCGGCGTCGGCGCGCGCCTTGCGCTCGTTCTCGAGCAGCGCGTCGCGCTCGCGCTCGAGCGCGCGCCGGGCGTCGCGCTGCCGCCGCTCGGCGATCTCCCGCTCGATCGCGGGGACGAGGCGCACCATGTTCTCCTTGCGGAAATAGTCGTGCGCGCCCGCCTTCATCATCTCGACCGCGATGTCCTCGCCGATGCTGCCGGAGACGACGATGAAGGGGATGTCCTTGCCGCTCTGTTGGACGATCGCCAGCGCGTCCCGCGCGGTGAAGCTCGGGAGGCGGTAGTCGGAGAGGATCACGTCCCAGTCCTCCTCGAGCGCCTCGGCGAGCCCGCCCGCCGTCTGCACCGCGCGGAGCCGCGAGAGCGTATAGCCGCCGCGCTGCAGCGTGGCGCACACGAGCCGCGCGTCGTCCTCGCAGTCCTCGACGATCAGCACGCGGATGGGCCTGCTCTCGCTCATGCGGGGGGCTCCTCGTTGAGCATCAGCCAGTACAGACCCAGGCTCCGCACTGCTTCCTGAAACTCGTGCATACCAATGGGCTTGCACACATAGCTGCTCACCCCGGCGTCGTAGCAGTGCTCCAGGTCGCGCCGCTCCTTCGAGGAGGTCAGGACGACGACCGGCAGGCGCCGCGTGCGCTGGTCGGCGCGGATGCGCCGCAGCACTTCCGCGCCGCCGACCTTGGGCAGCTTGAGATCGAGCAGGACGACGGCCGGCAGCTCCGGGGGGCTACCTTGCTGCGGAAACAGGTAGTCGAGCGCCGCCTCGCCGTCCCACACGTGGACGATGGGCCTGTTGATCCCGGCCTTGCGGAGCGCGCGCTGGGTGAGGTGCGCGTCGTCCGGGTCGTCTTCCACGAAGAGGATGGCGCCGTGGTTCATGCTTCACCTGATGGAGAGGTGCCGAGCGTGAAATAGAACGTCGCGCCGCGCCCGACCGCGGCGTCGAACCACACCCGGCCGCCGTGCTTCGCGATCACGCGGTGCACGATCGCCAGCCCGATCCCGGTCCCCTCGAACTCCGAGGCGGCGTGGAGCCGCTGGAACGGCGCGAGGAGCATCTCGGCGTATTTCATGTCGAAGCCGGCGCCGTTGTCGCGCACGAAGTAGGCGCGATCCCCCTCGTCGCGCCGCGCCGCGCCGAGCTCGATCTCCGCGCGCTCGCGCTTCGAGGTGAACTTCCATGCGTTTCCGAGCGTGTTCTCGAGCACGACGCGGATGAGCCTCGGATCGCACTGGTCGACCAGGCCGCCCTCGATCCGCACGTCGACCTCCCGCGACGGATGGCGCTCGCGCAGCTCACCGATCACGGCGCGCGCGAGCTCGCTGAGGTCGACCCGCTCCCGGCGCACCTCGGCGCGGGTGAGGCGCGACAGCGCGAGCAGATCGTCGATGAGATGCCCCATGCGCGTCGCCGCGGCCATGGCGCGCGAGAGGGTGTCGCGCCCCTCGTCGTCGAAGGCGGCGGCGTAGTCCTCCTCGAGGATGCGGCAGTAGCCGGCGACAGCGCGCAGCGGCGCCCGCAGATCGTGAGAGACCGAGTAGCTGAACGCCTCGAGCTCCGTGTTCGCCTGCTGGAGCGCCGCCGTCCGCTCGGCCACGCGCCGCTCGAGCTCGGCGTTGAGGCGCGCGAGCGCCTCGTTGGCCTGCGCGAGGGAGCGCTCCGCCTGCCGCTTCTCGGTGATGTCCTTGGCGACGACGACGCCGAAGCGGAGCCCCCCGCCGGCGTCGTGGACGGGCGCGGCGCTCGCCAGCATCCAGACCTCACCGGCGCCTCGCGACGTCACCATCTCCTCGTCCGGGACGACCTCGCCGCGGAGGGCCCGCACGAGCGGCAGCTCGTCGGACACGTAGCGCTGGCCGTCGGCGCGGCGGAGCGCGCAGGATCGCTCGCCGGCGGGCGCGCCGTCGGTGAGCAGGTCGAGCTCGCCCACGAGCTGCCGCATGCTCTCGTTGGCGTACACGATGGCCCCGGTGGGAGCCTCGGCGAGCGCGACGCCGACCGGCAGCTGCGCGAGCACCTCGTCGCGCTCGGCGTCCGAGCGGCGCCGCTGCTCCGCCGTCTTCCACGCCACCGCCCCGACCGCGAGCGCCAGGGCGAGCGCTCCGCCCGAGCTGCTCACCAGGAACACGGTGACGCGATCGCTCCGCTCGACCTCCGTTCGCCGGCGCCTGAGCTCCGCCTCCTCCGCGTCGACGATCTCGCCGACGCGGACGCGGATCGTGTCCATCGTCTGCTTGCCGAGGCGGCTGCTCGCGAGGTCGAGCGCCGTCTCCACCTGCCCCAGCCGCCGGAGGTCGACGCGCCTCGCCAGGAGCGCGAGCCACTGATCGGTCAGGGTCTCCAGGCCGTCGAGCGCCCGCAGCCGCTCCTCGTCGTGCGCCATGAGCTCGCGGAGGCGGTCGATCCGGTGCTCCGCCTCGGTGATGCCGAGTTGATACGGCTCCAGGAACTCCTCCTCACCGGTCAAGAGATAGCCGCGTTCGCCCGTCTCGGCGTTGAGCAGCGAGGAGAGAAACCTCTCGAGCTCGATCTGGAGCACGGCAGTCCGGCGCACGAGCGCCGTCGAGCGAGAGAAGCTGCGGAAGGAATAGAGCGAGGAGGAGACGAGCACTGCAGCGGTGAGGACGACGAGGAGCAGCCAGCGGATCCTGGAGTTCGAGCTTGTGGTGGAAGACATCACGGAATTTCGGTGTTCCCGCCATGGTTGTCCGCCCCTGGACGGCCTCGCCCGTCCAGGGGTCATCAGGCACCTACCCTCTTCTCTAGCACCGGATCCGGAGCGCCGGCATCGAGCGAGCTGCGCTGGTCCTGCCGAGCTCGGCGACCGGCGCGGCCGACTTACCAGGTGGATGACACGATGGCGGAGCAGGCGTGGCAGGGTGGTGGATGGCAGAGGCCGCCACGCCGCCGCACCGCGCCTTTTTCGTTTCCCCTCCCCGCGGCGATCGGATAACCCACGTCCTCATGGCGGCTGCCGCGGACGTCGGGTCATGGACGCCATCGTGATCGGAGCGGGCCCGAACGGGCTCGCCGCGGCCGTCGCGCTCGCCGGGGCCGGCCTCGAGGTGCACGTCGTCGAGGCGCGCGACACCCTCGGCGGGGGCTCGCGCACGGCCGAGCTCACCGGGCCCGGGTACCGGCACGACGTCTGCGCCGCCATCCACCCGACGGCGGTGATCTCGCCCTTCTTCCGGACGCTTCCGCTCGCCGAGCACGGCGTCACCTGGATCTACCCGGAGGTGGCGCTCGCGCACCCGCTGCCCGACGGCCGGGCCGGCCTGCTCCACCGCGACCTCGACCGCATGGCCGAGACGCTGGGCGAGGAGGACGCCGCGGCCTGGAGCGGCCTGTTCGCGCCGCTGCTCGCCCGCGAGGGCGCGCTCTTCGGCGAGCTGCTCGGGCCGCTGCGCCTGCCGCCGCGCCACCCGCTGCTGCTCGCGCGCTTCGGCCTCTCCGCGCTCCGATCCGCGGCGGGGCTCGCGCGCGACACGTTCCGCGGCGACGCGGCGCGATCGCTGTTCGGCGGCTGCGCGGCGCACGCGTTCCTGCCGCTCGAGACGCTGCTCTCGGCCTCGTTCGGCCTGGTGCTCGCGCTCGGGGCGCACGCGGCCGGCTGGCCGATGGTGCGCACCGGCTCGCAGGCGCTCGTGGACGCCCTGGCCGCCATCCTGCGCGCGCGCGGCGGCACGATCGAGACCGGCCGCGCCGTGGCGTCGCTCGACGAGCTGCCGGCGGCGCGCGCCTACCTCTTCGACACGGCGCCCGCGGCCATGGCGCGCATCGCGGGCGACCGGCTGCCGGCGGGCTTCCGCCGCCGCCTCGAGCGCTTCCGCCACGGCCCCGGCGCGTTCAAGATCGACTACGCGCTCGACGGCCCCATCCCGTGGAAGGCGCCCGGCGCCGCGCTCGCCGCGACGGTGCACGTCGGCGGCACCCTCGACGAGGTGGCCGAGTCCGAGCGGGTCGTGAGCCGCGACGCGCCCGCGGAGCGCCCCTTCTGCCTGGTCGCGCAGCAGAGCCTGTTCGACGCGACGCGCGCGCCGCCCGGCAAACACACCGCCTGGATCTACTGCCACGTGCCGCCCGGCTGTGACGTCGACATGACCGGGCGCATCGAGGCGCAGATCGAGCGCTTCGCCCCCGGCTTCCGCGACCTCGTGCGCGCGCGCGCCGTGCACGCGCCGGCGGATCTCGCCCGCTACAACGCGAACTACGTGGGCGGCGACATCTCCGGCGGCGCCAACGACTGGACCCAGCTCTTCACGCGCCCCGTCGCGCAGCTCGACCCGTACGCCACGCCGAGCCCGGCGATCTACCTGTGCTCCAGCTCGACGCCCCCCGGCGGCGGCGTCCACGGCATGTGCGGCTACCACGCCGCCGCGGCCGCGCTCCGGCGCGTGTTCCAGCGGCCCGCCCCCGCCCTCGCGACGGCGGAGCGCGCGGCGCCGCCCCCGCCGGGCGGGTAGGCGCGAGGCCTCGCGCGGGGGCCTCGCCCAGGGGAGGCCTCGCGTGCCACAGATCACCTCCTGGATGGCCGGGCCCGCGTCCCGGCCCGCTGCCATGACCTCCTGACATGACCTCCTGAGCGGAGCCCGACATGCCCTGGAATCGATCCCCGTTCGACGACCTGCCCGACGTGCGCGACGGGCTGACCCGCGCCGAGCGCATCATCCTCTTCAAGCTCGCCGAGCTGGAGAAGGAGTTCGGCGGCCGCAACGTGCCCACGGCCACGCTCTATGGCCGCGTCGTCGAGCACATCAACATCTCGGTCCCCGAGTTCCAGCGCATCATGCAGCGCCTCGTCGGCGTGCGCTGACGGCCCCCGGAGATGGAGCCTTCATGACGATGGATATCGCCGCGCTGCGCCGCGACACCCCGGCCTGCGCCAGCTTCGTGCATTTCAACAACGCCGGGGCCTCGCTGCCCCCCGCCGTGGTGGTCGACACCGTCGTCGAGCACCTGCGCCGCGAGGCGGCCGTCGGCGGCTACGAGGCCGAGGAGGAGGCGCACGCGCGGCTCGAGGCGGTGTACGGCGCGATCGCCCGGCTGATCCACGCGGACCCTGACGAGATCGCCCTGGTCGAGAACGCGACGCGCGGCTGGGACATGGCGTTCTACGCCCTCCGTTTCCGCCCGGGCGACCGCATCCTGACCGCGCGGGCCGAGTACGCCTCGAACTACATCGCGTTCTTGCAGGTCGCGCGCCGCACCGGCGCCGAGATCGTCCCTGTCCCGAGCGACGAGAGCGGCGCCCTCTCGCTGAGCGAGCTCGATCGCCTGCTCGACGAGCGGGTGAAGCTGATCGCGGTGACCCACGTCCCGACGAACGGCGGCCTCGTGAACCCGGCCGAGGCGATCGGCCGCCGCGCCAGGGCGGCGGGCGTGCCGTTCCTCCTGGATGCCTGTCAGTCGGTCGGGCAGCTCCCGGTCGACGTGGAGGCGATCGGCTGCGACATGCTGTCGGCGACGGGCCGCAAGTACCTGCGCGGGCCGCGCGGCACCGGGTTCCTCTACGTGCGGCGCGCGCTGCTCGACCGGCTGGAGCCGCCGTTCCTCGACCTGCGCGCCGCCACCTGGACCGCGCCGGACCAGTACACGGTGCGCCCCGACGCCCGGCGCTTCGAGAACTGGGAGAGTTATGTCGCCGGCCGGCTCGGGCTCGGCGCGGCCGTCGAGTACGCGCTGAAGCTCGGCCTGCCCGCGATCCGCGATCGGGTGTGTGCGCTGGCCGAGCGCCTGCGCGCCGGCCTGGCCGAGCTCCCCGGCGTCGCCGTGCGCGACCTCGGCGAGCAGCGGTGCGGCATCGTCAGCTTCACCAAGGCCGGCGAGCACGCCGCCGCGGTCAAGGCGCGGCTCGGCGCGCAGGCCATCCACGTGAGCGTCTCCACCGTGGGCGGGACGCGGCTCGACTTCGAGGCCCGCGGCCTGCCCGATCTGGTGCGCGCGTCGGTGCACTATTACAACGACGAGGCCGAGATCGACCGCTTCCTCGGCGCCCTCGCGGCGGCGTGAGGCCGCCTCGGCCGCTCCGCGCGCCGGAGCGAGCCTGTCACGCGCCGCGGATGACGAGCTTGCCGAAGTGCGCGCCGCCCCGGAGCGCCGCGATCGCCGCCGGCGCCTCCTCGAAGGTGTACGTCCGGTCCACGACGGGGCGGATCCGGTGCTGCGCGAGGGCGCGGTTCAGGTCGTCGAAGTCCTCGCGGCTGCCCACGTAGATGCCCTGGATACGCACCTTCTTCTGGAGCATGGGGACGATATCCACCTGGGCGGTCGCGCCGGCGAGCAGGCCGACGAGGCTCACCTGCCCGCCGGGGCGGAGCGCGTTCACGGAGCGCGGGAGGGTGCTCCCCGCCACGTCGATGACCAGATCGGCGCCGGCCCCGCCGGTCAGCTCGCGGGCGCGCTCGTCCCACGCGGGCGTCGTGTTGTAGTTGATCGTGTCGTGCGCGCCGAGCTCCCTGGCGCGCGCGAGCTTCTCGTCGCTGCTCGACGTGACGATGACGCGGGCGCCCGCCGCGCGCGCGAGCTGGATCGCGAACACGGCGACGCCGCCCGTGCCCTGCACGAGGACCGTGTCGCCCGCGCGCACCGCCGCGTCCACGAACAGCGCGCGCCACGCGGTGACGCCGGCGATGGGCAAGGTCGACGCCTCCTCGAACGAGAGGTGTTTCGGCAGGACGACGGCGCCCCCCTCGTCGAAGAGCGCGTACTCGGCGAGCACGCCGTCGCGCGGCGAGCCGAGCGTCGAGCCGAGCATCACCTCCGGCGCGCCCCGCCCCCCGGGCCAGCCCTGGATGAACGCCCCGGCGACCCGGTCGCCGACGCGCACGCGCGAGACCCCCTCGCCGACGGCGACGACCTCGCCGGCGCCGTCGGACACGGGGATGAACGGCAGCGGCTGCGCGGGGTTGTATATGCCGTCGATCACCATCAGATCGCGGTAGTTGATCGAGGCGGCGCGCACGCGCACGAGCACCTCGCCCGCCCGCGGTTTCGGGGTCTCGCGCTCGGCGAGCTTGAGCGACGCGATACCGAACTTCCCCTCGACGATCCATGCTTTCATGTGGGCTCCTGCTCCTCCGGCCGGCGCGCGAGGGCCTCGCGCCCACGCCCGCCGGGCGGACATGACGTTGTTCCTGCGCGACGCCGGTGGTCCGGTGGGCCACGGGCGCCGAGCGCCGCGGCGCGGACGAGCGCTCGGCGGCGGTCGCCGCGCGTCCTCGCGATGGGAGGGAGTATGGGTGTCGCCGGCGCGCGGGGCGACTGGGTATGCCTCACGGCTCTTTTGACGCCCCGTCAACAATCGGCGACGTTATCGCGCCATGGATGTGTTCAGCGAGATCGGCGTCTTCACGCGCGTCGTCGACGCGCGCAGCTTCACGCGCGCCGGCCAGCAGCTCGGCCTGACGCCCTCGGGCGTGAGCCGCGTCGTCGCGCGCCTGGAGGAGCGGCTCGGCGTCCGGCTCCTCAACCGGACCACGCGGAGCATCAGCCTCACGGACGACGGCGCCGCCTATTACGAGAGGTGCCAGAAGATCCTGGCCGAGCTCGAGGACGCGAACCTCGCCATGGCGCGCGCGCGCAGCGCGCCGAGGGGGCGCCTGCGCGTCGACGCCCCGCTCGTGCTGGGCGACTTCATGCTCGGCCCGGCGGTCCCCTCGTTCCTCGAGGCGTACCCCGACGTCTCGCTCGACCTCAGCCTGCGCGACCACCTGATCGACCCGATCGCCGAGGGCGTCGACGTCGTCGTGCGCATGGCGGAGCTCAGGGAGTCCGAGCTCGTCTCGAAGCGGCTGGGGAGCGTGCGCCTGGTGGTGGCGGGCGCGCCGAGCTATTTCGCGCGGCGGGGGCGGCCCAGGGAGGTCGCCGACCTGGAGAAACACGCCTGCATCGGGTACCTCTCCGGCGGCACGGCCATGCCGTGGCGGTTCAGCGGCAGGACCGGGCCGGTGAGCGTCACGTCCGTCGGGAGGCTGCACGTGAACTGCGGGCAGACGCTCCGGCAGGCGGCGCGCGCGGGCCTCGGGCTGATCCAGGTGTTCGAGTACTTCGTCGCGGACGACCTGCGGAGCGGCGCGCTGGAGCTGGTGCTCTGCGACCACGAGCCCGAGCCGAGGCCGATCTACGCGCTCTACCCGCACCACAAACACGCTGTCCCGAAGGTGCGCGTGTTCCTGGACTTCGTCGCGAGCATCTTCCGGAGCGGGGCCCCCGGGGACGGCAAGGCCGCGGCTCGCGCGAACGGCGCCGGGAAACACGACGGGCGGAGCGGGTCGGGATCGCGGGGGCGATCCTCGGGGCGGGCGCGCTCGAGCCGGGTGAGGACGGCGTAGGTCGGGCGAGCTGCGCCGATCGCGGAGGGGACGGCGGCGGCGAGATGTCAGGGTCGGATGGCGAGCAGCGCCGGCGTTTGACCGGGCGCCGCGGCGTCCATCGCGTCGATCAGCGCGCGTGGCTCGACGGGCCCCGCGGCGCCCAGCTTGCGGAAGTTGGGGAGCCTGCTGAGCGTCCACAGGAGGGTCGCCACCGCCGGCGTGGGCAAGCGGCTCAGAATCACCATCGGCTCCGGGGTAATGGAGTTTCCGAGCCGACGCACCAGGCCGAGCCCTTCCTCCATGGCGCGCGCCAGGCCCATCGCCTCCGTCCACGACACGCCTGCTTTTCGTTCGTGGGCCATGACGGTGGCGACCATCACGGGCACGACGAGCGCCGCATGGGTGCGCAGCCAGCTCTCCATGTCCGGATGTACGACGGCGGGGATGCCCGCGTCCGTGAAGACCTTCGCCCAGGCCGCGTCCGTCACCGGGGTGACCATGCCTCGGGTGACGATCTTCGACGTCAGCTTGCCGTCCTCGAGGGTCGCCAGGATCGCGGGAAAACCGAAGGCGAAGCGCGCCGAGCCCACCGCGTCGCGGAGGCGGCCGAGCGGCTCGAAGGTGTTGAACATGAACATCACCGTCCTCGCCGCGCTCTCGGCCAGCGCGGGCAGCACCACGTCCACCTGCGGCGCGAGCACCGTCACGAGCACGAGGTCCCACGCCGTCGCCGTATCGAGCGCGGCGCTCACGCGCACCGCCGCGCGCTTGCCCGCGGCGCTCACGATCGCCTCGTCGCGCTGCAGCTGCTCGAGCCGCTTTCCTCGGGCGACCACCGTCACCTCGTGCCCCGCCTGAGAGAGCTGAAAGGCGAACGTGCTCCCGATCCCGCCAGGCCCCACAATGGCAATCTTCATGTAGCGAATCCTAGCGCGTCGGACCGCCCATTCCTATCGGCCCTGCGAGCGAGCTCGCCGCGTCGGCGGGCATCGAGGCGCTCCGTGCTCAGTACTTATAGATATCGGCGAAGATCGAGCGGCGCATGAGGTCGTTCGTCGTCGCCTCGTGCACCCACGCGGCGACCCCGGTCCCGTTCGGGCCGAAGCCCACCGTCGGCTTCCAGTGTTCGGCCGCGTTGTCGTCCTCCAGCGGGTGCGCCGCCGTCCATCCGAGCGCGGGCGACAGCTCGCTGGCGAAGATCGACTGGCGGGCGGCGGCGTCCTGCGCCCACACGGCGAGCCCGCGTCCGGCTCCATCCACGGCGACCTCGGGATCGGCCACGCTATTTTCGTCGGTCGAGAGCTTGTCGGGCGGCTGGAAGCTCGTCGCCGAGAAGCGCCGCGCCCAGACCGCGCAGTCGGCGCCGCACTGCCGGAAGGCCACGACCCCTTCACCTTCCGAGTTCATCGCGACAGAGTAGTTGCTCGCCCTCTCGCCGGCGGTATCCACGCCGGTCGCGCCGGCCCACACGCCCCCTGCGTAGCGGTTGGCGATCACGTGCGACACCGAGCTGGTCGAGTTGCGCTGGAGGAAGACAGCCATCGCGTTCCCGCTGCCGTCCATCACGACGCGCGGGCTCAAGTGGTCGAGCGTGTCGTCAGCCTCCAGCGCCTGCGGGCTGCCCGCGCTGCCGCTGTGCGTCGTCAGATCGTACGTATAGACGTTGCCCAGCACATCGAGGCGCTCTCCGTCCGACTGGTACCATGCTGCCACCGCGCGCAGCGTCGTGCCCACGGTCGAGACGCCGACGGCCGT
This sequence comes from Sorangium sp. So ce131, assembly GCF_051519095.1. Classification (NCBI taxonomy): domain Bacteria; kingdom Pseudomonadati; phylum Myxococcota; order Polyangiales; family Polyangiaceae; genus Sorangium; species Sorangium sp. So ce131. The sequence goes on along the minus strand of NZ_CP150455.1, from coordinate 1,805,144 downwards.
GCCGTTGCAGCTGGTGGTGCTCCCCGACACCTTCACCGGTGTTCGCCAGCCCTGTCCGACCTCGTAAATGGCCAGGTAGCCCTCGCGCGCCGAGGTGGCGACGGTCTGCACGTCGATCCCCACGGCGGCGTGGCCGGCGGGGGTCATCACGACGGTCGTCGATTGTGACGAGGTCCCCGAGGTGCCCGCGGCGACCGTCTCGACCGCGCCCCACCCGGCGGACCACCCGAGCGACGCGGTGAAACGCCTGGCGAACACGGCGCCGCCCACGGAGTTCGAATACCACACGACCAGCCCGTCGCCATCGGCGTCGATGGCGACGCTGGCGTTCACGCCGCGCGAGCCCGAGTCGTTGATCTGCAGCAGCGAGTCCCAGCTGTCGCTCTCCTTGATATAACGACGCGCCCAGACGGTGCCCTGATCATAGAACACGAGCAGCGCGTCGCCGTTGGACGCGACCGCGACCTGCGGGAGGAAATTCGAGATCTGGTTGGCGAGATCGTCATGACCGACGCGCTCGGGCGCATCCCAGTGGGGCGGTGCGGCCTCGCCCCCGGTCCCGGCGCCGCCTGCCCCGTCCCCGCCTGTCGCGCCGCCGTCTCCGCCGCTGCCGCCGCTGCCGACAGAGCCGCCGCCGCTGCCCGCGTTGTTGTCCACACCTCCGGAGCTCGACGACGAATCGAAATTTCGCACCGTCTGCCCGCAGGCCGCGACGAGGACGAGCCCTAGAATCGAACCCAGCTTGCGCCCGGCGCCCGGTCTACCAGCGTACACGGATTGTTGGCACATCATCGCAAGGATGAGATCCGAACGCCTCGGAGATGTCAATCCCCAACCGCGCGAGCTGCCCCGGCTTGACGGAGCACATTCTCACGCGCCGCCCGCGCGTTCCTGGCTGGGAGAGAGGGAATCACAGCGACACAGAGGGAGCGGAGCCTCTCTCCTGCCTCTCCTCTGTGCCTCTGTGATTCCCTCTCGTCTGCTCGCCTCCCCTGCGGGTGATGGCCGCGCTCCTGGAAGGGGGCGCTGGCGTCGAGCGCTGTCGCTCCGGCAAAGGCAGCTCGCTCCGGCATCAAGCGGCCTTCTGCTCGGCCTGCTGCTCGAGCGCGGCCTTCAGGGCGGAGACGGAGGCGCTGCGCAGGTAGATGACCGGCGCGCCGTCCGCCGCGAGGCCCTGCATCTGGTCGCGGAGCGCGTGAGACACCATGGTGACCATGATGATGATGAGCGCGATCCTGCCCGCGCCGTGGCGCGAGCCCGGCGGGACCCGGTTCTCGTAGTGGCGCATCGTCCAGCCGTGCTTCTCGACCACATCGCGGTAGCGGCTGGACATGCCGCCGCTGCCCCCGATCACAAGCACCGTCTGCTCGGCGCGCTTCCTGTCGACCGCCTGGGAACGCTTCTCCGTCTTCATGGAATCCCCGTTGAGCAAGGGGCAAGCCACGCTGTTCGGACCGCGATTTCCCGCGCAAACCTCGCTGTTTTGGTTTATTCCCCGGCAAAATGTCGCCCCCGGTCGCCCTCGCGCGGAGGCCTTTGTCAACGTGACATGGCGAGCGCGAGCGGGCGCTCTCGGGGCGAGCGCCCGCGCGCTTCGACAGGGCGCGCAGGGCGCGCCCGCGGCGGCGGGGCGAGCGCGGACGCGCGGGAATACGGCGAGCGCACGCGCCCGCGCGCCGGACCTGTGGTAGGGAGCAGCGCCATCCTGTCAGGCCGCGCCATGTTGTCTCCGTCCGCACCCCCGAGCGAGCCGACGCCGCCGCCCCCTCCGCCGGGAACGGTCGAGCGCTGGGCCTGGGACTACGTCCTCTCCGTCGATCTCGCGCACAAGCTCGATCCCCCGCCGGTGCCGTCCGTCTGGGAATCGGACGCCGCGCCGGCCCCGCCGCGCCGGATCGCGCGCCCTGGGCGGCCTGCCGGGCTGCAGATCTCGGCGCGGGCGCAGAAGAGCCCGGGGCCCGAGGCGCTGCGCAACCCCGCGCGCCGCGCGCAGCTCTTCCATGCGTTCCTGCACCACGAGCTCCAGGCCGCGGAGCTCATGGCGTGGGCGCTGCTCGCCTTCCCGGAGACGCCGCGCGCGTTCCGCGGGGGCCTCGTCCACATCGCGCTCGACGAGGTGCGCCACATGCGGCTCTACGCCGACTACCTCGCCGCCATTGGCCACCACTTCGGCGACTTCCCGGTGCGCGACTGGTTCTGGTCGCGGGTGCCCGCCGCCGCGTCGCCCGCGCAGTTCGTCGCGGTGATGGGGATGGGCCTCGAGGGGGGCAACCTCGACCACACGGCGCGCTTCGCCGAGCGCTTCCGCGCGATCGGCGACGCCGAGGGCGCCGCGCTCACCGAGCGGGTCTGCGCCGAGGAGATCCCGCACGTGCGCTTCGGGGTCCGCTGGTTCCGCCGCTTCACGCAGGCCGGCGCGGGCGCCGGGCAGACGCCGCTGCCCGGCTCGAGCGAGCGCCCGCCGCCCGGGTCGAGCGACTTCGACGTGTGGGTCCGCCACATCCCTCCCCCCCTCTCGCCGCTGCTCATGCGCGGCGACCCGATGAACCGCCGCGACCGCAGCCGCTCCGGCCTCTCCGAGCCGTTCCTCGACGCCCTGGCCTCATGGACCGAGCGAGCGCCTGGATCCTGAACTTCGACGCCGACGAGGAGCTGGCCCGCCCCGCGGGGTACACCCCTCGCCGCGCCGTCGCGGACCGGGCGCCGGAGCTCGCCGGCCGGGTCTCGGCCCTGCTGCGCCCCGGCGACGTCGTGCTCAGCCCGGAGCTGCCGTCGCCGCTCGTGCCGCCGGCCCCGCCCGGGGCCGCGCTGCCCGGCCTTGCGTCGATCGGGCGCGCCTGGTGCCCCACGCCCCGCGCGCGCCGCCTGCTCGGCCGCGCCGGCGTCACCCCTGCGGACGCGCCGCCGCTCGACGTGCTCCGCCGCGTCAACCACCGGAGGTTCTGCGCGGACCTCGGCCAGACGTTGCCCGGCGCGCGGTACGTCACCACCCTCGCCGAGCTCGAGGCCGCCGTCGCGGAGCCCACGCCGTCCGGCCACTGGCTGCTCAAGCGCCCGTTCGGCTTCGCCGGCCGCGGCCGGCGCCGCGTCGCCCGCGGCGCCCTGCCGCCGGACGTGCGGCCCTGGGCCGTCGCGTCGTTCGCCCCCGAGTCCGTGGGCAACCCCGGCGGCCCCGGCGGCGGCCTGCAGGTCGAGCCCTGGGTCGAGCGCCGCGGCGACTTCTCGCTGCACGGCCACGTCGCCCCCGGCGGCGTGGTGCGGCTCGGCGCCCCCTGCGTCCAGCGCTGCGACGCGCACGGCGCGTACCTCGGGGCCGCCCGCGCCGGCGAGGGCGATCTCGCGGGCGAGGAGCGCCGGCGGCTCGTCGAGGCCGCGCTCGCCGCGGGGCACGCGCTCGCGGGCGCGGGCTACTTCGGGCCGTTCGGCATCGACGCGTTCCGCTGGGAGGACGAGCGCGGCGGGCTGCGGTGGAACCCCCGGTGCGAGATCAACGCGCGCTACACGATGGCGTGGGCGATCGGGATGGGCGACGCGCGGCCGGATCTCGAGTGACGGGAAGCCCTCTCGCAGCCGCGAGGGCAGGTACGTCGCCAATGTCCTCGACAGCCCGTTGCGATCATGGCCCCAAGCGTGACGCCTGCTTCCACGCCGGAGTTCCCTGCGACTGGCTGGTGGATCCGGCCTACAAGACGCTCACCGCGCTCGAGCGGGCCGACCGCGGCCATGTGAAGAGCGACCAATGAGCTGGACGCGCATGAAACGCTCACGGAACAGGGCGCGCCATATCACCCGAAATACATCCGGGTGAAGCGCGCACGTCCCCCGACCCCTCTACGGCGAAAGCCCAGAACGGAATCGCGGTCCGGTCGAGCGCGTGAGGAGCGCTCACTCCAGACAAATCCATTCGAGCTACGCCACACAGATCCTTACCACGTTTGCTCTTGACGACCGAACGCAATGGAGACAACAGTTCTCCTGCGAGCGCAGTGATAAAAGACAGCACCAAGCTGGCTATTCTGGATGTAGACGGCACGCTTTACCCAGGCGCGCTCGGCGTCGAGCTCTTGCGAGCCCTGATGAAGGGGGGCCTTTGCAGGAGCGACAAGGGCGAAGCCGTCCTCGACGTCCTCCGCCGCTACCGAGCCAGAGAGATCGACTTCGCGACGATGTCGGTGACCGCGTACGGGCTGTTCGGATCGGCCTTGAGGGATTGCCCGTGCTCGGAGGTCGAGCGGACGGCGCGGGACATCTGGGAGCGCGAGCGAAGCAGGCTTTTCCCGTTCGCATCGGAGCTCGTGAACATGCTGAAGGACCGCGGGTGCGAGCCGATGCTGATCTCCGGCAGCCCGCAGGAGATGGTCGGTTTGGTCGCCGAAGAGCTCGGGGTCGACGACTTCCGCGGCTCGCTCTTCTCCCGGCGGAGCGGTCTTTACACGGGCGAGGTCGAGCTCTCCTCCGGCGTGCTCGGAGAAAAAGAGCGCATCCTCTCGGCCATTACCGGCGGGAAAGACGTTTGCCTGCGCGGCTCCATGGCCATCGGCGACTCGCTGACGGATTCAGCGCTGCTTCGCCTCGTGGGCAAGCCGATCGCCTTCGAGCCAGATCCTGAGCTGTTGTCGCTCGCTCTGCACCATGGCTGGATGGTCGCGGACCGCGACAGTATTCTGGAGAGCGCGCAGGCGCTGCTCGGGTAGAGCGCCGCGCCTTCGCGCTCGAAGAGGCTAAAACCCATGTGTTCTTTGTCGTTGGACGGGCCTTCGGCTCCTTCGGTCGATCGTGATCTTGGGCGCCGCGTCGCAGGAGCGCGGACGGCCCTCGAGCGCCACATCCTCGCGCGCGTGAGCCCCGACGGCGCAGTGCGCGACGAGCCACGCAGCCGCGTCCTCGAGTCGGCGCTGATGCTCCGCCTCCTCCGGCTCGAGAGGGCTCACCCCGAAGCTCAGACGCGCATCGTCCAGTACCTGGAGACCGAGCGCCGAACGAAGAAGCTGGGTCCGTTCGACGCGGCCCTCACCCGGGCGGCGCTGGCCGCTCCGGCGGATCCTCCGGCGCTCGAGGATCTCGATCGCTGCTTTTCGGGCTCCGGGCACTTCGCCGCGCGCCGCAAGCGGATGTTGTTTCGCGCGGTCGTGGCGCTGATGAGCGGGACGTCGTTCGACGACGAGTTCGAAGAAGCAGACTTCATCCCCAGGGACGAGTACCAAAGCTGGGTGCGCGTCGAGGTGGTCGCGCTCAAGATCCTCTATGCGACCAACCTCGGCCGTCATGGGTTGATCAAGAAGGAGGACGTCACCGCGATCGCCGAAGCGCTGATGAAGGGCACCTCGCGGAGTCAGATGGTCCTGCGGCAGCTCCTGACCCTGTTCGCCCTCCGGACGATCCCAGATCAGGAGCGCGCGGTCCGCCTCGGCACCGAGCGGCTCGTGGCGCACCAGAGGGGCGATGGCGGCCTTCCGAGCATCCTGGGCATGGAGATCTTCTGCACCGCGACCGCGGGGTTGGCGCTGGCCAGCGCCGGCCCTGACAGGAATCGGTCCACCCTCGTGTGCTTGGCCGACTACCTCGCCGGCCAGCAACAGCCCGACGGCGGCTGGGCCTACGCTGAAGGCGTCGACCAGACGGACGTCGACGACACGTCGTACTGCCTGGAGGTCCTGAGCTCCACGGGACTACAGAAATACGCAGGGCCCAGCGCCCGGGCGGCGGCCTACCTGCTCGCCATCCAAGGAAAGGACGGTGGTTTCCCGTCCTTCGCTCGCGGCGCCGACTCGGAGATCGCCATGACCGCCGGGGCGATCATGGCGCTGGCGCCCACCGCCCTGGCCTCGGCGGATATCCTGCACAGGAGCGCACACTATATCCTGGAGCGCCAGAAACCCGACGGTACGTTCGATCGAAGCTGGAGCCTGAGCGAGGCCAGCGAGATCTACCGCACCATGGTCGCGATGCAGCGGCTCCGCGTCGAGCCGACGAGCGAGTTATCGAAGAGGATCGACGGCGCCGTGAGTCGCTCGCGGAAGTACCTCGAAGGCGCCCAGAACGACGACGGCGGATGGGGTCATGTCCGGGGCGCCACGAGCGACGTCATCAGCACTTCCTACGCCTTGATCGCCCTGAGCCATATCGGCGGCCGAGCGGCGCTGGAGCGTGGCCTCTTGCACCTCCTCTCGCGCCAGCAGGCGCACGGCGGGTTCGTCTCGGTCCCCGACCAGGTGGGGCCACGCCCCATCCCCTACGACGTCCCGCTCCTCGCCGACAACTTTGCCCTGCTCGCGCTCAACCACGGGCTGGCGGCTCAAGCAAGATCGACGTAGTCGACCGCTCGCGGGACCAGCCAGAGGTCGCGGACGCATCTGAGGGCGCAACGCGCTCCGCGTCTGCTGCAAAGCTGCAAAATTTCCGCCTTGCGACAACGCGCTTCCAGCACGGACCTGGCCCGTCTTGACGCGGAATTGGAGCGCGCCCAGCCTCGCCGCATGCGAACGCCGTGGTGGATGGGCGTGTTTGCCTCGATTGCGCTCGCGCCGGCTTGTGGGGCCCGGAGTGAAATCGACTTCGAAGGACCGCCGGCAGACGAGGGCGAGGTCGGACCGACGGCGGGAGCCGGCGGCGCCGGCGGCACGTTGCCCAGCTCGGACGGCCCAGGGACCTCCGGCTCGGGCGGCCAAGCCTCGACCAGCGCGTCGAGCGGTATGCCGGGCGACCCGGACGCGGGCGCGGGCGGCGCCGTGGAGGGGTGCCCTCCGAGGCGTGTGTTCGAAGGCAACTGGGATATCACCCGCCAGGAGGAGCTCGAGGCCCTGCGCGGCGTGACCGTGCTCGATCTCTCGCTCAAGATCAGCGGCGATGTTTCCGACCTGTCCCCGCTTGCGTGCCTGACGACCCTCAGGGGCGACCTCGAGATCCACGACACGCGGCGGTTATCCAGCTTGGACGGCCTCGGCTCCCTTTTCTCCATCGGCGAGCGGCTGGTCGTGAGCGGCAACGCCTCGCTGCGCAGCCTCAGCGGGCTCCAGAACCTGCGCGAGGTCGAACGCTCGGTCCTGATCCATGAAAACCCGCTCCTCGAGAGCCTCGCCGACCTTGCGGTAAACGCACCCGAGTGGCGCCTGGTCGACAACGATTCGCTCGAGTCCTTGTCAGGCCTCGAGACCGTCGAGCAGGGGGTGCTCTGGATCGAGGACAATCACCGGCTCTCGACGCTGGGCGCGCTGCGCAACCTGCGGCAGGGGCGGCTCGGCCTGGTCAACAACGACGCGCTGAGCAGCCTCGAGGGCCTCGGCGCCGTCGAGCGCGTCACGGAGCTCGTCATCTCCCAGAACGACGCGCTGAGCAGCCTCGAGGGCCTCGGCGCCGTCGAGCGCGTCACGGAGCTCGTCATCTCCCAGAACGAAGGGCTCGTCAGCCTGGAAGGCATCGAGCGGCTCACGACCGTCCAGCGCCTCTTTTTGTCGGAGAACCCGCAGCTGAGCTCGTTGCGCGGCCTCGACGGCCTCGTTCACGCTGGCTGGATCGACATCTCGTCGAGCGAGCGGCTCGTTGACCTGACCGGGCTCGCAGCGCTCGAAGACGTGGACACCCTTGTCGTCGGCGGCAATGCAGCGATGGTCAGCCTGGACGGCCTGTCCTCGCTCCGCGGCGTCGTGCAAGCCATCGTCGCATCGAATCCCGAGCTGGTGAGCGCCGACGTCTTCGCGCGCGTCCGCTCGGATCGGGACAGCGCGCCCTCGATTTACCTCGCGGACAACCCCAAGCTCGCCAGCATAGATCTCGGCGAGTTGACGCGCCTCGAGGCGCTGTCCATCAGCGAGTGTGGCTCCCTGGCGGACTTATCCGATTTCGCCGGCGTCACGGAGCTGTCGGACCTCAGCGTGGGCTCGAACCCCGGGCTCGTGAGCCTCGCGGGCCTCGAGCGGCTATCGGAGCTCGATCGGCTGGAGATCGTCTTCAATCCTCGGCTCACGAGCCTCGAGGCCCTGAGCGGTCTCCGCGACGTGCGAGGCGGGATCACCATCGCCGGCAACAGCGCGCTCACGAGCCTCGACGGGCTGGGCTCGTTCGGCGCGGGCCGCGGCGCGACCGAGGGGGTGACGCTCGAAGGCAACGAGGCGCTCGTCGATATCGACGCTCTGCGCGGCCTGGTCCGCGTCAACCAGCTCGCCATCCAGAACAACAACGCGTTGCTCGATCTGACCGGGCTCGAGGACCTGACGGAGGTCGACAGCCTCATCGTCGAGGGGAACCGTTCGCTCGCCACGCTTCGCGGCCTGGGAGTTCGAGCGGTGCATGGCTGGATGACGGTCATCGGCAACGAGAGCTTGCCGCGCTGCGAGATCGAGGCGTTCGTGGAGCGCCTCGACTGGCCGCCCGTCGTGTACGAGGAGCGCAACGGCACCGGCACCTGCTCGCCCTGAGCCGGAGGAGATCCTTCCAGAGCGCCGGACGCAGGGGCGCGCTCTCGCCTCTCCCGACACGGAGTTGTTGCACACCTGGAAGGCCGCTTGCTCTACGTTCCCGCCGCCGATGACCACGCGGCCATCCGGGTCCGACCGATGGCCACGTGAGAGGAGGGAGCGGATGAATCTGCCAGCGTGGCTGGAGGTGCGACGCGTCGTGCGGCACCACGCGACGGTACAGGGTCGCAGGGCGCCGGCGAGCGCGGGGCTCGTGGCGCTCGCGACGGCCGCCGCGCTCCTCGCGGCGTGTGGGGGCGAGGACGGCGGCGCCGAGGGCGCGGCGCCGGGGCCCTGCGGCGGCGTGGTCTGCGCCGCGGATCAATACTGCAACTACCCGCCGGGCGACTGCGGAGAGGGCGGCGTCGTCCCCGGGAATTACGGCGTCTGCCAGCAGCGGCCCACGTCGTGCGACACCGCCACGCCGCGGGAGGTCTGCGCCTGCGACGGGCGCGCCTACGCGAACGCCTGCGAGGCCGCGCGGGCCGGCGTGAGCGTCGCCGGCGGGGAGGCGTGCGCCGGCGCCGCGCCCCCGGGGACCTTCGCCTGCGGCAGCTACTTCTGCAAGGCGGACGCCGAGTATTGCCAGACCGTCGAGGATCCCAGGGCCGAGCCGTTCCGGCTGCCGCCGCGGGCCACCTGCGAGCAGCTCACCGTCGCCTGCGCGGCGGAGCCGACCTGCGACTGCCTGACCGCCGCCGTCGACCCGGCGGACGAGGACGCCGAGGTCGATTGCTCCAGCGCTCCGACCTGCGCGCGCGACGCGTCCGGCAACTTCGCCCTGCGGTGCCTCGGAGATCTCTACTGATCTGCCGCAGGGCGGCGCCGCATCGCGCCGCAACACGATCATCACCAAATTGTATCGATTTATGACATAGCACCTCCACTAGCCTGCTCGCGCCTCGCTCACCTCACCGCTTGAGTCGAGAAGGAGAAAGCGAATCCATGCAGATCCCGCGCACGCGAGCTGACGCACACGCACACAAGCACCGAACGACGAGCTGGTCTCTCCTGACGAAGGGCGTCCTCTGCGCCGCCGTCCCGGCGCTCGCGATCCTGAACGCCTGCGTGGCGGCAGACGCGGACCTCGCGCCCTCCGACGCCGAGCCGGTGGAGGAGGCGCAGCACGCCGCGACCGTCGTCGTCTCCTTCCAGCAGGGGGCGCTCCCGAGCTCGTCGTACGCCGGCTCGACCGACGCGACGATCCGGGAGGGCGCCGCGACCACGAACTACGGCGCGGCCACCACGTGCGAGGCCGACGGCGACGACGGCGCCGGCGTCGACAAGTCGTGCCTCCTGAAGTGGACGCTCTCCGGCGTCCCCGCGGGCAGCGCCGTGGTGTCGGCGTCCATCACCCTCCAGGTCACCGACGGGAGCTCGCACACCTACAGCCTCTACGAGGTGAAGCGCGCGTGGAGCGAGCCCCAGATCACCTGGAACAACGCGACCTCCACGACGGCGTGGGCCACCGCGGGCGCGAAGGGCGCGACCGATCGCGGCAGCCTGATCGGCAGCGTCACGGGCGCCGCCGGATCGAGGACGGTCACGCTGAACGCGGCCGGCGTGGCGCTCGTGCAGGGCTGGGTCGACGGGACGTCGAACAACGGCGTTCTCATCGCGAGCTCGTCGAACACGGACGGCATCGACTTCGCCTCCTCGGAGCACGGGACCGCCGCGAGCCGGCCGAAGCTCACGATCACGTACAACGACGGCAGCACCGGCACGGGCGCCTCGACCGACCCGGACCTCCTCATCGCGTTCATCGGCGATCAGGGCGCGAACGGCAACTCCGACGCGGTCCTCAACCTGATCAAGGACGAGGGCGCCGTCGCCACCATCCACAACGGCGACTTCGACTACGCGAGCAACCCGACCGCCTGGGACAACCGCATCAACAACATCCTCGGCGACGACTACCCCTATTTCGCGGTCATCGGCAACCACGACGCCGCGGCCTGGGGCGGCAGCGGCGGGTACGCCAGCAAGATCCAGGCTCGCCACGCGCGGGTGCCGGCGATGAACTGCACCGGCGAGCTCGGCGTCAAGGCGACGTGCAACTTCCGCGGGCTGCACATCGTCGAGTCCTGCATCGGCACGGGCGAGCTCCGCTCGACCTGCGCCGCCAACGCGACCGACCAGGTGGACTTCATCCGCGACTCGCTCGCCGCGGACAGCTCGATCTGGTCCGTCTGCGCCTGGCACAAGAACCAGCACGACATGCAGGTCGGCGGCAAGAGCAACGAGGTCGGCTGGAGCGCCTACCAGGAGTGCATGAGCGCCGGCGCCATCGTCTCGACCGGCCACGAGCACTCGTACTCCCGCACCCGCACCCTCACGGACGTCGGCAACGCGTCGACCGGCCACGGCAAGACGGGCCTCTTCGATCTGGTGGAGCTCGGGGCGAACCGCAACTTCGTGTTCGTGTCGGGCCTCGCCGGCGTCGATATCCGCGACTACGAGGCGGTAAGCCACGACGACGACACGTGGTGGGCGTCGTACTACGCCAGCAACAAGTGGGTGAAGAACAACACGTTGATGTCGGGCACCGCCGCGTACGGCGCCCTGTTCATCCGCTTCAACGTCGACGGAGATCCCAAGAAGGCGCGCGGCTACTTCAAGGACGTGAACGGCCGCCTCGCCGACGAGTTCACGATCCAGGTCCAGTGACGCGAACGCAGCGGGCCGCGCGCTCGCAAGCGCAGGCCCCGCGGCGGCGGGGCCTGCTCGCCCCGCGGCGGCGGGGCCTGCTCCCCTGTCCCCGCCCCGCCGGAGCGCCGGCGCGGCCGCGGACCGGCCTTCCGGCGCCGAGGGGCGCTCGTCGTGAGGGTCCTGCCCGCGCCAGGCGATCACCTCCGCCCCGGCGGGCCCGCCCCCTTCAAATCATACAAATTATTGAAATCGTTGAATTTTCCTCTCTGCCGCCCCACCTTCCCGGCCGGCTCCGACCGCCGCCGGCCGCCGCGCTCGGCCGGCGCGCGCGCCTCGCCGCGCCCTCGTAGGCGGCACGCCGGTCGGGTACGCTGCGCCATCCGCATGAAGCCTCCCGCGCCGCGTTCCCCTGACGCCTCCGGCCCCGAGGCCCACGCGAGCGCGCCCTCGCGGCCGTCGCCGCCGTCCTCGAGCGCGGCCACGACGCAGATCCACGAGAAGCGCGCGCGCGAGTCGCTCGGGGAGGCGCCGACGATCCTGTACATGCCGGCCGGCGCGCCCGAGCCCCGCGGCGGCGTCGCGCTGCCCGGGGACCGCGACCGCGGCGGCCCCGACGACGTCACCCTGCGCATGCCGCCCCGCGCCGCGGGCGCGGAGCCCGAGGACCGCACGCTCAAGATGCCCGAGCGGCAGGTGCGGTCGGCGGAGGACGACGCGCCGACGGTCAAGGCCGAGCCCAAGCCGTCCTTCACCGAGCTGAGCCCCGAGGAGGAGGCCGCGCCGCAGGGCTTCAAGGCGAAGCTCAGCGCCTTCCTCAAGCGGCACCACAAGAAGCTCTGGTGGCTGCACACCGCCTATGCGCTCAGCCTCGGCGCCTTCGTGGTGGCGTTCGCGCAGAAGGGGTTCCAGCGCGCCCGCTTCCTCGCCATCTCGGTGAGCGTCGCCTGGCTGCTCGTGCTCCTGTTCTTCCGGCTCTTCGGCACCGGCGCCCGCCAGGACTACGCGACCGCGTGGCGCGGCGCGCGGCTGCGCTTCATGGTGATGACCTATGTCCTGAAGAACCTGTATCAGGGCATGTTGTTCTTCCTCCTCCCGTTCTACTGGAAGAGCGCCAGCCTGGACGCGCCGAACCGGTGGTTCGTGCTGCTGCTCGGCGCCTGCGCCGTGCTCTCCACGCTCGATCTCGTCTTCGACCGCGTGCTCATGCGGTGGAAGACGCTCGCCTCGGTGTTCTACGGCGTGACGCTGTTCGCGTGCCTGAACCTCGTCATCCCGGCGATCTTGCCCGACACCCGGACGCTCTACACGCTGCTCTCCGCCGCGCTCGTCTCCGTGCTCGGCTTCTGCACGCTGCACCTGCCGTTCTCCGCCCTGTGGAGCCGGGTGGGCGCGGTGTTCCTCGTCCTCGCGGCGGCCGCCGGGGTCGGGCTCGCCTACGGGACGCGGGAGCTCATCCCGCCGGTGCCGATGCACCTCTCGTCCGCGGCCGTGGGCCCCTACGTGCTCCAGGACGGCCGGCTCGCGATGAGCGTCAAGTCGCTCCACGCCTCGGTGATCCAGGAGCTCCGCGCGGTGACCGACGTCGTGGTGCCGGGCGGCGAGGGCGACCGGCTGCTCCACGTCTGGCGGCACGAGGGCCGCGAGGTCTACCGCGAGCGGGAGGAGATGCTGCGCGTGCCGGGCCCGCAAGGCGCGGTGCGGCTGAAGTCGCAGCTCGTGGGCGGGCGCCTGCCGCGCCGCCTGACCGGGCAGTGGACGGTGGACGTCGAGACGGAGGACGGCCAGCTCGTCGGCCGCACCTCGTTCGAGGTGACGGAATGAGCGGGCTCCGCCCGGGCGCCCTAGCGGCCGCGGCGCCGCGCGCGCGCTGGATCGACGCCGGCAACATGGCGAGCGGCTTCCTGGTGTTCGGCAACGTCGTCACGGGCGTCATCGCGGTGGGCAACGTGGCGCGCGGCTTCATCGCGATCGGCAACGTGGCCATCGGCGTGGTGGCGATCGGCAACGTCGCGATCGGCGTGGTCGGCGGGTTCGGCGCGACGATCGCGCTCGGCGCCTTCGCCGGCGCGGGCGTGCTCGCCTTCCCGGTGCTGGGCGGGGGGGCCGTCGTGGCGAGCGCGCTCGATCTGCACCCGGCGCTGTCGGTGTTCCCGATCGTGTTCTGGCTGCTCGCCGCGAGGCTCTTCCGCGGGAAGCGCGCGCCGCGGCTGGGCCCGAGCCCCGAGCTCTCGCCGCTCGGCGCGCTGCTCCGCGGCGAGCGCTCCGAGGGCTGGGTCCGCGCACGGGTCGAGCGCGCGGCCGGGGGCGCGCTCCGGCTGCGGCAGGGCGGCGCGCGGGCCGAGCTGCCGGCGACGCCGGAGGCGCTCGGCGCGGCCGGGGCGCTGCTCCCGGAGGGCCGGGGAGCGCGGCTGTTCGTGTACGTGCGGGCCGAGGAGCACGTGGGCGGCGGCGGCAGCGGCTACCGCGAGGCGCAGGCGCGCGAGCGGGTGCTCGCGTGCGCGGACCTGGTGCAGCCGCCGGCGTGGGTCGCGCCGTGGAGCAGCGGCGGCGAGGTGCAGTGGTGGCTCGCGCGCGCGTGGGACGTGGGGGCGGTCGCGGCGATCGTCGCGCGGGCGGCGCAGCTCCTGGTCTAACTCCGCGCGTCGGAAATCCCGCCAGGATTCCGGTGCGGTGTCGAACCGTCGCGATCCGTTACTTTCGGCGGGATTTCGGGGGGGCGTGACGACGGATCGCACCCCCTCGGACGGCATGGACCCAACCCGGGCCCAAGCGCCGAGCCCTGGGCCCGGGGAGCTCCTTCCTAGACGGGGCTTATCACGAAGACGGCACCGAGCTCGTGTGGAACGAGCTCGGTCACCTGCGAACGGGCGAGGTCGGTCAGGTCCTGGAGCACGCCGTCGGGCGGATGCTCCGTTACCTCCGGCGGCACGGGCATCTCGAGCTCGAGCACGACGTCGAGGAGGACCACGAGCCCGAGGCAGCGCTCTGTGCCTCCGCCGTCTTGGGACGAGAGCCGCGCCACACGTCGTCGCCCCGCAATGGCTCCGCGGGCACTCGCCATCTTCTCCGAGCGCGCTCGCGTACGACAAGCCGCTGTGCGCTGCGCTCGATGGCTTCACCTTGCACGCAGCGACGCGCGCCGGTGCGCACCATGCCGCGGCGAGGGAGGCGCTGCTGCGTTACGTGCTGCGACCGCCGATCGCAAAGAAGCGCGTCGAGCCGCAGCAGGACGGCCTGGTGCGGCTGTCGCGGAGGCGCGCCTTCGCTGACGGGACTGTCGCGGTGGACATGGATCCGCTCTCGCTCCTGTGCCGCCTCGCGGCCAGCGTCCCGCCGCCGCGCTTTCACACCGTCAAGTACGCTGGCGTGCTCGCCTCGGCAAGTCGCCCACGTTGGCGCGCAATCGCATCGGACCGCGCCCTGCGAAGCCAGAAGAGCCTACGAAGGCGGACGATGACGCCGCTCCGAAACGCAAGCGTGGCGGCTATCGACAGTGGGCCGAGCTCTTGGGTAACGCCCGAGGAGTCCATGGAGGGAAAGCGCGCGGCCAACGGGAAACTCGCTCCACGAAACGCGCTCCGGGCTCAGGACCGGGCAGGCGCGCTCACGGCCATGGAGCGGGTCGGACAGCGAGCGAAGCAAGGAAAAGGGGAGCGGTTCACCAATCTGTTGAACCACCTCAAGGTGCCGCTGTTGAAGGGGGCGTATGAACGCCTAAACAAGAATGCGGCTCCGGGCGTCGATGGGGTTACGTGGAGCAAGTACGGCGAGAATCTGGACGCACGACTGCGCGACCTTCAGGACCGCGTTCATCGCGGCAACTATCATCCGCAACCGGTGCGGCGCGTGTACATCCCGAAAGGCGATGGTCGTACGCGGCCGCTCGGTATCCCTGCACTGGAGGATAAAATCGTCCAGCAAGCGGCACGGATGATCCTGGAGCCCATCTATGAGCAAGAGTTTCTCGGGTTCTCGTACGGCTTCCGGCCTGGCCGATCGCAGCACCGAGCCCTGGATGCTCTCGCGGTGGCAATCAGTAGAAAGGTGAGCTGGGTGCTCGATGCGGATATCCGTGCGTTCTACGACACCATCGAGCACGGATGGATGCAAAAGTTCTTCGAGCACAAGATCGCGGACCGACGCATGGTGCGGCTGCTGATGAAGTGGCTGCACGCGGGCGTCGTGGAGAAAGGCGAGCTGCCGCGCTCGATTTGTGGGTCCAGCAATGGCGCAAGCGGCACGCACGAGGTGAAGTCTACGTCGTGCGCTACGCCCATGACGTGGTGCTGGGCTTTCAGTTCGAACAGGACGCGCGCGCGATGCAGTCGGCCATGGCCGAACGCCTCGCGAAGTTCGGTCTGGAGCTACACCCGGAGAAGACCCGGGTGCTTCGGTTCGGGCGCTATGCCCGCAAGGACAGTGAGCGGGACGGGCACACGCGGCCCGAGACGTTCGACTTCCTTGGATTCACCCACATTGCGACCGAGTCGCGATTGAGGCGTTTTATGCTGATGCGCCGCACTGCCAGGAAGAAACGCGCAGCGAAGATGATCTCGCTGCGCGAGGAAATGCGACGTCGGATGCACGAGCCCCTGAAGAAGCAGCATGGGTGGCTCTGCTCGGTGATCCGTGGGCACGACAATTACTACGGCGTGCCCACCAACCATCGAGCGCCTGCCTCGTTTCATCGAGAGGTGCAGCGGTGCTGGTACCGTCAGCTTCAACGACGGGACCAGCGCTCTCGATGGCCCGTCAGCAAGTTCAAGCACCTCGACGCTCGATACCCTCTTCCGCCTCCGCGCGTCGTGCACCCCTGGCCCGATCGAAGATTCGCTGGCCCGTAGACCGGAGGTGGGAGCCCGGTGCGGGAAATCTGCACGCCGGGCTCTGTCCGGGGGGCGATCCGAAAGGGTCGTCCCTACCGGGACTGGGGGCCCCGGGAAGGCGACGACCCGGGGCTACCCGACCGCCGAGGAGCGCGCCGCGTTTGAAGCGATCCAGGCGGACATCCAGGCCGGACACCGCGGGCTGCCCCCGGCCGAGATCGCTGCGACCATCGAGCGGATGCGGCTTGACCAGGGCGAATGAGCTTCGAGGTCGAGTGGCATCCTGTCGCGCGACTTGATCTTCTGGCAATCCCATGGCGAGCTGCCGCTCGGATCGATGCGGAAGTCATGCGTTTTGCTGCGACAGGGCAAGGCCACATCCAGCGGATTTCACCGACAGATCCGCGTAATTACGGCTGTTGGAATCGGCGCCGGCATGCGTGACTGAACGGTCCTGTTTTCTGCCTAGCTCGGCAGATTTGACTCCCAGACGCATACAGAAAAATCTTTTGTCCAACCAATGAACGTACCGCTGCTAATTTGCGACAATGGAATCGAATTTCGGTCGGAGCCAAACACTCGGAAAGAGTCTGGCGAGGTGACCTCGAGGCCCTTACCCCACCTGAATGATGTATTCAGGATTGGCGCGCCCAAGTGCGCGAGGACAGCCCCCCCGGGAATCAAACTAACTGCGCTCATCAGTTCATCAACAGGCGCACTCGTATCGACGAAGCCACTCAGGTCGATCCGGCTCAGCATCGCGCTCACGCCATTTATTATTTGATTGCCATCTCGCTCCACGCAGTACAGTGAGACATGGTTCATTTTCGTGCCGTCGATGTCACCATCGATTGTGACGAGATATAATTTGCCATCGGCCTGCGTAATTAGCGCCAGTCCACAGCCACTTTCACCAAAGACAGAGGTTCCCCAGACTTTTGTAAAAACGGTGAGATTCCCACTCGCATCGACCATGTCAGGACCCGCGGACGAATAGAACTGAAGCGTATTGCCTTGAATTCCAGCCAAGATATATTTCCCGTCGGGACCATGTTCTTTGGTCAATGCGACACCATTGATGCCGTCTGGCCAGGGAATACTTCCAATGTCTTTAATGAGGCCATTGAAGACAATCTGAGACAAATCTTGAATTTGAATTTGCGAGTCTGTCGTGTCTCCCTCTGACGTTTGAATCCCCATCGCCATGTATTGTCCGCAGGCCTGCGAGGAACACGGGTGCTGGAGGTTATTAGGCTCCGTGTCCTGCGGATCCGCAGCAGCGATATCTTGGGCGAAGATAGGTTCATAGGCAACGATTCGTTTGCCAACGCCCCCCTCTGTGCCAACATTGCTATGGGTAAATATCAGCTTGCCTCCATAAGAAGATATTCCCTTGAAATGGGATGCCACATCTGCGATCACCGCTACCGGCCCAGTATCAATGCTATAGTAGCAACGCGAATATGCCGTGCTCAACCGTCTGAAGGCCGATTCCACGTCATTCATCTCGATGTTCCGGTCAGTAGGCATCAATACATTAAAATGCAATTGCTGTATCGCCGATGCAAAACTGCGTAGCAAAGCCCATTGACTAAGATTATGTGCGCCCGTACCCAATCCCGCTAGCCCTACCATGATCCCGTTAAATTTTTGCTGAGTTGTTCCGCCTGCGCCTTGCGCACAATGAGCCTGAATTTGGTCAGTCCACTGCCCAGCATCTTCGTTGGGCGTGAGACCTTTCACCTGCGCCAGGAAGGCGTCAAGCGATGCGTCGGCGCTGTTTTGAGCCAATCCGGACGCTGCGCACGATTGAAACGCCGACCAGTCGCCAGCGCCAGTTTGACTGCCGCCCGCGGCCGTTCCCGCAACATAGTTGATGTATCCCATGATCGCGGCGGTCGCGGAGTCCAGATTGAAAATAGACAGATCTGGTGGCGTATTGACAGGTACCGGTGGCATTGACGCCGTCCCGCTCGACAGGTTACTCGAAAAATCCCTCAACACGGACCACTGGTCACAATTATGTTCACCACCACCGAGATCCGTGAAGCCTTTGAGCACGCCATTCAATTTTTCCAGAGTTGTTTTACCTTGAACTTGGCTGCAATTACTTTGAATATGGTCAATCCATTGCCCAATATCTTCGTTAGGGTTGATTTGTACCGCCCATCGTATAAACAAATCCAACGCGTCATCGGGCATTGCCTGCTTGAGACAAAGCTTCGAAATGTGACCTAAGTAACGCCAATCGCCCGCCCCTGTGGTGTTGTCTACTGTGGTAGACATTGCATAGGCGGCTGCAAACAGGCTAGAGCAGATTCCGTTAATTGTCATAATTGACATGGGGGCGACTCCTTTGTTGTCTGACGACAAACTCGACGTCCCGGAGTGGATTGGATACTCCGACGGGGTTTGTATGTGCGTCGTATCAAGAGTGGGGCACGCTGACCAGCGCACCGTCGGGGTGATGCTTGGGCTCGCCGCTCGACGTGGGATCGGCGGGTATCGCCGCGTCGGCGTTCCCTTGTGGATTGGGCCGGCGCGGATTCGGTGCGGTCTCTGTCGACGCTGGGGTATGCCCTTTCGCGCCCCAGGAGAAGCCGCCGTGCTGCTGGAACATGTAGCGCACCGGGTGGTCGAGGTCGGCCGCGTTGAAACGGACGATAGTCGTCTCGACGTCGTTGGGGTGCTCGCCCTGTCCGGGCAGCAGGCTGATGCTGCCGTTCCACGCGAGCATGATCGTGTAGATCACGTCCACGTAGTCGACGCCGGCGACCGAGTGCCGCTGCACCCAGGCAATCGATATCGGCTCCTGCTAGGCGCCGCGCGACGCCCCCTGCGGCGGATTGACCATCTCCGCTGCATAGGTGGACGGGTCACCGCCGAGCCAGTTTCGCGGGTTGTTCGGCGCGCCGCGGTGAAACCATGTCGCGAGCGGCGGTTGGAAGTTCGCGCTGTCAATCCAGCCGCACGGCGGCATGAACTGGTCATCGGCCCGCTGGATGACGAAGGTCGCCGAGGGGCAGAGCGCACCGTAGTGGGGAGAGCGCGTGCCGCTCCACTGGAGCGCCGCGACCGTCGCCGGGTCCAGAGCGATCCCGCGCGCGGCCAGCTGCTGCAAGCCGAGCTGCGTGCACAGCAACTGGTCGGCGGGCGAGCCCTCGGACCGCCCCAGCGCGGGAATTACGATCGACCCATCGACGGTCGAGACGAGGTTCGCGCACCGGAGCTGATCGGCTGGATGACACGGATACCACATCTCCTCGGAGTGGAACCGGTAGAGCGGCTTGAACCGTTGCACCAGCGCCGCGGGGGCGAAGCTTGTTTTTTGCACGAGAACCGCCTTGTCGCTATGGAGTGGGCGATAAGCCGTGGAGCGGCGTCCTCGCTCCGCAGTCCCCCTCGGCAGGACGGCGGGCGAGCGACGGCGCGCGACACGAAGCTATCTGGGCGCCAACGTGCTCGACGCGAGCTCGAACGCCGGAGTCGCCGTCACCGCCACCAGCGACACCCCATCCGCTCCCGTGATCTGCGAGAGCTGGAGAGCTTGCAGCACGAGCTGGCAGGTGGGCAGATTGGCGAACTGAAACGAGATGGGTGACAGGGTGTACACGTGGATCGGAAAGCCGCTGAGAACGCTCGCCGCCAGGGAGGCGGCCGGACCGATGATCGCGTCGGTGATGACGCTCAGCAATGAATTCAGGAAGTCAGGTAGCCCGTTGATGTCGAGCTGAAGATCGACGTTGTCGACGCTATTGATGGTAATCGAGATGTTCTGGTTGGCTCCGTCCTGTGCGGCGTTGATCGACGCTGTCGCCGTCGCCGAGCCGGAGATCGTCGCGCCGAAGCTGATGTTCGGCAGCCCGTTCGGCGTGTGCCAAGTGATGCTCGCGCTGCCGTTGATCGCCATCGTCGCGGTGATGGCGCTGCCCGCTCCCGGCTGCGGTTGAAAGCTGGGGGTGAATCCGAGCTGATAGTTCCAGTCAAGGTTGGGGTCGTCGATGCCTCCCTGTCCGGTGGGGCTCGGCAGGACCGCGCTCGCCACCGCGTTCAGCGCGGCGGCGTCCACGCCGGCGAACATCGTCCCTGCGGGCCACGCCGTTCCGGAGGCCGGCGCGACCACCGGGTTGAGGCCCGTATAGCCGACGAGGTAGTTCTCGCTCCCCGCGGTCTCGTCCGCGACCACGGGCGCGGCGAAGGTCACGCCCTCGAGCGCAAGCGCCGGGATCGTGATGTTGCCGAGGATCGACGTGTTGAGGTACGTGAGCAGCAGCGGCGCGATGAGCGTGTTCAGCAGAGACGAGAGGATCGGCTCGCCCTGAACCGACATCATCAGGCCCGAGAGCGCGAGCCCGAGGCTGTACCCGCTCTGGCCAGCCACGGGTTGAATGTTGACTGCCGCGCCGCACACCGTCGACGCCGGTACGATCACCGGCGCCGCACCCCCGTTGATCGTGCAGACCACCGTGGCGCAGGTCGCGGTGATCGAACCGTTCGTCATGAAGCGGATCGCGTGGTCCAGCTCCGAGTCTCCCATGCGTCCCTTGACGAAGCTGCGCGCGTGTTCGACGAAGCTGTCCGTCGGCGCGAGAGCGACCGTCGGCGCGGCTTGAAAGTCCACCACCACGGTGGTGATGCCCTCTTGGTTGACGGTGAACGTCTGGGTGAAGAGACTTCGACACGTGGCGTAGAACGCGGCCACCGTGGCGTTCAACGCGGCTTCATCGGCGCCGACCACGGCGTCGAACACGCCGGCATCGGCGCTCCCCTTCGACGAAGTCCGGGGCAGCGTCGTCGCCGAAGAGCCCTTGATGCCGGTGATCATGGCCTTGGTGACCTTCTTGTCAGCGAGAGTGTTCATGGTGCGGTTGCCTTTCGGGCTGCTGCGACGTTTGTGCCGTAGCCGTGAACAGGTATAAGCCCCATCTCGCTCGACCGGTATTTCGCCCCTATTTCAACCGCAGTCGCCGCGCCGCCGCCGCGCCACTACATCCGTCGCACGTCGACCCGCTCCACCCCGAGCCGGATCCTCCCGGTCCCCATCCGCCGATCCACGATGCTCGCCGCCCAGACCGCGTCCATCCACCCCAGCATGCGATCGAGCGTGCCCAACTTGGTTGTTCTCACGTTACCCTGACCGACGCTGCGCCCCCCAGGAGCGCCGCCCGCAGACCGGGACCGGAGGAACGCAGGATGATCGATCTCGGTACAGAGGCGTGGAGCGAGACCGTGACCGCGGCCCCCGAGGCGTCCGTCGACGCGGCTCCGCTCGGCGTGCCGCGTCTGCCAGCGCGCTACCGCGACGAGGGTCGCATCGCCGCGGGTGGCTTCGGCGAGATCCGACGCGTCCACGACCTCGAGCTCGATCGCGTCGTGGCGATGAAGCTGCTCCGCGCCGACGTCGCCCACGCCGAGCAGATCCAGGTGCGCTTCCTCGCCGAGACCAAGCTCACGGGGGGCCTCGAGCACCCCGGCATCGTCGCGGTCCACGACGGCGGCCGGCTCGAGGACGGTCGCCTCTGGTTCACGATGCGCGAGGTCCGCGGCCGCACGCTCGGCGACGTCATCGACGAAGTCCACGCCGCTGCGGGGCCAGAGGGCTTCCGGGAGGCGGCCTCGGGCTGGACCTTCCGCCGCCTCGTCGACGCCTTCGCGCGCGTCTGCCAGGCGGTGGCCTACGCGCACCGCCGCGGCATCGTCCACCGTGATCTCAAGCCCGACAACCTCATGGTCGGCGAGCTGGGCGAGGCGCTGGTGATGGACTGGGGCCTCGGCCGGCGCGTGGGTGCGCGCGACGTGCGGGACGAGGGGACGGCGGAGCCCTTGGCGGACGAAGCGAACTCGCAGCTCACCCGGCATGGCGACGTGCTGGGAACGCCGGCGTACATGCCGCCGGAGCAGGCTCGCGGACAGCGCGAGCTGCACGGCTTGCCGAGCGACGTCTATGCGCTCGGAGCGGTGCTGTATTGCCTGCTCACCGGGCGATCCCCGTACGAGGGCGGAAGCGCTCTGGTCGTGCTCCGGCAGGTGCTCGCCGGGCCCCCTTTGCCGATCGCCCTGGCGGCGAGGGCCAAGCTGGTCCCCGCGGAGCTCGCGGCGATCTGCGACAAGGCGATGCAGCGGGAGATGAGCGCGCGTTATCCGGACGCCGAGGCGCTCGCGCGCGAGGTGGCCGCCTGGCTCGACGGCGCTCGTCGAACGGGTCAGGCGCTGGAGATCATGGCGCGGGCCGTTGTCGAAATTCGCGGCGAAAACGCGCCCTCACCGCGTGGCGTGCGGCGTGCGGTGTCGGCGCCGTGTGGCCAGCGCGGCTTGCACCACGGGCGTCGTCTACGAGCGCCGTCGCCCCGAGAAGACGACGCTCTACGACATCGTGCGCGACAACGTGGAGACACTGTACGGGGCCATCGACGACGGCGCCATCGCCGTCCGGATACCCAAGCACGCGAAGAAGGAGCTCGAAGCCTACCTCAGGTGAGTGAGGTGCGTTTCCCGGCCGCCCGGCCCGGGCGAGACGTCCTCACGACGAGGACAGGTATAAGCCCTCTCTCTCCCGTCGGGTATTTCCGCCCTATTTCACCCGCCAGCGCGCCTCGCCGCTACATCCGTCGCACATCGACCCGCTCCACCCCGAGCCGGATCCTCCCGGTCCCCACCCGCCGATCCACGATGCTCGCCGCCCCCTGGATCCCCAGCGCCACGAACTGCTTGCGCGCCCGGCACTCCTCCACGTTGAGGCGCAGCTCATCGATCGCCAGCATCCGGCACAGCTCGTCCCGCTCGAGCCAGCCGCGATCCGCAGGTAGCTCCGCTGCCGCTGCCAACCGCGCGCCAGCGTCACCAGCAGGTAGTGGTGGCTGCGCACCGGCAGCAGGCGGCCGACCACTCGAGGAGAAGTCGCCTGCGCAACGTGGGTCGGGTCGGCTCGTTGCTGGCAGGCGGCGGCCAAGGCGATGGCGCTGACGACGGCGGAACTGCTGGGGGACGCGGGGGTTGCGAGAGGGGGTGTCAGAGAGTTCGAGGCAGGGAGGGGGTAGCGAGGTCGCGTCAGCCCGCGGCCACCGGGTGATCGCCGCAGGCGCGTGCCTCGGGTCGTCGCTACATGAACACCACGACGTGGACGAGGTTACAGTGGTTGGGATGGAGGCGCCGTGACCTCGGTCATCGGCACGGCTACGGTCAAAGGACCTCGTGACTGCGAGCCCCGTCGCGGGGCTTCCGGGGGCGCGAGGGCGGGGCTACGCCGAGCGCACCGGGACGTCATCGACGTCGTGGCCGCCGTAGGTGAAGCCGCCGCGCCCTTGCCAGTGGGCGTCGACGGCGAAGTGGGCGTTGAACTGCTCCGTGACCTCGCCGATCGCCGGCGGAGGGAACGGTTGCAGATAGGTGCCCGAGAGGACCACGAGCTGCGTGATCGGGCCGAGGCCGGCCCCGCGCACCTGACCGGTCACGGTGACGCTGATGTTCCCGCCGGGGAGCGGGAGCGCCTGCGTGATCGCGACGTGGCCGCTCACCTTGCCGGTGCTGGTGACGACGAGGAGATCGAAGTGCAGGCGGGGCGCTCCGGCGATGTCGCTCCCCGCAATGCCAGTGACACGGTAGATACCTTTATTCTCGTTCATGATCATTCTCCTTGGTTGACTTCTGGACTGAGTGCCGGGCGTGCGGCGGAGCCAAGACTGTTGCTGGCGAATAGGAGCCCCGGAGCTTTCGCTCGGTTCCCTACAGATAGGTAACAGGCTCGATCCCGCGCGGCTGCTCGGCGGCTCCCCCGATGTTTGGCATCGGCGCCGCCAATGGATATAGGCCCCACCATCGCGCGATGGGTATTTCGCCCCTATTTCACCCGCCGCCGCCCACGCGGCCTCCCCCTACATCCGTCGCACGTCCACCCGCTCCACCCCGAGCCGGATCCGCCCCGTCCCCACGCGCCGATCCACGATGCTCGCCGCGTCCTGAATCCCCAGCCCGGCAAACTGCTTGCGCGCCCGACACACATCCACATTGATGCGCAGCTCATCGGTCGCCAGCATTCGACAAAGCTCCTTGCGCTCGAGCCAGCCGCGCTCCACAGGCGGCGCCCCCGCCTCGGCCAGCCGCGCGCGCGCCAGCGTCATCAATAAATAATGGTGGCTGCGCGCTGGCAATTCGATCTCCCGGTCCGGGCACACCACGGTGATATCGACGCGCTCCTCGTCCCGGGTCACCGCGAAGCGCAGCGCGATCGCCGAAAGCGTGAGGGCGTCCGAGCTGCCCTCCGCCGTCGAGCTGGTTCGCTGCGGTAGATCGAGGATCCACGCCTCGCCGTCGACGACGAGGGGCTCGCGATCGGAGGCGAGCCTTGCTGTGCCCTGGGCTTCGACAGCCCAGCTCCCGTCTCTCTCCTCGACGAGGCTCGCCCGGGGGTTTTCGTCGTCCGGGAGCACGATGAGCCCCGCCGATGCCGCGCGCACCACGCCGGTCCGCGCGTGCCGGGCGCTCGCCGTCGGGGCGCGCCGTCGGCGAGCACGAACGCGGGCGCCGGTGGGCGGGGCGCGCCGAGCGTGAGCCCCGGGCCAGACCAACGCCCGGACGGACACGTGTGCCACGGCACGCCGACGCGCCCCCGCAGCGCGCTCGGCGCCGCCCGGACCACGCTCTTTCGACCCAGGACCGAGCCATCACGACGCTCGCGGTCCCACCCTTTCGGTTTGCTGCGCTACACTTCTTCGCGCTGCGATCCGGCTTCTTTTACCTACGCGCGGGTGCGTTCTACCCGAGGCCACCGGCGGTTGAGCAGCTGTCCCCGCCTCCGGTGACCCGCGCGCTGTTCATCGGCGCTTCGAGCCGGGGTCGGGCGAGAGACACGCCTCCAACGTGTCGCAGATCCTCGGTCGTGTGACCCGCGAAGCCGAAGCGACATGCCGGTACGGACCCGGCCGCGACGTGAGCAGACTCCGGAGTGAGGGCCAGGCTGCGCGCGTGCGCGCGCTTGACGAGCTCGCGTACGACAAGCCGCTGTGCGCTGCGCTCGATGGCTTCACCTTGCACGCAGCGACGCGCGCCGGTGCGCACCATGCCGCGGCGAGGGAGGCGCTGCTGCGTTACGTGCTGCGACCGCCGATCGCAAAGGAGCGCGTCGAGCCGCAGCAGGACGGCCTGGTGCGGCTGTCGCGGAGGCGCGCCCCACGTTGGCGCGCAAGCGCATCGGACCGCGCCCTGCGAAGCCAGAAGAGCCTACGAAGGCGGACGATGACGCCGCTCCGAAACGCAAGCGTGGCGGCTATCGACCGTGGGCCGAGTTCTTGCGCCGCACATGTGCGATCGACGTCCTCGAGTGCCCAGCTTGCAAGGGGCGGATGAAGCTCGTCGCCATGGTGACCGAGCCAAGGAACATCGCCCGCTTCCTCTCCGCGCTCGGCGAGCCGACCGACGTCCCAGCACGCTCTCCCAGCGTCCACGCGGCGGCCGCCGTACTGGAAGAGCACCGTTGTGCGCCGCAAGGCGCCCGGGGACGCCGCATAGCGTCTCGCGACGCGCCTCCCGGGCCAGACCAAAGCCCGGACGGACACGTGTGCCCACGGCACGCCGATGCGCCCCGTAGCGCGCTCGGCGCCGCGGACGCTTGAACGAAGGGGCTACGACACGCGGAGCGAGGCGGCTGTGTCGGTACGCATCGAAGGGGTCGCGCCACAGTCTGCGGGAGCTCGTCCGAAGGGGCCCGGCTTCGCCCCTGCGAGGAGGATGGGCGCTTCTGCGCCCTCCCGACGAAGAAGTGCACCGGGGGCTCGGTGATCGTCGCGAGCACGCGCATCTTCTGACTGCACCGGGGGCAGATTAGAACATCGGGGTCACGTACACCGGCTACCAACCGATCCCGCCGGAGCTCGGGAACGAGGTGGTGCCGGATGTAGCGATGGACGGGGTGTTGATGGGCGAGGCGACGATATACGTTGGTCGAGGATTCTGCTCGCGGATTCAGTTCCCGTAGAGCCGGAAGGACATGTCGTTTCCAGACGAAGCCGAGTAGCCGAGCCAGTACTCGATCCCGCTCGCGTAGACGTTCCCGCAATGCGAGAAGGCGCCCGAGTACTGCGAGAGCCTCACCAGCTTGAAGGTATAGGCATGGTTCGCCTGAAGCGAGACGCCCGTGCCGAAGGCGAAGCTGTACCAGGTGGACGCCGCTCCGCCCGTCTGCGAGCCCATGGACACGGACGCCGAGGTGGCGATCTTGACGCCTCCCGTCCCCTCGCTGTCGTACACCTCGACGTTGTACGCCGTCGTGTAGTAGAGCTCGGGCTTGATCCAGATGTCGAAGTGGTCGAGGCTGGTCGCCGCGGGGACCCGGAAGCTCTGACCGATGGCGTTGTTGATGGCGACGTTGGTGTTGCAGCCGGTCGTGTCGACGTTGATGATCGGGAGCGCCTCGACGACGACCTTGTCCACGAGGGGACCTGCGCAGGTGTTGCCGACGAGGCTCGCGAACGAAATCGTCGTCGACGTGCTGGTCGCCGTGAAATGCAAACTGGCGCTGTGCCAGACGTTGATACCGCCGGAGTACCCCTCGCTCACGGGATCCGGCGTGACGACGAGAGACGCGCTGCCGGCGCTGGCCAGCATCGGCCTCGGCCCGGGGCCGCACCCCCCGTACGGGTGCGCCGAATAGGAGAACTTCATCACGTACGGGGCTCCGGGCGTGGTCGCGATCGTCTGGGAGATCGTGCCCGCATTCAGGCCGACGGCACTGTTCAGATCGACCGTGCGGGCGCCATCGCCCGCGGACGGCTCGCCGACCCGCGGGCCGGAGCTCGAGTCGTGCCAGTCGACGCCGTCACCGCCCACCGTCCAGCCGGGGAGCGAGTTGGTCGCCCCGTAGTATCCGATGGGCGCCCAGAGGTCCGCGTTGGCCGGCCAGGCGCCGTAGATGCCCGCCGTCAGCTCGTATTGCAGCTCGAAGCTCCCGTTGGTGATGAGATTGGCTACCGACGCGAGGGCGCCCTCGTCGACGGCTTCCTCGTCCGTGGGTTGGCTGTCCACGCCGGTGCAGGCTGCGAGCGAGATACACAGTACCGACGACCAGTACACGCGCTTCGAGTGCATAGGGGCTCCTCCGTCACGAACGACGGCCATGATTGGGTTCGAGAAGGTGATCGAGGTGCGTTTCCCGGCCGCCAGGCCCGGGCGAGACGCCTTCTCGACGAGGATAGGTATAAGCCCCCTCACCACCGCCGGGTATTTCCCCCTATTTCCACCGCCGTCGCCGCGCCGCCGGCCCGTCGCTACATCCGCCGCACGTCGACCCGCTCCGCCCCGAGCCGGATCCTCCCCGTCCCCATCCGCCGATCGACGATGCTCGCCGCCCCCTCGATCCCCAGCGCCGAGAGCTGCTTGCGCGCCCGACACCCCTCGACGTTCAAAGGACGCGCGATCGCAGCGAGATCCGCTCGCCGGTGTCCATGCGTTCGAGCGTGCCCACGATCCTCTGCCCCATGGTAACATGTTGGATGAGGCGCTCTTCAAGGGGACGGCGTCGCGAAGCGAGGAGCGGGGATGAACGAGCGAGATGCGGCGGCGGGGAGCGCGACCGTGACCGCGGCGCCGGAGTCGAGCGGTGACGCCGCGCCGCTCGGCGTGCCTCGTTTGCCGTCGCGTTACCGCGATCAGGGGCGCCTCGCCGCGGGGAGCTTCGGCGAGGTGCGGCGCGTGCTCGACACCGAGCTCGATCGCGTGGTGGCGATGAAGATCCTGCGCGCCGACGTCGCGGGCGGGGCGCGGATCGCGGCGCGTTTCCTCGCCGAAACCAAGCTCACCGCGGGCCTCGAGCACCCCGGGATCATCGCGGTGTACGACGGCGGCCGGCTCGACGACGGGCGCCTCTGGTTCACGATGCGCGAGGTCCGCGGCCGCACGATCGGCGACGTGATCGCCGAGGTCCACGCCGCCGCAGGGCCGGAGGGCTTCCGCGATACGGCCTCGGGCTGGACCTTCCGGCGCCTCGTCGATGCCTTCGCGCGCGTCTGTCAGGCGGTGGCCTACGCGCACCGCCGCGGCGTCGTTCACCGCGATCTCAAGCCCGACAACCTCATGACCGGCGAGCTCGGCGAGGTGATGGTGATGGACTGGGGCCTCGGCCGCCGCCTCGACGCGGCCGAGCCCGAAGACCTCGCCGGCACGGAGCTCCTGATGGACGCGTCGTCCGAGCAGCTCACGCGCCACGGCGACGTGCTCGGAACCCCGGCGTACATGCCGCCCGAGCAGGCGCGCGGTCAGCGCGCGCTCCATGGTTTGCCGAGCGATGTGTATGCGCTCGGCGCGGTGCTCTATCACCTGCTCACCGGCCGCCCGCCGTACCGCGGGAGCGGCGCGCTTCATGTATTGCAACAGGTGCTCGATAGAGCGCCCGCGCCGGTCGTCGCGGCGGCGGAGGGCAAGCCGGTGCCGGCGGAGCTCGCGGCGATCTGCGAGAGGGCGATGGCGCGCGAGATCGATGCTCGCTACCCGGATGCGGAGGTGGTCGCGCGCGAGGTCGTGGCGTGGCTCGATGGGGCGCGGCGGCGCGAGCAGGCGCTCGCGCTGGTGGAGCGCGTGCAGTCCAAGGGGCTCGGCATCGCCGCGACGCGGGCGCGCCAGGCGGCGCTGGAGGCCGAAGCGCGGCGCCTGCTCGAGGGCGTCAAGCCCTTCGAGGCGGTGGAGCGGAAGGCGCCGGCCTGGGAGCGGGAGGACGAGGCGGCGAGGCTCGGGCGCGAGGCGGCCTTGCTGGAGACAGAGTGGCTCGAAGGGATGCACGGAGCGCTGAGCGTGGAGCCGGATCTCCCGGAGGCGCACGCGGCGCTGGCGGAGCACTACAAGGAGCGGCTGCTGGAGGCGGAGCGGGGGGCGCGCGGAGAGGACGTGATTCGCTTCGAGGCCTTGCTGCGAGCGCACGACCGGGGGGCCTATGGAGCCTTGTTGCGCGGCGAAGGGGCGCTCACCCTGGTGACGGATCCGCCGGGGGCGAGCGTGGCGCTGTACCGCTATGTGGAGGAGAAGAGGCACCTCGTGCCGGTGCTGGTGGGAGAGATCGGGCCGACTCCCATCCAGGAGAAGGTGATCCCCAAGGGGAGCTATCTGTGTGTGATCCGCGCCGAGGGGCGGGCGGAGGTGCGCTATCCGGTGCTGGTCGAGCGAGGTGGGCACTGGGACGGCGTGCCGCCTGGGGAGACGGAGGCCTTCGCGGTGCCGCTGCCGAGGGAAGGAGAGCTCGGGCCGGACGAGGTGTATGTGCCGGCCGGGTGGTGCTCGATCGGGGGCGACGCGGAGGCGGCGGACGGCTTGCCCGCGAGGCGGATCTGGGTGGACGGGTTCGTGATGGGCAGATTTCCGGTGACGGACGGTGAGTATCTCGACTTCGTGAACGACGTGATGGCGACGCAGGGCGAGGCGGAGGCGCTGAAGGTGGCTCCACGGCGAGGAGCGGGCACGGCGGAGAAGCAGGAGCCGCTGCCGATCTTCGAGAGGTCCGCGGGAGGAAGGTTCGTCTTGCCGGACGGCTCCGCGCCGGATCTTCCTGCGGTGCTGATGGACTGGAACGCCGCGTTGCTCTATGCCGATTGGCACGGGAAACGGCGCGCTCGCCCGGCGCGTCTGCCGAACGAGCTGGAGCGCGAAAAGGCCGCACGCGGCGCCGACGGACGTGTCGTACCCTGGGGCAGCCACCTGGACGCGACCTTCGCCTGCGCGCTGGAGAGCCACCGAGGGCTGCCGGGCCCCGTGGCGGTAGGCGCGTATCCCGTCGACGAGAGTCCCTACGGTATCCGCGGGCTCGCCGGGAACGTGCGGAACTGGTGCATGAACCGGTGGAGGAAGGACGGGCCGCTCGTCGAGGAGGGCCGGCTGCGGCTGGATCCCGTGCCGCCCGAGGACGATGATTTCCGCGTCACCCGCGGCGGTACCTGGGGGAGCTCGATCGCCACCAGCCGCAGCGCTTCCCGCTTCGGGAGTCGGCCGGGGACCCGCTGGCTCGTCGTCGGGGTCCGGGTCACCTGGTCCTATCCCGGCAGATGAGCCGCGCTCGATGACGAGACGAGGACTGGCTCCCCAGGCGCTCGCTTCACTGGGCGATGAGCTTCGATACCGCGGACCAGACGACGCCTCCCGTCGGCGGAACGGCGCTGAACGTGTACGCGACTCCGCTCAACGAGCCGGGGTTGATGCTGTGCGGCGCGGGGGCGCTGGGGTCGGCGAAGACCTCATACCACTGCACTGCAGTCAAGGTCGTCGACCCGCTATTGGGCACCACGAACCGCAACCCCAAGGTGCGGTTGCTGGTAGATGGCCCCATGAAATAGTAACTGGTATTAGAAGGAGGAGGGTACGGGTCCGGCCCGGATTTTTTCCAGGTGGCGGTTTCGTTGCTGTTGTACGTGGCAATGCCGAATTGATTGGAGGGCTTCCCCAACTTCAGACCACCGAAGGCGAACGTCGTGTCTTCGTCCAGGGGGAGGGACACGACTTTGTTCATCACCCGCAGCGCCGGCGTTGCAGTGATGCAGACCTGCATGGTCTGGGACGACAGCGATTTGAGCGCGGCGGTGTTGATGTACCAGAGTTCCTGCGTGCCACCCCAGGTCGCATCCTGGTGGCCTTTCTGCGTGACTATGATATCGGCCGCACTATCGCCCAGAGTGAGCATCTGCGCCAGGATCGTGCCACTGGCCT
Source organism: Sorangium sp. So ce131 (assembly GCF_051519095.1). Lineage (NCBI taxonomy): Bacteria > Pseudomonadati > Myxococcota > Polyangiales > Polyangiaceae > Sorangium > Sorangium sp. So ce131. The sequence continues at coordinate 1,774,540 of NZ_CP150455.1, read as the reverse complement.
GGCTGTTCAGGTAGATGGTAAAGCGCCAATCCGACGGGAGCTCCTGCTGAGGGTTCACCGCGTCCGGCTTCCCAGTCGTCGCCCTCGCCCCGGTCCCGACGAGCGGCGGCTTCCGCTGGCTGTCCACGCCGCCGCTGGCTGCAAGCGAGTCACACACTGCCGACGTCCCCAACACTTGCTTCGAATCCATAGGAGCTCCTCCATCACGAATGACATCTGTGAGTGGGTTCACGAACGTGAATGATGTGTGCTTCCCGGCCGCCCGGCTCCGGCACGCTTGAGCGGCTCGCGGGAGTCGTTCTAGCGTGCTCGTCAGTCGAGGCGCCTTCGCACGAGGTAAGTATGAGTCCCTCCTGCCCCGTTAGGTATTTCGCCCCTATTTCACCCGCCGCCGCCACTCCGCGGCCTCCCACTACATCTGTCGCACATCGACCCGCTCCACCCCGAGCCGGATCCGCCCGGTCCCCATCCGCCGATCCACGATGCTCGCCGCCCCCTGGATCCCCAGCGCCGAGAACTGCTTGCGCGCCCGACACACTTCCACGTTGAGCCGCAGCTCATCAATCGCCAGCATCCGGCAGAGCTCGTCGCGGTCGAGCCACCCACGCTGCGCCGGCGGCTCCGCCGCAGCGGCCAGCCGCGCGCGCGCCAGCGTCACCAGCAGGTAATGGTGGCTGCGCGCCGGCAGCTCGATGTCCCGGTCCGGGCACACCACGGTGATGTGGACCCGCTCCTCGTTCCGGCTCACCGCAAAGCGCAGCGCGATCGTCGAGAGCGTCGGGGCGCCACCGCCGCCGCCCTCCACCGTCGAGCTCGATCGCTGCGGCAGATCCAGGATCCACGCCTCGCCGTCGACCACGACGGTCTCGCGATCCGACGCGAGCCTCGCGGTGCCCTGGGCCTCGACGGCCCAGCTCCCGTCGTGCTGCTCGACGACGCTCGCGCGGGGGTTCTCGTCGTCCGGGAGCACGATCAGCCCAGCCGACGCCGCGCGCACCACGCCGGTCTGCGCTTGCCGCGCGCTCGCCGCCGGGGCCTCGGCATCGGCGAGCACGAACGCGGTCGCGGGCGGGCGAGGCGCGCCCAGCGTGAGCAGATCGCCCGGCAGGAGCGGGGTCCGCTCTCCGACCGCGAGGCGGCGCTCGCCCACGAACGTGCCGTTCTTGCTCCCGAGATCGCGCACTTCCCAGCCCGCGCCGGTCCACCCCAGGCCCGCGTGCTCGCTCGACACGCGCGGATCCTCCACCCGCAGATCGCAGGCGGCGGAGCGCCCGATAAGCATGCGGGATCGCAGCGCGATCCTCTCCCCGGTGTCCATGCATTCGAGTGTGCCCAATTTGATGAGGCTCACGGTAACATGACCAGCGCCGCGCCTGCGAGAGGATTGCAGGGTGCTCGGAGCGACGCCGAGGCGCGCGGTCCGTACATGGTCGCGCGCTTGGTTCATCGCGATCGCGACGAGGTACGCCGCCGGGTCTCCGCCCGGGGCGATCCGCTGGTCCGCTTCTAACCCACGCAGGAGCGCGTCTTACGCCACGTCATCGGCATGACGTGCCGGAACGCCGAGGCGCCTCGCGAGGTGCCGGAAGAGCTCGAAGCTGCTGGAGAGGCTCGACGGGTTGCCCACGCTGGTAGCACGTCTGAGCGACCCCCTCGGGGTCAGCAAAATGCACGGCCGCGATCACTTTGGTCAGGTATTGTAGTACAACGTGCCACATTCCACTTCGGTCGGCGACAAGATCACTGATACACCGGATGGATGGCCACTTTCCGGCATCCGCTCGTGAATTCTCGCTTGAAGCGCTGCTTTGCGGCGTTTTCTCCCGGTTGACGTCGCGCGCTCGGCGTAAGTACTGTGGCTGCATGTTTCGATAAATGGGGCTGCTGTTGGCGCTGGGGGCCCTCTCCACCTTCGGCGCTGCCGGTCTCTCCGGATGCTACTACGGCGATAGCTGCTCTGACGAACGCGTCTGCCTGTCACCGCCAAAGTCTCTTTGTGATGGCCACCCAGCCACGGCGCCGGCGCTCGACATATGCGGGGTGTTCGTCAGCGAGCAGGGCGACGACAACCATCCCGGAACCAAGGACGCTCCGGTGAAGACCTTGCAGCACGCGATCGGGCTCGCCGCGTACGGGCGAGACAACGGCGAGGTGCCAACCCGACGCGTGTACGCGTGCGGTGGCACGTTCAAGGAGACGGTCACGCTGCCCTCTGGTGTCGACGTCTGGGGCGGGCGTCTGTGCGACGGTCGCGATTTGTCGTATGAGGGGTTGTACGACGGGCCGAATCAGTGGACCACCATCGCGCCGCCGGTGGGGATCCCGCTGCGCGTCATCTCAGAATCAGAAGAGCAGGAGGAGGAGGAGACCGCGACGTCGACGATCTTCGGCGTGCGTGTCGTGGCGGCGGACGCCTCGGCGGAGGATCACGGCCGTAAGGGCGGCCTCGCCGTGTGCGGCGTGGCCACCAAGGGAGGGGCCGGCGGCGGCTCGGGCGGCGCCGGCGGCTGTGGCGGGCGCGGCGGGCGCGGAGGCGAGAACGGGCACCCGAGCGTCGGCATCGTCGCACTCCACGCCAAGCTGACGGTGCGTGATACCGTGATCGAGACCTTTGACGCTGGACCGGGCGGCGACGGGGGGCCTCCGGAGCAAGGAGGCAAACCCGGCCGAGGGGCGCCAGGAGGTGCGATCGGCGACGGCACGTGGTCCTGCCAAGGGGCCAGCGGCGGCTACGGCGGTGAGGGTGGGTTCGAGACACTTCGGTTTGCTGAGTAGGAGAACGGCTCGTCCCATCGGCCAAGGCGGCCCGCGTGCGCCTGCGCAAGCAACGTTGTAGCGGTTTTGTCAGGCCGCTTCGGGCTCGGTGCATGCCGGCGGCGTTGGCGCGACAGAAACCGACAGCGCCCGGAGCCTGTGCCTCGGCGGTGCCGGCCGAATCGGTCGTTTCGTGGCCTTCAGCGCACGCCAGGCCGCCAGCGTCCAGGGCACCTCGCGCCGGAGAGCCTCGCACGCGGCGCGGCAGCGGCGCTCGCGCTGCTCGACGTCGCTCAGCCCCGGCCAGCGACCCATCGGACCGGGTAGTACGGACGCGCCGAGCGCATCAAGGGTCCCCCCCAAGTGTCGCCGAGCGCAACAATCCGCCGGTGGTCGCTCCTGAGGGAGCGGCTGAGAGGGCGCGCACGCGCAGATCCGAACGTACCCAAGCGACCGCTGTGGAGTACATTTTGTCGCCACGGCATGGCATAGGCAGAGCCAAGTATAGCACCGCGACTTTCAACGCCGGGCGAGCCCTTGATCGACCCCCGCGACAACGGAGACCGATCCATGACCGACGTACCCCAGCGGCGGGCGCGTGCCAAGCGCTCGCCTGCCATCCCTTCAGCGTCCACTCCCGCATCCGAATCGACTGACCGGCGTACGCGGCCGAGCCGCTCTGCCGGGCGCCCCTCGCCGCAAACCGAGGCAGCAGCGCCCGACGCGGCATCGCCGGGCACGGAGCGCCCGAAGCTGATCGCCCGCGCATCAGGAGACAAGCGCGCCAACGGCTCCGGCTCCGTGCGGCTGCGCGGCAAGACGTGGACAGCACGCCTCAGCATCGGCGAAGCCGGTCGATGCACCTTCAGCTTGCCGACGTGCCGGACCGAGCAGGAAGCCAACGCGCGGCGGCAAGTGCTGGCCGAGCTCGCCGGGCGCCTGCTCGCCTCCGGGCAGATCGTGGTCGGCGTGGCGCTGCTGGAGCAGGCTGCCGCGCGCGAGGGGACCGCGCTCCGCGATGTCCGGCTCGCGATCGACCAGCTGTGCAAGGGCGAGGCGCGTCCCCGCTCATCCGGGGACACCACCTTCGCCGAGTTCACTGAGCGGGTGCTATCTGGCCAGCTTGCCGAGCAGTACCCGCTGCATGTGAAACCACTTCGACATCCGGAACAGTACCGACATAAGCTGAATCACGTTCTGGGAGTGCGCGGCCCCGTCCCTCTCCCTCGCGTCACGGTCGATCACGCGGATCGCGCAGTCTCTATGTTGCCAGCACATCTTGAGGCTTCTTCGCGTCAAGGCATCGCAAAAGTTGTTCACCGGATACTCGCGCTCGCGACCTATCCGGCGCGTATCATCGCCAACAATCTGTTGCCACGTGGATGGGTTCCCAAGGCGGGGGCGCCGCGTGGCTGCGAAGAGCGCCGCCGTCCAGACGCACATCCACTCGCGGTGAAATCGTTCAACGACGACGGCAACTTCGATAAGCTGCGCCTCACAATCGCGCTGGAGCACGCGATCGTGCTATGCGTAGCACATGCACGTACACCGACTAAAATTCTCTTCTTCCGCCGTCCTCGCGTGTGTGGTGCTGCTCGTCGCAGCGTGCAGCGACGGCGCCGACTCGCCGGGCACGACGACGGGCGGAACCGCGAGCACGGCCAGCTCCGGCTCGAGCGCGACCAGCGGGGGCGCGGAGAACGCCGGTGCAGGAGGCACGGCCGGCGGCGGCACCGGGGGCGCCGGCGGACCGGGCTCGGGTGGCATGGGCGGCGGATCCGACGGTGTCGGAGGTACCGCGGGCGACGGAGGTGCCGCAGGGGGCAGCGCTGGCGCGGGCGGCGGCCCGGCATTCCAGCCCTGCCCGGCGAGCGGCCCCTGTAAGATCATGCCCTTCGGCGATTCAATCACGCAGGGTTTCAACGTCGCCGGCGGCTACCGCGCCCCGCTGTTCCACCTCGCGCTCGAAGCGGACCGCGACATCACCTTCGTCGGTTCCGCCAGTGATTACAGCGTGCCCACGGTGGACGGAGTGACGTTCCCGAGGAACCACGAGGGTCACGGCGGCTGGACGATCGAGGGCAGCAACGGCATCGCGCAGCTCGTGGGCACCAGCATTCCGAATTACCAGCCCAACATCATTACGTTGATGATCGGAACGAACGACATCAACGGTAACATCAACCGTGCGGACGCACCGAATCGCCTGGGCAAGCTGCTCGACTCGATTTTCATGCGTGATCCGAACATCCTCGTGGTGCTCGCGCAGATCGTGCCGACGAGAACGGACGCCACGAACAACGCCATCATGGCCTACAACGCGGCCATGCCCGACCTGGTTTCGACGCGCGTCAGCATGGGGCAGCACATCGTGCTGGTGGACATGTACACAGCGTTCACCAGCGACACGAACTACAGGCAGACCCTCCTCGGCGACAATCTCCACCCGAACCAGGCAGGGTATAACCGCATGGCCGATGTTTGGTTCGAGGCGTTGAGTCCGTACCTCCGCTGAAATCGAGAGGCGAACGCCACCAACGCTCGAGCAGATTCGCGGCGCACGCCGTTCGAGCCGAAATTGAGGAGCTCGCGGCGTAACCCCGGCGATTGGTTCGCCCCGGCGCAATCACCTCGCCTGGTATCGAAAACGAATGGCACCACGACGCGGCGTAAGCGCCCGGCCATCGCCATGGGCACGGCCCCTTGCGGCGCTCGCCGGGGTCGACGATGCTGGGCGCGGGGCGGCGTCGGCCCACGACCCGGCGCGGGCGCGCGCGGACTTGCAAGGGAGCCCGGCGAGGCGGCATCCGCCCGCGTCGCCGGCCGAAGCTCGCGTTGTTCAGGCCGCGTCGGCGTCGCCGGCGCTCGGAGCAGGACGCGACGATCTCGCCCATGCGTCGGGCAGCAACTCGTCCAGCCGGTCGCGCGGCCAGCCCGCCTGCAGCTTGCCGATGACGTCTGTCGCCCACGCGAGCGGGTTGACTTCGTGCATCCGACACGAGCCGAAGATCGTATAGCCCACGGCCAGGCGCTGAGCCGTTTTCGTCGTTTCGCCCCCGCGGAAGAGTCCCGCCAGGGTCTCCTGCCGGTGGCGCTCACGGGCGACGGCGGCGCGACCGGCGTACCCGGCTCCCCGAATAGCGTGAACTCGGCGATCTGCAGCTCGCTTCAGGGATCCCGGGTGGCGTGGATCTCGACGCAGTGCTTCGTGAACGCCCGCATGTTGTCGACGGAGTACATCGTCGTCTCGGATCTGCCAATGTGCGCGTGGACGATCCTGCAGAATGGCGATCATACGCTCTGTCACCGTGTGACACAGACAGGCGATGTCTCTCCGATATGCGGGCAGTGCAAATCGAAAGTGCAGAATCGATCCCGAGCAGTTTCGCGCGGTTAGCGGCTGTGTCCGGCAGCAGTAGCTGGCGCGGCCGACACAAGGGCGGCGAGCGCGCAACGACGGCAAGCTCAGGCACAGCGCGGCGGGTTCGGGAAGCTGCGCGCCGCTGGGGCGCAGCTCCGCGGACCGCACCCTCACGAAGGCGCGCGTGAATGCCGCGAGCGCCGGCAGAGCCCGCCTCGCAGCCAGCGTCCCGCCGCCGCGCTTTCACACCGTCAAGTACGCGGGCGTGCTCGCCTCGGCAAGTCGCCCACGTTGGCGCGCAATCGCATCGGACCGCGCCCTGCGAAGCCACAAGAGCCTACGAAGGCGGACGAAGACGCCGCTTCGAAACGCAAGCGTGGCGGCTATCGGGCGGTCGACAAACCGCGCCGAGCTCTTGCGCCGCACATTTGCGATCGACGTCCTCGAGTGCCCAGCTTGCAAGGGGCGGATGAAGCTCGGCGCCATGGGGTGGCGGCCGTCACCCCATCGGGCCGCAGCCGCAGGGATCGCCGCAGAAGGATACCGCCTGCTGGGAGGCATGCCACGTCGCGGGGAGCAGCAGGCTCACGCCGCGACAGAAAAACTTCGCTCCAGCAATATCTGCTCTCGTCCGCTCTCTTCGGAACGCTGGACCCCGGCGCCAGCGACGACGCCGCCCGTCGCCTCGCGCGGAAGCAATCGATCCTCGACTTCCTCGACCGGCGCTACGCCGCCCTCTCCGCGCGCCTCGGCGCGGCCGACAAGCAGAAGATCGACCAGCACCTGACGAAGATCCGCGAGATCGAGCAGAGCCTCAGCACGACGGCCGCTTGCCGGCCCCCGACGAGGGTCGACACGTCCGACTACAACCCGAGCGCGGGGCTCAACTCGGACGACGTGGGCTCGATCGTGGACAGCTCGACCGACGCGGCGATCCCCAAGGTGGGCAAGCTGATGACGGACATGCTCGTGATGGCGCTCGCCTGCGACATCACCGCGGTCGGCACCCTGCAGTGGAGCGACACCGAGGCGAAGTACACGTTGCCGTGGCTGAACCTGACCGAGCACCACCATTTCTACCAGGAAATGGGCGGCTACAAGCCGGCCGAGTGCGAGCTCATCTACACCTGGTACTCGGAGCAGCACCTCTATCTCTTGCAGGAGATGGAGAAGGTCGACATGGGCCGGCACTCGCTGCTCGACGAGAGCGTCGTCTTCTTCGGCTCCGAGATCTCGGATCCGGCGTCCCACAGAAAGACGAACATGCCGTTCCTGCTGGCCGGCGGCGGCGGGGGCCTGCGCACCGGGCGCTGGGTCCGGTACCCGAGCCTCCCGCACAACAACCTGCTCGTCTCGATCCTTAACCTGTTCGGCGACACCCGGACCAGGTTCGGCGCGCCGGCGTACTGCACCGGGCCGCTCACGAACCTCACGTAGGCATTTCCCGCGCTGCCTGGCTGAAGGCGAGTCCCGCGATGCCTGGCTGAAGGCGAGCTTCGCCGCCGGCGCGAGCGGCGGGCGCGAGCCATCCTCGACCGCCGGCTCGCCGGAGGTGCCCCGTGTCTCCCGCTCGAGCGCGCGCACCAGCAGCGGCGCCGCCGAGCGCAGGGCGAACATCGGTCGGCTCGCCGAGCGCGGCCGCGAGGCGGCACAGGAGCGGGATGTAGCCGCGACCCGCAGGCTGTTCGCGGGCGCGGCGACTTCGATGCAAGCGTCTCCGATGCGTTTGTCTTTTCATTCAACCATTCTGCTTTTCCTTATCTATCTTTCATGATAGATGGCATTTCATGAGGTTGTACCGAATAAACCACTGGCTGCTCGTGGCGCTCGCCGTGAGCGGCTGCAGCGGAGAGCTCGAGTCGTTCGAGGACGAGCCTCAGCACGGAGGCGCCGACACGGACCCGGCGTCGTGCTCTGCTCGTTCGCCCATCACCTGCCCTGCGGACGTGACCTACGCCGACGTGGCGCCGGTCCTGGAAGAGAAGTGCGTGTGGTGCCACAGCCAGACCCAGGACGGGCCGTGGCCGTTGACCACGTACGAAGAAGTCACCGCGTGGAAACACAAGATTCGCTCGGATATCCTGAGCTGCTCGATGCCGCCGCCGGACTCGGGCCTCGAGCTCACGGCCGAGGAGGCTTCGCTCATCCTGGGCTGGTTGCGCTGCGGCGCGGCGCGCTGATCGCGCCGGGCGAGGACGAGGGGAGTGCTGGGCCATCACCCAGCACTCCCGCGCGCGCCTACTGGAGCTCCAGCACGTCGACCGTGTTCTCCGTGAAGCGCGGGACGAGCAGCCGCCCGCGTTTGCTGTCGTAGCCGAGGTCGCTCGGCGCGGCGAGATCTCCGGCCGCGACCTCGAACGGCTCGCCGAGCTTGCCGCGGAAGATGGCGGACGCCTGCCAGCTCGTCGCGTACAGCCAGGGGCCGTGCTTGACGATGCCGGCCAGACCGCCGGCGGGCAGCTGCGATACCTTGCCCTTCTTCCCCTGTTCGTCGAGCTCGAACACCTCGCTCGCGCCGAACGAGGCGACGATCACGCCACGCTGCGTCGGCTGGAGGCTCGTCGGGCGGCCCAGCGGGCCCTCCGCCAGCAGCTGGACCTCATCGCCCTCGATCACGTAGACGGCCTCGGTGCCATAACCGTCGAGGAAGCCCAGGGGCGGCCCCGAATCCGACAGGTACAAGCGACCGTCCCCCGCCGCGGTGAGCCCGTTCAGAAAGGTCGACCCGGGCACGTCGATCTGGCCCAGCGCCTTGCCCGTCTCGGCGTCGAACTTGCGGATGGCGTCGATGTCCGCCACGTACAGGACGCCGCCCACGATCGCGAGCCCCTTGGGCGCGTGGAGCGTCACCCCTGCCTCACCGCCCTTGATCCATTCAAGATCCGAGATCGAGCCGTCCGGTGAGAGCACGGAGATGAACCCGTTGCCGTCCTTGGCGGCGGTCTCGCCGTTCACGTTCGACACCAGGTAGCGATCGCGAGCCGCGTCGTACAGGACGCGCTCGGGCTCCGAGAAGCCGCTGTAACGCACGGCAGCCGTTCGCGAGACCTGCGACGGCACGTCGCTCTCCTCGCCTTGCGCGTCGCTTTGAACGTTGCACGCCGAGAGCGCGCCGCTGATCGCAACGAGCGCGATGATGGAAGATCGTGTCATGGGTTATCCTCAGATGTCTCGTTGTAGGTGGGCGTATCCTCAGCGGCGCACGATGGCGATGCCGTGGGGGCGAGCCGGGCCGGTGCCGATGGCGTCGTCGAAGTCGAGGTTGAACGCCGTGTCGCGCGTCAGCACGTCGCCCGCCGTCTTGAAGACGTGGATCTTGTGATCGCCGTCGACCTGGACCACGCCGGTCGGAAACAGGTCCTGCACCAGGAAGTAGTCGGCGACCACGACCTTGTCCTCGTCCGGGCTGAACGCGAGGTAGTGCGGGCCCGAGTTGGGCCCGAGGTCGGCCACGCTGAGGACGGTGGGGTGCTCGCGGTTCTCGATGTTGAGCAGCACCACCTTGCCGTCCTTGCCCTGGAAGTTCAGGGTCAGCGCGAGCCGCGTGCCGGCCCGGTTGATCTTGAACAGGTGGGGCCAGGGCTTCGGCGCCGTGGGCGTCGCGAGGTAGTTGAAGTCGATGGCGAGCGGCGCGGTGCCCGCCAGCGGCTTGACGAGGTAAAGCCGTCCGTCGTTCACGCCCGTCACGTAGGCCCGGAGCTCCGGATCGCCCGGGATCAGCTCGACGTTGATGGTGCCCGCCGGGACGCTCGGATCCCCGACGGGGATCTTCTTGGTGATGGTCCGGCGCGCGAGATCCCAGACCCGCACCGCGCCGCGGAACTCGACCCTGCTGCCCGTCGGCACGTCGAGGGTGTGCAGCGGGCAAACGAAATCGCTCGTGAGGAGCAGGTTGTGCGCCTCGTCGATCGCGATCCCGTGAGGGTTGAAGTCGTCGAGCGGCGGCACGAGCGGCCACTGGCCCACCTCGTTGTACGCGCCGTCGTACTCGACCACGCGGCCGGGGGCCTCGCCGGCGACGCCGCCCATGAAGGTGGTCAGGAAGCCGCCGCGCGAGAGCGGTACGTACTCGTCCGCGATCGAGGCGGTCACCGGCGGCGTGTTCGCCTTCAGGAACTTGGGCGAGCGCGGATCCTGGATGTCGAACACGAAGTTCTGGTTCTGGACGCGCAGGATGCTGAGCAGACCGCCTGCCGCCAGGGTCTTGCCGTCCGCAGAGACGCCGACGTGGTGCGGCTCGTTTCCGATAGCGCCCGTGCTGAGCGGGATCGCGGTCGGGAGCGAGAACGGCAGCGGAACGGTCTTGAGCACCTTGCCATAGGTCGGCGACCCGGCGTCAAAATCCACCACGGCGAGGAAGTCTGCGGCCTTGTGCCTGGCGTCGCTCGCCCAGACCAGGAGCGTGTCCTGGGTGGCGAACGCGGACGATGTCACGCACACGCTGGCCGCGGCGAACCCGAGCGCAGAGAACGACTTGAACACCGACGTTATCTTCATACTCACTCGTATCTCCTGTCGACTGATCGGTCCGTTGCTCGGCTATGGCGCAACGACAAGCAGCGACCGCCAAAGGCCGCTGCTTCTCGCGCAGCAATCACGCGTCCGTTACACGACGCCCACCCCCGTCGCTGACGGAGCATCGCAGAGCTGACGAGCAGACGTTTGTCCGTTTTAACGGACATAGTCAATATCTGCTGCGTCCGCCGTTGCATTTTCTGCCGCCCCTCAGGCGATGAGGGCTGCTGTGCGGGGATGGTCCTCGGGTGGGCAAGTCATCGAAATCAATCGGAATTTCAGGAAGACCGCGCTCCGCGTAGGGAATCTCCTGCATGCTCGAGTAGGCAGTGCTGCATGCTCGAGTAGGCAGTGCTGCATGCTCGAATAGGCAGCATCGACGGCACCGTCGCGGTAGCCGCTGCCGCCGCCGCCCACGTGCTCCTCGGCCCGCACGTACACGAACAGCCGCGCTCCCCGGCCCTCCGGGAGCAGCGCCCCGGCCGCGCCGAGCGCCTCCGGCGTCGCCGGCAGCTCGGCCCGCGCGCCGCCCTGCCGCAGCCGGAGCGCGCCCCCGGCCGCGCGCTCGACCCGCGCGTGGACCCAGCCCTCGGAGCGCTCGCCGCGGAGCAGCGCGCCGAGCGGCGAGAGCTCGGGGCTCGGGCCCAGCCGCGGCGCGCGCTTCCCGCGGAAGAGCCTCGCGGCGAGCAGCCAGAACACGATCGGGAACACCGACAGCGCCGGGTGCAGATCGAGCGCGCTCGCCACGACGGCCCCCCCGCCCAGCACCGGGAAGGCGAGCTCCTGGATGACGAACTTGATCTCGTTGAGGTACTCGATCGCGATCGCCTCGCCCAGCTTGAGCCCTTCCGTCGCGTCCGAACGCCAGTGCACGCCGGCGAAGTTGCGGCCCAGGGCGATGTTGGAAGCGAGCTTGTTCAGCTCGCCCTCCACCGTGAGCGTCGGACCCCCGTAGCCGCCCAGCAGCGACGTGTTCGACGGATTCGGGATCACCGGGTTCGGGAACGGCACGTTGGTGTCGAACAGCGCCTTGAGCAAGGTGATGGTCGCCCCCGCCACGGTGGCGTGCCCCGACGGGTAGGCCGGATGGAGGGGCGAGCCCTCCGGGAAGGCCATGGGGAGCAGCGCGTTGCCCAGGGGGATGTAGCGCCCGAGGCGAGCGAGTTGAGGATCTCCTGGTGGACAGGATAGCTGAAGCCCCAGTTGAGCACGCGGTCCACGCGCTCCGCGAAGACCTCGGGGCGGAGGCGGCGGTGCACGAGCCACTTCTGGTACCAGGCGGCGCGGAGCGCCCGCTGGGCCACCTCGCCGACGAGCCCCTGGAAGTTCGGCCCGCCCAGCGTGGCGAAGCCTTCCTGCTTGTTGAGCGCGCCGTTGTACGGGTTGCCCGGGTTCAGCGGGATGCCCTTGCCGAGGAGGATCAGCACGCCATGGAGGCCGGCCTGGAACAGGAGGTCCACGTGGACCCACCGGGCCATGTCACGCCCCGAGATCATGTACCGCGGCGGCTCGGTCGGATCGATCGCCGGGCCCGAGGCGGGGGCGATGCCACGCTGGACGCTCAGCCACTCGCCTCCATCGAGCTCAACCAGACTGGTCCGGATGTAACATCCTTCTGTTAACGGTTTGTAAATAAGATGCGTTTACTAGTTGTTGTGTCGTGCCGAGCGCGCGTGCCCCTGGCGTCTCCACGAGAGACCCACGAGGGGACGGCGCTCCGCTGGAATCTCCGGGGGGATGGGCGTCGCGGCGCGAGAGGATCGCGCCGCCGCTCACCTGTTGCCGGGCGAATGCTGGCGACCCCAGCCGTCCTTCGCTCAACGTGCGCGGCGTGGCGTTGTATTCGTGCTGTGCTTCGAAACGAGTTTATGGCTGAGTCTCGAGGATGTCGCTCAGCCCGGCGCTGGGGATCGGCCCCGCGCCGAGGCCGAGACGCGTGCTTCAGCGGCGGCAGCCGATGCGCTCGGTCGCGACGACGACGTCGTCGTAGAGGATCGTGTGCGCTTCGGAGACCGTCATGCCGCGCTCTTCCATCTCCGCCCGGCGGCGCGCGTCGGAGTCGCGCTCATAATAGGCGTCGAGCACGAGCTTCTTGAAGCGAACGTCAGCGCTCGAGCGGAAGTCGAAGCCCCCGAACGGCGCGGGCGGCGTGCACGCGCTGAAGTCGCACCCTCCGGTGTGGAACTGGTCGCGGAGCCAGGTGCCGTCGGGGTGGCCGGGGCGGTAGTCGCCGATCGGCGCGCCGTCGATCCAGAACGCCAGCGCGCCGTCGCTCTGGCCGACCGTGTTCGCGCGCGCGTGCATCTCGACGCAGAACCAGCGGTCCCGCGGGAACGGCGTTTGCCCCGGCGGCTGGAAGCCGTTTCCGTAGTGGTAGGTCGTGCCTTGATCACCCGCGCAGCCCGGCGTCGCGGTGCCGTCGTTACAGCGGCCGGAGCGCATCTTGTACCAGTAGACGTAGAAGTTGAAGACGTCGTCGGTGTTCGTGTCGAAGTCGAACCAGAAGCCCTCGTCTCCGGGTGGCACCGTGTTCGCGAGGCCGCTCTCGTCCCAGCTCTCGGTGCCCGCCGCCATGCGCACCCAGTGGTGCGGGTTCGGGGCGAGCTCGGGGAACCGAACGTGAAAGCGCCAGTAGATCGCGTCGACGCGCTCGTGGGTGACCCACGTGGACGACGAGACGTACGTCTCCTCCGCGAGATCGGCGGTCGTCACGGTCGAGCGGAGGTAGCCCTGCCCGGCGTGGGCAGTCGCCTCGTCGGCCTCGATGTGAAGGTAGCGCGTGTCGGCGGCGGGCCCGTCCCAGCGCCCCCAGCCCTGCTCGAAGTCGTCGTGGAAGAGCACGGCCGGGTCACCGGCGATCCCCACGTCGTCCGGGTAGCGCTCGCTCAGCGTGCCGGGCGGGGGCGATGTGTCCCCGTTGCCCCCGCCGCCATCGCTGCTCCCGCCGCCGCTCGAGTGCGGCGAGGGCACGTCCGGCCCGGAGCCGCCGTGGCCGCCGTGGCCGCCGTGGCCGCCGGAGCTCGGCGTGGAGTCGCAGGCGGCGAGGAGCAGCGCGATCACCAGAGGGAATTGCGGATGGTGCTTCATCCTTCCACGTTATCCGCAGCTCTGCCGCCCGCACGAGCGCCTGATCCAGAAAAGCGGAAGACCCTGTGGCGGGCGATGTAGGTGCAGATTCGGCGCGCGGGAAGGCGCTGCGCGAACGGCGTCCCGAACCGCGTTACACGCGGGGCCGCCAGGTGCCGTGGAACCCGAACGGCACGCGGTGCGGCAAGCGGGCGACCGCGACGGGTCCAGCGGCGAGGCCCATGGCATCGAACACGAGCAAGTCGCTGCGCTTCTCCTGTTCACGAAAGGCCACGGCGAGCAGCCAGCCGTCGCCCTCGGCCGCGTCCGCCGCGCGCGGCACGAACACCGGTTCGGACACCACGTCGCCGTGCGGCAGCGTGTGAATGCTGCGTTCGCCGGTGTCGAAGTCGAACCGGGCGAGGCTGTCGTAGAGCACGCTCTCCGAGTCGCCCCGCGCGCGCGAGGTCGCATGGCAGGTGTAGAAGCCGTAGCGGTTGCGCCGCCCCGTGTAGCGCTCGTCGATGCGTGGAAACTCCGCCACGAGATCGTCGAGGTAGTCACGCCGGAACCCGGTGCCTCCATCCGCCAGGCGGAAGGTCCAGCGGCACAGGCGCGCGGCCATCGCCTCGGGGTCGCCGGGGCGGCCCTCGGCGTCGGGCAGGCCGGGCGCAGCCTCCGACTGCATGACGTAGGCCACGATGGTGTCGCCGTCGTCCCAGGCATTCATCACATGGAACACGTGGCAGGCGTCGGTGTTGAACCAGCGCAGCGTGTCGGCCGCCTTCCCGCGCTGCATCACGCCGACGTGGGTCTGCAAGCCTGCATCCCAGGCCAGCAGCGGCTTGCCGCGCCTGGCGCGCTCCACGCTGAGCGTCAGCGGCGTGACGGGAAAGAGCACATGCCCGCGCGTCACCATGAAGTCGTGCACCATGCTGGCATACGGCGCTGTGAACGACTGAAGCTGCGTGACCTCGCAGCGCGTATCCATCACGCCATAGAGCATGCTCGGCGAGCAAGGACCGTCGGGCGAGTACGCGAAGAAGTGCAGCTCGCCGCGCTCGGGGTCCATCTTGGGGTGCGCGGTGAAGCGCGAGGTCACGCGGCCGCCGAAGCTCTGGTGCCCCTTGGAAGCCAGCGTGCGGGGGTCCACTTCGAACGGCTGGTGCGACTCTTCGAGCGCGAACAGCCGATCGCCGTGCCAAAGCATGTTGGTGTTGGCCGTGCCGCCGTTGCGGCCCTGCGCCAGCGGGTCGGTGGTGGCGGGGTTTCCGAAGGTGCCGAAGAGCGCGCGCCCGGCTTCGTGCTCGAGCTGCCACTTCGGCGTGCGCGCCCAGCGGTTGCGGTACGACACCTTGCCGGCGCCGATGTGGAACGCATGCACCATGCCGTCGCCGGAGAACCAGTGATAGTCGTCGTCGCGTGGCGTGTACTGCGGGTTCGGGCCGACCCGGTACAGGCTTCCCTCCAGCTCGGGCGGCAGGGTGCCCTCGATCTCGAGCGCCGCGATGTCGTGCTCCTCGCGGAGCGGCGCGTAGTTACCGGTAAAGAAATGAGGATTCTTCTGCGTTTTTGCGTTCACGTGAGGCCTTCGGGATCCAATTCATTCAGGGAGTCGATGCGGCGTCGAGCTGCGCGATGGCTCGCCCCACATAGTCGGCCAGCGCCGCGTCGATGCCCGAGCCTGCGCGCAGGGCCGGGTCGTGGCGGAATGCGGCTTGCAGCTTCGCGTCCAGTGCGGCGTCGCCGCCGGCCTTGGCCAGCGACAGCGCCTGCCAACGCAGCGCGAGAGCGCGCACGGCTGCGCCATCGGCAGGCGCGTCCGCCGCCATCTGTCGCCGGAGCTCGGCGATGAGCGGCGGCCATGCGTCGGTCTGCGCAACGTAGTGCTGGCGCAGCGTGGCCATGTCGTCGGCGCTGCAGTAGGGCGCGTAGAGCTGGAGACGCGCGAAGGCCATCGCATGCGAGATGTACCGGATGCCGGCGCGGTCCACGCCGGTCAGCGCGTGGAGCGCCGGCTCGTTCCAGTGCATGGCGTAGAGCTTCATCAGCAGGCCTTCGTCGCCACCGGCTTCTTCGAGCAGCAGCTCGATCCAACGTCGCGC
Source organism: Sorangium sp. So ce131 (assembly GCF_051519095.1). Taxonomy (NCBI): domain Bacteria; kingdom Pseudomonadati; phylum Myxococcota; order Polyangiales; family Polyangiaceae; genus Sorangium; species Sorangium sp. So ce131. Next base: position 1,758,739 of record NZ_CP150455.1, on the reverse strand, counting down.
AAGAGCCTGTGCCTGCGGGCTCTCGGGCGATGCGCCGGCCGCGACCAGCTTGTGCAGCCACGCCGACAGTCCGGCGCGCTCGGGCGCCACAGCGTTGGTGAAGCCGTCGCGCTGCGCTTTGAGCGTGCGCTGTTCGTCGTCGCTGAAGTACTTCGAGCCCGCGACCATGCTTTCGAGCGCCACGAGCCAGTCGTCGATGCCGGGCTCTTCGTTGGCCTGCAGTTGACCCTGCACGGCGAGCAGGTGGGCGCGCAGCGCGGACGCTTTCAGGATTTCGCGGTCGAGTTGCGCCACCTGCCGGGCCACCACCTCCGAAAGCCCGCCGGCCGCGTTGTCGAGCACGTCTTGTATTTCAGCCAGCGACAGGTCGAGGCGCCGCAGCGCCTGGATGCGGTACAGCCGGGCGACGTCTTTCCGGTCGTACAGGCGGTAGCCACCCACGGACCTTCCGGACGGCACCAGAAGGGCAATCTCGTCGTAGTGTCGCAAGGCGCGCACGGTCAGCCCGGTGCGCCGGGCGAGTTCGCCAATCTTCAGAAGCATGCCTGCCCTCTCAAGTGGAAGGAATCCTAGACCGTGCCGCTACGAGAGGGTCAAGCGGTTTTCTCCGGGGTCGGCGCTCGTTGTTGTTCAGGCCCACGACCAGACCGGCCAGCAGGCGCTGGTGAGCCCGTCGAGCTCCGCCGTAGCGGTCCCGCCGCTTCGCCTCGAACCTGGCCTCGCCGGCGCCTCTCCTCGCCGCGCTCAGGGGTCCCTCCGTCCTCGCGCATGCGCTCACCTCTCGGCCTGACAGCCGCGATCCACGGACAGACATCGCGATGTGTGAGAACCGGCATCGGCCGGTGTGTCCTGTATTGCATCGATGTGTGAGTCTCGGCGCCAAGACTCGGAGCTTGCGCTCATGTGGCCTTGACAAGACGAAGCTCGATGTGATGGCGTTCCCCGCGGGGGGAAATGTGCCTTCGGATGCTTGCCGCGCCGCATCGCCTCGTCTCGTACCGGTGCGCGATGGCCACGGAGGCCGCGGGCGCGACGGAGCTCCCCGTCGTCGCCTTCGACTTCGAACCGAAGACCGTCGAGTACATGCGCCAGGGGCTCATCAAGGCGACGCACACCCAGCGGCAGTATTATGCGGGGTACCTCGTGCCCTACATCCTCTACGGCATCAAGATCATCGGCCTCGACGCGACCAAGGCGATCCTCGCCCCTCGGATGTTCGACGAGAGCCGGCTCAACGTCGGCATCGACGTGGTCCCGTGGAACAAGGTCGACGAGTACGGCGCCTTCCTCGACTCGATCGGCGTGACTCGGTAGCGGTGCGCGGGGGGGCGCAGATCGTGATGGGCGGCCGCGGCAGGTGGCGGACGACCGCGACCTACTCTCTCCCGGTGCCGTCTCTCATTTTATCCACCAGCAGAGCCGTACCGCGCGCGACGATCACCAGCAAGAGCACCGGTGGGAACGGCAGGCAGAGCCCTATTCCAATCAAGATCATCAGGCTCCACTTGAGCAGCCCGCCCACGAGCACGAGCAGCAGACCGACCGCCGCGAGCCGGAAGAACAGCCTGAGCCACCATCCCGCAGAAAATAGACCATCTCCCGGCATACGGACTCCTTGCGTTCAGAGGGGAGACCTCTCCGACATCCTCGGCCTGCTGACCCTGCCCGGATCACCTCCTGACCCGGGTTGATCCATCGACGGTTGACCCATCTCCATCGGGCTCGTCCACCGGCAAGCAGGGTTTCGTCCGATCGAGCAGGGCCTGCCCTTGAAGAGGGGACCTCGTACCGAGGCGAGCGCTGCGCCGTGCAGGCGTGCTGCCCGCGAGCGCTGGCGCCGCGCGAGCGAGAGCAGCAGCAGCATCGCGGCCCAGGGCGCGCGCGCAGCGCGCGACGCGCCGACGACACACCCGCACCCGCTGCCGCCGGACGAGGTCGACCCGCCCCCGCCGACGGAGCCGCTCGACGATCCCGCCTCGCCGCCTGCCCCGCCGGTGTCGACCGCGCACTCGCCCGCTACGCAGATGCCTCCCCCGCATGGCGTGCCGTCCGGCTTGGCGGCGCGATCACACGCGCCCGTGGCCGGATCACACGACCCCGCATAGCGGCAGTCGATCTCGGCGCAGGAGACCGGGCTGCCGCCCTCGCACGCGCCGGCGCGGCACGTGTCCTCCCGCGTGCACGCGTCGCCGTCGTCGCACGCCTCCCCGTCAGGCTGCGGCGCGCTGACGCACCGGCCCGCCGCCGCGTCGCACACGCCCGGCGCGTGGCACGCCGCGGGCGGCGGGCACGCGACCGGCGCCCCGGCCACACACGCGCCGGCCACACACGTCTCGCCCTCGGTGCAGGCGTCGCCGTCGTCACACGCCGCGCCGTCCGGCCGCAGGGTGGTGACGCACTCCCCCGTGGCGGCCTCGCACGCCGCCTCGTGGCACACGTCGGGCGCCGCGCAGGCCACCGGCGTCCCGGCGCACGCGCCCGCCCGGCACACGTCGGTGTGTGTGCACGCCTGGCCGTCGTCGCAGACGGGGCCGGTCAGCGCCTCGCAACGGCCGTCCTGCGAGGCGCCCGCGGCGACCGAGCACGCGTCGCACCCACCGCCGTCGCAAGCCGCGTCGCAGCACACGCCGTCGACGCAGTGCCCCGTCGTGCAGTCCGATCCGGAGGCGCACGCCGCCCCGAGCGCCACGCCATAAATCGACGTCGTGGCGATGGCGCCGTCGAGCCGCGCGGGGCTGAACCCGCCGGTCACGAGGACCCGCTGATCCAGGAGCAGCGTCGCCGTGTGATCCGCTCGATCCGAGGTCAAGCCACTTCCTGTCGCGGCGTCGCCCGTCACCGGATCGAACAGCGTCGGCTCTCGCAGGGGGAACGGCATCCCGTCGCCCAGGGAGAAGCTGTGCCCACCGGCGAGGAGGACCTTGCCGTCGGGCAGCAGCGTCGCGGTGTGGCCCACGATCCCGCCGAAGAAGCTCAGGCCCGGCGCCGTCCACCCGTCCGTCTCGGGGTCGTACACCTCGGCCGGAGAGGTGCGCATGCCGCCGAGGACGTCGGTCACCTGCACGCCGCCGACGACCAGCACCTTGCCATTCGGCATCAGGGTCGCCGTGTTCCTGTCGTGGGAGACCGCCATGAGCGCCGGCGCAGACCAGGCGTCCGCCGCCGGATCGTAGACCTCGGAGTCCCCCCCTCCTCCCACGACGAGCACCCGCCCGTCGAGCAGCCGTACGGCGGCATGATCGTTCCGGGCGCGCGCCATCGGGGCACGGGAGGTCCAGCTGTTCGAGACCGGATCGTAGCGCTCGGCGCTCGCCGCCGACGCGCCCCCGACCCGGCCGCCCGTCACGAAGACCGTGCCGTCCTCGAGCAAGGTCGCCGTGTGCCTGGTCCTGCCGACGGTCGGCGGCGCGGCGGGGCTCCAGGTGTTCGTGGCCGGGCGGTAGAGCTCCGCGGTCGCCCCGCCCACCACGAGCACCTCGCCGCTCCGGAGCAACGTGGCCGTATGCTCGGCGCGGGCGGCGCTCATCGGCGACGTCAGCACCCAGGTCCCGGTCGCGGGAAGGAAGAGCTCGGCGCTGGCCAGGACGCCGGACGTACCGCGACCGCCGGCGACCAGGACGCGGCCGTCCAGCAGCAGCGTCGCGGTGTGGTTCTCTCGCGCCTGGTTCATCGGCAGCGCGGCCACCCACTCCGGGTCGATGAGCAGCGCCTCGCCGTCGCCGCCGGCGTCGGCGAAGAGCTCCACGGCCCGCCCCGCCGCGCGCAGCGAGACGCGCACGGGCCGGCCCGACGAGGAGAACGCCGCCGGCGCGCTCATGATCAGCCGCGGCACGCCGGACGCGTCGTCCCACACGATCGACTCGCCCTCCTGCCGCGGCGACGCCCCGTCGACCTCCCACGAGGCCACCGGCCGCCCCGGCGCCGCCGCCCCCGGCTCGACCAGCAGCCACTCCTCGACGCCCGCGCTCGTCGCCGCCCAGAACGACGCGCCCCCGTCGCGCGGGTAGCGGACCGCGGCCCCCTCGCGCGCGCCCTCGCCTCGCAGCCCGGACTCGCGGACGTGCAGCGCGAGCCCCTCCGGCAGCTCCAGGCGGATCGTCTCCTCGCCGATCCGGCGAGGCAGGAAGGCGCCGAGCGCGCCGGACGCCCGCCCGGCGAGCCCTCCGCCCGGCGCGAAGCCCTCCGCGGACTCCCGGAAGCCATGAGCGCCCTCCACCACCCGCGCCGCCTGCTCGGGGAAGCGCAGCCGCAGCGCGCCCGGCTCGATCGCGGCCGCAGGCTCCTCGCCCCCCGAGCACCCGGGAGCGCCCATCAGCAGGGAAGAGAGCAAAACAAGCTCGACGCAGTGTCTTCTCATGACGCCTCCACGCTCCCCTCGATCGCCGGCCACCTCGACGCGGCGATCGCTAGCCCGCTCGTCGCGTGCGCCGGCGGCGCGCGGCGATCAGGACCACCCCAAGGACGGCCGCGGCGCCGTGGCGGCCGTGGCCTCGCGCTGCCCGGCAGCCGCACCCGCCGCCGCCTTCCGGATCCTCGCCGGGACCGGCGCCCGCGCCCGCGCTGCTCGCCGACGCCTCGGAGGGAGGGAGGCACTGCCCGCCCACGCACTCGCCGCCCGGGCACGGCGTGCCGTCGGGCAGCGACCGGAGCGCGGAGCACTGGCCCGTGGCCGGATCGCAGGTGCTCTCGCGCTGGCAGGGGCCGGCGGCGGGGCAGCGCACGCGGGGGCCGGTGCACACGCCCGCGCGGCAGGCGTCCCGCACGGTGCATGCGTCGCCGTCGTCGCAGCCGGTGCCGTCGGGCGCGGGCGTGAAGGCGCACACCCCCTGCGCCGGGTCGCACCGCGCGTCGGGCTGGCAGGTGCTGGGCTCACACGCGACCGGATCGGCGCCGACACACGCGCCGCCCTCGCAGCGGTCGACCGGCGTGCAGGCGTCCTCGTCGTCGCAGGGCGTCTCGTCGGGCAACGCGGGGTAGACGCAGCCCTCGCTCGGCTCGCAGGCCCCGGGCCCGCGGCACGGGCCCGGCGCAGGGCAGGTCACGGCCGCGCCGGGCGCGCACGTGCCCGCGGCGCAGGTGTCGTCCTCGGTGCAGGCGTCGCCGTCGTCACAGGGCGTGCCGGACAGCGGCGCGCAGGTGCCGTCGGCGGCCGCCCCCCGCGCGACAGTGCACGCGCCGCACCCGCCCGCGCACGCCGTGTTGCAGCAGACCCCGTCGACGCAGTGGCCGCTCACGCACGCGGCGTCGCTCGCGCACGGCGCGCCGAGCCCCGCGCCGGCGCCGTAGATCTCGGCGCTCGCGAGCGCCTCCCCGGAGCTCGAGCTCCCCCCCGCGATGAGCACGCGGCCGTCGGGCAGCAGGGTCGCCGTGTGGTACGCGCGGGGCGCGCTGAGCGGCGGCAGCTCGGTCCAGCTGTTCGTCGAGGGGCGATAGAGCTCGACGCTCGCCGTGCCGCCACCCACGATGAGCACCTCGCCGCTCGGGAGCAGCGTGGCCGTATGGCCGCTGCGCAAGGCGCTCCTCGGCGGCGCGGACTCCCACACGTCCGTGTCCGGGTTGTAGAGTTCGGACTCGGCCGCTCCGACGACGAGCACCTTGCCGTTCAGCAGCGTCGTCGCCGTCGGCTGGTAGTAATGAGGCGAGGGCGCCGGCGGCGTCGCTGTCCACCGGTTCAAATCCGGGTCGTAGCGCTCGGCGTTCGTTCCGACGGCGCCGATGACGAGCACGTCGCCGCTCGGGAGCAGCGCGGCCGCGTGGCGGTCGCGTTCGAACGCCATCTCGCCGGCGCCCGACCAGCCGGCGCCCGCCGTGTACAGGGCGGCGTCCGCCGTGACCCGGAAACCGAAGCTCTCGCCGCCCGTGACGAGCACCCGGCCGTCCTGGAGCAGGGTGGCCGTATGGCTGTGGCGCGACTGCGACGGGCCGCTCGACCACCTGTTCGTCGTGGGGTTGTAGAGGACCGACGCGTCGACCAGGGCGCTCGCCACCCCGTGGCCTCCGACGACGAGCACCTCGCCGGTGGGGAGCAGCGTGGCCGTGTGCTGGACGCGCGCAGGACCCATCGAGGCCGCCGGCGTGAAGGTGTTCGTGGCGCTGTCGTAGAGCTCCGCGGAGTTGAGCACGCTGGACCCGCTGGAGCCGCCGGTCAGGAGGACCAGCCCGCTCGGGAGCAGCGTGGCCGTGTGCGACGAGCGCGCCCGCACCAGGTTCCCCGCCGGGATCCAGGCCGGATCCACCAGCACCGCGCCGGCGCTCTCGCCCAGCCAGAGCGCGATCGACCGCCCGCGGACGTCGAGCCGCGCCTCCACCGGCGCGCCGTCCTCCTGGTACGCCTCACCGGCGCTCACCGTCAGCGCGACCGCGCCGCCGCCGTCGAGGCAGTCCACGACGCCCTCGCGCGCGCGCAGGGCGGCGCCCTCGACCTCCCAGCTCGCCACCGGCCCGGCGCCGCGCGCCGTCTCCTCGTCGAGCAGCAGCCACTCCTCGTAGCCGGCGCCGCTCGCCGTCCAGAACGAGGTGCCCCCGGGGCGCGCGTACGCCACCGCCTGTCCGTGCAGCGCGGCGGGGCCGGAGAGGCCGCCCTCGCGCACCGAGAGCGCGATCCCTCCCGGGAGCCGCAGGGCGACGGCGCGCTCGCCGCGCTCCGGCAGCGACGCCTCGAAGCCGCTCGGCGCGCGCGCGACGAACCCACCGCCGCCTGCGTCGCGCACGAAGCGCGGATCCCCGCCGACCACGGCCGCAGCGTGCTCGGGGAACAGGGCGCCGAGCTGCTCCGGGCCGGGCGGGGAAACGGCGTCCCCCGCGCACCCGGCGAGCAGCAGCACGGCCAGGGCACCCCAGCGCCGCCGGCGCGCCGGCGAGCGCGCGCGCCGCGCCAGCGAGAGCAGCACGAGCAGCGCGGCCCACGGCGCCGGCGCAGCGCGCGACGCGCCGACGGCGCACCCGCACCCGCCGCCGCCGGGGGAATCCGAGCCGCCTGCGCCGGCCGAGCCACCCGGCGCCCCCGCCTCGCCGCCAGCCCCCCCGGTATCGACCGCGCACTCGCCCGCCACGCAGATGCCTCCCCCGCACGGCGTGCCGTCCGGCTTGGCGGCGCGGTCACACGCGCCCGTCGCCGGATCACACGAGCCCGCGTAGCGGCAGTCGGTCTCGGCGCACGAGACCGGGGCGCCGCCCTCGCACGCGCCGGCGCGGCACGTGTCCTCCCGCGTGCACGCGTCGCCGTCGTCGCACGCCTCCCCGTCCGGCAGCGGCGCGCTCGCGCACGCGCCCGTCGCCGGGTCGCACACGCCCGCCGCGTGGCACGCCGGAGGCGGCGGGCACGCGACCGGCGCCCCGGCCACACACGCGCCCGCCTCGCACGTGTCGCCCTGGGTGCAGCCGTCGCCGTCGTCACACGCCGCGCCGTCCAGCCGCGGCGTGGTGACGCACTCCCCCGTGGCGGCCTCGCACGCCGCCTCGTGGCACGCGTCGGGCGCCGCACAGGCCACCGGCGTCCCGGCGCACGCGCCCGCCCGGCACACGTCGGTGTGTGTGCACGCCTGCCCGTCGTCGCAGACCGGGCCGGTCAGCGCCTCGCAACGGCCGTCCTGCGACGCGCCCGCGGCGACGGAGCACGCGTCGCATGGCCCGCCGTCGCAGGCCGCGTCGCAGCACACGCCGTCGACGCAGTGCCCCGCCGTGCAGTCCGAGCCCGACGCGCACGCGGCCCCGAGCGCCACGCCGTAGATCGCCGTCGTCGCCACGGCGACGTCGTCCCTCCCGGGGTTGAACCCGCCCGCGACGAGCACCCGCTGGTCGAGGAGCAACGTCGCCGTATGGCGCGCTAGATCCAGCGAGCCTACTCCCGACGTGTGGTCGCCCGTCGCCGGGTCGAACAGCCCCGGCGATCCCGCCGGACCAGGGTCCCCGCTGCTCAGGCCGATGTAGTACCCGCCGACGAGCAGCACCTTGCCGTCGGGCAGCAGCGTCGCGGTGTGCTCTCCGAGGCCCCGGAAGAAGCTCAGCCCCGGCAGCGACCACACGCTCGCTCCGGGATCGTACACCTCGGCCGGAATGGTGCGCGCGTCGCCGGCGCCCTCGCCGACCCGCGTGCCGCCGACGAGCAGCACCCGGCCGTCCGGCAGCAGGGTCGCCGTGTGCCGGTCGTGGAACGCCGCCGTGATCGCGGGCGGCGCCCAGCTGTCCGTGGCCGGATCGTAGACCTCCGAGTCGCTCCCTCCCACGACGAGCACCCGGCCGTCGAGCAGGCGCACCGCGGCGTGGCCGCTCCGCGCGCGCGCCATCGAGGTGCGGGGAGCCCAGCTGTCCGAGGCCGGGTCGTAGCGCTCGGTGGTCGCCGCCGGCGCGCTCCCGACCGTGCCGCCCGTCACGAAGACCGTGCCGTCCTCGAGCAAGGTCGCCGTAGCGGCGGCCCTGCTCGCGCCCGGCGGCGCGGCGGCGCTCCAGAGGTTCGTGGCCGGGTGGTAGAGCTCCGCGGTCGCCCCGCCCACCACGAGCACGTCGCCGCTCGGCAGCAGCGTGGCCGTATGACCCTCGCGGGCGGCGCTCATCGGCGCGGTCAACAGCCACGTGCCCGTCGCGGGCTGGAAGAGCTCGGCGCTGGACAGGACACGGAACGACGCCCCAGTGCCGCCGGCGACCAGGACGCGGCCATCCTGCAGCAGCGTCGCGGTGTGCCCCTCCCGCGCCTGGTTCATCGGCAGCGCCGCCACCCACGCCGGGTCGATGAGCAGCGCCTCGCCCGCCTCGCTCGCCTCGCCGGCGTCGCCCGCGTCGACCAGGAGCTCCACCGCGCGGCCCGCCGCGCGCAGCGCCACGCGCACGGGCCGACCCGACGCCCCGAACGCCTCCGGCGCGCTCATGATCAGCCGCGGCACCCCGGACCCATCCGACCAGACGATCGACTCGCCCTGCTGCCGCGGCCACGCCCCGTCCACCTCCCACGAGGCGACCGGACGCCCGGCCGCCGCGAACCCCGGCTCGACGAGCAGCCACTCCTCCACCCCCGCCCCCGTCGCCACCCAGTACGACGCGCCGCCGTCGCGCGGATAACGGACCGCGGCCCCCTCGCGCGCGCCCTCGCCCCGGAGCCCGGACTCGCGGACATGCACGGTCAGCCCCTCCGGCAGCTCCAGCCGGATGGCCTCCACGCCGGCGCGGCGAGGCAACGTCGCCCCGAGCGCCCCGGGCGCCCTCCCGCCCAGGCCCACCTGCGGCGCGAAGCCCTCGGCGGACTCCCGGAAGGCCACGGCGCCATCGAGCACGCGCGCCGCGTGCGCCGGGAACCTGGCGCGCAGCGCGCCGGGGTCGATCGCGCTCGCAGGCCCATCGCCGGCCGAGCACCCGGACGCCCCCACCAGCAGGGCGGAGAACAAGACAACGTCAGCGCTGCGCCTTCTCATGGCTCCTCCAGGCTCCCCTCGGTCGCCACCGTGGCTCGATGTGGTGATCGCCGGCGCTCGCGCCGCGCGCGCCGGCGGCGCGCGGCGATCACGAGGACCCCCAGGACGGCCGCGGCGCCCCCGCGGCCGTCGCCTCGCGCAGCCCGGCAGCCGCACCCGCCGCTCCCTTTCGGATCCTCGCCGGGACCGGCGCCGGCGCCCGTGCTCCCGCTCGGATCCACGGAAGGAAGAAGGCACTGCCCGCCGACGCACTCGCCGCCCGGACACGGCGTGCCGTCGGGCAGCGAGCGGAGCGCGGAGCACTGGCCCGTGGCCGGGTCGCAGGTGCTCTCGCGCTGGCAAGGGCCGGCGGCAGGGCAGCGCACGGCGGCCCCGGTGCACACGCCCTCGCGGCACACGTCCCGCTGCGTGCAGGCGTCGCCGTCGTCGCAGCCGGCGCCGTCGGGCGCTGGCGTGAAGGTGCACGCCCCCAGCGCCGGGTCGCACCGCGCGTCGGGCCGGCAGGCGCTGGGCTCGCAGGCGACCGGATCGGCGCCGACGCACGCCCCGCCCTGGCATCGGTCGACGGGCGTGCAGGCGTCCTCGTCGTCGCAGGGCGTCTCGTCGGGCAGCGCGGGATACACGCAGCCCTCACCCGGATCACACGCCGCGGGCCCGCGGCACGGGCCCGGCGGAGCGCAGGTCACCGCCGCGCCGGGCGCGCACGTGCCCGCGGCGCAGGTGTCGCCCGCCGTGCACGCGTCGCCGTCGTCGCAAGGCGTGCCGGACAGCGGCGCGCACGTGCCGTCGGCGGCCGCCCCGCGCGCCACCGCACACGCGCCGCACCCGCCCGCGCACGCCGTGTCGCAGCAGACCCCGTCGACGCAGTGGCCGCTCACGCACGCGGCGCCGCTCGCGCACGGCGCGCCGAGGCCGGCGCCGGCGCCGTAGATCTCCGCGCTCGTGAGCGCCTCCCCCGCGCTCCCCCTCCCCCCCGCGACGAGCACGCGGCCGTCGAGCAGCAAGGTCGCCGTGTGGTACGCGCGGGCCACGCCGAGCGGCGGCTGCTCGGTCCAGCTGTTCGCCTCCGGGTGGTAGAGCTCGACGCTCGCCGTGCCGCCGCCCACGACGAGCACCTCGCCGCTCGGGAGCAGCGTGGCCGTATGGCCGCTGCGCGAGGCGCTCATCGGCGGCACGGCCTCCCACGCGTTCGTGTCCGGGTCGTAGAGCTCGGCCACGGTCCCCTCGCCGACGACGAGCACCTTGCGGCTCAGCAACGTCGTCGCCGTCGGCTGGAAGTGAGGCGAGAGCGCCAGCGGCGTCGCCGTCCACTCGTTCTCGTTCCGTTCCGGATCGTAACGCTCGGCGGTCCAGCCGGCCCCGCCGATGACGAGCACGCTGCCGTCCTGGAGCAGCGCGGCCGCGTGGAGATAGCGGGAAAAGACCATGTCGGCGGCGCCCGACCAGCCGGCGCCCGCGGTGTACAGCACGGCGCTCGGCGTGGGCTCGATGGTCAGGCTCTCGCCGCCCGTGACGAGCACCCGGCCGTCCTGGAGCAGGGTGGCCGTATGGGCGCGGCGCGGCAACGACAGCGACGGGCCGCTCGACCACACGTGGGTCGCGGTGTTGTAGAGGACCGACGAGTCGAGCAAGGGGCTCGCCATCCCGCCGCCGGCGACGACGAGCACCTCGCCGCTCGGCAGCAACGTGGCGGTGTGACGGGTGCGCGCCGGGCCCATCGGGGCCGCCGGCAGGAAGGTGTTCGTGGCGCCGTCGTAGAGCTCCGCCGAGTTGAGCACGCCGGACGCGCCGTCCCCGCCGGTCAGGAGGACACGCCCGCTCGGGAGCAGCGTGGCCGTGTGATAGGCGCGCGCCCTGATCAGGTTGCCCGCCGGGATCCACGCCGGATCCACGAGCACCGCGCCGGCGCTCTCGCCCAGCCAGAGCGCGATCGATCGCCCGCGGACCTCGAGCCGCGCCTCCACCGGCGCGCCGTCCTCCTGGTACGCCTCGCCGGCGCTCACCGTCAGCACGACCGCGCCCTCGCCGTCGAGGCAGTCCACAACGCCCTCGCGCGCGCGCAGCGTGGCGCCCTCCACCTCCCACGTCGCCACCGGCCCGCCGCCCCGCGCCGTCTCCTCGTCCAGCAGCAGCCACTCCTCGTAGCCGGCTCCGTGCGCCGTCCAGAACGACGTGCCCCCGGGGCGCGCGTACGCCACCGCCTGCCCGTGCGCCGCAGCGCCGCCGGAGAGCCCAGCCTCCCGCACCCGCAGCTCGAGCCCGTCCGGGAGCCGCAGCGCGATCGCGCGCTCGCCGCGCTCCGGCAGCGACGCCTCGAAGCCGCCCGGCGTGCGCGCCACGAACCCGCCGCCGCCCGCCTCGCGCGCGAAGCGCGCCTCGCCCCCGGCGATGACCGCCGCGTGCTCGGGGAACAGCGCGCCGAGCCGCTCGGGGCCAGGCGCCGAGCCGCCTTCCCCCGCACACCCGGCGATCAGCAGCAGCGCCAGGGCACCCGCAGCAAGACCGCAGTGCGGCGCGCCGCGCGCGCCCCACCTCGCCGTACTTACGCTTCTCATCACATCTCCTCCGGCGCACCGAAGCGCCGGCGCCGCGGCCTGTCGGCGGCCCGCGGGCGCAACCTGGGTCAGGGCTTCGCGATCAGCAGGACGGCTCCGTTCGACTTGCTGACCTCTCCTTCGTTGAGCCAGACCACGTTCAGCGCGTCGACGAGGAGCGCCCCCGGCGAGTGCTGGCCGCGCGCGAGCACGGTCGGCTCGTCGCCCGGGGCGGCGGCCTTGAGCAGCCATTTCACGGTCCCGTCGCCGCGGTTCGTCCAGTACACGCGCGCCCCGTCCACCGCGATGCCGTTCGGAAAACGCTGTCCTGTCGCGATCTTCCGCGGCTCGCCCGCCGCCGCCCCGCCCTCGAGGGGGAGCATCACCACGTCGCCCGCGAAGGCGAAGCTCGTCCAGTAGATCGCGGTCGCGACGCCGCCCTTGCCGAGGTCGAGCGCGAGGTGCCGCGGGGTCTCCTGCCCCTCCGCGAGCGCCGTCGGAGCAGGCTCCGCGGCACCTCGCGGCGCGACCATGATCGCGCCGTTCGCGCTGCCGCCGTCGCCCTCGTCGGTCCAGTACACGTACCCCGCGTCGGCGGCGATCCGGTACGGATGCTCCTGCTCCGCGGCCACCAGGGCCGGCGCGCCGGGGTCGTCCGAGACGCGGTACACGACGCCGTCCCCGAACGAGGTGAAGTGGATGTCGCCCCCGCGCACCACGACGCCCTCGGGGGTGCTCTGCGCTGACGCGAGCACCGCGGGCGGCGCCTCCGGCGCCCCCAGATCGAGCCGCAGGACGCGGCCGTCGTCCGCGCCGAGGCCGCTCTCGCTCCAGACGATCGCGCCCTCGCCGAGCGCGACGTCCCGCGGGCCCGCTTGCCCGGAGGCCAGCGTGGCGCGTGATCCGCCGCTCCTCGGCGCCGCGCGGAGCTCGCCGTCCGCCTCGGCGAGGGAGCCGAGGTTCGTCCAGTAGACCCGCTCGCCGTCGAGCGCGAGGCCGGCGGGGCGCCGCTGCATCGCCGCGATCGCGACCGGCTCGGAGGTCCCGGGCGCCGCGCCCGCGGACCCCACCGACGACCACCTGCCGCACGCGGGCAGCGACTCCGTCTTGAGGGGGCACGCGTCCGTGACCGGCGCGGCCGCGACCGCGAGGTTCTCCCCGCTCGCGATGCGGTTGCACACGGCCTTGGGCAGGCGGCGGGTCCCCGCGGGGCCGTCCGCGGCCTGCCAGCCGAGCGCGCTCTCCGCGTCGAGCGCGACGAAGCAGCCGGAAGGGCCGCAGATCCCGTCCGTCTCGGTCGCGAGCGCCAGGTTCACCGGGGCGTCCTCGGCGACGGCGCAGGAGGCCAGGTCGACCTCCGCCGGCGCGCTCTCCCGGAAGCACGCCGCGACGTCGAAGCAGCGCCCCTCCTCCGGCCTCTCGCCCCCGCCGAAGACGCGCCCGGGCTCGTAGTCGGACAGGGACTCCGGCGCGACCTCCTCCGGCGCGCACCCGCCGTTCACGCAGGTCTCGCCGCGCGGGCACGTGGTCGTCACGTCGTCGTCGCCGCCCGCGCCCGCGGCGGCGAATCCGCTGCAGAGCCACTGCACCGGGAGCCGCAGCATCGCCGCGCGGTCCGTGGGCACCGTCGTGACCACCTCCCGCAGCACCCGCGGCGTCGCGCCCTGCCACGCCGTGACCCGGAGCGTCGCGGGCTTCGCGGCGCCGCTGCCCGCGACGAGGGCGAGCGTCGAGGGCAGCTCGAGCCCCTTCGCCGGATCGCCGAGCTCGTAGATCGTATCGAACCGGTGCTCCTCGCCGGACAGCACCTCGACGCGGATCCTGTCGATGTCCTTCGGCACCGACATGTCCGTCTGGACGACGACCAGGAGCTCGCCCGGCGCGTCCGCCGACGAGCACGCCGCGGCGCAGCCGGCGAGGAGCAGCGCGGCGGCGCGGCGCGGCCTGGCCGCCGCGCTCACGGGCGCGCCCCGAGGCGGACGCCCGAGAGATCGGACGAGAGCGTCACGGTCCCCATGATGCCCGGTATCGTCGACGGGTCCCTGGACTTGAACAGGAAGTAGCCGCCCAGGGCCAACCCCGTGGCGACGAACACGATGCCGCCGCCGATCCAGAGCCCGGTCGCGCTGGAGCCGCCGGGCTGCTCGAGCGGCTTCAGGGCCACGGTCAGCGTGCGCTTCTTCTCTTCCTCGATGAAGACGTCGGCCTGGTACGGGACCTTTCCCGGGGCGGTGACGCGGACCGCGTGAGCCCCGCGCGGCAGCGGCCCGCTCCACCGGCCCTGGGCGACCACGCGCCCGTCGACCGCGATGGCGTCGCCGTCCCCCGCCTCGACGACGAGCTGCCCGCGCAGCGAGATCTCCTCCAGCGACGCGGCGACGGTGACCTCCGTCGCCCCGGCGATCTGCTCGGTGCGCACGTGCTCCTTGAACCCGGGCTTGACGACCCGGATCCTCCGCGCGCCGATGTCGACGAGCACGGGGCCGGGCAGCGGCGAGGCCCCGATCTTCTCGTCGTCCACGAAGATCTCCGCGCCGTCCCGGTCGACCGTGACGGTCAGGCGGCTGACGAGCTTCTTCACCTCGCCGATGAGCGCCGCCGTGGCCTGCCGCTCCGCGTCCGTGAGCAGAGGGCCGGCCTCGCGCTCGTACCGCTCGAGCAGCGGCAGCACGCTCGCGTAGCGGCGCAGGCTCTTCTCGCAGGCAGCGATGTTCCAGAGCAGCCGCGGGTCGCCGGAGAGCTCGTGCGCGCGCTGGAACTTGATCCGCGCGCCCCTGAAGTCGCCGTCGCTGTAGAGGAGCTTGCCGGTCTCGTACTCCGCCTTGGCCGCCCCGGTGAGCGCCTGGGCGAGGGGCACACGCGAGGGGCTCGCCGGCGGGGCGGGCTGGCCCGGCGGGGGCTGCGCGAGCGCTGGCCCGCAGAGCAGGATCGACGCGGCGGCCAGGGCGCATCGGAAGCGAGGAAGGTGGTTGTCGGATCGCACGAATCCCCTCGGGTCAGGGCGGTGGCGGCGGGGTCACTGCAAGGGCATGTCGAGGATGTTCTTGCTGGTGGGCGCGGGCGCAGGCGTGGGCGACGGGCGCGGGGTGGACGGGCGCGAGGGCTTCACGACCGCCGGAGGGCGCGGCCCCTTCGCGGGCTCCGGCGGCGCGGCGGACGCTGCGGGCGCCGCGGACGCCGCGGACGCCGATGCCGGCGGCGCCGACGCCGGCGGCGGGCCCGGCGCGGTCTCCTCGGGGAACCGCGCCACGTCCGCGGGAGCCACCGAGGTCGCAGGCGGGGCGGCGCTGGCGGCGCCCCTCGGCGCGGAGGCGTCCGGGCCGGCCGCCGCGGGCGTCTGGGTCTCCGCCGAGGGGCGAAGCGCGTAGAGGGTGCCGCCCACGGCGAGCGCGAGCGCGAGCGCCACGCCCGCGCCGAGCCAGGCAGCGCGGGACGACCTCTGTGTCTTCCCCGCGCCCGTGGCCCAGGAGCTGCTCGTCACGGGGGTCGGCGCGAGGCCCGCGGAGGCGCCCACCTGCGGCGGCATCGGCGAAGGCTGCGACGGTTGCGACGGCTGCGAAGGTTGCGACGGCTGCGAGCTCCTCGCCCCGCCGTAGGGAGGCGCCGTCGCCTGCACCCCGAGCACACGTTCGATCCGCTCCAGCGAGATCGACGCCTGCTGCGGCGGTCCGAAGGGCGCGATCGCCCGCGCGAGCTCGGCGATGTTCGCGAACCTGCGCGCGGGGTCCTTCTCGAGGCACCGGAGGATGGCCTCCTCGAGCCCGCGAGGGACATCGGTGCGTGCCTGGGCGATCGGGTCCGGCGGATCGCTGTTCACCTTGAGGATGAGCTCGCCGAGCGTGTCCGCCGGAAACGGGATACGCGCGGTGAGCAGCTTGTAGAGGACCACGCCCATCGACCAGATGTCGGAGCGCGCGTCGACGCGGTGCGAGGCGCGCATCTGCTCGGGGGACATGTAGAGCGGAGAGCCGAGGAGCGCGGAGCTCTGCGTGAGCGCCAGCCCCGGCGCGCCTGCCTCGTCGGTCAGGGCCTTGGAGATGCCGAAATCGAGCACCTTGACGATCTCCGATCCGTCCGCCGCCTTCGAGAGGAACAGGTTCGCGGGCTTGATGTCGCGGTGGACGATCCCGTGCGCGTGCGCCTCGGCGATGGCCTCGCTGGCCTCGAGGACATAACCGACGGCCCGCGCGATCGGCAGCGGGCCCTCCGCCGCGATCACCGCTGCGAGATCGCGGCCATCGAGGTATTCCATCATCATGTAAGGAGCGCCGTTCGGCAGGGTGTCCACGTCGTGGACCCGCGCCGCGTGCTCGCTCTTTATCCGGACGCTGGCGCGCCCCTCGCGCAGGAAGCGCTCGACGGCCTCCGGCGTGGCGCTGGACAGCAGCACCTTGATCGCCACGAGCTGGTGGAGGTGGGCGTGGCGCGCGGCGACGACGAGGCCCATGCCTCCCTGGCCGAGGAGCCGCTCGACGCGGTACTTCCCCGCGAGCACGTCGCCTGCGTTCAACGTGGGCTGCATGATGCCGTTGTGCGTCCGCCGGACGGCGGCCCCGCCGGCGCATCGTACTGCATCCCACCGCCCGGCGACCAGCGAGGCGGCGACCGCGCCTTCAGTCTTCCACCATCGCCGGGCTCCCGCTGAACACCACCGCGTCGAGCAGCCGCTCCTCCCGCACCAGCGCCAGCGCCGGCGCGTCCCGGTGCAGCGTGATGGTCCCCCCCGCGTCCGCGAACCCGCACGCCTCCGCCCCGCGCAGCGACCCGATCTCCCAGAGCGCCTCGGCCGGCGTCGCGCCGCCTTGCTCCGCGCCGCCTTGCCCCCTGCCGCCTCGCCCCCCGCCACCGCCCGCGTCCCCTGCCCTCTCCCCGCCCTCCCCGCGCAGCGTCACGCGCCGCCCGGTCCGCAGCCGCTCGCCCAGCTCGACGCCGCGCAGGTCCTCGAACGGATCGGTGATCACGTGGCTGTCGATCCCCACGCACAGCCGCACGCCCGCCGCGCGCAGCGCCCCCACGTCGGGCAGCCCGTCGCCGAGGTCGCGCTCCGTGGTCGGGCACAGGCACACGAGCGCCCGCGCCGCGCCGAGCAGCGCGGGCTCGTGCGGCGCGAGGTGCGTCGCGTGCACCGCCACGAACCGCTCCCCCAGCACCCCGCGCTCCGCGAGCAGCTCCACCGGCCGCCGGCCCGTCTCGGCGACACACGCCTCGATCTCGGCCGGCTGCTCGGCCACGTGCATGTGCAGCATCACCCCGCGCTCCGCGGCGTACCGCGCGATCTCGCCGAGCCACGCCGGCGGCACCGCGCGCACGCTGTGCGGCGCCACGCCCACGCGCACGTCCTCGCACCCCGCGTAGCGCGCCCTCAGCGCGTCGACGTCCGCGAGCGCCGCGTCGAGCGACACGTCCGAGAACCGCCGCTGCGCCCCCTCGGGCGGCCGCCCCGCGCCCGCGCGCGCGTAGACGACCCGGAGCAGCGCGATCCGGAGGCCCTCCTCGCGCGCGGCCTCGATCACCGCGTCCGCGAGGATCGTCCGGTCCGCGTACGGCGCGCCGCCCGGCTGGTGGTGCACGTAGTGGAACTCGCCCACGGTGCGGACGCCCGCGGCGCGGAGCTCGCGATAGGCCACCTTCGAGATCGCGTGGATCGACTCCGGCGTGAGCGAGTCGGCCAGCGCGTACATCGCGCTGCGCCAGGACCAGAAGTCGTCCGTGCCCGAGGGCCCCGGCCGCTGCGCCTCCCCGCGCATCCCGCGCTGGAACGCGTGAGAGTGGGCGCTCGCCAGCGCCGGCAGCTCGATGGCTCGCGCGGTCAGCCGCATCACCCGGTGCGACTACCATGTTGGGAGGGCCGGCAAAAGGCGTGCGCCACGGGGCGCAGCGAGCGGGCACAGGCGGTCCACGCTCGCCTCGCTGTGCCCGGTTGCGCCATCCGCGTGACGTGAACGCCCCACCCCCCACCACGCGGCGCTGGAACGCCCTCACGGCAACGGTGGCACGGTCGTTGTACCATGTCGCTGCCGATGAGAACGCTCCACTTTGGCCGGCTGGCCTGCATCACACTCGCGTTATCGTGCACAGGGCTCCTCGCCGCCTGCGGGGATGACGCCCCAGGGGATCCGGGAGGCACCGGCGCCGGCGGCGGCGGCGCGACCGGCGGTGGCGGCGCGACCGGCGGCGGCGGCGCGACCGGCGGTGGCGGCGCGACCGGCGGCTCAGGCGGCGGCGGCCACGGTGGAGGTGATGAAGGCGGCGGTGGGGGCGACGGCTACCAGTGGCCCGTCGACACCTACCCCATCGAGATCACCCCGTCCGAGGACTGGAAGAACCAGATCGATTTCCCCTACGAGGCCTTCGCCGCCTGGGCCATGACATCGAACGATCCCACCTGGGTGAAGTTCACCGTCCTGATGCACGACCCCACCAAGGTCTATTACCAGAACAGCATCGAGTTCCCCTTCCACGGCGAGTTCGCCACCGCGCGGCTCGACCCGTTCTTCGGCATGACGCCGGACGAGTTCGACCAGGTGTCGCTCTACGAGGAGGGGCAGCAGGCCATCCTCGGCGCCGTGCTCATCTCCCCGAGACCGGAGACCGAGCCCGAGTACGGCATCCAGCTCGTCCGGCAGGACGCCTACGACCCCGAGATGGTGCGCGTCGTCCTCGAGCTCGTGAAGGACAGCGTCATCGCCCCAGGCGGGGCGCAGCCCTTCTATTTCCCGACCTACGAGCAGGCCGAGTCGGCCGCGGAGCACAGCGCGTTCTTCGAGGCGAGCGGGTTCCCGGTGAGCTCGGTCGAGCGGTGGCTCCAGGGCGACGCCTGCTACTCCACGGGCTGGGCCGTGGGCCGGCTCCGGTACGTCCCGCCGGACAGGATCGACGCCGCCTACGCGAGCGGCGATCTCCGGGCCGAGGACATCCTCCTCACCGACTCGGTCCCTGCGGAGGTGCCTTATGTGGCGGGCATCATCTCGCTGTCTCCGTCGACGCCGAACGCGCACACCGCGCTGCTCGCCACCTCGTTCGGCATCCCGTTCGTGTACATCGGCGACCCGGCCGCCGCGCAGCGCGCGAAGGATCTCGACGGCGAGCAGATCGCGCTGCGGGCCTCGCTGGAGTGGGGCGTCGTGTGCCGCGCCGCGCTGTTCGACGCCGCGGGGATCACCCCGGCGGACAGAGCGCAGCTGCTCGATCTGAAGCAGCCCGGCGATCTCGGGCTCCAGCCCAAGGAGCCGCTCGGCGCCTACGCCGGGTCCACCGAGGATCTCGGCCCCGCGGACATCGTCCACTTCGGGGGCAAGGCCGCCAATTATGGCCTCCTGCGGGACGCCATCCCGGAGAGCTCCGACCCCGCGATCGCGCTGTCGTTCGACCTCTGGGACGAGTTCCTCGACCAGGTCGTGCCCGGCGGCGGCACCCTGCGCGCCGAGATCGCGGCGCGCCTCGGGGGCTACACCTACCCGCCCGACATGCTGGCGCTCAAGGCCGATCTCGCGGCGATCCGCGACCGGATCACCGACGACACCACCTTCACCGAGGCGCAGCGGCAGGCGGTCGAGGCGGCGCTCACCGGCTTTGACGCGACGAGGAAGATCCGGTTCCGGAGCTCGACGAACGTGGAGGACAGCGCCGTGTTCACGGGCGCGGGCCTCTACGACAGCTACAGCGGCTGCCTGGCCGACGACCAGGACGAAGACGAGGCGGGGCCGAGCGTCTGCGACGCGGACGAGGACAAGGAGCGCGGCGTCTTCCGCGCGATCCGCAAGGTGTACGCGAGCTTCTACAACGACAACGCCTTCCTCGCCCGGCTCCTCTACGGCGTGGACGAGGCCGACGTCGGCATGGGGATCCTCGTCCACTACTCCTATCCTGACGAGGACGAGATGGCGAACGGCGTCGCGACGCTCTCGCACGGCGTCTCTTTCTCGGACGAGATCAAGCTCGTGAGCCAGGTCGGGGCGACCTCCGTCACGAACCCCGAGGGGGGCACGCTGCCGGAGGTCGTGACCGTGACCGACTTCGGCGACGACACCTATCTCACGCGCCTGGCCGGCTCGACGCTCCTCCCGCTCGGCGGCCACGTGCTGGAGTGGGAGGGCGAGTACCGGGAGCTCGCCTCCCTGCTCGGCCTGGTCGAGCAGCGGTTCCAGGAGGTGCACCCGAGCAAGACGTCCTTCCTTCTCGACTTCGAGTACAAGAAGATGAGACCCGGAGAGCTCGTGGTGAAGCAGGTGCGCGAGGTCTCGCTCCCGGACACGACCCCGCGCCTCACGCCGTTCCTGCTCGACGAGCCGCGGGAGCTCTGCACGTTCCAGGGCGAGTTCGGCGACGTGTTCGCGAACCACCGGCTCAAGGTGCGCGCGAGCCTCTCGCCGAACAGCGGGTTCCTCACGCCCGAGGTGCTCGCGGGCTCGCTCTTCGCCGACGCCACCTTCACCTACGTCGCCGGCGGCGCGGTGGAGACGCTCACGGGCAGCCCCGCGGCGTGGCCCGGCGCGGCGCACACGTACGCCGAGCAGGTGGCCACGGACTCGTTCGTGCACAGCGAAGGGCCTTCGGAGATCACTTACGCGCTCTCCGCCTCGCCCGTGCCCGAGCTGCTGCCGCCGTCGCTGGGCCCGCTGCTCGCGCTCCGCGACCTCGAGCTGCAGCTCACCGGCAGCTACGCGACGCCCGTGCCGTCGCTCGACTGGGACGGCACGCCGCTCGCCGTGTCGCTCGAGGCGGTGCGGCTCGGCGAGTGCCCGGCGGACGGCCCGCCGGTCGAGGGCGCGCTGCTCCAGGAGCGCACGGTCTCGTTGGCCGGCGTCACGGTGGCGACGTCCTACTACTGGCCGCCGTACCCCACCGGCCCCACGGCCGGGTACACGGCGCCCCTGCACAAGTGGGTGGAAACGCGGATCGAGGGGCTGACGAGCAGCCCGATCGTGCTCAGGAGCTACCACGCGCAGACGTACCGCCCGCAGCACCACAACTTCTCGGAGGACTTCATCTTCGATCCGCGGCTCGAGCCGGGGATCGACCCGGCGCTGCTCGCCGAGCTGGAAGCGAAGGACATCCGGCTGCTCTACGTCCGGGCGGCGCTCGACACCGCGTTCGAGCCGCAGATCTGGACGCTCGACGCCGCGGGGCAGTTCCACCTGCTGGAGTGAGCGCCGATCGCCCCGGCCGGCGGGCCCCTCCGCCGGCCGGGTTTATCTCCACGCCACCACGCCCTGCTCGATCGTGCGGAACAAGGGCGTCGAGCTCGGCAAACGGGACATCCTGGGCGACCGCGCGCCCCCTGATCTGTGAGCAGGCGGGGTTGACGCGCGGCCGCGGCGGGAGGAGAGCAGCGCCCGCTGTTCCCGTCGACGAGGAGGAGATCATGAGCCTTTACGACAGCTCGTTTCCGCAGATGGCGCGCATGCTCGTGCAGGTGCCCGTCTGGTTCGACAAGGCCGAGGCGTACGCCGAGCAGAAGAAGTTCAACCCGGAGGAGCTCCTCACGGCGCGCCTCGCGCCCGACCAGTGGCCCCTGCGGCGCCAGATCCAGGCCGTCATCTCCTGGCCTCTGCGGCTGAGCGCGGTCCTCGTCGGCGCGGAGCCGCCGAAGCTGGAGACCGGCGAGGAGACGATCAAGGACCTTCGCGCGCGCATCGAAAGGACACTCGAGCAGGTGAGGGCGCTCAGGCCGGAGCAGTTCCAGGGCGCGGAGGATCGCGCGATCTCCTTGCCGTTCCTGCCGGGAAAGGGGCTCAAGGGCTCGGACTTCGTGTTCGAGTTCGCGCTCCCCAACTTCTACTTCCACGCCACCACCGCGTACTCGATCCTGCGGCACAACGGGATCGACGTCGGCAAGGGCGACTTCATCGGAGCGCTCAACCTCCGCGATCTGTGAGCGCGCTCGTTCACTCCCAGCCCGAGCTGCTGGCGGCGCCCGAGATCGCGCTCACGCCGTAGACCTCGCCGTCGTACATCTTGAACATGTGCATGTCGGTGTTCCCCATGAACATGGTGAACCCGACTCCGATGCCCGTCTCAACGTCGGCGAGGAGGAGACGCGGGGTGAGCGCGGCGCCCTCCGGGCCCGCCGGCATGGTTCACGGCCGCTTCGCCGGGCTCACCGTCCTCTTCGGATCCCGCACCACCACCTCGCCGAGGACCTCATCGATCTTCTTCAGGATCGCGCCGTCCAGCTTCACCCCGGCCGCCTTCACGTTGTCGCGGACCTGCTCCGGCCTGGAGGCGCCGACGATCGCCGACGACACGTTGCGGTTCTGCAGCACCCAGGCGACCGCGAGCTGGGCCATGGAGAGCCCGGCGTCCTGCGCGATCGGCTTCAGCTTCTGCACCCGGGTGAGCACGTCGTCGGTCATGAGGCTCGCCATGAACCGCGAGCCCAGCTCATGGGTGGCGCGGCTGCCCTGCGGCGGCGGCTGGCCGGGGAGGTACTTCCCGCTGAGCACGCCCTGCGCGATCGGGGACCACACGATCTGCCCCACGCCGACCTTCTCGCTGGCGGGGATGACCTCCGCCTCGATCACCCGCCACAACATCGAGTATTGCGGCTGATTGCTGACGAAGGGCACCTTCAGCTCGCGCGCCAGCGCCGCGCCGCGCTCGATCTGCTCCGCCGTCCACTCCGAGACCCCGATGTAAAGGACCTTCCCTTGCCGGACCAGATCGGCGAAGGCGGTCATCGTCTCCTCCAGCGGGGTCTCGACGTCGTAGCGGTGCGCCTGGTAGAGGTCCACGTAATCGGTGCGCAGGCGGCGCAGGCTGCCGTGGATCGACTCGATGATGTGCTTGCGCGAGAGGCCGCGATCGTTCGGCCCAGGGCCGGTCGGCCAGTACACCTTGGTGCAGATCTCGAGCCCCTGGCGGCGCTGACCGGCGAGGGCCTCGCCCAGCACCTCCTCCGCCCGGGTGCTCGCGTAGACGTCCGCCGTGTCGAACGTGGTGATGCCCTCGTCGAGCGCCGCCTTCACGCAGGCGAACGCCGCGTCCTTCTCCACCTGGGAGCCGTGGGTGATCCAGTTGCCATAGGAGAGCTCGCTGACGAGCAGGCCGCTCTGGCCGAGGTGTCGATGGTTCATGGGGGCCACTCTAGCATGGCGCCCCTGCCTGCGTACGGCTCCGGCCCCGCGACGGCAGAGGCCCCCTCGGGCCTCCGGTGTCCTGCGTGAGGTCAAAAAACAGCCGGGCTCGCCACGGCGTCGCCCGGCTGTCGCTCCCTCGACCGCTCAGCTCAGCGGATGTACCGGTTGATGATGTTCTCGTACAGCTCTTGCTGACCGCTCGTGAGCTTGAGCTCGCCGCCGGCGTTGCCGATCTCGGCCAGCTGCTCCAGCGTCAGCTTGCCCTTCTCGAACTCTGCCCCCTTGCCGTTGTCGAAGGACGCGTAACGCGCCTTGCGCATCGACTCGAGCGGCGACTTGCGGATCAGCTCGTCGGCGATGATGAGCGAGCGGGCGAACACGTCCATGCCGCCGATGTGCCCGTGGAAGGTGTCGATCAGATCCGTCGAGTTGCGGCGGCGCTTGGCGTCGAAGTTGACGCCGCCGCCCTGGAACCCACCGCTGCGGAGCAGGATGAGCATCATCTCCACGGTCTCGTTGATGTTGTAGGGGAACTGATCGGTGTCCCACGCGTTCTGGTAGTCGCCGCGGTTGGCGTCGATGCTGCCGAGCATGCCGGCGTCGGCGGCCACCTGCATCTCGTGATCCATGGTGTGGCCGGCGAGCGTCGCGTGGTTCGTCTCCAGATTGAGCTTGAAGTCCTTGTCCAGACCGTGCTCGCGCAGGAACCCGATCACGGTCTCGGCGTCGAAGTCGTACTGGTGCTTGGAGGGCTCCATGGGCTTCGGCTCGATGAAGAAGACGCCCTTGAAGCCGCGCGAGCGCGCGTAGTCGCGCGCCAGGGTCAAGAAGCGGGCGAAGTGAGCCTTCTCGCGCTTCATGTCCGTGTTCAGCAGGCTCATGTACCCCTCGCGGCCGCCCCAGAACACGTAGTTCTCGCCGTCGAGCGCGATGGTGGCGTCGAGGGCGTCCTTGAGCTGAGCGCCGGCGTAGGCCACCACGGAGAAATCCGGGTTCGTGGAGGCGCCGTTCATGTAACGCGGGTTGGAGAACAGGTTCGCCGTGCCCCACAGCAGCTTGACGCCCGACTGGCCCTGCTTCTGCTTGGCGTACTCGACGATGCTCTGGAGGCGGCGCGACGTCTCGGCGCGGCTGTCGCCCTCTTCCACCAGATCGATGTCGTGAAAACAGTAGTGCGTCGCGCCCAGCTTGGTGATGAACTCGAAGTTCGCGTCCATCTTCATGCGAGCGCGGGTCAGCGCGTCCTTGCCCTCATCCCAGGGGAAGTGGATCGTCCCCGGACCGAACGGATCGTGCCCACGACCGCAGAACGTGTGCCAGTAACACACGGCGAACTTGAAGTGATCCTTCATGGCCTTGCCGGCGACGACGCGATTGGCATCGTACCACTTGAAGGCGAGGGGGTTGTCGGACTCGGGCCCCTCGTAGGGGATCTTGCCGACACCGGGGAAGTACTCTTTATCGCCGATCAGAACGGTCATACACGGATCTCCAGCTCGTGGTTTGCGGGTCCCTTATATCAGAGGGCGCCTTCGGCAACACGGTCCGCGAGGGGAGCCCCAGGGCGCTGGCATCGGGGCCAGGGGGAAGTCAGCTTCCCCACGTCCAGGTCGGGCCTTCCAAGCATGTTGCGTTTGTTGTCAGGTGGTGGCGGGGCGTCGACGTGGGCGACGTGGGCGACGTGTAGGCGGGAAGAAGCCCTGCGCGTCCGTCGCCTCGCGAGGCAAGAGCTCACCCGCAGCTTCGGACGCTACGCTCACTTACCAGGCCAGCACGTGCATGTCAATACTCCTTACAAACTCCCACATCTGAACAGGCCGCCCTCGTTCGTCGGGGGGCGCGGGCGGCGAGCGCGGCGAGGCATCGCCGACAACCCGGTGCAGTCGCTCGAGCCGAAGTAGGCGGCCCCGCGCCTCATGGATCTTTGCGACCAGCGTGAACAGCCGCCGTGTCGGCGCGGAACCCGATAGACTGCGGCGCGTGGACGCGACGACACGCCTCGGCGCGGAGCGACCTCCGTCGGTTCCGCCTTCGGCCAGGTACAACCCCGAGCACGGGACGTTCGAGCTCGTGGAGACCGACGAAGGCGGCCGTCCTTCCGGCGAGCGCTGCGTGTACCGCGCGAGCGACGGCTCGTTGCTCTCGCGCTGCCGCTACGCGGACGGGGTGAAGGACGGGCCGTTCACCGTGTTCCACCCGAGCGGCGAGCCCGCGCAGCGCGGGCGCTACCGCGGCGGCCAGCTCGACGGCGAGGTGGTGGTGTACGGCAGCGACGCCCCGACCGAGCTCAAGCTGCGATCGTGCTGTGTGCCGCCCGGCGCCTGGGAGCTGCGAACGCAGTACCGGCAGGGGCGCGCCGTGCGCCAGGTGTTTTACGACCGCGCCGGACACCCGATCTCCGCGGACGGCTCCCGCTGGCCCGACAGACCCGCCGGCGTCGCCGGAGAGGCGGACTACGAGCATGGGTCGCAGCGCTGGCTGGTGCGCGCGGAGGACGAAGCCTCGGCGTCGCTCATCCACCGCTACTTCACGCGCGAGGGCAAGCCCTCTCAGGAAGTCGAGACGCGCGCTGGAGCGCGTTATCGGGAGCTCCGGTACGACGCGCTGGGCCGCCCTTCCGAGGAGCGGCACCTCGATCCCGAGGGGCGCTTCCACGGCCCCTCCGTCCGCTGGTTTCCCGATCCGGACGCGAGCCCTTACCTCGATCCGCGCTTGCGCGAGGAGCGCGGCCAGTACTGGCACGGTCACCCGGTCGGCGTGTTCACGGGGCTCGACGCGGACGGGGCGACGGTCGTCCGGCGCGAGCTCGGCGCGGCCCTCGACGAGGCCAGCCTCGGCGCGTCGCCCGCGCTCGCCGAGGACCTCGCGGCGTGGGACGCCGAGCGCGCCTGGGCCCTCGCGCGCGAGCTCCTGCAGGGCGGCCGCGCGCGCGAGGCCTGCTGCGCCGCAGCCCGCGCGGCGGTCCGCGGGGGCGAGCGCGAGAGGCTCGCCGAGTTCCTGCGCGGCGCCGCGCTGCGCCTGAGACCCGAGGTCGCGGAGCGGCGCGGGCGAGCGCTGCTCGAGGCGTCCGGCGCGACCGCGCTCGGCGCCCTCGACGAGCTCTTGCTCGGCGCCGAGCCGAGCGCGGCCTACCGCACGCTCGCCGCCGTCTTGCCCGGGTCGCGCCGCGTCGCGCTCTCGCTCGTCGAGGCGGCGCTGCTGCTCGAGCCCGAGCGCCGCTCGACCTGCGTCACGCGCGCGCTCCTCCGGATCGAGGTCGGCGACACGCGCGGGGCGCTCGAGGACGCCGACCGCATCGAGCCCGAGTCCGCCGCCGCGGCCGAGCACCTCAGGACCTTCGTGCGGCTGCTGTTCCCGGAGTTTGATTTCTGGCCGGCGCGCCAGGCCATCGATCCGATGCCCGACGACGGATCGGTGACGGTCGAGCTCGACCAGCCGATCGAGCAGGTTCGGCAGAAGATCCAGGTCTACGCCACCCGCTTGCTGCGCCTGCGCGAGGCCGCGCAGCGCAGCCTGCCGGGCGCGGAGCCCTGTCCGTGGCTCCCGCCCGACCTGTCGCACGTGCTGCCGGACGGGCCGGTGGAGCTCGCGCGGACGGCGGCGACCTTGACCGAGGAGACCGAGAACGGCGTGGAGACCGTCGAGCTCACCGTGGACGAGACGCTCGACACAGGGGCGCTGCCGCTGTCTTTCCTGATGCGAAGGGCCCGCGCCGAGTGGGCCGCCCTCTGCTGGCTCTGCTGGTCGGCCGGCCTCGACCACGTCGCGTTGCCGGAGCGCATCGCGCACCGGCCCGGCTTCACGGCGGCGGTCAACATGTCGCTCGCCCGTTGCTTCCGCGCGCGCGACCAGCTGCAGACCGGCGGGCTCGTCAGCCGGGCGCGCGGCGTGCCCGGCTTCGTCTGGGAAGGGCACGCCATCGACGGGCTCGACCCCACGCTCGCGGCCATCGCGGCCGACGAATATTTCGAGGTGCGCTGCCTCTTCGCCTGGCTCCTGTTTCCGGAGAACCTCTCCCCCTTCCAGAGCGACATCCGCGCGGCGTGAGGGCGCGCTCCGGCCCCGGGAGCAGCGACGCAGCGCCCGCGGCCCTCATGCCCAGAGAGGCGCCGGCCGGGCGATAAAGAGAAGCGGGCCGGGCGATCACTTCTTTCGATACGCGCCGGGCGTCGTCCCCGTACGACGCTTGAACGCCGTCGTGAGGTGCCCCTGATTGGAGAAGCCGCACGCCAGCGCGATCTCCGCGATGGACAGCCGCTCGTCCCGGAGCATGGTCATGGCCCTCTCGATGCGGCGCGACAGCACGTACTGATAGGGAGTCTGGTGAAAGGTATGCTTGAACAAGCGCGAGAAATGGTCCGGCGAGTAGCCCACGAGCCCCGCCAGATCGACGAGCCCGAAGTTCGAGGACAACGCGCCGTCCACGAACCGCTCGATCTGCGTGCGCTGGCTGCTCGAGAGGCTCGCGTGGCGCAGCGTGATCTCCGCCCTGGCTTCCGCTCCGTACCGCGCCGAAAGGTAGGAGGCCAGCGCCAAGGAGAGCGACTGCACGTAGACGGCTCCAAAGTACTCCTGCCCCTCGGCCTGCGCCCGCAGGCGATGGACCAGGTCGACGACGTGGGCGTCGACCAGACCGAACTGTGGGCCCCGCTCCGGAACCAAGCCGATGGACGGAGACGAACAAAGAGCCAACATGGACTCTTCGGGGAAGCTCACCCCCGTGACCACGGACGGCCGCCCCCGCCATTCGACGCTGTGAAGCCTGGTCCTCCGCGGCAAGAGGTCCATCATGCCCGAGAGCCGCTCGAAGGAGTGCTCCCGAGTCTCTCCTGAGGTCGGGTCCGCGAAGCGAATGTCGACCTGCGAGGGGCCTCCTGCCCACACCAGGACCGCATCCTTGTCCGTGAAGAGCCCCTCGAGCCGGCCGCTTTCGGGCACGTACTGGATCCGGAGAGGCAGCCCCACCCAGTCCGATCCCGTGAGGGCCGATCCGTATTTTGTTGGAAGCTCCGCGGTCATGCTCTGAGTCGCCCCGGAACATCGTCGACTTCGAGGAACGGAGGGGTCAAGCGCTTCGTGCACGAGGCGTGCCCGAGCAGGCACTTCTGCTCGCTTGCGCCGAGCGGTTCAGATCCCGCGCGTCGAGATCCTGAAAACCTTCGCCGGGAATTTGAACGACGTCGGCGCGGGCGCCGCGTACCTTTCCCGCCACTTCCTCGCAGAGGCCGCGCGGGCGGTCTGGCATTGAGCCGATTTCCCGCAAGACTTCTGCCATAAATATAAATTTTCACCCTATCGGTCGCTTACGACCGGGAGCTCTGCTCATGTCGCCCTCGACCTCTTCGCTCCTCGTCCGCCGTGGCGCCTTCGCCTTCGCCCGTGGGATTCCCCTCGCGAGCCTTCTCTTGGTCGGCTCCGTGGCCTGCTCCAGCGATCCCAGCGGGTCGACCGGTGGCTCGGGTGGGTCCGGAACGACTTCTTCCGGGGGCGCTCCGACGGGAGGGGCCTCGACCACGAGCGGGGCGGGCGGGCCGACGGGAACCGGTGGCTCGGGTGGGCAGGCGCCCACGGGGGGAACCACGGGGAGCAGCGGGGAGGGCACCGGGGGAAGCCCCGCCGGGAGCACGTCTTCCGTCGGCTCGGGCGGAGGTGGAGGTTCTCCCGATGCAGGGTTCCAGCCTTGCCCCGAGACGGGCCCCTGCAAGATCCTGCCCCTCGGGGACTCGATCACCTTCGGTCTCGGATTCAACGGCGGCTACCGGGTCGAGCTCTTCCACCTGGCCCTGGAGGACGACCACGAGATCACGTTCACGGGCACGCAGCAGATGAACGGCCCCACGATGGTCGACGGCGTGCCGTTCCCCCGCAATCACGAGGGGATCAGCGGACAGACCATCCAGCAGATCGCCGATCGCGTGCCGACCCCGGCGCTCCGGGAGGTGCCGCACATCGTGCTGGTCCATGCGGGCACCAATGACATGTATCAAACCCCGAACGGCGCCCCCATGCGCCTCGGCGCTCTCCTGGACGAGCTGATCGCCGAGGCGCCCGACGCGCTCATCGTCGTGAGCAACATCATTCCTTTTCCGGGGGCCGCGGGCGCGGTCGATACGTTCAACGCCGCCATCCCCGCGCTGGTCGAGGAGCGAGCCGCGGCGGGCGCGCACATCGTCTTCGCCGATCAGTTCACGGGTTTCCCCACGTCCGAGCTCGGCGACGGAGTCCATCCCAATGAGGCTGGTTATGCCCGGATGGCCGGCGTCTGGTACGACGCGATCGACGATTACCTGAGGTGAGCCGACCTGGGTCAGCGCGATGACGTGGCGACGACCGAGCCGCCGTAAGCGCCGCCTCACTCCCCTCGCCAGTCGACCTCCGGCCTCCCGGGCGGCGTCACGTTCGGCATCTCGTGGAAGAGCGCACGCGCCAGATCCGGCAGCGGCGCGCACGCCTGCTCTCCCAGGTTGGTGAGCTCCAGCGGATCCGTCCGCACATCGAAGCAGTGGAACTCGCCGTCCCACTCGCGCGCCTCGATCTTCATCGGCCCCTGCATCATCCCCCAGTTGCGGAAGGCGCACCCCCACAGCCACGTGCAGTTCGTGAGCGGCACCGGCGCGACCGTGCGCTCCTCCCTCGTGAGCGGGTGGCCCATCATCCGGGCGCGGAACGGCGCGAGCGCGGGCTCGTCCCAGAGGCCCATCAGATCGAGGAACGTCGGCGCGAGGTCGAGGTGCCACACGAACTCTTCCCGCGCCCCGGCGATGCTCGCCCGCTCCTCCGGGGCGAGCGTCCCCTCCGGCGCGTCGATCCACGTGGGGACGAGGACCTCCTCGTCCCAGAGCGAGCTCGTGTGGCCTAGCTGCCAGTGCTCCCGGAACGACTCGCCATGATCCGAGGTGTACACGATGACCGTGCGCTCGCCGCTCGCCGAGCCCCGGATGAACTCGATGAGCCGGCCGACCGCCATGTCCGACAGGTACACGACGTTCCTGTAATAGTTCTTGAACTCGTCGTTCTTCTCGGGCGCCTTGTTCAGCTCGCTGGGCTGAAAGGGCGAATGCTCCGGATCGACGACGTACGGGTAGTGGATGTTCGAGTAGTGCACGACCGCGAAGAACGGCTCGACGAGCTCGCCCCACTCCTCGATCACACGGTCGGTGAGCAGCCGGTCATACGCGCCGTAGTCGAGGTCGGCGGCGGGATCGAGCTGGGTCGCGACCGCCCGGTGCGAGACCGGGATGTCCTGCACGTAGAGCCGGGCGTTGCCGAACATGAGGTTCTGGCTCGTCCAGTACGCCGTGTCCCACCCGGCCGCGTGGGCGTAGTCCCAGAGCAGCGGGGCGGAGCTCAGCACCTCGCGGCGCTCGGTCGGCGACACGCCGGACCAGATGTTCGAGATGGAGATCGCCGTGGTCGAGTCGTGGGCCCGCATCTGCAAGAGGGGCATCCGGCCCGGCGCGGCGGCGTTCGAGAACGGCGTCGCTTGCTCGCACGCCGGGTCGTGCTCGACGCACGTCACGTCCGCGCGCTGGCTCTCCTGCAGGAGGAGCACCACGTTGCGCGGCCGCGCCGGGCGCGCGGCGAGCCGCGGCACCGGCGCCGTCTGCCGGCGCTGCACCCGCAGGTCGGGCGAGTCGTCGGTGATCCCGAGGTGCTCTTTGACCACCGCGGCGACGCCGTGGAAATAGATCATGTCGGCCGACGACGACTGGATCACCCGGTAACTCACCGGGATCACCGCCGCCCCGGCGAGCGCCAGCGGGACGGCCGCCTGGGCGACGCGCCGCCAGCGCCGCCGCGGGCGCACGACGCGGCGCCCGAGGGCGAGCGCCGCGAGGGCGAGGCCGAACGCGAGCGCGAGGTGGGCGATCACGCGCGGGTGCCCGAGCGGGAGCGTGCCCACGATCGACCAGGGGATCGACTGGGAGTGGATCTGGGAGTCGATCGAGCAATAGACGTTGTAGAGGGCGTGGAAGCCCCCCTGGACGCCGCACGCGAGCGTGAAGAGGGCGGCGAACAGCCCGGCGGCCATGCCGCGCAGGGCGCCGCGGCGCCCCGAGGCGACGTAGAGCAGGACGCCCCAGAACCCCATCGACGCGACGACGGTCGCGGCGTACCCCGCCGCGTGCAACCGGTCGAACGTGAGCAGGTGGCGCCCGCGCCGCGCCACGTCGGCGACGAGGAACCAGAGCGCCGGCGAGGCGAGCAGCGCGAAGGCGAGCAGGCGCCGCCGCCGGCGGGCAGCCCGGCGCGCCGCGCGCGGGCGGCCAGCGCGCGCGGGCCGGCCGGGTTCACCAGGGGGGCGGGGCGCGGGCGCGCCGTCGCGCGGCGCCGGCGCGCCGCGGTCTCGGTCGATGGTCGACGTCATCCGGGATCAGTCGCGGCGAGGCCCCGCCGCGCCGGCGCGGAGGTGGACCGGGACGTCGACGCTGCCGGCGGGGCCGCCGTAGACGGCGTCCGCGAGCCGCGGCAGGTCGCCGCAGGCGGCGGGTCCGAGGTCGTGCTGCTCGCCGGGGTCGGCGAGCACGTCGTAGCAGTGCCAGGTCGTGTCCCAGGCGCGCGACTCGAGCTTCATGGTGCCGCGCATCATCCCCCAGTTCTTGAACGCGCAGCCCCAGATCCCGGTGCAGTTCGTGAGCGCCAGCGCCGCCGGCCCCGGCGACGGCCGCAGCAGGCTGTGCCCGACCATCGCCGCCCGGTGCCGCGCGAGCGCCGGCTCCTCCCACAGGCCCATCAGGTCGAGCAGCGTCGGCGCCACGTCGGTGTGGAAGACGGGCTCGTCGCGCGCCGCGCGGATCGCGCGCTCCTCCTCGGGCGTCAGCGTGCCCGGCGGCGCGTCGATCCAGCCCGGCACCCGGATCTCCTCCTCGAGGATCGAGCCCGTGTGCCCGAGCTGCCCGTGCTCCCGGAACGCCTCGCCGTGGTCCGAGGTGAACACGATCACCGTGCGCTCGCCCGCGGGCAGGCCCCGGACGAAGCGGATGAGCTCCGCGATCGCCGCGTCCTGCCGGTAGACCGCGTTCCTGTAGAAGTTGCGGTACGCCTCGTTGTCGTCGGGCGCCTTGCTCTCGAGGGCCGGCTGGAACGGCGCGTCCGCCGGGTCGACCAGGTACGGGACGTGGGTGTTCCCGAAGTGCGCCACGGCGACGAACGGCTCGCGCAGCGAGGGGAGCTCGGCGCGCACGTGCGCCGACAGCAGCCGGTCGTCGGCCCCGAGATCGATGTCCGCGAGCGGATCGAGCTCGGTCGCGCCGCACTGGTGCGAGACCGGCAGGTCCTGCACGTAGAGGCGCGAGTTGGCGAACATCATGTGGTGGCTCGTCCAGTACGCGCTGTCGAAGCCGGCGGCGTGCGCGTAATCGAAGATCAGCGGGGCCGAGTGGAGCTCCTCGCGGGTCGCGATCGGCTGGAGGCCGGACCAGAGCACGGCGAGCCCGATCGCCGTCGTCGAGGCGTTGGAGCGCATCTGCGCGAGCGGCAGCCGGCGGGGCGTCGCCGCGTCGATGCGCGGCGTGCCCGGGCACGCGCCGCGGGCCGCGCCGCCCTCGCCCGTCGCGGGCGCCGAGCAGGTCGCGTCGGCGCGCACGCTCTCGGTCAGGATGAAGAGCACGTTGCGCCGCGGGCCCGGCCTCGGCGTGACCGCCGGCAGCGCGGGCGGCGTGCGGAGCCCGGGGCGCACCTGCGCCGTGGTCTGGACGCCGGCGAGCTCCTTGAGGAGGCCGCCGATCGCGTGGAAGTAGATGACGTCCGGCGTCGAGGCCTGCACCGTGCGGTAGGAGCACGGCAGCAGGAAGGCGGCCGCCACGGCCGCGGGCGCCGCGAGGCGGGCGGCGCGCGCCCACGCCGTGCGGCGGTGCGGCACGATCCGCCGGGCGAGCCACACGAGCGCGATCGCGAGCGCGAGCGGCGGCAGGACCGCGCGGAGAAAATGCTCCCCGTCGGCCCGGAGCTGGCCGAAGAGGCTCGCCGAGAGCGAGGTCCCGAAGAGCGTGGCGTCGAGGTTGAGGTACGTCGCGTACTGGCGGTGGAAGTAGAGCTGGCCGCCGAGCGACAGCGTCGCGAGCACGACGAACAGGAGCGCCGAGAGCCACCGGCACGCCCCGCGCCGCGACGAGGCCGCGAAGAGCAAGAGCCCCCAGAGCGCGGCGCTCTCGACCATCGCGCCGAGGTAGCTCGCCACGTGCTTCCCGCTCAGCGCGAGCAGCCGGTCGCCGCGGATGTGCACGTCCGCGAGCACGACGAGCAGCAGCGGGACCGAGAGGAACAGGCGACCGTAGCGGCGCCGGGCGCGGGCGAACGCGCGCAGCCGGGAGTACGCCGCGGCGCGCGCGGCGGCCGGATCGCGGGCGAGATCGCGGGCGAGATCGCGGGACCGACGGCTCGGCGCGTTCGCGTCGACCGCCTGGGAAACGTTCAGCACCTTCGAGCGGAGCACGGCAGGCGCGCGAGTCTAGCGAGGACGTGGCGTATCGGGAACGTTTCTGGGGCACCTCGGTGACGTCCTGATGACGCGTCCGGCCGGCTGCGGGGGTGGGACCGGGAGAGAAACCCGTCGACAGCCGCCCGGGGCGTGCCATGAGAGGCGTCCGCATGCCGGAGCAGCTCTCCTTGAACGGGTTGCGCGGCGCAGAGCGGCCCCCGGGGACCGCAGCGCCGCCCGTCGATTCTCCCTCCGCCGCCGGCGCGCCGGCGCCCGAGCCGCCGCGCCAGGTGGCCGCGCGGCTCAGCGCCGAGCTCGAGGCGGCGCTCGTGCGCGAGCTCATGGCCGCGTACCAGAGCCTCAACTACACGCATTTCCGGCGCAAGCTGCGCTCGGCGTCCATCGAGCTGTCGGACGCGACGAGCCGGCTCGGGCGGTGGATCTCGGAGGCGCGCGCGATCGAGATCTCGCGGCCGCTCGTCCTGGAGCAGCCGTGGCCGGTCGTGATCGAGGTGCTGAAGCACGAGATGGCGCACCAGTACGTGCACGAGGTGCTGGGCGTGACGGACGAGGCGGCGCACGGCCCGGCGTTCCGGGACGTGTGCGCGCGGCTCGGCATCGACGCGACCGCGGCCGGGATGCCGGCCGCCGGCGGCGGGGCGCAGGCCGCGGGCGGCGGCGGGGCGTCGGCCGCCGGCGCCGCGGCGGACGCCGCGGACGCCCGGATCCTCGACCGGATCGCGCGGCTGCTCGCGCTCGCCGAGAGCCCGAACGCGAACGAGGCGCAGGCGGCGATGGGCGCCGCGCAGCGGCTGATGCTGAAGTACAACCTCGACGTCGCGAAGGCGCGCGCCGCGCGGCAGTACGGCTACCGGCACCTGGGCGAGCCGAGCGGGCGCGTGGGCGAGAGCGAGCGGATCGTCGGGGGCATCCTCGGCAAGCACTTCTTCGTCGAGGCGATCTGGGTGCCCGTCTACGTGCCGCTCGAGGGCAAGCGCGGCAGCGTGCTCGAGGTCTGCGGGACGCCGGCGAACCTGGAGATGGCGGCCTACGTGCACGCGTTCCTGCACCACACGGCCGAGCAGCTGTGGGCCGAGCACAAGCGGACCCACGGCGTGAAGGGCAACAAGGATCGCCGGACGTACCTGGCCGGCGTGATGCTCGGGTTCCTCGAGAAGCTGAACACGGAGCGCAAGGCGTCCGCCGAGCAGGGCCTCGTCTGGGTGAGGGACGCCGACCTGGACAGCTACTACCGCACGCGCCACCCGCACGTGCAGCACCTGCGCCACGCGGGCAACCAGCGGACCGCCGCGCACGCGCACGGGCGCGAGGCGGGCCGCAAGATCATCCTGCACCGCCCGATGCAGGGCGAGACGGGCGATCGGGGCAGGCTGCTCCCGCCGAGCAAGAAGGGCTGAGCTTCGCGCGCGGCGCGCGGCCAGGCCCGCGCGCGGCCACGCCGGCGCGCCGAGGTGCGTCCGGCGAGCACGGCGTTTCCTCGGCGTCTGCGCCGGTCCGCGGCGCGCGACGCTGGCGTTGACGGCCGAGGAGCGGTTCCGGCACGATGCGCCCGGTGCGCCGGCCAACCTAGGAGAGCCACGAGATGCCGCTCCGATTCACCATTGAAGAGCGATTCGATGCGCCGCCCGAGGAGGTCTTCCGGCTCGCGACGGACATCGACTCGTTCGGCGACTGGATGCCCAATTTCGTGCGGGTGGAGAAGCTCACGGACGGCGTCGTCGGCAAGGGCGCGATGTGGCGCGAGACGCGCAAGATGTTCGGCAAGGAGTCCACCGAGCAGTTCGAGGTCACGGCGGCGGATCCGGGCAAGGTCCTGGATCTCTTCGTCGACGGCCAGAAGGGCACGACCGGGCGGGGGGCGTACCGCTTCCGTTACGTCTTCGAGCCCCAGGGCGAGGGCACGCTCCTGAAGATGGATGGCGAGATCGCCGGGATGGGGTGGTTCATGGAGACGCTCGGGCGGCTGTTCATCGGGAGCTTCAAGAAGGCCGTGCACGGGGACCTGAAGGCGATGAAGAGCCACCTGGAGCGGCGGCGCGCGAGCTAGGCTGCGGATGCGGAGCGTCGCGCGATGCGCCGCGCGACGCGGCGGGCCGCGAGGCGGCGACGCGGGCGCCGTGGGGAGGGGCCGCGCTCGCCGGCGTGGCGCGGGCGGGCGCTGGCCATCCGGCAAGACCGGGGCGTGGGAGCTTGCGCTGGGAACACCGCCCGGCATGTCTCCCTTCGGGCCTCGACAACTGGGACGTTATGTTGCGCGCCACACAAGGCGCGCCTGGAGCGCCGAGACACCCGGGACCTTATGGCACCTTGGTCGGTGCTCGGCGCGCCCGCCCGCGCCACGCCGGCGAGCGCGGCCCCTCCCCACGGCGCCTTGCAGCTCGGCAGCGCGGGCACCTCCCCTTTGCGGCCATATGCCCTCGCCACGGCGTCCTTCCGGCGCCGTGCTCGCCTGTCTTTGTTGACCTCATGCGCGCCGCCAGGCACCATCCGCGCGCGGCGGCCGGCTGGCCTGCACGGCTGAGGCTCGAATCCGGCTCGCCACGCTTCCCCTAACAAGCTGTTGAGGTGCTTTGATGCGCGTTCGTACGGTCTTCTTGTTCTGCCTTGCGCCCCTCATGATTGGCGCTCTCCAAGGTTGCGGCGGCGGCGACGGCGACGGGGGCAACGGCAGCGACCCGCACGACCTCGGGGAGTGCCCGGCCGACTCCGCCGCGCAGCAGGCAGCGGGCGCCCAGGCCCTCGAAACCCACTGCCAGGTCTGTCACACCACGGCCCTCACCGGCACGGTCCGCGGCACCATCCCCGCCGAAATCAACGTCGACGACCCCGAGTCCATCCGGAGCGAAGGGGGAGAGATGTACGAGTCGATCGTCGAGGGCACGATGCCGCAAGGCGGCGGCAAGCTGCCCGACGCCACGATCGAGGACATCCGCGTCTACCTCGCCTGCGAAGCGCAGTAGCACCCGCTCCCCTCCCCGCCTCGCCGCTCACACCACCTCCGACCTCCGACCGCCGGCGCGCCCCCTCGCGACGTGGCGCGCTGGCCCTCCCCCGCTTTGCCCGATGCAGCCGCGGCGCCCCTCGCGACGTGGCGCGCCGGTCCTCCCCGGCTTTCCCCGACGCAACCGAGGCACCCGCTTGCGGCCCGCGCTGGAGCGACGATAGCGTGACCGTGGCGCGTCCCGAGGCATCCACCTCGGACGCAAAACGACTTCCTTCGACAACGAGGCACGACTCGATGCGTTTACAGCAGAGCTACAGCTTTGTTGTGGCAATGGCGATCACCCTCTCGACCTTCGGGTGCTCCAGCGGCCCGTCCGAGGGCGAGGGCGGCACCGGAGGCGCCGGCGGACAGTCGGGCACGACGGGCGGCGCCGCGGGGCATGGCGGCGCAGGAGAGGGCGGCGCAGGGGGCGCGGGCGGCGCAGGAGAGGGCGGCGGAGGCGCGGGGGGCGTGGACATGAAGCCCGACTTCGCGCTGTTCATCGTCCAGCCCGCCATCGAGATCCCCTATGGCGGGACGACGACGGTCGACCTCACGATCCGCCGATTCAACGGCTTCGAGGAGCCCATCGAGGTGATCGCCAATGCACCTCCGCCCGGGCTCGCCATCATGCCGCTCGCCATCCCGCCGGACGCCTCCGGCGGCGCCCTGGAGGTCGGGGCCTCGGGTGAGCTCACCGAGGGGTCGTTCTTCGACCTCACGCTCGTGGCCCGCTCCGGCAACCTCCTGCGCTTCGCGACGGTCGCCGCCACGGTCGTCGCCGCGCCCTGATCGCCGCGCGCCGCGCCGCGATGGCGACCACGGTCGTCGCCGCCCCTGCATCGCGGCGCGCCGCGCCGCGGATGGCGACCACGGTCGTCGCCGCCCCCTGCATCGCCGCATCGCCGCGCGTCGGCCGGCCCCGCGCCGCTCCCCTGAAAGCCTGTGCGACCGCGCGATCCGGAGTATGGTGCAGGCATGTTCAGGTTGGATGCCCGCTCCGGGGCCGCCGCGCTGGCCTTGACCGGCGCGCTGGCGCTGACCGCCGCGCTCGGCGCCTCGTGCGCCGGCGCGCCCCCCGCGCAGCGCGGGGAGGCGACGTGCCCCCCGCGCTGCCCCCCGCCCGGCTCACCGCAGGCGGCCCCGCCCGCCGCGGCGGCGACGGGGCCCGTCGTCGCGGGCGCGCCGGGCGAGGCGCCGGTGTTCGAACCCGAGCGCCTCACCCTCGTGCTGGGCGACCCCCGGCTCGCCGCGGTGCAGAAGCTCGTGGAGCAGGAGGCGTACGCCGGCGCGGCCGCGGCGCTGGCCCAGGCGCTCGCCGCGCCCCCCTCGGCCGCGGACGCGGCGGCGTGGCGCTACCAGCTCGGGCGGCTGCGCGCGCTCGCGGGGGATCCGCTCGGCGCCGCGAGGGAGTACGACGCGGCCGCGGCGGCGGGCGGGCCGCTCGCCGACCACGCGCGGTTCGCGGCGGCCGAGCTCCTCGCCAAGGCGGGGCAGGCCGACGCGGCGCTGGAGCGCGCGCGCGCCGTCGCGTCGGACGTCGCGGTCGCCGACGAGATCGATCGCGTCGTCGCCGGCGCGCTCGCCGACAAGGGCGACATCGAGGGCGCGGCCGCGCGGTGGCGGGCCTACCTCGGCCGGAGCTGGCCGGCGTCCGTGTGGGTGCCCGAGGCGCTCCGCTTCGTGCGCGCGCTGCTCCGCCACCCGAGCGAGGCCCGCGCCGAGGAGGCGATCCGCCTCGCCCGCCGCATCCGCGACGAGGCGCCGGGCGGCGCCGGCGCCGGGGAGGCGAAGGAGCTCGAGGACCAGGCGCTCTCGACGCTGCCGTTCGCGCGGCGCAAGCCGTTCCTCGATCCGGGCCCCGCCGACCTGCTCGCCCGCGCGCGCGCCCTGCTCGCCTCGCGGCAGGACAAGGAAGCCCTCGCCGTCACCAGCGCGCTGATCGCCCTGCCCGACGCGCAGGCGCCCTCGGCGTTCGCCTGCGACGCGTTCGCCGCGCACGGCGAGGCGCTCGGGCGGCTCCGGCGCAGGGCCGAGGCGGCCGACGTGTACGGCACGGCGATCGAGCGGTGCGCGGCGGCCGCGCCGGCCGGAGCAGCCGCAGCCGGCGGCGCCACGGCCGCCGCAGCCGGCAGCGCCACGGCCGCCGCGGCCGGCGGAGCCACGGCGGCCGCTGCGCCCGGCGGCGCCACGGCCTCCGCAGCGCCCGGCGGCGCGGGCTCTCCCGCCGGTCCCTCGGCGCTCTCCAGCGCCCCCTCGGAGCCCACCGCCGCGCCCCCGGCGCCCCCCGCGCCCGCGCCGCGCCGGCCCGAGACGCTCTACAACGCCGGCCGCGCCTCGCTCCGCGTGGATCGGCACGCCGAGGCCGCCGCGCGCTTCGCGCTGCTCGAGAAGGAGTACCCGTCGCACCGGCTCGCGGACGACGCGCGGTACCTCGGGGCGCGCGCGCTGCTCGCGCTCGGCGACCAGGCGCAGTTCGCGCAGCTGCTCACCGCCATGCCCGACGACTACCCCGCGGGCGACATGGTCGCCGACGGGCTGTTCGAGCTCGCGCTCTTCGAGATGGAGCACGGCAGCTGGGCGGGCGCGGTCCGGCCGCTCACGCGCGCGCTCGAGCGGTTCCCGCACGAGCGCGCGTACCACGCCGCCGGCAGGCTCCCCTACTACCTCGGCCGCGCCCACATCGAGACCGGCTCGCCCGACAAGGGCAAGGCGCTGCTCGAGCAGGTGATCCGCGAGTACCCGCTCTCGTTCTACATGGCGCTCGCCCACGCCCGGCTCGCCGAGGGCGACCCCGCCGCGGCCCAGCGCGCCCTGAGCGACGCCGCGGCGCGGGACGCGGCCGCGCCGTACGCCGAGCTCAGGAGCCCCGCCTTCGCGCAGCCCGCGTTCGCGCGCGCCGTCGAGCTCGCGCGCCAGGGCGAGGCGAAGCTCGCGCGGCGCGAGCTCGACCTGCTCGGCGTCGGGGCCCGCACCGCGCCGCGCGAGGTGATGTGGGCCTCGGCGTTCCTGCTCGCGCGCGCGGGCGCGCTGCCGCAGTCGTACAGCGTCCTGCGCGCGGCGATGGCGGCCGCGGCCGGCGCCGACGGGGGCGTCGAGATCCCGGGCGACTGGGTCGACCACTACCCGGTCGGCCGCTGGCGCGGCGCCTGGGAGCTCGCCTACCCGCGCCCGTTCGCGGGCATCGTCGCCGCCGAGGCGAAGCGCAGCGGGATCCCGGAGGCGCTCGCCTACGCGATCATGCGCGAGGAGTCGGCCTTCGACCCGAAGGTGGCCTCGCCCGCGGAGGCGTTCGGGCTGATGCAGCTCATCGTGCCGACCGCGAAGCGCATGGCCAAGCCGCTCGGCCTGCCGTGGAGCGCCGAGGCGCTGAGGCGCCCCGAGATCAACGTCGCGCTCGGCTGCCGCTACCTCTCGGTGCTGCGCGGCCAGTTCCCGGACAACCCGCTGCTCGCGATCCCCTCGTACAACGCGGGCGGCGGCGCGCCGAAGCGGTGGATCACCGAGCGCCCGTCGCAGAGCTTCGACCTCTGGGTCGAGCGCATCCCGTACGAGGAGACGCGGCTCTACACGAAGCGCGTCATGGCGAGCCTCGCCGTCTACGAGCACCTCTACGCGCCCGATCAGCCGAGCGAGGCGCTGCGCACGCCGCTCCCCGCGAGCCCGTCGGCCCGCTCGGCCGTGGCGAACGCCGCGCCCTGAGGCGCCGCGCCCGTCGCGAGCCCGCCGCGTTCGGCGAGCCTGCCGCGTTCGGCGAGCCCGCCGCGTTCGGCAAGCCCGCCGCGTTCGGCAAGCCCGCCGCGTTCGGCGAGCCCGCCGCGCTCGCGGGCGCGGCAAAGTTTCGGCGAGCGGGCCGCGCGCAAGCTTTGGTACAGTCCTCGCGTGGTCGACCCTTCGAGCCCTGCCCACCAGCTCGTGGGCGCCGTGCTGAACGGGCGCTTCCGGATCGTGCGCCTCCTCGGCGAGGGGGGCATGGGCGCCGTCTACGAGGCGGAGGGGCTGCGCGGCGAGGGCAAACGCGCGATCAAGGTGCTGCACCCCGAGTTCACGCAGGACGAGCTGGTCCTCCAGCGCTTCTTCGCCGAGGCCGAGGCGACGAAGGGGTTCGTCCACCCGAACATCGCCTCGGTCTTCGAGGCGGCCCGCGCCGAGGACGGCACGCCCTACCTCGTGATGGAGCTCCTCCAGGGGGTCCCGCTCGCCGCGTACATCGATCAGGGCAACCCCATCCCGCCGCAGCAGGCCGTCCCGATCCTGCACGAGGTGCTCCAGGCGCTGATGGCCGCGCACGCGCACAAGGTGGTCCACCGCGATCTGAAGCCGGAGAACCTGTTCCTCGTGCGCGACGCGCGCGGCGGCTTCCGCGTGAAGGTGCTCGATTTCGGCATCGCGAAGGTGATGGACGCGGCCGGCGGCATGGGCCTGAAGACGCGCGCGGGCACGCTCCTCGGGACGCCCGGCTACATGAGCCCCGAGCAGATCAAGAACGCGAAGGGGGTCGACGCGCGCACCGATCTCTGGAGCGTCGGCGTGATCTTCTACGAGATGCTGACGGCGACGCAGCCGTTCCCGGCCGAGAACGAGTTCGCGCGGCTCACCGCCGTGCTCGCCAAGGAGGTGCGCCCGATCGAGCAGGTCGCCCCGCACCTCGCCTCCTGGGGCCTCTTCTTCCAGCGCGCCCTCTCCAAGGACGTGAACGGGCGCTTCCAGACGGCGGAGGAGATGGCGCAGACGCTTTCCGCCGTCGCCCACCGCGCGGGCATCGCGGTGCCGGGGGCGCATGCGTCGTCCCCGCCGCCGCCGATACCCTCGCTGGTGCCCCGGATGTCGCAGGTGCCCCAGACGTCGCAGATGCCGCAGGTGCCGCCGGCGCCGCAGGTGCCGACGCCGCAGGTGCCGACGCCGCAGCCGATGGCGCAGTCGCCGCAGCAGCTGTCGCAGATGCCGATGCACGGCGGCGTGGTGTCCGGCGTCCCGAGCGGGGCGCGGCCGCCCACGGTGCCGCCGCCGAGGACCGCGCCGCCCGCGCAGCCGACCTCCTCGGTGGCGCCCACGGCGACGTTCCCGGTCGCCGCCAGCCCGACGCACATCAGCGCGCAGCGGCCGACGGGCGTGCCCACGCTCACGGGCGGTCGCTACGACGTGCAGGTCGTGGAGGTGCCGCTCGCCGCGGAGGGCGAGCTCTCCGGGGGAGGCGCAGCCTGGTGGCTCGTGGGGGTGATCGGCCTCGTCTGCCTCGGCGTCGGCTTCGCGCTCGGCGTGCTGGTGAGCGGGTGAGCGCCGCCGGCCGCACCCGGGCCGCGCTGGCCGTCGCGTGCGCCGCCGGCGCGCTCGGCGCGCCGCGCCCGACGCGCGGCGACCCGCCCGAGCCCCCCGTGCAGGTGGTCGATCTGCACGTCGACGTGCCCTGGCAGGTGCACTTCAAGGGTCGCGACCGGCGCCTCGACGAGGGCCACGCCCGCCGGGAGACGCTCGTCGCGGGCAACTACCTCGGCATCGTGCTGCCCATCTACCTGCCGGACCGGGCGCGCCCCGAGGGCCCGCGGATCGAGGACGCGGACGCGGTCCTCGCCACGGTCGAGGCGATCGTCGCCGCGAACCCGGTGTTCCTCCCGCTCGGCGCGGCGCGGGCCGAGCCGGGGAGGATCAGCACGTTCCTCTCGATCGAGGGGGCGGGCGCGTTCGCGGAGGACATCGCGCAGATCGATCGCTTCATCGAGCGCGGCGTGCGGCTCATCAGCCCGAACCACGCGAAGAACACGCGGCTCTCGTCGTCGGCGACGGGCGAGCCGGCCTCGTTCGGGCTGACCGAGCTCGGCAAGCGGTTCTGCGAGCGCGTCTACGCGAAGGGCGCGCTCATCGACGTCTCGCACATCTCGGACGCCGCGTTCGCGGACCTCGTGCCGATCGCGGCGGCGCACGGCGCGCCGATCGTCGCGACCCACTCGAACGCGCGCGCGGTGGCGGATCGGCCGCGCAACCTGACCGACGAGCAGCTGCGGCTCATCGGGCGGAGCGGCGGCGTCGCGGGGCTCAATTTCCATGCGCCGTTCGTGAACGGGACGAGCGAGGCGGACGTGGAGGATGTGGTCGCGCAGGTCGACCACATGGTCCGGGTGGCGGGCGTGGATCACGTCGCGATCGGCTCGGATTTCGACGGAGGGATCACGACGCCGAAGGGGCTCGCCGACGCCGCGGCGCTGCCGGCGCTGGCGGCGCGGCTGCGGCAGCGGGGGATGAGCCGGGGGGATGTGGAGAAGGTCTTCTCGCGGAACGCGCTGCGGATCCTCGGGTGGCGGCCGGCGGGGGGGAGCGCGGGACAGCAGTAGAGATAGGTCTCTCGTCCTTCGTCTCTCGTCTTTCGTCCTTCGTCTCTCGTCTTTCGTGCTCGTCTTCGTGATCGTGATCGTGATCGATTATTCCGTGCACATCCACGACCACTGGGCGTGTGCCCGCGACCATGTTGAGCACGAGGTCAAACTCGAAGATCCGGAGGAGTGAG
This sequence comes from Sorangium sp. So ce131, assembly GCF_051519095.1. NCBI lineage: Bacteria > Pseudomonadati > Myxococcota > Polyangiales > Polyangiaceae > Sorangium > Sorangium sp. So ce131. The sequence goes on along the minus strand of NZ_CP150455.1, from coordinate 1,715,797 downwards.
GGACGAGAGATAGCGATCACGATCACGATCACGATCACGAAGACGAGCACGAAAGACGAAGGACGAAAGACGAGCACGAAAGACGAAGGACGAAAGACGAAAGACGAAAGACGAGAGACGAAAGACGGAGGGGCGGTCGAGGACAAGGCGGCAGGACGCCATTCACGGCATCATGCCCAGCAACGCCCGTGCACCTGTGGTAATGCCGTCTCCATGGCCATCGCCCACTCCCTCCGCGGACTCCTCGCCCTCGCGCTCCTCGCGTCCGCCGCCGGCCTGAGCTGCTCGGAGCTCGCCCACCTCGAGGGCGTAGGCGAGGCCGTCTGCCCCGAGCTGCGCGGGCCGGGCGACGTCCTCGGCGCCCAGTTCTCCGCGGACGCGCGGGCGAACGCCAAGGTCCGGACGTTCGTGCAGGCGGCCAAGGACATGGCCGCCGTGTCGGCGGCCATCGAGTCGCAGGTCGCCGACGCCTGCCGCCGCATCGGCGCGGACCTGGGCATCCCTCCCGCGCACATGGCGCCGCGCGACGAGGCGGGCGGAACGGCCAGCGGCGCCTGCGGCGCGGTCTCCGCCGCGATCGACGCCATCCTGCGCCAGGGCGTCGCGGTTCAGGTCGGGGTCACGCCGCCGGCCTGCCAGGCGAACGCGCAGGCCGGGGCGCGCTGCAGCGGCGCGTGCGACGTCGCGCTCGATCCGGGGCAGATCGTCGCGCAGTGCGAGCCCGCGCGGCTCTCCGGCTACTGCCAGGGCCGCTGCACCGGGCGGTGCGACGGACGCTGCACCGGGCAGTGCCGGGGGCAGTGCTCCGCCTATGACGCGCAGGGGCGCTGCGTGGGGCAATGCAACGGCGAGTGCGACGGGGGCTGCGACGCCGCCTGCCACGCGCGCTGCGAGGGCACCTGGCAGGCGCCGCAATGCGCGGGGATGGTGCGGCCCCCGAGCGCCGACGCGGAGTGCGAGGCGAGCTGCCGCGCCCACGCCGACGTGTACGCCGCCTGCACGCCCGCGCTCGTCCAGGTGCGCGCGTCGCAGGGCGCCGAGATGGCCGCGCGGCTCGCGGCGACCCTGCAGGCCAACCTGCCGGCGCTGCTGCACGCGGAGGTCGCCCTCGGGCGCCGGCTGATCGGCGACGCCCAGGTGGTGGCCCAGGTCGGCGCCGCGCTGCCGCGCATCGTGGGCGACGCAGGGACCCACGCGCTCGCGTGTGTCGCCGGGGCGGCCGAGGCCTCGGCGAGCGCGTCGGTGCGCATCCAGGTGAGCGTGCGCGCCAGCGCGAGCGTCACAGGAAGGGTCGGGGCGACGAGCGGGTAACGCGCAGGCCGGCCGCGGGCGCCGCGCGACCGCGCCGTTCGCTCGAGTCGCACGCCAGCGCAACGGGAAGAGCCCTCGCCAGCGCCGCGGGACCACCAGGCGACGCGGCGCTCATCGAGCACGTCTCCGCCTCCTCGACGGATTGCATCCGACATTGCAGCGGGATCCCGCCCCAGACGCCGTGCCGGACGATCTCGGGCGCCGCTCGCGCTGCTCGGCGCGGCGACAGGCGGCGGTCGACGCGGTAGGTTGGCCTGGAAGCGGCCGGGAGACCCTAGTACATAACGTGGCTGCCCAGCGGTCAGGCTCTGCTCCCGCCAGGCCAAGAGGAGACCCAGGAATGACACCTCAGCTCACGCGCGTCCGGGTGGCAGGGTTCCGCTCGATCAGGGATGCAGAGGTCGAGCTCGGGCGCGTCACCGTCCTCATCGGCCCCAACGGCGCGGGCAAGTCGAACCTCCTGGGCGCGCTCACCATGGCGAGGATGCTCGCGTTCGAGTCGCTGCAGCTGTTCGTCAGCCGGCGGGGTGGCGCCACGTTCCTCATGCACTATGGCCCGCGACAGACGCCTGTGATCGAGCTCGCGCTCGAGTTCACGGCGGACAATGGTCAACATGCCTACGATGCGAGGCTGGGATACGGCGCCGACGAGAGCCTGCTGTTCATGGAGGAGCGCGCGGGTTTTCGCAGGGACGGCCAGCCCTGGCAATGGCACTCCATGGGCGCCGGACACCGAGAATCGCGCCTCAAGGAGGAAAGCGCGAACCACGAGACCCCTCGAACGGTGCACTGGCTGCTCCGCCGTATCAATTTCTACCATTTCCACGACACGTCCACGAACTCGCCGCTGCGAACCCTATCCAGCGTGGAGCAGGACCAGTATCTCCGCTCCGACGGCAGCAACCTGGCGGCGTTCCTTCTCGCGCTCCGTGACTCGAAAGACGAGCACCACATCGCGGCGTGGAAGCGCATCCAGGGCCTCGTTCACCGCGTCGCCCCTTTCGTGCGAGAGCTCCAGCCCGTGGCCGTCGGGACGCGCGGCGTGCGGCTCGACTGGCTCGATGATCGCGGGGAGACGTTCGGCCCGGCGCACCTCTCCGACGGGACGTTGCGCGCCGTCGCGTTGCTCACGGCGCTCGCGCAGCCGCCCGAGCTGTCGCCGCTCGTGTCGTGCATCGACGAGCCGGAGCTCGGGCTGCACCCGGCGGCGCTCAAGACCCTCTGCGGGCTGATCCAGAGCGTCGCCGCGCACCGGCAGGTGATCGTGTCCACGCAGTCCACCGCGGTGCTCGATGAGGTTGCCCCGGAGGACGTCATCGTGGCCGAACGCAAGAACGGCGCGACCGAGCTGAGGCGCCTCGATCCGGAGGGCCTGACGTCGTGGCTCGAGGAGTACTCGCTGTCCGAGCTCTACGACAAGAACATCCTTGGAGGGCGGCCGTGAAGCGGCTCTTCGTCCTGGTCGAAGGCCAGACCGAAGAGGGCTTCGTGCGCCTCGTGCTGAAGCCGCACCTGGAGGCGCGCGGCGTGCTGTTGATACAGCCCATCATCGTGGCGACGAGCCGCGATCGGTACGGCAGGAAGGAACGAGGCGGCGGGGACTGGGCGAAGTGGCGACGTGACCTTCAACGACTCACGGGGCAGCAACGTGGCTCCGACGTGCGGTTCACGACCCTCTTCGACCTCTACCACCTTCCAGAGAATTTCCCAGGGCTCAAAGAGCACGACGCCGTCGCCGATACCCGGCGACGGGTCGAGCTGCTCGAAGGCGCCATGGCTGCCGAAATCAACGACTGGCGTCTCCTTCCCTACCTGCAACGCCACGAATTCGAGGCGCTGGTGCTCGCCGGGCTCGACGCGCTGGAGGAGGTGCTCGACGTCGATGAACGCCCGGCGCTCCGCGAGCTCCAGGCGCTCGTCACGACGGTCCCACCGGAGGACGTGAACGACGGAGAGCACACGGCCCCGTCAAAGCGGCTCGCAGCCGCCATCCCGAGCTACCGGAAAACGGTGCACGGCCCGCTCGTGATCGAGGGCACCGGCCTCGCGAAGCTTCGCGCGCGTTGCACCCGCTTCGATGGCTGGATCACGAAGCTCGAAGCGCTGTCTGCGGGAGCTGGCTCGTGATCTCCGCTTAGCGATCCCTCCCGCTCTCCCGCTCCGTTACTCCCCGACCGCGAGCAGCGCGTCGACGCAAGCCGCCATGTCGTCCACGCCCTCGACCTCCGCCCCTTCGCAATAGAGCGTGGCGCTCTCGTCGATCTCCGCCGCGCAGGACGCGCGCAGGTCGGGGAGCAGCTCTTCCTGGCACTCGACCTCGCACGGGACGGAGGCCTCCGCGCCGCACTCGGCCAGGCAGGTCGCGTCGCACGCGGCGCTGCAAGAGAGCTCCAGCAGGTAGTTCGTCGAGCCGCCGAGACAGTCGTCGAGGCAGGCGGCGCCGCACGCGGTCGGACAGCTCACGCCGGCGCTCGTGTCACACATCGCGGCGCACACATCATAGTCCGACTCCCCGAGGTGCAGCGCAGCGCAGTCGATCGAGTTCTCGATAAGCACCTCGCAGTCCACGCCGGTCGAGAGGTCCAGACCGCACGCCGCCTCGGCGGTTCGGCGGGCGTTGACGCAGGTATTGCCGAACGTGGGGTTGAGCAACGCGATGATGTCGATGCTGTTGCCGCACAGGTTGATGGGGACCTGCACTGGCACCTGGATGACGTTGCCCGAGACGACCCCGGGCGAGTTGACCGCGGCGCCCTGAGCGCCCTGGGCGACCGAGCTGCTGGAGACAAGGAGCAGGGCGGCGCCGATCGCGAGCGCCACGGTCAACGGGACACGATGTGAATGCATGTGCTGAATCCTCGACGGTGTGATGAGTCCGGTGCACGAGGTTCAGCACGCTCCATGCCACGACGCGGTCCGCGGCGAGGAATCGCCGACGCTGCGCAATCCCGCGGAGCTGGGCCGCCTCGTCCCGCGCCAACCACGAGCCGCGGCGACAAGAGCCTAATTTTCCAGGATCAGGGGTGATGCGTCGAGCAGGCACTGCCGCATGCTCGCCCATGCACCCGGACCGGAAGAGACGCCGCCGGCGCACAGCCGGCTCGCCCGACACGCACGAGTCACTAGCGCCGGGGCCGCCCTGGCCGCCGCGCCCTCGGTTGCACGGACGGCATGGACGCCGCCGCGCCGCTCGGACTACCCTCCGGCCCGCCGGGAGGATCCCATGACCCAGCTCGACGATCGCTGCCTCGATACGTTCCCCGAGTGGCTGCGCAGCCTCGCCTCCGACGCCTCGGACCTGGCGGGCCTGCTCGCCTCGCCCGAGAGCCCCGAGCCCGCGCGGCGCTCGCTCGCGGGCGGCCTGAACTACCTCTTCAAGTCGCTGGACCTGATCCCCGACGGCATCGAGGACCTCGGCTTCCTCGACGACGCCTTCGTGCTGCGCGTCGCCGCCGCCTTCGCGGCGGCGGAGAGCCCGGCCCTGCGCGAGCAGGCGCCCTCCCTCGCGCGGCTCGCGCGCGACGCGGAGCTCATCGCGGAGCTGCTCGGCGGCGACTACGCGCGGCTCCAGAGCTACGTGCGCTCGCTGGAGAAGGGCGCGGCGCGCGGCCGCACCGTCGACGACATCCTGAGCGACGAGCAGGTCCGCGCGTCCTTCATGCACGAGATCACGGGCTGGGCGTCGAGCTACACCGCCCCGACCTTCAGCCGCGACCCGAAGAACCTCATCAAGCTGAAGTCCTTCCTGTCCGCCAAGCTCCCGGCCTGATCCCGCGGCGCGCGCCGCCCGCCGGCGGCGGCGGCGCGCGTCCCCGCTCCACGCTCCCTGCCCCGGAGGCCTGCGTCCCATGCCCGTCGCCCCCCGTCCCTCCGCGCTGCTCGCCGCGCTGCTGCTCGCCGGCTGCGACGCCGAACGCCCCGCCTCGACGGCGCCCCGCCCCGCGCCCGCCGCCTCGATCCCCGCCGCCTCGTCCCCCGCCCCGGGCGCCGGCGCGGCCTCGCCCGCGCTGCCGGTCGACACGGATCGCTCCTACGCCTACCCCGCGGCCGAGCGCGTCGTGGCCATCGGCGACGTGCACGGCGACCTCGCGGCCACGCGCGCGGCGCTGCGGATCGCGGGCGCCATCGACGGCGAGGATCGGTGGATCGGCGGCAAGCTCGTGCTCGTGCAGACGGGCGATGAGCTCGACCGCGGCGACGGCGAGCAGGCGATCGTGGACCTCTTCGACCGCCTCGCCGTCGAGGCGCGCGCGGCCGGCGGCGCCGTGCACGCCCTGAACGGCAACCACGAGATCATGAACGTGCAGCTCGACTTCCGCTACGTCACCGAGGGCGGCCTCAAGGACTTCGAGGACGCGCCCGGGGTCGACGGAGCGAGCTCCGCGCTCGCGCCGCTGCCCTCCGCCGCCCGGGCCCGCGCCGCGGCGTTCCTGCCGGGCGGGCCCTACGCGAAGAAGCTCGCGCAGCGCGACGTGGTCGTCGCGGTCGGCGACACCGTGTTCACGCACGGCGGCGTCCTGCCGTCGCACGTCCGCTACGGCGTGGCGAAGCTCAACCGCGAGGTGCGCGCGTGGATGGATGGGAAGACCCCCACCGCGCCGGCCGTGATCACGGCCTCGGACGGCCCGGTGTGGGCGCGCGTCTACTCGAGCGAGCCGGCGCCGGCCCAGGGCTCGCCCGCCTGCGAGATGCTGGGGCAGGTGCTCGCCGCCATGTCCGCGAAGCGCATGGTCGTGGGTCACACCGTCCAGAAGAACGGGATCTCCTCGGCGTGCGACGGCAAGGCCTGGCGGATCGACGTCGGCATGTCGTCGTATTACGGCGGCAAGCCGGCAGCGCTGGAGATCGTGGGCGACACGGTGCGGGCGTTGACGAACGAGGGCGACACGCGCGACGCGGGCGACGCGAGCGACGCGGGCGACGCGGGCAAGGCGAGCGGCGCACGCGGCGCCAGCAGCACGAGCGGCGCAAGCAAAGAGAAAAAATGAACTGGGCACGTAATGCAAAGCGTTGAGCTTGATGCAACACGTGGGCAAACCTCGGACACACACGCGCGCACGCGGACGAGACAGCACAGGTTCAGGGCAAACGCAGCCAGGACGCGTGTGGACGCGCGCAGACGGAACACATGCGGAACATGTGCGGAAGGCGCGAGCAGCGCCTCGGCGCGCCTGATCCGTTGACGCCCGCGACGCGGACCGGATAACGTCAGTGGCAAACTGGGGCCTTCGCTCCACACGGGAAGGAATCAGATGCCTGAGCTGCCGCTGGCGCTGATCCACGAGGCGAATCGAGGCAACCGGGAGCTCGCCCGGACGCCTGGCGAGCGCCGCGTCCTCCCCGCCCACCACCACGTCGCGCGCGCGCTGCGCCGCGCCCTCCCCGCCCACCACCACGTCGCGCGCGCGCCGCTGCGCTGGCCGCGCGCCGCGCGCAGCGGCGTGCGGCTCGAGACGAGGAGGGGCTGATGGACGACGACGAGCTGCTGCGCGTCCTGACGCGGCTCGCGAAGCAGGATCCGACCGGCGATCCGCGCTGGCGCAAGCTCGCGGAGGAGCCGCTCCCGGAAGGCGGCGGGAGCGCCCCGGTCGACCCCGCGGCGAGCCCGCGCGCCCCCCAGGAGGCGCGCGAGCCCTCGGCGCCGCCCCCCGCGGCGCCCCCCGCGGTGCCGCCCCCCGCAGCGCCCTTCGACGACGAGACCCGCGCCCGGCTCGCCGACCTGCTCGTGGCCCAGCTCCGCGACGGCCGCGCCTCGGCCCCGCCCTCGTCGCCGGCGCGCATGATGGTCGATCGCAAGTCCGGCATCCGCGTCCGGAGCCCGCACGAGTGGGACGTCGACGGGGACGATCCGGGCGACGCCTCGGACCTGCCCATCGGCTACGACGTCGACTCGCTCAGCGGGACGAGCGCGCCGCTCGACACGGACGCCCCCGTCTGCCGCTCGATCGGCGACGAGTCGGAGCCGCCCGGCGCCGTCGACCCGCCGCGCGACACGCGCCCGAGCGCGTCGCCGGACTGGCTCGCCGATCGCACGTCGGACCGGGCCCAGGCCGCCGTCGTGGGAGGGGACGACGGCCCGCCGTGCCCCGAGCTGGTCCAGCAGCGGCGGTCGCAGCCGCGGGCGCGATCGCGGGCGCGGACGGCCGCCGCCATGGCCGGCTGGGCCGCGGCCGCGGCGCTCGTGTCGCTGCTCGCGCTCCGGCCCGCGCCGTTCGCGCCGGGCGCCGCCCCGCTCCCCCGCTACACGATCGCGAGCTCCCTCGGCGACGGCCGCGAGCAACGCGCCGCGCCGCCCACCCCGGACGCCGCCCCGCTCCGCGTCGGCCGGGGCGCCCGGCTCACGATCGCGCTGGCGCCCGACGCGCGCGCGCCCGCGCCGATCGACGTGAAGGCCTTCCTGGTGCAGGGCGGCGTCGCGCGCCCCTGGCCCGTGACGATCCACCTGGACGGCAGCGGCGGCGCGCGCGTCTCCGGCACGCGCGAGGCGCTCTTCCAGGACGTCGCGGCCGGCGCGTGGGAGGCCGTCTTCGTGATCGCCGAGCCTGGATCGCCGTCGATCCATGCCGAGGCGCTGGTGGACGAGGGCGCGGTCCACCCCGCGGGCGGCCGGATCGTCCGGCAACGATTGTTCCTTGACTGAGCGCCGCCCGGGCCAATGAGAAAGGCCGTCCTTCCCCCGGCGCGCGAGCAGCGCGGCGGCTGACCCCCGGCGCGATCTCCCGCGCGCCGGACGCTCCCGGCGCGCGGGCCTTGCCGCGCGGAGCGCCGCGCGCGGGGGCGGCAGAGAGACCCACGCATGAACCGACGGATGTTCAAGAGCAAGATCCACCGCGCGACCGTCACCCACGCGGATCTGCACTACGAGGGCAGCGTCACGATCGACGCCGATCTCCTGGAGGGGGCCGACATCCTGCCCTACGAGGCGGTCGACATCTGGAACGTGACGCGCGGCACGCGGCTGACGACGTACGCGCTCGCGGGGGCGCGCGGCTCCGGCGTCGTCTGCATCAACGGCGCCGCGGCGCACCTCAACCAGCCCGGGGACCTCGTGATCATCGCGACGTTCGCGGACATGGACGAGGCCGAGGCCAGGCGGCACGCGCCGCGGGTGCTCCGCGTCGACGCGAAGAACAAGCCGCTCGCCGAGCAGCCGCCCGAGACGCCGGGGCCGCTGCCGCCGAACTGATCGGCGGCGGGGCGTCACCCGCCGCGCGGCAAGGCCCGCGCGATCGGCGCGCGCGCCACGCGGACGAACCGCGCCGCGAGCACCGCCGCGACGGCGACGAGCCCCGCGGTCAGCCCCAGCCAGAGGCCGCGGACGCCGAGGTCGAGCCAGAACGCGAGGGCCATCGAGAGCGGCACGCCGAGGGCCCAGTGGGCCGCGAGGTTGACCCAGAAGGGGAACTTCACGTCGCCCGCCCCGCGCAGCGCGCCGGCGGCGACGGCCTGGACGCCGTCGAACAGCTGGAAGAGCGCGGCGATGCGGAGCAGCGGGACGCCGATGGCGAGGACCTCCGCGTCCTGCGTGAACGCGCCGAGCAGGGCGCGGGGAACCGCGGCGTACAGGGACGCGCTCACGCACATGAGGGCGGCGCCGAGCAGGATGCCGAGCAGGCCGGCGCGCAGGGGCGACCGGCCCGCGCCGACGGCGTGCCCCACGCGGACGGCGGTGGCGCTGCCGACGCCGAGCGCGCCCATGAACGTGAACGCGGCGAGCCCGATCGCGACCTGGTGCGCCGAGATCACCGGCGCGCCGAGCCGGCCCGCGAGCAGCGCCGTGAGCCCGAAGACGCTCGTCTCGGCGAGGAGCTGGAGACCGACCGGGAGGCCGAGCCGGTAGACCGTCGCGAGCGGCACCGGGGCCGCGGGCGGCGCCGCTTGCGGGCGCGGCGCCGCTTGCGGGCGCGGTGACACTTGCGGGCGCGGTGACGCTTGCGGGCGCGGTGACGCGCGCCGCGCGGACCAGAACACGACCGACGAGAGCACCGCGCCCGCAAGGCTCGCGGCGAGGCCCGCGCCGAGCGCGCCGAGCTGCGGCAGGCCGAGCGGCGGGAGGCCCGCCCAGCGGAGGGCGTCGTCGCCGCGGACCAGCAGGTTGCAGGCGACGAGGTTGACGGCGTTCGCCAGGGCCACAGCGACGAGCGCGGGGCGCGTCACGCCGCGCGCCTGGAGGAAGCCCTTCCCGGCGAGGAAGACCGGGTACAGAAAGACCCAGAGCGCGTGGCCGAGGATGTACCGCCGCACGCCGGGGACGAGCGCGAGGTCGACCCCCATGGGCGCGAGCGCCGCGGTCGCCGCGAGCGCGGCCGCGAGCGCGACGAGGCTGATCAGGAGGCCCGCGCGCACCGTCGACCAGAGCGCCGCCCACGCCTCGGCCGGGCGGCCGGCGCCGATCGCCTGGGACGCGAGCGGATCGAGCGCGGCCGCGACGCCGATCCCGAGCGCGTTGCACGTGTGGACGATCGTCCTCCCCATCGCGCAGGCGGCGAGCTCGTTGACCGAGACGCGCCCGATGATCGCCACGTCGACGAGCGTCAGCGCCATGAGCCCGGCCTGCGCCAGCGCGATGGGCAGCGCGAGCCGCACGAGCGTGGCGAGCTCGGCGCGCGCGCTGTCGCCGGCGAGCGGCGCGGGGGCGACGTTCACGGGTTCACCGGACAAGGGGCGCCACCCTAGAACACCGATCACGCCGATCGACCGAGAAATGACCCTTCCATGCGTTTCTCGCTCGAGAGCGGTTCCCCCCCGTCCCTGTTCCGGCCGTCGCAGAGCGGCGGTCACCCGCACAGGAGACGGGCCCAGATCGGCGTTTTCGGCGCGGAGGCGCACTCCTGTGCGCTGAGCACCGAAAACGTCGAGATGGGCCCGTATCCGAAGCGGGCGACCGCCGCTCTACCAGGCGAGGTGGAGGCGACCATCGAGGTACACGCGCTCGGCCTCGCCGAGGCCTGTGGACTCGCCCTCCACGACGCGCAGGATGCCCGTCGCGGGCCCGAGCACGACGTCGCGCCCCGCCTCGAAGCGCTGCGCGAGGACCAGCGCGCGGTACGCCTTGTCGAGCAGGAGGGCCCGCTCGCGCGACGGCGCGACGAGGTACACGAGGTCGCGATCGCCGCCGGGCGCGGCGCGCCGCACCGCCGCCTCGTCGAGCGCGCCGCCCGGGAAGAAGCGGGCGAGCATCTCCGCGTTGGCGCGGTAGTCGTCGCCGCCGCCGGCGCGGCGGAGGTACGTCAGCACCTCCGGCTCGGCGTGGCCGGCCTGCGGCACGTCCGGCATGCCGCGCAGGTCCTGGTGCCGCCAGCCGGCGGCGCCGGGCACCTTGCGCGCCAGCGAGAAGGTGTGGTCCACCGTGACGCCGACCGCGCCGTGGCAGCCCATGCAGGCGCGGTGCTCCTCCGCGGTCTGCAGCCGCAGCCGGCCCTGCTCGTCCTCGATGAACGCCTGGATCTGCCAGCCGAACGCGTTGCGCAGGCCGACCTCGGGCCCGCCCGGGTGGAACGGCGGGCGGCCCTCGTCCTTCTCCTCGGCCTCGCGCTCGTACGCGCGCGCGATCGCCCAGTCGTCCGGCTCGTCGACCTTACGCGCGTAGCGCAGCTCCTTCATCCGCGCGGCGAGCAGCGCCGGCTGGTCCGGGTCGAGGTACCGCACCGAGTGCAGGAGCTCCGCCCCGCGCGGGTAGATCCACGGGCGCACCGGGACGCCCGCCGCCCCGCCGGCGTACCGCGCGGGCAGGCGGACGACGCGCGTCACCGCGGGCTCGAGCGCGCCGTCGCCGTCGAGATCGACCCCGGCGAGCAGCTCGCTCACCGGCTCGACCTCCCGGCCGGCGGCGGGCGCCGCCGCGGGCGCGGGCTCGCCCTCCCTGGGCAGGGGCGACGGGGACGCGATCGCCGCCTCGAGCAGCGCGAGGTTCAGCTTGTAGACCTCGCGCGACGGCGCGCCCGAGGCGTCCTCGCGGAACGCGGCCGGGAGCCGGAGGAACACGTCGCCGGCGCCGCCGTTCGTGGGCCAGAAGCTGCCGGGGAACGGCTTGTAACGGACCGCGCGGAAGCCGCTCCCGTCGCGCGCGAAGCCCTCCTCGTCGAAGCCGGCGGCGAGGTCGAGGTCCGGCGCGTAGCCCGGGTAGTCCCGCCGCGCCGACAGCGCCCGCAGCGCCTTCCGCAGCGGCGCGTAGTTGTCCTGCCGGATGTACTCGAGGATCTCCGCGTCGCTCGTCCGGGCGGCGGCGGCCGAGAGGTCCTCGAGCAGGTTGGTCCAGGGGTTCTTCCGCGCCGCGTCCGAGAAGCTGTACGTCCGCTGGAGATCGAAATCGGCGAGCGTGTTCGGGCCGAACCCGGTCGTGTGGCACGTCCAGCAGCCGTTCGCGCCGCCGGCCGTGGCCGCGTAACACACGGGCGGGATCGACGCCTCGGGGTTGCCCGGAAGCGCGGCGCGCGCGGCCGCCACGGCGAGCGGATCGTACCCGTCGCCGCCGCCGCAGCGCGCGGCGGCGGCGACGAGCGCGGACGTCGCCGCGAGGGCCAGGGAGGCGGACAGGAGGCGCTCGCGGCGGGCGGGCATGGCGCTCACTGGGACAGGAAGGTCAACGCGAGCACGCTCGACAGGGCGCCGTCGCCCTTCGGCCAGGTGCTGTAGGCGTCCTCGCCGGGGTGCTGCACGGACATGAAGATCGTGCCCATGTCGGGGGTGAACTGCGGGCCGGTCGCCTCCGCGTCGCTCGGCATCGCCACCACGCGGAACGCCTTGCCGAAGCTCGGCGTGGTCACGCCGTCCTCGCCCTCGCGGTGGGCGGGGTCGAGGTCGAGGTAGTAGAACGCGTCCGCGTGCGAGGCGACCCCGAAGTTGCCGTCGGTGCCGAACCAGACGCCGCCCTCGCGATCGAGGAGCAGGTTGTCCGGGCAGGAGGCGTCGAAGTCGCCCTTCCCCTTCGAGCCGTGCCACACCTCGAAGAACCGGAACGTGGTCGACGCGCCCGGCTTCGCGGGGTCGGCCTCCTCCAGCGCGAAGATCGAGCCCACGTCGTCCGCGCGCCTCGGGGACGCGGTCGCGTGCGTCGCCGGATCGTAGAGCTTGCCCTGCTGGTCGAGCGCCGTCTGCCGGTTGTGGTTCGTGAACGTCACGTAGACCCGCGGCGCGCCGCTCGGGTCGCGCGGGTTCCACTCGATGTCCTCGGGCCGGTTCAGCTCCAGGATCCCGATCTTGTTGCTCGCCGTGAACAGCGCGCGCCAGACGTCGTGGTTCGTCTCGAAGCCGCCGACGCCGTTCCAGCTCGCGTCGCGCAGCGCGGCGCCGACCGTCTTCGCCGCGTCGCCGAGCGCGGCCGCGTTCGGCGCGACGTCGGCGCTGTCCACGGAGAGCTCGACCCACTGGCCGGCGCCCGGGGCCGCCTCGGTCGGGGCCGCGCCGGTCGCGACCAGGGTGTTGCCGGTCGTGTTGTCGAGCCCCGCGAAGTGCGCCGCGTAGAGCTTGCCCTCGTCGAGCAGCGCGCGGATCTGGGCCCGCGCCATGCCCGCCGTGTAGTTGCCGGCGGTCACGTACTTGTAGATGCGGCCGCCGCGGCGATCGTCGGAGCCGTAGACCACGATCGGCTGGTCCGGCAGGAGCTTCCAGTCGCCGTCGACCGCGAACGTCGCGGCCTCCCAGCGGGCGCGGCCCATGAAGCCGAACTTCTTGTGGCCCGTGCCCGGCTCCGTCTTGCCGTCGTACTCGCCCGCGGGCTTGCCGGGGTCGATCTCGGTGAGGTAGCCGTAGTGGTCGCGGGGCTGCCGGCCGTTCGGATCGGAGATGCGCCCGAACTCCGCGCTCGTGCTCGCCTCGACCGCCGGGCTCACCGGCTCCCCCGGGTCGAAGCCCCGGTCCGCGAGGAACTTCTGGTCGCCGGACCAGTTCGCCTCGAGGTCGCCGTAGTAGTCCTGCACGTTCTCCTCGGCGGTGATCACCGTCCCCCACGGCGTCAGCCCGCCGGCGCAGTCGCCCATGATGCCGGCCACGATCCCCTCGGGGAGGGGCGCGCCGGTCGCGTCGTCCGTCCCCGGGCCGAGGAGCTCGTGCCCCGCCATCCGGCTCAGCGTGCGGCTCGTCGCGTCGTAACGCACGGCGCTCGCGCTCCGGTCGACCGACCACGCGCCGGTCGACGGATCCTGCACGGCCCGGAGCCACGAGCCGCCGACCTGCCGCTTCTCCCAGCGGATGTACGTGTCGACGTCCTCCTGCGACCAGACGTTCGCCTCGACGTCGTTCGTGAGGACGCCGAGGCTCTTCAGGTGCCGGGCCAGCGTGAGGTGTTGCCCGGTCGGCGCGGACGTGAGCGTCGGGCTCCGCCCCGAGACGTACTCGTGGTTGACCCAGAGCCAGCCCGCGGTGCCCGAGCCGTTCCACTGCGGCGCGTTGCCCGCCGCGGCGTCCCAGCCCTCGCCGAAGAAGGCGATGTAATCGTTGTTCGCGCCGAACCGGGGCGCGTCCGGCGCGGTGCTGAACGTCAGCGGATCGAGCCAGGTCACCACGACGTCGGAGCGCACGCCGGCGAGCGTGCGGATCGTGTCGGTCGCGGCCGCGCGGAGCGGGAACTGCTCGCCCTCGGGCAACGCGCCGGCGGCGTACAGCTCCACGCGCTCCTTCACGTACTCCGCGAGGTTCGCGGCGCGCGTCTGCGTCGGCGCGTCCTGACCGGGCTCGCCCTGCGGCCCGGGCTGCCCATCGTTCCCCGGCTCGCCCGGCTCGCCCGGCTCGCCCGGCTCGCCCGGCTCACCCAGCTCGCCCGGCGCGCCGTCCTTCCCCGGGTCGCCATTCACGCCGTTCTGCCCCGGCGCGCCGTCCTTCCCCGGCGCCCCGTCTTCCCCGCTGCAGGCGCCCCCCACCGCGGCAAGGCCGCCCGCGAGCACCAGAAGAAATGCCGTCCGTAGGGTTCGCTTCATCGCCAGTTCCATCCTCTCCGCCGGGTTGACGGCCGGAAACGATGCCCGACTACGGTGGCGGCGCGGTGCGACGACCGCGACGACTTCTTGACAAATGTTTCGTAATTACGCGCGCCTAGCAATGCGCATCACGCACGGCACACGCGCGGGACGCGCGCGGAAGACGACATCGCGAAGAGTGTGGAGGCGAGCTCGCGGGCGCGGGGCGCCGCGTTACTCGTCCTCCTCCGGCACGATCGCCTCCTGGCCGAAGCGCGCCTGCGCCTCGAGCAGCTCGCGATCGGAGATCCACGTGCGATCGCAGCCGACCAGCGGCGCGACCTGGTACACGTCCTTCCGCTGCTCGCCGTGTCCGTCGTCGAGGACCCGGACTACCTCGTGGTGCAGGCCGCAGGCAGGGCAGAGCGCTCGCATGAGGGGGTCACTAGTTTGCGGTCGCGCGGGGTGCAAGGCCCTGCCCCGCCGCGGGACGGCGGGGCAGGTGGCTGCGCGCGGGGCTGTGGCGGGGGTGGCGAGGAGGAGCGCACGGCGGCCGAGGCCCGTCGCTCCTCCGAGGGGGCGTGGCTACGCGGGGACCTTGGCCTTGACGCCCGCGGCGCCGGCGCTGGCGCTCGTCTCGCCCGACTTGATGCGCATCCCGTAGAAGGAGCGGTACACGAACACCGTCGAGAGCACGAAGAAGACGGCCGCGAGCGCGAGGCTCGTCTGACGGTCGATCTCGATCGCCAGCTCGACCGCGAGGAGGCCGAACAGCGTCGTGAACTTGATGATGGGGTTCATCGCCACGGACGAGGTGTCCTTGAAGGGGTCGCCCACGGTGTCGCCGACGACGGTCGCCGCGTGGAGCGGCGTGCCCTTCTCCTTCAGCTCGACCTCGACCAGCTTCTTCGCGTTGTCCCAGGCGCCGCCGGCGTTCGCCATGAAGATCGCCTGGTAGAGCCCGAAGAGCGCGATGCTGATGAGGTAGCCGATGAAGAAGAACGGCTCGAGGCACGCGAAGGCGAGGGTCGAGAAGAAGACCCCGAGGAAGATGTTGAACATCCCCCGCTGCGCGTACTGCGTGCAGATCTCGACCACCTTCTTGCTGTCCGTGATCGAGGCCTTCTCCACGCCCTCGAGGCGGATGTTGGCCTTGATGAACTCGACCGCGCGGTACGCGCCGGTCGAGACCGCCTGCGTCGACGCGCCGGTGAACCAGTAGATGATCGCGCCGCCCGTCACGAGGCCGAGCAGGAACGGCGGGTGGAGCAGCGAGAGCTTGTCCACGTTCGCCGTCAGCTTGTTCGTGAGCACGACGATGATCGAGAAGATCAGCGTCGTCGAGCCGACGACCGCCGTCCCGATGAGCACCGGCTTCGCCGTCGCCTTGAACGTGTTGCCCGCGCCGTCGTTCTCCTCGAGGTAGTGCTTCGCCTTCTCGAAGTTCGGCGTGAAGCCGAAGTCCTTCTTGAGCTCACCCTCGACGTTCGGGACGTTCTCGATGAGCGAGAGCTCGTAGACCGACTGGGCGTTGTCGGTCACCGGGCCGTAGGAGTCGACCGCGATGGTCACCGGGCCCATGCCGAGGAAGCCGAACGCCACGAGGCCGAACGCGAAGACGCTCTCGGCCATCATGAGCTGCCCGAGGCCGGCGGAGGCGAAGAAGTAGGAGATGCCCATCAGCACGACGAGCACGAGGCCCATCCAGTACGCGCTGAAGTTGCCCGCGGTCAGGCCCGAGAGCACGTTGAGCGAGGCGCCGCCCTCGCGCGACGCGGTCACGACCTCGCGGACGTGGCGCGACTCGGTCGAGGTGAAGATCTTGATCATCTCCGGGATGATCGCGCCCGCCAGGGTGCCGCAGGTGATGATCGACGACAGCTTCCACCAGAGGGACGTGTCGCCCCCGAGGTTCGGGATCATGAACGCCGAGACGGCGTAGGTGAGCGCGACGGAGACGATCGAGGTCAGCCAGACGAGGCGCGTCAGCGGAGCCTCGAAGTTCATCTTGTCGGCGTCGCCGTAGGAGGCCTTCGCGATCGCCTCGTTGAGCAGGTACGAGCCGATGCTCGCGAGGACCATCACGATGCGCATCACGAAGATCCAGACGAGCAGCTGGACCTGCACGGCCGGGTCGCTCACGGCGAGGAGGATGAACGAGATCAGCGCGACGCCGGTGACGCCGTACGTCTCGAAGCCGTCGGCGCTCGGGCCGACCGAGTCGCCGGCGTTGTCGCCGGTGCAGTCGGCGATGACGCCCGGGTTGCGCGCGTCGTCTTCCTTGATGTTGAAGACGATCTTCATGAGGTCGGAGCCGATGTCGGCGATCTTCGTGAAGATGCCGCCCGCGATGCGGAGCGCGGAGGCGCCGAGCGACTCGCCGATGGCGAAGCCGATGAAGCACGGGCCGGCGTAGTCGCCGGGGATGAAGAGCAGGATCATCAGCATGAGCAAGAGCTCGGTGCTGATGAGGACGGCGCCGATGCTCATCCCGGCCTTGAGGGGGATGGCGTAGGTCGGGAACGGCTTGCCCTTGAGGCTCGCGAACGCGGCGCGCGAGTTCGCGAACGTGTTGATGCGCATGCCGAACCACGCGACGCCGCAGCTGCCGGCGATGCCGACCAGGCTGCTCAGCAGGATGACCACGACCTTCCCGGCGTCCATGTGACGGAGGACGCCGAAGTAGAGGACCATGACCGCGCCGATCAGGACCTCGAGGACGAGGATGAACTTGAACTGCGTGACCAGGTACGTCTTGCAGGTCTCGTAGATGAGCTCCGAGATCTCCCGCATCGCGCGGTGGACCGGGAGCTTGTTGAGCTGCATGAAGATGACGAGCCCGAACACGAGCCCCAGCGCGCAGACGCCGATGCCGCCCAGGAGGAGCGTGTGGCCGTCGACGCCGCCGAACGACTGGGAGCCGAGGTCGGGAAGGACGAGATCGGATTCACTGGCGCTGGCGACGCCGCCGCAGAGCAGCAGCGCGAGCGCAGCGAGGCCGGCCAGCATCGGTGCGAGCCAGGCCCTTGGGGACCGGATGACGTTCATGGACGGTGTGCCTCCATCAAAAATCCGAAGCAACGGGCAGTGCCGTCGAGGCCCGCTGCTTCGTGGTTCCGAGGGGTTGGCCGCCTGCGTAAAGGGGAAGTGGACCGGCGGTTGCCGGAGGGGTTCTTGCTCTAACGCCGACGCTTCAGCACAGCCTCGTCCCACGGCGACCGGTGGCGGTGGGGTACCAGAAGCTGCCAGGCAAACCCCCACCGTGACCAGAACTGCCGAGGCGCGCGCTAGCTACCATGCGTCGCAGACGCCGTCGAGAGGCCGATGCGCATGTGCGACGAGAGGTCCTGTCGGCGCTGAACGTGTCAGGGGATCGCGTAGGGAGAACGCGCAGAACGTGGAAGGGAAGGGCGCATTGCGGTGCGCCGTCGCGCCTTATCGGCTTAGCTCGCGTTCGCCGCGTTGCGGGTGTTTGCGCGTGTTCGCGCGCGGTTCACCGCGACTCCGCGGCGCGGGCGGGACGCGGGCGCGCGCGGGTCCGCGCCCGCCCGCGCCCGTCGATGTTCAGTTGCGCTCGAGCCGCCGGTCTGATCCGGAGAGGCGCTGATCCGAGCCCGACTCGCCGTTCGGGCTGGCGTGGGAGGTGAGGAGCTCCGCGACGAGGTCGCGACACTCCGGCTTGCTGCGGAGGTGGCTGAGGAGCAGGTTCGACGCCTCGCTGAACGACTTCTCGTACGCGAGCCCCTCGCGGGTGCGCGCCGCGACGCGCTCCCGCCCCTGCGCGAGATCCTCCTCGAGGGCCTCGGCGTAGCGGGCGAGCTGCGCGCGCAGCTCGTCGATCTGGCGGCGCAGATCGCGCGCGTTCGCCTCGCGCGCGTTCTTCTTGTGCTCGTAGCGGCCGAGCTGCTCGCGCTTCGCCTGCGCGGTCGCGCCGGCGGCGCCGGCGCGCTCGTAGACGAGCGGATCGTGGTTGCCCTGGCGGGCCGCGCCGTCGGCGAGCTGGCGCGCGGACAGCGCGAGCTTCTCGGCGGCGGCCAGCTCGACGCGGACCTTCTCGACGTCCTCGCCGTCGGCCATCGCCTCGCGCATGACGCGCGACTCCTCGTGCGCGAGCTCCTCGACCTTGCGGCCGATCTCGGCGCGCAGCGCGCGGCCGCGGCGCTCGAGCGCCTCGAGCTTGCGCGTGAGGCTCGCGACCTCGCCCTCGAGCTTGTTGGCGCGCGCGGCGAGATCCCACGCCTGCGCGAGGCCGTTCTGGACCTCCTGCGGCACCTGCCCGGACGGGTAGGCGCGCGAGACCATGCGCGAGAAGAGGGCCGCGCGGCTCGCCCACTCGATGACGCCCGCGCTCTGCGGCGGCGGCGGCGGCGGCGGCACCGGCACGCCGTCGCCCGACTCGAGCTCCCACGCGTGCGCGGGGAGCCCGCGCTGGAGCGCCTTGAGCTCCTCCTGGAGGTGGTGGGCGTCGCGGTAGCGCTTGCGGATGTCCTTCTCGAGCAGGCGCAGCACGATCGCCTCGCCCTGCGCGTGCGCGTCGGGGCGGATCGAGCGGGGGCGCGGCGGCGCGTGCGTGCGCTGCATCTCGAGCAGCGTGTCGCGATCGTTCGCGCGGAAGGGGAGCTGCCCGGTGAGCATCTCGAAGAAGAGCACGCCGAGCGCGTAGAGGTCCGACTGCGCGGTGGCCTCCTCGCCGCGGGCCTGCTCGGGCGACATGTACTCGGGCGTCCCGAAGACCGCGCCCTTCGGGGCGAGGCGCGGGTCGCGCGCGATCGCGGCGAGGCCGAAGTCGAGGATCTTCACGAAGTCCTTCCGGCCGCCGCGGTGGGTGAGCAGGATGTTGTCGCTCTTCAGATCGCGGTGCACGACGCCGAGGTCGTGGGCGCGAGCGAGCGCGGCGCACATCTGCTCGAGGATGTCCACCGACCGCGCGATCGGCATGGGGCCGCGCGCGAGCTCCGCCGAGAGCGGCGTGCCGACGAGGTACTCCATGACGAGGTAGAGCTCGCCCTCCTCGGTCTCGCCGATGTCGTGGATGTCGATGATGTGGGCGTGATCGACGCGGTTCGCGGCGCGCGCCTCGCGCAGCATCCACGCGCGGAGGTGGGTCTCTCCGCGAAGATCGGGACGGATGAGCTTCAGGGCGACGACCCGGTCGATCAGCACGTGACGGGCGCGGTAAACGACGCCCATGCCGCCTTCGCCAAGCCGTGCCTCGAGCCGGTACCGGCCGGCCACGACCTTGCCGATCAACGGATCGGCGCTCGAAGCCTTGGGACCTGCCGGTCGCTGAATCGCGCGCTCCATGGTGCCTTCGTTTCTCCTCAGCGCTCCCCGAAGAGCGTTCATGCGTGTTCGGGGCCTGGTTGCGCTGTGCGGTGAGTCGGATCGCCAGCTGAAGGTATCCGTTTTGAAACAGCCGGTCTACGGGGCCGCGATGCGCTGGAGAGGAATCGTCGCGCGGTTCCTCTTATCCTACCTGGCTACCTACCTCTACCTGCCCGCGCGAGCGGTCGGTCTACCTACCCGCCCGCGTGCGGCCCCGCCCGCGCGAGCAGTCTACACGCCCGCGCGCGCAGTCTACACGCCCGCGCGAGCGGTCTACGCGCCCGCGCGGGCGGTCTACGCGCCCGCGCGGGCGGTCTACACGCCCGCGCGAGCGGCCTACCCGCCCGCTCGAGCGGACCACTCGGGGCGGTGGGGTGGGAGACCATCGCCGATCATGAGCGCGGCCGCGGGGTCGCGTCGGCGTGCGGGCGGGCGCCCCCAGGGCGAGGATCCAGGGGCAGGCGGCACACGAAGCGCGCCCCGGCCGGCGCGCCGCGGCGCGCCTCGCCGACCGCGGCGAGGGTGAGGGTGCCGCCGTGCCGCCGGACGATGTCCGTCGAGATGGAGAGCCCGAGGCCGGTCCCCTGCCCGCGCGGCTTCGTGGTGAAGAACGGATCGAAGATGCGCTGCGCCAGGTCGGACGGGACGCCCGGGCCGGTGTCGGCGATCGCCACCGCCGCCATGTCCTCGTCGATCCACGTCTCGACGGAGATCGCGCGCCCGCCCGGGGCGCGCGGCGCGCCTCCCCTCGCCTCCCCTTCTTCAGCGCCCCCCGCGACCGGCGGCGCCGGGGCCTCCAAGGCCTCCTCCACCGCGTCCTCCACGGCCTGGATGGCGTTCACGAGGAGGTTCATGAACACCTGGTTGATCTCGCCGCTGCGGCAGACAACCGGCGGCAGCTCGCCGTAATGCCTGAGCACCTCGATGTTCGCTTGCCGGAGGCGCGGGCCGAGCAGGAGCAGCGTCTCCTCGAGCCCCGCGTGCAGGTCGAACGGCAGCGGCTCGCCCGAGACGCGCGAGAAGCTCTTCAGGTTGGTGACGATCCGGACGCTGCGCTCGACGGCGCGGTGGACGAGGGTCGAGATGCCGGCGAGGTCGTCGAGCGCGGCCTCGGTCTGGAGCCTCGCGCGGAGCTCCTCGAGCGCGCGGCGGCGTCCCTCGGGCAGCTCGTGCTCTGCCGCCCGGTAGGCGTCGAGGACGGCGCGGAGCTCGGCCGCCCGCTCCTCGATCGGCTGGGCGGCGCCGGCGATGGCGTTCAGGGGGTTGTAGATCTCGTGCGCGACGCCGGCGACGAGCTCGCCGATGGAGGCGAGCCGCTCGCCCTGGATGAGCGCGGCCTGCGTGCGCCGCAGCTCGGAGAGCGCGCGCGTGAGCTCCGCGGTGCGCGCGGCGACGTTCTCCTCGAGACCGGCGCGCTCGCGCTCGAGCTCGGCGATCGTCCGGGACAGCGCCTGGCGCATGCGCTCGACGCTCTCGCCGAGGCCGACGACCTCCTTCGGCCCGGACAGCCGCGGCACCGCGGCGTCGAGCTCGCCGCGCGCGACCTCGTCGGCGGCGCGCGCGAGCTGCGCCATGGGGCGGGAGAGCTCGCGCGCGGCGCGGGCGACGACGCCGAGGGCGGCGAGCACGAGGAGGGAGAACGAGGCGAAGAGGGCGGTGATCGCGTCGACGTCCTCGTCGAAGGAGGAGCCGGTCGCGAGCGCGCGGTAGAGGCCGATGGACGAGAAGAGCGAGAGCAGCCCCGTGAAGAGGAGCGGCAGCCCGAAGTCGCGGAGCATGCGCCGCCGGAGGGGCATCGGGGGCGCGCCGCCGCGCTCGGGCGCCGCGGTCCACGCGCGCAGGAGGTCGACGGCGCGCGCGACCGAGTCCTTGTGCCACGCGCGCTGGTAGAACGAGACGCCGAAGGCGAAGAGGGCGCCGAACCCGAGCTGCATGAGCGCGTCGGCGAGGTTGAACGGGCCGCCCACGCTGCCCGCGGGCGCGGGCGCGGGGTGGCCGCCGGCGGGGCGCACGATGGCGATGCCGATGGCGGTGCAGCCGAGCCACAGGGCGAAGTTGAGCGAGGCGAGGACGTCGGGGAGCCGCTCCGCGCGGGCGAGGCCGCGGCCGAGCAGCGCCGGGTCGGCGGAGGGGCCGGCCTCGAGCGCGGCGACGATGGCGCGCGTGGCGGGGTGCACCGCGAGGGTGAAGCCGAGGGTGCCGGCGAGGGCGAGCAGCGGCACGACCTCGAACCACGCCTGGAACACGACCTGGCTCTGGGTGCGGAGGAACGCGACGCTGAAGAGCAGCATGACGTGCCCGCCGACGATGCCGGCGGTCATGGCCGACTCGGCGAGCCGCGGCCGGAGCGCCGCGGCGAGGGCGCGCGCCGAGGCGGCTTCGGAGGCGCCGCCGTCCGCCGCGTCCGCGCCGCCGAGCAGGCTGCGGTAGATCGCGCGGCGCATGCCGCCGGCCATGATGCCGAAGGCGACGGCGGCGACGAGCAGGCCGAGGATCTCCCCCGAGCCGCTCGGCGGCGCGTCGCCGTGGGCGATGCCGAGCGCGCCGGGCCACGACGGGGGCGCGGCGGCGGGGGCGCCGCGCGCGGCGAGCGGGGAGACCGCGAGCGGCCACGAGACGGCCCGGATCGCCGCGGCGAGGGCGAAGCCGCGGTCGCCGCGGCGGACGAGCGCGCCCGAGAGCGCGCTCGAGAGGGCCATCGAGGCGAGCAGGAGGACCGCCGGCCACGGCGTGGCGAGGGCCGCGGGGACGACCGCGGAGAGGAAGAGGAGCGCGGAGAACAGCTCCCAGCCGTTCGCGACGAGCTCCGCGCGGACGCGCGGGGCGCGGAGCAGGGAGAGCGCGGGCGTCGGCACGGGGTGGGCGGCATGGAAGCCCAGGGCACGCGCCTTCGCAACGGCCGGCGGCGCGCCGGGCGGGCCGCGCCGCGACGGGCGGTCGCGCGCAGCGCGGGTCAGCGGCCGGGGAGGCGCACGCCCGGGAGGACGGTGCGGCGCTCGACGATCTCCTCGAGCGAGTCGGCGTCGATCAGGAGGTGCGCCCGGAGGCTGTCGTCGATCGCCGCGAACAGCTTGCCCTGGTACCGGACCTCGCCGCCGGGGCCGGTCGAGAGCCAGTAGCTGCCGCCGAGGCCGGCGCCTTCGCGCGGCGCGCCCGGGCCCGCGAGCAGCGGCCCGGCGTTGCCCGGGAACGGTTCGGGCGGGGTGGCGAAGCCGAGGAGCTGCCGCGCGGGCGCGGCCGGCTCGGGCTCGGCCCCGGCGGAGAACGTGAGCGACGCGCCGGGCTCGAAGCTCACCGAGAGGGCGCCGCTGCGGGCGGCGACGGCGACGCCGGGCGTGAGCTCCTCGACGATGACCTCCTCGATGATCTTGCCGGAGACGAGCAGGAGCTTGTGGCTGCTCGTGATCTGCGAGCTCGCCGACTCGAGCTCACGGCGCAGCGCCACCCGGTGCGAGACGTAGAACTGGAGGTTCTTCACGTCCCTGTCGCTCAGGTTGTGCTGCACCCGGAGCTCGTGCGTGAACGGGACGAGGCGAGGACCGCAGCCCA
Source organism: Sorangium sp. So ce131 (assembly GCF_051519095.1). NCBI lineage: Bacteria > Pseudomonadati > Myxococcota > Polyangiales > Polyangiaceae > Sorangium > Sorangium sp. So ce131. The sequence goes on along the minus strand of NZ_CP150455.1, from coordinate 1,692,719 downwards.
GGAGGAGGAGCGCGGCGAGCGCGAGCGGCACAAGAGGAGAGACGGCGCGCGCAAGGCGGCGCGCCGCGGCGGGGAGCCGACGGACACGGAAAAGCATGGGAGCCCTCGTGGGGGCGCCCCGGCAGGAAGGCCGAGGGGCGCACGTCTCTGGAACGAGGCGGCCGGGCGGAGCTTACAGCCATCGAGCGCATGCATGCAGGTGGGCGGGGGTATGCCTCCCTCAGCGGTCACGTCACGCCGTCTCGAGGACATCACCCTCCCTGCGCCAGGGTGTGTGGGGGCGCTGTCAGGTCAACCGGTACAGCAAGAGCACATTGCCGTGCAGCGAGATTCCGCTGTACCGACCCGTCATAAAAAGCGATACGGGTCTCAAAATAAATCGAAGGACATTCGACCAGGACGGCATCCACCCGCTGTCGACTCGAGCGGTCGATGCAGTCGAGCACTCCCGCCGTGTGCTTCCAGGAGGTTTCATGGTCTCTGACTTGTCCTGCCCAAGTTTGACTTCGCTTTCTCGCAGCGGGGCGCGCTCCGCCAGGGCGTGGCGGTGGACGCGGGCGGCCGCGCTCGTCGCGCTTGCGCTCCCCACGGTCTCCTGCGCGTCGGCTGATCCGATGGACGGCGAGCCGGACACCCTCGCGGAGTCCGCCGTCGTCGAGGGCGCCCAGGCGCTCACCTTCACCATCGATCCCCGCAAGTCGCTCAGCGTCACGGACACCGACATCGTCGCCGAGTTCGCGCTGGAGGACGTGCTGCAGCAGCTCGTGGATCAGGCGAACGTCCCGGGCCTGACGCCGACGAAGCTGTTCAAGCAGATGTTCGACACCTACCGGAAGTCGAGCGAAGGGCTGAGCCCCAGCCTCGGCCCGCATTGCGACGACGTCGTGCTCACCAACCCTCCTCCGTCGACGCCCGGGGTCCAGGAGCCCCGCGACGGGTCCATCAACGGCTGGCCGGTCCTGTGCAGCCGGGTCGTCGGCGACGAGGCCGACAACGACCCGTTCGCGGCGCCGCCGAACGACGCGGCGTACATGGCCACGACGCTCGTGAACCGCTTCGACCTCGCGGACCCGGGAGGCGCCGATTGCGGCGAGTACCGCGTCGTGTTCGCGCGGGCGTCGGGCCACCAGCTCTTCAACGGGGGCATGCGCAACTTCATCATCTTCGAGTCCCGGCTGCCCAACCCGAGCCCGAGCCTGGGCCTCGAGGGGTGCCGCCCCGTCGTCGAGTTCTGGCGCGACCTGTCGGATCCTGCGCTGAGCGTCCAGGATCGGGCGACCGCGCTGAAGAGCTTCTATTTCGACGGGCTGCCCGGGTTCGCGCCCGTCCTCCACATCAACCACTTCGCCGCGAACAGCGGGCAGATCCGCGTCAACGACTTCCTCCGGTTCCCCCCCGCCATCCAGGACGACTGGGCGCTCCGGGAGTTCAAGCTCGCGCGCCCCTGCTCCGGCGGAGCGTGCCAGCTGCTCGCGATCCCGAACCACGTCGACGACAACCCGGCCGCGCCGCTCTTCGACCCCACGTCGACCGATCCTCGAGCGGCCAGCTTCCGGACCTGGTTCGTGAACAACGCGGTCGAGTCGCTCGCCTCCTCGGGGGACATCAACCGGTTCGACTATCCGTCGCTCGTGCCGGCCGCGTACGGCGCCGGCGAGGCCCTGCTGATCACCGACCAGAACAACTACCGGCTCGCGCTCGGCAGCGGCGCGTCGACCTTCAGGACGAACATCCAGCAGAAGCTGACCGCCATCGGCAGCCCGCTCACGCCGGATCAGCTCCTGGCCCGCGCTCAGACCGTCTCCTGCTCGGGGTGCCATCTGACGAAGACCGGCACCGACGACGGGAACGTCGAGGTGGGCCTCTCCTCGCCGATTCCCTTCAACAACCTCGTCTTCACCCACACCTCCGAGGAGACGGAGCAGATCCCCGACGACCCGAGCAGGACGCGATTCCGGCTGTCGAACCTCGTCACCGAGAAGTTCCTCCCGTTCCGCGAGAAGGTGATGACCGACTTCCTCAACGGCAATCCGGTCCTCGGCTTCGAGAAGACGGGCGCGTGGACCTCGACCCAGGCCTCGCTCTCGCTCGCCACGGGCTGGGTGACCGAGGGCCGCCGGTCGCTCCGGATCGCCACGACGAACTCGTGGAACCAGGTGAAGAGCGCGGCGTTCAGCACCGCGAGCCTCGCGCCGGTGGGCAACAAGCTCAATGTCGACTTGTTCACCTCGCCCGTGCAGCCGAACCCCTCCTGGCTCGGCACCGTGGTGGTGCTGATCTCGATCCCGTCCCGCGGCATCCACAACCAGTTCGTCGGGACCACCAACCTGAACTCCCTCACCCAGAACGACTTCTCGACGGTCACGTACACGCTCGCCGCGCCCACCGTGACCGCGCTGAACTCGACGCCGAAGCCGAGCGACGTCTCGGTGACGATCGAGCTGAACGTGAACGTCGGCTCGGGGCCGTACTACGTGGACAACGTCCGGTTCACGAACTGACCGCGGGCGCCGCGGCGACCTCGCCGCGGCGACGCGCGCGTCTCGCCTCCTCGCCTCCTCGCCTCCTCACCCGCCGCGCGCCCGGCCCCGGGCGCCGGCGGGCCTCCATTCCAGTCCAGCGATCGGTTGACATGCGAGCGGGCCCTGCAATAGGGTGCGCGCCGTGCTGGTGCCTGGGCCCTCGCCCAGGCTGAATAGGGAACCCGGTGAGAATCCGGGGCTGCCCCGCAGCGGTAAGCGAGAACGACCTCCACGACGAGCACTGGCCCCTCGAGGGCTGGGAAGCGGTGGACAGTAGGGAGCCGGCCACGCCGGAGCGCTCGCGAAGCCCGAAGACCTGCCAGCGCCCGGCGACGGGGAGACATCCATCGCCGGTTCGACCTGGGAGCCTCGCGGGAGGCGGTTAGGTCCGAGCCGCCGCAGCGACTGCGCACGTCCCGGATTCCGACCCGCCCCCCGCGTGGCCTTTCGGTCGCCCGCGGGGGCGAGAGGTCGGTCCGGCGCGTCGCGCATGGACTGGCTTTCTCCTTCGCGGATCCGGCGCGAGCGGCCAAGGGCCGCTCGGAACCATTGCAGCGAAGGAGGCGCGTATGCCGCGCGGGACGATCGCGAAGGGTCACGGGCACCAACTGCCATTTGCTCTGCTTGCCGCCTTATCCACCGCCGTCGCCGCGCGGCACGCGAGCGCCGAGGGCGCGCTCCCGGCGGCGGCTCCCGCGCTCCCGGCGGCGGCTCCCGTGCCTTCGGCGGCGGCCTCGGCGCCCGCGGAGGCGGCCTCGGCGCCCGCGGAGGCGGCCCCGGCGCCCGCGGAGGCGGCCCGCGCCGCCGGCGGCGAGGCCCCCCCGGAGCTCGCCTCGGGCACGCCGGCCGCCGGCGGCGAGGGCGAGGACCATCGCGGCGGCGCGATCGAGGTCACCGTGGAGGCGGAGAAGCCCGGCAGCGAGGCCGCGTCGCGCGTCTCCGTCGGGCACCGGGAGCTCGAGCTGCGGCCGAGGCTGCGGCCGGGCGACATCATCGAGGCCGTCCCCGGGCTCTTCGCCGTGCAGCACGCCGGCGGCGGCAAGGCGAACCAGTACTTTCTCCGCGGGTTCGACGCGGATCACGGGACCGACGTCGCTTTCTTCGCCGACGGCGTGCCCGTCAACATGGTCAGCCACGGCCACGGCCACGGCTTCACGGATCTCTATTTCCTGATCCCGGAGCTCGTCACCGGCCTCGACGGGTACAAAGGGCCCTATTACGCGAACATCGGCGACTTCGGCACCGCCGGCGCCGTCAACCTCCGCTTCGCCGAGAAGCTCGACGAGAGCCACGCGCAGCTCAGCGTGGGACACTACGGGATCCTGCGCGGGCTCGCGATCGCGTCGCCGGAGCTCGGCGACGACCTCCGCGCGGTGATCGCGGCGGAGCTCTACGGCAACGACGGGCCTTTCGTCAGCCCGGAGCGGCTCAAGCGGCTCAACGTGTACGTGAAGGCGACCCACGACGTCGGCCGCGCCGGCAAGCTCCAGGCGACCTGGATGTCCTACGCGTCGACGTGGAACGGATCCGGCCAGATCCCCGCGCGCGCCGTGTGCGGCGAGGGCGAGCAAGGCGCCGTGAACCCGCCGCCGTCCGCGTTCGGGCAGCCGTGCCTCGATCGTTTCGGATCGATCGACCCGACCGAGGGAGGCGCGACCGAGCGGCACGCGGCCTCGCTCGCCTACACGGCGGCGTGGGGCGACGCCGAGCTCAACGCGCTGGCCTACCTCGTCCGGTACCGGTTCACGCTGTACTCGAACTTCACGTTCTTCAGCGAGGACCCCGTCCACGGCGACCAGATCGAGCAGAACGACGACCGCGTCGTCGGGGGCGCCGATCTCCGTTTCCGCAAGCGTTACGCTTATCGCGGGGCGAGGTTCACCACCACGCTCGGCGCGCAGGTCCGCGCCGACGCCATCGAGAAGTCGCTCCATCACGACGAGGCGCGCGAGCGGCTCGAGGAGCGGAGCCGGGCGCGCGTCAGCGAGGGCCAGATGGGCGTCTATGTCGAGCAAGACGCGCGGCTGCTGCGGTGGCTCCGCTTCGTGGTCGGCGCGCGCGGGCAGTGGATCGACGTGAACGTGGACGACCTGCGCGAGGACCTGAGCGCGACGGGGAACACGTCGAGCGGCGCCCGGGGGGAGATGCAGATCTTCCCGAAGTTCACGGCGATCGTCTCGCCCACGGACGGGCTCGATCTCTTCGGCCACCTCGGGCGAGGCTTCCACTCGAACGACGCGCAGGGCGTGGTGCTGGGCGACGGGGCGGCGACGTTGATGACGCCCTCCACGGGCTACGAGGTCGGCGCCAGGGTCGCGCCGTTGCGCGGCCTGACGCTGAGCGCCGCGGGGTTCCTCCTCGATCTCGACTCCGAGCTGGTCTGGAGCGGCGACGCCGGGGAGACCGAGGCGTCGGGCCCGACGCGGCGCTACGGGATCGAGATCGGTGGGCGCTACCGGCTCGGGAGCTGGCTCTTCGCCGACGTCGACGCGACCTTCACGCGCGCGCGCTTCCGCGCGAACGCCGGCAACGGCAGCGCGGTGGCCCTCGCGCCGACCCGGACGCTCACCGCCGGCGTCAGCGCCCGCCCGACGTTCGGCGCGTTCACCCCGTTCGCGGCGGTGCGGGTGAAGGCGATCGGCGCGCGGCCCGCGACCGAGGACGAGACGCTGACCGCCGAGGGGTTCACGGTCGTCGACGCCAACGCCGGGCTGCGCTTTCACGACGTCGAGGTGGCCGTGGACGTGCAGAACCTCTTCAATGCGAGGTGGCGCGAGGTCCAGTTCGCGAGCGAATCGCAGCTGGCCTACGAGCCGGCCGCGGTCACGGGGATCCACTACTCGCCGGGGTGGCCGTTCACGGCGATCGCGCGGGCGACGTTGTACTGGAAGTGACAGGCACCCTGTCGACGCGCCCCCACGGAAGCAGCCCGGTGCCCGCCACCGAGATCTCCTGGACGCCGCGCGGTCGGTCCCGTGGCCATCGGCCGGGCGGGTAGAATGACGGGCGACGGGCCGACTCGGCTCCTCAGGAGCGCCCAATCGCTTCAGCCGAAGGCTCCGAACTTTCCATGTTTCAAGAAAATTATGCTTTGCCTGTCCCCTCCGCCGCTCCGATCGGAGAGACCTCTCCGGCGAGGCGATCCCGCCGGCTCGGCGTGTCCTGGGGCCTGGCGCTCGCGCTCGGCGGGGCGGCGTGTGAGGACGTGCGGGTGGTGATCGGCACACTGCCGCCGGAGCCGCCGGTGTACGCGCCGGAGCGGCCGCGGTTCTCGGCGCCGGAGAAGATCGCCGCGCTGAGCGATGACGTCGCCAGGGACGAGGACCCGACGCTCACGGGCGATCTGCTCGAGATCCACTTCATGTCCGAGCGCGGCGCGAGCCAGGATATCTGGATCTCGCGCCGGGCGGACCTCGACGCGCCCTGGGAGACGCCGACAGTCGAGCTCGCGGAGAAGCTCAACACCGACATCAACGAGGACACGCCCGCCATCTCCAACGACGGGCTCAGGCTGTGGTTCTTCCGCAACAGCGAGCCACAGACAGGGATCTGGATGTCCGAGCGCGCGAGCCGGGGCGACCCGTGGGGCGCCCCCGTCTACGTCGACGCCCTCAACCCCGGCCACGACGGCGGCACGCAGGCGATGAACGCGCACGTCGATCTGCCCGAGCTCCGCGCCGTGGTCGGCCTGAACGGGCCCGAGACCAAGGGCTGGGATCTCGCGATCGCGTCCCGCGACAGCACCGAGGACGAATGGGGCGAGTTCGTCCCGATCGCCGAGCTGAACGACGAGGGCGATCAGCTGGCTCCCTTCCTGTTCGACGACGGGCGGCAGCTCCTGTTTCGATCGGGGGACGACCTGTTCTGGGCTCGACGGCTGGCGACCAACGAGCCCTTCGAGGCGCCGGAGCCGCTCGAGGAGCTGAACGCGCCGGATGCGCGCGAGAACGATCCCTATCTGTCTCCAGACGGGTCCGTCGTGTTCTTCTCCTCGGAGCGCAGCGGCGGCTCCGACATCTACGAAGCGCGCCGCGTCGCGCCTTGATCTCCGCCCCGGAGGCCTCGGGGCCGGATCCGGCGGCTCAGAAGCCCGCCCGGCGCTGCCTGGATCACGCCGCTCCCTCGCTCCCTGGACACGGGCGCTGGCCGGCGCGCCCGCGCTCAGTCGAGGTACTGGAGGCGCGGCGTCGCCTCGTAGAGGACGCCCGGGCCCATCGTGGAGTGCGACCGGGCGACGACCGCGCCGTGGCCCCCGAAGCCCCAGCCGCTATTCGCCTTGATCGCGTACACGTCGGGCACGAAGCTCGGGTCCTTGTCGATGAAGGTCCACCCGAGCTTCACGCGGCCATAGGCGTAGCTGCTCGCGTTCACCACGTCCTCGGTCGTCAGGATCCTGATCTGCGAGAGCTCGATCGTGGCGTAATCGCCCCCGAGGATGAACAGGGCGCTCTCCACCGGGTCCGGCGGATAAGGCAGCGGATCGTTCGTCACCGCGCTCAGGCTCACCCCGTACAGGCCGAAGTAGGAGAACGCAGCGGCCTGCACGCGCTGGACCGCCTTGCTCGCCGTTCCGGAGGAGTCGTCGACCCGGTTCTGCGTCATGTGGATGGCGACCGTGAGATCTCCCGCGCCGTTCGAGTAGCCCTCTCCGGTGACGGTGAGGCGCTGGAACTCGGTCAGCTCGACCGCGGTATTCCAGGTGTACGTGCCGCCTTTCGGCAGGACGACCGCGACGTCGCGGCTGGTCTCGAGGAGCGCGTTCAGCTGAGCGCCGAGGTCCGTCTCCGTGTCGCTCAGCGTCACCTCGTTCTTCACGTCCGCCCGGTTCCAGGGCGTCATCACCCGCGCCTTCGCGAGCGAGGCGCCGAGCGCGTCGAGCTGCGCCGGCGCCACACGATCGGCGTACTTCGCGTAGGGCACCGGGCTCACCGCGGCGTCCTTGACCACGCGCTGGCCGCCCACGAGCACGTCGTAGGTCACGTCGCCGCCGTCGAAGAGAGATTTCGGGCACGCGCCGAGGGGGATCTCGACGCTGAAGGCGCCCTCGGCGTCAGGGGTCGCGGGGATCGGCTCGGGCGCGCACGCCTCGTCCCCGTCCTTCCTGAAGACGAAGCCGATCCCCTGCGGTCCGGTCGTGCCGGTGAGCACGCCGGCGAACGTGAGCGCGTCCCTCGACGCGCCGCCCGGCGTCGCCCGCGCGACGTAGAGCGTGCTGCACACGCTCGCGAGCACGAGGCCGCCGGCGGCGAGCGCCATCCAGGCGGCGCGGCGGAGCGGGATCATGGCGGGCGCGGCGGGCGGCGAGGGCGCGCCGCGGCTCATCGGAGCACCCCGGTCAGCGCGACCGCGCCGTCCGCGCTCCGGCCCCGGGCGGCGCCCTGCCAGGAGAGGACGCCGCGGAGGTGGACGTCGCCGGCGCTGCCCTCGGCCGCGCCGGCGACGAAGCCGCCCTGGAAGCGGGGGGCCGCGGGCGGCGAGGCGCCCTGCTTGTCGAGCTCATCCAGCCCGGCGATCAGGTTGCAGCCGAGCGCGAGGGATGCGGCGACAAGGCCGAGCAAGAGCAATCGTCGTGTCATGATGTGCCTGCTTTCAGAAGGTCCCCCGGACACCGAGGCTCCCGGGCGCGAGGAAGGGTGAGACGATAAAGCCGGTCGCCCTGGGCTCAGGCCTGCTCAGAAAGAGACCGGCGACCCCCGCCGCGGCGCCGACCCCGGCGACGAGGAACGAGACCGTGGACACGGTACCAAGCAGGCGCGCGCCGTCGAGATCGTCGAACCGCTCCGGCGGACAGTGGTTGTTCACGCAGTCCTCCTTCAGCGAGGACGCCCGCGACAGCGTGATCACGCCCGTCACGCCGCCGACCGCGAGGCCCGCCCCGGCGACGCCGAACCCGACGAGCACCAGCGGGCCGACGCTCGAGCGCGGCCCCGGCCCGGGGCCCGGCGCGGCGGGCGGCGCCGCGGCCCCCGGCGCCGCGGCCCCCGGCGCCGTGGCCCCCGGCGCCGCGGGACCCGGCGGCGGGGCGCCCAGGGCGAGCGCCACCTCGACCTCCTCGCGCCGCCCGACGGTCACCTCGACCCGCCGCGCCGGGTGGCCGGGCGCCTTGCCGATCACGACGTGGCGGCCGGGGTTGACCTTGCGCGGCACCGAGAGCGCGGCGGCCGGGACCGACTCGCCGTCGACCGCGACCTGCGGGGCGCTCCCGGGGGGCGCGCTGATCCTGAGGCGCAGCGACGGGATCTCGGGGGCGACCTCCTCCACCAGCTTCGCGGCCTCGGCCCGCGCGGCGCGCGTGCGCGGCGTCTCGCGGTCCTCGGGGAGGCGCACGACCTCGCGGAACGTGTCGCACGCCTCGACGAGGCGGCCCATCAGGAGGTAGGTGCGACCGAGCTCCAGCCCCGTGACCGGCGTGTGCACGAGCGCGTGCGCGGCGTTCAGCCGCTCGAGCGCGGCGTCGAGCTGCTGGGCGTCGCGGAGGTCGAGCCCGTCGATGAGCAGCTGCCGCGCGGTCTCGTTGTCCGACGCCGACTGGGCGCCGGCGCGGGCGGGGAGCGCGGCGAGGGCGCCCGCGAACAGGACGCCGCGCGCGCGGCGCGCGCGGCTAGCGGATGTCGATGTCACGCTTCTTCTTCTGGGGTGGCCTGGAGGTCGAGCCCGGCGCGGCTGCGGGCGCGCGCGGCCGCGGCGCCGCGGTGGACGCCGCGCCCGGGGCGACGCTCGCGCTCGGCGGAGGGGCAGCCGCCGCGCCCGTGTCGCCCGGCGCGGACGCAGGGCCCGAGGGCACCGGCGGCGACGCCTCGGCCGGCGCGCTCGGCGCCGCGGGCTGCACCTCGGCCGGCGGGCCCGCGGGCACCGGCGGCGCCATGGCCGCGGCCGCGGCGCCCGACGGAGGGTCAGCCGAGGCGGAGCTCGCCGCCCCCGCGCCGCCGCTCCGGGCGACCAGCACGAAGGCGACGGAGCCCAGCGCCGCGAGCGCGCCCGCCAGAAGGAGCACCAGCAGCGCGCGCCCGGACCCACGACCCGCGCCCGAGGCGCGGTGCATCGTCGCGCTGGCGCCGAGCGTCGTGAGCGCCGGCGCCGAGGCGGCCGGCTGGGACGCCGGGCGCGCGGCCGCGAGGTGAGGCGCCGACCCGCCCGCCGGCGCGCCGCGCGGCCACGTGTCCACCGGCGGCTGCGCCGGCGCGGCGGCGCCGACGCCCGTCGCCGACGAGGCGCCGTGCAGCGCGCGCGCGAGCTCGTCGACCAGCTCACGCGCGGTGCCGAACCGCGCGGCGGGGGCGCGCGCGCAGGCGCGCTGGAACCACGCGTCCACCCCCGGCGGCAGCGCGCGGTTCGCGCGCGTTGGCGGCGCGATCTCGCCCTGGCAGATCGCGATCGACAGCGCGCCGATCGTCGGCTCGTCGAACGGCCGCCGCCCGGTCAGGCACTCGTACGCCACGACGCCGAGCGACCAGACGTCGGCGCGCGCGTCGACCTTCGCGCCCATCACCTGCTCCGGGCTCATGTAGTACGGCGTCCCGAGCGTGACCCCGGTCTTCGTCGCCCCGAGATCGGACGCCGCGCCGACCTTCGCGATCCCGAAGTCGAGCACCTTCACGAAGAGCTCGCCGTGCCCGACGTCGCAGAGGAAGATGTTGTCCGGCTTGATGTCCCGGTGGACGACCCCGCGCTCGTGGGCGCGGCCGAGCGCCTTCGCGACCTGCCACAGGATCGCCACGACCTCGTGCGGCGCGAGCGGGCCGCGCGCGGCGAGCAGCTGCCGCAGGTCGCGGCCCTCGAGCAGCTCCATGGCGATGTAGGGGACGCCGTTCGGCGCGAGCCCGTGGTCGATCATCTGCACGACGTGCGGGCTCTTCACCTGCGACGCGAGCGCCGCCTCGCGCTGGAAGCGCGCGACCATCTCCGGGCTCTGCGCGAGCGCGTCGCTCAGGAACTTGACGACGACCTGCGTCCTCAGCCCGAGGTGCTCCGCGACCCAGACGCTGCTCATCCCGCCGCGGCCGAGCGGCCGGACCAGCCGGATGTGCGGGGTGACGTGGAGACCGGGATACGACATGGCGAGCTGCGGCGCCCGGGCGGGACCTCACGCCGCGCGGGGCCCGCGTAGGATAAGGGAACCCTCCGGGCCGCGCGAGCGGCCTCGGGCCGGGCGGCCAGCCCCCGCGGCGCCGCCGCGCGCTGCCCGCGCGCCGCCGCGTCCGCTGCAGGCGCTCGAGCTCGAGAACGTGGGGCTCGCTCCTTTGTGGGGCGCGTGCTACACGGCCGCCGCCGTATATGCCCCGCAATGACCTTCGCAATATCGCCATCGTCGCCCACGTCGACCACGGGAAGACGACGCTCGTCGATCACATGCTCCGCCAGTCGGGCGCGTTCCGAGAGAACGAGGTGGTGGCCGAGCGCGTCATGGACTCGAACGATCTCGAGCGGGAGCGCGGCATCACGATCCTCGCGAAGAACACGAGCATCCGGTACCGCGGTGTCAAGATCAACATCGTGGACACGCCCGGCCACTCCGACTTCGGCGGCGAGGTCGAGCGCACGCTGATGATGGCCGACGGGGCGCTGCTCCTCGTCGACGCCGCCGAGGGCCCGCTGCCGCAGACGCGGTTCGTGCTCTCGAAGTGCCTCCAGCGCGGCTTCCCCGTCATCGTCGTCATCAACAAGATCGACCGGAGCGACGCGCGCGCCCACGAGGTGCTCTCCGAGGTGTTCGACCTCTTCTGCGACCTCGAGGCGAGCGACCCGCAGATGGACTTCGCGACGCTCTACGCGATCGCGAAGTTCGGCCAGGCGAAGCGCGAGCTCGAGCACGAGGCGACGAACCTGGAGCCGCTCTTCGAGACGATCTTGGAGCGCGTCCCCGGCCCGTCCGGCGACCCCGAGGGGCCGCTCCAGGTCATCGTCTGCAACACGACGCACGACGAGTACGTGGGCCGGCTCGCGGTCGGCCGCGTGGTCCGCGGCACGGCCCGCTCCGGCGCCGACGTCGCCCTGCTCGGCGAGGGCGGCCAGTCGCGCGGCTACGTGAAGATGCTCTACGCCTACGAGGGGCTGAAGCGCGTCGCCGTCGAGAGCGCCGGCGCGGGCGAGGTGGTCGCGATCGCGGGGCTCGACTCGGTGACGATCGGCGACACCATCGCGGATCCGGCGCAGCCCGAGGCGCTGCCCCGCATCGTCGTCGAGGAGCCGACGATCAAGATGAAGATCGGCGTGAACACGTCGACGTTCGCCGGCAAGAGCAAGAGCTCGAAGTTCCTGACGAGCCGCCACCTGAAGGAGCGGCTCGAGCGCGAGGCGATGAAGAACCTCGCGATCCGGGTGGAGCCGACCGAGGTGCCCGACACGTTCGTGGTGCTCGGCCGCGGCGAGCTCCAGCTCGCCATCCTGGTCGAGACGATGCGGCGCGAGGGCTACGAGATGCAGCTCTCGAACCCCGAGGTGGTCACGCGCGAGATCGACGGCGAGGTGATGGAGCCGATCGAGCTCGTGGTGGTGGACGTGCCCGACACCTACGTCGGCATCGTGACCGAGCGCCTGAGCTCCCGGCGCGGCCGGATGGTGAAGATGACGAACCCCGGCTTCGGGCGCGCGCGCCTCGAGTTCCGGGTGCCGTCGCGCGGGCTCATCGGCTTCCGCGGCGAGTTCCTGACCGCGACGCGCGGGACGGGCCTGCTCAACACGATGTTCGACGGCTGGGCCCCGTGGGGCGGCCCGATGATGCGCCGCCCGACGGGCGCGATCGTCGCGGACCGCGTCGGCGTGGCGACCCCGTACGCGCTGCACCACCTGCAGCCGCGCGGGACGTTCTTCATCGTCCCCGGGGTCGAGGTCTACGAGGGGATGATCATCGGCGAGCACAACCGCCCGAACGACACCGACGTCAACGTGATCAAGGAGAAGAAGCTGTCGAACGTGCGCAACCACGGCAAGGACGAGAACGTCCTGCTCGCGAGCCCGCGGCTGCTCACGATCGAGACGGCGATGGAGTGGATCGACGGCGACGAGCTCGTCGAGGTGACGCCCGACGCGGTGCGCGTCCGCAAGAAGGTGCTCGCGTGCAACCGGCGGGAGCGCCGCGAGGACGCGATCGAGCAGTCGCAGTCGGTGGAGTGATCGGCGGGGCGCGCGCCTCGCAGGCGACGCGCCGCGCCCGCGGAGGTTCCCGGGATGAGAGCAGCGCTGCGTTGGACAGCCCTGACAAAGGCCGCCGCGCTCGCGGGGGCGGGCCTCGCGCTCGCCGCCGCGGGCGCCTGCGGCGGGAGCGTCGTCGTCGACGGCGCCTCCGAGGACCCCGGCGGCGCCGGCGCGAGCACGGCGTCGAGCACGGGCTCGCGGGGGAGCACCTCGACCGGCGATGGCTCGACCGGCGACGGGTCGACCGGCGACGGCTCGACCGGGGGCTCGGGCGCGGACCCCGCGGCGCAGCTCGCGGCGTGCCACGACTTCTGCGAGCACTTCGATCCCGGGTGCCCCGAGCACGACTGCCGCCAGCGCTGCGCCAACCTGCTCGCCGTGCCGCGCCCGTGCAACGCCCTGGCCCGGCCGTATTTCGAGTGCCTGGCCACGGACATCTTCATCGGGCCGAACACGACCTGCGAGCAGGCGGCGCGGTGGATCGGGCCGCTCTTCGACTGCCTGAGCTCCAGCGCGTCGGCGTGCGACACCCCGTTCAGGTTCCAGTGCACGTCGTCCTTCGAGGCGTACCGGCGGTGCCAGATCGAGAGCGACCCGCCGTAGGCGCGCGCGTCACCTGATCGCCCGCGGCCGCGCGCCGGGGCGCAGGGCCTTCGCGAGCGGCCGGAGGGCGCCGGCGAGGTGCGCGACGAGCGCCTTCACGCGCGGCACGGCGCGCGTGTCCCGGTGGACGCCGAGCCACAACGCGCGCTCGGGCGGCGGCGAGGGCGGCGCGAGCTGAGGCTGCCGTGCCGCGAGCATGGCTCCGGCGCGCGAGGCGCTGCGGTCGCGGCGCGGGGAGCGCCATGCGAAAACGCATGGGGAGTATACGGAGATGGAGGGTGCCCGGGCAACGGGGAAGCGTGCATGCTCGTCGTGCTGGCGCGCTGGGCTGCGCGGTTGGGTCCACGCGTGCGGTTACCCACGCGCAGTCACACACGCTCGGTTAGACGCGTTGGATCACACGCGCTCGGGTACACGCGCTCGGGTACACGCATTCGGGCACACGCGCTTGCTCACACGCGCGTGATCGAGCATCTGCGCGTTCGGTCACGTTGCACGTCCAATGATCTGATGACCTTGCGAGGCCTCATGCCACCTGTCCTCTCGAGCCGCCGGGGATTTCTCGATCTTGTCGCCGGGGCCGCCGGAGCAGGGCTCCTCGCGTCGGCCCCGCTGGGAATGTCCGCCTCGTGCGCCGCGGAGCGCCGGCCGGCGCGGCCCCGGCCGGACACGCGGGCGAAGATCAAGGCGATCGCCTTCGATGCGTTCCCGATCCTCGACCCGCGGCCGATCGCCGCGCTCGCGGAGGAGCTGTTTCCGGGCAAGGGCGCTCTCCTGATGGACGCCTGGCGCGCCCGGCAGTTCGAGTACACGTGGCTCCGGACCGCGTCGCAGCGGTACGTGGATTTCTGGCAGGTCACGGGAGATGCGCTGTCGTTCGCCGGAGCGATGCTGAAGCTCGACCTCGGCGAGCGCGAGCGGGAGCGGCTGCTCGGCGCCTACCTCGAGCTCAAGGCGTGGCCGGACGTGCTGCCTGCGCTCAGGTCGCTGCGGGACGCGGGCATCCGGCTCGTGTTCCTCTCGAACTTCACGCCGCGGATGCTCGAGGCCTGCATCGCGAGCGCGGGCCTCGCGGGCCTGCTCGAGCGCGCGCTCAGCACCGACGAGGCGAGGACTTACAAGCCCGATCCCCGCGCGTACCAGCTCGGGGTCGACGCGCTCCGGCTCGGGCGGGAGGAGATCCTGTTCGCCGCGTTCGCCGGCTGGGACGCCGCCGGGGCCAGGTGGTTTGGTTACCCGACGTTCTGGGTCAATCGCTTGAATCTGCCCGCCGAGGCGCTGGGCGTGAGCGCTGACGGCGCCGGCGAGGGCCTGTCCGATCTGATCGAGTTCGTGAGGGCGCGCGCGTGATGGCAAAGTCCGCGCGGCCGTGCCACGGTACGCGTCCGCCGCGAACATCCCGATGCCGAGGCCCCCGCGTACGACAGGCCCTCTCTTTGCCCTACTCGCCCTCCTCGCGGTGGTCGCGCCGGCCCAGGCCGATGAGGGCAAGGACAGCCCCGCTTCCCCGGCCAGCGCTGCGGCGCCGGGCGCGCCGAGCGCTGCGCCACCGAGCGCTGCGGCGCCGGGCGCGGCAATCGCGGCCTCATCGAACGCGGCAGGCGCACCGGGCGCGGCGCCTGCGACGGCTCAGGTCTCCCCCGGACGCCGCGCCCTCGCCGCCACCGGCGTGGTGGTCCCCGGGCTGCTCGTGCACGGCACCGGGCACTTCATCCTTGGCCAGAAGCGCACGGCCCTGCGCCTCCTGGCGCTCGAGGGCGCGGGGGCGGCCCTCACGATAGGCGGGCTCGGCAGCGCGGCGGCCTTCGGGGCCTCGCGGCGCGTCATCGCCCCGATCGTGCTCACCACCGTGACGGGCGCCGGCCTCTTCGGCATCTCCCTGCTCGCGGACGCCTATGGCGTGCTCGCCCCCGAGGGCGGCACCGGAAGCCCGCTCACCACGTTACCCTCGGTCGAGACGCAGCTCGGCATGGCCTACGTCTACGACCCCACGTTCGCCTACCGCACCTTCCTCGTGCCAGGCATGGATCTGCGGCTGCGCTCGGTCCGGCTATCGGGCTCAGGCTGGTTTGCCCTGAACGACGTCAATACACGCCTGCGCGCCGAGGCCGCCTATCGCTTCCTGGGCCCCGGCGCGCCGGACAGCCCGCGCTCAGCGAACAGCCCGCGCTCAGCGAACAGCCCGCGCTCAGCGAACAGCCCGCACGCGGCGGACGGCTCGTTCCTCGAGCTCGAGGCCGCGTTCACCCATCACCGCTACACCTCCGACGAGTTCTCGATCACGACCGGCGAGGTCTCGCTCAACGGCCGGCTGGATCTCGTGCACATCGGGCCGACGCTGCGGGGCTCGTTCGCGGAGATGGGCTGGGGGATCGGCGTCGAGGCCTATCGCTACGGCCGCCGCCCGTTCGAGGGGAACGAGCTCTTGATCCCCCATTTCGCCTTCGGCATGTACCTCGGCCACGAGGGGTATCCGCGCGGCGAGGCCAAGTTCTATTACGAGCACCGGCACGACGGGTACGCCGCCGGCGCGAAGATGCCCGGCCTCGGCAGCGGCGTCCCCGGCCACCTCGGCCTGCAAACGCGGCTCTACGCCGCGCCCCGCTGGGGCCTGCTCGCCGACGTGCAGGCGGGCTCCGCGTACGTCGGGCGCCTCTCGCTGCTCGTTCGCCCCGGAGGAGGATCATGATCACGAAGCGCCCTCTCCAGCTGCTGCTCGCCCTCGCCGCCCCGCTCGCCCTCTCCTGCCTCGACGTGGCCGAGGGCCGCGCGCGCCGCGACCTCGAGGTGGGGCAGGGCTCCGCCGGGCAAGCGCGCGTCGTCGTGGACGAGGGGCTCGCGGCGATCCGCCGCCTCGCGCCGGGCGAGCTCTCGATCTGGGCGAGCGCGCCCGCGCTCTCGATCCGCCTCACCGACGCCGCGGGCGGGCCGTGGACGGTCACGATCGAGAACCTGCTCGCCGACGCCGAGCTCTCGGCCCGCGCCGGGGACGAGCGCGTGCCCGTGGAGCTCGTCGAGGCGCCCTTCCCCACCCAGCGCACCTTCCGCCTCTCCGCGCCGCCCGGCGCCGAGGTCGTCCTCTCGGTGCGCCCGCCGGACGCGGCGCGGATCGAGCCCTGGCGGTTCGCGGTCTACGCCGACGTCCAGGAGGACATCGACCGCGTGCAGGACATCTACGCGAAGATGAACGAGACCGAGGGCATCCGCTTCGCGCTCATCAGCGGCGATCTCACCTCGCGCGGCTCGCCCGAGCAGCTCGAGCGGTTCCAGCGCGAGATGAAGACGCTCGCGTTCCCCTGCTACGCGACGCTCGGCAACCACGAGCTCGGCACGCGCGACGACCTCTACCACGAGTGGTTCGGCCGCGGGAACTTCCGCTTCGTGTTCCGGGGCGTGCAGTTCACGATGCTCGACTCGGCGAGCGCGACGCTCGATCCGCTCGTCTACGAGTGGCTCCCCGGCTGGCTCGCCGAGGGGCAGGACCTCTTGCACGTGGTCACGATGCACCTCGCGCCGCTCGATCCGGTGGGCACCCGCAACGGCGCCTTCGCGAGCCGGGCCGAGGCGAACAAGCTGCTCACGCTGCTCGCGGGCGGGCGCGTGGACCTCACGTTCTACGGCCACATCCACTCGTTCTATGCGTTCGAGAACGCGGGGATCCCCGCGTACATCTCCGGCGGCGGCGGCGCGATCCCCGAGCGGCTCGACGGCATCGGGCGCCACTTCGTCACCGTCGACGTCGAGCCCCCCGGCACGGTGGCGCAGGTCGCCGTCGTCCGCGTGGACTGAGCGTCGCCGCGCGCCGGCGCCGGCGCGCGCTCAGGGCTTGGGGTGGGCGAGCAGGAAGTCGATCACCGCCGGCGCGAAGTCCGGGCTGAGCGTCGGGATGTGGCTCCCGCCCTCGATGGTCCAGAGCTCGGCGTGCCCGCCCGGATCGCAGCCGGTGAAGGCCTGCGTGGTCGTCTCGGCCCCGGCGAGCTCGCTCTCGAGGTCCAGCGTGGGGCCCTCCGTCGGGTCCGCGTCGCAGCCGCCGAACTCCGCCCATTGCTGCGCGGTCTCGAGCGCGCCCGGGTAGGCGGCGTCGACGATGGTGGCGCCGAGGTAGTTGACCGTCTCGTCGGCCGTGCCGTGGATCTGCAGCGCCGCGACCGGCTCGGAGGGGGTGCAGTCGGCCGGATCGGCGAACGTCGCGCCGGCGAGGCTGGCGACGGCGGCGATGAGGTCCGCGTGATCGCAGGCCATGCGGTAGGACATGAAGCCGCCGTTGGAGTGGCCCACGAAGAAGATCCGCTTGGGATCCACGGTGTAACGGGCCTGGATGTCCTCGACGACGCTCCGGAGGTAGGCGGAGTCGTCGACCTCGCTGCCGAGGAAATTGCAGCACGCGTCGGTCGCGTTCCAGAAGGTGTTGCCGTCGGTGTCGGTCGTGCCGTCCGGGTGGGCGTAGAGGAAGCCGCGCTCCTCCGCGAGCGGCTGGAGCATGAAGTACGCCTCCTGGACGCTCCCGCTGGCGGTGTAGCCGTGCAGGAGGATCACGAGCGGCGTCGGCGTGCCCTCCTCGTAGCTGGACGGCACGAAGAGGTCGACCGGTCGATCGCCGCCGATCGGCGCCGAGGTGCCGCCGCCGCCGCCGCCGCCGCCGCCGTCACCGCCGCCGCCATCGCCGCCGCCGGTGCCGAGGTCGCCGCCGGTGCCGGTGCCCCCGCCGGCGCCGCCGGTCCCCACGCCCGTCGGACCGGAGCCGCCGCCCGGATCCTCGCCGGAGGAGCAGCCGACCGCGGCCACGAAGGTGAGAGGAAGCAGAACAGGAAGAAGATGTCGCATGCGCCCGTCTACACCGGGCTGGCGGAAGTGAGAAGGCGTGCTCCGCGCGTCGCCGCGCGTCGCCGCGAGCGCCGGGGCGGATTATCCTTCGCGCTGTCCCACCGACGTCCGCTGGGACCCGAGGAGCCAAGCATGTCCGTCGAGCACTTCGATGTGGTGATCGTGGGGGCCGGCATCTCCGGCATCGGCGCCGCCTACCACCTGAAGACGCGCTGCCCCGGCAAGCGGACCGTGATCCTCGAGGCGCGCGGCGACGTCGGCGGCACCTGGGACCTGTTCCGTTATCCGGGCATCCGCTCGGACTCCGACATGTTCACGCTCGGCTATTCCTTCCGGCCCTGGAAGGAGGCCAAGGCGATCGCGGACGGGCCGTCGATCCGCGAGTACGTGCGCGACACGGCCCGGGAGCACGGGATCGACCGGCAGATCCGGTTCCACCAGCGGGTCCGCTCCGCGTCGTGGTCCTCCGAGGACGCGCGCTGGACGCTCGAGGTGGACGCCGGCGAGCGCGGGGAGCGCGCCCGTTACACCTGCAGCTTTCTCTACGTTTGCAGCGGCTACTACCGCTACGAGAGCGGCCATACACCCATCTTCCCGGGCCGCGAGGACTTCCAGGGACGGCTGGTGCACCCCCAGCTGTGGCCGCAGGATCTCGACTACCGCGGCAAGCGCGTCGTGGTCATCGGCAGCGGCGCCACGGCCGTGACGCTCGTGCCCGCGATGGCCGCCGAGGCCGCGCACGTGACGATGCTCCAGCGCTCGCCGACGTACATCGCCTCGCTCCCGGCGGAGGACCCCATCGCGAACCGGATCCGCGAGCTCCTGCCGGAGCGGATCGCCCACCAGGTCGCCCGCTGGAAGAACGTGGCGATCGCCACCTTCATGTTCCAGCTCTGCCGGCGCGCGCCGGGGCTGGCGAAGCGGCTGCTCCGCAGCGGAATCGAGCGGGAGCTGCCGCCGGAGTTCGATATCGACACCCATTTCACGCCGCGCTACGAGCCGTGGGATCAGCGCCTCTGCCTCGTGCCCGACGCCGACCTCTTCCGCGCGATGAAGGCGGGGCGCGCCTCGGTGGTCACCGACCGGATCCGGACCTTCACGAAGGGCGGCATCCTGCTCGAGTCGGGCAAGGAGCTCCCGGCGGACATCATCGTGACCGCGACGGGCCTGACGCTCCAGGTCTGCGGCGGCGTCCAGATCACCGTCGACGGCGACGTCGTCGATCTCGGCCGGACGTTCCTTTACAAGGGGTTGATGCTGAGCGACGTCCCGAACCTCGCGCTCTGCATCGGTTACACCAACGCATCATGGACGCTCCGCGCCGAGCTCTCCTCGACGTACGTCTGCCGGCTGCTCAATTACATGGATCGCCGCGGCTACCGTCAGTGCCTGGCGCACCCCGACGCGTCCGCGCTCGATCCCAGGCCGCTGCTCGGCCTGACGTCGGGTTATGTGCAGCGCTCCGCGGGTGACCTGCCGAAGCAGGGCTCGAAGCTGCCGTGGCTCGTCCCCCAGAACTACGTGGTCGATCTGCTCGCCATGAAGCTCGGCCCGGTGGACGACGCCGCCATGAGGTTCTCCACGGGAGCCCGCTCGCTGCGCCGTGAGGTGGTGAAGGCCGAGCGCCATGGCCAAGCGGACGAGCCCGTCGCGAACGCGCCGCCGCCGGCCATGGATCAGCCTGGATGAGCCGCTGTCGACCCTGTGCCCGTGGGCCTCGCGGCCTCGCGTTGCTGGCGAGGAGCGCCGGCCTCCGCTCGCGTTAAGGGACTCTCCAGGAGGCTTGCGCGCCTCTGGAGCCGTCGGTAAGGTCCTGCCGAATTTCGGGCGGTGACTGCCCGCGGAGAGGGGGAATGATGGAGAGCAGTGAGCGCGCAGCGGGCGATGCCGAGGACACGGCGCACGCCGAGGGGAAATACGAGCGCGCGCTGCGCCGGGCGTCGTTCGCGGTGGTAGAGTGTACGACCGAGGGGCGCATCCTGAGGTGGAATGAAGGCGCGACACGCCTCTTCGGCTACACGGAGGACGAGGTGATCGGGAGGAGCGTCGCGGGCACCCTCCTGGCCACCGGCGGCGAGGAGGCCTTCCGGCGGGCCTGCGCGGCGGAGCCGGCCGCAGTGCACACCTGGACCGGGATCCGCAAGGATGGCGGGGCGCGCACGTGCATCTGGTCCTTCGAGCGGCTCGCGGACGAGCGCGGCCATGCGGCAGGGCTGCTGTGCTTCGGGCGCGAGATCACGGCGAAGGGCGAGGCGATCCGGGCGCTGGAGCGGGACTCGGTGGTCCTCCGGGCCATCCTCGACAACCTCGACATCCTCGTCTGGGTCGTCGATTCCGCTCGCAACTTCACCTACCTGGAGGGCAAGGCCGTCCGCTCCGTGGGGCTCCCCCGGGATGAGGTGCTGGGGCGGAGCGTCTATCAGTTCTATCCGGAGGAGACCGTGCCGCACATCGGCGAGACGTTCACGCGCGGCGCGCCGATGGAGTACGCGCTGGAGGCGCACGATCGCTCCTGGAGGACGTGGACGATACCGATCCACGGCGAGCGTGGACGCGTCGACGAGGTGCTCGGCGTCACGCTCGACGTCACGGAGCAGCAGCGGCTGCAGGCGGAGGCCGAGGCTCGCGTCACGCAGCTCGAGCGGCAGCAGCGCGTCATCCGCCAGCTGGCGACGCCCATCATCGAGGTCTGGGAGGGGGTGCTGGCGCTGCCGATGATCGGCGTGATCGACAGCTCGAGGACGGCGGAGGTGATGGACTCGCTGCTCGAGGCCATGGTCCGCGAAGGGGCGCGCTTCGCGGTGCTCGACCTGACCGGGGTCGAGGCGGTGGACACCCAGACGGCGAGCTACCTGATCAATCTGATCCGCGCGATACGGCTGCTCGGCGCCGAGGGGATCGTCACCGGCATCCGGTCGAACGTCGCGCAGACGCTCGTCGGCCTCGGCGTGGATCTCGGGGCGATCACGACGCTCGGGAACCTGCGCGCCGGGCTCCGCTACTGCATCGCGCGGTCGACGCAGGGCGCGCCCGCCGCGCGGCGCTGACCCGCGCCGGCGCGCCGCCCGCGGGGGGCCGGCGGGGGGCCGGCGGGAGCAGCGCATAACCATTGCGGCGGCCGGGACCTCCACGCGCGCGGCCCCTCAAAAAAATCAGCAATGTCCCGTCCCTTTCGCGCGACCAGCCCGGTTGACAGGGTGTGCGAAGTGCGGTCCACTGGACGGCCGGCGGAAGGCAACCTGCCTCCATTCAATGGATGTTCCCACAGGAAGTTGACATGAGGAATCCATTCTCGACGTCGAATCTCGCAAGCATCTTCATCGTGGCGTGTTCAGCGCTGGCGCTCGGCGCGTGCTCGGACGCCCAGCCCCACGAGGGTCAGGGCCCCGACCCCTTCGTCGGGCCCGAGACCTACTCGGGGAACGCCTATTCCTGGGATGGAAGCTGGTCTCCCGCGTCGAGCGACTTCCCTCTCTCGGGGCTCTTCGACGATCTGTACTGGGACGGCCACGCCCTGCCCGGCGGGGAGCTCTCGCCCATTCTTCCTCCCGGCGAATGGGACTGGAAGGAGGGCAGCCTCCTCTCCAACTGGAGGAATTTCGAGAAGAACCTCGGGCGCTTCGAGCCGCTGAAGGACGACGCCGGCCGTCAATACGGCTGGACGCTCGTCGGGAACCAGCCCGGCTCGCTCGACTACGCCGGGCCGGCCGCTTATTTTCATGGGTCCTCGGGGACGGACATCCTCAACCTCGGCTCGGAAGGGAGCATCCACAGCTTCGGCAGCAACATGGGGGACGGCCCCGACGTCCTGGTCTTCGACCGGAGCTGGACGCTGGACTTCCGCACGGGCTCCTCGCTCACGGGCGCGTCGCGCGACAACGACATCGTCATCGCCGGATGCCACGGCAACACGGACGACTCGTGGGACATCACCACGACGACCATCCATACGGGGCCGGGGCGCGATCTCATCTTCGTGCGCGATCTGGACCGGGCGGCGATCGACGCGGGCAACGGCGAGGACGGCAGGACCGACGCGATCGATCCGTCGGACGGCGACGACGTCATCGTGATCCACGGCAACATGCACGACTCCCGCTTCTATGGTGGTCACGGGAAGGACACCATGGTCTGGTATGTGGACGAGGTCCACCAGACCACACAATGGCTCGGCCCGAGCTTCTTCGGCGCCGGCGGGATGGGGGATGCCCTCTGGGGAGACGACGGCCCGAACCGCCTCGTGCTGGCGATCGCGGAGGACACGCCCGTGGTGACGGCCCGGTCGTCGATGGGCAAAGGCAAGCTCCTCCTCAAGGAGGTGGTGCCCGGCGAGGACGACGTGTTCAAGGAAGACGCGCCGACGGCCGCGGATCCTTATGCTTACTACTGCTCGCCCTGCGGCGTGGGGCCGGAAGGGCAGAAGACGATCGTCCTCCAGTACATGTCGGCGGACGGCAAGGTCGACACGGGGTACGTCGGGCTCACCGCCATCCAGGAGGTCCAGGTGGGCCTGGGGCCGAGCGCGCGGGTGTACCGGATCGATGAGACCACCGGGAAGTCGGCGGTCGATCCTGGGCTGGAGATCTTCGAGGTCCCGGCCGTCGACCTCGCGAAGTACTGCGACGCTCGGTGAGTTACGGAATTGCGAACGACTGTGACCGGGTGACCGGGCCACCGGAGAATGGCGGGATCTCCAAGCCTCGGAAGATCGAGGCGACACAGGAAGCGACGTCGGTGGCTGCGAACGGCTGACCAACGACGATCGCGTAGCCAACCCTTCCATTCGGCGCGAACGTCACCTGCACAACGCCGCTCCCAACGGGGCCCGTGGCAGCTGCGCAGCTCTTCGCCTTCGCCGCGGCCTCGACCAGGACCCGACGCGCGAACAGATCGTGGAAGGGCCTCGCCGGCGCGGCTCCGGCCCCATCCTTAGACACGGGTACGTCCGGGTTTGGGTGCACAGGTTCATAGGCTGCTTCCGGTGTGCTCGGCACGCGGGACGCAGGCTCGGGAGCGGTCGCCTTGTGCCCATCGGAGGCCACGCCCGACTCGACGGACCGGGACTGCGGTGCCCTCCGGCCATCCTGCGCCTGCACCGTCGGCTGGCGCTCTTCGCCGATGTTCCTGTCCGGGGGAGCGCTCGGCTGCGCGTTCGTCGCTGCTGACAGCGGGAGGCTGGTCTCCAGAGCCGGCGTCTCGCTCGTCTCACGCTGCTGTGCGGGCTGCGATTCCGTCGACATGCGCGGGTCCGGCGCATGCACGCCGCCCCTCGACACGACCCACACGAGCCCGCTACCTCCCAGCACCGCAGCGGCCGCGACGCCGAGGAACCAGGCCCGCGTGGACCTCACCGCGCGTTGGTTCGACTCCTCGGGAGAGATCCTCGCCCTGGAGTCGGTCACCGCGGAGGGGTCCGTGGCCTGCAAAGCGGGCACGCCGGAGGCGCGATTGCTGGACAGGAGGGGCGCGTCGTTCAGCTCGGCCCTCCCCTTAGGGTGGAGGGGGACCGTCGTGTGGTCTGAGGGGTGCACCAGGCGTGACGTCGCCTCCTCCGGGCAACCTTGGCTCAGTGCGGGCGCGGCCTCCGGCGACACTGGCTCCGTGGCATCTAGGCCAAGCACACCACTCCCGGACGCTCGCCCTCCGACGGCCGGCTGCTCCATCTCCGGAATCGACGCAGCCGGCCGCGGTACTCCCGTGATCCGGGCGAGTTCGTCTAGCATCTCGTGAACGGACTGGAACCGCCGCGTTCGATCACGCTCGAGCGCGCGAACGAAGAAGGAATCGATCGCGCGCGGCAGATCAGACGCAACCTGCGTCGGGCGTCGCGGTGGCTCCATGAGGATCTTCAAGAGGACGGAGCCGAGCTCGTCGCCCGGGAAAGGGAGCTCGCCCGTGATGGCGCGGAACAGGATGACCGCCAGCGACCACAGGTCGCTTCGATGATCGACGTCTCCTTCGCCCTGCACCTGCTCCGGGCTCATGTAGTAGGGCGAGCCGAGCACCTCGCCCGTGCGCGTCACCTCCATCATCGGTCGCCCGCCGACGTACTTGGCGATGCCGAAGTCGAGGATCTTGACGACCTCCTCGTCCTCGACGCGGGCGAGAAAGATGTTGCCGGGCTTCAGGTCCCGGTGGACGAGGCTGGCGTCATGCGCGCGGCCCAGGGCCCTGCCCGCCTGCATCAGGATGCGCGTCGCGTTGGGTAGCGACAGCCGGCGCACGCGCTTGAGGCGGTCGTCCAGGTCCTCGCCACGAAGCAGCTCCATGACGAGGTACGGATGGCCGTCGTCGGTGCCATAGTCCTGGACGTGGACGACGTGCGGGCTATGGAGGTTGGCCGCGATGCGAGCCTCGCGCTCGAAGCGAGCCACGAACTGAGGCACCACAGCCAACGCTGGGGCCATGAACTTCACCGCGACGGGAGAGCCAAGCGTGACGTGGCGCGCCACCCAGACCGATCCCATACCGCCCTGCGAGAGCGGGCGCTCGATGCAGTACTTTCCCCCGACGATGGATCCTGGAGCGATGTGCATGCTTCGCGCCTACTTCCTGGTAGCCCTACGTAGGCGAGGGTACATGAACAGTGGGCGAGGAACCAGAATGTCTGCCGCGTAGCGCCCCAAGGCGGGAGCCAGCTTGCGGCGCCGCTCCACGGCCGTCCGTGCGGTCCCGGCCTCGGTAGCGGGAAACGCGCCGCTCAGCATTCTTCGACGCGAGCCGCGCCTCGATGGTGGGAAGCGCGCTGCGCGGCAGGTACGGCTCGTGGGCGGGGGGGCCCGCGGGCTGGCTGTGGAGTGAAGGCGGCCTCTTCGATGTATGGATAAACTGTTGATCTAGCGCAGCTTTTCCAGAAGGAGGACGGACCGCGTAAGCGGTTCGTTGTCACCTGAGACGAGCGGCGCTTCGCCCTCGACACCCTGTCGCCAGCGCTGCGCCGCTCCATCGGCGAGACGTGGGCGCACGCGCTGTTCGCGAGCGCGCCGCGCGGGCTGGCGGCGTCGTAGGCGCCGGCAGAGGCGTTCGGAGGTGGGCCGATCGCGGTCGCGCTCGCGAGCAGCGCGCCTCGCCCGAGTGCGCGTGGGAGCTCGGGGACCTCGCGCGAGAGCTCCCTAGGCCCGGGGGGGCGTCGGCTCGGCCCATGCCTCCCGAGCGGCTGCGATCCGTCGCCACGCCTCCTAAGCGTCGAGGAGAGCCCCGGATCGCGGCCGCTTGTTGACAGCGAGCACAGCCCGACGTAGCGTTGGTCTGACCAACGGACAACATGACCAGATTGAACCACTTCCGGACCGTGTCTCGGTCGGCGATCTACGTGGACGTCGCGGGCCAGATCCGCGACGTGATCCTCAATCGCTCGTTTTCGTCGGGCGAGCGCCTGCCGCCGGCGCGCGCGCTGGCCCAGCAGTTCGGGGTCAGCCGCGCGACGATCCGCGAGGCGCTTCGCCACCTCCAGGCGCAAGGGCTGCTCGCCCCGAACGGCCGGACCTCGCCGATACAGGCTGCGGGCCCGAACGCGGCGGTCGACCGCTTCTGCGAGGCGCTCACCCACTTGGTACAGCTCCGGAATGTGTCGCTCCCGGACCTCGTCGAGCTACGCGTCGCGATCGAGACCGCCGCGATGACCCGCTCGGCGGTCGCGCCGGTCGCCGCTCACCTCGACGAGGCGCGCGCGGCGCTCGAGGAGATGGAGCGGCCGCAGATCTCACCCACCGAATTTCACCACGTCGATATCGCGTTCCACGCCGCGCAGGTCGCGGCCTCGGGCAACCAGGCGCTCGCCCTCGTGATGCTCGCGGTCAAGGACAGCATCCGTCTCCACCCCGACGAGGCGCTGCGGGCGCGCTCGTTCGCGGCGATCCGCCCGCGCGTGGTCGAGGAGCACCGGGCGCTCCTGCGCGCGATCGAGCGCGGCAACACGAGGTCGGCGGCGACGCTCCTGCGGGCGCACCTCTCGGAGTTCTACGGCACATGAGCGCGCTCGATGGGCGATGCGGGTGGAACACACGCCGCGCTGGCTCGGCAATCCGGGAGAGCGCGCAGCGCCACCGGCGGGTCCTGGCCCTCACCGAGACGCTCGGGGCCGGGGGGTCAGCCCGCGAGCTGCTCGGCGCGAGCGAGCCCATGCGCCGGCTCAAGAGGAAGATCCAGAAATACGGCGCCTCGCCGGCCAACGTGCTCATCCAGGGCGAGAGCGGGACCGGCAAGGAGCTCGTCGCGCGCACGCTCCACAACGTCTCGCCGCGCGCGGCGGGCCCGTTCGTCACGCTCAACTGCGCCGCCATCCCGGAGACGATGGTCGAGAGCGAGCTCTTCGGTCACGAGAAGGGCGCCTTCACGGGCGCCGTCGCGAAGAAGCGCGGCAAGTTCGCCCTGGCCCACGGCGGGACCTTGTTCCTCGACGAGATCGGCGACCTCGGCCTCGCGGCGCAGGCCAAGCTCCTCCGCGCCCTCGAGGAGGGGGAGATCCAGCCCCTCGGCTGCGAGGAGGCGGCGCACGTCAGCGTGCGGGTCGTGTCGGCCACCCACAAGGACCTCGCCGAGGAGATCGCGAACAGGCGGTTCCGCCAGGATCTGTATTACCGGCTCCGCGTGGTGGAGCTCTCGGTGCCCCCGCTGCGGGAGCGCGGCGATGACATCGAGCTCCTGGCGCGGGCGCTGCTCAGGGCCGCAGCGTCGCGCATGGGCAAGCGAGACATGGAGTTCACGCCGGGCGCCCTCGCCGCCCTGAAGGCCCACGACTGGCCCGGCAACGTCCGGGAGCTCCGCAACGAGATGGAGAGCGCGGCCATCGACGCCGAGCTCCCGATCGTGGACCTCGACAACCTGAGCTCGCGGATCCGCAAAGGCCCGAGGGAGCGGCCCGGACCGCGCGAGGGCCTGTCCCTCGCGGAGCGGTTCGCCGCGCTCGAGGCGACGGAGCGGCGGCTCATCGGGGAGGCGCTCGAGGCGGCGCGCGGCAACCTGTCCGAGGCGGCGCGGCGGCTCGGGATCACACGGGTCATGATCAAGCGGCGCGTCGTTCGGTTCGGCCTCGGCTTACGCGACGGGTGAGCCGGCGCGGCGAAAGGCCGGGAATCCGGAGCCGAGGCGCAAGAAGAACAGCCTGTCGTGACCAGAGGGCGCGCCGGCTGGTTCGGCCTGTCAGAAGTCTTGGCAGGGATCACGGCGAGAGAAGAGAGATTTCAACGCAAAGGCGCAAAGGCGCAAAGGCGCAAAAATACAAAGAAAATTCAGCTTTGCGCCTTTGCGCCTTTGCGTTGAAATCTCTCGGGATCCCTGGCCGAACGTGTGAGGCACGCAGCTAGCAGCCGGGCACGGAGACGTCCACGTCGAGCACCACGTCGGCGGCGATGGTCGTCTCCTCGCCGGGGCGGCCGCTCACGGTGGCCTCGCTCGTGATCTTCATGCTCGGCGCCACGACGTAGGGCTTGAGGTCCACCCCCTCGATCACCTCCATCGACAGCTCGCGCGCGCCGCGGGGCACCTCGTCGAGCTCGGCGATGAGCACCCGGGGCTGCCCCTCGGTCTCCGCGAAGAACGAGACGGAGCTCAGGAAATCGAAATCTCCGTCGGCCGGGCTCTCGATGCGCAGCGTGAACTCGAGCATGTGGACCTCGTCGACATCGTCCTTCGTGACGCCCTGATTCTCGAACTCCGCCGAGAGATCGATGCTCTGGAAGGCGGGGAAATCGAGCGAGGCGAGGATCTCCTCGACGAGGGTGCCCGGCGGGACGACCGCCTTGCCGCCGACCTCCACGTCGATGTTGTCGAGGGAGTCGCACACCGTGAGCGCGCAGAGGCCGAGGACGCCGGCGACGCGCGCGAGCGCCGCGCCGAGGGAGCGCCGGCCGCGGGGCCGGGCGAGACGCGGGATGGAAGAGACGCGGGGAGAAGGGCTCGTCATGGCGCGATGCTAACGCGTCGCGGGCGGCTCCGGAGCGCGCCGGCGCACCCGCCGGAGGTGCGCAGCGGCGCAGCTGCGCAGCGCGCGGCGGGCGCGGCGGGCGCGGCGGGCGCGAGCGGGCGCGAGCGGGCGGACGCCCTCGGGGCGCAGGACCCCTCCCCTGCCCCGCGGTAGACTGCCTCCTGCCCGGGGGCGGCCTGCCGGTGGGTGTGGCCGCGCCCAAGGGTGAAGGGGCACCACTCGCCCGCAGCCCGCGGGCGACCCAACCGCCCCCACCTCGATGCACCAAGAGCTCCTCGATCTCCTCCTCCCCCTCGACGGCGTGCCGCAGGACCCGCGCTGGCACCCCGAGGGCGACGCCCTCTTCCATTCCCTGCAGGCCTTCGACCTGGCCCGGCGCGAGACGGCCGACCGCGCGCTCTGGGCCGCGGCCCTGCTCCACGATGTGGGCAAGGCGTTCGCGGTGGCCGACCACGCCGACGAGGGCGCCGACGCGCTCGCCGACGTCGTCTGCCCGCGCGTGGTCTGGCTCGTGCGGCACCACCTCCACCTGCTCCGCGCGCCCGGGCCGACGAAGCGGCGCCTCCGCGGGACCAGGGCCCTCGCGGACCTCGGGCGGCTCCGGCGCTGGGACGTCGGCGGCCGCTCGCCCGCGGCCGTGGTGACGAGCCCCGAGGCCGCCGTGGCGATCCTGCTCGACGGCGCGGACTGGGACCTGCTCTCGATCGGCGGCGAGCCCGCCTACGGCGATGACCTGCGCAAGGAGCGGCTCGCGTGAGCGCAAGGCCCGCCGGGAGGTCCTCTGCGGCGACGCTGACCGCTGGGGCCGCGACCGCCGCCTCTGGGGCCGCGAGCCCGAGGCGCCCGGGCGCGCGCGGCTCCACGAGGCGGTGCGCGCCGCGGTCGCGACGGCGCTGACCGCGAAGCAGCGCGAGGTCGTCGAGGCCTACTTCTTCGACGGCCTCTCGCAGGGCGAGATCGCGCGCCGCCTCGGCGTGGCGCAGCAGGTGGTGCAGAAGCGCCTGTTCGGGGCGCCGCGGGGCGGCCAGCGGGTCGGCGGCGCGATGCTCCGGCTCCGGCGGGCCCTCGAGCCCGCGGTCGCGGCGCTGCCGGCGCGCGCGCCCGCCGCGCGGCCGGCGCCGGCGTCGCCATGAGCGCCGAGCGCTTCGGCGGGCTGCGGGCCCGCATCGCCGCGGAGGCCGCACGCCTCATGTATGAGGAGGGCGTGGACCAGTACTTCACGGCCAAGCGCATGGCCGCGAAGCGGATCCTCGGCGCGGTCGAGGGCCGGCGGGCGCGCTGCCGGCCCGCGGACCTGCCCTCGAACGGGGAGATCCGCGAGGCGCTGCTGCTCTTCGCGGAGCGCGCCGAGGGGAGCCAGCGCACGCGCCGGCTGTTCGCGCTGCGCATCGTGGCGCTGGAGGCCATGCGCGCGCTCGCGCCCTTCTCGCCGCGGCTGATCGGCTCGGTGTCCACCGGCCACATCCGCCGCGGCAGCGACGTCGATCTGCACGTGTTCCCGGCGCACGAGGAGGCGCTCGAGCGGCACCTCCGGGCGCTCGGGTGGACCTTCGACCGGGAGCTCGTCACCCTCCAGAAGGGCGGCCAGCTCCGGGAGTACGTCCACGTTCACGTGGCGGACGCCGCGCCGATCGAGCTGACCGTGTACGCCCCGCGCGAGCTGCGGCTCCGCCCCCGCAGCAGCACCGACGGCAAGCCCATCGTGCGGCTGGGCATCGCCGCGGTCGAGGCGCTGTGCGCCCGCGACCACCGCGAGGCATGGGCGCGTTACCTGGAGACCGGCGAGGTCGAGGGGATGGACGTGCTGCTCGAGGCCGACGAGGACGAGCCGCCCCCGGGGCCGTTCGACGGCCTGCTCGAGGACGGCGGCGGGGACGGCGAGGCGCCAGCGTGCCCGGAGCCCGGCGAGGAGGACGACCCCGACCAGGACTACGACCCGCTGCCGGGCTTCGAGGGCGCGGCGTGATGGCCGTGGGCGGGCCGACGTTACGCGGCTCCCCCGACGAGCTCGCCGCCGCCCCAGCCCGCGGCGCGGGGCGCGTCCGCGCTCGCCGCCGCGCGCGCCTGGCCGGTCCAGAGCGATCCCACGCTGAAGCCGCCGAAGTAGTACGTGGGCGAGATCCCGGGCGCCAGCATCGACCGCGTCACCTCGAAGCCGGTCACCATCTGAACGAACTCGGGGCGCTCCGGGACCGGATCCACGATGGCCCGCTCCAGGAGCATCGAGGTGTACTGATCCGCGCCGGACTCGGGCGTGTCGAGGTTCAAGAGGACGTCGAGGTCCTGGTCCCTGCACCGCTTGGCGACGCCCGGGATCTTGCTCTCGCGCGGCGACCAGTTGTCCGCCGAGACCCCGTTCTCGCTGACGCCGACGATGCCTCGCTCCGTCTTGAGGAACAACGTCTGGTTGCCGGTGCTGTGCCCCGGCGTCCTGACCAGCATCACGCCGTCGCCGAGCAGGACGTCGCCGTCGATGAGGTGCACCCGGTTCTCGAGCACGCCGCGCTTGCCGTCGCGCACGTAGAACGGCGACTGGAGCGGGTGGAGCGCGTCCCAGGCCTCCCACTCCCGCTTCTGGGCGATGAGCTGCGCCGACGGGAACGTGACCGGCTCCGGGCTGCCGTGGGTGCCCAGGTGCTTGCGCAGGTCCTGGAGATGGAAGTGGTCGTAGGCGATGTAATCGATCTGCTCCGGCGCGACGCCGACCTTCCGGAGCTGCGACGTGAGCGGGGCGAAGATGCGGGTGCTGAGGCGCGACAGGATCGGGTGGCGCGCGCGCAGCCGCTTGAGGTACGGCGCGCGCAGCGCGCCCTCGGGGTCCGTGGGGTTGAACAGCAGGTTCTTCAGCTTCCCGCCCTGCTCGAACTGAACCAGGAACACCCGCTGCGTCATGATGGCGAACGGAGACGGCACGATCGCCGCTCCCCAGAACGCATAACGCGTCGGGTAGGAGAGCTGCATCGTGTCGAAGGTCCTCACCGCGACGACGGGCCTCGTGGCCTCGAGGCGCTCCCGCAAGAGCGGCGCGCGCTCGCGGATGGCGCGGGCGCGCAGCCCGGGCTGCGTGATGGACCAGGCGTCGCCGATCTCAGTGAGGGCCTCGAACCCCAGCGGCATTTCGACCGTCGCTTCCATTGCGTCCATTCCGCGACTATAGCGACAGGCACGCTCCCAGCAAGACGGCGGCGCGGCGAGATCCTCCGATTTCGCGAGCACAACACGGCATTTCCCCAACTCGGGTATCGGGCGAACCCTCATCGAGATCCAGGGCTGGCAGCGCGCTTCGGGCTGCGCAGGTCGAGGCCATCGCGCTGTAGCGTTCTGCCTCATTCGGAGCCGCTTTATCGACCGATCGCAGAGGGTCTCAATCGCGGGGGCGCTCCATCGCACGAGCGCGCACCACAGGGGTGCCTATACCGCAGAGGACCTGCAATGCAGAGGGCCTGCGACGCAGAGGGCCTGCACCGGAAGCAGGGCTGCTCTGTTGCAGCGGGGCACACCGCCCGTGCGGCCTTCATGCAGCCTTGATGTAATTTTCGCTTCCCCTCGCGTCGGACGCGGCACCGGCACGCTCGCGTTGCTCGCGGAGCAGCGCCACCCCGGCGTGGAGGTGCACGCGGTCGACGCTGGACGACAAGCGGCGGACCGCCCAAGAGATCCTGCGCGTGCTCCGCCCCGGCGGCGCGCTGCTGCTCGCGGACTCCGTCCCGCCGGGCGGCGCTCCGGGCCGCATGTTCGCGCGGGTGCTCCGCCGGTTCGAGCACCTCGCCGACAACCTCGCGGACCGCCTCCCCGCGGTGCTCACCGGCGCGGGGTCCGCCGAGGTGGCCGAGATCGACCGGCACCCCACGGTCCTGCTCCCGCTCGCGTTTCTCAGAGGCTACAAACCGGGGATTTCCTGAGCCCGCCCAGCCCCCGACCGTCCCGTCGCGCCCCGGGTGCCCGTACAGCCCGCTCGCGCCGGCGCCCGCGCGCCCTCGGCGCGCGCAGGAACGACGCGGGACGGCTGGCCGGCCCGGAGGTGCGGGGCTAAGTTCTGGCCCGCTGCGGCGGCCCCGCCGGGGCGCCGCGCGAGCATCGCAGCGAAGTTTGCCGTTCCCGATTGCAACGACGAGAGCACCGGAGGAGCAGGACAGTCATGCTGAAGAACCTCGAAGGGCAGCGCGTTCCCGATATCACGTTTCGCACGCGCGTCGACGGTCAGTGGAAGGACGTGACCACCAAGGAGGTGTTCGCGGGGAAGAAGGTGGTGGTGTTCGCGCTGCCGGGCGCCTTCACGCCGACCTGCTCGAGCGCCCACGTGCCGCGCTACAACGAGCTCGCCGAGGAGTTCAAGCGCCGCGGCGTGGACACGATCGCGTGCGTGTCCGTGAACGACGCGTTCGTGATGGACGAGTGGGCGAAGAACCAGCACGCCGAGAAGATCCTGTTCCTGCCCGACGGAAACGGCGAGTTCAGCGAGAAGATGGGGATGCTCGTCGACAAGGCGAGCCTCGGGTTCGGCAAGCGCTCGTGGCGCTACTCGATGCTGGTCGAGGACGGCGTCATCAAGAAGATGTTCATCGAGCCCGAGGTGGAGGGCGACCCCTTCCAGGTCTCGGACGCCGACACCATGCTGAAGCACCTCGATCCGCAGTCGAAGGCGCCGCACGACATCCTCCTGTTCACGAAGCCGGGCTGTGGCTACTGCACCAAGGCGAAGCGGCTCCTCGAGCAGCGCGGGCTGGCCTATGAAGAGGTCCCCGCCTCGCCGCGCCGGCTGCGCGCCGTGAGCGGCAAGTCGTCCACGCCGCAGGTCTTCGTCGACGGCCAGTACGTCGGCGGCGCCGACGATCTCGAGGCCTTCCTCGCGAAGGCCTGATCCGCGCCGGCGGACAGACCATCCTCTCCGCGAGGAAAAAACGAAAAGGCGCCGGGAGAACCCTCTTCTCCCGGCGCCTCGCCGTTCCAGCCACCCATCGCCGAGCGGGGCTCACTCAGCGGCGTAGAGCTCGTCGATCACGTCGCGGAAGCGGTGCTCGATCACGTTGCGCTTCATCTTGAGGGTCGGCGTCATCTCGCCGTCCTGGATCGAGAACTCGCGCCCGATGACCGCGAACTTCTTGATCTGCTCGAAGCTCGCGAGGCCTGCGTTCAGGGCGTCGACGTGCGCCTTCACCTGGCCGACCACCTCGGGGCTCGAGATCACCGCGCCGCCGTTCAGGGCACCCCGGTCCTTCAGCTCGGCGAGCTTGGGCTCGGTCAACGTGATGAGCGCGGACACGTACTTGCGGCCGTCGCCCACCATGCACACCTGGCTGATGATCTCGGCCGCCTTGAGCTTCTCCTCGATCGGGAGCGGCGCGATCATCTTGCCGCCCGACGTCTTCAGGATCTCCTTCTTGCGGCCGCGGATCTTGAGCTGCCCGCGCTCGTTCCACTCGCCCAGATCGCCCGTGCGCAGCCAGCCGTCCTCGAGCACGGCCTGCGTCGCCGCGTCGTCCCTGTAGTAGCCCACGAACACGTGCCGGCCGCGCGTCAGGATCTCGCCGTCCTCGGCCAGCTTGAACTCGACGCCTGGCACGGGCTTGCCCACCGTGCCCGCGCTCTCGACGCCGGGCTCGGTCATGCAGATGACGCCGGTCGACTCGGTCTGGCCGAAAT
The DNA here is from genome assembly GCF_051519095.1 of Sorangium sp. So ce131. Classification (NCBI taxonomy): domain Bacteria; kingdom Pseudomonadati; phylum Myxococcota; order Polyangiales; family Polyangiaceae; genus Sorangium; species Sorangium sp. So ce131. The sequence continues at coordinate 1,659,068 of NZ_CP150455.1, read as the reverse complement.
CCTCGAGGATCTCCAGGCCGAGCGCGCGGAACCACGTCGAGATGTGCGGCGCGAGCGCCGCCGCGCCCGAGGCGAGCAGCTCGGCCTTGCCCAGGCCGAGCGCCCCGCGCACCTTGTTCAGCACGAGCTTGTCGGCGAGCTTCAGCTGCAGCACGTCGAGCGGGCTCGGCGCGCGCCCCGCAACCTTCGCCTCCGCCACGCGCGCGCCGACCGCGAGCGCCCACTCGGCGAGCTTCTTCTTGGCTCCCTTGCCGGCGCGCACCTTCGCCATCACGCCTTCCATCATCTTCTCCCAGAGCCGCGGCACGCAGAGCAGCAACGTGGGCTGCACCTCGGGGAGCTCGATCGAGACGTTCTCGAACTTCGAGCAGAAATTGACGGTGTAACGCTGGGTGATGCCGACCCCCACGCTCTGCAGCTTCTCGGCGATGTGGCAGAGCGGGAGGAACGAGAACATCGAGCCGCGCGCGAACGGCAGGCCCCAGTACTTCACGACCATGTCGGACGTGTAGGCCAGGTTGTCGTGCGACAGCATCGCCCCCTTGGGATTGCCGGTCGTCCCCGAGGTGTAGATCAGGAACGCGCCGGCCTTGGGGTCGACCTTCGAGAGGTAGTCGGCGTAGGTCTTCGCGCCCGGCTGCTGCGCGAGCGCCCGGCCCTCCGCGAGCGCCTGCTCGTACGCGATCGCCTTCGGCGAGATCGACGTATCGCCGTCGAAGACGAGGATCCACCGCACGCTGTCAGGGACCGCAGACTCGCCCTTCTCCCCGGAGATCTTCTGAAAGTAATCCTTGTTCTGCACCGACAGCAGCGTCGCCTCGGTGTGCGTCAGGATGTACTGGATGTCTTTCGCGGTGGAGTTCGGGTAAAGCCCCGCCGATTTGCCGCCGACGAGCAGCGCCGCCAGATCGACGTGCGCCCACTGCGGACAGTTGTACGAGAGAATCGCCCCGATCTGGCTCGCGTCGAAGCCCTTCGACTCGAGGAAAAGCGCGAGGTGGTGGACGCGGTCGCGGAGGTCGCGCGCGGTCAGCGTCTTCCATTCGCCCTGCGACTTGTAACGCTGGGCCGGCGCGTCGGGGGACTCGCGGGCCCACTGATCCAGACGGTGGAGAACGGTGCTCATGGCATCTTCCTGCGGGCGAGGGTCTCGGGGATCGCTGCGGGAGGGTCAGGATGCGGGAGCGGCCGGGGCATTGTCAATCGACCTCGAAGAGCCCGGGATGCCCCGCCCCGCGGGGCGCAGCGCTGTTGCTCCCGGGGGTCAGTCCGCGGGGCGGCCCGCTGCCGCGGAGAGCGGCCCGCTGCCGCGGAGAGCGGCCCGCGCTCCGCTCTCGACGTCCGCGCCCGCGCGCCGGAACCACGTAAGACCCGGGGGGATCGTGGGCTGGTATGCCGGCCCTGGGCCCCGGTTCGCAGTGGCCGGCGTGTGCGACGGCCCGTAAGATACCGATACGGGATCTCCCGCCGCGCAGCCCCGTCATGCCGCAATTCCCCGAGCGCTTTCAGATCATCCGGCGGCTCGGGGCAGGCGGCTTCGGGATCGTGTACGAGGCGCTCGACCGCGAGCGCGGCGAGCGGGTCGCCCTGAAGACGCTCGCGCGCGTCGACGCCTCGGCGCTCTACCGCTTCAAGAAGGAGTTCCGGGCGCTCGCGGACATCGCGCACCCGAGCCTCGTCCGGCTCCACGACCTCGTCGGCAGCGGAGGCGAGTGGTTCTTCACCATGGAGCTCGTGCGCGGGGTCGACTGGCTCACGTACGTGCGCCGGCAGGACACCGCCGAGGGCGCCGCCACGCCGCCCAGCCTGACGAGCACCGCCCCGCCGGACGAGGGAGTCGACGTCGACGCAACGCTCGAAGAGCCGATCGCGCGCTGGCCTGCCGCCATCCATGTCCGCGCCGCCGACCCGGAGGCGCGCGCCGATCTCGAGCGGGTGCGGTCCTCGCTCGTCCAGGTCGCCCGGGCGCTCCAGGCGGTGCACGAGGCGCGGCTCATCCACCGCGACCTCAAGCCCTCCAACGTGCTCGTCACGCCCGAGGGGCGCGCCGTCGTGCTCGATTTCGGCCTCGCCTCGCGCCTCTCCCACAGCGGGCAACACGCGACCGACGCCGAGCAGATCGTCGGGACGCCGCGCTACATGGCGCCGGAGCAGGTGAGATCGAGCGCCGTCGCGCCGAGCGCCGACTGGTACGCGCTCGGCGTGATGCTCTTCGAGGCGCTGGCGGGCAAGCCGCCCTATACGGGGACACCCCTCCAGATCCTTGCCGAGAAGCAGCGCGCCGAGCCCCCGCGGCTGGGCGACGTCGCGCCGTGGGTGCCTGACGACCTCGCCAGCCTGGCCGAAGACCTCCTGCGCGCGTCGCCCGAGCGGCGCCCCGCCGGGCCCGAGGTGATCCGGCGGCTCGGCGGGGCGGGCGGCCTCGCGCCGGCGTCCGCCCCGCCGGCAGCGGCCCTGGGCGACCGCGGCGCGCCATGGGCGGCGCTCGCAGGCGCGCTCGCGCTGGTGCGGGAGGGGCGGCCCGGCCTGGTCCTCGTCCAGGGCGCCGCGGGCGCGGGGAAGAGCGCGCTCGTGCGCGCGTTCCTCGACAGCAAGGCCGCGGAGGACGCGCTCGTCCTCTCGGGCAGGTGCCACGAGCGCGAGCAGGTGCCGTTCAAGGCGCTCGACGGCGCGATCGACGCGCTCAGCCGCCACCTCGTGCGGCTCCCGCGGCCGGAGGCCGCCGCGCTCATGCCCCGCGGCGCCGCCGCGCTCGCCCGCGTCTTCCCCGTGCTCGCGCGCGTCTCGGCCGTGAACGGGGCGCCGCGCGGCGCAGTCGCGCGCGGCGCTGCCGACGAAGGTGAGGCGCGGCTCCGGGCCCGCGCGTCGGCCGCGCTGCGCGACCTGCTCGGGCGGATCTCCGACCGGCGGCCCGTGATCGTCGCCATCGACGACGCCCAGTGGGGCGACGCGGACAGCGCGGCGCTGCTCGCGGAGGTCATGGCCCCCCCGGACCCGGCCGCGATCCTGCTGATCGTCGCCTGCCGCGCCGAGGACGCCGGGACGAGCCCGCTGCTCTCGGCGCTCCGGGCCTCCCCCGCGATGGCCGCGGTGCGCGCCGTGGAGCTCGACCTCACCGGAACCCCGGCGCGAAGATCGCCGCCATCCGGGCAGGATTCCTGATGCCCTCGCCCGCCATCCAGGCGTCCGCGGCCTGGATCAGGGCGCGGCCCTCCTCCCCGCCGAGCAGCTGGCCGCGGCGGCGGCGGACGCAGGCGGCGAACAGGGCCATCTCGCGCGCGTCGAACGCGGCCGCGGCCGCGGCGAGCAGCGAGAGCGCCGCGGCGGTCTGACCCCGCTGCGCCGCGATGGCGGCGCGCAGGGACGTCGCCATCGGATCGATCCACGGCGCGCCCTCGCGCGCGAGCCGCCGCGCGTCCCGCTCCGCCGCGCGGCGGAGGGCCTCCGCGAGGCGGGCGTCGCCAGCGCCCTCGCGCGCGGCCGCCTCCAGCGCCGCGGACGCGCGCAGGTGGTGGATGAGGGCGCGGTAGTACTGGAACCGGGGCAGGAAGGACCAGGCGATCTTGCGCCAGCGGTCGTTGATCCGCCGCCACGCCGCGAGCGGCGCCCCCGCGTAGACGTCGATGCGCCCGAGCGCCATGGTCTCCAGGCAGTCGAGGTGGTCGAACGCGCGGCGCGGCCACCGCGCCATGGCGCCGAGCACCTCGTCGCGCGCGGCGTCCGGCCGGTCCGCGGCGAGCGGCACGATGTACGTGAGCCCCACCCGGAAGAAGCTGGCCGCGTAGAGGTCCCCGCGGGCGTCCGCGTCGGCGCAGCGCGGCGCCGCCAGGCGGGCCAGCGCGTCGAGCTCCCCGCGGTGGTAGTGGGCCACCATCATGAACCGGCTGACCGTGCCGAGCTCCCACGCGACGCCCGCGCACCGCGCGCGCAGCAGGTCCTCGGCCTCCCGGCAGAGCGCGAGGCCCTCGGCCCAGCGCCCGGAGAGGCTCTCGACGACCCCGAGCATGCCCTTGTTGACGGCGACGAGGTACGGATCGCCGACCTTCTCCGCGAGCGCCGCCGCCATGCCGTGGATCCGGTGCGCCGCGCGGCGCCCCGCGCGCTGGTCGGTGCCGAACTGCCCGACCTCGGCCGCGAGGGCGCGGGCGAGGCGGTAGGGCTCGCCCGCGCGGAGCGCCAGGAAGAGGTACCTCGCCTGGAACGCGGCGCCCTGGAGGACGTCGGCCATCGAGAGCCCGACCGCCGCCGACCGGCAGATGTCGAGGCGCGTCAGGGTCTCGGCCGGCAGATCGCGCGCGTCGCGCTCCCGGAAGCGGAGCCCGCGGAGGCGGAGGAGGAGGCGCCAGAACAGGAGCGAGAGCAGCACCACCCACTGGCGCTCGAGCAGCCGCATGCCCACCGTGGCGAGCACGCCCCGGAGCGCGCGCCTGCCCTCCTCCATGTGCCCGCTGAGGAGCAGCTGCTCGGCGGCGCACCGCCGGAGGTCGAGGCCCTCGTGCGGCGGCGCGCCCTCGGCCGCGGCGGCGTACTCCCGGGCCGCCTCCGCCCCGCGGCCGGCGTTGCGCAGGGCGTGGCCGAGCTTGACCCGCAGCATGCGCGCCCCCTCCGCGCCGCCCGGCGCCGCCTCGAGCGCGGCGGCGTAGTGCTCGGCGGCGCGATCGAACGCGAGCGCCTCGGCCGCGCGGTCGCCCGCCTGGATCGCGTAGTGGGCCGCCTTGTCGACGCGCCCGCCGCGGCGGAAGTGCATGGCGAGCACGTCCGGCTCGACCCGCCCCGACGCCTCCAGGACCGCGGCGAGCCCGAGGTGCAACCCCTCGAGCGCCGCGGCGCCGAGCTGCGCGAGGACCGTCTCGCGGATGCGGTCGTGGAACGTCTCGAGCTCCTGCTCGTCGCGCTGGCCCCGGGAGCGGATCACGTTGCCGGCCCGGAGCGCCGCGATCGCGGCCTGCTCTTCCTCGGGGGTGAGCGCGGCGGCCTGCTGGGCCGCGCGGCGGTCGAGCGGCTTGCCCGACACCGCGACGACCTCGAGCAGGCGCCGCGCGCCTTCGGGCAGGCGCAGGAGGCGGTTCGCGAGCACCGTCGCCAGCCGGACGCCGCCGCCGTCGCCGCCATCGCCGCCGTCGCCGACTGCCTCGCCGCCGCCCGCGCCGCGGCGCGACGGGTCCGGCCCGGCGCGCCCCTGCACGTCGCGCGACAGCTCGAGCACGAAGAACGGGTTCCCCTCCGCCTCCGCCGCGATCGCGCCGGCCTGCGCCGCGGCGGAGGCGCCGCCGCCGAGGAGGTCCAGCGCGAGGGCGCGCCCCTCCTCGGGCGTGAGCGCGCCGACCGCGAGCGTGCGCACGTCGCCCGCTTCCGCGCCCGCGCCGAGCGGGGCGGGCGGGAGCAGCCGCGCCACGAGCTCGCTGCGCTCGGCGTCCTCGCTCCGGTAGCAGAGGAGCAGGAGCAGCGCGGGGGCGTCGGGCTCGCGGAGGAGGTCGGCGAGCAGCGCGGCGCTGTCGGCGTCCCCCCACTGGAGGTCGTCGATGAACAGCACGAGCGGCCGTCGATCCGCGATCCGCGCGAGCATCTCGCGGAGCGCGGCGAACCCGCGCCGGCGGAGCTCCCGGGCGTCCGGCGGCTCGACCTCGCGCCGCGGCGCCCGGGCGATCGCGTCGACCCGGCCGAGCACGGGGAAGAGGCGCACGACCGCGTGCACGTCGCGCGGCATGAGCTCGGCGGCCTCCGCCCTGGGGAGGCGCGCGAGGTGGCGGCTGAGCGCGTCGATCAGGCTGTCGACGGCCTTGTAGGGGACGGACTCCCGCTCGTAACACCGCCCCTCGAGGACCACCGCCTGCTCCGCGCGCGCGAGCTCGTCGAGGAAGCGCCGGACGAGGGCGGTCTTGCCCATGCCCGAGGTGCCGTGGAGGTGCACGGTGGTCGCCCTGCCGCCCCTGGCCCGCTCGTAGGCGGCGCGCAGCGCCTCGAGGTGCAGCTCCCGCCCGACGAACGGCGCCCCGCCCGTCGACGCGCTGCTGCCGCCGCTGCGCGCCGCCGGGCGCTGCGGCGCGCCGGCGTCGCCGCCGGCCTCGCCGCGCGGCGGCTCCAGGCGTCGGAGCACCTCGGGCGCCGGGGGCCGCTCGCGGGGGTCGCGCCGCAGGAGCTCCGCGCAGAGCGCGTCGAGGTCCGGCGGGACCCCCCGCGCGAGGGCGCTCGGCGGAGGCGGCTGCTCCCGCTGCTTTTGCAGGAGGACCTCGAGCGCCCCTCCCTCGAACGGCCTCCGACCGGTGAGCGCCTCGTGCAGCATGACGCCCACCGCGTACCAGTCGCAGGCGGGCGACAGCGGTTCGCCCGTCGCCTGCTCCGGGGCCATGTACGCGGGCGTCCCCGCGATGTGGTTGCCGCTCTGGTCGAGCGATCCCGCCGAGAGCTCCGTGACCAGGCCGAAGTCGAGGATGACGACCCGGCCTTCGCGCGTCACCAGCACGTTCGACGGCTTCAGATCGCGGTGGAGCTTGCCGGCCTCGTGGAGCGCGTCGAGCCCCTGGGCGAGCTGGAGGAGCGCGCTCCTCAGCGGGCCCCAGGACGGCGGCGGCGGCGCGGCGGCCGCGCCCCGGTCGGCCTCAGGGGGAGCGGCCGCCGGGGGAGACGTCGACGGGGGGGCCGGATCCGGGGCGGACAACGTCGACGAGGCGCCCGGATCCGCGAGATCCGGACCGTCGCGGGCGGGGCCGTGCGTGGAGGGGCCGCGCGCGCCGGGCGCGCCGCGCACGGCGGCGAGGAAATCGGTGCCCTCGATGAGGTCCATCGTGAAGAACCATTGATCGCCCTCGGAGAACAGCTCGTGGAGCGCGACCAGGTTCGGGTGGACGACCTCGGACAGGGCCCGGAACTCGCGCTTGAACCGGTAAAGCGCGATGGGATCGAGGCGGTGGAGCGATTTCAGCGCGACGCGCGCGCCTCGCTCGCCATCCTGGGCCTCATAGACGGCGCCGAACGATCCCTCGCCGAGGCGGCGGCCGATCGCGAATCGCGCCGTGCTGGAGAGCGTCCTCTGCGTCCGTTCACCCTGCATTGCGCGGCCTGCGTGCGGCGAGCGTACCATGCCGTGGGTCGAGGTCCTTGCCTTTGGGCGGGCGCGTTTCCGCGCCGAGCGCGAGCCTTGCGCGCGCTCGGGCCGGATGAGACAGTCGGCCGCGAGGGGATGAGCGAGGCAACGGCGTCCTACGGTCCGACCCGAACAGACGACGCGCCACGCGGGGTCGACGAGGGCGGGTCGTACCTGCTCGTCGTGCAGGGCAGCTCCTCCTCGATGCTGCACCTTCCGCGCAGCGGCGTGGTGCTCCTCGGCCGCGGGCCCGGGGCCGACGTGCGCCTGCGCAACACCTCGGCGTCGCGGGAGCACGCCAAGATCGTGGTGCTCGACGGGCGCGCGCAGCTCGTGGATCTCGGCAGCCGGAACGGCACCCTCCTGAACGGCGTCCGCGTGGACGGCGCGAGGCCGCTCGGCTCGGGCGACGTGGTGTCCATCGGCGATGCGGTCGTGGTGATGCGGTGCGCCCGCCCCGCGAGGAGCCGGCAGGTCCTGGAGCTCGCGGAGCTGCGGCGGAGGATCGAGGGGGAGATCGATCGGTCGCTGCGCCACGATCGTCCGGCGACGGTGCTCGCCGTCCAGCTCGGGTCGGCGGCCGCGCGCGAGGCGGTCGCCGGCGTGCTGGAGCGGGAGCTCGCGGTGACCGATTTCGCCGGGTTTGAGGCCGACGATCGGCTGCTCGTGCTCTTGCCCGAGGCGGACGCCGCGGCGGCGGAGCACGCCGTGCAGCGGCTGATGGATGCGCTGCACGCCGCCGCCCCGGCGCCGAAGGCCGGCGTGGCCACGGCCCCGGCGGACGGGTGCGACGCGGACACGCTGGTCGCCTCGGCCCGCGCCGCGGCGGAGGTCGCCCAGCCCGGCCGGGCGGCGACCGCCGCGGAGGCGGTGACCACGCTGGAGATCGGTGGGCAGCGCACCGTGCTCGCCGACGCGGCGATGGCGCGCGTCTTCGATCTGATCCGGCGCCTCGCGGCGACGGATCTCCCGGTGCTCGTGACCGGCGAGACGGGCTCCGGCAAGGAGAGCGCGGCGCGCGCGCTGCACGAGTGGTCACCGAGGGCGAAGCGCCCGCTCGTGACGCTCAACTGCGCCGCGGTTCCCGAGAGCCTGGTCGAGAGCGAGCTGTTCGGCTACGAGCGCGGCGCGTTCTCCGGCGCGGTGGCCTCGAAGCCGGGCCTCCTGGAGCACGGGAGCGGCGGGACGGTCTTCCTCGACGAGATCGGCGATCTCTCGGCGAGCGCGCAGGCGAAGATCCTGCGCGCGATCGAGGTCAAGAGGATCGTCCGGCTGGGCGACGTGCGCGAGCGGGAGGTCGACATTCGCCTGGTCGCCGCGACGCACAAGGATCTCCAGGCGGAGGTCAAGGCGGGCCGTTTCCGGCAGGATCTCTATTATCGCCTCGGCGCCGCGACGGTGATCTTGCCCCCTCTCCGGGAGCGTCCCCGCGAGATCCTCGCGCTCTCGCGGGTGTTCCTGGCCGACGCGTGCGCGCGTGCGGGCCGCGAGGAGATGGCGTTGTCGACGGAGGCGACGGAGCTGTTCACGAGCTACGGTTGGCCGGGCAACGTGCGCGAGCTGAAGAACGTCGTCGAGTACGTCGCGGCGACGGTCGGCGCGCGCATCATCGAGCGGCGGCATTTGCCCCCGGCGCTCGCGCCGCAGGCTCCTCCTCGCCCCGAGAGCGCGCCGTCCGCCCCGGCGCCGGCGGAGCTCTCGGCGCCTCCTGCGGGGGCTCCTGGCCGCACGTTCCGAGCGCTGGCCGAGGAGGTGCGGGAGCTCGAGCGCACGCGCATCGCCGAGGCGCTGGCCGCGGTGGGAGGGGTTCAGACGAGGGCGGCGGAGGCGCTGAGCATGCCGCTGCGGACTTTTGTGCTGAAGATGAACCGCTACGGGCTGGCGAAGCGCAGGCGGTGAGGTCGCCGGCGGGCGCAGGAGCTGCCGGGGTTTAGGTAAGAGTTACCTAGGTCGGTCGTGCAAGAGTTGCACGACCGCGGCGAGAGGCCGCGTCGCGGCCGTGAAAGGCGCCTCCGCGCGCGGAGGCGAGGAAGGCACAGGGGATGCAAGTCCTGCGGGCCGGGCTGCGGCTTGGAGCGCGGATGTGGATTGAGGGACGGAAGAGACAGGGAAGCCGTCGGTCTGCCGTCTCTCGTCTTTCGTCTCTCGTCTTTCGTCTTTCGTCTCTCGTCTCACGTCTTTCGTCTCTCGTCTTTCGTCTCTCGTCTCTCGTCTTCGTGCTCGTCCTCGTGATCGTGATCGTGATCGCTTCCGTCGTCCACGTGCCCGTGCACGTTCAGGAGCACGCTTTCGGTTTGTAGACGTGCACGAGTTTCAGTCCGAGCAAGCAATCGATCACGATCACGATCACGAAGACGAGCACGAAAGACGAAAGACGAAAGACGTGAGACGAGAGACGTGAGACGGACGACGGGTGATGGCGGGCGCCACGGGCTTGCTGACGGTCATCATCCATTTCTCGGCGGCCCTCTTCCGCAGGGTCAGCTCACTTCACCCCTCTAAATGCTCACCGAGAGCCGACGCCTCAAGGATAATCGCGTGTTCGAGATCACCCTCACCACCTCCCTCCTCACCTCCGCTCTCTCCGGAGAGGTCCAGTCCCTCCGCACCATGATCGCCGCCCTAACCCCCGTGATCCACGCCCGAGTCGGCCGCGCGCTCCACCGCCGCCGCGCCCGCTCCGCCCCCGCCGACCGCAAGGACGATCTCGTACAGGACGTCTTCGTCGAGCTCTTCCGCGACGGCAGCCGCGCCCTTCGCGCCTGGGACCCCGCCCGCGGCCTCAGCCTCGCCAACTGGGTCGGCCTCATCGCCGACCAGCGGGTCGCGGCCGCCTTCCGGTGCCGACGGCGGAACCTCGACGCCGCGGCGCTGCCGCTCGACGACGCGCCGGAGGAAGGCGCTCGATCGGGGGATGATCCAGAGGCCGCCGTGCTCGCCCGCGACCAGCTGGAGCGCCACCTCGGCCAGCTCCGCGCCGAGCTCAGCCCGCTCGGGCTCTCGCTGCTGGAGGCGCTCGTCCTCGAGGAGGAGCCGATCGCCTCCGTCTGCGCGCGGACAGGCATGAGCACCTCCGCGGTGCAGGCGTGGAGCAGCCGGCTCAGGCGGCGGCTCGCGGAGCTCGGCGGCGAGCGCGGCCGGCGCGACCGTTGAGAGGCGCCCTCAGCCTTTCACCCAGGTGTTGATCCGCTCTGCCCAGCCGACAGCGTCATCGACCGTGACGACGAGCCGCCGGTACGGCTCCCCCTCGAGCTCGATGGTCAGCCGATTGTCGCTCCGGACCCGCCCCGTGTACCAGAACTCCTTGCCGCGATCGGTATAGTACGTCCCCGCCTTGATCAGGCCCGGAACGGACGTACCCGGCCAGCGGAGCTGCTTCCACGTGGCCGGCGGCAGCGCCGCCTCCGCCCGCACGACGTGCTCGCGCGGCACCACGATGGGCGCGAGCTTCAGGGCCAAGATCCGCTCGACGCCCTGGAGGGTGAGCGCCAGTCGATCCCCTTCGATCCTCAGCTGCATCCCGGCAATCTAGCTCGGCGCGCGTGCCCGGCGACAGAAAAACGCCCCGGGATTACCGCCCTCGGGCGGCGGTCCTCCAGGGTAGATCCCGCGCGGCGCCGGGGGAGCGAGCAGGAAACGGACGACGTGCCGTGTCGGCCGCGGCGGGCGCCGCGCATAAGCCTCCTTCGACAACAGGAGGAGCGGCCGAGGCCCGCGGGGCGGGATCGACAGAGCGCCTCCTCACCACCTGTCAAGCCGAGGTAGGACACTCAATGAACCACAGATTCACGTCGCGCGTCGCTCGCCGGGCCATCCTCTCCGCTGCCGCCTCCGCCGCCCTCGCGGGCTGCGGGCCGATCGAGCCGAGCTCCGACACGGCGGCCGACGAGGCGGCGATCGCGTCGAGCCGCGAGGCGCTCTACCTGGCCGCCACCCCCTGGCCCGGCGGCTGGGTGCCGGTCTGCTACCGCATCTCCGACCCGGTCTCCAGCGTCGAGCGGCAGCGGCGCATCGACTACTTCGCGCGGGTCCGAGACGCGGTCGACAACTCGTGGCAGCGCGTGGCAGACATCAAGTTCGAGGACTGGGGCCCCTGCGGCTCGGATACCCGCGGCAGGCTCGTCGTCAATCTCACCGCGACGGGCGGCAGCTTCAGCGAGCTCGGTTATCCGGGGGCATCGCACCAGCGGTCCATGACGCTCAACACGACCGACAGCCGCGTCGAGGTCGTGGCCATGCACGAGTTCGGGCACGCGCTCGGGTTCTCGCACGAGTTCGACCGCGACGACTGGACGGGCCAGTGCATGAAGTGCTCGTCCAACAACGACTGCTCGAGCACCGACGGCAAGGTCTGCTTGTCGAGCGGCTACTGCGGCGTCGACCGGCCGGGGGGCATCGAGGTGTCGCCGGTGGCCGACACCGACTCGATCATGGCGGCCACGTACTGCGGCAACCTGGCCGACACGACGCGGGCGCTCTCGCCGTGGGACGTCATGGGCGCGCAGAGCGTCTATGGCCGCAAGCACGGCGGATCGATCGTGGGGCTCGGCGGACGATGCTTGAACATCGCGAACGGCACGAGCGAGTGGGGCCACGACATCATCGCCTGGCAGTGCATGAACCAACCCCACGACACCTGGGGACACCTGTGGCTCCCGTCCGGCGGGCACTACCTCCAGACCATCATCGATGGGCAGCAGCTCGCCTTGAACGTCGGTGGTGGCGCGGTCTCGCCGACGTCCTCGACGCCGCTCATCTCGTGGGGCCTGGTCGAGGGGGCGGCCAACGAGATGTTCTCGCTCGAGGGCATGCGCCTGCGGGCGATGGGCACCCTGTGCGTCGCCGCCACGGGCACGACGGCCGGATCGACGCTCGAGGTGCGCCGCTGCGGCGAGGCGCCGCCGGCGCGCGAGCGCTGGACGATGGTGACGGGAAACAGGCTGCAGCTGACCGGCACGAGCCTCTGTCTCACCACCCCGAGCGGCACCACCCTCGGTCTCTCGCCCACGCTGCAGGCGTGCAGCGGGTCGGCGTCGAACCAGCGGTTCAGCTTCCGAGGCGGCGGGATTCACCCGACCTTCACCGCGGGCCGCTGCTTGAACGTGTCCGGCGGCATGCCCGTGCCGGGCTCTCCCATCATCCTGTGGGACGGCTGCGAGCACGGCCTGGACAACGAGTACTTCTACCTGAACGGCCCGATCTCCTCGCTCGGGCAGTGCGTCGACATCCTCGGCGGCGCGTCGTTCCCCGGCGCGCAGGTCGGCGTGTACCCGTGCCGCGGCGGCGCAAACCAGGAATGGGACTTCCACTGGCCTTGAGGAGGCGAGCCGGCGCTGGACGTGCGGAGGCCGACGCGCCGCGGGCTTACAGCACCCGCCGATTTTTCACCCCTTATCGGACATCAGAGCACGAATTCGACACGGAGCAGCAGGGCCTGGCGCCTTCGCGCGATCAGGCGGCCAGCGCAGATGGCGTGCCTCTGCCGACCCCCGGACGCTCGAATCGCTCGACGAGCAGAGCGCATGAGCAGAAGGGCCGCGTGTGGTACACAGCGGCGACGCGCCCCTCTCGGGGCACTGCCGCCCTCTTTCAAGGAGATCTCATGATGAGCTCATTCGTCAAACGTCATCGGTTCGCTTTCTCGGTTCTCCTCCTCTGCGTCCCCGCGCTGACCGGCGCCGACGACAACGGCTGTAGCCGCCCTGTCCCCGCGTCCGCCATCGACGAGAGCCTGGCGCCCAGCGTCGAGGAGGCTGCCGGCCGCGTCCTTCCCGGCCGGTGCGTCGTCACCGGCTGTAGCGGGCAGGTCTGCGCCAGCAGCCACGTGATCACCACGTGCGAGTGGCGCGAGGAGTACGCGTGTTATGGCGATCACGGCATCTGCGAGCGCGACGCGTCCGGCCGGTGCGGCTGGCGACAGACGCCGGAGCTCGAGGCGTGCCTCGACGCCGGCGGCGGCGCCGCCGCCGCCGTGCGCGCCGCGCCGGGGGGCGGCGGGCCCGCGGGGTGCGTCGTGACCGGCTGCAGCGGGCAGGTCTGCGCCAGCAGCCACGTGCTCACCACGTGCGAGTGGCGCGACGAGTACGCGTGTTATGGCGATCACGGCATCTGCGAGCGCGACGCGTCCGGCCAGTGCGGCTGGCGGGACACCCCCGAGCTCGACGCCTGCATCGCGTCGGCCTCCGGCGGCATCTGAGCCGCGAAGGCTCAGGGCGCTCCCTGCCACACGCCGGCTCGACCGCCGTGTGCGCGGGAGCGCCGCCCGGACCTCGGCGAGGAGAAAGCGACCGTGCATTGCGAAGGCGCGATCCGCCGCGGGGCAGCCGTCCGGCTGTCTTCCTCGCCCCCGCACCGCGCCGCCGGGCTCAGTACTCGGTGACGTTCTCCGGGGGGACGTCGCGGAACACGCGGTCGCTCTTGTCGCCCGAGCCGGTGAACTCGTACGTGAGGTTGTGATGGCGGACGAAGCAGAGCGGGCTGTCGCTCTGCACCACCGCGGAGACGACGCCCGTCACCGTGACGGTGTTGAGGTCCACGTGCAGCTCGAACTCCGTCCCGCCGTTCTGGCGCAAGAGCTTGCCCATCTCGGCGCCGGTGAAGTTCTCGATCCGGACGTCGCAGGGCGCGTTGAACTGAAACATCTTGTCGGCGGCCTTGAACCCCTCGCTGTCCTTGATCGTGATGGCCCCGCCGGGGAAGTAGCTGCGGACCGAGGCCGCGTCCTCTCCGACGTCCTCCCAGGTGATGTTCTCGAGCACGTTGTCGCCCATCATGTGGATCCCCTCGCAGCCGGGGAAGGTGATGGTCACGTTCTTGACGCTGGCGCCCGGCGCTAGCAGAAAGAACGGCCTCTGGCTCTCGGCCTGCTCCCCGCTCGAGGTGTCGCACTTCATGGCGGCGACGTCGGCGGTCAGCGTCTCGCCCTTGCCGTCGTACACGGCGTGAGGAGGAACGAAGATGGTCTGGGAGATCGTCCGGGCGGTCCCGGTCCCTTCGGTGGCGTAGGTCAGCGGGCCGACCTCCTCGGCGATGTAGCCCTCGTAGGCCTCGGCCAGCTCTTCGTCGGCCGGCGTGAACTCCCTGAGGATGTCCAGCGGGTCGCCGGTGGGGATGACGCCTCCGCCGCCGCTCCCGCTTCCGCTCCCGCTGCCGACGCCGCTCCCGGCGCCGCCCTCGCCGCCGACGCCGCCGGAGCTCGCTCCGGTGCTTCCGGAGTCGGTGCCGCCGCTGCTCGCGCCCGCAGAGCTCGAGCTCGTGGCTCCGGGGCTGCCGGTGCTGGTGTTCCCGCCGGTATCGGAGGGCACGTCGGCGGACTGCGCCGAACACGCCCAGAGGACTGACAACGCGGGGATCAGGAGACCGGCGCGGAGCCGGGCAGAAGCATTCAACGCTCTCGTCGACATGGAACCTCGCTCCTTTGTCATGCGACCGGGTACAACCAGGCTGTCGGCTCCGCTCATGAACGGGCGGTGATCAACCCAGACGTTCGTGATCCCGGTGGTGTCCTCGCCCGCGGCATGAAGCGTCATGTTCCGGATGAGGAGAGGTTCTCCTCCTCATCCGGAACAGACCGCCGCCGCTCACCCGTGCAACGGGTGTGCCGCTCGGCGCCATGCGGGCCCGGCCGCGCCGCTGCGGGGACGCCGTCCGCGGAGGTGATCGCGATAGACCGCGTGATAGGCCTGGTGTCGCGCCGGCGCCGGCGTGAGCGGGTGGAGGCACCGGCGGAGCTCCCGCGGAGAAAGCAGCTGGCCGCCGTGTGATCAACACCGGTGTCGTCAACCACGTCAACCGCGGGTTGACGTCGCGGCGTGATGAAGCAAGCTGCGAGCACGCTCACGCAGCGAGCACGGCCGGGCAGGAGCGCGCCGCCCATCACCTGGCGCGCAGGATCTCCATGAAGCTCTTCTACGCTCCCACGTCCCCCTTTGCCCGCAAGGTGCGGGTCACCGCCCACGAGCTGCAGCTCGGAGACCGGATCGACCTCGTGCTGGTCAACCCCTGGTCGGACACGGAGCTGCGATCCCTGAACCCGCTGGCCAAGGTCCCGACGCTGGTCCGGGAGGATGGACAGGTGCTCTTCGAGTCCGCGCTCATCTGCGAATACCTGGACCACCTCGCGGCCGGCGGACTTTATCCGGCGCCAGGAGAGGCGCGGTGGAGCGCCCTGCTCCTGCAGGGCGTCGCGGACGGCATCAGCGCGGCCGCCGGGCGCCTCTTCGCCGACGAACACCGCCCCGCGAGCGAGCGCTCGAGCAGCGTCATGCAGCGCCAGGCGGCCGCCATCGACGCCGGCCTCGACAGGCTGGAGCGCGACGCCGGGACGTTGTCGACGGGACTCGCGGACATCGGCGCGATCTCGGTCGCCTGCGCGCTCGGCTACCTCGACTTCCGCTGGCCCGACCGAGCGTGGCGGGACGGCCGGAGCCGCCTTTCGCGCTGGTTCGACGTCGCCGGCCAGCGCCCCTCCATGATCGCCACCCAGCATCACTCGCCGTGATGCCCCCGGTCGGCTCGCGCCGCGTCACGGCAAGTTGGCGTCCATCCAGGCGAGCCGGGCCCGAATGAAGTCGCGCATGACCTCCAGCTGGCCCTCCCACGTGGGCGCGGTGGGGCCGCCGAGGAAGCCCTCGCTCGACTCGATGACGTCGGACACCGGCCACTTGGCGTAATCGCGCACCACGGCCTGCGAGAGCGGCGCGCTCAGGCTGCTCATGCGCTCCTCGATCGCCGCCTCGGACAGCAGCGTCCCGCGGAGCTCCGTGTAGCGCGCCCTCACCTGCGCCATGAAGCTCGGGTCTGCGGTGAGCTTCTGGTACCAGTTGTTGACGTTCCTCTGGCCGCCGAAGCGCCAGCCCGTGTCGCCCCCCGACTCCGGCGTCGCGCTCTGGGCGCCCACGCCGCCGAGCGCGAAGTTGTAGTCCCACAGCGGGCCGGCCTTGAGCTTCTCGTCGCGTTCCTTGAAATAATAGGCGCTCCGCACGTAAGCGTCGACGTTGAGCGTCAGCTCGCTGATGATCAGGTAGTCGATGAACGACGGCAGGTCGATGTACGCCGCGTAGTCGCCGATGGGCGTCTGATGGAGGCTGTCGTGGAACTCCTGGATATACTGCGTCAGCCAGGCCTCCTGCTCGTCGTTCAGGGGGTCGGGATCCACCACCTCGAGATCGATCCAGCACGTGCCGCCCTCGTCGGGGCGCCCGCCGCCGCCGAACCCGCCGAACGACGGGAGGGGATCCGAGCCGGTGCAGGTGAGCTGCGGCTCCTCGGCGGCCGCCTGGTCGAACTTGAAGATGTAGCCGCCGCTGATCGCGGGCAGCTCCCGGTCCGACTCCTCGAGCTGCGCGAGATCGGTGCGGGCCTTGTTGTTCTTGATCGTCTCCGAGACCCAGTAGATGCCCTGGTAATCCGCCTCGCCGATGGAGCGCGCGTCGTAGTTCAGGTAGACCTCGGCGAACTCGACGCGCGGCGCCTCGAGGCCCATGTCCCGGCCGAGGGTGTAGGTGAACGGATTGCGGATCAACGTGCGGTCGTAGTAGGTCGGGATCAGCGCCCAGTCCGAGTCGGCGGGCATGCCCAGCACCGCATAGTCGAGATCCTCGTCCTCGTTGTCCCACAACTCGAGCCTGTACGGCGTCTGCGGAAAGTTCCGCGACGACTGCCCCCGCACGTGGTACCCCGCGCGCATCGCCAGCGTGGGCAGCGAGGCGATGGAGGCCACTCCGTCGACCGGCTCCCAGATCATCACCGCCGCGTCGAAGTAGACGTCATTCTCGGTCGGCTGGCCCTGGCCGTAACCGTCCACGACCAGGATGGGAATGTCGGAGGTCGCGTCGATCGTGCGCGCGATGTAAAGGCCCGTGCTCACCGCGCCGCGCGCGACGCCCCCCGCGAACGCCTGCGCGCGGACCTGCGTCGTGGCCGTGAGGGTCACGGGCTCGCCCGTGTACAGCGGGGACTCCGCGGTCGGCAGCCGCCCGTCCAGCGTGTAGCGGATCTCCGCCCCCTCGATGCTCGTGCTCATCCCGACCTGGATCTGATCCTTGAACGTCTGGCTCGGCGTCGACAGCGCGACATCCCCGATCAAGGTCGGAGTCGTCGACGAACCTGCGTCCGGTGCTTGGCCGCAGCCAACACACAGCGCGAAGACGGCGAGCGAGATGAGACGGTGAGGCCCGGCGCGGCGCACACGTTTGACCATGTTCGTATTTTCCACTGTCAACCTCATCCAAAGTTCAAGATCCCGTCATTCTACGGACACACAGGGCTGCCGCGCCACCCGTTTCTCGCGCGGCGCAGGAGGGCAGCGCCTTCGACGCGAGGTGGAGAGCTCGGGCCGCTGCGCCGCTGGCGAGCTCCGCGCTCCTCGTGTCTACTCGGGCCATGAGGAATGCGAGACACCGGGGCCGGGCTCGCGCCGCCGTCGCGGCGATGGGCGTGGGACTGCTCCTGAGCTGCCTCGGCCCGACGGCGGGCCAGGTCGATCTGCCGGGCCTCGATACCCCCGTCGAGAAGCAGCTCTCGTTTCCGGCGGGCAAGCAGCTCGAGTTCCCGGTGCACACCGAGCGCTACGAGTACAGCGGCGTGAACCAGGTGCTGATCGAGATCACCCTGCTCCGCGGCGGCGCGCCGGTCGGGAACATCACGTGCGAGGGGTTCGATCTCGAGGGGAGCGCCGGGTGCGGGTCGAGCGCCACGCACCTGAACAGCGGCTGCTCGATGGAAGTCCCCGCCGGCGGGAGCGACGCCATCCGGGCGGTGGCGAGGCTCGCGGACAGGAGCGGCTCGGCGAAGTTCGAGGGGCTCAGCGTGTACATCCGCGATTGAGCGCCGCACGCATTCGCCTCCGCGGCTGACCCGCGCGCGCCGTCCGGGACCATGCGCTCGCCGCACCGCCGGCCGCGCCGTCCGGCGCGGAAGGCGCCGTCGCGGCCGTCACCGCGCTGCTCCGGCTCGCCGCCCCCGCGCGCCGCCCCCGCGCGCCGCCCCCGCGCGCCGCCCCCGCGCGCCGCCCCCGCGCGCCGCCCCCGCGCGCCGCCCCTGCGCGCCGCCCCTGCGCGCCGACGGAGTCTTGCCCACGCGCGCCGCGATGTCAGCCGCGGCGGGCGCCGCGCGTAAACCCTCATCGACACGTGGCGGTGCCCGAGGCCCGCGGGGCGGGAACGGCAGCGCGCCACGTCACCACGAAAAAGGGAGAACACATCATGCTTCACAAGACCATGCTGCGCTCGACGACGATGGGTATGCTCTCGACGCTCGCGGCGCTCCTGCCCGCGTGTGTCGGCTCGCCCGCGGAGGACCTCGGACAGGCCGAGGAGGGGTATGTCACCGAGGAGACACAGGCGCTGGGCGGAATCGTGAAGCAGCGCGACGCCTGCTCCGCCGTCCGCTGCCGCGATGGATTCGTGTGCGAGGCGCAGAACGGGATCCCGGCGTGTGTGCCCGCCCCGCCGCCGCCCGTCTGCGAGACCGACGCCGATTGCAGCCTCGTCGCGAACTACTGCGGGGGCTGCAACTGCGATGCTGTCCCCTCGGGCGAGCCCGCGCCCAAGTGTACCGAGGGCGAGGTGGCCTGTCTGGTCTGGCCGTGTCAAGGCCTCGCGGCCTCCTGCCAGGCCGGCAGGTGCGTGATCGCGGACGAGATCTGATCCGCCGCTCGGCGCGGGGTCAACCGCCCGCGCCCCCGGGGTTCTCCGGGCGCACGCGCACGCTCTTCCACCGCGCGAGCTCGACGAGGCCCGCCGGCGCACCGCGCGGCTTGCTCACGTCGGCGACGCGGCAGACGTGGACCTCCACCTTGGCGGCGCTCCTCGCCTTCGAGTACCACGCCGCGGCCGCGGCCGCGCGCTCGACCACCTCGCGCGGGACCTCCACGCGGTCCGGGTTGCGCACGATCACGTGGCTGCCCGGCGTGCCGCCGGCGACGTGCAGCCAGAGGTCGTGCGGCGCCGCGACATCGAAGGTGAGCGCGTCGTTGTCCTCGTCGCCGCGGCCGACGAGCACCTCGAACCCCTCCACCCTCAGCGTGCGGTACGGCCGCCCCTTGCTGCCCATGCCCGCCCCCCGCCGTCAGCCGGACGCGGCGCCCGCGCTCGCCGGCGCGGGCCTCGCGCGCTCGCCCGCCACGGCCACGGCCTTCACCTCGGCGTCGAGCCACGCGAGCAGGTCCCGCGTGACCTCCTCGCGGTTGATCTCGTTCAGCATCTCGTGGCGCCCGCCCGGGTAGAACCGGTGCGTCACGTTGCGGAGGCCGGCGGCGCGGTACGCCTCGACGAGCTGGCTCACGCCCTTGAGCGGCCCGCCGAGCGGATCGCGCGAGCCGGAGAAGATGTAGAGCGGCAGATCCTTCGGGACCCGCGCCTGCCGCTCGGGCCGCGCGATCTCCACCATCGCGTCGAGCACGTCGATCCAGAGCGACGTCGTCGCGGCGAAGCCGCACTGGGCATCGGTCAGGTACCGATCGACCTCGGCGCCGTCGCGCGAGAGCCAGTCGAAGGCGGTGCGCGCCGGCGCGAACGCCTTGTTGAAGCTGCCGAAGCTCATCGACTGGAGGACCTGGCTCTGGCCGCGCTCGCCGACCCGCCGCCGCTCCGCCCGCGCGAGGAGCCGGCCCGCGTCCACGAGCGCGCTCGGCTTGCCCGAGCTGCCCGAGAGCACGGCGCCCTCGATCGAGCCGCCGCGCTCGATCAGGAACTCCTGCACGAGGTACGAGCCCATGCTGTGGCCGAAGAGCACGACCGGCAGCCCCGGGTGCTCCTCGCGCTCGCGCGCGACGAGCAGCGCGAGGTCGCGGACCACGCGCGCGAAGCCCCCCGCGCTCGCGAAGAAGCCGAGCTCACTGCGGTCGCGCGCCGTCCTCCCGTGGCCGCGGTGGTCGTTCGCGTAGACGGCCCACCCCGCCCCGCAGAGCGCGTGCGCGACGCGCGCGTAGCGGCCCGCGTGCTCGGACATGCCGTGCGCGATGTGGAAGATGCCGCGCGCCGCCCCGTCGGGGAGCCAGCGGTACACGAAGAGCTCACGGCCGTCGTCCGCCTGAAACGTGAAGGTGTCCGCAGGCATCGGGAGCGGACCCTACCATCGATCGCGCCGCGCGCGTGACCATGATTTCTCGGCGCTTCCGTGCCGAAAGGAGTTTCCGGTACGGTCCTCGGTGGCATGAGGTTCGCACGACGCTCCGGCCATGCCCGAGCGCCGATCCATGCCCGTGCTGTCGTTGCGCGACACCGTCCTCTTCCCTGGGATCGCGACGCCCATCACGGTCGGACGGCTCAAGACGCTCCGCGCGGTGGAGGCCGCCCTCCGGATGGAGGGAGAGGACAAGCGCATCTTTGCGGTCGCCCAGCGCGACGCGGCCGAGGAGCCCACGCCGGCCGGCCTCTTCTCGGTCGGCGTCATCGCGCGCATCGCCCAGGTGCAGCGGTTCGGCTCGGGCCTCCAGCTCGTGCTCTACTGCGAGCGCCGGGCCGCCGCGCCCCGGTACACCGAGCTGGACGGCGTGATCCTCGCCCCCGTGATCGAGCTCGGCGATCTGCCGCTCCGTCCCGGCGCGGACGACACCCTGGAGGCCTTGTCGCGCGAGGTGCGCGAGCGTGCCGTCGAGTACGGCCGACACCGCGGCGCGCTGGAGGACGTGCTCAAGCAGTTCGTGAGCAGCACGTACGGCCCGGCCGAGCTCGTGAACCACATCGCCTTCTACCTGGACCTCCCGACCCCGGAGAAGCAGGCGCTGCTCGAGACCCTCTCGACGGAAGAGCGGATGCGCACGCTCGCCGCGCACCTCCACCGGCAGATCGGCATCGTAGAGACGCAGGAGAAGATCCGGACGACCGTCGAGGAGGAGCTCGGCGAGCGGCAGCGGGAGCTCTACCTGCGCGAGCAGCTGCGCGCGATCCAGAAGGAGCTCGGCGAGGAGGACGAGGAGAACGCCGCGGCGCGCCTCGCGCACCGGCTGGAGCGGCTGAGCCTCCCGCCGGAGGTCCAGCAGGAGACCCGGCGCGAGCTCGCGCGGCTCCGGCGCATGGGACGGGAGACATCGCCCGAGGCGCAGGTCCTGATGACCTGGCTCGAGTGGGTGGCGGATCTGCCCTGGACCCAGCGGACCGAGGACCACGTCGATCTCGAGCTCGGGCGGGCGATCCTCGACGAGGATCACCACGGCCTCGACGACGTGAAGGACCGGATGCTCGAGTTCCTCGCGGTCCGGAAGCTGCGCATGGAGCAGGCGCGGGGCGAGGGCGAGCGGGGCCGCGCGATCTCGCGCGGCCCGATCCTGCTCTTCCTCGGCCCCCCCGGGACCGGCAAGACGTCCATCGCGGAGTCGATCGCGCGGGCGCTCGGGCGCAAGGTGATCCGCGTCTCGCTGGGCGGGGCGCGCGACGAGGCGGACATCCGCGGCCACCGGCGCACCTACGTGGGCGCGATGCCGGGCCGCATCCTCCAGGGGCTCAAGCGGGTGGGGACGAAGAACCCGGTGATCGTCCTCGACGAGGTCGACAAGCTCGGCGCCTCCTTCCAGGGCGATCCGGGCGCGGCGCTGCTCGAGGTGCTCGATCCCGCGCAGAACGACGGCTTCGTCGATCACTACCTCGGGCTGCCGTTCGACCTGTCCGAGGTGCTGTTCATCTGCACGGCGAACTTCCGGGAGACGATCCCGGCGCCGCTGTTCGACCGGATGGAGACGGCGCTGTTCGCCGGCTACACCGAGCAGGAGAAGCACGAGATCGCCCGGACGTACCTGCTCCCGCGGCAGCGAAAGGAGTGCGGGCTGCGCGAGGATCAGCTGCGCGTGAGCGCGGAGGCGCTCGGCGAGATCATCGGCGGCTACACGCGCGAGGCGGGTGTCCGTCAGCTGGAACGGACCCTGGGCGCCCTGGCGCGAAAGGCGGCGCGGAGGATCGCGGGCGGGGAGATCGCACGCGCGGTGGTGAGCACCGGAGGCGACGTGAAGGAATTGCTCGGTCGCGCGAGGGTGCGCCCCGAGCGAAAGCTGCAGCAGGATCAGCCGGGCGTGGCGACCGGCATGTATTACACGCAGACGGGCGGCGACATCATGCACGTCGAGGCGAGCGTGATGCCCGGGAAGGGCGACTTCGTCCTGACGGGGCAGCTCGGCGACGTGATGAAGGAGAGCGGCCGGGCGGCGCTGAGTTATGCGCGCGCGCACGCGGCGGAGCTCGGGGTTCCGGCCGAGCGGCTGCAGCGGCGTGACGTGCACATCCACGTGCCGGCGGGCGCGGTGCCGAAGGACGGGCCGAGCGCGGGCGTGACGATGGCGGTGGCGCTGGTGAGCGCGCTGTCGGGCAGGCCGGTGCGGAGCGACATCGCGATGACCGGGGAGATCACGCTGCGGGGGACGGTGCTGCCGATCGGGGGCATCAAGGAGAAGGTGCTGGGGGCGCACCGGGCGGGGATCCTCGAGATCTTGCTCCCGGCGGACAACGAGGCGGATCTCGACGATCTGCCGGACGACGTGCGGCGGTCGCTGGAGTTCTACCTGGTGAGCACGCTCGACGAGGCGATCGCGCTCTGCCTGCGGCACCGCCCGCTGCGCCTGGAGGAGCCGGGGCCGATGCCACACGCGCGGGCGTCCTGAGGGGCGTGGCGGCGGGGGGCGCGGCGGCGGAGGGGCCGGCGCGGGGGTGCGGGGCGCGGGGCTCAGGTCGGCGGCGGAGGGGCCGGCGCGGGCCTCAGGTCGGCCGCCGCGAGGCCGGCGCGGGGGCGCCGCCGAGCGCGTCGGCCAGCGCGGCGGCGGACGCGGCGGCGAAGGCGTCGAGGGTGGCGGGCTCGGTCCAGCGCGTGGCCTCGCGGGCGTCGAGCGCGTGGTGGGTCTCGATGAGGATGGACGGCATGGTGGGGCGGCGCAGCACGAAGATGCGCTGCCCCTGGGGGCGCCGGTCGACGAACACGCCCGGCTGCGCGGCGTCGGGCTCGTAGAGGCCGGTGTACGCGGCGCCGCGGTAGGCCAGGAGCCCAGCTTCCTCCATGCGCCGGGCGAAGGCGCGCGCGAGCGCGAGCCGGAGGGCGCAGAGGGAGGGAGAGCCCTCGTCGGACCAGAGCACGGCGAAGCCGGGGGCGGCGAGGCTGAGCGGGCACTGGAGGTCGGGCACGGGCGCCCACGCCTCGGGCTTGCCGCGCACGTCCGAGTGCAGGCTCACGAAGGCGTCGGCGCCCCACCGGGCGGCGTCCTCGACGCGCTCCGGGTACGGGAGCGGCCGCTCGCCGGTCCTGCCCACGCGCGCCTCGAAGCGGCCCGTCGCGTTGAGCCGGACGGCGAGGGCGTGCGCTGCGGCGAGCGTGAAGTCCTGCTCTTCGAGGCAGTAGCAGGAGGTGTTGCCGGTGTTGCCCGGCGCGCCGTGGCCGGCGTCGAGGTAGATGCGGCGAAGGCCGAAGTCGGGCGGAAACACGGCCACCGGGGCGGTGAGGCGGGCGCCGGGAAAGGGCCAGCCGCTCGGCGCGATCGGGAGCTTGAGGGCGCGGCGGGGCGCGGCGCGGCGCGGGCGCACGGCGGGGAACGTCCGGGACAGGGCGGCGGCGCCGGCGGCGCTGGCGCCGAGGAGCGCGAGGAGGCCGAGGACGTGCTGCCTGCGTGAGATCACCGCGGGGAGGGGTGGTAGCAAAGCGGCGGTGCCGCGTCAGGTTCTTGGCAAATGCGCACGTAAGCCCTCTCCCCTTCTTCGTCTCCCGGCTCGAGCCGAACACCCCTCTCGCTACGTCGCCGCCATCTTCCTCTCCCTCAGCGGAACGAGCAGCGCGAGAAAGGCGACCGAGAGCGCCGTTCCCAGCGCGAACAGCCCTGCATACCCGAGCCGCTGGGCGAGCGCGCCCGAGACCCACGTCGCGGGGGATTTGCCGAGCACCTCGACGCTGGCCAGCACGGTGTAGTGCGTCGCGCCGACCGATCGCCGCACCCGCGACATCATGAACGCGAAGATCGCGGTCGTGAGGGCGCCGCCGAAGAGGTGCTCGGCCACGGTGACCGCGATGACCGCCTCGGCCGTGGGGTGGCCCGCCGCGGCGAGGTACCACTCCCCCGCCATCGCGGCCGATCGCAGCGCCGAGGTGATCCCCACGGCGGCGAGCAGCGGGATCCGCTGCGCCAGGAGGCCTCCCGCGAGCGATCCGGCGAGCGACGCGGCCATGCCGTACGTGCCCACCCACAGCCCGATCTGGGCCCGCGAGAAGCCCGCGTCGACGAGGAACGGCTTGAACATCATGTCCACCATCGCCTCGCCGAGCTTGTAGGTGCCGAGGAACGCCACGAGCCAGAGCGCGCCCGGCTCCCGCAGCGCGCCGAGCACGGCCTTGAGCACCTCGGCCAGCGAGCGGCGCTCGCGCGCCAGGGCCGCGCTCGCCGGGGGCTCGCGGAGCGCGAGCGCCGCCAGCACCGCGAGGAGGACGAGCGCCGCCATCGCGGCGAACTGGCCGCTCCAGCCGATCCGGGCGCTCGCCCAGACGAGCAGCCCGCCGGCCGTCAGCATCCCGGCCTTGTAGCCGACCACCTGCGCGGCGTTCGCCAGGCCGAGCTCGCCGCGCCCGAGCAGATCGATCGCGAGCCCGTCGACCGCGATGTCCTGGGTGGCCGCGAGCAGGTTCATCAGGAACACCAGCCCGAGCAAGGGGCCGAGCTGACCCGACGGCGACACGAGCGCGGCCGCGAGGCACGTGAGCGCGAGCAGCACCCCGAGCGGCACGATCCACGAGCGGCGCCGGCCGAACCGCTCCCACCCGAACCGATCGACGAGCGGCGCCCAGAGCGCCTTCGCCACCCAGGGAAGCGAGAGCGCGCCCGCGAAGCCCACGGCGGTGAGGGACGCGCCGCTCTCGCGCAGGAGGACCGGGAGCGCCGTCGCCTGGAAGCCGAACGGGAGGCCCTGCGAGAAATACAGCGCCGAAAGGACGGCCAGCTTGCGGGGGCGCGAGGGATCGACCACGAGGCGGAATCGTAACCGAGCGGACGATCGGCGGTCGCCCGAAACAGGGAGACTCGCGCGCGAGGGCGACAGCGATGGCGAGCGCGACGGAGGAGGCGAGCGCGATCTCGTGCTCGCGCTCGACGATGGCGGCGCGGGCGATGGCGAGGATGGCGGCGAGGGCGATGGCGAGGGTGGCGGCGCGGGCGATGGCGAGGGTGGCGGCGAGGGCGATGGCGAGGGTGGAGGTGATGACGACAGCGATGAGCAGGCCGCGCGGGATCCCCGCCTCGTCCGACCGGCCGGGCGGACGCCGATGATCGCCGACGCCTTCTCTCCGCGCTCGCTCGCCTCGGGCGGCGCCGTCCGGGTGCGGTGGCTGGGCACCGCGGGGTTCGCGATCGAGCACGCCGGCGTGGTCGTCCTGATCGATCCCTACGTCACGCGCGCCTCGCTCCGCCGTTGCCTGCTCGAGCGGCTCGTCCCCGACGCCGCCGCGGTGGCGCGCCACGCGCCGCGCGCCGACGCGATCATCGCCGGCCACACCCATTTCGATCACGCGCTCGACATCCCCGCGATCGCGCTCCGCACGGGGGCCACGGTCTTCGGCTCCCGCTCCGCGGTGGCGCTCTGCCGCGCCTCCGGCGTCCCCGCGGAGCGCGTCCGCGACGTCGAGCGCGCGCCGGGCGGCGAGCCCGTGATCGCCGAGGTCGGCCCGTTCCAGCTCCGTTTCCTCCCGAGCGCCCATTCGCCCCTGATGCTCGGCCGCGTCCCCTTCCCCGGCGACATCGCCGACTGCGATCAGATCCCGCTCCGGGCCGAGCGTTACCGGTGCGGCGCCGTCTTCGCCGTGGAGATCCGGGTCGCCGGCCGCCGCCTCGTGCACCTCGGCAGCGCGGAGCTCGTCGAGGCGAGCTTCGACCGGAAGGAGCCCGACCTGCTCCTGCTCTGCGTGGCCGGCTGGACCACCTCGCGCGACTTCCCCGAGCGCGTCGCGCGCGCGATGTCGCCCCGCGCGGTGCTCCTGTCGCACTGGGACAACTTCTTCCTGCCGCTGGATCGACCCGCCGTGGCGCTCCCCGCGATGCAGGGCGCCCGGCTGGCCGAGCGGCTCGGCCGCGCGTCGCGCGACACGAAGGTCGGCGTGGTGCCGATCCTGGGCGAGGTGTGGATCTAGGGCGGCGGACGAGATCGAGAAGTTCACGGCGCGCTTCTGGTCGCGCATCCAGGAGCGGCGCGAGTACGAGAAGCGCTGAGGCGCTTCGAGAGCGCGGAGCGCTTCAGCCGAGCCGTCTGCCCGGGCACGTCGCCCAGACCTGGTTCGCCGCGCCGTGGGTGCTCTGCGCGACGCGCCGGTCGGGAGGGGCTGGCCCTCCGGCGGCAAGAGGCAGGCCGATGTGGAGGCTCATAGCGCACCAGAGATCCGCGACCCCTGCGGCGCCGCACGACGTCTCCCCCGGCGCCACGCGACCAGGCCAAGGCCGAACAGCGCGGCGACTTGCCAGCGTCCCGACGAAGCACGATTGAGGCTGCAGGAACAACCCGAGCTGCCCTGGTCCGTGGTGCCACCATCCGCGCCCCCCGATCCACCGGAGCTGCCCTCGGACGCCCCGCCAGCCGATCCGCTGCCAGTCGATCCGCTGCCAGCCGTTCCGCTGCCAGCCGTTCCGCCGCTTTCCGAAGGCGAGACGTCATCGCACAGCTTGCCAGTTCCAGGAGGGGGCGAGCACTCGTCGACATCCGGGATGTTTTCACCCGCCGTCCCAGTGAGACGGAAGTAGATGCCGTACCTGTCTGCGTATCGCTGATAGTGCGGAGTGAACGTCAACGTGCTATCGGAGTCTGTGTTCCGCAGCGTGAACTCCGCCGTATCCGGGGTCCGGACCAAGTTGTTCTCGATGTCGGCGATCCACTCGTTGATCGTGATGCCGCTATTGATACCGATGGTGTCTTTGATGACAACACCAGGAGGGATGGTAGCCTTCTCAGATGCCCACTGGGGCTCCGACAGCATCCTCTCCGTCCCGAGACCGGCGCTCAAGACGACCGGTCCGTAGACGAACGCCACCGCATTGGGGTTGTCGGGAAGCCTCGACACCTTCACCTCCATCGGCAGCGTGAGCTCCACCTTGTCTCCGGGCTGCCAGGTGCGGGCTACCGTGAGATAGCCGTTCGCTTCCGTTGCGTCACATGCCTGACCGTTGACCGTAACCGTCACGGGCTGACACGAAGCAACCCAGGAGGGCTTTCTGAAGTTGATCGTGACCGCATCGGCCGGGGCAGCGGCGATCTCGAAAACCGCCTTGTCGGAGAGAGGGAAATTGGAGGTCTGCTTCAACGACAGTCCCCGCGCGGACCAAGTCAACGTCGAGCTGAGAAACATGTTGACGTACAGATCCGTATCGCTGTGGAAATACAAGCTGTCATTGAGCTTGGTATAGTTCTCCATGCCGGTGCCGTTGCAGCACCAGAACGTGTCCTCCGGCTTGCCGAACACCTTGAAATACCCCGTCCCCATCGGCTTGAAGTAGGTCGTCATCCCGTTCGTCGGATTGACGGCAGACATGATTTCGTTGATGTGGGTCTGCTCGTAGTAGTCGGCGTACTTGACGTCCCCCGTGGCTTTGAAGAGCCCTCTCGTGAGCTTCAGCATGTTGTACGCATTGCACGTCTCATTGTTCACGTTGTCCCTTTGCGCGTCCAGCTGCCTGGGCTCGTGAAAATGTTCGAGCTGGCTGTTCCCACCGGTGACATAGGTGTGATCCCTCAACACGATGGTCCAGAACTGCTCTGCCGCGGTGTAGTAGAAGTTCTCCGTCTGGCCCAGCGTCCGATAGCGGTTCAGGGCGCCGATGAACTTGGGGATTTGCGTATTGGCATGCTTGCCTGGCAGGATGTTGTTGCCTTGGGAAATCGGAGTGAAGAGCGAGTCCTCGTCGAAAACGTGGGCTGCCGCCAGGTGATTGGCGTTGTTCGTCAACCTGTACAGATCGTACAGGCAGTCGTTCATACCGCCGTACTCAACGCCCAGGACCTTCCTTCGAAGGTCCGCATTCCAGGTTGAGCTGCGATTGTAAGTCCAGTCCCCCAACCTGCTCGCGATTGCTAGGGCGGTTGGATTTCCTTCGAACTCGTAGACGTCGATGAGGCCTGCGATGATCTTGTGCATCGTGTACCACGGCGCCCAGCTGGAGCCGCTGGCCTTCCCCTCGATGACGTCAAAATGCGTCTCCGGCGACGCGAACAGGTACCCCCTGGGACTCGCGTCCTGGAACGATTTCAGCTGGCTGATCGTGTAGTCGATCTTCTGCGCGATGGCGGCGCTTTGCTCCGCGTCGGAGCTCTTGAGCTGCTTGTACGCCCGCGCCATGGCGGACATGTAGTGGCCTATCGTGTGCCCGCGCAGGAGGCTCCAGCCGCCCTCCCACCCGCCGTAGAGGCTGATGCCCGGCGAGTTCCCAGGGTCCCTCCCCTCCGACACCGCCTTGAAGCCCGCCAGAAGTCGGTTGGGGTCGAGGCTCATGATGTACGCGAGCTCTTTCGAGGAGACGTTCTGGTAGTACGCGTCGGTCACGCTCACCTCGTCCAGCTCGAACTCCTGCAGCTTCTCGACGGAGTCCGTGGCGGACGCCACCCCTGGAGTGAGGGCCCCAAACAGAAGCGAAGCAGTCAACGCGGCGGCGCCCGAGAGCGAGCGCCGGTACTGCAGGATTCTCTTGCTCATGATAGCTCCTTCCAGACATCGAACGCGTCGCACCTAGGAAATCCAAAGCGAGACCACGCCGCGCCAAGCAGCGACGAGGCCTCCGTCATCGCGCCGAACGAGACCGACATCGCGAGGCCGATACAGAACGCCAGCAGCGGGCGGCGACCACCGGCTACCAGCGTGCCCACGAGGACCGTCGTGAGCGCGACGACGGAGCCGACCGAGAGGTCAATCCCCATCGTTCGGCGATCGCTCCCGCGACGACCGAGCGAACAGAGTTGATGCAAAAAATCGATCAGACGACGAAGGCCTCGGTACGCGCGGCGACCCGAGCAAGGCGCAGCACCAAGGACAGCCCTCGGCCCGAATGTGAACGATCACATGGCCACCGTCAATTCCAATCGACAGGCCCGTGAGTATCTCGATCCCGAGGGAGCACGAGGCTGGCGGGGCTCCTCCGGAGCGCCGCGGCGAGAGGGGCGGGCGCCTTCCGCGATCGATCATCGCCGGCCCGATGCCCGCCCCTCTTGACGCGGCGCTCCGGGAGGAGACCTGTCTGCCATCGGGGCGCGACGGCGGCCGACGGCGGCCGTTTCGAATTGACATCGCTTTTGTGAACGTTCACATTACGGCTCTTAGGCCCCCCTTCGGCGCTGCCCAGGACTGGGGTCGTCATCGCGGCGCCGCGTGGAACACCGTGTTCCGACGCCCCACGCCCGCCTCGAGCGGGTGACTTCCAGCCGAGGACGGTCGATTACATGCCCGAGGGTCTCACCGAGCGCTCCTGGTCCCGCATCCAGGAGCGGCGCGAGTACGAGGAGCGCTGAGGCGCTTCGAGAGCGCGGAGCGCTTCAGCCGAGCGGGTGTGTCGGCTGGAGGACGGCTTCGCTGAGCGCGGAGAGGCGCACGGGGTCGGCGCGGTGGTACTCCGGGTCGGCGATCATGTCCGTGAACGCCCTTCGCGAGGGATACCGGACGAGGGCGACGCAGTCCCAGGACTGGCCGGACTCGGCGCAGAGCGCCGTCTTGCCGTCGCCCGCGTAGAGGATCTCGCCGCCGTGACGGGCGAGGACGGGGCGCGCGAGCGCGATGTACTCGAAGTAACGCTCGCGGCCGCCTTCGGGGCGGAAGCGGAGGAGGTTCAGCATGACGACGGGCTTGCCGTCGTCCTCGCGGACAAAGCGCTCGAGGTCGGAGGGGGTGATCGCGATCATCTTCTTCAGCCTTTCCTTCGGGATGTCGTGAACATGACGGTGCTCTTGATGCGGCCACGCCGCGGGTACGTCTCGTAGTTGGCGACGCGGGGATCGGCGGAGGCGGTCGGCGCCGCCGGACGGGGCGCCGGGGCGCAGCCGATCGCGAGCGCGGCGAGCAGGCCCGCCATTGCGGCGCGCCGCGAACGCGCGCATCGTCGCGCGGCATGGCCGCGATCGACTTCGAGGTGTCCGTCCCGCAGCTGCGGTGCTTCCTCGCGGTCGCGGACGCGGGCTCGGTCGCCGAGGCCGGGCGCCGGCTCGGGATGTCCGCCGCGAGCGTGTCGAAGGCGATCACGCGGCTCGAGGACGGCGCCGGCGTGAGGCTCCTCCATCGCTCGACGCACGCGCTCTCCCTCACCGACGCCGGCGAGGCGCTGCTCGAGCCCGCGCGCGAGGCCGTGCGCGCGGCGGAGGCCTTCGCCGAGACGGCCGCGCACGCGTCCGATCGCGGCGACGGCGGGATCGTGCGGCTCACGGCGGCGACCGGCATGGTCCGGCACGTCCTCGCGCCGCTCGTGGGCGAGCTCGCGCGCGCGCACCCGGACATCCGGGTCGACATCCGCGTCACGAACCGGGTGCTCGACCTCGCCGAGGGCGGGATCGACCTCGCGATCCGCTCCGGCCCGTTCGACGGTCTGCCCGGGCACGTCGCCCAGACCTGGTTCGCCGCGCCGTGGGTGCTCTGCGCGACGCCGGGTTACCTCGCTGGCCGCGCGCGCCCCGCGTCCCTGCGCGATCTCGACGGGCACGACCTCGTCGCCTTCCGGAACGGCAGCGGGCGCGTCTTGCCCTGGCCGCACCGGGACGGCAGCTACGAGCCGAAGGCCCGCTTCACCTTCGACGACGGCGACGCGGGCTTCAGCGCGATGCTCGCCGGCGCCGGCATCACCTGCACGCCGCTCTACCTCGCCGCGGCCTCCCTCCGGAGCGGCGCCGCGGTCGAGGTGCTCGC
The DNA here is from genome assembly GCF_051519095.1 of Sorangium sp. So ce131. Lineage (NCBI taxonomy): Bacteria > Pseudomonadati > Myxococcota > Polyangiales > Polyangiaceae > Sorangium > Sorangium sp. So ce131. The sequence goes on along the minus strand of NZ_CP150455.1, from coordinate 1,628,161 downwards.
GCCGCTCCGCGCCGAGCCCGTCCCGATTTCGCTGCTCCGCCGCGAGCGGCGCCTGACCCCCGGCCGGCTGACGAAGCTGCTCGCGTTCCTGAACACGCACGCCCCGGACCTCTCCGACTTGCTCTGAGCCCACGCCCGGACTCTGGCAGGCGGCGGCGGCGCGCTGTAGACGCGGGCGGGGAAGGGCAGTCTTGCCCTCGCGGAAACGGGAGCCCCTGCAGAGGAACACGGCGACGTTCCGGCGCGCCTTCGGGATCACGCCCGGCGCCTTCGCCCGCGTCGCCCGCCGTGGCCACGCGCCGCGCGCGGTGGTCGAGCGATAGGCGACGCGCCGCTCGCGGCGATCGAGCGAGAGGAACGCGGCGCCCTTTCTCCCTCGCGGCCGCTAGTCTTCGCCGCCGTGCCCACATGACCCTGGCTTCCTTCCTGGCGACCACGCCCTTCCCTCCCCGCGCGCCCCTCCCGCCGCACGGCGCTCGGGACCTGCCCCTCCTCGCGCGAACCGCCCAGGGGGCGCCCGGTGATCTCGTCTGGCCGGGGCTCTTCCCGCGACCTCCCGCCAAGCTCGCGCGGCTCTTGTTGTCGTCGCGCGGGTACTTCCCGGCTCCCTCGGTCCTCGCCGCCGCGCAGCACGCTTACCGAGCGGACGACCCTCGTGGTCCACGCGCGAGACGCTCCTACGATGCCCACGACGCATTCGCTTGTGCGCTCGTGCATCCAGGCCTCGATCCGAAGGTGCGGGCGGAGCTCGTGGAAGCGACGATCGGAGACAACGCCCCCGATCGTGGGTGGCGCTCGCGGCGCAAGAGCTTCGCGATCCTCCGCTGGGCAGCCGCGAACGGTCACGTCGATCGCGCGCTCTTGCCGGCGCCTCTCGCGGAGCGCGCAGCGCCCCCACGCCCGCCGGAGAAGCCCGCGCTCGATCCCCAGCCCGAAGGCGCCGCAGCCGCGATCGCGTGTTTCGCGGCCGCCTGGCCGCGCTTTCGCCAGAGGCTCCACGCCGAACGCAAACACGGATCGTGGTTCGATTACACAGGCATCGCCGAGATGGGACAGCGGCACTTCCACGCCTTCGCGAGCGGCTGCAAAGCGCCCTGGGTGCGAGCGGTGTTCGACGTGATCGAGCACGTGCTCGTCCACGGAGACGATGCAGCCCAGGACCTCGTCCTGGTGGGCCTGATGGAGGCCGTCCAGGGAGAGGCCTACCGCGCCGGACGAGCGGGCGACCAGTACGAAGCCAAGCTCGGCCCACGCGCCGCCAAGGCGTGGGCCGACCTCATCGAAGGGTGGACGGGAGAGGGGATCCGCACGCTCGATGCATGGCGGAACAAGGCGCCGTAGTCCGGCGCCCATGACGCGTCAGCGGACTTCGAACGGCTCCGCCGCGCACACCATGGCGCCGTCGCCCCTCTGCCCGTGCTCGTTGCCGCCGGCGCAAACGACGCCGCCTGCACGGGTGCGACCACAAAGGTGGAATTGCCCCACCTCGATCTCGACGATGTCGGTCATCCCTTGAACATTCTCCATCGCCTTGCCGGCGCCCACGCCCCTCAACTGCTCTTCGCAAGCCACGGTGCCGTCTCGGCGGAGCACACACACCCGACCATTGCCGTGCGCGACGGCGACGACATCCGAGCCGAGGTTCGTGAGCTTGGCGGGAACGAACGGGCGCTTTTTGTCGTATATCGCGGAGCCCCAGCCGAAGACCGTCCCCTCCGGGGTCACGTCGTACATCGAAAACGATCCGGCGAAGAGGGTGCCGCGTGGGCCGAGGTTCGGGATCGTGACCGGCGTGTACGAGGACGCTCCCATGGTCGGCAAACCTATCACCCCGTCGTAGTTCCAGCCCCAGCAACGCACCCGCCCGGCGCGGTCACGCAAACACGCGTGGCTCGTCCCCACGGCGAGTTGCTCCGCGTCACGCGCGGCCGTCCGTGGGGGTACTACGTGGTCATCCGGCGAGACGGGAGCAAGATTGGAGGCGTGAAAGCAAGAAACCGCGCCGTCTCCGTGACGAAAACACATCGGCACGGAGCCACCCACGACATCCACGACGTTCGTGAGGGATGGCACCGGGCGCGGCTCCGGCATGACGTTCGAATAGGACCTGCCGTCGAGCAGTCCCCAGCAGGAGACCGTCTTGTCGGCCAGCCCAGCGCAGCAGATCGATGCTGAGCACGCGAGATCCTGCGCGTTCGAGAGGCCACGCACCCGTACGGGAACCGCACGATCCACCACCGTCCCGTCGCCCAGCTGGCCGAGCACATTTTCGCCCCAGCAGAAGGCGGCCCCGTCGTCGCGGAGGGCGCAGTTCGTATCGTCGCTGATCGTGAGCTGCCGGATGTTCGTGAGCCCTTTCACCGGCTGGGCGCTCTGGCCACGCCACGGCGAAGACATCGTGCCCAACATGTAGTTGCGCAGCTCCGGCCGAGCGCCCCAGCAGACGAGCCGGCCATCGCGGGTGACGGCGCAGGCTCGCTGGGGGCCGGCCGAAAGCGAGACCACGTCGCGGAGCCCAGGAACCTCGAGCGCTCGCTCGGACGTTCGCACCCCGCTGTCCAGCGGGGAGGGTTGACCGAGCTGGTTGCAGCTGTTCAGGCCCCAGCAGCGCACGCGCCCGTCCTCGCCGAGCGCGCACCCGCCCTGGTGCACCAGCGCGAGCAGCTTGGACCCTCGAAGGGCGCCCTCGTGCCACTCGGCGGACTCCAGACGCGCGTCGTAGCGGACGATAGCGCAACGCCAGTCGCCGCCTTGCCGGAGCTTCGCGCAGAGCCGGGTGCCGTCGGAATTCATGCGAATGTCGTCCACCGCGCCCCAGTCCTGCGGCAAACGCCAGGGCTCGGAGCGGTCGTCGGAGCGGTCCCGGGCCCAGGTGGCGCAGTCGGCCGCGCCACTCTCGGTGAGAAGGCAACGCGTGAGGCCTCCGACACGGATCTTGGACGCGGCGCCGGGCTGCTCGCGCTCCCGATGGATTCGCACCTTGCTCCAACCCTCCTGACCCCAGCACTCGGCGAGCCCCTGCTCGGTGCGCACGCACGCGCGTGTCGTCTCGATCTCGAGGGATGCGACGCCCGTGAGCCCATACAGCGCGATGGGCCTGAGGTGACAGGGGCGCGCCGGCTCTTCGCCGCAGGTCTCGAGGGCTGCTTGCACCGACGAGAGGGTGTTCGGCCAGTGGCCCCAGCACCACACGGTGCCGTCTCGTTTGACCGCGCAGGTGCTGTCGCCGAAGGCGCGGAGCTCGCGCACGTCCCGCAGGCCCTCGACGTCGCGGAGCGCGCTGGAAGGCTCCCGATCGCCGGTGCCGAGCTGGCCGAGCGTGTTCCGACCCCAGCAGCGGACGCGGCCGTCCGTCATGAGCACGCAGCCGTGCGTGTCCCCGAGCGTGACCTCGGCGATGGTCGAGGGCGCGGGAGAGGCCGAGCTCTCGTTGCCCTGTGGCAGGCGCGCGCCTGCGGGGGACGGCGCCCGAGAGCACGCCCAGGCGCCCGTGAGGAGCAGCAAGGTGACCCAAAAGCGCCCGGGATTCGCGAGGTTCGCCCTCATTCCGGCGGATGGAACGTTGGGGCGCGATCGGCGTCAAGCGCGCCGAGGAGGCGCGCGCCTGGTCCCTCGACCTCGGCCCATGGTAGAGGCTCTCCGGGAGGGCGTTCACCGGCGGTCGTTTCGGTCCGCCCTCCGGCCCCCACGACCCTGAAAAACGAGCGGCCCATGAGGGTGAAGACGGCGTGCGACAGGCCCCGGACTGCTCGGGCTGCAACTCCGATCACGAGCGACGCGACGTCCCCGAAAGCAAAGGAGATCTCATGAAGAGAGCGGCCAATCGTCCTGCAGCAGGCCTCGGACCGAGCTTGCCGGTGGTGATCTTGCTGAGCGCCCTCCTCGCAGGGTGCGGTGACGGCGAGGTGCAGCCCGGCTCCTCATCCATGTCTTCAGGCACCGGCGGCAGCGGCGGCGGAGGCGCGAGCGGCGGAAGTGGTGGTGGAGCAGGAGGCGGCGACGCGCCAGGCACCAGGGGCTACCCCGATCGCTTCACCGTCGGCGCCCCCGGCGTGGGCACCTACGCCCAATCCGATCCCCAGCTCCCGGTGCCGCCCGGGTACACGGAAGTGTGGCCCAGCGACGATGAAAGCAAGGAGTGGGATCTGTACGATTGCGACGGCACCGTCAACCTGGATCACATGTATTTCCACGCGTTCATCTACATCGGCACCGGCTGCCACGGCACGGTCAACATCACCAACTCGATCATCGCGCCGCCGCCCGGCTCCACGAACCGCGCCATTCTGGTCAACGCCGACGAGTCCGCGCCGCTCGCGTTGAACATCAGCGATACCACCATTCGCCCCGAGCCGGTCAGCCCCGGAGGTACGAACGCCGCCCTCACCGAGCACGCCGTGAACGCCTGTGCGACGTGCACCATCCGCCTGACCCGGGTGGACGTGGCCAACACCGGCGGCATGTGCCTTTGCAGCCAGAACACCATCATCGAGCAGAGCTGGCTGCACGACAACTACATCGCGCACCTGGCGGACCCCTCTCTCGCGCATACGGGCGGTGTCTTCCCGTACGGGGGCAGCGGGCCGCTCGAGATCAGCCACAACCGACTCGAGCCGGGCGTCGACGCCGCTGCGGGCGCCGAAGTGCCGAACTACTGGCAAGCCATCACCGCCGTGCTCTTCACCCAGAGCGTCGACGGCTCGACGCTGCAGAACTACGATGTCCACGACAACTTCATCTCGCTCGGCGCCTACGACTTCTACCCCGAGGACGGCAAGGACATGATCCTGCGCAACAACGTCTTCGGCCCGAGCCACTGGGGTTACACGGCGTCGTGCGCGACGTGTACGTACGCCGATTGGTCCAACAACGTGGTCGGCGACATCGACGGCAACCCCACGAACGAGGTCGTCCCCCAGCCGTAAGGCCGCGCGCTCGGCGGCGCCGCGCCGAACCCGCAACGCGGGCAGCGCCGCGGGCGCACGTCGGCGTGGACGCCGGCGTCGCGAGCGAAAGGGGGCTGCGCCTGCGGCGCTCACGCCGCTTCGCAGCTCGGGCTCCGCGCACGCGCGATGGCAGGCGCCTCGCTCGGGAGCCCGAGATGCTCGAGGTTGACACCCGGCGACGTCGGGAGTACGGCAAGCCCACCATGCCGTCTGTCCACCTGACGCGCCACCTCTACACCTTCTTCCCGCACCTCGAAGGTCAAACCATCATGGTCGAGGCGTCGACGGCAGGTGAGGTCGTAGCGGCCCTGGAGAGGCTCGCGCCCGGCATCGGCTTCTACATCTGCGACGAGCGCGGCCGCTTGCGGACGCACGTCAACATCTTCGTCGGCAAGCAGATGATCCGCGACCGTAAGGGGCTCACAGACGCAGTCGCTGCCGACGACGAGGTCCACATTCTGCAAGCGTTGAGCGGAGGTTGAGATGGCAAGCCGTATCCTGCTGGGCACGCGCAAAGGCACGTTTATCGTCGAGAAACAGAACGGCTCGTGGAAGCCGCGCCTCGCGGGCCATGCCGGCGGCGGCGTCAACTATGTCGCGCGCGATCCCTACACGGGCAAGCTCTGGGCGCTGCTCGGCTTCGGCCACTGGGGAGCCAAGCTGTCCGTCTCCACGGACGAAGGCGAGACCTGGAACGACAACCCCGCCCAGATCAAGTACCCCGAGGGCGCTCGCTACATCGGCCAGGACATGTACGAAGACGCAGGCAGCGACTTCGGTGTCGGCATCAAGATCGTCACGCGCCCGGCCACGGTGCAAAAGCTCTGGATCATCGGCTTCGGCCCCGGCGGCGCGGTCTACGTGGGCACCATCCCTGGTGGCTTGTTCGTCAGCCGCGACGGCGGCGGCTCCTTCGAGCTCAACCGGCCGCTCTGGAACCACGAATCACGCGGCGGCGACCTCTTCACCGGCGAGGTCAAAGGCGAGACGAAGTGGTTTGGTACGCCGGCCTCCGAGGGCGGCGAGTTCGCCCCGGGCATCCACTCCATCGTGGTGGACCCGCGCGACCCGAAGCGAGTGCTCGTGGCCGTGTCCACGGCCGGCGTCATCGAAACAGAGGACGGCGGAGAGACCTGGCAGCCGCGCAACAGGGGCATGCGGCTCGATCACACGCCCGAGCCAGACGCCGAGTGGGGCCACGATACGCATTACATCGAGCAATGCGAGGGCGATCCCGACCATATCTGGCAGCAGAACCACGTTGGTATCTACTACAGCAGCGACGGCGCAAAGAGCTGGCGCAAGGTGAGCCGCCCGGAGCAAGGCGTGCATTTCGGCTTCCCCATCACCGCAGACGCGAAGGACGGACGCACGGCGTGGGTCGTGCCCGGCAAGTCGGACATGCAGCGAATGACCGTCGACGGCGCGCTCTTCGTGGCTCGCACGACGGACGGCGGTGAGACATGGGCGCAGCTCCGCCGCGGCTTGCCCCAAGAACAAGCCTACGACGTCATCTACCGCCACGCGCTCGCCAACAAGGACGGCGCCGTGGCTTTCGGCACCACCACGGGCAACCTCTACGTGAGCGACGACGGCGGAGAGGGTTGGACGGCGGTCGCCAACAACCTGCCGCCCATCTATTCAGTACGCTTCGCGTGATAGGTTGGTTGCTCAGGAGAAGCGGCACGCAGTCCCTGCATCCACGTCCATGACTCCATCCCAGGCTTCCTGCTCTGGCGCCTCGCCGTGATCTGTTCGCAGGGCCTCGCGCCCCGGTGCCGCCCGTGCTGGATCCTTCGTCGTGGCCTGCTCGGCCGCCGTGGTATCGGTCGAGCTCCGCTTGGAGCGCATGACCATGATTGAGCCGAAGATCGTTCACGTCGGACCCTACCCCCTTCGGCTGCCCGAGCTCTGGTACGAGGAGGGTGACGTCCGCGAGAAGCCCGGCTTCTTTGGGTACAACGCCGTCGCCGTCGCGGGGGTGAGCTTCGACTTCTACGTCATCGTCGGGCGGGGGCGGGACGAGGAGGAACGACGGCGGCACGTCGACGGCTTCGTGAAGGGCAAGGCACCGCTGCGTCACCTCCGCGAGAGCACGAGCTGGCAGGGCATCACGTTCGAGCAGCACCGATTGGAGGAGTGCACGAAGCTCGCCCCCGGGGCGGTGTACGAGCTGCTCCTCTGCGACGCCTACGGCGACCTGCTCCTGTTCGGCTTCGGCTTCGTCGCGCCGCTCGAACAGGAGGAGTCCCTGCGGATGCTCTTCATGACGATGGTGAGCGGCGCCATCGTGGAGCGGGGCTATTCGCTCCACGGGGAGGGCGCCGGGAGCGGCGGTGATGGCGGCGGTTCACGCGCCGCCGCGAAGCCCAAGCGAAGCTGGTGGACCCTGTTTCGGCGGCGGTAGCGGCGGTTATCGACCACCTGCTCACGGATGGGCTGATGATGGCCAAGCGCAGCTACGCCTTGCGCCTGGCAGCGCGAGTCTTCGCCTTGGGACGGGACGCCGGGGGCGCGGCACGACGCGGAGGCGGGCGGCGGGGAGGAGCGGTGAGCGGAGACGAGCGGTCAGGGGATGTTGAAGAACTCCTGGCAACAGCCCTGCGTGAGGTGACACACCTCCCTGGGCGCGCCCTCACACGTCCCGACCTCGACGCCCTCGACGAAGCACGTGCACATCGTCGTGCCGTCCTCGGAGGGCCCGCACTCGACCTCGTGCTTCTTGCCGAGGCACGTGGACGAACGCGCGCACTCGTTCCCCTCCAGGCCGTTCGGGTAGTCGCACGCCAGCCCGCGGCACCCGTCGGTGTCGAGGCACGCGAGGTACGCGTCCTCCTCGTCCTGGCATTCGGCGGGCAGCCCCTCCTGACAGCTGGAGGCTTCGGGCAGCCAGCACGAATAGTACGCGACGATCTCGTCTTCGCACGCGGGGCGGGACAGCTCTAGGATCACGCCACAGCTCTGCTCGCAGTCCAGATCCGGCGGATCGCAGCCGTACATCTTGTGCGCCTCACAGATATCCAAGCACGCCTGATGACCGCTCGGACCTCCCGCTTCTCCGCCGCCGCTCCCGCCGTCGCCGACCCTGGTGGTGCTGCCGCTCCCGCCGCTGCGGCGATCGCCGACCCTGGTGGTGCTGCCGCTCCCGCCGCTGCCGCCGTCGCCGACCATGGTGGTGCATTCGTCCGGGGGATCGGTCGTCCGCCTTGGCGCGGATTGTCAGCAAGCAGCGCCCCGCCTGCGGCAAGTTGACCGTGGTGCGAGCCTGGATGTGCCACAACTCGGAGCCGGGATGCTGCACGTCGATGCGCAGCTGGCGGCCGCTATTGTCGACCCATGCCGAGGCGCCGTTCCGCCGCCCGCGGTCATGCCGCGCGGCGGCGCGCACACGTTCGGCGGTCGATGACGTCGTGAAGCGTGGCGCCTTCGTGCTCCCGCGACCGGGAGCGCCGATCACAGCAGAAGCGCGTAGCTGACCGTCAGGCGCATCTGCATCCCCCAGCCGCCGCGGCCCTCGCGGCCGTCCGGGCGGGGCAGGTCGTCGAGGCGCGTCACGCGGAAACCCAGGATGTCCACGGTGACGATCCCGTGCTTCGTCATGTGCGCGTCGAAGCCGAGCCCCGCGTGGCCGCCGAGGTACGAGCGGTCTTCGCTCCAGCCCTCGCCGAGCATGATCGCGGTGCCGATGTTCGCGCCGAGGCGCAGGTAGGGCGACATCTGCGAGTCGAACGGGTGGATCGAGAGGTAGGGCCACGCGTAAAACTCGTGGCGGTACGCCTCGAGCTCCGGCGGTAACGGCTGCCCGGAGTTCTTTGCGTCGTCGGCGCCGAGGGTATAGGTGCCATCCACGCCGAAGCCGACGTAGGCCCAGGGCTGGAGGCGCACACGCGCGCACTGGAGGAAGCGGACCTCCGCATCGGCAATGCCCTGCTGGAAGCCGATGCACCCGCCCACGCCGAGGTACGGGCGGAACCGGTAAGTCCAGCTTTCGCCGCCGCCGCCGGAGTAATGCGGAGTCGGGGCCGGGGTCGGCGCGGTCAGGATGGGAGGCGGCGCGGGCGGGGGCGGCGGCGGCGGGGGGGGCGGTGGCGGGATCTGGCCCTGGGCGTGGCCGCTGGCCTGGCCCTGGGCGCCGGCGCCGGCCTGGCCCTGGCCCTGGATGACCACCTGGGGGATCCATTTGCCCGTCCAGGGATCCCACACCACCGTGCCCCGCGTGCCGCCCTGAGCGCCGGCGCCGGCGTTGCCACCCGCGTTGCCCCCGGCGCTGCCCTGCGCGGGCCTGGGTGGAGGGCAGTTGGTGCCCCAGCAGAGCTGCGCGCTCGCCTCGGGCGCAGCCGCGAAGAGCGCCGCCAGGGCGGCGGCAGCGAAGAGCCTGGCGCGGAGGCGCCGACGAGAAGGCGTGGTGTGCATGAGGTTCAGCGAGGAAGAAAGCGTCTGCTTCATGGCTACGCTGCCGATCGCGGAAACTTACCTCGAAACCGCCGCCGCTTCGCCGGCCGCGAGGTCCCGGTCGGCCCGGGCGAGGCGCGAGGCGGTGGTCACGGCAGGATCGCGACGCGCCGAGGTGGGCGTCGGGCGTAGCGGCGGTCGAGCGCGCTCGCTTCGCCCCACCTCTCCGCAGCTTCCGGCGCCGGGCGGAGCAACGGCATGGACCGGCCCGGTCTTCATCGACCCCGAGGGGTTCGCGCCCCAGAAGCTGGATCTCCGGATGAAGGTTGCGAGCGCGGCGCGGCAGCTGCCCGCCGCGCCGCTCAACGCTCCAGCGCCGCGTGCGGCTCCAGCGCGGGGCGCGGCGTCCACAGCATGACCACGGCGGCGACCACGCAGTAGACGACCGCGGAGCCGTGGACCATCAGCGCGTAGGGGATGCTGCAACGACCGCTCGTGCTCGTCACCAGGCAGTCGACGAGCGGCATCACGCTGGAGGCGAGGGTGACGACGCCGAGCGCCGTGCGCATCCGCAGCGCGAGCAGACCCACGAACATGAGGCCGATCCCGAGATCGCGGCCCGCCTTGATGTGGAGAAAGACGGCGTCTCCGGCGGGCGCACGATGTGCTGGGAAGGGTGCTGGAGCTGACGCACCTGCGCGGCCGGGTCTACTGCCACACGTCGGCGCGGGCGCCGTGGGGGCTCTGCGTCGACGCGTCCGCGGACGCGGGCTTCCACCTGGTCACGGCCGGCACGTGCTGGCTCTTCCTCGGCGAGCAGCGGGTCGCGCTCGGGCGGGGCGACGTGGTGCTCCTGCCGCGCGGCAGCGCGCACGCGCTCGCCGATCACGCGCGGAGCCGGCGGATACCGCTCGCGGCGTGGCTCGCGGCGCGCGGGACCGTCGACCGCCGCATGCGCCTCGGCGACGGAGAGGGCGCGGAGACGCAGGTGCTCTGCGGGGGGCGGGAGCACGCGCGAACTCCCGATCTTCTCCTGGAAGGCGTCGAGCTTGCGCTGCTGCTGCTGCACCTTCCAGGTCATGCCGGCGGAACCAGGGCAGGGCGCGGGAGGGAGCGCTGCGTCTTCCGCAGCGCTTGCCAGCCGTTCGGGAATACCAGCATGTTTCCGACGGTGCGCTCGTGCATGCTGGCGCGCCGCGCGCCGTCGAGCGTTCATGGTTAACGCTCGCTCCCGCTGGCTCGTATTCTCGGTTCTCCTCGCCGCGTGCGGTAGCTCCCCGGCGGATACGCCATCCGAGGCCAGCGGCGGCGCTGCCAGCGCCGGCGGCACCGGCGGCACCGGCGGCACCGGCGGCACTGGCGGCACCGGCGACACCGGCGACACCGGCGGCGGCAGCGACGGCACTGGCGGCGCCCCTCCGGCGGAGAATCTCACCTGGAAGAAGATAGACACGGTCGGGCCGTCCGCCCGGACCGCCTCCGCGATGGCGTACGACGAGAAGCGCAAGGTGGTCGTCCTCTTCGGAGGCCACGAGTGCGCGGACTTCCCCGATTGCACGATCGAGAACGACCTCGAGGATCTCTGGGAGTGGAATGGCTCCACGTGGACGCAGATCGCCAAGGCCGACGTATGGCCTGGTCCCCGCAGCCACCACGCCATGGCGTACGATCCCCTGCGAGGACAGGTGGTCATCAACGGCGGCGGCCCCATGATGGGCTGGGACGGCTCCACCTGGGAGGAGATCAGGGGCTACTGCAATTTCGGTTGCCCCCTTGGCCGGAGCGATCACGCGCTCGCCTTCCACAAAGGTCGAGGCCACCTCGTTGCGTTCTCCGGGATCGGCTCCGCCCTCAACGACGTCTCCACCTCCGTGCGGGCCGACTCCTACGAGCTGATCGACGACTTCTGGCACCACATCCCCACCGAGGAGCACCCCGGCGGCCGCGTGGGCTCGCAGCTCGTCTACGACCCCGTTCGCGACGTCATGTGGCTCTTCGGTGGTTCGTCCGAGTATTCCGCCAGTTTCGACGGGTATCCCAACGACGTATGGATGCTCGACGACAGCGGCTGGCACCAGGCGAATGCGGGCGGCACGCCAGGCGACACGCTGCCCTGGGGTCGACGTCAGGCCATCTTCGCCTGGCACGCCGAGATCCAGCAGGCCGTCCTGTTCGGCGGATTCAGCTATCCCGCCACGCAGCTGGTGGCCCCGCTCCGCGTACCGGAAGCCTTGTCCGTCTGGACGTGGGACGGTGACACCTGGCACAACCGGGCGGACTGGTTCTCGAAAGACGCGTTCCGCAGCGACCAGGCCGCCGCGCATGACCCGGGCACGAACGGGATCGTGCAGTTCGGCGGCAAGAATTTCGTCGATAAGCCCACCGCGGACACGCACCTGTTCGGCCCGCTCTGAGCTCTCTCACGCCTCGCCCTCGCGGCCGTCTCTGCCGTGCCAGCAGGACACCTCCAGCTTGTCCCCCAGCGGGATCTCCACCGACGTGTACCCGCTGCCCGCGCCGCGCACGTGGTCGAGGTAGGGCCGCAGGTCATCCGGCGCGATGTCGAGGTCATCGGCGACGACGAGCGCGCCCCTCCGCAGCCGGGGCTCGAGCATCCGGAGCACCGGCAAATAGAGGTTCTTCCAGCCGTCGAGCAGCACGAAATCGATCGGCCCCTCCACGTCCCGCAGCGTCACCAGCGCGTCTCCCTCCCGGATCTCGACGAGCTCACCGAGCCCGCTCTCCTCGAGGTTGTGCCGCGCCCGCCGCACCTTCTCCGGGTGCATCTCGCTGCCGATCACCCGCCCGCCGTCGCCGACATCGCGGACGGCCGCGGCCAGGAACACCGTCGAGATCCCGAACGACGTCCCGAACTCCACCACCGTGCGCGCCCTCGCCGCGAAGGCGAGGAGGTGGAGCAGCCGCCCGACCTCGCGGGAGACCGGCAGGTAGGCGTCCGCGAAGAGCTCGGCGAGGCTCTCGGGGTCGGGGTCCGCCCCGCGGCGCTCCCAGTCCCCGCGGACGCGGGCCATGATGCGCGGATCGCCGCTGTCGGCGTCCTGGAAGAGGCGGTCGAGGGTCCTTTGAAGGCGCGGCGAATCGAGCGTGGTGCTCATGATGGCGTGTCTCCTCCGGGCAGGCCGACGGCGACGGCGCTGCTGCCGTCGCTGCTGCCCTGTTCGACACGGAACCTGCGCCCGAGCAGACATGACTTCCAGTGCATGTACGGTAAGGTATCGTTGCGTCCCATGCACTCCATGGATCTGAACCTGCTCGTCGCGCTGGACGTGCTCCTCGAGGAGGAGAGCGTCCTCCTGGCCGCGAAGCGGATGCACCTCAGCCCCTCGGCCATGAGCCGCGCGCTCGCGCGCGTCCGCGAGGCCGTGGGCGACCCGATCCTCGTGCGCGCCGGCCGGCGGCTCGTGCCCACGCCGCGCGCCGCGGAGCTGCGCCCGCGCGTGCGCGCGGTGGTCGCCTCGGCCAGCGCGGTCCTCCGCGAGCGGGGCGTGCTGGACGTCGCCTCGCTCACCCGCAGCTTCGTGGTCCGGATCAGCGACGGCATGCTCGGGATCCTCGGCGCCCCGCTGCTCGACGCGCTGAGGGCCGAGGCCCCGCGCGTCACCGTCCGCTTCCTGCCCGAGGGCGACGAGGACGTGGCCGCGCTCCGGGAGGGCCGCATCGATCTCGACGTCGGCGTCATCGGCGACATGGGCCCGGAGATCCGCGTGCAGGCGCTCGCCAGAGACCGCTTCGTGGGTGTGGTGCGCCGCGGCAGCCCGCTCGCGTCCGGCAAGGTGACGCTGCAGCGGTTCGTCGAGCACGCGCACCTCGGCGTCTCCAGGCAGGGGAAGACGTGGGGCCCCATCGATGACGCCCTCAAGAAGAAGGGGCTCGCCCGGACCACCGCGGCCGTGGCGTCGGGCCATTACGCGGCGCTGTGCATGCTCGAAAGCTCCGACCTCGTCGGCGCGTTCCCGTCGACGTGGCTCGCGCATGCGGCGCCGCGGTTCGATCTCGTCACGTTCCCGCTGCCCGTGACCACGCCGGCCGTCACCATCGCGCACGCGTGGCACCCCCGCTTCGACGCCGACCCCGCGCACCGGTGGCTGCGCGACCGGCTCCGCCGTGTCTGCCGGTCGATCGTGGCGCTCGGGGCGTAGTCGCGCCCGGTCCGGCGATTAGAGACTTCCTGGCCCGCGTGGGCATGCCGGAAGTATTTATTGAGTACGAGCCTCCCTGAACCCGAGCTGCCGGCGTCACGCGAAGCCCACGGGCGTGGCCTACGTCGCTGGCAGGCCGTGCCATTTTTGGCAGTGTCGCGTAGGCTCCGCCTTATGAGGCCCTCGCCGCACCGGCGCTCCTGACGCGGGCATCGTGACCTGCGAGGGCGCGCGTTAGAGAGGCGAGCCGGCAAAAAAATGCGCGACACGCTCTTCTGCTCTCGCTGGACTATGTGATAGCGTCTCGAACCTCTGGATCCTTCGTCAGAGCCGAAGAAGCGCACAATCGCTCACTGCCGTAGGACATGGTCGAACCATGTCCCCTCATGGATTCGCGCGAGGACTCGCGAGGAGGCGATCTGCGACATCTCCTCACCGGCCCCTTGCGTCTTCGTGAGTCGAATTGACCACGCACGCATACACGCGCTCACGCGCAGGGCTGATATCTGCCGGCGCCGGCCGAGCGGCAGCCGCTTGCCGAGGACCACGCACCTTCGTGCGAGCCCGATGTCGCGCTGCTGGAGCAGCATCGCCTTACAGGGGTGATCGGAATGGTCGAGCTCATCCATAATGAACTGATCGACACGTTGCACGACGGAGCTCGGAGCAGCGTTTATCTAGGTCGAAGCAAGAGCTCGGGGGAGCTGCGTGTCATCAAGGTGGCGCGAAGAGGCGTCAACGGCATCCGCAATGTCGCGGTGCTCAGACGTCAGTACGAGATCACGAAGAAGCTCGACCTTGACGGGACCGTCAAGGTCTACGACATCGAGGTCCGGCTCGACTACGCCGCCCTCATCATGGAGCATTTCGCGGGCCGCTCGCTTCGGGCGATCCTCGACGATGGGCGCGACGTCGGGCTCGTGCCGGCGGTCAGGATCGGGGTGGGGCTCGCAGACGCCCTCGGCGCCATCCATGAGCGGAACATCGTTCACAGGGACATCAAACCCGGCCACATCATCGTCGATGCTGGCATGAGCACATCGAAGATCACGGACTTCTCCGTCGCCTCTCTGCTGCCGGGGGAGCGGGCGGCGGCCTGCGACCCCTGGTCAGCCGGCGAGGGCACGCTGCAGTACATGTCTCCCGAGCAGACAGGCCGCATGAACCGCTCGATCGACTTCCGCTCGGATTACTACTCGCTCGGCGTCACGCTCTACGAGCTCGTGACGAGGCGTCTCCCCTTCGAGACGACGGACCCGGTGCAGCTCGTGCACTGTCACATCGCGAAGACGCCTCTCCCGCCGCATCAGGTAAGGCCAGAGGTCCCGGAGGCCCTCTCCAGGGTCATCATGAAGCTGCTCGCGAAGACGGCCGAGGAGCGGTACCAGAGCCCGTCCGGCCTGAAGGCAGACCTCCTCACCTGCCTCGATCTGCTGGAGGGCCGCGCGCCGGCCTCGGGCTTCGTGCCGGGGCGGCAGGACAGGCCGAGCAGGCTGCAGATCTCGCAGAAGCTGTATGGACGGCAGGAGGAGGTCGACGCGCTGATGAGGGCCTTCAGGGACATCAGCGGCTCCGGGCCGGAGGGGGCGTCGGGCGGCTCCTCCGAGCTCGTCCTCGTGGCCGGCTACTCCGGCATCGGCAAGTCGGCGGTCGTCAACGAGATCCACAAGGCCATCGCGGAGGACGGGGGGTACTTCGCCGCCGGAAAGTTCGATCAGTTCACGCGCAACATCCCGTATTCATCCGTCATCGCCGCGCTTCGAGAGCTCGTCCGGAGGCTCCTCACGAGGAGCGGAGACGAGCTCGCCGACTGGAGGGCCAGGATCCTCTCGGCGGTCGCTCCGAACGGCCAGGTCATCGCCGAGGTGATCCCGGAGATCGAGCTCGTCATCGGCAAGCAGCCGCCCGTCCCCGCCCTGGGCCCCGTCGAGACACGGCACCGGTTCAACATGACGTTCCGGAGCTTCATCGGCGCGATCGCGCTGAAGGCGCGGGCGCTCGTGCTGTTCCTTGACGACCTCCAGTGGGCGGACTCGGGCTCATTGGACCTCATCGGCCTCGTCCTGGAGGACCCGGACATCCGCCACCTGCTCCTGATCGGGGCATATCGAGACAACGAGGTGGACGACGCTCATCCGCTGGTGGCATTGCTGAGCGCGCTCCGCAAGAGCCAGGCGCGCGTGCGCACGCTCACGCTGAGGCCGCTCGCGCGGGAGCACGTGAACCAGCTCGTGACCGACACGCTCGGCGCGCACGAGGACGAGTGTCGCCCGCTCTCCGACGTCCTCTTCGCCAGGACCGGCGGAAACCCGCTCTTCGCCACCCAGTTCCTGGCGAACCTGTACCGCGAGAGGCACCTCTGGTTCAGCTCCGAGCAAGGGGCCTGGCGGTGGAGCACGGCGGACGTCGCGCGGATGGGGGCCGCGGAGAACGTCGTCGACCTGATGATCCGCCGGATACGGAGCCTGGCCGGAGCGACGCAGCGGTCCTTGCAGCTCGCAGCGTGCATCGGCAACCAGTTCGATCTGAAGCTGCTCGCCCTCGTCAGCGAGAAGGACCTGCGCGCGACCGATGAGGACCTCGAGGAGGCGCTCGGGGCGGGGCTCATCGTGCCGGTCGACAGCGACTACAAGATCGCGCGCTTCCTCGACGAGGCCGATGGCGAGTCGGTCTCGTTCAAGTTCCTGCACGACCGCGTGCAGCAGGCGGCTTACGAGCTGCTCGCGGAGAGCGAGCAGAAGAGGAACCACGTGCGGATCGGGCGGCTGATGCTCCAGAGCACGCCCGCCGCATCGATCGAGGAGCGCATCTACGAGATCGTGATGCACCTCAACCTGGGCGCTGAGCTCATCATCGACGCACAGCAGCGCTACGAGGCCGCAGCGCTCAACCTGAGAGCAGGGCAGAAGGCCCGGCGCTCCACCGCCTACGGCCCCGCCGCGCAGTGTCTCCGCGCCGCCGCCGCGTTCCTGCCGGAGGACACCTGGCGGACGGACCACGAGCTGTCGCTCCGCGTCAACACCGCGCTGGTCGGGATCGAGTACCTGATGGGCAACGCCGAGCGCGCGGAAGAGTACGCCAGGGTTGTCGTGGGGCATGCCAGGGACATCCTCGAGGAAGTCCCGATCCACGAGAGCGCGCTCCAGTTCTACATGGTGCAAGGTCGCATCCTGGACGCCGTCGACACGGGCGTCCGCGTGCTCGGCATGCTGGACGTCCCCCTGTCCGACGCACCCCCGGTGGACGTCGACGTCGCTCGACTGGCGCAGCTCCCGCCGCTCACCGACGAGCGGATGCAGGCGGCGATTCGAGTCCTGGCCTCCCTGATCCCGGCCGTGTTCCTCGCGAGGCCGAGCCTGATCCCGGCCGTCACGTTCACGATGGTGAACCTCTGCATGCGGTACGGCAACTCGCCTCTCGCCGCGTTCGCCTACGCGAACTATGGCCTCATCCAGTGCAACTTCATGAACAACGTCGACGAGGGGTTCGCGCTCGGTCAGCTGGCGCTCGACCTCGTTCGCCGCTTCGGCGCCGTCGAGCTGGAGTCCAAGATCTACGCCACGATGTATGTCTTCATCTATCACTGGAAGCGGCACTTGAAGGAGACGATCGAGCCGATGAACCACGCGGTTCAGGTCGGCCTGGAGACGGGGGACATCGATTTCGCCACGTACAGCACGAGCAGCCACTCCACCTACTCGCTCTTCGTGGGAGAGGACCTGGCGACGGTCGAGCTGCGGATGACGTACTCCGTGGACCTTTCGCGGAAGTTCAACCACCAGTTCGCGATCGGGTATGTCGGGGTCTGGAAGCAGCTCGTGCTCAGCCTGCGGGATCCGTCCGTGGATAAGCTGAGGCTGGTCGGGGAGAGCTTCGACGAGACGACGATGATCCAGCGCCTCGGCCCGAGCAGGACATCGATGTTCGCGCTGCATCTCGCGAAGGGCATGCTGCTTTATCATTTCGGCGACGTGAGGCAGGCATGCGATTGCCTGCGGACCGGCGTGCAGTACCGAGACTCGGCGGCGGGCATGTTCACCCTCGTCCTCCACAACTTCTACTCCTCGCTCGCGATGCTCGCCGCGCTCGACCAGCTCCCGGAGGAGGAGCGGAGCGCCGCGTTCGCGGAGGTCGAGGCGAATCAGCGCATGCTCGCGGCGTGGGCGCGCTCTGCTCCCGAGAACAGCCAGCACAAACACGACCTGGTGAGCGCGGAGCGCGCGCGCGTCGAGGGGGGAGGCGCGGCGGTGGACGCGATGGAGCTCTACGACCGGGCGATCGAGGGAGCTCGCAGGCAGGGGTACATGCACGAGGAGGCGCTGGCGTACGAGCTCGCGGCGTCGTTCTACCAGAGCAGGGGTCGGCGCGAGATCGCTCGGCACTACATGACCCTGGCCTACCGGGGCTACGCGCTGTGGGGCGCTGGCGCCAAATGCCAGAGCCTCCTCGCCGCGTTTCCGCAGCTGATCTTCGAGGCGACGCCCGAGCCGCCGGCGTCGGTGAAGGGGACGTCGAGCCCCGACGGGATGGCCCTGGACCTTTTGACCGTCGTCAAGGCGTCGCAGGCTCTGGCGAGCGAGATCGTGCTGGAGCGGCTGCTGGAGGAGCTCATGACGATCGTCCTCGAGAACGTCGGCGCGCGGCGCGGCGTGCTGGCCCTTGCGCGCGGCGAGGCGCTGTTCGTCGAGGCGGAGGGGACCGCCGAGCCAGAGCAGGTCGACGTGCTGAGCGCCGTCCCGGTAGCCTCTTGCGAGAAGGTGCCGCTGTCCGTGGTCAGCTACGTGCAGCGGACGCTCCAGAGCGTCCTGTCCGACAACGCGGCCGCGGAGCCCCGCTTCTCTCTGGATCCGTACGTCCGCGAGCGGCAGACGAAATCGGTCCTGTGCGCGCCGATCGTGCGCCAGGGTCGGCTGGTCGGCGTGCTCTATCTCGAGAACGATCTGTCGACCGGGGTCTTCACGAGGGATCGCGTCGAGCTCTTGAGCCTCCTGTCGACGCAGATCGCGATCTCCATCGAGAACGCCAGGCTGTACGAAGGGCTCGAGCAGGCCGTCGTGGCGCGCACGGAGGAGCTTGGCCTGTCGAACGAGCAGCTCCAGGCCGTGAACGGCAGGCTGCAGGTGGAGCTGGCCGAGCGCGAGCGCCTCCAGGCGGAGCGCGTTCAGATGCAGGACGAGATCATCGAGGCCCAGCGTGCTCGGCTGGAGGAGCTGTCGACGCCGTTCATCCCGATCACGGACGAGATCATGGTGATGCCGATCGTCGGTGCGGTCGACGACCGCCGGGCCGCTCAGATGATGGAGGTCGCGATGAAGGGGGTCGTGGCGAGCGCGGCGAAGGTCGTGATCGTCGACATCACGGGGGTCAAGGTCATGGATACCGGCGTGGCGGGCAGCCTGATGAGCCTGGCCAGGGCCGTCGGGTTGCTCGGGAGCCGGGTGATGCTCACCGGCCTCCGCCCTGCCGTGGCCCAGAGCCTGGTCGCGCTGGGCCTGGATCTCGGCTCGATCGAGACGAGATCCAACCTCAAGGCCGGCATCGCGCACGCCATGAGGCGGGTCGCGGCGGCTCGACGCGCGTGAAGGAGGAACGGCGACCCGGTCGGGCGCTACGTGCGGAGCGACGGTCCGAGGTCCTGCCAGAAAAGCCGGTCGATAACGAGCCGTCGCCGGAGACAGCGTCGCGCGGGCGCTCGCTACCCGACCAAGGTCGGGTGTCGATCGGCGCCGGGCATCCGTGGTGGTCGGGTAGACTCGGGCCGTCACGCAGGACGATCGACCTTCCACGATCGATGACCATGGCAGTAGCCCAGCCCAACGCGTCCGGCATCGGTGCTACCTTCGGCTTCTCGCTCACGGCGATCTCGCGCGACTTGCAGTGGAGCTCCGGATGAACGCGATCTCGACCATCTCCTCCCCGGCCCCGAAGGTCTTCGTCGTCGACGACGACGCTTCGGTGCGCGCCAGCTTGAGTCGGCTCCTCGCGTCCGTCGACCTCACGGTCGAGACCTTCCCGTGCGCCGAGAGCTTCCTCTCCGCCGATCACTCCGACGCGCGCGGCTGCGCGGTGCTCGACGTCAAGCTGCCGCAGCTCGACGGCCTCGAGCTGCAGCGTCGGCTGGTGGACGCCCGGGTCAACCTGCCGATCATCTTCCTCACCGGGCAGGGCGACATCCCGATGTCGGTGCGGGCGATGAAGGCGGGGGCGGTCGAGTTCATGACGAAGCCGTTCCGGCCGGAGAACCTCATCGCGGCCGTCCGCGAGGCGATCGAGCGCGACCGCGTGGCCCGGATCGAGCGCGACGACCTGGCCGAGCTGACCAGCCGCTACGCGTCCTTGACCGCCCGCGAGCGCGAGGTGATGCGCGGGGTGGTCGCCGGCCAGCTCAACAAGCAAATCGCCGCGGAGTTCGGCACGCGCGAGGCGACGGTGAAGGAGCAGCGGGCCAAGGTGATGGAGAAGATGCGGGCCGGCTCCGTGGCCGAGCTGGTGCGCTTCGCCCTGCGCCTCGGCCACCTCGATGGGGCCGACGGAGGACGAGGGCGATGAACGACGAATGGCTGATCGCGATCGTCGACGATGACGCGTCGCTGCGCCGCTCGCTCGGCAACCTGCTCAAGTCGACGGGCTTCAACGTCGAGACGTTCGCCTCCGCGGAGGCGTTCCTCGCCGCCGGCAAGGTCGACACGATGGACGCCCTGGTCCTCGACGTCCGCATGCCGGGGATGAGCGGCGTCGACTTGCTCGTCGAGCTGACCCGCCGCGCGTCGCGGCTGCCGGTCGTCGTCCTCACCGCCCACGGCGACGAAGATGTACGCAAGCAGTGCTTCCGCGCCGGCGCGACGGCCTTCCTGACCAAGCCGTTCCAGCCCAAGGACCTGCTCGACGCGATCCATCGGGTCACGCGCGGCGACTGAGCCGCTCACGCGCATCCCCATGACGACCTCGCACGATCCCGCAGCCGTCTGCTTGCGCGACGACGGCGAGCTCGCGCTCTACCGCAGCAGGGCGGGACAATCGGCGTTGATCTTGCGGCCGGTTCATGCGCCTGCGGCGGACCTGCTGCAGAAGCTGGAGAATGAGTTCGCGCTCCGCGAGGAGCTGGACCCGGCGTGGGCGGTGTGCCCACGTGAGCTCGACTCCAGGCCGGGCCGCACGAGGCTCTGGCTGGAGGATCCCGGCGGTGAGCTGCTCGCCCATCGGCTCGGACGCCCCTGGCCGATAGGCGACTTCCTGCGCGTAGCGCTCGGCTGGACGCGCGCGCTCGACCAGCTGCACGCGCGCGGCATCGTGCACAAGGACATCAAGCCCGCGAATGCCCTGGTCGATGTGGACAGCGGCGCGGTGTGGTTGACCGGCTTCGGCGCCGCCGCGCGCGCGGCGGACGAGCAGCGTGCGCGGAAGCCGACCCTGGTCGGCAGCCTGCCGTACATGGCGCCGGAGCAGACGGGGCGCATGAGCCGAGCGGTCGATACGCGCAGCGACTTGTACGCGCTGGGTGTCTCGTTCTACGAGCTCTTGACGGGCGGCCTGCCGTTCGCCGCGTCGGAGCCGATGGAGTGGATCCACTGCCACGTGGCCAAGCAGCCAGCCGACCCGCGCGAGCGCGTGGCCGAGCTGCCGGCGCCGCTCGCCGCCATCGTGATGAAGCTGCTGTCCAAGCCGGCGGAGGAGCGCTACCAGACCGCGGCCGGCCTGGCGCGCGATCTGGAGCGCTGCCTGCTCGATTGGAGCGCGCACGGCCGCATCGAGCCTTTCTCGCTCGCGAGCGGGGACGCACGCCACCGCAGCATGCCCGAGCGCTTGTACGGACGCGACCGCGAGCGCAACGCGCTGCTCTCAGCCTTCGAACGGGTGCGCACGAGCGGCGCTCCCGAGCTCGTGCTCGTGTCGGGCTACTCGGGAATCGGCAAGTCGGCCCTCGTCGACGAGCTGAGGCGGGCCATCGGCCGGCGCGCGGCGTTCGCGTCGGGGAAGTTCGACCAGTTCAAGCGCGACATCCCGTATGCCACCTTCGCCCAGGCGCTCGAGAGCCTGGTGCGGCAGGTGCTGGGCCGGCCCGCAGAAGAGCTCTCGGCGTGGCGAGAGGCGCTGCGGCACGCGCTCGGCACGCACGGCGGCCTGGTGACGAACCTCGTGCCCGACGTCGAGTTCATCGTGGGACCGCAGCCGCCGGCGCCCGAGCTGCCCCCGCACGACGCCAAACAGCGCTTCCAGCTGATCTTTCGGCGCCTGATCGCGGTGTTCGCCAAGCCCGAGCAGCCGCTGGTGCTGTTCCTGGACGACCTGCAGTGGCTCGACGCAGCCACCCTCGACTTGATCGAACATCTGGCCTTGCACCCCGAGCTGGCGAACCTGCTGATCGTGGGGGCGTTCCGTAGCAACGAGGTCGACGCCGAACACGCGCTGCACCGCCTGGTCGCGCGGCTGCGCGCGGCGGCCGGACGCGTGGAGGAGATCTCGCTCGCAGCGCTGGCCTCGCACGACGTGGCCGACCTGCTCGCAGACGTCCTGCAGGCGGACGCCGCCGAGCTCGCGCCGCTCTCGGAGCTGGTGCACGAGAAGACCCACGGCAACCCGTTCTTCGCGATTCAGTTCATCAACGCGCTCAACGAGGTGGAGCTGCTCCATTTCGACCCAGCGAGATCACGCTGGCGCTGGGACCTCGAGCGCATCCGAGCGCGCGGCTTCACCGACAACGTGGCCGAGCTGATGATCGAGAAGCTGACGCGCCTGCCGGAGCCCACGCGTCGCGCGCTGATGCACCTCGCCTGCCTCGGCATTTGCGCGCCGATCGAGGCCCTGGCGCTCGCGCTCGGCACCGGCGAGCGCGAGCTGACCGCCGCGCTGGACGACGCGCTGCGGAGCGGGCTCGTGGTGCGCGTGGAGCGTGAGTATCGCTTCCTGCACGATCGCGTGCAGGAGGCTTCGTACGCGCTGATCGACCCGCGCGAGAGGCCCGCCCTTCACCTCGCCATCGGCATGAGGCTCTCCGCGGCGTCGGCCGAGCGCGCGCGCGAAGAGGGCAGCTTCGACATCGTGAACCAGCTCAACCGCGGCCTCGACCTCCTGCGCACGCGTCGAGAGCGCATGCACGTGGCGGAGCTGAACCACGCGGCGGGGCGCCGCGCCAAGGCCGCGTCGGCGTACACCTCGGCGCTCGTGTACCTGGAGGTGGCCGACGCGCTGCTCGACGAAGACCGCTGGGAGAGCGACTACGCGCTTGCCTTCGCGCTCGGCTTGGACCGCGCGGAGTGCGAGCTGCTCGCCGGCGAGCTCACGGCTGCCGAGGTGTGCTTGACGCAGCTCGCGCCGAAGGCTGCCAACCTGGTCGACCGCGCCGCGGTCGCGCGGCTTCGCATCCTGCTCTACACGACGGCGGGTCAAAACGGCATGGCCGTGCAGGTCTGCCTGGACTTCCTGGGTACGATGGGCATCGACTGGGCGACGCGGCCCACGCGCGACGAGGTCGAGAGAGAGTTCCAGAGTCTGTGGGACGAGCTGGGTGATCGCAGCATCGAGTCGCTGATCGACCTGCCGGTCAGCAACGACAGCTGGCGCGCCGCGCTCGACGTGCTCACGGCGGCGCAGCCGCCCGCGCTCTTCACCGACAGCGACCTGCACGATCGTCTGGTCGCGCGCATGGCGCGCCTCAGCCTCGCTCACGGCAACAGCGATGGCTCCTGCTACGCCTACGCGGTGCTGGGCGTGGTGCTCGGCTCCACCTTCCGCGACTATCCTGCCGGCAACCGCTTCGGCAAGCTGGGCATCGATCTCGTCGCGGCGCGCGGCTTCGAGCGCTTCAAGGCGCGCGCGTACATGTCCTACGGCGCACACGTGAACACGTGGGCCCGGCACATCGACACCAGCTTGGTGCTGGTGAGACAGGCGCACGCGGCCGCGCTCGAGGCGCTCGACCTGACCTTCGCCGGCTTCAGCAGCGAGACGCTGGTGACGCTGCTGCTCGGGAGCGGCGCGCCGCTGTCGGAGGTGGCGCGCGAGGCGGAGCGCGGGCTCACGCTCGCTCGTCGCACCGGCTTCGGACTGGTCGAGGACATCATCACGTCGCAGCTGCAGCTGATCCGGCTGCTCCGCGGTCACACGCCCAGCTTCGCCTCGTTCGACGACGACGACTTCGACGAAGCCAGCTTCGAGCAGCACTTCGCCGAGAACCCGCAGCTCGCCTTCGCCACCTGTTGGTACTGGATTCGCAAGCTGCAGGGGCGATTCTTCGCGCGCGACTACCCGGCAGCGCTCGCCGCGGCCCGGCAGGCCGAGGCGCTCTTGTGGACCTCGCCCGGTCATTTCGAGGTGGCAGAGTTCCACTTCTACACGGCCTTGGTGCGCGCGGCGCTCTACGATGCGAGCTCGCGCGAGGAGCGCACGCGCCACGCCGAAGCGCTGTACGAGCACGAGCGCATCCTCGCCTTGTGGGCGCGTCACTGCCCGGACAATTTCGAGAACCGAGCCAAGCTGGTGGCGGCGGAGGCGGCGCGCATCGAGCGGCGCGAGCTCGCCGCGGAGCGGCTCTACGAAGAGGCCATCGGCTCCGCGCGAAAGCACGGCTTCACCCAGAACGAGGCCGTGGCGAGCGAGATGGCCGCCCGCTTCTATGCGATGCGCGGGTTGAGCGGCGTGGCCCTGGCCTATCTCAGGTCGGCGCGCGATGGCTACGCCCACTGGCAGGCGACGGGAAAGGTCACGCAGCTCGAGCTGCTCGAGCCGCGCCTGCGCGAGGAGCCCTCGCTCACGCGCTCCAGCATCGGAGCGCCGCGCGTGGAGCAGCTCGACCTGGCGCCCTTCCTCAAGGCTTCTCAAGCGCTATCGGGAGAGATCCAGCTCGATCGCCTGATCCGCACCTTGATGACCATCGCGCTCGAGGGAGCCGGCGCGGAGCGGGCGCTCTTGATCACACCGCGGGGCGAGGAGCTGTGGGTCGAGGCGGAGGCGGTGACCGCAGCCGACCACATCGAGGTGCGGCTCGTTCGTGAGCCCGTTCTTGAGCCCACACCGGCAAGCGATGCGCCCGCGTCGATCCTGCGCTACGCGGTGCGCACACAGCAGCCGCTCCTCCTCGGAGACGCCGCGCTGGACGCGCGTTTTGCCACCGATGAGCACGTACGGCGCACGCGCCCGCGCTCGATCTTTTGCGTACCGCTCGCCAAGCAGGCGCGGCTGTCCGGCGTACTCTACCTGGAGAACAACCTCGCGTCGCACGCCTTCACGCCCTCGCACCTCACGCTGCTCGAGCTGCTGGCCTCGCAGATGGCCATTTCGCTGGAGAATGCGCGGCTCTTCGACGACCTGCAGCGCGAAAACACCGAGCGCCGCAAGGTGGAGGAGCTGCTGCGTCGCACCAAGGCCTACCTGGCCGAGGCCGAGAGCTTGTCAGACACGGGCAGCTTCGGCTGGAAGTTTGCGACCGGAGACCTGTTCTGGTCGGAAGAGACGTATCGCATCTACGAGGTCGAGCCGAGCACCAGGCCTTCGCTCCCGCCGCTGCTGGAACGTGTACCCAAGGAGGAACGCGCGAACGTGCAGCAGGCGTTCGAGCGCGCCAAGGGCGAGGGGCAGATGATGCTGGAGCACCGGCTGCTTTGCGCTGGCGGGCGCGTCAAGTACCTGCGCATCCGCGGGCGCACCCGCACCAGCTCGGACGGTAGCGCCGAGATCGTGGGCGCGGTGATGGACGTGACCGCATCGCGACGGGCGGCGGAGGACCTCGAGGAGGCGCGCGCGCAGCTGGCCCACGTCGCGCGTACCACCACGCTGGGCGAGCTCGCCGCGTCGATCGCGCACGAGGTCAATCAGCCCCTCGCCGCCATCGCCGCGGACGCGAGCGCGGGCATCAACTGGCTCGATCGCGCGGAGCCCGATCTGGTCGCCGTGCGTGAGTCGCTGGCCGCGATCGTGAACGACGGCCATCGTGCCGGCGACGTGATCGCGCGTGTTCGCCGCCTCTTGACGCGTTCGGTCGCGCACCGCGAGCGTTGCCACCTGGACGCCGTGATCAGCGCGGCGCTGCCGGTGGCAGAAGCCGAGCTGGCGCGACGTCGCATCGCGCTCGATCTGGGGCTCCGATCGGGCGGGGCGCAGGTCTTCGCCGATCCGGTCGAGCTGCAGCAGGTCATCCTCAACCTCTTGCTCAATGCGGCCGAGGCTTCGCGCGATCTGCCGGAAGCGCGCCGACGCGTGCGCCTGGAGACGGCGCTCTCGGAGGTCGCCGGCCGCGTCTGGGTCGTGGGCGCCGTCTCCGACGCGGGGGTCGGCCTTTCGCACGTGGACGGCGCGCGATTGTTCGAGGCGTTCTACACCACGAAGCCCGGAGGGCTGGGCATGGGCTTGTCGATTTCGCGCTCGATCCTCGAGCGCCACGGCGGCCGACTTTGGGCCGAGCCAAATCCTGTACTTGGCGCGACGTTTCGCTTCGAGCTGCCGGCCGTCGAAGGAGCCTGAGTGACGCTGGCCGCGGACCCTCGTGTCCGCGGCCCTCGCCCTCACGACTGGATGAACTCGAGCAGATCCGGATTGACGACGTCCGGGTTGATGGTGCACAGGCCATGCCCCAGGCCCTTGTAGACCTTGAGCGTGCCCTTCTTGAGCAGCTTGCTCGACAGCAGCGCGGAGTCCGCGATCGGCACGATCTGGTCGTCGTCGCCGTGCATCACGAGCGTGGGCACATCGATCTTCTCGAGGTCGCCCGTGAAATCGGTCTCCGAGAACGCCTTGATGCAGTCGTAGTGCGGCTTGATGCCGCCCATCATGCCCTGCCGCCACCAGTTGTCGACGACCCCCGACAGAGTCTTGGCCCCTGGACGATTGAATCCATAGAACGGCCCTTCAGGCACAGCGCGGTAGAACTCTGCGCGGTTCGCGACGAGCGCGGCGCGGAATCCATCGAACACCTCGATGGGAAGGCCACCGGGATTCTTGTCGCTCTTGACCATGATCGGCGGCACGGCGCCGATGAGCACGGCCTTGGCCACGCGGCCGTCCTGCCCGTGCTTCGCGACGTAGCGCGCCACCTCACCGCCGCCCGTGGAGTGGCCGATGTGCACCGCGCCCTTGAGACCGAGGTGAGCGGTGAGCTCCGACACGTCGCGGGCGTACGTGTCCATGTCGTTGCCGTCGAAGGTCTGCGACGAACGCCCGTGACCGCGGCGATCGTGGGCGATGACGCGGAAGCCCTTCGCGAGGAAGAACATGAGCTGCGCATCCCAGTCGTCTGCCGACAGCGGCCAGCCATGATGGAACACCAGGGGCTGGCCGCTGCCCCAGTCCTTGTAGAAAATATCGACGCCTTCTTTGGTCTTGAGAATCGGCATGTGGCACTCCTTCTATCTACTGAATGGCGTGACGCAGGAACGAGGCCACCTGTTCGGCGGCGAGCTGCGGGTACTGATGCTGCGGGGCATGACCCGACTCGGGGTACACGGCCAGATGTGCGCTCGGGATCTTGCGATTCAGCGCGAACCAGTTGTCCACGGCGGTGCTGATGTCGTTGTCGCCGCTGATGATGAGCAGCGGCGTGCGCATGACCATCAACTTCTGCAGCCGCCCGGCCTCATCGACGTGATATTCCTCGGCCGCGGCGAGGTAGGCCTTGATCGCCTCGGGCGTCGACGGAATTCTTTCATCGACCCCGGGGCGCACGCGGATGCGGTCCCGCGACTCCTTCGCCATCTTTCGGCTGAACTCCGAGCGCGGCTCGAAGAAGAGCACGATCTCATCGTCCAGGTCATTCACCGGTTTGAACGCGCGGTCGATGAACGCCTGTTGAATAGCCACCGCGCGTTTGCCGGGCGGCGCCGTACCCACGAGGATCGCGTGCGTGACGCGGCCGGGATGTTCGACCACCACGGTCTGCGCCACCGTACCGCCCCATGACCAGCCCAGGAGAATGAATTTTTCGAGCTTCATGGCATCCGCGAACGCGATCAGAAAGTCCGCGACCTGGCCGATACCGGGCGGCAGCTTGCCGTCCGAATAACCCACGCCCGGATAGTCCACCGTGATGATGTGATTGTTCTTCGCCAGCTCATCGAGGAACAGTGGATCCCAGGTGTCGAGCGTGCCGCGCATGCGCGTGATGAGAACCATGGGTTCGCCCGTGCCGATGCTGCGGTAGGCAATCTTATCGCTTCCTACCTGTACGTACTGCGTGGGTGCGCTGGCTGCCTTGAGAAAATTTTTGTTCATGACGGAAACCTCATGCTGCGCGCGCGTTGATCCAGCCTACCACGTCGGATATCACCTGCTCTTTGCCGAGGTCGTTGAGCAGATCGTGGAAGTGCCCTTCGTAGAGCTTCAGCGTCTTGTCGCTCGAACCGGCCTTGTCATGGAAGAGCTGGCTGCCCGCGGGCACGGTGGCCTTGTCTTCGGTGCCGTGCATGATGAGCAAGGGCACCGTGATGGTCCCGAACTCCGCGCGCATGCGGTCCGTGGCCTTGAGCAGCGCCGCCACCGTGCCCGCCGGCTGGACTTCACCATGGGTCAGCGGATCCGAGTTCAGTTTCTGCAAGGCTTGCGGGTCGCGGGTGAAGTCCTTCTCATGCAACTTCAGCACCGGCAATTTGGGCGCCACGCGCCCGAGGAAACGCACGAGCGACAGCACGGGCTTCGGCGCCCACACTTCGAACGCAAAGCTCTCGCAGATGAAACCGGCGATCTCTTTCTGATGATCCAGCGCCCAGGTGCAGGAGATCACTCCGCCCATGCTGTGACCCAACAGAAACACTTTGAGGCCGGGCTCGCGGGTTTTCACCAGGGTGACGAACGTCCCCAGATCGTCCGTGTACTCGGCAACGTCATTGACGAACAGGCGCGGCCCCTCCGATTTGCCGCGCCCGCGATGGTCGTAGGCATACACGGCGAAACCCGCCGCCGACAGCTGCTCCCCCGACCACTGGTACTGCCCGCTGTGCGCAAGAACGCCGTGGCAGAGCACCACGGCCGCGCGCGGCGTTCGCGCCGGCCGCCAGGAACGCATGTGGAGGCGCGTGCCACCGCGGCCGGTGAATGTCTCTTCTTTCATGGGAGATCCTCGTTAGAGATGGCGTTTGAAGAACTCGAGCGTGCGTGCGCGCGGCAGCGACGCCGTCGCGGCGTCGAAAAGCATTCCGCCGTGCCGCGAAAAGCGTGATGGCAGCCGGGATAGCTGTGGACCTCGCGCCGTCCTCGCCGGAGAACCACCCGTTGCCGGCGCCGCACCGGCGGGGCGTCGCTCGTCATCTCCGGGCCGTAGCGGTGGAGGAAGTGCTCGCCCTGGTAGGCCATGCGGTGCTGGATGGCGATGCCGCCGCCGAGCTCGGCGATCCGGTCGATGGTGCGCGCCGACACCGTCTCGGCGTGGTCGAAGAACCACCGGAGGCCGGCGAACGGGATCTTGCGGTTCACGGCCTCGAACACGTCGAGCATGCGCGTGATCGACTCGTCGTAGGTGGCGTGCAGGCGGAACGGCCAGCGACACGCGACCAGGTGCTCGACCATGGCGCCGAGCTGCGCCTCCATGTGCGGCGGCAGGTCGGGCCGCGGCTCTGAGGAAGTCCTCGAAGTCGGCGACCGAGTAGACGAGCATCTCGCCGGCGCCGTTGAGCCGGTAGTAGTCGTCGCCGCGGCCAGGGCTCATGGCCTTGGCCCACTGGCTGAAGTCCTCGAGCTCCTGCCCGGGGCGCTGGGTGAACAGGTTGTAGGCCAGCCGCACGGTCAGCTGCTTGGCGGCCGCGAGCTCCTCGATGATCTGGTAGGCCTGCGCGCGCAGCCGCCTCAGCGCCTCGGCCAGCGAGGCGACGCCGTCCCACCGCAGCTCGCTGTTGTAGGTGAGGCCGCCGCGGATGAGGTGGAGGTGTGAATCGATGAGGCCGGGGATCGCCCGCCGGCCGCGTAGATCGATCTTGCGGGTGCCGGCGCCGGCGCGGCGCAGGACGTCGGCGTCGTCGCCGACGGCGACGAATCGCCCGTCGCGGATCGCCGCCGCCGAGGCCGCGGGCGCCCGCGGATCCATGGTGGTGATTCGCCCGTTGAAGCGGATGAGCTCGGGGTCCGCGCTGGCTGTCATCGGCAAGGTCCGCGCGGAAGATGGCAGAGGAATGGTCGAAGGGTAAACCCGACTTTAGGGGGGTGAGGATACGGGGGGCAGATCCGCCGACAACGGGAGAGCTCCCACGATTCGCTCGATCGTCGGGACCGAGACCCCCGACCTTGGTCGGGTTTGCCGCGCCGGCCCGATCGCGCTACATCGGCGACTCCAATGTCCAAACCCAAATTGACGCACGCCACGGGTGCGCCCGTGGTCGACAATGTAAACATCCAGACCGCCGGTCCGCGCGGCCCCGCGCTGCTGCAGGACATCTGGCTGATCGAGAAGCTCGCGCACTTCGACCGCGAGGTGATCCCCGAGCGGCGCATGCACGCCAAGGGCTCGGGCGCATACGGGACGTTCACCGTCACGCACGACGTCACGCGGTACACCCGGGCCAAGCTCCTCGCCGAGGTCGGCAAGCGGACGCCGGTGTTCGTGCGGTTCTCGACGGTCGCCGGCGAGCGCGGCGCCGCCGATGCCGAGCGTGACATCCGCGGCTTCGCGGTGAAGTTTTACACCGAAGAGGGGAACTGGGACATCGTCGGCAACAACACGCCGGTGTTCTTCTTCCGCGACCCGCTGCGCTTCCCCGACCTCAACCACGCGGTCAAGCGCGACCCTCGCACCGGGATGCGCAGCGCGGACAACACCTGGGACTTCTGGTCGTCGCTGCCCGAGGCGCTCCACCAGGTGACGATCGTGATGAGCGACCGCGGGATTCCGCGCAGCTATCGCACGATGCACGGCTTCGGCAGCCACACCTTCAGCATGATCAACGCCGCGAACGAGCGCGTGTGGGTCAAGTTCCACTTCATCAGCCAGCAGGGGATCGACAACCTCACCGACGCCGAGGCCGAGGCCGTGGTGGGGCGAGACCGCGAGAGCCACCAGCGCGACCTGTTCGAGAGCCTGGAGGCGAGGCGGTTTCCTCGCTGGAAGCTCTGCATTCAGGTCATGACCGAGGCGCAGGCGCGGACGCACCGGCATAACCCGTTCGACCTCACCAAGGTCTGGCCGAAGGCCGACTATCCGCTCATCGAGGTCGGCGTCCTCGAGCTCGACCGCAACCCCGACAACGTGTTCGCCGAGGTCGAGCAGGCCGCGTTCTCGCCGGCCAACATCGTCCCCGGCATCGGCTTCTCGCCCGACAAGATGCTGCAGGCGCGGCTCTTCTCGTACGGCGACGCGCAGCGCTACCGGCTCGGCGTCAACTTCAACCAGATCCCCGTCAACGCGCCGAAGTGCCCGTTTCACAGCTTCCACCGCGACGGCGCGATGCGCGTCGACGGCAACCTCGGCGCCGCGACCAGCTACTTCCCGAACCGACACGGCGAATGGGACGACAGCGCCGGCGCCGGTGAGCCGCCGCTGCCCCTCGCGGGCGACGCCGCGCACTGGGATCATCGCGCCGACGAGGACCACTGGGAGCAGCCAGGTCGCTTGTTCCGCCTGATGTCGCCGGCGCAGCGGCAGGCGCTGTTCGAAAACACCGCTCGCTCCCTCGGCGGCGCGTCGGTCGACATCCAGCGCCGGCACGTCGCCAACTGCTTCAAGGCCGACCCCGCCTACGGGGCCGGCGTGGCCCGGGCGCTCGGCCTCGACCGGGGCTAGCGCCGCGCTCGTGCTCGAGGAGCGGACGCGCTTCCTCGAGCTCGGCGGCACGCTCGAGCGCTGACGCACCTTTCGCTCTCGAGCAGCGCTTGCGCGTGGAACGGATAACACCCCGCACCAGGGGTGGCACGCTCGCGACGGAACGCACCCGCGACGGGGCGACGCGGCCAGCGTTCGGTACCAAGCCGTCCTGTTACAGCTCGACGCTCCTGCGCGATCGGGGGTCTCAGGACGTAGCGCAAGAGCGCCTCCCCCGCCGCGGCATGGTGCGCACCGGCGCGTGTCGCCGCGTGCAACGTGAAACTACGCCCTCGCAGGCGGCCCGAACCACGTGGTCAGGGCCTCGCGAAGGCCGTGGTCCGTGCCGTCTCCCACCCACGCGACGTATCCATCGGGCCGGACCAACACGGCCCTGGGCGCCGCGACCGCGCCGAGCACCGGGAGTGCCCACTCCCCGGCGTACCGCGCGTCGACCCGCTTCACCCGATCCGCCCAGGGACCGAGGTCGAGGGCCCCGGGCTCACCGAGGTCGAGCAGCACCGGCCGGGCCTCGTGCAGCAGCGTGAACACCCGCCGTGGCCCGCCCTCGGTCTCCACGTCCAGATCGGGCATGCGGCGCCCGAGCAGCGGGTGTCCCGCGCCGAGGTCGTAGCGGATGTCCAGGCCCGAGATCAGCCCGGCGTACCGCTTGCGCGCCTGCTCCAGCGTCAACAGCTCGGCCAGGGTCTCGCGCAAGGCCTTCGTCCGCTCGTCGCCCCGATGGGCCGCCGTCGCCGCCATGGTGTGCTTGAGCACCCGCGCCCCGACCGGGTGCCGCTCGGCCTGGTAGGTATCGAGCAGGCTCTCCGGCGACGTCCCGTGGACCACCTGCGCCAGCTTCCACCCCAGGTTCACCGCGTCCTGCACCCCGAGGTTGAGCCCTTGCCCGTTCGCCGGGGAGTGCACGTGCGCCGCATCGCCGGCCAGCAGCACCCGCCGCTCCCGGTACGACGCCGCCTGCCGGGTCGCATCGCTGAACCGCGAGAGCCACGTGACGCCGTGCACCCCGAAGTCCGTCCCGTAGGAGGCGACGAGCGCCTCGCGCAGGTCGTCCAGGGTCGGCTCCTCGTCTTGCCGGATCTCCCTCTCGCACAGCACCGCCCGCACCCGCTTGCCGTCCTCGAGCGGCCCGATGCCATAAACCCCCTTGTCTCCCTGGCGGATGCCCAGCGCCGGCTCGAGCATCTCGCCCTCGGCCACAAGGTAGCTGACCGACGGCTCCCACCCCGGGAAACCGATCCCGGACTTCTTGCGGATCAGGCTGCGCCCACCGTCACATCCGACGAGGTACGCCGCCCGCAACGACCGCCCGTCGGACAGCGCGACATCGACCCCGGCGTCGTCCTGGGCAAACCCCGTCACCTCACGCCCGCGGTAGCTCGGCACCCCGAGCTCCTCGACCCACGCGGCGAGGATGCGCTCGAAGTGCTTCTGCCACAGCGCCAGCCCGTAGTTGTGGCGCGTCGGAAAGTCGCTGAGATCGAGGGGCGCCGTCCCGAACGACGCGGTCTGAGCGATCTTCCCTTCCGCGAGGAAACGATCCGCGATCCCGCGCTGATCGAGCACCTCGATCGTGCGTGCGTGCAGCCCTCCTGCGCGCGACCCCGCGAGCTCCTGGCTCTCGCGCCGCTCGACGATGGCGACGTCCACCCGCGCCAGCGCGAGCTCCCCCGCCAGCATCAGCCCAGTCGGACCCCCACCAGCGATGACCACTGCGTGTTTCGTCATGGTCAGGGAGTGTGCGGCATGATCCGGGGCTTCCAGCAAGCCCCTGGGTCTGATATACGCTTGCAGCGGGAAGGGGAAAATGTGGCCTTCCCCCGCGCGCTCCGTGCGTGCTCCCCCTCGCGAACCACGGCGCGCAAATTCGGGCCGGCGTGAACCAGGCGCCGAGCGCTCAGACCTGCGCCACGCCGCCGTCGACGAAGAGCTCGGCTCCGTTGGTGAAGCTGCTGTCATCGGAGGCGAGGAAGACGGCGGCCTTGGCCACCTCTTCCGGCGAGCCGAGCCGCCCGAGGGGCACGCTGGCGACGAGGCTCGCCTTGATCTGCTGCGCCTGCTCCTCGGTCGCGCCGAGCCCGTGCAGCCCTGGGGTGTCGATCGGCCCCGGGCTGACCACGTTGACGCGGATGCCGCGGTCCTTCAGGTCGAGCGCCCAGGTGCGCGCGAAGCTCCGCACCGCGGCCTTGGTCGCGCTGTAGACGCTGAACGCAGGGGATCCGGTGGAGGCCGCCGTCGAGCCGTTGAGGATGATCGACGCCCCGTCGCGCAGCAGCGGCAGCGCCTTCTGGACCGTGAACAGCACCCCCTTCACGTTGATGGCGAAGGTCTTGTCGAAATGCTCCTCGGTGATCGCGCCGAGCGGGGCGAACTCGCCGCCGCCGGCGTTGGCGAACAGGACGTCGATGGGGGCGCCTTGCTGCTTCACCACCTCGAAGAGGCGATCGAGATCGGCGAGGTTGGAGACGTCGCTCCGGACGCCGGTGGCCCTCCCGCCGATCTCCTTCACGGCCGCGTCGAGCTCCGCCTGCCGCCGCCCGGTGATGAAGACGCGCGCGCCCTCCGCCGCGAACCGCTTCGCCGTCGCGAGGCCGATCCCCGTGGTGCCGCCTGTGACAACCGCTACCTTCCCCTGGAGTTTGTTGCTCATGGTGTCCGTCCCTTGATCGCGGCGCTCAACGTCGCCGGCCCCCTGGAGTTAGAGCCGAAGCGGAGGGCGGCCAGCCGGCGATCGTGGCACGCTGCGTTCCGCCAGCAGAACGAAGAGATCACCGATGCAGGATCTGAACGACTTCTTCTTCTTCGCCGAGGTCGTGGCGAACGGCGGGTTCGCGAAGGCGGGGCGCGCGCTGCGGCAGCCGAAATCGAAGCTCAGCCGGCGGATAGCGCAGCTCGAGGCGCGGCTCGGCGTTCGCCTCATCGAGCGCTCGTCCCGCCGCTTCAGCGTCACCGAGGTGGGCCAGGCGTTCTACGAGCGCTGCCGATCCGTCATGAGCGAGGTGGCGCTGGCGGAGGCCATCGTCGCCGAGGCGCAAGGCGAGCCGCAGGGGCTCGTCCGACTGAGCTGCCCCACGGGCATGATGGAGCTGGTCCGGCCCATCCTGCCCTCTTTCATGGAGCGCTACCCGCGTGTCGCCCTGCAGGTCATCCCCACCAACCGGCGCGTCGATTTGATCGAGGAGCGAATCGACATCGCGCTCCGGGTGCGCACAAAGCTCGACACCGACGCCACGCTCACCCGGAAGACGCTCGCGAAGAGCCGCCGGATCCTCGTCGCGAGCCCCGCCCTCGCGCGCCTCCTGGGCGGCGCGCCGGAGATCGCCGCGCTCGCCTCGGTACCGACCCTCAGCCAGAGCGAGCAGGCCGGCGAAGACGCGTGGGAGCTCGTCGGGCCCGACGGGCAAACGCATGTCGTGCATCACGCGCCGCGGCTCTCGTGCGGCGATTTCGCCGCCCTGCGAGAGGCGGCCATCGCAGGGCTGGGCGTGGCGTTGTTGCCCGATCACATCGCTGCGGCGGACTTGAGGGCTGGCAAGCTCGTCCGCGTGTTACCCGAGTGGTACGTGACCGAGGGCATCGTCCACCTCGTGTTCACCTCGCGCCGCGGCTTACCGCCCGCGGTCCGGGCGCTGATCGAGCACCTCGCGAGCCACATCCATGACGACGTGATGAAGGAGGGTATCGACTGAGGACGCTGCCGCCTCCAGCGTCGACCTGTGATCCATGTCATGGCCGACACGCCGCGTCGCACCCCTTGCCGCCGCAGTCCACGCCGAGCTCGTCGCCGTTCTCCACGCCGTCCTTGCAGGTGGGCTCCTCGCAGGCGCCCGCCCAGCAGACCCGGCTCACGCAGTCGTCGCCGGACTTGCAGCTGGCGCCGTCCGGGCAGCGCCTGGGGCACGAGCCGCTGCAGTCGACGCCGGCCTCGTCGCCGTTCTTCACGCCGTCGTCACACGTCGGCGCCTTGCAATGCGCCATCGCGCAGACTCCTGACTGACAGTCTGTCGCGACGTTGCACGGATCCCCGTCCCTGCACGGCGCGCACGGTCCGCCGCAGTCCTGGGCGGTCTCGCCGCGGCCCGCGTCACGCACCATGTTGACGCAGTGGGGCGGGACGCAGAACACCCCGTCGCAGGCCAGCCCCGCAGCACAGTGCAGCGTGGGATCGTCATGGAGACACTCCACACAGCGCCCCTCATGGCACCTCCCCGAGCCGGAGATCGGGCAGATCACCCCGTCGAGCAGCGCGTTGAGCGGACGGTCGTAGTCGCAGAGATCGTTCGTGCACTGGTTGCCATCGTTGTACACGTCGTAGGCCGGCACGCTGACCACGTGGCCCTCCTCCGTGCACTCGTCCTGCTTGCAGTCGCCGCGGACCTGCGAGCCGAGCCGACCGGGCTTGATCTCGACCTCGCACTTCCCGTCCACGCACCGACCTGCGCCGCACCGCGCGTCCGGCGGGCCCGGGCACTCCGCGTCGCTGTCGCACCGCGACGACGGGTCGATCACGCCCGAGCACTCCGCCGTTCCCTCCGCGCACTCGTCGCACGGACGGCACATCTCGAAGCAACCCGGCCCCTCCTCGCCGCGCGCGCAACAGACGACCTTCCCCGGCTCGGCACACTCGCAGCGCTCGGCGATACAGATGGTGCCAGGCGCGTTCTGGGCGTCCCCGTGACAGTCCTCCGTGGTCGCGCAGTCGCCGCCCACATACGGCGTGTCACCACACGAAAAAGAAAGCGCCAGACCCGTGAGAAATAGTCCACCCACGGCACAATGCACAAACGAGCTCATCGTGCGTCCAGTCCTCCGGCACAAGGCTGGGTCGCCGGCACCTCAGCGGCCCCAATCCGCCGGGGTGTCGTTGGCCTGATCCTCGAACGGGCGCAGTATGGCCCGCTCGGCCCGCGGCCGTCACGCAAGTTTTCGCCAGCTGAACGCCACGCAGGCTCCCGCGGACGCCCGAGTCCGGTTTGGACGACGCGATGTCGAATTCGTGGTCAGAAGACGCCGGCAAACGTAATGGCTTGAGATGAGACCCGGATCTCCGCCTGGCCGCGCGGGTAGAAGGTGTACCCGAGCGTGGCCGCCAGGACCGCGCCGCCGGTGATCAGGCCGGCGAGGCCGAGTGTCCTGAGGGTGCGCATGTCCTCGTGGGCCGAGAGGGCCTCCTGGCACATCGGCTGGCGCATCCGGAAGCAACCGTTCGGGCCCGCGGAGCGGGCAGAGGCGATCACGGCCTCCTGCCGCTTCTCGGCGCCGACGAACAGCACGCCGCCGAGCGCCGCGAAGGTGGCCGACAGCCCGACGCCGCCCACGATCAGGGCCGGCTGCGGCGCCGATCTCGGGGGCGCGGCGCCCGCCGGCGGGGGGCTCGCAGCCGCGGCGCGCTGCGGCTCCGGCTCCGCAGGGAACACGAGCGTCACCCGCCGCGCCTCGCCGCGCGGCACGTCGATCTCCGCCTCGGCCGTCCTGCCGCCGAGCGCCGCGCGCACGACCCGGCGCCCCGGCGCGACCGGGATGGGCTGGCCCGGCTCGGCCTCGACCGGCGCGCCGTCGATCGAGATCGCGGCCCCCGGCGGCGCGACGACGCGGAGCTCGCCCGCGAGCTGGCGCGCGCGGGCGAGGTCGACCAGCCGCGACTCGTAGAGCGCGCGCTCGTCGGGGCTCCGCGGCTGGCGCATGATCTCCTTGCAGAGCGACAGCCAGCGCACGGCGGCCGGCGCGTCGCCGATGCGGAGCGACAGCGCGCCGACGTTGCACGCGGCCACCTGGGAGCGCTCGAGCTTCCACACCGCCATCCACACGTCGCGCGCGTCGGCGAGCCGCCCCTCCTGGACCGCGGTGTGCGCCTGCGCGACGAGCCGATCGCGGGCGCCGGACGGAGGCGCGGCCGTCGCGCTCCCGGCGGCCGACAGGAGCGCGGCGGCCACCAGCGCCGACGCGACCGCATGACGAAGGATCCTGTGCATGGAGCAGCCCTCCTGGTCCCCGGCTCGAGCTCGCGCGAACGCCCGAGAGCCGGCCTCCGTGACGTGCAGCGGCTCATCTACCAGAACGGCGGCCGCGGTAGGAGGCGGCTCGGCCCGCACCCGAGCCGGTCGTGGGCGGACCCAGGGTGCGGCCCACCGCCGTCACGAGGCGGCGCGCAGGAACGCCGCCTTGATCCGCTTCTTCCCCCAGCCGGAGAACTTCACCGTCGCGATCGGATCCGCCCCCGGATCCACGCTCTCCACCACGCCCGGCCCGAACCGCTCGTGGATGACGCGCATCCCGCGCCGCAGCGCGAGCCCCTCGCCGCCGTCGCCGCCCGCGTCGACCACCTCCCGCTCCACGTACCGCTCGCCCGGCGCCCGATCCACGTCGCGCGCGCCGCGCTCCGCCTCGCGCGCGCCCCGCGCCGGCTCGCCCTCGCGCGAGAGCCGCGACCACGCGAGCCGCTCCTCCACCTGCCCCGCGGGCCGCCGATCGCGGCCCTCCCAGGCGCC
The DNA here is from genome assembly GCF_051519095.1 of Sorangium sp. So ce131. Classification (NCBI taxonomy): domain Bacteria; kingdom Pseudomonadati; phylum Myxococcota; order Polyangiales; family Polyangiaceae; genus Sorangium; species Sorangium sp. So ce131. The sequence continues at coordinate 1,590,444 of NZ_CP150455.1, read as the reverse complement.
CCGGCCCTCCCACGCGCGCGGCTCGCCCGCGCCGCCGGACCGCGCGCCGAACGACGTGAACCCGCCGCCCCCGACGTCGACCCGGCGCTGCGCCATCTGGCTCGTCGGCGTCGCGATCGGCCGCACCGAGGCCGCCGGCAGATCCGCGAGGAACCGGCTCGGCAGGCCGTAACGCGTCTGTCCGAAGATCGCCCGCCGCGCCGCGTGCGTGATCCAGAGCCGGTCCCGCGCGCGCGTGAGCGCCACGTACGCGAGGCGCCGCTCCTCCTCGATGTCGCCCTTCCGGCCGGGATCCTGGCTCCGGAACGGGAACAGGTCCTCCTCCATGCCCGTCAGGAACACCGCGTGGAACTCCAGCCCCTTCGCGGCGTGGACCGTCATCATCGCGACCTTCGGCGCGTCCGCGAGCGCGTCGACGTCCGACACCAGGCTCACCCGCTCGAGGTAACCCGCGAGCGCCGCCTCCTCGCCGGCGGCGAACGCCTCCTGCTCGTAGTCCACGATCGACTGCACGAGCTCGCGGAGGTTCTGCAGCCTCGCCTCCGCCTCGACGCTGTCGTCCGCCTCGAGCATCCGCGCGTACCCCGACCGCGCGAGCACCTCCTCCGCGAGGTCGCTCGGCGGCAGCGTCCTCGCCGACTCCATCAGCCCCTGGATCAGCTCGCGGAAGCCGAGCAGGCTGCGCCGCGCCGCCGGCGCGAGCGGCGGCAGCTGGCCCCCCGGCATCGCCGACGGCGGCACCCTCCCCTCCGCGAGCGGCTCGATCGCCTCGTAGAGCGACACGCCGAGCGCGTCCGCCGCCTGGATCAGCTTGTCGACCGTGCTCTGGCCGATCTTGCGCGCCGGCACGTTGATGATGCGGTTGAGGTCGACGTCGCTGCGGGGGTTCGCCACCACGCGCAGGTACGAGAGCAGGTTCTTCACCTCCGCCCGCTCGAAGAAGCGCGTGCCGCCGATGATCTGGTACGGGATGCGCGCCTCGCGCAGCACCTCCTCGAGCACGCGCGACTGCGCGTGGATCCGGTAGAACACCGCGATCTCGCTCGGCGAGACGCCGCGCCCGATGAGCTCGCGGATGCACTCGACCACCCACGCCGCCTCGTCGTGCTCGCTGTCGGCGCAGACCACGTCGATCTGCGCGCCGTCGGGGTTCGACGTCCAGAGCTCCTTCGGCTCGCGATCCGTCGCCGTGCGGATCACCCCGAGCGCGCCGCGCACGATGTGCCCCGCAGAGCGGTAGTTCTGCTCCAGCTTCACCACCGTCGCGTGCGGAAAATCGCGCCGGAAGCCGCGCACGATCCGCACGTCCGCGCCGCGCCAGCGGTAGATGCTCTGATCGTCGTCGCCGACCACGCAGAGGTTGTCGTGGCTCCGGCAGAACGCCCGGACCAGGCGGTACTGGACCTGGTTCACGTCCTGGAACTCGTCGACGAGCACGTGGCGGAACCGGCTCCGGAGATCCTCGCCGGCGAGGCTCTCCGGGTCCTCGGCGAGGCGCAGCACCGCGAGCAGGAGGTCGTCGAAGTCCACCGCGTTCGCCGCCTTGAGGTGGCGCTCGTACGCCGCGAAGCACCGCGCGATCGCGTCGTCGAAGTAGCCCTTCCGCTCGAAGTCGGCGGGGCCGCGCCCCTCCTGCTTCTCGGCGTGGATGCGCGACAGCACCTGGCGCGGCGGGTACCGCCGCTCGTCCAGCTTGAGCTCCTTCAGCACGCGGTTCATCACCGCGCGCTGGTCGTCGTCGTCGTAGATGACGAAGCTCCGCTCGAGCCCGGCCGCCTCGTGGTGCCGCCGCAGGAGGCGCGCGCACACCGCGTGGAACGTGCCGACCCAGAGGTCCTTCACGATGTCGGCCCCGATGAGCCCCTCCAGCCGGCGCTTCATCTCGGACGCCGCCTTGTTCGTGAACGTCACCGCGAGGATCCGGTACGGCGGCACGCGGTGCGTGACGATGAGGTTCGCGATCCGGTAGACGATGACGCGCGTCTTGCCGCTCCCCGCGCCCGCGAAGATGAGCAGCGGCCCGTCCGCGTGCGAGGCCGCGCGCGCCTGCGGCTCGTTCAGCTCCTCGTAGGGGATGCCGGGCTCAGGCGGAGGGAAGGCGCCTTCGTCGGGTGATGCGAAACGGTCCACGCCGTGGTCGCTAGCACGACCTCCGCGGGGGCGGGAGCCCGGCCGGCACGGAGACCGCCGCGGCGCTCCCTGCATTTTCAATGGCAAGCTTGACGCGCCGGGCGCAAACCCGCACACGCGAGCGCCTCCGACAGAGCGCCGCGGGGGGACACGGCCAGGGCGCGCGGCACGCCGCGCCCCCCGACGAGCGGCACGTACATTCCAGGAGAGATCATGCGCATCGCGCTCACGCACAACCTGAAGCTCACGGGGTCCGCCGAGGAAGCAGAGTTCGACAGCCCGGAGACCATCGACGCCATCGCCGGCGCGCTCGAGCGGGCCGGGCACGAGGTCGAGCGGATCGAGGTCAGCGGGCCGGCCTCCCGGGTCCTCGCGCGGCTCGAGGCGCTCCAGCCGGACCTCATCTTCAACACCGCCGAGGGCCACAAGGGCAAGACGCGCGAGGCGTTCTACCCGTCGCTCTTCGACGAGCTCGGGATCCCGTACACGGGCTCCGACGCCTACGCGCTCAACATCGCGCTCGACAAGTCGCTCACGAAGCGCCTGCTCGCGAGCTACGGCGTCACCACGCCGCGCGCCCGCCTCGTCAACCGGACCACCCTGGAGAGCGGCGCGCTCGACGACGTGAGCTTCCCGGTCATCGTGAAGCCGAACTTCGAGGGCTCCTCCAAGGGGATCTTCCGCGAGTGGAGCGTCTGCGAGGACGCGCACGAGCTCGCCGAGGTCGTCGAGCGGCAGCTCGCCCGCTTCGAGGCGGGGCTGCTCGTCGAGCGCTACATCGGCGGCGTCGACGTCGCGTGCTCCTTCGTCGACGGGCTCAAGGACGCGGGCGCCGGGCGGTCCGCGGGCGCGGACATCCCCGAGGGCGTGCTCGAGCCCGTCGAGTTCGTGATCGATCCCCAGGTGTCGGGCAGCTACAACGTCTACGACTTCAACCTGAAGCACGCGAAGCCCGAGCACGTGACGCTCCGGCCCGCGCAGCTGCCCGGGGCGACCCTCGAGCGCATCCGGTCGCTCACCGCGCGCATCGTGCGCGCCCTCGACCTCAAGGACCACGCCCGCTGCGAGTTCCGGGTCGCCCCGTCGTCCACGCGCAGCCAGGGCTACGACGTGCACTTCCTCGAGGTCGACGGGCTGCCGACGCTCCAGCCGGGCGCCAGCGTGTTCGTGGCCGCGGCGCGGCGCGGCGTCGACTTCGACGGCGTCATCCGGGCCATCGTGAGGAGCGCCTGCAAGCGGCGGGGTCTCCTGCCGCTCCTCGACAACAAGGAGCCGCGGCGGGCGAAGCGGAGCGCGCTCCGCGTCGGCTTCACCTACAACATGAAGCGGAGCGACACGGCGGTGTCCGACGGCGGCGCCGCGAGCAAGGCGGGCGCCGCCGCGCTGTACGACTCCGAGGCCGAGTTCGACTCGCCGCGCACCATCCAGGCGATCGCCAGCGCCATCGAGAGCTACGGCCACACCGTGGTCCCGCTCGAGGCGACCCCGGACCTGCCGCGCGCGCTCGCCGCCGCCGGGGTCGACGTCGTCTTCAACATCGCCGAGGGGCTGCGCGGCCGCGGCCGCGAGGCCCAGGTGCCGGCGCTCTGCGAGCTGCTCGGCATCCCCTACAGCGGCTCGGACGCGACCACGCTCTCGCTCGCCCTCGACAAGGGCCTCACGAAGCAGATCCTGCGCGCCGCCGGCATCGAGACGGCCGAGTGGCAGGTGGTCACGACCGGGCGCGAGAAGCTGAAGCCGTTCCGCTATCCGGTGATCGTCAAGCCGAACGCCGAGGGGACGTCGAAGGGGATCACCTCCGCGTCCGTGGTCAAGGACGAGGCCGCGGCGCGCGCGGCGGCGCGGCAGCTCGTCGAGCGTTACCACCAGCCGGCCCTCATCGAGGAGTACATCACCGGCCGCGAGTTCACGGTGGGCCTGCTCGGTGAGCGTCGGCCGAAGGTCCTGCCGCCGATGGAGGTCGTCTTCGTCGACCCGCCCACCTACCCCGTCTACGGCTACGACGAGAAGCAGTCGGACACGCCGCGGGTGCGCTTCGAGTGCCCCGCGCAGCTCACGCCGTCCGAGCTCCGCCGCATCGAGAAGGTCGTGCGCGACACGTTCACGGCGCTCGCCTGCCGCGACGTGGCCCGGGTCGATCTGCGCATGACCAAGGACGGCAGGGTGTACGTGATCGAGATCAACCCGCTCCCCGGCCTGACGCCCGACTTCAGCGACCTCTGCCAGATCGCCAAGGTGGCGGGCATGGATTACCGCACGCTGATCGGCGAGATCATGGCCGGCTGCCTCAAGCGCCACCGCGACGCGCGCGCCGCGCCGCCCCGGACCGCCGCGCTCCCGGCGGCGCCCGCGCCGGCCGGGGCGCCGGCCTCCGCCCCGCTCCAGTCCGCGGCGGCCCCTGCGCCCGCGGAGGCCCCTGCGCCCGCGGAGGCCGCCGCGCCGTCCGCCGAGCGCGCCGGCCCCTCGCCGCTCGTGGAGCCCCACGCGCCCCTGTCCGCCGCGGGCCCGGAGGCGACCGGCCCATGACCGCCCCTCCCCCGCGGGTCGTGCGTCCCCGGCTGCGGGATCTCGGCATCGCGATCGGCCGCTTTCCGACCGGTCGCGACAACGCGATCACGGACGTCGCCGGGGTGCGCGTGGGTCACGTGACCAAGGTCGAAGGCGAGGGCGAGCTCGTCCCCGGCATCGGCCCGGTGCGCACCGGCGTGACCGCGGTCGTCCCCGCCGAGGGCGACGTCTTCCTCGATCGGGTGTTCACCGCGAGCTACGTGCTGAACGGCGCCGGCGAGGTCACCGGCCTCACGCAGATCAACGAGTGGGGCCTCTGCGAGACCCCGATCCTGCTCTGCAGCACGTTGTGTGTCGGCCGCGTGCTCGACGCCACGGTCGCGTGGCTCTCCCAGCTGCACCCGAAGATCGGAAAGGAGTACGACGTCGCGATCCCGGTCGTGGCCGAGTGTGACGACAGCTACCTGAACGACGCCGTGGGCCGCCACGTCATGCAGGCGGACGTCATCGCCGCGCTCGAGACCGCCCGCGGGGGCGCCGTGGACGAGGGGTGCGTCGGCGCCGGCACCGGCATGCAGACCTTCCACTTCGCGGGCGGGATCGGCACCTCCAGCCGCCGCGTCCCGATGGCCGGCCTCGACGTCTCCGTGGGCGCGCTCGTGCTCTCGAACTTCGGCGACCGCGATCTGCTGCGCGTGGACGGCGTCCCGGTGGGCCGCCTCATCAGCGACCGCTTCGCGCACATCCCGCGGCGGGGCCCGGCCGGCTCGATCATCGTGCTCGTGGCCACGGACGCCCCCCTGATCCATCGCCAGCTCTCCCGCCTCGCGCGCCGCGCCGCGCTCGCGATCGGCCGCACCGGCGGCTACGCGGCCAACAACTCCGGCGAGATCGTCCTCGCCTGGAGCACCGCGAACCGCGTCCCGCGCCTCGCCGCCGACGATCCGGCTGTGCCCCGCTCCAGCCGCTCCCTCAGCGCGCGCCCCATCGCCCCCGGCCGTCACATGGCCGAGGTCGTCCTGGACACCGAGCTCGACCCCCTCTTCGAGGCCGCCGTGGACGTCGTAGAGGAGGCGATCCTCAACGCCATCTGCGCCGGCGTCGACATGACCGGCCACAGCGCCCACCACGCCCCCGCCCTCCCCCTCGACGCCGTAGCCGAGATCCTAAAGCAGTACCGCCCCCCCCACCCCTCCGACCCCCGCCCCTCTCTATAACGCGGCCCCTCCCCCCGCCCCCGGGTCCACGCCCGCCCAGAGAGGCGGTCGCCCGCACAGGAGACGGGCCCAGATCGGCGTTTTCGGCGCGGAAGCGCACTCCCGTGCGCTGAGCACCGAAAACGCCGAGATGGGCCCGTATCCGAAGCGGGCGCCCGCCTCTCTATTCGGGGTCGCCGTGGAGGAGCCACTCGTGGGCGGCGTCCTCGTCCCAGAACCGCCGGAGGACCTTGTCCGTGCCGCTCTCGCGCGCGACGCGGTTGAGCTGCAGCGCGACGATGTCGCTCTCGATGATCTCCGCCACGCGCATCACCCCGAGCTCCAGCCCGAACTCCTGGACGGCGCGGATCTTCTCCGCCACGTCGGGCGCCATCGGCCGGAAGCCCCGGACGTCCGCCTTGATCTTGATTTCCCGGCCCTGGAGGCTCTCGCACGCCTTCCTCAGCTCGCTGACGAAGTGCTCCATCTCTTCGAGGCGGACACGGCCCTCGAGAACGAAATCCACCATGGCGTGGATCCGGTCGACTTTGATCTCGAACACGTTGAGAGACCTCCTGCCAGATTCCCGAAGGGGCGGGACGGGGCGGCGAAATCATACCCCGGATCGCGGCGGGCGAGCCTCCGGATCGCCCCGCGCTGGCCGCGGCGACGCCGGTATCCGGCGGTAGGGAGCGCGCTCGGCGCGGGAGGGAGCGCGCTCGGCGCGGGGCTCTGGCGGCGCGAGGCGCACCGGACGCGCAGCTTCCTGGAAATACGCCGCGCCGCGCCCTCGGCGGGAGCGTCGCCTGGGCAGGCGCCGGGGGGCCGCCGGGAGGTCGCGCCCCCCCCGGGGGGGGCTCGACGTCCTGCGCCGCTATTTGCCGTGCCCGCGCCGCGCGGCGATCGCCTTCTCGTAGATCGTCGGGTACTGCGAGAGCAGCGTGGGCCATTGCCGCTCCTTGAGGATCCATTCCCGCGCGTTCTTGCCCACCTGATCGAGGCGCTCCTGGTCCTTCAGGGCCTCGACGCACCGCCGCGTGAGGTCGGCGCTGTCGCCCGCCTTGAAGACGAACCCCGTCTCGCCATAACGCACGAGCTCTCCCATCGCCGGGACGTCGCTCACCATCACGGGGCGGGCCATCGACATCGCCTCCAGGGGCTTGAGCGGTGTCGTGAGGGCGGTCGTCCGGGTCCGGATGCGCGGATAAACGAGCAGGCTCGCCATCGCGTAGATGTTGAACACCTCGTCGTGCGGCACCCGCCCGGTGAACGTCACCTTGGACTCCACCCCTCTTTCCCGGGCGAACGCCTTGAGCTCCATCTCCTGGCCGCCGGCCCCCGTGATCACGACGTGCGCGTCCGGGATCTCCTTGGCGATGTCGCCGATCGCCGCGATGAGCGTCTGGAGCCCCTCGTACGGCTGGAACGTGCCGACATACCCGATGATCCGCTTGCCGGCGACGCCGAAGCGCTCCCACGCGCCCGGCGGCGGCTCGCGCGGCGCGAACTTGTCCGAGTCGACGCCGTTGCCCACGACGTAGAGCGCGTCCGCGCTGCGCACCCGCGGCGCGACCGCGTTCTTCAGGCTCTCGCAGATCGTGACCGTCGCGTCGGCGTACTTGTACACGATGGTCTCGAGGCCGGCCGCGATCTTGTACGGCACCGAGTCCTCGGCGAACTTGCCGCGGTCCACGGAGGCGTTCTCCCAGAGGTCGCGCACCTCGTAGACGAGCGGGAGCCGGAAGCGGCGCGCGGCGGCGAGCGCCGGCAGCCCGATCAGCATCGGCGAGTGCGCGTGCACGAGGTCGGGCTTGAACTCCCGGATCGCGTCCTCGACGCGCGACTCCAGCGCCCGCATGAGCGAGAGCTCCCGGACGACCGGCAGCTTCTTGCCGGGCGGCTCGCGCGTCCGAAAGTAGCTGATGCCGCGGATCTCCTCGCGCAGCACCTCGCCCGACCCCTGCTGCGCCGACGTCACCACCGCCGGCTGCAGCCCGTGCTCTGCCTGGTGCCGGATGATGTAGTCGCTGCGGATCGTGTACCCCGCCATCACCGGCAGCGACGTATGAAGAACATGAAGCACGCGCACCGCTCACCACCCTTCTTGATGTGATGCGCCGCGCAGCCTACCCGACGCCGCCGCGATCGTCACCAGACTCGTCCACCCCGCGCCGCGGCGTCTACACCGCGCGCGGTGGTAGACGCCGCGCGCGGTCGTAGAGCCTAGCTCTCGGCCGCCTCGTTGCGGTACGCTCCGCCGCCCCATGACCCTCAAAATCGCGATCGTCGGCTGCGGCAAGATCGCCGACGGCCACATCGAAGAGATCCAGAAGATGCCGGAGCGGGCTCGGGTCGTCGCCGTGTGCGACCTCGAGCTCCTGATGGCCGAGCAGATCGCGGTGCGCTACGGCGTCCCGAGCCACTACGACTCGTTCGACCGGATGCTCGACGTCGAGAAGCCCGACGTCGTGCACATCACCACCCCTCCGCAGTCGCACCTCTTCCTCGCGCGGCGCGCGATCGAGGCGGGCGCCCACGTCTACGTGGAGAAGCCGATCGCGCTGAACCTCGCGGACGTGCGGCAGCTCATCGAGCTCTGCACCGCCGCCGGGAAGAAGATGACCGTCGGCTGGGAGTACCTCTTCGACCCGCCGGCCGTCGAGATGCGCGAGCTCATCACCGAGGGCCTGCTCGGCGACCCCGTCCACGTCGAGAGCTGCTTCGGCTACAACCTCTCCGGCCCGTTCGGGGCGGCGCTGCTCGGCGACGGCGCGCACTGGGTCCATCGCCTCCCCGGCAAGCTGTTCCACAACAACATCGATCACCTGCTGAACAAGGTGGTCGAGTTCGTCGACGACGAGCAGCCGAAGGTCACCGCGACCGCCTACGCGCTCCGGGAGAAGCGCTTCGGCGACAGCCGCGACGACATGCTGGACGAGCTCCGCGTCATGGTGCAGGGCGCGCGCGTCAGCGCCTATGGGACGTTCTCGTCGCACGCGCGGCCGCCGGGCCACTTCCTCCGCGTCTACGGCACGAAGAACACCCTCCACGTCGACTTCACGAGCCGCACCGTCACGCTCGACGCGTCGCCGAAGCTGCCGAGCGCGATCGGGCGCGTCGTGCCCGCGTTCGATCAGGCCCTCTCGTACCTGCGCGAGGGGGGCAAGAACGTGGTGAAGTTCGCCCGCAGCGACTTCCACTTCTTCTCGGGGATGAACCGGCTGATCGGGCTCTTTTACGACAGCATCACCCGCGGCGCGGAGCTGCCCATCTCGTACCGGGACATGATCCGGGTCGCGTGGATGATGGATGAGATCTTCCGGCAGGTCCCGCAGGAGAAGGCGCGCACATGAAAGTCCTAGTCACCGGCTCGAACGGCTTCCTCGGCTCGGCGCTCGTCGACCGGCTGCTCGCCCACGGCGAGACCGACATCCGCTGCCTCGTCCGCCCCGCGAGCAACCGCGCCCGGCTCGAGGAGATCGAGCGGAAGCGGGGCGCCGCGCTCGAGGTCACGGTGGGCTCCCTCGGCTCGAAGGAGGCGGCGGAGCGCGCGGTCGAGGGCGTCGACGTCGTCTACCACGTCGCCGCGGCCATGGGCGGCGCGCCCGCGGACATGTTCCTGAACACCGTGGTCGCCTCGAAGAACCTGCTCGAGGCGCTGGTCCACACGGGCCGGTCCCCCCGGGTCATCCTGATCAGCTCCTTCGGCGTCTACGGCGTGGCCGACCTCCCGCGCGGGTACATCGTCGACGAGAACACGCCGCTCGAGTCGCGCCCCGAGCAGCGGGACCTCTACTCGCAGGCGAAGCTCCGGCAGGAGAAGCTCTTCTGGGAGTACCAGGCGCGCTACGGCTTCCCGCTGACCGTGATCCGCCCCGGCGTCATCTACGGCCCGGGCGGCAACGCCTTCTCCGGCCGCGTCGGGATGAACCTGTTCGGCGTCTTCCTGCACCTCGGCGGGAGCAACCTGCTCCCGCTCACGTACGTCGACAACTGCGCCGAGGCGATCGCCGTCGCCGGCCGCAGCGACGTCGCGAAGGGGCAGGTCTACAACGTCCACGACGACGACCTGCCCACGTGCGACGCCTACCTCGCCCGCTACAAGCGCGAGGTGAGGCCGCTCCGCTCGGTCCGGGTCCCCTACGTCGCCCTCTCCGGGATATCGAAGCTCGTCGCGCGGTACCACGCCCACTCGAAGGGGCAGCTGCCGGCCATCTTCACGCCCTACAAGACGGCGACCACGTGGAAGGGCAACCGCTTCGACAACACGAAGCTGAAGGCGCTCGGCTGGAAGCAGCTGGTCTCCACGGAGGAGGGCCTCCAGCGCACGTTCGCCTATCTCCGGGAACACGGCAAATGAGGCGCCGGCGGCCCGGCGCGGCGGTCGCGTCGCTCGCGCTCGCCGCCGCGGTCGCGGCCTCCGCGGGCGGCCTCGCCGGCTGTGACCGGCGGCAGACCCCCGGGCCGCCGACCCCCGCCGTGCAGGGCGGCGCGCAGACGCAGGAGGCCGCCGCCGCCCTCGCCGCCGCGCCGCCGGAGGCGCCCTCGTTCGCGGCGCCGCCGGCGCCGCCGGCCTCTCCCGCCAAGGGGCACCCGAGGCTCTGGGTGCGCGAGGCCGACCTGCCGAAGCTCAGGGCGCGCGCCACGCGCGCGAACCCCCTCTTCAGGGAGCTCGAGGCCCTCGCGGTGGAGGCCGCGGCGGCGATGGACAAGGGCCAGGTCCCCTCCGAGGGCGACTGCACGGCGGCCCGCGTCTTCTGCGAGTCGCAGGCCGAGCTGTTCGCCTTCATGTCGCTCCTCTCCGGCGAGCAGGCGGCCCGCGACCAGTACGCCGCGCGCGCGCGGAAGATCCTGCTCCACATCGCCGACCGCGTGGCCAAGGGCGACCCCGACGGCGTCTTCAAGGGCCGCTTCTCGACGGGCGACCGCGCCCGCTGGGCCGGCGAGTCGTTCGGCCTCGCGGTCGACTGGATCTACGGCTACCTCTCGGCCGCGGACAAGGCGGCCATCCGGACGATGTTCCTCCGCTGGGCCGAGGAGCAGCTGAAGTCGTCCACGACGAGCCACGACCACCCCGAGCCGGCGGGGAAGCTGAACGATCCGGTGCTGCTGAAGGAGCCGAAGAAGCGCCGGTACGCCGTGAACAACTACTTCACGTCGCACATGCGCAACCTCACGCTCATGTCGCTCGCGTTCGACGAGGCCGACGATCCGCCGGATCCGAAGCACGACGGCGCGTACCCGCGGCTCCGGGACTACTTCACGAGCGTGACCGGGGCGTGGCTCTACATGAGCGACCAGGTCCTCAGGAACGATGCGCGCGGCGGGTCGGCGCCGGAGGGCTTCCAGTACGGCCGCTACACGCTGGCCTACGTGAGCCAGACGCTGCTCGCCATCCAGACGGCCGGCGAGGCCGACCCGGCGAAGTGGGGCCCGCAGGTGCACCTCGACGGCAACCCCTTCTGGCACGAGATGATCCCGGCCCACCTGCACAGCCTGAGCCCCGGCACGGCGGCGGGCCGGCTCGGTCCGACCCACGAGGCCGCGTGGTCCGGCGACGGCCAGAGCTACGAGCTCACCGATCACATCGACGCGTTCGCCGCGCTCGGCCTGCACGCCGAGAACAGCGGCAACGCCGAGCGCCTGAACGCGCTCCGCTGGATGGCGATCCACCTGGGCCCCGGCGGCCCCGCGGCGCTCGCGCGGCGCGCCCGCTCGGCGGGCGAGGATCACCGGCGCCACCCCATCCTGTACTTCCTGCTGCTCGACCCGGCGGTCACCCCGACCGACCCGCGCCCCAAGGTCCCGCTCTCGCACCACGGCGCCGGCCTCGGTGAGGTCTCCGCGCGCACGGGCTGGGGGCCCGACGCGTCGTGGTTCCACTTCCGGCTCGGCTGGGAGCACATCGATCACCAGCACGGCGACGGCCTCAGCTTCGGCTTCTACCGGGGCGGCGAGTGGCTCACGAAGGAGCGCGTCGGGTACGGCTCCTTCTTCTCGGGCTCCGAGCAGCACAACACCCTCACCGTCGAGAACGACAAGGTCCAGCACCACGAGGATCCCGACCGGGCCTGGCTCTGGAAGAGCGGATCCCAGTGGCCGCTCGTGCACACGGAAGATCCCCGGGTGCTCGCGAGGAGCCTCGCGCAGGACTACACCTACGTCCTCGGCGACGCGACCGCGCTCTACAACTCCAGGTACGAGAACATCGTCGACGTGACGCACGTCAGCCGCTCGATCGTGTGGCTCAAGCCGGACCACCTCGTGGTCTACGATCGCGCCGCGACGGGCAAGCAGGGCCGCTTCAAGCGCTTCTTCCTGCAGACGCCGACGGTCGCGCAGGTCGCGGGGAAGGTCGCGACCGTCACGACGCCGAAGGAGCAGAGGCTCTTCGTGACCACGCTCCAGCCGGAGAACGCCGCGATCACGGCCGAGGAGTACAAGGCGGGGGGCACCTGGGAGACCAAGCCGGCCGCGTCCGAGCCGATGCGCGGCATCCTGCGGGTCGAGCCGTCCACGATGCCGAAGGACGCGCGTTTCCTCCACGTCCTCCAGGGCGCGCCCCGCGGCGGCGCGGCGGATCCGGCGGAGGCCGTGATCACGAAGCGCGGGACGCCGTTCGCGGGCGCGGCGGTGCGGGGGACGCTGGTCCTGTTCCCGGTCAACGTCGGCGCCGTCGCCGAGGTGCAGTACACGGCGCCTCCCGGCGTGAAGCGGCACCTCGTCACGGGGCTCGCGCCCGGCGCCTCGTACGACGTGATCAAGAAGGCCGCGGGCGGAGGCGGCGCCGAGGAGATCACGATCCGCCCCGGCTCCGCCGCCAAGGCCGACGAGGGCGGCGTCCTCTCCTTCTGAGCGCCGGGCTCGCGCCGTTGCGCCGGGATGAAGCCGTGGCGCGGGATCACGCCGCGGCGCCGCGCGCCGGGATCACGCCGCGGCGCAGAGCGCCGACACCACGCCGTCGCCCCGCGCCGGCCGGCTTGTCCTCGGCGCGCCCCGCTGAGATAATCCAGCGTCGCTGTCTGCGTCCTCTCGTCCGTCTGCGTCCTCTCGTGGAGGCCTCATGAGCAAGAAGCACCTCGTCTCTGCCGGCGCTTTCCTCGTCGCGCTGGGCGCCCTCTTCATCCCCATCGAGGGCAAGGCGCCCGCCGCGACCGGCCCCATCGTCAAGGCGAGCGCGCTCGATCTGTCGGCCTACTCGAGCGCCCGGCCCGACGCCCCGCTGGACCTCCTGTTCATCCACCACTCGACCGGGGGCCAGCTGCTCACGGATCCCGGCCCCGAGAAGGAGAAGGCGTCGTGCGTCTACGAGGCGCACCCGAACGGCGGCGGGCTCCGGAGGAAGCTCACGGAGCAGGGCTACCGCGTCCACGAGGCCTCCTACGGGAGCGAGATCGGCGAGAACACCGACCTCTTCGACTGGGCGCCCAAGTTCCGCGACAAGATGGACAAGGTGCTCCGGGTCTCGCTGAACGACCAGGCGCTCCCGGACGGCGCCGTGAACCGCATCGTCCTCTTCAAGTCCTGCTACCCCAACAACCGCTTCGTCGGCGAGGGCACCGCCCCCGGCCACCCGGCCGGCCCGGAGCTCACGGTCTGGAACGCGAAGGCGACGCTGGCGTCGCTGCTCCCCGAGCTCGCGAAGCGCAAGGACACGCTGTTCGTCTACGTCACCGCCCCGGGCAACGTCCAGAAGCGCTCGAAGGATCCCGCCTGGAAATGGGCCGCGAAGCGCGTCCTCGGCAAGCCCTCCGAGGCCGAGATCGGGCAGCGCCAGGCCGACCTCGCGCGCGTGTTCAACAACTGGGTCAAGTCGCCGGACGGCTGGCTCCGCGGTTATCCCGAGAAGAACGTCGTCGTCTTCGACTACTACGACGTGCTCACGAACCGGGGCGAGTCCAACTTCTCCCTGCACGGCTCGGAGGGCAACACCGACAACCACCCGTCGCGCGAGGGGAACGAGAAGGCCGCGGACGAGTTCGTGCCGTTCCTGAACCAGGCCGTGCGCCGCGCGGGGCTCAGCACGTAGCGGCGCGAGCCTGGCCCGGGGCGGGCCGCTCGAGCGCGCAAGCTGCTTGACGCGGGCGGCCATCCTCCGGAACGTCCTCCTCCACCCGAACCGCGCCTCCGCCGAGGGTCCTCGCCATGCTCGCGCTCCCCGGGGTCATCCTTCTCATCATCTTCATCTACGGCAGGCCTCAGGAGTGGGATGAGCGCTTCGAGGCCCTGCCGTTCCTGTACCTCTGGCTCGGCCTCGCCTTCATGGGCATGGGCCTCGACCTCGCCATGGGCAAGGTCAAGCTCAAGGCGACCCCGCAGCTGCGGTGGGCGATCGTCGTCTACCTCTGGTGCGTGTTCACGCTCGGCGTCAGGAACCCCGCCGAGTTCTCCGAGGGGTTCGTCTCGATCAGCGTGACGTTCGTGCTCTTCTTCCTGATCGGGCACAGCGTCGACAGCTTCGCCGGCTTCCGGAAGCTCGCCACCACGGTGCTCATCATGGGGCTCTTCGTGGCGGGCGTCGCCGTGCACCAGGGGTTCTCGCCGTTCCAGTGCCTCGCGATGACCGAGACCATCGCGGGCTCGCGCGGCGAGGCGGGCATCCCCGACGGCCGATCGTGCGAGAGGCGCGTGGACTGCCGCGAGAGCGCGGGCGCCGATCCCGACGCCGAGTACCTGTGCGAGCGCGTCGGCCTGTTCAAGACGACGACGATCAACGGCCGCGTGCGGTGGCGCGGCGTGCTCCAGGATCCCAACGAGCTCGCGCTCACGTCGGGCATCGTGCTGCCGTTCAGCTTCGCGCTCTTCGAGCAGAAGCGATCGTTCACGCGCGCGCTGCTCGTCCTCACGTCGCTCATCGTGATCGCGACCGCGATCATCCTCACGCAGTCGCGCGGCGGCCAGCTCGTCTTCGCGACGGTGCTCGGCGTCTACTTCGTCAAGAAGTACGGCATCCGCGGCGCGATCTTCGGCGCGATCTTCGCGGCCCCGCTCATGCTGCTCGGCGGCCGCGAGGGCGGAGAGGCGGAGGAGTCGGCGAACGAGCGCACCGAGATCCTGGCCGAGGGCCTCCTCATCTGGCGCATGTTCCCGCTGATGGGCGCGGGCTTCCGCCAGTTCACCGAGCACCACTGGCTCACGGCGCACAACGCGTACCTGCTCTCGCTCGCGGAGCTCGGCCCGCTCGGCATGTTCACGTGGACGGCGCTGATCTACCTCACCCTCAAGATCTCGCTGACCGCGCTCAAGCGGTACGAGCATGGCGCCCAGTTCGCGATGATCCGGGCCTGGTCGATGGCGATCCTCTCCGGGTTCTGCGGGATGATGGTCGGGATCTTCTTCCTCTCGTTCACCTACCACTACGTGCTCTGGATCTACTTCGGCCTCGCCGGGGCGCTGTACTCCGCCATCCGGGGCGTCGACCCCAATTTCTCGGTCCGGCTCGAGAAGCGCGACGTGCTCCGGCTCGTCGGGGTCGACGTCGGCCTGGTGCTCGCGCTCACCCTGTACACCAAGGCCAAGGGCTACTGAGGGCGCGGGCGCTCGGCGCTTCCCCGCGCGGGAGCGCGCTCGGCGCGCCGCTGTGCGGGGGGCGCGCGCTGTGCGGGGGTGCGCCGCTGTGCGGGGGGTGCGCCGCTGTGCGGGAGTGCGCAGCGCGCCACTTGCGCCCTCGCGCAGGCGCGCGCCGTGCGCAGCCGTGCAGGACGCAGTCGGGCCGCGCGATGGCCGGCGGGCTCAGCCGCCCGTGGCGCTCGGCCGCGGGCTCAGCGCCCGAGGCCGAGGACCATGACGAGCGGGGTCTTCAGGATGATCGAGAGCTCCATCTGCAGGAAGGTCGAGAGCTTCTCGAGCGACGCGGCGTACGCGAGGTCGAACAGGAGCTTCATCCGCATGTCGTCGGCCTCGGCGCCCTCGGCCTCCTCGAGGCCGAACGGGTTGGTCAACGTCGCCTCGAAGGCGGCGACCTCGCTCTCGGCGGGGGCCCGGCCGGAGTAGCCCAGCGAGACCTGCGCGAGCCCCGTGATGCCCGGCTTGATGTCGCGCATCCGTTCCTCGAAGAACGGAATCGCGAGCGCCAGGTTGACGAGCAGCTCGGGCCGCTCGGGCCGCGGCCCGACGAGGCTCATGTCGCCCATGAGCACGCTCCAGAACTGCGGGATCTCGTCCAGGCGCGTCTTGCGAAGGAAGCGCCCGACGCGTGTGATGCGCGGATCGTCCTGCTGCGCCAGCACGGGCCCGGTCATCTTCTCCGCGTCCACGCGCATGGTACGGAACTTGCGCATGTGGAACTCGACGAATCGCGGGTAACTCACGCCGTCCCGCACTTCCGTGCCGAGGAGCATCCCGGCGCGGCGCTGCATATAGAAGATCGGCCCGGGCGACTCGAGGTAGACGGCCGCGCCGATGAGGGGGTAGAGCGGGAGGGTCAGCGTGAGCCCCACCAGGGAGCCCGCGATGTCGATCGCACGTTTGGCTACACGAACGCCAGGTGTCACTTTTACCTTGTGGCTCCCATAGTCGAGAACGTGGTAGGGTACAAGCTCGGATGGAGGTTTGGGCGTGATCCGACTCCGTGTACCAGGTTCATTGACCTATCGCCACCTCGCCCTCCGCGTAGTGGCGGCCGCATGCAAGATGGCCGCGCCAGGGAGGGTCGATGGCGGGTCGTCCGGCCTGAGCCAGGAGGATTTCGAGGCCCAGACCGTCTCGGCGTTCGGCGAGGCGTTCAACAACATCGCGATTCACGGGTACCGCGCCGGCCCGCCGGGCGACGTCGACATCGAGATCGAGTCCGACGAGGACGGCATCGTCATCCGCTTGATGGACACGGGGTGCAGCTTCGATCCCGCGAGCATCGAGAACCCCCCCATCGACGACCTTCCCGAGTCCGGGATGGGGCTCTTCATCATCAAGTCGTTCATGGATGAGGTCGACTACTGTCCCGGCAGGCCGAATGTCCTCCGCCTGGTGAAGCGGCGGGAGGGCAGCTCGTGCACCGCCGACGACGGGAGCGACGGCAGCGACGGGAGCGACGGGAGCGACGGCAGCAGCGGACAGGAGCACACCGACGCCGATTTCGTTGAGGCGAAGGGGCATCGGACGAGTAGGTTTCGAATGCGGAGCGTCTCCCGATCGGGCGCGACCCGCGCCGCAGGGGGCATTAAAATACAATGAGCTATACGCGGACCGATAACGGCAATGAGACGGTCGTGCAGTTCGAGGGGACCCTCGACGCAGTGACCGCACCGGAGTTCAGGACGTTGGTGGACGAGCTGGTCGCGGAGAACCGGCAGAACATCACGCTCGAGCTGTCGTCCCTCCGGCTGATCGACAGCTCAGGCGTCGGCGTCATCGTCTCGCTCTTCAAGCGGGTGCGCGCCAACGGCGGCCAGGTGCGGATCGTCGGGCTGAGGGATCAGCCGCGCGCGATCTTCCGCCTGCTGCGCCTCGATCGGGTGTTCCCGACGTGAGCTTGGGTGGCGGCGCGCTCGCCCTCGGCGTGGCGGTCGCGGCGCCTGCAGCGGCTGCGGCGGTGGCGCCGGGCGGGCACCGCCGCCGCGCGACGCATGCCCGCCGCGCGACGCATGCCCGCCGCGCGACGCATGCATAAGCGCAGGCCGCGTGTAACAAGCTGGCGCTCTGGCGTCGCACGTCTACCATAGGCAGCCATCCGCGTGCCGGACTGGGATGTGCGTCCTCCGGATCGGGCGGAGCAAGCCAACCTTCGAGGAGCCGGGGACCATGGACAAGAAGATGAACCAGCAGCCCTCCGGGCCCACCCCGCCCCAGGACGCGCTCGCGGCGCTGCCCGTCGACGCGTCGGCGCGCGCCGCGATGGGACCGCAGCCGCCCAGCGTCGCCTCGATGATCAACCGGACGCTGGCGCACTGGTACGTGGCGCTGATCGTGGCGATCGCGGGCGTGGCGTTCACGGCGCTCGTCGTGAAGTCGCGGAAGCCCGCCTACCGCTCCGAGACCGTGATCTTCTACCGGGAGGGCGTGAAGTCGACGTACCTCGGGCCGGACGGGCCCGACCCGCTCCGCACCCTCGCCGCGCGCCTGAAGGAGACGCTGCTCGCGCGCTCCAACCTCCAGAAGGTCGTGGAGGAGTTCAACCTCTTCCCGGACGTCGTCGAGAAGCGAGGCATGGTCGACGCGGTCGACCGGCTCCGCAGCAAGATCACCTTCAAGGCCCGATCGACCGACACGTTCGCGATCTCGGGCGAAGGGGAGACGCGGGAGCTGGCGCAGGAGGTGACGCAGCGGCTCGCGGACATCCTCGTCGAGGAGACGACGCGCATGCGCAAGACGCAGGCGCAGATGACGAACGAGTTCCTCGACTCCGAGCTGAAGCGCGCCGAGCAGGACGTCGAGAAGGCCGAGACCGAGCTCGCGGCGTTCCTGGCCGAGCACCCCGAGTTCGCCGCGGAGACGGCCTCGCCGGGCGGCGCGCAGACCGGCGCCGCCATCCGCGCGCAGGAGCGGCGCGCCACCGACGTCGACCCGACGCTGGAGGCCCTCGAGCGGCAAGCCCCCCGCCTCCGGGCGCGGCTCACCGGCCAGCCGCAGCAGGCGGCGCCGAGCGTCGGGGGGGCGCCGTCCCCCGCGCTCGTCCGGCAGCGGGACCAGGCCGAGCAGGAGCTCGCGAACGCGCGGCGGGACCTGGCCGACAAGCAGTCCCGCTTCACCGAGCAGCACCCCGACGTGCGCGCCGCGGCGACCCGCGTGAGCAACGCCGAGGCGGCGCTGCGGAGGGCCGAGGAGGCGCTCATCCTGCCGCCGACGCCGGACCCGGTGGTGGAGGTCGCCGCGACCGACGAGGCCGAGAAGGCGAAGATCCGGTCCCAGCTCGCCAAGATCGAGCGGGAGATCGCGGCGCGCCGGAGCGCGAAGAAGGGGAACGCGGCCGACGCGAGCGAGACGGCGAAGCAGATCATCAACACCGAGACGGAGTGGTCCCGCCTCAGCCGCGAGAAGACGCGGGCGCAGCAGCGGCTCGCCGACCTCGAGGGCAAGTCGTTCCGCGCGGAGATGGCCGCGAGCTCGGAGCAGGGCGGCTACTCGGCGCAGATCGAGGTGCTCGATCCGGCGTACCGGCCGAGCGCGCCGTCGGGCCCCTCGCGGCTGCTCCTCGCGATCGGCGGGCTCTTCTTGTCCGTCGCGGCCGGCATCGCGGCCGCGGCGGCGCGTGGCATCGTGCTCGACGATCGGGTGTACGACATGGAAGATATCGACCGAATGGCGCTCGCTCCGGTGCTCGTCGTCGTCCCGGCCGCCCCGCGCGCCCCCCGAGGAAACCGTGGCTGAGACGGGCGGAGCTGAGCCGGGAAAGCCCCCGCCGGTCGCATCCCTGGAGCGGGCGCTCGATCAAGTCTGCGACTTCCTGAGTCGCGCCGAGCAGACCGCGCGCGTCCGCGCCCTCGTGATCGAGGCGCGCCGGCTCCGCAACGTGGTCGGGAACTGGCGCTCGATCGCGCCGGACCCGGACGTGCGCGAGGAGATGATCGCGCGCGTCCTGCGCCTCGCGAACGACGCCGAGGACGTGGTCTCGGCGGAGCGCCCGAGCGCCGGCCAGGAGGACCCGAACTCGTCGTTCGACTCGCCGACGATCCGCCAGGATCTGCCGCCGTCGGGCCACCTGAGCCCGCAGCAAGGGATCGGCCTGCGCCTCGGCCCCGGGGCGGCGCCGGGCGCTCCCGGCGGCACGCCGCCGGGCCGTGGCCCGTCGCCCGCGACGGCGCTGTTCCTGGCGGGGCTGCCCCCGGAGCACGGCGAGCACGCCGCGCACCCGGGCATGCGCGAGCCGCCCCAGATCTCCATGGCGCCGGCGCTGCCGCCCGGTCCCGAGCGGCCCGGCGTGAGCCCGTCGCTGACGCGCGTCGTCGATCTCGGCGCGACGCTGAGCAGCCCTGGGCTCGTGTCCAGCGGCGCGAGGCAGGGGAGCTCGCCGGCGCTGCCGGTGCAGGTCGAACGGGTCGTCGCGCCGCCGGCGCGGGACATCGGGGTCCGCGACGTGCCGGTGAGCCCCGCGGGCGCGCCGCCGCACGAGCGCTCGCCGGTCGCCCTGGGCAGCACGATCGGAGGGATCGGCGCGTTCCCCTCGCCCCCTTCCCTCGTCTTCGAGCGCGTGGTGCCTCCGGCCGCGCGCGAGGTGACCGTGCGCGAGGTGCCGGCGACGGCGCCGCCCCAGCCGCCGGAGCGGCTGCCGGAGCGCTCGCTCACCGGCACGTTCGCCTCGCCGCCCTCGCTGGTCTTCAACCGCGTGGTGTCGACCCCGGAGCAGTATTACTCCCCGGACGCGAAGGCGCGGCCGGTGGACGAGGGGTTCGAGGAGCCGCCGTCGCTTCACATCGAGCACATGCGCGCCCGCGGCCAGGACGGCCCCGGGCTGCTCCTTCACCCCGACCCCCTGGGCGGCTCGGGCGAGGTCAGCGTGTGCCCGCTGCCGATGCCGGACTCCGTGGATCCGAGCATCGTGATGATCCACGCGCCGTACTCGCCCCAGGCCGACGCCTACCGCACCCTGCGGCGCAAGCTGCCGTCGGCCGCCTCGACCACGGTCGCCGTGACCAGCGCGGGGTCGGGCGAGGGCAAGACGTCGTGCGCCATCAACCTCGCGCTCGCGCTCCGCGAGACCGTGCGCGGGAAGATCCTCCTCGTCGAGGCGAACATCCGCACGCCGGGCATCGCCAAGGCGCTGCGCTTCGAGCCCCCGCTCTGCTTCACCGCGCAGCTCCAGCGCCACCGCGACGACCGGCTCGCCCCCTGGGTCGTCGTCGAGCAGGCGACGCCGGTGCCCGCCGTGGCGCCCGGCGAGGACGGCGTCGAGTCCTCGGACCGGAACGTGCCGCCGGGCGGCAAACCGAACGACCCGAGGCTCTCCCTCCAGACGCCGGTCCACATCCTGGCCGTCGACCCGCGCAGCGACCGGCCGCCGATGCTCGACGCGGTGGCGTTCTCGACCGGGATCGAGAGCCTCAAGCGCGCGGGCTACTCGTACATCATCATCGACACGCCCCCCGTCCTCGGCACCATGGACATGAACGTGATCGGGGACTCGGTGGACGGCGTCGTCCTGACGTCGGTTGTCAAGAAGTCGACCCGCAGGACGATCCGCCAGGCCATCGAGCAGCTCCGGCCGGCGCCGGTCCTCGGCGTCGTCCTGCTCGAAGCCTGAGCGCCCTCGCCCTCCGGGCGCCTTCCCGCCGGGCGCCGTCCGGGCGCCTTCCCCCCGGGCGCCCCCCGGGCGCCTTCCCTGGTCGAAAGGTCGGCGAAGCGTAGCCGCGCGCCGACTCCGTTGTTACCTTGCGGCCCTCATGCGCTCCGGACGAGGTATTGCGGTCGCGGCCTTCGGCTGCGCCATCCTCACCCATGACCGCGCGCTAGCGCAGGACGTATTCCTCCAGGGCGTCTTCACCGGCTCGCTCGGCGTCACCGACAACGTGAGCTCGACGCCCGAGCCGGCCACGCCCGAGGCGAGGCCCCGCCCCGAGGCCGACGGCTTCGGCACCGTGAGCCCCGGCCTCGTCTTCAGCATCGGCACGCCGCGGACCGAGCAGACGTTGTCGTACACGTTCGCGGCGAGCTTCTTCTTCCTGCACCCCGAGGCGAACTCGTACTCGAACACGGCCGTGTGGTCCGCGCGCTTCACCACGTCGCCGAGGACGACGCTGACGCTCGGCGCGACCGGCGTGCAGGGCCAGACGAACACCTTCCAGCTCGAGCAGGCGCCGGGCACCACGACCCTCACGAGCACGGCGGGCGGGACGACGGACTTCGTGCAGGCGTCGGTGAACGAGGGGTTCTCCTGGCGGATCTCGCCGGTCTGGTCCGCCGGCCAGGCGGCGACCTTCCTCGTGTACAACCCGCTCGAGGACCGGCCGCAGCGCACGTACGGCGCGGCGAACACGCTGAGCGCGCAGCGAATCTTCCAGAACGACGTCGGGTCCCTCGCGCTCTCGGTCGGCTACACCCATTTCGACAACGTCCCGATCGTCGACGACGACCCTGCGACCGAGGACACGTACACCGCGCAGGACCAGCTCCTCAGCACGCTCGTGGCCAGCTGGCAGCACGACTTCGGCCATCACTTCTCGAGCCAGCTCGACCTCGGCGGCGTCCTCGCGACGGACGTGACCGGCGAGGCCACGTCGATCGCGCGGCCGGCCGGGCTCGCCGCGCTGCGCTACACCCACGCCCGGGGCGAGGGCGAGCTCGCGTACTCCTACACGGCCACGCCGAACGTCTTCCTGCAGCAGATCCAGCTCTCCCATCAGCTGACGCTCCGCGCCGCCGCGCCCATCCGCCCCGCGTGGCACCTGTCGGTCGAGGGCTCGCTGGGCGGGCAGATCGCGGAGCCCCTCGACACGAACGAGGAGGGCGAGCTGGTGACGGGGCCGACCACGACCGCGGTGCTCGCCGACGTGGCGCTGGTCTGGAGCCCCGTCGTCGTCATCCCCGACTTCGCGCTCGCGCTCCGCTACCAGCACACGAACCAGCGCACCGAGTCGAGGGTCGAGGGCGCCGACGACGAGCTCCTCTTCCGGAACGCGGTCCTCCTCTCCGTGTCGGGTGCGTTCCCCCGGCGCGCGCAGCCGGGCTCGCGCATCTCGATGACCCAGCCGTTCGGCTCGACGGGCCCTGCGGCCTCGGTGCGCGATCAGCCGTCGGTCGAGCCCGTGGAGGGCTCGGAGCCCGCGTCCGCCGCCGGCGCCGCGCCCTGAGCGCGGGCGCGCTCGCCCTGAGCGCGGGCGCGCTCGCGCCGCTGCGGCTCGGCCGCCGCCTGGCCACGGCTCGGCTGCCGCCTCCCTGACGCGCTCGGCCACCGCCGCGGGCCGCGGCCCGGCGGCGCGTTCAGGTGCGGCGCGCGAGCAGGAAGGCCCGGTCGTCCTCGGGCAGCTGGTCGCCGCGGAACTCCTCGAGCATCTGCGTGAGCTTGTCGGCGATCGCCGCGACCGGGCGGCCGGCGCTGGCGGCGCAGAGCTTGGCGAAGCCGGTGCCGAGCGCGTGCAGGCCGAGCATCTGCTTCGACGAGTTGCGCAGCTCGGTGAGGCCGTCGGTGTACATCGCGAGCACCTCGCCGGGCGCGAGCACGCTCTGGTGCGCCTCCATCGGCACGAGGCCGATCCCGAGCGCCGGGTTGACCGCCGCCTGGAGGTGCCGCAGGCCGCCCTCGGACGTCGCCACGAGCGCCGGCGGGTGCCCCGCGTTGACGCACTCCATGCGACCCGTCGCCGGGTCGAGCGCCACGGCGACCATCGTGACGAACGATTGCTCGGGCAGGTACTCGCAGAGGTAGGCGTTCAGCCGGTCCATCATGCCCGTGATGCCGCGGCCGGCGTCGACCGTCGCCCGCACCATCGTGTGCACGCTCGACCCGATGAGCGCGGCCTGGAGCCCCTTGCCGCAGACGTCCGCCACCGCGAGCAGCAGGCGGCCGTCCGGCATCGGGACGATGTCCACGTAGTCGCCCCCGACCCACCGGCACGGCTCGAAGCCGAGCGCCACGTCGAGCGCCTTGAACTCCAGCCGCTTCGGGACGAACGTCCGCTGGATCTGGTGGGCCATCTCGAGCTCGCGCTCGATCGCCGCGTGCGCCTGGGCGTGCCGCCGCGCCTCCCACGCCGACTCGGCCTGCTGGTAGACCTCGGCGGCGAGCGCGATGAGCCCGAGCCACTCGACGCTGCCGAAGTCGGGCGGCAGCGTCACGTAGAGCAGGTTCATCAGCTGCTCCTCGACGCGCAGCGGGCACGCGACGACCCAGAGGGCCATCACGTCGCGCGACATCGTGAGCTCGACCGTGGCGCTGTCGCTGACCAGGTTGCCGGCAAGGACCGGCTCGCGCGTGTCCTGCACCGCCGCGAGCACGCGGCGCGAGATGTACGGCGGCGCGATCGAGTCCTCGCGCCGGAGCGACTGGAACGGGCGGTGCGGCCCGGACAGGATCGTGAGCGCGCCGTTCTGCCGGAGCCGCAGCGCGAGCGCCATGCTGCCGTGGAAGTCCTCCCGGACCATCAGCTGGCAGAGCGCGTCGAACCGGTCCGTGGCGTCCTCGATGCTGAGGAGCCGCCGCGACAGATCCATCAAGGTGAACAGGTGCTTCGCCGCGATCCGCGGCGGGTCGAGCTCACCGAGCTTGCGGATCGCGGTCGGTTTGTCCTCCTCGAAGTGGAGGCCGCCCGGGTCGAGCGGAACGCGCGGGGCGCGCGCCGTGAGCTGGAACTCGAGGATGTAGTCGCCGATCCCGATGCGGTCGCCCGGCTTCAGCACCTTCTCGTTCACCCGCTCGTCGTTGACGAGGGTGCCGTTGGTGCTGCCGAGATCGCGGATCCACCACCGCCCGAACGGATCGCAGAAGAGCTCCGCGTGGCGCCGGGAGACCGTGTAGTGGTCGAGCGTGAGCTGAACGCCCGGCGCCCTGCCGATGACGATGTGGGACTCGGTCAGCGGCCGCCGCGTGCCCGGGAGATCGCCGAGGCGGATCTCCAGGTGGCCCTTCCACTCCGAGCTCGATGGCGCAGGGCCCAAGCTCTCATCTGCGGGCGACATCGTTCGACCTGGCCCGACCATGGGCGGCGGCGTGGACATGGACCGTCTTCGATGGGTACCGAACCGGCGCCCTGACATCAAGGGGATGCTCGCGATTTCGCGAGGACAGCGGGGATCTCGCGCGTCGGCGCTCGGCGTCACACCGCGGTCGTCATCTCGTCACCGGAAGCAGCGGCGAGGGCGCCCCCGGGCGGGGTGCCCGGTCACAACGCCCGGCCCCTGCCCGGCCCCGCACGGCGCAGCGCGGCGTGGCGCAACGCATGGAGTTGCGCCACGCGCGCCGGCGGGTCAGGGGGGCGAGCGCCGCGCCGGGCGCCCTCCGTCAGGCCTTGATGACGTTGGGGTGCGCCGTGCGGTAGACGCCGCGGGCGTCGACGATCACGGCCGCGTGCTTGAGCACCACGTCGTAGTCGACCACCGAGTGATCGGTGACGATCATGACCGCGTCGTGGCCCTTGAGGGTGTCCTCGTTGAGCGGCACGGACGTGAGCTCGGGCAGGTGCGGCCACGTGCGCATGCGCGGCAGCTTGGGCACGTGCGGATCGTGGTAGCTCAGCACGGCGCCGAGCCGGCGGAGGAGCTCGATGATCTCGAACGCGGGGCTCTCGCGCGGGTCGTCGATGTCCTTCTTGTAGGCGACGCCGAGGAGCAGGACCTTCGTGCCCTTCATCGGCTTGCCGCGCTCGTTGAGCCCGAGCTGGAGCTTGTTGACGACGTAGTGCGGCATCTCGACGTTCACCTCGCCGGCGAGCTCGATGAACTTCGTCGACACGCCGTACTCGCGCGCCTTCCAGGAGAGGTAGAACGGATCGAGCGGGATGCAGTGGCCGCCCCAGCCCGGGCCCGGGTTGAACCGCATGAAGCCGAACGGCTTGGTCGACGCGGCGTCGAGCACCTCCCAGACGTCGATGCCCATGGCGTCGTAGACGACCTTGAGCTCGTTCACGAGGGCGATGTTGATCGCCCGGAAGATGTTCTCGGTCAGCTTCGCTGCCTCGGCCGCGCGCGCCGAGGAGACGGACACGGTGCGGGCGATCGCCTGCGCGTAGAGGGTCTGCGCGAGGGCGAGCGAGGCGCGATCGACGCCGCCGACGACCTTCGGGATCGTCGCGGTGCTGTGGTCGCGGTTGCCCGGGTCCTCCCGCTCGGGCGAGAAGGCGAGGTAGAAGTCCTCGCCCATGCGCAGGCCCGACTGCTCGAGGACGTTCTTCACGAGCTCGTCGGTCGTGCCGGGGTACGTGGTGGACTCGAGCACCACGAGCTGCCCGCGCCGCAGCCGCTCCTTGATCTTCTGCGCGGAGCCGACGACGTAGCTCATGTCGGGCTCGCGCTGCGGGGTCAGCGGGGTGGGCACACAGATGAGGATGGCGTCGGGCTCGTCGAGCCGCGAGAAGTCCGCCGTCGGTATCAGCCGCCCGGTCTTTGCTGCCGCCGCAACGCGCGCGGGATCGAGGTGCTTGATGTAGCTCTTCCCCTCGCTGAGCGCGGTGACCTTCTCGGGGTCCACGTCGAAGCCCAGCACGCGGAAGCCCTTCTCGATGAACGTGAGCGCCAGCGGCAGGCCGACATAGCCCATGCCGATGATGCCCACCAGCGCTTCGTGCGAGGTGATCTTCGCCAGGAGGCTCTCGACCGCAGCGGGATGCGTCTCTGCCATTTCCTTTAATCTCCAGTGGTGGAGGGGAGCCGTCTTCGGATCCCGACCCATGTTGAAGAGAGGGCACCGACGCTACCACAGGCCCCCAAATTTCGCGCGTCCGTCGATGCGGCCCGCCGCACACGGAGGAGGGAGGTCCTCAGGGGGTCGGCCCGCCGGGGCCCTGGGCCCAGGGGGCGTCAGCCCGCGACATCCGCCGACATTTCAGCGCCGGCGACGGATCGCTTCGCGGGCGAGCTTCAGGAAGTCGCTCGACGCCTGCCGCGCGATGAGCAGCGCGGACACGACGAACGCCAGCGCGCCCGCGACCACCTCGGTGCCGAGGCGGACGCCGCGGGGCAGCGGGCCCAGCGACTGCATGCCGTAGCGGACGGCGAGCACGGCCGCGACCAGGGGAAGGCACGCGAGCAGCGGGCGCACCAGGGGGCGCAGCATCCGCAGGTAGGGGATGCCGTCGGCGCGGTGGACCATCCAGAGGCTCGCCAGGCCGTGCAGCCCGAACGCCACGCCGACGCCGGCGCAGGCCCAGAGCACGCCGCCGAGCCACCCGAGCAGCGAGATGCTGCCCACGATCGCGGCCACCTTGAGCCACTCCAGGACCATGATCGTCCGCGTCCGGCCGTAGACCTGCATATAGGACGACACCACCCAGCCGATCGGCCGGGTCACGCCGAGCGCGGACAACACGGCGAGGAGCGGGCCGGCCGGCTCCCAGGCTTCATTGAAGAAGGTGTCGTTCAGGATCGTCGGGGCGACCGCCCCGAGGCCGATGGCGAGCGGGAAGATGAGGAGCGACAGCAGGGTGAGCGCCCGGATGAGCGAGGTCTTGCGCTGCTCCGGCTCGAGCTTCGAGAAGGACGGGACGAGCACGTCGCCGATGCGCTCGCCGACCTGGGAGGCCGGGATGTCGGCGAGGTTCCAGGCGAGGTTGTAGAGCCCGCCGACGTGCTCCCCGAAGAGCCGGATGATGACGAGGTTGTCCCATTTCGTGGAGCCGAAGTGCGCCATGGCCCCGAAGTTGAGCGGGATGCCGAAGGAGAACAGCTGGCGCGCCTTCTCGCGCGACAGCGGGCTCGGGGTGAGCCACTCGGCGAGCTTCACGGCCGGGAGCGTGATGATCACGCGCACGACGGCGCGCAGGAGCGTCGCGACCACGATGGCGTTCCCGCCCCAGCCGAGCACCGCGAGGGCGACCGACGCCGCGGTGTAGGTGAGCTCGCCGGCCGTGTTGCGCAGGCTGACGCTGCGGAAGCGCATCTCGCGGATGAGCAGGCGGTCGGGGATGTACCAGAGCCGATCGATGAACATCGCCACGATCAGCCAGGGCATGTACTCGAGCATCTTGGGCGCGCCGACGAGGTGCACCGCGATGGGCTCTCGCAGGAGGTACACGGCGCCGAGGGCGGCGACGCCCGCCACCATGAAGTAGACGGTCGCGTTGAAGACCATCTGGCGGTCGAGCTCCGGCCGCGACGCGATGTACTGGCCGATGCCGAGGCTCGACATGCTGTGCGCCGTCATGGCGACGACGGAGGCGGCCGAGACCTCGCCGTACACGTCCGGCGCGATGAACCGGGTGAGCACGAGCGTGCCTATCAGGCCGAGGACGCGCGAGCCGAGCCCCGTCGCGATCGTCCAGACGGCGCCGAGGACGGCCTTGCGAGCGAGCGCCGAGGAGCCCGCCACGTTCAGGGCACGAAGACGGTATCGCCGGCCTTGAGCACGAGGTCCTGCTCGGGACGCTCGCGCGAGGCGATATCATCGTAGTTGATGGGGATCTGGCGGAACTTGCCCGGCTTGTCCATGCGGATGAGGAGGATCTGATCCGTGGACGCGAACTGGTTCGGTCCGCCGGCGAGCGCGAGCGCCTCGGAGACGGATACGTAGTAGTTGGACGCGTAGATGCCGGCGCGCGCGACGTTGCCGCTGACCACGAACCGGTAGCTGTTGATCCCGGTCACGGCGACGGTGATCACGGCCGTCTCGTCCTTCACGAACTCCGAGAGCCGCTTCTTCAGCTCGTCGCGCACCTGGGTCGGGGTCGAGCCCGCCACCCGGACGTCGCCGATGAGCGGCATGGTGATGACGCCGTCGGCCCGGACCAGCGCGTCGCTGGACAGGTCGCCCATGCGCCACACGTTGATCCGGAGCTGGTCCCCTACCCCGATCACGTACTCGTGCGACCGCGGGTCGTACTCTTTCGCGTAGTTCGCGGGGTTGTAGACATACGTGGGAGAGCACCCGGCGGAGAGGGCGGTCAGGGCGAGCCCTGCCGCCGCGCTGAAAAGCACTCCTCTCATGAATGACCGTTTCGTGCGACGGGCTGTGCCTTCCATGGCGTCTGTCGAGGAGGGGTGAGCGGGCTGTACGGCGTTCGCTCGTCGCGATCGTCCCGCGTCCGTGAGGCGCTCTCTTCAGCGCGCGGGAGCGCGGAGGGAGCGCAAGGGAGCGGACGCGAGGATGCCGAGCGGCGGCAGCATTGCAGGAAGGTCGTCCGCCGCCAAGGGGAAGTTTTCGTCCCGCTGCGGGGGCGCCGGATCCGCGCGAGGAACGAGCTTGACGGCCCGAGGGCCGCTCTCAAAGCTCGGCTTCGATGCTGCTTCACGTCCAGCGGTTCGCGGTCCCCTTCGAGTACCCTGTGTATTTCACCGACGGCGTCTTCTCGCCGGAGAGCGGCGATCTCGCGGCCGCCGTCGCCTCGAAGGAGCCCGGCCGGCGGCACCGCGTGCTGCCGGTGATCGACGGCGGCGTGGCCGCGGCGTGGCCGACGCTCGCGGAGGACATCGCGCGCTACGCGGGCGCCCACGCGGAGCGGCTCGCGCTCGCGGCCGAGCCGATCGTGGTGCCTGGCGGCGAGGCCGCGAAGAACGACGGCGCCGCGACGGCGGCGCTGCAGGCGAGGCTCGACGCGCTCGGGATGGATCGGCACGCGTTCGTGATGATCGTCGGCGGGGGCGCGGTGCTCGACATGGCCGGCTACGCGGCCGCGACGGTGCACCGCGGCGTGCGGGTGGTGCGGATCCCGACGACGGTGCTCGCGCAGGCCGACTCCGGCGTGGGGGTGAAGAACGGCGTCAACGCGTTCGGGAAGAAGAACCTGCTCGGCACGTTCGCGCCGCCGTTCGCGGTGCTGATCGATCCGCGCTTCCTGGAGACGCTGCCGCTGCGCGACCGGGTGGCCGGGATGGCGGAGGCGGTGAAGGTCGCGCTGATCCGGGACGCGCGGCTGTTCTCGTGGCTGTCGGAGCAGGCGCCCGCGCTCGCGGCGGGGTCGCTCGGTCCGCTCGCGGAGCTCGTGCGGCGCTCGGCGGAGATCCACCTCCGGCACATCGCGACCGGGGGCGATCCGTTCGAGCTCGGGAGCGCGCGGCCGCTCGATTTCGGGCACTGGGCGGCGCACAAGCTCGAGTCGCTCACGAGGCACAGGCTCCGCCACGGCGAGGCGGTCGCGATCGGCATCGCGCTCGACGCCGTCTACGGCGAGCTGGCCGGCGTGAGCCGCGCGGGCACGGCGGCCGCGGTGCTCGCGCTGCTCGAGGCGCTCGGCTTCGCGCTGTGGGACGACGCGCTGGCGATCGCGGCCGAGGGGGGCGAGCGGCTCGCGGTGCTCGACGGGCTCGCCGAGTTCCGCGAGCACCTCGGCGGCGAGCTCACGGTGACGTTGCTCGAGGAGGTGGGCCGCGGGCGCGAGGTGCACGTGATGGACGAGCGGCGCGTGACCGCGGCGATCGAGCAGCTGCGCGAGCGCGCCGGTCGGCGGGCCGCGCCCGGCGCGCGCCGGGACGCGGGGGCGGGCGCGGCGGCCGGGGCTACGGAGGCGGCGAAGGCGACGGACGCGGCGAAGGCGACGGACGCGGCGAAGGCGGCGGGCGCGGCGGGCGCGGCGAGGCGGGCGCGATCATGAGGCTCGCGTGCGCGGGATCGCCGCACCTCACGTACTGCACGAACATCCATCCGGGCGAGACGTGGGCGGAGGTGAAGCAGAGCCTGGAGGCGCACCTGCCCGCGATCTGGTCGCGCGCGGCCGGCGGTGGGGGCGGCGCGCCGCACGCGGGCGGCGTGGAGGGCGGCGCGCCGCGCGCGGACGGCGTGGAGGGCGGCGCGGGCGGCGAGCGCCGCCGGCGGGGCGTGGGTCTGCGGCTCTCGGCGAGGGCCGCCGCCGAGCTCGCGGCGCCGGCGGAGCTCGAGGCGTTCCGCGGGTTCCTCGACGAGCACGGGCTCTATGTCTTCACGCTGAACGGCTTCCCCTATGGTCGGTTCCACGGCGCGCCGGTGAAGGAGCGCGTGTACCTGCCCGACTGGCTCGACGACGAGCGCCTCGCCTACAGCGATCTCCTGGCGACGCTGCTCGCGGCGCTGCTGCCGGCGGAGGACGGCCTGATGGGCAGCGTCAGCACCGTGCCGGGCGCGTTTCGCCCGCGGGCGCGCGCGCCGGGCGACGCGGAGCGGATGGCGCGGCGCCTCGCGAGGCACGCGGCGCACCTCGTCGAGCTCCAGCGCCGCACGGGCAAGCGCGTGGCGCTGGCGCTGGAGCCGGAGCCGTGCTGCTTCCTCGAGACGACGCCCGAGGCGATCGGCTTCTTCACCGATCACGTCTTCTCGCGGGAGCGCGCGCGGGAGCTCGCGGCGCTGACCGGGATGAGCCTGTCAGGCGCGGAGGAGGCGCTGCGGGCGCACCTCGGCCTCTGCTTCGACGCGTGCCACATGGCGGTCGAGTTCGAGGACGCGCCCGCCTCGCTCGCGGCGCTCGACGCGGCGGGGATCGCCGTGCACAAGGTGCAGATCAGCGCTGGCCTGCGCGCGAGCGTGGCGGACCGCGATCCGGCCGTGGTCGCGCGGCTCCGCGCGTACGCGGAGGACGTCGTCTACCTGCACCAGGTCGTGGAGCGGCGCGCGGGCGGGGGCGAGCTCGCGCGCTACCTGGATCTGCCGGAGGCGCTGTCGGCGCTCGAGGGAGCGCGGGCGGCGCCGCCGGAGGAGCGGCCGGCGGAGTGGCGCATCCATTTCCACGTGCCGATCTTCCGCGAGATCGAGGGGGCGCTCGCGACGACGCAGCCGGAGCTGGCGGCGCTCCTGGCGCACCTCGGCGAGCGCCCCGCGACGCAGCACCTCGAGGTGGAAACTTACACCTGGGATGTGCTGCCGGAGGACCAGCGTCGCGGGGGCGTGGTCGAGGCGGTGGCGCGGGAGCTCCGCTGGGTGGAGGAGCGGATGACGGGGCGAGGGAGCGCCGGCGGGCGAGAGGGCGCCGGCGGACGAGAGGGCGCCGGCGGGCGAGAGGGCGCCGGCGACGGAGAAAAACCATGACGACGAGCTCACGTGCGCGCGTGTACCTGCGGCTCGGCCGCGTCTCGAACCTGCCGACGGTCTGGACGAACGTGCTCTGCGGCATGGCGCTGTCGGGGGCCGGCCTGCGGGCGTCGGCGGCGGCGCTGGTGGGACTCGCGGCGTCGCTCATGTACGTGGGCGGGATGTTCTTGAACGACGCGTTCGATCGGGAGATCGACGCGCGCGAGCGCCCGGAGCGGCCGATCCCCTCCGGGCTGGTGAGCGCCCGCGAGGTGTTCGCGGTGGGCTACGGCCTGCTCGGCGCGGGCGTGCTGAGCGTGGGGGCCTATGCGCACCTGGCGGGCCGCGGCCTGGGAGCGGCCCTGGCCGGCGCGCTGCTCGCGGGGGCGATCGTGCTGTACGACGCCTGGCACAAGGGCAACCCGCTGAGCCCGGCGCTGATGGGGCTGTGCCGCGTGCTGGTCTACGCGATGGCGGCGCTCGCGGCGGGGGGGCAGCTCGGGACCGCGGTGCTCGGAGGCGGGTTGTCGCTGCTCTTCTACCTGATCGGCCTGACGGCGATCGCGAAGCAGGAGAACCTCATCTCGGTGCGCAGCCTGTGGGCGCTCGGCTTCATGGCGGTGCCGTTCCTCTACGCGATCGGCGCGCCGCTCGCCGGGATGATGGGGACGATCGCGTACGGGGCGCTCGCGGGCTGCGTGATCCACGCGGTGAGGCTCCTGCGGGGGACGCGGAGGGACCGGATCCCCCGCGCGGTGGTGACCCTGATCGCCGGGATCTCGCTGCTCGACGCGGTGCTCATCGCGAGGAGCGGCGCGCCCGGGGCGAGCGGCGCGGCGGCGCTGGCGATGCTGGGTTTTCCGCTGACGCTGGCGATGCAGCGGGTGGTGAGGGGGACGTGAGGAGAGGTCGGAGAGCTGCGCTTGGCGCCATTCGATGAGCGCATCGTGACACCACGATGCCGTTGCGGAGAGGATCGTCGATGGAATACCGACACACTGGACTCGCTGGGATCATCCTTCTTGGCTCAGCGCTGACCGGCGCCAGCTGCGGGCTGCTCCTTCAACTGGAAGATTTTGAGGATGCCCCCGAGCCGGGCGACCAGAGTTCAGGCGGAGGCACCGCGACGACCTGTACGCCCAACATCACGGAGCAGTGTTATAGCGGCCCTCCTGGCACGAAGGACGTAGGCGCATGCAGGCAAGGGACACGGGTGTGCGACGTCAGTGGAGAGACATGGGGCGTCTGCCGCGACGAGGCTCTCCCCGGACAAGAGAGCTGCGCATCCACGCAAGATGAGAATTGCGATGGCCTCGACTGCACCCTATGGGCGCGCACGTTCGGCGAAGAGGGGAGAGTCAACGCGATCGCCACCCACGACAACGGGCACATAGTCGCCGCAGGATCGTTCGAGGGATCGATACAATTCGAAGAACAGCCCCTCCTTGGTTCAGGGAGAAGCGACATATTCCTCGTCGCCTTCGACAGTTTTGGCGTGCACAAGTGGAGCCGCCAGTTCAGCGACGCAGCAGATCAGGAAGCCACATCCGTGTGCGTCGACTCCTCCGGCAGCACAGTGGTCGCAGGAGTGAACGAAGGCTCCATAAATTTTGGCGGCCGCGACGTCGGCCCCGGACTGTTCATAGCAAAGTTCGACAGCAACGGAAAACACTCGTGGAGCTGGGGATTTCCGGCAGACCCCATCAGCAGCCTCGCCTTCACACCTCCAAGGGTCAGCTGCGCGCTCGACGACAGCATCGTTCTCACAGGAGCATTCGCAGGAAGCCTCACCATTCACGAGTCGAGCTTGACCTCGAGCCCCGCAAGCAGGTCGGACATCTACGTCGCCAAGCTCGACAGCAGCAGCGGCGCACTGAACACGTCATCCGGTGGATGGGTGAAGCACTATGGAGGCTCGGGTTCAGACACATTACTCGACGTTGCCATCGATCAAGGAAGCAACATCATCATAACAGGAAACCACGACGAAGAAGTTCGCTTCGGCGAGCTGACGCCCATCCCTGGCAGAGGAATGTTCCTGACCAAGCTAGACAGGAACGGGGTCCCCAGCTGGAGTCATGGGTTCGCCGGCGCCCAGTCGTCCTCGTTGGATGTTGACATGCTCGGCGACATTGCTGTGACAGGGGCCTACAAGGGACAAATACACTTCGGAGGCGACGAGCTGTTGCAAGGGCCACAGGGGATATTCGTGGCAAAGTTCGACACGACGGGAAACCACATGTGGAGCCGCGGATTCACTGGCGGCACCAGCTCCATCACGTCGAGCATTCGCGCCGACGCGCTCAACAACCTGGCCGTCTTTGGCACGTTCAACAGCGAGCTGAGGATTGACAACGAGATCCTGGTCGCCGGCGAGCTACCCGCTGTGCTCGCCGTGAAGCTCGATCCAAGCGGCAACGTCCTGTGGAAGAAGCCTTACGTCAATCGCGGCATAGCCGTGGGCACAGCGGCGGACGTCGACGACAACAACGAGCTCGTCGTCACGGGATTCTCCGAGGGAGACATCGATCTAGGAGCCGGGCCGATATCAATCGAGCACAGCGCCATCTTCTTCGCCAAGCTCGGAATTTAGCCCGAGCCACACAGACCGAATCAACGAACGACCACGTCAACCGAAAATGTGTTCGAGCACCAACCTGCTCACGTCGGTTGCAGCAAGCCCTTCCTCGGGCAGCAACGTGGGATCGGAGGACAGAATCACTGGACCTTGCTCGGCGCGCTCGTGGAGGCGCCCGTGGGATCCCTTTACCAGGGACGTATCCAGCGGGATCACATCCATCAGATAGCGGAAGCCGAGCTTCTTCTTCAGCAATCTCCACGCGACGTGAGCCGGCAACCCGATCAGGGCAGGGTCGGCGAACAGCTCAACAGGGTCGTAACCAGGCTTGCGGTGAATGTCGACAGTTCTGGCAAACTCTGGCGCCCTGTCATCATCCAGCCAGTAATAGTAGCTGAACCACCGGTCCTCACGAGAGATCGCGACGAGCTCGCCCGATCTCGGGTGGTCTAATCCGACGACGCGCTTGCCTTCGGCGTCGAGCACGGAGTCTACGCCGTGCAGCTTCTCCAGCATGGCTTTCAGCTCTGCGACCCGCTCCGGGCGGCGCACGTAGACGTGCGCCACCTGATGATCAGCGACGGCGAACGCCTCGGACGCTCCAGGGTCGAGCTTCTCCAGCCCGCGTTCGACGCGGACGCGCAGCAATCCCTGCTCGCGCAACACACGATTAATATGCACGGCGCCGGTCACGCGCGTGATGCCGTACTCCGACAGCACGATCACCCGCGCCCCGTCCTTGCGCACATGGTCGATCAGCTCACCGCATACGGCATCGACGGCGCGCAGGTCATCCTTGATCCCCGGGTGATCCGGCCCTAGCCGCTGCAAGTTATAGTCGAGGTGCGGGAGGTAAACCAACGTCAACGTCGGCCGTCGCGTGTCGTACACGTGGCGCGCGCACCGCGCGATCCACTCCGTCGACCGGATATCGGCGTTGGGACCCCAGAAGTTGAACAGAGGGAACTCGCCGAGCCTGAAGACGAGCTCGTCGCGCAGCGACGCCGGCTCCGTATAGATGTCCGGCAGCTTGAGCCCGTCCGCCCAGTAGATCGGCCTCGGCGTAACAGCATAGTCTGCCGAGCTATACATGTTGTACCACCAGAACAGCTTGGCACACGTGAACGTCGGATCGCGCCGGCGCGCGGCCTCCCAGATCTTCTCCCCCGCCACGAGCTGGTTCGCCTGGCGCCACAGGTTCACCTCGGCGATGTCGCGGAAGTACCAGCCGTTCGCGACGCAGCCATGCCCGCTCGGGAGCAGGCCCGTCGTGAAGGTCGACTGGACCGTGCACGTGACCGCGGGCAGCACGGTCTGCAGCGGGCGCATCGTGCCGTCCTGCGCGAGCCGCTTCAGGTTCGGCGTGGCGTCGCCGAGGAGCTCGCCGGTCAGCCCGACGACGTTGAGGACGACGGTGCGGTGCATGAGCGCCCTCGATCAGCCTCGCACGACGGGCGTCTGCCCGCGCAGCACCGAGTTGCCCTGGAACAGCGCGCGCTGATCCACCGCGGGCGCCTCTCCGAACTCCGCGAGGTCCAGCCGGCCGCTCTGCGAGAAGAAGGCGAGCGGGTTCTTCCATACGATCCGCTCGATCACGTCGTCCGCGATCCCGGCCTCGCGCATCCGCGCAGCCGTCTTCGGCACCTTCAGCGGATCGCTCACGCCCCAGTCCGCCGCGCTGTTGATCACGATCCGCTCCGCGCCGTACTTCTTGACGAGCGCGACCATGCGATCCTCATCCATTTTGGTGCTCGGGTAGATCGAGTGGCCGGCCCAGCAGCCGGTCGCGAGCACGAGCGGCAGCGTCTCCTCGTTGTTGTGGTCGACGAGCACCCGCTCCTCGGGGAACCGGAGCTCCCGCACCAGGGCGAGCGTCCGCTCGGTGCCGCGCTTCTTGTCGCGGTGAGGCGTATGGACGAGGACAGGGAGATCGTGCGCCCGCGCGAGCTCGACCTGCTGGGCGAAGTATTTCTCCTCGTCCGGCGTCATGTCGTCGAACCCGATCTCGCCGACCGCGACGACCCCCTCCTTGTCGAGGTAACGCGGCAGCAGGTCGATCACGCCCTGCGCCACCCGGGGGTCGTTCGCTTCCTTCGGGTTGAGCGCCAGCGTGCACAGGTGGCGGATGCCGAACTGGCTGGCCCGGAAGCGCTCCCACCCGAGCAGGGACGCGAAGTAGTCCTCGAACGTGCCGACGTGTGTCCTCGGCTGACCGAGCCAGAACGCGGGCTCGATCACGGCGGCGATGCCGGCGGCGGCCATCGCCTGATAGTCGTCGGTCGTGCGCGATGTCATGTGGATGTGAGGATCGAACAGCTTCAAGGGTCCCTCCGCCTCGTGCGACGTCACCCGGGGATCCGCGTCGCGCGGTCGTGCTCCTGTTCCAGCGAGAGCAAGCCGATGTCGGCCGGAACACTCCGACCAGCCGCCCTCCGTTCACTCGCGAAGTCCTCGGCCATGCGGGCGAGCTCGCTCGATCGCCGCTTCTCCAGCCCGATGATCCTGGCGAGCGCCACGCCCATGAACATGGCCTTGAGGACCATCTGATTGAAATTCAGATCGGGAAAATAGGCGGCCGGGTATGGGTTCTCGCAAGCGATCGCCTCGAAGACGGGCAGCTCGTTCGTGCGGCACGCATCGATCGCGAGCGGCGCGAGGCGCTCTGCGCCGGTGACGAGCGGCAGCGCCCGCAGGAGCGCCTGGCGTTCTCGGCCGTCTCCTTGCCGGTAACAGCTCCCCAGCACCAGCTCGAGCGCCGGTCCCGGCAGGCGCCTCGAGACCAGCGCGACCAGCGCCACACGGCCGAGCTCATCGAGCCGCCATCCCTCGAGCGACCCCACCACACCGGCTGCCGCCAGGGCGTCTCGCTCGGCGGCGTCGAGCCCGAGCTGCGCCTTGCCGAGCGCACGTGCCGCCGCAGTGAACGTCGCCAGAAAACGGCCGTCGTCGAAGGGGGTCGAAGCTTCGGTCAGGGATGCGCCGCTCGCCTCGTCACGGCGCACACCGGCCATCACCTCGACGCGCTCCAGCCAGGGCCCCGCCGCCGTCGGAATCCGGCGCGACAGGATCTCGAGCAACAGTAGGGAAGGGTCTTCCATTGTCGTCTATCGCCGCGTTCGCCGGTCTCCTCTGCTTACGGGACGGCGCCCGGCCGCGAAAGTCATACCAAGGCGCGGGCTGTTCGGATAGTCTCCTACGGCATGATGGACCAGAAGCGTTCCTTTTTCTCTTTCGTGCCGCTCGCAGCCGCCCTGTTCGGGCTCGGCTTCATCCTCAATGCCTGCGGCAGCGACACCGACGGCGGCGGCGGGGGATCCGGTGGCGGCGGAAGCGGCGCGGGTACCCCGACGGGCACGACCACGGGTACGGGCGTGGCTCCCGGCACGGGCGCCGGCACCCCCACAGGCCCTGGCACGGGCGGCGGAGACGGTACGTCCACGAGCGGAACCAGCGGATCGGGGGCCGGACCTACGACCGGGACCGGCGCGGGCGGACATGGATCGATCGACTGCGACGACCCGGCCGGGACCGTGCCCGCGCTGAAGCTCACGGAGGTCGTCAGCGGCTTGAATCGTCCCCTCTACGTGACGAGCGAGCCGGCCGACGCCAGCCGGCTCTACGTGGTCGAGCAGGGCGGCACGATCCGCATCGTCAGCGGAGGCGCGCTGCAGAGCGGCGCGTTCCTCGATATCACGTCCATTGTCCAGCAATCCGAGTACGCTGGCGATGAGCGAGGCCTCCTCGGGCTCGCGTTCCATCCTGATTACGCGAGCAACGGCAGGTTCTTCATTTTCCACAACACGAGGGCGCGCTCCACGGTGCTCAAGGAGTACAGGCGCTCATCGGACAACCCGGATCTGGCCGATCCGACGCCCGTGCGAGAGTTCTTCACGGTCACAGGGCTGAGAGGCAACCACAACGGTGGAATGCTCGCGTTCGGCCCCGACGGCATGCTGTATGTCGGCGTAGGCGACGGCGGCAGCGATGGCGATGCGCAGGATCCGGATTCCAACGGACAGAACATCGAGACCAAGAAGGGGAAGATCCTGCGGATCGACGTCGACAACTACCCGACCCCTCCTGCGGGGAACCTGACCGGTGGAGATCCGGACATCTGGGACTACGGGCTGCGCAACCCGTGGCGCTTCAGCTTCGATCAGTGCAGCGGCGATCTCTATATCGGCGACGTGGGCGCCAAGGACATCGAGGAGATCAACATCGAGCCTCGCGGCCAGGGGAACAGGAATTACGGCTGGAGCATCTTCGAGGGATCCAACTGCTTCCAGCCGACCCAGGAGCCCGGGTGCGATCTTCCCAACCATACGCTGCCCGTCAAGGAGCTCAGCCACGGCACGGGCGACGGCGGGTCGATCACGGGAGGCTACGTGTACCGCGGCAGCAACATCCCGGGGCTGCGCGGGACTTACCTGTACGGGGACTTCTCCAACAACCGTATCTACAGCCTCGTCTGGAAGAACGGGGCGCTCGTGTCCAGCGGCAACATGTCGGCCAACCTCGGCTCCGAGGACACCCTCCAGGCGCTCGCGTCGTTCGGAGAGGACGCCGCGGGCGAGCTCTACGTGGTGGACTATGCGGTCAGGAACGCCAATGGCACCGTAAGCGGCCGGCTGTATCGGATTGACCCCGAGTGAGCGTATCCGACGAGCTCGTCGGCGTGAGCGCGCTGTTGGTAAAGTTCTAGTTCGCATAACGTAGAAGTGAGGACGGGATCGATGTCGACCACACGGGGGAACACCATTGCTTGGGGGCTGCTCCTCGCGCTCGGGCTTCTGAGCCGCGGCGCCGCGGCCGGGATCGAGGATCTCCAGGGCACCCAGCCAGGAGATCTACCGGAAGATGACGGGTTCGCTTCCGCGGAGAAATGCTACGGATGCCACCGAGGCGTCGGCAACATGCCGCGGGACTACATGCCCTTCGATACATGGGGAGGGACGATGATGGCCAACGCGTGGCGCGATCCCGTCTTCACCGCCGCCCTCACCGTCGCGAACCAGGACATGCCAGGCGTGGGCACGTTCTGCCTGCGCTGCCACACGCCGATCGGCTTCGTCCGAGGCCGCGCGGCGAAGCCGGACGGCTCGGAGCTCGACACCGGTCCGAACAGCGCGCTCGAGGGCATCGTCGAGGGGCAAGGGGTCGGCTGCGACGTGTGCCACCGCGCCACGACCGCCCCCGCCCCGAGCGATCCGTACTTCCTGGGCAACGCGCAGCTCGTGTTCGGCTACGAGGTCGATCCCGAGCAGAACAAGCTCCTCAAGTACGGCCCCTACGAGAACGTGATCTCCGAAGATCACGGCGGCAAAAAGGACGAACACCTCTCCAGCTCCCGCTTCTGCGGCCAGTGCCATCAGGTCACGAACCCGGAGGTGATGCTGCGGGACGCGAGCGGCGCGCAGACGAACCTCGAGTTCCCGCTCGACACGACCTTCGATGAGTGGGCCTCCAGCGACTTCCGCGACGGCGGCCCCGGCGAGCGGGGCTGCGTCGACTGCCACATGCGCAAGAAGACCGGGGAGTGGCCCGTCACCAAGCTCGGAGAGCCGCTCCGCACCGACCCGCGCGATCACGCGCTCGTCGGCGGCAACCACTGGGGTATCCAGGCCGTCATGGCGGCCTACCCGGAGCTCGCCGCGGAGCGGGCCAACGCCTTCCAGCTCGCGCTCGACCGCACCCTGGAGAGCCTCACCTCGGCCGCCTCCGTCACGATCGTCGACGCTCCCCAGGAAGCCACACCCGGACAGCAGATCGAGCTCACCGTCCGGGTCGAGAACCTCACCGGTCACAAGTTCCCGACGGGGTACGCCGAGAGCCGGCGCGCCTGGATCGCCGTGTTCCTCGTCGACGAGGACGGGGGCGAGCGGCCGCTGCTCGGCGGCTACGACGTCGAGACCGGGGAGATCCAGCACGACCCGCCCACCCACGAGTACCGCGCCGTGCACGGGCTCTGGGACGAGGCCGCGGGCAAGGGCGAGAAGGAAGAGCACCTCGCGCGCCACGACATGATCATCTCCGACACGCGCATCCCGCCGAAGGGCTTCGTCCCGTCACAGACCACCCAGCCCACGCCGGAGATCGACTTCAGCGACGGGAACGGCGGATACCGCCACTACGACGAGGCGACCTTCACCCTCACCGTGCCGGCCGACATCTCCGGCGCCCAGACGCTCTCGGCGCGCGTCTACTACCAGTCGATGACCAAGGAATACATCGAGTTCCTCCGGTCCGAGAACCACACGGACGACAAAGGAGAAGAGCTCATGACCATCTACGAGGCGACCGGCGAGGCCCCGCCCATCCTCGTGGCGAGCGAGGACGCGCCCATCGATCTCGGCGGCTCTGCCGGGAGCGCCGGCGGCGGCGGCAGCGGCAACGGCAGCGGCGGCGACGGCGCGACCGGCGGCGGCGAACCCGCGAGCGGCTCCAAGGACAGCGGCGGGTGCGGCTGCCACACCCCCGGCGGCGGCCATGACGGATGGATCCCTGTCGCCGCCGCGGGGCTCGCCCTG
This sequence comes from Sorangium sp. So ce131, assembly GCF_051519095.1. Lineage (NCBI taxonomy): Bacteria > Pseudomonadati > Myxococcota > Polyangiales > Polyangiaceae > Sorangium > Sorangium sp. So ce131. Next base: position 1,550,013 of record NZ_CP150455.1, on the reverse strand, counting down.
GCCTCCGCCACAGCCAGGCGCCGGCGAGCGCACGCGCGCGCTCGCGCCGCCTTCCGTTGAACCGACACGGCGCCGGCCGGGGCGAGATTCCGTTCGGATCCGCGTTCGGATCCGCCCTGGCCCGGCGACCGCCCTTTTTTCGCTCGCCTGGACGAGCGGAGACAGCATAGACACCCCTTCTCATGGCGAGCCTCGCCCTGCCCATCGCCCGACTCGTCGACCCCCTGTTCCTGCTCCTCGTGGCCGTGGCCCTCGGCCTCGCGCTGTCCGGCGGCGAGACGGGGTTCCTCTCGCGCCGCGCGAAGCTCGGGCGCGCGCTGGTCTGGTGCGCCTGGCTCGCGCTGTGGCTCCTCTCCATGCCCTGGGTCTCGGCCTCGCTCGTGCGGTGGTTCAGCACCCCGCCGAAGGATCTGCGCGAGGACCTCGCAGGGAGCTCGCCCGAGCGGCGGGCGCTCATCGTCCTCACCGCCGGGATCGACGCCGACGAGTTCGGCGAGCCCGCCATGGAGCGGCTGTCCGCGCCCGGCCTCGAGCGCTGCCTCGGCGCCGTGCGCGTGTACCGCGAGCACGGCTTCGGCCACATCATCATCTCGGGGCGCGACGCCGTCCTCGAGCCCACCGCGCTCGCCACCGGCATGGCCGACCTGCTCGTCGAGCTGGGCGTGCCCCGGAGCAAGATCCACCTCGAGACCGCGTCGCGCGACACCCGCGAGAACGCCCTCTACTCCGCCCGGATGGTGCGCGAGCTGCCGGTCGACACCGCGGTCGTCGTGACCAGCGCGCTCCACATGCCGCGCTCGCTCCGCATGTTCGAGCGCGCAGGGCTCCCCGTCATCCCCGCGCCGGTCAGGTTCCTGTCGGTGCCTCCCGACGGCCTGGAGCGGCTGATCCCGTCGTCGCTCTCCCTCCGGCGATCGCAGCGCGTCGTGCACGAGCTCGTGGGCATGCTGGAGCCGTGACCCGCACGCAGCCCCGCCCCCGCGCCCCGAGCGCGAGGCCCCCGCGCGGCGCTACCAGGTGACCTTCTGCGAGCCGCGGGCGAAGCGCCACAGGCCGACCACGGCCGCCGCGTTGAGGACCACGAACGTGCGCGCCAGCGCGCCGAGCTTGCCCGCGGCGCCCCCGAGCAGCGCGAGCAGGTAGAACGCCGCCTGCCCGCCGAACAGCGCGCGCGCGGCGTAGAGCGTCCAGGAATCGCCGCCGCCGGCCTCGGCGCCGAGCCACGCGAGGGTCGACGTGATCAGCAGCGCGGCGAGGGCCCAGGGGCACACGAGGCGGAGCAGCTTGTGCGAGAACGTCTCGAACCAGGACGGGTTCCTGAACGGGACGAGCAGCCCGGGGAGCAGCGAGAAGAGCTGGTAGTTGCCGGCCAGCGTGCGCACCTTGCGGCCGAACTCGCGCTCGTCGCCGAAGGCGTCGTCGTACGCGATCGCGTCCGCCGCGAAGAGGATCGCGCGGCCCGCGAGGCGGAGGCGCATCGGCACCCACATGTCGTCGAGGATCACGCCCTCGGGCAGCTGGCTCATGTCGGCGCGCCGGATCGCGTAGATCGGGCCCGTCACCCCCACCATGCTCCGGAACCGGCCCTCCTGGAGCCGGATCCAGTTCTCGTAGCGCCAGTAGGCGCCCGAGCCCGCCGAGCCCTTGAGGACCAGGTTGCCGGAGACGCAGCCCGCGTTGGGGTCGGCGAGGAGGCGCGTGAGCGCGCGCAGCGCCCCGGGCACGATGGGCTGGCGGACGTCCGTCATCAGCAGCACCTCGCCCGTCGCGACCCCGAGCATCGTGTTCACGCCGATCGGCTTGCCGCGGCGCGCCTCGCTGACGATCACCTTCACGCGCGGATCGCGCTCGGCCAGCTGGCGCGCCACGCTCACCGTGTCGTCGGTCGATCCGTCGGAGTAGAGCAGCACCTCCAGCTTCTCCTTGGGGTAGTCGAGCGCGAAGAGGCTCTCGACCTTGGCCGGGAGGTACGACGCCGCGTTGTAGACGGGGATACACGCCGTCACGGTGGGGAGGTAGCCCGGATCCTCCTTCCGTTGCGCCGGCCAGAGGCGCGCCAGCACGCCGATGACGACCGGGTACCCGAAGTAGGTGTACACGAGCAGCGCGACGGCCAGAAAGGAGGCAATGACCACGCTACACGTAAAGCGCCGGTCGGGGGTTTTTGTCAATCGACATGGTCCGACGCCCGCCGCGGCGCGTTCACTGTCGCGGGATGTTCGCAGGCCGCTCGCGGGCCCTTCGCCGACCGCGTGCATCCGGCGCTTCGTCCTCGGCGCTGCGCTTCGTCCTCGGCGCTGCGCTTCGTCCTCGGCGCCGCGCTTCGTCCTCGGCGCCGCGTTTCGTCCTCAGCGCTGCGCTTCGTCCCGCACCTTCACGCTCCGGATGACGTCCCCGTCCGCGAGCGCAGCCCACGGTCCAGCGGCGACGCCGACCGCCGCGTACTGGCCGTCGAGGTGCGGCGCGCGCGCGTGCATGACGAAGAGCTGGCTCGACCCGGTGTCGCGGCCGGCGAGGGCCACGCCGACGCGGAGCGGCTCGAACGGGACCGGCGACGTCTCGCAGCGGAGCGCCGGCCTGCCGGGCGGCCCCCCGGCGCCGTCGCCGAACGGCGCGCCGAACTGCGTGACGAAGCCGGGCACCACGCGGTGGACGATCTTGCCGTTGTAATAGCCCGAGCGCGCTAGATCGACGAAGCGGGTCACCGCGACGGGCGCGAGCGCGGGGTCGAGCGTCATCGTCAGCTCGCCGGCGTCCGTGTCGAACGTCAGCACGGCCGGCGCGCGCGCGAGCGCCGAGACCTCGGCGGGCAGATCGCCAGCAGGGGGCGCGACCGGCGCTCTGCCCGCCGCGCCCGCGGCCCCCGCGTCGCCCGCCGGACCGCCGTCGCACGCGACCTTGCGGCCGCGGAGCACGCCGAGCGCCGTGCCCGCGCGCGCCCGCGTCGTGGGGTAGCTCGATCCGCAGAGCGCCTCGAGGCGCGCCTCCGCCGGCCTCAGCGCAAGCGCGCCCACCGCGTCGATGACCGCGTCGATGAGCTCCGGGTCGTCGCGCACCCCGGGCCGGTCGAGCAGCGCGAGCAGCGCGCCCTCGATCGCGGGCGACGTGACCGCGGCGGGCGTGTCCTTCCCGTCGCGCTTCCGCTTGCGCTTCCCCCTCGGCTTCGCCGGGTCCTCCGAGGCGCGCTGGGGCTGGCGCGCGATGACCTCCGCCGCGGCGGCGACGAGGCCCGGCTCCTCCGCGGCGAGCGCCTTCGCGAGCAGGTCGGGCGCGCCGGGGATCTCCTCGTGCGTGGCGAGCAGCGCGATCGCGGCCTCCCGCGCGCGCAGGTCGCCCCCCTCCGCGTAGGCGCGGAACGCGGCGAGCCGCGCGCCCTCGATCGCCTCGCGGCCGATCACCTCGACCGCGGCCCGGGCGCCGAAGGATCCGCGCACCGGCGCGGCGGCGTCGGGCTTCGCCTCGGGATCGGCCGGCGCCGTGACGTCGCAGCCGACGAGCAGCGGCTCGCGGTAGTTCCCGCCCGCGAGGAGCTTGGCCGCGGCGCAGCGGAGCTGCGACACGCGCCGGAGGACCGCGGCCGGCGCGTCCGGCGGCGGCGGCAGGGCGGCGAGGTCGCGCAGCGGCTTGCGCGCGGCAGCGGACGCGTCGCGCGCGGCGAGCGCGTCGAGCGCGGTGAGCAGCGCGCCGAAGTCCTCGCTCACGAGGCCGGTGAGGGCGATGGGATCCGCGCTCGGGACGAGCCCGGCGAGGGCGTCCGCGAGCGCGCGCTGCCCGGGCGCCCCGAGCCGCTTCAGCGCGCGCGCGGCCTCGGCGCGCTCGCCGGCGGTGAACACGCCCTTCGTGGCGAGCACGCGCGCGAGCTCGGGGACGGCCGCCTCCCCTGCCCGGCCGAGCGCGCGCACCGCGAAGAGCCGCGCGTCGCCCGCCTCGGCGAGCCGCGCGGCCGCGACGTCGCGGATCCGCGGGATCACCGTGAGCGGGACGTGCTCGAGCCGGCCGATCGGGTAGAGCGCCTCCGGGACCGGCGGGCTGGCCGCGCTGCCCGCGGCGAGGTTGAGGAGCGCGACGAGCGTCTCCTCGCGCAGCTTGAGCTTGATCGCCGCGAGATCGCCGAGCGCGTACGCCGCGTGGATCGCGCGCTCGCGCGGCCCCTCGAGCCACGCGACCAGCGTCGGCTCCGACGCCTCCGCGCCGCACCGCCCGATCGCGCGGGCGATCGCGCCCGCCGCGTCGAGCCGCGGCGCGCCGCCCACGTCCGCCGCCGCGCCGGCGCGCGGCGCGCCCGGGCCGGCGTCGCGGGCGAGGGCGCGCGCGACGAGCGCCGACACCGTCTCGCCCTCGTGCTCCTTGCACCAGGCCCCGAGCCCGTACGCGGCCCACGCGACCACCTCCTCGTCCTCGTCGGCGAGCGCCCGCGCGAGCCCGGGCCGCGCCGCCTCGCCGCCGATGCGCGCGAGCGCCCGCGCCGCCGCGCGCCGCACGCCGACGTCGCGGCTCTGCTGATCGGCGGGGCTCACCTCGAGCGCGGCGCGGCGCTGCTCGGCGGCGAGCAGGGCGCCGAGGCGATCGCGCGCGTCGGCGCCGGCGCTGGCCGGCGCGGAGCTCCCCGCGTCGGGGGCGGGGCCGGGCGCCGGCGGCCCCGCGCAGGCGGCGAGCGACACCAGGGGGAGAGCGAGGAGAGAGGGGAGGCGCCTCATCGGCATGATCAAGGTTCACCCTGCCGCGCGGTCCCGAGCAGCCACGCGGCGCTCTCGCTGAGGATCCGCCGGCGGCGCAGCGCGCGCGCGTCGAGCCAGGTCGAGATCACCTCGTGCCCGCGCTGCCACGCGCGCGCAACCGGCACGTCGCCGCCGTGGGGCGTCGGCAGCCCGCAGGCGTCGATCCCGACCGCATGGAAATTCCGGAGCGCCCGCGGCATGTGCCACGGGCAGGTGACGATCGCCGCCCGCCGCGCCCCCATGCGGCAGAGGAGCGCCGCGCTGAAGATCGCGTTCTCGTGCGTGGTCAGCGACCAGAGGTCCAGCACGATCGCGGCCGCGGGGACGCCGGCGCGCTGCAGCTCGGCGGAGAGCACGCGCGCCTCGATCTGCGCGCCCCAGCGGCGCCCGCCGCTGGCGATCACCCAGGGCGCGACCCCTTCGCGGTAGGCGCGCGCCGCGGTCGCCGCGCGGCGCGCGCCGGGAGCCCCCGGGCGCCCTGACGAGAGCACCCTGCAGCCGAGGACGACGATGGCGTCCGCGTGGAGCGGCATGCGCCCGACCATACTCCATCGGCCGCGGCCTCCGCCCGTCTGCCGCGCCGCGGGGCCGAATCTGCGCCCCCCGGCCCTCGGGTCGCGCCCCGGCCCTAGAGATCGCGCCTCCCGCCCCTCGGATCGCGCCCCGGCCCTAGAGATCGCGCCTCCCGCCCCTCGGGTCGCGCCCCTGCCCCCTGCACACCGCGGCGCCGGCGTGTGAAAGGAGGGGCGCGCCCGGGGCCCTCCCGCGCCCCCGCGGCGCGCCGCGCGGCCCGCAACTACATCGGCGCCGTGGCCCTGTACCCCCGGCCAGGGCGCCATGCCTGCGACCTTCCTTGCGCCCGGTGCACCTGGCGGCTTGACGCTGCCCGCGCTCGGAATCTAATAGCTCTACCTTGAAACGGGCGGGGTTCAGCGAGCGAGGCAGGATGCGGATCAAGATGTGGGGGGTTCGCGGAAGCATCCCCACGCCCGGTGCAGGCACGGTCGAGGTGGGCGGCAACACGAGCTGCTACGAGATCCGTGCTGGAGAGACGCTGGTCATCCTAGACGGCGGGACGGGGCTCCGTCTCCTCGGCCAAGATCTGGTCAAGGAGATGCCCTTCGAAGCCTGGATGTTCTTCAGTCACGTGCACTGGGATCACATCCAGGGTTTCCCCTTCTTCACGCCCGCGTTCGTGCGCGGGAACAAGATCCACCTCTACGGCGGCCTGAACGTCTCCCGGACGCTCGAGGAGACGCTCGCCGGGCAGATGGACTACCCGAGCTTCCCCGTGCACCTCACCGAGATGGGCGCGGCGATGACCTTCCGCGATCTCTACGAGGGCGAGGTGGTCACGATCGGCCCGAACGACGACGTGCGCGTGACCAACGCCCGGGGCAACCACCCGAACGGCGTGTACGCGTACCGCGTCGAGCACGAGGGGAAGGTGGTCGTGTACATCACCGACTCCGAGCACTACGCGATCGTGGATCCGAAGCTGAAGAAGCTCGCGATGGGCGCCGACGTGCTGATCTTCGACGCCATGTACACGCCGGAGGAGTACGCGGGCGAGGTGGGCGGCGGCCCGAAGACGGGCTGGGGGCACGCCACGTTCGTCGCGGGCTGCGAGCTCGCGAAGGCGGCGGGCGCCAAGCAGCTCGTGTTGCACCACCACGATCCCAACCAGACCGACGCGATGGTGCGCGAGAAAGAGATGCGCGCCCGCGAGCTCTTCCCGAACACGATCGCCGCGCGCGAAGGCACGGTCATCGAGATCTAGCGCTCGCCCCCCGCCTCCGGGACACCTCTCCCGAGGCGCAGCTGCCTCCGAGCTCCACACCCCCACGGAACCGAGCGGCGCTCGCCCGCACAGGAGACGGGCCCAGATCGGCGTTTTCGGCGCGGAGGCGTACTCCAGTACGCCGAGCACCGAAAACGCCGAGGTGGGCCCGTATCCGAAGCGGGCGACCGCCGCTCAAGCGCTCTTGGCCATGGGCTCGCGGGTGATCTCCTCGATGCGCTCGCGCATCCGCTTCTTCGCCCGCTCCTCGATCTGCCGCACGCGCTCCTTGCTGACGCCGAAGTCGGCGCCGAGCTGCTCGAGCGTCACGGGGCTGTCCGTGAGCCATCGCTGGTTCACGATGCTGCGCTCGCGCGGCGACAGCTCGCTCACGACCTGCAGCAGCGCGCGCGAGAGCTGCGCGCGCTCGTCCGCGGCGCAGGTCTCCTCCTCGGGCGTGGAGGAGCCCGACGCGAGCCGATCGAGCGGCGCCACGCCGTCCTCGGACGGGGGCCGCTCCAGGCTGACGTCGCGCGCCATGAGCAGCGGGAGCAGCTCGGCGGCGCGCTCCTCCGAGAGGCCGCTCAGCTCGGCCAGCACCGCCGGATCCTTCTCGTGCGTCTTCCGGTAGATGCGCAGCGCGCGGCGCTCGCTCTTCGACGAGCCGAGGCGCACGATCCGGTATCCCCGCGCCACGTGCTCGCGGATCTCCGCGCGGATCCAGTAGGCCGCGTAGGTGGCGAGGCGGCAGCCGCGATCCGGGTCGAAGCGCTCCGCCGCCTTGAGGAGGCCGATGTTCCCCTCCTGCACGATGTCCTCCATCGGCAGCCCCCACCGGCGGTACTCGAGCGCGATCGTCATGACGAAGGGCAAGCACGCCTCGATGAGGCGCCGGCCCGCGTCGCGGTCGCCGGCGCGCCACCGGAGCGCGAGCTCCCGCTCGGCCTCCGGGCTCAGGGTGGCGTAGTTCGCGAGCTCTGTGCGGTAAGCCGAGAATGCCGCTCGATCCCAGGTGCTGCTCATGGTCTCTCCGCTCTCGGCCACGCGCGGATCAGGAGGGCCGGGTTGGTCTGCCCAGGCGAGCCGGTGGCCGGCACCAGGGCAGATGCAGGGGTGATGCCGGGATAAACCTTAGGAAAGCGCCTTTTTTTGCGCTGGAATGCGCAACGTGTTCGGATCCAGGGAGGGACGCGAAAGCTTTGCGGGAAAGTGGGAGAGCCACCATGCGCGGCGCTGAGCACAGGTCTACGATCCCCCCGGCCCGCGCGGCGTGGGCGCGGACGGGAGAGCCGGGAAGAACGCCGCGGGCGCGGCGAGCGGGGGGCGCGTGGCCCGCGCGGCCTGCACGTACAGCGCGCGCAGATCGCGCCTTCGTCATGGTCGCCCCTGCACGCGCAACCCGCGCCGTGATATCCGGAGAGCAGTGAGGAGGCGCGCCGCGAGTCCGCCCGCGTACATCGCCCTAGGTGCGGCGACGCTCGCCCTGCTCTCGCGCGGCATGGTGAACGGCCCCCTCCTCGAGGCGCAGCGCGGGATCGCGCGGCCGCTGCTCCACCTCCTCGCGCCGGACGACGAGGAGATCGACGGCATCGGCTGCGACCCGAACACCCTCGACCGCGGCATCACGTTGCCGACCGGCGCGCCGACCTCGCTCGGCTGCGACCAGGCGCGCGCCATCGTCGCGCAGGCGCGCACCACCCTGGCCGCCCCGCCCCTCCGCGTCGACCCCGCAAAGTTTGCCGAAGCGACCTCGGACTGGCTGGATCCGCACGGGTTGTGGTCGGTCGCGCCGGACGCGCCGGTGGGCGCGTCGCTGCGGCGGGAGGCGGCCGCGCTGCTGGGCGAGATGCACGCGCCGGTGGGCAGCGGTCCGTGCCCGGCGGCCTTGCGCGTCGGCGAGGAGCTCGAGCGGTGGTCGCGCGAGCTCGACGGGCTCTTCGACGAGGGGTACCGGCGGGGCCTCGGCAGCCCGCCCGCGACGCTCGCCGAGGCGTGGGAGCTGATGTCCTCGGCGCCGTTCGAGGACGGCGAGGTGACGCGGAGCGCCCGGGAGCTCGCGCGCGAGCTCGGCCGGGAGGTCGGCGCGCTGCGCGCGCGCTTCGGCGATCCGCTCGCCCGCTACGCCGACGCCGTCCGGGAGCGCACGGCGCCCTCGATGACCGCCGAGGGCTGGGCGCGCGCGGTGATCGCGGCCGCCGTTCGCGCCTACGTGCCCCAGCTGGACGCGCACGGCGCCTGGGCGCCGCTCGAGGAGGAGGTCTCCATCTACGACCTCGACCTCGAGGCGCACCCGCCGGCCCGGCTCTGGCAGGAGATGACGCGCACCGCGATCGGGGTGCGCATCGATCGCGGCGCGCTCCCGCCCCTCGCGGACGGCGACGTGGTGCTCCGGATCCAGGATCTTCCCATCTCCGGCATGAGCGTCGAGCAGGCCGAGCAGCTCGCCGTGCTGAGCGACGTGCGCCCCGGCACGACGGCGCGGGTGGCGCTCCTGCGGCGGGGCGCCCCGGCGCCGCTCGAGGTGACGGTCGCGCCCGCGCCCCCCGCGAGCGGAGCGCAGCCGCCCGAGGACGCGGCGCCCACGGAGCTGCCGCTCGATCTGGTGCGCTACGCGGACGGCAAGGTCGCGGTGATCGCGATCCCCGACGTGCCGGACGATCTCGGGGATCGCGTCGCGGCGGCGCTGCTCCGGGCGCGCGCGCACGAGGACCTGCGGGGCGTGATGCTGGACGTGCGCGCGAACGGCGGCGGCTCGACCGACGGGGCGATCGCCGCGCTCGGGCTGTTCCTCCCGGGCGTGCCGCTGTTCCCGATGCGGCGCCGCGACGGCGGGGTCGAGGTGGAGCGCTCGCCCGACGTCCCGCCGGGGCGCGGGTGGAGCGGTCCGCTGGCGGTGCTCGTCGACGGCGACTCCGCGAGCGCGGCGGAGATGATCGCGGGGGCGATCGGCAGCTACCGGCGCGGCGTGGTCATCGGCGATCGCACGTACGGCAAGGGGTGCGCGCAGGAGTACCTCGACGACGACGCCCACGTGGGCGTGCTGCGGCTCACGACGCTGCTCTACGCGCTCCCCGACGGCGCGCCGGTGCAGAAGGTCGGCATCGTGCCGCAGGTGCAGCTCTCGCTGCCGGCGACGAACGAGCGCGAGGCCCGCGTAGATCGCGCGCTCGGCCCCTGGCGCGGCCCCGACGTGCGCGATCTGCACCACGTGCGCGAGGTGCCCTGGCCGGCGCACGCGGGCCGCGTGGGGCCCTGCCGCGAAGAGACGGTCTGCCGCGCGCTGCGGTCGCTCGGCGCGGTGCCCGCCGCGGCGCGCTGACGCGACCAGCCCGCCGCGGCGCGCTGACCGCCGGCGCTGTCCAGCGCGACCGGCCCGCGGCGGCGCGCCGGCGCGGTCAGCGCTTGAAGAACTTGCCGAGGAGGCCGCCCGCAGGGGTCGGGTCGTTGTTGGTCCGGCTGCGCATCTCCTGCACCCGGACCTCGCGGATCGCGTCGAGGTTCTTCGGGTTGATCTCGGCCGCCAGGCGGAAATCGCGGATCGCCTTCTCGATCCGCCCCGAGCGCTTGAGGAGCATGCCGCGGTAGAAGAGCGCCCGCTCGTAGCGGGGCTCCTTCCGCAGGACGACGTCCAGCGTCTGGATCAGGTCGTCGTAGTGCGCGCTCGTGGCCCCCTCCGCCAGCGCGGGCGGCTCGCCGCGCCGCAGCGCCTGGATCCACACGAGCAGCGTCATGTACTCGGGCTGGTCCGGATCGGCGTTCAGCGCGCGCCGCGCGCGGACCTCGGCGCCCACGAGGTCGTTCTTCTTGAGCAGGATCTCGGCCTTCTGGAACTCGAGCGCGGCGTCGACGACCCGGGCGATCTTCTCCTCGTCCTCGGCGGGGCTCGCGCCCTCCTTCGGCGTCTTCTGGTACTCGGCGCGCCGCTTCGGGTCGCTCAGCGTCTGGTAGGCCTCGCTGATGCGGGCGAACACGCGCGCGACCAGGGGCTTGATGTCCTGGAGCTCCGGCGGCGTCCGATCGGGGTGCCACTGCTTGGCGAGCGCGAAGTAGGCGCTCTGCACGCGCTCCGGCGGAGCGTCCTCCGCGACCCCGAGCATCTCGAAGAAGCTCTCGCCGTCGATCGCCGCGGCGCGCGCCTCGATCTCGGCGCGCCGCGCGGCGATCTCGGCGCTCGGCGCGGCGCCGGCCGCGGCGCGCGGCGGCGGGGCCTCCGGCGCGGCGGCCGCCGGCGTCTTCGCAGGCTCCGCGGCGCGCGCCGCGGCCGGCGGCGGCGCGGCCTCGGCGCGCCCTCCCCCTCTCGCCGGCCTGCCCTCGGTGCCGACGGCCGCCATCTTGACCGTGGGAGCCTGCGGGGAATGCGCGCGGGCGCCGGGAGCGATCGGCGGAGAGGCCGGCCTCGTCCCCTTCGGGTCCGCGCCGCGGGGCGCGCCGCCCAGGTCGCCGCCGGGCGCGCGCGGCTCGAACGAGGCGGCCGCGCCGCGCGGCTCCGGCGCCGCGGGCGCCGGCGGCCGGAGCGGCGCGGCCGGCTCCGCGAGCGCCGATCCATGCCGCCGGCTCGGCGGTATCACGTCGTCGGCCTGTCGCGGCGGCGCGGCCTCGCGCTCTCCGCGCGGCGGCCTGCCCGCGGCGCCCGCGTCGACCTGCGGCGCCGCGCCGCGCTCGCGCTCCCCGGCCTGCGCCGCGGCGCTGCCCCGCGGCGCCGCCGGCGCCGGTGCTGCCGGCGCCGCGGCTCGCGCGGCGCGCGACGGCGGGGGCAGCTCCGACGGCGACGCGCGGCCCTCTATCTCTCCGCGCGCCGCGCGCGGGCCGGGCACCGTGGAGCCCGAGGTCGGGCGCGGCGAGCGCGCCGCCGCGCCGGGCGCCTCGCGCTGGGGCGGCTGCCCCGCGTCGGCCGGGAGCACGCTCGGGGCGCGATCGCGGCCGACACCCACCGGACCTCGACCCGGCACGCCGAGATCGAGGTGCCGAGTGATCGCGAGCGCGTAGATCGTGAGCCGCACGACGCGCTCCTGCGCCACGCCGGCGCTGACGAGCTCGGCCAGCGTCATCCGCCGCGTGCGCAGGAGGTCCACGACCGCCGCCTCGTCGCGGTGGAGCTGGAACCGCTTCATCTCCGCCTCGATATGGAGGCCGATCTGCCGCTGATGGATCCGGTCGAGGGTCGCGTCGATCAGCGGATCGTCGGCGTGGAGCCGGACGCCCGCCATGATCACCGCGAGCGGCTCGCACCCGATGAGCTCCGGCCCGCCGTAGGACGCGAGCAGGTTCTGGCCGTCGTAGTAGGCGTAACGCGTCTCGGGCGCGAGGTCGTAGAGCGCGACCAGCTTGCGCACGAGCTGCTGGCGCAGCACGCCGAAGACCGTCTCCCGGTCGAGCAGCCCCCGCGAGACGAGCAGCCGGCCGTGCAGCACCCGCCGCCGGGTGATGTCCCGCAGCGTCTCGCGGAGCGTCGCCTCGTCGAGCAGGCCGAGCTCCAGGATCACCCGGTCGAGCGGGGCGATGATCGTGCCGGTCCAGATCTTCGCCGGCACGCCCTCGCTGAAGAAGATCCCGTGGCGGACGCCCTCGGGGTCGACGAAGCACGTCGTGCCGGTGAGGCGCCGATCGAGCATGTACACGAGCAGGTGGACGAGCGGCGTGCGCGCGAGGGTGCCCTCCGCGGTCGGCGGATCGCCCGGCAGCGCCAGCACCGCGATCGGCCCGGCCATGGCCGACGGCGGCATGTCGGACAGCGGGCTGCGCTCGCCCCGCTGCGGCTCTGTCCCCCGCCCGCGGGCGCGCTGCGCCTCGGGCCTCGCGCTCTCGGGCACCTCGTCCGGCTCGCTGTCTGTCTGCACCGACCACGACTCCTCTCGGTGAGCGCCCGGCGGCGCGTGCGGCTGCGCCGCCGCGGCGGGATCCGACTGCTGCGGGTCCGGCCAGCGCGCGGTGGTGCGCCCGGGCCGCAAGGTGGGCGAGCGCTTCCCCGACGGCGCGGGCGGGAGATCCGCGAGCATCACGCCCTCGTCGCCGCCGTCCTCCGGCCGCGCCGACGGCGGGGCGGCGTCCGGCGGCGTGACGGGGCCGCGGCCGGCGTCGCCCGGCCGCGGCTGCGTCCTCCGGCTCGCCGGGGAGGTGGTCGTCGGCAGCGTCGGCGACGACGGCCGCGTGATCTGCTGTGGCGGCGGCATGCGCAGGTGGTTGAGCGGCGACGCCGGCGACGAGCGCAGCGGCGGCGACTCCACCGAGGGGACGGCCGGCGCGCGGAGCGACACCTGCGGCGCCTCCTGGACCGCCGCGTGCGCCCGCATCGAGGCGGCGGCGGGGTCGTCGCTCGTCGCGACGATCCGCCGGATGTGCCGCGCCGGCTCGCCGGCGCGAGGCCGCTCGGCGAGGTCGACCTCGAGCGCGCGCCCGATAGGGCCGCCCGAGGCGTCGAGCACGAGCCGCACCCGCGGCTGCGAGTAGAAGGCCGGGTGCGCGGGCGTCTGCACGACGAGCGCGACCTCCCCGGTCGAGAGCTCGACCAGCGTGCCCGTGGGGAAGATGCCGAGCGCGCCGACCAGGAGCCGCAGCACCGTGCGGTCCGCCGGATCGGTCGCCTCCTGCTCGAGCTTGGCGATCGCCTCGTCGGCGGAGAGCGGCGCCTCGCCCGGGGCGGCCGTGAGCAGGTCGTTGAAGGCGCGCGCGGTCGCGAGGATCCGCGCCTGGAGCGTCGGCTGGCGGAGCCCGCGGTAGACGGGCCCGAGCGCCGGCTGGCGGCGCACCCAGTGCGCCTCGTAGGCGACCACCGTGCGCATCACGCTCGGCTCGTTGACGAGGCCGAGCGCGGTCAGCACGACCGCCGTGCCCGCCGGCACGTCCGCGTCCTGCTGCTCGCTCAGCTGCGGGACGAGCCCGCCCCCGCCGCGCTTCGCGACCCCGGTGAGCCGCGGCCGCGCGATGTCGAAGAGCAGCGCCGCCATCGAGAGCCGCTGGAGCAGGACCACGTCGCCCGTGATCTGCCGGGCCATCGCGAGGCTCAGGATCGCGGTGTTCACCGCGCGCCCGGCGTCGTCGTGGTTCTGGTTGCGCAGCGCGGTGACGCCGAGGAAGGCCGGCGTCTCGTTCGCGGAGAGGTCGACGAGGCGCTGCGTGATGCGCTTGACGCCCTGCCGCAGGGCGTAGCGGCCCCGCCGCAGGTCCTCGTAGAACCGGCGGAGGATCACGATCGCCGTGGCGTAGGTCCGCACGATCGCCGAGGTCTCGTCGCCCTCGCGATCGACCGCGACCTCGCGGCGGAGCACGCCCTCGTCCACCGCGCGCAGGCGGACGCGCGGCGCCGGGCGGTCGGCGAGCGCCGGCTTGCTGCTCCGGAGGGCCTCGGCGAGCGCGGAGGCGAGCGCGTAGAGGTCGCTCGCGCGGACGTCCTTGGTCACGCCGATCTCGGAGTAGCCGCAGCGGCCGAGGATCTCGCCGAGCTCGAGCGCCCCCTCGTAGACCGCGCGGTTCGCCTTGAGGAGCTGCCCGGAGACGAAGACCGAGCCGCGCGCGAACAGGATGGAGACGTTGTGCCCGGAGCGCTGGCCGAAGTCCTGGACCAGCGCGACCGTCTCCTCGACCTGGCGCACCATCGCCTGGTTGTCGATCGAGTGCAGCGTCGAGAGCTTCACCAGCCGGAACAGGGCCTGCACCACGCTGGCGGCGAGATCGCGCGCCTGCTCGCGCCGGACGTTCTCCGACAGGTTCTGGCTGATGACGTCGACCTGAGGGGCCGTCACTGGAGCTCCCCGCCCGGCGCGATCCGCCTGCCGAGGCGCGCGGCGATCGCCTCCGCCGCGGCGGCGGCCGCGTCCCGCAGCGGCTGGCTGTTCCAGGGCCTCCGCTTCGCGGCCGCGAGCGCGGCGTCGAGCGCCTCCTGCGAGCGCGCCTCGCGGCCGAGCAGCTCCGCCGACAGGCAGCGGGTCTGCTCCACGGCGTCGTCGGCGAGCAGGCCGTGCCGCTGGAGCGTCTCGACCGCGACCGACTCGCCGCGCGCCGGGTTCAGCGTGTAGAGCGCGCCGAGGAACTCCCGCCGCTCGTCGAGCGTGAGCTGGTGGAACGAGCTGTCCTGCACGCGGCGGACGAGCAGCGGCCCGGCCGCGCGGACCTGGTGGTGCGCCAGCGTGCGGAGCGCCGCGACGCGCACCTCGGGCGGCGCCGCCTCGGCGAGCGAGAGGAGCTCGTCGCGGATCTGCTCGGGGCTCTGCGCGAGGTGGGCGATCGCCTCGCAGCGGAGCGCCGCGTTCGCGCACCCGCTGAGCCGCTTCAGCGCGTCGAGGGCGCCCTGCGTCCGCGAGGTCGCGAACATCTTGAGGATCGGGCGGGCGACGTCGAGGTCGAGCGTCATGAGCGCGTCGACCACCCCCTCCTCGTGCCCGGGCAGCGTCCGCTCGAGGTAGCCGAAGAGCGCGCGGCGCAGGGTCTCGTGGCCGACGTGCCCGACGATCTCCATCGCGACCGGCAGGTACTCGGCGCCGAGCTTGTGCAGGATCGGCGCGAGGCGCTGCGCGAGCAGGTCGAGATCCACGGGGGCGGGCTGCGCGGCGGCGCCGGGGGTGCCCGTCACGAGCACCCGCGTGGCCTCGCGGAGGAGCAGCCGCATCGTGTCGGGCGGGAACATGCCGCGGGCGAACTCCGTCGCGAGCGCGCCGCCCTGCTGCCGCGGCGCGAGCGCGTCGAGCGCCTTCTCGACCGCGTCGTGCATCGCGAAGAGCACGTCGAAGCGGCGCGCGAGGATGAGGTCGCGCGCGGAGGCCGCCATCGGCTCCGTCACGAGCTCGACGTCCTGGTAGCGCTTCGCGTTCAGGAAGGCGTCCGCCACGACCTCGACGAAGCGCTCGCTCCAGCGGTCCGGGCTGAGCACGAGCTGCGTGCCGAGCGCGCGCTGCGCGACCGGGTCGAGCGCGAGCGCGCTCGCGGCGCGGCGCGCCGCCCTGAGCGCGGCCGCGTCGGTGTCGATCACCATCGCGGCCGCCTCGGCGCGGTTCGCCTTCTCCTCGGCGGCCCGCCGCGCCATGCCCTCGATGTCGTCGGCCTCGTGCCAGAACTGCTCGCGATCGGCCGCGTCGCCCTCGGCGAAGACGCTCACCACGTCGTAGCGCACGTGCTCGAGGCGGCGCTCCCACAGGGCGGCCGCGACGTCGTCCTCGGGCGCGAGGTCGCGCAGCGGGTCGAGCAAGAGGACCTCGCAGAGCGCGCGCAGCTCGTCCTCCGTGATGCCCGGGAGCAGCTGGACGCGCCGCACGCCGGCCGCGAAGAGGTTGTACGGGACCAGATCGAGCGGGTGCGACGGCTCCCACACCGTCCGGCGGCGGTGCTCGAACGCGTACGGCGTGAGCGACCAGTAGGCGAGGCCCGCGTCCGCGCGCAGCGCCTCGACGATCGCCTGGAACGTCGCGCGGAGCTTGTTGTCGGGGTCCGGGTGGCTCCAGCCGTAGTGGCGCACGGCGGGGAGCAGCCGCTCCATGCGGCGGAACACCTCGACGAGCCGCGTCACCGCGGGGTCGTCCGGCTCGGCGTCGCCCGGCTCCTCGCGCGGCTCCTCCGGCGGGGGCCGCGGCCCGACGGCGGTCGGCGAGTCGTCCGGGGGCGGGCGCCGCGTGCTCTGCGGCGCGCTGCGGCGCGGGCCGGGCGCGCCGCTCTCCTCGAGGATGCGCAGCACCTCCTGCCGCATCTGCGCCGCCGTGTCGTAGCGGCTGCGCCGGTCCCACGCGAGCGCCTTGTCCACGAGGCCGATGACCGAGGCGGGCAGCTCGGGCGCGATGCGCGCGAGCGACGGCGCCGGCGTCGTCGCGGCGAGGATGAACGCCTCGTTGTCCGAGCGCCCCTGGTGCAGGCGCTGCCCGCTGAGCACGGCGTACAGCGTCGCGCCGACCGAGAAGAGATCGGCACGCCCGTCGACGCCCTCGGTCAGCCCCATCGCCTGCTCGGGCGCCATGAACGACGGCGTCCCGAGCGCCGTGCCCGCCTTGGTCTTGTCGCCGTGCGCGTCGCGCAGCCGCGCCACGCCGAAGTCGAGCAGCTTCACCACGTTGTCCTTGGTGATGAAGATGTTCGCGGGCTTGAGATCGCGGTGGACGATGCCCTCCTTGTGGAAGCTCTCGAGCGTGTCGAGCACCTCCGCGGCGATCCAGAGCGCCTCGGCGACCGGGAGCTTCCGGCTCTTGCGCTTCCAGAGCTGCTGCACGGTCTCCCCGTCGAGCAGCTCCATCACGAGGAACGGCTCGTCCTGGTCGGTCACGTCGTCGTCGAGGATCGCGACCCGGCCGGGGTGGTCGATCCGGTTCGCGACGTACCCTTCGCGCAGGAACCGGTCGCGGATGCCGACGTCGCGCGCGAACTCGGCGTGGAGGATCTTCAGCGCGGCGCGCGAGCCGTTCCGGTGGGTGGCCGCGTACACGGAGGCCATGCCGCCCACGCCGAGCAGGGCGTCGAGCCGCCACTTGTTCTTGATGGTCAGCCCGACGCGGGCGCGGGCCCGCTGCTTCTCGTCCGGCGCGTCCGAGACCTCCGACGGAGGAGGCATGACGGACTCGGGGATGACGCCGCGTGAAGACATTAGGCCACCGGAAGGCGGCAAATCGTACCACCTCCGCGCCCCCGAAAGGTCCCGGATTTCGCGCAGGGGGGCGGTCGTCCTTACGGTCCCGCGGCCCGCGCCGGCGTTTCCCCGGGCGGGCCGCCGGCCGGGGCGGCTGCCCCCCCGCGCGCCGCGGCGGCGAGGACGACGCCGCTGCATCGCGCGTCGTTGAGCCAGAGGCGCACGCCGCGGTTCGAGGGGAAGAGCGCGTTCAGGCGCGCGGTGACCGCCGGATCGCCCGTGAAGACGTCGATCCGCCGCCCGACGACCTTGATGCCTCGATCCTCGGCGACGAAGCAGCCGTCGTGACGGCCCCCGCCCGGCAGGGGCAGCCCGACCAGCTCGGGCACGTAGAGCGAGGTGCCGAGCGGGATGACGCTCGAGTCGACCGCGACCGTTCGCAGGGGCGTGATGGGGCGCCCCGTCGCGCCCCGGCCGTACGGGAACCGCCGCGCATCGAGCCGCTCGAAGCAGACCTGCTGGCCGGTGCGCGGGCAGACGTCGGCGCACGCGCAGGCGCGCCGCGCGAAGCTCACCGTGTCGCCCGAGGCGAGCCGGCCGCTGCCCTGCACGCAGACCTGGTCGTGAAACGCGCGCGGGACGCGCGCGAGCGGCGCGCACGCCGCGTCGTAGAGGAGCGCGTCCTTCGCCCCGCCGCCCTCGGTCGGGAAGTCGTAATAGGTGTTCCGGAAGAGCCCTGGGGCGAGCCCCGGCGCGGCGCGCGCGGCCTCTGCGGCGCGCGCGGCCTCGGGGGCGCGCGGGGGCCGGCCGTGCTCGCGCACGAGGATCGACGGCCCGTCCTCCGCGGGGGCCGCGTCCGGCGCGCCGCGCTCGCGCGCCGGCGTCGCGTCCGGCGCGCCGGGGCCTCGCTCGCTGCCGGCCCCCTCCGGCGGGGGCGCGTGCAGCCAGCCGCCGCCTCCGCGCGCGATCCGCGGCTCGCTCGATCCGTCGTCGACCCAGTCGGCGCCCCCCTTCGGCGCGCACGCGCAGGCGAGCGCCAAGACGAGCGCGGCGAGCCGGCGGCCCGTGAGCGCGCCCGCGCTCGTCAAAAGCCGCTTCCGAGGCGGATGAGCTCCCGGAGCGCGACGGCAGCGACGTCGGCGCGCGCCCAGAGCGCGGCGGGGGCGTCGCCGCCGGCCGGCGCGGCGCCGGCGGCGATCACCACGGGCGCCGGGTCGCCGCCGCCGGGCTGGCCGAGGCGGCTCGCGACGAACCGCAGCGGCTCGAGCACCAGCGCGAACGCGATGTCCGAGCCGAGCGGGGCCAGCGCGGCCTTCGTGGTCGGGACCCCGCCGAGGGTCTCCCCCTGGAGCGCGCCGACGACGCTCCGGAGGCCCGCGCCCGGATCGTTGCCGACCGACGCGAAGAGGCCGTCGTCGCGGACCAGGTAGAGCAGCTCGATCGCCGGCGACGGCGCGCCCGGCCCGCCGCCCTTGCCGGGGAGGCCTGCGCCGCCCGGCCCGGTGCGCGCCGGCGAGGGCGCCGCGCCGCCGGGCTGACCGGCGCCGGCGGTCTGCTCGATCCGCAGCCGCCGCACGTCGCCGGCGAGCGGCGGGACGTCCACCTTGCCCGAGGAGACGCGGAGCCCCTCGCGCTGCAGGGAGGACTTGATCGGCGCGAGCTCCGCGCTCCCGAGCAGATCGGCGAGGGCGCCCTCGAGCTTCACCCGGTCGCCGACGGCGGCGCGCACGTAGGCCGTGGGGCCGGTCGCGTCGAAGCGCAGCCCGCCGACGAACCAGTCGCCGCGCGCGTCCGAGGCCGCGCGGAGCGCGGCGCCGAGCCGCTCCCGGTCCGCGGGCGAGAGCTCCCCCTCGACGAGCCCCGCGACGGCGTCGACGAGCTTGGGGACGTCCTCCGCGCGCGAGGCTGCCCGGTCGCGGACCAGGATCCCGGCGAGCGTGTCCGCGGGCAGATCGAGCAGCGGCTTCACGTCGCCGACGACCATCTCGGCCGCCGCCTTCGACGCCGGGCCGCCCCCTGCCTTCGGCGTGCCGGAGGCGCGCAGGTGCGCGCCGTCGTCGAGCACGAGCGTGACGCGCGCCCGCTCGAGGTCGCCGAGCACCGCGAGCCCCCCCTCGATCATCGGCGCGAGCGGCACGGCGGAGGCGCGCGGCGCGCCCTCGCCCCCGCGGGCCTTCTCCCAGGCGCTGCGCGCCGCCTTGAGCACCGGGCCCTCGATCGCGGCGCGCGGGATCTCGATCGCGAGATCCTCCTTCGGCGCCGCCGCCTGCGGCATCGTCCGCGCGACGTACGGCCCCAGGAGGGTGAGGTCGTCCGCGGCCTCCGCGACGAGCAGGTAGTTGCCGAGGACGCCGAGGGCGACGGCGCTCGTCCCTGGCGGCGGCGCTTGCAGCGGCTCGAGCAGCGCGATCGACGTCGCCGCGTCGGGCTTCGCGCGGAAGCGCGCCCCTTCGCCCCGCGTGAGCTGGTCGACGAAGCGGCCCCCGTCCTTCACGTGGAGGCCGATCGCGGCCCGCGGGCGCGGCCGGTCCGGGGCCTCCACGGCCGCGCCGAGCACCGGCACGCTGCCGTCGATCTCGGACGCGACGGCGATGGGCAGGCCGAGCAGCGAGGCGGCGAGGGCGCCGGCGCTGCTCGGGAGGAGCGCCGCCGGGCCGCCGGCGAGGGCGCGCGCCTTGGCCCACGTCGCGTCGGGCGTCGGGAGGAACGCCTCGGCGATGAGCCCCGCCGGCGCCGGCACGGGCGCCGGGCTCGCGGCGGCGGCGTCGGGCGCCGCGTCCGGCGATCTGCACGCCGAGCAGCCCGCGCTCAGGCCGAGGACGATGGCCAGGAGCGCGGCGGCGCAGCGGCGCGTGGCGGAGGTCGCTTGGGCGATCACGACCGAACCGTAGCGCCTTCTGGCCGCGCTCGACCACGAACCTGCACGGATCGGCTCGGGAGGCTCGGGCCCCGCGCCGGCGCTCGCGACGCGGCGCGGCGGGCTCGCGGCCTGGGCGCGCAGCATCCGCGGCGCGGCCGGCCTTCGCCCCGGCGCGCGTCAGGGGCGCGAGGCGCGGCGGGCAGCGGTGACCACGGCGGACTCGCCCAGGCAGAGGCGCGCGAGCGACAGCACCATCGCGTTCTCGCGGACGCGGTGGAGGAAGCTCTCGCGGTAGGCAGGCTCCGCGATCGCCGCGGCCCGGGCGAGGAGCCGGTCGCGGCCCCGGGTCGCGGCGGCGCAGGCGCCGTCGGCGTCTCCGGCCGCGCGCGCCGTCTCGATCAGCGCGACGAAGACGAGCGACTCGAAGACATCGATGCCGCCGTGGCGCGCGAGGATCCCTTCGGCCTCGCGCGCCGCGGCGAGCGCCTCCTCGGCGCGCCCCTGGGCCGTGAGGGCGCGCGCGAGCGCGGCGAGCGCGCCGGCGCGCGCCGGCGCCATCCCCTGGAGGAGCTCCGCGGCGCCGCGGCCGTCAGCTTCCGCCGCGCCGAAGTCCCCGGCGGCGTGGGCGATGAGGGCGGCGTAGACGCGGGTGCTGCCCTCGAGCCGCAGGTCGCCCTGCCCGCGGCATTCCAGGATGACCTGGCGCGTGAGGGCGAGCGCCTCGTCGAGCTGTCCCCGGGCCGCGAGCACGAGCCCGAGGTGCTGCCGGGCGCGCGTGGCGACGATGCGCAGCCCCATGCGGTCGGCCGCCGCGAGCGCGGCGGCGAGCTCCTCGCCGGCCCGCTCGACGTCACCGAGCTTGAGGAGCGCGACGCCGAGGCTGACGCGGGTGTTGCAGGCCTCGCGGACGTCTCCGGAGCGCTCGAACGCCTCGAGCGCGGCCGCGCAGCCCGCGAGGTCGCCGGAGGGATCGCCGAGGTGTCCCTCCCGCGCGCCGAGCAGCCGGTGCACCTCGCCGGCCGCGCGCGGCGCGAGCGACGCGAGATCCCCCGCGAGGGCGCGGGCCCTCACGACCAGCGCTTCCGCCGCCGCGTAGCGCCCCGCGGGGAAGAGCTGGCGCGCCGCCGAGCACAAGGCGATCACGCGCGCCGCGCGGACCTCCGCCGCGGCCTCGACCGAGCGCGGCTTGGCGGAGGGCGCGCCGTCCTCGCGCGCCGCGCCGTCCTCGCGCGCCGCGCCGTCCTCGCGCGCCGCGCCGTCCTCCGCGGGGTCGCCGCACGTCCCGACTTCCTTCGCCCAGGCCGTCGTGAGCATGTAGTCGCCCCGGCGGGCGCTCGCGATCATCAGCTCGTGGGCGGCGCGGAACCAGAGCAACGTCCCGCGGGGCAGGCGCCGCGCCGCCTGGGCCGCGCAGCGCTGGGCGTGCTCGAACTCGCCGCGCCAGCGGTGGGCCTCCGCCTGGACCAGGCGCAGCGCCGCCAGCGTCGCGCCGCCGCGCGGCCCTTGCGGGTCGGACGGCGCCCCGCCCTCCTCGTCGGGATCCGCGTCGGCGAGCCGATCGCAGAGATCGCCGTGCCGCGCGCCGCGCTCCGCATGGGCGATCGCCGCGGCGAGATCGCCGCGCCCGAGCGCCTGCTCGGCCCCGCGCAGGAACCACCGCATCGCCCGCCCGTGCTCTCCGCCGTTGTCGAAGTGCTCCGCCAGCGCGATCGCCTCGAGCTCCCCCACCTGCTCGAGCCACGCGCCCGCGAGCCGGTGGCCGAGCAGCCGATCGCCCCGGGAGAGCGTCGCGTACGCGGCCTCCTGGAGGCGCGCGTGCCGGAACGTGTACTCCTCCTCGCCGGGGTACCGGCTCGCCGGGCGCCGCTCGATGAGCTCGCGCGCGACGAGCTCCGGCAGCCACGCGTCGAGGTCGGGCGCGCGCTGCGCGCCGCCGAGCAGGGCCTCCACGCCGCCGCGCCAGAACGCCTCGCCGAAGACGCTCGCCGCGCGGAGGATGCGCCGCACCGCGGGGTGCAGGTCGTCGAGGCGGGCGTGGGCCATCGCCAGCATCGTCTCGGGGGAGCCCTCGGCGTCGCCGCAGGCGATCGCCCGGAGCAGCTCCTCCAAGGAGAACGCGCTCACCGCGGCGCGGCCGTCCGCGGGCGCCTGCGCCCCGGCGCCCCCGCCCTGCCCGAGCGCCTCCGGGACGAGCGGCTCCGGCGCGCGCTCGCCGGGGCGCAGGCCGGCGGCGTCGCGCCCGGCGCCGAGCTCCGGGAAGCGCCGCGCCACCCCGGCGCGGCCGAGCGCGACCAGGCCGGCCGCCGTCGCGTCGTCGATCAGGACGCCGTGGCCCCCCTGCCCGGCGGCCCGCGCAGGCTCCGCGCGCGCCCGGGCGCCGATCAGCGCCGCGGCGCGATCGATGACCTGCCGCGCGGACCAGCGTCCTGCCTCGACGTCCTGCCCTGTCGCGAGCGCGACGGAGGCGCCCTCGGGCAGCAGCGAGCGCAGCGCGAGCGCGCACCGCGCCGCGTGGACCGCCTGGTCCGTCGCCGTCCTCGCCTGAGCCCCGGCGGAGCGCGGCGGCTCGGCGTCGGCGGCGGCCCCGCCGCCGGGGAGCAGGACGAGGAGCCACGTCGGGGCGAGCCGCTCGACGCGCCCGCCGAAGGGCGCGGCCGCCGCGCGGACCGCGGCGTCCGTCGCGGCCCTCGGCGCGCCGTCCGGGGGCAGCTCCCCGGCCGCGGGCGCGGCGGCGTCCGCGCCGGGCATTCCCGCGGCGTCGTCGCCCGGGAGCGCGCCGTGGATCAGCACCACGCTGAGCAGCCGCTGCTCGCCCGCGGCGCTCTCGGCGAGCGCCCGCCCGGACCTCGAGGCGCTCGCCGGGGCGCCGTCGTGGAGGTCCCGGACCTCGTCTCCGGCGATGCGGACCTGCGCCGCGCTCGCGAGGACCTCGTTCCCGTCCCTCGGCCGGCCCTCCGGGTCCTTCTCGAGCATCCACGCGACGAGGTCGTCGAGCGCGGCCGGCACGTCGGGCCGCAGCGCCGACAGCCGCGGCGGCCCCACCAGGGCGGCCTTCGCGAGGATCGCCATCACCTGGTCGCCGGCGAAGGGCGGCCGGCCGGTGAGGCAGCTCCAGAGGACGCACCCGAGCGAGAACACGTCGGCGCGCGCGTCGACGCGCGCCTCGCCGCGCGCCTGCTCTGGCGCCATGTACCCCGGCGTCCCGAGCGTCACCCCGCCGCGCGCGCCCGGGTGCTCGTACCTCCGCGCGGCGCCTGCGCCGTCCTCCCACGCGAAGAGCCCGGCGCGCGCGATGCCGAAATCGCAGATCTTGGCGCCCTCGAGCGCGCCGCCCGGCAGGAAGATGTTGCCGGGCGTGACGTCGCGGTGGACGATCCCCCGCTCGTGCGCCGCGCCGAGCGCGCCCGCGACCCGCCGCAGGAGCGTCACCGCGCCGTCCACGCTGAGGCGCGCGCGCGCGACGCGCTCGGCGAGGTCCTCGCCCTCGAGCCACTCGAGCGCGAGGTAACGCGTCCGGTCCCCGGTCACGCCGTGCGCGACGTACCGGACGATCCCCGGGTGGCGCAGGTCGGCGAGGATCCGCGCCTCCCGCTCGATCCGCTTCTCCTGATGCTCCGTCCCGCGGTGCAGGATCTTCAGCGCGACCGGGCTGTTGTCCGTCAGGTCCGTGGCCCGGTACACCGCGCCCATCCCGCCCGACCCCGCCAGGCGCTCGATCCTGAACCGGTCCGCGACCGTGACTCCCGGGCGCATCAACCCGGCGATTATACGTAGGGCCGCGGGCGCCGATAGGAGGAAGCCCCCGCCGGGACCGCGCCGGGCGCGCCCCGGCGCCGCTGCCCGAGGCGTCCTGCGCTCGTCCGAGGCGGCGTCAACGGAAAGCTGCGGAGCAGGCGCACTGCTGAGCTAAGCTCCGGGCCGATGGCTCGCCCCGGCTACGAGAGCGTGGTGCTCATCACCGGCTTTCCCTCGTTCATCGCGCGGAAGATGCTGCAGCACGTCCTCGCGTCGGAGCCGCGCACGCTCGTCTACGCGGTGGTGCTCGCGAAGGCCGCGGCGCAGGCGAGCGCGGAGCGCGACGCGCTCCCGGCGCCGGATCGCGAGCGCGTCGTGCTGCTCGAGGGGGACGTCACGGCGATGGACCTCGGGCTGTCGGGCGCCGAGTTCCGGCAGCTCGCCGGCGAGATCGACCGGATCCATCACCTCGCGTACGTGAGCCACGCGGGCGCCGACCGGAGCGCCGCCCACGCGCTGAACGTCGTCGGGACGGCCGAGGTGCTGGAGCTCGCCCGCGCGTGCAGCTCGCTGCAGTGCCTCGTCCACCACTCGAGCGCCTTCGTCGCCGGCGACCGGACGGGGACCGTGTACGAGGAAGATCTCGAGGCCGGCCAGGCGTTCCCCAGCCCGGTGGACGAGACGAGGATGCGCGCCGAGGTGCTCGTGCGGCAAGCGATGGGCCACGTGCCGGCGGCGGTCGTGCGGCCGACCACGGTCGTGGGCGACTCCACGACCGGGGAGATCGATCGGCTCGACGGGCTGTACCTCCTCGTGCTGCTCATCATGGCGGCGCCGGCGGACATGGCGATCCCGATGCCCGGCCGCGGCGACGTGCCGCTCAACATCGTCCCGATCGACTTCGTGGTCCGCGCCGCGCACGCGATCGGCCTGCACCGGCTCGCGCCGCGCCGCACCTTCCACGTCGCCGACCCGCACCCGCTGTCGGCGCGGCGGGTCTTCGACCTGATCGCGCGGGCGAGCGGCCGCCGCGCCGCGCGCAGCCACATCCCGTCGAACCTCGCCAAGGCCCTGCTCCGCACGCCCGGGATCGAGCGCTTCGTCCGCAGCCCGCGCGCGTTCGTCGAGCAGCTGATGACCCCGGTGCGCTACGACGCCCGGAACGCGGACCTCGTGCTCGGCGGCGCCGGGATCGGCTGCCCCCCCTTCGAGTCGTACGTCGACGTGCTCGTCGCCGCCGTGCAGGAGCGCGTCCGCGAGCGGCGCGAGCGCCAGGAGATCGAGGCCAGCGCGGACGCCGATCTCGACATCGAGGATCCGCTGTCGTGAGGGGCGCAAGCTGCTCCGCGCCGCGCGCGGAGATCCCGGGGCGCGACGTCGCCCGCCTCCGCCCCGCGCGCCGGCCGCCGGCGCGGCGTCCGGCCGCGGCGCTGCTCTCGACCGCGGCGCTGCTCTCGGCCGCGGCGCTCGGCTGCAGCTCGGCCCGCGATCCCGCCGCGCCGCCGGCGCCCGAGGCGGGCTCCGCGCTGCCCGCGCGGGTGGCGCCGCCCTCGCGCCTCGCGGAGGCCGCCGCGCCGGCGGCGAGCGCGCCGCGCCTCGCGGAGGCCGCCCCGGCGCCCTCGCCGGAGCGCGAGCTCCTGCGCCTCGAGGACGGGCCCTACGCCCACTTCTTCGCGGCGCTCCGGGCCCTCGAGCAGGGGCGGCGCAAGGACCACGTGCGCGTCGCGTGGCTCGGCGACTCGCACGCCGCCGCCGACTTCTGGAGCGGCGCGCTCCGCACCGCGCTGCAGCGGCGCTTCGGCGACGGCGGGCTCGGCTTCCTGCACCTCGGCTACGCCTCCTACCGGCACGACGGCGCGCGGCTCACGGCCGAGGGCAAGTGGCGGACGCGCCCGAAGACGCCGGGCGGCTCCGCGCCCGTCGACGACGGCGTCTTCGGCCTCGGGGGGATCCTCTTCAGCGCGCAGCACGGCCCGGCGCGCGCGGAGGTCGCGGTCACCGCGGCGAAGCCCACCACGCGGCTGCTCTGGGACGTCTGCTTCCGGCCCTCCGCGCGCGCCGACGAGCTCGCGGTGACGATCTCGGGCGGGCCGAGCGAGATCCTCCGCGGGGCCGCGGGCGACGCCCCCGGCGCGCTGCAGCACGCCAAGCTCGCCAGCGTGGGCGCGACGACGCTCAGCGTCGTGCCGTCGGGCGCGCCGGAGCTCTGCGGCGTGGTCGTCGAGACCGATCCGGAGGACAAGCCCGGGGTCGTGCTCGACACGCTCGGCATCAACGGCGCCCGCCTCGCCACGCCGCTGCGCTGGGACGAGCTGAGCTGGGCCGCGGAGCTCGCGCGGCGCTCGCCGGAGCTCGTGGTCCTGGAGTACGGCACGAACGAGGCGGGCGACGTCACCACGGATCCGTCGCTCTACGCGAGGCAGCTCTCGGAGCTGCTCGCCCGCGTCCGGAGGGTGGAGCCCGACGTCGACTGCCTGGTCCTCGCGCCCACGGACCGGAAGGACACGCCGGAGCGGACGCCCGTCGTCCGAGATGTCCTGCGCGACGCCGCCCGGGAGGGCGGGTGCGCGTTCTGGGACACCTACGAGGAGATGGGCGGGCGGAGCTCGATCGAGGCCTGGTACCGCGAGCGCCCGCCGCGCGCGTCGCGCGACGGCGTCCACCTGACGTTCCGCGGCTACCGCGAGCTCGGCGTGAAGCTCTCGAACGACCTCCTCGAGCGCTACCGACCCTGACGCACGCGCCGCGCGGGCCGCGGTTCGACGCGGGCAGCGGCGCCCCGCAAATGTGGCCTTGCTCGTGCTTTGTCGGCTCCTCGTGCTCGGTCGGCGTGAAGGCTTCTCACGCGCGATGGGCGAAGGGGGCACATGCTGCATGCCGGGGACGTCGCAGGAGGTCGCTTCCGACTGATTCGGCCGATCGGCTCGGGCGGAATGTCGAGCGTCTGGTGGGCGCGCCACGAGCTCATCGGCCGTGACGTCGCGCTCAAGCTGTCCCCGGCGCTCCGGGACGAGCAGGTCGTCGGGCGGTTCATCCGCGAAGCGAAGATCATCGGAAAATTCCAGCACCGCAACATCGTCGGGGTGGTCGACGCGGGGGAGCTCTACGACGAGGGGTACCTCTTCCTGGCGCTGGAGCTCCTGCGGGGCTCGCCGTTCGCCGATCGCCTGACCCCGGGCCGGCCGCTCCCGCCCGAGGAGGTGGTGCCGGTGCTCATCGAGGTGTGCAGCGGGCTCTCCGCCGCGCACGCGGAGGGCGTCGTGCACCGCGACATCAAGCCGGAGAACATCGTGATGGCCATGGTCCCGGGCGAGGGGGTCGTCCCGAAGATCGTCGACTTCGGGATCAGCCAGCTCACGGGCGCGAGCGACGCGCTCACCATCGACGGGCAGCTGCTCGGGACGCCCTCGTACATGAGCCCGGAGCAGGCCCTGGGCAAACGGACGATCGACGCGCGCGCCGACCTCTGGGCGGTCGGCGTCATGCTCTACGAGGCGCTCAGCGGCGTGCAGCCGTTCCGGGGAGGCAACCACCACGCGGTCCTCCGGCGCATCCTCGAGTCGGACCCGGCGCCGCTGCCCGCCGCGATCCCGCCGCGCCTCCGGAAGATCGCCGGCCGCTGCCTCGAGAAGGACCCGGCGCGGCGTTACCCGGACGCGGCCTCGCTGCGGGCCGATCTGGAGGCCGCGCTCGACGATCTCGGCGCGAGCGCGCCCGGGCCGATCATGATCCTCCCGCGGCCCGCCGCTGCCCCGCGGCCCGCGCCCGTCGCGGCGACGCGATCCCGCGGCGCGCTCGCGGCGCCGCAGGGGCTCGCCCGCAACGCCCTCCGGCGGCTCTGGCTCGCGCGGCCGCGGGTGTACCGGCCCGACGCGACGACGCTCGGGCGCCCGTTCGTCGCCGGGGCCGCGCCGGCGTCCCGGCGCCGCGCGCGGGCGCTCGCCGCGCTCCGGCTCGCGGGCGCCGTGGCGCTGGCGGCCGCGCTCACCTCGGCCGCGCTGCGGGCGCAGACGGGCGCGGCGCCGGAGGGCGAGGCGCGCGAGAGCCTCCGCCCCGTGCTGGCCGCGGCCTTCAGCGCCGGCGCGGCGGCCCGGCGCAGCGGAGGCGCGCCCGCGGCGGCGATCGGCGGCGCGCCGGCCCAGGCGGCGGCGCGGTGCATCGGCGCCGGCGGCGCGCCCGAGCTCACGTCCGAGGCCCCGGACAGCGCCGGCGCCGCGGCGGTCTCCGAGGACAAACCCGCGCGCTCGCCGGCGCCGCGCGGCGCGTGGCGCTCCCGCGTGACGAGCCCCGGGTTCTGAGGACGATGGACGCGCTGTTCACCTTCCTGCGCAGGCGCTCGCGGCGGCGCGCCGCCGCGCTCGGGCTCCTCGGCTGCGCGCTGCTCTCGCCGGCCTGGCCCGAAGCGCGCGCGGAGGCGAGGGAGGCCAAGCGGGCGGAAGAGGCCGACAACGACGACGTCGCGACGCGCGCGCTGCGCCTCCAGTTCGCGCAAGGCCTCACCCTCGAGGGCGCCGGACGCTGGGCGGACGCGCTCGACCGGTTCGAGGCGATCGCCCGGCTCCGGCCGACGGCGAACGTGACGTTCCACATCGGCCTCTGCCACGATCGGCTCGGCCGGCTGCTCAAGGCCGAGCGGACGTACCACGACGCGCGCGCGGCCGCGCGCGCCGCGCCGAAGGAGGTGCTCGCCGCGTCGCCGGCGATGCTCGCCGAGATCGACGCGCGCCTCCACGATCTTGACGGGCGCATGCCGAGGATCGTCCTCAACCTCGCCGGCGCGACCGACGGCGTGACCGTGCTGCTCGACGGCGCGCCGGTGGAGCCGTCGAAGGCGCTCCGGGCGGATCCTGGCCCGCACGTCGCCGTGGCGATCCGGGACGGGATCCCCGTCGCCGCGAGCGCGTTCTCCAGCCACGAGCGCCGCACCAGGTTCGTGACGT
Source organism: Sorangium sp. So ce131 (assembly GCF_051519095.1). Classification (NCBI taxonomy): domain Bacteria; kingdom Pseudomonadati; phylum Myxococcota; order Polyangiales; family Polyangiaceae; genus Sorangium; species Sorangium sp. So ce131. The sequence goes on along the minus strand of NZ_CP150455.1, from coordinate 1,521,440 downwards.
TGACCGTGCACCCCCCGTCGAGCCGCGCGCCGCAGCCCGAGGCGCGCTGAACCGCCGCCCGATCGGCCAGGCGCGACGGCCCGCGCGTCTCCCTCCGCGACGATCGCGGCCGGCGGCGCCCGCGCTGAGCTCCACACACCCGAGCACCCGCGCGCGCGCAGGTGCTGCGCATCTCGCTGCGCCGCGCGCGCGACACAGGCGAGCGCCGCGCGTGACGCTCGCCTGACAGGGCGCTCCGGACAAGCCAGAGCTCGCCGGGTATTCGGCCGTGAACGCTGGATCCAGCTTGTAACGTCCTGATAGCATGCGAGTCCCATGGCGCTCGACAGGCCGCCCGGTGCGGGCTCTGCTTCGCGACTCGGCAATTATGAGCTGCTGAAAGAGCTCTCCGGTGGTGGCATCGGGTCCACGTGGCTCGCTCGGGCGTCTTCCGAGGCGGAGGCGATGAGCGCGGGACCTGTCACGATCCTGCGCATTTACCGCCACCTCACGAAAAAAGCGGAGACCGCGGACAGCATCCTCCGCGAGGCCGGCATGGCGCAGCGGCTCCGCTTCCCCAACGTGCTCTCCGTGCTCGACGCGCGCATCGCCGACGGCGAGGTGTTCGTCGTGTCGGACTACGTGGAGGGGGAGGCGCTCGGCGCCCTGGTCTCCGCGGCCGGCGCCGAGGGCCTGCCGCTGCCGGTCGCCCTCCGGATCGCGGCGGACGTGCTGCGCGCGCTCGTGTCCGCGCACACCGCGGAGCCGGCGCTCGTGCACGGCGAGCTGAACCCGACGCACGTCTCCGTGGGGATCGACGGCGCCACGCGGGTGAGCGGGTTCGGCGTGGCGAGGGCCATCGCCGGGCTCGCCCCGATGGGCACGAGGAACCCGGATCGGCTGGCCTACGCCGCGCCGGAGCGGGTCAAGGCGATGGCGGCGCACACGGAGGCGCCGCTCGATCCGCGCGCCGACGTCTTCTCGGTCGGCGTGATCCTCTGGGAGCTGCTCTCGCGGCAGCGGCTGTTCTCGTCGAAGCTGGAGACGGCGGTCATCCAGAAGGTGCTGACGGCGCCGATCCCGCCGCTCCCGAGCCTGGCAGGGGCCGCGAGCCCGGCCCAGCTCGGCGAGGTCGTCCGGACGGCGCTCGAGCGTGAGCCCGCGCGCCGCTTCGAGAGCGCGTCGGCGATGCTCGAGGCGCTCGAGGCCGCGGGCGCGGGGCAGATCGCCGGGGCGGAGGACGTGGCCGCGGCGGTGGGCAGGCTGGCGGGTAAGACGCTCGAGCCGCGCCGGACCATGATCGCGGCCGCGATGGCGGGCGCGTCCCTCGCGGCGGAGGCGCGGCCGGCGACGCCGCCGCCGCCGCGGGCGCGCGGGGCGACCCTGGTGGGCGTCGCGATCCCGGTGCCCGACGGCGCGCAGCCGCCTCGCGGCGACGCGGGCGCGCGCCACGCGATCACCGCGCCGTCGCCCCGCGCGCGCGCGATCCCGGCCGCGCAGGGCGGCCCGCCGGCGGCGGGCGGAGCGGTCGTCGCGAGCCAGCTCCGCCCGTCGGGCGGCGCGGGCGCGCCGAAGGAGCCGGCCGGGGCGAAGAACGGCGTGGCGCCCAGGGCGACGGCCGGCGGAGCGGCGTCGAACGGCGCCGTGCCGGCGGGCGCTGGCGCGGAGCACGTCGACGTCGACACGGCCTGGGGCGCTGCGGACGAGGCCGCTGCGCGCGGCCTGCCGGGGGCGCGGCCTCCGATGGCGACCCTGCCGCAGATCGGGCCATCGAACGAGCCGCGCGACGGCCGCACGCCGGAGGGCCCCGGCGGGTCCGCGGCGACACCGGCGCCCGCGGCCGCTGCGCTGAAGGAGCAGCCGGCCGCGCGGGCGGCCGGAGCCGCCGCGCCGCGCGTGGGCGAGCCGAGCGACAGCCCGGCGGCAGCGCGCGCTACGCCGGCGCCGGCCGAGGGCGCGGCGTCGAGGACGACGCCGATCCCGAAGGGGCCGCTCGCGAGGCCGCCGCGCCCGCCGCCACCCCGGCCGTTGCAGCCGGCGGCGCCCGAGGCCGCCGGCAAGCGCGCCGACGCCGCGCCCCTTGCGGTCGCGCCCGCGGGCTCGCCGAGCCCTGTGACGGCGCGCGCGCCGATCACGCCCGCGGGCTCGCCGAGCCCTGCGACACCTCGCGCGCCGATCGGCTCGCCGAGCCCTGCGCCACCTCGCGCGCCGGTCGCTCCCGCGGCGCCGGCGGCCCGCACCACGCCGCGTGTTCCCGCGGTGTCCCCCGTGCCGCCGGCTCCTCCAGCGCCGGCTGCGGTCGCGCTCCCGACGGTGCCGCTGGCGCCTGCGACGCCTCGCGCGCCCGTGGCGCCCACGACGCCGCTGGCGCGCCCCATTCCCACGCCCCGACCGCCGGCGGCGGTCGCAGCACCGGCCGCGACGCCGGCAGCAGCGCCTGCGACGCCCGCCGCGGCTGCCGCGGCGCCCGCAGCGGCTGCCGCGGCGCCCGCAGCGGCTGCCGCGGCGCCCGCAGCAGCTGCCGCGGTGCGCGAGTCGACGCAGCCGTCCATCACCGTGCCTCCCGTGGCGCCCGCCGCCCCTCCGCCCCCTGCGGCGCAGAAGGCCGCGCTGCCTGCTCCGGCGACCGGGGGGCCGTCGTCGGCGACGCCAGCCACGCAGGACGGCGTGCGCGGCGCCGAGCCCGCCTCGGCCTCGAGCAAGACGCTGCACACGCCGACAGGGCCGCAGGGCATGTCGACGAAGATGTGGGGCCGCGCCGCGTCGGCCGTCGATCGGCTGGGGTCAGGGAGCACGCTGGGCCGCTACGAGATCCTCATGCCGGTCGCCAAGGGCGGCATGGCGGCCGTGTGGGCCGCGCGCCTGCAGGGCACCCGCGGCTTCCAGAAGATCGTCGCCGTCAAGACGATGCTGCCCGACGTCTCCGACGACCCCGACTTCGAGTCGATGTTCCTCGACGAGGCGCGGGTCGCCGCCCGGATCCGCCACCCCAACGTGGTCGAGATCCTCGATCTCGGCGAGGAGGACGACGTCCTCTACATCGTCATGGAGTGGGTCGACGGCGAGACGGCCAGCACGCTGCAGAAGGCCGCGAAGCCGCTCGGGGGCATCCCGCAGCGGCTCGTGCTCCGCATCGCGTCGCAGATCTGCGCGGGCCTGCACAATGCGCACGAGCTCCGCGACGACAGCGGCGCGCTGCTCGACCTCGTCCACCGCGACATCTCGCCGGCGAACGTGCTCATCTCGACCGCCGGGTTCGTGAAGATCGTCGACTTCGGCGTGGCGAAGTCGAAGGGGCGCCTCCACGTCACGCGCGCGGGCGGCGTCATCAAGGGCAAGACGCCGTACCTCTCGCCGGAGCAGCTCGGCGGGCTCCCGGTCGATCGCCGGAGCGACATCTTCTCGCTCGGCGCGCTGCTGTACGTGCTCACGACCGGGCTCCACCCGTTCCGCGCCGAGACCGAGCTCTCGACGGTGGAGAACATCGCGCTCAAGGACCCGCTCCCCCCGCGCGAGCTGAACAGCGCGATCCACCCCGACCTCGAGAAGATCATCCTCAAGGCGCTCGCGAAGGATCGCGAGAACCGCTTCGCCACGTGCGCCGAGATGCAGCGGGCCATCGACCAGGTCGCGTCGAACCTCGGCGAGCCCACGACCGACGAGGACGTCGCGGCCTTCGTGCGGCAGGCCGTCGGCGACAGCCAGGCGAAGCGCGCGCAGGACCTCCGCGACGCGATCGCGGCCGCCGACGCCGCCCTGGCGCAGAGCTCGGAGCCCCGCTCCGGCGCCTCGCCGGAGCTCCATGCCTCGCCGGCCGACGCGAGCCCAAGCGCGAAGGGCGAGGGCGCGCCCGCCGCCGGCGCCGCGGCGCCGGCCCCGAGCTCGAGCGCGGCGGCCGCGGCGCCGGCGCAGGCGCCGCGGGAAGAAGAGGAGAGCCCCATCAGCATGGAGCCGATTTCCTTCGAGGAGATCGCCGCTCCGGCGCGGCCGGTGGAGGTCACGCCGCGGCTCATCCTCGCGCCCGAGGTGCAGGCGAACCTCCCGGCGGAGGAGGCGGCGGATCCGGTCAGCTCGCGGCCCGCCGCCCGCGACGCCAAGCCGCTCCGCGCGTCCGTCCCGCGGGCCCTCCCGGCGGCAGGCATGCCCCCCCGCGAGGCCGTCTCGGGCAAGGGCGCGCGCTTCGCGCGGGGCGGCCCGCGGAGCATGGCCAACGACGTCGGCGAGGTCACGGTCGTCGACCGGTCGCACGAGGCCGGACAGCAGCGGAAGCGGCTCCAGCTGATCGTGGCCGGCGCGGCGATGTTCTGCGTGGCGCTCGGCGCGGTCGCGCTGCTCGCGCGCGGCGGCGACGATCGCCCCTCCCCGGAGAGCCGGGTGCGCGTCGAGACGCCGCCCGCGTCGGCGATGCCGTCCGCCACGGGTACGGACGCCGCGGGGGCCATCCCGGCCGCCGCCGCGTCGCCCGCCGCGCCTCCGGAGGCGCAGCAGCCTCCGGAGGCGCAGCAGCCTCCGGCGACCGCCTCCGCGGAGGCGCCGCAGCCTTCGGCGGCGCCGCCCGAGGCGACGCAGGAGCCTCCGCCTGCGCCGCCGGCCGAGGCGCAGCCGCCCCCGCAGGCGGCGAAGGCCGCCGCGGCGGCGCCGCCGAAGCCCGCAGCGGCCCCGGCGGCGCGCCCGGCGCCGACGCCGCGCCCTCGGGCGACCGCTGCGCCGCCGAAAGCTCCGGCCAAGGCCGCATCGACCGCCAAACCGCCCCCCAAGAAGAAGTACAATCCCTCGGGTATCTGAACACCGTGCGACCTCGATCCTGGCTCCGTGCGCTGCTCTTCGGTGCGGCCTCCTGCGTCTGCGTGTGCGCGCTCCCCGGGCCCGCAGCGGGCGCCAACGACGCGGCGGCGACGCCGACGCCGGACGCGGTGGAGAAGGCGCAGAGCCTCTTCAAGAAGGGCGCCGCGCTCTACGAGAGCAAGCGCTACGCGCTCGCGCTGGAGCAGTTCCGGGGCTCGTACGCCGCGGTGGCGAGCCCGAACTCCCACCTCTACATCGCGCGCTGCCTCGCCGATCTGGGCGACCTCCCCGAGGCGTACCTCGAGTTCGAGCAGGTCGCGCAGGAGGCGGCGGCCCGGGCGAAGACCGAGCCGCGCTACGCCCAGACGGAGCAGACGGCGCAGCTGGAGCGCGACGACGTCGCGCGCAAGATCGCGCTCGTGAACGTCACGGTGGCGCACCCGGAGTCGGCGACCTCGCTGACGATCGCCGGCAAGGAGGTCCCGCGCGCCCGGTGGGGCAAGCCGTTCCCGGTGAAGCCCGGCAAGGCCGAGGTCGTCCTGCGCACCAGGACCGGCTCGGACGTGCAGACGGTCCCCGTGTCGGCGGGGGAAACGAAGTCGCTCACGCTCGGCGCCGACGCGAGCGGCCCGGCAGCGGCGCCTGACGAGGCGTCGCAGATCCCGGACGAGCAGCCGGACATGCTCCCGCCGGAGTCGCCCTCGCCGAGGGCTTACCTGCGCCCCTATGCCTATGCGGCCGGCGGCGTGGGGGTCGCAGGGCTCGCCGTGTTCACGGTCGCCGGGTTGATGGCCAACGGCACCTACAGCGACCTCTCGGAGAGCTGCGGCGGCCCCTGCCCTCCCGATCGTCAGGACGACGTCGACGCGGGCAAGGCCCAGAAGACGGTCGCGAACGTCGGCCTCGCGGTCGGCGCGCTCGGCCTCGTCGCGGGCACGACGCTCTTCATCCTGAGCTTCTCGGGCGGCGGCGCCGCCGAGACGAGCGGCGCCGCCGCCTCGCCGCAGCTGGTCGTCGGCCCCGGGTTCACGGGCCTCCGCGGCACCTTCTAGAGAGCGGCGGTCACCCGCTTCGGAGACGGGCCCATCTCGACGTTTTCGGTGCTCAGCGCCCTTTCGTGCGCTTGCGCGCCGAAAACGCCGATCTGGGCCCGTCTCCTGTGCGGGTGACCGCCGCTCTGTGACGCATGTACCAGAGCGGGATGAAAACCGCTCTAGACCGACAAAGGCGAACGGGCGGGATCGCTCGTCGCGATCCCGCCCGCTTGCCGATGCTCTCGCGATGGCGCGAGGGTCAGCGACCGCCGCCAGGGCCGCCCTTGGCGACCTTGGCCTTCTTGTCGCCGGAGTGGCCGTGGAATGTGCGCGTCGGCGCGAACTCGCCCAGCTTGTGGCCGACCATGTTCTCGGTCACGAACACGGGGACGAACTTCCGCCCGTTGTGCACGGCGAACGTGAGGCCGACCGACTCGGGCAGGATCGTCGAGCGGCGCGACCACGTCTTGATGACCTTCTTCGCGTTGGTCGCCTGGGCTGCCTGGATCTTCTCCAGCAGGTGACCGTCGATGAAGGGGCCCTTCTTGATGCTCCTCGGCATGACTAACCCTTGGTCCCGCGCCGCCGGACGATCATCGCGTCGGTGCGCTTGTTGTTGCGCGTCTTGAGCCCCTTGGCGAGCTGTCCCCACGGCGAGCACGGGTGGCGCCCGCCGCTCGTCCGGCCCTCACCACCGCCCATCGGGTGATCGACCGGGTTCATGGTAACGCCGCGGTTGTGCGGCCGCCGCCCGAGCCAGCGCGAGCGCCCCGCCTTGCCGAGGCTGATGTTCGCGTGGTCGGAGTTCGACACCTGCCCGATCGTGGCGCGGCAATCGAGGTGCACCTTGCGGATCTCGCCGCTCGGGAGCCGCACCTGCGCGTAGTCGCCGTCCTTCGCCATGAGCTGGGCGGCGACGCCGGCCGAGCGCACGAGCTGACCGCCCTTGCCCTTCTTGACCTCGACGTTGTGGATCGAGGTGCCAGGCGGGATGAAGCGGAGGGTCAGGCTGTTGCCCGGCTTGATGTCCGCGTTCCGGCTGGCGAGCAGCGTCGCGCCCACCGCGAGCCCGTCGGGCGCGAGGATGTAGCGCTTCTCGCCGTCGACGTAGTGCAGGAGCGCGATCCGCGCCGTCCGGTTCGGATCGTACTCGATCGCCGCGACCTTCGCCGGGACGCCGATCTTGTCGCGCCGGAAGTCGATGATCCGGTACCGCTGCTTGTGGCCGCCGCCGCGGAACCGCGACGTGATCCGGCCGTTGTTGTTCCGGCCGCCGGTCGACGTCTGCTGCTCCAGGAGCGACCGCTCGGGCTCGGTCTTCGTGATCTCCTTGAAGTCGCTGACCGAGTAGTAACGCCGCGCGGGCGAGGTCGGCTTGAAGGATCTGATACCCATGGCTACTCCGCCTTCTCGTCGAAGAACTGGATCTCGTCGCCCTCCTTGAGGGTGACGATCGCCTTCTTCCAATTGCGCAGCTTCGCGTAGCCGCGCCCCATACGCTTTTCCTTGCCGCGCATGATCATGGTGTTCACGTCCACCACGCCCACCTTGAAGAGCGTCTGGATCGCGTCCTTGATCTGGATCTTGTTCGCCTCGCGGCGAACCTCAAAGATGACCTTGTTGCCTTGGTCGCGGAGCCGGCTCGACTTCTCCGTGAGGATGATGGGCCGGCGGATGATCTGCTCGGGCTGCATGTCGATCTCCCCTGACTAGCGAAGGCAACGCGCCTCGAGCGCCTTGGCGGCGTCCCTCGAGACGATGAGGTGGTCGTGCCTGAGGAGGTCGTAGACGTTGACGCCCTCCGGCGGCAGGTACTGGTGGTTCTCCAGGTTGCGGAGGCTCTTCACCAGCTTCTCGTTCCCGGCCGTGTCGACCACGAGCGACTTCCGATCCGCCTGCAGCGTCGTGAGCGTCGCGACGATCGCCTTGGTCTTGATCTCGGGGACCTCCAGGCTGTCGAGCACGATGAGCCGGCCCTCCTTCGCGAAGAGGGAGAGCGCGCTCTTCAGGGCGCCGATGCGCACCTTGCGGGGCGGCCGGTACGACCAGTCCTTCGGCTCCAGGGCGTGGGCCATGCCGCCGCCCGCGTGGTGCGGCGCGCGGATCGAACCCTGGCGGGCGCGGCCGGTGCCCTTCTGGCGGTAGAGCTTCTTCGTGGAGCCGGCGACCGCGCTCCGCTCCTTCGTGGCCTTGGTGCCCGAGCGGCGGGACGCGAGCTGCGCCTTCACGACCTCGTAGAAGAGGTGCTCTTTCACCTCGGTCCCGAAGACCTCGTCCGAGAGGTCGAGCTCCCCGACCTGCTCCCGCTTGAGGTTGTAAACGGTAACCTTCATGGTACCTGGACTCCTAGCTCTTGATCTCGACGTCGACGCCGGCCGAAAGGTCGAGCTTCATCAGCGCGTCGAGGGTCTGCTGAGTCGGCTCGATGATGTCGAGAAGCCGCTTGTGAGTCCGGATCTCGAACTGCTCGCGCGACTTCTTGTCGACGTGGGGCCCCCGGAGCACCGTGTAGCGGCGGATCTCGGTGGGCAGCGGGATCGGTCCCGCGACGTGCGCCCCGGTCCGCTTCGCCGTCTCGACGATATCGCTCGTCGACTTGTCGAGCAGCTGGTGGTCGAAGGCTTTGAGGCGAATCCGGATCTTCGTTGTATCAGCCATGGTGCTCTTCCTACGCGAGGATCTTGGTGACGACGCCGGCGCCCACCGTCTTGCCGCCCTCGCGGATGGCGAAGCGCATCTGCTCCTCCAGCGCGACCGGGGCGATGAGCTCGACCGTTACCGTGATGTTGTCGCCCGGCATCACCATCTTCACCCCCTCGGGGAGGTTCACCGTGCCGGTCACGTCCGTCGTGCGGATGTAGAACTGCGGCCGGTAGTTGGTGAAGAACGGCGTGTGGCGCCCGCCCTCCTCCTTCTTGAGGACGTACACCTCGCCGGTGAACTTCGTGTGCGGCGTGATCGACCCGGGCTTCGCGAGCACCTGGCCGCGCTCGATCTCTTCCTTCTCGATCCCGCGCAGCAGGCACCCGACGTTGTCGCCCGCCTGCCCCTGGTCGAGCAGCTTCCGGAACATCTCGACGCCGGTCACGACCGACTTCTTCGTGTCCTTGAAGCCGATGATCTGGACCTCGTCGCCGACCTTGATCACGCCGCGCTCGATGCGGCCCGTGGCCACGGTGCCGCGGCCCTTGATCGAGAACACGTCCTCGATCGCCATCAGGAACGGCTTGTCGATGTCGCGCACCGGCTCGGGGATGTAGCTGTCGAGCGCGTTGAGGAGCTGCTGGATCGTCTCCTCCCACTTCGGGTCGCCCTGGAGCGCCGGAAGCGACGCGCCGCGGACGACCGGCGCGTTGTCGCCGTCGAACTTGTACTTCGACAGGAGCTCGCGGACCTCCATCTCGACCAGGTCGAGCATCTCCGGATCGTCCACCGCGTCGCACTTGTTGAGGAACACGACGATGTGGTTCAGGCCGACCTGCCGGGCGAGCAGCACGTGCTCGCGCGTCTGCGGCATCACGCTGTCGAGCGACGACACGACGAGGATCGCCCCGTCCATCTGCGCCGCGCCGGTGATCATGTTCTTGATGTAGTCGGCGTGCCCGGGACAGTCGACGTGCGCGTAGTGGCGCTTCTCCGACTCGTACTCCACGTGCGCGGCCGCGATGGTCACCGTCTTGGTCTCGTCACGGACCGTCCCGCCCTTCGCGATGTCGGCGTACGAGATCGCCTTCGCCAGCTGGCGCTTCGACTGCACCTTGACGAGCGCCGCCGTGAGCGTGGTCTTGCCGTGGTCGATGTGACCGATGGTGCCCACGTTCACGTGCGGCTTCGTACGAGTGAATTTCTCCTTGGCCATGGCGTCTTCTTAACCTCGCTGCTTGGCGACGATCTCTTCCTGGATCGCGGCCGGAACCGGTGCGTAATGAGAGAACTGCATTGAATGGGTCGCGCGGCCCTGCGTCTTGGAACGGACGTCGGTCGCGTACCCGAACATTGTGGCGAGCGGGACCTCCGCGCGGATCACCCGGGTGTTCGCGCGTTGCCCCATGTCGAGGATGCGGCCGCGCCGCGAGTTGAGGTCGCCGATGACGTCGCCGAGGTAGTTCTCGGGAGACACCACCTCGACGCCCATCATCGGCTCGAGGAGCACGATGCCCGCCTTCTTGGCGCCGTCCTGGAAGGCCATCGAGGCGGCGACCTCGAACGCGGGGCCCGAGGAGTCGACCTCGTGGTAGCTGCCGAAGTGGAGCCGGACCTTGATGTCGACGACGGGGTAGCCCGCGAGCACGCCGCGGCCCATCGCGTCCCGGATGCCCTTCTCGATCGAGGGGATGAACTCCTTCGGGATGATGCCGCCCACGATGTCGTTCTCGAACACGAAGCCCGCGCCGCGCTCGGCCGGCTCGATGTCGATCCTCACGTGGCCGAACTGGCCGTGGCCGCCCGACTGCCGGACGAAGCGCCCCTCGACGTCGGTGGCCTTCTTCGTGATGGTCTCGCGGTAGGCGACCTCGGGCTTGCCGACGTTGGCGTCGACCTTGAACTCGCGCTTCAGGCGGTCGACGATGATCTCGAGGTGGAGCTCGCCCATCCCGGCGATGATCGTCTGCCCCGTGTCCTCGTTCGTGAAGGTGCGGAACGACGGATCCTCGTAGGCGAGCTTCTGCAGGCTGAGCCCGAGCTTGTCGAGATCCGCCTTGGTCTTCGGCTCGATGGCGATCGAGATCACGGGGTCGGGAAACTCCATCCGCTCCAGGACGATCGGGTGCTTCTCGTCGCAGAGCGTGTCCCCGGTGCGGGTGTCGCGGAGCCCGACGGCCGCGTAGATGTTGCCCGCGTAGCAGACGTCGATCTCCTCGCGCTTGTTCGCGTGCATCCGGAGGATGCGGCCGAACCGCTCGCGCTTGCCGCGGGTCGAGTTGAGCACGCTGACGCCGCTCTTCGTCGTCCCGGAATACACGCGGAAGAAGGTGAGGTTGCCGAACTGGTCGTTCATGATCTTGAACGCCAGCGCGGCGAACGGCTCCTCGTCGCTCGCCTTCCGCGCGACGACCTTGTCCTTCTTGTCGGGCAGCGTCCCCTCGACCGCCGGGATCTCGACCGGCGACGGGAGGTAGTTCACCACGCTGTCGAGCAGGAGCTGGACGCCCTTGTTCTTGAACGCCGAGCCGCACAGGACCGGGACGAACTTGAAGCTCAGGGTGCCCGCGCGGAGCGCGCCGTGGATCTCCTCCTCGGTGATCTGGTCGAGCTCGCCGGCGATGAACTTCTCCATCACCTTGTCGCTCGCGTCGGCGCACGCCTCGATCAGCTTCTCCCGGAGCTCCTTGCACCGCGGCAGGACGTCGTCCGGGATCGCCTGCCACTCGTAGCGCTGGCCCTTCGTCTCCTCGTCGAAGACGGCGGCCCTGAGTGTCACGAGGTCGATCACGCCGCGGAACGAGTCCTCGGCGCCGAGCGGGTAGTGGATCGCCACAGGGGTCGCGCCGAGCCGCTCGCGGATCGACTCGACGCACATCTCGAAGTCGGCGCCGACCTTGTCCATCTTGTTGATGAACGCGATCCGCGGGACGTTGTACTTGTCGGCCTGCCGCCAGACCGTCTCGCTCTGCGGCTCGACGCCGTTGCCGCCGTCGAAGACGGCCACCGCGCCGTCGAGCACGCGCAGGCTGCGCTCGACCTCGATGGTGAAGTCGACGTGGCCGGGGGTGTCGATGATGTTGATCCGGTGCGAGACGCCCTTCTGGGGGCCCTGCTCCGGCGACCAGAAGCAGTTCGTCGCGGCCGACGTGATCGTGATGCCGCGCTCCTGCTCCTGGACCATCCAGTCCATCGTGGCCGCGCCCTCGTGGACCTCGCCGATCTTGTAGTTGACACCCGAGTAATAAAGGATGCGCTCGGTGACCGTCGTCTTGCCCGCGTCGATGTGGGCCATGATCCCGATGTTGCGCGTCCGCTCTAGGCTGTACTCGCGTGCCACTTGGTCTTCTCCGTCGTTTCCGTCGTTGCCGTCGGTTTGGTCGGTGCGATGCGTGGGGTGAGAGCTCCGGTCGCAGGATGCAAAACACCCTCTCCAGCCCGGCCCGCCTCCGTATGGCGAGCACTTTGAACCTGGAGAGGGTGTCGGGGTACAGCAGCAGCTTTTCTAGGTCTAGCGAGGCGGAGCGCTGTCGCGCTCCCTCGAGACCGGCTCTGTAACCCGATCCTTATGTCGACGTTGCCATCTCGCTCTACGCGACTCCTCGCCTGATGGGTGGGGCGTGAAACGAACGAGCCAGCGCAGATCCAGGATCTGCGCTGGCGGTGCAGGGACCTACCACCGGTAGTGGGCGAACGCCTTGTTGGCCTCCGCCATCTTGTGCGTGTCGTCGCGCTTCTTCACCGCGTTGCCGCGGTTCTGCGCCGCGTCGACGAGCTCGGCGGCGAGCCGCTCGCGCATCGTCTTCTCTCCGCGGCCGCGCGAGTAGGTGACGAGCCAGCGCATCGCCAGGGCGACGCGGCGCTCGGGCCGGACCTCGACGGGGACCTGGTAGGTCGCGCCGCCGACGCGCCGGCTCTTCACCTCGAGCTTCGGCTTCACGTTGTCGAGCGCCTTCCGGAAGACGTCGATCGGCTCCTCCTTGAAGCGGTCGCGCACGATGTCGAACGCGCCGTAGAGGATCCCCTCGGCAGTCGCCTTCTTGCCCGACAGCATCAGGGAGTTCGTGAACTTGGCGACGAGCTTGTCCTTGTACTTCGGGTCCGGAATGATCTTCCGCTTCGGGACTTCGCGACGACGGGGCATCTTCGTTCCTCTGCTCGGCTTAACGCCCGATCAGGCCTTCGGGCGCTTCACGCCGTACTTCGAGCGCTTGCGGTTGCGGTTCGCTTTGTTGGTGGAGCTCGGCCCGGCGGCGCCGGACGCGTCGAGCGTCCCGCGGACGACGTGGTAGCGGACGCCCGGCAGGTCCTTCACACGGCCGCCACGGATGAGGACGACCGAGTGCTCCTGCAGGTTGTGCCCCTCGCCGGGGATGTAGCTCGTCACTTCCATCTGGTTGCTCAGCCTGACGCGGCAGACCTTGCGGAGCGCCGAGTTGGGCTTCTTCGGCGTCGTGGTGTAGACACGGACGCACACGCCTCGCCGCTGCGGGCAGGACTTGAGCGCAGGAGAGGCCGTCTTGTAGCGGGCGGCCTCGCGGCCTTGGCGGATGAGCTGGCTGATGGTCGGCATAGAGACGCGGATTTCCACCTGAGGGATGGGGACGCGCAGGATACCCAGGAGCGAATTCATGTCAAGCGGGGACGACACCCGTTCGAGCTGGATGCGCTGACCGCAGCCTGAATACGCCTTTTTGTGGATCCCGCGACGAGCTCGCCGGCAGCGTGCTGGGCGGCGTGGACGACCGGACGATGGCCGAGGACGCGCGCGTCCGCAACACGAACCGCGGCACGGTGCGGACGGGCGGCGCGCGCCCGCGGCTCTTGGCGGCCCGGCTGCTGTTCGGTACGGTCGCTGCGTGGCGAAGAAGCTTTCACGCGCCCAGCGCAAAGGAAGCCGACGGAAGGCGTCGGACCACGGCGTCGCAGCGGCAACTTCGTCCCGCGCGGAGGCGGCCGCCGCGGCGCCCACGTCGCGCCGGAGCGGCGCGGGCAACGCGTCGAGCCGGAGCGGCGCGGACGACGAGGTCGGACGAGAGCCCGCGGGGGCGCGCCCCGATCGGCCTGTCAAGAGCCGCCGGAACGACGCCCCGCTCGCCGCGCCGGCGCGCTCGGCTGCCGGCCGGCAGGGCGAGGAGCCCGCGCGGGCGAAGGCGCGGGGCAATCGCGTGCTGCTCCTGTTCCTCGGGCTCGTGGCGCTCGCCGCCGTGATCGTGTTCGCCGCGCAGTCGCCGCGCTCCCCGCGGCGCGAAGGCGGCGACGAGCCGACGAGAGACGCGCCCGCGGCGCAGCCGCGCGCCGCCGCGGCGCCTGCGGGCGCGGAGCCGGCCGCGCCGCGCCCGGCGGGCGAGCCGCCGCCGGGCCCTCCGGTGGATTCGTCGCCGCCTACGATCGTCACGGCCGAAGCGGCCGCGGAGGCGCCGGCGAGCACCGCCGCTGCGCCGCGCGCTGCTGCCGCGGAGAGCGCTGCGCCGCGCGCTGCTGCCGCGGAGAGCGCTGCGCCGCGCGCTGCTGCCGCTGCGCCGAAGAGGCCGGCGAAGGCCCCGGCGAAGGCGTCCGCGCCGGCCGAGGCGACGCCGCAGCCGCCCGGAGCCGAGCCGCCTCCGGAGCCGGCGCCGAAGCCCGCCGAGGCGCCCCACGAAGCACCGAACCCGCCGTGATGAGGAAAGGACGACCGAGATGCCCCGCTTGATTGCTTTGCCTGACGCCGCCCGAACGCCGCGCCGCAAGCCGCTCGCCGGCCGGCGAGCGCTCGCTCTGCCGCTCGGCGTCGCCCTCGCCAGCCTGCTCGCCGCGGGGGCGGCGGCCGCGCAGCCGGCGCCGCAACGACAGGCACCGGCGGGATCGCCCGCGCAGCCCGCGGGCGCCACGGCGCCGCCGGCCGCCCCGCCGCCCGGCGGCGCCCCCCCGGCCAGCGGCGCCGCGACGCCGCAACCTGCGCCGCCCGCCCCCGCGGCGCCGCCTGCTGCACCGCCGCAAGGCGCCGCGCCCGCGCCGGGCGGTTATCCGCCGCCGGGCTATCCGCCGCCGGGTTATCCGCCGCCGGGCTACCAGGGCGGCTACGCGCCTTATGGCGGCGCCTACTACCCGCCCCCGCCGGGCTACTACCCCCCGACGCAGGAGCTCCCGCCCGCGTCGCCCCCTACCCCTCTGCAGCGGAAGAACAAGGGCATGATGCTCGGCGGTGTCGCGCTCACCATCGGCGGCGCCGCCGCGTTCTTCGCGGGGAGCGCGATGCTCGCCGGCGCGAGCAACCGCTACGAGATCTACTGCGATTACGGCGGCTACACGGGCATCTGCGAGACGCGGACCGACGAGCCCCTCCAGGTCGCCGGCGTGATCGTCTCCGTGGCGGGCGGCCTCATGATGGCCGTCGGCATCCCGCTCTGGGTCATCGGCGGAAAGAAGGTGCCGGCCCCGGGCGAGCAGCAGCCCGAGGCGCCCGCGCAGGTCTCGCTCTCGGTCGGCCCCGGCTCCACCGCGCTGCAGATGCAGTTCTGAGGCGCTCCCCTCCCCCGAACCCGGCGCGCGCGCGGCCCGCCGGCAGCCCGGCGGGCGGGGCGTTCAGGGGAGCCCCTTCTTCTTCTTGACGTTCTTGCGGTGGCGGGACTCCCCGTCGACCGGGCTCACCGGCACGCGGAGGATGTGGAAGCGCCCGCCGCCGCGCGCCAGCGGATCGCTGAGCTTCACCCGCTCGCGCGCGAGCTCGATGAACCGCTGCTGCGAGCGCACCTGGGGGGCGCCCGGGGTCTGCGGGAGCTTGTGGTAGCTGCCGTCGCTCGCGAGCTCCCACGTCTTCACCGTGTCGGAGGTCACGGTGCTCAGCATGTCCTCCACGCGCGCGCGGATGGCGGGCTCGAGGATCGGGATCATCAGCTCGACGCGGCGGTGGAAGTTGCGCGGCATCCAGTCGGCGCTCGACATGTAGATCTCCTCGTTGCCGCCGTTCGCGAACCGGAACAGGCGCTTGTGCTCGAGGAACCGGTCGATGATCGCGCGCACCTGGATCCGCTCCGACAGCCCCGGGATGCCCGGCCGGAGGCAGCAGATGCCGCGCACGGCGAGCTTGATGTCGACGCCCGCCTGCGACGCCGCGTAGAGCGCGTCGATGACGTCGACGTCCACGAGCGCGTTCATCTGCGCCACGATCTCCGCCTTGCGCCCCGCCCGCGCGTGCGCCGCCTCGCGGGCGATGAAGCCCAGCACCGCCTCGTGCAGGCCGAGCGGCGCCACGAGCAGCCGGTTCCACTTGGGCGGCGCGCTGTAGCCCGTCAGCAGGTTGAAGAGCGACGTCATGTCCTCGCCGATCTCCCGGTTCGCCGTGAACAGGCCGATGTCGGTGTAGAGCCGGGCGGTCTGCGGGTTGTAGTTGCCCGTCGAGAGGTGCACGTAGCGGCGGAGCTTGTCCTTCTCGCGCCGCACGACGAGCAGCGCCTTCGCGTGCGTCTTCAGCCCGAGCAGGCCGTAGATCACCTGGACGCCGCTCTGCTCGAGCGTCCTCGCCCACTGGATGTTGCTCGCCTCGTCGAACCGCGCCTTCAGCTCGACGATCGCCGTCACCTGCTTGCCGCTCTCGGCCGCGCGCGCGAGCGCCTTCAGGATCGGGGAGTCGCCGCCCGTCCGGTAGAGCGTCTGCTTGATCGCGAGCACGTTCGGGTCGTCGGCCGCGCGGGAGACGAACTCGGCGACGGGGTCGAACGACTCGTACGGGTGGTGCAGGATCACGTCCTGCTCCCGGATGACCGCGAAGATGTCCTCGACGTCGCGGAAGAGCGGCGGGACCTGCGGCGAGAACGGCTCGTCGCGGTGCTCGCGGCGCTCGTCGTCCGCGACGATGCCCATGACGTCGGCGATGTGGAGCGGCCCCGGCACCCGGTAGACGGCGAGCGCCGAGTCGACGTTGAGCGCGCGGCAGAGCCGCTGGACCGAGGTGTTGGCGCCCTCGCCGATGCCGATCTCGACGCGCACGGCGTTGCCGCGGTCGCGCCGGCGGAGCTCGGCCTGGATCGTCTCCAGGAGGTCCTCGCCCTCCTCCTCGTCGATCTCGAGGTCCCAGTTCCGGGTGACGCGGAAGGGGTAGGTGCCCCGCAGCCTCCCCGAGGGGAAGAAGTCCTTCACGTGACGGGCGATCACGTCCTCGAGCAGCACGAACGCGCGCGTCGCGCCGTCGACGCGGACCTTCATCAGCCGGCTCAGCATCGGCGGCACCTGGATGACGGCGAAGCCCGGCTCCTGCGCCTCGTGCTCCCGGGAGAACATGATCCCGAGGTTGATCATCTTGTTGCGCAGGTGCGGGAACGGGTGCCCCGGGTCGATCGCGAGCGGGGTGAGGATCGGGAAGATGTCCGTGCGGAACCGCTCGTCGAGCGCGCTGAGCTCGGCCGCGTCGAGCTCCTCCGGGCGGACGATCACGATGCCGGCGCGCTGGAGCGCCGGGATCAGCTCGACGTTCCACAGGCGGTAGGCCTCGTCCACGAGCGCGTGCACCCGGCTGCTGATCGCCACGAGCTGCTCGTGCGGCGTGAGCCCGTCCGGCGGGACCTCCGCGATCGTGCGCTGCGTCTGCGCCTGGAGGCCCGCGACGCGCACCATGAAGAACTCGTCGAGGTTGGAGAAGAAGATGCTCAGGAACTTGAGGCGCTCGAACAGCGGGACCTCGGGCGCGCTCGCCTCGGCGAGCACCCGCGCGTTGAACTCGAGCCACGAGAGCTCCCGGTTCAGGTAATGCGACGGATCGCCCTCGATGGGGATCGGCCCCGCGGCGGCCGGGACCGACACCGGGCCGCTCGTCGGAGCTGCGCTCGCGCCGGGCTTCGCGGCGGCCGAGTCGCCCGAGCCCGCTCCTCCCGACCTGGGGGCGTGCTCGGCGCCAGCAGGATGGCCGGAGGCAAGGGTGGAGTCGGATGTGGAGGGCTGGTCAACCATGGTGGAAGCTCCGATTTTATCCCAGGTCTGATAGGGTCCGTTCATGGAATTCTGGCGACAGCCGAACGAGCTGAGGCATGCGTGCGAGCGCGCGCGTGAGGCCGGGCGCCGCGTCGGCCTCGTCCCGACGATGGGCGCGCTGCACGCTGGCCACCTCGCGCTGATCGCGGAGGCGAAGCGGAGAGCGGACTTCGTGGCCGTCACCGTCTTCGTCAACCCGACGCAGTTCGGCGCGGGCGAGGATCTCGCGCGGTACCCGCGGACGCTCGATCGCGACCTCGCCGGGTGCGCCGAGGCCGGCGCCGCCGGGGTGTTCGCGCCGGAGGTCGCGGCGATGTACCCGCCCGGCGAGGAGACGCGCGTGCGCGTCGGCGCGACCGCGGCGCCGCTCTGCGGCGTCCACCGGCCCGGGCACTTCGAGGGCGTCGCCACCGTGGTCGCGAAGCTGTTCGCGCTCGCCGGCCCGTGCGTCGCCGTCTTCGGCCGGAAAGATTACCAGCAGCTCCAGGTGATCCGGCGGATGACCGCCGACCTGTTCCTGCCCGTCGAGGTCGTCGGGATGAAGACGGTGCGCGAGCCCGACGGCCTCGCCATGTCGTCGCGGAACGCCTACCTCTCGCCCGAGCAGCGGAGCGCGGCGCGCGCCATCCCGCTGGCCCTCACCGACGCGTGCCGCGCCTTCGCGCGCGGCGAGCGGCGCGCGAAGGCGCTGCTCGAGCCCGCGCGCGCGCGCCTCGCGACCGTCGCGTCGAGCATCGATTACGTCGACCTCGCCGACCCGGAAACCTTGGCGATACAGAGCGAGGACGCGGCGATCGGCGAGCGGGCGCTCCTGGCGCTGGCCGTCCGCCTCGGGACGGCGCGCCTCATCGACAACGTGGTGCTCGGCGAGGACGCGCCGCCCGTCGCGGGCGCGGCCGGGGAGGCCGGCTGACATGGTGAAGGCGAGCTCCGAGCAGGGGGGCGCCGCGCCGGCCTCGGACGCGGGCGGCGCGGGAGAGGCCGGCCGCGGCGTGTTCGTGGTGTTCGAGGGCATCGACGGCGCGGGCACGAGCACGCAGGCCGAGCGCTACGCGGCGCGCCTGCGGGACGCGCGGCGCCTCGTGCACGTGACCCGCGAGCCGAGCGCCGGGCCGGTGGGCGCGCTGCTGCGGCAGGTGCTGACCCACCGGATCTCGCTGCCCGTCGCCCGCCAGGCGGAGGTGATGGCGCTCCTCTTCTCGGCCGACCGCCTCGACCACCTCGGCGCCGAGGTCGAGCCGCTGCTCCGCGACGGGTACGTCGTGATCTCGGATCGCTACGACCTGTCGAGCCTGGCCTACCAGTCGACCACGGCGGCCGGGGACGGGCGGGAGATGGGGGAAATTCTCCAGTGGATCCGGGACCTTAACCGGCATGCGCGCAGGCCGGACGTCACGGTGGTGATCGACGTGGCGCCGGGGATCGCCGAGCAGCGGCGCCGCGGGCGCGGCGGGGCGGAGGAGCTGTTCGAGAAGAGGGAGCTGCAGGCGCGGCTCGCGGAGGCTTACCGGCGGGCGGAGGAGCTGGTGCCGGGGGACCGGATCATCCACGTGGAGGGCGGGGGCGCGGTGGAGGACGTCGCGCGGGAGATCGCGGCGGCGCTCGGGTCGTTCGTGGAGCGGTGAGCCCGGACGACGCGCGGGCTCGGGCGCGACGCGGGGAGGCGCCCGCCTGAGCCGGCGGCGCGCGGCGCGCGACGGCTCGCCCGCGTGGCCCTACGGGCAGGCCGCGTTCGCGATCTCCACGTCGTCGATGTTCCAGCTCGACACGGTGTCGACGAAGGAGTCGCGCCCGATGGCGTAGCCGAACCGGACCCGCAGGTTCGCGTTCTTGTGCGGCGTCAGATCGTAGCGGACCTTCGTCCAGGCCGAGTCGCGGACGCCGGGGTACGCGCCCGACTCGAAGACGACGACCCAGCGGATGCCGTCGAAGACCTCCACGCGGTTCGTCATGTGCGGGGTCTCGTCGGTGTTCAGGAAACGCCAGAAGGTCAGGTACACGCCGCCCGCGACGCCGGCGTCGATGACGGGGCTCGTCAGGTAGAAGTACGGGTGAACGCCGAGCGGCGCGTTCCCTCCGATGACCACACCGGCGAGCCCGTTGTCCGAGGTCGCCGTGTGGTCGAGCGCCGGATCCGGGTGCCCGTAGGACTGCCCGGAAGACGCCGTCGCCGCGCCGATTTGCCAGGTGGGGCCGAGCTCCCACCCGGCCGCGTTGCCCTCGAACGTATCGCGGAAGTAGACCGCCGGCGTCGACGCGGCGCTGCCGCCCTGGCAGGCGCCGGCGAGGCACGTCTCCCCGACGGTGCACCAGTCGCCGTCGACGCAGCCGCCCCCGTCGGGAACCGAGCGCGCCGTGCACACCCCGGCGTCGCTGCAGACGCCGCGCGTACAGCCCGCCGTCTGTGAGGGGCACGACGCGCCGGGGGTAGGAATGGAAATACAGGCGCCGCGCTCGTCACAGACACCACGATTGCACTCGTCGGTACCGGAGAGGCAGGCGCCGCCCGGTGCGATCGGCTCAGCATAGCAATTGCCAGAGCCCGGATCGCAGACGCCATCCTCGCAACCGACGCTCAGCGCGCTGCAGTCCTTGGGGACGCCGCCCTCGCAGCGGCCGCTCTGGCAGGTCTTGCCGACCATGCAGAGATCGCCGGAGTCCGCGCACGGCGAGCCCTCGTTCCCCGCGACCGCCTCGCACGCACCCGTGGCCGGGTTGCACACGCCGACATGGCAGGAGTCTGGAACGTGGAAGAAGAAACAGTCCCTCTGGGTCCCGACGCAGACGCCGTCCTGGCAAGCCGCGTCGAGGAGGCAGCGATCTTCCGTCTCGCACGGCGAGCCGTTCGACCTCGGCTCGACGCCGCACCGCGGGGCGCCGCTCGCCTCGATGCAGGTGACGACATGGCACACGTCCGGCGCGAGGCCGCAGTCCTCCGGCGCGCCTCCCCGGCAGAGGCCGTCTTCGCAGGTCTCTCCTACGGTGCAGGCGTCTCCGTCGTCGCAGGGCTCCCCGCCGGCGCTCGGCGCGAGCTCACACGCGCGCGTCGCCTCGTTGCACACCGCCGTGAGGCACTGCGAGGTCGGTACAAGCGAGCAGTCTATCTCACACGGAGAGCCTCCGCCTCCGGTCGAGACGGGCGACGCTGCGGCGGCGCCGCCGCCGCCGGAGGCGCCCGCCGCAGCCGAGTTGTCTCGGGACGTCGCGGTCGAACAGCCGAGCTCCGTCAGGGCGAGAGTGGAGAGAAACCATGGAATCCACCTAGTCATGTTCGCCTCTTTCCAGCAAGCGTGACGCTCACGCTGGGAATTACGCGTTCTTCGACGCTGCGCAAGCCAACGTGATGATCCGGGGCGCGAGCGCCAGGAACGGTAGGCGGAGGGGGAGGCCGGGGAGGGGGAGGCCGGGGCCGCGGGAGAGGAGCGGAGAGGCGCGCGGAAAGGATAGCGGCGACAACAGCGAAACCAGACACACCAACGAGACTAGACACACGCTCACACCAACAAACCGGAGAGGCCCTATCGCCCCCTCATCGAGCCATGCAGTATGCTGACGAGAGCGTCTCGGAGCTCGGCTTCCCTCTCTAGACAGACCACTTCGCGCGCGGAGCCCCCTCAGCGCTCCGCGTCGCATCAATCCCAGAGGAGCGCAGAGATGTCCTTCCGACGTGAAATCATGATTGCCCCTTTCCTCGCCGCCGCAGGGCTCGCAGCGCACTCGGGCGGCTGCGCGGCGACCGAGGACAGGAGGCCTCCGCAGGCGGCCACGCCGGAGGACGGCGAGGGCGGCGGGGGCGGCGCCCCCGCGTCCGACGACACGAGCGCGGGCGGGGCGCTCGCTGGAGGCGGGTTCGACCAGGGCGGCGAGGGCGGGCGCCTCGACGAGGAGGGCTCCTGCGCCCAGACGAGCGCAGAGACCGCGCTCCTGCCGCTCGACATGCTCGTCCTGCTCGACCGCTCCGGGAGCATGCTCGGATCGAAATGGAGCGGCGTCACGAGCGCGGTCTCGACGTTCGTGACCGACGCCGCGTCCGCCGGGATGAACGTGGGATTGACCTACTTTCCGCGGGGCGCCGCGGGGCAGAACGACTGCGAGCACACGACCTACGAGGCGCTCGCGGTGCCCGTCGCCGAGCTGCCGCTGAACACACAGGCCATCACCGCCTCCATCGAGGACACCGCGCCGAGCGGCGGGACGCCCATGCGGCCGGCGCTGCAAGGGGTGCTCTTCAACGCGACCGCCTACAAGGACACAAACCCCTCCCACAAGGTCATCGTCGTGCTCGCGACCGACGGCGATCCGTCCGGCTGCTCCGACAACACCGTCGGGAGCACCGCCGAGCTCGCGCAGCGGGCGCTCCGGTACAACGGCGTGCAGACGTACGTCATCGCCGTGGAGGGGTCGACGTTATCGAACCTGGACCAGATCGCCGCCGCGGGCGGGACGACGCGCGCGCTCGACGTCACCGCGGACGTCGCCGCGTTCTCCGCGAAGATGGCCGAGATCCGCGCCTCGGCGCTGCCGTGCGAGCTCCTCCTGCCCGAGCCGCCGGCGGGCGCGACCCTGGACCAGGACCGGGTCGCGGTCAGGTTCACGTCCGGGGCCTCCGGCCCGCTGGAGATCCCGAGGGCGGCCGACGCGGCCGACTGCGGGGCGGGCCCGGGGTGGTACTACGACAGCGAGCAGGCGCCGGAGAAGCTCATCCTCTGTCCGACGTCCTGCAGGGCGGTGCAAGGCGACGCGCAGGCGAAGCTCGACGTGCTCTTCGGCTGCGCGCCGACGCTGAACTGAGCGCGCCCTTCGGCTGCGCGCCGACGCTGAACTGAGCGCGCCCTTCGGCTGCGCGCCGACGCTGCGCGAGCCCCCCTGACGCCCCCGCGGCCGGCCGCCATGGCTCACGGCTTTTTCGGCGCCTCCCCCTTGAGGGCGTCGAGCGCCGCCGAGAGCTCCGCCTCGGTGAACGGCAGCTTCGCGAGGGCTGCCTGCTCGTCGGCCAGCGCGAGCTCGATCTCGCGCTGCGCGTCGCGGGCCCGGAGGACCCAGGACGACGCTTCGCCGGTGCGCTCGCCGAGGCCGACGGTGCCGGCCAGCATCTTCTGCCCCTTCTCCAGGAGCACGCGGTAGCGCAGGCGCATCGCGCCCTCGAAGAGCTGCTTCTTCCTCGGGGTGTCGGCGCTCCGCGGGGGCGGGACCTGCATCACGTCGCGGTGGAGCTGCTGGTAGAGCTGCCCGATGCGGTAGCCCGCCATCGCCGACCAGTGGGCGTCGAGGCTCCGCATCGCCTCGGTGTAGGCGCTCTGCGCGTCGAGCAGCCCCTGGCAGCGCCGCTCGAGCGCCTCGCCGAAGCTCGCCGGCATGGGCACGAAGGTGATCGCCTCGCTCCGGCGCCGCCGCACCTCGCCGAGCGCGAAGCTCACCTGCGCGAGCTCGAGCGGCGGCTTGCCCGACTCGCCCAGCCGGTGCGCCTCGATGAGGTCGCGCGCGAGCGCGACGTGGCGCGCCGCCTCGTCCACGAGGTCCTGCTCGACCAGCCCGAGCGCGAGCGCGCCGCGCGCCTCGACCGCCTCCAGCACGCTCAGATCCTCGAGCGCCAAGAGGCCGCGCGCCACCTCGACGAGCTCGGGCCACCGCTCGAGGGCCGCCGCCGCGCGCGCGAGCCGGAAGCGCGCGCCGCGCGCGACCGCGTGGTCCGGGAAGCGCCGCAGCACCTCCCGGTAGCGCTCGGCCCCGAGCGCGCGGTCGCCGAGCGCCTCGTGGGCGAGACCGGAATTGAACAGGCTCGGCGGCGCGACCTCCCCGTCGGGGGACAGGCGGACGAGCCGGTCGAACAGCGCGGCCGCCTCGCGGGTCTTGTCGGCCAGGAGGAGCGCCCGAGCCCGCTCGAACTCCGCCGCCAGCTCCGTGTCCGAGTAAGGAGAAACGACCACCGGCGCGAGCTCGATCGGCGCCCTCGCCGGAGCAGCCTCAGGCGTCCGCGCCCTGGCCGGCACAGCCGTACTGGACCTACACCCGGCCAGGACACCTCCAAGCAACAGCACAGCAACCAGAGTGAAGCGTGGACCCCACATACCGGGGAAGGATAGTCCCACGTCCGAGGTTGTTCCCCTGGGTGCATGGACGGAGATCGCTGTCAGGCCGCCCTGGGCAGAGCTGGTTCGCCGTGTTGGTACGGTCTTCGCTGTGCCGTGGCGGTACAGTCTTGGCTGTACCGACATGCTGGTCTTGGCTGTACCGACGTGCTGGTCTGCGGGGCGGCGAAGGAGCGCGGGCCCTACAAAAGGGCTGCATCGAATCGCCATCATGCGGTAATCTGGCGCTCGTTCAACAGGCCGCGACCGCAGCTCGTAGCTTGGTTGGCGGTCGATCTCCTCTCCAGCGACGATCAGAACGAGGGCTTCTGTTGTGGGCCCTCGAAGGCATCACGGCCCCTCGGCGGGGCCTTGGAGGTGGGTACATGAAGCATCAGGTCATCTCTCCTCGCGCGGTGACGGCTATCGGCCCGGAGCAGCGGCTGAGTTTGGCGGAAGCGCGTCATCGCGAGCTCGACTCGCGCCTCAGGCAGCTGGGCCGGCGGGCGTTCCTGACCCCCGGGGAACGCCTCGAAGAGGCCCAGCTCAAGAAGCGCAAGCTCGCGGCGAAGGACGAGATCGAATCCCTGCGCCGGCGCATCTCGTGATGCGCCTGACCTGACCGGCGCGTCGAGCGCCGCCCCGGCGCACCCTCCGCATCGTTTCCCCCCCCAACCATTCCTGTCCCAGGCCATCCGAACCGCGGCGCGTCATGCGCGGCGCGGAGCGTCGATTTTTCTAGAGCGTCGGCGGCTCGGCCGGCGCCTCCGTCGGCGCGGCGGGGTCGGCGGCCTCGGCGGGCTGCGCGCCCTCGGCGGGCGCGGCGCCGCCCTCGGGCAGGGTCTCGGCGCCGCCGAACACGTCGCGGTTGAGGTCCTCGAGCGTCGCGGTGAGGCGCCCCTTCTGCTCGCTGGTGATGCCGCCGGGGGTCTGCTTCTCGATCGCCGCGGCGACGCCGAGCCAGTGGCGCGCGTTGTCGCGGTAGCCCTTGCGCGGATCGGCGATGCCCGAGCCCTGCGGCGCGAGGCCGGCCAGGCGGAAGTCCGTCATGCCCCGCAGGTAGGCGTACTGCGCCTGCTCCGGGAGCGAGAACGAGTCCATGTCGTGCTCGAGCACGCGGAACAGCGCCAGCGCCTGCTCGAACCGGTTCGCCTCGTAATGGCCGCGGGCTCGATCGAGATCCTGCGTGTAGGTCGCGCAACCCAGCGCGAGAGCGGAAGCGGAAGACACGACGAAGAAGACCCACGGGACCAGGCGGCGCATGCGCGGAGGGTATCTCCCGTGTCGCGGCGCGATCAAGCGGGAAGGCGGCGGGGGCGCCGCGACACGGGAGGCGGCGGGCGGCGCGGCGGTTCGCCGCCGCAGCGCCTCCGGTTCACCGCCGCGGCCCTCCGGTGGGCGGCCGCGTGCCAGGAGAGGCGCCGCCGGGAGCGGCCGACGCGCTCCTCGGGGCGGCGCGCCTCGTCGATCCGCGCGACGTCCCTCGGTCCATCGGCGCGACGTCCCTCGGTCCATCGGCGCGACGTCCCTCGGTCCATCGGCGCGACGTCCCTCGGTCCATCGGCGCGACGTCCCTCGGTCCATCCGGGTGGCGTCCCCGAGGACGGGCAGGGTCCGCTGCTTACCGAATTGAGGGCCGTCGCAGTCGCAGACGCGCAGGGTGGCCGCATGGGTGAAACGGTGGGATGTCGTCCAAGCTCGACTGCAGCTTCAAGAAACCGACTTCAGGCACCCGCACTCTCCGTCTGCGCGTCGCCCAAGACTCGCGATCTCCCAACGTCACCCAGCCCGATCTCGAGGGAATTCGGGCAAGCCGCGACACAGAGAGCTCTACTCGATACCTCCATCGACCAGTCCTCATCGAGCACATGGCGTGCGACGAAGGAGAAGCTCGCTGGAGAGATCGCAGACACGAGAAGACGGATGAGCATCGCATGCGGTGACAGTCGGCACACTACGCGCCCACCCCCCTGTGATTGAGCTGAAAAACCTGGTGACGGCGGGCTCCTGTTCCCTCGGCACCCCGAGAGCGCCGGAGGGGGGCAGTGCGCGGCAGGGCGCGGGTGGGCGCGATCCAGCACCGACTGAGGTGCCATAAGCCCCCAGCTGGCGCCGACGCTTCAGGCGCGCCTTGTGTGGCGCGCACCATGACGTCCCAGCTGGCAAGGCCCGAAAGGAGACATGCCGGGCGGTGTTCCATGCGCAAGCGCCCCCGCCCCAGTCTTGCCGGATCGCGAGCGCCGACCCGCGCCCTGCCGCGCCCTGCCCCCCTCCGGCGCGTGCCGCTCGGCTCCCCCGCTCCTCCCCTGCCCTGTCCCTCGCCCGCCCCGCCCCCCCGGATTGCTCCGGATGAGCCACGCCCCCGTCTTGACCTCGCGGCAGCGCGCCTCTCATGCTGCTCGCGTCCCCGCGCTGCGGCCACGAGCCATCCCTGACTTCCGGTTCTGGCCGCCCGCCCCCATCCGCCATGCGCCAGAAGCTCCCGATCGGCGTCGACGACTTCCGCGAAATCCGCGAGCTCGGGCTCGAGTACGTCGACAAATCGCAGCTCGTCTGCGATCTCCTCGACCTCGACGCCCGCGTGGTGCTCGCGCCGCGCCCGCGGCGCTTCGGCAAGACCGTGAACCTCTCGATGCTCCGGTGGTTCTTCGAGCGCCGCGACGAGGACCTGTCCGGCCTCTTTGAGGGCCTGCGCGCCTGGGACGCCCCGGGCGGCTACCGCGAGCACTTTCAGCGCTACCCGGTCGTCTCCCTGAGCTTCAAGGGGACCCGCCACGACACCTTCGAGGGGTGCTGGGAGGCGCTGCGCGCCAAGATCGAGAGGGTCTTTCACGAGCACCGCGCCCTGCTCGCGGACGGGCAGCTCAGCGAGTGGGAAGAGCGGCACTTCCGCGCCATCCTCGACGGGACCGCGAGCCGGGCCGGCTACGAGCGCTCCCTCCTCGACCTCTGTACCTACCTGCACCGCGCGCACGGCGAGCGGGTCGTGCTCCTGATCGACGAGTACGACGAGCCCATCCACGCCGGCTACACCCACGGGTATGCGCCGCAGATCCTCGGGTTCTGCCGCAACTTCCTCACCGAGGCGCTCAAGGGCAACCCGCACCTGTTCAAGGCCGTCCTGACCGGCATCCTGCGCGTGGCCCGCGAGTCGATCTTCTCCGGGCTCAACAACGTCGCCGTCTACTCGCTGCTGCGACCCGAGCTCAACACCTGCTTCGGCTTCACCGAGGCCGAGGTCGAGGCGCTGCTCCAGCGGGCAGGCGAAGGGGCGCGGCTCGGCGACGTGCGCGCCTGGTACAACGGCTACCTCTTCGGCGGGCAGGTGGTCTATAACCCCTGGTCGATCCTCAGCTTTCTCTCCAGCACCGACAAGCGCCTGCGCGGGTACTGGGTGGCGACCAGCGCGAACGAGCTGATCAGAGACGTGCTGCAGCGCCACGCCCTGCGGCTGGAGGAGCCGCTGCGCACGCTCATGGAAGGGGGCTCGGTCGAGCGGCGGCTGGACGAGGACGTCGCCCTCTCCGATCTGGTCCACAGCGAGCAGGCCCTGTGGAGCTTGCTGGTCTTCACAGGGTACCTCCGCGCCGAGGAGGCGCTCGGACCGCCCGGACAGGAGCCCTGGCGGCTCTCCATCCCCAACCGCGAGGTCCACGAGGTCTACACGAGCACGTTCCGGCAATGGCTGGACGAGCGCCTCGCCCGCAGCGGCGGCGGCGTCGAGCGGCTCCGAGCGGCGCTGCTCCGCGGCGAGGCGGAAGGCTTCGAGCGCCAGCTCCAGGCCTTCGCGACCGATCTCCTCTCGTTCCACGACCCGGGGACGATCGAGCCCGAGCGGGTCTACCACGCCTTCTTGCTGGGGCTCCTGGGCGCGCTCGAGCCCGATCACCAGGTGCGCTCCAACCGGGAATCCGGCCGCGGGCGGCCCGATGTGCTGATCCGGCCGGTGCAGCCAGGGCAGCCCGGCGTCGTCCTGGAGCTCAAGCTGGTCGGACGGGGCAGGACACCGGAACAGGCGCTGGACGAGGGCCTGGAGCAGATCCGGGAGAAGGACTACGCCGCCGAGCTGCGCGCCGCCGGCGCGGCGCCGGTGCACGCCTTCGCCGTGGCGTTCGACGGAAAGCAGGTGTGGGTGCGGGGAGAAGCGAACCGGGTCACCCCGCAAGCCGCCTCCCGATGAGCCGCGCCGCCAGCCTCCGCAGCCACGCCGCCCGCCGCGCGTCCGGCGGCGCGAGCCTCCCGGTGCGCGCGGCCTCCAGGAGCGCGGCCGTCTCGGGCGTCGGGTCGGCGCACGCCTCCAGCACCCGCAGGATCGTCGCGTCCTCGTGCGCGACGCCCGCCTCGGCCACCCACACGTCCACCGACGCCGCGAACGCCGGATCGCCCGGGAAAGGCTGCTCGACCGCGTTGCTCGGGCCGAGGCCGTTGATCCCGCGGATCACGAGATCCTTGCGGTCCTTGTAGGTCAACCTCGCGAGCTCCTCGGGCAGGAGCGGGCGGCCGATCCAGATGTCCTGCGCGCCCATGCCCACCGGGAACTCGAGCCGCCGCTCGAGCGGCTCGGGCGGCAGCGCCCCGGCGAAGCGCACCGGCACCACCGGGGCGCCCACCGCCAGCGCCATGTCGATGAAGGCGCCGCTCATCTTGCGCACCGGCGTGCGGCACTCGAGCGATCGCGTGCCCTCCACGTGCACCAGCACCCCCTTGCCCGCCCCCTGCATCTCGGCCCCGAGGTCCGCGATGATGCCCGCGAGCGACGCCTTGTCCTCCCGATCGAAGTACGTGATCACCCCCGGGTCGCGCGCGCCCGGGTACCCGAAGCAGTGGGCGAGCAACGTGCCGAGCCACGTCGCCCGGTGCTCGGCCTTGGCCAGCGCGACCGTGGGGACCTCCGTGAGGGCCGACACGACGATGCCGAACAGCAGCGACTCCACGGCGACCTGGTGGTTGCCCAGGTAAAGGAGGCTCCGGCCCCTCACCGCGCGGAACGCCGCGGGATCGGCGACGTGCACGCGGCGGATGAACCGCTGGACCAGGCCGAAGTACAGGTCCTCGGCGGGCCAGCGGCCGAGGCCCATGGCCGCGCCCCAGTAGCGGCGGACCGGGGCGATGTCGAGCGCGGGCGGGCCGGCGTCGCGGACCACGACCTCGGCGCCCTCGCGCGCCACCGCGAGCGGCCAGCGCGTCAGCGGCTGCGTCGCGGCCACGCCGTCGGCGGAGACCGCCGACGGGTGCGCGGCCGCGCGCCGGGCGACGTGGTCCTTCACCGCGATCACCTCGACGAGGTCGCCCGGGACGCCGTAGAGGTGCGCCACCGTGCCCGGCATCCAGTCCATCCGGCGCACGTCGTCCGGGCCGCAGCGCGTCGCGCCCGACGCGGCGTCGACGCGCGAGACGCCGAGGTCGACCGGCGCGCGGTCGCGCAGGAACGCCCTGCGGATCCCGGGAGGCGCGCTGCCGATCGACCCCTGCGGGAGCAGCACCTCGACGAGGCGGAGCTCGAGCCACACGCGGTCGCCGGCGACGGCCTGCAGCCAGAACGAGGCGAAGCGATCCGCGCGGCCCTCGAAGCGCACCTCGACGCGCACGGGGCCCTCGGGCGGCGGTCCGAACAGGCGGAGCGAGGGGACGCGCGAGGGGAACGCGATCTGGCCAGCCGGGGTGCCCGGGTCCCAGAGGGACAGCCGGTCGTGCGGGATGGCGTGGGTCAGCGCGTCGAGCATGCCCTGGTGCAGCGCCCCGGGTGGCACCGAGCCCTTCCGGGTGTCCAGCGTCGCCGACGCGCCGCGGGCGTCGAGCCGCAGCTCGGTGAGGAACTGGAACGCCGGGCCGTGGAACAAGGTGCCGGCCGTGTAGGGGTCCTCGGAGGGCGGCGCGTCGAGCGCGGGCGCCGGCGCCGGGGCGGGCGGGTACACGTCGGCCAGCCGCACGCGGCCGGTGCACACCGGCTCGAACCGGGAGAGCGCCGGGGTGGATGCCTCGCGCCATGCGAGGAGCCGCACGTCGAGCACGTCGCCGGCGCCCGCAACCTCGGTCCGGAGGCGCACCGGCCCGGGGACCGGCAACCAGCGGTGCACCACCACGTCCTCGACCGCCACCACCACGCGCCCGGGGCACGCCCGCAAGGCGGCGCCGGCCAGCCGATCGACCATGCTCATCCCCGGGAGCGCAGGGACCGTCCAGGTGGGGCAGTGGTCCGCGACCCACCCGGCCGGATCCAGCACCTCCTCCGCGTCCGCGACCTCCGGCGGCGGTGCGGCGCGCGCTGCGGGCGCCGGCGGATCCGAACGGCGCGGGCTCCGGTTCACGGCCCCCGGGAGCGAGGCGAGGTGGCGCGCGCTCCCGCGGACATCGAAGCCGACGTCGCGGCGCTCGCGGGGCGCGCGGCCAGGCGGCGCGTGCTGCACGTCGACGATGCGCACGCCGAGCGTCGCGCCGTAGATGCGCAGCCCGTCGACCCAGAGGTACGACTCCGCGACGACCCAGGGCCCGCGCTCGTCACGCCCGACCTCGAGCACGTCGGTCTCGACCGTCACCCGCCGGCTGCTCGGCAGCACCTGACCGCGGTACCTCCACGTTTGCTCGCGGCCCGTCATCACCGGCTCGAACCGCGGCTCGCGGAGCCCCGCGTGCAGGTCCTGGTGCAGCATCCAGAACTGGATCGTCTGCAGCATCGCCTCGACGCCGAGCGAGCCCGGCTGCACCGGGTCCCCCAGGAAGTGAGCCTTGAAGAACCACTCCGAGGCCTGGACCTCCCGCCGCGCGCGCAGCCGGCCGAGCCCCTTCCGGCCGCCGGTCGGCCAGAGGCCGTCGACGTGGTCGATCATCAGCAAGGACGGCCGCGCGAGCTGCAGCCTGCCCCCGCAGTACCGCGCCGGGCGCTCCCGCAGGTCGACGTGGAAGCTCGACGGCGCCTCGAGCGCCGCCGTCTCCTCGGGCCCGGGCGGGATCCCGACCTGCGTCGCGAGCGCGGCCCGCGGGAAGAAGCCGAACACCGTCTCCAGGTCGTAGACGCGGGCGCCGCCGACGCTGCACGCGACGCGGAACGACAGCAGCGTCATGCCGCTCGACCGCGAGAGGCTCACGACCTGCGCGACCGTGCGCAGCGCGCCCGCGGACGGCAGGACCTCGGCGCGCAGCGTGCCCTTGCCGTCGAGGTTGCGGAAGTACAGGGCGTCCTCGGCCGAGAGCGCGCCGCCGAGGTAACTCGCGAGCCAGCCGCACGCCTGGAGCGCGGCCTCGAGCACCACCGCGAACGGCATCGTGACGCTCCCGTTCTCGTCGAAGTACCAGGCGTCCTCCGGGACGTCGTACTCGACCTCGACCGTCGCGCCGGCCTCCATCGAGGCCATGGGGCTCGAGACCGAGAGCACCCGGCTCATGAAGTGGTACGGCGGCCCCGGGAGCCGGGCGACGTGCCGGCCGCCGTCGAACCTGCGGTAGAGCGGCCCGAACGCGTCGGACGGTCTGCCCCAGGCGAGCGAGAGTAAGCTTTTGTAATCAAAGGCAAATCCGCCGGCGTCCGCCGCGCCGCCCGGTGGAGCCGCGCCGCCCGGCGGCGGAGCGGCGCCGTCCGGCGCCGGCGCGCCCAGCTCGGACCAGGGGATGCGCGCGACCGGCTTCGGCTCGATGTACCCGTCGAGCAGCTCGGGAGCGCTCGTCAGCGGCCAGTCCGGGCAGAGGCGCACGCCCACGCGGCGGGCGTGGAGCACCTCTCGGCCGTCGACCGTGCACAGGGCGTCGGCGAACACGGTCGGCTGCGGGCCGTCGTGCACCTCCTCGAGGAAGATCTCGTACGTGAGCAGCCGGCTCCCGGGGAGCACCTGGCCGCTGCAGCGGAGCGCGCACGGGACGTCCGGCACCGGCTCGAAGCGGAAGCCGTCCCTCTCCACCGTGAAGCCCATCGCCCCCATCGCGAAGGCGAGCGCTTGCAGGCAGCCCTCGAGCAGGACGGGCGCCGGCATGTAACGGTCGTCCTTGGAGCGGCCCGCGAAGAACCAGGCGTCCTCGGAGATCGGCAGCGTGGCCCGGAGATAACCGCGCTTCCACGGGCCCCCCGCCGGGTCGAGCACGTCGACGCGATCGAGGAGCAGCATGGGCGGCGCGCTGATGCGCGGGGTCCGGACGTGGGTGAGCAGGCCCTCGAAGCCGGGACCGAACGCCGCCGCGCCGTCGCCGCGCGCGAACGAGAGGACGGCGTCGCGATCGAACGCGGACCGCTGGCAGGTGATCCGCGGCGGATCGACGCGGGCGGCCTCCGCGGGCGCGGCGGGCGCGGCGTCCCAGCGGACGCCCCCGGCGCGCGCGAGCTGCTCGCCGGTGAAGAAGCCGGCCTCGGCCATCGCTGCGGGCCCCATCGCGCCCGGCTCCGCCGGGGGGCCGGCGTGCTCCGTGGCCACCGCCACCCCCGACGCCGCGCGGACCAGCACGTCCAGCGCGCGCTGCTGCATCGCCAGGAACCGGCGGTGGACCTCCGCCTGCTGCTCCACCCACCGCGCGTGGATCTGCGCGACCTGCGCGGTGAACGCCGCCGCGCCCTCGGCGGCCGCGCCCGGGATCTCGGCGGCGCGCGCCGGGACGGCAGCCGGCGCGCTCCACGGCCCATCGTCCGGGGGCGGCGGCGAAGGCGCATCCCCCGCCGAGAACCCCGTGGGCCCGGGATACAGCGGCGGCAGGTCGTCTAACGCGGACGGCAGCGGCGGCGCAGGTTCCATGGAGTCTCGAAGAGATGAGCCGGAGGCCGCGCCAGCAATACGAGCGCGGCCCGCGGGCAGCAATCGTGAATGTGATCGCTTGATCAAAAACCTATCGATCGTTCGACTCACCGGCTCATCGAGCACTGCGTCCGCCTGGTTCGCGGGAATACCGGCGACAACACAGCATCCACCGTCGCGCGCTCTCCTGCACATCAGCCCCTTGGATGGATCGCTGCGTGCATGGTTTCGCCGCTGCTGGGAGGGGGATCAATCCACTCGAAAGGGACACCGTCTCATGACAACAAAGCTCGTTTTACCCTTCGCGTTCACCCGCCGCGCCGCCCGCGTGCACGCCGCCAGGCTGGCCGCGGCCGTCGCGCTCACCGTCGCCCCGGCGCACGCCGCCGCGCCCATCCACGTCGTCGAGCCGTCCGATCCGGCGTCGGCCATGCAATGGCACCTCGACGCGACGCGCGCGCTCGAGGGCTGGGCGACCGTCAAGGACCTGCCGGCGACGACGACCACGCTCGCCGTCATCGACGCCAACATCGAGCTCGGCAGCCCCGAGATGAGGGACCGCACCGTCACCGGGTGGGACTTCCGCTTCGACCAGCCGTACGCGACGGCCTGGATCCTCGGCTATTCCCTTCACGGGACGTTCGTCGCCAGCCTCGCCGCCGCGAACACCGGCAACGGCTTCCTCGGCGCGGGCCTCGCCGGGCCGACCTCCGCGGTCAAGGTGATGCCGCTGCGCATCGTCGACCAGAGCGATCTCTGCGCAACCGGGGTGCGCAGCGACGATCCCACGCTGACGCAGACGATCACGACGGCGACCCTGCGGGCGCTGGACCACGCCATCGATCGCGGCGCCAAGGTCATCAACATGTCCCTCGGCACCCTGACCACGCCGCTCGCCGCAGAGCCGTTCCGGGCGGTCATGCAGAAGGCGCGGGACAGAGGCGTGCTCATCGTCACAGCGTCCGGCAACGAGGGCATCGACCACGATCGCCTGGCGAGCGAGGACCTCCTATCGATCCAGGTGTACGATCCGGCCGATCCGGACGCCCCCGGCAGCACGGCCACCACGGCCAGGGACGGGTGCCTCTCGTCCATCGCCGGCTCGTACAGCAAGTTCGCCGGCGACCTCACCGCCGGCGAGCGCACGAAGTGGCAGAACGGCACGGTCGAGGACATCACCGTCGACGGCAAGCCCTACAAGCGCCGGTACATCACGGCGTTCCCCCGAGGCACCAGGTCCTACCCCGGCGCGTTCTCGGAGGCGCCGTTCAACTTCGACAACATCGTGGTCGTCACCGGATCGAACCAGGCCGGCGGCCGGTGGAAGGCCCCGTGTGCCGGCACGCCCGAGGAAGCCCGCACGCGCATCTGCGGCGGCGCCAACTACGGCACGTACGCCGACGTCGTGGCCCCTTCCGAGGGCATCATCGTGACCGCGCAGGTCATCCCCGGCACCCCCGGCGCGTCGTCATCGCAGGCGGGCACGTCGTTGGGATCCCCCATGGTCGCCGGGGCGGCGGCGCTGCTGCGGTCTGTTCGGCCGGACCTCACGCCGCAACAGATCAAGGCCGCCATGCTTCATGGGGTGAACGACGCGAACCTGCGCACGGGCAACATCGCGCCGTCCGACGTCTTCAGCGTGACCCGCATGCTGGCCGCCGCCGGCATCGGCGTCGCCGACCCGAAGCCGCCGATGTCGACCGGCTCGATCGACGCGCCGGTCTGGAACGCCGCCGCACGCACCAGCACGTTCACCGATGACGTCACCAGCGACCCGGACGGCTCCATCACCCGGCGCGACTGGACGTTCGTCGACGCCGAGGGCAGGACGACGAGGGCGACCAGCACGGGGCCCTCGACGAGCCAGAGCTTCCCGCTCAACGGCCCGGTCACGACCACGCTGAAGGTGACCGACAGCGCCGGCAACACCCGCACGCTGCGGCCGGTGACGGACACCGTGTACGGCGCGCGCCGGGACATCGTGAAGCTCAGGCTCGAGGGCGCCCAGCCCTACGCGCTCGACGGCGATCTCCTCAGCGGCAACCTCGCGGCAGGCCAGGTCAACCTGCAGAAGACGCTGCGAGGCACCGGCACGATGCGCAACCTGGCCGGCCAGACGGTCACGGTGACCGTCGACATCAGGACCAACCTGGTGGGCGGCAACGCCTCGGGCACCGTCGAGGTGAGGGACCCGGTGAGGGGCACGCTCACGCTGACGGTCTCCTCGGCCACGATGACCCGGGACACCGCCGCCGACGCGATGGCGGTCAGGAAGACCGGCCTCACGGGCACGTTCACCGGGCTGGACCTGTCGGTGCGCGACACCGACGACTGACGCCGCGCCGAGCCGAGGGACCGGGCGAAGCGCGACCGTGAGCGCTCACCGCCCGGGCCCCCGCGCCGGGCGCTGTCGCGAGACATCTCGGCGCCCGCGGTCATCGGCGCCCGGAACGGCGCTCGCCGGGCGCTGGTGCGGCGCCGCGCTCAGAAGCGGAACGGCTTCGGCGAACCCGAGAGCTCGGCGTGGAGGTCGCCGGTCCGGTCGAAGGCGAAGGCGTGCAGGTTGTACTGGGTGCCGTTGCGCAGAGAATCCGGGATCCGGTACGAGAAGCCGTGATCGCCCGCCATCTGGAGATAGGCGTTGACATCCAGGCGCGGCAGGTCGGCGTTGACCATGTTGGCGCCGCTGATGA
Source organism: Sorangium sp. So ce131 (assembly GCF_051519095.1). Taxonomy (NCBI): domain Bacteria; kingdom Pseudomonadati; phylum Myxococcota; order Polyangiales; family Polyangiaceae; genus Sorangium; species Sorangium sp. So ce131. Next base: position 1,486,578 of record NZ_CP150455.1, on the reverse strand, counting down.
GCCGAAGGCCAGCGGTGCCCGGGCCGGTCAGCCAGAACTGAACCCGCACGCTGGCCGGCAAATCAGGGTCGACCGCCCACCCGGTGGCGACGCCGCTCGAGTCGATGCCGTCGAGCCATCCGATCGGCGTCTGCCGCAGCCTCCCCGCGTCCACCCGCTGCTTGTAGGCCGAGTCCCCTTCCCCGTAAAACACCGCGGCCCTGTCGCCGGCCAGCGGTCGACCGTCTCGCTCCAGGGCGAGATGAAAGTAGCAGAACCCCCAGACGTTCCACGGGAGCACGGGGTTGCTCTCGGCATAGTGCATGAGCCCCGCCATGCGCGATCCCTTCTGCGCCCTCGTCTCGTCGGTGTGTAGACCTACCTCGGTCATGATCCACGACTTCGTGCTCGCGTACCGGCCGTAGAGGTTGAGCACCAGGGGGAGGTCGTGGCACCTGTCCCACCTCTCATCACCGCCGTTGTACGCGTGCAAGGCGACGAAATCCGCGCTGTACAGCGGGCTGTCCGCGCCTTGCGCATAGATCTGCAAAAACCACTCGACATCCAGGTCGGCGCGCGGGGCGAGCGAGCAGGTGACGATCTTGGCCTGGGGGAACCGCTGCCGGCAGCGGGCGATCGCCTCCGTCAGGTAATAACGGTTCTCCCAGATGTAGTTTTCTTTCCACGCGCGGTTCTGCCTGCGCCAGTTGTCTCCCGTGTGATCGCCCGCCGTGTTGGGCTCATTGCCCAGCTCGATGATGAGGTCGCTCTTCCTCGCCTTGGCCGCGTACCACGGCGCGATCTCCGCCTCGACCTGGTTCGCGTCGACGTGACCGCGGTCGCCCGTGAAGGTGCGCACGAGCGTGATCGGCGTCAGCGCGCAGAGCTCCGAGATGGTGGCCGGATCGGTCATCGAGCGGTCGTACAGGCCCCAGTTGCTGGTGGCGACCACCTTCAGCATCGAATAGCCGCCTCGGCTGATGGCGTCTCGGAGCTCAGCCAGATGCGCCGAGGTGAGCGTGAGGCCGGAGACGCGCGGCCTGAACGCCGCCTGCGCGTGAGCCTCGGCGCCGATGCCGGTCGCGACCCCCGCGACGCCAGCCGCTGCCGTGGAGATGAATGTGCGCCGCGACAGCGCGAGGTGTGATCGATTCTTGATGATTCTCATGAGGACCCTCTCCGATGTGCCTGTGCTCGCGCTTGCACACCGCGGACCAGCATCGACGGCGAGCGCTCCAGCCTTTGCCTTTCTTCGCGCTGGCTCCGGGCTGTAGGCTGAGGCCAACACCTGTTGGCCGGGGCCTACGGCGGCATTCCCCGCCGCCCGCACGCGGGCTCTCCGGCGCTGAACGCGGGAGGGCACGACGGACCCGCGCCGCTGCGACAAACGTCAGCGGGCGCGAGCTCCCTCCGGCGCGCGCTCGATCACGCGGGCGAACCCGTCGAGGAGCGCGCGCAAGCCGAGGGTGAACAGCTCGTCGAAGTCGAAGAGGAAGCCCTCGGCCTCGGCGAGCTCGCCGAGGACGCGCGCGAACGTGGGGTAACGCCCCGACGCCGCGAGGGCGCCGAACTGCGCGATCCGCCCCTGCATCCACTCGTCGTCCGTCATCCCGGTCGCGCTCGCCGCGTCGATCTCGGCCTCCAGGTTCATCGCGATCCCCTGGAGAAAGCCGTGCAGGACGATGTGGAGCCTCATCCGCTCCGCGCCGTCGAGGCCGTGACCGTCGAGCGCCCGGAGGATCCACTCCGCGTGCGCGATGGCGTTCGGGAGCGGCTCGGGCCGGGTCATGCGGATGAGGCGCGCGAGCCACGGGTGCCGTCGGAACGCGGCCCACTGGACGCGCGCCGACACCTCGAGCTGCGCCCGCCAGCCGGGCGGCACCGCCGCCGGGAGCGCGGCCTCGCCGAGCACGGCGTCGGTCATCAGCGAGGCGAGCTCCTCCTTGCTCGCGACGTGGCGGTAGAGCGACATCACCGGCGCGCCGAGCTTCGCCGCCACGCCGCGGAGCGACAGCGCGCCGAGCCCCTCGGCGTCGGCGATCGCGATCGCGGCCTCGACGATCCGCGCGCGCGTGAGCTCCTGCTCGCGTGGGGCCCGCGGGCGCGAGGGCGCGACGACGGTGCCGACGCGCGCAACCCCGCGGACGAGGCCCGCGTCGGCGAGGTCCTTGAGCGCGTGGGCCGCGGTCGCGGTCGCGACGCGGTGCGCCCGCGCGAGCTCGCGCGTCGACGGCACACGATCCCCTGGACGGAGCTCGCCGGACTCGATCCGACGCCGGAGCTCGGCGGCGATGCGGCGGTACGGCGGCTCGGCACCTGTTCGTCTCATGGGGCAGTTGTACTAGTACAGATAAACCGAGGAGGCCACGAGGTGCTGCCTGAAACCAAGCAGACCCAGGGCGCTGATCTAGCACATATCACGTAAATCGACGTGTGAAACGCGCTGAGCAGTGGCGGAGCCAGGGACAGTACGTACTGTGTACGAACAACCTGGTACAGCGTACGCATCCTGGAGGAAACACGATGAACAGGCCCCATGTGCTCGTCTCCGGCGCCGGCATCGCCGGCCCCGCGCTCGCGCTCTGCCTCGACCGCCGCGGCTTCGAGGTCACCGTCGTCGAGCGCGCGCCCGCCCTCCGCGAGGGTGGGCAGGCGGTCGACTTCCGCGGTCCGATCCACCGCGCCGTCCTCGAGCGGCTCGACCTCTGGGAGCCGATCCACGCCCACCGCACCCGGCCGGCCGCGATGGTCTTCCTCGATGCCGACGCGAGGCCGCGCGTGACCGTGCCCGCGGTGATGGCGTCGGGCGACGTGGAGATCCTGCGCGGCGACCTCGTGCGCCTCCTCCACGAGCGCACGCGGCAGACGGTGGACTACCGCTTCGGGGATCAGATCACCGGCCTCGAGGATCGCGGCGACGCCGTCGCGGTGGAGTTCGAGCGCGGCGCGCCGGCGACGTTCGACCTCGTGATCGGCGCCGACGGCCTGCACTCGAAGGTCCGCGCGCTCGCCTTCGGCGACGCGTCGCGTTTCCTCCGCTACCACGGCCACCGGATCGCGACCTTCGCCCTGCCGAACCTCCTCGACGGGGCGCACGAGGCGCGGATCTTCAGCGCCCCCGGGCGCGCGGTCGGGCTCTTTCCGGCGTCGCCGGGGGAGGCGCGCGCGTTCCTCATCCACGTCGGCGGCCCGCTGACGAGCGCCGAGCGCCGCGACGAGGGCCAGCTGAGGGGGTCGCTCCGCGAGGCCTTCGCCGGCATGCCCTGGCTCGCGCCTCGCGTCCTCGACGCGCTCGACCACGCGCGCGACCTCTACGTCGACGCGATCGCCACCGTCCACGTCGACCGGTACGCCAAGGGGCGCATCGCGCTGCTCGGCGACGCCGCCTACGGCGGCACCCTCGGCGGACAGGGGACCTCGCTCGCCATCGTCGGCGCGTACGTCCTCGCCGGCGAGCTCGCCCGCGCCGGCGATCCCGGCGCCGCCTTCGCGCGGTACGAATCGATGCTCCGCCCCTACGCGACGGGGTGCCAGAAGGGCGCGCAGCGCGCCGGCTCGTTCTTCGCCCCGCGGACCAGCGCCGGCCTCTGGCTCCGCAACACCCTCTATGGCTTCCTCACGGCGCCGTGGATGACTGGCCTCTTCGAGCGCCTGGTGAAGGACGCGGCGACCGACTTCACGCTGCCCGAGTACGCAGCCTGAGCTCGGCGTTCGTATCCCCCGGGGCGTCAGCGCTCGGGGAGCGCTCCTCTCGGCAGGGCGCCTCAAGAGGCCGGATGCGCTCCGGCGCCCTCCGCTGTCACCAGCGCGAAGCGCGGCGTGGCGAGGTTGAGGAGCTCGCTCGGGAGCTTTCCGTCGGTCGCGGAGAGGCGATCTTCGGCCTGTTGCGACGACGCGTTCGGCGTGCTCCCCTGCGCGGAGGGGAGGGTACGAAAGATGACGACGATCCGTCCGAGGCGCTGCCTCATCGGCCCGTCAGGCACGTTACCGGCGGCAGGTCCACCCTTGGCAGGGTGGGTGACGTCATGACGTTCTCGATTCGACGCATGGCGCGCGATGATCTCGATCTCGCCGTCACCTGGGCTGCGGCGGAGGGCTGGAATCCGGGGCAGCTCGACGCTGAGACCTTTTACGCGACCGACGCCGACGGCTTCCTGGTCGGCGAGCTGGACGGCGTGGCCATCGGCTCGATCTCGGTGGTCGCCTACGACGACCGCTTCGGCTTCCTCGGCCTCTACATTGTGCGGCCGGGGCACCGCGGGAAAGGTTATGGCCTCGCGCTGTGGCAAGCCGGCATGGCCTATCTGGCCGGGCGCAATGTCGGGCTCGATGGGGTCGTGGCGCAGCAGGGCAACTATGGCAAATCGGGCTTCGCGAGCGCGTTCCGCCACCTCCGCTACGAGGGCGCCGGGAGGGCTGGGCTCCCGCGGCCGGTGGACGTCGAGCCGCTCGGGGCCTTCTCGTTCGATGAGGTGCTGGCCTACGACACGCGCCACTTCCCGACGGAGCGGCGCCGCTTCCTCGAGCCGTGGCTCGCGATGCCCAACCTCGTGGGCTTCGGCGTGCGGCGGGGCGGCCGGCTCGCGGGCTACGGCTGCGTGCGCACCGCGCACCGGGGCAAGCGCATCGGGCCGCTGTTCGCCGACGATCCCGCCGTGGCGCGATCCCTCTTCGCCGCGCTCGCGGAGACCGCCGACGGGCAGCCGCTCTTCCTCGACGCGCCGGAGCCCAACGCCGACGCCGCGGCGCTTGCACGGGAGCATGGCATGACCGCCATCTTCGAGACCGCCCGCATGTACACCGGCCCATTTCCCAGCTTGCCGCTCGCCGAGATCTACGGAATCACCTCGCTCGAGCTGGGATAGGTGAGCGTGTCCCTGGCGGTCGCGGCGTGCCGTCTGGGGCTCTACACGCTGCACCCCTTCACGCTTCGCGCCGTGGGCCGCTGGGAGGCGGTGCGCCCGGGGCGGGACTCCAGCGGCCGGTCATCGCGTCACGCACCAGCGCGCGCCCTTCCAGTGCACCGAGATGTCCCGGGAGCGCGCTCGGACGGCCGAGCAGGTTCGTCAGCTCGTCGGTTGTTGATGGGCGTTCGCTGCAAATGTCGACCAGCAGGGCGCGAAGGGCCTCCTCTCGAGCCTGGAAGTGACGCAGCCGGCGAACACGGTACTGAAGCGGAATTGATAGTCCGCCCAGGTCAGGCCGATGAGGCAGGGAAGGCTGGGGCTCGGCGCAGCCGCGCGCGTCGGGATGGCACAGAAGGGGTCGCACGAGGGACAAGCCGTAACGCTGGATCGCGACGGCGAAGGTGTCTGCAAGCCAGTCGTGCGTCAGCGCAAGGAAGTTCTGCTGCGGAGCCAGCGCACACTCGCGCAGCACGCTCCACTCCGACCGAACCGTCTCCTCGGAAGCGTCGCCGTCGACGGCCTGCTTCAATGTTCGCGCCATCTGGTCCAGCGCCTTGACCTTGGCACTGTAAAGCGTCAGCAGCGACGTGCTATCCAAGCCCAGGACCGCGATCGTCCACGCTGCGCGTGCGTCGTCCTTGATTGGAAATGGCTTCCAATGCTTGCCATCCCACCGAAACTCGATAACGATCCATCGGATCGGTGCTCGGATCTGTAGGATCGAGCAGCAGTGGCTGCTCGGCTCCGGGCGGCACCTCGTGGAGGCCGAGGGCTGCGCTCCCTCTCGTCAACGGGAAGCGCGTACCCTTCCGGCCGTTGCACGACACGCAGCCGAAGACGAGGTTTTCCCACGTCCATGCGAGCCACCAGTACCCACGCTCGGGATGTGCCTGCCTGTTCGGGTCAGGCCATCGGACCCGCTCGAACTCCTGAGGCGGGAGCCCGCGCGCGAAGCGAGCCTCGTCCATTTTTGCAAGCGAGCTCTGGCGGCTTTCCTTGAGGGCGCTCCAGTCTATACGTGAAGGGCGCCTCTTCGGGCGAAAGTGCTCGGCGGGTTGCGACTCCACCTGGGCCCAGCTCTCACAGTAGGCGCACTTTGCGAACTGGCGCGTATAGAGATCGGGCCGCGCGATCTCGTATCCCTCGGCCTCCTCGGGGCCGTCCTCTCCGGACTCGAGCATCGCATGGGAGAGGTGCTCCTCCCGGGCATCGATGACCTGCTGCGGCTCCGAGCCGCGCACGATCCGGATCATCGCTCACGTCCCGGTGGCACGCCGCCGCGGCGAGAGCGGCACGCCCGGGGTGATCCCTTCGCTTTCGAGCTCCTTACGGAGGACCGGCGCCAGCGCGTCTTCTTCGTTCGTTCGGAAAGGATTGGCCGCGATGCGGTTGTAGGTGTCAAGCTTGTCGCCGAGCTCCGAGGGGTACAGCTTGTTGATACCGAAAAACCACTCGTAGAGCTCCGTCGCCGTCATGAGCCGCGGATCCCGCGGGGTGTCGCTACGCACGACATTGCCCTGCTCGTCGAAGTCGAGCACCACGACCTCCTCGCGACGGAACGCCGTAAGCAGGATCGGTGAATGCGTCGTGACCACGAACTGCATCTGAGGGAAGGTCTCGCGCAGCGCCTGCACGAGCCCAACCTGCCATGACGGATGCAGGTACAGGTCGACCTCGTCGATCAAGACGAGCCCCTCCATGTCCTTCGGCTCCACCCTGGATCCCGCCTCCAGCGTGATCTGGCCAACCAGATCTGACACCCAGGCGAGCACGGACTGATAGCCGTGTGACAGCCATGTGGCAGGAAGCTTGAGCTCCTTCTCTTTGTCCCCCATTTTTTGCATGAAACGAGGGGAGATCATCAGGTCGCTCGGCGTGCGAGCGCGGCGCCCCCGGAGCTCCAATCCGACGATTCCCGGGACGAGATCCTCGGTGCGAAAGAGAACGGCCTTCAACAGCGAAGCGTACTTCTGGGAGAGCCGTTCATCGAGCACCTCCTCGAAGTTTAGCCCGATCAGCTGAGATGGCCTGAAGATAGGCCACAAGCGATCGGTCGGCGGGTGCGGTGGGCGGAACGGCGCCCGCGCTACCTGGGGGAGCCGCCGATCGACGCCATAGGCGGCGACGAACCAGAGAGAACGATTCTCCTCGCGAGCCGCCATGAGCGGATCCTCCGGGACGCCCCTGCCGTCCAGTGGACCATGGTCACTCCGGTCGACATATTTCGAGTGCCCTACGAGCAGCGCGTTCGTTCGGATCTCAACGTGGCTCCGGAGCCAGCGCTCATAGCGTGGAGCACACAGACGAGCACGTTCGTTCTCGTCGAGCAGCGGATGGTTGTCCGGACGTTGGCCTATTGGGCCGAAAGTAAAATCGGCTTCGATGGTTGCTGGCTCGCCTGGACACCGCTTGTCCGGCAGGCTCTCGCGGATGTCCTCAACGAGCGCGTTTGCCCGGAAACCGCCCGCTGCGGCGAGCGCGATCGCCTGGAGGATCGTCGTTTTGGCGGTCCCGTTGCGCCCGATGATGACCGTCCACGAACGCGGGGAGCCATCAGCGTTCTTGAAGTCGAGGTCGAGCGCCTCGATCCGCTTGAGGTGCCGGAGCTTGAGATCGCGCAGGAGCATCGCGTTTCACTTATACAGCCACGCGACCAGCAACGTCACCTCCGGCGCGGTGCCGATAGGCTCGCCCCGGTCGGCTGCGCCGCGGCTGTCCGCTCGGGCCACATAGATCCGCAGCAGGATCAAAGCACCGGGCGGACGCTCGGTCTGTGTGCGTACCCGCCTGCTCACGCCTGGCCGCGCGTCGCGTCCGGGCGGAGGACGTACTGCACGTCGCGGAGCTCGGCGACGAGCGCGCCCTCGCGGTCGACGAACGCGATGTCCGCCCTCGTCCGGTCCCGGGCGACGACGTGCCCGCGCACCACCACGCGCAGCGGGCCTTCGGACGGGCCCTCGACGAAGGTGTGCAGCGCGCCCACGGACATCGGGAGCGACGCGCCCCCGAGCACGTGCCGCGTCCAGAGCGCCGCGAGCTGCAGGCCGCCGTCGAGCGCCGCCGGGTCGGTCGTCCACGGCTGGCTCGCCCAGCCGGCCTCGCGCAGGCCGACGACCGTCCCCGCGACGCCCTCGCGGCTCACGCCGTCGAGTCCGCGGATCACCTGGAAATCGCGGCCGTGGAAGAGGACGTGGCCGTCGTACAGGTCGTCGCCGAAGGGCCAGGGGCCGAGCGACGGCGACGCCGGGCCGCGCGGGGCGACGCGGCCCTCGGGCGGCGCCATCTCGAGCTTCGCCGTGTAGTGCAGCGCCCCGTCCGGGCCGCGCAGCTCGGCCGCGAGCACGGCGCCGTGGCCGTTGCTCACCTCGCGGCAGCCGACGCGGAGCACCTCGCCGCCCGACGTGTACGAGGGGAGCTTGATCCCGCGCAGGACCCTCACGTCCCGGAACGCGGTCACGGCGAGCTCCGGCCGGCACACACGCGCGGCGCGGGCGAACCACTCGAGCGCGATCACCACCGGCACCACCGGGACGCCGTGGAGGGCGTGATCGCCGAGGTAGGGGTGCGTCGCGCGGTCCACGCGCACGGCCAGCGCGACGCGCCGCGGGTCGCCCTGGGCGGCGAGGGTCGTTGGGTCGGCACCTAGCACGAGCTCGACCGCGCCGGGCGAGGCGGCGCTCGGTCCACGCGCGCCGCCGTCGCCGCGCGCGCCGCGGTCGACGCGCGCGCCGCCGTCGCCGTGATCGCCACCGCCGCGCGCGTCGCCGTCTCCACGATCGCCGCGGTCGCCCGAGCTGTCGCACAGCTCGTCGATCAGCATCCTCGCGCCCGCCGCGGGCGGGATCATCGGCACACCGAGCTGCGCGAAGTGCGCCGCGAGCGCGGCGTTCACCATGCCGCCCTGCCAGGGGCCCCAGCCGAGCGACTTCACCCGGCAACCAGGGCGGCGCGCGGCCTCCGCGGCGGCGACCTTGTTGAGCACCTCGTTGGCCATCGCGTAGTCGCACTGGCCCTTGTTGCCGGTGCGGGCGGCGATCGAGCTGAAGAGGACGATCGCCTTGAGCGGATCCTCGGCGGTCGCCTCGAGCAGGACCTCCAGGCCGACGACCTTCGCGCGGAACACGCGGTCGAGCTGCTCGACCGTCTTCTCGGCGATGCGCTTGTCGGCGAGCACGCCGGCGCCGTGGACGAGCGCGGTGACGGGGCCGAAGGCCTGCCGCACGCCGCGGAGGGCCGCGGCCACGGCGCGCGCGTCGGCCACGTCGGCCGAGACGTACAGGGCGTCGCCGCCGGCGGCGCGGATCGCGTCGAGCGTCGCGCGGACCTCGCGGTTCGCGAGGATCGCCGCGACCTTGCGGCCGATCTCCGCCGGGGCCACCCGCTCGCCCGCGGCGGCGGCCGCCTGGAGCAGCGCCGCCTTCAGGGCGGCCTCGCCGTCCACGCCGCGGCACGCGGACGGGTCGTCCTCGAGCGCGGTGCGGCCGAGCAGCGCGAACCTCGCGCGGGTCGCGCCGGCGAGCGCGATCAGCGCCGCCGCGGTCACGCCGCGGGCGCCGCCGCTCGCGACGATCACGTCGGACGGGCCGAGGGGGAGCGGGCCGGGGCGCGGGTCCTCTCGGACGCTGCGCAACGTGGTGCGCCGGCCGTCCGCGCGCAGCCCGACCTCGAGCTCGCCGCCGCCGGACAGGAGCTCCGCGGCGATGGCCTCTGCGAGGTCGGCGGCCGGGCGGCCGCTGCGATCGAGATCGATCGCGCGGCAGGACGCGCCGGCCCACTCGAGCGCGGCGGTCTTCGCGAGGCCCGGCAGCCCGGAGGCCCACGCGCGGTCCGAGCCGGCGAGGCCGAAGTCGCCGCCGGTGTCCTGGACCGTGACGAAGAGGGCCGGCTGGGCCGCGATCGCCTGGGCCGCGAGGAACGCCTCGCGGTGGACGGCGAGCGCCTCGGCGGTGGTGGCGAAATCGCGCAGGCCGCCGAGGAACACGGCGCCGCGAGCGCCCCGGGGCACGGCGGCGGCGTACTCGGCGGGGACGCCGCTCGCCGCGAGCGCCGCGGCGAGCGCGGGGCCGATCGCGTCGTGGCCGGTCACCACCACGGTCCCGGCGTCGAAGAGGCCGGGCATCGCGAGGCCGGCCGCGGGCGCCGGGACCTCGGCGAGCGTCCACCGGCCGAGGAGCGCGGTGGCCGGCTCCTCGGCGGCCTGCGCGCCGGCCACATTGAGGAGGGGCGCGCCGGGGGCGCCGGCGGCGGGCTGCGCGCCGGGGGCGCCGGCGGTGGGCTGCGCGCCGGGGACACCGGCGGCGGGCTGCGCGCCGGGGGCGCCGGGCGCGGGACCGAGGTTCGCGCGGAGGTGGTCGACGACCTGGCCGAGCGTGCGCAGCTGCGCCAGCGCCGGCGCGTCGACCTCCGACAGCCCGGGGATGCGGTCCCGGACCGACGAGAGGATCTCCACCCGCTTGATGCTGTCGATGCCGAGATCGCTCTCCAGCTCCATCTGGAGCCCGAGCATCTCCGCCGGGTAGCCCGTCGTCTCGGCGACGACCGCCATCACGATCCGCTCGACCTCGGGCGCAGCGGGCGACGCCGCGGCGCCGGGAGCGCTGGCCGGCGGCGAGGCGGCGGAGACGGTCGGCGCCGGGGCAGCTACCGGCGCGGACGCCGGCAGCGACGCGCGGAGGTGGTCGACGACCTGGCCGAGCGTGCGCAGCTGCGCCAGCGCCGACGCGTCGACTTCCGACAGGCCGGGGATGTGGTCCCGGACCGACGACAGGATCTCCACCCGCTTGATGCTGTCGATGCCGAGGTCGCTCTCCAGCTCCATCGGAAGCCCCAGCATGGAGACGGGATACCCTGTCTTGTCCGCGACCACCTCGAGGACCATCTGCTCGAGATTCACTCCCGGCACGGCGGCGACCGCCGACGGCGCTGCCACCGCATGCGTCGCCGGCGCAGGCGCCGCGACCACCGCAGGCGCAGGCGCCGCGACCGCCGCAGGCGCAGGCGCCGAAGCCACCGCGACCGCATGTGGCGCGCCGGTCGCGAGGGCGGCGAGCCCTGCGAGCGAAGCTTCGGCCGCCTGGAGAAAGGCGATGTGGCTCTCGGCCATTGTGCGCTGGTAGACGCTGTGGGCCTCCGCCGTGGCGCGCTGGACCTCCTGATACGCAGCCAGCCACGACGCGCTCACTACGCCCGCCGGCGCGCTCACTACGCCCGCCGGCGTGCTCACTACGCCCGCCGGCGTGCTCACTACGCCCGCCGGCGTGCTCACTACGGTGGGCGCCCCCGTTCTCACCGCCGGCTGCCCCGCGCTCACTACGGCCGCCGACGTGCTCACTACGGCCGCCGGCGTGCTCACTACGGCAGGCGTCCCCGCTCTCACCGCCGGCTGCCCCGCGCTCACCACCGCCGCTGGCGCGCTCACTACGCCCGCCGGCCCGCTCACTACGCCCGCCGGCGCGCTCACCACGCCCGCCGGCGCGCTCACCACGGTGGGCGCCCCCGCGCTCACCGCCGGCTGCCCCGCGCTCACCACCGCCGCCGGCGCCTGCGCCGCCCGCTGCGGCTGCGCGCCCACCTTCGGCAGCGCCTTCGCCCCGCCTTGCGGCGGATACGGCTTGCCGTAATTGCTGCCGTTGATCGGCAGCACCAGCTTCTGCTTCGGTAGCTCCCTCGGGTCGCTCGGCGCCGCGAAGCCGTCCCAGAGGACCCGCGCGTCCAGCGGGACCCCGGCCACCGCGAGCCGGGCCACCGCGTCGAACAGGCTCGCGACGCCGTGTTTCCCCTTGCGGTCGAGCGCCACCGCGCGGTGCGGCCGCCCGCTCAGGATCTCGCCGACGAGGCCCGTCAGCACGGAGCCCGGGCCGACCTCGACGAACGTGCGCACGCCGGCGGCGTACATCCGCTCGATCTGCTCGACGAACCGCACCGGCTCGGCCAGCTGGCGCGCCAGCCGGTCGCGCGCCGCGTCGCCGCCGCCCGGGTACGGCTCGACCTCCGCGTTGCTGTACACGGGCGCGGCCGGCGCCCCGATCGCGATATCGGCCAGGTACTCGCGCAGCGGCGCGCTCGCCGCCGCCACGAGCGGCGAGTGGAACGCCGCGGCCACATCGAGGCGCCTCGCCTGGATGCCGAGCCCGTGAAGCCGCGCCTCCGCCGCCGCGATCGCCTCCACCGAGCCGGACAGCACCACCTGCTTCGGGCCGTTGTGGTTCGCCACCACGACACCGCCGAGGCCGAGCGCCCGCACCTCGTCGATGGCCCGCGGGACCGCGATCATCGCGCCCGCCCCGGACGACGCCCCCGCCCCGGACGACGCCCCCGCCCCGGACGCGCCCGACACCTCCCCCATCAGCTCGCCCCGCCTCCGGGCGACGCGCAGGAGATCCGCAGCGGACAGCGCCCCGGCCGCGTGCAGCGCCGTCAGCTCGCCGAAGCTGTGGCCGGCGACCACGTCGGCCCGCACCCCGAGCCAGGCGAGCAGCGCGAGGTGCGCGAGGCTCGTCGCGCCGATCGCGGGCTGCGCCCACCGGGTCTCGCGGAGCCGCGCCTCCTGCGCCTTCCGGTCCTCCTCCGTGAACACCGGGCGCGGGAACACCACCTCGTGCAGCGGCACCTCCGCGATCGCCACGCCGGCCGCCGCGTCCCACGCCTCGCGCGCCGGCTCGAACGCCATGGTCACGTCGGCGCCCATCGCCACGTACTGGCTCCCCTGCCCGGGGAACAGGAACGCCACCCGCCCCGGCGACTCGCCCGTCGCGCAGTGCACGGACGGCGCGCTCAGCGCCTCCCCGGGCCGCGCCCCGAGGTGCGCCGCCGCCTGCTCGAGCTTCCTCCCGAGATCCACCTCGTCCGTCGCGCACAGGCCGAGCCGCGCCGGCCTCGCCCCGTCGAACGCGAGCACCGACGCGCGCGCCAGGAAGCGCAGGCTCTCCGGCGCCGCCGCCGCCGCCCGCGCCAGCGCCAGCGCGCGGTCCGCGAGCGCGGCCGGCGTGTCCGCCGACAGCAGCACGAGCTCGGCCGGGAACGACCGCACCCGAAACGCCCGCGGCGCCGCGCCCGCATACTCCTCGAGCGCGACATGGAAGTTCGAGCCGCCGAACCCGAACGAGCTCACCGACGCGCGCCGCGGGTGATCCCCCGCGCGAACCCACGGACGCGCCTCGGTGTTCAGATAGAAAGCAGTCTTTTCGATCTCCAGCCTGGGGTTCGGCCGGTCGACCTTGATGGTCGGCGGGAGCACCCGGTGGTGGAGCGCCATCACCGCCTTGAACAGGCCCGCGGCGCCCGCCGCCGCCTTCGTGTGGCCGATCTGCGACTTCACGCTGCCGAGCGCGCACCACTGCCGGTCGCGGCGCCCCGACGCGTCGAACGTCGCGCGCAGGCCCTCGAACTCGGCCGCGTCGCCGGCCTTCGTCCCGGTGCCGTGGGCCTCCATCAGCTCGACCGTCTCGGGACCGTACCCGGCCGCCGCGTAGGCCCGGCGGAGCGCCCTCGCCTGCCCCTCGGGCACCGGCGCATACACGCTCTTGCTCCGCCCGTCGGACGACGCGCCGATGCCCCGGATCACGGCGTAGATGCGGTCGCCGTCGCGCTCGGCCGTCTCGAGCCGCTTGAGCGCCACCATCGCGAGGCCCTCGCCGAGCAGCGTGCCGTCGGCGCTGTCCGAGAACGGGCGGCAATCGCCCGAGCGGGAGAGCGCCGGCGTCTTGCTGAAGCAGAGGTACATGAAGGCGTCGTTCATGGTGTCGCAGCCGCCCGTGATCACGAGGTCCGACTGGCCGAGCGCGAGCTCGCTCATGGCCATCGACAGCGCCGAGAGCGACGACGCGCACGCCGCGTCGGTCACGCAGTTCGTCCCGCCGAGGTCGAGCCGGTTCGCGATCCGGCCGGCGACGACGTTGCCGAGCAGGCCCGGGAACGTGGACTCCTGCCACGGCACGTAATTGCCCGCGATCGCCTCGCAGGCGCGCTTCACCTCGCCCTCCGGATAACCGAGCTCCCGGAGCGACCGCTCCCAGACCGGCCGCTGGATCCGGCTCACCATCGAGGCGAGCAGCTCCTGCGCCGACGTGACGCCGAGGATGACGCTGATCCGCTCGCGGTCCATCACCTCGAACTGGCCCTGCGCCGCGTCCTCGAGCACCCGCTTCGCCACGATCAGCGCGAGCAGCTGCGTCGTGTCCGTCGCCGGCACGATCGAGGGCGGGACGCCCCACTCGAGCGGGTCGAACGGCACGTCCTGCAGGAAGGCGCCGCGCTTCGCGTACGTCTTGTCGGGCGCGGACGGGTCGGGATCGTAGTAGTCGTCGACGAGCCAGTGCGTCTCCGGGACGTCCGTGATGCGGTCGGCCCCGGCCAGGATGTCGCGCCAGAAGCCGTGCGCGTCGAGCGAGCCGGGGAAGAGGGCGCTCACGCCGACGACGGCGATGGGCGGGGTGCGCGGTGACGGCGGAGACGAAGGGCGCATGGAGACCTCGGCGGAGGATCAGGGGCTCAGCCCAGCGGGCGAGGCGTGAAGCGGAAGGCGGCGCTCGGCACCGGGACGCCGTACGTCCGGAGCTGCTGCGCGCGCGTGACCACGGCCGCGCCCTCGAGCAGGTTGCGCGCGACCTGGACCACCGTGCGATTCTGTGGGGCCTCCAGGAAGGAGCCCTTGACCCAGCGGTTGAAGGCGCCCATCGCCGGGCCGCACCAGATCTGGTAGTCGGCGCGGCGCCCCGGGTCCCCGGCGATCGCCCACTTGCTGGACATGCCGAGGTACCAGCGGAAGATCAGCGCCATCCGGTGCTTCGGGTCGCGCGCGGCGCGCTCGAGCTCGGCCGGGTCGCGCTCGGCGAAGAACCGCTCGCAGAGCGACCACACCTCGCCGCACGACATCCGGAGCTGCTCCCGCTCCAGGCGCGCGCGCGCGTCGGCCGGCAGCGACTCGATGGATCCGTGGGCGGCGTAGAGGTCGTGGAGCCGCTGCGCGCGGACGCCGAACATCGTGCCACGCCGGAGGACCTGGACCTTCACGCCGAGCTCGAACATGTCGGCGGACGGCGCCATGACCACGTCGGGGAGGTCGGCCTCGGCCAGCATCCGTTTGCCGTCGTCGGAGAGGCCCGACTCGACACACGCCTGGTTGACCGAGCCGGTGAGCACGTAGGCGGCGCCGAGCGCGAACGCGGCCGCGACGGCCTCCGGCGTGCCGAGGCCGCCGGCGGCGCCGACGCGGATCGGGCGGCGGTAGCCGTGCTTCGCCGCGAGCTCGTCGCGGACGCCGAGGATCGCCGGCAGGAGCGCGGCGAGCGGCCGGTTGTCGGTGTGGCCGCCGGAGTCCGCCTCGACCGTGATGTCCTCGGCGACCGGGAGCCCCCGCGCGAGCTCCGCCTCGTCGCGGGTGAGCCACCCGTCGCGCACGCAGGCGTCGAGCAGCTCCGAGGGCGCCGGCGACAGGAACCGCGCGGCGACCTCCGGGCGCGAGATCTTCGCGAAGAGGTGGTTCTGCCGGTCGATCCGGCCGTCGGGCAGCCGCCGCGCGCCGCTGTAGGCGAAGCGCACGACCATCGGCGTGAGGCCCATGTACGCCGCGGCCTCGGCCCGCCGGACGCCCTTTCTCAGGTAGAGCGCCACCGTGTCGCTCTCCAGGCGGGGCTCGTTCGGCGCGTGGATGAGGTTGCAGCCCCAGGACGGGCCGCCCGGGCCGGCGGCGCCGAGGGCGGCGACGATCTCGTCGATCGCCTGCTCGATGCGGCCGAGGCCGAGGCCGGCGGCGCCGAAGAAGCCCAGCATGCCGGCCTTCGCCACGGCGATCGTGAGCCGCGCCGTGTGGATGCCGTTCGCCATCGCGCCGGCGACATAGGGGAAACGGAGGCCGTGGATCTCGAGGAAGGAGCGGTCGCCGAGCCACTCCGGGTAGAGGGCGGGCAACGTGCCGAGCAGGGGAAATGTGGGGCCCCCGCCGCGCTCGGCCTCGCGGAGCGCCGCGCCGCCGCGGGCCACGCCGACGCGGCCCTCCGGCGCCTCGCGCACGACGTGCACCGGCTCGCGCACGAAGGACACCGCCTGGAGCAGGTCTGCTTGCGTGAACGCCGGGAGCCACGGCCCGCTGCGCCAGATCCCGACGGGCTGGAGGCCCGCGCCGCGGAGGGCCTCCGGGGTCATTGTCATGCCGAGCTGCCTCCTGGGACGAGACGCGCGCGTCTATACCACCGGCGATGACCGCGCTGCGGTAATGGTTCGGTCATGGCGCCGCGCGGCCGGCACGGCGGCGCAACCTCGATCGGGTATCGGACGGGGATCTACCGTCGCGCCGCGGAGGCTGCCTCTCCGAAACGTGCAGGATCGCCCGGACGCGCCTCCGCCGAGCCACGCCCATCCAGCCATACCGCCGCGAGCGCGAGGGTGCGCGCGTTCGCGGGGCTCCGCGTGAGGAAGCTCTCGCGGTAGGCCGGGTCCTCGATGCACGCCGCCCGGGCGAGGAGATCGTCGCGCGCCTCGCGGATCGCGCGCTCGGCGGCAGCGAGTTCACCTGCCGCATGGAGCGCCTCGGCCCAGGTGAGGAGCGTCGCTTCGTGACGGAGAGGATATACACCGGTGCTGCGGCAGAGCGCGATGACCTCCTCGGATTCGCGTACCGAGCCCGCAATCTGCCCGCGCGCCAAGAGGACCCTCGCCCGGATCCCTCGCGTCCAGGCGTCGAACGCGTGAAAGCCCGCGACGCCCGCGCCAGCGGCGACGATCGCGCTCTCGGATGCGTCGAGCTCGCCGCTCAACAGGAGCGCTTCCGCGAGCACGTTCTGCAGCGCGCGCGACATCAAGCTCTGTTCCCGATCTTGCTCCGCGTCGAGCGCGCCCTGCGCCTCCGCGACCGCCTCGGCCAGCATCCCTTGCTCGACGTGCAGGTAGGAACGGACGAACCGGCAGACCGTCATGCAGACGCTGTCCTTCGCCGCGAGCTCGACGGCGTGGGGAAGCCGCACTTCCGCCTCCTCGAAGGCCCCGAGCATCGCGAGCGCCAGCACCCGTTCTCCCGCGGCGAAGCCCTGGTTGAATCGATTCCCGGCGATCTCCATGAGCCGCTCCGCAGCCTGATACCGCAGCGAAGCGGCCTCCGGGTTCCGGTTCACGAAGAGCTCCCAGACGGCGTACGACGAATGCATCTCTGCTGCGCTCATCGGATCTTCCTCGGCGGCGGCGGGCGCGATCGCGCGCAGTCGCTCCAGGATGGGCGCGGCCATGTCCCGCAACCCCCCGCCGAGCAAGAGCGCCAGCATGACGCTTTGCATCGCCCACACGAGCTCCCCTCGCGTCTCGTTCGTCGGCTCGATCGCGAGCAGCTCGCCCATGGCCGGCGAGACCATCTCGAAGCGGCCCAAGAAAAGAGCGCTCCTGATCATGCTCCCGAGACCCCGGCAGTGATTCAGCGATCCGGGAGCGGCCCGCCGCATCGTCTCCAGCGCCGCCGAGCACGCGAGCGCGTGGTTTCCTGTCATGTGCTCGGCGGTCGTGCGCGTTGCCCAGAGCTCGGCCGCGAGCTCCCCCTCGGCGCCGGCCGCGATCCCCCGATCGACAGCGGCGAGCGCTGCCGTGAGCTCGTTGGCCATGAGCGCCCGCCTCGCCGCCCGCGCGTGGCAGTGAGCTGCGCGTGCCCTCTCCCCGCCGCGCTCGAAATGCTCGGCCAAGACGGCCGGCTCGGGCTCGCCCGCGCGCTCGAGCCAGGCCCCCGCCAGGCCGTGACCCAGCTGCCGATCTCGCTCGGTCAGCATGGCATAGGCCCCCTCCCGCACGAGCGCGTGCCGGAACGTGTACTCGTCCTCTCCCGCGAAGCGCCGCTCGGATCGCGGGGCCACAAGCTCGCGCTGGACGAGGTCAGCGAGGAGCTCGTCGACCGCCATCGCGCGCTCGTCGCCCACGAGCGCGGCCACACCGTTCCTCCAGAAGCGCTCACCGAAAATGCTCGCTGCGCGGAGCAGCCGCCTCGCCTCCGACGGCAGCGACGCGAGGCGCGCCTCGACCATACCGAGCACCGTCTCCGGAAGCGTTTCCGTGCCGGTCTCGGCGACGGCGCGGGTCAGCTCTTCCAGGTAGAACGCGTGCCCGCCCGCCCTCTCCACGATCGCGTCGACCTGCGCGGCATCGACGGTGGGCCCGAGCACCTGGCGCACCATCTGCTCGGCGGCCCGTCTGGGCAGCGGACCCAGGCGAACTCCGTGCACGTCGCGCCCCTCCCAAAGACCGGGGAAGCACTCGTGTACTTCCGGCCGGGCGAACGCGATGATCGCGAGCCGCTCGTCCCGGATCTCGCGGAGCATCGCATTGCAGAGCTTCACGCTCGCCGCGTCCCCCCAGTGTAGATCCTCGAGCACCAGCACCGCCGGGCGCACCCGGGCGACGGCGCGCGCCAGGTCGATGCAGGAGGACTCGACCTGCGCCGCCATGAGCCGCGCGTCCTGCCTCGCCGCGCGCAGCTGCGGGCTCTTCTCGTCAGGGAAGGGCGCGCCCGCGATCTCGCCCAGGAACTCCGCCACACGCTCTGCTCTCTCGCCCTGCAAGAACATGCTCACCGCGGACGAGATCGTCTCGCGCTGTGCCTCGATCGGCTCGCCCGCGTGGATCCCGAGCGCGATGCGCAGGCCTGTTCCGATCAGGCTGAACGGCGTGCCGCGGCCCATCGCGTCAGCGCGGACCACGGTGAACCCGACATCCGGAAAACGCGCCCAGAGCCGCCGGAGCAGCTCCTGCCTGAGCCGCGACTTGCCGGCACCCGGCGGCGCCGTCACCAGGATGGCCCGCGGCGACCGCTCCTCGAACGCATCCTCGAGCAGATCGAGCAGGCGGCGTACCTCCCTGTCCCTCCCGACGAACGGGCTGGGCTTGCCGAGCAGCGTGCGCGGCTCCTCGCCGATCAGCCGCTCGGTCCGGAGGACCGCCCTGGATCCTTCCGTCATGACATCGAACCGCGGGTCGAGCAGCGCGTGCGTCACGTCGTCGATCGCGACATGGGCGAGCTGCCCGTCCTGTGCGCGCTTGTGTTCCAGCATCGCCGCGGCGCGCTCCACGAGCTCTCCGACTTGCAGGCGCCTCGTCACCTCGCTGCGCCCCGTGACCAGCACCACCTCTGCCCCTGGCAGGACCGCGCTGACCCGCAGCGCGCAGCGCGCCGCCTGCGCCGCCTGATCCTGGGCGCTGCCCGTCCCCCACAGCACCGCGAGGATCGTGCCGTCCATCAGCGCGTCCGCCCTGGCGCCCAGCGGCTCCACGGCGCCGCGCACCGTGCCCAGGGCGTCTCGAGGCGCGTCGCCCACGGCGAGGGTCGGGTCGTCCGGGCCGCGGGCCGGTCTGTCCGCGCTCGCGAGCGTCCCGGGTGGCGGCTTCAGGAATACGGCGGACACCAGCCTGCGCTCGGTCGTGCCGAGCAGCGACGCCGGCCCATCGCGCTCGCTCGCGGAGGCGCCTGACACTTCGTCGCCCGCAGCGACGGCGGCGAGGGCTTCCAGGACGGCGGCGCCGTCACGGAGGCGCGCCTCAGGGTCCTTCATGAGCATCCGCGCGCAGAGATCGGAGACGCCGCGGGGAATGCCGGTGCGCACCTCGGAGAGGCGCGGCGGGTCCTCGAGCAGGAGCTTCGCCAGCAGGGCCATGAAGTGCTCCCCCTGGAACGCCGGCTGTCCCGTCAGACACTCGAAGAGCACGGCGCCGAGCGCGAACACGTCCGCCGGCGGCCCGATGTCCTCGTCGCCGCGCACTTGCTCCGGCGCCATGTACCCTGGCGTGCCGAGGATCGCCCCCGTGCGCGTCAGCTTCGTCCTGCCGCCGGTCCGCCGGGCAATGCCGAAGTCGAGCACCTTGACACGCGAGGCGTCGCCGCCGACCAGGAACAGGTTTCGCGGCTTGATGTCCCGATGGACGATCCTGCGCGCGTGCGCCGCGCGCAGCGCGTCGGCGACGCGCCGGATCAGGTCCAGGCCCTCCTCCAGCGCGAGCGGGCCGCGGGCGAGGCGCGCGTCGAGATCTTCGCCCTCCAGCCACTCCATGGCGAGGTAGGGCTCTCCGGTGGGGCCCTTGCCGTGACCGAGGTAGCGCACGATGTTGGGGTGCTGAATCCCGGCCAGGATCTGCGCTTCGTGCGCGAATCGGTCGGCGTTGCCGCCCTCCGGATCACCCATGAGCTTGAGCGCGACGCGCTGCCCCGTCGTGCGGTCTTCCGCTCGAAAGATCGCGCCCATGCCCCCCTCGGCGGCGCGCTCCACGAGCTCATATCGAGCGTCGACCAGGTCCCCTACCTTCACGGCGCCCAGGGTGCACCCACATGCCGCCCCAGCTCAAGCATGTCGGGCGTGCCCTCGCATGGTGCCCGTGAATGCTCTGTCGCTGTCGAGGTGGTCAACGCCCTCACCCGGCGTCTCGCGATCGGCGCGGCGTCCAGCGCACGCCGACATCCGCGACGGCGGCAGGACACCACAGACACACACACCGGTGTCCGATCTCCACCACGAATAGATGAGCTCGAGGGTCCCGATGCGTGTTGACGCTGCCGACGATGAAGCGGTAAATATTTAATTCTAGTGTCGCACCCGGCATGGTGCGATTCTAGGCTCGGTCCGACCAGGGGGGCTCCAGGCTCGGCTCGATCAGGTGCGTTCTTCTGATTGCACCTGCTCGGCGCTCCTACCCGCTCACCTGGCCTGCCGCACAGGAACGTCAACACCCTCCAAGAGGTGACTCATGCTCAGCAATGCGGCTCGTTTCCTGATGGTGTCTGCTGCTGCTTCTCTCGTCGCGCTCGGCGCCGCCCCTGCGGAGGCGTGCTCCGAGCTCGCCGACGCCGCGCTCGACATCATCGAATCCGGAGCATCGACCGGCAATGGCGCCTCGTTCGTCACGCTCGTGATGAAGCAGGCACTTGGAATCACGGGCACCGACATCCGAACAGCCTTCGGATCCGTCAGCCCGGTCTCGGCCCAGTACTATTTCAACATCATCTCGGAGAACCGTTTCACGCACATCACGAGCGTGCACGACCTCGCCGCGGGCGACGTCCTGTCGATCGACGCGACCAGCGTCTACAACGGTCACTCCGTGATCCTCCTCGGCCCCGCGAGCCAGCTCCCCTCGCCGATGAACCCGATCTACGCGAACACGATCCAGTGGTCGGTCCAGATCGCCGACGCGACCACGGCGGTCCACGGCTGCAGCGTGAGTTACCCCGACAGCCGCTGGACCGGCGCGTGCAACGGCGGCACGTTCACCCCGGGCCCCGGCACCGCCTACATGCGCCTCTACAGCGATCTCCAAGGCACATTACTAGGCTACTCCTGGAGCGTGACCTCCGGCGCCACCTACTACGCCCCCGCCGTCCGCCCCTACGCCATCGGCCGCCTAACCACCTGCCCCATCTTCTAACCCCCCTTCTCCCTCTCCCTCCCCCTCCCCCATCCCCTCCCCCCATCCTCTCCCCGATTCCGCCTCCCCAAAGCAAAGAGAGGCGGTCGCCCGCACAGGAGACGGGCCCAGATCGGCGTTTTCGGCGCGGAAGCGCACTCCTGTGCGCTGAGCACCGAAAACGTCGAGATGGGCCCGTATCCGAAGCGGGCGACCGCCTCTCTCTAAAGGGAGTAGCCGCCGTCGCTCACTACCAGGGCGCCGGTCATGGTGGCGGAGGCGTCGGAGAGGAGGAACAGGACGATCCCGGCGATCTCGTCGGCGCTCGCGTAACGGCCGAGGGGCGTGGCCATGGCGGCCATCTGGTCGAACGCGGCGCGCTCGCTGCCGGCGGTCTTCACGAGGCCCTGGAAGAACGGCGCCTGGGACCATATCGGCGTCTCGACGCCGCCGGGCAGGACGCCGTTCACGCGGATCTGGTCGCGCGCGCCCTCCTTCGCCGCGACCCGGACCAGCTGCGACGCGCCCGCCTTGGAGGCCCCGTACGCGGCGATGCCCGGCTCGGCCTTGGCGCTCGCGATCGAGGAGACGACGACGGCCGTGCCGCCGCGGCCGGACTTCCTGAGCAGGCGGAGGCCCGTGCGCAGCGTCAGGAACACGCCGTCGAGGTTCACGGAGAGGACGCGGCGCCAGTCGGCGAAGGTCGTCTCCGTGATGGGCGCGCCATGGGCCACGCCCGCGTTCGCGACGACGTGGTCGAGCTTGCCGAAGCGCTGCTCGACGGCGGCCTCGAGCTCCGACCACGGCGCCTCCTCCCCGACGTCGACGTCGCGCAGCAGGAGCTCCGGACCCTCGAGCTCCTCGGCGAGGGCGTGGAGCGCGTCGCGGCTCCGGTCGACGAGGACCAGGCCGCGCACGCTCTGCGCCAGCTTCCGCGCGGTCGCCGCGCCGATGCCCGACGCCGCTCCGGTGACGAGGGCCACGCGGTCAGACGTGGATTGGGTTGACGTGGATTGGGCCGACATGGATGGGCCGCGGTGTACCACGGCGGAGCAGCCCAGTGAACGTGCGGCAGGTCGAATCCGCCGCGCGCGGCGCTACACGCTCCACGATGGCCGGTTGTTGAGCTCCTCGATCTGAAACCCGGCCGTCTCCTGATAGGCGCGCGCGATCTCCTCCAGCTCTTCCCTGCTGAGCACGTCGTCGATCCGCGCGAATCCCTGCGGCGCACGCTGCTCGACGATCGCCATGACCCGCTCGGGGCCCATCGCCCGGTTCGCGAGGACGAGCGCGCTCGTGGGCGGCCGGCGGGCAGCCTCGTAGCTGGCCAGCGCGGCCTCGGGGGCGCTCGCGGTGGCGAGGTGGAAGGCCAGCGCGCGCGCGTCGAGGATCGCCTGAGAAGCGCCGTTCGAGCCAATGGGGTACATGGGGTGGGCGGCGTCGCCGAGCAGCGTCACCCGGCCGGCGCCCCACGACGGGAGCGGGTCGCGGTCGACCATGGGGTATTCGTAGATCGCCGGCGCCCGGGCGATGAGCGCGGGGATGTCGAGCCAGGAGAAGCGCCACGCGGCGAAATGGGGCAGGACGTCGTCGGCGCGGCCCCGACGGCTCCAGCTCTCGCGCTCGAAGGTCGCCCCCTCGCCGCGGCGCACCTCCGCGACCCAGTTGATCGCCGCCCGGCCGCGGAGCTCCGCGGCGCGCGAGATCGGGTAAGCGACGAACTTGGCGCTCAGGTTGCTCCCCGCCATGATCATGGTGCGCCCCGTGAGGAACGGCTCGGCCTCGGTCAGGCCTCGCCACATGTGGACGCCGTTCCAGCGCGGCGGCCCCTCCCCCGGGTGGAGCGCAGCGCGGACCACCGAGTGAATGCCGTCGGCCCCGACGAGGACGTCGGCGCTCTCGACCTCGAGGCGGCCGCTCACCCGGTCGCGCAACGCGACGTGCACCTCGGAGGCGCGCTGGTCGAAGCGCTCCACCGCGAGCCCCGTGCGCACGCTGGCGGGGCCCAGGCGCCGCCGCACCGCCGCGAGCAGCAGCATCTGGAGCTCGCCGCGGTGAATCGAGATCTGAGGCCAGCGGTACCCGGCGGCGACGCCCCGCGGCTCGGACCAGATCCGGCTCCCGAACCGGTCGTGGTACACGAGCTCGGCCGTCGGGATCCCCTCCGCGGCCAGCGCGTCAGCGAGGCCGAGCTCGGTCAGCTCTCGAACGGCGTGCGGAAGGAGGTTGAGGCCGACGCCCAGCGGCCTGATCTCGACGGCGGCCTCGACGACGTGCGCCTGAATCCCGGCCGCGTTCAGGCTCAGCGCTGCCGTCAGCCCTCCGATACCAGCCCCGGCGATCAGGACGCGCATGGCGGTGAGACGGTCGCACTTCGCGTCGCGGAGGGCAATGCCGGCCGGCGTCGCCCCGATCGCCCGTTCACTGTCGTCCGAGGGCACGCCGCACGACGCGCCGGTGATGACGCGGAGCTCGGCTCGGGAAGCTGTTCGGCGGTTCAGCGGCTCAGGTCAGGGATGATCCAGTAGGCCCAGTTCCAGAAGTCGTCCGGGAGGCCGCTCTCGTACGAGCGCAGGTTGCGGATCCGCAGCGACCCAAGCGCGCTCGAGGAAGACGTCCAGATCCTCTCCTCGCCCTGGGGGACGAAGACCCCTCGAGCATCAGGGGAATCGGCCTCCATGAAGCGGAACAAGTACACCTCATGACGGCTGCCCTCGAATTCCGTCGTGCATTCCAGCTCCTTGTAGAGCAGGAAGGGCGACTCGGGGAAGGTGGTGTCGAGGCCGTCCGCTGCGGCCAGGAGGAGCGCGCTGGAGGGGTTCACGGGGTTGTCGATGTCACCCCACGACGGGAGGTTCATCAGGAGGAGCCTCGCGCCGCAGCCCATCGGTGTCTCGACGGCCATGCGCAGCTCGACGAGCGCCCCCTCGGTCACGGCGAGCAGCAAGCCCGGCTCGCTCACGGAGAGCCTGGAGCGCTTGGGTACGCAGTCGTGTGTGGGCGGGCAGCTGTCGATGAGCACCGACGTGTCGCCCACCTCCACGACCTGGCCCTGGATGACGACATCGCCGTCGCCTTCGCGGAATCCGCCCGTGCAGCCGAGGGTCTTGCCCTCGTGGGTCTCGAGCGCGAGGGTGAGGGTGCTCGTGTCCTGCCGCAGGAAGCAGCCCTCCTCGCCGCCGCCCGAGCCGCTGCCGCCGTTGCCGCTGCTGCTGCTCGACGCCGCGCTGTCCGGGCCGCCGCCGCCGCCGCTGCCGCCGCTTCCGGCGTCCGACGGGCGTTCGTCCACGGCGACGCTGCCGCACCCCGCGATAACGCTGATCCATGAGAAGATGGCCAGACTGCATACGACTTGTCTCATCGCGACCTCCGGTTCGGGCGCTGCTCACGCAACGTCACATGTTTTCACGAATCTTCGCGCTGCCAGCATACAGCCAGAGCGCTGGCAATCCCCTGAATGGCAACTTGCGTACCATAGGCTCACTTCGGCTTCGAAGCAGCCCACGGGTTGAGCGCTGCCCCAGAAGGTCGCAGAAGCTGCGCGCCGGGACGCGCGGCGCGGCGATCGCACGTGGCGCATCCTGGGCCAAGGCGGGCCACGCATAACTTCGCGCCGATGCGCGTCCGCGCGCCTGCACAACGGCGGCACGAGAGGAGGCACGGACGCGAAGGCACAAAGGCGCACAGGCCCCCAAAGCAGACGAGAAGCAGATTCGCTCCTGCCGCGCGTCGTCCCAATGAGGGGTTCCTGCCTCTCGCCTCCCCTTTCACCTCCTCTTCTGCGCCCCTGCGCCCTCACCTCGCTGCGCGGAAATGGGATGGCTGAGACCGTCTCGGCGATGGATCGCCTGGCGGCGAAAAAGGTTGCCGGCCTTCGAGCCGCGAACAAAGCTGGCACCTCGACGCCCGGGAGGCGTCGCTGACAGGCCGCGGGACCGGGGCTCGGGTCGCCCGGGCAGGCGGTCCTCAGCAGCGCACCTTCCCCCGGGAATCACGGTCTCAAGGAGAGCGAGCATGGACGTCGGATTCATCGGGATCGGCAACATGGGCGCGGGCATGGCCGGGCGCCTGATCGAGGCGGGCCATCGGGTGACGGTGCACAACCGCACGCGCGAGAAGGCGCAGCGCCTGCTCGATCAGGGCGCGGCCTGGGCCGGGTCGCCGCGCGAGGCCGCCGCGCAGGGCGAGGTCGTCATCACGATGCTGGCGGACGACAAGGCGCTCCGCGCCGTGGTGCACGGCGAGCAGGGCATGCTGAGCGGCATGCGCAAGGGCGCGATCCACCTCTCGATGAGCACGATCAGCGTCGCGCTGGCCGACGAGCTGGAGCACCTCCACACCGAGGCGCAGTGTCCGCTCGTGGGGGCGCCGGTCTTCGGCCGTCCCCCGGCCGCGGCGCAGGGGAAGCTCTTCGTGTTCGCCGGGGGCGAGGCCGCGGCCGTCGCGCGCTGCGAGCCGCTCTTTCAGGCCATGGGGCAGAGGACGTTCCACGTGGGGGGGCACGCCCGCCTCGCCCACCTGACGAAGATCCTCGGCAATTTCATGCTGCTCTCGACGATCGAGACGCTCGGGGAGGCGTTCGCCGTCGCGCGGAAGGCGGGGCTCCCGCCGCAAACGTTCCTGGACGCGATGACGGGCTCCGTGTTCGCGGCGCCGCTCTACCGCAACTACGGGACCATGATGGTCGAGGAGCGGTATAGCCCGGAGGACGGCTTTCGCATGCCGCTCGCGCTGAAGGACGCCGGGCTGGCGCTGCAGGCGGCGGAGGGCGTGAGCGCGCCCCTGCCCGTGGCCAGCCTGGTGCGCGATCACCTCCTGAGCGCGATCGGGCGGGGCCACGCCGATCTCGACCTGTGCGCGCTGGCCCTGGTCGCCGCGGAGAACGCCGGGGCCGTGAAGCCGCGCTGAACGACACGGCGGAGCGCGGCGCGCGCCGTCGCGCTCTGCCCCTTCGCGCTCCGCGCCGTCGCGCTCCGCCCGGCAGCCCCCGCGAGGGGCGCTCACGAGCGGCCCCGCTGCGCTTCAGGTGCCGAAGCGGCGCGCGTTGCGGACGCGGGCCTTCGCGGCCTCGACGAGCTTGTTCTTGGGCGGCGCCGTGGTCTCCAGCGAATCGACGAGCCGGCGCGTGGCGGCGGCGATGTCGTCGACCGCTTGCTCGAAGCACGCGAGGTTCTTGCCGCTCGGGCTGCGCGTCCCGCTCACCTTGCGCACGTACTGCAAGGCCGCCGCCCGGATCTCTTCCTCCGTGGCAGGAGGCTCGAAGTTGAACAGAGGACGGATGTTCCGGCACATGCCGCGAGCGTACCGCTCTGCGCGGCGCGACGCCAAGGCCGTCGCGGCGGGCACGTTCGCGGGCGAGGCGTCGGCGGGCACGTTCGCGGCGAGGCCGCGGCGGGCACGTGCGCGGGCGAGGCGCCACCGGCCGACGGCGTATGGGTTAGGATCGGCCTCATGCCTGTCATCCGCTTCTACCGCGCCGGCGACGCCTACGGGGTCTTCTCGAACTTCTCGCGCCACCCGGTCACGCTGAAAGGCAAGTCGTGGCCCACGAGCGAGCACTACTTCCAGGCCCAGAAGTTTCCCGGGACCGACCATGAGGAGGAGATCCGGAATGCCCCCGGCCCCGGCGAGGCGGCGCGGATGGGCCGCCAGCGGAGCCGGCCGCTGCGCCCGGACTGGGAGCAGGTGAAGGACGACATCATGCGCGAGGTGGTGCTGGCGAAGTTCACCCAGCACGAGGAGCTCCGACAGATCCTGCTCGACACCGGGGACGCCGAGCTCGTCGAGCACACCACGAACGACGCTTACTGGGCCGACGGCGGCGACGGGAGCGGGCGGAACATGCTCGGCAAAATCCTGATGGAGGTGCGCGAGCAGCTGCGCCGCGGGGCGTGAGGGCGCGCGGCGCGGCGGCGGCGAGGGCGCCCCTCGGCGAGGGCGCGTGTGCCTGTGCCGCGGAGAGGGCGCGTTTGTGCTCGCCCCTCACGCCGCGGTGCGCGCGCGGAACAGGCTGAACGCCGCCAGCGTGAGCGCCACCATGAGCGCTCCCGCGACCCAGAGCACGGGGTGGTGGCCGTAGCGGTCGACGCCCATGCCCACGACCGGCCCGAGCAGCACGAACGCGCTGCGGAACAGGAAGCTGCGCAGCGAGACGCAGCTCGCGCGGTCGTCCTCGGGGGCGAGCCGCTGCTCCTCGTGGTGGAGCAGCGGCATGTGCAGCCCGCGCATGAACGTGAGCAGGAAATAGAACACGAAGCCGAACACGTGGTGGGAGGAGGCAAGGCCGAAGTAGCCGATCGCCACCAGGGCGACGCACGCGAGCAAGGTCCCCGTCATGCCGAGCCAGCGGCCGGCGCGCTCGCTCAGCGTGGAGCCCAGCGCGGTGGTGAAGCTCGCGACGGCCCACATGGGGCCGATCCACGTGACGTCGGCGCCGGCCTCCGTGGCGTACAGCGCCATGAGCCAGGCCGGCAGGTACGCGGCGAGCGCGAACGCCACGCCGAGCAGCAGCACCGCCCGCAGGTCGGCGCGCTCGAGCAGCGCGTCGCGCACGATCGCGCGCATGCGGCCGAGGTGGCTCTCGACCCTGGGCTGCGCGCGCCGGGTCTCGCCGAACCGCAGGGCGATGCCGAGGGCGAGCGCCCAGACCGCCACCTCGGCGACGAACGGCAAGCGGGACCAGCGCGCGTAGAGGAGGCCCGCGACCAGCGCGGAGGTCCCCTCGGAGACCTGCGCGATCGAGCGCATGCGGCCGTACCAGCGGGCGAACTCGTGCTCCTTGCCCTGCTCGCGCAGCGAGTCGTAGAGCAGCGCGGCGTCCGCCCCCGAGATCAACGAGAAGCCGACGCCGAGCACGAGCTCCGCGACCAGCACCGACCAGATCGCGCGCGCGAGGGCATAGACCAGCCAGCCGACGAGGATGAAGGAGGTGCCGAGCACGAGCGCGCGGCGGTGGCCGAGCCGGTCGGCGATGTAGCCCGAGGGGAACTCGAAGAGCGCGATGCTCAGGCCGAAGAACGCCTGCACGCTGAGCATCGTGGCCACGCTCATGCCGATGTCCTTCGTCCAGAACAGCGGGAAGACGGCCATCGGGAAGAAGAGCGAGTGGACGCCGTAGTAGGCGCAGAGGCGCCAGGGGTTCTGCTGGACGGAGGGCATCGAAGGGGCGCGAGTCTACGCTGGCCGAGCTACTTGGAGCGACTACCGGAGCGTTTCGTCACGCTCGACGAAGGGCGCCGCCGGGCCGGACGGCTCCGAGAGGACGCGTCTTGATCCGATTCTTTGATTCGAGGTTGGTTGGGACCTGACTCGCCCATGCCGGTGCGGAGGGCAGACTCACCAAAAAGACTCGGAAGAAAGTCTTCAAGCTCCTTGAGCTCTCCCGCGATGATTTTCGCAGCTTCGGCAGTCCCGGGATTACGGGCGGAGGCAATAAGCTGACCGACGAGCTTCGCGGCATGATCCTTATCCACAAAATAGGACGCCACGATGCTATTCCGGAGAATATAAGCTACTCTCGAATCAGACGAATCCATACCAGACACTATCACACCTATCTGGTCAACCAAGCTTGCCGCATCCTGCTCGGCGCCTCGACCGAACCGCGCAATTGCAAGGGAAGCGAGAGCGGCAGCCTCGGTAACCTTCTCGTCTACCTGTCGCGCGATCGCCAGCCCCTTTGCCAATGCTTCTTCACCCTCATCCTGATGTCCTGCAAAAACCAGCAGCTGACCGAGCCTAATTAAAGCGCGAGCATGTTCAGGATGCGCACCACGTGACAAGAATATACCAATCGCCTGCTCGACTCGACGAATCCCCTCTTCATATTTGTTCGCGTTGCCGAGCTCCCTCGCCAGCTCGTGCAGCGTCATGGCGAGGCCGAGGGTGTCTCCTCTCCTCTCTGCTGCCGCGGCCTCCGCCTGGAGCTCTGCGATGCTGTTCGGGCGAGGTGCGGCGGCTGGCACTGCGCCGAGGGTCGACGGATTTGGAACGGCCTCCTTACGAAGCCACCGCAGCAGTGTCCCGGTGAGCTGCTCATAGGCAAGCACAAGCGGATCCTTCTGATCTACCACGCCCCCTTCACGCAAGACTACCTCTTCGAACCCCCAGCGCGTCCGGTGCGGAAGCACATGTGTGCGGATCCCGTCCGGGTGGTCCTCCTTCAGCCACAAGCCATCATGGAGCCCTCTCTCGAAGCTCTTGCTGTTGTCCGCGAACCACCTCTCTGCGAGGTAGCTCTCCTCCACCAGCGGTACGCGACTCACGGTGAGCCACACACGGGGCCTTTCGCGGCCCGTGCGCTCCTTCTCCGGCGCCCGAGCGATGGCGCGGGCCACGCTCTCGGTGCCCTCAAAGGATTGAAGGTTCGCGGCGGTGAGCAGCACCACCGCGTCCGGGAGCTGAACGGTGCAGATTCCGCCGATGTCGGTCAAGCCAGTGCGGCTGTCGATCAGCACGACATCCGCCTCGTGGACGAGCTTCTCCCGTAGCGTCTCCACAGCCGCCGCGCCGGCCGTCCGGGCGTAGAAATCGTGCCAGTGAAACGCTGCCAGACGCTCGCTGTACGTCCTGTCGAGCCGGCCAGCGAGGAGCAGCCGGAGCGAGCCGAACTTGGGAGCGTGCTGTTCATCAGTGATGGGCAGTAGCCAGTCGAGCACGCGTTCAACCTCGGCCGGCGGCTCGGGAGCGTTACGCGTCACGGCGTCGCGCCATGCGACGAAGTAGTCGAGGATCCCGTTGCTCGAGGCCACGGTCTCCGGAGAGATCCCGAAGAAGCGGTGTAGGCCGGGCGCTTCCAGATCCCAATCGACGGCGATGACATTCAGGCCGTGCGTGTTCGCCAGGCGGTAGGCGACATTGGCGAGCGCCATGGTGCGCCCGACGCCGCCCTTGTACGAGTAGAACGTGACCACCCGTCGGCTCGGCTCGGTGAAGCTCATGCGGCCTCCTGGAGCCGCGGGGGTCGATCCGGACCCTCGTTCTTGCGCCGCGCCCAGTCAGGAATCGTGGGCTTCGCAGGTCCCGGGCCGGGTAACCAGAGAGCAAGCTCGTGCTCCTCGGCGCCCATCGCCGCAAGCGCCTCGCGGCACTGCCTGCGCGCTTCGTCCGAGATCCCCGACAGAGCACGAGCAATTGCGCCTGGCTCATAAGTCGGATCCGTGGCAAACGCCCAGAGGACGTCGCCCAGCGGAAAGTCCGAGAAACGCCGGGCGCGCTCTGCCGCTTCTGGAAGGATGGCGAGGGCTTGCTGTGGATCCGAGAAGCGCAATCCGGCGGTGACCACCGGCCACAGGCGCGGAAGCTCGCGCTTCCAGACGGCGAGCCACTTCGACCAGAGCTCGCCTGGCTCTTGGAGCCCCGCGAGCGCGAAGAGCACGAACCCCTCGGCGTCGGAATCGAGAGCCCCTTCGTTGCCGCCGAAGGCGCCGCGCTCCGCGATCTCATGGAGCACTGTCGCGGCCTCGCGCAGCTCCAAGGTGTCGGCGAGCTCGGCCAGATACCGGACGGCGCGCGCGTCCGGCCCCTTCCGCAAGTCCCCCCGCGCCGCCTCCTCGAGCGCGGCGACGATCGCCTTCTCCAGGCGCCCGCGGAACGCCTTGTCGCGCGACTGCTCGTGGATCGTGGCCACGTAGTCGTCCGGGCTCTCCATGTGGAGCTCGGAGACCGGCGGATTCTCCTCTTCCCCGCGCATGCGGGCGAGCAGCCATACGCGGAGCTTCGCTGCGCTCATGCGCGTGAGCGCGGGTGCGTCGCTCATGGAAGCCTCCGCTTCCGGAGATAGCCGCGCGGCGGCGTCGTCCTGATCTCGCCGAGATAACGCGCCTCTCGCGCGTCGGCCGCATCCGGGAGCACGAGCAGCTCCGGCTCCGACGGCGCGTCGGTCCGGAGATGCCGCGTCATGCCCCAAGGATCCGTGTGGCCGGGGCCCGGCCGCCTCCACGCGGGATACCAGCCGGCGTCGAGCGCCGTTGGAATATAGAGCGGCCGGCCGGGGGCGGAGCGCACGGCGATACGGATACGATAGAAATGATTGCCGCTCTTCACCGTGCAGAGACCGAGGCGATCGCGGAGATCATCCGCATCTGGCGCCGTGCTGCTCGTGACCCACACGGAAACACCTGCGCCGCCCGCGCTCTGGCCGATCGGGCGAGCCAGCGGGATGCGCGGCGGCGGCCGCGACCGTTTGATGGCCAGGGATACGTACCCGTAGTCCCGTAGTGCTTTGAGCGTCACGTGGTGCCACCAGTCGTCCTTGATGGCTGGAGGCCGGGGTGACGGGACAGAGAGCGTCCGCGGCGCCACCCGGGCGGCCTCCTTGAACCGGTCCTTCGCGAGGCGACGGGTCGAGCCCGCCAGTCCGGCGTGGAACGCCGCACGATCACCGCTTAGCACCCGGTCCTCCTCGATCAAGTTCAGGAGTACCGCACGAGCCTCCGGGTTGCCTGCTCGGAGCCTGGCCCTGAGCCGCTTCACCGCGGACGCGTGGGCAGGGTCGGGGGAGTCCAGGAGCGACATCGGGCGGAGCCTAACACAAGCTCGTGCATGCGCGGCGGCGACACCCCGGGGGAGCGCGCAGGGCCGGAGCCGCCGTCGCCCGAAGGCGCGCTGGCGAAGCCTCAGCGGGGATCCCGCCGTCGGGCGAGCTGCCGGCGTGCTCCTCCGTCTTGCACGCGCGACGGCTGCCCGATCACTCCTCCGCGACAAGACGGCGCGGCGCGACCTCGAGCACACACGCGCCAGCGCGCTCTGCGGCGCCTTCCCGTTCAGCCCAGGAACACATTTTCATTGTGCCAGGACAGGAGCGATCTGGACGGCCTGTCGGCCGATCGACTCGGTACGTGGATCTGCTTGCCGTGCAGCGCGTAATAGGTGCGGCCGTTGGAATAGTCCTCGCGGAGGCGCCGGCTCACCTCGAACCTGTGCTCCGGCGTCACCGTGACGTAGCCCTGATCGAACAGGCGGTGGATGTCCGTGCGGAGCAGGAGCCCGTTCTCGACTTCATGGCTCCCCTCCTTGGAGTAAGGCCGGATATGAGCCGCTTCGAGGACGGGCAGAGAGTGCTCTTCCGTCACCGCGCAGGCCTTGGCGTAGGCGTCGGTCACCGAGAGACGGAACGTCCCCTGACCCAGACGCGGGCGCACGAGCTGCGGCGCGCCGTAGCGCTCGGTGGTCCGCTCCCGGGCATGCAGCAAGGCCTCCGCCGGGGGCGCGCTGGCGTCGCCGAGCTGCTTGCGCTGCGACCGCTCCAGGCAGGCGTCCAGGATGCGCCTCCCCTCCCCCTGCGTCACATCGTAGGTCTTCCCCTGGACGATGTTCGCCTCCCAGTCCGCCGGCTGCCGGATCCAGGCGCGCTCCTCGAAGAAGACCGGCTGCGCGATCATGAGGCAGCCGACGAGCGAGGTCTGCGGGTTGCTCCCGCCATCCGCTCTGTACTTCGCGATCCGCGCCAGCATCGTGGCGAGATCGGGCGCGCCGTTCCCGACGCCGAACGCCTCCCACGCCAGCATCGCCGGGACAACGACGTGCCGCGCGAACCAGCCGAAGCCGGCGATGGCGTAGTAAGGCTTCTTCAGCTTGAAGAAGAACGGCTCGCCCGGCGACACGGCGGCGAACTTGCGACCGCCGGACGGCTGCCAGAAGTTGACCTCCTGAAGCTCCGGGCGCGCCACCAGGAACGAGTACCAGTCGAAGTCCGTGTTGCCGACGTAACCCCGCACGCCGTTGCCGCTCCACCCCCGACGTTATCAGGAAAACTCGGGGCGGAGTCGCGACTTTGGCACCTTCACCAGCGCCCGCCGACAGCACGAGCCCGGCTGGACAAGCCGGGCTCAGGCGCTCGCTACGTAGGCGAACGTAGGCGAACCAGACACTTTGTAGGCTACGAGGGCTGGACGGCGCTCGGGTCCATCCAGAGGACCTCCCAGTGGTGGCCATCCAGGTCGTAGAAGCTCCAGCTGTACATGAAGCCGTGATCCTGCGGGTCCACCGCGTGCCGGCCGCCCGCCGCGATCGCCTTGTTCACCATCTCATCGACCTCGGCACGGCTGCCGCACGAGAGCGCGATGAGCGCTTCCGTATGTGTGCTCGTGTTACAGATCTCGTTCTTCATGAACGTCTTGAAGAACGGCTCCACGAGGAGCATGACGTAGGCTTCCTCGCTGATGATCATGCAGGTGGCCTTGTCGTCCGTGAACTGCGGGTTGAACTCGAAGCCGAGCTTCGAGAAGAACTCCATCGACTTCTTCAGGTCGCGGACGGACAGGTTGACGAAGATCTTACGAGCATTGCTGGTTGCCATGAATTTTTCTCCCTGTGCCTTATAGACTTCGAGAAATCGCAAAAATCATCGGCCGAGCGTCGAGGGCGCGGCGAGCAGCGCGCGCGCCCGGCGGTCGCGCAGCCAGAGCCCCGCCCAGAGCAGCGCCGCAACATAGATCGGAAAGAGCGTGTGGCTGAAGAGCGGGCTGCCGACGCGCACGTGGATCGCCACCGCGCCGCCGAGGTAACCGGTCCACAGGATCGCGCCGAGCACGGCGGTGCGCGGGATCAGGTAGGTCACAAGGCACGCGATCTGGATGACGCCGAGGGTGGGGACGAGGCTCGCCGGGAAGCCGAGCTGGGCGCTCCCCTGCTCGGCGGGGACCAGCCCGAGCACCTTGATCGCGGCGTCGAACGTCAGAAAGAGCACCGCCAGCCCGCTCAGGACGCGGCCGCCCCAGAGGGCTCGCCTGGACGGCGCCGCGCCGGACGCCGCGACGGCGGACGACGGGCCGGCGTCATGCCGGGCGGCGGGGCGGTGGTCATGCTGCTCGATGCTGGCGACGATCGTGGTCATGGGTGCCTCCGTGCTGGATTCACCCCATAGACCCCGGCGACCTCCAGGAATCATCGGTCGCCCCCCCAAAAAATCGCCGGGCCGATCCCGGGCGGATCGGCGGCTACGCCGGGAGCTCGGACGGCAAGCCGAACCGCGGGAACAGCGCCTCCGTGTCGAGGAAGGACGTCATCGTGGCGATGCGGTCGCCCGAGAGCTCGAGCACGATGAGCGCCCAGGGCTTGTGGCCCCCCTCGGGCGCGGGACGGTACTGCCCGAACGCTGGCGAGCCGCAGGCGGCCGTCGGGATGAGCCGGGACCCGCGGCAGCCCGCGCCCCGGCCGAGCAACCAGGCGCGGATCGGGTCGTGGCCGCGGAGCCAGAGGGTGTAGGGTGGCATCGACAGGACGGCGTCCTGGTGCAGCAGCGTCGTGAGCGTGTCGACGTCGTACCGCTCGAAGGCCGTGACGTAGCGGTCGACCAAGGCGGACTGGTCGTCGGACAGCGAGACGCGCGCGTCGCCGAGGTCGCGGGTCGAGAGCGTCGCCCGCGCGCGCTGGAGCGCGCTGTTGATCGAGGCGACCGAGGTGCTCAGGCTCTCGGCCACCTCCGCGGCGGACCAGCCGAGCACCTCCGTGAGCAGCAGCGCCGCGCGCTGCTTGGGCGGCAGGTGCTGGAGCGCCGCGACGAACGCGAGGCGGATGCTCTGGCGGAGCACCAGCTTCTCCGCGGCGTCGACGTCCGCCGGCAGGGCGCCGGCGTCGGGGACCGGCTCGAGCCAGTGCGTGCGCGGGCGCGTCTCGAGCGTGTCGTCCACGGTGCCGACCGGGCCCTCCTCGACCGGGCGCGCCCGGCGCGAGCGATCCGCCAGGATGTCGAGGCAAACGTTCGTCGCGATGCGGTACAGCCAGGTGCGCAGCGACGAGCGGCCGTCGAACCGATCGAGGCTCCGCCAGGCGCGCACCATCGTCTCCTGCACGGCGTCATCGGCGTCGACCGCCGAACCCAGCATCCGGTAACAATGCCCGGTCAGCGCAACACGGTGGTCCTCCAGCTGGGCAACACTCCCCGACATCGCGGCGGACACTACCATCCACCACGCGGCGGGTCCATGGCCACGCGCCCCCGGCGCGGCGACGCGTCGGCCCAACCACCCTCCGCCTGCGCAACCCCATGAGCCACGCGTTGGCCCAACCACCGTCCGCCTGCTCAACCCCATGAGCGACGCTCATCGCCGGAGGAGAGAACCTCGTTTGCCTGGCCCGCCGCGCCGACAGAGCATCGCAGCGCCCCGGCGGCCCACGGCGCGCGCGGCGCGGTGAGCGCTGCGCGCGTCGTGGCCTGTGGGCCTCGGCTCACCCGAGCTGCGCGAGCACCTTGTCGAGCGCCGCGTAGCTCTGTTCCATGCCCTCCGCCATGTCGGTGTGGAGCATGCCGTCCCGCTCCTCGGTCGTGTGGAAGAGCGACACCGTGACGAGCCGGGTGCGCCCGTCGGCGAGCGCCTCGAGCGTCATCGTCTCGACCAGGACATGGCCCGGCATGCCGTCCCACTCGAAGGTCTGCACGACGCGCTCCGGCGGGGTCACCTCCCGATAACGCCCCTCGAAGCCGTGCGCGCCGTCAGGGGCGTGCTCGACGAACCTCCAGCGGCCGCCGCGCTGGACCTCCATGCGCTCGATCACCAGCTTGTTGCCGCGCCCCCACCACTGCGCGACCAGCGCGGGATCGGTGAGGGCCTTCCACACGCGCTCGCGGGGCGCGTTGAAGATGCGCTCGGTGCGGATCTCGCGATCCGAGGGTGTGCTGACCTTGGCTCTGAGCTCATTCACGGACTGGGTCATGGCGTTCCTTTCGTGCGTTCGAGGAAGTCTTCGAGGTGATCGAGGCGCTGCTCCAGCTGGGTCCGGTACGACGTGATCCACGTGGTCACGTCCTCGAGGCGCCGCGGGCCGAGCCTGCAGCGCCGGACGCGCCCGACCTTCTCCGTGGTGACGAGCCCGGCCTCCTCGAGGACGTGCACGTGCTTCTTGAGCCCGGTCAACGTCATCTCGAAGCCCTGGGCGAGCTCGCTGAGGGAGGCCTCGGAGCGCCCGAGCCGCAGCAGGATCGCGCGCCGGGTCGAGTCGGACAGCGCGGCGAACGAGCGATCGAGGACCTGCTGACACTGAACCATGTGGTTCAGTTTTAGTAACGGCGCGTGGCCGGGCCGTCAAGGGCAGGCGCGCCCAAGAGTCGCGCCGGGGGGGCGTGATACCCTGCCCAGGATGCGCGCGATCCGGTCTCCGCCCGCCCTGGCGCTGCTCGTCGCGTTGCTCGCGAGCGACGGTGCGGAGGTGGCAGGACCGCCGCCCGCGCCGCCCGCGCCGCCTTCTGCCCCGCTGGCCCTGGCGCTCGAGGCCGAGATCGCCGGCTGCAGCGCGGTGCTCGCGGGCCTGATCTGCGAGCTGCCCCGGGACGGCACGCTGCGCGTCTGGGTGAAGGTCCCCGAGGGCGCCCGCCTCGAGGCAACGGCCGACGCGAGCCCGCTCCCGGTCGACGGGGCGCCGATCCAGGGCGGCCTGCGGCTCCGGCTCGAGGTGCCCGCGGGCGCACGTGCGCTCGTCGTGGCGGCCGCGCGCGGCGAGGCGCGCGCCGAGCGACGGTGGGCGCTCCGGCCGTTCCAGCCGGACGCCGCGCTGGACGAGGCCGAGGACCTGCGCCAGCGCGGCGCGCTCGACGAGGCGGCGCGGCGCCTCGACGCGCTCCGCTCCGATCCGGATCCCGCGCGGCGGACCCGGGCCCTCGGCAAGCTCGCCCGCATCGATCTCGCGCGCGGGGACATCGACGCCGCGGTCCTGCGCCTCGAACAGACCATCCCCGCGCACCTCGCGCTCGGCCGGATCTCCGACGCCTTCCACGACAGCTTCGCCGAGGCCTACACCCTGCTCCTCCGCCGCCGCGAGCTCGCCGAGGCGAGGCGCGTGCTCGACCGGCTCGATCCGCACGCCGAGGCCGATCCCGAGGGGCACGTCCGCCGGGCCTACTACGCGGGGCTCCTGTCGTACGAGGCCGGGGATCTGCGCGCGACGCTCGAGCGCTTCCGCGCCTCGGTCGAGGGCGCCGAGCGGCTCGGTCTGGACGAGCAGCGGCTCGACGTGCTCCAGCTCGAGGCGCTCGTCCTGCAAGAGCTCGGGCGCGGCGCCGAGGGCGAGGTGCTCCTGCGCGAGGTCGAGGAGGCCTTCCCGCCCGACGCGCGCCCCTGCCGGAGGGCCGCGATGCTCACGAACGTCGGGTGGTTCGGGGTGCAGCAGCTCGCGCGGGGAGACCGCCCCGCGCCGGCGCGCGAGGGCGTGATCGCGCCGCTCCAGCAGGCGCTCGCGCTCCGGCGCGGGGCGTGCCCGAGCCCTGACGAGCGCGCCAACGTGCTCACGAACCTCGCGCTCGCCGAGCTCTTCGGCGGCGACCTCGAGCGCGCCAGCCGCCACCTCGACGAGGCCCGGCGCGAGCGGCCCGACCCCGACGCGCGCGTCGCGGTCTGGCTGCTCGACGTCGAGGGGCGCATCGCCCTCGGCCGCGGCGAGCCGGCGCACGCGCTCGGGATCTACCGCCGGATGGCCGATCTCGCGGCGAGCGGCGCGTTCCCAGGGAGCCGCGTGCACGCCGCGCTCGGGCGCGCGGAGGCGCTCGGCGCGCTGGGGCGCGTGGCGGAGGCGCGCGCCGCCTACGTGGAGGCGGAGGCGCTGCTCGGCGACCAGAGCTTGCTCGTCCCCCTCGGCGAGGGCCGGGAGAGCTTCCTCGGGCAGGCCGAGGAGGGCGCGCGGAGGCAGGTGGATTTCCTCCTGCGCCACGACGTGAAGGCGGCGGCCATGGCGGCGCGGCGGTCCCGCGCGCGGGCGCTGGCGGCGCTCCGGTCGCGGCTACGCGTCGAGGCGCTCGGCCCCGAGGAGCGCGCGCGCTGGGAAGCGGCGGTCTCGGAGTACCGCCGCGAGCGCGAGGCGCTCGATCGGGAGGCGCGCGGGGACTGGAAGCTCGCGGCCGACGCGCTCGCGAGCGCGCGGGCAGAGCGGCGGGCCCGCGAGGCGCAGGTGGAGGCGGCGCTCGAGCGCGCGCTCTCCCTGCTCGGTCGCCCGGAGGCGAACGGCGCGCCGCCGGCGGCGAGCGGCGCGCCGCCGGCGGCGAGCGGCGGCGACGGCGCGCTTCCGCCCCTCGACCCGGGCGAGTTGCTCCTCGTGTTCCACCCGATCCGCGAGGGCTGGGCGGCGTTCGCCGTGACGGCCGAGGACGTCGCGGCGCGCCGGCTGCCCCCGGTGACGGCGAGCGCGCCCGTGGCCGAGCTGTCGCGCGTGCTGCTCGAGCCGCTCCGGGGGCCCATCGAGGCCGCGCGGCGGATCCGGTTCGCGCCGTATGGCGAGCTCGATCGGGTCGACTTTCATGCGCTGCCCTGGAAGGGCGAGCCGCTCGTCGCGCACGCGCCGGTGGCCTACGCCGTGGATCTGCCGGGGCGCCGCGGCCGCTCCTCGCCCCGGACCGAGGCGGGTGTGCCGCTCGCGCTCGTCGTGGCCGATCCGCGGCATGATCTGCCGGCGGCGCGGCGCGAGGCGGACGCCGTCGCTGAGGCGCTCGGCGCCGCGGGCGGCTTCCGCGTCGCGCGGCTCTCCGGCGACCAGGCCACCCACGGCGCCGTCCGCGGCCTGCTGGAGCTGCCCGAGGCGCGGCTCTTCCACTACGCCGGACACGGCTTCTTCGGCGGGCGGGACGGCTGGGAGAGCGGGCTGCCCCTCTCGCAGGGCGGATGGCTCACCGTGCGAGACGTCCTGGCCCTCGCGCAGGTGCCGGCGCACGTGGTCCTCTCCGGGTGCGACACGGCGCGCACGGCGCCCGAGGCCCGGGCGGCTGGGCTCGGGCTCGGGCAGGCGTTCGTGGTCGCCGGGGCCGAGTCGGTCATCGCCGCGGTGCGCCCGATCGACGACCGGATGGCCGAGCGGCTCATGGGGGCGCTCTACAACACATCGCATGCATCCCCCACGTCGCGCGCATCTCCGGAGAGCGCTCCCTTCGACGCGGCGCGCTCCCTGCGCGAGGCGGCGCTTACAATGAGAGCCGAATTTTTCACGCTGGACTGGGCGAGCCTCCGCGTGCTGGTGCCCTGAGCGAAAGCTGGTCTCCTGAGCGATCGCTGGGCCCCTTGGCGATGGCTGGTCCCCCGAGGGAAAAACGCGAGGGGGTCGTCAGACATCCGGGACGCTCGGCGTACAGAGGTCTTGAGGGCAGCCTGCTGGACCGCGCAGGTCCTGGCCGAGATCGGCGTGATCGCAGGCCGACGGCTGCTCGCTTCCACACGCCAGGCGCCTTGTTCTCGAGGGCGCCGATGAACGGGAGCTTTTGCCCCGAGCACGAGGTTTGCCATGAAGATCCCTTCGATCGTGATGATGTTGATCGCCTCCCAGCCTCTCCTCGCCTGCGGCGCGGGCGACGGCACGGACGGCGGACCTTCCCCGGAGGCGCTCGACGCGGCGGGCGGCGCGCTCGCGACCACGACCCGCGAGAGCGTGACGGACGCCGCTTATGGGTGGTATCCCGCGGTCGGCCTGCTCGATCTGGACGGCCCGAGGTGCGCCGCGACGCTCATCGACGAGCAGCACGTGCTCACCACCCACGGGTGCATGCTCGAATCCGGCATCGCCCCCGATGTGTCAAACCACGATCCGCGCCACGCCTTCGTGCTCTACCTCCAGTCGGATGCGACCGGCCGCGCGACGATCCGACAGACGCGCCTGCCCATCGATCGATGGCACGGCTTCTCGAACGGCGACCGCCTCACGGACGTCGCGGTCGTGCGCCTCGCGAGCCGCGCGGTCGTCGCGGCGGACGGCGGCGCCGAGGAACAGCTCGCCGTCCCGGCGCCGCTCGCGAGCGCCGCGCCGTCCGACGCGCCGTCCGACGCGCCGTCCAGCGCGTGGACGGAGCGTGTCCGCCCGAAGCGCAGGACGATCGGCTTCGCGGGCGGGCAGGCGGGCGTCAAGCGGATGGTCCACTGGGAGGGGGCATGGAGCATCGAGCTGCGGAGGGAGTGCTCCCTCGCGGCCGCGAGCTCGGTGCGCCGGCCGGCCCTGACGGTCGCTTCGAGCCCCTTTGCCGTCGGCGACGGGGACTCGGGGGGGCCGACCTTCTACGGAGAAGCGCTGGAGGCCCTGATCGTGGCGCCGGGCGAGGATGCCGGCCCTTCCTTCGCCGATCCGGTCAGCTTGCAGAAGCAGATCGCCGACGTCATTGCCGGCTGGGGCGGCGCGGCGGGCCCGGCCCACCGCTACACGAGCTTCGTGCCGCTCGTCGTGCACGATGACACCCCCTCCGGGGCCACCTCCGCGCTCGAGGCCGGGTTCGAGACGGTCCTGACCATCACCAACACCGATACCAAGGCGGCGGACGTCTCCGTCGAGTTCTCGTGGGATCAGCTCCCGACGAACGCGATCGGCCCCGCGGCGGCCTCGAACCCCCTCGGCGCGCACCACACGCAGGAGCGCCGCGGGCTCGCGCCGAACGCCACCTTCCAGCTCTCCACGGCCGGGTTCCCCGCCGGCTTCGAGGGGTCCGCCGTCGTCCACGCGAGCCGTCACGTCGCCGTCTCGGTGGCCTATGTCCCCAGGACGGCGACGTCCGTGGTCAACGTGCCTCGCGGCACGGCCGTGCCTGCGGCCAGCGCCGATCACATCGTGTATCTGCCGACCGTGGCCAAGAACGCGTACGACCACAGCTCGGTGATCGCGGTGCAAAACGCGAGCGAGAAGCCCGTCGACGTCGAGATCTCGCTGCGGTGCGCGGACGGCTCCTGCGGCGCGGGCGCCGTCGCCACCATCGAGGATCTCCCCGCGCACAGCGCGCGGATCATCGACCTGCACACCGCGGCGTGGCTCTCGGGGTATGGCCAGGTCAACGCCGCGGCCAGGATCAAGGCGAACCTGGCCGGCGACCCGGCGAGCCCCGCGCCCGTCGCGGTGTTCGCGCTCGAGCTCGGGTATCCGGGCAGCCCGAGGCCGCGCGGCGCCGCGATGTACGAGGGCGTCGAGGGCTCCAGGCTGCGCGGCAGCCGCGGCAGGGAGCTCCACCTGGCCACGGCGCTCTGCGACGCGTTCGGCGCTCGCACCGCCTACGCCGTGATGAACGCGAGCGAGCTCCTGCAGGCGCTCTCGGTCGATTACCTCGACCTGTCCGGCAATGTCCGGGCGACGGTCGAGGGGGCGCGCATCCCGCCGTACACCAAGGAGAGCTCCCTGGCGTGCAGCGCCTCGGTCGGACCTGGCTTCAGCGGCTCGGGCAGGGCGTACGCGGCGGGCGCGCTCGTCGGGGTGGGCAAGGCGGCGGCGGACGTCCCCGGCGCCGTGTACGTGACGGCATTCCGGGACGTGCACGAGGGCAGCTCGCGGCTCGTGTTCCCCGAGGTGTCGTGGCACGGGGTGACGGGCGGATACGACGCGACCCTCGCGCTGCAGAACGTGGGCGATACGCCCGCGGACCTGACGGTGACGTTCCACAACCAGGCCGGCGGGATCGTCGGCGCGGTGACCCACGCGGGCCTCCGGCCTGGCGCGAAGGTCAGCGTGGCCGCGAACGTCGTCGCGGCGACCCTCAGCCACTTCGAGACGGTCGAGGGCTTCCGCGGAAGCGCGGTGGTCGAGGCGGCCGACAAGAGCGACCGTATCGCGGGAATTGTCCGGCTCACGCGGACGGATACGGGCATTCCGTCGAGCAATCGGATCGTCGGCGAGGACTATAGCGGCATCCCGCTCGACGAGATCACCCTGGTTGCCCCGGCCACCTCCGGTGTCGTGGCCAACGTCGAGGGCAACCCGTCCTGCCCGACGTGCCCGTCGTGCTTCGCGCCGGATGCCGACCTCTGAAGCGCCGACCAGCTCGCGCTCTCCGCGCGGCAGCAGCATGGTAGGCTCAGCAACACCGCATGAGCCAGACTCCCCCTGACGTGCCGAGGGCCCCCGCGCCGTGGACGTTGACCGGCGACGCGTACATCGTGATGCTCGAGCTTTCCCCGGCGCTGCTCCGCGAGCAGGCCTTCATCCCGGAGGCGCTCCGCGGTCGCTTCGAGGGCCGCTATAGCCTCTTGATGGCGATCGACTACACGTCCTCGGACGTGGGCCCCTACCGCGAGCTCCTGTTCATC
This sequence comes from Sorangium sp. So ce131, assembly GCF_051519095.1. NCBI lineage: Bacteria > Pseudomonadati > Myxococcota > Polyangiales > Polyangiaceae > Sorangium > Sorangium sp. So ce131. Next base: position 1,444,361 of record NZ_CP150455.1, on the reverse strand, counting down.
CCCGGGCGCTTCCGGACCCGCCGCGGCCTGTGCTGGTCGATCAGCAAGATCTACGTCAGCTCGTGGGACAGCGTGGTCAATGGCCAGATCAACTGGGGCATCCCAAAGGAGCTGGCCGATTTCGAGATCGCGCGCGAGGCCGACGGCAGCGAGCGCTTCCGCGTCTCGCAGGGCGGCGACGTCTTCGCCGACCTGCGCTTCGCGGCCGCGGGCCCGGCCCTGCCCGCGTCGGCCGCGCTCGTGCCCGCGGCCCTGAGGACGCTGGTGCACCACCGGGAGGGGCGCGACTACCTCTGCACGCCGACCGCCCGCGGCCGCGTTCGTTACGCGCGCCTGCTCGACGCGCGCACCTCCCCCGAGCGGATGCCCCGCATCGAGGGAGGGCGCGTCGTGTTCGCCGTTCGCCTGTCCGATTTCCGGGCCGAGTTCCCGGCGCCCGCTCTGGAGCCGGCGCCGTAGGCCGCGCGTTCCAGACGAGCGGTGGGGGTCACTCGTCGGCGGGATCCGTGCAGACGTTCTCGGCGCTGCACTCGCTCAGCGCGGCGATGGCATCGAAGAAGCCCTCCGAGCAGGCGGCCGCCTTCGCGCGCTCCTCGCAGACCTCGTACTTGCTGTCGTTGATCTGTCCCGCGCCGCACTCGGCGGCAGGCCAGAGCTCGCCCGCGCGGTCCGCGAAGTCGCGCTCGCAGTCCTCTTCCGTCGCGTAGGTCTGGTCCTCGCCGGTGCCGTAACCGGGGCAGCCCGCCTCGGTGTCGCCGTAACGCTCACACGCCGCCTCGGAGATTTGCTCGATGCGCGCCTCGCGCGACTGCTCGCCCGGCAGGACGTCGCCCACCGCATCCGAAGCGTCGTCACAGCCGACGGCACCCAACACGAAGATCGACGCGGCCAAAGATGCCCAGAGACACTTTTGCATGCTGATTTCCTCCATCACGGCTCGCCTGGATGTCTGATGGCGGCCTCACGCGTCGCCCGCTACGCAGCATTGCATCGCGAGCGCGCTACCAGGAGTTATGTTCAAGCACCGACCATGCCAGGTCGCGGCGGGTCGCTTCCGCGAAGGCGCGGAGGGGATCTGTGCCGGAGATCGCGCGTGTCTGCGCCGGCGGGCGTCCACGCAGCCAGCGCACGCGTGTGACAGATTGCGACGCTTCGTGGCGGGCGCGCTCCGGGATGTGGATGGGTGCAACGAGAGCCTGGTGGGACCTGCAGCGGAGCGTTTTCCATCCGTGGGGGTACCTTGCCAATTCTCCAGGATAGGGCGACGGGACGCTGCATGAACGGAAAAATGCGGTAGGGCCGAAGAGACTCGGCTCAACCTGGGTCGGATCGCTCAACCTGGGTCGGGTCGCCCAACCTGGGTCGGGTCGCCGGTCGCCCAACCCGGGTCGGGTCGCCGGTCGCCCGGGTTCAGGTCCGCTCGAGGTGCTCGACGATGAAGGGGTAGACGTCGGTCGACGCGCTCTTCCCGAAGATGCAGTCGATGTGGCCGTACCCGGGGATGACCTTTCGCGAGTAGAGCGCCGCGCCGTTCCTCGCCGAGAGCGCCTCGACTGTCTTCTCGGTGCTCTCCGGCAGGAAGCACTGGTTCTCCGCGCCGTGGATGAACCGGATCGGGATCGCCATCCGATCGAGGTGCGGCAGGTAGACGTCCCGCCCCTCGGCGTCGACCACGTGGCCCTCGCGGGTCATCAGCGCCAGCCCCTCGAACGCGCGCATCGTCGCCTCGCCGAAGAGCTCGTAGAGCCGCTCGTGCGTGGCGTGGTTCAGCTGCGCATGCTCGTAGAGCAGCGAGTACATGAACGAGATCCGGTGGCACACCGCGCTGTCGCAGCGCTCGTCGGCCCCGACGGGGTAGAGCTCGAGCGCGCGATCGTAGAGGCTCGAGAGGAACCCCTCGTGCGAGGAGGCGTTCGTCGTGAGCGACCTGACGCCGAGCGCATCGAGCACGCTCGGCGCGTGTAGACCCGCCTTCAGGTGCACCAGCTCGGGCGTGACCAGGTGCGTCGAGATCTGCGAGATCACCGCCGAGCGGACGCCCTCGAGCCCGGCGAGCATCGCCATCGTGAACGTCGTCGCGCCGTAACAGTGGGCGACGACCTGCACGCCCGCCGCGCCCGTCACCTCACGCACCTTCGCCACCGCGGCAGGGTAATCGCCCCGCGCGATCTGATCGGCCGTGTACTGCGTCTTCGACGCGGGGAGCAGCACGCTCGACCGGAAGTCGAGGAGCCAGACGTCGTAGCCGTGGGCCACGAGGTGCTCGAGCAGGTTCGTCTCGATGGTGTCCGTCGAGAAGATACGGCTCGAGACGCCGAGCCCGTGCGCGAGCATCACCGGCCCCTTCGATCCGCCCTGATACCGCGTCAGGAGCAGATCGACGCCGTCGCCCGTCTTGAACGGGTGCAAGCTCGGGCCCGGCACGCGCAGCGGCCTGCGCTTCTGGGGAGGGGGGTTCGAGTCGGCGTACTCGAGCGGCGCCGCGACGCCGCCGTAATAGTCGTAGACCACGCCCGCGAAGAAGCGCCCGAACTTCACCGTCGTGGCGAGGCGCTCCTCGGCGTCCTTCGCGTTCGTGACGTCCAGCGTCCCGAGCTGGCGGATGAAGTCCTCCGGCGCGATCTGGAGGATGCCCTTGCCGATCGCCGGGCCCTTGTCGTCCTCGCCCTCGTGAATGGTGATGTAGAGCGTGGTCGTGTCGTGCCACACGTCCCAGATCGGGCGATCCTTGATCACCTTGAAGCCGTAGAAATAGAACGAGCGCCCCTCCTCCGAGGCAAGCCGCATCGAGTACTTCATGAGCCGGGTGTCCGCGGCGTTCGGGTCCTGCACGAAGAGGTTGAACGTCCCGTGCGTCACCGTCAGCGGCCGCCCCGAGAGCGTGGGAGCGTCCACGGTCCCGAGGGTGCGGGCCGCGTGCTCCGGGCTCGCGATCATCGCGTCGACGTCCTCCGACACGATCGTGAGGATGAACTTGAAGCTCGAGTCCTCCTGCTTGCCCAGCGCGGCGGCGGTCTCGAAATCGCTGTCGACCGCCTTCGAGAAATACCCCTTCATCGTCTCGGTGAAGCGGATCCCGGGCCTCCGCGCCTGGGGCTGGGGCTTGATCGGGCCCTTGTCGGAGTAATCGATGCGGAGGCCGCGGTCGCGGGCGAGGTGGATCGCGCAGCGCTCCGCCAGCGCGGAGATCGTGAGCAGCGGGTTGACGCCGAGCGAGACGGGGATGATCGAGCCGTCGCAGACGTAGAGCCCCTCGTGGACCGCGGCGCCCTTGGTCGACGCGAACACCGTGCCCTTGTGGTCGACGACGCCCGACTCGGCCGAGTCGGCCATCATGCAGCCGCCGAGCGGGTGCACGGTGATCAGCTTGTCGCCGATCTTCTGGGACCAGATCGGGTCCTTGATCGAGATCCCCTCGAGCGCCGCCGTCGTGCTCACGAGGCGCCGGTTCATCTCCTCGAAGATCGGCTCCATGCCCACCTTGGGCCAGTCGATCCGCAGCTGATCGCGCTCCAGCTTCATCGTGCCGCTGTTCGCCTCGTGCCCCATCACGAGGTACGTCTGCGTGTGCATCGTGGCCCCGTAGTAAGGCCCGCGGAGGAGCGACTCGGCCTCGCGCAGCCCCTGGAAGAGGACGTTCTGGGGGGCGGTGTTCTGCCCCCCCGGGGCGACCATCTGGAACACGACCGGCAAGAGCGGCGCGAGCGCGCCCGGGATCGACCCCTCTTCGATGATGATGTCGTCCGCCAGGCTCGACTGGTTGCGCATGTCGATGACGCTGGTGATGCACGGCCCGACGGGCCCCATCGCCCCGGCCGCGTGGTGCCCGAAGCCGATGCCGTCGAGCGCCGGGGTACAGTTGTAGCCGAACCCGAGCATGTCGCCGTTGCCGCTGAACCCCTTGCCGATCATGTCGGAGATCGGTAGTCCGAGCTCCTTCGATCGGAGCAGGATCTCGGTGGATCCCAGCGTCCCGGCGGAGAGGACGACGATCTTGGCGGCGACGGTCAGCGTCGGCGCGTCGAACGCCTCGCGGCCGACGTCGAGCACCTGGTAGTGGACGTTCCATTTGCCGTCGCTGCGGCGCTCGACGTGGCGCACGCTCGTCTCGACGAAGACGGCGGCGCCGTGGCGCTTGGCGTCGGGCAGGTAGTTCATGAGCACGGTGTTCTTCGCGCCGACGTTGCATCCCGAGACGCAGTCGCCGCAGTTGTTGCAGGCCTTCTGCGCGACGCCGGCGGCGTTGATGCCGTCCTCGAAGGTCACGTTGATGTCGAGGCGCCGGAAGGGCTGCCCCATCACCTCCGCCGAGCGCTGGAGCGCCGTCATCTTGGGCAGCGGAGGGTAGCTCTCGGGGTAGGGCTTCGGCGAGAGCATCCGCTCGGCGAGCATGTAGCCGGTGTTCAGGTGCTCCATGTGCTCGCCGCGGAGATCGGCGGGCCAGCGCGGGTCGTCGAAGACGCGCGGCTCGGCGCGGATCGAGACGTTCGCGTTGATGAGGGAGGTGCCGCCGAGGCCGCAGCCGACGAGCACGCCGATGTCCTCGTTGACGTGCAGATCGAACAGCCCCGTGCGCGAGCCCTCGTGGCCCACGACCGGCAGGTTCATCTGCATCTCCTCGAGGGCCTCCAGCGCGGTGTTCGGGTACTCGCCCGGCTGCCGCTCCCGCCCGCGCTCGAGCACGCAGACCTTCAGGCCGGCGCGCGCCAGCCGGGACGCCATGATCGCGCCTCCGTAGCCCGAGCCGACGACGACAACGTCGTATTCACCAGCGATCTCTTCGATGTCCGACGAAAGGCGATCCATGCGCTGCTCCCTCCTTGAGATCCGTTGACGATCCTCGGCGCCCATCCGCGGCGCCCATCCGCGGCGCCGTCACGCCGCCGATGCGTCGCTCCCCTGCGCCCCCCCAGCCTCCCGTCGAGCGCGGCGTGCACGGTAGATCGAATCTCCTCCGATCACAAGACGTAGAGGACACAAGGCAGCAGCCTGAGGCCCGGCCCGCATCCACGCCTCCGTGGATCGGATACAGGGTGCGCGGGCTCGCGCGAGGGGGTGTGGTGTGATCGAGGGGCGGCCGGCCGGTGTGCGTGCCCTCGCCGCGGCGGCCGCCGGCGCTGCCGAAGGTTCGACCCGAACAGCCTGTATTGCGGTCAATCGACCACAGGCGATGTCCCATGGCAACCTTGACAGGAGCGGTGTTGTCGACAAGCCTGGATTCGGCTCATTGCGGAGGGCACCCGGTAACCGGTGCTCGCCAGGGCCTCGACCTTTGACGACGTCCGGGGCGCGCCCATGCGCCGCGGGCGGCTGTCGACGTCGTTTGTCGAGGCGAGGAGGCGCAAGTGCTGACCAGGCTGTTCAAGGTGCTCTGCGGCGCGGCGGCGGCCGCCGCCATCGGCTGCGCGGGCTCCGGGTCGGGCACGGAGCAGGGCGAGGAGCCCGCCGGAGAGGCGGTGGACGCCGAGCGGGCCGAGTACCCGTCGGGCAACACCGTCTTCGCCCACGTCGTCGCCATCGACCAGGTGTACGTCTATGAGCGGTTCGGCGCCTTCAACCCGGCAGGGATGATCTACGCCCTCCGGCGGGACGTCGTGGCCGCCGACCCGGAGCGGCCCATCGGCCCAGGCAACGCCATGCTGCGCCCGGGCAAACGTCCGAGGCCGCTCGTCCTCCGGGTCAACGTCGGCGACGCGCTCGACATCACCTTCACCAACTGGCTCACGCCGCCGGGCGAGCCCCTCCCGGAGCGCGCCCCGCTCACCCGGGACGCTTCCATCCACGTGGCCGGGCTCCAGATCCGGGACATCGAGTCGCTCGGCGGCAACGTCGGGCGGAACCCGAGCTCCCTCGCCGCCCCAGGAGAGACGCGGACTTACCGGCTCTTCGCCGACCGCGAGGGCACGTTCCTCATGCACAGCGCCGGCGCCATGGCGGGCGGCGACGCCCCGGGGCCGCCGATCCGACAGGCCTTCTCGGCGCTTTTCGGCGCCGTCCACGTCGAGCCCCGCGGCGCGGTCGCCTACCGATCGCAGGTCACCGCCGCCGAGCTCGCCGCCGCGAGCCTCGAACGGAACCCGGACGGGACGCCGCGCCTCGATTACGAGGCGATCGGCGCGGACGGCGAGCCGATCCTCCGCATCACGAACGACGCCGGGGAGATCGTGCACGGCGACGTCAACGCCATCATCGCCGGGTACGGCGACGCCCCCTGGTCGCGCGACGCCGCGTTTCGTGAGATCACGGCCGTGTTCCACGACGACCTCGGCGCCGTCAACGCCTTCCCCGAGCTCAACCGCGACACGGCCTTCCACAGCGTGCGCAGCGGGTTCGGCGTCAACTACGGCGCCGCCAGCCTGGGCGCGGCGGTCCTCGCCAACCGCAGGCGCATCGGGCCCACGAGGGCGTGCGCCGAGTGCAAGTTCGAGGAGTTCTTCCTGAGCTCCTGGGCGAACGGCGACCCGGCGCTGAACATCGAGCGGGACGAGCTGGGCAACGCCGTGAGGGCCCTCTACCCGGACGACCCCTCCAACGTGCATCACGCCTACCTCGGGGATCCCGTCTGGTTCCGGAACGTCCACGCCGGGCCGCGGGAGACGCACGTCTTCCACCTCCACGCCCACCAGTGGCTGCGGACGCCGGACGACGAGGACAGCGACTACATCGATTCACAGACCATCGGCCCCGGCGCGGCGTTCACCTACCAGCTCCGTTATGGCGCCGGCAACCGTCACCTGACCCCCGGGGACTCCATCTTCCACTGCCACCTCTATCCCCATTTCGCGCAGGGGATGTGGGGGATCTTCCGCGTCCACGACGTCTTCGAGGCCGGCACGCCGGACCGCGCCCTGCCGGACGGCGAGCTCGCGGCCGGCACCCCCACGCCCGCGGTGGTGCCGCTCCCCGGCCGCGCGATGGCCCCGATGCCGACCTACGCGCCGACGCGGGTCGAGCTCCCCGGCGGCAGGCGGGTGATCCGCGAGGCCATGCCCGGGTATCCCTTCTACATCGCCGCGCTGGCCGGGCACCGGGCGTCGCAGCCGCCCCGCGACATGGAGCACGACGGCGGGCTCCCGCGCCACGTCGTCACGAGCGTGCCGGCGGAGGGCGTCGAGCTCGGCGCGCGGGGCGAGTTCGACGTGCAGATCCACCGGGCCAACCTCAAGCTCCTGCCGCCGGACGGAACCCGCGCCGAGTCGGCCGCCATGGCGTTCCACGCGGGGCAGCTCCCGGGCGCCGTGCGCGCCCCCGAGCGCTACGGCTACCCTGTCCGCGGCTACCCGGCGTTCACCCCGGAGGGTGACGCCGCGCTGTTCCTCGTGAACGGCCGGCCCCCCGCGCCCGGCGCGGTCTACGCGGACCCCTGCCCGAGCCGCTCGCCGACGCGCACCTACCGCGCGGCATACGTGCAGCTCGACGGCGTCGTGAACGGCGCCGGCTGGCACGACGCGCAGCTGCGCACGACGATCCTCGAGGGCGACTACCACGCGACGCGCGACGGCGCGAAGGCGCCGGAGCCGCTCTTCCTCCGCGCCCGCTCCGGGGATTGCGTCGTCTTCCACGCGACGAACCTCCTCCCGTCGGCGCTCCAGGCCGACGACTTCCAGATGTTCGTGCCCACCGACACCACCGGCCAGCACATCCACCTCGTGAAATACGATGTCATCGCCTCGGACGGCGGGGCGAACGGCTTCAATTACGAGGACGGGACGTTCACCGCGGACGAGGTGCTGGAGCGCATCGGCGCGGCCAACGCGCTCGGCGGCGCGCTCGCCGCCGACGGCACGCTCGAGGAGGCGGGCCGCCGGGTCCGCCTCGCCGCGGAGGAGCACCCCACCCTGGACGGCGCGCCGCGCGGGGCGCAGATCACCACGCAGCGCTTCTGGGCCGATCCGATCGTGCAGACGCACGGGAGGGATCGCGCCCTGAGCACCGCCTTCACGCACGACCATTTCTCGCCCTCGTCGCACCAGCACCACGGCCTCTATGCGGGCCTGGTCGTCGAGCCCGCGGGCTCCACCTGGCGGGACCCGGAGACGGGCGCGCGCCTCGGCGAGCGCAGCGACGGGGGGCCGACGAGCTACCGCGCCGACATCCTCTTCCCGCCCGGCGATCCGCGGCGGCCGTTCCGCGAGTTCAACCTCATGCTCGCCGACTACTCGCTGGTCTACGACGAGTGCGGGCGCCCGGTGAACCCTCCGACGTTCGTGCGGGCGCCGCTCCCGCTCGCCATCGTCCACCCGCCCGACGCGCGCCTCCGCGAGGTGATCTCGTGGCGCGATCCGGGGACGCAGCTCGTCAACTACCGCAACGAGCCCATTCCCTTGCGCATCGCCGAGCGCCGGTGCGCATCCGACGAGGTCGCCCAGAAGGCGGGGGAAGCGGGGGAGATGCACGACGTGTTCAGCTCCCGCGTGCACGGGGATCCCGCCACGCCGCTGCTCCGCGCCTATCGGGGAGACCACACGAAGGTGCGGCTCGTCCACGCCGCGCAGGCGGAGCAGCATGTCTTCTCCATCCACGGGAGGAAATGGCTGAGGGAGAGCGCGAGCCCGGACAGCGGGTATGTCAACGGGCAGCCCATCGGTGTCTCGGAGAAGATGGACCTCGAGCTCACGGACGACGTGGTGTCCGGGGCGGCGCCCGCCGGCGAGGTCGACTACCTCTACCAGAGCGCGGCCACGGACGATCTGTGGGACGGCATGTGGGGCCTCCTGCGCGTTCACGGCGAGAGGGTGCCGGATCTGCTGCCGCTCCCCGGCGGCGCGCCGGAGCGCGCCGGCGCGACCCCGGCGCCGGTGTGCCCGCCGGACGCGGAGGTGCGGCGCTACGTGGTCCACGCGATCACGGCGCGCGGCAACCTGCCGGGCGATCGGCTCACCTACAACGAGGAGTTCGGGTTCTACGATCCGGACGCCCTCCTGTTCGTCCGCGAGGAAGATCTCGGCGCCCTGCGGGCGGGCAAGCTGCGGCCCGAGCCGCTCCTCCTGCGCGCGGCGGCCGGCGATTGCATCGAGGTCACGCTCGTGAACGATCTGCCCGAGGCGCTGCCGAAGACGCCCCACTGGAACTATAACCCCCCGATCGTCGACGGGTTCAACACGAACCAGGTGAGGCCGTCGAACCATGTCGCGCTGCACCCGCAGCTCGTGGCGTACGACGTGTCCACGAGCGACGGCGCGAACGTCGGCCGCAATCCCCCGCAGACGGTCCCGCCGGGGCAGCGGCGGACCTACACGTGGTATGCGGGCGAGGTCACTTCGGGGCCCGACGGCGTCGCGTGGCGTCCGCTCGAGCTCGGCGCCGTCAACCTGAAGGACATGGCGGACGTGGTGAACCACGGGATGCACGGCGCGATCGGCGCGCTCGTCGTCGAGCCCGAGGGGGCCGTCTGGTACGAGAAGCCGGGCCGGCACGCGCAGGCCTGGGTGGCTTACGGGGGCGAGGGCCGCGGCGCGCGGTGGTTCCGCGAGCTCGTGCTCGTCTATCAGGCCGAGGTCGGCCTGCACACCGACGACGAGCGGTTCCAGTGCGCGGATCCCTCGTGGAACTGCGGCACCGCGCTCGCGAACCTCGGGAGCGAGATCGACTGGGACGTCTCCGGCCAGGAGGCCTTCAATTACCGCACCGAGCCGATCTGGGCGCGGCTCGGCGTGCGGCCGGAGACGCGCCTCGGCAGCCTGGTCGAGCTCGACCAGAGCGAGGTCTTCAGCTCGGCGGCGCACGGCGATCCGGCGACCCCGGTGTTCGAGGTGGGGCTCTGGGACAAGCTGCGCGTGCGTGTGCTCTTCCCCTCGGGGCACCGCCGGCAGCTCGCGTTCAGCCTCTGGGGCAACGAGTGGCCCCACAACCCGTGGGCGCTGGGCTCGGCGTCGCGGGCCATGGGCGAGAACCCGACGTCGTTCGCCATCGGCGTGCAGAGCGGGATCGGCCCGATGACCGCCTGGAACATCAACCCGTTCTACAGGGCGGGTGGCCGGTTCGCGGTCCCGGGCGACCGCCTGTACAACGAGCAGAACAGCGTCGAGCTCGCCGGCGGGCAATGGGGTCTCGTGCGCGTCCTGCCGTGATCGCCGCGCGCCGGGGCGTCATGGCGACGCGACGGGCGCAGCGTTGAACCGCGCGCTGACCACCCTCCGGCGCTGCGCGCCGATGTTCGCGAGATCGACGAGGAATGCCAGCATGGGCTTCTTCTCGCCAGGGGCAGGCGCGAGCTGAGGCAAACGGAAGCGATCGTCCAGCGAGTCTTCGCGGACGATCGACTTGCCGGCGTCGTGCTTCATCATCGGCTTCGGTATGCCGTGCTCCGTCCCGTCCGGCATGACGACCCGGCTGCTCACGTGGACGGTGACCTTGCCCCCGGCCGCGAAATCCCCGTTCATCGGCAGCGTGATCCCGGAGAAGCGCTTCAGCACGGCCTGGGCGACGCGCCGCCATTCGTCGCCGTCCCCCGTGTCCGCCTCGAGGAAGCGCACCGAGACCAGCTGGCCTTTCGCGTTCAGGGTGAGCTCGAACGAGCTCTCGGAGACGTTCGGCGCGACGGACGACATCACCTCGTCCGCGACGGCCGAGGCGAGCGTGCCCGCCGCGGGGAAGACGACGATGGGCGCTCTCGCGGAGCGCGGCGGGGCGGGGCGCACGGGCGCGAGGGGGCGCACGGGGGCGAGGGAGCCCGCCGGGGGCGCCGTCGGCAAGACGCCTGGCATTGCCCAGACCGGCACGCCGCCGAGGCCCGGCGAGGTCGCGGCGGGGGGAGGAGCGCCGTAGGCGTCCGGGTCCGGCGGCGCCTCCTCGCGGGTCGCCGGTCCGGGGCTCGGGGCCTGCGCCGAAGGCGCCTCGGGCAGCGTCGGCGGGCGCGCAGCCGCGCGCCCTGTCCGCGCGAGGCGCGACGAGCCGAGGCCGGTGCCCCGCGTCCGGGCGAGGGCCTGGGGCGGCTCGATCGGCAGCTCTTCCGGCGCGCTGGGCGTGTCTGGCGACACGTCCACATCCAGCAGCAGGACCGGATCGATCCTTTCGACCGCGCCGGTCCGCGCGCGCTCGTCGGCGACCTGCGGCACGAGCACACGCGCAGCGACGACGCCTCCCGCGTGGAGGAGGAATGCAGCGAGCAGAGAGAGGGAGTCCCGACCGCGCACCGGCCACCGAAGCTACCATGGGGCGCCCTGTCCGTCGCTCCCGCCGACGCTGTGCGCGCTGCCCACCCCGCCCAGCGAGCCCCGGCGCCGGCTCGCCCTCGGCCACGCCGCGAGGAGCGAGGACCAAGGCGTTAACGTCGCCCGATTCGTGCTCTCTTCTTGGCGTCCTTGGCGTCCTTGGCGCCTTGGCGGCTCGAGACCTCCGCTGTTTCAGGCAGTCTCGCTCCGTTGGTCCGCCCAGGTACGGTTCGTGTAGGAAAACGCCGCGCGCGAGCGCCGCGGCCCTTCATCTCAGCGCTGGCTTGATGTCGACGACCGGCGTTCCGTCGATCGCCTCGATGGGCCCTATAAGCAGGCGGTTCCCGTCGATGGCGCGGACGACGACGGGGTGAAGTCCGAGCGGGTTCGGTCTGTCCGGAGATCGCGTCGCGAAGACCCCCGTGAGCGGATTGCTCGGATCGGACCGTGGGTGGACCTGGAGCACGTCGCGGCGTCCCTGGTGAAGCCACGTGATGACGATGATCTCGTCGCCGACGGCAAGGCCCTCCAGCGCTTCCGCCGCCCACGGGTGCACCTCGATCCAGGCATCGGGAGCCCCCTCCGAGCCTTGTTTGGGGGCTCCGCTGCGCTCTTTGAGCACGGACTCGATCACGCCGACGGGCCGCAGCCGAGGTTCGACCAATTCAGCCTCCATGTCCCCCGCGCGCCTACGCGGCCGCCTCGAGCGCGATCTTCCCGGGGGCGCGCGCTCTCGGAAAGAGCCCATACGCCGCGACCGGCGAGAGCGCGGCCAGGCCAGCCGCCAGCGTGAAGTGGAGCGGATACCCGAGCCGCCCCGCCGAGAAGCCGCTGGCGGCCGCGGCGAGCCCCGTGGCGATCACCATCGCGCTCGCCTGGATGGTGTAATCCGTGGCGGCGCTCTCTCGAGTGGTCCAGTCCATCATGCACGTGAAGAGCGCCGCGGTGGCCATCCCTCCGGCGAAGTGCTCGAAGGCGCAGAGCGCCGAAAGGAGCGGCACCCCAGGCGCTGCGCGGGCGACGTACACATACCCGATCACGCTCACCATCTGGAGCGCGCCGAAGCCGACGAGCGACGCGCGCCGTCCGAGGCGCAGCACCAGCGCGCCGCCGGCCAGCGCGCCGAGCAGCCCCGCCACGAAGCCCACCGTCCCGAGGAGCCACCCGATGTCCGAGAGGGAGAGGCCGAGATCCGAGAGGAACGGCCGCAGCATGCCCACCGCGAAGGCGTCGCCGAGCTTGTACACGACGATGAGCGCGAGCGCCTGCGCCGCCCGAGGGCGCTTCCAGAACGAGGCGGCGATCGCGCCGACCGAGGCGGCCTGGGCCCCCTCGCCCGGGCGCTCCGCCTCACGCGCGAGCAGCGTGGGCACGCTCAGGAGCGCGATGGCGAGCGCCATGGCCGCGAGGGTGAGCCCCCAGCCCAGCCGGTCGAAGAGGACGAGCAGCGCCCCGCCGCCGACGATCATGCCGGCCCGGTAGCCGGCCACCTGGATGCCGTTGGCCCAGCCCCGCTCGCCGGGCTCCAGGAGGTCGACCGCGAGGCCGTCCGTGGCGATGTCCTGGGTCGCCGAGAACAGGTTGACCACCAGCACCGCGACGAGCACCGGGGAAAGACCCTCGCGCGGATCCCGCAGCGCCGCGAGCCCGAGCGCCACCGTCATCAGCCCTTGCAACGGGAGGAGCCACGAGCGGCGGCGCCCGAGCCGGGGGAAGAAGAAGCGATCGACGAGCGGCGCCCAGAGGAACTTGAGGGCCCACGGGAGCGCGAGCAGGGAGGAGAGCCCGATGCCTTCGAGCGAGATCCCCTGCTTGCGGAGCAGGACGGGGAGCGCCTGGGTGAAGAAGCCGAACGGGAGCCCCTGGCAGACGTAGAGCGACGCCAGGAGCCCGAGCCGCCGCAAGGACCGAGGGGGAAGGTGCATCAGCGGCTCGCCTCCCGGGTGGTGGAGGAAAGACCGAAGAGCCCTGACGCCATCGCCCACGTCGCGTCGGCGGCCGATCCCGGCGGGATGAGCTCGCGCGCCGTGGCCGCGAGGACGAAGTACCCCTGGATGGTGGCCACGATGGCCGCGGCCGCGGCGTCCACGTCCGCGCGCGCGCAGGAGAACACCCCCTCTCGCGCGCCGCGCCGCGCGATGGCGACGAGCCGCTGCGCCGCGCCCTCGAGCGCTCCGGCGAACGCCTTGCGCACGTCGGCGTCCCGGAGGGCTTCGCCGCTCACGCAGATCCAGCAGGCGAGCGCGGACGGGTCGGCCCCCTCCCCTGTCCGCAGGTGCGCGTCGATGAACGCGCGCAGCTCGGCGGCCGGGTCGCCCGCCGCGGGGGCGAGCTGCCGCTCGATGCGGTGCGCGTAGTCCTGCGCGAGCAGCTCGACGGCGGCGAGCAGGATCTCCCGCTTGCTCTCGAAGTGGTAGTGGACCAGCCCCGGCGCGATGTGCGCCGCCGCGGCGATGGCCCCGATGGACGCCCCCTCGTAGCCGCGCTCCGCCATGTTCTTCAGGAGCGCGCGCGCGATCTGGGCGCGACGTTCCGCGGTGTTCGAAGGGCGAGGCATCTGCCGCTCCTGTGCTCCCCGGCTCGACAGTTTATTGGTTGGTTGTACAACCAATTTATGGACCGACCGAGGCCGGCTGTCAAGCGACGGCTCGGGCGCGCCCACCTGACCCAGGTTGGGCTACCTGACCCAGGTTGGGCTACCCGACCCAGGTTGGGCCACCCGACCCAGGGCCGGGCACCCGACCCAGGTTGGGGCGGTCCGCTCTAGAAGGAGACGGGTAACGTCGCGGGCCCGCGCACGAGGAGGCTCGGGCGGAGCTGGATCGACTCCGGCGCCACCTTGAGCGCGAGGTTCGGCATGCGCCGCAGGATCGTGCCGATGGCGATCTGCCCCTCGAGGCGGGCGAGCGGGGCGCCCAGGCAATAATGGACGCCCAGGCCGAACGCGATGTGCCGGTTCGGCTCGCGCGCGAGGTCGAGCGACTCCGGCGACGGCGTGAGCGCCGGATCCCGGTTCGCGGAGCCGAGCACGACGACGACCACGTCGCCCTTCGGGATCACCGCGCCGCCGAGCTCCACGTCCTCGCGCGCGAACCGGAACGTCGCCGTCTCGACGGGGCTGTCGTAGCGGAGCAGCTCCTCGATCGCGGACCGCATGAGCGACGGGTCCGCCCGGAGCTTCTCGCGCTCCGCCGGGTGCGCGAGCAGCGCGAGCATGCCGTTCGCGATGAGGTTCACCGTCGTCTCGTGGCCCGCGACCAGCAGCAGGAACACCATCGAGAGCAGCTCCTTCTCGTCGAGCTTGCCGGCCCCCTCCTCCTCGACGTGCACGAGCGCGCTCAGGAGGTCCTCCCGCGGGGCCTTGCGCCGCTCCTCGACCATCCCGAGGATGTAGTCCTTGAACTCCCTGATCATCCCCGCCGCGCGATCGATCCTGTCCCGGGTGGGCACGCCGCCGATCACCGCGTCCGACCACGCCCGGATCCGGTGCCTGTCCGCGACCGGGACGCCCAGCAGCTCGGCGATGACGATGATCGGCAGCGGAAAGGCATAGTCGGCCACGAGGTCCATCTCCCCGCGGCCCTGCACCTGGTCCAGGAGGTCGTCGGCGATGCCCTGGATACGGTCCCGCAAGCCCTCGACCAGCCGCGGCGTGAACGCCTTGTTCACGATCGCCCGCAGCCGCGTGTGCGTCGGCGGATCCGTGTTGAGCATGTGCCGATCGAGCTGCATGCGCGCCTCGTCGTCGCCGAACAGGTCGACCCCGATGGATCTCCAGTCCTTCACCAGGCGCTCGTCCTTCAGCGCGGCCACGCAGTCGTCGTAGCGGGTGACGAGCCAGAGGACCCTGCCGTCCGGCAGCGTCGTGCGGTGCACGGGCTCCTCCGCTCGCAGGCGGGCATAGATGGCGTACGCATTGGGCTTGAAATCAGGGCTCGCGAGGTCGACCGGGGCAAGCTTGGGCACCACGTGGTATCCTTTCTGCGCGTCCTGCGCGTCCTGCGCGGCGCGCGCGGCGGAGCGGATCTTTGCTTGGAGGCGCCCGGCTGTCATCCTCCGGCGCTCGGTCGATGTAGAACCCGCGGCGCTCCCCAGCTCTTCCCAGGCTTGTCCTCGGTCGCCCGCGCTTTTTGGGGACCGGTCGGCGGCCTGCGCTGTCCAGGACGCTCGAAGCGACGCTTCGATCTCCTACCGGCCTTTCATAATCACAACGGATACCAATGAATTCGCGGGGACGGACGCGGCGTCTCCGCCGAGCTACACGTTCACTTCTTCTTCACCGGCTCGAACACCACGCTCCGCTGCCAGGCCCTCATGTGCAACGTCGTCTTCCCGTCCACGACCTTCGGCACGAGCTCGGGCCAGCCGATCCACGGAGGGCTCGTGAGCACGAGCTTGACCGTTCCGTCCTCCTCCGTCTTTCTCCCGACGCTGCTCTTCCACTCTCCGACGTCGAAGACGCCGCGGTTCCCCTCCACCCGGAGGCTCACCTTGCCGAACCACGGGTGCTCGTAGGCCCCCTCGAGGCGATCGAGCCAGGCCCGGTCGGGCTCGAGGTCGACCTTGCCCATCTCCCGGCGGAAGTCCTCTTCCTGGGTCTTCGCGGCGTAGGCCAGGTCCTCCCGCGCCTCGTCGCGGCCGTCGAAGAGCAGCTCGAAGAGCTTGCGACGGAAGATGCCGCCGAACGGGTTTGGAGAATCGACGTTCGAGAGCATGACCGCCCCGACGTCATGCTCGGGCAAGAAGAAGAGGTCCGAGGTATAGGCCCAGGCCCCGCCGGGGTGGCCGAGCACCTGGACGCCCCGGTAGGTCTCGATGGCGAACGCGAGGCCATAACGCGTCATGTCGCCCGACCTCGCCTGCGGCTCCCAGCGCTTCACGAGGTTCGCCTCCGAGACGACGCGTCTTCCCTCCGGCGTCTTGCCCTTGCCCATCTCCATCGCGAGGTACCTGGACAGGTCGCGGACGCTCGACCACGCCCCCCAGCTCGGATCGAGCGGGCCTGTCCAGCCGGTGGCGGGGAACGGCGTCGCGGCCATGTCGTAGCTGGGCGAGCGGTCGTGCGCGGACGCGTGCTCCGCGCGCTTCACGGCGGCCACGTCGAACGTCGTCGCCTTCATCCCGAGCGGCCCGAACACCTTGGCTCGCATCGCCTCGTAATAGGCGGGCCCCAGCGGCTTCCGCGGGTAGAGGGCGTGCGCCGCGACGTATCCGGCGGCGGCGAGCAGCGCGTTCGAGTACTGGTAGGCCTCTCCGAAGGCCGTCGTGGGCGCGAGATCCTTCAGCCTCGCGAGCGCGTCCTCGGCGGTGACGCCGGCGTACTCGAAG
The DNA here is from genome assembly GCF_051519095.1 of Sorangium sp. So ce131. NCBI lineage: Bacteria > Pseudomonadati > Myxococcota > Polyangiales > Polyangiaceae > Sorangium > Sorangium sp. So ce131. The sequence continues at coordinate 1,427,880 of NZ_CP150455.1, read as the reverse complement.
TCGGTCCCGAGGTTGTCGTACGGGATGCCGGTGCACCCGCAGAGCAGGTTCTGCATGGTCATTCGCCTGGTGAGCTCCGCGTCGCCCACCGCGAACGCGGGGAACACCTGGGTGACCGGCGTATCCCAGCCGAACTTCCCCTCATCGACGAGCACCGCCAGCATCAGCGACGTCAGCGGCTTGGTCGTGGACGCGAGCCGGAACAACGTATCCGGCGTGACCGGCGCCTCCTTTCCGAGCTCCCTGACGCCGAAGCCCCGCTCGAAGACGACCTTGCCTCCCTGGAGGATCGCCACCGCGATTCCCGGGACGTTCGCCGCTCTCCGCCCCTCCTCGATGAAGGACGCGAGCTCGCGCAGGCGGCCCTCGTCGAGCGCGTGGGCCGCCTTGCCGCGAAAGGACTCTTCCTCGACGCCCTCGGGCTTGAAGCTGAAGAACGCGATCTTGGCCCCTGCCCAGCGCCTCCCCCACCCTCCCTTCGTCCCGTCGAACAGCGCCACGTACCAGGTGTCGCCCTTGCGACGGGCGCTGGCGAAGACGTCGCGCGCCTCCTCCGTGGTCGTCTCGTAATCCACGTCCGCGATCTGGTCCCATCCACGCCGCCCCGGCGGCGCGGTCATGCGCTTGACCTTCCGCGCGAAGCCCGGCTTCACCTGCTTCCAGGCGGCGGCGATGGCGGCGCCCGCCTCGCCCTCCTTGCGCTCGAGGAACGTGACGGACACCTCGCGACTCGCGTCCTCCAGGATCACGACGTCGCCCCGCGTCGTCACGGTCCAGCCCTTGGGGGCCGTGTACGCCGCCCCCGAAGGCGTCTTCATGGGTGAATCCGCGTCGACCTTCACGACGCTCTCCCCGATCGGCGCGCTGGGGGCGGTCGGCACGGCCGCCGGAGAAGGCTGCGTGGGACCAGAGATCGCCGGCTGAACGGGCCGCGGCTCGCCGCCGCCGCAGGCGATCGCGCTCGCGCTCGCGCTCAACCAGAGAAGCGGAATGACGAGGCCACGGCGCATTGAATCCACCTCCAGGGCGAGGAGGAGAGCCGAAATGGTTGGAGGATGTCAAGGCCGCATCGCCACGTCCGCCTCAGGTTACCGGAGAGGCCTCGTGGCTCGCCCACCCCCTCAAGGATGACCCTTCCACGACAAGGAACCATGTCCCCGCGACGGCGCGCCTGCGCCTACGGGAGAACCCGATGCACGGCGCGAATGAGCTCCATGTCGAATACGAATTGGAGCACGCCGCCCCACAAACTAAAGTCCCGGACTGACCAGCTCGGGTGCGTCGCGGCGCTTGAATGCGTCAGGTTTCGACAGACGTCGGATTCGTGCTCACCGTCGGGTCGAGCGTCGATGCGCCCGTTCGAGCCGCCAGGCGCCCTCCGCTCCGCGCTCGGCGATCTTTGCACTAATTAACTGGAGTTCATCATGAAGATACTGAGATCGATCGTTCGTGCCGGCTTGATCTTCGCGGGGGCCGGCGCGGCGTGCTCGGCGCCCGTCGACGACGAGGCCGCAGGCCAGGCTCGCTCCGAGGTCATCTATGGGCAGGACGACCGGGAGGAGCCCTTCACGTACCCGGATCCCGTGTGGGCCCAGCGCGCGCTCGACTTCACCGTGGCCCTGGTCCCCGCCTCCGCGGTCGACGACTCGGACCCGAACAACATCCAGATCGCCGGGCCCACGTGGATCGGGCGCGACGACGTGTGCCCCGACGAGCGCTTCGCCACCCAGCCGGCGCTCGCGGACTGCAGCGGCACGCTGATCGACGACGACCTGGTGCTGACCGCCGGGCATTGCATCAACAACTGCGGCGACAGCCGCTTCGTCTTCGATTACGCGATGACCCCCTCCGGCACGCTCAACCAGATCACGAGCGACGACCTCTACAGCTGCGTGGATTTCATCACGTATTACCAGGACCGCAACGGCGCGGACTACACGGTGGTGCGCCTGGACCGGCCGGTCGTGGGGCGAGAGCCCGCCCCGGTGCGGGTGTCGAGCGTGCCCCTCGCGGTCGGCACCCCGCTCGTGGTGCACGGCTTCCCGCGCGGGCTGCCGCTCAAGCTGGCCGACGGCGCCGTGGTCCGCAGCAACGATCCGGACCTCGACTTCTTCGTCAGCAACCTGGACACGTTCGTGGGCAACTCGGGCTCGGGTGTGTTCGATCTCAACACGGGTGAGCTCGTGGGCATCCTGGTGCGCGGGGAGCGGGACTTCGTGCAGGACGGCGACTGCGTGCGCCCGTTCCTCTGCGCGGACAACGCCTGCCGCGGCGAGGACGCGACCTATGCCTTCCGCGCGACCCAGGCCCTGTGCGAGCGCACGGTGTCCGACGTGTGCTCCTGCGGCGACGGCGCCTGCGGCCCCCTCGAGAGCCCCGCGTCGTGCGCGAGCGACTGCTCCTGCGGCGACGGCGTCTGCAGCACCGGCGAGAGCACAACGTCCTGTCCGGCGGACTGCCAGCTGGAGGTGCTCTACGACGACCACGCGCCGCAGGCGAGCTGGGTGACGCCGGGCATCCAGGTCCGCAACACGGGGGCCGAGAACGTGTACCTCGGGGGTGCGACGGTGCGGTACTATTTCACCCAGGAGCCGCCCGGCTCGCTGGCGGCGGAGTGCTGGGGTTGCACGAGCGCGCCGACGATGAGCTTCCATGAGGTGCCCGGTGGCGGGTGCGCGAACGCGACCCACTACCTCGACGTGGAGCTGCCGTCCGTTTCGCTGGATCCCTCGACCACCACCGACCAGTTCCGCATCGCGTTCCACGCGTCCAGCTGGCAGGCGTTCACCCAGTCGAACGACTACTCGTACGCCGGGGCCAGCTGGAACTGGGCGCCCAACCCGAAGATCACGATGTACCGGCTCGGCATGAGGGTCTTCGGCGACGAGCCCTGTCCGGGGCTCTTCATCCCGCCCGCGGACTGAGCCCCGGCCGCTCGCGCCGGCGGGCTCTGCCGCTCGGGCATCGATACCTTTCGCCCCACCTCACTTTCGGCACAGGTCGGCGGCAGCCCTCGCTTCAGTCGAAGGGGAGCTGCTCCGCGACCCAGGCCTCCCAGCCCGGCGGCGCGCGCGTGGCCTCGAGGTAGCGGCGAAGGTGGTGGGCGTCATCGAAGGCCGACATCCCCCACAAGCGAAACGCGTCGACGTACCCCATGCCGTCGTCGAACGAATCGGCGAAGTCCGCGAGCTTCAGGCCGAGCTGCCAAGGCGCCTTCACCTGCCCGGCGCAGAACATGCGCGCGAGCGAGAGGAGCCCTTCGCGGGGATCGACCGGGCCTGCGTCGCCGCTCGCGAGCGCGTGTGCACAGGCGCGCCACGTCTCCGGCACGGCGGGAGGTGTCCACTCGCCGCCTCTCCGGAGCTCGGCGACCCGGCGCGACCAGAACCAGAACGCGCGGGTGTTGTAGCGGGCCGCGCTCTCGGGCGTCTCGCCTCCTTCCCACGGAGAGCGCAGATCGTTCTGCTGGCCGAGCCAGATGGAGTACGAGACGTCGGACGCGATGAGCCCCTGCTCCAGAAGCGCCGAGCGACGTCGGGCGGCCGCGGCCGGGTCGTCCTCGTCGCCACCGTCGTCGTCGTCCTCTCCTCGCCCCGTGGGACACAGGACGTCGTGGACTGCGTCTGCCCAGCTGATCGGCGCGGGAGGGTGGCGCCGCAGGTAGGCGATGCGGGCCTCGGGGTCCGGGGGAAGTTGTTCGAGGAAGACGCTCCACAACCCCAGCCAGTCTTCGCCGGCGCCCATGCGCCAGCCGATCGTGTGGCGCTCGTAGTCGGGGAAGCGCTCCCATGGAGGAGCGAGATCGCCGTGCGCATCGAGGTGCTCGCCGAGGCGGGAGCGACAGCTCTCTTTCCAGTCCATGACTGGCAGCATACAGCACCCCCGAGGCGCGGTCGTGGCAAAGGGCGCGCTGCCGCCGCTCGTCCAGCCGCTCTTGCGTCGAAGGCGGGTCAGGCCGTGCTGTGCTGAGGCGGGCTCTCGAACGAGAACACGCGCCACGCGTGCGGATTGCCAGGGCGCGTGAGCTCGGTCGCGGCGCCGCCGGTGAACTGCCCGATGACGCCGGCCCAGAACGGAATGGCGCCTGGGTTTCCCTCGGAGGCGCGGACGGTCCACCTGCCCGGAAGACGGCTCCACAGGAGCGCGGCCGCACGGCGGCCCACGCCGGAGCGACGGTGACGACGCAGGACGAAGAACTCGGCCACATCGAAGACGTTCGGGTCGTCCGTCGCCGGCGAGCCACGGGTGGCCAGAGCGAACCCCGCGATGCGGCCGTCACATCGGATGAGGAAAGGGAACCGACGTCCCGGCTCTGACCAGTAGAGCGCCAGCTTGCTGTAACCGAAGCGGCCGTCGGCGCCGATCTCGACGCTGAAGGCCTCGCTGAGGTCGTAAATGTACAGCTCGAGAAGATTGGACAGCAACGCAGCATCAGCCGGTGTCGCGACATCAAGGCTAACATCGTAAAAATCCGCCATGTTCCCCCTCTTCCTCGTCCCCGGTCATGACGAGCTGCTTCCGCGGAGTGTATACCCCGGACGGGTGGCGGCGCCATCCCGGGCGGCCGCCTCGCGGCGCGTGGACCGCGGCGAGACGCCCGACCCAGGTTGGGCTGCTATGCCAACCTGGGTCGGGTTGCGGGTTGCGCGCGGGGTCAGGTCGCGCGGTCACCCACGCCTGCAACCCCGGAACGAGTAGAAAATCCGCCATCGCACCGGCGCGTTGCATGGGCTGGCGTACTGGCAGCACATGCCTGTCCTGGGATTTCTGGCCCATGTGATCACCTGGGCGCAGGCGACGTTGGGCGGTGGCCTCCTGGGCGGTGGGCAGTACTGGAGCGCTTCGGAGGACTCGCCGAGATCGGCGCTGTCGATGTCGGCAGAGGCTGTTGCGCCTGACGCTTCGTCTCCCTGTTGCTCGTTGAGCTCTGCGCTCTCCTGATCCTCTGCGAGCGTCGAGCTCGTTGTCTGCACACCGCAGCCCGACATCCCGGAGAGCGTGAACACGACGCCGAGCAGAACGGACGCGAGACCTGTGGATTGACGCGTACTCATGGCGGTTTCTCCTTGCTGGTCAGCCTCTACGTCACGGCGCGGCGTGCTGGATCGAACGTGCCTGAGCGCGCGGATCCCGCGCTCAGGCACCGAGCACGCCCGTGACATGCTCACGGGGAATGCAAGGACGCAGCCACGCTCTACCGCTCTGGACGTCCCGCGCCGCCGCGGCAGCCCGGTGCTCGTGACGAGGGCTCGGGCACCTCCTGCACACGGGGGCGCAACATGCCATGACGGGAATCCGGGAGAAGCGCGTGAGGCGCCCCGCGCGACGCTGCCGCGCCGACGCGCTGGGAAAGGGCGACCCGAGGTCGGGGTCGCAACCCGGGTCGGGGTCGCAACCCGGGTCGCTCAACCTGGGTCGGGGCGCTTCGTCTTGCAGCCGCCGTAGCGTTCCACGCTCGTGAGCGCGGGCGGGTTGGAGAAGTACGTCGCGTCGTACCCGCCCGTGATGAGGACCGAGCCGTCCAGCAGGGTCGTCGCCGTGTGGAATCCCCTCTGGATCGGGTCGTCGATCACCGTCCAGGTGTTGTTCGCCTCTTTGTAGATCTCGGCGCCCTGCGTGCCGACCGCCATCACGCGGCCGTGGGACAGCGGAGCGACCGCGGACGCCCAGGTGTGGCGGAAATTCGGCGGCGGGGTCAACGTCCACGTGTCGGTCGCGGGATCGTAAATCTCGGCGGTCTCGCCGGCGTCGGTGACGACCACCACCTCCTCCTCGGTGCCGCCGTAGATCCTGCCGCCGCCGCCGACCACCAGCACGCGCCCGCTCGGCAGCAGGGTGGCCGTGTGCTGCATGCGCGGCAGGTTCGTCGACGCCGCCGCCGTCCAGGCGCCCGTGGCTGGATCGTAGATCTCGACGCTGGTGCGCCCCGCGGGGCGCTCGTCGGAGTTCAACGTGTACCCGCCGACGACGAGCACGCGACCATCCTGGAGCAGCGTCGCCGTGTGCAGGTGGCGGGTCACCGACATCGTCCCTGCGCTGGACCAGGTGTTCGTGGCAGGATCGTAGAGCACGGCCTCCCTGAGGACGCTGTCATCGTCGCTGCCGCCCGTGCGCAGCACCAGCCCGTTCGGCAAGGGGGTCAGCGCCGTCTGGGCGAACTCCCACCCGATGACCGCCTCGCGCGGCGTGAGCGGGACGCTCGTGGTGGCGCCCGTGCTCGGATCGTAGACCAGCCCCCCTGGGCTGAAGAGCACCCTGCCGTCCTGAAGGAGCGCAGCGCCCACGGGGGACAAGGCGTACGGCAGCGTGCCGCCGGTCGTCCACGTGTCCGTCGTGGGATTGTAGACGTCGACCGTCGTGGGATAGGGGTAGTCTCCGCTGCCGCCCGCGACCATCACCTGACCGTCCGCCATGAGCAGCGCGACGTGCCGCTCTCGCGCCTCGGGCAGCGGCGCCGCGGACGACCACTCGGCGTGTATACCGACATGGCGGCGGCACCTCTTCTTCGCGTGACCGTGGCCCGCCCGCGCCGCGTTCGCCTCGAGCGCCGCCTCCTCGAGCCCATCGTCCGCGAGGACCGGTGGATCGGCCTCCGAGACGCAGCCGGCGGCCGTGAGCGCGGCGAGGCACAGGAACGCGACCAGACCACGAGGACAACGACCGCTAGTAGACATGGTAGGACCTCGTCAGGATAGGGGGGATATCGCGGGCGCGCATTCACGCGGCGCTGCGCCCGGTGATCGGAGCCCGCAGGCTGGAGCGCGGGCCCGTCGATCCATGGACAAGATCGTCTGTATAGCACCGCTTTTCTCACGGCGAGCGGCGGCGCAGCGCGATGGGTCTCACCCGATCACGGGTGCTCCCACCCGGTGATCGAGGCCGCCGTGCCGCCGGACAGGATGCCGTTCACGATCGCCTCGTTCTTCCACATCTTCCCCGGGAACGAGGGCTCGACGGCGCTCACCGCGTCGAGGCGCGCGAGGTGCGCCGCGGAGAGGGCGAGCTTCAGCGACGCGAGGTTGTCGACGAGCTGCGCGTTCGTGCGCGCGCCGAGGATGGGGTAGACCTGCGGCCCGCGCTGCCGCACCCACGCGAGCGCGACCTGCGCGGCCGAGACGCCGAGCTCCTTCGCGATCGCGAGGACCACGGGCACGATCGCGTCGGCGCGCGCGCCGAGGTAGCCCTGGGCCCAGTCGCCGCGCTTCGACCCCTGGGTGCCGTCGTGGAACTTGCCCGCGAGCACGCCGAAGGCGAGCGGCGACCAGGCGAGCACCGGGAGGCCGAACGCCTGCGCCATCGGGAGCAGCTCGTGCTCGACGTGGCGCTCGAGCAGGCTGTACTCGATCTGGATCGCCGACAGCGGCGCCTTTCCGTGCGCCGCCGCCCAGGTGTTCGCCTGCGCGACGACCCACGCCGGCGCGTCGGAGATCGCGACGTGGAGCGCCTTGCCGGAGCGCACCACGTCGTCGAGCGCGCTCATCACCTCGGGCACGGGCGTCGTGTGGTCCCAGAGGTGCACCTGGTAGATGTCGATGTAGTCGGTGCCCAGCCGCTTCAGGCTGCCTTCGAGGGAGCGGCGGAGGTTCTTGCGGTGGTTGCCCCACGCGTTGGGGTCGCCGGGCGCGCCGCTCAGCGTGTACTTGGTGGCGACGACGTACCGATCGCGGTCGCGCGCGATCAGCTCGCCGAGGCTCTTCTCGGCGGCGCCGCCCTGGTAGTTGCAGGCGGTGTCGAAGAAGTTCCCGCCGGCCTCGACGAACGTCTCGAAGATCCTCGCGGCCTCCGCGTGCGGCGCGCCGAAGTCCCACGCCTGGCCGAAGGTCATGGTGCCGAGGCAGAGCTCCGAGACGCGCAGGCCCGTGGATCCGAAGAGCTTGAGGTGCATGGTCGTTCTCTCCTGCGCGGCGGAGCGGCGTGCCCCGCGGCGCACGCGAGAGATGCGCCGCCCGCGCCGCGGCCGGTAGGCGCGCCGCGCGAAACGACCCGGTGAGCGCTGCTATACAGTCGGGCCATGAACCGCGCGACGGACCGCTTCGAGGGTCTGACCGTCTTCCTCACGGTGGCGCGGCGCCGGAGCTTCCGCGCCGCCGCGGCGGAGCTCGGGGTGACCGCGGGCGCCGTGAGCCAGTCGATCCGCGCGCTCGAGCGCCGCGTCGGGCTCCCGCTCTTCTCGCGGACCACGCGCCGGGTCGGCCTCACCGAGGCCGGCGAGAAGCTCCTCGAGCGCGTCGCGCCCGCGGCCTCGGAGATCGGCGCCGCGCTCGAGGCGCTCGGCGAGCTGCGCGACGAGCCCGTCGGCCTTCTGCGCCTCACGGTGCCGCAGATGGCCGTGCCCTTCGTGATCGAGCCGGTGCTCCCGCGCTTCCGCCGGGAGCACCCGGGCGTGGACGTGGAGATCTGCGTGGACAACGCCCTCGTCGACCTCGCGGAGACCGGGTGCGACGCCGGCGTGCGCATCGGCGAGTCCCTGGCCAAGGACATGATCGCGGTGCGCCTCACGGGCGATTTCCGCTGGCTCGTCGTCGGCGCGCCGGCTTATTTCGCCGCCCACGGCCGCCCGGAGGCGCCCGAGGACCTGCTCGCGCACGCGTGCATCCGGTACCGGTTCCTGAGCTCCGCGCTCTACCGCTGGGAGTTCGTGCGCGACGGCCGCGAGATCGTCGTCGACGCGCCCGGCGCGATCACGCTGAACGACGGCGAGCTGGCGCTGTCCCTCGCGCGCCAGGGGCTCGGGCTCGCTTACGCGGCCGATCTGACCGTCGCGGAGGATCTGGCGCGCGGCACGCTGGCGACGGCGCTCGATCATTACGCGCCGACCGGCCCGGGGTTCTTCCTCTACTTTCCGGCGCGCGCGCAGGCGCAGGCGAAGCTGCGCGCGTTCATCGACACGGCGCTCACGGTGCTCGCGCCGCAGGGGAAGCGGGCGAGGGCGCGGCGGTGAGGGGGAGCGCCCGGCGCGGGCCCGAGGTCAGCGCGTGGGCTCCACGCCCGTGGTCGAGAGCTCCGGCCAGGCCGGCCGGAGCGGGAGGACGAGCGCGTCGAACGAGGCAGGGAGAGAGACGGGGGCGGACGCGTGCAGGCAGAACTCCCGGCCCGGACCAAGCACCATCTGGCGCATCCACAGGGCGGCGTTCGCTCGATCCACGACGGGGGTGAGCTGCGCGAAGAGCTCACCGTAGGACATCCCGCCCGGTTTACCGAACCAGTGCGCGACGCCGGGCGCGCGGAGCGCTGCCCCGCCCCGCAGGCGATACAGTCCGCCGGCGCCGCCGCTGGCGACCGCGGCCGCGGCGTCGTGCGGCGCGGTGCGGCTGGCGGAGACCGCTGCCTCGTTGAGGGCGCCGAGCGCGGCGAAGTCTTGCACGAGGTACCAGTCCTCGTAGGCTTCGCCGCCCGAAGCCGCCCAGGGCGCCCCGGAGAGCGCGACGCTGAACGACCGGAGAAACCCCGACGAAGGCGCGGCGGCGAGCGCCGCGTGGAAGGCGCGCTGCCGGCGCTCGTAGTCTTCCGCAGCGGTCCTTGGTTGCCGCCAGTGCCAGAACACATAGACCAACATCGCTTTGCCTTTTCTCCTCCTAGCCGCAGGGTCCGCCTCTACACCCCTGCGCCACCTGGAGCGCCGCGTGCAGCTCGTCCCAGCTGCGGATGTCCGGCCGACAGGCCACCACGATACGCGCCATGCGGCGGAGCGACAACGCCCGGCCCGGGTTGGGCCGCGCCGTCAGCTCTTCGCGGGCGCGCCAGGGGCGGGCGCCGCCGCGGGCGCGGCCCTGGAGGCGGCCTTGGCGGTGCGCCGCAGCGCGTACGCGATGCCGTTCTGCAGCTTGCCGAGCGTGACGACGCTGCTGAGATCGTCCCCCATGGCGACCAGCGTTTGCGCGACGTCGGCGCGGATGCCCGTGAGCACCACCTCGGCGCCCAGGAGCCGCACGGCGCGCGCGGCGCGCACGATCGCGCTCGCCACCTCGCTGTCGACGACCGGCACGCCGGTGATGTCCAGGATCGCGATCTCCCCCGACGACGACGAGATCCCTTCGAGGAGCGTGGCGATCACCTGCTCGGCGCGCCTCGAGTCCACGACCCCGATGAGCGGCATCACGAGCACGGTATCGGTGATGGGGATGAGCGGCGTCGACAGCTCGGCCAGGGCGATCGACTGCGCCTCGATGAGGTCTTGCTGCTGCCGCTCGCGCTCTTGCTCGGCCAGCTTGCGCGCGGTGATGTCGCTGTTGATCTCCATCACATGACGCAGCCGCCTCTGCTCGTCCCGCTGCGCGACCCACCTGCTCTCGACGATGACGGTGGCGCCGCCGCGCTGCGTGTGCACGAGCTCCCCCTCCCAGTGCCCCGTCTCGACGAGCGCCTCGTTGATCGCCCGCAGCTCCGACGGGAACCGTGTCCGCAGGAGCGCGTGTGTGGCGCGGCCGACGGCCTCGGCCTTGAGGTAGCCGTACATCCTCTCGGCCCCGTGGTTCCAGTAGGTCACGGCGCCGTCGATATCGCGTATGATGATCGCGTCGCGGGCCAGATCGAGCAGGCGCGACTGCTGCTCCAGGAGGACGGACTGCCGCTCGCGCTCCTGCTCGGCCGCCTTGCGCTCGGTGATGTCGCTGTTGATCTCCAGCAGCGTGAGCGGCGCGCCCTCGGCGTCGCGCTTCAGCACCCACCGGCTGGCGACGATGACCGAGCGCTCGCGCCCCGTGTGCACGAGCTCCCCGTCCCAGTACCCCGACTCGAGCACCGCGGCGAGGATCTCCTCGAGAGGCTTTGGGAACGTGGTGCGCAGGAGCTCGTGCGAGACGCGCCCGACGGCCTCGGCCTTCTCGTAGCCGTACAGCCGCTCGGCGCCCCGATTCCAGTAGAGGATCGTCCCGTCGACGCGCCGCACCAGGATGCCGTCGTGCGCCAGGTCGACGAGCTCGTGAAAGTCGTGGACCCCCATGCCGCGCGCGCCGTCACCGCCGGGCGCGTCCCCCGCGCCGAGGAGTTGCTCCAGCTCGGTGACGCGGCGGCGCAGGAAGTCGACCTCAGAGCCCCCGCCAGGATTGGTTACCATTTCCGTCATACCTGTGTGCTCCCTCACGGGTTCCGGCGTAATGGCGCCGCGCGAAACCGGGCACTCCCCTTGCCGATCGTGATGCAGCCCCGACCGAGGCTCACGCCTCCGGTCCGTGCCGATGGATGTCGCAACGGGGCGGTGTGGTCGAGCAAGCAGGACGCTGCCCGCCACTGCGGCCCCCGCCGCGTCAACCCACGCGAACAGCCTAGACGTACGCACGCTCGAAAGAAAGCGTCGAACCCTTGTAGAGGGTGAGATTCCTGGGCTGCGTATGTAGGTCATTGGCCTACATCGACACCAGGCCCAGGTTTCGGCCCCCCGGCCACCCGACCCAGGTTGCGGCCACCCGACCCAGGTTGTGCGGCCACCCGACCCGGCCACGGCCACCGGTTGGGCCACCCGATCCAGGTTGCGGTCACCCGGCGGTCACCCGACCCGGCCACCCGACCCAGGTTGCGGCCACCCGACCCAGGTTGCGGCCACCCGACCCCCGACCCAGGTTGCGCCGCGGAGGAGCCACCGCCGCGGGGCTCAATCGATATGGAAGTCGATCGTCATCGGCTTCCCGTCGCGGCTGATGGTCAGCGCGACGTGGTTCGCGGTGGCGAGCCGCGCGTAGGCCTCGAGGGCCTTGGACACGTCGCTCACATCGAACCCGTTGACGCTGGCCAGCTTGTCGCCGGTCTTCAAGCCGAGCGCCTCCAGCAGCGAGCCGCTGCGGATGCGGGCGAGCTTGATGCCTCCCGGCTCCGGCGCGATGCGCACCGAGCGCATCAGCTCGGACTGCTGCTCCAGGATGGCGGCGATGGCGCTGCGCTCCACCCGGAACTCCGTCTCGCTGATCTTGCGAATCTTCGACGCTATCTCCGGCGGAACCGTCGACGGAGCCGGCTTCCGCGGCGCTGCAGACGGTGCCGGCCCCAGCGCCGGTGAGGCTCCCGGGGCGCCGTCTCGCGCTGGGCTGCGGCCCATGACGGCCTGGCACCGCGCGCCGCCGGTCGTCAGCCAGACCCGGTCCCACCCCACGTAGTGAATCGTCTTCCCGAAGGCCTCATCCCCCTGCCGGCGCAGGACCGTCTTGCCGTCCGAGCCGCTCATCGCGGCAAAGGACCACGCCGCGTCGTCCCCCTTGGCGATGAGCAGCGCCCGGATGTTGTCGCACGCTGGGTCTTCGTAGGTGTCCTTGCTCTCCGGCAGCACTTCGGCCATCACCGGGCTCACCTGGCTGCCGTCGAGCGGTCCGGTGACCGAGTCGAAGGGGTTGCGCGACAGGATCAGCGCCGCGCTCGTGGCGTGATCCTGCTCGGCGCGCGCCCCAAGCGGCCTCCCGCGATGGCCTGGAAGGACCGGCGGCGGCAAGGCGGCCACGCTCGACGCGACGAGGTGCCCGATGCCGGACGCCTGGAAATAAGCGGCGAGCGCGACCATCAGGCCCAACGCCACGCCCAGGTGCCGCTTCAGCAACATGTCAGATTCCATGGCCCCGCCGCGATCTAGCGAGCTGCGTGCCAAGCGGCGAGCTCTACGACCGCCGCGACGCTGCGCGCGCGTAGCGGGCTCGCGCGCCAGTCTGGCGCTCAGGCGGGGTGAGTCGCCGCCCGGCCCTGCCAGAATGACAATCCTCCCGATGCGCCGCGGCCCTCGACGCCGGCACGTTGTCCGTCTGGAAGCCCGATCCGGGTCGAAGCACCTACCCCGACGGAGCCACCCCGCCCGGGTCGGGATCGCCGCCGCCCGACCCAGGTTGGGGTCGGGCGACGCTCCCTCGGCTCACCGCTTCTGCCACTGCTGGTTGCTGCCGCTACCGCAGGTGTACTGCTTCACGGCCGCTCCGTCGGCCGTCGAGCTGCTGACCACGTCCAGACACTTGCCGCTGTGCCGCGCGACGAGGCGAGAATACCCGCCGCCGGCGTCCTGAAGCTGCCACTGCTGGTTGTTGCCCCCGTTGCAGGTGTACTGCTTCACGGCCGCTCCGTCGGCCGTCGAGCTGCTGACCACATCCAGGCACTTGCCGCTGTGCCGCGCGACGACGCGGTAATAGCCGCTCCCGGTGCTCTGGAGCTGCCACTGCTGGTTGCTGCCCCCGTTGCAGGCCCACTGCTGCACGACCGTGCCGTCGGCGGCCGATGCGTTGTTCACATCCAGGCACTTGCCGCTGTGGCGCGCGGCAAACGTGGAGTACGTGGCGCCGGAGCCCTGGACGACTCCGGTGGCAGCGTCGATCGTCACCTGATCCGAGTAGCTCATGGTCATGGTGGTGTTGCTGGGGAACTGGAGCGGCAGCCAGACGTACTGCGAGTCGTTCACCGGCCCGCCCCAGGCCCCGGCCCAGCGGTCGCCCATGTACAGGTAGGAGGTGGAGCTCGATCCCTGGACCGGCAGCACGAAGGCCGTCTGCGAGCTGTAGGCGGTCGAGTCGCCGATGTTCTGCAGGGCGCTCCAGGTGCCGCCGACGCTGGAGGCGGTGGCGTACTTCTGCTGGTTGGGGTCCCAGCCGGTCGCGCCCGAGGTCAGCAGGAAGTACACGCCGTTCCGCTTGAACATGGCCGGCGCCTCGCGCCACGAGCCGGCCCAGAGGATCTGCACCAGGCTGCTCACGTTCAGGTAGTCGGACGTCAGGCGGTAGATATGCAGATCGGCGTTCTCCCGCGCGGCCGAGATCATGTACGCGGTGCCGTCGTCATCCTTGAAGAGCGTGATGTCGCGCGACATGTGCCCCAGCGGGCGGAAGCTGCCGCGGTAGGTGTAGCTGCCGTCCACCGTGCCGGACGTGGCCACGGCCGCGCGGGCCTCGCCGTAGTCGGTGGCGTTCTCCTTGTGCATCCACATGACGTACTGGCCCGTCATGTTGTTGTAGATCACCTTGGGGCGCTCGATGTTGGCCGACCGCAGCTCGGAGTGCGAGCCCGGCGCCAGCACGTGGTTCCGGAACTCCCAATCTTTGAGGTTGGTCGAGCGGTAGACATCGACGTACTTGGTGGCGCGGTTCTCGCCGAACCAGTAATAATAGTCGCCGACCTTGATCACGCCGCCGCCGTGGGCGTGGACCACGTTGCCGGAGGTGTCCCGGAACTGCGTGCCGTTCGTGATCGTCACCGGCGCGGCGTCGGCCGAGCCGGCGAGCCATGGATGCGCCAGCGCAGCCAGTCCGAGCACGAGCGCGAAGCGGAAAGGTGTAATCATGCTGGTCTTTGACACCGTGAGCCTCCTTCTCCGCTTCTCCTGCAAAAATCCGTCGTCTTCTCAGGTGAAGCCATCGTAGTCAAGAAGTTCAAATGCGGTCTGAAAGTCAAGCGCATCGTGGCGACCGCCTCATCGTACAGCCACGCTGCGCGTTGTAGGGTGGATGAGACCCCACGTTATCCATCCTGATGAGAAAGCGACGTCGAGAGCCTGAACGATGAGCAGCGCCGGTGTGTGGTCACACGCCGGGGCTTGACGGGCGGCACGGAATTTGCTTTTTTCGCCTCGCTGTGACCGTTGCTCGTCGCTTTGCTCTCGGTGTGGGGCTGGCCGTGGCCGTTTTGGGAGCCGCGCAGGTGTCGTGGATGGCGCGACGCTCGGGGGCTGCGAGCACCTCCGCCAGCCAACAGTCGAGTCCGTCGGCGGTCCCATCCGGCACCTCGGCGCCCGAACCAACTGGCCCTCGCGCAAACCAACGCAACGTCAGGCCAGCGCCGAGCCAGCCCGCGCCCAGCAGCCCTCCGAGCCGACGGCCCGCCCCGACCGCGCCGGAGCCGGGGACCGAGAACCCACCGGCGCGCCCGCCCCCAGCCGTCGAAGGCGAGCCTTCCGAGACCGAGTTGGCTTTCGTCCCCGAGAAGATGGTCACCGCGCCGCGCCGCACGCGCCGGGTGGACCAGGCATCGATCCAGCGCAGGCTGCAGCCAGGGCTGTGCATGGCCCCCCGAGAGGCAGTCCGGGCTCGCGAGTCGTTGATCTCACACTTTCGGGATGAGAGCTGGGGAGACGCTGGGCGGCTCTACATCGACCCCAGGCTGCCCGACGGCGCGCACGTGCACCTCCTGCCGCACCTCGATCAAGCGGAGGGCGAGGTGCTCGCGCAGCTGGGGCTCAAACCCCGGCGCCCGGACGTCTTCGCGTACGTCGACGCGGAGCTGCTCGTGGCCGCCGCGTGCACCAATCCCAACGTGGTCGCCTACTACGACGGCGCGTTGCACGTCGTCATGACACACGCGGACGTGGGGACCAGCGTCCTGCACGAATATGCACACCACGCGCTGATGAGCCATGGAATGCTGTGGCCGGCCTGGGCGCAAGAGGGCATCGCCATGCATGTCGCGCGCGAAGCCTGGTGGCTCGAGGCGGCACGGCTCGAGCGGGTGCGAGACGACCCGATGCCCCTGGAGGTGATGGAGCAGTCGATCCCGTACACGCTGCCCCCGGATCAGGCGGTCCTGTTTTACGTGCAAGCGGCCGGCATGGTGGATTGCTTCGTGCACGGCGAGGCCCCGAGGCTCCGGAAGCTCATGGATGCCATGGACACGGCCGGGGAAGCGGCACAGGGGGAGCACTATGACGAGATGGCGAGGGTCCTCGACCCCTCCACCTGGCAGGGCTGCATCGACCGCTTGATGCGGTATGCGCACCCCGAGCGATGATCGCGTGGCGCCTCAGTAGAGCTGGCGGAAGTGCTCCGGGCTGAATGCCGTGAACGGCTCGCCCCTGCGCGCCTTGAGCGCCCACTCTGGATCGGCCAGGAGCGAGCGGCCGACCGCGAGGAGGTCGAACTCTCCGCGCTCGAACCGCGCGAGCGCCTGGTCGAGGTTGTTCACCGGCATGGAGCCCACGGCGATGGAGGACATCAGGTCCCTGGACATACCGACGCCGCCGACCGCCATGCAGGGCTTCCCGCTGACCTTCTTCGTCCACCCGGCCAGGGTCATGTCCGAGCCCTCGAACGCCGGCGCGGAGAAGACACGGGTGGAGGCGTCGAAGACATCCACGCCGGCGTCCACGAGGGGCCGCAGCACCCTCTCCAGCTCCTGCGGCGTGCGGGCGATCCGAGCGTTATAGTCATGGAGCTTCCACTGGGAGTAGCGGAACATGATGGGAACGGCGGGGCCGACCGCCTCGCGGACGGCCTTGACCACTGCGGCGCCGAACCGGGTGCGGCGGACCAGATCGCCGCCCCACGTGTCGGTGCGCTGGTTGGTCGCCTCCCAGAGGAACGTGTCGATGAGATATCCATGCGCGCCGTGGACGGCGATACCGTCGAAGCCGACCGCCTTGGCGGCGGCCGCGCTGCGAGCGTAGGCGGCGATCACGTCGGCGATCTCGGATTCAGTCATCGGCTCGGTCGGCGAGAGCATCCGCTCGACGTACGCGGGCGGCATGGAGTGGAGGCCGTCCCGTGGGCCCCAGATGCCGGACGGGCGGGAAGACGGCGCATTGGGGAAAGGTCCGGTGCCCGGCGTGCGGAGCACGCCCATGTGCCACAGCTGGGGGAAGATCAGCCCGCCGGCGGCGTGCACGTCGTCCACCACCTTCTTCCAGCCGGCCAGCGCGGCGTCGCCGTAGAGAACAGGGATGTCGTCCTCGCCGGCGGCGCCGCTGCCGAGGGCCGACGGATGATCGATCCCGGTCCCCTCCGTGACGATCAGGCCCACGCCCGCCTCGGCGCGGCGACGATAGTAGTCGGCGACGTTCTGGCCCGGCACGCCGCCGGGCGAGAAGCAGCGCGTCATGGGCGACATGACGATCCGGCTGCGCAAGGTGATGCTCAGCAGCTGCATCGGCTGAAACAAGGGTTCGATGGAGTAGGTCATCTTTCAAACGTAGGGTAGACAACTCTTTTCGGCGGGTCAGCCCTGTGTACCATCGCTGAATTTTTATGGCGACACTACCCCAACCTGGGTGATGGCGAAACCACCCCGGGCTGCTGCTGGCCCAACCTGGATCGGGTCGCGCAACGTGGGTCGGGTCACGACGGCATCAGAAGCGGCGGAGCTGCACCGCGCGCACCGCGTGGTCAGGCCCCTTCTCGAGCACGACGTCGGCGCGGGCGCGCGTCGGCAGGATGTTCTCGGTCAGGTTGGGGCCGTTGATCGTGCGCCATACCTCCAGCGCGAAGGCGCGCGCCTCGTCGTCGCTCATCGCGGCATAACGATGGAAGTACGAGGTGGGGTCGCGGAACGCCGTGGCCCGCAGCGAGAAGAAGCGCTCCAGGAACCATCGCTCGATGTCGGCCTCCTCCGCGTGGACGTAGATCCCGATGTCGAAGAAGTCGCTGACGGCGATCGCCCCGGCGCGGTCGGGGCCCTGCAGCACGTTCAACCCCTCGAGGATCACGATATCTGGCTGCCGCACGGTCTGCACCTCCCCGGCGACCACGTCATACGTGACGTGCGAGTACACCGGCACCTCGATGGCCTCGACGCCGGCCTCGAGGTCGGCGAGGAACTGCACCAGCCGCCGCAGGTCGTAGCTCTCGGGGAAGCCCTTGCGGCGGAGGCCGCCGCGCGAGGCGAGCACCGCATTGGGGAACAGAAAGCCGTCGGTGGTCACCAGGTCCACGCGCGGGTGATCGGGCCACCGCGCGAGCAATGCTTGCAGCACGCGCGCGGTCGTGCTCTTGCCCACCGCGACCGACCCGGCGACGCCGATCACGTAGGGCCGCCGCCCGGCGGGGCGGCCGAGGAACTCGTCCTTCACGCGGCGGAGGTGCTGCGCCGCGCCGACGTGCAGGTTGAGGAGCCGCGAGAGCGGCAGGTAGATCGTCGCGACCTCGTCGAGCGAGAGCCGCTCGTTCAGGCCCCGCAGCGCCGCGAGATCGGCCTCCGAGAGGGTGAGCGGCGTGGCCGCGCGCAGGCGGCCCCACTGCGCGGCGGAGAAGACCTCGTACGTCGCGGCGGCGGCGTTCATGCTCGGTCGAGGGTATCATGGCATCGTGTCGAGGTACCGCAGCGAGATCGAGGTCGTGCGGATCCAAATCCAGGAGCTCGAGGCACGGCTGCGCCGCGCGCGCGAGCAGCAGATCCTCGTCGACGCGGACGCGAACCTCGGTCCGCGCGCGCGCCGCCCGTTCAGCCGGCTCATGTACCACCTCGGCCGAGCGCTCGGGCGGCGGCTGAGCAGGCGCGCTCAATCAACCCGGGTCGGGTCGCGCGGTCCCGCGGCAGGTCAACCCGGGTCGGGTCGCGAGGTCATGACGGTCAATGCGATCGCCCGACGAGAGGGTCGGGACCGATGCAGCCGCACCCGCACTCACCGGAGAAGAGCTCCTCCGGCGGCGAGCAGTCGAAATCGATGCGGGCGCACTCGCGCGGATCGTGCGACACATAACGCACGTTCGGGTCGCGCGGGTCCGGGCAGACCGACGGCTCGGGACCGATGCAGCCGCACCCGCACGCGGAGGGGAAGCCGGACATGTACTCCTGGCCTTCAGGACAGATAAAGTCGATGAGCTGGCACTCCAGCTCATCGCGCGACACGTAATGGACCTCCGGGTCGTTCGGGTCCGGGCACGCCTCCGGCTCAGGGCCGACGCAGCCGCACCCGCACTCGTCGGAGAACAGCGTCTGCGGCCATGAGCAGTCGAAATCGATGAGATGGCACTCCCTCGGGTCGTGCGACACGTAGCGGACCTCCGGGTCCCCCGGATCCGGGCAGGCCGCCGGCTCGGGGCCGATGCAGCCGCACCCGCACTCGTCGGAGAACGCCGTCTGCGTCGGCGCGCACCCGACGTCGATGCCTGGGCACTCTGGCTCGTGAGACACGTAATGCACCTCGGGATCTCGCGGGTCCGGGCACGTCCCTCCGCCCACGTCGGGGTCGCACCCGAGCGGCCCGAGGATCGCAGACGCCGAAAGGAACCACAAAGCATAGGATCGCATGTTCGTCTCCATGTTCTTGTCTCTCGCAAGACGGTTGATTCGCAGGAAGACACCTCGCCCGGGAGGACGGCTCGTGGCCCCCTGGAGGGGGCGTGAAGCGCTCGTCGCCTCAGGGCACGCCGCGCCCGAAGAGCGTCACCGCGCGCCGGGTGGCCGCGGGAGAAGACACCTCGATGAGCAGCACCTCCTCGCGCGCGCCGGGCGCGCTCGGCCGGAATTCCACGGGGACATCCATGGACTCTCCGGGCGCGAGGACCACCGGCGCCGTCCCTCCCTGGAGGGAGAGCTCGGCGGACGGCGCACGAAGGGTGATCGCGTCGATCGCGAGCGGGGCCGCGCAGCCGTGCTCGAGCCGGAGGGCGCCGGTGGACACCTCGCCGACCGCCGTGTCGGCCAAGGCGAGCTCCGGCTCGACGTGGAAGCAGTCGGCGAGCGGGCGGGGCGCGCTCTCGAGAACGCCGTCCGCGACGATCAGGTCGGCTGGCTCGGAGCGGCTCTCGCCGCGCCGCGCCTGCAAGCGCACCTCGTCGCCGAAGGAAGCTTCCAGGGGGAGGAGGAAGCTTCCATCGACGCCGACCGCGGCGACCTCGGGTGGCGCGGTCCCGTCGAGGTTCACCGCCCAGACGACGTCGGCGTTCCTCACGCTCCCCGGCCCGCCGGCGAGGTCGATGACCTCCCTGTCGCAGACGTCGCAGCCCACGCCGACCACATCGCCGAGAAGCTCAGGCGTCGACGGCGGCTCGGGGATGGGGTTCACCCCGCACCCGGCGACGCAAGCAACCAAGAGAACCGAAGCCCACCACCTCACGACGTCACGCTGTTCAACGGCCGTGCCAGCGCGATCGCTCGGATCCCTGGAGGTCGTGCCCTCGGTTATTGTACCATTCTGTTCCGGTTTGTTCCGATGGTACAGCACGGCCTTGCGCCAGGAGCCGTGGTCGACGGCCGCTACGACCTCGTGCGAGCCCTCGGGCGCGGCGGGCTCGGCTCCGTCTTCGAGGCGCGCGACCACCTCTTCGATCGCGACGTCGCGCTGAAGACGCTGCGCTTCGACTCGGCGGGCGCGGTCGAGGCGTTCCGGCGCGAGTTCTCGCTGCTCTCCGGCTGCGCTCACCCGCGCCTGGCCCGCGCCTACGACTTCGCGCGGACGGCGGACGGCGGCGCGCCGCTCACGTACTCCACGGCGGAGCTCATCCGCGGGCGGACGCTGGCCGAGCACGCCCGGGGCCGCTCCTTCCGCGCGGCCCTGCCCCTCCTGCTCGACGCGCTCGACGCGCTCGGCTGGCTCCACGGCGCCGGCATCGTCCACGGCGACGTCAAGCCAGAGAACATCCTGGTGCGGGACGACGGCTCGGGCGTGCTCATCGATCTCAGCGCGGCCCGGAGGATGCGCGCAGAGGCGGGGGACCTCTCGGGCACGGCGCGGCTCTTCGCGCCCGAGCTGCTCCGGGGCGCCCCGCCGAGCGCGCGCTCCGATCTCTTCGCCGTGGGGAGGACGCTCGAGGAGCTGTTTCCGCTGCTCTCCGGGGCGCCGCCCGCGGCCGCGCGCCGGCTCGCCGAGCGGCTCACCGCCGAGGACCCGGCGGACCGGCCGTCCTGCGTCGACGAGATCCTCGAGGCCCTCTCCGCCGGCGGCCTGCCGCGGCGCGCCCCCGCGGTCGTGAGCGAGCCGGGCGAGATCGTCGGCCGCGAGCGCGAGGTGCGCGCGTTCGACGCGGCGCTCGAGGCGCTGCTCAAGGGCGAGCGCGGTCCGCGCGCGGTCGTGATCACCGGCGAGGAAGGGATCGGCAAATCACGCCTCTTCCGCGAGCTCAAGTGGCGCGCGCAGCTCCGCGCGCCGGTCGTCGAGGGAGCGCCGCGCGGCGAGCATCCGCTCCGCGCGCTGCTCGGCCGCGCGCTCGGTCGGGCCTCGCTCGCCGCGGGCGTCGGCGCGCTGCTCGACGCCCGCGGCGAGCTCGCGTGCGCGCGCGGCGTCGACGCCGACGACGACCAGCGCGCCCGCGGCGCCGACGACCAGCGCGCCCGCGGCGCCGACGACCAGCGCGCCCGCGCCGCGGGTGCAGTCCGGCCGCGCGTCCTCGCGATCGATGACGCCGACCGGCTCGGCGCGGACGATCGGGCGCTGCTCGAGGCGCTCGTGCGGGCGACCGAGACGACCGACGCCGTCCTCTGGCTCATCGCCTCCGCCGAGCGGCTCGACGTGGCCGGCGAGGCGGTCGTCGCGCTGCCGCTCGAGCCGCTCGGCGAGGCCGCGGTCCGGGTCTGGACGGCGCCGTTCACCACGGCGGCGCGCGGCCCCGATCTCCTGCGCGCGAGCGGCGGCCGCCCGCGCGCGCTGAAGGAGCTCTGCTCCGCGCTCGCCCGGCGCGCGGTGAGCGAGGCGGAGCTCGACGGGTTCGTTCACACGACGGCCACGCCGGAGCACTGGCGCCGGCGCGTGGCCGGGCTCGGCCGCGGCGAGGCGCGCGCCCTCGCGGCGCTCGCCGTCGCCGACCGGCTGTCGCCCGGGGCCGCGGCGGCGCTCGGCGTGGCGCGCGCGGCGCTCGAGGCGCTCGAGGCCGCGGGGCTCGCCGGGCTCGACGGCGAGGGCTGGCGCCTCGGCCAGCCGGGGCAAGCGAGGGCGCTGCTCGCGGCGCTCGACCCGGGCGCCGTGCGCGAGGTCGCGGCCGCCATGGCGGACCACCTCGGCGGCGTCGACGAGGCGGCGCTCGCCCCGGCTCTCCGCAGCCAGCGCGCGGCGGACAGGGCGCGCGCGCTCGCCCTCGCGGGTGACCACGAGGCGGCGCGGCGGGCGCTCGTCGCGTCCGAGCCGATGTTCGAATGGGCGCCGCGCGCCTGGGTGCGCGCCGCGGACGCCGCCTGCGCGGCCGCGCCCGCGGCGCGGACCTTCGTGGCCGCCGCGTCCGCGATCGAGGCGGCCGGCGACCCGAGGCGCGCGCTGTCGCTGCTCGCGCGGGCGCGGCGCGCGCGGCCGCCGCCCGAGGTCCTGGTCGAGCTCTCGTACGGGGCGGCGCGCTGCTACGAGAAGCTCGGCCGCGTCGAGCGGGCGCTCGCGCAGCTCGAGCGGGCGCGGTCGCTGTCGCCCGGAGAGCGCGGCGGCCGGCTCGCGAGCCTCTCGGCGCGCTGCCTGCTGCGCCTCGGCCGCTACGCCGAGGCGCGGCGCGAGGCCGAGCGCGCGCTCGCCGTCGCGGAGGCCGCGGCCGCGCTCCCGTCCCGTGAGGCCGCCGCCGCCCAGCCGCCGGGCGAGGCCGCCGCCGCCCAGCCGCCGGGCGAGGCCGGCGCCCCGCCGCCGGGCGAGGCCGCCGCGTCGGTCGCCGCGGAGCTCGCCGAGACGCTGGGCCTCGCGCTCGGGTACCTCAGCGACCAGGCAGGCGCGCTCCGGAGCCTCGCGCGCGCCGTGGCGCTGCGGCCGGCGTCGGACTCGCCCCGCGCCCGCGTCCGCACGCTCAGCTACCACGCGCTCCATGCCTACCGGGCCGGCGACGCCGCGCTCGCCGCGCGCGGGTTCCAGGGAGCGCTCGACCTCGCCGAGGCGGAGGGCCTCGGCGACCTGCTCGCCACGGCCGCGCTGAACCTCGGGACGGCGCGGCACCAGCTCGGCGACTGGGGCGCGGCGCTGCGCTGCTACGAGCGCGGGCTGCGCGCGGCCGTCGCCTACGCCAAGGAGCGGACCGAGGCGACCCTCCGCTTCAACCTCGCCAAGATCCACGCGGACATCGGCCTCCTGGAGCGGGCCGAGCTCGGCGTCGCGCGCCTGCGCGCGCCGCGTGCGTCGCGCGCGCCCGAGAACGCGAAGGTCCCCGAGCAGCTCGCCGCCGCCGCGCTCGGGCTCGCGGCGGAGATCGCCGCCGCCCGCGGGGCGCTCGGCGACGCGGCGCGCCTGCTCGAGCAGGCCCGCGCGGACCACGCGGCGCGCGGCTCGAAGCGCGAGGCGTGCGAGGCGATGATCCACGCCGCCGAGGTCGCCCTCGCGGCGCGCGACCGGGACGCGGCGGGCGCCCGGCTGGCCGAGGCCGCGGCGCTGCTCCGGGAGACCGACGCGGCGGACCTCGCGCTGCGCCACGCGACGGCGGGCGCGGAGCTCGCCCTCTCGCGCGGCGACACCGAGGCGGCCCTCCTGGAGGTGCACCGGGGCGCGGGCCTCGTGGCCAGGGTCGCGCAGCTCGAGCTCCACGCGAAGCACGAGGAGGTGTCCGCCGAGGTGCTCCGCCTCCGGTCGGCCACGGCGCTCGCCGAGCGGCACCGCACCGCCGCGCTCGAGTGCTGGGAGCACATCGGGAGCACGCTGCCGCCCGAGCTCGCCGACGTCTTCTGGCGGCACCCGCGCCGGGCCGCGCTCCGCGGCGGGCCCGCCCAGCCGGCGGCCCAGCGGGAGCTCGTGCTGAAGCTCCTCGAGATCAACCGGCGGCTGAGCTCGACGCTCGACGCCGACGAGGTGCTCCGCCTGGCCATGGACGCCGCCATCGAGCTGACCGGCGCCGAGCGCGGGTTCGTGATCCTGGCCTCGCCGCCGCCTCCGGACGGGCGCGCGAAGGGCAAGCTCGAGGTCGCGGTCGCGCGGAACCT
Source organism: Sorangium sp. So ce131 (assembly GCF_051519095.1). NCBI lineage: Bacteria > Pseudomonadati > Myxococcota > Polyangiales > Polyangiaceae > Sorangium > Sorangium sp. So ce131. The sequence continues at coordinate 1,404,399 of NZ_CP150455.1, read as the reverse complement.
CGACCGCGAGCGCGTCGGCAAGAGCCAGCTCAAGTTCAGCCACGGCATCGCGAAGCGCGTCGTCGAGCGCGGCGAGGCCGTGCTCACGGTCGACGCGCTCGCCGACGAGCGGTTCCACGGGAACACGTCCGTGCACGCCCTGCGGCTCAGGTCGATCGTGTGCGTGCCGATCCGGGCGCACGGCGCGGTGCTCGGCGCCGTCTACCTCGACAACCGGTTCCAGCGCGGCACGTTCGCCGAGGCCGACGCGGACCTGCTCGGCGCCTTCGCGGACCAGATCGCGGTCGCGCTGCACAACGGCAGGCTCATGGCCGAGCTCACGGACCGCACCCGCGCCCTCGAGGAGGAGCAGCGCCGGGTCGCGGAGCTCATGCGCTCGCAGGCGGGCGAGATCGAGCGGCTCTCGCACGAGCTCGAGCGGACCCGCGCGGACGCGCGCCGCGACTTCCCCGAGATCGCGGGGAGGAGCGCCCCGATGCGCGCCGTCCTCTCGCTCGTGGAGCGCGTCTCGGAGAGCGACGTGCCGGTGACCGTGACGGGCGAGAGCGGCACGGGCAAGGAGCTCGTCGCGCGCGCCATCCACTCGGGCGGGCCCCGGCGGGAGGGGCCGTTCGTGGCCGTCAACTGCGCCGCGCTGCCCGAGGCGCTGCTCGAGTCGGAGCTCTTCGGCCACGTGAAGGGCGCCTTCACCGGCGCCGTGCGGGACCACGGCGGCCTGTTCCTCGCGGCGCGGGGCGGGACGTTGTTCCTCGACGAGCTCGGGGAGATGCCCGTGGCCGTGCAGGCGAAGCTCCTCCGCGCGCTCCAGGAGCGGGAGATCCGCCCGGTGGGATCGGACCGGAGCATCCCGGTCCCCGACGTGAGGGTCGTGTGCGCGACGAACCGGGATCTCGGGGAGGAGGTCGCCCGGGGGCGCTTCCGCGAGGATCTCTACTACCGGGTCAGCGTCATCGAGATCCGGCTGCCGCCGCTGCGCGACCGCCCGGACGACATCCCCGCGATCGCGCAGGCGATCGTCGAGAAGCTCGCGGCGCGGCAGGGCCGCCCGGCCCCGCGGCTGTCCCGCGGCGCGCTGCGGCGGCTCTCGTCGTACGGCTGGCCCGGCAACGTGCGGCAGCTCGAGAACGTCCTCTCGCGCGCGTGTGTGCTCGCGCCCGGCCCGGAGATCGGCCCCGCCGACATCCACCTTCCGGCGGCGGCGCCCGCGCGGCGGGGCCGCTCCCGCGCCGAGCACCGCCGGCTCGAGGAGGAGCGCATCCGCGACGCGCTGCAGCTCGCCGGCTGGAACGTGTGCGAGGTGTCGCGGAGCCTCGGCATCCCGAGGACGACGCTCTACCGCAAGCTCGCGCGCTACGGGCTCCTGCGCCGCGCCGGGGCGCCATGACCACGCGGCGGCCGGAGAGCGCGCCGCTCCGGAGCGCGACCTCCCTGGAGCTCGCGGCGGTGCGGTCGCACTATTCCAGCACCACTACACACGACACCTTCTGTGCGTCGCGTGAGCACGCCAGTACTCGAACGCGCTCGAACGCGCTCGAACGCGCGTCGGCGGCCCGCTCGGCGGCGCCTCACGCGGAGTCGAGGAACGTCACCTCGCCGGTCTCCAGGTCGTACTCGGCGCCCACGATGCGCATGCCCTCCGCGGCGCACAGCCGCTCGAGCAGGCGACTGCCATGCCGGAGGTGGTCGCACGAGTTGCGCACGTTGGCGCGCACCGCCTCGCGGAGCAGGAAGTCCCTCGGGGCCTGACGCCCGGCGACGCTGAGCACCGTCGCCACCGGCGCTCGGCAGCGCTCGACGATGTCGCGGATGTTGTCGGTGAGCACGCCGCCCCCCTCTTGCTGCAGCTCGTCCAGCGTGGCCTTGATGGCGCCGCAGTGCGAGTGGCCCATCACGACCACAAGGCGCGTCCCGAAGGCGGCGGCGGCGAACTCGACGCTGCCGATCAGCGAGGGCGCCACCACGTTGCCCGCCACCCGGATGACGAACAGGTCGCCGATCCCCTGATCGAAGATGAGCTCCGCCGGCACCCGCGAGTCCGAGCAGGAGAGGGTGATGGCAAAGGGCCGCTGCCCCGCCGCGAGCGCGGCCCGGGCCCGCTGCGCCACGGCGATATTCTCGCTGGGCAGGTTGCGCGCGAAGCGTTGGTTGCCCTCGATCAGGCGCTGGAGCGCCTGATCGGCAGATACTACGGGGACCGCGGATCCAGTGATGCTCATGCTCATGTCGCTGGCGCCCACCGTGGTGGACCGCGCGCCGGGCGTCAATGGCGTGCGCCCCGTTCTCTGGAGGGTTCGCGTGGAGGGTTCGCGCGCTGCGCGGCGAGCCGGAGCCAGCAGAAGGGCGGCGCTCTCGCGGAGCCCGGAGGACGCAGCTCGCGGACGCGAGCGCCCTGCCCGCGCCGCTCCTCGACGCACCGGCGGCGCGGCTGCTCGGCCGGGCGGCCGGGGCGGTGGCGCGGACGCTGTCGAGCTCTCGGGCCGACGCTACGTGGACCGCCCGAGCGTGACCATCGGGCGATCGCGCCTCACTCGTGGCGCTCGCCGCGGTAGTAGGTGCAGCGCAGGGTGCCGCCGTCCACCGCCGCCCTGTCCCCCGCCTCGATCGGCACGAGCGGCCCGTCCGGCGACTCGGGCGCGACGAGGCCGGCGTGAGGAGGCGGCTTCGTGTTGAACGGCGACGGGTAGAAGACGGACATCGCGTTCTCCATCATCCTGGCGTAGTCGCCCTCGTAGCGATCGAGGTCGTAACACGCGAGCGGGTTCTCCAGCACGTTGAGCAGGCACTTGTTGCAGTACGTGCACGGGTTGGGCGGACGGTCGAGCCCGCGCGCGAACATCTTGACGAGATCGTTGTTCGCGATGAGCGGCCTCGCGATGGTGACCGCGTCGCTCGCCCCGCTCCGGATGGTCTCCGCGATGACCGACGCCGTCTGGAAGCCGCCGGTGACCATGACGGGCACCTTGACGTGCTGCTTGATCGCGCGCGCCTCCTCGACGCTGATCCCCTCGATCCTCGTCGTCGCGGGCAGGTGGCGGAACCACATGCGGCGGAAGAGCGGACGGAGGAGCCGGTACCTGAACATCAGGTAGTTGCGCATCGTGTGGGTGCCGCTCGACAGGAGGCCGTCGTACCAGCGGCGCGCGTCGTCGAGCGGGAAATCCCCGGCGGGGTTCCTCGGGTGCGGGAACATGCTCCCGGTGGAGACATGGATGGCGTCGACGCCCGCCTCCTCCAGCATCTGGCAGATCGCGATGGAATCCTCGAGGGTGTTCCCCCTCCGCTCGAACGGGAGCACGTCGTTGTAATCGACCGCGCCGATCTTGGCCTGAACGTGGAAATCGTCGCCCACGGCCCGGCGGATCGCGCGGATGATCTCCACGAGGAAACGCGCGCGGTTCTCGACGGAGCCTCCGTATTCATCCTTCCTGTCGTTGATGCCGGAGCTCAGGAACTGGTTAATCAGGTACCCGTTGGCGCTGTGCGTCTCCACGCCGTCGAGCCCCGCGGCCTTCGCCCGCCTCGCCCCGTCGGCGAAGCACTGGATGGTGTACTTGATCTCGTCCTTGGTCATGGCTCGGCTGGGGAAGCCGTGAAACCGATCTTTCCTGCTCGTCGCGCTCTGGGCCTCGAAGGGGAGGTTCTCGACGCCGCCGACGTCCTGCTGGCGTCCCGAGTGGCTGAGCTGGAGGATGTATTTGCAGTCGTGGCGGTGGATCCGCTCGCCCAGCGCGGTCCAGAACGGGATCGTCCCGTCGTGGTGGATCATCGCGTAGTTCGGGAGGATGCGCCCGCGGGTGTGGACCGGCACGTACGAGGAGATGATCGCCCCGACTCCGCCTGCGGCGAACTTCTCCTCCCAGTTGATCCGGACGTACGTGCCCGAGCCGTCGTAGTTGTCGAAGCGCCCGGAGATGCTCGATCGGAAGATGCGGTTCTTGACCGTGAGGCTCCGGAACTTCAGCTCTTGGAAGATGACTTCGTTCGCGTTGTTCTGCTTCATGCTGCACCAGGAGAGTTAGGATTCCGCGGTGTCCTGCGTGGGCGTGGTGTATTCGCTGGACGGCGCCAATCGTCCAGTCGTGCCTTGGCCGCGATCGCCGGAGGCGGCCTTGCGCGCTCCGCCGAGGTAAGTAGATATATGCTTTCAGAGCTGCGCGCGCCATCTCCCGAGCGCCTGGGCTGCCGTGGCGAGGACGTTTCCTGCCATGTCATCCGTTGACGCCCTGGTCTTATAAGCTCGAGTTCCCCGTTCCTTTTCTGGCGCAGTGAGCCTTCCCGGCGCGCAGGCCGCGGGTCCGTTTCTGGCTTCAGCTCGCTCGTGGACGCGCGTCGGCGCGCAGGCCGCCCCGCACGGTCAGCCGGAGCAGCAAGGCGGCACCAAGAGAAGGGTGACGATCATGACGACGCAACACACAGAGGGGCCCCCGGAAGAGGGGGTCCGGCGCTGGCGCAGGCTCAAAGGCGGGATCGCGGGCGCGCTCTCCGCGCTCGGGGTGTTCCTCCTCCTCTCCTCCCGGTACGCGCCGAACCGGCCGGTCACCTACGAGGGGATCGAGGATCACTTCAAGTACGGTTCGATCGGCGGCGACAACACCGAGAACGGCCTGCCCTTGCGCGTGATGCAGATCCTGCCGCGCATGTTCCATGAGCACCTGCAAGGGGGGCGGGACTACACCACGTTCGGCTTCATCCAGGAGCCGGGCCGTCCGATGCCCGTCGGGTTCTCGATCCGCCGCCGGGGCATCGATCTGGTCGGCCTGAACTGCGCGGTGTGCCACGTCGGCTCGGTGCGCGCGTCCGAGGACAGCGCCCCGGTGCGCTACCTGGGCATGCCCGCCAACACGGTCGATCTGCAAGCGTACTTCGAGTTCCTCTTCCGCTGCGCCGAGGACTCGAGGTTCACGCCGGATCTCGTGATCGACGAGGTGGAGAAGGACGGCGCGCTCTTCCCGCCCGAGCGCCTGGTCTACCGCGGCGCGGTCGAGGAGATGAGGCGAGGCATCCTCCGGGCGCGAGACCGGCTGTACGTGTTCACGCCCCTGAACCCCCCCTTCGGCCCGGGGCGGGTGGACACCTTCAACCCCTACAAGACGAACCAGTTCGGAGAGTACTACCAGGGCCATCTCTCCGCGGAGGAGCGGCTCGGCACCGTCGACTTCCCTTCCGTCTGGAACCAGAGGCCGCGCGAGGGCATGCACCTGCACTGGGACGGGGACAACACCTCGGTCATGGAGCGCAACGTGAGCGCCGCGTTCGGCGCCGGCGCCACGCGCGCGGACGTGGACCTGCCGCGGATCAGGCGGGTCAAGGAGTGGCTGGACGTGCTCCCGCCGCCGGCGTTCCCGTTCAAGCGAAGCGAGGATCCCGCGAAGCTCAGGCAGGGGCAGGCGCTCTACGACGCGTACTGCGCGGGCTGCCACGCCATCGGCGGGGCCGGCGTCGGGAGGGTCGTGCCGATCGAGGAGATCGGGACGGACGAGCACCGCCTGAACTCGTACACGACGACCTTGAGGCAGCTCCAGGTCCGCTACGACCGCGGCTACGACTGGGAGTTCAGGCACTTCCAGAAGACGAACGGTTACGCCAACCAGCCGCTCGACGGCATCTGGGCGCGCGCGCCCTACCTGCACAACGGCTCGGTCCCGACGCTGTGGGATCTGCTCACCCCGGCCGAGCGGCGGCCGACGCGCTTCTACCGGGGCCACGACGTGTACGACCCCGTCCGGGTCGGCTTCCGGGTCGACGTCCGCGAGGTCGAAGGCCGGAGAGCGTTCCTGTTCGAGACATCGCAGCCCGGCAACAGCAGCCGGGGCCACACGGGGGCGCGCTACGGGACGGAGCTGAGCGACAGCGATAAGTGGGCGCTCATCGAGTATCTCAAGACGCTCTAGGAGCCGTCATCCAGGAAGGGGGATCCACCATGATAACACGCGCCGATCACATCACCACGAGGGCGCTCCAAGTCCTCGTCGCGCTCGGAATCGCCGTCGACGCCGCGCTGGGCGCAGCAGCCCTGCTCTCGCCGGATTCGCTCACCTCCGCGCTCTTCCTGCCGCAAATCCGGTCGTTCCAGGCGGACATCTGGCAGCGCAGCTTCGGGGTGCTGACGCTGCTCCTCGCCAGCATGTACGTCCCGGCGCTCGTGAGGCCGCTCCGGGACCGCTACGCCACCGCCGCCGCCATCACCTCGCGGCTGCTCCTCGGTCTCTTCTGGTACTGGGCGGTGACGTTCGCCGACTACGCGAGGGCCTACCTCGTGCTCGCCTACCTCGAGGGCTCGCTCGGCCTCCTCCAGGCTGCGCTCTACGTCGCGGTCCTGCGGCGCGAGTACCTCCGCGCGCGGTGACGTCACGAAAGCGCGGTCACGGCGCGCCTCGCACGGGCGAGGTCCGCCGCGGCCGCGACACGGCCGCTCCCCAGACAGCGAGATCATGACCACCTCGGAGCTCCTTGCGGTCAAAGGCGCTGCACCGCAGAATGAGGTGGGACTCCGTAGGCTGCACTCAGCGCGGCGCTCCCATGTCGATGCACAGCGGCGCGCGGGCACGGCATGCACGTCCTGCATGACGGCGCGCGCCCATCATGCACGCGCCGCGCGTCGAAGCGCGCCAGCGCGGGCCGGGGGAATTATGGTGGATCATCTGGAGCAGGCCTCCGCGCCTGCAACGAATCGGTTTTCTGTGTGGTTCGGCCGCGTCGTGCTGCTCGGCGTCGCCGCCAACCTCGCGCTGGCGCTGCCCGCCATCGTATCTCCGAAGGCGCTGCTCTCCGCGCTCGGCGCCCAGCAGGCGTCGTGCACGATGTGGCCGAACTTCGCGGCGCTCCTGCTCTCCCTCCTGTCGCTCTCGTACATCCCCGGCGCCAGGGATCCGCGCCGCTACCGGGAGAGCGCGTGGCTCGCCGTGGGCGCGCGCTTCGCGGGGGCGACCTTCTTCCTCGTCACCCCGTTCCGCGAGCAGTTCGCCCTCTTCGGGGTCTTCGATCTCTCGTTCGCGGTGCCCGAGCTCATCCTGCTGCGCCTGGCGCTCCGTTCCGCCAGGTGAGCGTTCAACGTCGATGTCGCGGGAGGTGACGATATGCGCAAGATCAATCGCAAGGCGGTCCGGAGGGTCCTCGGGGGGATACTCCTCCTCGGCGGGATCACCGGCTTCTTCGTCTGGTACAAGTTCTTCCGCGACGTACGAGTAAACTACGCGGACGACGACGAGAACTTCAAATACGGGTCGATCGCCAACGAGGGGAACACGGGCATCCCGTACCTCATCTGGAAGGCGCTCCCCGAGCTCTGCCCGCAGCACCTCCCGGGCCCGGGCGGGTATGCGTCGCTCGGGATGGTCTACGAGGGCCGCGAGGCGCCGATCGGCATCTCCGTGAGGACCATCGGGTTCCCGCGGGCCGCCATCAACTGCGCCTTTTGCCACGTGTCCACCGTCCGCGACGAGCAGGGCGGCGCGCCCCACATCCTCCTCGGCGCCACCTCGGGTCAGCTCGACGTCCAGGGGTACACCCGCTTTCTGTGGGCGTGCGCCGGCGACCCCCGCTTCACCCCCGACGGCGTCGTCGAGGCGATCCGCCGGACCGAACAGCTCTCCTGGGTGGACGAGCAGCTCTATCGTCACCTCATCATCCCTCAGACGCGGAAGGCGCTGCTCCAGCAGCGGGACCAGTGGATGACCTGGCTCGACGCGTATCTCCCCTCCGTGGGCCACCGCCGGCCGCGGTGGGGCCGGGGGAGGATCGAGCCCTTCAACCCGGTCAAGTTCCACATGCTGAGACTGCCGATCGACGAGACCATCGGGGTCGCGGACATGCAGCCGATCTGGGAGATGACCCCGTCGGTCCAGGGCAACTACAGCTACCACTGGGACGGCCTCAACGACTCGCTGCGCGAGGTCGCCGACAGCTCCGCGCTCGGCGACGGCACCACGCTGCGGTCGTTCGAGTCCGATCAAATCCGGCGCATCGAGCGCTGGATGACCCGCGCGGCGGCGCCGCAGTATCCGTATGCCGTCAACCGCGCGCTCGCCGACGAGGGCCGCCGCGTCTACGTGAGCGCCGGCTGCGCCGAGTGCCACGACGTCGGCGGGACCCGCTACCGGACCGTCATCCCGGTCGACGAGAAGGAGCTCCGCACCGACCGGTTCCGCGTGCAGATGTGGACGCCGGAGGCGGCGGACGCCTACAACCGCTACGCCGAGGGGACAAAGCTCGATTTCAATCGTTTCAGGAGCACGACGGGCTACCTCTCGACCCCGCTCCACGGCCTCTGGGCCACCGGGCCTTATCTGCACAACGGGTCCGTGCCCACGCTCTGGCACCTCCTCACGCCGGCGGAGCGCCCCCAGGTGTTCTACCGCGGGCTCGACGTGGTGGACCGCAAGCGAGGCGGGTTCGTCCACGACGCTCCGGACGCGCCGGAGCTGGCGCGCAAAGGGCTCCTCTTCCGGTACGACACACGTGAACCGGGAAATGGAAATCAGGGGCACACCTACGGCGCCGGGCTCTCGCGCGACGACAAGATGGCCCTCATCGAATACCTGAAGACGCTCTGAGAACGGCGCTGCCGGCGCGCGCCCGGGGCGGCCGGCGCGCCCGGGCGCGCCGGCGCCGCCCACGTCAATTGCAGCGAATCGAAGGGAGGAGCGATGCTCATCGAAGGAATTCGTTCAGCGGGTCTCGGGCAGGGCGGCGCGCGGTCGGAGGAGCTCGGGCGACGGTATCCGAGCGCGTTCCCCCGCCTCGCGCGGACCCACGCCGGAGAGTACGACCGGGAGATCGCCAAGGTGCTCGCCTTCACGTCGACGTGGACGTACTCGACCGTCCGCACGTTCGCCGGCGCGATGGCGCGCCGTGGGCTGCTGGGCAGCCACGTCGCGTCGCTCACGATGGCCAACGACGCGCTGCTCGTGAACACCTCGGCGTTCTTGGTCCAGAGCCCTGACAGGCGGGTCGCGGTCCTCTCCTTCCGGGGGACGGAGCCGCGCAACGCGATCAACTGGCTGACGGACGCGAGCACCAGGATGAACCCGTTCCCCACCGCGGGGCGCGTCCACGGCGGCTTCTACCACGCGGTCCGCGCGCTGTGGGAGCCGCTGAAGCACCTGCTCAAGGGGCTTCACGCGGGGCGGGATCTCTGCCAGCAGCTCACGGAGCTGGAGCGCCAGTGGGTGACGCCGTGCCCGGTCGGCCCGTATGCGGCGGGGCACGGCGAGGCCTCGCCCGCCGGGGTCGACGTCGCGGCCGCGGAGGACGGGGGCAGGCTGGAGGCGCTGTACATCACCGGCCATAGCCTGGGCGCCGCGCTCGCCGTGATCGCGGCGGTGCTCATCGAGTGGGACGACGATCTCGCCGACCTGCGACAGACATTGCGCGGCGTCTACACGTACGGGCAGCCGATGGTGGGCGACAGGACGCTCGCGCTGGAGTACGAGAACACGGTCGGGAAGCGGCTGTTTCGTCATGTCTACGGGCGCGACATCGTGCCGCGCATGCCGCCGTTCACGATCGGGGGCTACGTGCACTTCGGGCGGCAGTACAACTCGGGGGACACAGGCTGGGAGTACGAGCCGAAGCCCGTGCGGCAGGCGATCACGGTCGGATTGAGCAACACCCTCGGCGTCGCGGCGTGGATCGCGCAGCAGATATCCCCCATCAGCTGGCTGCGCCTGCCGTTCTCCTGGGGCGACCACATGCCGATCAACTACCTGCGCACCTCGATGATGGCCGCTCCGGGAACCGAGCTCGACTGACCCGGCTCCCACGGCCTCCGCGTGTCCGTCACCGGCCCCGGCGACGCGCGGCGAACGTCCCGCGGCCGGCTCGCCACCGCCGCCTCGCGGACCTGGATCAGGCGCGGGCCGGCGGCACGCTCAGCAGCGCCGCGGCGTCGCCCCGCGCGCGCGCGATCGTGTGGATGAGCTCGAGCGCGTCGAACGGCTTGCGCAGGCACGTGTACCCGCCCTTGCTCATGATCGCGTTGACCATCTCCGGGACGGAGTGACCGGTCATGGCGATCACCGTGACGCGCTTCTCCAGCCGCCGCATCTGCGCGCACGTCGTGACGCCGTCCTGATCGGGCATGACGAGATCGAGCACGCAGACGTCGGCGCCCCGCTCGATGACGTACCGGACCGCGGCTCGCCCGTCGTGCACGGCGTGGGCCGACAGCCCCGCGGCCCGGAGCACCGCCACGATCGAGTCGGCGACCGTCGGCATGTCGTCCACCACGAGGACGGCCGGCGAGTCGACCGCGCGAGCGACGATGCGCGCCAGGTGATCCATCGAGAACGGCTTGTAGATCACCGTGTAGACGCCCTCCTCGATCGCCTCCTCGATGAGCTTCTCGAGCGCGAACGCGGTCATGAGCACGACCGTGAGCTCCGGCTGGATCCTCTTGAGCTCCCGGAACGTCTCGACGCCGTTGAGCCCGGGCATTCGGACGTCGCTGATGACCAGCGTGAACGTCTGCTGCCGGGCGAGCTCGAGCGCGTGGACGCCGTCCCTCGCCTCCACGGCCTCGTAGCCCTCGAGCTCGAGGTTCGCGGCGAGCGTCGCGCGCATGCCTTCCTCGTCGTCGATCACGAGCACGCGTTTGACCTGATGCACGGACTCTCGCATGGATCCATCTCCTGTCATGCGCCCTGAGCTCCGGAGGGCCTCGTTGAGGGATGCGTCGACCTCGGCGCGTCGCACGCCGGCATGCGGATGATGAAGGTCGTCCCGCTGCCGGGCACGCTCGTCACCTCGATGGCGCCGCCGTGCCGGCGGACGATCCCGGCGCTGATCGCCAGGCCAAGGCCGGTGCCCTTCAGCTTGGTGCTGAACAGCGGCTCGAAGATCCGCGCGAGCGTCTCCTCCGGGATGCCCGCCCCGTTGTCGGCGACCGAGAGCGTCAGCCCGTCGCTCGTGCACCGTGCGGCGACCCGCACGTGCCCCTCGCGCTCGGCCGGGATCGCCTCGGCCGCGTTCTGGATCAGGTTCACGAGCACCTGCCGGAACTGGTCCTTGTCGAGCTCCACGACAGGGAGCGTGTCCGGTACGTCGTTCTCGACGCGCACGTGCGGCGGGACCTCGACGACCGAGGTGGCGTCGTCCACGAGGGGCCTCAGCGAGCACTCCGAGAGGAGAGGCCGCCGCTCGCGCGCGAAGTCGAGGAGGTTGCCGATGATCTTGGTGCACGCCATGAGCTCTTTCTCGGTGATCTCGAGGAACTGCGCAACGCGGGACTCCGCGCCGAGCTCCGTCCCGGAGAGGCGCTTCTTGAGGTAGTGGTTCGCGTTCCGAACAGCGCCGATCGGGTTCCTGAGGTCGTGTCCGATGCTCGCCGCGAGCTGCCCCACCGCCGCGAGCTTCTCCATGCGCAGCCTGGCTTCTTGGGCGATCTCCAGGTTGGACGCCATGTGGTTGAACGCCGCGCTCAGGCGCCCGAACTCGTGCTCATCGAGCACAGGGAGGCGCAGGTCGAGGTGCCCCTGAGCGACACGCTGCGACCCTTCGAGCAGCGCCTTGAAGCCGCGATCGATCGAGCGGACGAGCCGCCCGAGCAGCGCGATGAGGACGGCCAGCGCTCCGCCGGTCGCCGCCGACCCGAGCACCGCCACCCTCGAGCGGAGGTGATGCTCGTCGTCGAGGATCCTGCCGATGTCGCGCTCCGCGTCGTGGACCGCCGCGCTGATGTGCGGCAAAAACTGCCCCTTGTACTCGCGGTCGGAGAGCTGCGCGAACGCGGCGAGCCGCTCGCTCGCGCGCTCGTGCGGGATACGGGAGATCTCCTCCAGGCCTTCGACGAGCCGCCCGAAGCTCTCCTGCATGAAGTGGACGTGCTCGATCTCCTCGGCCGACTCCGCCTCGCTCTCCTTGATCTCCTCGTCGGCGCGCATCCTCCTCTTGAGCGCCTCGATGGTGGCCAGATCCCGCGCGGTGTCCGCGGCCGCCGCCGAGAGCTCCGCGCCGAGGCTGCCGCGGAGCGCGGCCTTGGCGGCCTCGTTCATGTAGCGGCTGGAGTCGCTCGCCAGGGTGACGTGCAGCCTCAGGTCCTCGTAGGACACCTCGGCCCGCCTCTGGAAGATGAGCATCTCCAGGATGGTGAAGTAGAAGGCTCCTCCGGCGAGGAGGACCGCTGTCAACGCGACGCCGAAGGTGGCGGCCAGCTTGGCGCGAATGCTCATGGGGAGTGGCTCCTCCTTCCGTGCTTCAGGTGATCATCGTCGTCGCCCGCGAGCTCGATCTCCCGCGTGACGAGGAGCAGGAGCCCGACGTCGGGCGTCTCGCCGAGCAGCCCGAGCTCGAGCGCGGCGCCGAGCTCCAGGCCGGGCGCCGGGTGCCAGAGCACGCCGGGGGCGAGGAGCAGCGACGCGGCGTCGTCGAGCTCGGCGGCGAGCTCCACGGTCGGCGCCACGTCGCCGAGGGGCGAGACCACGGCCAGCGTGGCGCCGGGGCTGAGCTCCGCGGCGCTGCGCCCCGCGGCCGGCAGCCCGACCTCCGCCGACGCGGAGAGGCTCACGTGGACGCCGCCGATCGCCTTGTCGAGGCACACGAAGGGAGCCAGCGTGTAGCCCGGCGGGCCGAGCTCTCGCGCGCTCGCAGGGAGCCCGATCTCGAGCCCCGCGGACAGCGCGAGCCCGAGCGCTCGCTCGTTCACCACGTTGGCCAGGACCTCCGCCTGGACGGCGCCGAGCCCCACGGCGACGCCCCGGTCGTGGCGCACGAGCTCCAGGGGGAGCTCGCCCCCGATCTGGAGACGATCGGTGATGCCGAGCTCCAGCAGCAGCGGTACGCCGAAGCGTACCCGGCGCCCGTCGCGTTCCCACGCCGGCGCGCTGGTGATCTGCAGCTCGAGCTGCTCCTGCGGAAAGGCCGTCTCGCCGAGGAACAGCTCTTCGACCGGGGGCTGCGCCGGCCCCTCCGCAGCCTCCATGCGCTCCTGTTCGGGGGGCGCGGCCGCCGTGCACGCGACCAGGAGCAAGCCCTGCCAGGCCCGGGGGCGCGCGCGCCGCGCCGCGCTCACCGCCGCCGGGGCCCGGCCCGCCAGCGCGCGCCGCGCGCGGCCCCTGGGCCGTCTACCGGCGATCATGGCGCCGCCTCAGGTCCGGCGTCGCCGGCCTCCGGCGGGGCGGCGAGCGGCAGCGCGATGAGCGCCGACGTGCCCCGCGCCTGCGGCTCGACGGCGAGCGTCCCGCTGTAGCGCTGGACGACCCGCCTCGCGATGTTCAGCCCCAGGCCGAAGTGACCTGGCTTCGTGGTGTAGAAGGGGCGCATGATCGCCTCGCTGTCCACCCCGCGGGCGACAGCCCCCGTGTCCGTGACCTCGATGACGTACCGCGCGCCGCTCGAGGTGCCGCGCACCTTGGCCACGCCGCCCCCCGGCATCGACTCCACGGCGTTCTCGATCAGGCAGCGCACCGCGACGGAGAGCTCCATCGGGTCCGCCTCGACGTCGCCGTCCTCGACCGAGAGCTCGACGCGCGCCCCGCTCGCGCCGATGCGCGCGCACGCCGCCGCGCGCCGCACGCAGTCGGCCGCGCTCATGCGCTCGCTCCGGCGGGTGAAGGGCCGCGCGGCGCCGATGGACTCGTCGAGCCGCGCGCTCGCCGCGACCACCTCTTCGTCGATGATCCCGAAGAACTCCTCGATCCTCGGATCGGCTTTGTAGACCGCCTCTCGCGAGACCTTCCGCCTGATATAAAACGACGCGTTGCGGACGATCGCGAAGCGGTTGCGGAGGTCGTGGCGCAGCACGGACAGCATCTCGTCCGCGACCGCGGCCTGCTCTGCTGCGCCCAGGGGATCCCAGCTGTTCATGCCGCTCCTCGTCCCTCGGTGCTCGCCGATGGCACCGCCTGCGACCTCATCTGCGATACCGCCCCAGCACGCCCGACGCCGCGGGCTCGGGCCTCGTGAGCTCCGGCCCCTGCTGCAGCTCTTGCACCGTGGACACCGCCTCCGCGCAGAAGCCGACCCGCGAGGTGGACGGCGCCGGCGTGGAGTCCGGCGACGCGCCGCCGTCGGGCGCCTCGCAGGAGACCATCTCGCCTCCGCAGGCGACCCCCGCGGGGCCCGCCCACCCGAGGGAGTCGGCCATCGAGTGGACCGACCGCTTCATCTCGGCCAGGCGCGCCAGCTGAAGCACGATCCCGATGAGCCGGGCGGGATCGAACGGCTTCAGGATGACATGGTTGTGGGTTTGGTCCTTGGAGCGGATGTACTCATCGGCCCCGGTGACGAGCAGGCAGCTCGTGTAAAGAGACATGCTCGCCACCCGCCGGAGCAGCTCGTCGCCTTTCATCCCGGGCATCATGAAGTCGGAGCACACGAGGTGGAATCGCCGCGCCTCGAGCAATCTCAGCGCGTGCTCCGCCGACGAGCACGTCACCACGTCCACGTCCGGGGACAGGACCGCGGTGATGCTATCCAGCGCCCTGTCGTCGTCGTCGACGACGAGCACTCGATACCTTTGCCGGAACATTGAACTAGCGTCGCCGTCGCCCTGGCCCTGCGAGAGTGTGCGACGACCTCTTAGGGGCACTGACACAGCCGCTGTCTCCTGTGGCTATCGCGTGCTCGAGTCTCACGCCGCTGCGTCGCGGGCATACAAGAGCGCGCTTGGGTGATCTCTGCCGTCCGTCGCGACGCCCCCCCCGTGGCCGGCGTCACCTATTCATCAACATAGGAGATAATGCACGCATCAGTCAACGGCATAACAGCGCCGATTATTGCCTACGACCCAAAGCTAGATTTCCGTTCGGATTAACCGGACAGCCTAAACTGTTCGTCTCTGGACATACCCCGAATGAAAGCCATCTCGCGGAACGCAGGGTGCGGACAGAGCGCCGATGGTGATTGCATCTTATCTCAACGAGCCTGCGGAGTCGCGAGCTCACGCCGCTCTCCGCGTCGGGGCGCACCAGGGTCCCGATGCAATCGAGCACGCCGCTGCGGAGCGGACATGCCGCCATCGATCACCAATGGTCGCCGGAGCCGTGGTGGTAGCCCGTCACTCGGTCTCGATGACGACGCGCCCGACGGTGACCCGCGGGGCCGGAAGAGCGCTCACCGCGGGCGCCCTCGACGGGTCCCCAGGGCCGCCCGGCGGGATGAGCCCACGCATGACGAAGGTCACCCTCGGCGGGACGTCCGCCCACTCGCCGCGTTCGACCATCGCGCGCACGTGGGCGGTGACGTCGAAGGCCTCGTCCAGGGTGCCCGTCGGGCCGTGCCGGTGGCCGCCCGGACGCGCAGCGAAGAACCCGAGATTGCCCACGTAGTAGCGGCTCTGGTAGTCGGGCGTCATCCCCTCGGGCAGGTTCAGGTAGACTTCATAGGTGACGCCGGGGTTCTGCTCGAACGCGATATCCTCGAGCCTCAGCACGATCCGCGCCTCGACGATCTCGGCCGACGCGAGCGTCCCGAGGCGAGCGACGTCGCGGGGTGGCATCTCCACCAGCACCGAGACCGGCGTCGCCCCGAGCTCGACCGGGGCGAGGCTGGCCCCGCGGATGGAGGGCGCGAGCTCTGGACGCCTCGCTTCCGCGCGGATCTCTCCAGCGAAACGGACGGCCGGGAGCGGCGGAGGATCGTCGTCGTAGCGGTAGTCCAGCTGGAGGACGGTATCGGTGATCTCTTCGCCTGTCATCTGCACGGGGCTGCCGCTCTCGTCGAAGAACTCGAAGCGGAAGCGCCACCATGCTTCCTCGTCCTCCGAGCGTCCGGGGTAGCCGCGCCCGCCGCCCTGGTCGAGCCAGCGCTTCCACAGGCGGTCGATGTTCACATGATGCAGCAGGAAGATGGGATCGCGCGCGGCGGTCTCCGGATAGCTCATCCAGCCGCTCGGGCCGCCGACCATGCTGTGGACGATGTTGTGCGGCTGCCGCTCGAGCTCCCCGGTGCGGGCCGTGCCCTGCCCGGGCTGCCGGAGAGCCCCGCCGCCGAAGCTCACGCTCGTCCCGGGCCGAGCGGTGAAGTTGGTCAAGCGGAAGGCCGACGCGAACGTGACCGCGGACGGGGGCAGGAGGGCTCCCTGGTTGATGCCCTCCGCGCGCTCCTGGACATAGAGCGGATTCGCCGACGTACCGCCGGGCGTCCGGAACGAGGCCGGGATCGCCCGGTTGCCGGTGGCGGAGTAGTTCCAGTACGGGAGCGCGAAGCCTGGATCTCCGGAGGCGGCCCTCAGGATCCGCTCGAACCGGTAGAGGTACATCCGGTGCCAGGAGAGGAAGAAGAAGCTCCTGTGCTGGCACGAGTTCCAGCCCCGGAGCGGATTTTCGTCGCGTGGCGAGCCGTGAATGTTGGCCTGGTAAATCCAGCCGGTGGGATCGCGGACGTCGACCCGAGACCGACGCTGCATCTCGGAGATTCCCCGCCTGAGCGCCTCGATCTCCGGTCCTTCCTGAGAAAGGCTGTTGACGTCGCGGCGGATAAAGCCACCCGAACCGGCGCGCGCTGATCCCCTGGAGTTCATGACGACACCTCTTGTCGAGCCTACCGCCGCGCCGCCCCGAGCTCGCGCTCCGGAGCCCGCAAGCTCCCCAACGCGGCGAGCCATGGTCCCCTGACCACCGCACGTCGCTCGCGGGAAATGTAAGGGCCTGGCCCCCGGCGGCAATCGCCGGCTCGCCTGTAGAAATTGAGGGAGGATCGTGTGCCCGTAGCGATACAGAGGAAGACTGGAGGATCCGCGCGCTCCAGGAGGCGGTCTGTCTACGGGGCGGGTCTCGGTCTGAGCCGCGCGCCGCGATCGGGCGCGCTCTACCCGGCGCTCGCGCTCAGCCGCCGCCCGCGCCGCCTGCGCCCGGCTCGTCCAGCGGGTAACTCGCGTCCAGGCAGAAGGAGCCGTCGGGCGTCTCGGTGCAGACCGCGTCGCCCTCGCAGTCGATGTCGTCCTCGCACTCGGTCGGCCCGTACAGGCAGAAGCCGTTGGTGGACACGCCGAGATCGATGCAGGAGAAGTACGGCAGGAAGCAGTCGCTGTGGCTCGTGCACGCGTTGACGCACATGCCGATATCGCCCGGACCGGCCTCCGACGCGAGCGGGTAGGCGCAGAAGCCGTTTTCTATGCCTCCGCAGTCGAGGGCAGTGTCTCCGGAGAGGCCGCACAGCTGGGCGCACACGCCGAGGTCCGGCTCCAGCCCCAGGTCGACGCACCACCCTGCGCAGTCGTCATCCGTCGAGCACGCGGAGCCGTCGGGCAACCCCGCCGACGGCTCGTCGATGCAGACGTTCTGCCGGGGATCACACGCGCGGCCGGGACACTGGGCCTCGGAGCCGCAGCTCGGCATGCAGACGGGCGCGCCCTGGAACTCCTCACAGCGCAGCTCCTCGCGGCCCAGGCATTTGCCCGGATCGAGCGCCTCGCCCTCGTCGAACGAGGGGTCTCCCGGGACGCAACCGAGCAGGCAGAGCCCCGAGATGCACGCGTTGCCTTCGCCGCAATCGAAGTCCTGCTCGCACTCCTTCGTGCAGTACCCGCCGGCCGGACCTCCGCCGAAGAAGCTGTCACCCGATTCCAGGAAACAGAAGCCCTCGGGCCCGCAGTCGGCGTCGCTCTCGCACCGGGCGCCGACGTCGGCCTCGCCGGCGGCCCCGCCGGCTCCCCCCTCCCCGCCGGGGCCGCCGGTGCTGGTCGTGCCGGGCAAGCTGCCGGTGCTCGCCGGATAGCTGGAGCCGCCCGCGCCGCCGGAGCCGCCCGCGCCGCCGGAGCCGCCCGCGCCGCCGGAGCCGCCCGCGCCGCCCGCGCCGCCGGAGCCGCCCTCGCCGCCCGTGCCAGAGCCGGTGCTCCCGGGGTCGGAGCCCGAGGTCGTGCTCGTCGCCGGCGAACTCCCCCCTTCACCCTCGCCCGAGTCGTCAGAGCCGCAGCCCATGACCCCTGCCGAGGCGGCGAACGCGGCGAGCAAGGTCATCGAAATCCATTGGTATTTCAACATCATAGCTCCTGGATTGGAGGCCTTGCCCACGCCGGGCGCGCCTTCATGTTGTCTGCGGACGGTAACGGAATCGGCGCCGGCGTGCGAGGACCTCGGCGAGCCGCGCGGCGCACGTCAGGTCGAGGCTTCGCGAGCCGGGCGGCCTTCGCCCAGGACGACCCTGAACCGCTCGTCGGCCCAGAGGACGATGGCCGACAGGACACATACCGTCAGCGACTGCCAGTAGTCGCGGATGCCGTGGTGATAACTCATGTGCACGGTGAAGGCGCCGACGCCGAACGGGAGCAGCCACAGGACAGCCGCGTTCTTGATCGACGGCTTGAGCACGCCGACGGCGAGCCCCACGACCCCCACCACCTCGGCGACCCCGATGAGCAACGTCCACGTCCAGCCGAACCCGATGGCGGCCATCCCCTCCACCATGTCGCGGCTCGCGAAGACCTTCTCGATCCCCGCCTGCCCGAAGATCAACGCCAGGCCAGCGAGCGCGGCCCAGTGCACGGTTTTCCGGTAGCTCATCCCATGCTCCTCCTTTTTCTGTACCGACAGGTACAGATCTATGAACGGCTTGCGCCTGCCGGTCAAGGGATTTATTTACGTGTCGGTACAGAAAGGATCGACCGATGACGGACCGGGGGCGCCCGCGCAGCTTCGACCGCGCGGAGGCCTTGAGGCGGGCGATGGAGGTGTTCTGGGAGCGCGGCTACGAAGGGACCTCGCTCGGAGACCTCACCTCGGCCATGGGGATCAACAAGCCGAGCCTCTACGCCGCATTCGGATGCAAGGAGGAGCTCTTCCGCGAGGCCGTGGAGCTCTACGACACGGTCGAGGGCGCGGCGCCGAACCGCGCCCTCGCGGAGGCGCCGACCGCGCGGGCCGCGATCGAGGGGCTCCTCCGCAGCAATGTCGAGGCGTTCGTGGATCCCGAAAAGCCGAGCGGCTGCATGATCGTGCTCGCCGCGATGATCGGCACGCCGGAGAGCCAGGGGGTGCGGGACTACCTCGCGGGTTGCCGGCGGAGGTCGCTCGAGGCGCTCCGCTGCCGGATCGAGCGCGGCGTCGCGGACGGGGACGTGCCCGCGGGCGCGGACACGGCGAAGCTCGCGGGCTTCTATGCGACGGTGCTGAACGGCCTGTCCATCCAGGCGCGCGACGGCGCTTCCCGCGAAGCCCTGGACTCCATCGTCGACGCGGCCATGGGGGCCTGGGACGCGCTGGTCAAGCCGGCGCACGTCCCCGGCGCGAAGCGCAGGGCGTAGCTCGGCGGCGCGATCCCGGCGAGCGCGATCCCGGCGAGACCCGAGCCAAGGCGGGCTATCCGCGCGCCCCGCGCGTCGGGACGCACGTTGTGCCGGTCGCGCGGCTGATACAGTGTGACCACCGGCGCACTCAACGAGCTCGTGCTGCTGGAGTTCCTGTCGACGGGCCGCTTTCGCAAGCACATCGACCGCCTGCAGCAGAAGCTCGGGGCGGCGCGCAATGCGGCGACGCGCCGGCTGCGCGACGCCGGCGTGCAGCTCGATCACCCGGGCGAAGGTGGGCTGTTCCTCTGGGGCGAGGCGCCGCGCGGCGTGGACGTCGACGAGCTGGTGAAGGACGCTTACCTCAACAAGATCCTGCTGGTCCGGGGCGCCACGTTCATGGCCGACGCCGCGGCCGATCCACACATCCGCTTCAACGTGGCCTTCAGCCAGCACGTGCGGCTCTCGGAGTACCTGACGCAGCGGTTCGAGGCCGTGGCGAGCGCGCGCCGCGCGCTGGCGAGGGCGGGGGCGCTGTCGTAGCGGGCAGGGAGGATCTACAGCTGCGGCAGCCCCGTCGCGTCGACCGCGGCGGCCAGCCGCTCGAGCACGTAGTCGAGCTCCTCGAACGTGTTGTACAGGCCGTGCGTGCTGATGCGGAAGCCGATGCGGTTGTCGGCCGGATCCCAGGGCTGATCGCGCCAGGTGGTCGTCCGCACGTAGATCTTGGGGTGCTCCGAGGCGAGCGTCCTGAGCACGCCGCCGAGCGCCGCGCTGAGCGCCGCGAACTGGCTCGAGTCCTCCCGGCCGACGAACGGGTTGAAGGAGGTGAGCGCCGTCGCGAACGCGGGATCGGGGTGGTCCTCTACCCAGAGCGCGCCCCTGCCCCAGCGGGCCGCGATGCGCCGCCGCAGGTGGCGCGCCAGCGCGAGCCCGCGCTCGTAGATGTCTCGAAGGCCGATCTGACCGAGGAACGCCGCCGAGTCGGTCATGGCGTACAGCGCCGGCGTGTTCGCCTCGCCGCGCGGCTGGATCGCGGCCGCCGGCGCGTACGCGCGCGCGTGCGCGTCCACGGAGGCGTACTGGAAGAAGTTGCCGAGCAGGAACGGCGGGAGGTCCGGGCCCGAGTTCCGGACATAGAGGATGCCTGTGCCGGGGCCGCCGCACAGCCACTTGTGGCCGGCGCCCGCGATGAAGTCGGCCCCGTACGCGTGGGCGTCGATCGGGCGCTGCCCCCACCCGTGCGCTGCGTCGATGATCGTGTAGGCGCCGTAGCTGCGGGCCAGCGCGGAGAGGTCCTCGATCGGCAGGCGCAGCCCCGTCTTGTAGAAGATCTCGCTCACCGCCACGTACTGCTTGGCGCCGAGCGGCAGGGGCCGCGCCAGCTCTTCCTCGAAGAGGCCGAGCACATCCTCCCTGGTGATGTCGCGCGTGAACCGCGAGGGCAGCCCGATCTCGCGGACCTCCACGCCGAACTGATCGCGCGCCCACGCGGTGGGCCCCCGCAGCGCCGGGTGCTCCCAGTGCGTCGTGATGATGCGATCCCCTGGGCTCCAGGGCGTGCCCGCGAAGATGAGGTTCGAGGCGTCCGTCGTGTTGTACGAGAGGACGATCTCGTCGGCATTGGCGCCGTACTGCGCCGCGATGGCGGCCTGTCGCGCGGCGACGCCGGAGACGGCGCCGGAGGCGCTCGTGACGACGGGAAAGAGGTCCGGAAACGCGGCGTTGAGGTTCGCCTCCCAGTCGCGCGGATCCAGGGATTTGTAGAGATTGTAGACCGCCAGGTTCACGAGCGAGAAGCGCGGCTGCGAGCCGGTCGTGCCCGTATTCAGATGAATGTAGTGGTCGGGTAGGAGGAACGCGCGGCGGACCTGCCGCCAGTAGCGATCCGTGCCCCTCCGCGCGGTCGGGACCGGCGGGCGCGCGAGCCCCTCCCTCGCCTCCTCGAGGAGCTCTTCGGGTCGCGGTCGCCTCGGCGCGTCGTCCGCCCGGGCGTCCGATATCCCGCCGAACGCGCCGACCAGAGCCGTCGAGCCGAGCCCTCGCAAGAAGCCGCGTCGATCGAAGCCTGTCGTAGATCCCATAGGTGCTCCCTTCCGGGCCCTGGGTCGGCTGAAGACGACGTACCGCTCACCGCCGAGCATCCAGGTACCACGAGCTGCCGTCGTCGTCCGTTATAACAGACAAATCGTCCTACATAACGGACAAAATGCGCAGGGCAGCCGTCCCCATGCCGCGCTTCGGCGGACTGGGGCGATCTGCCGGCCGCGCGCAGGGTGAGGCGGGGCGCTCCCAGCAGCGCGCCGAGGTGAGACGACCAGCGTCCGGTCGCCCCGCCTAAGAACAGCGATCGCGTTGATCGAGCGAGAAGAGGAGCCGCCAAGGACGCCAAGGACGCCAAGGACGCCAAGACAATATCTTTTTCTTGGCGTTCTTGGCGTTCTTGGCGCCTTGGCGTTTCGAAATTCAGCTCGTTTCAGGCGGGTTCAACCCGTCTGTCGCTCTAGCCGATCATGCGGGGTTGGTCGCCTGGCTGGCAGGTCGGGATGAGAGCTTGCGCGTGGCCTCCCACAGGCCGTTCAGGTAAACCAGGCCGAGCGCGCGGTCGTACAGGCCATAACCCGGCCTGCCGGTCTCGCCCCAGATCATGCGGCCGTGGTCCGGGCGCACGTAACCGTCGAAGCCGACGTCGTGGTACGCCTTCACGATGGCGGCCATGTCGAGCGAGCCCTCGCAGGACAGGTGGGCGGACTCGAAGAAGGTGCCGTCCTCCTGGACCACCACGTTGCGCAGGTGGCCGAAGGGAATGCGGCCCATCCCGCCGAACTCGTACACCAGCGACACGATGTTGTTGCAGAGATCGGCGCCCAGCGAGCCGGAGCAGAGCGTGATGCCGTTGGCCGGAGAGTCGACGATCTTCACGAGGCGCATCAGGTCGTCGCGGTTCTTGACGATGCGCGGCAGGCCGAAGATCGGGCGAGGCGGGTCGTCCGGGTGCATGGCCATGCGCAGGCCGACCTCCTCGGCGACGGGGATGATGCGCTTCAGGAAGTACGAGAGGTGCTCCCAGAGCGCCTCTTCGCGGACGTTCTTGTACTCGTCGAGGACGGCGCGCAGCTCGTCCGGCTTGTAGCTCGTGTCCCAGCCGGGCAACGCGATGCCTTGCTCCGGGTCGATCCTCGCCACGGCCGCGGCGTCGAAGGCCAGCGTCAACGAGCCGTCAGGCAGCTCCCGGGCCATCTCGGTGCGGGTCCAGTCGAAGACCGGCATGAAGTTGTAACAGATCACCTTCACGCCCACGGCCGCGCAGTTGCGGATGTTCTGGCAGAAGGCGTCGATCAGGCGATCGCGCGTCGGCTTGCCGAGCTTGATGTCCTCGTGCACCGGCACGCTCTCCACCACCTCGAACCTGAGGCCGACGCCCTCGATGCGCGCCCGGAGCGCCTGCAGCTTCTCGAGCGGCCACACCTCGCCCACCGGCACGTCGTAGATCGCGGAGACGATGCCGTAGATCCCCGGGATCTGGCGGATGTACTCGAGCCTCACGGGGTCGTTCTCGCCGTACCAGCGAAAGGTCATCTTCATCGTTGGATCTCCCCGGACGGCGCGTCCGGCTTGCGAGGGGGCGCGGCGCGGCCCGATGCGCGGGGCAGAGGGACGCGGCCGCCGCCCTGCCCGTACGGCATCGTACAACCGGCGGGGAGCAGAGCCAAGCGGCCGCGGCGGGCGGCGGGCAGCGGGCGGGGACGATCAGCCCTCGAGGCGGACCTTGAACGAATCCATCTTTCGGATGGCGGGGTGCGGGCCGAACGTCGGCGGCGACTCGATCTTCATGCCGGGGAACCGGCGGAGCAGCGAGCCCACGGCGATCTGCCCCTCGAGGCGCGCCAGGTTCGCCCCGATACAGTAGTGGGCGCCGCCGCCGAACGCGAGGCTCGCGGTCGCGTCCCGCCGCGGATCGAACGTGTCGGGGTTCACATGGGCGGCCTCGTCGCGCAGCGCCGCCGAGAAGAAGAGGATGACCATCTCGCCCTTCGCGATGCGCACGCCGCCGATCTCGACGTCCTCGGTGGCATAACGGAAGGTGCCGAACTTTCCGAAGTTATCGAAGCGGAGCACCTCGTCGACGACCCCCTTCATGAGCTCGGGATCCCTCTGGACCTCTGCCAGCACCTCGGGGCGCTTCAGCAGGTTGTGCACCATGAACGCGATGAGGTGCACCGTCGTCTCGGAGCCTCCTACAAGCAGCGCCGTGACCAGCGAGACGAGCTCCGGCTTGCTCAGGCGATCGCCCTGCTCCTCGGACTGGATCAGGCTCGTCAGGATGTCGCCCTCGATCGGGTGCTTGCGCCGCTCCTCGATCACGTCGCCGACCAGGGCCATGCCCTCGCGGATCCCGGCGACCATGCGCTCGAGCTCCGGGGGCGACAGGAGCATGATGAAGAGCTGCTTCACCGCGGACTCCGCGAAGCGGTGGAACGCCGCGTCGTGCTCCTCCGGGATGTTCAGCATGCTGGCGATCACGCGGACCGGGATGTGCTCGGAGAAATCGTGGACCACGTCGAGCACGCGTTTGCCCGCGGCGGCGTCGAGCCGCTCGTCGACGATCCTCTGGATCCGCGGGCGCAGGCGCTCGACCGCGCGGGGCGTGAGCGCGGGGCTGACGAGCTTGCGCACCCGGGCGTGATCGCGGTTCGGCAGCGAGAAGAGGCCGTATTTGTTCAGCTCCTCGAGCTCGGGGATGCTGGCGACGTCGAGCGAGGGCGCGTGCGCCCACGCGGCGCGGTCGGCCGTGAAGCGCTCGTCGCGCAGGATGGACTGGATCTCGCTATGACGGCTGGCGATCCAGCCGTGGCCCTCCTCCCAGTAGCGGAGGGGCGCCTCGCGCAGCCGGGCATAGACGGGGTACGGGTCTTCGGTGTACCCGGGCGCGAACGGGTTGAACTCGACGGTGGGGCGTGAACTCTGCTGCATCATCCGGCACCTCTCCTTCTTGTTTCGGCGGACCTTCTCCTCCTCGGGTCAGCGCTCTGTCGGCGACAGCAGCGACAGCGCGCCGCGCGGGCAATCGCGCACGGCCTTCTCCACCTTCGGGCGGAGCTCGGGCGGCACGTCCGTGACGAGCAGATGCAGGCGGTCGTCGTCGTCGAGGCGAAACGCCTCGGGCGCCGCCCGCACGCAGGCGGCGTTGGCCTCACATCGATCCCAATCCACTGCGATCTTCATGCGCGCCTCCGTTGTTCTCGGCTCATGCCCTCAGGATCCGGAGCACCACGTCGAGCGGCGGCAGCGCGGCCTCGGGCTCGACGAGGCGGTTGATGGCGAGGCCCTGGACGATGGCGATCAGGGCGCGCGTCAGCGCCGCGGGGTCGCCGGGCGCGACCTGGCCTGCGCGCTGGCCGTCCTGGATCATCACCTCCAGATCGCCGAGGACCTGCTGCCGGATGCGCCTCAGCACGTCGCGCACGCCGGGCGAGGCGTCCTCGGAGTAGACGTGCACCGTCATCAGGAGGTGCTCCGGCTCCTCGCGCATGCCGGCGATCATCTGCCCGCACAGGGAAACAAGGCGATCCCAGGGCGTCCCCGCCTGCGCGCGCACCGATGCGACGAGCGCCGCCCAGCCCTCCGCCGAGGCCTCGATGGTGGCGGCGAACAAGGACTCTTTCTCGGGATAGTAGTGGTAGACGAGCCCGTGGCTGATCCCGGCCTGCGCCGCGACGTCGGCGATCTTCGCGGCCGCGAACCCCTTTCGGCTGAAGACGACGCGCGCCGCGCGGAGCAGCGCGCGGCGCCGCTCGTCCTTGATCTGCTCGAACTGCTCGGCGCTACGAGGACACACGGACGCCCCACCCCACGCGTTGGTTGACTTATTTATCAACCAAAGGATGCGCGGTCAAGCGGGCGGGGGGCGGCTCGTGGGGGGGTGCCTGTGGCCGCGAAGCCGCAGCGAACTGCCGGGCTTGGTCCCTCAGAGGAAGCAGAAGCTCTCGAGGATCGCTCGGAATACCCCCTCCATCTCGGTCAGCGTCGTCCCGCGGCGGGGATTCGTCTTGGAGATGCACCCGAAGGCGGTGACGTGCGCGAGGCGGTCACCGGCGTCCGCAGAGTAGACGGCGTCGCAGGCGAGGCCGTCGATCCCGGCGTTGTGCAGGTCGAAGATGAACCCTCGATGATTCGCCGCCAGCCAGAGGAGTTCTCCCCGGCGAGGCGACAACCGGCCCATGGGTCCGTCCAGGGGGCCGCTCGCCCTCGACAGGAGGGCGTCGCGCTCCTGGCGGAACCAGACGGCGATCTCGCCCGCCGGGTTCTTGAAGTCGGCGCCGACCATCCAGGAGCCGTCGTCGGCCCGGCCCAGCAAGCGCAGCGCGAAGGCGACCCACCCGCCGTCGTCACGCTCGAGGAAATAGGTCACGTACTGGCCGGCTTGCCACGGAGGGTGGATGGCCAGGGGCCCTGACGACCCTAATTTGCGGAGCCAGCTCAACATGGTCACCTCGGGCAGTTGTGCACTGCCCAGGCCCCCTCCCCCGGGTACGGCGCCCCCTCGACGCAGGCCAGGCTATCGGGAGCATGACGGTGGCGTCAACGCGGCGCTCCCTGAGGGAAAGCAGCTCGCCATCTCGTCCACGGTCTCGGACGAAACGCGGCGGCTGTGGGCAGGACCGGGCCCGCGACGGTGGCCGAGCGCAGCTCGAGACGCAGGCCGTCAATTTCGGCTCGACGGTATATGGATGAGCTTGCTAAGCTGCTTCAGTTGGCCGGCGAACGCTCAGCTCGCTTGCGATCGCGAGATCTCTGCTGGACTGGGATCGCGACGGAATCGCGGCGGAATCGCGATGGGACCACGCGCTTGACGAGCGAAGCGCCGCGTCATCGAACACACCCTCATCCCCCGATCGTACCGAGAGGAGCTTGACAATGAGAGGAACTACGGGCATTTCGATCGTACTCGCGAGCTGCCTGACCGCGCTGCTCTGGGCGGGCGACGCGGCCGCGAGCGACCGCAACGCCGGCGCCGCGGACGGCGCGGCGCGCAAGATCAGGTGCAACGACGACGCGGAGAGCGTATTCGTGTTCACGAACATCGGAGGGAATCGGTATCTGAGCTATCAGGCCGTGGTCCTCGACCCACCTGTGAGCGAGATCTGGCCGGTGCTCCGCGACGCCGAGAGGTTCGTGCTCGCCGTCCTCCCGGACGTGGCGCCGACGTTCCTGTGGGTGGACGGCGGCGGCCCGGAGATCATCCCTTCGCGTTTCCAGTTCACCTCCGGGGGCGTCACGCTCCATGAGGAGGCCGTGTACCGCTCCGACGAGCTGCACCAGGTGCTCTACCGGCTCCGGGAGCCGGCGTTCGGCATGCAGGAGTATTATGCATTCGGGGAGGTCACCAGGGTGTGCGGCCAGAAGACCTTGCTGGAGTACACCCGGTACCTCGACCTGGAGCCCGGCACCGACACGGAGTTCTTCAGGACCCTGTTCACGCAGGAGTTCCTCGACATCCAGGCCTACTTCAACGAGTAGGCTCTGTCTGACGAACGTCGCGAGCGGCCCGAGCCTGGGGAGAGCGAGCGAGGGATACTGCAGTATTTCGAGCGAGATCGACCGACGGATCGGGCCGCGCAGCAGCTCGTCAGACAGAGCCTAGGCTCCGGCTCAGCAGCCGTCGCCCTGCGTGACCGTGAGCGCCGCGCTGTACGCGTCGGGCGAGCTCGCCTGGAACACCACCACCTGCGTGGCGGCCGCCCCGGATAACGCGCTGATCGGCACCTCCCAGACGTAGACATCGCCCGCGGTCGAGACCAGCGGCGAGACGCCGCTCACCTGGGTCCACGCCCAGCCGGGCCCCGCGTGCCGGTACAGCGCGCCGTTCTCGATCATGTGATCGATGCCGGCGGGCTGCCCCGGTGAGAGGTCGTACCCGGTCGCCGTGTTGTTGTCGCTGTTGATGAACACCCGACGGTGCGTGAACGGATCGACGTACGCGGCCTGGTACCTCGCCACCGAGGCGCTCAGGCACGCGGACGGGCTCAGGATCGGCGCCGCGGCCGCCGCAGGTGTCGTCACGAGCAGCGGGCAGCTGAGGTCGCTCACGTTGCCCGCCACGTCCCAGGCCTTCACCTGGAACGAGTAGCTCGTGGACGGGAGCAGGCCGGTCACCGTCATCGCGTTGTCGTAGGTCGTCCCGATCGAGACCCCACCGCTGAACACCTCGTAGCCGACGGTCGCGACGTTGTCCCAGGGGTTGTTCCAGGTCAGGCTCACGCGCGCCGCCGAGGTGCCCGACGCGGCCGTCGCGTCGAGGCCGTCCGGCGGATCGGGCACAACGGTGTCGACGACGCCGGCCGCCTCGATCAGCTCGGCGTGCCAGTAGGGCGGCAGGGTGTCCCAGGGGTAATCGAGCACGGTCCCGGAGGAGTCGAACGCGAGCTGGTCGTCGGTGACGTACACGTAGCCGGCGTTCTGCTGCTTGCTGCGCGCGACGACATCGGCCATGGCCGCCTCGTCCGGCACGTCGTAGACGAGGTGCCAGAACTTCTCAGGGGTCGCGCTCTCGAGCTGCCACGACGCCGGCGGGACCTCATCGCCCATGTACTTGTCGTAGCTGCCCTCGAACGTGACGATCGTGTCGGCGACGTCGCCGTAACATGGCTCCACCGGCAAGCCGGGGTTGAGGATGATGTACGCCCCGGGGTAGTTTCCGCTGATGTAGTCGCTGATGGCCGCGTACAGATCGACGTAGAGATCCGGGTCGGCCGCGGTGCCGCACGACGCGACGCTCTGGTCGAGGAAGATGCCGTCGACGCCGTACGCACCATAGAGCGCATACCAGTCGTCGATATCTTGCAGTATCTGCGCCGTCCAGTCGGCGACCGAGCTGCCTCCATGCCCTGGGCCGTCCAGCCTGGTGGGATGCGGCGCGACGGGCGGGAAGCCGAAGCCGTAATAGCCGGTGTCCACGTACCCGATGGCCAGCGCGCCCGCGCCGTGGATCTCCTCGATCGTCTCGGCCCATGCCTGGTTGAACGGCGCCTGCGGCTTCGAGTCGCTGCCGTTGAGGACGACGATCTCGCTCGTCGGGACGTTCTGCTCGAGCCGGGCGAAGAGCTCGGCTCCGGCCCCGGTATCCGGCCCCCAGTAGGCCGGTATCGCCGTGTGCTGGTGGGTCGCCTGGTTCGGCGCGGCGATCGCCGTCGCCGACGCGAGCAGCGCCGGTCCGGCGAGCCCGGCAGCGGTCATCCGCAGGGGTCTCCTGTGTCTCCAGATCATCTCAGCCTCAAGAAGAAAGGTCGCCAGTGGACAACTCCAGAGCTCCCGGTGCTTTTCCGCGGAGGCCTCCAGGGTGCGATATTCCCGCAAGCTACAGGCAAAAGCTGCTCGGTCAAGCTCTCCAGCACGGATCGCGCTTTCAGGCCGCGGTGTTGGACGGCAGCGATCGATGTTTTCACCGCGGAAGAGCGCGCCCGGAGGGTTGTTTGAAGTAGTGTAAAGGCGCCGGCGGGGCGCGGGAAACTGTACGATTACCGCACCGCGCGGGCGGGCGGCAGGACGAGGCACGACGGGGACGGGCACGCCTGGCACGAAGGTTGATAAGGTTGATAGGGTTGATAAGGATCAAGGATAAGGTCGATGACGCCGCATCCCGTGAGTACCGCGTTTTCCTGCCGTCCGCCCCGCGTCACCTCGGCGCGCGTCGCGTCCGAGGGCGCCAGCCCTCCTCTCCTGACCGGCGTCGTGAGCTCGCTGCCGAGCGCACGAGGCAGCCTGTGCGCTCTTCATGTCCCTGTCCGGATCCCCGGCCGGAGGCGCCATGCGCGCCCGTGATCTCGGGGTGGCGCCAGGGATCTTCGACCCGGGCCCGCTGAACGCGATCACCGACGTGGGCGGCGTGCGCGTCGGGCACGCGACGCTCATCGAGGGAGACTCCATCCGTACCGGCGTCACCGCCGTCCTCCCTCACGGAGGCAACCTCTACCTCGACCGCGTCCCCGCCGCGATCCACGTGGGCAACGGGTTCGGCAAGATCGTCGGCTCGACGCAGGTCCGCGAGCTCGGCGAGCTGGAGACGCCCCTCCTCCTCACGAGCACGCTCTCCGTGTTCCGGGCGGCCGACGCGCTCGTCGAATGGATGCTGGAGCAGCCGGGCATGGAGCACGTGCGCTCGCTCAACCCCGTGGTCGGCGAGACCAACGACGGGCTGCTCAACGCGATCCGGCTCCGCCCGATCACCGCCGCCCACGTGCGCGCGGCCCTGGAAGCGGCGCGGGAAGGGCCCGTGCAGGAGGGGTGCGTCGGCGCGGGCACGGGGACCGTCGCGTTCGGGTGGAAGGGCGGGATCGGCACCGCGTCGCGCGTCCTGCCGGCGTCGCTCGGCGGGTCCTCTGTCGGCGTGCTGGTCCAGGCGAACTTCGGCGGCGTGCTGCAGGTGATGGGGGCGCCGGTCGGCGAGGAGCTCGGCCGGTACCCCTTCCGGTCGGAGGTCGAGGCAGACCAGGGAGACGGGTCCATCCTCATCGCGGTCGCGACGGACGCACCCCTGTCCGATCGCAACGTCGGACGCCTCGCGGCCCGCGCCATCCTGGGCCTCGCGCGCACTGGCTCCTCCGCCGCGAACGGATCAGGCGACTACGCGGTGGGCTTCTCGACGAGCCCCTCGGTCCGGCGCCCCGCCGGCGCGAAGCGGCTCGCGACGACGGAGCTCTCGAACGAGGAGACGTCCGCGCTGTTCCAGGCCGCGATCGAGGCGACGGAAGAGGCCATCTACAACGCGCTCTTCACGGCCGAGACCACCACGGGCAACGGGCGCACCGTGGAAGCCATTCCGCTGGATCGTGTCCGGGACGTGCTCGCCAGGTACGGTGTTCCGCGGCCAACAGGTCGCTCCCGGCGGGCATGACCGGAGGCGCCGCAGGCGAGCCGGCGCGACGCTATTTGCCCGTGGCGAAACGCGGCGCTTTTGACAACATCCTGTGTGACACTCGATGCCTCGAAGGCCACTCCGGCTCTCGAAGATGTTCCTATGCTGCCCGATAGTCCCCGCTACAGCGTGCTCGAGATCCTGCACGAGGGGGCAGACACCGTCCTCTACCGCGCCCGGCGCACAGGGGACGAGCGGCCAGTGGTCCTCAAGGTCCTGCGGCGCGACCACGCGAGCCCGCGCGCCCTCGCGCGGCTGCAGCACGAGCACGAGGTCGCCAGGGCGCTCGACGCGCCCGTCATCGTCAAGGCCCACGCGCTCGACGCGTTCGGCGATCAGGCGGCGCTGGTCCTGGAGGACTTCGGCGGCCGCTCGCTCGACCGGCTCCTCGACGGGCGGCCCATGCCGCTCGAGCACTTCTTCCCCCTCGCCGTGCGCCTCTCCGCCGCGCTCGCCGAGCTGCATCGGCACCACGTCGTCCACAAGGACATCAAGCCCCAGAACCTCCTCTACAACCCCAGCACCGAGGAGGTGAAGATCACCGATCTCGGGATCGCCTGCCTCTCGCCCCGCGAGCCCCAGGACGCCGCCCACGACGCGCTCATCGCGGGCACGCTGGCGTACATGGCCCCGGAGCAGACGGGCCGGATGAACCGATGCATCGACGAGCGGACCGACCTGTACTCCCTCGGCGTCACCTTCTACGAGATGCTGACTGGCACCCTGCCCTTCCAGGCGAGCGATCCCGTGGAATGGGTGTACTGCCACATCGCCCTGAATCCACGCCCGCCCCACGCGATCGTCCCCGCGATCCCGCCGCAGCTGTCAGCGGTCGTGCTCAAGCTGCTCGCCAAGGCCGCCGAGGAGCGTTACCAGAGCGCGCTCGGCCTGCGGCACGACCTCGAGGTGTGCTTCGCCCGGCTGCGGACGAGCGGCGCCATCGACGCTTTCCCGCTCGGACAGCGCGACGTCTCCGACCAGCTCCAAATCCCGCAGCAGCTCTATGGACGCGAGCGCGAGGCCCGGGCGCTGCTCGCCGTCTTCGAGCGCGTGGTGGCGCAGGGCCGGCCGGAGCTCGTGCTCGTGTCGGGCTACTCGGGCGTCGGCAAGTCCTCGCTCGTCGCCGAGCTGCGCCGGCCGGCGGTGCGCGAGCGGGGCTTCTTCCGGAGCGGCAAGTTCGATCAGCTCAAGCGGGACATCCCCTACCACGCCTTTCTGCAGGCGTTCCGGGGGCTCGTGCAGGAGATCCTGTGCGTCAGCGAGGAGGAGCTCGAGCGCTGGCGGCAGCGCCTCCGGGACGCCCTCGGCACGAACGGTGGCCTGCTCGCCGAGGTGCTCCCCGAGCTCGAGCTGCTCCTCGGCCCGCAGCCGCCCGCGCCGGAGCTCCCGGCCGCCGAGGCGCGGCGCCGGTTCCACGCGACGCTCCAGCGCTTCGTCGCGGCGTGCGCCCAGAAGGAGCACCCGATGGTGCTCTTCCTCGACGATCTGCAGTGGGCCGACGCCGGGAGCTTGCAGCTGCTCGAGCAGCTCGTCACCTACGCCGAGGCCGAGCGCCTCCTGCTGATCGGCGCCTACCGGGACAACGAGGTCGGCCCGGCGCACCCGCTGTCGCTCACGCTGGCCGACGCGCGGAAGCGCGGCGCCCTCATCACCGACATCGTCCTCGCGCCGCTCTCGATCGCCGACGTCGGAGCCCTCGTCGCAGGGGCGGTCCACGCCCCGGCCGAGCAGGTCGAGCCGCTCGCCCGGCTCGTCTACGAGAAGACCGGCGGCAACCCCTTCTTCGTGATCCAGTTCCTGATCGCGCTGCATGAAGAGAGGCTCATCGCCTTCGACGCCGAGGCGGGCGCGTTCCGGTGGAACATCGCGGCGATCCGCGACAAGGGCTTCAGCGACAACGTCATCGAGCTGATGGCGGGCAAGCTGAAGCGGCTCTCGGCCCCGACGCAGGACGCGCTCAAGCTCGCGGCGTGCCTCGGCGGCAGCCTGACCCTCGACGCCCTCGCGGTGGTCGCGAGCCGCCCGGCGTCGGAGCTCTGCGAGGCGCTCGCCGAGGCCGTGCGCGAGGGGCTGCTCCTCTCCCGTGACGGGACCTACCGGTTCCTGCACGACCGGGTGCAGCAGGCCGCCTACGCGCTCATCCCGGCCGCGCAGCGCGCCGAGGTGCACCTCTGCATCGGCCGGCTGCTCCTCCGGGGGCGGAGCGCGGCAGAGCGCGACGAGGCGCTGTTCGACCTCGTGGGCCACCTCAACCGCGGCGCCGCGCTCCTCCGCTCCCCGGCGGAGCGGGACGAGCTCGCCGCGCTCAACCTCCGCGCCGGCAGGAGGGCCAAGGCCGCGGCGGCCTACGAGACCGCCGCCGCCCTCTTCGCCGCCGGCATGGCGCTGCTCGCGCAGGACCGCTGGGAGGCGCAGTACGCGCTGGCCTACGACCTGAGCCTGGAGCACGCGCACGCCGCGTACGTCACCGGCAGCTTCGAGGAAGCCGAGCGGCTGCTCGGAGAGCTCATGGATCGCGCGCGGACCAGGATCGAGCGGGCCGCCGCCGTCGAGCTCGCCGTCGCGCTGAACGTCACCCGCGGGCGATGCGACCGCGCCGTGGAGATCGGGCTGTCGTGCCTCCGCGCCTGGGACATCGAGCTGTCGATCCACGTCACCGACGCGCAGGTCGACGAGGAGACCGAGAGCGTCTGGCAGGCCCTGGGGGGCCGCGCGATCGAGGATCTGATCCACCTGCCGCCGATGGCGCACCCGGAGATCGGCGGCGCGATGAGCCTCCTCCGCGGCATGGTCATCGCGTCCTACTTCGTGGACCAGAACCTGCACTACCTGCTCGCCGCGCGCATGGTCAAGCTCAGCCTGCGCCACGGGAACGCCGAGACCTCCGCCCACGCGTACGTCGCCTTCGCGAGGGTGCTCGGCCCGCGGTTCGGGCGGTACAGGGAGGCTTACCTGTTCGGCAAGCTCGGCTACGACCTGGCGGACAGGAGCCGCGCCCTCGCCACGAAGTCCGCGGTGTTCACGCTGTTCGGGCAGCAGATCGTCTTCTGGACGCGCCACTACCGGGAGACCGCTCCCTCCACGCGCCTCGGCTTCGACGCCGCCGTGGAGTGCGGCGACTGGAACAACGCATGTTACAACTGCATCTGGGCGCCGCTGTTCCCGCTGCTCTGCGGTGAGCCGCTGGAGGACGTCCTCCGCCAGACCGAGGCTCGCCTCGGCTTCGTGCGCAAGGCCGGCTACGCGTTCGTTCATGGCGTCCTGCTCGGCGTCCGGTACGTCGTCCAGGCGCTGCGCGGGCGGCCGGTCCGGTTCTCGATGCTGGATGGATCCGAGCTGGATCTGGCGGGCTTCGAGGCGCGGCTCCCTCCGGGGGACGCGCGCAGCGCGCACAGCCTGTACTACGGCGTGAAGGCTCAGGCGCTGTTCCTCCTCGGCTCCCCCGGAGAGGCGCTCGCGGCGGCGGCCCTCGTGCTCGTCGATGACCGCTGGAGGATCGACGCGCACGCGCTGGTCGCCGAGGCCCTCTATTACCGCGCGCTGGCGCTCGCCGCCCTGCACGGCGAGGCGCCGCGGCCGCAGCAGCAGGATCTCCCCGGAGCGCTCGTCGACTGCGAGCGGCAGCTCGGCGCGTGGGCGGAGAGCTGCCCCGAGAACTTCCTCCACAAACACGCCCTGGTCCGCGCCGAGATCGCCCGGATCCGAGGGCAGGAGTCGGAGGCCGGCCGGCTCTACGAGCAGGCCGCCTCGTCGGCGCAGGAGCACGGCTTCGTGCAGCACGAGGCCATCGCCTGCGAGCTCGCCGCGGGGTTCTACCGCGCGCGCGGCCTGTCCACGCCCGAAGGCGCCTACCTGCGCAGGGCCCGCGCCGGCTATTTCCGCTGGGGCGCCCACGCCAAGGTGGAGCAGCTCGACCAGCGGTATCCGTTCCTCATCGAGCGCAGGCCGATCGCGCCCACCGTCACCTTCGCCGTCCGGGCCGAGCAGTTCGACGTCCTGTCGGTGGTCAAGGCCTCGCAGAGCATCTCCGGCGAGCTCAACCTGCCGCGCCTGCTCGAGATGCTGCTGCGCATCGTGATCGAGCACGCGGGCGCCGGAGAGGGGGTCGTGCTCCTGGTCCGGGACGATCAGCTCTCGACCGCGGCGGCGATCGCGGAGTGCGGGGGCGCGGCGCGGCTGCTCGACGCGGGCGAGGCGCCTTCGCCGCCGCTGCCGCGATCCATCCTCAACTATGTTCGCCGGAGCCACGAGCGCGTGCTGCTCGACGACGCCGCCGCCAGGCACCCGTTCTCGGAGGACGAGTATTTCACGCAGAGGAGGACGAGGTCGGTGCTGTGCCTCCCGATCGTGCGGCAAGGCTGGCTGCTCGGCCTGCTCTACCTGGAGAACAAGCTCGTCGCCGGGGCGTTCACCCCCGGGCGGCTCAGCGTGCTCGAGCTGCTCGCC
This sequence comes from Sorangium sp. So ce131, assembly GCF_051519095.1. Classification (NCBI taxonomy): domain Bacteria; kingdom Pseudomonadati; phylum Myxococcota; order Polyangiales; family Polyangiaceae; genus Sorangium; species Sorangium sp. So ce131. Next base: position 1,369,879 of record NZ_CP150455.1, on the reverse strand, counting down.
TCGCAGTCGGCCATCTCGCTGGAGAACGCCCTGCTCTACTCCCGGGTCGAGCAGGAGAACGCCGAGCGGCGGCGGGCGGAGCAGGCGCTCAAGACCAACCAGGAGACCCTCCGGGCGATCGTCGACAACTCGGCGGCGTCCATCTACCTGAAGGATCGCGAGGGCCGGTACCTGCTCGTCAACCGGCAGGCGGGCAACGCCCTGCGCATGTCGAGCCACGAGATCCTCGGCAAGACCGACGCCGACCTCTTTCCTGCTCCGACCGTCGCGATCGTTGGAGACAATGACCGGAAGGTGCTCGACGAGGGCGAGCCGCTGGAGTGCGAGGAGGTGGTGCTGCTGGAGGATGGGCCGCACACGTTCTTGTCGCTGAAGTTCCCGCTCGGCGAGGCGGTCATGCCCGGCGTGCTCTGCGGCATCTCGACGGACATCACCGAGCGCAAGCGGGCCGAGCAGGCCGAGCGCTTCCTGGCCGAGGCGAGCCGCAAGCTGATGGCCCTCGGCTACAGCGCGACCCTGGAGAGCGTGGCGCAGCTCGCTGTGCCCGAGCTGGCCGACCAGTGCGTCGTCGACGTGCGCCTGCATCAGGACGCCATGGCAGAGGCGGCCACCGCGGGCGTGCCGGCCGCGCTGGTCGACGCCGTGAAGGACGCGCTGCGGCCGTTGACCGCGGCGTCGCCGAGCCGGCCGGAGGTGGGCGACGTCCGGGCTGCGCCCCTCTTGCAGCAGCTCGACGTTCACGCGTTCCTCCGGGTTCCGCTCCTCGCGCGCGACCGCTGCTTCGGGGTCATGACCCTGCTGTCGACCACGCCCCGGCGCCGTTACGGCCCCGCCGACCTGTGGCTGGCCGAGGAGCTGGGGAGCCGTGCGGCGCTCGCGCTCGACAACGCCCGTCTGTTCGCCGAGGCCCAGGAGGCGATCGAGCGGCGGGACGAGTTCCTCGTCGTCGCCTCGCACGAGCTCAAGACCCCGCTCACCTCGCTCCAGATGCAGGGGCAGCTCGTCGAGCGCCTGCTGCGCCGCCATCAGGGCGCGGAGCTCGCACCGCAGCGGATCGAGACGACGCTGCGGATCCTGAACCGCCAGGTCGCGCGGCTCGGGCACCTGGTCGACGAGCTGCTCGACGTGACGCGGCTGAACGCCGGGCGGCTGACGCTCGCGCGCGCGCCCCTCGATCTGGCGGCCCTGGCGCGCGAGGTCGTCGAGCGGATGAGCGAGCAGCTCGCGGACGCCCGTTGCAGCGTCCAGCTCGACCTGGACGAGCCCGTGGTCGGGCACTGGGATCCGTCGCGGATGGAGCAGGTCCTCATCAACCTGCTGTCGAATGCGTTGAAGTACGGCGCGGGCGGGCTCATTCAGGTCGCCGTACGCCGGCAGGCGGATCGGGCGCTGCTGGTCGTCCGGGATCAAGGGATAGGCATCGCCGAGGCGGATCAAGCCAGGATCTTCGAGCGCTTCGAGCGCGCGGTGTCGGTCCGGAACTTCGGCGGTCTGGGGCTCGGGCTCTACATCGTGCGCTGGATCGTGACCTCGCACGGCGGCACCATCCGCGTGGAGAGCACGCTGGGCGCAGGCGCCACGTTCATCGTGGAGCTCCCCCTGACGTGTGACTGGGGCCGGCCCGACTCAGGTTGAGACCGGACCCGAGCTTATCGGCGTGCTCGATCGCGGAGACCGGCGGGGGGCGTCGCGAGGGGCGGGCGCAGTTCAGCTTATTTTCATTTTAACAACGAGGCGCGCTCGCTGGAGTCTGCGCGTTGACGCGCGCGGCGACGCCGGGTTACCACCTCGGCATGGGACTGACCCGGGATGCCATCTTCTTCGACGCCCTCGCCGAGCACGCGCAGAAGAGCGTCACGGCGAGCAAGCTCCTCCTGGACATGCTCGACCGGCTCGAGGACGCCCCGGCCATCGCCAAGAAGATCAAGGAGCTCGAGCACGAGGGGGACCGGATCACGCACAGCTGCCTGGCCGCGCTGCACAAGACCTGGATCACCCCCCTCGATCGCGAGGAGATCCACGCGCTGATCACCCGGCTCGACGACGTGCTCGATTGCATCGAGGCCGCGAGCGAGCGCATCGTCCTCTTCGAGATCCAGAGCGTGATGGCGGAGGCGCGCGGCCTCGCGGAGGCGGTGGTGGCCGCGTGCGTCACCATGAGCTCGGCGACGAGCTCGCTCCGCGACGTGAAGGACCGCGACCGGCTGCTCGAGCTCTGCGTCGAGATCAACCGCCACGAGAACGCCGCCGACGCGCACTACCGCGCGGCCCTGGCGGCGCTCTTCAAGCAGGGCACCGACCCGCTGCTCGTGCTGAAGTGGCGGGACATCTACGACCAGCTGGAGAACGCCACCGACCGCTGCGAGGACGTCGCCAACCTCATCGAGGGCGTGGTGCTCGAGCACGCGTGATGGATGGCTCACCTCGGCGCCCGTGATCCTGGGGCGCGCCCCGTAGCCCCCCAGCGTCGGCGCGAGGCGAGCGCCGCGACTCACCCTTGAAGCCGGCAATCGCTTTGCTTCTCCCCCCTGGGCCTCCTCCACTGGAAAGGCTGAACCACATGACGCCTCCTTCGGCAAATGAGATGTTGAGTTGCTCGGGTCGACCGCCCCCCAGACGGTCTCCTTCGACGACGCTCCTGAGGGCCCCGCTCCTCTTTATCGGGCTCTTGGGCGTCCTTCTCGCGAGCGCCTGTTCCCCGAGCGACCCCCAAGGGTCGAACGGGACGGCCGGCGGCGGGGGCGGCGTCGGCGGCGGGGACAACGTGGGAGGCGCGGGCGGCGGCACCCCTGGAAGCGGAGGCGGCACGGGCACGGGCACGGGAGGATCAACCGGCAGCACGGGCGGCATGACGGGCTCCGACGAGGAGTACCCCGTGCCGGACTCCCTGCCGGACGAGACCGGCGCAGACCTCTGGCTCAGGTACCCGAAGGTCCCGATTCCGGGGCGCCTCGCGGAGTATCAGGCCGCGTTCAAGCGCGTGGTCAAGTCGGGGAGCGGCGCGACCCTCGACATCGCCGAGGCCGAGCTCGTCAAAGGCCTGGGCGGCCTCACGGGTGGAACGGTCGAGACCGGCGCGGCCGTCGAGGGTCCGGGCGCCGTGGTGATCGGCGCGGCCGCCGCCGACATCATCAAGGATCTGCCGCTCGCGGCGCGCCTCGGAGCCCTGGGCCCCGAGGGCTACCTCGTCGAGGCCGCGGACGTGGGGGGCCAGCCGGTGATCGCCGTGGCGGGCAACACGGAGGTGGGCGTGCTCTATGGCACCTTCGCGCTCCTCCGGCACGTCCAGAGCCACAGCGCCATCAAGGAGCTGTCGCTCACCGGCGCTCCCAAGATCGAGCACCGCATCCTGAACCACTGGGACAACCTCGATCGCACCGTGGAGCGCGGTTACGCGGGCCGCTCCATCTGGGACTGGAGCGCGCTGCCGGGCACCCTCTCTCCCCGTTACAAGGACTATGCGAGGGCCAACGCCTCCCTCGGCATCAATGGAACCGTGCTCACGAACGTGAACGCCAACGCGCAGGTGCTCACGCCCTCGTACCTCGCGAAGGTCAAGGCGATCGCCGATGTCTTCCGCCCTTATGGCATCAAGGTCTACCTCACGGCCCGCTTCAGCGCGCCGATCGAGATCGGCAACCTGAGCACGGCCGATCCTGCGAACGCCAACGTCAAGCAGTGGTGGGTGAACAAGGTCGACGAGATCTACCGGCAGATCCCCGACTTCGGGGGCTTCCTGGTGAAGGCGAACTCCGAGGGCCAGCCGGGGCCGCAGGACTACGGGCGGAACCACGCCGACGGCGCCAACATGCTCGCCGACGCGCTCGCGCCGCACCAGGGCATCGTGATGTGGCGCGCCTTCGTCTATTCGGACGACAGCCCCCCGGACCGCATCAAGGAGGCCTACGAGGAGTTCAAGCCGCTGGACGGCGATTTCAAGGACAACGTCCTCGTGCAGGCCAAGAACGGCCCCCTCGATTTCCAGCCTCGAGAGCCGTTCCATCCGCTGTTCGGGGCCATGCCGGAGACGCCCTTGGTCCTCGAGCTCCAGATCACGAAAGAGTACCTCGGCGAGGACACGCACCTCGCCTACCTCGGCCCGCTCTACGAGGAGGTCCTTCAGGCGGACACCTACGCGGACGGCGAGGGCTCGACCGTGGCGCGGGTCATCGACGGATCCCTCCACGACCATGCGACCACCGCGATCGCGGGCGTCGCCAACGTCGGCGACGACGTGAACTGGACCGGGTCCCACATGAACCAGGCGAACTGGTACGTGTTCGGCCGCCTGGCATGGAATCCGGACCTCTCCGCCGAGGCGATCGCCGAGGAGTGGGTCCGCCAGACCTTCTCGAACGACCCTGTCGTCGTCACCCCGGTCGTTCAAATGATGATGGGCTCCCACCAGACGCTCGTCGACTACATGACGCCGCTCGGCCTGGTCCACATCATGGGCAGCGATCATCACTACGGGCCAGCCCCGTGGGTGAGCAACCTGGGACGCGCCGAGTGGAACCCGGTCTATTATCACAAGGCGGACGCGAACGGCATCGGCTTCAACCGCACCTCATCGGGCAGCAACGCCGTTGCCCAATACTTCGCGACCGTTGGACAGAAGTTCGGGAGTCGGGAGACGGTGCCGGACGATTTTCTGCTCTTCTTCCACCACGTCGGCTGGCGAGACGAGCTGAGCTCGGGGAGGACGGTCTGGGAGGAGCTCGTCCATCGTTACAGCCGCGGCGTCGACGAGGTGGGGCTCATGCGAGAAGCATGGAAGGCCGTCGAGGGCCGTATCGACGACAAGCGCTTCGGCGATGTGGACGAGTTCCTGGGGATCCAGCACTACGAGGCGCGCTGGTGGCGCGACGCGTGCCTCTCCTACTTCGGCCAGGTGTCGAGGCAGGAGCTCCCGAGCGGCTACGCCCCCCTGGCGAAATCGCTGAGCTTCTACCAGGGGCTCACCTGCCCATCCGACGTGAAGAAGCCCCGCTGCTCGCAGGTCTACACGGGAGATCCGTCGCCGGCCATCCTCCCCTGAGTGTCCGGCTCGGCATCGGCGGTCGTACCGCCGCTCGACGCGCTCGCCCCCTCCGGCCCCCCGCCCCCTGCCTCGCCGGCGCGCGGCCTCCTCCGGTAACGCAGCCGGCTCACCGGCAGCCCGTCGGCGATCGCGTGGTGCTCGCGGGGGCTCCTCGCCCCGTAGGGATTCTCTTCGAGGTGCGGCGAGCCGGGCGCGTCGCCGGCGGGCTCGAACGCCGGGTGCGCGCCGATCTGCTCGGCGTAGAGCGCCCCGCGCTCCTCGACGTCCGTCTGCACGAAGAGCTCGCCGCCGTCGACGAGCAGGCGCGCGAGGCTGTCGAGCAGCGCCGGGCCCATCACCAGGCGCTTCGTGTGGCGCTTCTTCCACCACGGATCGGGGAAGTGCAGGAAGAACCGCGCGATCGACGCGTCCGGCCTGAGCCGCGAGAGCGCCTCCTTCGCGTCGGCGTTGAGCGCCCGCACCCGCCCGCCGAGCCCCTGCTTCCTCAGGCGCTCGTCGACGATCGCCGACCACTTCAGCCGGATCTCCAGGCCGAGCAGCCGCGACTCCGGGCTCGCCGCCGCGCGCTCGAACAGGAACCCGCCGCGGCCGGGGCCGATCTCGATCTCCACGGGGCCGGCGCCCGGGATCAGGTCGTCGATGGAGACGTCGTCGCCGTCGGGGAAACGCGGCGCGGTGGCGTACGGGTGGTTCGGGCGCGGCTGGAAGACCATGGAGCCCCGGCGCTCTACCAAATGCCGGCGGCTCACGCGCGGGAAATCGCGGCCCCCGGGCGGGGCGGTGCTATGCGTCGCGGCCCATGGCCGAAGGCGATCACGGCGCAGTCGATCCGGCGCACGGGCCCGGCGCCGCGCCGGATCCGGCGCCCTTCTCCGGCGCCGCGACCTCTCCGGCGCCCGACTCCGACGCCGCAGGCACCCGGTCGCGCGCCGCGGCACCACGCTGGAATTTTCCTCCCCTGCTGCGCGCGCTCGCCGCCCGCGCCCTCCCCTACGCGCCCGCGCTCGCGGCGAGCGGCGTCCTCGGCGCGCTCTGCATCCGGGCCGTGCTCGCGGACGCGGGCCACCCGGCGCTGCCGCTCGACGACGCCTTCATCCACATGCAGTACGCGCGGCGGATCGCGGAGGGCGGCTTCTTCAGCTTCGTCGCCGGCGAGGGCTACTCGACCGGCGCGACCAGCCTGCTCTGGCCCGTGCTGCTCGCCCCGTTCTACGCGCTCGGCCTGCGCGATCTCTCGCTCGTCCACGCGATCTGGGCGCTCGGGCTCGTGTTCCACGCGGCGCTCGCCGTCGAGACCACGCGCCTCGCGCGCCCGCTCGCCGGGCCTGCGGCGGCGGCCGGCGCGGGCGCCATGTGCGTCGCCTTCGCGGCGTTCGCCTGGTTCGCCTGGAGCGGGATGGAGACGGTCGCCTTCGCCTGGATCCTGACGCGCACCGCGCGCCTCGCGGCCGCCCTCTGCGAGCCGTCGCCGCCGGAGCCCGCCGGCGACGGCCCCGCGGCCCCGCCGGACCACACCGCCGCGCTCCCAGGCGGCGCCGCGGCCCCCCCGGACGGCGCCCCGCCGGCCTCCGCCCGGCGCGCCCCCTCCACCCCGGCCTCCGCGTATGCCGCGACCGCCCGCGCCCTCGCCCTCGCCGGCTTGCTCGCCCCCCTGCTCCGCCCCGAGGGCGCGCTCGCCTCGCTGATCGCCGCGCTCGCCATCGCGACCGCCCCCCGCCCCGCCCCCTCGCTCGTCCCCGCTCCAGCCCCCCCTATCCTCCGCGCCGGCCGCCTGCTCGCCCTCGTCCCCCTCGTCGGCCCGCTCGTCGTCCCCGCCTTGAACCTCCTGCTCGCCGGGCACGCGACCTCCTCGACCACGGCCGTCAAGTGGCTGCTCGGCAACCCCAACTACGACACCCCCACGCTCCGCGCCGCCGTCCTCGAGAACGTCGAGCTCCTCGCGACCGACGTGCTCAACGGCGGCAGGTGGACCGCGGTCTTCCTCCCCGAGGGCTCCGTCGTGGTCATCGCCCTCGGCGCGGTCGCGCTCGTCGTGGCCGCGCACCGGCGGGGCCGCCCCGCGCACGCCGCCGTCGTGATCGCGCTCGCGCTCGGCGCGCTCCTGCCCTGCACCTACCTGAGCTTCCTCTGGAACCGCGTGCGCTACGTCTGGCCGTTCGCGCCGGCGTGGATCGTCATGGCCGCCTGCCTCGCGCGCGAGATCGGCGACCTCGCGCAGCGCCTCCAGCGCTCGCTCCACGACGTCGCCCCGCTCGTCGCCGGCGCCTTCGCCGGGGCGCTCGCCGCGCGGCTCCCGTGGGCCATCGACGACCTCGCGAACTCCGCGCGCGCCATCGACCGGCAGCAGGTCTGGCTCGGCCGCTGGGCGGCGGAGCACCTGCCCGAGGACGCCAGGATCGGCGTGAACGACACCGGCGCGCTCGCGTACTTCAGCGGCCGCAGGACCTTCGACGTCGTCGGCCTCACGACCGAGGGCGAGGCGCGCTACTGGGTCGCGGGCCCGGGCTCCAGGTTCGAGCACTACGAGGGGCTGCCCCCGGAGCGGCGGCCGACGCACTTCATCGTCTACCCGCACTGGATGGCGTGCACCCCGGTGCTCGGCCGCGAGCTCGTCGACGCCACCGTCGAGGATCAAGCGATCCTCGGCGGCACCACGATGATCGCCTACGAGGCGCGCTGGTCGCTCCTCGGCTCCGGCGCGCTGCCGGTGCGCGCCGCCCCCGGCGAGCGGATCCTCGACGAGCTCGACGTCTCGGACCTCGAGTCCGAGTCGGCGCACGACTACAGGCCGGGGCCGCTCGCGGACCAGAACAACCACGCGGTCGCGCTCGGCGCCCCCGACAGCAGCGCGCCGGGTGAGCCCGACCCCGCCCGGCCCGAGATCGCCGACGGCGGCCGCTTCTACCGGAAAACCGACCGCTTCATCACGCGCGCCGCGGGCGCCGCCGGGGTCGCCGAGGCGCGCCTCGTGCTCCGGGTGGCCGCGGAGGACGGCGCCGAGCTCGCGGTCTCCGTCGCGGGCCAGGAGGTCGGGACCGTCGAGATCCCCGCCGGGGCGTGGGTCGAGCGCGACCTGCCGCTCCCGGCCGCGCGCCTCTCCGGGAATGCCCCCATCGAGATCGCCCTCCGGCGCGGCTCCGGATTCCACGCCTTCCATTACTGGATCACCGGGCGGTGACGCCGGGCGCCGCGCGGGCGGAGCGGGTCGACTCGGGTCGACAGCACACCTCACCCCTCCCCGCGGCGCGCCGGCCTCCTCGATAACAGCATGTCGGCGCCTCGCGCGAAGTGACCTACGGACACCCGCCTCGACACCCGCTGTCCGCTGCGGACGACCGCAGCACACCGGCGCTCGGGCCGATACGACACGGGGTGAGCGCTGCGTGGTCCTCGCCGGGCGCCGGCGCCGCGCCCGGCCGAAGCGCGCAGTACGACGCGGCTGGCGCAATGCAGCAAACGTGAACAAGCGCATCTGTCAGAAAGTATTCCTCTCGGTAGGAATTCTCCTGATGTTGTGTGTTCCACCCCAAAAGCGCGTCCCCGGGCTCAGCCATTGTGATAGAAGAAGGAAACCTTGTCTGACGCGCTCAATCCGCTGGAGGAGCTGCTCGACCGGCGTGGCGGCGCCGAGGACAAGGGCCCGCGAGCAAGGGCCGTCGTCGATTGCCTGCTCTTCGATCTGGGGGGCGTGACGTTCGCGCTCAGGGCGCAGCAGGTCGAGGAGGTCATCGCGTGGCGCGCTCCCTCGCCGCTGCCGCGGACCGACCCGCGGGTGATGGGCGTCCTCCAGGACCGGGGGAGGATTGTGGTGATCGTGTCGGTGCCTCTCGCGGAGCCGACCGCCCCCCCGCGCCGGATCGTCGTCTGCCGGACCCAGCGCGGCTACCTGGGGCTGCCCGCCGGCAACACGCGGTGTGTGGCCGCGGTCGAGGTGTACGGGGAGCTCCAGCCGAGCGCGGTGGTGGACACGAGCGAGGGGGCAGTCACCTTCCTCGACGTGGCCCAGCTGCTCGACGCCCCCGACGGGGCTCCCCGGCCGCTCGGCGCGCCGCGCGACGGTCACGCCCGGAGGGTGAGCCGATGAGCGACCCGCACAGCTCCCGCTCGCCCTCGTCCAGGGGCAGGCCGCCGGGTGATCCGCCGCCCGAGGACGCGGGCGCGCCGGTGAGCGCGGCGCCGCCGTCGCGGTCGCCCGCGAGCGCGGCGCAGAGCGCTCCGGTGCTCGTCATCGACGACAGCGAGATCGCCCGGGAAGAGGTGTGCCGCGTGCTGCGCGGGGCCGGCTATCAGGTCGTCGCGCTCCCCTCCCCCATCGGGGCGACGCAGGCCATCGTGCGGCAGAAGGCGCGCATCGTCGTCGTCGACGTCTTCATGCCCACCATCCGGGGGGACCGGCTGCTCACCCTGTTCCGGAAGAACCAGCGGCTCGGGCACCTCAGCGTCATCCTGATGTCCGGGCACTCCGAGCAGGAGCTCCAGCACCTCCAGATGGAGGTCCAGGCGGACGCGATCCTCTCGAAGCGCCACCTCGATCGCCTGCCGGCCCTCGTCAAGCGGCTCGCCGGCAAGGAGCGGTGACGTGGGCCAGGCTGGCCAGCGAAGCAAGGTGCCTCCGGGCGCCGCGATCCGGCTCGCCGCGGTCCTCTCGATCCTCACCGCCTCGAGCGACGACGGCCTCGCTGCGCCCGCGGTCCCCTACGATCTGCGGGGCGCCATCCTCCTGCGGTCGCTCGGCTACGAGAGCGGCTTCGCGGGCCGGACGGGCGCGGCCGTGCTCGCGGTCGTCGGCGAGGCGTCGGGCGAGAGCGCGGAGGACGCGAACGCGATGGCGGCCGTGCTCTCGAAGCTGGCCGCGAAGACCACCGTGGCCAAGCGGCAGGCGACCGTCGTGCGCGTGACGTACAGCGACAAGGCCAAGCTGCAGGAGGCGCTGCGTACCAGCGGGGCCGAGGTGGTCTACGTGGCGCGCGGGCTGCCCTCGATCATCCCGGAGATCCCGGCGCGCGAGGGGAACGTGGTCCGCATCGTCGTGTGCGGCGACGGCGACGACGCGAAGCGCGGCTGCGCCATCGCCGTCGGGCTCGCCCGCGAGAGGCCCGAGATCCTGCTCAACGTGAAGCACGCCAACGCCGTCGGCCTCCGCTTCGATCCGCAGCTGCTCCGGCTCGCCCGCATCGTCGACTGAGGCCCTCGAGGCCTCGGCCGCCGTCCCTCGATCCTCGCCCATGCTCAACGTCCGCTCCATCCGCTGGAAGATCGCCGCCCTGGTCGCGTCGGTGGCGATCGTGCTGTCGGCGCTGGATCTCTGGCTGATCCCCGCCCGCACCGCGCGGGCGAGCGAGGCCGAGCTGCGCGAGCGCGCCGAGGTCCTGGCCACGATGCTGAAGGAGCCGATCGGCGTGGCCATGGACCTCGAGCAGCCGCCGGAGACCTTCCCGGACACCCTGCGCGCCGCGATGACGGATCCGCTGGTGAGCTGGGTCGCCGTGTACGACGAGCGGGGGGCCCGCGTCGCCTCGATAGGGGCGGCGCAGACGCCTGGAGCGGCGCAGGCGCCCGACAGCGCCCAGGCCGTCGGCCGCGGGGGCGACGCCAGCGTCGTCGCCAGCGAGGCGCCGATCACGTCGCGCAGCGGCGAGCGCCGGCTCGGCACGCTCGCCGTCGGGCTGCGCAGCGACCGGATCGCCGAGCGCCGCGCCGACTCGCGCCGGACCATCGCGCTCCAGTCGGCGGGGATCATGGCGCTCGGCCTCGGCCTCGCCTGGGTCGTCTCGGCGCGCATGACGCGCTCGATGGCGCACATCAAGGAGGCGGCGGACCGCATCGCGCGCGGCGACGTCTCGGCGCGGCTGTCGCTGAAGATCACGGGCGACGAGCTCGGGGACATGGCGAGCGCGTTCGAGCGGATGAACGCCCAGCTGCGCGAGCTCCAGGAGACGGCGGCGCGCGTCGCGGCGGGCGACTTCACCTGCAAGATCAGCGGCGACGGGGAGCTGTTCGCCGCGTTCCGGGCGATGGTGGCGAGCCTCGAGGCGCTCGCGTCGCGGATCGGCGACACCTCGTCGGAGGTCGCGTCGGCCGCCGCGGGCATGTTCTCGTCCGTGCGCGAGCGGGAGACGACCGCGGGCCAGCAGAACGCCGCCCTGGAGGAGATCCGGCGCACCGTGGAGGCCCTCACCGCGAGCGCGGATCACATCGCCAGGGACGCGGCGACCGTGCGCGCGATGGCGCAGCAGAGCCTCGTCAGCGTCCAGCGCACGGCGGAGCAGACGCGCCTCGTCAGCGCCCACTCGGGCCGCATCGGCGAGATCCTGTCGCTGATCCAGAGCATCGCCGACAAGTCGGACCTGCTCGCGCTGAACGCCGCGCTGGAGGGGACGAAGGCCGGCGAGGTGGGCCGCGGGTTCTCGCTGGTGGCGGCGGAGATGCGCCGGCTGTCCGAGCACGTGATGGACTCGGTGCGCGACATCCGGAAGCTCGTGGCGGACATGCACGCCGCGTCCCACGCGTCGGTGCTCGCGACCGAGGACGGGATCAAGCTGGCCCGCGACACCGCGGCGGCCGCGGCGAAGATCTCGGACGCGGTGGACCACCAGCGCGAGGGGACGGCGCGGGTGAAGACGGCGATCGTGGACATCGTCGGCGCGGTGAACGACACGCTGACGAGCAGCGCGGACGCGACGCGGGCCGCCGAGTCGCTGCTCCAGCTGTCGCACGAGCTCAAGGCGGCGGCGCGGGCCTTCCGGGTCAGGGAGGCCGCGGCGCGGCGCGCCCGCGGCGAGGCGGCCCTCTCCGGGGCGGGCGAGGATGAGGAGCCGGGCTGACCTCGTCGCCGCCTTCCACCGGGCGATGCCGGACCGCGTGGCCGAGGCGACGGATCTCTGGCTCGGCTACGAGCAGGGCCAGGCCGAGGGCCTCCCGGTGCTGCGCCGGCTCCTGCACACGCTGAAGGGCGAGGCGCACATGCTGGAGCTCGCGGCGTGCGGCGAGCTGGCCGAGCTCGCCGAGGACGTCATCGACGCCGCGCGGCGCGGCGGGCCCCCGACGCAGCTCACCGGCGACAGCGTGCTCGGCGCGCTGGAGGCGCTCGGGCTCCTGTCGGCGGGCGCCGGCGAGGAGGCCGCGCCCGAGCTCGACGGCGTGAAGGCGACGCTCCGCGCCGCGCGCGAGGAGCTCCGCGCGCGGCGCGGCGAGGGCGGCGCGGAGGAGGCCTCGCCGCCGGCCGCGCCGCCGGCGAGGGGCGCGCTGGAGACGGTCGCGCCGCCGCGGCCGGAGCAGCCCGCGCCCGCGGTGCTCGACGCGGCCGCCGTCGGGGCGCTGGTCCACGAGCTCGGGCGGCTCCACGGCGAGCGGGAGGCGCTCCAGCGCCGGCTCCGGGAGGCGCAGCGCATGCTGCGCGCGCTGCTCGTGGAGATCGATCCGGGCGGGGCGCCGGAGCGGCTGGCCGAGCGGATCACGAAGACGCTCGGCTACGGCGCCGAGATCGAGCGCGCGCTCGGGGCGGTCCGGGCGGACTGGTCGAGCAACGACTTCGCGGTCGGGCGCGCGCTCGGGGAGCTCGACGAGGTCGTCCGCCGGGCGACGGTCGTGCGCACCGAGCGCCTCCTGAACCAGGTGTCGCTCGCCGCCCGGAGCGCGGCGCGCATGCTCGGCAAGGACGTCGAGGTGCGGGTCGAGGGGACGGGGCTGCTCGACGCCCAGGTGGAGCGCCGCCTCGAGCCGGCGCTGCTCCACCTGGTGCGCAACGCGGTCGACCACGGCGTCGAGCCGCCGGAGGTGCGCGCGCGCCGCGGCAAGCCCGCGCGCGCGACGGTGTCGGTGACGGTGGTGCAGACCGACGCCGCCGTGCGCGTCGAGGTGAAGGATGATGGCGGGGGCGTGGACTTCGCGCGCCTGCGCGAGGTGCTGGCGCCGTCGGTGCCGGACGCCGCGTCGCTCGACGACGCCGAGCTGATCCCGTACCTGTTCGCGCACGGGCTCACGACGAGCCGCAGCGTCGGCGCGATCTCGGGCCGCGGCGTCGGGCTGGACGTCGTGGCGCGGGAGGTCGGCGCGCTGGGCGGGCAGGTCCGGGTCGACTCGCAGCCCGGGCTCGGGACGACGCTCCTGCTCGTGGTGCCGAAGAACCTCCACGGCGAGGAGGTGGTCCCCATCTCGAGCGGGCGCTTCCGCTGCGCGGTGCCGACGCACGCGGTGCACTCGGTGGTAGAGCTCGAGGAGGTGCTCTCGGGGCCGGACGGGCAGCGGGTGCGGCTCGCGGGCGACCCCCGGATCGAGCTCGTCCCGCTGTTCTCGCTCGGGGCCGTGCTCGGCGACGCGGGCCGGCCGGCGCCGGGGGACGCGGCGCTCGTGCTGCACCACGCGGCGGGCCTGTTCGCGGTGAGCGTGGACGCCTACGAGAACCCGCGGCTGGTCTCGCTGGTGCGCTCGGAGGAGATGCCGTTCACGTCGCCGCTCGTGCGCGGCGTGGCGCCGACGGCGGACGGCGAGGCGATGCTGCTGCTCGACGTGGAGCGGCTCTTCGCGGCGGCCCGGCAGGCGCCCTGGGAGGCGGCCTCCGCGGCCGCCGAGGAGCAGCGCGAGCCGCTCGCGCTGGTCGTGGAGGACGCGCCCGTGGCGCGGGAGCTGCTCTCGGGCATCCTGCGGGCGCTCGGCCTGCGCGTGGAGGAGGCGAGCGACGGCCGAGAGGGGCTCGCGCGGGCGCGGGCGGCGCCGCCGGACGTCGTCCTGACGGACCTCGAGATGCCCTACATGAGCGGCCTGGAGATGGTGGCGGAGCTCCGGCGGTCGCCGGCGCTCGCGCGGGTCCCGGTCGTGGTGCTGACGACCGCGGCGAGCGACCAGAACGTGGACGTGCTGCGCGCGCTCGGCGTGCGGGCGGTGCTGTCGAAGCAGCGGTTCGTCGAGGAAGAGCTGCGGCAGATCATCGCGCAGAGCCTCAAGGGCGCGTGACGGCGCGCGCTTGCCAGGGCTCGCGGCGGGAGAGGGGAGATTTCAACGCAAAGGCGCAAAGTACAGGGGGAGATTTTGGTTGCGTCTCTGCGTCTCGGTGTCCTCGCACCGGTGCGAGACGCTGAAGAGCTCTCCGGGAGATCAATTGCCGACGTAACATGTGACGGCGACAGGATCGAGATCGACGAAGGTGTCGCCGTCGATGGTCCACTGCTGCATGAAATGGTGCCTGCTCGCCCCGTAGCCGTCGAACTCGTATTCGGCGGCCGCCCCGACGTACCGGAGAGGGATCCCCTCGCGGAGCTTGGCCATCGCCGTCTTCAGGTCCCGCCACGAGGCGACGTCGTGGCCAGGGCTGTTGAGCTCGCGGATGACCCGCTGCAGCTCGTACCCGGAGGTAGGCGTCGCCCCGCGCGTCGCCTGGGCGAACGCGAGGCCCATCGCGATGAGGACGACGCCGTCGTAATAGAAGTGGGCTGCGGGGAACGGCGTCTCGCCGCTCCACCGGCTGGAGAAGTAGTCGCTGAACGCGGCGGCGTTCTCGGTCGTGCAGGAGGCCGTCCCCTCGGCATCGTCCAGGGTACGGCACTCGCTCCGCAGGCTGAGCGAAGGCGAGACCCCGCGGTATCCATCGAGGGATCCTGGAGGGATGTTGGCGAGGAACACCTCGGTGCGCAGCGCGGGGCCGAGGAGCCAGGCGCCCGGGCGTCCGGAGAGGGTCCACTCGGTCACGATGGTCGAGGCGGCGGCGGGATAGGCGGACAAGAGCGTGCGCTCGGCGTCCCACGCGAAGGCGGACGTGATCCTGTTCGTGTACGACTGCTGTCCCGACGTGAACGTCACGGAGGGGAAGACTTTGCCCCCGAGCGCCGCGAAGAGGGTCGTGAACTCGCTGCTGACGTTGGCGCTGTAGTCGTCCCGCGCGGCCAGGCTGTTCACGGCGTCGACGCCCTCGCGAACGGCGTGTTTCGCCAGCGCGCAACCGACGGCGAACGGCGACGGGGCGAGCCGCATCCAGCCCCCCTTCGCCTCGATGCGCGCGACGGAGGGCGCGGCGTAGCCCGGCAACATGTGAAACACGTCGAGCTCCCTCACCTCCGGCGCGATCTCACGGGCGAGATCGTTCTCCTCGGGCCCTACCAGGTAGTGGACCTGATCCGCGTAAAGCAGCTGGAGCAGCTGCTCGAGCCCGCGCTTCGAGCTCGAGTGGCTGTCTCGGCTCACGATGGCGAACGGCCGCCCGTCGAGCCCGCCTGCGGCGTTCAGGTCGTCGACCGCGAGCAGCATGGCTTGCTCCAGGTTGCGGCCGATGGCCGACTCGCTGCCGGAGAAGGGCAGGAGAGCCCCGATGACCACCACATTCTCGGGGTGCTCGGGCCCCTCTGGCGAGCACGACGCCGCGAGCAGGGACACAAGTCCCACGAGCAGCCCTGTCCCCACAGAGCCCATGCGTTGTTCACCGCAAGCGAACCAACTGCCGGCCCGATGGAAGCAACGCAAGGTTGCAGGCATCCCAAGAACCATGCGCAAGCTTCAGATAAGCGCCAAGGACGGAAACGTCAAGGAGCACGCCAATAAATAGCCTGGACTGTAATTGAGACTGGGGGGAGACATCACACTCTCTAAGAGCGCCGCGATTCGACCGTTGGCCGGCGACGACGAGGCGCCGCCAGGCCGCCGAGGACGATCGGCCTGCGAGGCGTCAGGCCGCCTTGGTCCAGGCCGCGAGCGCGCCCAGGAGGCGCTGGAACGCGGGCCGCGCCAGCCCGTAGAACGAGAGCCGCCCGGGGGAGCGCCAGCGCCGCGCGTCCTGCTGCGCCAGGTTCACGAGGTCGGGCGGCACGGCCGAGGCGTTGAGGCAGCCCACCCCCCAGCCCGCGCGCACCGCGGCGACCGCCGCCTGGCTGCCGCTGCAGGTGAGCCGCAGCGCGTGGGCGCGGCCGCTGCGCGCGAGCGCGCCGAGCGCCATCGCGCGCACGGGGCAGTCCGACCCGAGCAGGACCAGCGGGACGGCGCCCTCGGACGGCGGGCGAAAGCCGCCGCCCACCACCCAGGCGAGCGGCTCGCGGCGCAGCAGGCGCGCGTCGGGCAGCGGCTCGCTGGCGGTCACGACGACCACGTCCGCGTCGCCGGCCTGCCATCGCCGCTGGAGCTCCGCCGAGCTCGCCCACGAGAGCTCGAGCCGCGCGCCGGCCGCCTCACGCTCCAGCAAGGCGAGCAGCGCCTGCAGCCGGTGAGGAAGGAAGTACTCGCTGATCCCGACGCGCCACACGCCCTGCTGCGGCGCGGGCTTCACCGCGGCCTGGGCCGCCTCCTGCAGCTCGAGCAGGCGCTCGGCGAAGGGCAGGAAGCGCTCGCCCTGCGCGGTCAGGCGCAGCGAGCGGGTGGTGCGCTCGACGAGGCGCGCGCCGACCGCCGCCTCGAGCTTTTGCAGGTGCGTGCTGACGGCCGAGGGCGTGCGGTGCACCCGCTGGGCCGCGCGCGCGACGGCGCCGGTCGCGGCGATGGCGACGAAGCTCTGAAGCCAGAGCGGCTCGAGGTGATTCATCAGCGTTTCTGCCGAATCGGTTAGAATTATTCTGCTTCTCTGCCGAATGGTGGCGATCCAGAGTGAGGTCGTCAATTCGAAAGGAGACGCCATGCCCTACATTCACGTCCAGATCTCCGGCCGCGGCGACGACGCCCTGGCGCGGCGGACCGCCGCCGTCGCGAGCGAGCTGACGTCGCGGATCTTGCGCAAGGACCCGTCGCTCACCGCGGTGGTGATCGACTTCATCGAGCCCTCGCGCTGGTTCGTCGCGGGGCGCGCGCTGTCGCACGAGGGTGCGCGCTCTTACCACTGGATGGTGAGCATCACCGACGAGACCAACACCAAGGCCGAGAAGGCGGCCTACCTGAAGGCGGTCCACGAGGCGATGCGCGAGATCTTGGGCGACGTGGCGGAGCACTCCTACGTGCACGTCGCGGACCTGCGCGCCAGCGCCTACGGTTATGGCGGGCTCACGCAGGAGCACCGCTATCAGCACCCCGCCTGAGGCGACCCTCGCCTACCTCGACGCACTCGCGCCGCGCGCGCGGCGACGCGGCGGCGGACCTCGCCATACCCCTCCTCCGCGCCGGCGTCCGTCGGCGCTGCTGGCGCGCCTCTCCGGGGCGCGGTCCGGCCGACGCGCGGGCCCTCCTCACGCCGAGTCCGCATGATACGATTCAGTCATGCGAACGCCCTTGTACCTCGCGCTCCTCGCCGCCGCGGCGCACGCGGCCTGCGTTCCTCCCCGCGCGCCCGCCGAGTCGCCCGATGTCTTCGCGTCGGGCTTCGACGAGGTCAACCCGTGGCCAGACGGCGCGCCCGACGTCGTGGTCGTGGAGGAGAGCCCGGCGCGACGCGCGTCGCCGGAGCAGCGGGCCGCGCGGCTGCAAGCCAAGGCGCTCCTCGTGGACGGCCACAGCGCCGTGCCCTCGCTGCTCCTCGGCGGCGCGTTCGATCGGCTGAGCCCTGGCCACGAACCGACGGCGGCGGAGCTCGACAGGATCAAGGCGGCGGGCGTCGCCGGCGCGTTCTTCTCGATCCACGTCGGCGCGCCCTCCCCGCAGGCGCCCTCGCCGCTCGTCGGCAGCGCCGCGCGCCGCGCGCTCGATCTCATCGACGCGACCCACCGGCAGATCGAGCGCAACCGCGCGACGCTGGTGCTCGCGCGCAGCGCCACGGACGTGCGCCGCGCCAAGCGGGAAGGCAAGATCGCCGTGCTGATCGGCGTCGAGGGCGGGCACGCCATCGAGAACTCCCTGCCGGCGCTGCGCTCGTTCTACCGCCTCGGCGTCCGCTCCATGACGCTCACGCATACGACCACGAACGACTGGGCGGACTCCGCGGGAGGCGCCCTCGAGCCCGCGTACGCCCGCCACCGCGGCCTCGCGCCCTTCGGGGAGGCCGTGGTCCGCGAGATGCAGCGGATCGGCATGCTGGTCGACCTCTCGCACGCGTCGGACAGCACGTTCAAGGCCGTCATGAAGGTGGCCAAGGCGCCGGTCATCACCTCGTCCTCGATGCCCGCCGCCGGCCACCGTCGCCGCGAGCTCGACGACTACATGCTGCGCGCGGTCGCGGAGAACCGCGGCATCGTGATGGTGAACTCCTGGGCGCTCTTCCTGGACGAGGCGTACGCGGAGCAGTCCGAGCGCTTCGTGCAGAAGCACGGGGCGCAGCTCAAGGAGCTCGGCGAGAAGCTCCAGGGCGATCCGAGGGCGCTCCGCGAGGAGATCGAGAAGCTCAGGGCCCTGGAGGGGCCGGCGGCGCCGCTGCCGCTCGCGCGCGTCGTGGACCATATCGACCGCGCGGTGAAGATCGCGGGGATCGACCATGTCGGAGTCGGCTCCAGCTTCGGCGGGATCGAGGCGCCCCAGGACCGGCTCGCCGGCATCGACGGGCTGCCGAACATCGCGCTGGAGCTCGTCCGTCGCGGCTACTCGGACGGGGACATCCTCAGCCTGCTGGGCGGGAACTTCGTGCGGGTCCTCGAGCAAGCCGAGGCCTACGCGGCCGCCACGGAGACCACGCTGTCCGGGGACGGGAGCGAGCGGCAGCTCAGCGCGGTCGAGCTGCACGAGGCGCCGGGGCCGCTGACCGCGCTGCCGCCGCCGGCGCCGGCGCCGCTGCCGGCGCCGCCGGCGGCGTCGCGGCTGCGGGAGTCGTGGGTGGCCCCGCCGCCCGCGCCCCCGCCGCCGAGGGCGATCCCGCGGCCCACGAAGGACGGAGCGCCGGAGCCCGCGCCCCCGGAGCTCATGATGTCGCGGTAGCCCGACGCCTCACCCTACGAGTGCGTCCCGAGCTGCGATCCAGGCAGCTGCATGTACTGCTGCACCGGCCCGCTGAGGTGCGAGATCTGGATCTTCTGACCCCCCTCGATCGGTCCGATCTGCCTTGTCATGAAGCCTGCTTGGTCGGCCTCCCCCGGCTGAAGTAGTCGGCGAGCACCGAGAACGCCTCTTTGGGCTCCCAGGTGCCGTCCGCGAGCACCTTCACGACGCCGGTGCTGGCCAGGTCGAGGTCGCGGCGCGGATCGTCCGGGTCGTGCGGCAGGGCGTAGCTGGCGAACACGTGCACGAACGCGGCGTCGACGCCCTCGGCGTCGAAGATCTCGAGCAGCTCGCGCAAGGTCGTCGCCTGCTCGGCCTCGTCGCGCACGTACTCGCCGTTCAGCCCGAGCGGCGTCGCGGTCGCCTGGTCCCAGACGACGATCTCGCCGCCGCGCGGGCCGGCGTCGGCCGCGCCTCTGTACGTCGCGCAGCCGAACTCGGTGATCGCGACGGGCTTGCCCTGCGCTTTGCCCCGGGCGACGAAGGCGCGGATGAGCTCGGGGAACCGGTCGGCGATCTGCGCGTACCGGTCGATCCTCGGCCGCGCGGTCGCGCGCGGCGAGGTGAGGCCCGAGGCCCTGCACCCCCGCGTCGCGACGGTGGCCGTCGTGCTGCTGCGCAACGAGTTCATCACGCGCGGCGCGCCGAACGTGGCCGACAGCGTGCTCGTGGAGATCGTCGAGGAGGTGTACCTCCCGTTGATCCGCGGACGCGGCGCCCCGCCGGGATAGACGGACGGGCAGCAGCAGCGCGCCGAGGTGCCCGCGCTGGCCGGGGCGCCGGATGGATCCATGGCGCGCCCCGCCTGTACAGACAACCGCTCTGCGCCCAACCGGCCCCCCTCGTTTCCTCGCCGCGCCGCGCGGCCGCACGTTCGGCTACAGGAGCAAGGAATGGGGGAGAGAGAGAAACCGCAAGGGCGCAAGGGTCCAGAGACGAGATGATCTTTGTCTTCCCCTTGCGCCCCTCGCGCCCTTGCGGTTTCTCTTCCCTTTCGTTGATGCGTGCTACCGTTCGGCGAACCCGCCGCGAGTCCATCCTGAAAGCGCGAGAACCCTCATGATCCGGTCTTCTATCGCCTGCATCGCCTGCCTGGTCGCCGTCGGAAGCGGGTGCAACTCCCCCTCTTCCAGCTCGTCGTCGAGGGCCGCCTCGACGCCTGCGGACGCCACCCGAGCTCCGTCGTCCAGCGCGACCACGCCCCAGGCCGTCGCTCCGGCGTCCGGCGGCTCGACGCCCGCCACCACATCCCCGGCAGCGCCGACCAGCGACGGAAAACCTCAGGGAGCCCAGGACGGCCCGGACGATCCGCGGATCGAGAAGATCAGGGCCAGGTATCAGGAGATCCAGTCCCGCAAGGACCTCAAGCGAAGCGATCACCGCTTCGAGTGCGCCGGCGGCGAGGGCCGCGGCGAGCTCCGGCTCTATCAGGCGGACGGCGCGCTCCAGAAGGCGGAGATCGCGGCCGCCGACGCGGGGCACGGCGAGATGACGTACCAGTTCTACTACGACCAGGGCAAGCTCGTCTTCGTGCTGTACGGCGACGGAGGCTGGTCCTTCGACGGGACGAGAGGGACGCCGGACAAGCCGGCGACGACGACCAGCGTCACGCAACGCCGTTACTACCTCCATGACGGCGCGCCGCTCCGCTGCATCAAGAAGTACGCGAAGGGTCCCACGGAGCAGATCGAGTCCTTGCTGGAACAGGCGCCCAACCAGCCTGACGATTGCGCCAGGGCGCCGAAGGCGCAGAAGCTGGCCTCCGCCGCGCTCGCCGGCCCGAAGGGGACGGACGAGGTGAAGAAGCTGATGTGCAACTGAGCCGTTGTTGGGACGCCGCGGCCCGTGAGATGCTCCGGCAGCCCGCCATGGCTGCGTCCCCGGCTCCCTCCCCTCCCCGGGCCCTCGCCCGCCGCCGAACATCCACCCTCAGCGTCACCAGCCTCGCGCTGTGGGCGTTCTGCTGCTGCCTCGCGGCGTGCTCCGGGGGCGGCGCGCCCCACGCGGCCCCCGGCCCGGCGCCCGCTCCCGCGCCCCCCGGGGAGCCGCCGGCCGCGCCGGCGGCGATCGCGGAGCCGCCTTGTCCCCGGGCGACATCCCTGGACGGCCAGGCGATCCGGGGCGAGGCCGTGTGCCTGCTGCGCCGTTACCTGCGGATCGACACCACGAATCCGCCGGGGAACGAGGCGGCCGCGGCGCGGTTTCTGAGGTCCTTCCTCGACCAGGAAGGCATCGAGTCCACCACCGTCGAGTCGGCCCCCGGCCGGGCCAACCTCGTCGCGCGCCTGCCCGGCGACGGCAGCAAGAAGGCGATCGCGCTCGCGCACCACATGGATGTCGTCGCGGCGACCGCGAGCGACTGGCAGGCGCCGCCGTTCGACGGCGTGCTCCGCGACGGGGCGATCTGGGGGCGCGGCGCCCTGGACAACAAGGGTCCTGGGATCATCGAGCTCCTGTCCTTCGCGCTCCTCAAGCGGCTCGCCGCGCCGCTCGCCCGGGACGTCGTCCTCGTGGCGGTCGCGGACGAGGAGGCGGGCGGCGCGCACGGCGCCCGCTACCTGGTCGAGAAGCGCCTCGACCTCCTGCGCGACGTCGAGCTCGTCCTGAACGAGGGCGGCGCCATCCTGGAGCTACCCGACAAGAAGCTCCTCTACACCGTGGAGTTCGCGCAGAAGGCCCCTCTCTGGCTGAGGATCGTCGCGGAGGGGCCGCCCGGACACGGCAGCTCGCCGAAGGGCGACTCGTCCACGCGCCGCCTCATCCGCGCGCTGGCCCGGCTGGAGCGGCACGAGTTCCCCCTCACGGTGGTGCCGGAGGTGCAGGCGCTCTTCACGGCCCGCGCCGCGGCCATGCCCGAAGGGCGGCGGGCGGCGTTCGAGGACCTCGAGAGGTCCCTGCAGCAGCCCGCCTTTCGCGAGGAGTTCCTGAGCGACCCGATGAACCGGGTGCTGGTCCGCAACACGATCTCGATCACGATGCTGTCCGGCAGCGCGAACGAGAACGTGGTCCCGTCCCAGGCGTCGGCGGTCGCGGATCTGCGCTTGCTCCCCGGTCAGGACCCGGAGGCCGTGATCGCCGAGATCAAGAGGGTCCTGAACGAGCCCTCGGTGTCCGTCCAGCCGATCCTGTCGTGGAGAGCGCACGCTTCGCCCATCGACACGGCGCTCTTCCGCGCCATCGGCGACCTGGCCCAGCGCCGCGACCCGGGCGCCCGCGTCACCCCGAACATCATCGGCGGGTTCACGGACTGCAATGCATTCCGCAGCAAGGGGATCACCTGCTACGGATTCATGCCGATCCACCTCACGAGGGCCGACACCGAGCGCGTCCACGGCCGGGACGAGCGCATCTCCGCGGAGGCGCTGGAGCGCGGCGCGACGGCGATGTTCGAGCTGGTGCGCTCCGTGGCGGGCCGTTGAGGCGGGGCCGCGCGGCTCGGCCGGCCCAGGGCGCGGGCGCACGCCCGGACCTCGTGCAGCGTTACGGAATGTTCAGCTCGCTCCCCTGAATGCCCGCTTCCCCCCGGCGTCGCCGAGCGCGCCTGGCCTGCGTTGCCCTCATCGCGTACGCTCCGGCGCGTGGACAGGCCCGGGCTCGCGCTGACGGCGGGCCGCTCAACACCCTGGTCCCCACAGAGGATGTCTCGATGAAGCACTGGCTGCTGCTGGCGGTCGCGATCGTGGCGGAGGTGATGGCGACCTCCTGTCTGAAGCCGGCGGAGGGGTTCACCCGCCTCTGGCCCTCCGTGGCCGTATGCGTCGGATACCTCTCCGCCTTCTATTGCCTTTCCCTGGTGATGCAGAAGCTGGACATCAGCGTTGTCTACGCCGTCTGGTCCGGCGTGGGCATCTCGATCATCGCGCTCGTGGGCACGTTCTACTTCCGCCAGCCCATGCCGCCGGTCCGCGTCGCGGGGCTCGCCTGCGTCGCCCTCGGCGTCGTGCTGCTCCAGCTGTCCAACCCGCCGCACTGACGCGGCTCTCCCGCCGCCGCGCCGCCGCGCCGCGCCGCGCGTCGCAGAACACAGAAAGAACGGCACAGCTCGCCTCGCGCGCCGCTCCACGCGGACCTGCCTCGTACACCCCATGATCCGGGCATCCGGGCGGCGATATTACTTGACATTTCGAGGCAATTTTGATTCTGCTGCTCCCTCGGAGAAGCGACGCACTCATGCCGCAAACGACACGCCTGATCGGAGCCATTGCCCTCGGGGCCAGCGTGGCGGCCGGCTGCGGGGGCGGCGGCGCCTCCGGGGCCGTCCCGCCGGACGGCGTGGGCGGCACGGGCTCCGGCGGTGACGACAGCGCCTGCGGGGACGGCGCGCTCGCGAACGCCGAGGCGTGCGACGACGGCAACACGAGCGACGGCGACGGCTGCAGCGCCGCGTGCAGCGTCGAGCCAGGCTACGAGTGCACCGGCGCGCCGAGCGACTGCGCGGCCGTCTGCGGGGACGGGCTCCTCGCGGGCGGGGAGGCCTGCGACGACGGCGACACGAGCGACGGCGACGGCTGCAGCGCCGCGTGCGCGCCCGAGCCGGGGTACGACTGCACCGGCGAGCCGAGCGCGTGCGCGTCCTCCTGCGGCGACGGCGCGCTCGCCAGCGACGAGGCCTGCGACGACGGCAACACGAGCGACGGCGACGGCTGCAGCGCCGCGTGCGCGCCCGAGCCGGGGTACGACTGCACCGGCGAGCCGAGCGCGTGCGCCGCGCGGTGCGGAGACGGCGTCATCCTCGACCACGAGGGGTGCGACGACGGCGACGCGGCGAGCGGAGACGGCTGCAGCAGCGGCTGCCAGATCGAGACCGGCTTCGTCTGCTCGGGCGCGCCGAGCCTCTGCTGCATCCCCGAGGCCGAGCCGAACAACGAGCCCTCGGCCGCCAGCGGCCCGGTGCCGGTCGGGGCGATGGCCTGCGGGAGCATCTCCCCGGACGGGGAGGTGGATGTCTACGCGTTCACGCTGCCCACCGCGGGGGACGTCTTCGTCGAGGCGTTCAACGGCGCGGATCCGGGCTCCTGCTCGCCGACCGCGGCCATCACCCTCTACGACGGCGACGGCGTGACGGTCCTGACCCGCGGCGCGACGAGCGGCGCCGGGCGCTGCGCGAGGATCGACGGCTGGGCTGATCCGCGCGCCTCCGCGCTGCCCGCGGGCACCTATTACGTGGAGATCGCCGACGCAGGCCGCGCGCCCCGCCCCGCGTATACCGTCCGGATCCGCGCCACGGTGTGCGGCGACGGGGTCCAGGAGGGCAGCGAGGCGTGCGATGGCGAGGCGAACTGCGATGAGCGCTGCGAGGTGACCACCCCCGGGCCCGGGGAGAGCATGCAGACCGCCGAGCCGTTCCCGGGCTGTCCGCTGGCCCCGAGCTCGAAGGTCCGCGGCGACGTCCCGCCCTGCTTGCCCGTGAGCGGAGCGGTCCACTGGTACAGCCATGCCGCGACCAGCGGCGTCGTTGTCCTCTCGGCCGACGCGGCGGGCCCGGTCGCGCTCTTCAGCGACACAGGGCAGATGATCGGGTGCTCGCCCGACGTCACGGAGCGGCCGATCGCGAGCCGCTCGACCGTGGGTCAGGTGTTCTACGCGGCCATCCCCGCCTCGCCC
The DNA here is from genome assembly GCF_051519095.1 of Sorangium sp. So ce131. NCBI lineage: Bacteria > Pseudomonadati > Myxococcota > Polyangiales > Polyangiaceae > Sorangium > Sorangium sp. So ce131. The sequence goes on along the minus strand of NZ_CP150455.1, from coordinate 1,345,425 downwards.
GCCGGCCCGTGCGTGAGCTTCACCGACCTGCCCTACGCCGGGGTGGGCGCGGCGTCGAGCGACCTCGGCGTCGCCTTCCCGTCCTCCGCCGCGGGGAGCTGGGGCATGACGACGAGCGCGACGCACGTCTTCCTCGCGACCGCCGCGAAGGTCTTCTCCTTTCAGAAGTCCGTCGGCGTGACCGCCCTCGAGGTCGGAGCCTCGAACGGCATCACCTCGGCGCACATGGGATACGACATCCAGTTCGCGAACGGGGCGCTGTTCAGCGTCGATCAGACGAACAGCGCCACATCGAGCCGGATCTTCCGGATCTTCGACGAGGCCGCGGGGACCTGGGCGCCGACGACGTGGGACACCTCGCCTGCCTACCCGGGCTCGTCCCCGTCCTACGCGCTCACCTTCGACGGCACGGATCTGCTCTATCCCACCCGGGGCAACGACACCACGCCGGCCTACTTCTTCGCCCGCTCGCCCGCGGAGCCCGGGCCCGCGCAGCTGCTCGGGTCCGTCCCGGCGCTGAGCGGCGTCGCGGGCATGGCCGCGGACGCGCGGCATCTCTACATCGCCGCCTCCCACGCGGGCCGTCCAGGGATCTACCGCCTCGATCGGGCCGACATGGCCGCGCCGCCGGTGCACATCGCAGAGGGCGATATCTCCGCCACCAACACCTCGGTGGTCGTCGACGACACGACCGCCGCGAGTTACCTCTACTTCCGGGATGCCGTCGGCGACGTGCGGGTCGTGGCCGATCCGGGCGGCACGCCGCTGGAGCTCGGCGTCCTCAGCACGCTGGGCTCCGCGGAGGACCGGGCGATGACGTACGACGCCGCGGCCAACACGATCTACCTCTACGAGACCGAGACGAACGCGGCGGGACGGGTCGTGATGCTGCGGTGACGGGCGCCTCATAACGCCGCCCCGCCGTGCGCGCAGCGCGCGGGCCCGGGTGGCTCTGCCTGTCTCGCGCGCGGCACCAGCGGAGGCGCTCGCATGGACAGCGCGGCGCTGGCGGCCGCGGCGGCCCCCCCTGCGCATGCGGCAAAAACGATTGCCGAGCGGAAGTCGAGTTTGCTAGCTTGCTTGCGACACGGGGCACCAGAAATTCCACCTGTCGCCTGGAGGGTGCCTCCGCGAAGCAGAACCAGAGGCGGACATGCCAAGCACGACCCCGTTCGATCTGCTCTCTCGCTGCGCATACATCAGGGGCCTCGACGCTCCAGATAAGGAGAGGGTCGGCAACAAGTTTCATGGCCTGTCGCGGATCGCGGACGTCGTCCGCGTGCCGGAGGCCGCGTGCCTCGAGAGCAGCGCGTTCGCCCGATCGCTGCCCGAGCCGGCGCAGGAGGCGATCCGAGGGCTCTTGCGGCTCTTGCGCTCGAACGGCGGATACCAGCTGAACCGATTGCAACGCGAGATCCAGCGGGAGCTCGACCGCATCGAGATCCCCGCGGAGATCCGGGCAGAGCTCGAGCAGGTCGCCGCCCTGCTCTCCCGCGGCTGGAAGCACCGCCTCATCGCGCGCTCCTCCACCTCGTTCGAGGACCTGACGACGAGCTCCGGCGCCGGGATTTACGAGAGCATCGGGGACCTGTCCAGCTTCGAAAGGCTGCTCGAGGCGGTGGTGAAATGCTGGTCCTCCGCGTTCTCGCTCCCGGCGCTCGCTCATCGGCTCAGGATCGGGGCCTTTGATCTGGAGCCGCTCCCGGGGCTCATCCTGCAGCGGTACGTCCGGTCGACCTGCTCGGGCGTTGCATTCTCCCGGCAGCCTCACGGGGTCACGCGAGGGATCTACGTCGAGTACACGGACGCGGGGACGGACGGCGTGGAATCGGGGCGCGTCGCGCCGAAGTCGTTCCTCGCGTTCCAGAAGGATCCGTCGCTCGGAGGATTCGTCATCAGCGACAATGATCTGCCGGCAGGCCGAGCGAAGGAGCTCGTCGAGACGACGCTCTCCCTGCAAGAGCGCCTCGGCGGCCAGATCGAGTACGAGTGGGCGTACGACGGCGAGAGCCTCTGCGTCCTGCAGGCCAGGCCCATCACGGCGCTCGACGGCTCGCCGGGCGCCGAGCGGCGGGAGCCCCTGTGCAAGGTCTTCGACCTCTACCGCGACGCCGCGGCCATCCCGCGCGACGAGCTCGGCGACGTCCGCGCCATCTTCGATCACAGCATCAGGAAACGGAAGCCCATCCGCGACTACGCTGAGAAAGAAGGCATCGCCATCTACGGGGCGAGCGTCGTCATCGTGGACCGGCGAGGTCTGTCGGGGCACGACCTCGGCGCGCAGGGTCCCCTCTGCAGGTTGAAGACGCCGCTCCTGACCATCGACGTCGGCCCCTACCTGCGCTCCTTCTATTCGAAGCGGGCGGCGCTGGGCGACACCCTCCAGGCGTTGATCTCCGGCGCTCCAGGCGGCGTCCCGCTCATCATTCGCGAGTTCGCGTCCGGGAGGCATTCGGCCGTCTCGGCCGTCGGCCCCGAGGGCTGCGTGATCGTCGAGGTGTGCAGGGGCAGCCTCATCGGGATCAACCGGGGCTTCGTGGACACGCAGACGGTCCTGGTGGACGTGGACCGCGGGCACGTCCAGCAGCTGAGCGCCGGCAGCGCAGGCGACCGTTATTACGATTTCGACGACGAGAATTGCTGCTTCAAGCTCTTCGAGGGCAACCCCGGCGCGGAGACGGAGCCGGTGCCGGAGGCCGCGCTCCTCGAGATCGCCGGGTTCACGCGGAAGGTCCAGGCCGAGTTCGGGCGCAACATGCTGGAGTGGACCATCCTCGATCGCCGGCCCGTATTCGTGGACAATACACCGGAGAGCGTCACCGCGGAGGGCGCGAGCACGGACGGGCTCGGCGTCCGCTTCCTGAGCCCCGGCCGGATCTGCGGCACCGCGCTCTGCATGAGCGATCTCGCGAAGCTGGAGTACATCTCCTCGGGACCAACGCTCAACGTCGCGGGCCACCTCCCGACGCTCGAGAGCAACGCGGAGATCGCCGGCCTCATCGAGGCCGTGGAGGCGGCCCCCGACACGGTCGTCGTCTCCAAGTTCCCCTACACGGCGCTGAGCGTGGTCGTGGACAAGGTGAAGGGCTTCATCTTCGAGGCGGGGCCCATGCTCTGCCACCTGGCCATCATCGCCAGGGAGGCGAAGGTGCCCGTCGCCATCGTCCCGGGTGCCCTGTCGATGTACCGCGACGGACAGGCGGTCGATCTGTGAGCGCCTGGGCTCCGCTCGATACGAGCGACGCCGTCCTGATCCTTTGCCCCGTCGAATGGCGCAACCGCCCGCCGCGCGCGCTGGGCGAGGCGCTCGTCGCGCTCCGCCCCTCCCGCGGCGGAGGCTTCGCGCTCGGGTTCAACACGGCGATCCTCCGGATCGACGAGGCGCCCGTCCACTACGAGGTCATCCCCGCCGGCGCCGGCGCCGGCGCCGCGACGAGCGGCGACCTGCCGTGCCGGAGCGCGCTGTCATCCGTCCGGATCGGGCGGACGCTGGCGGAGCGCCTCGGGAAGACGGCAGACCTCGCGCCGCTTTTCTTGATCGTCAGGCGCGACGGACGGCTCTTCACCTACAGCGCGGTGTCGTTCGACGACGACAAGGTCCTCTTCTTGAACTCGAACCCCGAGGGCCCGCCGGTGCTCCTCGATGGCCGAGAATCCGTGCTCGATCTCACCCGGCGCGCGCTCGAGAACCACCACGCTCACAGGCTGGTCCTCAACAACCACAACAATCACAACCCGTTCCTCAAGAAATTCGCTGCCGGCGAGGAGATCGAATACAAGCTCAACATCGATCCCGGCGCGGATATCTGGCGGATCGCCGCTGATTTCTTCGACACCGTTCGCTCGGGCGGCCTCGAGGGGCACGTCATCCACTGGATGACGCAGTTCATGACGTGGGAGTTCGACAACCTGATCTACGAGAGCCTGGAGCCGGCCTCGCAGCGGGGGTACATCGCCTTCATTCCTTGTCCCGACGACAAGTACATCGTCAAGCAGAAGATATACGCCGAGGACAGCCTGCGGCGGATCGAGCTCTCGAAGAAGAACGTCGTGCTCCCGGGCACCTTCGAGGACTACCTCGCGGCGAACTACCCGCAGATCTCGTACAAGAAGCACCCTCCCTTCAACCGGGTCCGGTACGACGTCGACTTCGAGTCCCTGGAGACAGGGAACCACTTCTCGGTGATGTTCGACCGCTGCCGTATCGATGATCCCACCTGCCCGCCGCTGTCGCAGTGCGAGATCGAGTACATGGGGACGCGGACGATTGGGCAGCCCCGCATGGTCATGGAGGAGCTCGGCCGGATTTACCAGTTCGTGAAGCAGGAGCTCGGACGTGCAGGGATCCCTTTCGAGGAGACGTTCTACTCGAAGCTGAGCTACCTCAAGGATTGCGAGCGACTCCTCGCGGAGAAGCCGCGCGCGGTGTGAGGTCCCGATGAGCAGCGGCGCGACGAAGGAAGGCATGCACGGATCGCCTCTGGAGATCGTACACGCGATCAAGTTCGACGCCGCGCGGCTGGCAGACGCATACCGGCGCCTGATCGATCGCCACCCGATCGTGCCCGTGTCGCGGGGGAAATCCGTGCTCCGTTGCCTCTCCCTGACCCACAGGCCCTCCGCGCCGGACCCGCTCTACGACGGCAACAACGGCCAGTTCAACCTCGAGACCGGCGAGCGGCTGTACGAGGAAGCCGAATTCTCCGAGTTCAATGCGAATCTGAAGGACACGTACTTTTACGAGGTCTATCAGTCCATCCCCTACCGCGTCGGCCGTGTCAGGCTGATCGTGCTGCCGCCGCTTTCCGTCTACCAGATGCACATCGATTCGTGCAAACGGGCGCACATCCCGATCGAGACGAACCCGCACGCCTACATCCTGTTCGAGGAAGGCGCGCTCTTCCACCTGCCCGCCGACGGCTCCCTGTACGCGCTCGACACGACGAGGCCCCACACGGCGATCAACTGCGGCCTGCGGGAGCGGGTTCACCTGACCATGTCGATCGTCGGCGAGAGATAGCCGGGCCAGCTCACTCCACCGGGAAGGGCCCCTCCGCGAACTTGTGGTCGTGGTATCCCTTCGATCCGACGGCGCGCGCCAGCGGGCTGCGCGGGTCCTCCCCGGCGATCAGGCGATCGAGCACGTACCTGAAGTCGTACCGTGGGCGCCAGCCGAGCTCCTTCCGCGCCCGCTCGTTGACGTACACCCGGTCGATGCTGGGGAACATCTTCCAGCCGCGGCGGGCGTATTCCGCCTCGTAGTCGGGGAACCGCCGCTTCACCACGAGGGGCGCGTCCGCGCGCAGGCCGGGCAGGTCCTCCGGCGAGAACGGCGTGGTCGCGCTGAGGATGTACCGGCCGAAGCCGAGCGAGGGCGCCCGCTCGACGGCGAGCAGGTGGGCGCTCACGACGTCCTCGAGGTCCACGCGCCGGTGCAGGTACTCGTTCGCCTTGACGTTGCCGTCGTCGTACGCCTCGCGCGTCGCCTTGCTGTCGTCCTCTTCCGGGAAGAAGCGCGCCGTCCGGAGGACGAGGCACGGGAGCCCGCGGGCGCGGTGGAACAGCGCGCAGAGGTCCTCCGCCGCGGTCTTCGTCACGCCGTAGATGTTCTTCGGGACGGGCGCGACGTCCTCGGTCACCCACGCCGCGGGCGCTCCGGCGGGCGGCGTGAGCGCCACGCCGAAGGCGCTGGTCGTGCTCGTGAAGATGAAGCAGCGGACGCGGGCCGAGGTGGCCTCCTCGAGCAGGTTCAGCGTCCCCGTGACGTTCGTGTCGACGAAGGCCTGCCGGCTGTGCGTGGCGACATGGGGTTTGTGGAGGGTCGCCGTGTGGAGGACGGCGTCCACGCCCTCCATGCACCGCCTCACGTGCGCGCGGTCGACGATCGACCCGACCTGGTCCGTGAACGGCGACGCCAGGATGTCGAGCCCGACGACCTCGTGGCTCATGTGCCGCAGGGTGCGGACCAGCGCCTCGCCGAGGTGTCCAGCGCTGCCTGTGACCAGGATCCTCATGCTCGTCCAGCTCTCTCTCTGCCTGCCTTGCGCTCTCTGTGCCTGCCTTACGGCTCAGTCAGCCTGCCCTGGCAGGGCAGCGGGCGGAAGACGGATTTCGATCGCCGCAGGTGTCACGCTCCCCCGGGCTCGCGCCTAGAGCGGAGGAAGGCCGGCGAGACCCCCGGCTGGTAAGGAGACCTCCCATGATGCGTCGTTGGCTCAAGGTGACCCTGATCGCGGCCGTCCTCGGAATCCCTGCGGCGGCTTATGCTGGCACGCAGCTCGCCGGCGGCTGTCCCTGCGCCCCGTGTCCCTGCTCGGACTGCCCCTGCGGCTGAGGACCGGCCCGCTTGGAACCCCGCGCGCGATCGCTGCTCAACGAGTCGATGAGACGCCTCGCTGACGGCGATCGCGCCGCGTTCGAGCCGGTCTACGCCGCGCTCTGGCCGGCGGTGAGCGCGTTCTGCCGCCGCATGCTCCGGGGCTGCGCGGACGCCGAGGACGCCGCGCAGCAGGCGCTCCTCAAGATCTTCGATCGCGCCAGCACCTTCGATCCCGCCGCGGACGCGCTCACGTGGGCGCTCGCCATCGCCGCGTGGGAGTGCCGCACCGCGCGCCGCCGGCGCGCCCGCTCCAGGGAGGCGCCCGACGAGCACGCCGGGGCGATCCCCGCCGACCTGCCCACGCCGGAGGACGCGGCGATCGCGCGGGATCTGGACGACGCGGCGCGCGAGGTGCTCGGCTCGCTGGCCGAGGCCGACCGCGCGACGTTGCTGTCGACCGTGATGGAGGGCGACCGCGATCCGTCGGTGTCGGGCGCGGCGTTCCGCAAGCGCCGCGAGCGCGCATTTGCCCGCCTCCGGGAGGCGTGGAGGAGGATTTATGGAACCTGAGTCGCTCGCCGGCTTGAAGCACCGGGCCTACCGGGCCTACGAGCGCGGCCGGGCGCGCCATGCCGCGTGGGCGGCGGCCCCGACCGTCGCGGTGGTGGTCGTGGCCGCGCTGATGAGCGACCGCCCGCTCACGACCGCGCTCATCGGCGCCGCGCTCTACGTCGTCGCGGCGCTGCTCTCGTGGCGAGGGCGGCACCTCGAGCGGGGCGTGCTCCCGGGCGTCGCGGCGGGGCTCGTGCCGTTCGCCATGGCGCACACGGCGCGCCTGTACGGCCACCTGTGCACCCCGGAGGGCTGCGTCTCGATCTGCGTCCCTGCGTGCCTCGCGGGCGGCTTCGCCGCCGGCGTGCTGCTCTCCCGGGCGCTGCGCCGCGCCGACCGGCTCGGGGCCTCGTGGGCCTCGGCCTGCGGCGTCGCCGCCCTGACCGGCGCCCTCGGCTGCGCCTGCGTCGGCTTCGGCGGCGTGCTCGCGCTCGCGGCGGGGCTGCTCACCGGCACCGCGCCGCTCGCGCTGCGCCCCGCGCGCGGCGGCGCATGACGGGGAGCGGCCTCTTCTGAGGAGCCCTGGGACGCCGGCCGCCCGGGTGCCCGGCGTCCTGCCCGCCAGGGCGTCGTAGCGATCGGCTTTCTGCCGTCTCCGGGAGCTCGTCACCGGCGCGCCGGCTCGGCCAGCCAGCGCACCAGCGCCTCGCCCTCCAGATCGAGCAAGGCGTCCTCGACCTCGCCCGCGCCGGCCGTCAGCGCGCGCTCCACCATCAAGCGCTCCTCATCGGCCGTCGGCCGGCGCCCGACCCGCCGCGCAAAGAGGTGCCCGAGCAGCTCCAGAAGCGCCTTCTGCTTGGCCTCTTGCATCACATCCTCCATGGCCTCTTGCATCACATCCTCCCGCTTGACCGCTTTTACTAGCTAGCTCCTCCCGGAAGGCCTCGACGGCGATCTTCTCGATGCCCGGCAGGCTCCGGATCATCTCCATCTCCATCTCTCGTGTCAGCATCCTCGTCAGCTCCTTTCTCAGATTGTGCTCCCAGGGATCGACGGACGCTATCTCCAAAAATGCCGTGATCAGATCGACCCGCTCCTCGTAATTCGCAGCCCTCGCGTGGATCTCCGCGAGGACTTCCCGCATGGCGGCCAGGGTCGCGTCCCGGGCGAGCGGGGCGAACACCAGCCAGAACACGCTGCCTCGCGCGCGCAGCTCGGCCACCGTGCGCTGGTAGACCGCGTCGATCAGGTCTCCCGGACATCGGCGAGCGATGTGGCGCAAGGTGATGTCGGCGTCTCCCATGCGGCGCCCCTCGCAGATCGCGCGCCAGGGCGCGAAGGGCCGAGAACAAGCGGGCTCTCGTGGGAAAGCGCGCGCCGAGCGGGTGGCGGCGCCATGGCGGACACCAGCACGCGGGCGCGACGGCGACCGGCGGCGGCGCCGGCTTGACACCTCCAGCTCGCTTCGGTCTCCTCCTCCCCTACCCCGCCCACGGGCCGCCCGGCGGCGCGGGCGGCGCTGTCCGCGGTGCGAAAGAAAAATGTCCGGCGCGGACCCCCTCGAACGTCGGCAGGTCGAAGCACCCGGGCACCAACGTGGTGCTCCACCCCTCTCGGGCGCCCGCGCGGGCGTCCCGGGGGGTGGATCATCCGACGTGTGCCGCACGCACCGACCAACACACCGACAGGAGAAGCACCATGAGTGAATTTTTGTACCTCTTCCGCGGCGGCGATCGGCTCAGCTCCCCGGCCGAGATGCAGCAGCACATGCAGCGCTGGGTCGTGTGGATCAAGGAGCTCAGCGAGAAGGGGCACGTGAAGCAGCCCGGCAACCCGCTCGAGCCCACAGGCAAGGTCGTTCAGGGCAGGCAGAGGACGGTCGTCGACGGGCCGTTCGCCGAGGCCAAGGACCTCGTCGGCGGCTACTTGCTCGTCCACGCCAAGGATCTCGCGCATGCGGTCGAGATCTCGATGGGCTGCCCGATCCTCGAGACCGGAGGCGCCGTCGAGGTGCGCCCGATCATGCAGAAGTAGCTGTCGTGGATCCGGTCGACCCGCTCTTCCGGCGCGAGGCAGGGCACATGCTCGCCACGCTGACGCGCGTCTTCGGGGTCCACAACCTCGCGCTGGCGGAGGACGTCGTGCAGGACGCCCTCTGCCGCGCGCTGGAGGTGTGGAAGCTCCAGGGCGTGCCGGACAACCCTGCCGCGTGGCTCATGGCGACGGCGAAGCGCCGCGCGCTGGACGTCCTGCGGCGCGAGCGGACGGCGCGCACCTTCGCGCCCGAGCTGGGGCGGCTGCTCGAGAGCGAGTGGACGCTCGTCCCCGTCGTCGAGGAGCTCTTCGGGGCGGCCGCGATCCAGGACGATCAGCTGCGCATGATGTTCTCGTGCTGCCATCCCCGGCTGCCCGAGGAGGCGCAGGTCGCGCTCATGCTCCACGTGCTCTGCGGCTTCAGCGTGGGCGAGATCGCGGCCGCGTTCCTCGCCACCGAGGCGGCGATCGAGAAGCGCATCTCGCGGGGGAAGAAGGTGCTCGCCGGCTCCACGCGGCTGTTCGAGCTCACGGGCGACGATCTCTCCGCCCGCCTCTCGGCCGTCCACCGCGCGCTCTACCTGCTCTTCAACGAGGGGTACCACGGCGCCTGCGCCAAGGAGGCGGTGCGCGCCGAGCTCTGCCAGGAGGCGATGCGCCTCGCGGCGCTCCTCGTCGCACACCCTCTCACATCGACGCCCGCGACCGACGCGCTCACCGCGCTGATGTGCCTGCTCGCGGCGCGTTTGCCCGCGCGCGTCGACGCGTCCGGCGACCTGAGCTCGCTCTTCGATCAGGATCGCTCGCGGTGGGATCGGCGGCTCATCGCCGAGGGGCAGCGGCTGCTCGATCGCTCGGCCACGGGCCCAGCGCTGACCGAGTACCACGTCGAGGCCGCGCTCGCGTCGGTCCACGCGGGCGCGGCCCGCGCGGAGGACACGCCCTGGGGAACCGTGGTTTCGCTCTACGACACGTTGATGGCGATCCGCCCGTCCCCCGTCGTCGCCCTCAACCGCGCCATCGCGGTGGCGCAGCGCGACGGCCCGGAGCGCGGGCTCGAGGAGATCGGCGCGATCGAGGGCCGCGATCGCCTCGCCGCCTACCCGTTCTATTTCGCGGCGCTCGGCGAGCTCGAGCTTCGCCGGGGACGGCGCGCGATCGCGGGCGAGCATTTCCGCGCAGCGCTCGCGCTCGCCCGCAACGCGATGGAGCGGCGGTTCTTCGAGCGACGCCTGCGCGCGTGCGGCGAGAGCGACGAGGGCGACCCTTGATACGGGCCGCCGCGCCTCGGGTCGACCTCTCCGGTCGAGATCACGCGGACGATTGAACGCTCCGCGGGCGGCCGGGCACCTAGAGCTGTCCGGTCACGCATCGGGGTGATCCCAAAAAGCAATCTCCGTGGCCTGCGGCCACAAGGAGTCACGCATGGCCCTTGTCGTCTCTGCCCGTGCGGCGCGGGGCGCCGCGCCGCGCTCCGCCCGGCGCCGGCTCGCGAAGCCGCTCCTCGGCCTCGCGCTCTTCGCGGCGCTGTTCGCCCTGCTCGGGTGGCACCTGGACACCCCTTCATCGGCTGCGGGGTCCGCCGGGCCGAGCGCAACAAACCCGCTCGGCCAGCTCTCCCGCTCTCCTGCCGATCGCACCCCCATCGCCGGCCGCGTCGAGGAGCGGCTCGCGGCCGGCTCGTACACCTACGTCGCCGTGCGCACCGACGTGGATCTCGTGTGGGCCGTCACGATCGGTGACGCGCCGCCGCCCGGGACGCGCGTGAAGGTGCGGAGCATGGGCCGCAGGACCAGCTTCCATTCGCGTCGCCTCGACCGGACGTTCCCCGCCCTCGTCTTCGGGCTCATCTCGCGCGCCGACTGAGCCGCCCCGCGGCTCCCACAGCAGAAAGGACCACGACCATGCCGTTCCGTACACGGAATCGATCCATCGGTGTTTCTCAAGGCCAATTCGCCGCCGCGCTGCTCTCTCTCCTCGGGACGATCGTGTCGGGCTGCAGCTCCGACTTCGACGCTCAGACTCCCGATGATCCGACCTCCGTTTGCGCGAGCGGCGCGCTCGAGGCCGATCTGGAGGCGGGGCCTGCGACCGGGCCCGGCGTGGATCCCGAGACGGGGGAGATCCTCCCTCCCCCGGCCGGCTCGGTGTACACGGTCAGCTCGACCTACGGGGTGCGGCGCGCGGGCGACGCCGTGGCGGAGCGACACGGCCAGATGTTCGAGGCGATCGAGGCGCAGCTCGCATCGCAGCCTGGCCTCGTGGCGTTGCAGCTGGCCTTCTCGCCGTCATGCGGCGCGGGCCGCACGCTGGCGGTCTGGGCGTCGACCGAGCAGATGTACGATTTCGTCCTGAGCCCACCCCACGCGGCGGCGATGAACGTCGTCGACGAGCTGGTCGAGCCCGGATACGGAGTCACCCACTGGGAAGCATCCACAACAGACGAGATGACGTTCGCGGAGGGGGCTCGCCGCCTCGCCGCGAACGTGGCCGCCACGCGATAGAGACCGGCGTCGGCGCCGCGCCGCGCGGCGAGCAGGGCCTCCTCGGACGAGGCAGCTTGGCACAACCTCTCGCACCAGGGACGTCCTTGGGCTTCTTTCCTGGCGCCGGAGAACGAAGAGAATAAATGCGAACGATTTCAACAGCTTCGGATTGTACCTCAGCCGGGTCCTGTTTCGCTGTGGCTCGCGGCTGCGCCGAGGGTCGCGGTGAGCGCGTGCCTAAGCTACCGGTCAGACGGCCTTTACCTCGTACCCCAGCGAGAATCCCTGCGCCCGGAGCAGCCCTTGCGCCGGGTGCCGGCCCAGGTTGAACCCGTCCACCGCAAGCAGTGAGGTCTGGTAGACGCCAATAGTCTTCGGCAGTGCCTGGGCGAGGAGCTTCCAGGCGATCTTCCCCAGGGTCGCCGCGCCGCCCGTCGCGGCGATGAGCGCTGCTGCATGCGGCGCTGCTGCGGTCACCGCGAGGAGCGCGGCCGCCGCGCTCTTCAGCGCGGGGGAGTTGATCTCGGCGTCGAGCATCTCGGATAACGTCTTTGCCTCCTCCCGGTCCCGTGACACCCAAATCCGGAGATCCATGAAATCGCGTGCGTCACCCCAGTAGAGCAGCACGTTGTCGAGCGGCAGCCGCTCGCCATCCCTGATTCCGGAGAAGCTCCGCGTCTCTGCCCGGTAGGGCGCGCCGGCGTTCTTCGGCAGGCGGGTGATCGATAGCGCGTCGATTCGGATGTCTGCGCTGCCGAAGAGGGCGCGGGTATCGTGGACAATCAGCTCGGTGAGGAGCACAGCGATCCTGGGCGGAGGGCGCGTCGCGATCTCGAGCCCGCGGGCAGTCCCGGTGCGCTCCGTGGATAGCGCCGAGAAGGTCATCACGGACGCCGGCGGGCGCTCGTCGAGCAAGAATGCCGGCTCGCCGTGTGCAGCGGTGACGGTGGCCCCGGCGGGCTTCGGGCTGAGCAGGAAGTCGATGTGCCGAACCAGGTAAGATTCATCGCCGGCGCCCTCCCCCGGCATGTCCCGGGTCCCGCCGCGCTGAAGCTGCGAGACCAGCTGCTGAAGTGGGCTTGCCTCACCTTTGTGATCCGCCGTCCTCATCCGTTCCACGCCCGGGGTCTCGAGCGCGCGGAGATCTCGGGGCTGCTCGGTCACGATGATGATCAGCGTCTCCGGGCGCACCTCCTCGTCGAGCGGGGGCAGGTCCCTCGACCACCCCAGCTCGCAGCCTTTGAGCCTCCCGTCGCGCCGGCCCAAGACGTACTCGGGCCGCTCCTGATCGAGACCCACGCCGGAGGGCTCAGACGTGGAGAGGAGCGCGATCCGGTGCGCGACCCCGATGTCGTAGATCGAGACGTATAGCCGTTTGCCGGGGCGCCGGTTCGTCACCTTGACGTAGACCCGCGCGCCGACAGGGAGCACCTCCCCGCTCATCGCCAGCGGAACGGCGAGGCCGTCCTCGACGCAGCCCCACTCCACCTCGATGGAATCGTCTGGGAGAATCTCCGATGGGCGGCTCTCGAGCTCGCGCAGCCCCTGGGCGGCCGCCATGCGCCGGAGATTTGACGCCAGCTTCTCGAGCGCGCGTTCCGAGGGCGGCGCGGGCGGAACGACGAGCGCGCCGGCAGAGTCGCGAAGCTCGATCTCGCCGCCGGTCGCTCGTGCGGTCGCCAAGGGCCGCACGCCACCCTCGGCCTGCGCCTCCTCGACGCAGAGCAGCGGCTCTGGCGCGATCGCCCGCACGATAGCCTCGCGCTCAGCGGCCGCGGCCTCGATCCGGACCGGGCGCCGCGGTACGGCCGAGCGGAGCACGAAGGCGCGTGCGTCCGCCGGGATCTCGGCATCGGACGGACTGAGCTCAAGCACGGCGTCGCCCGCCCGCACCTCGACCACCTGCGCGGTCGCCAGCATCGCCTTCCGGTCGAGGCTAGCCGCGCTCCAGGGCAAGATCGCGTATTCGTCGCCCTCACGGATGCCGAGGATTCGGCCTCCGCGGAGCAACACGACATCCTGCTCCTTCACCACAGGGAGCGCGCCGATCCGCGTGACCTCCCGCTCTTCGAAGACGATACGGCGGCAGGGCCCTTCAACTTCGGGCCGCTGCGTGGGGAACATCGAGAGCACCCGCTCGCGCATGCGGCTCCCGATCGCCTCCCAGGTCACCTCGCCGCCCACGACCTTGCGGGCATCAGCCAAGGCTAGTAGCAGCGATTCGGTCATAACACCCACGTGTCTTCCGGAGTGCGCGGTATACTCGAACGCGCTCTCGTCTATGCCCGCGGCGACTAGACGCACCGCGTGGGGGTTGCTTTCCGCGTGCAGCCCATCGAAGCGAGCCCCATGCGCCGCGAGCCGCTTCATGTAAGCCCTGCTCCCGCTGATGATGGGGCGGGGTAGCGCCTTCGGCCGGGCCGAGAAATCGCGGCTCATGCACGCCGAGTGGCAGCAGTCAAGCACCACGGTCGCGTTTTGCGTCCGCGCAGTAAGCTCGGCCAGCAGAAGCGAGAGTTCCTGAGCCATGATGCCGCGGAAGTCGTCGTCGGTGGTCGCGTCCAAGTCCACCGGAACGATGCACTGGAAATGGGACGGCAATGCACTGCCTGGCTGGTAATCGGGGTTTACTGCCCGCCCGCCGTGGCCGGAATAATAGAATAGGGCCGCGTCGCTAGGCGCGCTCCGCTCAATAAGACGGCGGTAGCCTGCGAGGATTCCTTCGCGCGTCGCATTTCCGCCAACGCAGAGGTCGACCTCGAACCCGTACCACCTGAGCGCCTCCGCCATCCGCTCGGCATCGCCGATCGCGCCCTGCAGCCCCGCCGTCTCACTACCCACCAGTAGCGCCCGCTTCGCCATCACGCTCTCCTCGCGCTGATATACCTATCCCGAATCTGGTTCGCCGTCTCCTAGATTCTGCGGGGAGCTCGACGAAGCCATACTATCCTATTGACTGTCGTGATCCCCGCGGGCGAAGCGAATCGCGCGCAGCGCGCCGTAGATGCTCGGGTACGGGCTCGCCGGCACGCACCAGAGGGCGTCTTGACGCGCCACCCGCGAGACATGGACGCGTCCTCGGTCGGCACCCACTCGAACGAAGCGGCCCAGCCAGCGCCTCCCCCGCCAGCCGCAGCGCCGCCGTGATGGCCGTGCGCACGCGCTCGGCGCACGGCGTGGCGGATGATTGCAGGTTTGCTTGAGCCACCAAGACCCGTTAACCTTCACGGAGACTGACAGAATTTGTTAATGGCATCAACCAGCGGATCTTCAGCCTTGATCGACTTTTCAATTTCAGCCTGAGCCGCATTGGTCCGGTCTACATCGTTGGCATCGGCCGCATCCGCCAGATCACGGGACGCCTTGGCAACCGCTCTTGCCATGTTCCGATACTCGGCCACAAAATTTTTCAGCTCCGGATGGCTCAGCCTTAAAGCTGTCGTGTCAGCGGCGACCTGGTTCATGGCGTCCGCCATACTCCTCAGGCTGGCTGAACCACCCGCGTCGGTTGTTTGAGACGCACTGATCGTGCTCACGCCCTTGTTGATAGTCTCGATAAGAGCGTTACATTCGCGGACTTTGCTCGACTTGTCCACACACTGACCTTGAACACACCGCCCATCCTCACATCGGTGCCAGCAGCGTCCGCAATGTGACACGTTGCTCGTGAGGTCCAAACAGTCGCCACCACAGAGTGTCTTCCCTGTGGGACAAGGCGAGTCCAGTGTGCATGTGCCGTCGACGCAGGGGCCGTCCTTGCAGAGGTTGTCGCAGCGGCCGCAGTGTGCCCGATCAGTAGCAGTGTTCACGCAGCGGCCGCCGCAGGCCGTCTCGCCCGGAGGACAGGGCTCGGGCTCCTCCACCCCGCACTTGCCGTCAACGCAGGGCCCCTGCTTGCAAGCGTAGTTGCAGAGACCACAATTCGCCGCGTCGCTGAGGGGATCTACGCACGCGTCACCACACCAGAGGCGCGGCGGCAGGCAGTCATTCGTCGGGATCTGCTGTGCGAAGATCAGGTGTACGAGACGTTCAGCAACGTCATGCGCACGACCTGGCAGGATCCCCTTGGAATGATTCGCGACGCGGTACGCTCGCTCGTCGGGCGGAGGAAACGATTTTACTTCGCCCACATCGAAACCCGAACGGAGTGTCAATGAGTCATCATCGATCACCCCAACGTCGACGACGGCTGAACCGGAATCCTGGTAAGATGCGTCAATCATCAGGGCCATGGCCCCCCCGGAGAGGCGCTCGAGGAGGAGGTTTTGCTCGCGCATGACATCCGCCGCGGGGCCGATCTCCTTCGCCCGCACGACCGGTAAAGGCCAGCTCGTATCGACCAGGTACAGCATGAGCGTGTCCCCTCTCGCACGCACGTCCGGGCTCGGTGGATCGTCCGACTTCGCCGCGAGAATGTAGACCTTCTCCGGGGCGACGTAGACATCAATGAATCCGTCGGCAGCATAGAGCGCCCTCCTTAGGTCGTCCCTGCTCCAGAGGATGTGCGTTCTGCCGTCCAGCGAGAGTGGCCGCGCTGCAAAGGCACCGCTCGCCGCGAGCACCGCAGCCGCCGTGGCTGCTACAGCGAGCACACGGCCGAGCATCCGCCCCCCCAACGCGACACGCGACGGGTAGCCTGGGCCGAGCGCAGCCAGCGCCGCCGAAACAGAGCCGAGGGCCGAGATCAACGAACGCAGAGGCGCAGTGCGCTGAGCTACCCCCGGTCCTCCGAGCCTGTGCTCCAGCGCCAGCGCATCCAGGAGTCGATCAAGGAGCTCGGGGCCGAGCGATGCACGCCCGAGCTCGAGGAGCTCTGCCTTCACCCGCGCTTGCTCGGCCTCGTCCTCCGCTAGGTGGAGCCGCTGGAGCGCGATGTCGAGGCGCAATCGGAGAAAGGCGGCCGAGCCCTCACGCTCCGGTCGACTCTGCGCCAGCACCTCGATAAGAAAACGCCGCACCTCGGCCTCTTTGCGCCGCTCCGGATCCTCCGCGCGGAACAGCTGGATTGCCGCGTCGATCTCCTCGCGCTCCGAGCCGTCCGCGGCACCGTCCACGAGCGGCTCGACGGCCAGCACGATCTCCTCGGGTGTGTTCGGCAGAAAACGCCGGCGCAGCGCCTCGGCGAGTTGAAACGAAGGAGAGGGACCTAAAGCGAGCATCGCGCGCAGCCGCAGGACATCGGGTACGGTGATCGGCGGACGGGCGATCTGAGATAGCTGCGCGGGCGCGCGCCGGTGGTGCCGGAGCTCGCTCAGCTCTCTTGCGGCCGCGAGCACCCCTCGCGGGCTCATCGGCCAGGCGCCGATCGGCGCGGCTGGCCCTGCGAGCCCCGCGGGCCAGAGGTCAGGCGCCTCGAGCGGGTTGAGCAGGACGCGGACCGGCCACGGACCCAGCTCGCGACGTAGCCGCGCTTGCGGATCGCGTGCCGCTGCCGCGAAGCCCTCGCCCGTGCCGATGACGATCAACGGCAGCCCCCGGAGGCGGGGCGCGAGCGATGCGAGTGGCACGATGGCTCCGCCCGGACGGGTCGAGACCTTGGAGGGATCGCGATCGAAGTACAGCTGATCGACCTCAACGCCGCGCCTCACGAGTCGCGCCACGAACGCCGCCGTCTTGCCGCGGAACGGGCGGCAGGGGGCGCCGGTGTCTTGGAGCACGACAGCGCGGCGCCGGCCGCTCCGCGGCCGATAGACAAGCGTCGGCACGAGTCCGGTGCGCGCTACCTGGTCCACGGTCCGATCCACGTCAATCTCGAGCCGCTCGTCGCTCGCTCGGACCGCGGTGTCGAGGAGCCCGATCATGTCGTCAAGCGCTGATCGGGCGATCGCATCGGACTTCCAGGCGAGCTGATAGTGGCGCGGAGCGGGAAGATTGCCGAACCGCTCCCGCTGGGCACGCCGCGCCCGCGCGATAAGGCGCCGTCGGCCGCGCGTGAGACCTGCCCCGAGCATTGTCACGCCGGTGCCGATGACAAGCAGCGCCGCGGGCAACGGCCAGCGCGCCAGCGTCGCCTCTTGCGGCGGCGGCCAGTTCGCGGGGCGCCGGAAGAGCGTGTCGTCCGGTGCAGGCGGGACGACCCGCATGCGGGCATCGATCTCTCTAATCCGGTTTGACACGCCCGATCGAGCCGTGTCAGGCGTGCGGTATAACAAATATTTCCCGACCGCGCCTAGGAGCATCGCGAGGAGGGCCCCGGCAAGCAACGCGGTGAGCGCGCGCCTGCGTCTCCCTGCCGCGCGCACCGGCAATTGGGGCCGCGCATCAGGCAACGATGTGGGAGCGGAGGGCCCCGGCGATCCCGGGTATAGGCGTTCGAACGTCGCGTGGACTATCTCAACCTCGGCCTCGCTACGTGCAAGCAAACAGGTCACCGCGGCACGGAACTCGTCCCGCGAGGTGCCGTCATAGCGCTCGAGCAGACGTGCGAAGGCGAGATGCTCACGCGTTCCGACGGGGATGCCGGCCTCACGGAGCTCGCCGAGCAGATCGTTGAACGGGAATGCGCTCTTCACGACGCGACCGGGGGGCAGCTACCTTCCTTGAGAAGCTCCTCGAGGTCGCCCTTCAGCTTCGCCAGCGTGCCTGGGTGCAAATCTGCGAGTGGTTTCGTCTCGACGTCCTTGTCGCTCACGCCAGCGGCAAGAAGCACCTTGATCCACACGAGCAACTCGCCCGTGGAGGGACGTTTCTCCAGCCGGAGTTTTCGGACATCTTCGAAGCGCCCGACGGCCGCTCCCACGAAGCGCTCCGAGATTTTGGTCGCGTCGAATTTGGTGCTCACAATCCGTTCGAGCTCCTGCCGGCTGGGGAACTCGATATGGTGGTACACGCACCGCCTGAGAAACGCTTCGGGGAGTTGCCGCTCGCTGTTGCTCGTGATCAACACGAATCTCTCGCAGTGTTGTGCCGTGTGCGTCTCGCCAGTTTCGCGCACAGAAAACGAGGGTTTCTCCTTGTCAAGAATACCGAGAAGGTCGTTCGGAAAATCACGCGGCGCCTTGTCAATCTCGTCAATCACGACCACGCAGGGGGTGGGTGATAGGATGGCTTCTCCGAGCGCCTCGTAACGCACATAGACGGCCGGGTCCTTCGCGCGCTCATCGTGGACCTGGGCGTCATAGAGGCGGCGCAGGCTGTCGAATGTGTAGAGGCAGTCCCGCGCCAGGTGGTCGCTTCGGGTCACGAACTTGAGAGGCTTACCCCAGCCCAGCCGTAGCGCGATCGAGTCCGCGAGCGTTGTCTTGCCTGTGCCGGGCTCACCGGTGACGACGAGCGGCTGCTGTGCGGCCAGTGCAGTATTCACCGCTGTGGCGAGCCTGAAGCTCGCGATGTACTGATCGCTGCTGGAGTCAAGCTGGTAACGCTGAAACGAAGGCCGATGCGTCATGGGATAGTCCCTCGCGCCTATCAATCGGTGGAAACGAGATCCTTGAGAGCGGCCAGAAATTTGGACTCGCTGGCGTATTGCCTTCGAAGCAGCTTTGCCTTGTTCAGTTTCTCATCTGCTTTCTCATGATCATTCGCGTAGATTTCCCTGAGGAAGTCCTCGATATGCTCCGACCTGATCTTGTTCAGCTCAGCGAGGTGCACCAGCGGGCTCGGGAGCTCCGCGACCGTGCGATGTGCGGTCTCGTGTCCAGATAGTGGCTTCAGGAAGTCCCAGAGACGGCGTCTCCAGAGCAGCGGTTGGACCGCAATCAGGGCGTTCTTGGCGCGACCACCGTGCCTTTGCGCTACCTGGTCGAATATTTCCGGAATGGCCTTGGCGTGGTGAGCCGTCAGCCAGTCGGCCCGCTCGGTGGCGTAGGCTTCGGGGTACAGGAGGACCAGGGGACGATCCTCGGTGATCCGCGCGACTGCATCGGCAACCCCGTCGGCATCAACCTCGAGAGCATCTCCAAGCGAGCCGATCGATGCAGCGCTCCAGTCGAAGATGTTGCTCTCGACCTTCACGATCTTGGCTTCCAGCTGCGACTCGCCGAAGCTCCGGATCCGGCGAAGGAAGTAGTAGTGCCCGGCGTCGTCGCTGCCGCAGAGAAGCACCACGTGGGCCCGGGCGACGCGCACGGCGCCTTGCAGGTAGATCCAGGCTTCGGTGCGACCGCAGCACAGATACACGTCCGGGTGCCGCGAGCGGCCGAGTACCTGCCGGTTCGTGGCGAGCCGGATGTCCGATGCGCGCACCCCGTTCCGGGTGATCAACCGCGGCACCTCGGCCTGCGTCGGACCGGCCTCCGGCTGTTCGTCCAAGACAACGTCACGTCGTGCGCTTTGCGCACGGCCCGCGTCGGACTGGCTCCTGGTCAACGCGATCTGGACCTTGCCGCTGTCGAATGCCCTCTGTACGTCGTCGCCATACCCCAGCGTCTGATAGAACGCGCCTGCAAACGCGATCGCGGCGCTGTCCTCCACCGCGGACGTCATTCCGACGACGCAGTCGATGTGGTGGGCGATAGATTTCGCCTGGGTCTCCGAATAGCACGCATTCAGCACGACGCAGCGGACGTCGCCCTGCGCCATGCGAAAAAGCTCCCCTAGGGCATCGGTGGCCACGGCAGCCGTCTGGCCGGCTCCATCCTCTAGGAGGATCTCACCAGTGCGGCTGCCGTGTCCGCTGAAGTGGACGATCGTCGGCCGGTGGAGACGGAGGCTGTCCTGGAGGTCCGCTGCCCGGACCGCCCAGTCCTGCTCGATCCGGAACGCCTTCCGATGCTCGGAGAGGCGAAGGCGCTGCTTGATCTCGCGGAGCTCCCGGTCGAGCGCTAGCCGCGTCGTGTTTGATGGGTTTGCGCCAAGAAACAGGATCGTGATGGGCTGTGCCACGGCAGCGAGCATGATACACCATGGCTGGCTGCGTTGTAAGATCCGCGCAGGGCCAGGACCAGCGCTGGGTGGCTGCCGGTGCCTCCTGGTTGCGTCACGGCCACGGCTATGCACGCCGGGCCCGCACGCCCCGCGCCGCGTGGCAGGCGTGCATCTAGCGCGAGGGCCGGCCATCGCGCTCATACGCATCCGAGAACGCGCCCCGCGAGTTCCCTGCTCGGCCTGCATCGGCTGCTGCGGCCGCTGCTATCGCCGGTGCCGCTGCACGCGGTGTGGATGGAGGCGTCACACGCGCTCCTGGAGCGGTGAGCCTCCGACGGCGCCGAGTCGAGATAAGGGTGAAGCACCGCTCGTCACAGGTGGCAGAAATGTTCCTATGCTAGCCGTCCCCCCTGGAAAAGCGGCGCTAGTTCAACAATTTATCTATGCATCAAAGGGGCCGCCTTCACTCCGCAGCCTGCGGGAGCTGAACGCCAGGCCGGCTCGCGAGCGCTCGGCGCCGCCGGGACGGGAACGAAGGGTCACGTCGTCGCGGCGCGCCCTCAGAACCCGATCATGAAGACGTGAACGCGGACCTCGGCGCCGAGGCGGAGATCGGCGATCTCGGCGGCGAGCGGGTCGCCGCCGTCGCCCACGCCCTGGCGCACGAGCAGCCGCGCCTCGGCGCCCGCCCCGGCCCAGTGGCTGAAGAAGTGCGCGCCCGCGCCGACGTGGGCCCCGGGCAGGGCATCGGGCGTCCTCGCGAGCTGGGTGACCGGCGCCCAGACATCGAGCCCCGCGCGCGCGATGCCGTGAGACCCCGTGAGGCTCCCCTTGCCCGACACGAACGTGTAGGTCGCCGCGGGGTGAAAGCCGAGGGTCGTGAAGTCGAGAGCTCCATGGTCCATGCGCAGGATCGAGGGGTCGAGCGCGATGCCCCACTGCTTGCGGATCCGCACGCGCACGATCGGACAGGCGCCGAAGTGCGACGGGCTTCCCCGGCCGGTCCACACGCCGAGACATCCACCGATGATGCCGAGCTCGACGCGGGGGAACGTGACCGGCAGCGGCCCGATCCACCGGGTCACCGGAGACGGGATCTGGAGGTAGGGATCGGGCTTTGCGCGCTCCTCGGCGAGGAAGCTCGCCTCGAGCTGCGCGCACATCCTGACCTCGGCTTCGAGGCGCAGGCGCGCCTCCCATTGATAGTAGGCCTCCCACTCCAGGCGGGCTTGCGCCTCGAGGCGGGCGCGCGCCTCGGCCTCCGCGCGGGCGTCACGTCGAGCCCGGAGCGCAGGTAGACGTCGACGCGCTCTCGCCGCCCCCAGATCAAGACCACCGAGGGCTCGAGCATCACGGCGGACAAGCGCTGCTCGCCCTCCGCGATGTCGATCGCGGCGTACGCGGCGGCGATCTCGAACGCGAGCGGCTCGCCCGGGCGCAGACGGGCGCCGAGGCCGACGGCTTGCTGCGAGTACTCGGTCCCGGCGACCGCCCCGAACCACCGTCCGGCGGCGAACACCTCGAGCAGCGGCAGCCGGAGCCGGACCGGGTTCGGCTCGCGCTCCACGCCGCGCTCGATCCAGGCGCGGCGGCGCTCGTCCTGGACCTGCTGCGCCGCGGTCGCCCGCGCCTGCGGCTCGAGGCGCGCGCGCGCCTCGGCCTCGAGCCGGGCGCGCGTCGCGAGCTCGAGCTCCGGCGTGAGGGGGGGCGGTCGCGGGGGCGCAGCCGGCACGGGCGGCGGACACGTCCACGGAAAGCAGGGGATCTGCGCGAGGACGGCGCGCGGCGCGAGGAGGGCCGACACGAGCGCGAGCGCGGGGAAAAGACGGGGGCTTCTGGGCAAGCGAGGTCGGTTCCGCAGGCGGGTACAGCGTCGCAGGTCGCTCGCGCGGGGCCACGCGCCCCGGCGGGACCACGCATGTTCACAGATCCCGCGCGCGGGTCCAAGGGCGCGAAGGCGCGAGCAGCAAGGCGGCGACCGCCGGCCTGGCACGCCGGCGACCCGCGACCCACCTCACCCCATCGCGCTCGCCGGCTCCGACGTGCGCCTGGAGAGCAGCGCGCCGACCCGCCGGAGCAGCTCCGCGGGCTCGATCGGCTTCTCCAGCACGCGCCCCTCGTGCGCCGCGAGGAAGCGGCGGCCCGCGTCGCTCGCCCCCCCGCCCGTCATGAAGAGCACCCGGCCCGCGAGCGCCGGCAGCTCGGCCTCGATCCACGCGTAGAGCTCGTCGCCCGTGCCCTCCTGCATCGCGATGTCGCAGAGCACGACGTCGAAGCGCGCGTCCAGGCGGAGCGCCCTCTGCGCGTGCACCCCCGAGCCCACGCACACCACCTCGTGCGACGCGCCGAGCACGCCCCCGAGCGCGCGCAGGATCAGCGGCTCGTCGTCGACGATCAGGATCCGGGCGCGCCGCGGGGAGCCCTCGTCGTGCGCCGCCGCCGGGCGCGCCGCGGGCTCCGCGCTCGCCCACACGGGCAGCCGGACGCGGACGCACGTGCCCACGCCGACCGTGCTGCTCACGCCGATGCTCCCGCCGCACGACTCCACGATGCTCCGGCAGATCGCGAGGCCGAGCCCCGTCCCCTCGCCCGCGCGCTTCGTGGTGAAGAACGGCTCGAAGAGCCGGCCCATGTGCTCCTCGGGGACGCCGCAGCCCGAGTCCACGATCTCCGCGACGACGTCCGCGCCCTGCTCGCGGGTGCGCACCTCGATGACGTTCTCGGCGGCGTGCCCCTCGGGGATCGACTGCGCGGCGTTGATGAGCAGGTTGACGAAGACCTGCGTCAGGCGGCCGTCGGTCCCGCCCACGCGCGAGACGGGGGCGAGCTCGCGCATGACGCGCGCGCGGTGCCTGATCTGCGTGTGCGCGATGCTGAGCGCGCTCTCGATCGCCGCGTTGACGTCGGTCGGGCCGATCGCCTCGTTCGCCTCGGTCCGGGCGAACACCCCGAGATCCCGGACGATGTTCATCACCCGCGCCGCGCCGTGGCGGGCGTCCGCGAGCGGCTGCGCGAGGTGCTCGGTGGCGACGCCGCCGTCCGCGAGGCGCCGGAGCTCGCGCGCGAGCAGCTCGAGGTTGGCGACCACGTACGCGAGCGGGTTGTTGATCTCGTGGGCCACCCCCGCCGCGAGCTGGCCGACCGCGGCGAGCCGCTCGCTGCGCTCGAGCCGCAGCCTCAGCTCCTCGGCCCGGCGCCGGCCCGTCACGTCGCGCAGGTGCGCCATGCGCGCCGCGCGCCCCTGCCACTCGAAGTCGACCCAGCGGACGTCGATGATCGCCGTGTGCCCGCCGAGCTCGAGGGTCGTCTCCCCGGCGCGCAGCGCCACCGGGCACTCCCGGCCCGGCGCGAGGCGCCCGCCGCCGAGCAGCGCGTCGGCGGCCGGGTTCGCGAAGAGCACCTTCCCGCCCATATCGAGCACGATCACCCCGTCGGCGCTGCGGGCGATGAGCTGGTGCAGGTTCGCCTCGTTTTCCCTGGCCTCCGCCACGGTCCGCGCGAGCTGCGTCACGAGCTGCTGGCGGCTGACGGCGTACCGGATCGACCGCCACAACGTGTCGGGGTCGATGCGGCGCTTCACGAGGTAGTCCTGCACCGTGGCGCCGAGCGCGCGCTCCGCGAGGCGGACGTCGTCGTGGCCCGTCAGCACGACGATGGGCACGTGGGGATCCACCTCGCGCACGCGCTCGACCACCTCGAGGCCCTCCCCGTCGGGCAGGCAGAGGTCGAGCAGCACCACGTCCCACCCTTCGCCCACACGGGCGAGCCCCGCGGCCAGCGTCTCGACGTGCGCGAGCTCGGCGCGCCGCCACGGCCCCGCGTCGAGATGGCCCTGCACGACGGAGGCCGCGATGGCGCTGTCCTCGATCAGCAGGAGGCGGAAGCTCGGCGCCTGCGGTGCCAGGCTGGGTTCGGCGGACATGGAGGGCGGCCCTACCGCACAGGGAAGCCAAGCGCCCTGCCGAAAGCAAGCGCCTCGCTGTGCGCGGGCGGGCCGCCGGCCCGAGGGCCGCGCGGGACGGGCGCCGCGCCGCCCGAGCAGCGCGCGGTGATGACCGGGAACCGGTGGGAGCAGATCGACTTCGCCGGACAGGCGACGGCTGGACGGACGAGGTGGGCTCACGCCCTCTGGGAGCGCGGACTCCGCATCAGGGCGGGGTGCCGGATCAGGGCGGGCCCGCCGCGCCGTCCAGGATCCATTGACGCAGGATCTGGAGCTGCTGCTGGCTGACGGTCGGCCCGGTCGTGCTGGGCGGCATCACGCCCGTGATGCACAGTCCCGTGGCGGTCTCCCGGCAGCCCGCGGTCTCCGCTCTGCCGGCGGCCTTGAGGTAGAGCCAGCTGTTGTCGGGATCGCCCGGGACGACGAGCTTGAACTGGCCGCCGCCGCGGGACGGCTGGTTGACGAGGCCGTCGACGATCTTCCTGGAGCTGATGTGGCCGCCGAGCGACAGGCTCGCGTTGGCGCCCGACTCGGCGTGGCAGCCGCTGCAGAGGTTCGTCGCGCTCTCGAAGATGGGCCGCACCCGCTCGTGGAAGAACCCCGACTCCACCGGCAAGGGCTCATTGGGATCCACGACGTCGTCGGGCGTCAGGTCCTGCTGGATGATCTTGATCTCGGTGTCCATCTCGCGGCACTGCGCGGCGAGATCGTCCTTCAGCTTCTGATCCGTCGGCAGCAGCCCCTTGGCGAGGCGGTACCTCTCCCACACGTTGTCGATCCAGCCGTGGAGCTTCCAGAACATGTAGTTGTCGATGTTCGTGCTGGTGTTGTTCACGCCGTGCGCCGTGTTGCCCGGCCGCGCCCACTTGGCGTGCAGCACGAAGTGCAGGCCCACCCACGGCATGTTGTTCGCCGTCCTCAGCCGCTGACCCACGTTGCACTGGAGCCAGAAGCCGAGCGTGCCTTCGTCCGGGAACCTCGCGAGGTTCTCGGGCTTGTCGATCTCGTCTCCGATCTTCCCGGCCTCGAGCGCGGCCTGATCCCAGTCCCTCCACGCGGACCGCCACTGGGGCGGCACGTCCTCCGCCGAGGTCGGGAACTTGGTGAAGCCCGTGAACTGCTCGCTGTGATTGGGCCAGAGCTGCTTGAGCGCCTGGATCATGTGGCGGTGAAACACCAGGAACTGATAACCGTCGCCGGCGGTCTGGCAGTTCTGGTCCTCCGGGATCAGCTGGGTGAACGAGCAGATGTTCACCTTGCTCAGCCCGCCGCCGCCCGGAATATTGCAGGCGCGGATCGCGTGCCACTCCACGTGGGCCGCCTGCCACGAGTTGTCATACATCCACTGCAGGACTTCCGGCTGCACCG
This sequence comes from Sorangium sp. So ce131, assembly GCF_051519095.1. Taxonomy (NCBI): domain Bacteria; kingdom Pseudomonadati; phylum Myxococcota; order Polyangiales; family Polyangiaceae; genus Sorangium; species Sorangium sp. So ce131. The sequence goes on along the minus strand of NZ_CP150455.1, from coordinate 1,319,918 downwards.
TGGTATCGACGATGTTCGGATCGTTGTTGCCGGGCGGATAGAACTCCGCGGGGCCATCCTTCATGTTCGGGTCCGAGTCGCTCGGATGGGGAAGGTAGCCGCTCTCGCAGTGGTCATACGGATGGTCCGTCGTGCCGCCGCCGATCCCGCTCGAGCTCGAGCCCGTGCTGGCCTGCGAGCTCGAGCCCGGGCCCGGGCCCGGCCCCGGGCCCGACCCGCCTGCGCCGCTCGTCGCGGCGGGTCCCCCAGGGCCTCCCCCTGGCCCGCCGCTCAACGAGCCGTCCTCTTCAAGATCGCCGCACGCGCTCAATGACAATGCGGTCAGCGCCACGAACGTGGCCAGGCGCCGTCGGGACGTACGGCGGTCGATCGTAACTATGTGTAGCGGGTCGTTCAATCGCATGGCGCTCTCGCAGGGCGATAGGCTAATTCAGTCTGGCGCGACCCGCCCCGCATTGGGCAGGCAATCGCACCCTATCAACGGCATAAGCACCCCGTCAACGGGGCCATCAGACATCACTAGCTTGTATATTTTTTGATCTTTGCACGAGCTCCCGCAGGCTGGCTGTGGAGCAAAAGCGGCCCTTTCGACGTGTAAAATCGCTGTTTCGCGTCGCTCTTCCAAGAGGGGCGGATCGCGCAAGGAATGTTCTGTCGCCTCGGGATTTCAGGACGGATGGGCCGAACGCGAACCGGAGCTCCGACTACGAGGTGGAACAAGCATCAAGGGTGACGGCCGCTGCCGGATCGAGCGCCGGAGCCTGGGGCCTGGTAGATGCCGCCGCTGCACGCCGCACCGAACGCTGGTGACGATGATGCTGGAAAATTTCCCAGGCGGCGAACTCGCGAAGGCTTCGGCATTGCGGCAAAGATTCCCGCGGAGCGCTCGGATGATCACGACGCGCGGATCGATGGAGCGCGTGCGCCGCTCGCGGGTGGCAGGAGGGAGCGAGGGCCGCGTCGGTCGACGGAGCGCTCCGCCGATTTTTTTGGCGACACGGCGATCGCTGGAGCATCCAGAGCTTCGTGTCGGCCTCGTGGACAGCGCCGCGCCCGCAGCTGTGGAGTGCCGGCGGACTCTTCAATGCATGGTCAAGTCGCTGGGATAACGTCGTTTTTCCAGGGGGGCTGCTTCGGGCGCGCGGCCGAGCTCAGCGACCACGCGCCGCGAGGGCTCGCCCAACCTCACCAGCGCACGCCGAGGCCCTGGTGGGGCGAGTCCGCGCGCAGGCGGACGTCGTCCGCGGGAGGCGGCAGCGCGCGCCACACGTCGGGGCGCTGGTCCGGCCGCGCCTCGTGGTTCTCCGAAAGCGCCTCGTACAGCGCGCCGCCGTGGAGGACGTGGGCGCCCTTCGGATAAACGACGACGCGCTCGTCCGGGCTGAGCGTCGCGCGATCGGTCCACCACTCCAGACGTCGGTAGTCGGCGTCGAGCGCGCTCGTCATGAAGTCGCGGAAGCGGACCCGCGGCACCGCGACGGACGGGTTGTCCTCGGCCTCGACGCTGTCGAAGAGCCACTGGATGAAGGGATACGGGCCGTCCACGCGGTTGTCCCGGAGCACGTGCGGGTTGGGCGCGTTGCTGCCCACGCCGAAGACCTGCACGGGCTCTTCCGTGTCGGGGTAGACCTCGTCGTAGTTGAAGCGGAACCCGAGGAACACGTTGCGCTCGAACCGGATGGTGGCGCCGGTGTCCACCGCGTGCGTGTAGACCCCGGACAGCGACGTGTCCGCGAAGTAGTTGTCCGTGAACGAGATGGTGTCCTCGGGCGAGCGCGGATCCCCGTCCACGCGCGTCGGGAACAGCTCGACGAAGAGGTCTCCCGTCCCGATCACGACGTTGTGGTGGAAGCTCGAGCTGCCGTAGCGCTGGCCGAGCTGCACGTTGCCGTCCTGGTACCGGTCGAACGCGGAGCGCCACCGGACCGCGCCCGGCCCGAGCACGTTGTGGTGGATCTCGCAGCCGGCGCCGAGCTGGCCGACCTGCAGCGCCTCGGTGCCGGCGCGGAGGAAGCGGTTATCGTAGACCTCGAGGCGCTCGAACGCGTGCTGCGGCTGCTCCTGGGTGCTGCCGAAATAGATGCCCTCCGAGCCGACGTCATGGATGTAGAGGTCGTGGACCTTCACGTTCTTCATCGTGGCTTGCCCGTCGTCGTCGGTCTTGGCCATGACCCCGGCGAACTCGGCGCGCGCGACCTCGAGGGTGTCTAGCTCGAAGTCCGAGGCGCCGCCGCCGATGGCCAGCCCGGTGAGGCCCTCCTTGCTGAACTGGTCGTCGATGAAGATGCCGTAGGTCCCCTGGCTGTGGGCGAACGCGCCCTCGGCGTGCCCGCGGAACGCCTCGTCGCCGGTCCTCGAGACGGGATCGTAGCGGCCGGTCAGGACCCAGCCCTTCCCGCCTCGAACTGCGAACACGTAATTGGCCGCGTCGCCGCCGACCTTGACCTGGCCGCCGAGGTTCGTGATGACGAGCGGGCGATCGACGCTGCGCTCGGGCAGGCCGCCGAGCAGGATGCTGCGGTATTCCCCCGCGGGGATGTAGAGGCGATCGAGCGTGCTCCAGTCGACCTCCGGGAACGACTCGGTGAGCTCCGGATACGCGATCCCGGGCCGCTCGCCCCCGCTCGCGTCCGGCTTCGGCAAGGTGAACGTGGTCTTCGCCTCGCCGAAACGCCCGTAGCTCGGCGCCCGCGGCGCGTCGCCGCCGGCTCCGCCGGCGCCTCCGCCGGGCGGCGCGGCGCCCTCCCCCTGCGCGGGCGGCGCGGCGTCGCCGCCGCAGGCCGCCATCACGACGAGAACCCCCCCGATCCCCAGGATGTGCCGCATGTGCTGGAGGATACGCCAGGCGCCGGCCGCCCCGGCTACCCGATCGGCGCGCGGCGCGACGCGGCGGGGGCGGCGCCGACCCGCGCGCGGCCCGGCCGCGTCACCCGCGCCAGAGCGCCTTGACGCCGTCGGCCATGAACTGCACCGCGATGGCGGCGAGGAGGAGGCCCATGACGCGCTCGAGCACGGCGAGGCCGGACGCCTTGAGCGCCCGCTGCACGAATCCCGCGCCGCGCAGCACGAAGTAGGAGGCCACGAAGGTGATGACGATGCTGGCGAGCACGAGCGCGGCGGCGACGACATCCTCGCCCGCGCGCGACATGAGCACCATCGCCGTGGCGATGGCGCCCGGCCCGGCCAGGAGCGGCATGGCGAGCGGCACCAGCGCCACGTCGTCCTTCGCGATGCCCTCCTGCTCCTCGGACGGGGAGGTGCGCGTGGCGGACGAGCGGGCGCGCAGCATGTCGAGGGCGGTGATGAGCAGCAGGATGCCGCCCGCGACGCGGAAGGCGGCCAGCGAGACGCCGAAGATCCTGAAGATCACGCCGCCGAAGAGGGCGAAGAAGAGCATCAGCCCGCCGGCGACGAGGCACGCCCGCCGCGCCGTGCGCCGCACCTTCTCGTGCGGATCGTCCCGGGTCATCGTCAGGAACAGCGGCACGATGGCGATCGGGTCCACGACGAAGAAGACCGCCGACAGCGACATCAGGAAGAGCGAGACGTAGGCGGCCATGAGGGTCGGCCCGCGGCGCGCGCAGGGCGGGCGGGGCTTTACTTGAGCGCCCGCGGCGGGCGGCGCAAGCGGGCGCCTGGCGGAAGAGCGCCGCCATGCCGCGCCTGATACACTCCCGGCCCGAGCTCGGCGAGCCCCCCGCGCCGCGCCGCGCCCGACCCGCTCCGAGCCGAGGGAACCTCATGTCGTTGAGACAGCGCGATTTCATCCTCCGCATGATCGAGCAGCTCGCCGAGGCGATCGGCCGCATCGCCGGGCTCCGGCGCGCCGGCCAGCTCGCGGAGGCCGAGCAGCTCGTCCGCGCGACCGCGGACGGCCTGTTCGGCCCGATACGGGACATGCTCGACCGGCTCGACGCCGCGGGCGCGGCCACCCTGCTCGGCGACCACGAGAAGATCGGCGCGTACGCGGCGCTCTGCGCGGAGCAGGCCGCGATCCTCGAGCTCCGGGGCCGCGGCGCAGAGGCGCTCTCCGAGCGGCGGCGCGCGCTCTTGCTCCACCTCGAGGCCGTGAGCCGCGCGCCGGAGGGCAACACGCGCGCGCAGGAGGGCGCGCGCGCGCTCCTCGAGCAGGTGGACGTCGCGCGCCTGCCGGAGCGGTACCGCGCGCTCGCGGCGCGGCTCGGCTGACGGCCGCGCCGTGCGGCTCGGCTGACGACTGCGCGGCGCGGCTCGGCTGACGGGACGCGGAGGCGGATGTCCGGAGGCGCCACGGCGCGCGGCGATGCCAGCAAACGCTGCCGAATCAGCAAGAGTTGCGTTGCGCACCCGGAGCGACGTGATGGTGGGTCGCTCGGCCGAACAGCGGGTCGCGCCGTGAGCTCGTAACAATTGCAGCAGAGCTCGGCTGCGCCGCCCCGGGGTGAAAGCTCGCACACCGGCCGGCTGCCGCGGAAGACGCTCAAAGAGCCGTTTTGGTCCCATGACCTGCGCGGCCAGAGAGCGCGTCGTTTCCAGGAGCACCAGGCCCGGTCTGCACAGCCATGGAGCGCGATCGCTCGCCGAGGCGCGCCGCGGATTACCAATGAGCCGACGCGGTACGACCGTTGCAAAGCAGGCAAGAGCGACCGCCGAGATCCCTCGGCGGCTTCTGCTTATCGGATCGGAGGAGGAATGATTGTGAAGAGGAATCATGTCGCCCGGCCTCTGGCGCTCTTCGTCGGCGCCCTCGCGCTCGCGGCCTGCGACGCCGCGCCGGAGCCGGACGCCCCGGAGCTGCTCGTTGACGAGACGCAGCGTGCCCTGGCCGGCGACGAGGCCGCGTTCCAGCAGGACTTCGACGCAGCCAGGCAAGCGCTGCTCGAGGACTGGCAGGAGCGCCGCGCGACGCTGCAGCAGTTCACGGGCCACCCGGAGTGGATCGACGCGCTCGCCCCGGCCGACGGGAGCATCTCGCTCCTGGAGCCGGTCGGCGGGCCGACGATGGCCGAGCTCCGGCTGCAGCAGGCCGAGGGCTACGCGGCGATCGGGGCGGGCTTCGACGGGACGTCCGGCGGCCCGGAGGGCTGGGGTCCGATGCCGGCGGGCCTGACCGGGCCGGTGCAGGTCTGTGACGTCGTGCGCTGGCTCGCGAGCGGCGTGCAGTCGTTCCAGCCGACCGCGCAGAACGCGATGCAGTTCCTGCAACATACCTATTTCGACGCGGGCGTGAGCGCGGGGTTCTATGCGCTGGCTCAGATGCAGGCCGGGGTCGAGCTCGCGGGCGATATGTTCAATCAGCAGAGCGCCGTCTTCGGGTGGATCGGCGGCGGGGCGAGCACCGCCGTCGGGGCAGGCGTGAGCGCTTACGCAGGCGTTGCGCTCAACATCCCGAACGCCGGGGATCCCTTCAAGCCGGGGATCCTCTCGGCGTGGGACGGACCCACCGGTTCGCTCTCGATCGGCATCAGCCCGCTCATCAAGCTCGCTTCCATCTCGCCCTGGGCCTCGCTGCCGATCCCGAGCGGCATGTACGGCGTCAACGCCGGATTCTCGACGCCCACGGCGGTGCTGCCGATCTTCGTCCCCGTCGAGTTCGGGTTCACGATCTCCAGGTACGCGCACTGGGACGCCGCGACGGACGCCCAGTTCCACGTGCTGAGCCAGGTGCTCGGCGTCCCCCACGCGACGCTCGTGAACGACCCGAGCGGCCATTACATCCAGTTCACCGGACCGAGCAGGACCGCGGCCGCGAGCACCCAGGCGCTGCACCACCTGGCGCACCAGGGCGGCACCGCCATCCCGCTCGCGCTCGCCGGGCTCGCGCTCGGGCTCCTCCAGGACGTGCCGGCGTACATCAGCGCGTGCCCGCTCCAGATCACGCCGACGCCGGGCAGCGTGTCGCACGCCATGACCCGGTTCAACCACAACACCGACGTGATCGGCTGGGCGGCAGCGCCGCGGTTCATCATCCAGCGCGAGCCGGGCGCCGAGTCGCAGTTCGCCTATTACGAGATCGAGTTCACCGACGGGACGTTCACGAAGAACATCCGCACCTCGTGCCTGCCGAACGAGGAGTGCGCGACGTCGGATTACACGCACACCAACATCCCTTCAGCTTCCTCGGGGTCGTGGAGCTGGCGGGTGCGCCGGTTGAAGGACTATTACGACGCGGCCCCGAGCCCCTGGTCGTCCTCCCAGACGTTCACGCCGCTCCTCGGGTCGGCCCCGGGCATCTACGGGCCGAGCCCGGGTCAAACGCTTGATTTCTCGAAGCTCATCGGCCTGCCGATCCTGGTCCCGACGTCGTGGCTCGAGCAGTATCCCGACGGTCAGCCGTACATCAAGATCCGGAAATCCAACGGCGGCTGGTCGCTGTGGAGGCCGTACAGGCCGTCGCCCGGCGATACATTCAAGAGGACCGCGGACGGCAGGTTCTTCGTCTTCTCGATCGCGATGTCGCCGGGCACCATCACGGCGCCCTCCGGTCCGACGAAGGTGACCTTCGCGTTCGCGCCGCCGGAGTGCGCGAGCGACTCGTGGGCGTGTGTCCCCATCGAGGGATCGCCCGTCATCGAGGAGACGTACCAGCAGCCCTGACGGCTCCGCGCGGCCCGCGGCGCGGGCCATGGCGTCGCCTCGTTGCGCGGCCAACCCCGCGCAGAGGCCATCTCGTCAAAGCAGCTGGTCCGTGCTGGACGGCCGAACGGCGTCGGCCGGGGCGCCGCGACCTGCGACGGAGGGAGTTCCTCGACCTCGCCCGGAAGACCAGCTGCCAGGCCGACGCTCGACGAGCCGGGGGGTATCGGCGCCAGCCCGACGTGATAACGTCCCGGCCTCCACGCCGAGGAGGAAACCATGGTTGCATTGCAGAGCCCGCCGAGCGCAGCGCCCCGAAAGAGGCCCACCAACGTCGAGGAGTTCAGGGAGCTCTCCGCGCAGGAGAAGCCGTTCGTCGTGCCCACGTTCCAGCCGCGATCGACAGACGTCCTGATCGCGACGTTCCCCAAGTGCGGCACCACCTGGATGCAGCAGATCGTCCACGGGCTGCGCGCGCGCGGATCCATGGATTTCGAGGAGATCTCGCTGGTCATCCCCTTCATCGAGGTCTCGCCGCTGCTCGGCATCGACCTCGACGCGCCGCAGCCGGCCGAGCCGCGCGCTTACAAGACCCACCTCCCGTGGACCCACGTGCCGAAGGGGGGGAAGTACATCTACGTGATGCGCGACCCCGCCGACACGCTGGTGTCGTTTTATCACTTCATGAGCGGTGTCCTGTTCGAGCCCGGCGCGGTCGACATCGAGGCGTTCAGCGTCGAGACCTTCTTCAAGCACACGTCGTTCGGGCGCTACTGGGATCACCTGCGCTCGTGGTGGGAGCAGCGGCGCCGCGACGACGTGCTCTTCCTTTGCTTCGAGGACATGAAGCGAGATCACGAGGCGGTGGTCCGGCGCGTCGCCGCGTTCATGGGCATCCAGGCCGACGAGGAGCTCATCGCGCTCGCCACGAGGCAGTCGACCTTCGAGTTCATGCGCGCGCGGGACAGCCAGTTCGACGATCACCCGACGACCGCGGCGATCAGCCGGGCGATGGGGATGCCGCCGGCGCGGACGACCAAGGTCCGCGCCGGCCGCGTCGGCGACGGGGCCGGCCTGCCGTCGAGCGTGCGCGTTGCGCTCGACGACGCGTGGAAGAGCTGTATCGAGGCGCCGCTCGGCATCCGCTCGTACGAGGAGCTGCGCGCGCGCCTGGCCAGCGAGGTGTGACGGGGCGCGACCCGACCCGGGTTGGGGTAGCCCACGGGCAGCCCAGGAGGCGCCGACGCCGGCGCTGCTCCTGCTGTCCACCTCCGCGCGCGGGCCTTGCTGATAGGATGGGCCCATCGGGAGGGATCGGGCCATGGATCAGGACGAGGCGCGCGGCGGCAAGCTCGGGGATTTCGGCATCGCCCTGGTGCTCACCGCGGGCTACGGCTCCCCGTTCGTGCTCGGCGCGCTGTTCGCGCTGGCGAAGCTCGGATCGTTCCCTTGGGACGCCGCGCTCGTCGTCGTGCCGCTCGGGCTCGTCGCCTGCTCGGCGCTGGTGAGATGGTTTTACCGCGCCGTGCGGCGCCGCGGCCGCGCGCCGTTCCAGCTCGCCGCGGAGGTGCTCGCGCTCGTGGTGCTGCCGGCCTGGGGCCTCGTCTACAGCCACACCGCGGAGCCCGGGTGCGTGCTCGGGTCGTGCGCCGTGGGCGTCACGCCGCTGCGCCCGCTCGCGGAGCCCGAGGTCTTCGGCCTGCTCGCGCTGCACGCGCTCACCGCCCTCGCCTACGCGGTGTCCCGGCGGCGCCCCGCCGCGCTCCACGGCGCGGCGGAGATCCTCGTGCACGCGGGCCTGCTCGTGGGGATCGCGGCGCACATGCTGCTCGCCGTGCACTTCGGCGTCTGGGTCGGCGCGGGCTTCCTTTTTCCGCCCCTGTTCGCTCCCTGCTTCGCCCCGGTGCTCACCATCGTGCTCTACGGCGTCGAGGTCCGCGCCCGCCTCCGGCGGCGCGGCGTCGAGGCGCGCATGCAGGCGCTCGCGCGCGCGCCGGAGTCGGCCTACCGCGAGGGCCCGCCCCAGGAGCCGCTCGCGCCCGACCCGCACCTCCACGGTCCCACGCTCGCCCGGGCGCTCGCGCTCTCGCCGCTGCTGCTCGGCGCGTACGCGGTGGCGCACGCGGCGTGGCTCGGCCACGCCGGCGGCGCGCTCCAGGTCTTCACCCGCACCTGCAACTACACGCTCTCGCGCGTGCCCCTGGAGATCGTCCCCGAGAACTGCCACTACCTGTGCACCGTGGCCGCGCGCGGGCACGGCTGGCTGGTGCGCCCGGAGCGCCTCGGCCGGCGCCGCGGGGTGCCCATCCTGGTGAACCGCCAGCTCGCCCTGGCCAACGCCTTCGAGGACCTGCTCCACGAGCGCTGGCCCCGCTTCGGCCGGGCGGCGCGGCGGCTCTACGATCGGCTCGGGCTGCCCGTGAGCCGCTACATCCGCGGCCGCTGGCTCGCGGACCTGATCTACCTCGCCATGAAGCCGCTCGAGTGGCTCTTTTATCTGGCGCTGGTGCTGCTCGATCCCGGCTCGCCCGAGGCGCGCATCGACCGGATGTACCGGTGACCGGCGCCCGCAGCGCCTCGGCGCGGCGTCCGCCGGACGTCGCGGCTACCCCAACCTGGGTGGCTACCCCAACCTGGGTTGGCTACCCCAACCTGGGTCGGACGGCTGGTCGCTCTCAGCGAGCGCCGCCCGCGCATGCCCGGATGAGCTCGGCCACGAGCGGCGGCAGCTCACCGGCGAGCGCGGCGCGCTCCGGCTGGAAGAGCGTGGCGACGAAGAACGGATGGCCGTCGAGCTCCACGGCGCGCACCTCGCCGGCGTCGTCCTCCGCGCCGATCCGCAGCGGGCCCGAGACCAGCGCGGCCTGGAAGTCCGGGTTCAGGCCATAACGGCAGCGGTACCCTTCCGTGGCCTCCGCGCGGCCGTAAGCCTGCGCGATGCGGGTCCCGGCGCGGAGGCGAACGGCGCCGGTGGCCTCCACCAGGGAGCACTCCAGCGGCGCGATCACCGCGCGCCGCGCCTCCGGCGCCGTCTCCGCGTGCTCGGCGTCCGACCAGCCCAGCACATGGCGCGCGTACTCGATGATCGCATGCTGGAAGCCTCCGCAGGTGCCGAGGAAGGGGCGCCGCTGCTCGCGGGCGAAGCGGATCGCGCGCAGCGCGCCGTCCATGCTCCGGTACGGGCTCGCCGGCACGCACCAGAGGGCGTCGTAGCGCGCGACCCGCGCGGCGTGGGTCACCTCCTCGGTCGGCACCCACTCGAACGAGAGCGGCTTGGCCAGCGCCTCTGCCGCGAGCCGCAGCGCTACCGGGATGGCCCGGTGGGCAGTCACCGAGTCGTCCCGATCGCCGACGAGCCCCACCTGAATCACCGACGTCATGCGCCGCACTCTAGCGGAGAGACCCGGCCGCCGCGACGGCCTTCCGCCGGACCGCGCCGCCGACCTCCCCTGGCCCGCGTCGCCGCGAGGGCCGCTGACTCAACAACAAGGCTCCCCTGTAAACTCCGAGTTGACCACCGTCACACCTCCGGCACGCCCGCACATCATTGCCAGCGTGATCAATATCGATACGACTGTTTGGAGCTTAGGATGAGGTGAAGAACATCGACATCGACTACGTGTACGCCGAGGGGACCAGCTCCCACGCCGTCGAGGCGTACGGCGTCGACGACCTCCGCGTCGGCACCGTCGTCGCCCGGAACACCGGGGAGTGCGCCTCGTTCGCGAACTCCTCCGACATCACGATCCAGAACCTCACGATCACGAACACCGCCGTGAACGAGAGCCCCTGCGCCGTGAGCAGCACGTTCGGCAACCTCACGCTGGTGAACGCGCGCGACAACAGCTGCGACTAGCTCCGCCCGCCTCAGAGGTCCATGAGGCAGTCGCAGCCGCACTGCACCGTGGCTTCCTGCTGGTTGTACTGCCGGTCGCCGGTGAAGCAGCCAGCCTCTTCCCACGTGTCCGTGTCCGTCACGACATAAGAGCACATGCCGGTGCCGGTCGTCTCATCGTACCCGTTGAACTCGCAGATCTCCCGACACAGGATGTCCCAGACCTCCGGGTTGTCGTCCCGGATCGCCTCGCACTCGTTCTCCGCGTGAGCCTCCAGCGCGTCGATCGCACGGCTCTCGGCGTTCTTCTTGCGACCGATGAGGGCACAGGAGGAGCCGACGCCGTACGCCTCCTTCTCGAACATGGACGTGCTGACGGGGACGCACCCGAACCCAGTGAATCCAGTCTCGCTCGGGCTGGCGAGCGCATCGGTCTCCTCCGCGTCGATCTCGCTGGAACCTTCGATCCCGCCGCAGCCTCCGACCGAGCCGAGCGCCAGCAGGGACACGGACATCCTCACAATCGCCTTGAGCAGCATGGGAACCTCCTTGTCTACGACGTCACGGCCCTCGTGCATTGCGACTTCGGTGCCAGCGAAGCTTCGCGGGCATAACCCCGCGCGATCTCCGCGGGCCCGCTGTCGGCACCTTGCGTGGAGCGCTGGGGCGGCCGTCTCGCGGCGTCCGGGCCCCTGTCACATCGACCGGGTGTGGCAGGTGTCAGGTGTGGCAGCGGGTGACACCGAGGTGCCCTGCGCCGGCGAGCGGAGGTCGAGCGCTCCGCACGAGGCGAGGCGTCGCCGCCGAGGCGGAGCGTCGTACCGGAGAATCGCCTTGCGCGCGCCGGCCGTTCCTGGCCTCATGCGGCGGGCGGCGATTCCAGCAGGGAGGTCGCGATGACCACGACCGACGAGATCAAGATCGACATCGCCCTCGTGAGCCGGCTGATCGCGGCGCAGTTTCCGCAGTGGGGCCACCTGCCGATCAGCCCGGTGGCATGGGACGGATGGGATAACAGGACGTTTCACCTGGGCGATCGCATGAAGGTGCGGCTGCCGAGCGCCGAGGGCTACGTCGCCCAGGTGGAAAAGGAGCATCGATGGCTGCCAAGGCTGGCGCCGCTGCTGCCCCTCGCCATTCCGATGCCGCTTGCGATGGGGCGCCCCGATTTCGGTTATCCTTGGCCCTGGTCGGTGTACGGCTGGATTGACGGCGAGACCGCGGCGGTCGAGCGGATCGCCGACCTTACGAGCTTCGCGACCGAGCTCGGCCGGTTCCTCGTTGCCTTGCAGCGGGTCGACGCGACGGACGGTCCCCTGGCCGGCGAGCACAACTTCTTTCGCGGCGGGTCGCTCGCTGTCTATGACGCAGAGACGCGCAAGACGATCGCCGCCGTCGCTGGCGAGATCGATGCGGGGGAGGCGGCGGGGGTGTGGGAAGCTGCGCTTGCGTCGACGTGGCAGGGCCCGCCGGTGTGGGTCCATGGCGATATTGCGGTCGGGAACCTGCTGGTCAAGGAGGGAGTGCTCCGCGCCATCATCGATTTCGGCAGCTCCGGCGTGGGCGACCCAGCCTGCGACCTGGTGATCGCGTGGACCTTCCTCAGGGGCGAAAGCCGCGAGGCGTTCCGGGCGGTGGTGCGGGCCGACAGCGCGACCTGGGCACGCGCCCGCGGCTGGGCGCTGTGGAAAGCGCTCATCACCTTCGAAAGGAACGGGCGCAGCCATCCGGCGGAAAGAAGCCCCCGCGAAGTCATCGCCGAGGTGATGGCCGAGCACCGGCGGGGGGGCGGCTAGGCCGGGGCCGACCCGACCCAGGTTGGGCGACCCGACCCAGGTTGGGCGACCCGACCCAGGTTGGGCGACCCGACCCAGCCAGGTTGGGCGACCCGACCCAGGTTGGGCGACCCGACCCAGGTTGGGCGACCCGACCCAGGTTGGGCGACCCGACCCAGGTTGGGCGACCCGACCCAGGTTGGGCGACCCGACCCAGGTTGGGCGACCCGACCCAGGTTGGGCGACCCGACCCAGGTTGGGCGACCCGACCCAGGTTGGGCGACCCGGCGATCCGATCCAGGTTGCGCTCCGATTCCGACCCCCCGACGTAGCGCTGTCGAGCTCCCGCGTGCCGTGCTACACCACGAGCACCACGTCGCTCACGCTAGCGCCGTGAAACGTGCGCATCCACCACGTCCCGACCGGGAACACGGCGCTGCGCACGCCAGCACTCCATCGTTCGAGCGCCGCGCGGTACGACGTACGAAACACGCGTACAGCGGCGGCAGCGGTTCGCCATGCATCGCCCTGCTCACGACCGACGGCGATGGTCGGATTGCGCTCTCGCAGCCTCTCGGACGTCGTGGTCCGCTCGTAAGGGGAGACGTCGGCAGCTCGCTCGGCCCCAAGAAACCCGACCCCTCGCCGCTCCACCTCCGCATGGGCCTGCGCTTCCTGACGCTCGAGCTCGGCAGCTACTTGATGGCGAAACCCCTCCGCGTTCTCCGGCTCGATGGTCGGCGGCAGCGAGATCGGAAGCGTCGCTTGCTCGATCCACTGCGGATTCTTCGGGCTGAGATACGCCGAGGGACGCGTCGCCTGGAGCACGCCACGGCCGAGCTCCCCTACATCCACCTTGGCGCCCGGCCATTCGCTCGCGTTCCGGACCAGGCCAGCGGCCACAGGGTTCGCAAGCACGTAGGCGATCTTTTCCACCACCGCTGCCTGCGTCAGCAGCCGGACCATGCTCGTGCGCTCGTGGTCCCAGACTGGCCCCTCCCATTTGCGCAGCACCTTCGTGCCCAGCGCGACGAGGCGATGGAAGGACTGCAAGAAGAGCGGCAATACGCCCTGCACATCGGTCACGACCAGGTGCAGGTGCGTCGACATCGCGCAAAGGGCATGGACTTCGACGCCATAGCGGCGGGCCGAGACGGCCAGGGCGTAGACGAGCAGCTGGTTGATGGCTGCATCGGGGCGCAACAGGAAGTGCCGGCGCAGGACCCGACGGGTAAGCAGGTAGGTCGCGCCTGGAACGATCTGACGAGGGTGGCTCATGGCCGGAACGCATACACAAGCACTGTGCCGTGAGTCGGTGTGAATCATTTCAAGGATTTGCCCCCGGTCTGTGGATGGCGGATCCCGTTTTCCGCCGGTTTCCGCCAGGGTCCGTGGGCGTCCGCTGGGCTGCCCCGAGCCGTGGTGTGCTCTGCCAACCTAAGTTGGGTCGCCTGGGTCGCCCGCAACCTGGGTCGGGTTGCAGGGTCCCAACCGCGTCGGGTTGCAGGGTCCCAACCTTGCAAGGTCCCAACCTTGCAGGGTCCCAACCTGGATCGGATCGCGCCGGGCCGCGGGCCGCGCAACCTGGGTCGGGTTGCCGCAGGGTCGCGCCGGGTCGCGGGTCGCGCCGCGGGTCGCGCAACCTGGGTCGGGTCGCGGTCGCGGTCACAACCTGGGTCGGGTCGCGGTCGCAACCTGGGTCGGGTCGCGGTCGCGCGGTCGCGCAACCTGGGTCGGGTCGCGGTCGGGGTCGGGTCGCGGTCGCAACCTGGGTCGGGCCGGAACCGCGTCGCGCTGGAGCACCTCGAGGCGCTCGGCGACCACTTCAACGCGCCCTTCGTGCGGGTGGTCGCGGCGCTCAACGAGGCGATGCTCGGCGCCTTCGAGCGCGCCGGGCAGACCCTCGACCCGCTGCTCGCGGGGGAGCACGCGCCGGGCTTCCTCGCCCTGGCGGCGCTCTCGTTCCGCGTCATCGGGCTGCTCGAGCGGCGGAGGATCGCGGAGGCGATCGAGCAGACCGGGACGCTGCTCCGGCTGGCCTCGACCCGCAACGATTTCTCCCGCTTCACGCAGGCGCGCCTGCTGCTCGCCGAGGGCCGCCTCCTCCGGGGGGATCTCGCCGGCGCCGAGGAGGAGGCGCGCGCGGCCGGGGATCCTGACGCGCTCGTGCCCTTCCTGCGGTCGGTCCGCCTCTCGCTGCTCGCCGAGATCCGGCTCCGGCAGGGGCGGGCGGCCGAGGCGGTCGAGTTTGCCCGCGAGGCGCTCGCCCTGGAGCGGTCGACCGCGTGCCTCTTCGTGCCCCGGCAGGAGGTGGTCCCCGTCCTGCTGGCCGAGGCGCTCCACGAGGCCGGCGACGTCGACGCGGCCCGCGAGGTCCTCCGCGAGGCGCGCGCCGAGCTGCTCGCCCGCGCCGACAAGATCGCGGATCCCGCCTACCGCAGGTGCTTCCTGGAGGACATCCCCGCGCACGCCCGCGCGCTGGAGCTCGGGCGCGCGTGGCTGGGGGCGTGAGCGGCGCCGGGGGCGCAGCCCGGACCGGGTTGCGTCGGCGCCCGGGCGGCCGTCGCCGTCGGGCTCGACAGCGGCCCGGCGCCGGAGGAGATGATGAAGGAACGAGGGCGACGCCCCCGCGGGGTCAGGGGGAGAATCGCGCGATCAGGTTGCCGAACTCCTGCTGGACGACCTCGCTCAGCCCGTCGAAGGAGACCCCTTCCTCCATGCGGAAGTTGCGCACCCACACGAGCGCCGTGCGATTGCCGTGGCGGCTGAGCGTCAAGGTCGACTCGAGCTCCGCGATCCCGAGGGACGGCTCGATCAGCTCGTATTCGAACGTGTGCTCATCACGGTCGCGGGTCACGACGCGCAGCCGGATCAGGCCGCCGTCGAGGACGAAGTTCAGCTCATCGCCGACGGACCTGCCGTCGCCCACGACCCAGTGCAGGTCCGTCGCGTTCGGCAGCGCGATCTCGAAGAAGCGCTCGAGACGACCCAGCTGGGCCCAGACCTTCCCGACCGGCGCGTCGAGCAGGACCTGCTGCTCGACACGATAGCTGTCCGTTCCAGTGACGGTAATGACGGATTGGGTGGGCAGATCGCACGAGAGCGCTGCGGAATGCTCCGCCGTCTCCTCGGCATTCGCCTCCAGGGCGCAGCCCGCGACCAGCAAGCTCCCGCCCACGATGCCCGCCATGCAGGCTGCGTTCTTCAGTCGTGAAATCACGTTCAGACTCCTTTCAATCGAGCCCTGCACGATCCCCGCGCAAAGACGCTCGAGGGCGATCGCACGGGCACGGTCCCTGGCCACATCGCAGAGCGATGCACGGCCGTGCGTGTACGCCGGTAAGCAGTTTCCCAGAAGGAAGGGTTATGTGCGTACGGTAACACGAATAACGTGTCGTGCAACACCGGAACGACCGATCACGAACCCCTCACGCCGCCAGCTCCTCGCGCCGCAGGCGCCGCGCAGCAGGGATCCGCGTGTTCCGAAAGGCATACGCCGCGCCCTCGTCGTCGCGCACAGCACGAATGCAACGCGCCCTGATGGGACTCGCGAAGAGGACGACCGGGAGGCGGCGACGCCCTACCGCGCGCCCGGCCTCGCCTGGACCGCGCGGCCGCCCCCCGGGGCGAGCTTCTGGAGCGCCATCGACAGCGAGGAGAACGTCGTCAGATTGCCGAGATCGACGTCGACGAGGCTCTTCGCGATCTCGGGCCGCACCCCGACCAGGTAGACCCGCGCGCCGAGCAGGGCCGCCGCGCGGCTGGTCACGCCCAGCAAATGAGCGACCTGCGCGTCCACGAACGGGACGCCCGTGATGTCGATCAGCACCCGGAGCGCCTCGTGCCGGCTCACCCCGTCGGCCACCTTCTCGAGCACCTGCTGGGCGCGGCCGCTGTCGAACAGCCCGATCAGCGGCACGAGCAGGATGCCGGGCAGGAGCGGGAGGATCGGACAGCCCAGCTCGCGCACCGTCTCCGAGAGCGCGCGCTCGTTCTCGTAGGCCTTCTGCAGGTCGGCGTGCTGCGCCGACAGCGACGAAAGCAGCGCGTCGCGCTCGAGGGCCGCGCCGAGGAGCGTCCCCCAGATCGCGACCGTCCCCTCGTCGCCGGTCATCGCGACGACGGGTGGGCCGACGAGCACCAGGATCCCCCAGTCGCGCTCTGAAGAGCGGATGGGCAAGAGCAGCACCATGAACGTGCCGTCCGCGGCCGAGGGCGGCAGCATCCCCGCGGGCGGAAACGCCTCGATGGGGCAGCGGCTGCCGATCGGCGGGGTCGGGCTGCCGTCGCGGCTGTAGGCGCCGGCGACGGCGAGGCTCGCGCGCGTCGTCGGGTCCTCCCAGAGCGCGAGGCAGCCCCAGACCACGGTGGTCGGCTGCAGCCACGAGAGCGACCGGGTCTCCTGCTGGGTGCCGCCGAGCAGCGCGAAGCTCACGTCGTAATTGGTCCTCGCGAGCAGCCCGAGCTGGTGGACGTGCTTCGACTCCACCTCGACCCGGAGCCGCGCGAGCGCGAGGCGCGACAGCTCCAGGAAATCGTCGACCCGCCGCCTGGCCGCGGCGTCCACGGCCGCGCCGCGCCGCTCGTAGGCCTGGCCCAGCAGGCGGACCATCGCCATCAACGTCCCCAGATCGGGCGTGATCTCGACGGCCTGCCGATAGGCGCGCTCGAGCTCGACGGCCGGAGGCGGCGCCGCGCCCCCGAGCACCGCGAAATACGCCTCGATCACCCGCGCGACCGCCGGCCACACCGCGGTCGGCGGGGTGCCGGGCGGGAGCGGACGGGGCATGAGCAGCAGCTCGACCATCCGCCGGGCCAGCGCGCCGCCTTCGTCCTCCTCGGGCGCCGCGTCCTCCCTGTCGAGGAAGCTCTGGATCACATTGCACCCGCACGAGCTCCGCAGGATCAGCGTGTTCGCCGTGTGCACGCCCCCGGGCGGGAAGGCCTCGCCGGCGATCATCGACGCGATGAGATCGAACGCGGCGTTCCCCATCATCTCGAACCGCTGCCGCACCGTGGTCAGCGGCGGGTCGGAGCTCTCCGCCTCCACGATGTCGTCGAAGCCGATGAGCGCGAAATCCTCCGGGATACGGGCGCCCTCCGCCTTCAGCGCGGCCATCGTCCCGAGCGCGTTCTTGTCGGTCCCGAAGACCGCCGCCGTGCACGCGGCCCGCCGCGCGAGCAGCGCCGGCGCCGCGGCCCGGCCTCCGCTGTACATGTTGTTGTCGCACGGGATGACCAGGTCGGGATCGAACGGGATACCCGCCTCGGCGAGCGCGTCCTTGTACGCCGCGAAGCGCTCGCGCACGTCGTACGCGCCGAAGTTGCCGATGAACGCGATGCCCCGGTGTCCGTGCTCGATCAGGTGGCGCACCGCGCTCCGGATGCCGCCGTGGTTGTCCGGGATGACGGCCGGGCAATCGATCTCGGCGGGGCGGGCGCCGACCGTGATGAACGGCACCCCCGCGCGCGCGAGCTCCTCGAGGCCGTCCATCTCGATGATGACGATCCATCCATCCACCTGCTCCCGGGCGAGGGAGGGCGCCTGGACCTCGGCGGGCGTCCCGCGCAGCACCAGCGTGCGGACGCCGCGCAGCTGCGCCGACGCATGGATGCCGTTCACGACCGGCCCCCAGAACGCGCCCGCGAGGAACGGCGCGACGACGCCGATGGTGCGAGGGCGGCCCGCCGCGCGGGCCTCCGCGCCGCGGAGCGAAGGATCCTCGACCCGGCGCGCCCCCGCGGCGGAGGGGGCGATCTTCCCCCGGGCCTCCCGCCCGGCGGCGCCGGGCAGCTCGCCCCACTGCTCCGGCAACGGCACTCCACTGCCCTGGCCACCTTGACCCATTCTCAATGGCCCTCTGTTCCACACCCTGACCGTCGCGGCCACGACCTTCTGCGGAACGCTTCAGCGTACACGCCGCGCCGGCATCCCGGGTGAGATGTCCGGCGCTCAGACGCTGAATCGAAGCGGTTCGTCATACCGCGAACACCGCCGCCTCACGCGCGGACCTCCGCCCGTGACCTCCCCGACGCTCCGGCGGCGCCGGCCGGTCGGCTTGGTGTATGCTCGGACCCGGGCGAGCCGAACACCCATGAACGCGAGCGACCCACGCGCTCCCCGGCCGAGCGCCGGCGAGAGCATCACCGTCCTCCTCCACGCCGCGCAGGAGGGCCAGAAAGACGCCGCGGACGCCCTCCTGCGCGCGGTCTACGCCGAGCTCAAGACCATCGCCCTGGCCCGCGTCCGCCACCTCCGCGCCGGCCAGACCCTCGGCCCCACCGCGCTTGTCCATGAGGCCTATGAGAAGCTGTTCCGGGGCGGCGAGGCCCGCTTCCAGAGCCGCGCCCATTTCTTCGGCGCCGCCTCGCAGGCCATGCGCGACCTGCTCGTCGACCATGCGCGCCACAAGGCCTCTCTGAAGCGGGGCGGCGATCGGGAGCGCGCCCCCGAGGAGGCCATCGAGGCGCTGCCCATCGCGATCGATCTCCCCTTCGAGGACCTCCTCGCGCTCGACGAGGCCCTGCGCAGGATGGGCGGGGAGCACCCCCGCAAGGCCGAGATCGTGATGCTGCGGTATTTCGCGGGCCTGACCGAGGACGAGATCGCCGAGCTCCTCGGCGTGACCACGCGCACGGTCGAGCGCGAGTGGCGGTTCGCGAAGGCGTGGCTCTACCGGGCGCTGCGCGGCGTGGATGAGCCCTCCCCTTGATCCGGGCGAGGTCGAGGCGCTCTTCGAGGCGGCGATCGCGGAGAGCCCCGGCCGCCGCCGGGCGCTCCTGGAGGACCGGTGCGCGGGCCGCCCGGAGCTCTTCCAGGAGGTGTGGAGCCTGCTCCGGTGCGACGCCGCGCGGCCGGACGGGTTCCTCGAGGGCACCGCCGTCGCCCTCTCCGCGCCGGACGAGGCGCTGAGCCCTGGGGCGCGCATCGGGCGGTTCACGGTGCTCTCCCGGGCCGGCGAGGGCGGCATGGGCGTCGTCTACGCCGCGTACGACGCGGAGCTCGACCGCCGCGTCGCCCTGAAGCTCATCGCGCCGGGGAGGGTCGATCCCGAGGGCCGGGCCCGCCTCGTGCGCGAGGCGCAGGTGATGGCCAGGCTCTCGCACCCGAACGTCGTTCCGATCTACGAGATCGGCGAGCACGGCCGCGGCGTGTTCGTCGCGATGGAGTTCGTCGACGGCCGCACGCTGCGCGACCTCGCCCGGGAGCGGCCTCGCGCGTGGGAGGCCGTGCTCGCCGCGGGGATCCAGGCGGGCCGCGGCCTCGCGGCGGCGCATCACGAGGGGCTCGTGCACCGCGACGTCAAGCCGGACAACATCCTCCTCGGCAAGGACGGCCGGGCGCGCATCGCCGATTTCGGCATCGCGCGCCTCCGTCGCGAGGAGGACCGGCCCCCCTCCGACGGCGGGCCGAGCGCCGCGCTCCCCGGCGGCGCCGCGCTCCCCGGCGGCGCCGCGCTCCCCGGCGGCGCCGCGCTCCACGCTCCCCTCACGGCCGCGGGCGCGTTCCTCGGGACCCCGGCCTACATGGCACCCGAGCTGGCCGAGCGGGGGCCGGCGACGGCGAAGAGCGACCAGTGGAGCTTCTGCGCGACGCTCCACGAGGCGCTCTACGGCGAGCTGCCCTTCGAGGGCGAGGACCTCGCCGCGCGCCTCGCCCACGCGCGGCGAGATCTCCTGCGGCCGGCGCCGCCCGGATCGAAGGTGCCCGCGCCGGTCCGGGCCGCGCTCGCGCGGGGGCTCCGCGCCCGCCCCGAGGAGCGGTGGCCGAGCGTCGACGATCTGCTGAACGCCCTCGCCGACGAGCTCGCGCGGCGCTCCGACATCGACATCGCCGTCTCCAGGCGCGAGCGGATCCGGCTCGGCCTCGGGATCGGCGCGGTCGGCGTCGTGATGGCGGTGGTCGGGCTGGGCCGCCTCGTCCCGGTGGGCCGCCCCGCGCACCTGCTCGGCATGGGCTGCGTCACGGCGGTCGCGGCGCTCTCGCTGCTCCGGGTGTTCCGCCGCCCGCTGTCGAAGAACGCGGTGAACCGGCGGATCGCCCACGTGATCAAGGTGCTGTTCGGCGCGACGCTCCTGCACCGGGCGCTCGCCGTGGTCACGGACGAGCCCGTGGAGCGCGCGCTCGCGACCGACCTGCTCCTGTTCGCGGCGGTCCACGCCGCCGCCGCGCCGGGCCTGCCGAGGGCGAGCTGGCTCTCGGCCGCCCTCTGCGCCGCGTGCGCGGCGGCCGCCGCGTTCTTCCCCGAGCACGCCGCCCCGATCTACGCGGCGGGCGTGCTCGGCTCCCTGGCCAACGCGATCGTCGCGTGGCACCTCGAGTAGGCGCTGCCCGACGTCACTCCGTCACGATGGTGATCGGATTGAAATAGACCCTGACCCCCGTCTTCCTCCCCGCGTCATTGCCCCTCGTATCGCCGACGTAATCCAGCTTCTGGACGAGGGATCCCGGCGCGAACGAGAAGATGTCGTGGGCGTGGTCCGTGTCCGTGTACGTGTGGACGAAGGCGGTCGGGCTGGACACGTCCACGATCGTGCCGTTCGCGGTGTGGAGGCGGTACCAGGCGGTCCCGGTGGCGCGCGTCCAGTCGCTCCTGGTCTCCAGCGCGTCCATGGTGACGGCGGCCCAGAGCTCGTTGTCGTTGAACACGCTGAGCTCGACCTGGAGCCCCACGCTCGGCCCGTGGCCGTTGTACTCGGCGTCGCCGCCGACGTGCGGGGGGACGAAAAAGTCCGTGGAGAGGTCGTTCAGCGTGCGCGTCGACGGGATCGGGTCGTCCTCGGCGCCCGCGGTCAGCTGCTCCGCGCCGTTTTCGACGGCCTGAGCGGCCGCGGCGGCCTCCAGCTCGGCGGCGGCGCTCCCGGCCTCCGCGGCGCCCGACGCCAGCGCGTCGTCGGCGCGGGGACCGGCCTGCGTCTCGTCGGTGGTGGCCACGCAGCCGGGGGCGGCGACGAAGAGGGCGAGGGCGAGGGGCGAGAGGCTGCGGAAGAGGGCGATGTGGTTCATTGGTGGCTCCCAGAGATTTCTTTCGGTGGTTGATCGCAGGCGAGCGTCCCTCGGGTGACTTCACCCCGCTGTCCGCGCGCCTCACTCCGTCATCCGGAGGCCGGCATGAAAACCCGACACGGGGTCGGTCGATTTTTTCTCGAGGCGCGCGAGGCGCGTCCGGGCGCCGCGGCGCTCACCGGCGCGCCCTGGAAGGAGGTCCGCCACGTCGTACCCGGCTCCGGCGCGCTCCCGGCGCTGTCCGTCCAACCCTGGCGCGCGGCGTTCGGGTATCCTGGCGCCGGTGCCCGCGCGTTGCTCGTCCGCGGCGAGCGTGCCGGTGGATGGCGCGCCGGCGGCGCGGCGAGGTAGAACGAGCCGCGGTGAGCAAGGAGAGAGACGTGGCCGGCGCGATGTCCCCTCGGAAGCCTGCGCAGAGTGTCCTCGAGCTCGCGGTGTTCGCCGGGGGCCGCGTGAGCCGGCACCCGTTGCCGGCCGAGGGCCGGGTGTCGCTCGGCCGGTCGAACGAGAACGACGTCCAGATCGACGACAGCTCCGTCTCGCGCCGGCACGCGATCCTCCACCTCGGCCCGCGGATCACGATCGAGGACCTCGGGAGCGCGAACGGCACCCGCCTCCGCCGCGAGCGCAGCGCCGGGCCGACGACCAAGCTGCTCGAGCTCCAGCTCGAGCCGGGCAAGACGATGGAGCTGTCGGTGGGGGACGCGGTGAACCTCGGCTCGACGCTGATCGTGGTCCTCCCGCGCGAGGGCGGCGCGAGCGCCGCGCCGGGCCAGGGTCAGGGCGAGCCGATCGTGCGCGACCCGGCCATGCAGCGGCTCTACGCGCTGGCCGATCGCGTGGCCGGTGCGCCGATCACCGTGCTCCTGCTCGGCGAGACGGGCGCCGGCAAGGAGGTCTTGGCCGAGCACATCCACCGGCGGTCGCCGCGCGCGCAGGGGCCGTTCCTGCGGCTCAACTGCGCGGCGCTCTCCGAGTCGCTGCTCGAGAGCGAGCTCTTCGGCCACGAGAAGGGCGCCTTCACGAGCGCCGGCCAGGCGAAGCCCGGCCTGCTCGAGACGGCGGAGAAGGGCACGGTGCTGCTCGACGAGGTGGGCGAGCTGCCGCCCGGCATCCAGGTGAAGCTCCTGCGTGTGCTCGAGGACCGCAAGGTGATGCGCGTCGGCGGGCTGAGCCCGCGCCCCATCGACGTCCGCTTCCTCTCGGCCACGAACCGCGACCTCGCCGCCGAGGTGAAGCGGGGCGCCTTCCGGGAGGATCTCTTCTTCCGCCTCAACGGCATCGCGCTGACGATCCCGCCGCTCCGCGCGCGCGTCTCCGAGATCGCGCCGCTCGCGCGCGCCATGGCCGACCGGACCGCGAGCGCGCTCGGGCGCCCGGCGCCGGCGTTCGCCCCCGAGACGCTCGCCGCGCTGGAGGCGCACCGCTGGCCCGGCAACATCCGCGAGCTGCGCAACGTCATCGAGCGCGCGGTCGTGCTCTCCGGCGGCGACACGCTGCTCCCGGAGCACCTCCTGCTCGACGCCGCCGCGGCGGCGGCGCTGCCGGTCGAGGCGCTCCCCGCGGCGTCTCCCTCCCCCGTCGAGCCGCGCCCCTCCGAGCTGTCCGCCGAGGCCGCGCCGCCGGCCGGCGCCCCCCCGCCCGCCGGCGGCGCGGGCGGCCTGCGCAGCGAGCTCGACGCCATCGAGCGGCGCCGGATCGTCGACGCGCTGGAGCGGTGCGCCGGCAACCAGACCCAGGCCGCGGCGCTGCTCGGCATGCCCCGCCGCACCTTCGTCGCCCGCCTGAACGCCTACGGCATCCCGCGGCCGCGTAAGGGCAAGGGGAAGGGCTGACGGGGGTGGTCGAGATCTAGCTCGGCCTGTCAGAAGGCTTGGCAGGGATCACGGCGAGAGAAGAGAGATTTCAACGCAAAGGCGCAAAGACGCAAAGACGCAAAGACGCAAAAATACAGAGAAAATTCAGGTTTGCGCCTTTGCGCCTTTGCGTTGAAATCTCTCGGGATCCCTGGCCAGACCCGTGACGCTCGGAACTAGCTGATGCGGCGACATGCAGGTCGCCGCGGTGGATCGCGCGCCTCCATGCCGATGAACACGCGGCGGCCGGCGTCGGACAGCACATCGTTGTTCGTCTTCATGCCGGCACTTCAGGTTGCCTGGCCCTCTGCTTCAGCCTGCCCGAGCTCCTTTTCGCCAAGGCCGCTCAATTTGCCTGTCATTCCGGGCGTCCCCCTGACAATCACGCCCCGCGGCGCTTGCAGCATGCGCGGGAGGCAGACAAAAACTCACGATGTTCATCGGCGCCCCCTGGCCCACTTATCGGATCAGACGGCTGGAAAGAAGAGAGGCGTGCTGAAGGTGATGCCGGAGCGTCCTTGCATCTGGCCGGAGCGAGGGGCGGCGACCCCCCGCCTGTCCGAGGCCTCTCCGACGCACGGCGGCTGCGGGGGGCGGCAGGTCGCGGGCGAGCTGCAATTGAAGGCGGCCCTCCTGGATCAGGTCAGCGAGGCGGCCTTCGCCTGGGAGCTCGGTGGCGCGGGCGGGATCGTGTACTTCGGCCCTGGAGCCGAGCTGCTCTACGGCTTTTCGGCGGGCGAAGCCGTCGGGCGATCGAGCCACGAGCTCCTGTCCACCGTGTTCCCGGTGCCGCTCTCGCAGATCGAGGGCGCCCTCGAGCGCGAAGGCCGCTGGGCGGGCGAGCTCAAGCACACGGCCCGCGACGGTCGAGCGATCCTGCTCGAGAGCCGGATGCGGCTCGTCGAGGGCGTCGAGGGGTTCGCGCACCGGCGTCTCGTCCTGGAGACGGGGCGCGACATCACCGTCCGCTCGCGCGCCGAGGAGGGCCTGCGCAAGGGCGAGGAGCGGCTCAGGCTGGCCCTCGCGGGCGGCCAGCTCGGCATCTGGGAGTGGGACGTGCCGAGCGGGCGCCTCTTCTGGTCGCGGGAGGCGTTCGAGAACGTGGGGGTCAGCGAGGCGCAGCTCGGCGGCTCCGTGGACGGCTTCACCCGGGTGGTGCACCCCGACGACAGGGAACGTGTCTGGGCGCAGGTCGAGAGCGCGCTGCGCGGGGAGGCGGATTACTCCTCCGAGTTCCGCATCGTCGACGCCAGCGGGCGCGAGCGCTGGGTCCACAGCCGCGCGCTGGTGCAGCGGGACCGCGAGGGGCGGCCGCTCCGGATGACGGGCGTGATCGCAGACATCACCGCCCGCAAGCTCGCCGAGCTGGCCTTGCGCGAGAGCGAGGCGCGCTTCCGCAACATGGCGGATCACTCGCCCGTCATGATCTGGGTCACGGACTCCGACGGGTCCTGCACCTACACCAACCGGGGCTGGCTGGACTTCTCGGGGCAGCCCGAGTCGGCCGCCCTCGGCTTTGGCTGGCTCGACGCGGTGCACCCGGAGGATCGGCCGGCGACGGCGGCGGCGTTCCTGCGGGCCAGCGAGCGGCGCGAGGCCTACAGGATGGACTTCCGCGCGCGCCGCGGCGACGGCGCGTACCGCTGGTGCCTCGACTCGGCCTCTCCGCGGCTCGGCCCGCGCGGCGAGTACCTCGGCTACATCGGGTCGATCATCGACATCACCGAGCGCAAGAACGCGGAGCTCCTGCTGCAGGAGAGCGAGGAGCGGCTGCGCCGCGCCGTGATGGCGGCCCCGTTCCCCATGATGATCCACGCAGAAGACGGGCAGATCATCAACGTGAACCGCGCATGGCTGGACACCAGCGGGTACACCCGCGAGCAGATCCCCACCATCGAAGCGTGGACCGAGAGGGCCTACGGCCCGCGGAAGGGCGCCGCGCTCGCCGCGATCACGGCCGTCTACGAGATGGAGGGCAAGCCGGTTGAGAACGAGTTCACCATCACCACGGCGAGCGGCGCCCGGCGCACCTGGGTATTCAGCGGCGCGCCGCTGGGGAGGGACGCGGCGGGCAGGCGGCTCGTCATCAGCGCGGCCCACGACATCACCGAGAGGAAGCGGACCGCCGACGCGCTCCGCGACAGCGAGGCGCGGTTCCGGGAGCTGGCCGACGCCATGCCGCAGATCGTCTGGACGGCCGGCCCCGACGGCCGTATCGATTACTGTAACCGCCAGTGGTACGAGCGCATCGGCACGAAGGCGAGCGAGGCGCTCGGCGAGGGCTGGGTCTCCTGCCTGCACGAGGACGATCGCGAGAGGTGCCTGGCCGAGTGGTATCGGGCGGTCGCGACCGGCGAGCTCTATGAGCTCGAATACCGCTTCGGCGGCGTCGCCGGCCGCGAGTTCCGCTGGTACCTGTGCCGCGCCACGCCCGTCCGCGGACCGGAGGGCGACATCGTGCGGTGGTATGGCACCTCCACGGACATCCACGATCAGAAATGCGCGGAGGCGCGGCTGAAGGAGGCGGACCAGCGCAAGGACGAGTTCCTGGCGATGCTGGCGCACGAGCTGCGCAATCCGCTCGCGCCCATCCGCAATGCGGTCGAGATCCTCCGGCGCGTCGCGGGGCAGCAGCCGTCGCTCGCGCGGGCGTGCGGCGTGATCGATCGGCAGGTGAGGCACATGGCCCGGCTGGTGGACGACCTGCTCGACGTCTCGCGCGTGGCGCGCGGGAGGATCCAGCTCCGCAGGGAGCGCTGCGACCTGTCTCAGCTGCTCCGGCAGACCGCCGAGGATTACCGCAGCACGCTGGAGGCGAGCGGCCTTGCGCTCGAGCTGGAGCTGCCGGCCGAGGCGGCCTGGGTCTCTGGCGACCCCACCCGGCTGTCGCAGGCGGTCAGCAACGTGCTGCACAACGCCAACAAGTTCACCGACGCCGGCGGCCGGGTGACGATCGCGCTCTCGGTGACGTCGGAGAGCTCCGCGGCCATCCGCATCCGTGACACCGGCATCGGCGTGGAGCCGACGATGCTGGGGCGCATGTTCGAGCCGTTCAGCCAGGCCGATCGGAGCCTCGACCGCAGTCGGGGCGGGCTCGGTCTGGGGCTGGCGCTCGTCAAGGGGCTGGTCGAGCTCCACGGCGGCACGGTGGCGGCCGCGAGCGCGGGCATCGGTCGCGGGACGGAGATCGTCCTCCATCTGCCGCTCTCGCGCGGGGCCGAGCCGACCCCCGAGCGCGCCGCGCCGCCGAGAGGCGTCGACCCGAGGTCGCTGCGCATCCTGATCATCGAGGACAACCAGGACGCCGCCGAGACCCTGCAGGCGCTCCTCGCCATGGACGGCTACCGGGTGGAGGTGGCCCTGTCCGGGCACGCCGGTGTGGAAGCGGCCCGCTCGTTCCGGCCGGAGGTCATCGTGTGTGACATCGGTCTCCCGGGCAGCATGGATGGGTACGGTGTGGCGCGGGCCTTGAGAGGGAGCACGGGGACCTCGCCCTCGCTGATGATCGCGCTGACCGGCTATGGCCAGGAGGAGGACCGGCGTCGCGTGCGGGAAGCCGGCTTCGACATGCACCTCATCAAGCCGCTCGACCCGAGGTCGCTGCAGGAGCTCCTGGCCTCGCTGACGATGCGGGCGTGAGGCAGCCCCCGGCGAACCGCGGGCGCGCGCGCCCCGCCGATCCGATCGGGTTGCGTTCGCGCCCGCGCGCACCCATGACAGCGGGAGCCCCGTGGAACCGATCACTTCGCCTGTCAGCTTCGCCTCGTTCGGCATCGGACCTGCTCTGCTCGGCGTGCTCGCCGAGCTCGGCTACGAGGAGCCGACCCCGATCCAGCGCGAGTCCATCCCGCACCTCCTCGCCGGGCGCGACCTGCTCGGGCAGGCCGCCACCGGCACCGGCAAGACGGCCGCGTTCGCGCTGCCGCTCCTCCAGCGGCTCGAGATCGGCGGCGATCCCCCGAGCCGACCCGCGGCCCTGGTGCTCGTGCCGACGCGCGAGCTCGCCATGCAGGTGGCCGAGGCGATGCACCGTTACGGCCGCCGCCTCGGCGTGCAGGTGCTGTCGGTCTACGGCGGTCAGCCGTTCGGCCAGCAGCTGCGCGCGCTCCGCCGCGGGGTCCACGTGGTGGTGGCGACGCCCGGCCGCGCGCTCGATCACATCGGCCGCGGCACGCTCCTGCTCGACGGCATCCGCACGGTCGTGCTCGACGAGGCCGACGAGATGCTCGACATGGGCTTCGCCGAGGCGCTGGAGGCGATCCTCTCGGCCACGCCGAGCGCGCGGCAGACCGTGCTCTTCTCCGCGACGCTCCCGCCGCGCATCGCCGCGATCGCCGGCCGTCACCTGCGCGAGCCGGTGCGGGTCAAGATCGCCGCCGAGAAGGCGGCGCCCGGCGAGCTCCCGCGGGTCCGCCAGACGGCGTACATCGTCCCGCGGGCGCACAAGCCCGCCGCCCTGACGCGGGTGCTCGACATGGAGGACCCGTCCTCGGCGATCATCTTCTGCCGCACGCGCAACGAGGTGGACGAGCTCTCGGAGGCGCTGCGCGCCCGCGGCTACGAGGCCCAGGCGCTGCACGGCGGCCTCTCGCAGGAGCAGCGGGATCGCGTGATGGCGCGCTTCCGCACCGGCGCGGCCGACCTGCTCGTCGCGACCGACGTCGCCGCGCGCGGGCTCGACATCGAGCACGTCTCGCACGTCATCAACTACGACGTCCCCTGCGCCGCCGAGGTGTACGTCCACCGCATCGGCCGCACGGGGCGCGCCGGCCGCGAGGGGGCGGCGATCACGCTGGTGGAGCCGCGCGAGCACTACCTGATCCGCAACGTCGAGCGGCTCACGGGCCAGCGCATCGAGGCGGCGAACCTCCCGACCGTCGCCGATCTGCGCGCCCGGCGCCTCGAGCTGACGCGCGCCTCGCTGCGGGA
Source organism: Sorangium sp. So ce131 (assembly GCF_051519095.1). Taxonomy (NCBI): domain Bacteria; kingdom Pseudomonadati; phylum Myxococcota; order Polyangiales; family Polyangiaceae; genus Sorangium; species Sorangium sp. So ce131. Next base: position 1,291,961 of record NZ_CP150455.1, on the reverse strand, counting down.
GGCGCTGCTCGCGGGCGGCGCCGAGCGCTTCCGGGTCGTCGTCGAGGCGCTGTCCGACGAGTTCGACGTGATGGACATCGCCGCTGCGGCGGTGAAGCTCGCGCACGACGCGACCGAGGGCGACCGGCAGGAGGCGGAGGCGGAGATCCCCTCGTTCCGCCCGCCCCCGCCCGCGTCGGAGCGCCCCGCTGCGGGGCGCGGCGCTCCGGGACCGCGCGGGCGCCCGGCCGCGCCGCCGGGCCGGCCGCGCCGCGAGCGTCCGGGGGGCGCCGACGGCGGCGTCGCGCGGCTCTACGTCAGCGCGGGGCGCGACGCCGGCATCCGTCCGGCCGACCTGGTCGGCGCCATCGCGAACGAGGCGTCGCTGAGCTCCCGCGACATCGGCGCGATCCAGATCGCCGACAGCTTCTCGGTGGTGGAGGTCCCCGAGGGCGTGGCGGACGACGTGATCGAGGCGCTGCGCGCGACGCGCCTCAAGGGCCGCAAGGTCCAGGTCCGCCGCGACGGCGGGGCCGCCAGCGACCTGCGGGGCGGGGCTCCCGGCGACCTGCGGGGCGGGGTTCCCGGCGACGCGCGGGGCGGGGTTCCCGGCGACGCGCGGGGCGGGGCGGACGACGCGCAGGGCGAGGCGGACGACGCGGCGGATGCGCAGAGCGGCGCGGCCGGCGCGCGCGTCGGCGCGGCCGCCAAGCGGAGCGGCGCGGCCGGCAAGCGGAGCCGCGCCGCGCCCGGCAAGCGGAGCGGCGCGGCCGCTGCGCGGAGCGACAAGGCTGACGCGCGGGGCGGAGCGGCCGGCGCGCGGGGCGACGCAGCAGGCATGGCGCCTCCGCGCCGGCGCCCGCGGGCCTGAGCTCCGGAGCGGCGCTCTCTGCTCCTGATCGCGTCCCTGCGGCTCAGCGCTTTTGCGTTGAGCCCTCTTTTCCTGCAAGGAGACAAAATTCCAACCGGCGCGCTCACGTGTCAATCGACGCGCGGCGGCGATTCAGGCCGTCACTTCGCGCCGGCGAGCTTCAGCACCTCGGTTTGTTCGATATCGGTCGGCTCGCGCTGGCAGTCCTTGCCGGCGGTCTGCAGGGCGTCGAGCTGGCGGACGAGATCTCCGGGGTCCACGCTCAGGCATCCCTCCTCGAACTCGGTGCACTCGGCGACGGAGAGCGCGGTGCCCGCGACGTAGCGGCAATCGGGGTCCTCGGGGGGGTATCTCAGGAAGGTGGACGCATTGGTGCGGAGGCACGTCGAGTCCGACGGCGTGTTCGCCTTCTTGCAGCGCGCGGCCGCGATGCGCGCCACCCGTTGCAGCTCGGCCGCCGGATAGGTGCGGACCCGAGGACGCTCCGGCTCCGCGGGCGCAGGGCGGGCTGTCAGCGGGCCCGAGGCGGGCCGCGGCGTGGCTTCCGAGCACGCGCACGCGAGGAGCGCACACGCGCCCAATGTGACAAAAAAGGATCCCCCAAACTTCATGGTGCGACAACTACCACACTTCCTTCCTCGGCTGCAATCGGTCACGCCGCCTCCGGCTCCCGCCAACCGGCCCGGGCGTGTGGGGTTCGGGGCCTCCTGACGTCCGATGCGCGTGCGCCGCCCCCCGCCGTCGGTCCTGCTGGTCCTCGCCGCGACCGCGGCGGGAGTGCCGCGACCGCGCCGCCCGAGCCCGCGGCCGCCCCCAGCCGGCGCGGACAGACGATCGCCCCGGCGCCTGCCAGCGCCGCGGACGTGGTCCGGCGCCCGGGGGCTGCGACATCCACGTCGGCCTAGGGGTGGTCGCGACCAGGGGGCTGCGACATCCAGGTCGGCCGGGGGTGGTCGCGACCAGGGGAGCTGCGACATCCACGTCGGCCGGGGGTGGTCGCGACCAAGGGGGCTGCGACATCCATATCGACCGGACGTGGTTGCGACCAGGGGGCTGCGACATCCACGTCGACCGGACGTGGTCGCGACGACGTGGAGCAGACCGTCGCCGTTGCCGCGTGGAGCGCCATCCGGCGCGGCAGGTATCGGCCTGACCCGAAGGACACGCCACGGGAAACGTTGAGGATACGCCCACATGACGCAATGACGCGAAGTACCTCGATGCCGCTTAACGAGGCGCGTCATCCTCGACCCGCAGCCGCTCGGCCGGCTCTGCGGCATCGCCGGAGCTGTCCTGCGGGGGCTCGCGCGGCTGCGGATCGAGGAGCCTGCAGCGCCTGCGGACGGAGAGCTTCCTCATTAGTATTTTGGACCGCCAACCAGACGCGGGGAGTGATAGCCTCTGTGCCATGACAAAACTTGGTTTAGCGACGCGTGCTTGCGCGGTGCTCGCGGCCCTCTGGCTGCCCGTCATCGCTTGTTCGTCGGGCGGCGGCGGCGGCAACGGCAACACCACGGGAAATGGCGAAGACGGCCAAGGCGCGAGCGGCGCCGGCAGCAGCAGCAGCGGCAGCGGCGACGATTATGGCGAAGATCCCTGGCTGGGCCCGGGTCCGGACGAGCCGCCGCCGGCTGACGCCGGTCACCAGACCACCTGCGATGACGAGGGCAACTGCACCTGCATCAACATCGCGTCGATCGGCCACGAAGGCGTCTGGGGCCCGTGCAGCAGCGACAGCACCACGGCGCTTCAGAACTGGCTCAACACGCAGAGCACGGCCCAGGTCGACAACTACAACACGGAGAAGCCCACGCTCACGCCGGAGTTTCTGGCCAAGTACGACGTGATCCTCCTCCAGTGGATGGTGACGAAGGGCGCGCAGTACGACGACGGGGCGCCCTGGCAGTTCACGGCCGACGAGGTGAACGCGCTCAAGGAGTGGGTCAATAACGGCGGCGGCCTCATCGCGCTGAGCGGCTATCAGTGCAACGGTCAGGGATGCACCATCCACGACGTCACGGCGACCAACCAGCTCCTCTCGTTCACGGACATCCAGTTCAACACCGACGGCGCGCTGGATCCTGCGCAGGAAGGCTGCCCGAACTGCAACTGCTGGGGCGGCCCGCTGCCGCTCGGCGGCCCCCTCCCCGGCAGCGTGGGCACCTGGAACCAGGATACGCCGATCGGCAGGGAGCTCCAGAGCGTAGGCGCATACATCGCGCGCTCGATCAAATCGACGACCGCGACGGTCGACTGCACCGACGGCACGAACAATTTCGCGGTGCACGAGGAGTTCGGCAAAGGCCACGTCGTCGCGTACGGCGACGAGTGGGTGACCTATTCAGGTCAATGGCTCGGGACGGCGGAGTGCCTCAACGAGCAGATGTACACGGACCCGAACAGCGCCTGCTACGAGAGATCAGCGGCGCAGGTCTTCCAGATCTCGCAGTTCTGGTACAACGTGGTCAAGTACGCGGCGTCGTCGGTCGAGTGCTTCACTATCGAGGATCCGGCCATCATCAGGTGATGCCGGGCGGATCGCACGGCCAGGGCGCGCGCCTCGCCTGCGAGCGCGCGCGCTCCGCGGGCTCCGTCCCCGCTGCGTGACGAGCCTCGTGTATGCATGGCCGGCCGCTCGATGAACGGGGGCGAGCGGCCCGGACGCGAGCGCCGCGGGGCCTCCTCCACGCCACCGCCTGCGGAGCCGGAGCTGGGGGACTACAACGGCCCGAGTCGCCTTCTACGCTGATGGTGCCATCGCAGTAGTCGCATGTGCACCCGGGGACGGCGCGCGGGGCTCCCCGCTCGGCCGCCGTCCTCGATACCTCCACGCTCGGCTACGAGTTCAGCAAGATCCCGAGTCCGCCGGTGAACCCGAGATTGATCGCGCGATTGTCCTGGAACACGCCGCTCTCTCCCTTCTGCCTGGCCAACCTCAGGACGAGCTCCGGGGCGACGTGCAGGAACACGTGCTTCGTCGGTCGGTAGACGAGCCCGAGGTCGACGACGCCAATCCACGCGTTCATCGCGTAGTGCCCCGCGTAATCGGCGCGTAAGCCGGCGTATCCGAGCCCCGCGCGGGGCCACACCGTGAGCGGCTCGTTCAGCGCGATCGCGTACCCCACGCGCGGCACCGCGGAGATCGCGTACGCGTGGCCGTCCGGCGCGGTCCCCACGTCGTCCCCTCCGACGTCGTACTCGCCGGCGCTGTACGAGAAGCCGACGGTGGCGCCGACCGAGATCCGGTCGGCCACGAACACATCGACCGACGGCGAGATCCACGCCGTACTCGATCGCGCCGAGTACGTGGAGGCCGTGCCCGGCATGCCGCCGCGGATGTCCGAGCGCGTGAACCCGATGGCCCCGGTGTACCCCGTGGCGCCCCAGGTGTTGTCGTAGGCGACGCCGGCGCTCATGTTCGGTCCGAGGTAGCCGCCTCCGACGGTCAGCCCCACGAGGTTGTCGAGCGCGACCTGCCCGCGTTCCCCGAAGCGCGCGGGCGCGGGCTCGCTCGCGGCGGCGTCGCCCTCTGCGGCGAGGACGGCGCGCGCCCCGGAAAACACGGCGAACGCCAGCGTGGAAACGACGAGTCGAAGGCGACGGGTTCGTTGATGGACAGCCATGGTTTCCCCTCTCGATGTCGTGGTCAGCGACCGCTGACCCGCCCTGTGGATGAGCGCAGCGCCGCGCGCTCCGCCGGTGACCTCCGGGCGGACGGCTCCGCGTCTCACCGTCGGTCCGGCACGGGCAACGCCTGGGGATTCGCCTGTCTTTCTGCCATGTTGTCAATCGCCTCGCGAGACCAGAATCCGACGGCATCGTCCGTCACGCCCAGTTCGTGCGAGGTTGCCCGACGGCGTCCCTGACTCCGCGGGGCGGCGGCTGGTGGCTCTCTCGCCGACTCAAGGCGCTTCTGCCGGCCGCGCCCTCGAGGCAAAGGTGGGGAGGAAGTTCCAAGCGGGACGCGCCGGGGGGTGGGGCCGCGCGGCGGGGGCGGGCGGGCGCTGGCCATCCGCCAAGACGGGGACATGGGAGCTTGCGCTGAGAACACCGCCCGGCATGTCTCCCTTCGGGCCTTGCCATCTGAGACGTTTCGTCGCGCGCCACACAAGGCGCGCCTGGGGCCTCGAGCCACCTGGAGCCTTATGGCACCTCGGTCGGTGCTCCAGCGCGCCCGCCCGCCCCCGCCGCGCGGCCCCACCCCCCGGCGCTTACCGTTGGACTTGAGAAGGAAAAGGGAGCGCAAGCTCCCTTGGGACCAGCTCCATTTTATTTGATGAACTGTAGGACCCCTGGGAGGGGGGCGCCGCGCGGCGCGGGGAACAGGCTGTTGTTTGAGCCCGGATACGTCGTGTTCCCGGAGTGCGCAGCACGGAGGGGACACGACGTCCAAGGCGAGTTCAGCCTGTTCCCCGCGCCGCGCGGTGGCCCCCTCCCAGGGGTCCGGGCAGCCTACCCGCGCATCGCGGCCGTCGCCTGCGGGCGCAGGGCGGCCGGCCGCGGCCGCTTCGCCGTCGTCTCCGCCTTCTGCACAGGCGGCCTCGCGTCCGCTTTCCAGGGCTGGAAGCGCGCGTCCTTCCACATCACGAGGCCGCCGTCGAGCGGCGCGTCGGCCGCCGCGCCGTCGTCGGAGCGCAGCCAGACGAGCGGCCGCGCCTCGAAGACCGGCCTCGTGCACGCGATGTCCTCGAACGCCGCCGACCACGACCCGGTGTTCCCGAAGAACACCCCGCCCTCCCAGCTGCCCTCCGGGTTGTGGGTGTGCCCGAAGACCACCGCCTTCGCGCCGTGCGCGCGGGCCACACGCCGCGCCGCCCGGTTCACACCCTGCCAGACCGCATCGAGCGGGGGCTTCGGGACCGCACACTCGTAGGCGACGAGCAGCGTCGGCGCGAGCAGCGCCGCCGGCGCGAGCCCGGCCGGCATCCACCAGAGGCACACGAGCGCCGCGAGCACCCCGAGCAGCACCAGCCCGAAACGGTCGAGCCAGAGCTCGCGCGCCACGCGGCCGAGGCAGTCCTCCGCCGGCCGCGCGAACAGCCGCGCGTGCCGCGCCACCGCGTCGAGCGGCGCCCCGGTCTCGCACGCGGCCGCGAGACGGTCCGCTCGCCGCAAGGCGCGGCGCCAGGGCTCGCGCCGGCGCACGAGCTCGACCATCGTGCGCAGCGCGCCGACGGCGAACGCGAGCACCAGCGAGCGGCCCGAGAACAGGTAATACCGCGCCCAGTGCGCGAGGTAGCCGAAGCCGGAGAGCATGTACGAGGAGTCGACGTGCGGGTTGAAGTAGCCCATGCGCGACACCAGGAGCCGGCTCACGAGCGAGCCCATCGTCGGCTGGATCTCCCCAGGATTTCTGCCGAAGGGCGCCATCGGGTAACGGTACGAGCAGTAGGAGTCGTATTGATTGCCGTGCTCGACGATGACGCCGTCGCGCGTGCGGTGGAACCAGGCGCGGAACACCACCCGCGCCGCCAGCGCCTCGCGGAGCGCGGCCGCCGGAGCGGCGCCGCCCCGCGCGGCGAGCTCGTCGAGGGCCGCGTCGACCACGCGGCGCTCCACCACCTCGCGCACCTCGGGGAGCGTGAGCTGGATGTCGTGATTGCCCGCCACGAAGACCACCGTGTGCCCGTCCGCGACGACCCGGCCGACGGCCGCGACGAACACAGGGTGATCGCGCAGGATGGCCTCCATCGCGGGGACGGCGTGGGCGGCGTCGCGCGGCAGATCGTGGACGACGCTCTCGTTCTCGATCACGCGCGGCGCGTCCAGATCGAAGATGTCGCCGTTCAGGACCAGCGTGAGCTCGTCGCGCTCCGCGCCGGGCCCGCGCGCGTCAGGCCCGCGCGCGCCGCCCGCCCCGCTCCGGACCTCCCCCCGGAGCGCGTCCAGCATCGCGGCGATCTCGCCGTCCGGAGAGTACGGCGCCTGTCGATAGCGCATCCAGAGGCCGGCGGTCGGCTCCAGCTCACATAGATGGATGTCTGAGATTGCCACCGTGTGATGCATCGGCGGGGAAAGTGACATGGCCACGTCTGCACGCCAGTCACGGGACCGTCAAGACTTGGTGTCGGCGCCCGGCGCAGGCGCCCCCGGACCCGTTGCGCCCGGAGCGTTTTCGAGGCTCCACACGCTCAGAACACCAGTTCGCCACCGTGCATCCCTGTGAATGTCGCGAGCTCGCCACACGGGCTGTCCGGCGTATCGAGCACAAGGCGCATTGAGGTCTTCCTTCGCGGATTACCACGCGACGAACAATCGCGTCTCCGGACACATCGGGTTGGGGGTCGGCCGACCGCACACACACCCTGTTGGGGTCGCGCAACGCGGCGCGGGGCCTCCTGCGCGCTGGTCGGGCGGGCCCATGCGTGAGGGCCGCGCGCTGCGCGCTGCATCATGCGCCGCGGCGGCTGCGGGCGGCCTGCGGTGCGCCCGCCTCGGCTCTGGTAGGCTACGGCGCCGGCGAGGCGGAGGCGGGAGCAGGCCGAGCGCCTCGCCGGGCGGGCCGCTGAGCCCGCGCCGAGTTCCGTGAGGGAGAGGAATCCATGTCAACCCATTTCATCGGCGGCGTCTGGGTGGCCGGCACGGGGGAGCCGTTCGCGAGCCGGAACCCCGTGACCCAGGAGGTCGTCTTCGAGGGGCGCGCCGCGTCCGGCGAGCAGGTGGACGGGGCCGTGAAGGCGGCGCGCGCGGCGTTCAGGGCGTGGCGCGATCTCGGCCTCGAGGAGCGGATCGCGGTCGTGAAGCGGTTCGCCGGCCTGCTCACCGAGCACAAGGCGCGCCTCGCCGACGTGATCGGCCGCGAGACCGGCAAGCCGCGCTGGGAGGCGCTCACCGAGGTCCAGACGATGATCGGCAAGGTCGACGTGTCGATCATGGCCTACCGGGACCGGACCGGCGAGAAGCGGGCCGAGGCGGGCGACGCGACCGCCGTGGTGCGGCACCGGCCGCACGGCGTGGTCGCGGTGTTCGGGCCGTACAACTTCCCGGGCCACCTGCCGAACGGCCACATCGTCCCTGCCCTGATCGCCGGCAACTGCGTGGTCCACAAGCCCTCGGAGCTCACGCCGAAGGTCGCCGAGGAGGTCGCCCGCCTCTGGCAGGAGGCGGGTGTGCCCGCGGGGGTGTTCCACCTCGTCCAGGGCGGAAAGAACACCGGCATCGCGCTCGCCGGACACCCCGGCATCGACGGCCTCTTCTTCACGGGGAGCTCCGCCACCGGCAACGCCCTGCACCGGCAGCTGGCGGGCCAGCCCGAGAAGATCCTGGCCCTGGAGATGGGGGGCAACAACCCGCTGATCGTCCAGGACGTCGCGAATACGGACGCGGCGATTCATCACATCATCCAGTCCGCCTTCATCTCGGCGGGCCAGCGGTGCACCTGCGCCCGGCGCCTGCTCGTGCCCGAGACGCCGGAGGGCGACGCGCTGTTGGGTCGGCTGATCGACGCGGCGTCGAAGCTCAAGGTGGGCAGGTACGACGACGCGGAGCAGCCGTTCATGGGCGCGGTGATCTCGCTCGCCGCGGCGGATCAGCTGCTCCGGGCGCAGGAGCGCCTGCGCTCGCTCGGCGGCGAGGTGCTGCTCGAGATGCGCCGGCTCGAGGAGGGGACGGCGCTCTTGTCGCCCGGCGTCATCGACGTCTCGGCGATCGACGATCTGCCGGACGAGGAGCACTTCGGCCCGATCGTGCAGGTGCAGCGTTATGCGAGCTTCGATGACGCGATCGCGCTGGCCAACCGCACGCGCTACGGGCTCGCCGCGGGGCTGATCTCGGATCGCAAGGACCTCTACGAGCAGTTCTGGCGCGAGATCCGGTCGGGCATCGTCAACTGGAACAAGCCGCTGACGGGCGCGTCGAGCGCCGCGCCGTTCGGGGGCGTCGGCAGCAGCGGGAACCACCGTCCCAGCGCGTATTACGCGGCGGACTACTGCGCCTACCCGGTCGCGGGGCTGGAGGCGGCGAGCGTGGCGCTGCCAGGACAGCTGGCGCCGGGGATGCGGCTCACCTAGAGCTGCGGTCGCTCGCTGCGGATACGGGCCCATCGCGACGTTTTCGGTGATCAGCGCACAGGAGCGCGCTCCCGCGCCGAAAACGCCGTTCTGGGCCCGTCTGCTGTGCGGGTGACCGCGGCGCGGAAACGCATGTGCTCGCGCCAAGACCGGCCGAGCGGATCGCGGGCGAGCCCCGCTCGGACCCCGCGAGGAGCCTCGTCCGACCTCTCTCAAACCGGCTGGTGTTTCCGTGACCCCGGCGATGCGGCCGACGCGGCGTGCATCTGCTGCAATGCATAACGAATGCCGCTCTGGAGCGTGCCCGATGTCACGATCGATCCCAGATCGATGCCCAGCTCCACGAGGGTCTGCGCCACCGACGGCTTGATCCCCGTCAGCACGACCTTCGCGCCGACGAGGCCGACCGCCCGAGCGGCGCGGACGAGGGAATCTGCCACGCTCGAGTCGACGTCGCGAACGCCCGTGATGTCCAGGATCGCGACGGATGCCTGCCTCGCGACGACGCCGTCGAGGAGCGTCTCGAGCACCTGGTTCGCGCGGGTGTTATCGATGGCGCCGATGAGCGGCATGACGACGATCTTGTCGGCGATCGGGATCAACGGGGTGCTGAGCTCTCGCACGGCCGCCGCATGCGCCTCCCTCTCGTCCGAGAGCTGCCGCGCGATGTGCTCCGACGTGACGTCCCAGAAGATACCCTGGATCCCCACGATCTCGCCGCGCAGGTCGCGCACCGGCGCCTTGATCACCTTGACGTAGATCATCTCTCCGGTCGCCGGCACCCTGTGCTCCTCGATCGCCTCGAAGGCCTGACCGGTCTTCAGCACATGGGCGTCATCCTGCCTGTACTTCTCGGCCAGCTCGCGCGGGTAGATATCGAACGGCGTCTTTCCGCGGAGCTGCTCCATGGACATCCCCACCGACGCGAGGAGCGCGCGGTTCGCGAAGACGCACCGCCCGTCCAGGTCGCTCCGGTAGATGCTTTGAGGGAGCATGTCGAGGAGCGACAGATGGACGAGGTCGCGCTCGCGCCAGGCTTTCTCCGCGAGCTCCAGCTCGGCGACGCGTTGACGCAGACTGCTCAGCTCTTCTCGGTCATCCTGACCCTTCATCATTGGAATGCCCCCCTCCGTGCCCCTGCGTGCCGCGCACGGTCCGCACCGGATCGAGGCGTAGCATGGGTGCGCCTCGCTCCACAACAGCTCGCCCCTGTGAGCCGGGAGGAGGACAGGCGTTCGATCGCGGCCGTGTCGCCCCCGCTGCGGACGTCGCGTGGTCCGAGCCTGTCCACCCCTGCCGACCCCGCCGGAGGGCACAGGGAATCAAGGCCAGGCGCCGTGTGCGTCAACGTGTGACGCCACGCCCGGCAGGCCATGGGACTACGGGTACGTGTCGAACGCCCACCATTCGGTCGCCATGTTGTCGTCCGTGATGATCGGATCGTCCTGCGTCCGCTGCAGGATCGACTCCCGGCTTTCCCAGGTGGGCCCGCCGCGCCAGTCCTGTTCTTTCAGCAGATCGAGCTCTGCGGCGCTGCTGCCGGCGGGCAGCACGGGACGGCCGTCGACGAGCCAGGCGTCGAGCTTTCTCTCGAAGCGCGCGCGGTCGATGGCGATCGGACCGTCGCTCGCGATCAGCATGTTCTGGTAGCGGACGGCGTAGGGGAACACGGTCGCCCCGGTCTTCTGCGCCGCGGTGGACATGGTGGTGTTGTAATAAAGCGCGCCGCCCGGCTTCAGGTGCCGGCGGGCGAGCTCCATCATCTCCCGGGAGAGCAACATCGAGGCGTACGAGCGCCAGAACACGATCGTGTTCTCGACGATGACGTCGAAGCGCCGCGAGGTCCGCCCCAGGTAGCGCCGGCCATCGTCGATGAGGAGCTCCACCTTGGGGTTGTCCAGCGCGCTCGCGACGACGGGCGCACGCCGCGCCGCCTCGGCGAAGCCGGGGTTGATCTCGATGACGGTGAGGTGCTCGACGTCGGGGGCGTTCGCCAGCACCTGGAGCCAGGAGCCGGACCCGAGGCCGATCATGAGGATGTCGCGCGGCTGGGGGTGGAACGCGGACACCAGGTAGGCCCGCAACACCCGGTTCTCGTCCATTTCCGGCAGCGGGCTGACGTTGGCGATGCCCTCGTAGGATCCGCCGCCGTACACGGTGCCCGACCGCGAGACCGTGACGACGCCTTCGCGGCGCTCGATGACGTGGGCGAAGCGACCGTGTTCGCGGTAGTCCTCCCCGTAAAGGAGCTTCTCGTAGAGGTCGCCGTAGAGCGTCGGCGCCGATCCCACGAAAGACGCGACGGCGGCGGCGAGGAGCGCGCCGCTGAACAGGCGCGAGCGCGCCGTCCTCGACGCGGAGAGCATGAGCATCACGCCGAGCGCGGCGCCCGCGATCGCGAGGGCCACGTTGAGCTCGCGCAGGGGCAAGACATCCAGCAGCACGAGGCCGGTGATCAGGCTGCCGAGCGTCGAGCCCGCGACGTTGCCGACGTAGACGTAGGACAGTCGCGCGCCGGCCAGCTCGTCCGCGGGGATCCCGAAGTGGCACAGGAGCGGAAACCCCGCGCCGAGGCAGCTGCTGGCGAGCGCGAAGGCAGGCAGCGTCCAGGCCGGGTCCACGCCGCGGCCGACGAGGTGCGCGACGGCGGGGGCCACGAGGAACGCCGCGAGCGCCCCGGCGACGATCACCCCGCCCACGCGGTAGAGCTGCCCGGAGCGCTCCGCCGCGGCGCTCCGGCAGTAGCGACCGGCGAGGAGCGATCCGCCGGCCAGACCGGCGAGGTAGGCCGCGAGCAGAAAGCCGAAGGCCTCCGGCTCGCCTTCGGTCGCAAAGCTGTAGACCCGGACCCAGAGGACCTCGTGCGAGAGCGCAAGACAACCGCCGAGCGTGGCGACGAGGACGGCAACGAGGAGCCTCATGGCGCGCCGCGACGCCGCCGGCGCAGGACCATCACGAGCACACCGAGCAGGACGTTGAGCGTCGCGGCGACCTCCGTGGTGGCCCGGAGGCCCAGCCCGCCTAGCAGGTAGCGCGCCGCCAGGAAGGCGCCGAACGCCGCGCCCAGCGTGTTGGTGAAGTAGAGGTTGCCCAGCGAGCGACCGACGTTATGCGACCGCGACGTGGCGTGCCCGACCAGGAGGGGAAGCGTGGCCCCCATCAGCATGACCGGCGGCACCACGAGCAGGAGCGCCACCCCACCGGCGGCGACATGGCCAATGCCGTGCGTGACGCCTGCAATCAGGGCGAAGAGGCGGAGGCTGAACGCGCCGTAAAGGCCGATCCCGAGCTCGGAGACCGCGAACAACGTCACCGCGGCGCGCGGGCGCCGGCGCGAGAGCACCCCACCCGCGAGGCTCCCGAGGCCGAGACCCAGCATGAACGCGGTGACGACGATCGTGACCGACAGGATGTCGACACCGTAGATCGCGTAGAGCGCGCGCTGCCAGACGACCTGATACACCAGCGCTGTCGAGCCCGAGAGGAAGAACACCGGGAAGAGCCAGGGCTCCGTGGCTTTCGCCTCGTGCTGCTCAGCGCCCGGCGGGGCGAGCTTGGTCGCGAGGGTCTGCGAGGGCATGTTTGTGTCCCTTGGGGGGTCCGGGGCGACGAGGGGACCATGATGCCCTCACGGAGCGGCCCGAAGCGTCGGGGTCACGCCGCGCCGGCGTCGGGGCCCAGCTCGACCGGGATGGACGTGAGGCCGCGGACGCCGGGGCTCTGGCGCCACGCGAGCGGCGCGGAGGAGAGCCGGGCCTCGGGGAAGCGGCGGAGGAAGGTGGCGACCGCGGCCTGGCCCTCCACGCGGGCCAGCGCGGCGCCGGCGCAGTAGTGGATGCCCACGCCGAAGGAGAGGTGACGGATGTCCGTGCGCCGCAGGTCGAGGCGATCCGGATCCGGGAAGTGGGCGGGATCGCGGTTCGCCGCGCCGAGCACCAGGAACACGCGATCTCCCTTCGGGATCCGGACGCCCTCGATATCCATGTCGTCCAGCACCATGCGGCTCATCCACTGCACCGGGGAGTCGTAACGGAGCAGCTCCTCCACGGCCGGGCCGAGCAGCGCCGGCGACGCGCGGAGCGCCTCGCGCTCGGCCGGGTGGCGCAGCAGCGCGAGGAGGCCGTTGCCGATGAGGTTCTTCGTCGTCTCGTGGCCGCCGAAGAGCAGCATGCAGCACGTCGAGAGCAGCTCCTGCTCGCCGAGGATCATGCCCTGTTCCTCCGCGAGCAAGAGCTGGCTGAGCAGGTCGCTCCCGGGGCGCTGCCGCCGCTCCGCGATCACGGCGCGGAAGTAGTCCTCCAGCTCGGCCACCGCGCTCAGCGCGCCGCCCGCGATCTCCAGGGTCGGCCGGCCCGCGCCGAGGAACCCCGCGAGCGCGTTCGACCACCCCTTGAGCCGGTGCCGGTCCTCCACCGGGACGCCGAGCACCTCGCCGATCACGAGCAGCGGCAGCAGATCGCCGAGGTCGCGGAGGACATCCATCTGCCCCGTGGGCGCGACCGCGTCGAGCAGCTCGTTGACCAGCGCCTCGACCCGGGGGCGCAGCCCCTCGACGAGCCGCGGCACGAACGCCTTGTTGATCAGCGACCGGATGCGCGTGTGCTCCGGCGGATCGAGCAGCAGCGCCCACGACGCCAGGTTGCGGCGCAGCGGCTCCAGCTTCTGTCGCACCGCCTCGGGCAGCTTCGTCACGAAGGCGCTCGAGCGCTTCGCCGACAGGCGCGGGTCGCGGAAGCCCGCGGCGACGTGATCGTACCGGGTGATGAGCCAGCCGTTGTAGCCGGCGCTGAAGTAGGCCGGCGCCTCCTCGCGGAGCCTCGCGTAGACCGGGTAAGGGTTCGCGAGGGTCTCCGGCGTCAGGAGGCGAAACGGGTCGGAATCGGCGTCCGCCGACGGGCTTGCCGCGGGCGTTTCGTCGGGCTTCGGTGCGTCGGGCGAGTTCATCGGGCCAGGGTACGCCGGCCTCGACCGCTTGGGAATGCGCGGCGGGGCCCCCCCGCGCCCCCGGGGGCTCAGGCCCAGAGCTTGATGCCGCCGAGCAGGCCGGCGACGTTGTCCACCACGACGACGTTCTGGGGCAGCCGGCTCACCTCGAGGAGGCGCGCGTTGCCGCCGCCGAGGTAGAGCTTGCGGTAATTGAAGATCGGCTCGAGCTGCGCGATCATCTGGCGCACGCGCTTGTTCCAGCGCTTCGGCCCGATGCGCTTGCACTCGGCGTCGAACACGCGGTCCTCGTACTTCAGGTCGCGCTTGCCGTACGGGTGGTGCCCGAGCTCGAGGTTGGGCACGTAGTGGCCGTCGATGTACAGGGCGCACCCGAGGCCCGTGCCGAAGGTGAGCACCATCTCGAGCCCCTTGCCCTCGATGACCGCGAGCCCCTGGATCCCCGCGTCGTTGGCGACGCGCACGGGCCTCCCGAGGCGCCGCTCGACGGCCTCGGCGAGCGGGTAACCCTTCCACTTCTCGTTGTCGAGGTGCGGCGCCGTCTTGGTCACGTTGTCCATCACGACGCCGGGGAAGCCGATCGAGACGCGATCGAACTCACCCTGCGCGCGCGCGAGCTCGTCGATGACGTCGAGGATGGGCTCCGGCGAGGCCGGCTGGGGCGTCGGCACGCGCACGGGGTCCGTCAACGGAGTCCCCTGCGCGTCGAGGATCGTGGCCTTGATCCCCGTTCCGCCGATATCGATACAAAGCGTGCGCATGGATCTGTGTGTCTCCTCCCGGAATTTTCCACTCCGGGCAGACCGGAGCGCGTCGGCGCGCCCTCGGTCGCGGCGGCAATAAGCTAGAGCTCTGGCTGTGCGTCAACGGGGGTCGTAGGGGCGCGCCTGAAGCGGCTCGCTTGTGCTGCGGCTCCGGGGGCCGCGTGTCCTCCGGAGCCGGCGCCCGACCGGCGCGCGGCGCGCCTGGGCGGGCCGGCGCCGCCGTCGGCCGCCTCCCGGGCGAGGCCGGCTGACGGCGACGACCCGCCCTCGGACGTCGTCACCCGGTTGGTCTCTGCTGGAATCCAGCAGGACCGATCATCGGAGCCGATCCGTTCCTGGGCCACGCCTCAGGAGCACGTTGGCGCGTGGCGTCCGCCGCGTGGCGTGGACGCGCCTGAGTCGCTGGAGCGCGGTGTCCATCAAGCGATCCGCGTTATCCGTCAATGCCGGCTGAAGAGCTCAACTGTAGTACATGAACCCAGAAAAGTGATGCGCCGACTCGAAAGGTGCTCGAAGCGTGTTGACGGTAACCGCGAGTTGACTGTATGCACTGGATGCTAGGCTCGACGCGACCAGGTGCGACTCTCTGGCTGCACACGATCGACCTCCTTAACCGAATCTGCTCGGCCTGCGGAACGGCAACGTAGCAACCGTCAACCGAGGTACTTCATGCTCAGCAATGCGGCTCGTTTCCTGATGGTGTCTGCTGCAGCTTCTCTCGTCGCGCTCGGCTCCGCCCCCGCGGAGGCGTGCGGCGAGCTCGCCGACGCCGCGCTCGATATCATCGCGGCCGGCACGTCGGTCACCAGCGGCGGTCCATTCCTCACGCTCTCGCAGCAGAACGCATGGGGATATACGAGCGCCCAGATCTCCAGCCTATGGGGCTCGACCAGCCCGAGCTCGGTCCTCTACTACGACCACGTCGTCGCCTCGCCCGCGACCCACTTCACGCGGGTCACGAACATCGCCGGCATCGAGGCGGGCGACGTCTTCGTCATCGACGAGGTGAGGGACGCCGAGGGCAACATCACGTACAGAGGACACACCGCGATCGTCACGGGGGCGCCCACGCAGCTCGCGACCGCGCTGAAGCCGCTCTTTTTGGGCACGAAGCAGTACGCCTTGCCGATCGCCGACTCCACCTCGTCGGTCCACGGCTGCAACGCCGACTACCCCGACAGCCGCTGGTCGGGCGCGTGTGACACCGGCACGTTCGCGCCGGGCCCAGGGACGGCCTACGTGCGTCTCTACACGAACTCCGCCGGCTCGCTGCTGGGCTATTCCTGGGCCGTCGCGACGAACTCCACCTACAACGCCCCCTCCGCGAGGCCCTACGCGATCGGCAAGCTGAACAGCTGCCCTCCGCTCTGATCCCTCCCCACCGACGCGCCGGCGCGCGTTGAACCTCCGCGCCGGCGCGCCCGCGGCTCCGGGATCCGCCGATGTACGGCCCCGCCTACTGCGGCGCGCCGCAGGCGTCGCCCTCGCAGGCGACGCTCGCCGGCGGCTCGCCGTTCACGAGCTCGTCGAGCCATTGCACGAGCCGCTTCCCGCCCGACTCGACCGTGTAGAACGCCGGCCGCCACAGGATGCAATGGTCGCTGCCCGGCGCGAGGTACGAGCTGAAGTTCGGCGTCGACGCCTCGATCTGGTCGATCGACGCCTTCATCGCGTCCGACCAGTCCTGCGCGCTGCCGCCGCCCATGGCCCTGAAGAAGAAGATCTGGTCCTCGTCATAGACCGTGTTGAACTGCGACAGGCGCATGTCGGGGTAGTGGTTGCCGATCGTCCGGTAGAGCACGTCGAGCCGCGCGAGCTCCGCGGGGTCGAGCCCGCTGATCCAGGTGGGGTACGCGCCCTGCGGCTTCCAGGAGGGGAAGCTGTCCTCGAAGAACGTCTCGGTGATGATCCCCGCGCCGCTGTCGGCGAACTGGTAGACGGACGTGTTCTTGTAGTGCTCCCGCAGGTGCGCTGACCACATGATCGAGCCGTACGCGCCCGCGCTGCACCCCGTCACGAAGATCTTCTCGGGCGCGGGCACGTTCTCATAGACCCAGGAGAGCGCCGCGCGCACGTTCACGGCGCCCTTGTGCCGGATGGTGACGGCGCCGCTCCCCTCCCCGTAGGTCGCCACGTTGTCGCCCCAGTGGATGTCCCCGGTGCAATAAGGGATGTACACATGGTGCCAGTCCCGGAACGGGTTGTCGGGATTTTCATGATCGTAGATCCCGCTCGCGCCCTGCTGGTTGATGACCATGGGATCCTCGGTGACCGTCTCCTGGAAGAGCGAGCCCGCAGCGGAGCAGGTGACGGCGTTCCAGCACGCGCCGCCGCCGCGGAACTCGACGATGAGGCGGTTGACGGTCCCCGGGCGGACGAAATACTTGAATGGATCGCCGCGCGAGCACGTGGTCTCGCCGCCGGGCTCTACGGTGTTCCAGCCGGGGGGGAGGTTCAGGATGGCCGCCGGCGGGGCGGCGCCCGCGCTCGGGTCCTTGACGTCCGAGCCGCCACAGCCGGCGGCGGCGAGCAGGCACAGCGGGAGTGGGTATCGAAGGAACGGGAGAGGCTTACGGTCCTTGCATCTCATGAGAACTGGAGAATAGCACTCCATCTCTCACGGGCCCCTCCGGCCGAGACGGTCTCACCGGTTGATGCTTTGCGCTACCGCCCCGGCGCCTGCTGCGCCCGGATGTCCGCCGCGGCCGCGTCGAGCGCGCGCGGGATCGCTTCCTCGAGCCCGCCCGTGTCGCGCGGCGCGATCGCGGCGCAGACGGCGAGCGCGACCAGGTAAAGAGCGCCGATGAGGCCGATCCATCGCAGGCTGGACGTACTCAGCCTGGACACGACCTCGATGGGCACGATCTGCGCGCGCACGTGGACGGGTCCCATCACGAGCACGGCGCGGTCGCCCTCGTTGAGCACGATCTCGGCCGGGCCGGTCAGCAGGCGGCCGAGGCCGTCGGCGCCGTGCACACGCGCGCGCGCTCGCCGCGGCACGTGCAGCACATGGCGGCCGCCGGACACCTCCGCGATCATCGGGGCCGACCGGTCCAGGTCACCCCACGGCACCCGCGCGATCGACGCGGGCGCATCCCCGATGTGCGTCCGCCCGTCGGCGAGCATGTGGCGGACGCCGATCACGTCCTTGCCGCGCACGGCCACGAGCTCCAGCGCGCGCCTCGTGGAGGCGGTCGCCGCGGGCGGCCACGATCTCCGGTCTCCAGCGGGCTCGGCCCTCGATACCTCCCTAGGCGCTTTCGCCATACTCCACCGCCCTTCGCTGCTCGGCCGCCGGCAAGGCGCGACTTGCCCCCTCGCGCGGGTGCCCGTCCTCGGCTGTCAACCGCGCCGTCGACCGCGCCGCCGACCGCGCCGCCGCCCCGCGCTCCCCCGCACCACGCCTCTTCTTCGGATCCCGCGCCACGTCCCGAGACTTCCCTGGCACCCTTCCTGGCATGGAGTGTTCCGCCGCCCACCGAGCAAAGACGTGGCGCTCCGGCGGCCTCCTCCGCGCGCGTGCGCCTATTTCGTGGCGCCCTCCCCCCGCTGGTGTAGATCGCCCCCCCGTGAGGAAACGCCCCCTCGGCAAGACGACCCTCCAGGTCTCGGAGCTCGCCCTAGGCACCTGGGGCCTCTCCGGCGACGGGTACGGCCCGGTCTCCAGCGTCGAGGTCGAGCGCGTCATCGACCGCGCGCTCGCGATCGGCATCGATCTCTTCGACACGGCCGACGTGTACGGCCGGGGCGAGATGGAGCGCTGCCTCGGCAAGCGCCTCCAGGGCGCCGGCGCGACGTACGTGGTCACCAAGATCGGCACCGACCTCGACGAGCTCCCCCCGAAGAAGCGCTTCGACCCGGCCCACCTGCGCACGGCGTTCGAGCGGTCCCAGGAGCGGCTCGCCCGCGACGTGGTCGACGTCGTCCTGCTCCACAACCCCACCGTGGCCGCGATGCGCTCGAAGGAGCCCCTCGCCTTCCTGAAGGAGCTCAAGCAGGCGGGGAAGATCCGCGCCTTCGGCGTGAGCGCCGGCTCGGCCGACGTCGCGCGATCCGCGCTGCGCGACGAGGTGGACGTCATCGAGATCGCCTACAACGCCCTCCTCCCGGGCGACCTCCACGAGGTCGCCGGCGACGTCTCCGAGAGCGGCGCGGGCGTGCTCGCGCGGTCGGTGCTGGCGCACGGGCTGCTCGCCGGGCAGTGGAGCCCCGATCGCGACTTCTACCCGGACGATCACCGCGCAGAGCGGTGGACCCGCGACGAGTTCAAGACCCGCCTCCGCCAGCTCGACGCGCTCCGGCCCCTCGTCACGGGCAACGTCGTCTCGCTCCGGGCGGCGGCGCTGCGGTTCGTGCTCGCGAACCACCTCGTCTCCACCGCCGTGCTCGGCCCCCGCTCGGTCGCCCAGCTCGACCAGCTGGTCCGCGAGGCCGGCATGCCCCCCTACCTCCGCGACACGGCGCTCACCGACCTCTCCACGCGCCTCAAGGACCTCGGGATCACCACGTGAGCACGACGAACACCAGGGACAAGGAGCTCGACGAGATCGTCCGCATCGCCCGCGCGGCCGCGGCGGTGGTGATGGAGGTGTACGCGACGCCGTTCACCGTCGAGCTGAAGGGCCCGGGCGATCCGGTGACCCGCGCCGACCGCGAGGCGAACGCGCTCATCTGCCGCGCGCTCGAGGCCGCCTTCCCGGGCGACGCCATCCTCGCCGAGGAGAGCGTCCCGTCGGGCGAGGAGCTCGCGGCGCGCTTCCAGCAGGAGCGGGTGTTCTTCGTCGACCCGCTCGACGGAACGCGCGAGTTCGCCGACCGGAACGGCGAGTTCGCCGTCATGATCGGCCTCGCGGTCCGCGGCCGCGCCGCGCTCGGCGTGGTCGTGATGCCCACGACCGGCGAGGCGCTGGCCGGCCGCGCCGACGCGGGCCTCGCCTTCCTCGAGGCGCGGGACGGCAGCCGCCGCCCCCTCGCGGTCTCGTCCGTGAGCGCGCCGGGGGACGCGACGCTCATCGTCTCGCGGTCGCACCGGCCGAAGCTCGTCGAGCCGCTGCTCGCCCGGCTCGGCATCACGAAGCTCGTCCCGTGCGGCTCGGTCGGCGTGAAGATCGCGCGGATCGCGACGGGCGAGGTCGACCTCTACGTGCACGGCGGCGGCGGCGCCAAGCTCTGGGACAGCTGCGCGCCCGAGGCCGTCCTCCGCGCCGCCGGCGGGCGCTTCACCGATCTCGCCGGCGCGCCCATCGACTACGCGGGCCCCGGGCTCAAGCTCGACCGCGGCATCATCGCCACGAACGGCGCCCTCCAGGACGCCGTCGTCGCCGCCGCGAGGCCCGAGCTCGGCTGACGCGCGATGCGGTCCGAGGCGGAGATCGTCGTCGTCGGCGCGGGCATCATGGGCCTCGCCATCGCCTATAACCTGGCGCGTCACCACGGGATCGCGGACGTCGTCGTCGTCGACCGGGGCTACCTCTGCGGCGGCGCGAGCGGCCGCAACGGCGGCGGGGTGCGCGCGCAGTTCTCGAGCGAGGGGAACATCCGGCTCATGCAGGAGAGCATCCGCATCTGCCGGGATTTCGCCCGCGAGATGAAGATCAACGTCTGGTTCCGGCAGGGCGGCTACCTGTTCCTCGTGCGCAGCGAGGCCGGCCGCCGGACGCTCGAGAAGAGCGTCGCCGTCCAGAACGAGTGCGGCCTCGGCACGCGGATGCTCACCCCGGCCGAGGCGCGGGCGATCGTGCCGGAGCTCTCGACCGAGGGCGTGGTCGCCGCGAGCTACAACCCCGACGACGGCGTCGTCTTCCCCTGGCCGTTCGTCTGGGGCTACGCCGAGCGCGCCCAGAAGCTCGGCGTCGACATCGCCACCTTCACGAACGTGCTCGGCTTCCGCACGACCGGCGCGCGCATCGACGCCGTCGTCACCGACCGGGGCGAGATCCGCACGCACAAGGTGGTCAACGCGGCCGGCGCCTGGAGCCCCGAGGTCGCGCGCCTGCTCGGCGTGGAGCTGCCGAACCGCCCGCACCGCCACGAGATCTGCTCGACCGAGCCGCTCAAGCCGTGGCTCGGCCCGCTGGTCGCGGACCTCTCGAACGGCCTCTACTTCTCCCAGTCGATGCGCGGCGAGATCGTGGGCGGAATCTCGAACGAGGACGTCCCCGAGGGCCTCGACATGGAGTCGAGCCACAAGTTCCTCGGCCTCTACGCGCGGGCGCTCGTCGCCGCGTGCCCCGTCCTCGGCAGCGTGAAGGTCCTGCGGCAGTGGGCGGGCTGCTACGACCTCACGCCCGACCAGAACCCGATCGTCGGCGGGATCGACGAGGTGGAAAATTTCTACCAGGCGTCCGGCTTCATGGGGCACGGCTTCATGATCGCGCCCGTCATGGGCAAGCTCATCGCGCAGCACATCGCCGAGGGCACGCCGCTCCCGCTGTTCGAGCGCTGGAACCTGCGCCGCTTCAAGGAGGGCCGGCTCCTCAGCGAGGCGATGATCATCGGCTGAGCGCGCGCCCGCGGCGCCCGCGCCCTCGCCCGGAGGCGCCCGCGCCCTCGGCCCGGAGGCGCCCGCGCCCTCGGCCGGTCCCGGCGCTTCGTCTATAGTCGCCCGCCTCCCCCATGGGCCACCTCGTCCTCGTCACCGGATCCTCGAGCGGCATCGGCCTCGCGACCGCGGTCGCGTGCGCGGCCGCGGGCCATCGGGTCGTCGCCACGATGCGCCGCCCCGACAAGGCCGAGGCGCTGCTCGCCGCGGCGAGGGCGCGCGGCGCCTCCCTCCACGTCGAGGCCCTCGACGTCGCCGCCGAGGGCGCGCCCGCGCGGATCGAGGAGATCCTCCAGAAGCACGGGCCCCCGTACGCCCTCGTGAACAACGCGGGCATCGCCGTCGGCGGCGCCTTCGAGGAGCAGACGGACGGCGACGTCCGGGCGCAGTTCGAGACCAACGTCTTCGGCCTGATGGCCGTCACGCGCGCGGTGCTCCCGTCGATGCGCGCCGCCGGGCGCGGCCGCATCGTCAACGTCTCGAGCGTCTCCGGGCTGGTCGGCCTGCCCGGCGTCAGCGTCTACGCGGCCACGAAGCACGCCGTCGAGGGCTTCAGCGAGGCGCTCCGCTGGGAGGTCGCGCCGTTCGGCGTCCACGTCTGCCTCGTCGAGCCCGGCACCTTCAAGACCGAGATCTTCTTCGAGAACCAGCGGCGCGGCGCCCTCGTCTCGCGCGAGGGCCCCTACGCCGCGATGACCGAGACGCTCGAGCGGCTCGTCCTCGAGGACGCCGCCAAGGCCCCGCCGCCCGCCCCGGTCGCGTCCGCCATCCTCCGCCTCATCGAGGACGCCTCGCCCCCGTTCCGCACCCTCATCGGCCGAGACGCACGCGCGCTCGTCGCGCTGCGCCGTGTCATCCCCGACCGGCTGTTCGCGACCGGCATCCGCCGGCTCGTCTCCACGAAGCGCCCGCGTTGACACGTTCGCGGCCGCCGAATAGCTTCGGCTCCGCCGTTTCCATGGCGGGAGCGGCGCCACGCCGTGGCGCGAAGGGGGGCGCGCCCCCTGCCGCGCGCTGTTTTTGTCCGATGTCGTCCCCTCAGGCTAACGAAGGCTAGCCGCTGACCGCCTCACCGGAAGCGCGCCCGCGCAAGGCGAGGGCAGGCCGGCAGCATCACCGAGGTCCCGGAGGAAACACCATGTCCCGCTCAGCCCGCTGCATCTTGCCGCTCCTTCGCTCGCTCCTCCTGGGGGCCGCCACCGCCTCGTCGATGGCGCTCTCCGCAGGGATCATCGCCGGGTGCGCCGACGAGAACGATCCCGAGACGCACGTCAAGCGGCTCGACGACCCGGCCACGCTCGCGCCGTCGGTCAACCGCCTCATCCAGTTCTTCGAGGACGCGATGACGCGCGACAACAAGGACCGGAACGGCCCGACGGTGAAGCCGCTCCTCGACAAGATCATCGAGCCGATGACGCAGAAGTGCGTGGCCGGGGATCTCGACGAGCGCACGAACTCCAAGGTCATCAAGTTCATCTCGGACACGCGGGACCCGCGCGGCGACGCGTGCCTCATCAAGGCGCTCAAGGACTACAAGCCCGACTCGACGGAGGAGGACGTCCGCTGGGCCGTGCGCGGCCTCGGGGCGGTGAAGTCGAAGACCGCGGCCGGCCCGCTCATGGACGTGTTCGCGAAGCTCCAGCACGGCAAGCCGAAGGGCGCCGGCATCTCGCGCGACGTGCACGACGCGATGATCGAGATCAGCGATCCGTCTTGGGAGCCGCAGCTCATCACGATGCTCGGCCGCCCGATCAATGACCCGAAGGACGTCGCCACGCTGAGGAACGAGCTCTTCTGGCAGATCACCGCGGCGGAGCTCCTCGGGCAGCTGCGCAGCGAGAAGGCGGTCGTGCCGCTGCTCAAGCTGGTGCTCACGCCGGTCAAGGCGGACGCCCACGCCACGGCGATCCTCGCCCTCACGAAGATCGGCAAGCCCGCGATCGAGCCGACGATCGCGCTGCTCAAGGGCGAGCACAAGGAGCTCATCGAGCACTCGAAGGTCGAGAACCTGAAGGCCGCCGGCGAGAAGCCGGGCCCGGAGGCGAAGAAGGCGGCGGAGACGGCCCACGTGGCGGCGGCCGCGCTCGTGCTCGCGACGATCGGCCGGCAGGAGTCGGTGCAGCCGCTGCTCGCGGCGCTCGGGACGGCCGAGGACCTGCCGCGCGCGATCATCGCGCGCGAGCTCACCAAGGTGCCGAAGTCGCCGGAGACGCTCGCGGCGTTCCAGGCGGCCTACGAGAAGACGCCGGTGACGCTCGACCTCCCGCCGGCCGGCATCAACGCGCGGGTGATGCTCGCGGAGGCCGCGGGCGGCTTCTTCGACGCGAGCCTCGTGCCGTGGCTCGTGAAGACGGGGATCGAGGTGCGCGGCGAGGAGGACGACATCGCGCAGATCCGCGACACCTCGATGGCGACGGCGCTCAAGCTGATGAAGCCCGACCAGGTCGCCGAGGTCGACCGGCTCGCCAACACCCGCACGAGCGGCGGCGGCACGGTCGGCAAGTCGATGGAGAAGGAGCACAAGATCGCGAAGGATCTGCTCTCGGCGTGCGGCGACAAGGTCGAGTGTTACGTCGGCAAGCTCGGCGATCCGGCGTCGCAGGCGAAGGAGACGCAGTTCCAGGGGATCAAGGCCGCCTACATGGTGGGCGTGCTCGGCACCCCCGAGGTCCGGCAGCAGATCATCGACGCGCTGCCGAAGGTCACGAACGCCGCCGTGCGCTTCGTGGCGGTCACCGTGATCGACGCGCTGTCGCCGAAGGGCGACGCCGACGTCGCGACCAAGCTGCAGAAGATCGTCGACGAGGGCGAGGCCTCGAAGGACGCCGAGAAGATCTCCGGCAACGCGCCGTTCAAGACCGTCATCTACCGCCTGAACGCCCGCGCCCAGCAGTAACACCCGAGCGCCGCGCGTCCCGTCCCGCCGGTGGCCGGGCGGGACGCGCAGCGATGTAAATTACAATTACTCTTATTTTCTACATGTGGTGCCGTCCTTGCGTGGCGTTTCGCCGGGGCGCTCGGCTCCCCGGTTTTTCCTGGCATCTGCTCCGTCTTGACGGTTTACTCCGGGCCCTTCCCCACGGGTCTTCCTGGCTGACCGAACCATGATTCTGCTCGAGGTAACCCACGGTCTGGCTGCCGGGCGCACCTTCGAGCTCCAGGGCGAGGTGATCACGCTCGGGCGCTCGCCGGACAACCGGGTCGTCTTCGACGACCGCCACGTCTCCGGGTCGCACGCGCGCATCGTGAGCACGGCCGACGGGGTGCTCCTCGAGGACCTGCGCTCGACGAACGGGACGAGCGTCACGCGCGGGGGCGAGCGCCTCGAGCTCGGCGCCGGGCGCGGCGCGATCGCGCTCCAGAGCGGGGACGTGATCGAGCTCGGCGCGGGCGAGGCGGTCACCCGGATGGTGGTGACGATCCCGGAGGAGGCCGACGACGCGCGGGTGGTCTCGATCCGGCGGCTCGACGAGATCGAGCCGGCCGAGGCGAAGATCGAGCGGGATCCGAGCGCGCTCTCGGCGATGTACGCGGCGCAGAAGCGCATCGGCGCCGCGAACGATCTCGACCAGGTGCTCGCGGAGATCGCGGACGCGGTGCTCGCGCTGGTGCCGAACGCGACGCACGTCACGGTGGTGCTCCGCGACGACGACCAGGAGCAGGGCGCGGCGCCGGCGGCGTTCGTGCCGGTGATGACGCGCGTCCGGTCCGAGTCCGGCCGCGGGGCGCCGCCGGCGGGGCCGGTGCCGATCACGCGCAGCGTCTACCGGAAGGTGATCAAGGAGCGGGCGGCGGTGCTGGCCGCCGACGCGCCGATCGAGGTCGGGCAGACCGAGTCGCTGATGGGCGCCTCGATCCGCAGCACCCTGGCGGTGCCGCTCTGGAAGGGCGAGGAGATCATCGGCGTGCTCCAGGCCGACAACCGGACGGTGCCCGGGATGCTGAACTCGGGCGATCTGGAGACGCTGCTCGTGCTGGCGGCGAACGCGTCGCTCGCGGTGGCGAACGCCCGGCTCATCAAGCGGCTCGTGCTCGCGGAGGAGCGGCTCCAGAAGGAGAACAGCTTCCTCAAGGGGCGCGAGGAGAAGCGCCGGGGCGGGGGCCGGAGCGCGGTGGAGATCATCGGCAAGAGCGAGGCGATGGACCGGGTCATCGCGCAGCTCGACAAGGTGGTCGACACGCGCGTCACGGTGCTGGTCGAGGGGGAGACGGGCACGGGCAAGGAGCTCATCGCCGCCGCCGTGCACTACCGCTCGCGCCGCCGCGACAAGCTGTTCGTGGCGCAGAACTGCGCGGCGCTCGCCGAGACCCTGCTGGAGAGCGAGCTGTTCGGCCACAAGAAGGGGTCGTTCACGGGCGCCACCGAGGAGAAGAAGGGGCTGTTCGAGATCGCCGACGGCGGGACGCTCTTCCTCGACGAGATCACCGAGACCCCGCTGTCGCTCCAGTCGAAGCTGCTCCGGGCGCTGCAGGAGGGCGAGATCCGGCCCGTGGGCGCGACGAGCCCGAAGCACGTCAACGTGCGGATCGTCGCCGCGACGAACCGCAACCTGGAGGACGAGGTCGCCAAGGGGAGGTTCCGGGAGGACCTCTACTACCGGCTGAAGGTCTTCCCGATCCGGCTGCCGCCGCTGCGGGAGCGGCGCGACGACATCCCGCTGCTGGCGGCGCACTTCCTGGAGCGCTACTCGGACGAGATCGGCAAGCCGTGCGGCGGGTTCAGCCAGCAGGCGATGGAGCTCATGGTCGCGTACGACTGGCCGGGCAACGTGCGGGAGCTCCAGAACGAGGTGCAGCGGATCGTCATCCAGCTGGAGCCGGGGGCGTTCGCGACGCCGGAGCTGCTTTCGCCGCGGATCCGGCAGGTGGAAGGGCTCGTGGTGCGCGCGGGCACGCCCAAGGGGTCGCTCAAGGAGATGATGGACGCGGTCGAGAAGTTCTTCCTCCTCGAGGCGCTGCGCGGGCACAACAACAACAAGACCAACGCGGCGAAGTCGCTCGGGATCACGCGCGAAGGGCTGCACAAGAAGCTGCGGCAATACGGGATCTGACGGGGGCGGAGAAGGGGGCGGGCGGGAAAGGCCGCTCCGAGGGCGCGGGCGAGCCAGCCAGAGGGGAGGGGGCGCGGCGGCGGCGGGGGCGCTCCTGGGGATGAGCGGCACCGCGAGCGCGTGACCGAGGAAGGGCTGGCGTGGCTGCCAGAGGGCGTGAAAGGGGCGCTCGTCGAGGCGGTGCGGGACGTGGCGGCGGGGTCGCTGGTGTGCGAGCTCGGCACCCAGGGCGTCTCGCGCATGCCCCTCGAGGTGCGCTCGCGCTTCGGGTGCGCGCACCGCTGCGAGGCGTTCTCCGTGTAGATGATCGCGGCAACCCGCGGGAATTCGGTGAAGTTCACCGGTGAAATCCGCAGCCGATGCCGGTGAAGACGACGCCGGATGCCGGTGAAGTTCACCGGTGAAGAGGTCGCTCAGTGCTTTTTGGTGCGGCGCTGTTTGGTGCGGGTGGCGCTCAGCTCCTTGGCTTCCTTGAGCCGGTAGCTCTCGGCCTCGATCTCGATCACCTCGGCGCGGTGCACGAGCCGGTCGACGAGCGTGACGACGCACGCGGCGTGCGGGAAGACCTGGCCCCAGTCGGCGAAGGCCTTGTTCGTGCTGAGCAGGATCGGCTTTTGCGCGTCGTAGCGTCGGGTGACGACCTCGAAGAGCAGGTCGGCGTAGCGGCTATCGTAGGAGAGGTAGCCGACTTCATCGATGCAGAGAAGCGCGGGGACCGTGTAGCGGCGCAGCCTTCGCGCGAGCGCGGCCGAGGACTCCTGCGCGGCGAGGTCGGCGAGCATGTCGCTCGCGGTCGAGAAGCGGACCGTGTGCCCGCGGACGACGGCTTGGTGGGCGACGTTCTTGAGGATCATGGTCTTGCCGACACCGTTGGGGCCGACGAGCACGGCGTTGTGGCCGGTGGCGAGGAAGCCGGGGGCAAAGAGGTCGTCGACGGCCTCACGGTCGATCTTTTTGGGCCAGGACCAGTCGAAGTCGGTCATGGGCTTGAAGGCGGCGACGCGGGAGTTCTTCAGGCGGCGTTCGAGGCTGCGCTTGTGGCGCTCGCGCTCCTCGATGGCGAGCACCTCGCCAAGCCAGGGCTTGTCGGCGAGCTGCTCCCAGCAGGCGAGCAGGCCGAAGAGGCCGAGGTTCTTGAGGCGGTCTTTGGTCTCGTTGGGCGTCAGGTCGGGCATGGCGTCGAGTCCTTTTTCAGCGCGTCATACGTAGCGAGCGAATGCGGCGTGACGACGAGGTCGGCGTGCTGGCCGCGGGTGACGGGGATCGAGACGGGAGGCGGCATGCTCCGCTCGGAGCGGCGGCGGTCGAGCACCTGGCGGACGGCACCGACGTGGATGGCGTCGCGCTCGAGCACCTCGACGAGGGCCTCTTCGAGTTCGGCGGCGCCGACGGCATCGAGCAGATGTAGAAGCCGGGCGATCGCGCTGCCGATGTTGTCGCCGCGTTCGGCGACGACGCGGAGGAAGGCCTGGCTGCTGCGGGCGGCGCGGGCGAGCCGATCGAGGCCGCGGTGCTCGCGGGCGCGGCGCTTCTCATCGACGAGCCGCTGGATGTGCTCGGGCTGCTCGATCTGCTGGCCGCGGTCCCACGAGCGGACGTGGGTCGCGACGATCTCGTTGCCGTCGGCGATGCGCACCTGATCGAGATCGGCGAGGACGACGAGCGTGCGGCGCGTCCGGTCATGGGGGACCGAGTAGTCGTTGAGATCGAAGCGCGCGTAGGGGGTCTTTCCCACCTCGACCTCGACGCGCTCGTGGGCCGGGAACGGGGTGTCGGGGTGTCGCAAGAGCACGCTGCGCTCGTCGTCGAAGGCCTGGCGGACGGTGCGGGTGCGGTCCTCGACCCAGGAGCGATCGAGCGCCGCGGAGCTGGTCCACTCGGCCGCTTGTCGGTTGAGGTCGCCGAGATCGGCATAGCTCCGGGCCTCGAAGAAGGCCTCGCGGACGTAACGGATGGCGCGCTCGACGCGGCCCTTCTCGTTGCCGCGGGCGACGGCGACGGGGCGCGGCTCGAAGCGGTAATGCGCCGACAGAGCCAGCAGCGTGGGGTGGAACCGGATCGCGTCGCCGTGGCGCTCCACGACAGCGCTCTTGAGGTTGTCGTAGAGCAGCACGCGCGGGATGCCGCCGAAATCGGCGAACGCCTCGACGTGCCCGCGCACGAAGAAGGGCATCCCCGCGCCGGGGAAGAAGCGCAAGAAGATGCGCCGCGAGTAGCTGAGCACCATGACGAAGGCCCAGAGTGGGCGCAGCGCTCGGCCGACAGCCAGCTTGCCGAAGTGTGCCCAGTCGACCTGCGCTTGCTCGCCGGGCAGCGTGCGCAGCCGCTGGAATGCCTCCGCCGGCTTCTTGGGGCGCAGGCGGCCGATCACCCGGCGCAGATGATCGGGACCGCCCGGATAGCCGCGCTCCTTGATCATGACGAAGAGACGGCTTGAGCGCAGCGAGGGGTACTTGCCGAGCTGCTCGACAATAAAGGGCACGAACGGGTCGACCATGGACGGGCGCGGCGCGACGACCTTCGGGTCGACGCCCGCCTGCCCGAGCACGCGCTGCACGGTGGTGTGGTGCAGCCCGAGCTGGCCGGCGATGGTGCCCACGGGCCACTTCTCGCCGTGGTAGAGGCGCAAGATCTCGGTCTCCTTCTCCTTGGCGATCACCATCGCCTCCCGTCACCGCGGAGGGCCTTGAGGGACGCGGGGAGCGCGTCGGTGAAGAACTGGCCGAGCGCGCCGCTCGCGCGTGGCCCAGGGCGGAAGCCGCGCTCCGCAGAGCGAGCAGCGGCCGACATCTCGGATCCGATCGTCATCGTCGTCCTTTCGGCCGGAGGAGAGCTCCGGCGCGAGCTGGGACGTCGACGCGGCCGCGGCTTGCGTCACCCCGTGATGCGTCACTTTCTGCGCGGAGAACTTGGCCCGCTGCCGGTCGCGGTAGCGGGCCTGGCGAGCGGCATGGAGGCGGCGAGCGCGAGGCCGTGTGCGGTAGGCGGCGCCGGCGCGGCGGAGCGACTCACGACGCCGGAGCGGGCGGCAGTCGCGGCAGCTGCGCTGGCCGCGATCGCAGCGGCGGCAGAGGCGAAGCTGGACGCGGCAGCGGGTGCAGACGGCGAGGCGGTAGGCGGACGACGGCAACGGGCTCCATGCCGCCGTTTTCTGGACCTGGAGCCCGGCTTGTGATGAAGGTGGGGCACTCCGGTAAGGCGGAGCTCCAGAAGGCTCGAGGGTGGCAGCCCTCGGGCCTTCGACTTTTCGGCGGGCGCAACGTCTACGCCACGGGGGCGGGCGCGGCCCAGATCGGCGCAGGGGCCGGCGGTGAACGGTGAACGCCGGCGATCATGTGGCCGCGGTCTTCACCGACCCGACGCGGGACGAGATGATCACCGACACCTGCTCCGGCTGCGGCGGAGCTTCGGCGCCGGGCTCCGACGCGAGCGCCGCGCCAGCGGCTCCCTGCGGCGCCTCCGCCCCGAGCTCGGCGAATAGCAGCATCAGCTGCTCGGTCGAGACCTTCTGGCTCTTGCGGCCGTACAACTCGCGCAGCGCGCTCGCGAGCCGCGCCGACAGCGCCGTGTTCTTGTCGCGCAGCTGGAGCAGAAGCCCGAGCACCAGCTCAATGAGCTCTTGAATCTGTCCTGCGGCCGCCAGCTGCTCGAGCTTGCGCCGCACGTCCGCCAGATCGGCGGGAAGTTGTGCCTGGGACTGATGCGGACTGGTCACGTGGCGCGCGGGATAGCGATCCCGTGCGCATCCATCAAGCCTTGCTTCGACGGAGAAGTTTTTCTCGCGCTGGGTCTCCAGCGCTTGCGCCGTACCGCCTGGGACAGGTCGAGCCCCTCAAGCATCAGCGACAGCTCGGCCGCCTCGACCTCGACGTGGGTCGCTCCCTTGGGCAGGTCGCGGGCGAGGTGGAATCGGCCGCGTGCCAGCTTTTTCGCCACGATCATGTACCCAGTGCGGTCCCAGAACAGCACTCGCATCTGGTCACCTCGCCGATTCCTGAACACGAACAGATGCCCGCACAGCGCGGTCGGCTCCGAAGCGCTGGGACACCAGGGCGGACAGCCCGTCGAAGCTCTTTCGTAGGTCCGTGGGCTCGGCCGCGACGTAGACACGCACCGACGGCGGCAGCGTCAGCACGGCGTCTCCTCGGCGGCGAGCACGAGCACGCGCTCGAGCGTGGCCGGGTCGAAGCCGGGCCGAACGCGCACCACCCGCCCGTTGGGCAGAGCGATCTCGATCGGCTCCGTCGCGACTGCCGATGCGTCCGCCACGACGTGCACCGGCAGGAAGCGCGGTCCCTCCGTCGACGATGGCGGCGACGGCTGTGACGACCCCTCAGCCCGCAGCTTCCAGCGCCACCAGTACAGCTGCTTCGGCTTGTAGCCCTCGCGCCGCGCGAACTTGTGGGCACTCAGCCCACTCCGCTCCCATCGCTCCACCCGCTCGGCCCACTCCGCTCTCGTCGCCATCGCTTCCTCCTTCGTCGCGATGGCAACAGGTAACCGGCGCCCCGCCGACGGTCACGATGGCGTTGGCCGGGCGCTTACTTGTGGCCGGTGGTGAGGGAGCCGAGACCGAAGAGGTCGTCGACGGCCTCGCGGTCGATCTTCTTGGGCCAGGACCAGTCGAAGTCGGTCATGGGCTTGAACGCGGCGACGCGGGAGTTCTTGAGGCGGCGTTTCGTCCACCCAGAGCCGCGACTGCAACGACGACTCGACCAGCGCCACGTGGACCGCGAACGCCGCCGCGCGGGCGCCCTTGTCCGGCTCCACCTTCTCGATCCTCGCGGGGCGAAGCCCCAGGCGCATTGCGGGCTGCTCGACGATCCCGACGGCGGCACGCTGCGCCGCTCGCCGTGCCAGCCGGGCGTCCTCGATGCGGCCGCGCGGCGTCGCCTGGACCGCGGCGCAATAGGCAACAATAACGACGAAACCCGAGTCAGAGGCGTACCAGGTTCTTCCGCAGGCGACCGTTCGGCGGCAGGCGCTCCATGAAGCCCGCCGTGAGGCCCATGATCGTGTAGCCCGCCGGGGCAAACAACAAGTCGAGCAGGCGATACTTGTCCAGGATCGGCAGCGCAGCATAGTGCTGACGAAGCAGAGGAGTATTTAGAAACCGAGCGACGTTCGTCATCTTGTAGCTCGCCGGCGCCGCATCGTGGGGCACCGTATCGAACAGGTACGCGAATTTCCCATGCGTGATCCCCGAGACGACATATCCAGCCAGGCCGCTGCCCACCATCAAATCATGAATACTATCGACATCATACAACTTCTCATTGATGTTCAAGAACGCGTCGACGATGAGCCCGTCGCGCTCTCTCTCCGTGATATTGCTGAGGTCCCAGCCGAGCTCGAGGTCATCGTCAAATTTCAGATCCTTGGCCAGCTGAATCCCGGTCCTGTAATCATCGACGCGATTCTGCAGGAGGCGGCGGATGATCTGCCGTCGCTTGCGGCGCTCGCGCCCGCCGATCTCGCCATACAGCCAAAGGACGATAGCGCCGTCCTCGCACAACACGTTCTTCAGGTTGCAGAGGCCTACCTTCGGTTCCGTCAGATGGTGCAACACTCCGATGCAGAGGATGAGGTCGAAGCGCCCCATCCCCCGGAGATCCTCCATCAAGTTTGCCGTCCTCAGAGTGACGTTGCCCAGCCCCTCCTTCTCGACGAGTCTCCTCGCCAGCGACAGCGAGGCCTCGCAGAGATCGACCGCAGTGAACATGCTCGTCGGGTACGTCTTCGCGGCTTGCACCATACGTTGCCCAGTGCCGGTGCCTGCGTCGAGGATCCTTTTGCCGTCGAGGCTCAGCTGATTCTCGGCTGCGAGGACGCGAAGCAGATTCGCAAGCTCCTTCAACTCCTGCCGATCAACCTCCGCGGAGGGGTACGGAAATTTCGTGTACATCTCCATGACCTCGCGAGTAACACGGTCCATGTTCAGCTCCTTGACGGGCGGGATAATCGAGCCACCCCTATTACCAACATTACACTTGTAGGTCGCGCCACGGGGAGGGCACCGACGACGGGTCAACCGAAGACACGCTCGCGCAACTGAGTATAGATTTGCCCGGCGTCAAGAGTTCGTCTCCATATACCCAAATCCAGGCGTTCACCGTCGCCATAGGGGAGACTCAAAGCGCCTCCCAACGAAGCAGAGCAGCGCGCCCTCGCACCAGACGCATCACTTCTCGATCAACAGATCATCCACGAACATAGCATCCAATCCGCTGGTAAAAAATACAGCGAGCGCATCCTCGATAGAGTGCGCAATCGGCTTCCCCATCACGTTGAAACTCGTATTAAGAACAAGAGGAATGCCTGTCAAACGGTGAAACTCGCTGATCAGCGCGTGATATCGACGATTCAACTCCGCCTTGACCGTCTGCAGACGCCCAGTACCATCCAGATGAACCACACCAGGCACTCTATGGATGACCTCCTCACGGAACTTCAAAGTCCGCTCCATATAGGGCGACGCCTGGTAATGCTCGAAATACTCTGGCCCATACTCATGCAGAATCGATGGCGCAAATGGACGGAACTCCTCGCGAAACTTCACACGGGCGTTGATCGTCTCCTTGATCGACGGCGAGCGCGGGTCGGCAAGGATGGACCGATTGCCGAGCGCCCGGGGACCAAATTCGGAACGCCCCTGAATCCACCCGATAATCTTCCCGCGAGCGAGCAGCTCCGCGGCCCTGCGAGGCCCGTCGTCGCGGCGCTCGCTCAGCTTCAGTCCGCTGAACCTGACGACGTTGCGCGCCGCTTCCGAGCTCATCCTCGATCCAAGGTATGGCGACATCAAGCCAGTGGGCGGTCGCCCCTGCGGGTGGTCTTCGCTGTACGCCAGAAGCGCAGCGCCGACAGCGTTGCCGTCGTCGCCGGGTGCAGCGAACACATGCAAGTTCCGAAACGGTGTGTTTGACAGCACCTTACCGTTGGCGGACGAGTTTAGCGCGCAGCCGCCGGCGAGTACCAGATTATCCGACAGCCCGGTTGCGTGGAGACCGCGAAGGAACTCGAACAGCACTTCGCTGAAGACCTGCTGCCCCGCATGGGCCAGGTTGGCGTACCCTATGACCGGCTCGCCTCTGCGTCGGCGAATCGAGAACAGCTTCTGCTGCAGCTGGCTGAACCTGGCAGGCGGCGGGAACTCGATGCGTATGCCGTTCACGCCGATCATCTCCCGCAGGAGCCCGTAGAGTTCCGGGTCATGGTGACCGTAGGCCGCCAAACCCATGACCTTCCACTCCTCGCCCGACATGGGACCGAAGCCACACGCCTCGCAAATGAGGCCGTAGAAGTACCCTAAGCTGGACCAGCCGCCGCTGCCCGCCTCTTTGCCGAGCTCCGTCAGCTTGCCGTCCGCGTAGTGAAAGCAAGCAAACGCGGACCTCTCGCCCATCCCATCCAATACCGCACACAGGGCGTTGTCGAATGGACTACTGAAACAACCCACGGCTGCGTGCGTCAGGTGGTGCTCGAAGCTGCGGCGCTGGATGTCCTTCGCCTCCCAGCCGTCCAAGTAGGCCAGATCGTACTCCAGGAGGTGCCCCGGCTGGTTCACCATCGCTAGCTGCGACTGGTAGAAGAACTTTTGCCCGCTCAATTGGCGCCGAACAAGGGGGGGTGGATCGCCAAAAGCGTTTCTATATTGCTGAGCCGCTCGCACGGTCCGCTTGAGTCCCTCCTCCATCAGCCCAGAAGTCTGTTCGCTCCACGTGGTGGCAACCACTATGTCTGCATCTGGGTCACAGAACTCTTCGACCAGGTCGGCGGCGCGCTTGTAGAGGTCCGGGGCTATCCCGATGGCTCGCTTGTTCTGCAAGTAGCGCTCGGTAGCCTCCGCGAACAGCAACTCACCACTAGAGCTGACGATCGCCATGGCAGAGTCGTGAAATGAATTTGCCAGTCCAATGTAGTTGCGTTTCACGTCACACACTCATTTCTCTAGTGCAGCTGGGTGCGTTATGATGCCCTGTTCGTCTCAACCGAACCAGAGCATGTCGCGCGGGTGCTGCGCTCCTGCTGAGCAGCCCCTGGACGCTGCCGCCTCCGACGCGTGCCCGACTCCGTGTACGCGGTGTTGTCCCCGTTGACATGGGTTCAGTCAGCTATCACCCGCAATGCGGGCGGTTCGACGGCAGCCCCCGAGGGGTTCTCCATGAGGAGACCATCGCATTGTCCACGACGGGAGAGCAGATATTTTCCAATCACACCGCCAGAGGCGGTTGCTTGACTTTCGGGTCAGCCGGCTGTGTCCGCCCAGGGACACCAGGCGAGATCGCGTGATTCGGCAGCCCGAATTTCATCACAAGAGCCAACGCGGCAACTACCAAGTACGCCCCTATGAAGTAGACGATCGTGTGTTGAAACGCCGCCTTGAACGCCTCTTGAACATGCTCACCGGGCCCTCGCTGGGCTCCGATGCCTGAGAAGAAAATCGATGATACCAAGGCGACTCCCAGCGCCCCACCGATCTGCTGGATGACTTGCACCGCAGCCGAACCTGAGCTCGCGTCCTTAAGCGGCACGGGCCTCATGACGGCCTGGAAGAGGGAGGAGATGCAAGTGCCAGCGCCTACTCCGCCCACGAACAAAGGCGACACGAAATCCAGTGAGCTTGGCGTCGCCGACGCCGCCTGAACGATCGTCGCGAGCGCGCCGAACGCGCCGATCAGCAGGGCCGATCCGGAGATAATCTTCCACTTAAGGTTCTTGAATTTTCCCGCCGTTAGCGTCGCCACAAGCACGCCCACCGGGAATGGCATCGTAGCGAGCCCCGCTTGCAGCGGCGTAAACTGAAGACCCGCCTGCAGGAAGATGGCATAAACCAAAAAGAACCCTTGCAGCGAGGAAAAGAACACCATAATCGCAGACGCGCCGACGACGTAGTCACGAGTCTTCATGAGGTACATCGGCAGCAGCGATGACCCTCCGGTCGTCGCCTGGGCACGCTCCCACCTTACAAAGGACAACGCCAAGGGGATGAAGGCCGCCATTGTGATAAAGCACCACAGCGGCCAGCCGTGAACGCGCCCTTCCACCAGCGGAAAAATGAGACACAGGATAGCCGCTCCCGCGAGGCCGATTCCAATCCAGTCATTTCGAAGATTAGCCTGGGCTGGATATTTGGGCACCATGGACGTCGCTGCGACCACCGTCACCAGACCCACTGGAATATTGATGAGGAAGACCCAACGCCAGCCTAACGCGTACAGATTCGCGTGGATCAAGATCCCGCTTGCAAGCGGCCCCAGGATTGCCGCGAGCCCGGAGGTCAGGCCGAATAACGCAAATGCGCTTGCACGCTCCTTGGGCGGGAACATAGCCTGGGCGATCGCCATCACTTGAGGGGACATCATGGCCGCTCCCAAGCCCTGCAGCGCTCGAGCGGCAATCAGCATCTCGGCGCCTGATGCGACGCCACAGAACGCCGAAGAACCAGTAAACGCCACTACCCCTGCGATGAACATGCCCCGGCGCCCGACGATATCTCCCAGGCGCCCGAGAGGCAATAGCCCTAACGCATAGGTCAGAATGTAGACCTCAACGACCCACTGGATGCCCCGTTCGCTAGCGCGAAGGTTGTTCTGTATGCTGGGGAGGGCGACGTTCACGATGCTCACATCGAGCAGGTTCATGAACCACGCCGCCAGCAAGACGAACATGGCGGCCCATCGACGCTCGTATCCAACATGAACATCGCCGGGGAGGACTGCAGCGTTCGGGTTTTGATCACTCATGCGATTCCTTGATTGGCATTACGCACACGTCGAACGTGGGGGTACCTTCGTCGACAGGTCGCAGTTCCGACACGGGGCTACCACCCCTACCCCGGCGGGTACGCCGATTCCGACCTGATCAGCTTGCCGCTAGTCGTCCTCGGCAACGCATCTATAGTGGCAAAAATGTGGGGATAGTGGTCCTTTCCAAGCTTATCTATCGATAGCTTGCGCAGCTCGCTCCACAGGCTACGGGGATCCGGTTCGCAGGCAAAGTGGTCAGCTAACACGACGAATGCCTTCGGTCTGGGCAGGCCGTAGCTGTCCTTGACGATACACACCGCGCATTCCTTCACCGCTGGGTGTGTCTGCAGCGCGGACTCGATCAGCTCAGGCGACAACCAACATGCATTAATCTTTATGACCGAGCCGGCCCTGCCAACGCTGTAAAATCTATAGTCAGCATCCATAAAAAACAGATCCTGCGTATTGAACCAGCCGTCCACGAAGTACTGCTGACTGTTAGCCGCGTCACCCATATAACCATTGGCCAAGGTGTCCCCCTTCACCCACAGGATCCCCACCTCGCCAACCCGACAAAGTTCGCCCCGGTCATTGATCAACTTGACCGCGAAGCCTGGTACTACCATGCCAGTGCAGCCGGGAGACGTGGACCGCTCTCGGTTTGAGATGAACGTCGAGATGGCTTCCGTGTTCCCAATCCCATCAATCACGTCAACAGCAAACGCCTCCTGCACTTCACGAAACAGCTTCGCAGGCAGCTTTTCTCCAGCCGAGATACAGAGCCTCAGCGCCGGAAAGCGTCCACGCGGGCCGTGCTTAGATAGAACCTGCTTGTATATCGCCGGCACTGCGAAGAATACCGAGACACGATAATCACCGATCAAGCGCGCGATATCTCTCCTGCCATCGAGAGGTGTCGCGAGCACGTGACTAGCTCCGGCGCACAGCGACATGATGAGGTTGTTCAGCCCGTACGCGAAGAAGCTGCGGGATGCCGTATAGACGCAGTCACTCGACGTGATCTTAGGCACACAAACACGATAATTTCGACTGCAGGTTACGAAGTCGCCGTGGGAGTGTGCGACTGCCTTCGGTGTTCCTGTGGAACCTGAGGTGAACAGGATCGCCGCGGGGGCATCCGGCGGCAGCGATAAAGGTTCGACGGGCTCCGCTGTGTCGCCAGGATCATGCAGTCGCAAGAGCTCGTCCAGGTCGTAACACGGTCGCTGATGGATCGTCGGCAGATGATTGCTCGCCGCCGCTGGGTCATAGATGACGACCCGAGGCGCGATCGCCCGGATCATGCAGTCGAGCTTATCTGTCGCCGTTGAATAGTTCAGCGGCGAGAACACCCAACCGCCCATGAAGCACGCCGCCATGATGGCTACGCTCGCAATTCCGTCGGGCGCAACAAGGGCCACCACGTCGCCCTGTTGAACGCCGATCCGACGGCAGCAATGCGCATACACGCTCGCCAACCGCTGCAGTCCTGCATAGCTCGTAGACTCACCGGTAACAGGATTTATGACTACCGAACCCGACAGCAGGTGTGACGGGCTGAAGATGTAGTCACAAATGTTGATACTCTTCTCTCGCACATTGGCGACTGGTGGACTCGCTGCGGTAACGGAGCTCGAAATTTTGAACGGTGCCACGTCACCGGTGCGACGCGCGTGGAATGCGTCCCAGTCAGATCGATGTATCTCTCCCCAGAATCCACGAAGGCAGCCGATTTCGAGCCCGAGCTTCTCGGCGAGTAGCTCAAATTCGCGTGCGGAGCGAGGCGAACCCACTCTTCGACGCTCTGGGTCGTCGAGCTCCGCGAGCAGCGACACGAGCAGGGCGGGATCCGCTGGATCGTTCAGGGAGAGAGGTCCCGTCAGCACGTCCCCATCGCCCACCCGGATCGACGCCCCTCGCACGTAGATGATGTTCTTCGCCAGGCTCTCCAGGTCGGGCTTGAGACTCAGGACACCGAAGATGTCCACCACGACGCTATCCTGTCGCAACTCGATGGATTCTGGATGCGCGGCTGGGAACACGGCATAGATGACGACGCCCGACTCGGGTGCCGCTTGGGTTGAAGGAGAATCATCCCAGGTCGCGAACGGCAGGCGTGCTCTGAAGTCGAGGTGGTCCTCTGGGTCGGCGCCCAGCGGGACGATCGTGAATGATCCGTCCCGGGACAACCCCGTCTCAAAGACCTTCTCGACTACTAACCTCAGAAGAGTTTTCGCTGCTAGCAATCCATCGTAGAATCGTCCCCGATCTACTGAGCCGTCTTCATGCTTTCCCAACGACTCTGCGACTTGCGAACAAATGCCGACGCGGTGCCCTGGCGGCTCCTCTATAAAGGCGAGCGCAGGCTCGACGGTAGCCGCCGCGTCGTCTCGCGTCTCCTCTAAGAATCCCGGCAGGCACACTCGGTTGACCTTGATGGCCTTCCTCCCAACGCTGGCGAAGGTGGGTGGGAGCAAAAACGGATTGAGGATCCTTCCGAGAACGCGCCCGACGGCACTCGCCTCATCATCGTCATAAGAAAGCAGGCTCGAATCCAACCTGGCCATGCTCCAGGCGGTACGAGGTCGAGCCAAGACGGACACCACCCCGTCGGCTTCGACATGCTCATCGACGCGAACGTCGATCGCCTGATCGCTCTCCAAATATGGAACATGTTCGGGCGGTCGCTTGCCGGTCAAGTGTCGCAGGAGTACATCGCTGCGCCTGTGCGCCACGGCTTCCAGCGCGCTTTCGAGCGCAAGCAGGAACTCATCGATCTGAGGTCTTGTAGCCTCCGAGATGTACACTTCCAGGACGTCGGTACGGGGCTCCTGGAACTGGATCAAGACCCTGTGCGTCGCCGCTAGGTAGGATCCGATGACCCGAATCAACTGCCCCTGACGATCCAATTCGGTCAGCCACAGTCCGAAGGTAGCATGATGCAGCGGTTGCGCGTACGTAATCTGGACATCGAAGCGGGAGCCTGCTTGACAGACGTGGCCGACGACGCCGCCAAATCGCTCCTTCACCAAACGCAACCTTTGCAGTAGGTCCTCCCAGATTGGCCTGCAGGGCGCCTCCTGCATATCAGCGCAAATCCCAGCTCCAGCGCTAAAGTCGAGGTAACCCGACCGCACGTCGCCTTTCGGTCCGCTGTCTTCAAAGGGAGATTGGATAACCACCGGTGTTCTCCATCTATCAGGGTCGGTGGTCGTCCCGCTGCGCTAAGCCCGAAGCAGCAGGCTCGTCGTCCCTCTTCTGGGTCCGATCCGAAGACGGAGTGCTGGATTTTGGCGCACCGTTAGCCAAAGATCGAACCATAAACTCCATAGCTCGACGATGGTGTTGTATGATACGTCGGACAGTTGCCTCTGAGAACAGCTCCGCCGCGTATTCCACAGTCACCCTTAGGTACGAGTCATCGCCGAAGAACTGAAGGTCTAGCTCATTGGGCGTGGTGCGCTCATCGCGCTCAATCACCTCCATCGTCAGTCCGCCATGCCAATTATCCGACATCGCCGTCGGGAAGTTCTGATGCCGGAGCACGACGGGGACCAGGGGAATCTGACTGCTATCACGCGGGATATGCAGCGCGCTCAGCAAGCGTTCGAACGGCAAAGCTTGATGTTCGAATGCCCCCAACACGGTACGCTTCGCACGTCGCATAATCTCGGCGACGTCCGGATCGCCGGAAAGATCGACACGCAAAGGAAGTACGTTGATGAAGAAGCCGATGAGGTTCTCCAACTCGACGTGGCTTCGACCAGCGGTCGTGGTCCCAATACAAATGTCGTCACGACCCGTGAAGTGTCGGAGGACTATCGCAAAGCTCGTCAGAAGACCCATAAACAAGGTCGACTGATGGGCTCGAGTGAACTTGGCGAACTCCCTGGCCAGGGGCTCCGGATAGCTGAAGGTGATACTCGCTGCGTGCCAGGTGCGGCTGGGCGGCCGAGGGTAGTCGTACGGAAGATCGAGACCGTCCCTGTAGCCACTCAACGCCGCTTTCCAATAGGCAACATGTCGGTCGAAATTCTGTTTACGCTGCCACAGCGAATAGTCGGCGTACTGGATAGGAAGCGCGGGCAGATCGACCTTCACTCCAGTGACATACGCCGTGTACAACAGTCCGACGTCGCGACTCATGACGTTGAACTGCGACCAGGCATCGTAGATGATATGGTGCATTCCGATCAACAACACGTGGTGATCCTCTGACAGCCTGAGGATGCGAACCATGAAGAGCGGACCATTCACGAGGTCGTAAACATGGCTAGCAAGGTCGTCAACCTGCGCGAGGACGTCGGCCTCGCTGGCCTCTTGGACAGGTATCTCCAAATCCGTCGGTTCATGGATTACCTGAACAGGCTCGGAGTTGCCATTTCGGCTCCTGAAGGTGGTGCGCAGGGCCTCATGCCGAGCAGCCAACGCGTTGAACGCTGCCCTAAGCGCGACGATCGACAGCGGGCCTCGCAGTCTAAGGGCGATGGTACCGTTGTAGCTGGTCCTCTGCTCTTCCATATGGTGGTGTACAAACCACAAGCGCTCTTGCAGGTATGACAGCGGGATATCCTGAGAGCGGTCGACCGGCTGTATACCGTCGAGGAGGAGCGAGCTGGACTCTTCTCGCAGCTTCAGCTCGACGCGCTGAGCGAGCTGCTCAACTTCTGGATGTTCAAAGACCGTCGTCATGGCCAGCTCGACCCGGAATACTTGCCTAATCCTAGATATGAGCTGCGACGCCAATAGGGAATGGCCGCCGAGGTTGAAGAAGTCATCGTAGGCGCCGACGAGCTGGACGCCGAGGACGTCGCCGAAGATGTCGGCCAGCCGTCGTTCGAGTTCGTTCCGTGGCGCGACGTAGTCCTCGCGGCTGCCGGACACGTCCGGCGGCGGCAGGCCTTGCCTGTCGAGCTTGCCGTTGGGCAGCTTGGGCAGCGCGTCGACGACCGTGTACAGGGTGGGCACCATGTAGGTCGGCAGGTGCTCCGACAGATGCCGCCGGATCTCCTGCGTGTCCACGACCTGGTTCGGCTCGGCGACGAGGTAGGCCGCGAGCTGGGCGCCGCTGGACACCGGAGGCCAACCGGTGACCACCGCCTGCTGGATCGACCGATGAGCGGTCGCCACCTTTTCGACGTGACGAACGTCGACCCGATGTCCGCGCACTTTGATTTCGTAGTCTCGCCTACCGAGGTACTCGAGCGAGCCGTGTGCCAGCAAGCGCACCATATCCCCAGTCTTGTAAAGGCGCGCGCCTGGCGTGCTGCTGTAGGGGTTGACGATGAAGCGCTCTGCCGTCAAACCCGGTTCGCGCCAGTACCCTCGTGCCATCCCGACGCTGTCGACGTGCAGCTCCCCCATCACGCCCACCGGCACCCGACGAAGCTGCTCGTCGAGCACGAACACCTGGGTGTTCGCGATGGGCTTGCCGATCGGCACGAAGGCCGTGTTCGCCAGCTCCTGGCTTGCGCCCGACGCGCTCGCCGGGAAGTACGTCACGTCGTTCAGCTCCGTACAACCATAGTTGTTCCACAGCACCACTCCCGGCAGCTTCTTCTCGACTTCCTCCCTCACTCCCTGTGGCAACGCCTCGCCCGCCGTGACGATGCACTGCAGCGACCCCAGCGCCGCCGCGCTCTCGCCCAAGCTCTCCAGCAGCGCTCCCAGGTGCGAAGGCACAAGATGAATGCGGGTGACTTGCCACTGGTGCACCGCAGCCGCCAGTGCCGCGCTGTCTTTGACCACCGCGTCCGGGATCATGACTTGCGGCACGCCGGCCAGCAGCCCGCTCAAGAGCTCCTTCACCGACACCGCGAAAGCGATCGAGGTCTTCTGAAGCATCACCTCCCCAGGCCCAAGCGGAGAGCGTTGCCATGACGCCTGCAGCCAGTTGTGTATCTGGCAGTACGGCACCATCACCCCCTTCGGCTTGCCGGTCGACCCTGACGTGTACATCAAGCACGCAAGCTGATCCGCCTGAGGCGGCGCGGAGGGCCCGAGGTTTTCCTGCGGCAGGCTGGACATGCGCTCGTCGACCAGGCGCTCCTGCTCGTCGAAATCAAGCCAGGCTCGCACCTGCTGCCCGTCGGCGTGCCCAGCCTGCAGCGCCCGCTTGCTCAAGATGACCTGGGGCTCGGCATCCTCGAGGATCTGCTCGATATAGTGTTTCGGATACTGCGGGTCCACGGGCACGTAGCAGCCCCCCGCCTTGAAGATCGCCATCATCGCGATCAACAGCTCTTGTGACCGGTCGCAAATCACCGCTACCCGAGTCTCCGGGCCCACCCCCATCGCACGCAGCCAATGGGCGACTTGATTCGCTCGCGCGTTCAGTTGACGATAGCTCAGGCGTCTAGCGCCACCGCCCCCCTGCTGCTCGGCGGCTGTCACGCTGACGCACGCCAGCGCGTCCGGGGTCGCCTCGACTTGAGATTCAAAACGCTCAGCCAAGCTCCTGAACGCATCCATCCGGCAGGCTGTATTGTTCAGCGACGCGTACAGCCGCTGCTCCTGCTCCGTCAACAAGCAGAAGTCATTCAGTTGATCATCAGCCCGGTCCAGCAGCACCTCCAGCACCCGCCGATGGTGCTGAACCATGCGCATGACAGTCTCCTCCGAGAACAGGTCGGC
Organism: Sorangium sp. So ce131; assembly: GCF_051519095.1. Lineage (NCBI taxonomy): Bacteria > Pseudomonadati > Myxococcota > Polyangiales > Polyangiaceae > Sorangium > Sorangium sp. So ce131. Next base: position 1,249,420 of record NZ_CP150455.1, on the reverse strand, counting down.
CGCGTACTCGAGCGTCAGTTCTAGAGAATTCCCGTCACCAAAGAACTGCCAGTCCATTTCGCTCGGCGTGGTCCGCTCGCCGGTCAGCTCGAACCTCTCGAGCACCACCCCTTTCGACCATTGCGTAATCTGCGCGAACGGGAAGTTCTGGTGGCGCACGATGACCGGCACCAGGGGGATCTGGCTGCTGTCTCGCTGCTTGCGCAGCGCGCTCAGCAGGTGCTCGAACGGCAACGCTTGGTGCTCGAACCCCTGCAGGACGACTTGCCTCGTCCTCTGCAGCAGACCGCTAAAGCCCGGGTCCCCCGACAGATCCAAGCGCAGCGGCAGAATGTTGATGAAGAATCCAATCAGGCCTTCGAGCTCGATTTGATCGCGCCCGGCGATCGTCGTGCCGATGCACAGGTCTTCTCGACCCGTGTACCGGTTCAGCACCACGGCCAGGCTCGCCAGCAGGCTCATGAACAGCGTAGAATGATGAGCTCGGCTGAAGTCTGCCAGTCTTCTGGCCAGCTCCGCTGGGTACGTGTATTGGAGCGTCGCCGCCCGCCAGGCACGACCGGCGGTGCGAGCATAATCGTACGGCAAATCTAAGCCGTCTTCGTATCCCTCCAGCGTAGACTTCCAATATTCCTGATGAGCGCTGAGGTCTTGCTGGCGTTGCCACACGGCGTAATCTGCGTACTGCGCTGCCAACGGCGGCAGCTCCGCGCGACGCCCGCTCACCTCGCTGTCGTAGAGCCCCTGCAGCTCTCCGATGAGCACGCCAAAAGACCAGCCGTCGGCTATGATGTGATGAATATTGCTGATGACGATGTGTCGGTCCTCGGCGAGCCGCAGCACGCGGACCTTCAGCAGCGGCCCCTCCGTCAGATCGAACACCTGCTGAGACATTTCGTTCAGCTGGCGTTCGACCTCTCCTTCAGACACGTCCAGCAGCGGAATGTCCAGCACCCACGGCGACACGATCACCTGCCGCGGCTCCACGGCGCCGTCGGGCACCCTGAAGCAGGTGCGCAGCGTCTCGTGTCTCGCCACCAGGGCATTGAACGCGGCCCGCAACGCGTCCATCGAGAACGGTTTGCCCGAGAAGTGCATCGCGGACGTAATGTTGTAACTCGTGCGCTGGTCCTCCATGTGTTCATGGACGAACCACAGCCGCTCCTGCGCATAAGACAGCGGAATCGCTCCCGTGCGATCCACGCCCTCGATCGTCAACGACCGAGCCCCGCCTTCACTCTGCGACAGCTGTTCGATTCTACTCGCCATCGACTCCAGCATCGGCGACTCGAATATTAGAGTAACCGGAACCTCGACCTCCAGGTACTTGCGAATGCTCGAGATGAGCTGTATGGCGAGAATCGAGTGCCCACCCAGATCAAAAAAGTTATCTTTGACTCCGACCTGCGTCAGCCTCAGAACTTGTTGCCATACTCTTGCGAGGCCCTCCTCGACTTCGTTCCGTGGAGCCACGCAGTCCCTGGAATTTGCGTCGACGTCATACTCCGGTCTCGGCAAGGCCTTCTTGTCGATTCTTCCATGGACCGTTAACGGCAAGCTGTCCATGAACACGTACACCGTGGGCAGCATGTAATCCGTCAAACTCGCCCGAAGCTCCGCGTTCATCGAAGCGATCAGGCTCTCTCGCCCGTCGCGCACGCCGCCCGCCCCCCGCCCGGAGCGATCCGCACGCCCTCTGTCATCGATCGAGGTCTTGCCTTGCAGCACGACGTACGCCACCAACCTGGCCTTCTCCTGGAGATCCTCCCGGTAAACGACAACTGCATCGTGAACAACGGAAAGACGGCGTATTTGCGACTCGATGAACCCGAGATCGACCCTACGGTCCCGGATCCTGTCTTCGTCATCGACGCGACCAATGACCTCGATCCCACCACCCTGGAGCCGGCGGGCTAGGTCTCCCGTCCTGTAAAGCCGTTGCGATCCACCGTCCGCCTGTTGCCGGAACGGAGGTATCACAAAATCACGATTTGTCGCCACCGGATCGTTGTGATAGCCCCGTGCCAATTGCGCTCCCCCTACATAGAGCTGTCCGGGTACGCCCTCCGGAGACGGCTCACCATTTGCAAGTAGCACGTGAAGCTGCGTGTTCGCCGCCGGCTCACCTATAGGTACCCTACCCCATGAGAGCCGCGCTGGACTACTCCCCGGCACGCATGCATTACCTACCGGAGTGCAATCGAGGTAGCTCGCCCCCATTCCTGTTTCCTTCGTACCGTATGCGTTGACGATCCTCACGTCGACACCACCGGACCGCATCAGATCGCTGAACCGTTGGACCACGCTATCAAAGAGCAAGTCGCCGCCGCAGATGATGAAGCGCAACGTCTTAAGGCGGTCGATATCCTGCCGATTCCGGTCGATGTGTTGCAGCAATCCAGACAGCAAAGACGGGACTACATATATAACTGAAACGAAGTCCGCGCTCACCTGACCGATAAGAGCGGACGGTTGATGATCGGCTCCGGCATTGAGAATGCTCAACGTTCCACCGCTGACAATCCACTGGAGCAGCTCAGCGGTGCAGAGGTCGAGCGCAAATGGCGCCTTGAGAAGGAATCGATGCGATGAGCCAGCGAAGTAATTCCTGTGGCAGTGAACCAATCGACTAACGATAGCTCCGTGATCGACCATAACGCCACTTGCAACCGCGCCATCGTGGGACACGAAGTTGACGTAGGCCAGGCACTCGGGAGTCAAAGCAACATCGACCACCTCATCTCCCGGACGTCGGTCAAGCGGGGCTGCTATCCCATGCGCATCCTCGGCCGCGTCGATCACCAAAATTTTCTGGTCATCCACGGGAATACTACTAAGCAGATGAGATTTAGTAACAACAATACCGACCTGGGATTCATACAACAGACGGTAAATATCGCCTGGCGACGAATTGGCATCGATAGGCACGTAAGCACCGCCTGCCTTCAAGATGCCGAGTACACCAACCACCATATCTATCGAGCGTTCTACGCACAGCGCCACCAGAGTGTCCGGTTTTACACCATAGCTCCTCAGATGCTTCGCGATACGGTTCGCACGGAGGTCCAGATCAGAAAACGTAATCTGCTCATCGCCACAGCGCACCGCCCGCTCGTGCGGGTGCTCCTGCACGCGCCTCTCGAAGATTCGATGAATGTATTCAACTTGTTCGAGGACGACGCGATGCTCCTCATATCTCGGCAGCAGCTCCCGTCGCTCCTGTCGGGTTAACAGCGGTAATTCGTCGACAAACGCGCGCGGTTCTCTTAAAACGGCGTCAAGCAACACCTTATAATGACCGATCAGACGCTCGATGAATGCCTGACTGTACACGTCCGATGCATACTCGACGAATCCAGACAGGCCTCTGCTCGTCTGCGTGATGTCCACGGTGATTTCGAACTTGGCCGTTCCGTTGTGGATCGGCATCGGGGTAACGATCAGCCCCGGCAAATCCAGATCACCAGCCGGTGTGTTTTGAAAGTTGAGCATCACCTGGACGAGAGGAGAGCGCGCGGTGTCTCTAGCCATCTGGAGATCGTCCACGATCTTCTCGAATGGCACGTCTTGATGCGCATATGCATCATGCGCCGTCTGCTGAACCCTGCCTAGCAATTCGATGAAGCGCGGGTTCCCACCGACGTTCACCCTCATGACCAAGGTATTAACAAACAGGCCGATAAGATCCTGAACCTCAGCCCGGTTGCGATTCGCCACAGGGCTGCCGAGGCATATATCATCTTGACCAGAGTAGCGGGCCAGCAGAAGACCGAGCGCGCTGAGCAACACCATATAGACGGTGGCCCCGGACTCGGCACACAACACCTTCAGTCGGCCCGTGACATCACTGTCTATCTCAAAGGTGACGATCCCACCCGCGAAGCTTTGGAACGGTGGCCTCGGATATGTGGTCGGCAGGACCAAAGGCTCGACACCGGCGAGCTGCGCCCTCCAGTAACGAAGATGCTCCTCCAGGGTTTCATCCTTGAAGAACTCCCGTTCCCACCTCGCATAGTCCGCATACTCGATCTTAAGATCACCAAGCGGACAATCGCCTCCTCGCAGGTAGGCTGAGTAACACGCGGCGACCTCGTGGAAGAATATTGGCAACGACCATCCATCAAAAGCAATATGATGGATCGTCACCGCCATATAGTGACGATTCTGATCGATGCGGTACAGATTGGCCCGAATCGGCAGATCCCGCTCCAGATCGAACGGCGTCATGAGCTCGATCCGCAAGAGATTGTCGAGCTCCGCCTTGTCGCGAATCGGCGTCATTGGCAATTCAAAACCGGCTTCGCTACTCACGATCTGAAACGGCGCTCCGTCCACCTCGACGAAGTTCGTTCGGAGCGGCGTATGGCGTTTGATGACGGTCCTGATTGCGCTCTTCAGAGCCTCGACATCGATATCTCCCGTCAGCAGCGCGAGGCCGGGCGTGTTGTATGGTACGCCTTTGACGAACTTGTGCAGAAACCACATCCTCTCCTGCGCGAACGAGAGCACTGCTGGAGAATGATGGTTTTCCGCAGGACCTATCGCCCATGCGGCATCCCTATCTTGCGCTCGGACAAACTCGCTGAGCAGTTCGACGGTCGGCCGTTGAAACAGAGCCGCCATCGGGATGTGAACGTCCAGTTCCTTCTCTACTCTCGTCGCCACCTGCGACGCCAATAGGGAATGGCCGCCGAGGTTGAAGAAGTCATCGTAGGCGCCGACGAGCTGGACGCCGAGGACGTCGCCGAAGATGTCGGCCAGCCGTCGTTCGAGTTCGTTCCGTGGCGCGACGTAGTCCTCGCGGCTGCCGGACACGTCCGGCGGCGGCAGGCCTTGCCTGTCGAGCTTGCCGTTGGGCAGCTTGGGCAGCGCGTCGACGACCGTGTACAGGGTGGGCACCATGTAGGTCGGCAGGTGCTCCGACAGATGCCGCCGGATCTCCTGCGTGTCCACGACCTGGTTCGGCTCGGCGACGAGGTAGGCCGCGAGCTGGGCGCCGCTGGACACCGGAGGCCAACCGGTGACCACCGCCTGCTGGATCGACCGATGAGCGGTCGCCACCTTTTCGACGTGACGAACGTCGACCCGATGTCCGCGCACTTTGATTTCGTAGTCTCGCCTACCGAGGTACTCGAGCGAGCCGTGTGCCAGCAAGCGCACCATATCCCCAGTCTTGTAAAGGCGCGCGCCTGGCGTGCTGCTGTAGGGGTTGACGATGAAGCGCTCTGCCGTCAAACCCGGTTCGCGCCAGTACCCTCGTGCCATCCCGACGCTGTCGACGTGCAGCTCCCCCATCACGCCCGCCGGCACCCGACGAAGCTGCTCGTCGAGCACGAACACCTGGGTGTTCGCGATGGGCTTGCCGATCGGCACGAAGGCCGTGTTCGCCAGCTCCTGGCTTGCGCCCGACGCGCTCGCCGGGAAGTACGTCACGTCGTTCAGCTCCGTACAACCATAGTTGTTCCACAGCACCACTCCCGGCAGCTTCTTCTCGACTTCCTCCCTCACTCCCTGTGGCAACGCCTCGCCCGCCGTGACGATGCACTGCAGCGACCCCAGCGCCGCCGCGCTCTCGCCCAAGCTCTCCAGCAGCGCTCCCAGGTGCGAAGGCACAAGATGAATGCGGGTGACTTGCCACTGGTGCACCGCAGCCGCCAGTGCCGCGCTGTCTTTGACCACCGCGTCCGGGATCATGACTTGCGGCACGCCGGCCAGCAGCCCGCTCAAGAGCTCCTTCACCGACACCGCGAAAGCGATCGAGGTCTTCTGAAGCATCACCTCCCCAGGCCCAAGCGGAGAGCGTTGCCATGACGCCTGCAGCCAGTTGTGTATCTGGCAGTACGGCACCATCACCCCCTTCGGCTTGCCGGTCGACCCTGACGTGTACATCAAGCACGCAAGCTGATCCGCCTGAGGCGGCGCGGAGGGCCCGAGGTTTTCCTGCGGCAGGCTGGACATGCGCTCGTCGACCAGGCGCTCCTGCTCGTCGAAATCAAGCCAGGCTCGCACCTGCTGCCCGTCGGCGTGCCCAGCCTGCAGCGCCCGCTTGCTCAAGATGACCTGGGGCTCGGCATCCTCGAGGATCTGCTCGATATAGTGTTTCGGATACTGCGGGTCCACGGGCACGTAGCAGCCCCCCGCCTTGAAGATCGCCATCATCGCGATCAACAGCTCTTGTGACCGGTCGCAAATCACCGCTACCCGAGTCTCCGGGCCCACCCCCATCGCACGCAGCCAATGGGCGACTTGATTCGCTCGCGCGTTCAGTTGACGATAGCTCAGGCGTCTAGCGCCACCGCCCCCCTGCTGCTCGGCGGCTGTCACGCTGACGCACGCCAGCGCGTCCGGGGTCGCCTCGACTTGAGATTCAAAACGCTCAGCCAAGCTCCTGAACGCATCCATCCGGCAGGCTGTATTGTTCAGCGACGCGTACAGCCGCTGCTCCTGCTCCGTCAACAAGCAGAAGTCATTCAGTTGATCATCAGCCCGGTCCAGCAGCACCTCCAGCACCCGCCGATGGTGCTGAACCATGCGCATGACAGTCTCCTCCGAGAACAGGTCGGCCGCGTACTCGAGCGTCAGTTCTAGAGAATTCCCGTCACCAAAGAACTGCCAGTCCATTTCGCTCGGCGTGGTCCGCTCGCCGGTCAGCTCGAACCTCTCGAGCACCACCCCTTTCGACCATTGCGTAATCTGCGCGAACGGGAAGTTCTGGTGGCGCACGATGACCGGCACCAGGGGGATCTGGCTGCTGTCTCGCTGCTTGCGCAGCGCGCTCAGCAGGTGCTCGAACGGCAACGCTTGGTGCTCGAACCCCTGCAGGACGACTTGCCTCGTCCTCTGCAGCAGACCGCTAAAGCCCGGGTCCCCCGACAGATCCAAGCGCAGCGGCAGAATGTTGATGAAGAATCCAATCAGGCCTTCGAGCTCGATTTGATCGCGCCCGGCGATCGTCGTGCCGATGCACAGGTCTTCTCGACCCGTGTACCGGTTCAGCACCACGGCCAGGCTCGCCAGCAGGCTCATGAACAGCGTAGAATGATGAGCTCGGCTGAAGTCTGCCAGTCTTCTGGCCAGCTCCGCTGGGTACGTGTATTGGAGCGTCGCCGCCCGCCAGGCACGACCGGCGGTGCGAGCATAATCGTACGGCAAATCTAAGCCGTCTTCGTATCCCTCCAGCGTAGACTTCCAATATTCCTGATGAGCGCTGAGGTCTTGCTGGCGTTGCCACACGGCGTAATCTGCGTACTGCGCTGCCAACGGCGGCAGCTCCGCGCGACGCCCGCTCACCTCGCTGTCGTAGAGCCCCTGCAGCTCTCCGATGAGCACGCCAAAAGACCAGCCGTCGGCTATGATGTGATGAATATTGCTGATGACGATGTGTCGGTCCTCGGCGAGCCGCAGCACGCGGACCTTCAGCAGCGGCCCCTCCGTCAGATCGAACACCTGCTGAGACATTTCGTTCAGCTGGCGTTCGACCTCTCCTTCAGACACGTCCAGCAGCGGAATGTCCAGCACCCACGGCGACACGATCACCTGCCGCGGCTCCACGGCGCCGTCGGGCACCCTGAAGCAGGTGCGCAGCGTCTCGTGTCTCGCCACCAGGGCATTGAACGCGGCCCGCAACGCGTCCATCGAGAACGGTTTGCCCGAGAAGTGCATCGCGGACGTAATGTTGTAACTCGTGCGCTGGTCCTCCATGTGTTCATGGACGAACCACAGCCGCTCCTGCGCATAAGACAGCGGAATCGCTCCCGTGCGATCCACGCCCTCGATCGTCAACGACCGAGCCCCGCCTTCACTCTGCGACAGCTGTTCGATTCTACTCGCCATCGACTCCAGCATCGGCGACTCGAACAATGTAGCCACGGAAACATCGACCCCGAAGAGCACGCGGACCCGCGAGATCATCTGCGTGGCAAGCAACGAATTTCCGCCCAACTCGAAGAAGTCGGCACCGACCCCTACGGGCCCGCTGCCTAACAGCGATTGCCACAGGTCACTCAGCTTCCTCTCGACGTCGGTTCGCGGGCCGGATGAGTCCTGCGGTTTGTTGGTGGTCGATACAGTCCACTGCGCCTGTTCAGAAGTTTGCTCCGGGCCGCTGCGGCTCGCCGTCGAAATCCAACATCTCTCTCCGGCGAACGGGTACGCCGGCAAACTGACGCGCCTTGGCTTAATCTCTCCGTAAAGCGTGTTCCAGTCGACCGGCAACCCCTTGACCCACAGATCGAGCAGCTTTGAGTACTTGCCTTTCGCGATCCACGCAGTGATCGCGTCCGCCATGTCGTCGTCGGCGCTCAGCAGCGCGATGGCATCCCTACTGCCGGCGGTGTCGCCCATGTAGAGCGCGTCGATTCTCCGCTCCCCGCCGAGGTACGCCTGAAGCTTCGCCGTGAGCTCCTCGATCGAGCCGACGATCGCCGCCAGCCTGACCTCCATGGCGTCGCGGCCTGTCTGTAACGTGTAGGCGACATCTGCGAGATCCAGCGCATTCAGCTCTCGCCGCGCCATCCAGTCCAACAACTGCTTTACTCGAGCCTTGAGGCGTTCCTCGGTCTTGGCAGAGAGCACGATGAGCGCCGGACGCTGCGCGGTGACGTGCGAGCGAGACACGGCCATCGATGACGGCGACGGCGCACGATGCACATACTCTTCCAACACCAGATGAGCATTTGCGCCACCCGCGCCGAATGAAGAAACACCAGCCCTACGCGGATACTCCTTCACCTCGCCGTCAATCTCAAGTACAGGCCGCTTCCAGACCGTCAATTCCTGTTGAACTGTGAACGGGCTTCTTTTGAAGTCTATGTACTGATTCAGCTGCCGGGAGTGAAGGCTGGGGACCACCTGCCCGTGCTTCATCTGAAGAAGGACCTTGGCGATGCTGGCCATGCCCGAAGCGCTCTCGCAATGACCAATGTTGGACTTCACCGAGCCGAGCGCACAGAACCCTCGGTCCTGCGTATGAGCCTGGAAGACCCTATTCAGCGAAGCCACTTCAACGGCGTCGCCCAGCAAGGTCCCCGTGCCGTGTGCCTCGATATAGCTGATCGTTTGCGGCTCGATCCTGGCCTGTTTGATTGCCCTATCAACGACATCGACCAAGGCGCTCGGGTTTGGCGCGGCATAGCCTATCGATCTGCCGCCAGCGTTCACCATGCTTCCTTTGATGATGGCATAAATGTGATCACCGTCAGCGATGGCTCTCCGCAGCGGCTTCAAAACTATGGCACCGCACCCCTCCGCGTCGACGAAGCCATCCGCGCCGTCTCCAAACGGCCGGCATTCGTCCCCAGACGACAGCATACCCAAGGAGGATAGGCCTATATAATGGTCTGGAGAAACGATGAGATTGACACCGCCGGCGATGGCGACCTCACTCGTTCCGCTATGCAGGCTCTCGAGGGCCTGATGGACTGCCGTCAAGGAAGACGCGCATGCAGTGTCCACCGCCATGCTGGGTCCCTGAAAATCGAACGAATAGGACACTCGATTGGCGACGGACCAATGACGCGATCCGCCGGGATAGTGTCCGTTCATCACGCCGACGAACACACCGACCCTTCTGCTGTTGCTTAGGGTGGCGAGCGTGTAACCGGCATCCTCGATGCTCCGATAGGCCTCCTGCAAGAACAGCCTCTCCTGCGGGTCCATCGCTGCCGCATCGCGGGGCGCGATGTCGAAGAACGAAGGGTCGAATCGGTCGACGCCCTCGATGAATCCACCCCACATGCTGTACGTCTTTCCGCGACTGCCCTTGGCCTCATCAAAGTACTGGCTGTGGTCCCATCGCTCGGCAGGCACCTGCGTGATGCAGTTCACCCCACGCTTCAGATTTTCCCAAAACTCATCGACATCCTTAGATCCTGGGTACCGTCCGGACATCCCGATGATGGCCACGTCTCGTTCACCAGCGTCATCGAGTTGTACGGCCTGCTGCCTCTCACTCGTCTCTTTGTGGTCGGATCTAGACGCGCGCGATGGCAGCGATTGTGCCATTGATTCATTTGGCGCCATCGCACCAATCGTCGACGAATGTTCGACCGCTGCGCCGCCGACACTCGATTTGGAGCGCTCGCCCTCGATGCCAACCCATACTTTCACGGCATCGGGTTGCGCTCCAATCAACGAATCAACAAGCGAGTCAATCGACTGCGACTCGAACAGAAGCGCGCTGTCGATATCGCAAAACATTCGCCTCAACTCATTGGTCAACTCGACTATAACGATCGAGTCGATACCGTAATTACTCATCTCCTCGTGCGACGCAATATCGCGAGGATCCATTTTGACTATTCTGCCGATCAACTCCTTTAAATGGCTCGTCGCCTTCTGCCGCAGATGCTCGATCGACGGCTGATACACGTCGCCCTCGCCGGCCCCCGCTCGCTCGGCAGAACTTACCCATCGCGCGAGCGCATCAGGCCGACTCGCGGCAAAGTGCCGCACCAAGGCGTCGATCGACTGGGACTCGAATACCAGCGAGAAGTCAATCTCGCCGAATATCTTCTGCAGCTCGGCCGTCAGCTCAACGACGACGATGGAATCGATTCCGTAGTGGTTTAGGGTCTTGGACGCATCGATCTGACGAGGATCAATCTTTAGTATCTTTCCGACCAACTCCTTGAAGTGGTTTTCTGCGACTGTCTGCGCCCCTCGAACGTCAACCCTCTGGACGGCGTCTGTCTCTGGAGATATCTGGATGCCAACCCACGCCATCAACTCCGACGAACTATTCTTGATGAGGCAGTCCACCAGCGCATCAACGGACGGCGCCTCGAAGAAGATCGCAGCGTCGACTTCGCCGACCACCTTCTTCAATTCATTGACCAGCTCAACAATTAGGATCGAGTCAACTCCATATCTATCGATCGCCACAGAGGAATCGATCTCACTGTCGTCGACCTGGAGCATTCTCGCGATCAGCTGCTTCACCTGCGCCGCGGTTCGTCTTCGCAAGACACTGGAATCCATGACGTTGGAGTCTTTCTGTCTCATAGGCCGCTGTGCTTCAGGAGGAGCATCGCGTCGTGCGACAATGATTTGTTGTTCCAGCCCCTGGACCAGTGATGCGGGGTCATCATCTACGACGAACCCCTCGCTCTCCAGCAGGTCGCGCCAGGAGCTGGGAGAAAGCGCGGGAGAGCCGGGCACGCGCAGCGCCGCATCTTCGTAGCGCCACCAGCCTTCGAGTAAACCGAACGTGAGATGGGTGAACAGGCTGCTTCCGTTAATCTCGTTGATCAATAACAGACCGTGATCTCGAAGAAGCGCTTTGGCGTTGCGGACCGCTTGACGGGCGTCCCTCGTGGCGTGCAGCACGTTGGCAGCGATCACGATGTCAAAACCGCTCAACGCGAGACCTTGCTCGGCTGGGGATCGCTCAACATTGAACAATCCTGTCTTAAGATATGCCGCTTTTTGAAGGTAATGACGTTGAGCATGTAACAGGAACGCCTTCGAGACATCAGTGTACAGGTACACCGCGATGCTCGCCTGATACGGCCTCAGCCGCTCTAACATTCGCGCGCTCGTGCCACCAGTACCTGCACCGATCTCGACTACGCTCAGCTTAATTTGCGGGCTTAGCGCTCGCTTCTGCTCGATGTATTCGACCAGACGATCGCCCATCAAATCATTGAAATGATCCGAGATGGGGTCGCCTTTGTAGACGCCCTCCACCAGGTCCATCGACCCCTCGGGGAACAGAACCTCGGTGGCGCTCCGCCTGCCCCGAATAATGTCCAACAAGGCGCGCAGGCTGGAGTCCAATACTCTTACACGCGCGCGCCATCGATATTTCTCGTCTGCTCGCGCCTTATACGCGTCCCACTCCGACCACAGCACTCGCATGGACGGGACAGCCGCGACCTGTCGCAGCTGAACCGCTTGCGTGCCAGCACCGAGGTAGCCTTGCTCCCGCAGCAGGTTCAAGGTGTGGTCGAGCCAGCGGTCGTACCTCGCGGGCCATCCCGCCTCTCGCTTCCATGCCGCGATGTCAAGCGTCGTCTGGGCGAACAAGCCTAGCTCACGGAGCTGCCCGAACAGCAGTCTCCCGAGCAGCCGATTGAGCTGCTCCTCTTCCGCCTTCCCAACGCCGTCGGGATCGTCCTGCGAGGCGTCTCCCTGATCATAGGGGACGTGAAGCGGCAGAATTTGCTCCACGGCCCGCGGTCCGTCTGGCTCCTCTGCCGCGATGCCAACTGTCAGCGCCGCTGCGGCGCGAGTGGCCTTCATAAAAACAATCTGCTGCGGCGGCGAGCCCAAGAATCGCCGCAGCGCGGCCATCGCTTCGGGAGGTTCGATTGACCCGAACCCGATGCGCGCCATGCGCTCGCGATACTCGGGGGAGGCCACCACGCCCGCGTTGCCCCAGTAGCCCCAGTTGATGGTCTTGATCGGCGCCCCCTGCTGGGCCCAAGCCTGCGCGAAAGCGTCCGTGAACACACAGCCCGCCGCGTAGTTACTCTGCCCCCGCGCCTTCGTCATGCTCTGCACGGAGGAAAAGAACAGCACGAAATCAAGCGAGTCGGACTGGAACGCCCGGCCAGCCTGCACGCTGACGTTCACCTTCGCTCTCAGGCTAGCGCGGAAGGAGTCTTCCTCCATTCGAGCGAGACTCCGGTCCTGGAGCACGATCGTCGCGAGCACTACTCCATGGACTCGACCGAAACGCTCGATGACCTCTCTGCGAGCCGCTTGCATGGCGGCAGCGTCACACGCATCGGCGGCGATGTAGTGCGGCGCAGGCCCCAGCTTTCCAAGGTGCTCCTGCTTTCGCGCAATTTCCGCATCCCTTGCTCGCCGGCCTATCCATACCACGCGGGCCTGGTGACTGCGTATGAGATATTCGGTGAACACCACTCCCAGACCGCCCGCGCCCCCGACAATTACGTAGACGCCGCCGGCGCGGTACACCGGCGTGTTGGGCTCCGGCAAACGTGTGGGGACGAGGTGCGGCTCGAACCATTTACCGTTGCGGTACACAAGCGCGTTGCCTTGTGCCTGTGCTGGCTGCGCCAACAACTGCTCCCAGCTCGGCCACGGTTCTCGCTCCGGCAAGTCGATCAAACGAAGACTCCAGTGGGCGTACTCCTTGGCCAGGGCACCCGCGAGTCCATGAACGCTCGCATGCGCGGGTCTGACCTGATCGGTCGACCCGACGGACTGTGCCTGTACCGTCAGTATGGTGAAACCGAGCGGCTTGTGGCCGTACCCGAGCGACAGCAGCGCCTTGACTAACCGGAAGCCGGTCGTAACGCAGCGATCTTGCGCATCGATGAGCCCATCGCTGAAGAGCTCCGCCTGCTCGTTCGGAACCGCCCAGAACAGGTGCTCTATGTTGCCGAGCAGCGCAAGTCGCTCCGCAATGTGCTCGACGCCCTCTTGGCCGTTCAGAGGCAGCACCCTCGCGTCAGGGTACAGGCTAAGCATTGCGTGCAACCGCCTCGAGTCGCCGATAACAGCGACCTGCTGCTTGACGCTGGGCCACACCGGCCCGCATCCCGGGTCGACCGCTCGCCACGCTGGGACCAGCGTGAGCTCGCGTGGGGGCTCCGCTTCCGCGCGGCGCGTGGTCTCATCGGGCACATGGTGGACGAGCGGCCGGCCTTCGAGCAGGCGGGAGCTGAGCCCAATCAGGCTTGCGCACACGAACCCAGCATCATCGCACACGTTGATGTCGATCTTCGGTGCCGCGCTATTGGGCCCAGAGCCTTCACTGTAGCGCACGACCGCCCATGCTCTCTCGGGCAGGGGCGCCTGCACGTCCAGCCGCTGCAGCGCGAATGGCATCGTCATTCTGCCATTGTTGTGCTCGCCATGAGTTAGTCCAAGAGTTGCCTGCAAGGCTCCGTCCAGCAGACTCGGATGAAGCACGTATTCACTCAACGACCCAGACACCTCGCGCGGCAGCCTCAGCTCTCCTAACACGACCGGCGATCCCGCCTCGCCATCCCGAACGAGGTGGATATGGCGCACAGACTGAAGCGTCGCGCCAAGCACCAGCCCTCGCTTCGCAAAGCTCTCATAGTATTCGTGTCCCTGAGCGACGGGCGCGCCGCTCAGCATTCTCAATCTGGCCAGGTCAATCTGGCACCTATTCGTGGCGCGCACCCACAGCGCGCGGCCTTGGCTGTGGAGCACCTTCATCTTGCCATCAGCGCTGTGGACGGTGAACGCGATGGTGCCGTCTTCCTGCGACACGAGCGCGACGTGAACGTGAATCCCGCCTGGCTCGACAACGATGGGTCGTACAAAGACGACGTTCTCCAGTCGAACACACCAGCCAGCGTCTCGCGCTGCCGTAGCTCGCTCAACCCCTGCCCGAGCCATCTCTAGGTGTACGGCCGCAGGCAGCACTCGCTGGCCTTGAATTCGGTGATCGGCGAGAAAGAATTCCGATCCCGAAAAGACCGAGCTGAAGCGCTGCGCGTTCGAGTCCGACGCGTTGCGATGAATCAGCGGATGAAGTGGCGGTGAGCGATCGTTGCCCTCCGTCCGCGGAGCGGCCGGCGCGTCCGGAACCCAATAGCGCTCACGCGCAAACGGATATGTCGGCAAGCTCACGAGGCGCGGCGTGTTGTTCCCGTACAACTCGCGCCAGTCGATCGCTACGCCCTTGACCCAAGACTTGAGGAGATCGATATGTTTCCCATCGCGAACGCACGCGGCGACGGAGTGCTCACTTCCTTCGCTGTCCGTTTGCGACGACGGTCGATCGCGTTGGACCTCCCCCCAGCAAAGACCGTCAACATGATGTGCTCCGCCCAAGAAGGCGTCCAATTTCTCCTCGAGCTCTTCAGCACGCCTGACAGCCACCCCCAACCGGAACTCCATGGCATGACGGCTGACCAGCAGCACATAGGCGAGGTCGGCCAAATCTGGCGGAGCCTCGCGTCGCCGCATCCATTCCAGAAGCTGTCGCACTTGCTCCCTGAGCCTATCCTCGTTCCTCGCGGAAAGGACGATCAGCGCCGGGTTCGATGAGATGGGGTCACCTCCTCCAACTCGCGTGGGCGCGGTCCGATATTGCTCCAAGATCAAATGCGTATTCACGCCGCCGAATCCGAATGAGCTGATGCCCGCACGGAGAGGCAGTGCGTCACCGCTTGCATCCACCTCGGCACACCACTGCTCGTTCTCTTTCATCACCCTGAACGGGGAGTTCTGCAGATCGATCCGAGGGTTGAGTTGCTTGAAGTGTCGCGTTCCTGGTATTATGCCGTACTGGAACGCCAGCAATACCTTGATAAGACTTGCCAATCCCGCGGCCGATTCAGTGTGGCCGATGTTCGACTTGATCGAACCTAGTCCACACCGCCCCAGGGACGCGCCCGGGCTGAGTACCTCGAATCCCTCCTTGAGCGCCTGAACCTCGATCGGATCTCCGAGGTTCGTACCCGTCCCATGCAACTCGATGTAAGTGACCGTTGCCGGGTCTACCCGAGCCTCGGTGTAGGCCGATATCAACAGCCTCTTCTGCGCGTTGACGTTGGGCGCACGTAGGGAGTTCGATCGTCCATCGTGGTTGACAGCCACACCTCGTATGACACCGAGGATTTGGTCCCCATCTAACATTGCCCTACTAAGCGGCTTCAAAAGGACACCAGCGACACCTTCGGAGCGAACAAATCCGTCAGCGGCGGCGTCGAGCGTCTTGCAGCGCCCGTCCGGCGCGAGCATTCCCGCTCTAGCGCTCGCGAGCAGCACCCGAGGGGTGAGGATCAGATTCACGCCAACGACAATCGCAGACAAGCAATCTCGTCTACGCAGCGACTCGACGGCCCGATGGATCGCGACGATCGAGCTCGAGCATGCGGTGTTGACAACCTCGCTCGGACCGATGAAGTTGAACCAGCGAGAAGCACGGTTTGGAATCATGGTATGGTGCGTGCCAGAGTCGATGTAGGCACCTGAGTGCACCATCAGGTCCGGCCTGGCAGCGAGAACTTCGCCATAATCCGCGGTATGAGCAGCGACGTACAAGCCGACGCGCTCTCCACTCCATGACATCGGATCATGCCCGGACGCTTCAGCGAGCTTCCAGATGAACTCGAGCACCTTACGTTGCTGTGGATCCATGCACTCGGCCTCTCGGCGTGATATCCCGAAGAACGGCGCATCGAACAGGTCCACCCCCTTCAGCAGTCCAGCCCACCTCGGCAGCGCACTCTCGTCGATTCCGGCATAGGTACGGGTCGCCTCCCAAAGCTCCGGGCGCTGGTGCTCGATAAGCCCGACGCCGTCACCTCCGGCGATCAGGAAGTTCCAGAGCGCCTCCGTGCCTTCGCCAGCACCGGGGAACTCGCAATGCATCCCAACCACCGCGATCTGCTCAGCTTGGTGGACGTTCGCCGCTGCAGCTGCGCCCGCTACATGGTGAGCAGCCGTCGCGGACGGCGGCTCGGCCGACGCTACCCCCCGGGAGGAGCCCAAGCCGCTGCCGCTCAGATGGGCTGCGATTTCGCGCAGAGTTTGATACTTGAACATATGGGTGGCTTCGAATGGAACGCCGAAGGCGCTCTCTATTTCTCCAGCCAAGCGCACGCACTGCAGTGAGTCCAGCCCCGCCTCCGAAAAATTCGTATCGGGCTGATATTGCAGGGCACGCTCCCCCAGCGTTTTGACAAACAATCGCCGGAGAATCACCTCCGTCTTGTCATCTGGACTCGAGGTGACGCTAGAGTATCCGTCATTGGGTCGAAGTTGCATCTTGTCCGACCATATCGTCGCCAGCTTCCCTTTGAAGAAAGCGTCTCTGATGGGTCGCCTATTGAGCTTACCAACGGTCGGGGGGAGCAGCTTGTCCGTCTCGATGAACGCAAGCTCATCTACAGTCACACCATGGATCTCAGCGACCTGTCTGCGAATCTTTGCAGCCAGCGCTGGATAGTAGCTCGCAGGCAACGACTCACTAACTCCAATGAGCGCTATAATGCGCTCACGGTCGCCTTGTTCCAGCCCGAACACGACCGGCCTCAATACGCATTTCGCCGCGACCTCGGCAATCGTTGACTCGATATGAGACGGAAAATGATTTTTGCCGCGAACGATGATGACATCCTTCTCTCTCCCAGCGATGTAGACGCATCGATCGCGTACGAATCCTCTGTCGCCCGTGCGAAAGAAACCGGTTTCGCCAGTGTCCTTTACCGTCCACCCAAACGCCTGCCGGTCCGCATCTTCGTCATCGAGATATGACTTGGCGACTCCGGGCGACTTCACCCAAATCTCGCCAACCTCACCCTCGTTACACGTGACTCCGCTCTCGGGATGTACAATGCGGAGCGTGATGCCGTCGGCAACGCGGCCGCAGTTCGCCAGGTCCACCCCCGTCCGGCCGTGCGCAAGGTGGACCTGACCTGCCAGTAACTCCGACCCATCGACCGCCAAGAATTGTGGGCCGCTGCCCTCGCACCATGTCGTCAGGGCGCCAGTCTCTGAAAGACCGTAGTGGGCACAGAACGTGCGATCTCGTGCCCCCGATCTACGGAATTTTTCGAAGAATCGCTCGATGCTGCGCTTCCGGACCGGTTCGCCGCCGCAGACCACGTGGGTGATCGTACCGAGTGCATCGCCGGGGACGTCGAGGACGGACACCGCATCAGTCCATAGATCCAATGCGAAGTTGGGAGCCGCTATGTGAGTGGCGCCCACGCGCTTGACGGTTTCGAACCAGATGGCCGGACGCTTCATGAACTCGACAGGGTGAATGAACGTGCTCTGCGTCCCACAGCACAGAGGCGCCATCACGCCGAAATGCAGCCCGAAGTTGTGCGATGGTGAGAGCCAGGTTACAATCCGACTGGTTTCACTCATCGACCACTGCACGGCTCCGGCACGCGCTTGGTACAATACATTGGCATGACTTAGGATGATCCCCTTCGGCTTACCGCTCGACCCGGAAGTAAGGAGGATCAATGCGGCGTCTTCCTCGCAGGCTTGATTAAGGCAGATAGGTGCGCTAGCGTCCGCTGTAAGTTCGTCATACGCTAAGAGCCGGACGCTACAACCGGAGCGTGCAAGCAGAGCCCCCGCCAGTCGGTTATCCCGCGTAAGGACGAACACCTCCCCGGCGGCGCTATGGCACGCCAGCAGTGCATCTATCTTCGCCAACTCCTGCGAGGTAGGCTCAGCGGACGCGAGTGTCACGGGAACAGCGACGACGTTCGCGCCGAAGCAGCCAAGCAACGACGCGACGAAGTCAACTCCGTGCGGCATGGCGATCACGATCCGGGTCTTCGGCGCGGCTTGCCGCTGAAGAGAGCCGGAAACTCCGAGCGCCTTGGCCACCAGGTCAGCAGCGTTCGACGATCGCTCTGGTGCTCCGTCTGAACCCGGAAAACAAAACAGCGAGCCGGACGGTCCCTTGCCGGAGGCGATCTCCCCGAGCAGTTGCTGTAGGCGCGACATGCTTAACCCACGCTCCCTTCACGTTCACTTTTCCCGGTAGGCGAGCGCCTCTGCCACTCCGAGTACGACTCAGCCATGCACACGAGCACCTTTCGGTTTCCCTCGAAAGGGTCCCTGCCATGGGCCGCTAGCATGTTATCGATCAACAAAACATCGTTCTTGTGCCACTCGAAGTACGTTTTACTTTGCTCAAACGCTGCACGAATGTTGTTTAAGGCTTCACGGCTTATCGGAGTTCCATCCCCGAAGTATGAGCTTCTGGGGAGTCCGCCTTCACCAAAAAATGACAACATCATTTCTTGAGAAGCCTTATCCAGCGCCGAGATGTGGAACAGATGAGCCTGATTGAACCACAATTTGTCGCCAGTAACAGGATGGATGGCAAACGCCTGGCATACCTGGCTGGTTCTCAGCCCAGTGTCGGACCACTGGTAATCGATGCCGTTTCTGACGCAGAACTGCTCGACCTCTTCCCTGCTATTCGTTCCGAAGACCGTCTGCCATGGAAGGTCTACACCAGGACGATAGTTTCTTACATATTTGACGTTCTTCCGCTCGAACTCTTCCCTGACTTCTGGAGCGATCAGGCGGGTCACCTGGATCGTATCGGCCAGCGGAGTAGCTCCGCCTCGGGTAGCTGGCTCCAGGCAGTGGAACAGCAGTCTCATCGGCCAGTCGCGCTGGTATGAATTCTCGCAATGCATCGGAATCGACAGTTGCTTGGGATACTCGGTCGCGGTGTACAGATTGTAGCCAAGCTCAGTGCGGGGCGTCGACCGGTACGTATAATCTAAGAGCCGCCCGAACAAACTGGCAGCTATGCCGTCTAAACCGATTTTATTGCCGAACCCACGAAATATAATCGCCTTGTGTGCGGTCAGCTGGTGCTCGATCGTGGCGCGATTCATCGCAACCCAATCTTCAAGAAGCATCTGCTCTTCCGGCGGAGTGACAACCAAAGGACACGCCGCGGCAACTTTAGAACTTCCTGTCATACGATCCTCGCAGTCCATCGTAAACCGCCCAGAAGCACGGGCTCTCACCGACCAGGACCATGCGCCGGCAAACGAACACGGGAACTACTTCTCAAAGTACACGCCGCTACACAGCTCGCTCAATATGCGCCTGGTCGTCCCGCCAATCGCATATTTTCTCGCATCGACAGCTCTGACAGGCAACACGCCGTAGACCGAGTTGGTCAGAAATACCTCGTCCGCTTGCTCGACGTCACCGGCTACTGTCGACGTCACCTCACAAGGAATCCCAACCCTCGTGGCATAATCGAGAACTATCTGCCGGACGATCCCCCTCACGCCACACGCATTCAGGTCAGGAGTCCGCAACGTGCCACCAGAGACGAGGAACAGATTACTCGAACATCCTTCCACGACATGCCCTAGATGGTTCATCATTAAGCCATCGTGATATTCGTCTTCCCACTCTCTCCGGGCAAGCACCTGCGGCAACCGATTCAGATGCTTAAGACCTGCCAGCTGCTCGTCCTCAACAGAAAGGCGAGTTCGACAAATTCGAACGCTAACGCCAGCTTCGTAGAACGCCTTACTAATATTTGGAGCGTCGCCGATCGTAAGAACCCAGTTGGGAGCAACATCCTTCGCGCAGCGGTAACCTCTTTCGGAACTACCCCTGGTCACTATCAACTTCGCGACCGCCCTTTGCCTACCCCAGTCTCTGACCGCTGCGAGCACCTCCATCCGGACGTCAGGACACCCGATTCCAAGGCGTACGCAGCCGTTGCTCAGTCGCTCCCAGTGCTGCTCAAAATTGTTCGGTGCGCCATCCAGGCAGAGCATCGTTTCAAAAAGACCGTCGCCAAACTGAAGACCCCGGTCGAACACCGAACAGAGCCCTACGTTTACGCTGTTTACTATCAAGGCACGCACTTCAACACCCGTTGTTCATGACGTCTGTTCTACTGCCTCGGCATCGCCGCGCGTGACCGACGACGCACCGTCTCCGATGTGCTTTGCCAGCGCGCTGATGGTGGGTGCGCTCGCGAACTCCTGAATGCCGATTGTCTTATTGAAGTGGTTGGCGACATTGTACAAAAGCATCAGCGCCGGCAGCGAATGCCCGCCGAGGGCAAAAAAGTCGTCGTAAATACCGACCTCGTCGACCCTCAGTATTTCCTTCCATAGACTGACCAAGTGTTCTTCTACGGCGTTCCGAGGTGCGGCGTATTGGTTTTTCGCATTGTTCCTGAGAATATCTGGCCTAGGCAAAGCCTGCCGGTTGACCTTTCCGTTAGGCGTCAGGGGTATGTCGTCGAGCTGGACGAAGCAGGTCGGGACCATGTAGTCCGGCAAAGTCTTCGCCAGAAACTGCCGCAAAGCCGACCATGGAATCTCTGCCGGAGCAACGTAATATGCAACGAGCTGAGATTCTGCCGATTCCACGACGTCTTCATTCATCGTATACCCAAGTTCATCCATGATGGCCTGAACTCTATCGACGTCGATGTCAGTGGAGTCGTCCAGCTCCCTCATCGCTTCTTCCCTGCTGATGTGTCCCATCCGCACGTCCCAGCTATAGGGAAGCGAATAATTATGGTACCGCCGCTCGCGATTGTGAACATAGATGCCGACGTCATTGAGAAGACAGTTGGTTGATCGACCTGTGTCAATCGGCCTAGACCATCCGACCTTTCTCTGGATGTAGTCGTACATCTCAACTCGACTGACGTGGCAGTAACGGTAAAAGTCCACGAAGCGAATGCGATCCATCACGGCGTCGTCCCTGACACACTCGGTGTTCAGGCGAAGGCTCACTGCATCGCCGATGCGATGATATATCTTCCGGGCGTCGAGGAGGTTCTTCTCGAACACAGCGTTATCGAACGAAGACGCGCGAAACAGCGCGGAGAGACGAGTCTCAAACAGCTGCCCCTTCGACAGGCCCATCACGATGTGTCTGACGCCGATCTCGTGCGCGATATTTATCGCAAACGTGTAGATCGTCTTGAAGCAGCCGTTGCACACGTTGCTATGTCGTCTGAGACTATCGACGAATATCTCTCTCATGTGCTCCGTCGAAACGTAGCGATGCTCCACACCCAAGCGGGCTACGGTTCGGTCAATGTTATGCTTGGCTTCATCGGAGATGTAGCCGTTGTCCAGCGTGAAGGCGAGTACCCGCGCGCCGAGATCGATCATGCGGCAGAGCGCGTACGTGCTGTCCTTCCCGCCACTTAGCGCTACTATGCAGTCGTAGCGCGCATTGCCCTCCTGCTTCATCTCGCCGACGATAGCCTCGAGTTCCGCCATGTCGCTGAAGTAGTCGCGGACGACGTCCTTGTACTTCTCAAATGCGACGCAGTGGCTGCAAACTCCATCCGCCGCATAGACCGTATTGGGGAAGCTGGAAGCCAAACCGCATTTGACACAGTAGGTCAGGTCACCGCCCGAGCCGTGTACATCGGTACGTGTCGAGTCAACGACGCACTCCCTGATGCCGGGGTACGAGAGAAGTGCGTTTTCAATTTCAGCTAACTCGATCCGATAACCTCGGAGTTTAATCTGGAGGTCCTTTCTCCCCAGGAAGAGCAGCTCTCCGCGTTCATTCAGTCGCCCGAGGTCACCGCTGGCGTAGAGCTTTTCTCCCGCCGCGAATGGACTTGACACGAAATGCTTGGCAGTGACGTCCGGCTTGTTCTTGTATCCGCGCGTCACGCCGTCTCCTCCGATGTAGATCTCCCCTACTTTACCGGGTTGGGCGCCGTTGAGATGCTCATCGAGGAGGAATATCTCCAGATTATCGATGGCCGTGCCGATCGGCACCGAGCCATGCACATCTTTCACAGGATCGTAGCGATGTATCATGCACCCGACGACGGTCTCCGTAGGCCCGTACTCATTGTAAATAGCGATCCTTCCAGATGATCTTCGATGTACATCCAGGGCAGCTTCGGTCTTAAGATCTTCTCCACCTAAGATGAGCACCCTCAGATTAGAAGCCGCAAGGTCCGTGTTCCTGAGCAACGCCAGGTGCGAAGGAGTGAGCTTCAGGGCGTCAACATTATTGTCGTCGACGACTCTGTTGATCACGGGGACATTATCTTGGCGGTCAGCGTAGATGTAGATACACAAGCCCGATATCAGCGGCACATAGATCGACGTAACGGTTAAGTCGAACGACAATGATGAGTAGAGCGCGAAGCTCTTCACGTCGTCGCTCACATACTGTCCTTTGGCCCACCACACGTAGTTCATCAACCCACGGTGATGAACCATCACACCTTTAGGAGCTCCGGTCGATCCGGACGTGTACATGCAGTAAACTTCGTCCTCACCGTTCACGGGGAGGTTCAGATTACTCGTATCGCCCTCCCAAACAGCGTCGATGTCGAGGTCGATCGCCGGCGATTCGCTCGTGTCGACCTCGTCGAGCCGTCCTCGCGACTCATGGTCGACCAGCACGAACTTCGCTCCGCTGTCCGACAACATGTACTCGATTCTCTTCGCCGGCAGGCCGAGGTCGAGTGGCACATAAGAGGCGCCAGTCTTTAGTACGGCAAGTAGCGACACGAGGCACAACGGGCTCCGGTTCATCAGGATCGCCACTGACCCGCCGACACGCACGCCCTTCGAGAACAAGTACCTCGCGAGCTGGTTCGCACGACAATTCAGCTCACGATACGTCAGGGATTCCTCTCCCATCACCGCCGCGACTGCGCCCGGCGAGCGCTCCACATGAGCCTCGAACAGCTGATGCACGGCTCGATTCGACGGATACTCAGCCCTGACGGTCGGGACTGCACTCAAGGTGCCTCGGCTCGGCACCGTGACACTGGATTGGTTCGCTGTGCTCATCTCGGAATTGCCCTTTCTCCCCTGATCTGGCGCGTGTTCAACGTGCACCAATGTTATCGTTCCCTGCTGACGACGGCTGGAGCCCATTTTTCGCTCAGGCACGATGATGCCTCGCTCACGCGGTCGCTGGCCATCGCCCTTCCGATGCCTTGAGCCTCCGCCGGAGGGTCCGTCCGCCCGTCGCCCGTGTGACGACTCCGCCGGGGCGCGCAGAGCGCGTCAAGGGCGGCACAGCCGCCGAGCCCTGCGGCAGAAACCTTGACGCGTCCGAGCAATCCAGCCCTCTCAGCGCGGCGATGGGTCGACCATCACTCCCGCGACTGGGGCCCGCACCATCAGCCAACCCGAGCGCGAGAGCATCAACCAGCCTCGCTCTCAACAACCAACGATGTCGACGGCGTGTCAGCAGAATGCCTCGCTGTAAACCGACGCTGCAAAGGACCCGCGCGGGAGCTGCACGTAAGGCGCCGCACAAGCGGAGCTGCGAATCTCGGCGCGGTGCGTCATATTCATGCCTGAGCCTCCTTTCATAATCCCGCAGGGGTCCCAGCCGTCCGATAGAAAGTTGATCCGCGCGTTCAGCGCCTACACCGCTCCTCTAGGTGTGTTGATAGCCATCAATCTTTCATTGATGCGAGCGCCCAGGTTGTGCACGTTGTCCTTTTGCAGCATTGTGTAATGGGTTCCAGGAACCTGAATCACGTTAGAGGGCTCAAGCATGGATTCCAGTCCACCATTCCACCCGGCGCTGGCGCCTTCAGTGGGCTGTATACCGAGGCGCTCGGAAGCCTTGTACAAGTACACATTCGGCCCCAGTGCCTCGGGCTTGAAACCAGCCAACAGCGACAGGTAGTATTTCGTTACTTCCATTCGGGAGGCGAGGTAATCCGATGACTCATCCTCGATGCGCACATCGAAGTGCCTGGCGAGAAATAGCAAAGTATCTTTATAATTAGACAAATCCAGACACTCTTCATCCCGTCCATGTGAAGCGAGAACAGACTTTGCAATCTCGATTTCGCGAACCGAAAATCCTCGCCCGCGAATCGCGCCCAAGATGTTAACCGCCGCAGTCACGGCGAGCCGCGAAGCATCTGCCGCGATGCTTGGTATGGGAGTCGAGTCGATCAACCCGACGTACTCCACGGTGCAGCCACGCTGCTCCAGTTCGCGGGCGATCGCGAGGGCGATCAGCCCCCCTGAAGACCACCCGACCAGGCGATACGTCGGCTTGCGCTGCAGGCTTTGGATCGTGCTACCATAGAAGGCAGCGAGCTCTTCGAGAAGCTCGAAGTCGCGTGCCTCAATCGACTGAACGCCGTAGACGGACGCGTGTGCACCCACCACCTTGGCCAAGTCGTTGTAGAAAGACACCTGGCCGCCGATGGGGTGGATGCAGAACAGACTTGGCCTCTCGGGATTCAGCGCGATAGGCAAAAGGACGGGAGCAGGCCTCGCTCGATGATTCAACGCATCAGTGGCGCCGTCGTCCCTTTGCTTCTGTGCGGCTACCGCGTCGTCGATCTCCTTTGCGAAGGACTCCATCACCGGCTTTTCGAATAGAGCATTGATGCTTAGCCTGATACCGCAGAGTAGATGCACGCGCGACAGCACGCGGTCGGCGAGCAGTGAGTGACCACCCAGATCGAAGAAGTTGTCGCGCTTCCCCACGACAGGAACAGCGCCGTCATCCCGCTTCAGAATCTCGCCCCAGATCGCTGCAACCAGCTTCTCCGTCTCAGTCGTGGTGGTCGCTTGGTTGGCGGAAGTATCTGTGACCTCCGGCGCGGGCAAACTCAATCGATCTAGCTTTCCGTTCGGCAGACGCGGCAGCGCCGGAAGGAACTTGTAGAGCGTCGGGACCATGTAGGTCGGCAGCCTCTCGGAGAGATACCGTCGCAGTTCGTCAGCCGCCCCCGACCAGCCGGACCTCGGCACCACATACGCGGTAAGTGCCGGGCTTCTCGAGTCCAGAGGCCACCCCATTACGGCCGACTCTGCCACGCCGGGGTGCGCCCCCACGACGCTTTCAACCTGGCGAACATCTACCCGATGTCCACGTACCTTGATTTCGTGATCGCGTCTCCCTAGGTACTCCAGGGACCCGTCTGCCAGGAAGCGGACCATGTCTCCGGTCTTATAGAGGCGTGCGCCTGGGGTGCTGCTGTAGGGATTGACGACAAATCGCTCGGCGGTTAAGTCGGGCTGACGCCAATATCCTCGCGCCATTCCGATGCTGTCGACGTGCAGCTCTCCCATCACGCCCACCGGCACCTGACGCAGCTGCTCGTCGAGCACGAACACCTGGGTGTTAGATATAGGTTTACCGATCGGCACGCCGGCCGTGCTCGGCACCTCCGGAGGTTCGCCCGACGTGCTCGCTGGGAAGTACGTGACGTCGTTCAGCTCCGTGCAGCCATAGTTGTTCCACAGCGCAACTTTTGGCAGTTTCCTCCGGACGTCCTCTCTAACTCCCTGGGGCAATGCCTCGCCCGCCGTGACGATGTACTTCAACGAGCTCAGCGACGCCGCGGTCTCGTCCGGGCTCTCCAGCAGCGCCCGCAGGTGCGATGGCACGATGTGGATCCGCGTGACTTGCCACCGATGCACCGCAGCGGTCAACGCCGCGCTGTCTTTAACTATCGTGTCTGGCAGCATCACCTGCGGCATGCCTGCGAGCAGCCCGCTCAATAGCTCCTTGACGGACACCGCGAAGGAGATAGAGGTCTTTTGAAGCATCACCTCCCCGGGACCAAACGGATAGCGTCGCCACGATGCCTGCAGCCAGTTGTGTATCTGGGCGTACGGCACCATCACGCCCTTGGGCGTGCCGGTCGAGCCTGACGTGTACATCAAGCACGCCAGCTGGGAGGCGTGAGGCAGCGCGACGGGCTCCAGGTTGTCTTGCGGCAGACTAGACACCCGTTCGTCAATCAGGTTTTCCTGGTCGTCAAGATCGAGCCAGGCTTGCACTTGCTCCCCAGCAAGATGCCCGATCTGCAACGCCCGCTTGCTCAGGACGGCCTGCGGCGCCGCGTCCTCGAGGATCTGCTCGATGTAGTGCTGTGGATACTGCGGGTCCACGGGCACATAGCAGCCCCCCGTCTTGAGGATCGCCACCACGGCGATCAAAAGCTCTTGTGACCGGTCACAAATCACCGCTACGCGCGACTCCGGGCCCACCCCCATCGCACGCAGCCCATGGGCGACTTGGTTGGCTCGTGCGTTCAATCGGCCATAGCTCAGACGTCTAGCTCCGCTGCTCCCCTGCTCCTCGGCGGCCGTCACGCTGATGCACGCGAGCGCATCCGGAGTCTCGTTCACCTGAGACTCGAAGCGGTCCGCCAAGCTCCTGAACGCCTCCATCCGGCAGGCGGTGTCGTTCAGCTCAGCGTACAGGTCCTGCTCTTGCTGGGTCAACAGCGGGAAGTCACACAGCCTGCGCTCCCCGTGTCCGACGAGCGTTTCCAGGATCTCCCGATGATGCGCCACGAGCCTTTCGATCGTGTTCTCTGTAAAGAGGTCCTTCGCGTACTCGATCGTTACCTCCAAGAAGCTTCCGTCGCCCGAGAACTGCAGGTCTAGCTCGCTCGGGGTCGTTCGTTCGCCGAACTCCAATTGACCGCCCCCGAGGTCTCTGCCGAGGCTGTAGGTCTGGACAGTAGGAAAGTTCTGATGGCGAACCATCACCGGCACCAACGCGATCTGGCTGCTATCACGCTGCTTCTGCAACGCAGCCAGGACGTGCTCGAACGGTAGGTCTCGATGCTCCATGGCTGCGAGCACCCGTGCCCTCGTCCGCTGCATAATGACCTCAGCCGTCGGGTTGCCGCTCAAGTCAATGCGAAGTGCGAGGATATTGACGAAGAATCCGATCAAGCCCTCGAGCTCGATCTGGTCGCGCCCGGCCACTGTCGTACCCAGGCACAAGTCTTCCCTGCCTGTGTACTGGTAGAGCACCACGGCGACGCTCGCCACGAGCGTCATAAACACCGTGGCCTGGTGGCTCCGACTGACTTCGGCGACCTGCGCCGCGAGCTCAGGACTGTATTGAAACCGGTACGTCCCTGCCCGCCATGCTCTATTTGCCGGGCGCGAATAATCGTAGGGGAGAGCCAGACCTTCTTCGTAACCCTCCAGGGTCTCTTTCCAGGAGGCGAGGTGCGAGCTCAGATCCTGATGGCGCTGCCACACAGCATAATCGGCATATTGCACCGGCAATTCTGGCAACGATGGCTGAGCGCCTGTCTCCGCCGCGGTATACAGCTCCTGAAGATCACGGAACAGAATACCGATGGACCACCCATCACAAATAATGTGATGCATGTTCATCATGAACACGTGATCATCGGGAGCCACTCTCAATACAGTGACGTTCAGCAGGGGACCCTTAGCAAGGTCGAAGACATGTCCCGCATGCTCCGCCACACGTGCAGCGACATCGCACTCCTTGACGTCACACAGAGGTACGTCGATCCACAGCGCCTCAGCGATGCACTGGACCGGCTGGCCGCCTGCTTCAGGCACGACGAAGGTCGTTCGTAGAGTTTCATGGCGTGCCACCAAGCCGTTGACAGCTGCGCGCAACGATCCTATTGACAATCCACCGCCACGCATCCGATAGGAGAATGCGACGTTGTAGCTCGTCCGCTGCTCCTCCATATGCTCGTTCACGAACCACAGGCGCTCTTGAACGTAGGAGAGAGGGACTGGCTGCCCTCGATCAGCAGGTGCAATTCGGGAATTCGCGTCGGGTGTGCGCTCGGCGAGCGCGATATCGACGGCCTTTGCGAAGGATTCCAGGACGGGGTACTCGAACAGCGTGTTGATCGGAAGCTCAAGCTCGAACTCTTGTCGCACGCGGGAAAACAGCTGCGTCGCGAGCAGAGAATGCCCGCCTAGGCTGAAGAAGTCATCAGCGATGCCAACTGTTGGTGGCATTTGATCACCCTGTGTCAGCACTTCGCTCCAGATACGAGCCAGAGTCGTCTCAATCTTCGTGCGAGGCGCCTGGTAAACGACGCCGCTATCCGAGACACTCGGCTCAGGCAAACTCAAGCGGTCCAGTTTGCCGTTCGGCAGGCGTGGCAGCCCGGGCAGAGACTGAAAGATTCCCGGGACCATGAACGAGGGCAAGCTGCCAGAGAGGTATTCCCGCAGCTCGCCGAGCTTCGCCGCACCATCCGACCGCCATACGAGATACGCGACCAGCTGGGTATTGCTCACCCCCTGCCGCCACCCCACAACAGCGCATTCTTGGATGTCTGGGTGGGCCGCTATGACCTTCTCGACTTGGCGCAAATCAACCCGGTAACCACGGATCTTGACCTCTTGGTCACGCCGCCCAAGGAACTCTAGCGACCCGTCGGCAAGATAACGGGCCAGGTCACCCGTCCTATAGAGGCGGGATCCACCCTCTCCGTGCGGGTTGGGGATGAACCGCTCTGCGGTTAGCTCGGGCTGCCGCCAGTACCCGCGAGCAACCCCTACGCTCTCCACGTAGATCTCTCCTATGGCGCCGACCGGCACCGCTCGCAGATCCTCGTCGAGCACGAACACACGTGTGTTGCGAATCGGGCGTCCGATGGGGACAAATCCACTACTGCTAACCTGGTTGGCAGGATCGCAGTAGGTCACATCATTGATTTCGGTGCAACCATAAATATACCAAGTAACCGCACAGGGCATTGCTGCCCGCACCTTCGCCAGCAGTTCCGTCGGGCATGGCTCGATAGAGACGAACAAATGACGCAGATGCCGGAGCCGGTCGAAGGAACCTTGTGCGTAGGAGAGGATCGCATCCAATTGCGATGGGAACGTATACAACCTGGTCACACGGTATCGTTCCAGCTCGCGTACGAGTTTAGGTATGTCCTTGGTCGTCATCTCATCGACGAACACTTGCGGGACGCCCGCGAGCAGCCCCGCGAGCAGCTCTTTAACGGAGATGGCAAAAGCGGTGGAAGTCTTCTGCGCGACCACCTCGTTCGCCTCGAACGGAACCCTATCCCACAGTGCATAGAGCCAGTTGACGAGCTGCCTGTGCGGGACCATGACCCCCTTCGGTAGGCCCGTGGAGCCGGAGGTATACATCACGTAAGATAGCTGCTCCGGCGAGATATCTACCCTCGGGTCACTCGTTTCGGAGGAGTTTATGGCGATGTCATCGAGGTACATCACCTCGCCCGCCCCCGGGCGCAGGCGCTGGCCCAGAGCGCGACCCGACAAGACCAAGATCGGCTCGGCATCCGTGACGATCTGGTGGACATAGTCCGGAGGGTACTGTGGATCCAGCGGTACATAGCAACCGCCAGCCTTAAGTACGGCGAGCATACCAACGAGCTGGTCGGCAGAGCGCTCGAAGAAGAGCCCGACTCGAACGTCTGCGCCTACTCCGCGTCGGATTAGGTAATGCGCGATTTGGTTCGCCCTACCATTCAGTTCCCTGTACGTCATACCTCCGTCGCTACCCATGCACGCGACGGCGTCGGGCGAAAGCTTAGCCCGTTCGTTAAAGAGCGACACAACACTCTTCGACAGATTCAGCGAGATGCCCGTCTGGTTCCATCGGGAGATTAACTGCTCGTCGTCGGAAACGGCGGATGAGAAGTCCGAAAGTTTCGTGGCCATCACATAGCTCCCATAATTCCTGTTGCCTCGGACGCCGCCCGCTGCATCGGTTTTCGTTTAGATGAAACGACGACCTTTTCCATCGCCGGCGGAATCGCCTTCAGCTCGACATGATCGAAACCCGTATTCTTGAACATCCGCTCAATATCTGAGAATGTATATACCTCGCCGGCTGGCGTTGTGCCTAGCATCATCATGCTGAAGGTGGCGGCGAGCGTTGGGGAGGTACGGTCCTCGTCGGCGATGAACTCAAAGGTCAGTACGCGACCGTTTTCTTTCAGAGCGGCATTTGCCCTTCTGAGGATCTGCTCGCAGCCTGCCTGGTCGAAATGATGTAGAAAGTTGGTCAGCAGGATGACGTCGTAGCTATCCCCGAAGTCGACGCTAAATGCGTCGCCTGGCAGAAAGCTGACCCTATCGGTAACGTAGGCCTTGGCGGCGTTCTCGCGCGCGACCTCCAGAACGGATTCCCAGTCCAAAAACGTCACGTGCGCACGAGGGTTCCGCTGCGCAATGGCGAGACCGAATAGCCCATGTCCTGCTGCGACATCGAGGACTTTGATCGGTTGACCCGGGTGCCTGTCGGCCAGCTCTGCCACCAGAAGAGACGGCAGAGACATCATCGGAGCCATCGCGCGAGCAAACTGCACCCACTGGGGATGGTTAGCAGCGACAGCCCCCTCTTCGGGAAGCGTGAGGCGACCGGTGCGGATCACTGATGTGAGATCTTTGAAACCATCCATGATGTAAGGCGAAAGCAGAAAGTCGATGCTGCCCCCTAAGTAGCCTGGCGATTTTTTGTCGAGAAACATGACCATATCTCTAGTCATGAAGAAGACGTCACCACGTCTCTTAAGAAAGCCAATTGAAACCAAAAAATAGCAAAGGATGCGGATGCCACGGGGGGACGCCTCGCACGCCTTCGCGATCTCCGGCGCGGTCCTCCCCTTCTCACCAACAACGTCGAAAACTCCAAGCTGTATGGCTGCCTTTACCGCTGCGGTCCGGTAGTACGCGTTGACCGTGCTATAGAACAGGTCGAAGGAAAACTCGGGGGGCCCCTTGGTCGCGGTCATGGTCACACTCCAGATCACTGCGCTGTGCGGAAGCGCTACCGGTTTCGATGGCGGCACTGTTCGTGGGAGCCTGAGCGCTCGCGCTGCTACCGCAGCTCGGCGCCGATTTCCACGCGATACAACTTTCTGTCTAAGCTATCGATAAACGGAATTCTCTCGAGCAAGCGCCGATGCTCGGTCGGATTTTATAGTCAGTCCATTGGTTCCACAGGGAATGCCGCGGGTATTGTCCTTGCCGGAGGGAGTGTAACCGCCGCGGCAGCGCCGGGAATATGAATCGCTTCTACTTCCACATTCATGGTCTTGTGGCGCAAGCTATAACTCAACGGGCTGCCGAGCTCCTTCACGTACTCCCAAATCGGCCGCAGCACCGCCTCCGCCTTGAGCATGATTTCCGCGAATTCACTCTTTGGATCGGAAAGGTACGTGATAGCACCACCGGCACCGAACTTGACCGTGTTACCATCGTACGACGCCGTTCTGATGGCAACGTTCAGGTCGGCTACCGTATTGTAGCCTAGATAACCGATCGTCCCGCAGTACACACCCCGCGAAGTCTGTTCGAGGCGGTCGATGATCTCCATCGTGCGTATCTTCGGTGCACCAGTTATCGAGCCTCCAGGAAATGACGCACGCAGCAGATCTACGAGAGAGCAACCCGGCATCAATCTAGCCTCAACAGTGCTAACCATCTGATGGACCGTCTTGAAGCTCTCGATGTCCATCAACTTAGACACCCTCACGCTGCCCGGCACAGATACTCTTCCCAAGTCATTGCGCATCAGATCGACGATCATGAGATTTTCCGCGCGGTCTTTCTCAGAGGTCGCCAGCCGTGCGGCATTCCTGCGATCGATGTGAGGATCGTCCGATCTGGCTATTGTTCCCTTAATCGGCTTCGTCTGAACGGCTCCGCTGGCATCCACCTTGAGGAACCGTTCCGGTGACGTACTCATTATGTAATTGATTCCTACTTTGATGAATGCACCGAACGGCGCTGGATTCGCCTTACGCATGACCAGATAGAGCGCCACGGGATCCAGCTTCAGATCCAACGAGAACCGATTTGTCAGGCAGACCTCATAGGATTCTCCGTCGACGATCTTCTCCTTGCAACTCTCGATGGCCGCGAGGTACTCTTCACGGCCGAAATCCATGCTGACCGATACTCTGTCGAGCCCGAGCGTTTTCGCGCCGCCCTCCGCTTGACGCAAGGCGTTTGCCGTGGCCTCGGTCTCGTCCATCCAGCGGTCGACTGCGTCTTTCTCATCTCGATCGGCGATCGCCACCAGCCACACACTCTCTGAGGCGTGATCAAAAGCCAGGAATCTATCGGCCCGCATCCATGCGGAATCAGGGATTCTGTTTCGATGGGAAGTCTGCGACCCGAAAGCCGCCTTCATCTCGTACGTCATGAAGCCGACGTAACCGCCGCGAAACTCGAATGGCACGTCGCAGTCGCTGTCGACGATGACGCTCTCCAGGTTGCGGTCCAGCATGGTCAGATGCTCGTCGGCAGGACACGTCGACGCGTCACCGCTCAAGCGGCAGACGAGCAGAGACTCGTTCGATCCGCTTCCCATGAAAGAGAACCGCGACGATGCGTCCGGGGCGGACTGGCTGTCGAGCCAGAAGCAATTTTCTCGTCCCGCGTACAACTGAAGGAACGCCGTTTGCGGATCGATGCTCGAGGCGAGCTTCCTGGCGAACAGCCGCAGACGCCTCCGATCCTCAGGCTTGTCTCCCGCGTCGCCGCGCCGGTGAGTTCCGTCAACACCTACGTCGCCTTCACTCTCCAACCTCACGGCTCTACCAGGCGGCTCCTTTCCTACATGTTTGTAAGCTTGCTCTCTAAAATTCGAGATAATCTGCTTACCGTATGCAGTGAGGATGGACTCGGGGTGGAACTGGACACCCCACTTAGGACGTGTCGCGTGCTGCAAGCCCATGATCAGTCCGCAATCCGTCCGTGCGGTGACTATCAGGTTGGCCGGCAGTGACTCTGGACGCACAACAAGGGAGTGGTAGCGCACTCCGTCGAAGTTCTGCGGTACACCTTTGAAAAGGTCACTGCCATCATGCTGAATTACGGACTTCCGTCCGTGAAATGGAACGGGAGCGTGGGCGATCTGTCCGCCGTAAACATGCGCCAAGCCCTGAAGGCCTAGGCACACCCCCAACACAGGAACGTCGTCCTGCTCAAGCGCGTCCTTTGACGCATTAAAATCTTCAGGGTTGGTCACCGACCCTGGGCCTGGCGAAACGATGATGCACCCGAACGAATGGAGATCCGTGATCTGAGACCACGTATATTGGTCATTTCTTATGACCAAAGGAGCACTTCCAAAAACCTGAGCCACGTAATCCGCCAAGTTCCACGTAAACGAATCGTAGTTGTCGATGATCAGACACCGCATATCTATGGCTCCTGGTCCGCTTCATGAGGCTTCGTCCGCAATGGGCGGTTCAGCGGTCCATAGCGATGATTCTATGGATGTACCGGTCGACCACGGCCGCTCCGACGCGGCTCCGAACTGCCGCGTCACTACATGAAGCTGGTTGATGGAAATTTTTCCGTGATGACTCCAAGCGGCTCTCCGCTTTGGCGGACGACATACGTTCTCGACAGGAATTGCGCCCTCTCGGGCAGACCGAAGTATGCGGCAGCTATCCGGCATTGCTGCGATCTAATATCGACGATTTCGCGATACATTTCGGTCTTCTCCTCTCTCCACAGTTGGCCGATCGGCGCATCTGTCTGGAGGAGAGCGACTTGAGCACGCTTGGATAACCTGTCGAACACGAACTTCGACTCGGCGTAGACATAACTCGAACACCGGTCGACCAGCATGATCTTACGATGCAACAATGGCGTCGCGTCTGAACAACCTAGTGCCACCGAGCTCTCCCCTGCGCTGACGAACTGCTCTATTTTTCTCGCCTTGATCTCTTGCCCTGTATATATCGACAGCAGTTCAGTCACTGAGCCATCGGTCACCAGTAAAACTTTCTGAAATAGGCTCAGCACAGGGTCGGCGAGCACACCATCCCGTTCGAATACCCTCGTCCCTTCAGAGCCGTTTTGCATCGGGGCACGCTATTGTAATGGTGACGGGTTGACGCGATTCGTCACAGCATCGCCGAATCGCGTAGACGACGAAGCGATCCATGAGGCAACGCAGTCCGGGGCGAGTTCTCTCTGCATCACAGAGCGCACTGCGGACATCTCGCTGGGAGTAGGAAAGTAGGATGAAATTTTGGCGTCCGCATCGTCCGCGATCAAGACTCCATTGATGTCGAACGGCAGACCTGTGCACGGACCGTAGGTGCGATTGAATCGCTCGTGAGGAAGCCGCAATTCGAAATCGACACCTAGGTTCTTGAGGCACACATTCCAGCGCACCACGATTCGCTGCAGCTCGGCGATGAACTGCTGGCGCATGATCGCGTTCGTCGCTTTCTCCGGCCTGACCATCGCCTGCTCAATGCGGTCTCCCACACGGACGTCGATTCTTACGTCGTGCCTATCGCTCTCAAAACCTCGCGGAACTCGAATGCCGCTCCTGTACAAGTCGTACGAACGATGGGATTCGTCGTTGCCCAAGAGGTCGTATACCTTGGGAACCCAATAGTTCAGGTACTTTTGTATTACTGGCAGAGGAACTGCTCCAGCGTCGACAATCTCGTAAGTGTCCTCGCGGATCGTGATCTCCGCACTCTTGCACAGGACACGTTCGAGCCCGACAGCCCCGAAGGTGATGTGTAGCGGCTCCTCGAACATCATAAACTTGGCCGACCTTGCGAGAGGTGCGAAGGCCGATTGAGTAACTGCTTGTATCTGGTACTTGCCTACCCGGTCGGCCAGAAAGCACCACATGAAGTGTGACAGCCAATCGTCCGTTTGATAGTTGAACGCCTTCAGGAGGCGGGGGTTCTCCGTGTCGCCGCTCATCCTCTCCAACAGCGCTTCCGCCTCGACGACTCCGTCCGGACCAAAGTGGTCCAGCAGCAGGTGTACCATCGCCCACGTGTGCCGGCCTTCCTCCAGGAAGAACTGGAAGAGGTTCTCCAGATCATGCCCGCTGGGTGCGGTCTGGGTGAGCGTCCGGCTCTGTTCGATCGCGGCGTTCTCCACGTCGCCCTGGACACATATGTGCTCAAGCAGGAGGGTGCGGTATTCGGCTGGTACCGTTTCCCACACCTTTTTCCCCTGATGCTCGCCGAAGGCGATGTGCTCCTGATTCGTCGGTGCCGTAAATAGGCCCCAACAATAATCATTGGGGCGCATGGTCGTAAACTCGGCCCAGCCGCTTCCTCGCACGATGCCGGTGGGCACCCGCAGCCGCATTGGCTGGTCGAGGAATTCAGCAGGTCCGCGTTGTCGCCACCACCTACGGAACTTCTTCTGGTAGGACACAAGCAGCTTCGCCAGCGTGGAGCTCTCGTCCAAGCCGATGTTGTTCGGTATCGACATGAATCTAAACCCGTGTTACTGAGGTCGTAGTATCGAGGCTGCTCGAGCGGATGAAGCTAGATACGATGTCAGCTTGTGTCTCGGGTTCGTTGAACACCTGCAAGTGGCCGCCCTGCGGCAGCAAGCGGAGTTGAACAGACGGGTGCTTCTTCGATAGTTGAACGGACTCAGAGAAGTGACTGTACGTGTCGTCTTTGCAATGGATCGTTTGAGCCGGAACCGCACTGAGCACGTCGCTCAGCAATCTGTTGACTGTCGTTTTGTTGTGCTCATACGACCTCATGTACTTCGAGAACACGTACGTCGCGTGCGGATCCGACAGGTGAAGCATCGTCAGCCGATCGCCCTCGAGCACCTTGCTTGGTGGCACATCTCGATATTTGTCGAGGATCCTCGCCAGCTTCTCGGCGCCCGATACGCCCTGGCGCGCGATCTCCAGGTAAATGGGCAACGCGCACCGATCGAACTCTGATTTCACCAATGAATAGCCAAACCCGGCAGGCGCGATAAAAGACATCGTCTTCGGCTTGATCCGAGCGTAGGAGAAGGCGTGCGCAACGAGCTGAGCCGCTTGGCACCAGCCTACGAAGTGAAAGTCCTCGAACGCCTCCTGCTCCACGATGTCACGAAAATCGCTAGATTGAGCTGTGAGCTCGAGGTCCGCGTCGACCATGGGGATGTCTGCGTTTGGGCACCCTTTAGACTCCCATATCAGCACTTGGAAGTTCTTGGAGAGCGCTCTGGCGAGCCGCGCGACCAGAAGGAAGGTCACGCCGTAGGGCGGCAGCAGGACTACTTTTGGGCCATTGTTGCACCCCAGCCTATACAGAGCCGTCCGCCGGCCCTCCGCAGACAAACAAGTCGAGAATTGGACATCTGCGAGCTCAGCTTTCAGCGCCGCGGGATCCAGCTGGCTGAGATAGGACGGCATCGCGCCTGAGGCGGTATTGTTCATGACTCTTCAAGGTGAGACATGGACGCTTTACGAAAAAGTAGTCCAGGCGTGCGCAGTTATATCACGAGCGATTTTCGGCAACGCGCGCAAGCGCATCTCGCAGCGACTTGGGTCGCATATCGGTCCACACTTCCTTTATGTAGGACAGGCAATATTCCTTAGTTCCGCGACGGTCAGTACTCCTCCATCCGTCAGGAATGGCTTTTTTGACAGGCCAGATGGAGTACTGTTCTTCGTCGTTAATCACGACAAGATGCTCAGCGTCGTTATCGGCGTTCATGATTCTCTTCCTTGGGTGTTCTCAATCCGCTGCATCGGCGCTGCGGGCATGTGGTGCGCGAGCGTGCTCTGATGCCTGCGCTTCGTTGACGTGTTGGACAGCTCGTGCGAGCTTGCTCCGTCGGTCGATTGCTCGATCGGCTGGCACTTGGCTTGGGTCGCCAGTCGACGGGCGAGCAGCTCGAGGCGGCTCTTGATGTCGTCAACGGCTTGATAGACGCTCTCCAGCTCCTTGGCGGACAGGTCTTCGCCTTCCTCGTTGTCGATTTCGGCTTCGATGTGTTTCCAGTCCCGCACCAGCTTGCGTACTGCCTTCACCAGCGGCGGCGCCGGCGGCCTGCCTCGCCGCTTCTCCAGAGCCGCGCGCAGCCTGGTGGTCTCCCGCTCGAGCCGCTCCGTCGACCACTGGCTCCTCTTCACGTCCTCGAGGAGGGCCATCTGGACCTCCGTCGGCAGCCCTATGACGAGGCGGAGGTGGGTCGTGGTCAGCTTCGACTCCGCGCCGATTTCCAAGCGGCAGCTCAGCTCGTACAGCGCAACCGACCGATAGAGGCGGGTGGCGCTGACCCGCAGGTCCAGATCAACCCGCGCCGCCAGTCGCCGGAACGAGGTCTCTTTCGACCGATGCGCTCGCCATTCCGTGAGATCGCCTCCGTAGAATCGATCCACGATGATCTTCCCCATCTGGAGGGCTTCCTCCAGTGCGGCCTTGCTGTGCAGTTCGTTGAGCTCACGAACTACTTGATCGATGACCTCATCCGATACGGGCGCCGTCTGGCCGTGGTGCGACTGCAACATTAGGGTCCTCCTTTCACGAAATCACCTGCCGCCGCCGAGCAAGCGTTACGAGCACCGCTTCACTGCCACCGGAGCGGGCTCAACATGAAGGACAACGGTGTAGGCTGCTGTAGCTAGCATGGGCGCCTACATTTCGTCAAGGGCGACACTTCGTCGGTTCATTAATAATGACAGGCCGTACTACGACGTCGTCATAGGGAGGCGGAGGCCGCGTTCAGCTGCTTCCAAACTTTTTGGGTGTTCGGCAATGTGACGCCTTGATGGCACCGGCCGGCCAGTGGCCGGCCACTAGCCCACTGTCGGCTGGTGGCGGGTCACTGGCCCATTGTCCGCTCGTGACCGGCCACTGGCCCTCCAGGCCTAACCACCTGGCAATCGTTATCGGTCGGATGACTGCCGCTCGACACGGATTCGGCGACGCCTTACGCGGGGCGGCGTCGGCCCTGGCCCTCGCTCGGGCGGCCGGGCAGTGGGCCATGCAGGCTGGGCGATGAGGCCGCGCGCTCGGCGGGGTAGCCGTTTCCCGCAGCGCGGCGGCGCCGTCCAGTTCGGACCCATGCGTCGATCAGCGGCCTAGTGTAGAGCGTCAGTATAAATCACCCCCCTCGCGACAGTAAAATTCTCCCCCTTCCTCGCTCCAGAGCGGACGGAACGGCATGGGAATCAGGGACTTGGACGTGGCACCTCTCCGTTCGGAGGTGCACGAGATGATCGAGTCGGACGTTATCCGGCAGATTCGCGAGCTCGCAGCCCGAGGGTGGAGGTCCAAACGGGTCGCCGTGGAGCTCGGCGCGGCTTGCAACACAGCCCGCCGCTATTTGCGCGGTGGACCCGCCGCCGAGGCACACTTTCGTCCTGCTCGTCGCTGCCGGGACGAGGATGGCCGCGCGGAGGCCAAGCAGCTCTTCACCGGTCTGGCGGAGGGCAACGCCGTGGTCGTCGCAGGCGAGCTGGTCAATCGCGGCATTACGGTGAGCGCGAGGACCGTACAGCGTGTGGTGGCCGGCCTTCGCCGCGGGTAGAGGGCGGCCGACGTGGCCAGCGTGCGGTTCGAGACCGACCCTGGCTATCAGATGCAGATCGGCTTCGGTCAGAAGCAGGTCCGCATCGCCGGCACGTTCGTCCGGGTGCACCTGCTGGTCGCCGTATTGAGTCACTCACGAAGGCTCCTCGTCAAGGCCTTTCTGAGCGAGCGACAGAACGACTGGCGCGAAGGGATCGTAGAAGCCAGCGCGTCCACGGCACGACCCGCGAGGCGCCGCTCGTGCGCTTCGAGCGCGATGCGCGGCACGCCCTCCGGCCGTTGCCGTCACGGACCGTGCCGGTGCGAGAGCAGCGGCTTCGCCGACGCGTAGCCAACGACGCCCTCGTCGACGTGGACACGATCCGCTACGGCGTCCCGCACCGGCTTGTGCGCGACACCGTGGAGGTTGTTGTTGGCGAGCGCGAGGTCCGCATCTACCGGGGAGCGGAGCTGGTGGCGCGGCATGAGCGCTCCTTCGAGCCTCATGCTCGCGTCACCGACCCCAGCCACTTCGAGCCGTTCGCGGCCGGACTGCCGGCAGCTTTCCGAACGTGGCCGTCGCCCAGCGAGCGGGTCGGCCTGGTGCAGCGGACAAGAGATTCATTCCCTCCTTGCTTTTCGCTGATCCGCCGTATAGATGCTCGCTCCCAGAGCTGGCCGGAACGGGGCGTACGATCGTGGATCGAGCCTCCCTGTCCGCTATGACGAGCTCAGGCGCTAGGGTCGGCCTGCCGTAGAGACTCTCCTCGCGGCGGCCGCCACGACCAGCTCGTCTGACATGATCTCCGAACGTGCGAGGCGACCGTAGCGCTCGCCGCCATTCGCCCCCGTGTAGGGTTGTCCGACAGGATCTACAAGATCGTCACGCCCGACGGGAGACCGCGTCGCCCCGGTGACGGAGCCGCGTCGTCGTGCGAGCCGCTGCGGGAGGTGTTTCCGCGCGGAAACAGCGTGCGCCCACACGGCCGTGGATGACAAGCGACGGGTGCCGCGCAGGCGGATCACCAGCTGGGGTCAGCGCTCGTACTGAGCCAAACTCCTCGGGCAACGCCTGCGACGAACGACGGTCGCACTGCAAAATTACAGCACGTCAGCCCTCGCGCCCAGCGAGGACCGTTCGCCGGCCCGCCCCACGCTCCGCTGTCGCGCTCTAAGTGCGCGCCGAACGCAGCTGGGCCGAGTCAGGCCGCGAAGCGTGCGTACAGCGTTCGAGCGACGACGAGCCCTGCTGAGCAGCTCGACGAGGACCAGCCACGCCATGCGCCCCCCTCGGCTGCCTGGCGGCGGTAGGTTACGAGATGCGCTTTGAGGACCACGCTGTCGTCAGTTTGGAAGCTGTAGCTCTACCAGCTCGAAGAAAACGTTCGTCGACAGCGTACGACACGAGGTCTTCGCATCCGTGAAACTGTTGCGAGCTCGACGCCCCCGGAAGGTTCTCTGGACCGAGCTAGAAAAAAGGTATATATATCACCACCGTCGAGTAGCCAAGTAGTATCGACTCCTGCGGCTACTTGAGTCGGCACCGAAGCGCATGCTGCGACACGGGGACCATCTCCCGGAGCGGCATAGGTCGACGACCCTTCACACATCCAAGCCTGGAGCGTATTCGCCATGGTCCACCAACGGATCGCATTCATCGAATTGACGGTATTCGCCGGTGTCTATCCCCTGGCGTCCGGCTACATGCGCGCTGCGGCCACCCTGAATCCGAAAGTCACGGCTTCTTGTAGCTTTGAAATCCACTCGATCTGCATCAACGACGAGCGGTTCGAAGATAAGCTGA
The DNA here is from genome assembly GCF_051519095.1 of Sorangium sp. So ce131. Classification (NCBI taxonomy): domain Bacteria; kingdom Pseudomonadati; phylum Myxococcota; order Polyangiales; family Polyangiaceae; genus Sorangium; species Sorangium sp. So ce131. Next base: position 1,209,155 of record NZ_CP150455.1, on the reverse strand, counting down.
ACAAAATCGACGCCGACGTGTACGCGATCTCTTGCTACGTATGGAACATGGGATTTGTGAAGCGCTGGCTTCCAACGTTGATTGCGAGGAAGCCGGAGGCGCATGTGATACTCGGCGGCCCCCAAGTAATGAACCACGCCAAGCAGTACTTGGATCCGAGCAACGAGCGGCTGGTTCTCTGCAACGGTGAGGGAGAGCACACATTCGCAAACTACTTATTCGAGCTCTGTTCGCCCGAGCCCAATCTTCATAACGTCAAAGGACTATCGTTCTTCAGGGATGGCTTGCTGATCACGACGCCCGAGCAGGAGCGGATCCAAAATCTGAATGAGATTCCGTCCCCTTACCTGGAAGGCTACTTTGGCACAGGGAAATACGTGTGGGCCCCACTTGAGACCAACCGCGGATGCCCTTACCAGTGCACGTACTGCTTCTGGGGTGCGGCGACCAACGCTAGAGTGTACAAGTCCGACATGGACAGAGTCAAAGCAGAAATCTCATGGCTCAGCCAAAACCGGACTTTCTACATATTCATCACCGATGCAAATTTCGGAATGCTGAATCGCGACATAGAGATCGCGGAGCACCTGGCAGAGTGCAAGCGGAAATATGGGTACCCGCTCACCGTCTGGCTCAGCGCAGCAAAAAATTCGCCGGAGCGCGTCACGGAAATTACGCGAATACTGAGCCAAGAGGGGTTAATTTCTACCCAGCCGGTGTCGCTGCAAACGATGGACGCGACCACGCTGAGGAGCGTAAAACGCGGCAACATCAAAGAAAGCGCCTACCTTCGCCTGCAAGACGATTTGCGCCGCAGCAAGCTTTCCTCATTCATCGAGATGATCTGGCCTCTTCCCGGGGAGACGCTGGACTCTTTCAAGGCGGGAATCGGGAAGCTCTGCAGCTACGATGCTGACGCGATACTAATTCACCACCTGCTGCTAATCAACAATGTAGAGATGAACCAGCAGCGAGAGGAGTATCAGCTCGAGGTGGCCAACGATGCAGACCCGAACAGCGAGGCCCAAGTCGTGGTGGCAACCAGAGATGTCAGCCGCGAAGACTACAAAGAAGGCGTTCGATTCGGTTATCACCTTACCAGTCTGTACAGCTTGCGCGCCCTCAGGTTCGTCGGGAGGCACCTTGACTCTTCAGGACGACTATCTTTCAGAGACATGATCTCGGCTTTCTCTGATTTTTGCAATCGGAGCCCCGACCATCCGTACATGCAATACATCGCCAACGTGATCCAAGGGTCGGCACAAACAAGGTTCAGCGCGAACGGTGGAATCTTCCACAACACGCTGCACGAGTTCCGCAGGGAGTTCGATCAGCTGCTCTTTGAATTCGCGCAAGCTTCCAACATCCTGCACGATGACCTTACACGGTTGCTGTTCGATATGGATTTACTGAATCGACCGCATGTTTATTACAACACGCCGATAAGCCTCAACGAAGTGATGCTGAGACATGTAGAGCTACTCTCGAAAGAGCGAGACGGGTTCGTCGTGTCTATCCCGGCGCAGTTCGCGAAGACCGCGTCAGAATTGCTCGGATTGGAGGGCACCAATACTCGCCTCAGGGTGAGATACCGATCAACCCAGATGCCGTTCATGGAGAGCAAACCTTACGAGGACAACCTCTCCTATTGTGAAGCGAAGCTCCACAAAATGGGGAGTATCCTGCCGACCTGGACAGCAACTGGGCCTTCGGCTAGCCAAACCAAGCGAACTCTCCCCGTCGCCGCAGGATAGCCGCACCCGGCGCCAACGTCGCGTGAGGCAGGGGCGTGGTGTGGGGCGATGACGAGGTCATCGCACGGTACGATCGGCCGGCGCAGCGCAGGCCTGCGCAGCACGCTGAAGCGGCAACGCCTTCCTTATTATTGCGCCGGATTTCTCACGCATCGGATCGGCATCCTAGGCGCGACATGTCCGCTCAGCTCGCTGAGCGTGACGAGGCCGCCGATGCCTGCGGTCGCGAGGGCACCGATTTGTTGGCCCTGCCGCTGAGCGTACGCGATGGTGCTCCGGTGAGATCGCCCCCGCCGTTCCCCCCGACTCGGCGACATCTGCAGCGGTTCCACAGGCGTCCTTAGGTTGCCACTCTCGCCTGTTGACCCCGCGAGCGACCGGCGGCCAGGCAAATGGCCACAGCCCTCCGAGCCGCGTCGACGACGACGTATCGAGCTTCGCTCCGAGCCTCGACGCCAGACCGCTGACAAAGTCTTGCAGGTGAGCGTACACGCTGGTATGAACGGCCACCTTCCTGCGTTGAACGACGCGGACGAACGAGGCCACCGGCCAGGATCGAGCAAGGACCAATGCCCCCCAAGCCCACGCCCAGTCTCGAGAGCAACGATTCCTTCGCCGACGTGACTTTCTCTGATCTGTCGATGGAGGCGGCCGACCTATCCGGCAAGGATTTCGAGCGATGCACCTTTCGCCGCTGCAAGCTGCCGGACAGCAGCTGGGCGAAGGCGAGGCTGGAAGACTGCGTATTTGAGGGGTGCGATCTGTCTCAAATGCTGCCCGAACAGCTCGCACTCCGCGGCGTGGCCTTCAAGGACACGCGACTCTGGAGCGTCGATTGGAGCGTTGTCGGCACCTTCCCGAGCGTCGAGTTTGAAAGATGCGACTTGCGCTACAGCTCCTTCCTGAAGCTGCGTCTCTCGCGCACCCCCTTCATCGATTGCCGTTTGACGGAGGCGAACTTCATCGAGGTGGACCTCACGGAGGCGGACTTCACCGGGTCCAACCTTCTTGGCAGCACTGTGCAGGGCTGCGTACTTACCAAGACCAACTTTTCTAAAGCATCGGGCGTGCTGGTGGATCCTCAGAAGAACCGGGTGAAGAGCACCCGCCTCGGCGTCGAAGCGGCTGTCGCGCTGGTACAGACGCTAGGCTTCGTGGTGGAGTAGATCGAAGCGCCCGCAGCCGAACCGACGCCGTGACAGGGCCGTTCGTGCGTGCGTCCACATGCAGCAGACGCCCACACCAAAGCGTCACGCCGCGCCTGCGTCCAGCCTGGCTCGCCGTCACGATGAACACCACCTCGCATAGCTCGTTTGAACGCCTTCGGCGCGGTGGTCCAGCCGCTCTCAACACGATGCCTGGCCGTGCGAAAGACAACACTTGTCGCACGTTTGTCCGACTTTCTCCTTTGCTCGGACGTTCACGTCGCTTACAGTTCCGGGTACGGTCTAACGCTCAGACGTGAGGTGATGATGCAATTCTGTCGGTTCCAGCTTCGTACTTCGAACGTGACCGCAGCGCGCGCGTTCTACGCGGCCGTCCTCGGCGAAGGTCGCGCGGACATCCTGGCGCTACCGGAGGAGGCCGCGGCGCGCGGCGCGCCCGCCCACTGGCTCGGTTACATCGGCGTCGACGACGTAGAGGGCGCGGTGCGCGCGTTCGTGGAGCGTGGCGCGACCCGGCTAGGCCCGACGCGGTTGGCCGCCGACGGGAGCGCGGTCGCGATCCTGCGCGATCCGGGGCAGGCCGTGGTCGCGGTCACGACGCCGCCCTCGACGCCCTCGCGAGCTGACGTGGTCTGGTATCAGCTCTATTCGACCGACGTTGCGCGAGCTGTCGCGAGCTACCAGGACGTGTTCGGCTGGCGGCTCACCGAGCGCCTCGACCTCGGTGCGCTCGGGTTTCACCAGCAGTTTGCGTGGGGCGCCGCTGACGCGAGCATGGGCTCGATGGTCGAGACCACAGCGCTGCCTGGCGTCCATCCGCATTGGCTGTTCCACTTTCGCGTCCCCTCGCTTGATTCAGCGCTGGCGGCGGTCCGCGCCGCTGGTGGCCTGGTGGTCGGCCCGACGGTGCTGCCGGACGGCTCTCGGGTCGCGGTGTGCGAGGATCCGCAGCGCGGCGCGTTTGCGCTGCGCGAGTGAGCGTCCGAGGCCAGCGCCGCCGCGTCGTGAGCGCGTCGAATCGCCGGCCGCGCGCGAACGGTCCGGCGATGCGGTGCGGATTTCCTCGTGGAGCGAAGTGGTATAGTGTCGCTGGAGCGAAGCGACACACGGGAGATGGTCCAGACGAGACCAGCTTCCCCCGCCCACGCGACGGCCGAGGAGTTCAGGGTGGCGCTCGGCGAGCAACACCAGGCGATTCGACCAGTTCACTCAGTTCGGCGAACGCCCCGGGTAGACCGAGCTGAGCGACGTCTGCTACGATTGCGTCGGCGCTCTCTGCAACCGGCGGAACCGCCATCCACACAGAAGCGGTCGTTCGACCGAGTTTGTTCGAGCAACGCCTCGCCTGCTCACCACCTCGGCCGCCGCGAGCGGAAGCGCTGCGTGATTCCTCAGAACATAGAGCCCCGAAACACGAACCGAAGATCCGGGCGTGGGAAATTCGCACGTCTGGTTCTGTATGGAGCGTCGGGCGGCAACGTCCGGCGTTGACTCGAATGGAAGATATTTCGCGAACCGCGCTGTGGGTCGCGGGAATGCGAGCGCTCGAGAGCGAGCGCGACAACCCGCTCTTCCGCGATCCGTTCGCCCGTCGGCTGGCGGGTGATGCCTTCGTCGAAGACTTGCGCCGCAGCAACACGGGTGACGGCGCGATGCCGCCGGCCATCGAGGTTCGCACGCGTTGGATGGACAACCAGGTCGCGCTCGCGGTCGGGCGCGGGATTCGCCAAGTCGTCATTCTCGCCGCGGGCATGGACGCACGTGCTTATCGACTGACGTGGCCGCCGAGCACCCGGCTGTTCGAGATTGACCGCGACGACGTACTCCAGGACAAGCACGCAAAGCTCTTCGACATCGCACCGCGATGCGAGCGCCACGCCTTCTCGGTGGACCTGGGCGACGATTGGCCGGCTGCACTGCAAGGGAGCGCGTTCGTGGCCGATGCTCCCACGCTGTGGCTGGTCGAGGGCCTGCTCGTCTACCTTCCGCCGGACCAGGTTACGCGCCTGTTCGCGCGTCTCGATGCGCTGAGCGCTACTGGAAGCGTCGTCCTGCTCGACGTCGTCGGACGCTCCATGCTCGAGTCATCTCGCGCGAAGGCGCTCCACGGCCTGGCGAGACAGTTCGGGACCGACGAACCCGAGACGTTGCTCGCTCCCCTGGGCTGGGACGTGAACGTGCACTGCACCGCCGTCATAGGCCAACAGCTAGGACGCTGGCCTTTCCCCGTGCACCCACGCGGAACCCCGGGTGTTCCACAGGGCTACCTGGTGCACGCGGTGAAGCGGTAGTCTGACGCACGGCCGCTCGCAGCGGTACTGCGATTGACGTCGGATGTATCGGGTTCCTCCAGCGCTTTCGTGCGATAGCCGCGTGCGCGTTCCGCGCTCCGCATCCTGACGCGGAGGGTGGTTTCTTCAACTGCTCGGAATTGTTGACCAAGTCAAGAATATCGACGCCCATCATCGTGCGCTGTGCCGCGCAGAGGATGTCTGCGAAGCAGAGACCTTGCTTATGCGGGTACCATGGGCGAAGCGGCGGCGTAGTTGTGCCTAGATATTACCGCGCAGTCTCGTTGATGGCTCAGACCGTCTCATCGAGCATGCTGCTTGATGGTGAGGAGTTCTGCGCAACGGAGCTGGCCATCGCGGAAGGTGCTCGCTCCGCGTACGCAACGAAGGAGGACGACGTCCAGAGAGCCGCGGCGCTTGCATACCGGCCATCCACCCAAGATTCTCATCCCGGACCGCCCCGAGCACGGCCACATTGGTTCGAAGAAGAGGGCGTCCGCCCCTCAGCAGACCGAATCGCACAGCCCACCTGAGAGGATCCCTGCCGAAAGCGCCGCCGATCCGGACAAGGACCGCGCGCCAGCAAGGCGCAGAAAGGACTCGTTGGAATGGCCCTCGGCCCCGCCGACCACGCCGAGACCGTCGCGCTCTATCGCCCCACGGTCATTGGCCCTCTCATGCACCGCGTGCTCACCCACGGCCAGCGCGCCGCCGAGCTGCGCGCCCTGAGCGAGCAGCGATTCCGACCGCCCGGCGCGCACGGCACGCGGACCTGCTCGGCACCCACGCTCGAGCGCTCGCTCTATGCGTATCGCACCGCTGGTCTCGACGGCCCGCGCCCGCAGCCACGCAGCGCTCGGGGCTTCGCGCAGGAGCTCTCGGAGGAGCTGCGCACGCTGCTGCTCGACATCCGGCGCGAGCATCTCGACGCCTCCGTGCCACTCAACCTCAAGACGCTCGTCGACGAGGGGCGCCTGGAGGCGGGCAAGGTCTCCGGGGCCACCGTGCGGCGGCTGTACGCGGCGTACGGCCTTCCGCCGCGCCACGCGCGCCGAGGGCGAGCCGAGGACGCGGCTGCGCTGGCAAGCCGAGCGCCCTGGCGCGCTCTGGCACGGCGACGATGACCTCGGCGCCGTGGCCTCGCTCGTCGACATCAACTCGACGCTCCGTGCCTTCCTCGACAGGCGCTATCACCCGGCGCCGCACGCGGGGCTGCTCGGCAAGACCCCGGCGAAGGTGAACGCGGCCCGCCCCGCCGCAGAGGGGGCAGTCCCTCGGAGGACGCGCAGAGCGGGTCTGCCCGCGCCCTCCGGACGCCGGTCAATGCGTCCGGAGGGCGCGGGCACGCCGCGGCGGAACGCCGCGCTCCTCAGCGCTTCGGATGCGCGCGGACGTGCTTCACGAGCTGCTTCCAGCGCCGCTTCTCCTCGATCCGCACGCGGACGTCCTGCTGTCCGGCGAGGTAGCGCCGCTCCGCCCCCAGCTTGCGGTAGGCGCCGAGGCGATCCGGGTCGAGCGCGCTGTCCTCGACGGCGCGGAGCACCGCGCACCCGGGCTCGCCTTCATGGGCGCAGTCGCGGAACCGGCACGCGCCGGCGAGCGCCTCGACGTCGTCGAAGCCCCCGAGCGCGCCCCCGTCCGCCGACCAGAGGCCGAGCTCCCGCACGCCGGGCGTGTCGATGAGCAGGCCGCCGCCCGGCATGACGAAGAGCTCCCGGTGCGCGGTCGTGTGGCGCCCGCGCTCGTCCGTGGCCCGGATCGCCCCCTCGAGCTGCACCTCCGCGCCGAGCAGGCGGTTGCTGAGCGCCGATTTCCCGACGCCGGACGAGCCGACCAGGGCGACCGTCTCCCCTGCCCCGACCTCGGCGCGCAGCGCGTCGAGGCCGGCGCCGGACAGGGCGCTGACCAGCGCGATCGGCGCGGCGGGGGCGATCTCCCGCGCCGCCTCCCTGAACCACCCCGGATCGGGGCAGAGATCGGCCTTGTTGAGCACGATCACGGGGCGAGCGCCGCTGTCGAGGACGACCTCGATGTAACGCTCCAGGCGGCGCAGGTTGAAGTCGGCGTTCAGCGACGTGACGATGAACACCGTGTCCACGTTGGCCGCGAGCACCTGGGCCTCCACGGTCGGCCCCGCGGCCTTGCGCCGCAGGCAGGTGCTCCGCGTGAACGTGTGCACGATGTACGCCGGCCCGGCGCCGTCGCCCGGCCTGAGCCCCACCCAGTCGCCGACGGTGGGCAGCGCGGACCGGTCCGCAGCCTCGTGCGCGAGGCGACCGCTGACCACCGCGAGGCGCGGGCCGTCCGCGGTCTGCACGTGGTGCTGAGCCGCCGAGGCGAGCAGGACGCGCGCGGGCTGCACGGCTTCCCCGAGACTGGCGAGCTGGCGCGCGAAGAAGGGAGTCCATCCGAGCCCGATCAGGTCGGGCCGCGGCTGCTGTTGCAAAGATGAATCGAGAGGAGAACGAGAGTCAGTCTGCATGACGGTACGAGCGCTCCATGGCGTTCGGCCACGCGCGCGCACTCGATGAACGAGGCGCGCGGCGCGCGGCGATCGACGAACAAGGCGCGGCGGCGCGCAAGCGCGCCCGCGCCGGCCAGATCACGCGCGGGGCCGCCGCGGCGCAGGGCTCGTCGATCGATCGTTCAGACCGTCACGCCAGGACGCGCGCCCGGCCAGGGCGGAAGCCCTGCGGGACACACGGCACCCCAGCGCGCGCCCTGATCCTCAGGGCACGCGCGCTCCGGGGCGGAGGCGTGCAGACGAGCTCAGCGAGCCGCGGCGGAGACGACAGCGGCGGCGTGGCAATGGGTGAGCTGTGTGCGTGCACTCATGTCCCTTCGACCTCCGTGTTCAGCGTGCGTCACGACGACGCGGCAGCGCCTAGAATCCGCCAGCGCGGCGCCGCCGTCAAGCGCCGCCGTGCTCGCCCGGCTCCTTTTCGCGTGCCCGCCGTGTGCCCGCCGCGCCCGCCGCGCCCACCGCGCTCCTGCTTATGCTCCGAGCGGCGCCTCGGCAGCACACAAGTCGGGAAGATCCCTGTCTTTCTTCCCGCCTTCCGCACCTCGCCGCTTGCGCGCGCCCTGCGCCCTATGCCGCGCCTTCCGGCCAGAGCGGCGGCGAGGTTGCGAGGAGCGGCTCGCCGCACTAGGGTCCTCTGCTCCATGCCCACCCACTTCGAGCTCGTCTCCGAATTCAAGCCGTGTGGTGACCAGCCTCGCGCGCTCCAGGAGATCTGCTCCGCCTACGAGCAGGGCGAGACGTTCCAGGTCCTCCTCGGGGTCACGGGCAGCGGCAAGACGTTCACCGCCGCCAAGGTGATCGAGAAGCTGCAGAAGCCGACCCTCATCATGGCGCCGAACAAGACGCTGGCGGCCCAGCTCTACGGCGAGATGAGGGAGCTCTTCCCCAACAACGCCGTCCACTATTTCGTCAGCTACTACGACTACTACCAGCCCGAGGCGTACGTCCCGACGAGCGACACGTACATCGAGAAGGACGCGATCATCAACGACGCGATCGACCGCATGCGGCACGCGGCGACGCACGCGCTGCTCTCGCGGCCGGACGTGATCATCGTCGCCTCGGTGAGCTGCATCTACGGCATCGGCTCGGCCGAGAGCTACCACGGGCTCCTGATCAAGCTCGAGCGCGGCACCGAGATCCGCCGGGACGAGCTCCTCCGGCGGCTCGTCGACATCCAGTACACGAGGAACGATGTCGACTTCCACCGCGGCACGTTCCGCGTCCGCGGCGACGTGGTCGAGATCTTCCCCGCCTACGAGGAGGCGCTCGCGATCCGGGTCGAGTTCTTCGGCGACGAGATCGAGGCGATCAAGGAGGTCGACCCCGTCCGCGGCAAGGTCGTGGGCCAGCTCGACCGCTACGCCGTCTTCCCCGGCTCCCACTACGTCACCGAGCAGCAGCAGCTCCGGCTCGCGATCCAGGCGATCCGCGAGGAGCTGCGCGAGCGCATCGACTTCTACGACCGGGCGGTGCGCTTCCTCGAGAAGCAGCGGATCGAGCAGCGGACGATGTACGACCTCGAAATGCTGGAGCAGATGGGGTTCTGCAACGGCATCGAGAACTACTCGCGCCACCTCTCGGGCCGGAAGCCCGGCGAGCCCCCGCCCACGCTGATCGACTACTTCCCGAAGGACTTCCTCCTCATCATCGACGAGTCGCACCAGACGATCCCGCAGGTCGGGGCGATGTACCGGGGCGACCGGGCGCGGAAGGAGACGCTCGTCGAGTACGGCTTCCGGCTCCCCAGCGCGCTCGACAACCGGCCGCTCAAGTTCGAGGAGTTCGAGCAGCACTACGCGCAGGTCCTCTTCGTGAGCGCGACGCCCGGCGACTACGAGCTCCAGAAGTCGAGCGGCGCCGTGGTCGAGCAGATCATCCGGCCCACCGGGCTCATCGATCCGCAGATCCAGGTCCGGCCGGTCGCCGGGCAGGTCGACGACCTGCTCGCGCGCATCCGGGAGCGGGTCGGCCGCGGGGACCGCGTGCTCGTCACGACGCTCACCAAGCGGATGGCCGAGGATCTGACCGAGTACTACACGGAGCTCGGCATCCGGGTCCGCTACCTCCACTCGGACGTCGACACGCTCCAGCGCGTGGAGATCCTCCGGGACCTCCGGCGCGGCGAGTTCGACGTGCTGGTCGGCATCAACCTGCTGCGCGAGGGGCTCGATCTGCCGGAGGTGTCGTTGGTGGCCATCCTCGACGCCGACAAGGAGGGCTTCCTCCGGAGCCCGCGCTCGCTCATCCAGACGATCGGCCGCGCCGCCCGCAACGTGAACGGCGAGGTCGTGATGTACGCCGACCGCATCACCGACGCGATGAAGCGCGCGATGGACGAGACGGACCGCCGGCGCGCGATCCAGCAGGCGTACAACCAGGAGCACGGGATCACGCCGGCGACGGTGAAGAAGGCGATCCTCGACCTGTCGCCCACGTCGGGCACGCGCGACTACTACGCCGTCTCGAAGGGGCCGACGAAGCCGGCGGCCGAGGCGGCGCGCGCCGCGGTCGATCTGGTCGACCAGATCGAGGCGCTGCGGCAGGAGATGTTCACGGCGGCGGAGAACCTCGAGTTCGAGAAAGCGGCGCGGCTGCGCGACCAGATCCGGCAGCTCAAGGCGGAGCAAGGCGAGGGCGCGGCGGGCGCGGCCGGCGAGGAAGAGAAGCCGGCGCGCTCCGGGCGGACGGCGAGCCGGCGCGGCGCGGGGGCGGGGGCGGGCGCGGGCGGCAGCAACGGCGGACGGGCCGGGGCGGGCGCGGGCACGGCGGGCGCGGGGCGAGGGCGCGGCGGGGCGGCGGGGAGCACGGGTACGGGCGCGGGCGGGGGGCGGGCGGCGGCGGGGCGAGGGAGAGGGCGGTACCGGTAGCGACGGAGCCCGCGGGGGAGGGGCCTGCGCGCGAGGGGGGCCGGTGGGCCCTCCCACGAACTCGGGCCTTTTGTGAGGCAATGGCCGCGCGGACGGGGGGACCGAGGCCGAACGGGGATCAACTTCGGGCGGGCCGGCCCTCGGGTTCGTGGGGCCCTCCCACCGGCCCCCCTCGCGCGCAGGCCCCTCCCCCGCGGGCTCTTTGTTGGGGGTGGGGGGTCCTTCCGGCTGCGTGGGTCCTCTCCCCGCGGGCTCTTTGTTGGGGGTGGGGGGGTCCTTCCGGCTGCGTGGGTCCTCTCCCCGCGGACTCTTTGTTGAGGGTGGGGGGGCCCTTCCGGCTGCGTGGGTCCTCTCCCCGCGGACTCTTTGTTGGGGGTGGGGGGTCCTTCCGGCTGCGCGGGTCGCCTCCCCTGCGGGCTCTTTGTCGAGGGGGCGTCGACCCGGGGGCGTGGGGCTGATAAGGGGGCGGGCGAGTATGTCCGTAACGTCCGATCCTATCCTCGTCACCGTCACCGGCAGGGACCAGCCCGGTATCACGGCGCGGCTCACCGGTATCCTCAGCGACATCGGGGCCACGCTGCTCGACATCGAGCAGGTGGTGGTGCACGGAAGCCTGAACCTGGCGCTGCTCGTGCTCTTCCCGGAGACGCGCAGCGGGCTCAAGGAGCTCCTGTTCGCCGCGAAGGAGCTCGGCGTGGGGCTCGACTTCAAACCGGTCGAGGCGGGGGCGCCGGCGCGCGGCGTCGGGAGCCGCTACGTGGTGACCGCCATCGGACGGGAGCTCGGCGCAAGACAGCTCCACGACGTCGCCTCCACCCTCGCAGCCCACGACGCCAACATCGAGAAGATCGCTCGACTGTCCGTGGAACGGCTCTCCACGGTGGAAATCCAGGTGCTGCTCCAGCGCGAAGAGGCCGCCGACGCGCTCAAGCGATCGCTGCTCGCGCTCGCCATGCAGAACAGCTTCGACCTCGCCCTGCAACGCGAAGGGATCTTCCGGAGGAGCAAGCGGCTCGTCGTCATGGACATGGACTCGACCCTCATCCGGATCGAGGTGATCGACGAGCTCGCGCGGGCGAAGGGCGTGGCGGAGCAGGTCGCGAAGATCACCGAGCGGGCGATGCAAGGGGAGATGGACTACGACGAGTCGCTCCGCCAGCGGCTCTCGCTGCTCCGCGGCCTCGACGTCGGCGTGCTGCGGAAGATCGCCGCCGAGCTGCCCATCACCGAAGGGGCAGAGACGCTCATCCGCGTGCTGAAGCGGCTCGGCTACCGGACCGCGGTCATCTCGGGCGGGTTCTCGATCGCCGCCGAGGCCCTGAAGGCAAAGCTCGGGATCGACTACGCTTACTCGAACGCGCTGGAGGTGGACGGCGGGAAGCTGACCGGCCGGGTCACGGGGCCCATCGTCAACGCCCAGCGCAAGGCGGAGCTGCTCGAGACCATCGCGCAGGCGGAAGGCGTGCTGCTCGACCAGACCATCGCCGTGGGCGACGGCGCGAACGACCTCCTGATGCTCCAGCGAGCAGGCCTCGGGGTCGCCTTCCGCGCAAAACCCAAGCTCCGGGAGGCGGCGGACACGTCCCTCTCCGCGTGCGGCCTCGACGCCATCCTCTTCCTGCTCGGCCTCACCGAGCGCGAGCTCCTCGAGGTGACATGAAGGGCGCGCGGCAGGCGCCACGGCCGCGAGGGGCGCACGCAGGGTACAGCACTGAACCGATTCAGTCCGCTGCCGTCGTCGCGCCGGCCGCGGGCGGGTGAGCTCGGCACGGCGGCGCGGCCGGCCGGGACGCACGCGTGGCGCCGGGCGTCGCCGCGCTGGGCGAGATGTAGGAGCGGATGCGCGGGGCCAGCAGGGCGGGCGGCTGCGCGACACGGGAGATCGCCCGCGGGCGGTCGTGCTATCCAAACGGGTTCAGGGGACACGGCCGGTCTCAGGCTGGACGCGTCGCCCGGAGCGGAGGTTGTGCGTTGAAGCGGCCGACGATCGCGGACATCGCGTGGCGTGCAGGGGTGTCGAAAGGGGCGGTCTCCTACGCGCTGAACGGCAGGCCCGGCGTGTCCGAGCCGACGCGCGAGCGTATCCTCGCCATCGCGGCGGAGCTCGGCTGGCAGCCGAGCAACGCGGCGCGGGCGCTCTCGGACGGCCGGGCCGGGGCCGTGGGCCTCGTGGTCGACCGGCCAGCGCACACGCTCGGCATCGAGCCGTTCTTCATGCAGCTCATCTCCGGCATCGAGGCGGAGCTCGCCACGAGCGCGGAGGCGCTGCTGCTCAAGGTGACCGACGACCGCGACGCCGAGGTGGAGACCTACCGCCGCTGGTGGGCCGAGCGGCGGGTCGACGGGGTGATCCTGGTCGACCTCCGCGAAGGCGACCCGCGCGTGAAGCTGATCGAGGAGCTGAAGCTGCCCGCGGTGGTCGTCGGCGGGCCGGCGGGCAAGGGCAGCCTCGCCGGCGTGTGGAGCGACGACGCGAGCGCCATGCGCGCGATCGTGGACTACCTCGCCGCCCTCGGCCACCGCTCGATCGCCCGCGTCGCCGGCCCGGCGGAGTTCCTGCACACGGCGCTCCGGACCAAGGCGTTCAACGCCGCCGCCCGCCAGCGGCGGCTCCTGCGGGTGCAGACCGTGCACGCCGACTACACGGGCGAGGCGGGGGGCCAGGCGACGCGGCGGCTGCTCGCCGGGTCCGACCCCCCGACCGCGATCCTCTACGACAACGACGTGATGGCCGTCGCCGCGCTCGCGGTCGCCCACGAGATGCACATCCCCGTGCCCGAGCGCCTCTCGATCGTGGCGTGGGACGACTCGGCGCTCTGCCAGCTCGTGCACCCCGCCCTCACCGCGGTGCGGCGCAACATCGCCGAGTACGGCTCCCGCGCCGCCGCGCTGCTCCTCAGCCTCGTCGCCGGCGAGGAGATCACCGACGCCGTGTGCAGCGCGCCGACGCTCGCGACCCGGGGCAGCACCGCGCCGCCCCACGCGCGCGCCTGACGCGCGCGAGGCATGCGCGTCTGAGCCGGCGCGCCCGAGCCGGCGCGCCCGCCGCGGCGACGCCGGACCGCGGTTGACACTGAACCGCTAAAGTGATCCCCTCCCGGCCCACCCAAGGGGAGCAAGACACCCAGCATGCACCGCAATTTCGCCAAAGTCGCCGTCCGCAACCAGGCAGTCACGTGGCTCGGGGCCAACTTCTGGTCGAGGCGCGGCGGTCCGCTCATGTGGCGGAGCTACGACCCGGCCGTGGTCCGCGAGGAGCTCCGGGTGCTCGCCGCGCACGGCCTCACGATGACGCGCTCGTTCTTCTACTGGCCGGACTTCATGCCCGAGCCCGACCGCATCGACGAGGGCTGCGCCGAGCACTACCGCGATTTCCTCGAGGCGCACGCCGAGGCGGGCCTGACCACGATACCGACGCTCCTCGTCGGCCACATGTCCGGCGAGAACTGGGACCCGGCCTGGCGGCGCGGGCGCGACCTCTACGGCGACGTGTGGATGGTGGCGCGGCAGGCGTGGTTCGCCGAGCAGATGGCGCGGCGCTTCGCCGGCCACCCGGCGGTGACCGGCTGGCTCGTCTCCAACGAGATGCCGATCTACGGCGAGCGGTCCCCGCGCGAGACGGTCACGAGCTGGGCGCTCCTGGTCGTCCAGGCGCTGCGCGCCGGCGGGGCCAGCCAGCCGATCTCGATCGGCGACGGCGCCTGGGGCGTCGAGGTCACCGGCCACGACAACGGGTTCTCCGTCCGCGACCTCGGCGCGCTCGTCGACTTCCTCGGCCCCCACGTGTACCGGATGGAGAACGACGTGGTCCGCCAGCATTACGGCGCGGCGTTCGTCTGTGAGCTCACGGGCTTCCTGGGCAAGCCCGTCGTGCTGGAGGAGTTCGGCGTGTCGTCCGGCTTCACGTCCGACGAGAACGCCGCGCACTATTACCGTCAGATCCTCCACAACACGCTCCTCGCCGGCGCGACCGGCTGGATCGGCTGGAACAACACCGATTTCGATCTGATCGACCAGGATCCGTACCGGCACCACCCGTTCGAGCTCCACTTCGGCCTGACGACCGTCGACGGCCGCCCGAAGCCGCAGCTCGAGGAGATGGCCCGCTTCGCCAAGGTGCTCGCCGACATCGACGTCGTCAACTGCGAGCGCGAGCCGGCCGACGCGGCGCTGATCGTCCCGTCGTACCTGGAGGGCGTGTTTCCGTTCACCGAGCCGGAGGATCGCAGCTACCTGTTCAGCGTGCTGCGGCAGGCCTATGTCGCGGCGAAGGAGGCGGATCTGCCCATCGGCTTCACCCGGGAGCGGGACGGCATCGCCGAGGATTGCCGGCTCTACCTCCTGCCCTCGACCAAGCAGCTCACCGCGCCGACCTGGCACCTCCTGGAGCGGCTGGCCTCGCGGGGCGCGGTGGTCTACGTGTCCTATTCTCCCGGCGCGCATGGATCGCAGCGCGGCCCCTGGTACGCGCACCTCAACGCGATGTTCGGCGTCGAGCATCAGCTGCGTTATGGGCTCGTGGATCCGGTCGAGGGCGATCAGGTCGAGCTCACCTTCCAGCGCCCGTTCGGCGCGATCGCCGAGGGCGCGACGCTCGTATTCCCGGTCTCCGGCACGGAGCACAGCCGCGCTTACCTGCCCGTCCGGCCGAAGGGGGCGGAGGTCGTGGCGGTCGACCAGCACGGCCGGCCGGCGGTGCTGCGGCGCGAGGTCGGCAGCGGCAGCGTCGTGCTCTGCACGTACCCGATCGAGCACTTCGCGGCGGCCACCCCGCGGGTCAACCCGGAGCCGACCTACCGGCTCTACGCCGCGCTCGCGGAGCTCGCCGGGGCGCGGCGGCCGGTGACCGTGGACGACCCGCGCGTGGCGGCCGACACCCTGCGCCACCGCGACGGCCGCCGCTACGTGTTCCTGGTCAGCCAGGCCGATCAGCCGCTCTCGGTCGAGCCCGCGGCGGCCTCGGGGCACCTCACCGAGCGGGGCGGGAAGACGCCGGTCCGCAAGGTGGAGATCGCGCCGTACGGGGTGGCGATCCTGGAGTTGCGCGGGGGGCAGTAGCGGGGGCTCACCGCGCGCGGGGCAGGGCGAAGGCTCTCGGAGGGCCGGGACCGAGCCTTCCTCGACAGGCGCCGATCACGTCAGAAGTCGAGGTACGGAAGCCCGCCGCCCGCGACGATCCGGTGGAGGAACATCCCCGTCCCGGCGGAGCCCGTCCCGTAATCGGTGGAGATGCGGAGGAGCTCCTCGCCGGGGAACGCGAGGCCTGACGGCCTCTCGAGCGCGAACAGCATCACCCTGTCGGCGAACCGGCGGGCCTCCTCTAGGTAGCTCGCCTCTTCGGTGCGACGGTGCATGTCCACGAAGAAGTTACCGAGCCCGGCCATGCCGGAGATGTTGGTGGGGAAGACGGTGTAATTTCCTGCGAGCTGACGGGCGATCTTCCGGGCCATCTCCAGGTACCGGCCGTCCCCCAGCGCCGCGTGGAAGCGCAGCGCGACCGCGCCGACCCCCGCGCCGCCGATGCGCCAGTAAGGATAGAACAGGCGGTCGTCGACCGAGCGCTTGAACTGCGCGTACCCCGGCCTCTCTTCCTCCGCGCTCGCGAGCTCGAAGTCGAGGAGCCCCCGCGCGACCTCGAGGTGCTCCTCACGCCCCGTCGCCCGGTAGAGCCGCAGCATGAAATAACCGATACCGGACGCGCCGTGCGCGAGGCCGTGATAGACGGCGTCGATGTTCTTGTAACAGGTTCCTCCCTTGTCCTGCTCCAGCTGCGGCTTGATGTGATCGAACGCGTCCACCGCGTTCCTGAGGTACTTCTCGTCACCGAGCTGCGAGAAGAAGAAGAGGTTCGCGAGCCCCCAGCCGGACGCCCCGTAGAACATGTCGGCGTTCTCGTAGAGGACGGGCGATTTCGCCGCCGCGTCCATCAGCGCCTCGGCCTCCCTCCGCATCCCGAGCTCCAGGAGCGTCCACGCGACCCCAGAGCTGCCGATGTAGAGCCCGGGCGCATACCGGTCATCGCCGATCGCCGACGCCTCGCGCACCAGCGCGTCGAGGAACACCCCGGGGACCTCCCCCCTCGTGCGCTTCAGGAAGAGCGCGACGCCAGACGCGCCATAGGCGACGCTCAGCGGATTCGTCATGGTGCGCCGGTAATCCGTGGGCAGAGCCAGCGGGTCGTCGCCGCGCTGGATCTGATCCACGATGTAGCTCCCGATCGAGTCGACGATCTTCCGGAGCTCGTCGTCGTTGCGGAGGGGCGGCAGCGGCTCGGGCGCCGCGATCCCCTCGAGGCTGCGCTCGGCCTCCGCGAGCAGCGCGTCCACCCGCTCCGGATGCTCGCCCACGCCGAGGGTGAGACGCACGAACGCCTCGGGGACGCCCCTCTCCCGCGCGAAATGCGCGAGCATCGCGGCCCGGCGCTCGGGCGCGAGCGAGAAGAAAGCCGTGACCGGGTACAGGAGCTCCCCGAGGACGCGGCTCAGGGCCCTGTAGTCGTCCGCGAACGTCGGCAGCCGATCCGTCCCCCTCGCCTCACCGAAGCCGGGCGTGTAAATGGGAATGAAGAGGCGCTCGGCGTCGCCCTGGGCGATGTAAGCGGCCTCGAAATCGATGAACTTGACCGTGCGCTGCTCCGGGTCGAACAGGATGTTCCGCGGCGAGACGTCCTGGATGACCACGCCGCGCTCGTGAATGACCCGCGCGCCGGCGATGATCTTCCTCGCCATCGTGAGGAACTCTTCACAGTAGGTCCGCACCTCGTCGGCGGTCGGCGACGCCACGAGGACGATGTTGGAGCGCCAGCGGGCGAAATAAGACGAGAGGGGCACGCCCGACACGAGCTCCATGGCCACGAAGCAGTGCTCCCACTCCTGGAAGAGCTCGATGGGCCTCGGAGCCACGCCCGTGCCCTCGAGGCGCCGGAGGACCCGATACTCGTTCCTCAGACAATCAACGGCGTCATAGGGAACTTTCCGCCCCCGGTTCACGAGCGGCCGCGCCTCCTTGACCACCACCTCGGTGTTCGTCTCGAGGTCGAGACACCGATAGATCCCGCCCTTGCTGGACGTACCCAGCGCCTCGGTCGCCTGGTACCTGCCCTTCAGGATGAGCTCGCCGTCTTCTTCCTCCGTGTCCGGGAACGGGTCGTCCATCCCTTCGGGCAAGGCGAAGTAGGGCAGCCGCTCGTCCGGGAGCAGCTGACCGTCGGCGGTCCGGAGAAGGACGACCGGCTCGCCGAGCGCGTTCACCCGCTGCGCCTTCCTGAAGCCGCCGTAGCGGTAGAAGAGCACCTTGCTGTCCTTGTAGCGCTTGTCGGACAGGATGTAGGGGCCGCGGAAGCCCTTCGTGGCCTCGTGGAGGCGCGCCATGAGCCGCTTGAGCTGCTCGACGTCGACAGGGTAGATGGTGATGAACTTCCCGCACGCGCCCCGGCCCCAGAACGTCGAGTTGCCGAAGTCGAGGATCTGCTCGTCGACGAGGACCTTGAACGAAACCCCCTCTTCCACGACGATCGGCACGACCGCCGCCAGCATGTCTCTCGCGCTCTCGTGCGTGGTCGACAGGTGGATCTTGAAGCCGGCGTCCGGCACCTGAAGCTTCGGCGGGTGGACCTCGCACCACGTGCCCTGGCCCTCGCCGACCGTCCACCCATCCGGCAGGAGGCCCCTCACCAGCTCCCTGAACTCTCCCCTCTCGGACCGGTACCTCTCCAGGCTCTCGTACCGCTCTGGATGAACGATGACGAAATCGACGATACGGTCCATCGCTCTTCTGTCAATGCCTAGCATGAGCCCTCATTGTAACGGTTGCGAGGAGACGACGCGACACGCCCTGGGACTGCCCCAACCTGGCTGCGAGAGGTGACCTCGTGAGGTCTCGGACCCTCGACGGAGAACGCCCCCCGCGACGAGACGCAGGATGCAGAAAAAAAGCAAAGTCATCTCCCGGACACGAGGTCCTGGGAGATGACTTTGCACCGGATCGACACCCCGAGGAGCGCCGATCGCCCTTTCACCACCTCACCTAACAGGCGAGGAGGCTCAGCACCGAGTTCGAACAGGTCGAGAGCAGGCTGAGGTTCGAGCCGCCACCACCACCGCCGCCGCCGCCGCCGGTGGTCGGGTTCTTCGTCGAGAGCTTCTGGAGCGACAGGATCTTCTTCATAATTGACCTCCTTTGGTCGAGGAGGGGTTCAGCAAGAGCGAGGCCAAGCCTCGACCGCCATTGCGAATCGGTCGGAGACGGCTCCAGGAGAGCGTCAATCACGACGACGTCGGAATATTACCACGATCATGGACGCCCAGGACTATCGTTGTAGAATCGTTTTAGCTCAAACCAAATGAAATCTATCTCGGCATAATTTGAGCTGCCAAATTGCCTCAGGGACGCGGTGGCAAAAATGACGGCCTGTAGCGCTATGCCACGGACTCAATGCTGAGCCCGCGTGCAGACGGCCCTGACCGAGCGTCGCGCGGCAACACGCGAACGCCACGGACGCGCGCCCCCTGCGCGTGACCTGCTAGGCTAGAGCAGGCCAATGCAGAGCTCAGACGAGGGGCGGCGCAGCCCCAGGCACCTCTCGCGTCTCTTCCGCCTCGCCCGCCCCGAGCTCGGGAGCCTCGCCCTCGGCGCCTTGTTCCTGGGCATCGGCAGCGTGGTGAGCCTGCTGATCCCCCAGGCGGTCCAGAGGATCATCGACGACGCGCTCGGGCCTGGCAAGGCCGCCGATACGATCGACAGGGCGGCGTTATGGCTGCTGCCCCTCATCGCGATCCAGTCCGTCGCGGTCGCGCTCCGCTACGTGTTGTTCGCCACCGCGGGCGAGCGCGTCGTCGCCCGGCTGCGGGCGCGCCTCTTCGAGCATGTCCTCCGGCAGGAGATGGCGTTCTTCGACGCCCACAGGACTGGGGAGCTGACGAGCCGCCTCGCGTCGGACACGACGGTGCTCCAGAACGCCGTCAGCGTCGATATTTCAATGGCGCTGCGCCTCGCCGCGTCGGTCGTGGGCGGCCTCGGGTTCCTCGTGTACACGTCCCCACGGCTCACGCTGCTGATGCTCTCGGTGATCCCTCCCGTGCTGCTCGGCGCGGTGATCTATGGCCGCAAGGTCCGCAAGCTCTCCCGCGACGTCCAGGATTCACTCGCGCGCTCCAGCGAGATCGCGGAGGAGGCGCTCTCGGGCGTCCGCACCGTGAGGGCGTTCGCCGCCGAGGAGCAGGAGGTGGCGCGTTATGCCGGCCAGGTCGCGGAGTCGTTCGAGCGCGCGCGGACGCGCGTCCGCGCCTCGGGGCTCTTCATGGGGGTGGTGACGTTCGCGGGCTACGCCGCCACGGCGCTCGTGCTCTGGTACGGCGGCCACCTCGTCGTGACCGGGACCATGACCGTCGGCAAGCTGACAGCGTTCCTCGTTTACACCCTCCTCGTCGCCTTCTCGCTCGCCGGCTTGAGTGATCTGTGGGCCGGCCTCATGCGGGCGCTCGGCGCCGCGGAGCGCGTCCTCGGCCTCCTCGATCGAGCGCCGGCCATGCCGCTCTCGGGCGGCCTCGAGCCGGCTTCCGTCCAGGGAACGCTGGAGCTCGATCGGGTCAGGTTCAGCTATCCCGCGCGCAAGGATACGCCCGTTCTCAGAGGCATTGATCTCTCCGTGCGGCCCGGGGAGGTCATTGCGCTGGTCGGCTCGTCCGGGGCGGGCAAATCGACGCTCGCGGCGCTGCTCCTGCGGCTCTACGATCCTGACGAGGGGCGCATTCTCCTCGACGGGCACGACCTCCGCACGTTGTCTCCGATCTGGCTCCGTCGGCAGATAGGCATCGTCGCGCAGGAGCCGATCCTCTTCGCCACCAGCGTCGCCGACAACATCCGTTATGGCCGGGAGGACGCCTCGGACGAGGAGGTCGAGGCCGCCGCGCGCGCGGCGAACGCGCACGATTTCGTCATGAGGTTCCCGGAGGGCTATCGGACGCTCGTGGGCGAGCGCGGGGTGCAGCTGTCCGGCGGGCAGAAGCAGCGCGTGGCCATCGCCCGCGCCGTGCTCAAGGACCCGCGCCTGCTCGTGCTCGACGAGGCGACGAGCGCGCTCGACACCGAGAGCGAGCACCTCGTGAAGGCGGCGCTCGACACCCTCATGAAGGGCCGCACGACGCTGATCATCGCCCACCGGCTCTCGACGGTGATGGGCGCCGACCGCGTGCTCGTCATGGACGGCGGCAAGATCGTGCAGAGCGGGGTCCACGCGGCGCTCGTCGCGCAGGACGGACTGTATCGACGGCTGGTCGAGCGTCAGTTCGTCAGCGCGTGAGCGCGGGCCGAGCCCCGCGCGGGGGCGCCACGGCGGTTCGCCCGGCGGGCCTCACGGCCGGCCCCCGCCGCGTCGTCAACGGCGCGCGCCCGGGAGAGCGCGCGGGTCAGCACCCCACGATGCGGATCTTCTTTCCTTCGTGCTCCACGTCGCGCACGAACAGCTTGTCTCCCCACGCGGGCTCCTTCCGCAGGTCGAACAGCACGAGCCACCCCTCGTCGAGCCCTGCGCGGTCGAGATAACGCGCCACCTGGTCGAGCGCCTCTCCCTCGGTCTCGGTGTCGCGACGGATCTTCACCTCGACGGCGTGGCGCTCGCTCCCCCAGAGGATCATCAGATCGAGCGCTCCCCGCCCCAGGCCATACTCGCGCTCGACACGCCCGCCCCCGTTGACCACGCGCTGCAGGAACGCCATCAGCATCAGGTGTGGACCGGCTTCCCGGTAGCCGAAGCCCTGGGCGGCGAGGTGGCCGTCCTTGCGCCAGAACGTCTGCCAGGCGGCCATCAGGCTGCGCATATCGAGCGATCCGTCCGGGCGGAGGTACCATGCGGTCGGCTGGTGCAGGCTGTGCTGCTGGACCCAGGTGAGCGCCCGCGGGATCACCTCGCGGTAGATGGGGTTGGCGACCACGTACTCGCCGCCCGCCACGCGGATGAGCCCCAGGCCGAGCACGTAGGCCACGTCGTCGTCGAGCACGTCCCCTGGCAGCCACCCGCCGATCAGCATCGGCTCGAGGATGCGGCGCACCCGCGGCTCGCGAAGGCGCGCGACCAGCGAGTCGATGTGCGAGCGGCGCTCGAGGATGATCGTCTCCTTGGCCGCGTCGACGTGGGCAGCGGTGACAGCGACACGGCGATCTTCGACGTCCCGGCCGACGATCTGGTCGGCGAGCGCGTTCGTCAGCCACGGGTGCCCTTGCCCGAGCTCCCAGATCCGCCGCACCGCCGCGGGCTCGAACTGCTGTCCTGTGGCCGCCGTGTGCTGCTCGAGCAGCTCGGTGACCTCGGCCTCGGTGAAGAGCCCGAGCGTCGCCGCCTCCGCCGTGATGTTGAACGGCGATGTCGTCCCCAGCCACGAGACGGCTCGCCGGTCCTCGGCGCTGACCGCGTAGTCGCGCACCTGGCGCTGGCCGATCAGCACCACGCTTGATGGGAACGGCGTGCGGCTCCGGTCGATGTAGCCTTGCCGGAGCTGGGTCAGGAACGAGATCATCGCCGGTCCGACAAGCCCGTCGGCCTCGTCCACGAGCACACAGAGCGGCCTCGGGCTGCGCGCGGCGAGGTCGCGCAGGTAACGCAAGATGAAGTTGGCCGCCGGCTCGATGCTCCGGGCCTCGCCCGCTGGCCGGCCGAGCTCGGGCAGGTCGCGATCGACCGCGGTGTCCAGGGAGTACAGCACGGCCTCGAAGGCCTTCGAGGGGTCGGGCTGCTCTCGGGCGGTCTGGACATCAACCCACGTGGCGAGGAAGCGCCCCCCGCCGTTGAGGTGCTCGACGAGCCAGCGGGCGCTGGTGGTCTTCCCCGTCTGGCGACCGGCGTGAAACGTGAAGTACTTGTGATCTTCGATGAGGCGCATCACGCGCGCGAGGCGCCGCTCGGGCGGGAGCATGTAGTGGTCGCCCGGAACACACGGACCGGCGGTGTTGAACGAGGGCCTCACGCGCGAAGCGTAGCGGCGGGGTCGGTGCCGCTGCAAGTCGGCCGACCCCTGATGCGGGGCGCGATCGGCGCGCGGCGCTTGCGGCTCAGTACCAGCGCGGCGTCCCGCAATCGACGTGCAGGTGGTCCCGGTGGCTCGCGTCGAAGTCCGGTCCGAGCACGCGCGAGGCGGCTCCCTCGGCGCGGAGCCGCCAGGTGATGCTCCTGAGGAAGCGCCCCTCGCGGGTGCTCGGCTCCGCCCCGCGCAGCACGTAATCGCGCAGCACGCTCACCGGGCGCCCGCGCTTCGGGGAGAAGCGCGCGATATCGAAGGCATTGCCGAACGAATGCTCGCTGAGGCCCTCGCTCCACGGGCGCATCCGGCCGCGCACCTCCCGGCAGGCATAACTCCCCAGCGTGCTGACGCGGGCGATCGGCGAGCCGAGGTGCGCTTCCGCCTCTTCCTGGATCACGCGCTCGATATCGGCGAGCCGGAGCGCGAGGGAGCAGTCGATCTGCAGCGGCGGCGAATAGGTGATCCCTGTCGGCCCGCGCGTCAGCAGCACGCCGTGGGGAATGCCGCATCCCTTCTTGTTCGGCTTCTCGGTGTCGGCCATCGCCTGGAAGCGCGCGCCCGCGCGCTTCAGCGCGTCGCGGCAATCCGCGCCCGCCGCGGCGGCGATGTGGTTCCACTGGCGCTGCGCGCGCGGCGGCCGCTCGCGGAGGCCGGCGGCCTCGGTCAGCTGCTCCACCCAGGAGCCCGCCCCCGCCGGTGCGGCCGTCGGCGGGGCTGTCGGCAGCGCCGCGGGCGCCGCGCCGGCCAGCGCGGGCGCCCCGACGGCAGCGCCGGGCACCTCGCCGGCGGCAGGCTCATCGCTGACGGCAGGCGCCTCGCCGGCGGCGGGCGCTTCGCCTGCAGCCGCAGGCGCCTCGCCCACGAGGGCGGGCGGCGTCGCGAGCGCGGCGGCGCCGAGCTCCGCGAGGGTCGCGCCGCCATGAGAGCAGGACAGCGCGGAGATCACCGCCGCTGCAGTGAGCCCCGGAAGGAAGCGTGCGTGCACATCGATGTGCCTACCGCAGCGCGCGACCCGCGCAAGAGGAGCCCTCTTCTCGCGGCGTTCTCCCCCACAGAGGCCGCTCGTTCGCCAGATTCAGCCCTCCCGCGCGTCTCCTCCGTCGGCGCTGCCGCCGTCGCGGCTCCCTTCCGGCGCCGGGGTCCCCCGGAGCAGGAGCAGCCCGGCCAGGGACACCAGCATCCCGGCGATCGTCGCGCTCCACGGCACCGCTTGCTCCAGCGCGCCCTGCGCCCACGCCGGATCGAAGTAGAGCAGCGACACCACGACGCCGTTGCTCAGCGCGTGCAGGACGGCCCCGGCCAGCACGGACCCGGTGCGGTGGCGCGTGTAGCCGAGCGCGAGGCCGAGCAGGAACGTCGGCAGCAGCCGGTGCACGGAGCCGTGGGCGAGGCCGAACAGGAGCGCCGACACGACGATCGCCGCCGCGGGCCCGGCGCGGCGCAGCCCCGCGTAGACGAGGCCGCGGAACAGGAGCTCCTCGCAGACGGCCGGCGTCACGGCGACGAGCAGCAGGACGACCAGGTACGGCTTGCCGCCGAGCAGCACGAGCTCGCCGAGCTCGCGGGCCAGGGGCTCCGGCGCCGGGAACCACCGGAGCACGGTGCCCCCGAGCGCAGCCCACCCGGACACCCCGACGAGCACCGCCCCGCAGAGGCCGCGGACCGAGACCGGCCGCAGGCCGAGCGTCTCGCGCGGCGAGTAGCCGAAGCCCAGCACCAGCGAGAGCGTCGGGAGCAGGAAGAAGCCGAGCTGCGAGGCCGCGACCTGCGCCGCCACGCTCGCGCGGTCGATGAGCAGGCTGCCGTAGAAGAAGAGCACCTGGACGCCCGCGAACGCCGCCAGCGAGAAGCCGGCGGACGGCACCCCGCCGGCCCGCCGCCCGAGGCCCAGCACCGACGCCGCCGACTCGTGGCCGCCGCCGAGCAGCACGTTCTCGCGCTCGAACACGCGCGCGGCGAACAGCAGCGCAAGGCAGGCGTAGAGCCCCGAGGAGATGAGCGCCGCGAGCAGCAGATCGGCCGGCGCCTCCCCGAGGAAGAGGGCCTTGATCAGCACCGCGATGTTGAGGACCGGGGCGTACGCCGTCCACGGGCTCAGCTCGACCATCGGCAGGGCCGTGATGCCGGCGAGCAGCGACAGCGGCAGGTACGCCGGCATGAGCGCGTTCTGGCCGTCCTTGAAGTCCTTCGCGAACACGGCGAGCGCGAGGAACAGCGCCGAGAACAGGAAGGTGACCGGCACGAGCAGCACGAACGTGAGCGCGAACACCGCCGGATCAACGACCACCACGTCGGGCAGCAGGCGCCCCACCGTGAGCGACAGGCTCACCACGTTGCCGAGCGCGGTGAGCAGGGAGATGGTCCACACGGCCAGGAACTTGCCCGAGATGATCTCGAGCGATCGCACGGGCGCGCACAGGAGCGTCTGCATCGTGCCGCGCTCCTTCTCGCCCGCGGTGAGGTCGATCGCGGGCAGGAAGCTGCCGAGCAGCGACATCAGGATGAGCATCATCGGCATCATCGAGCCGAGGATCTGCCCGACCTTGCGGCTGTCGGGCGCGACGTCGCGCGGCACGACGTCGTAGGCGACGGAGAACCCCGCGGGCAGGCCGCGCTCCGCCTCGCGCGCCGCGACGATCTCCCTGCGCGCGCGCCCGAGGGCCGCGTCGAGGCGCGCCTCTGCGGTCGCCGAGTCGGCGCGGACCGAGTCGAAGTAGATCGCGACGGCCCCTCGCCCGCCCTGCGCGAGCGTGGCCTCGAGCGACGGCCACGGCACGAGCACCGCGTCGACCTGCCGCGCGCTCACCGCGGCGCGCGCCGCGGCGAGCACGGGGTTCTCCGGCTCGGTCCACCTCGGCCGCCGGCCCTTTTCGCCGTCGTCGCCCGGCGGCGCCTCGTCGCCCGCGCCGGGCTCCGCCTCCGCCGCCGGCTCCTCCGGCGGCGCGAGCGCCCCCGAGAGGAGGCCCTCGCGCACCTCGGGCGGCGCGCCCTCCCACGGCGCGAGCTCGATCTTCTTCCCGGCCGACTCGAGCCGCTCTCGCAGCCCGCCCGCGAGCTCTCCCCACACCGCGACCCTGGACGCGCGCGCCTCGCGCGCCGCCGCCTCGGAGCCGACGATCTTGCTCATCCCGAGCGCGAAGAGCGGGTAGAGGAGGATGGGGAGGACGACGAGGCGCACGAGCGTGCGCCGATCCCGGAGCGACTCCAGGAGCTCCTTGCGGAGGATCGTCCAGACGATGGCGGGCCTCACGGCGCCTCGCGTCGGGGGGGCGAGCCGGGCGCCGCGCCGGCGCGCTCCGGGCCTTGCCGCGGGCGGCTCCGCGCCACGTGGTGGAGGAAGGCGTCGGTCAGGTTCGTGGTGCCCGCCCGCTCGAGGAGCTCGGGCAGGGTGCCGGCGTCGACGACGCGCCCCTCGTGCATGAGGGCGATGCGATCGCAGAGGTACTCCGCCTCGCCCATGATGTGCGTCGAGAAGAGGATGGCCCTGCCCGCGGCGCGCTCGCGCCGGATCGACTCGACGATGAAGCGGCCGCTGATCACGTCGAGCGCGGTCGTCGGCTCGTCGAGGATGAGCACCTCGGGCTCGTGGAGGAACGCGCGGGCGATGTTCGCGCGCTGCCTCTGCCCTGCGGAGAGCGTGCTGCACGGCCGCGAGGCGAACGCCTCCATCTCGAGGTCGGCGACGAGCGCGTCGATCCGGCGCGAGAGCGCCGCCTCCTCCATGCTGTACAGCCGGCCGAAGTACCGGAGCACCTCCCGGGGCGTGAGCCGCTGGTAGAGCTGGGTGTCCCCGGAGAGGAAGCCGAGGCGCTGCTTCGCCTCGAGCGGCCTCGCCGCGAGGTCGACCCCGCCGACGAGCACGCGCCCCCCGGTCGGCGACAGGATGCCGGCGAGCATCCGCAGCGTCGTGGTCTTGCCCGCGCCGTTCGGCCCGAGGAGCCCGACCACCTCCCCCGGGTGCACGGAGAGGTCGAGCCCGTCCACGGCCGCGAGATCGCCGTAGCGCTTCACGAGCCGCTCGGCCAGGAGTGCTGGACGCATGGGGCACGTCTATTCGGTCCGCGGCGGGGCGCAAAGCGCCGGGCCCTCCCTGTGCGGCGGGCTGAGCTGACCGCCGCGGAGAGCACCTCCGGCGCCCCTGCCGAGGCCGTACGCCCCCCGGCCGCCTCCCGTCCTGGCTGCTTTGTGTCGAGGCGCCTCGACGTAGGCCGTGGAACCCCTAGAGTGCTTCCATGTCGTCGCCGACGAGCGCGTCTCCGATGCCCTACCGCAACCGCACCACCACCGAGCCGGTCCAGTGCCCCTGCGGCCATGGCCGTGATCACTACATGGTAAGCGCCGAGGCCGAGTACCGCTTCCTGGGGTACATCCAGCTGGCGTTCGGGATCTCGGCGCGGCCGACGAAGGTGCAGTACCGGTGTCGCCGCTGCGATGTGGTGTTCGCCACGACGACCGATCCCGCGGTCCTCGACAAGCACTACTGACGCCGCGCCGCCCGGCGCGACCTCGCGCTCACCGACGGCTGTGTCCGCTCGTTCGGCGCCCCCTATGGCATACTCGTCGTCCATGCGACGAAGATTTCTCGTGACGTGGGTCGCGATGCTCGGCTCGACGGCCGTCGCGGCCGGCTTCCTGGGCGCGGCCTGCTCGCCGGAGGAGCGCTCGTTCAGCAGCAGCAGCGGCAGCACCGGCGTCGTCGTCGGCAGCAGCAGCAGCGCGGCGACGACCTCCGGCGGGACCGGCGGCGGCGGGGGCTCCGGGACCGGCGGCGACGAGGCCGGCGGCGGGGGAGGCTCGCCCGACGCCTCCACGCCTCCGCCGAGCCCGCCGGAGGTCGTCGCCTCGGGCCTCGACGAGCCGTACTCCATCGCGGTCGACGACCAGAGCGTCTTCATCCTCTCTGCGGCCACGCTGCTGCGCTGTCCGCTCGCAGGCTGCCCGGAGCCGGTGCTGCTCGCCGAGGGGCTCGCGCCGCCGGCGGCCGCGTTCTCGCCTCCCTATCTCGTCTCGGTGGATCTCAACTTCGTGCACTGGCTGGCTTCCCGCCGCGGCAGCATGGCGCGCAGCTATTTCAGGTGCCCGGCCGCCGGCTGCGTCGGCGACGTACCGAGAGAGGTGTGGGAGCCGCTCAACGGCACGCCAACCCAGATTCAGGTGGGTGACGACGGCGTCGTGCGCATCTCGGAGAAATTCGATGTTTACGAGTGCGACAGCAGCACGTGCACGCGGATTCCCTGCGTCCACGCGGACTCGATCCGCTCGTTCGTCATGGATGGGACGACGGTCTACTGGTCCCACACCACCGATCCCGGAGGGGTCTATTTCTGCAATACGAGCGACTCCACCGCCGCGATCCAGCTCCACGCCGAGCCGGGCGCCGCGATGGCCATCCAGGGCGACACTCATTACGTGATGAGCGTGGCCAAGGGCTCCATCTTCTCGTGCAAGAAGGCCGGATGCGGCGGCAGCCCGGCGGCCTTCGTGGAAGGAGAGCAAGCGTTGACGAGCATGGCCGTGGGCCCCACGGGCGTGTACTGGACCGCGGCCGGCGACGAATCGAGGGCAAACGGCGCGGTCAAGATGTGCCCGCTGGACGGGTGCGGCGCCGGTCCTCGGATCATCGCGTCCGGCCAGGCGCGTCCGACGAGCATCCGTCTCCGGAACGGGTTCGTGTACTGGGCGAACCGCGGCGTGCCAGGGACCCCGATGTCGGGCGGGATCGTGCGCGCGGGCCTCTGACGCAGGGCCTCGCCGCCGAGCCACGTCGAGGTGGCGCTCGGGCGGGACGTTCGCCGCCGACGCCGACGGATGGGCCGCGCTGCTCCTTGACGATGCCGCCCTGCCTCATAGAATTGCCGGACACGTGCCGGCCGTCATTCACGTCGAGGTCACAGAAGTCAGGCAGAATCTGCCGGTCTGGCTGGAGCGCGTCAGGGGCGGAGAAGAGGTGGCCATCGTCGATCACGGTCGCGTGATGGCGCGCCTCGTTCCACCGCTTGATCGGCGCGCGGAAGCTCGGCGTGCCCTTGAGGAGCTCCGAGGTCGCGCCCGCGTGGGAGATGTGGAATCCCCCGTGGGAGAGGCATGGAGCGCAGCGGATGATCCTCCTTGACACGTGCGCCATCCTCTACGACGCCCTGTCGCCGGACAGGCTGAGCGTCGCCGCGCGTGACGCGATCGAGCGCGCTGACGCATCCGGCGCGCTCGCCTGCTGTGACATCTCCCTCTGGGAAATTGCGATGCTGGTCGATCGCGGGCGCATCGACCCCGGAACGGACGTGGCGAGCTTTCTCGACTTGGTGCTGGCAGCTCGCTCGATTCAGGTGCTTCCGATCACGCCTGCCATCGCGGTGCTCTCCGTGTCGTTGGGACTGCACGGGGATCCCGCAGACCGGCTGATCGCCGCGACGGCCGTACACCACGGCGCGGCGCTCCTGACCTCGGACCAGCGCCTCCGGGAGGCACCTCGGATCCAGACCGTGTGGTGACCGGCTGCGCTCGGGCGCCGGACCAGCGCCCGTTGTCCTCCGGCCTCGCGGCGCCACGGCGGGCCGAAGCGCCGCGCGTTCACCTTCGGGCGAGCAGAACGGGGCGCCCGCCAGCCAGCCGGCGCCGTCGCGCGGCGGCCTCCCCGCGCGCAGGCCGCAAGAACCCCTCGCGGCGCGCCGCGTTTCAGGACACCTTCCCCGGCCTCGCCATGCATCCCCCTCGCATCCCCTCCCCCGCTCCTTCCATGCGCGCAACCCAGAGCGCCCGGCCGGACGCCGCCGTCGCCTGCGGCCGAGGGGCGCCATGAAGGGGCGCGTCCTCATCGTCGCCGGCTCCGACTCGGGCGGCGGCGCCGGGATCCAGGCCGACCTCAAGGCGGTCACCGCGCTGGGCGCGTACGGCGCGACGGCGATCACCGCGCTCACCGCGCAGAACACCCGCGGCGTCGCCGGCGTGTTCCCGGTCCCGCCCGACTTCATCGCCCGCCAGATGGAGCTCGTGCTCGACGACATCGGCGCGGACGCGATCAAGACCGGGATGCTCCACTCCGCCGAGGTGATCGAGGAGGTCGCGCGCGTCTGCGAGCGCCTCGGCCGCGGCGCCCCGCTCGTCGTCGACCCCGTCATGGTCGCGAAGGGCGGCGCGCGGCTGCTCCAGCCCGACGCGGAGGGCGCCCTGCGCGCCCGGCTCCTGCCGCTCGCCGCGCTGCTCACGCCGAACATCCCCGAGGCCGAGGCGCTCACCGGCACGGTCATCGACAGCGTGGACGCCATGCGCCGCGCGGCCGCGACGCTGCTCTCCATGGGGCCGCGCGCCGTGCTGCTGAAGGGAGGCCACCTCCCGGGCGCGGCGGTCGTCGACGTCCTCCACACGGCCCCGGAGCCCGGCCCTGCCGGAGCGCCCGGGGGCGAGCACCTGTTCGAGGACACGCGCATCGAGACGCGCGCGACCCACGGCACGGGCTGCACGCTCGCCTCGGCGATCGCGGCCGGCCTCGCCCAGGGCCTCCCCCTCGTCCCCGCGATCGCGCGCGCGCGGCGCTACCTCCGCGAGGCGATACGCTCCGCGCCCGGGCTGGGCCACGGCCACGGCCCGCTGAACCACGCCCACACGGCGCGGCCGTTCTCCTGAACAGCGCGCGCGGCTGTGGACGCCGCGCGCCGCCGCGGGGCCGGCCCCCTGCGCGCCGACGGCTCGGCCCGGCGCCGCCGCGCTCTCGGCCGCACGCCGCGCCGTTTTCGGCCGTGCGCAGCGCCGCTCTCGGCCGCGCGCAGCGCCGCTTTCGGCCTCGCGCCGCGCCGGCGAACGCCCCGGCCGCGCCGCCGATGAAACGACTCGTTGCGCCCGGGGCTCGAATGGACGACCCTGCGCGCAGACCGTAGCGGCGAGCCGGCGCGTCAGCTCCCGCGCCGGTTCGGAGCTCTTCCTCACCCTTCGTGCGCCCGTGGCCGTGACCAAAGATCCCCTCCCTCCCATCGACGTCGGAACGGTCATCAACGACCGGTACGAGGTCCTGAAGAGCATCGGCAAAGGCGGCATGGGCGAGGTGTTCTTGGCCTTCGATCGCCTGACGCAGCAGCAGGTTGCGCTCAAGGTCGTGCCGGAGGCCTCCGCCATGCCGGGCGACGACGAGGCGCTGCGGCAGGAGGTGATCCTCGCCCAGAAGGCGCGCCACCCGAACGTCTGCCGCGTGCACGACCTCGCGCCGAGCCCGTGGGGGCCCATCCTCGTGATGGAGTACATCCCCGGGCAGACGCTCCACAACCACATCCGCAAGCGCAAGACGTCCGGCGGGTTCACCGCCGACGAGTTCCGCAAGATCTCGACCGACGTCTGCGCGGGGCTCGCCGCCATCCACCAGCAGGGGCTCGTCCACGGCGACCTGAAGCCCGGCAACGTGATGGTCGCCGAGGACCGCGCCGTCATCCTCGACTTCGGTTTCGCCAAGGAGCGCGCGCGCGCGGCCGTGCGCAAGCCGGGCGCGCCGCCGGACGGCGGCACCCCGCACTACATGTCGCCCGAGCGGCTGCGCAGCGGCGGCGCGAGCCCGGAAGACGACGTCTACGCCGCGGCCCTGACGCTCTGGGAGATGTGGACCTGCCGCGTCCCCGAGCCCGGTTACAAGCCGCGGCTCAAGACGATGAAGCAGCAGATCACGTTCGACGTGCCCGCGGCGCTGACGAACGACGAGATCCGGCAGATCTTCCGCGCGCTGAACCCGGATCCGCAGATGCGCCCGCAGGCGCGTCACATGCGGTTCTTCAACCCGACGCAGACCACGACCGCGCCGATCCAGCTGCCGCGCGAGCGCATCGATCCCGGCCCGGCCCCCGGGCGGGCCATCAAGACGCAGTTCACCCCTGGCGCGCAGTCGCTGCTCATCACCTAC
Source organism: Sorangium sp. So ce131 (assembly GCF_051519095.1). Lineage (NCBI taxonomy): Bacteria > Pseudomonadati > Myxococcota > Polyangiales > Polyangiaceae > Sorangium > Sorangium sp. So ce131. The sequence continues at coordinate 1,177,658 of NZ_CP150455.1, read as the reverse complement.
GCCACGAACGCGCCCGAGAGCGTCGGCATCCTCTTCCCTCTGCAGAAGCCGGTGCTCTCGATCGGCCGCCGCAGCGATCAGGACCTCGTCCTCGCCGAGGCGACCGTCTCCGGATCCCACGCGCTGCTCCGGTGGCAGACGGGCTCCTGGCTCGTCGAGGATCTGAACAGCACGAACGGCACGTACGCGGACTTCCCGTTCGAGCGCAAGGCGCAGGTCTCGCTGCTCCACGGGGCCGAGGTGCAGCTCGGCGAGTGCCGCCTCATGGTGGTGACGTTCGGCCACGACTCCCCGCACCACGACAAGGCGCGGCGTTACCTCGCGCGGCGCGACGGCCTCACGGGGCTGCTCGTGCGCGAGCACCTGATGAAGGCCATCGACGAGGACGGCTTCTTCGCCGAGTGGGCCGAGGTGCCGATGCAGATCGCGCGCTTCGAGCTCCGCGGCCAGAACGGCCTCGTGAGCCTTCGCCCGACGATCCTCGAGATGCTGGCCCTGCGGAAGGCCGCGCTGCAGGTCGTCGACCTGACCCAGACGCTCCTCTTGAGCCTGACGCCGGCCGCGGCCGGGCGCACCGGCCCGCTCACGTTCGTCGTCTCGATCGTGGGGCCCAACCTGGACGAGGCGCAGCACGTGGTCGAGCAGGTCGTCGCGCAGGTCCAGGGCACGTTGCCCGAGACGCTCGAGCTGACCGCCACGCTCGTGAAGTGCGAGCCCGGCCGCCCCGCCCGCACGTTGATCGACTGAGGACGCGCCGCGCGTGGGCGTGGGCGACGTCCGATGCAGGTCGAGCCGCGCGGGGACGCCGAGGATGCTCTCCGCACGTCGAGCCGCGCGGGCGCGCGGCGACCACGGGAGACGCGCGGCGCACGTCGAGCCCGCGCCGCAACCTTGCGGCGCTCGCGCGCTCGCCGGCGCCGCCCTGTGGCCGCGGCGCAATCACGCGGCTGTGCGGGGCAGCGTTCCGGGCCCTGCCCGCGCGAAACGCCTACTGGGAAACGCCGCTGCAGGCGTCGCTCGGGGCCGCCGTCGGGTCGAGCACCACCTCGCCCGCCGACTTCCGCACGTCGATCTCGCCCTGCCAGATGAGCTCGGCGCTGCCCTGCGCGTCGACGACGTCGCGCAGCAGCCGCACGAAGACCTTGCCCGGAGAGACCTCCGGGATCGCCACCGCGAAGTCGAACGTACAGACCGAGTCGCACCTGCGGCTCGTCGCGTCAGGCTCGTCCCGCTCGGTGATCTCGTAAATGCTGTCGATGCGCTCCACGTGCATCGCGCGCTGCCCACAGCAGTTCAGGAGCAGCCGGCTGTCCGCGATCTTCAGGGACGCGCTCGCGCGATCGTACTGCCAGCGCAGCACCTCGGCGCCGCAGTAGCTCTCCTCCCCCTCGAGGACGAGCCGCCGCTCCGGATCCACGAACCCCCCGGCCTCGCTCACGCTCCCCGTCTGCGCCGGCTCCGCCTCCAAGCACGCGCCCAGAAGAAGCATCGCTCCCATGGTCGCAAACGCCGAACAGACCCCCACGTACTTCATGGCCCTACATCTTCCTTGCTGTGCGCCCACGGCCGATGCTCCGCCCCGGTTCGGCGAGCTTTCGCCACCTGTCGCACCCGACATGTCCCCGCGGCATCAAGTCTCTGACTTGGCTCCACGCAGGTGCATGGGCCGCGTGCGTGCCGCACATTCAGGCAGCTACACGCATAGTGGACTGGAATATATTCGGCTGGTTTCAGCCTGTCCAGGTAAAAGTAGTAGAGGCGGCGCGGCTATCCGCGTTCATCCGACCTTTCCGACCTTGGACGTCAGGGTCGGTCAAGCTGCTCCGCTGTCTTCTACCTGTCCCACGGCGGGATGCCTGGTCCGCCGTCACTGTTTTCCTCTGAGGACATTGTACCTGGTTCTGGACAGGGTGGCGCGAAAATTGTGGTCACCTTGCAGCGACGGTCGCGCTGCGGCGGCGCCGCGGGCCCTGCGTTTGGCAGCCAGCACCGGCGGAGGTCTCGTCCAGGACGACCGCGCCCGCCGTCTCGTCGAGGTCGAGGGAGCCGCTCCAGATCACGGTCGGGCTGCCCTGTCGATCGACCACGTCGCGCAGCAGCTTCACGTAGATCTCCCCCCGCGGGACGCCCTGCACGCCGACCGAGAGGTCGAAGGCGCACTGCTCGCTGCAGCGACCTTCCTCGACGTCCGGCTCGTCCCGCTCGGTGATCTCGACCAGGCTGTCGATCCGCTCCACATGGATCGCCCGCCGCCCGCAGCAGTCGAGCATCAGGCGGGCGTCGGCGAGCCGGAGCGTCGACGCGGGCTCGTCGTAGTGCCAGCGCAGCACCTCGGCGCTGCAGTACCGCCCGCCCTCGGACGTGGCGAGCCGGTGCTCCGGATCCTGGAAGCCCCCCTGCTCGCTGATCCTCGTCTCCTGAACCGCTGCCGCCGAGCTGCAGCCGCCCGCGCACAGGGTCCCGGCCATCGCGATCGCGGTCCAGATGCGGCTCGACACCATGCTCTTCTCCCTACGTCTCCTGGTCTGACTGACCGGGGCGGTCACGTTGCAAATCGCTCGCCAGCCCGCCCCTGGGCAGTCCGGAGGCTAATCGCGACCGACGCAGCGGGCCAAACAAGCGGTCGATGCGCGCGCTGCCCCGTCGGCCGTCACGCCCCGGGTCGACCCACCGGAGCGCGCACGAAATACCCACCGCTAGAGACGTCTCTGGACGGAAGAAGTTGCAGGCGCAGGAGCACCGTTTGCGTCAGTTCTTCGCCTCGACGGCCTTGCCAGGCGGCAACGGATCCCAGCGCAGCGAGTCGCCGAGCAGGTTGGAGATGCGCTTCGGGCGCTGGCCGTCGACGCGCATGATGTAGAGCCCTGGCCCCTCGCCGGAGGTGCGGGTGGAGAAGAATGCCACGAGGCGCCCATCCGGGCTGCACGCGGGGTACCCGTTCCTGCCCTGCCCCTGGGTCAGGCGCGCCAGGCCGCCGCCCGTCTCCCCGGAGACGACGAGGTCCGTGTTCTTGCCGGCGCCCACGGCGAAGACCGCCTTCACGCCGTCGGGGTGGTTGCAGAACGTGGGCGCGGACGCCCAGAGCCCGTCCGGGGAGATCGCCTTGCCGCCCACGTAGATGCGCTGTCCGTACTTGCCCTCGCCCGAGAAGGCGAGCTTGCCGGTCGGCGTGAACGCCGGGTGGAGCGCCATCCCGACCTCGGACGCCGGCTTGATGTTCTGGAAGTCGGGGCCCGAGAACAGCCGGATCGTCGACCCCACCCCGATGCTGAGCGCCACCTGGGAGCGATCCTTCGAGAAGGCGATGCCGTAGACCGAGCCCTTCACGGGCAGCGTGACCGGATTGCCCCCCAGCGTGACGATCTTGTACTCGTCGCCCTTCGCGCTCGCGGCGTAATAGAGTTGCTCGTTCTTCCCGAACGCGGGGGCGATGGCGGTCTGCTCGGGCGGAGAGACCGCCCGGGCGTCGTGGCCGTCGGCGTCGATCGTGTAGACGCGGCGGAGCGTGCCCGAGCCGGAGGCGAACGTCATGTGGCTGGCGAAGCCGCCGTTCTGGCCGGTGAGGGCGCCGATCAGCTGATCGGCCACCCGGTGGGACTCGAAGCGCACGTCGCGGAGGGGCACGATGAACTTCTTGTCGAACACCGGGGCCTGCCCGCGGTTCACCAGGAACGCCTGGCCGACGAGCTCGGCCTTGTCGGCGCCGAGCTTCTTGCCGCGCACGCTCACGACCGCCTCGACGCCCTTCGACGACCACGCCTTCACGTCCACCGGGCTGTCCGAGAGGTACAGGCCCTCGGGCGCGGCGCTCTCGGGCAGCACCTCGAACTCGCCGCAGAGCTCGAGATCGCGTCGGACCACGCTGTGGACCGTCACGTCCTCGGGGTCGGAGACGAGCGACGGGAGCACGCCGATCTTCGGGAGCGGGCGCGAGGCGCCGGCCACGACCGTGATGTGGCCGAGCAGCTCGTCGGGGTTCGGCGGCGGCGCGGCCGCCGGCGCCTGGGCGGGTGCGGGGGGAGCAGCGAGCGCGGCGGCGGCGAGCGCCAGGGCGCCGAGGGTCATTCGGGCTAGTCGCATGTGGTCTCTCTACAGACGAACGTGACGCTGACCTGCTTCTGCCCGAGATCGGGATAGTTCTCGGGTGGCGGCGGCAGCGCCTGCCCCTTCGCGCCCTCGAGCGTCGCGCGCGCGGCCGCGTCGAAGATGGGGTTGCCGCTGGGCGTCAGCGTGTAGCTCACCATCTGCCCGTCGGACAGGACGATCACCGCGCGCGGCTTGTGCTTCACCAGCTCCTCGGGCGGGAGCCCCGAGCCGTTCACGCGGAACCTGCTCGAGAACCAGCCCGCGATGCGGGCGAGGTACAGGTCCACCGCGCGCGCCTTGAGCGGATCGGTCTCCGTGCCCTCGGCCACGCCGTCCGAGTGGCCCTCCTGGGCCACGTTGGCGGGCGGACCGGCGTCGGTGGGCGCGATCTCGGTGTCGACCTGCTTCGCGACCTCGGCGTCGGGCGGCGGCGGCGTGGTGCCCGCGTCCGCGACCTTCACGTCCTCCTTCGGGATGTCCTCGACCGTCTTGCCCGCCTTCGGCGACGCGAACGCCTTCTGCTCGACGCGCGGCTTGGGCGTCTGGCGCACCCAGCGATCGGGCAGCTTCAGCCGGTCCTTCTTGCCGCCCAGCTTGAGCAGCGGCGTGTCGAGGTCCAGCACCGGGACGACCTTCACCGGCACGCTCGGTCCCTTGTCGATCTCCGGCGCGGCCGCCGGGCGGGAGAGGTCCGCGATGGTGATCGCCACCGCGGCGCCCGCCTGCACGGCCACCGCGATCGCCACCGCGATCGCGATGTCCCGGGGGCGGAAGTCGCTCGTCGGCCTGGGCCGCTCCCTCGGGCCCGCCGCCGGCGCGCGCGCCGGCGCCGCGCTCACGGCGCCGCTCCGCCGGGCCGCGCCGCGCCGCCGGCCTTGGGGTCACCCTCCGGCTCGATCTCCGGCTCGACGAGCAGGTTCAGCCCCTCGACGCCGGCCGACCGCGCGGCCGCGACGACCCGCGCCACCGCGCCGTAGCGGGCGTTCTTGTCGGCGCGGATGTAGAGCTCCTTCTCCTTCTGCACGCGCGCGTTCGAGGCCAGGACGCCCTCGATGTCCGCCGTCGCGTCGTCCTCGCCGAAGAGGATCTTCTCTTCCTTCGTGACGGTCACGACGAGCTTCGTGTCCTTCGTCGGCGCCTCCTCGGCGGCGACGTTCGGCAGCTCCACCCGGAGCCCGGCCGTGAGCAGGGGGGCGGTGACCATGAACACCACGAGGAGCACCAGCATCACGTCCACGAGCGGCGTGACGTTGATCTCGCTGAAGCCCCCGCCCCGCCGCTTGCGGCCTCCGCCGCCCGACATGCCCATGGCGATCCCTCAGCTGCGCGGCATCACCGGCGTGGGCCGGTCGCTCGTCCGCTGGAGCGCCAGCGGGATGGTGTCCTGCGTTCCCCGCGCGGAGAGCGACGCGATCTCCACCCAGCCCTCGCTCGCGGCCTCGAGCGCCGCGAGCAGGTCGTCGATGCGCTTGTTCAGCGCGTTGTACGCGATGACGGCGGGGATCGCGGCGAACAGGCCGATCGCCGTCGCGATGAGCGCCTCGCCGATCGCCGGGGCGACGACGGGCAGCGACGCGCTCTTCTGCTGACCGATGCGGAGGAACGCGTCCATGATCCCGTAGACCGTGCCGAACAGGCCGATGAACGGCGACGCCGCCGCGATCGACGAGAGCGTCGGCATGAGCGCGCTCGCCCGCTGCGACTCGGTCACGATCGCCCGCTTCGCGATCGAGTCGAGCAGCCGGCTGCCCCCGACGCGGCGGCTGAGCTCCAGCACGACGCGGGCGCCCGGCGCGTCCGCGTGCCGCTGCGCGAGCGCGAACAGCTGCTCGGACGAGTGCGCCTGCGCCGACTCCTGCTCGAACCGCGCCTCCAGGGAGGAGAGCCGCGACAGCTGGAGGATCTTGAGGACGGCGATCACCCAGACGAGCACGGCCGCGAGGACCAGCGACCAGACGACCACGAAGACAGGACCGGAAGCGTGGAGGACCAGGGAGACGGGATCGAGCTTGATCGGGACCGCGGTCGCCGCCTCGGGGGCGCTCTGCAGGAAGGCCATATCGATCTCTTCGTTCAGGGGATCCGCGCGCGCGGTCCCCTGGTCAGTGCGGGCTGTGGCCGCGGCCCCCTCTGCTGCCCGGAAGCACCGGCCGTGGCCCTCTCTTCACATCGTCCGACACCCCGGGCGCGCGCGGCGCGCGCGGCGCTCACTCGGCCAGCAGGATGTCGACCTTCCGGTCCCGCGCCCAGCCCTCTTCGTCCGTGCCCGACGCCTCGAACTCGCCCTTCGACGAGGTGGCGATCCGGCCCTGCTCCAGGCCCTTCGTGCCGAGGTACTCCGCGACGCTGCCGGCGCGCTTCTGGCCGAGCGCGAGGTTGTACTCCGTCTCGCCCCGCGGATCGGCGTGGCCGATGAGCTTCAGCCCCTTGCCCTTGAGCGGACCCGAGACGAAGCAGCGCGCGAGCGCGTCGAGCGCCGTCGCCGCCTCGCCCTCGATGGAGGTCGAGTCGAACGCGAAGCGGGCGGTCGGCAAGTCGCCGCAGGCCTTGAGGATCTTGTCGTCGATGCGGATCGAGCCGCTCGTCGGCTTCGCCGTGTCCTGCTTCGGGGCGGGCGCGGCGGTCGGCGCCGGCGGAGGAGGAGGCGCGACGTCGCCGGCGGTGTTCGCCGGGGGCGGCGGATCCGAGCCGCAACCTGCCGCGAGGACGGCGAGCGGCGCCGAGACCACGAGGAGCAACGCAGGCAGTTTTGTCATGGGCATGGCGTTACCACGCCGGGGGTCGCGTTGCAGCATTTTGAGCGGCCCCGGGCGAGCCGACGCGCCGGGAGGTCGGGCATTCCTGATAAAGTTCACCGATGCTTCGCCTGGCCAGGGGCCGCAACCGATTGGAGCACCAACGATCCCGCCTGCCCCGCGCCGCCCGGGCCGGGGCGACCGCGGCCTGGGCGCTCGGCGCGGCGGCGGCCGCGATCGCCGCGCCGGGCGCGGCGCGGGCCGAGGCGCCGGTGCAGCGCACGTTCTTCCAGCTGCCGTCCTCGAACGGCTTCGGCGCGGTGCTGCTCGACCTCGGCCGAGCCCGGCTCACCCACTTCCGCGAGCACCTGTTCGCCACCGAGGAGCCGCTGCTCGACGCGCGCGGCGAGGAGGTCTGGGTCGGCAACCAGCCGCAGGCCGTGCACACGCGCGACCTGCTCTACGACGCGTATTTCGGGCTGCGCTCCGGCGGCGGGCAGCGGTGGCTGACCGGGGTCCCCGTCGACCTCGACGCGAGCGGCTACGCCGGCTGGACCGACGGCGCGCGCGGCGGCACCGGCGTGGTCACGATGGTGCAACGCGTCGGCGACCTCGAGTGCGCGCAGTACTTCTTCGCGCCGCAGGGCCTCGGCCAGGCCGGCTTCGTGATGGCGATGCGGGTCGAGAACCGTGGCGCCGAGGCGGCGGAGGGCGTGTCGGCCTTCTCGCTGCACAACTTCCACCTCGGCTTCGGGCGCCCGGGCGTGATGAGCGACATCGGCGAGTCGGGCGAGACGATCGTCTACGACGGGAGCGCCGGCCGGCGCGACTTCCTCGAGCGCGCCTTCGCGGGCGTGGTCGTGGCGCGCGCCCTCGATCCGGTCGCGCGCCACGGCGCCTCGAGCGCGGGCAGCCCGCCGGAGCTCAACGTCTACCGGATCGTCGAGGACGGCGGCGCCGTCGACCTGCCGGACCTCGACGGGAGCGCGCCGACCGCCGACGGCTCGGTGAGCGCGTTCCAGTGGGATCTCGGCCGCATCGGCCCGGGCGAGCGGCGGTGGGTCGGCGTGGCGTTCGTGCACCACGGCGATCCGTCGCTCGACGCGGCCCCGCTCGTGCAGAGCGCCCTCGACGGCTACCTCGGGGGGCGGGGCGCGGCGGAGGTGGTCGCGGGCGAGCTCGACGTGTACCGCGCGTTCCAGGGCGCGCTCCGGGTGCCGCCGACGGCGACGCCCGAGGAGACGGCGTTGCTCCGGCAGTCGGCCGTGATGCTCCGGATGGCGCAGTCCCGCGAGGGCCGCTTCTTCCTGCGCGAGCACCTGACCCGGGACGGCGAGCCGCGCGCCACGCGCTTCGGCGCGACGCTCGGCGGCGATCGCGCCGCGCTCCCGGCCACGATCGCGCACCGCGGCCGCGGCGCCGTGATCGCGAGCCTGCCGCCGGGCGAGTGGACGGTCGCGTGGATCCGCGACGGCGCCTACGCCGCCGCGGCGATGGCCGCGCTCGGCATGCAGGCCGAGGCGCGCGACGCGCTGAGCTATTACCTCGACGCGGAGGCGGGCCGCTTCCAGGGCTGGAGCGAGCTCGCCTCGTACGACATGCCCCCGTACCAGATGAGCCTGGTGCGCTACCACGGCTTCGGGGTGGAGGAGACCGACTTCAACGATTTCGGCCCGAACCTGGAGTTCGACGGGTTCGGCCTGTTCCTCTGGGCGCTCGGCCGTTACGAGGAGCTCACCGGCGACACGGGCTTCGTGGACGAGCACTGGGGCGCCACGTCGGCGAAGGTCGCCGATGCGATCGTCGCGCTGATCGATCCGGACACCGGGCTTGTCCGGAAGGATTCGTCGATCTGGGAGACCCACTGGCACGGCCGCGAGAGATCGTTCGCGTACACGAGCATCACCGCGGCGCGCGGCCTCTGCGATGCCGCGGCGATCGTCGCGCGGCGCGGCGAGGCCGACCGCGCCGCGCGGTACCGCGGCGCCGCGGAGCGGCTGCGCGCCGCGATCGCCGCGCGGCTCACCGACACGTCGGGCGCGCTCGCGTCGAGCCTGGAGGAGCTCGCCTCGGGCGAGGGCTACTGGGACGCGGCCGTGCTCGAGGGGATCGCGATGGGCCTGTTCGATCCGCGCGGCCGCATCGCCGCGGCCACGCTCGCCGGGCTCGACGAGCACCTGCGCACCCCCGCCGGCGCGGGGTGGTCCCGGAACGATGATCGCGCCGACCACGCCGGCGCGGACGACCTGAGCCCGTGGGGCAGCGAGTACGACAGCGCCGAGTGGGTCGTGACCGATCTGCGCGGCGCGGTCGCGGCACAGCTCATGGGGGACGGGGCGCGCGCCGATCGGCTGCTCCGGTGGGTGCTCGACCAGTCGGCCGCGAACTACCTCGCGATCGCGGAGACGTACGACGAGACGAGCGGCAGGTACAAGTTCAACGCGCCCATGATCGGGTTCGGCGCAGGCGTCTACGCGCTGGCGCTCGCGGCGCGCGACGGCGTGGCCGTCGGGCCGGCCTGCGGCGCGTACTTCGACGAGGGCGCCGGGAGCGGCGGCGCGGGAGGCGCGGGCGGCGCCGGTGGCGCGAGCGGCCATGGCGGCGCGGGGGGTGCGGGCGGCGCCGGTGGCGCGAGCGGCCATGGCGGCGCGGGCGGCGTGGGCGGCGCGAGCGGCCATGGTGGCGCGGGCGGCGATGGCGGCGCGGGCGGCACCGGTGGCGCGGGCGCGACGGGCGGCGATGGCGGCGCCGGTGGTGCGGGCGGCAGCGGAGGCTCCCGCGAAGCCGCCGGCTGCGGTTGCCGGCTTGCGCCCGCAGAGGGCGCGGTCCCCTCGTCGCTGCTCGCGGCCGCGCTCGTCGCGGCCGGCGTCGCGCGGCGGCGGCGCGGGATCACGCGGCGCTGACGTCCGCCGGCCGCGCGCGGTGCGGCTACTCCGTGGCTTCCTCGCGCGGCCGCACTGCGGGGGCGGCTTTCGGCGGGCGCTCGGCCACCGCAGCGGCCAGCGCATCGGCGAGCGACACCGGCGGCGGGGGCCGCGGCGCCTCGAGCGCGGGCGGCGCGGGCGGCGCAGGCGGCGGCGCGGGCGCCGTCGACGGCCGGCGCGCCGAGCGCGCGCGGTCGCCGGCAACGGAGGCGCCCCGGCCGCCCGGCTTCACCTCGGCGCGCGGGCGCGGCGCCGCAGCGGCCTCGCTGGACCGAGCGCTTCCTGCCACGAGCTCGGGCGCCGGCGCCTCGGGCGCCGGCGCCTCGGGCGCCGGCGCCTCGGGCGCGCGCGGCGATGGGGCGGCGCGGCCCTGCGCCTCGCCCGGCGCTTTCACGCTGCGCGCGAGCTCCCCCACCGGAGCGAGGCCGCGCTGCGCGTCTGGCAGCACGGCGCTCCCGGTCGCGCGCGCGCGCGCGCGCGACCGGTGACCGGCGACCAGCGCGAGCACCACCGCGAGCGCCAGCGCGCCGGCCGCGGACGCCGCGAGGAGCACGCGCAGGCGGGGCGCCCGGCGCGCGCGCGGCGGCGCGGCGATCGGCGCGAGCGCGTCGTACACCCGCAGCACGTCGCTCACGCTGGGCGGGGCGTCGACGGCGACCAGCGGCGCCGGCGCGCCCGCCGCGTGGTTCCGGGCGGGGAGCGTCGCGAGGAACGATTTCAGCGCGAGCGACCGGAGGTCGATCATCGTGGGGTCCTCGTCGTCGCGCGGCGCCGGGGGTCTGCTCGGCCCCGGGAGATCCGGCGCGGGGACCACGGGCGCGCGCTCCTCGACGCCCGCCGGCGGCCCGGCCGCGCCCCTCCCGTGCGCGCGCAGCGTCGTGCCGCAAGCCCAGCACGCGCGCGCGCCCCCGCCGCGCGCGTCGCCTGAAACGCTGGTGACGATCCCGCAGACTTCGCAGTAGACGTCCATGAGCCCCCCGGCAGGCCTCGCCGCCTGGCAGCGCCGAGAACCCACCACCTCAAATGTGATTCGAATTACAATTCGAGCATGGCGTGCCCGAGGCGATCACGCACGTGGTCTCGACGAGGCTGCGACGGGGACGCGGGCGCCGGACAGCGCGGCGCCAGCGCGGCGCCGGCATCCTGGACGGCCGCGACGCGCGCGCGCCGTCCCGGACCGAAGGCATCTCCGGGCGGGCGCTTGCGGTGCCTGCGCTTGAGCCGTCGTGGTAAGAGCCGCGCTTCGATGTGGTCGGAGCGGGCCGAGCGCCCGCGCGACAAGGTCGGGGCTCCCTGCCGGGGGTCACGCTGACATGGGTTGGGGGGCCGCGTCCGGCCCCCGAAGCGCCCGGAGGAATCGAGAATGGGTCTGAGCGAAACGCTGCTCGACGAGAGCAAGAAATCCCAGGTCGTCGCCGATTGCTGCAAGCTGGTCGACGAGGAAGTGGCGTCCAAGGGCGGGCTCTCCGGCATCGCCGTCAAGGCCGGCTACAAGGCCGTGAAGGGCATCAAGCCCGGCTTCATCGCGCAGGTGGTCGAGAAGCTCTTGCCCGAGTTCGCCAAGAAGCTCGATCCCCTCTGGACCGAGGCGACGCAGAGCGGGAACCCGAGCAGCTTCCTGAGCTCGAACCGCGCGCGGGTCGCCGACGCGCTCCTCAGCATCACCGACGAGAAGGCGAAGGCGTCGACGAGCGGCGTCGTGCGCAGCACCTACGACACGCTCCGCGGCTCGGCGAAGAAGAACGTCGAGGAAGCCGTCCCCCGCCTCGCTCAGCTGATCCAGAAGTACGCGGCCTGATCGCCGCGGCGCGGCGGGACCGCCCGAACGGCGAGCCTGCCGCGCCCGCCCACGCGGCCGTGCTAGCAGCGCGGCCGTGCTGACAGCGCGCGGCCGCGCCGGCAGCGCGGCCGCGCCGGCCGGCTCAGCCGGGCTCGCCGAAGCTCCGCGCGAACAGATCCCGGATCGCCTCGCGGCCGTGCTCGTTGAGATCCTGGGTGCCGATCCCGGCGAAGTTCTCGCTGGTGATGCTCGGCTGCCGGGCGATCTCCCAGGCCGAGCCGCTCCAGCGGAACCAGCTGCGCCGCTCCTGGTCGTAGACGAACAGCTGCTTCTTCCAGAGGCGCGCGAGCTCCGCGCCCCAGCCGGTGCCGCCGCGCACCGTGCCGTCCTCCTGGAGCGTGCCCACGACGAAGACCTGGCTGGCCGCGTTGATCTGGTGCCAGATCGTCTGGAGGATGTTGCGCACGAGCGGGATCTCGCTCAGCACGCGCCCGAGGCGGCGCGACACGTACACGAGGCTGAAGTCGCCCTTGCGCAGCTCGTCCTCCCCGAGCACGACCACGCCGCGCTGGCGCTCGAGCAGCCGGTGGCCCTCGAAGCTGTAGTTCAGCTCCTGGAGCCCCCAGCGCTCGGCGCACACGCCGAACTCGGCCTCCGCCCCCTTCGCGCCGCCCGAGTGCAGGCGGAAGCGCCGGGGGTCCTTCGGTCGCTCCGACGGGGCGCGCACGTCCTCGTCGATCACCCGCATCGAGTGCGGATCGAGGCGCAGGTGGAGATCGGCGAGGTCCTTGCTGTCGTGATCCTTCAGCAGCCGCAGGCGGACCACGTCCCGCTCCGGCTGCAGGTACACGACCACGTTGAGGTGGCGCTCGATCTTCGCGAGCGACGCCGGCAGCTTGCCCGGAGCGCCCGGCTCCTCGATCTGGGCCGCGACCCAGACCTCGGCGGAGCGCTCCTTCGCGAGACGCCCGAGCGCCTCGATCGCCTCCTCCGACGCGACCGCCACGTCGAAGCCGTCGACGATGATCACGTCGGGCTCGAAGTGCGCGACGCCGCGCGCGAACGCCACGGTCTCGAGCATCTTCTCGATCCACAGCCGCGCAGCCTGCTCGGGCGAGTCGGTCGACGCCTTCACGTGCCCGAGGTGCGAGTAGATCTGCCGGTGCCGCTCGACCTCGAGCCGGACGGCCTCCGGCTCCTCGAGCCGCATCGACTGCGCGAGGTCGTGGAAGATCTCGTCGTAGTACGCGCGGACGTGGTCGACCGCGTTCTCGTGGGAGATGTGCAGGACCCTGCGGTCCCGCAGCAGATCGTCGAGCGCGATCTGCACGAGCAAAGCCGTCTTCCCCACCCCGGGCCGCGACACGATGACGCCGACGTTGCCGCGCCCCAGGCCGCCGTGCATCGACCCCTCGAAGACCCGCATGGGGCTCCGCTCGTTCACCTCTTTGCGGTACATACCGACCCCCTTACTTGGCCTTCTTCGCCTGCTCTTCCCGGTACTTCTTGATGAGCTCCTCGGCGAGGGCTGCCGGAAGGGGAGCATAGCGCGAGAACTCCATCGTGAACTCGGCTTTGCCCTGGGTCGCGGAACGGAGGATGGTCGAGAACCCGAACATCTCGGCGAGGGGCACCTCGGCCTCCACGCGGCAGAACCCTTCCGCCTCGGTCGAACCGATGATGATGCCGCGCCGCTGCATGAGGATGCCGACGACGCCGCCCTGGAACTCGCTCGGCCCCTCGACCGCGACCTTCATCAGCGGCTCGAGGATCTGCGGGCCGGCCTTGGCGTACGACTCGCGCCAGGCGCCGCGCGCGGCCTCCTGGAAGGCGATGTCGGACGAGTCGACCGAGTGCGCCGCGCCGTCGTTCAGCGTGACGGACACGCCCGTGACCGGCGCGCCGATGAGCTGCCCCTTCGGGAGCATCGACTGGAACCCCTTGTCGACGGCCGGGATGAACTCGCGCGGGATGGCCCCGCCGACGACCTGGTCGTCGAACTGGTACTGCCCGTCCGCCCACGGCTCGATGTAGCCGCCGACCTTGCCGTACTGGCCCGAGCCGCCGGTCTGCTTCTTGTGCGTGTAGTTGTAGTCCACGCGGCGCGTGATCGTCTCGCGGTACGCGACCCGCGGCGGGCTCGTGACGACCTCCGCCGAGTACTCGCGCTTCATGCGCTCGATGTAGACGTCGAGGTGGAGCTCGCCCATCCCCTGGATGACCGTCTCGCCGCTCTCCGGATCGGCGCCGACGCGGAACGTCGGGTCCTCCTTGGTGAAGCGGCGCAGCGCCTTCGACATGTTCGCCTGGGACTTGTTGTCCTTGGGCGTGACCGTCAGCGAGATGACCGGCTCGGGCACGTGCATCGACGTCATCGCGACGCTCACGGTGCCGTCGGTGAACGTGTCGCCGGAGTTGCAGTCGATGCCGAACATCGCGACGATGTCGCCCGCGCCCGAGACCTCGATGTCCTCCATCTCGTCGGCGTGCATGCGGACGAGCCGGCCGACCTTGTGGCGCTTGCCCGTGCGGGTGTTCGTGACCTCCTTGCCGCGGGCCAGCGTGCCCTGGTAGACGCGGAGGTACGTGAGCTGGCCGTAACGGCCGTCCTCGAGCTTGAACGCGAGCATCACGAGCGGCTTCTCCGGGTCGCTCGTGAGCACGACCTCGGCCTCGTCCTTCTCGATGTCGACGGCCTTGTTCGTGATGTCGGACGGGTTCGGCAGGAAGCGCGTCACGCCGTCGAGCAGGAGCTGCACGGCCTTGTTCTTGTAGGCCGACCCCATCATCACGGGGACGATCTGGAGGTTCACGGTCGCCTTCCGGACCGCGCTGTAGAGCAGCTCCTCGGTGACGCGCTCCTCGAGGATCGCCTCGGTGAGCTCGTCGGAGTACATCGAGAGCGCGTCGAGCATCTCCTCGCGCGCCGCCTTCACCTCGTCGGCCATGTCGGCCGGGATCTCGGAGGCGAGGATCTTCTCGCCGTTCTGCCCCTCGAACCGGAAGGCCTTCAGCGTGATGAGATCGACGACGCCCTCGAACTTGTCCTCCAGGCCGATCGGCAGCTGCAGGAGGACCGGGTTCAGGTTGAGCTTCTCGCGCAGCTGCGCGCGCACCCGCAGCGGGTTCGCGCCGGCGCGGTCGCACTTGTTCACGAACGCGATGCGCGGCACGCCGTAGCGGCGCATCTGCCGGTCGACGGTGAGCGACTGGCTCTGCACGCCGGCGACGGCGCAGAGGACGAGGATCGCGCCGTCGAGCACGCGCATCGCGCGCTCGACCTCGATCGTGAAGTCGACGTGGCCGGGCGTGTCGATCACGTTGATCTGGTGCCCGCCCCAGAAGCAGTGCGTGGCCGCGGACTGGATGGTGATCCCGCGCTCGCGCTCGAGGTCCATCGAGTCCATCTTCGCGCCGACGCCGTCCTTGCCCTTGACGTCGTGGATGGCGTGGATCCGCTTGGTGTAGAAGAGGATGCGCTCGGTGAGCGTCGTCTTGCCCGAGTCAATGTGGGCGCTGATCCCGATGTTGCGCAGCTTCGACAGATCGCTGTTCACAGAAGGCTCCCCGCCGCGCACCCGAGAGGGCGTGCCCGTGGAGGGCGTGCGGCACGCATCAACCCCGACCAAGGCGGGCGCACTCATGCGCTCCTTCCGGTCGGAAATTCGGCGCGGCTCTTAATTCGGCACCATGCCAAGCGCCAGGGGGAAAATGAATCGTCGCGACAAATCCAACTACTTGGCCTGGATCCTGGAAAGTCCGACCGTCTCGTCCCACTCCGGGCCGTAGCCGTCGTAGTGGATACGGTAGCGCTCCTGCCCGACGATGCCGGTGACCACAGCGGGGTACATCTGCCCGTGCCACTCGACCCGCACCCGGTCGCCGATCTTGTAGACGTTGGTCTGGGAGGCCTGCAGCCCCTTGCTCCGGACCTTCGCCGGCGGCTCGGGGTGGACGACGTTGCCCTCGACCAGGCCGCGGATCCGCTCACGAGAGACAACTTCATCCCAGATGTCGTCGTACCCCTGGTAGTGGACCTTGAACTTCGTCGGGCTCACCACCTCGATGACCTCGGCCGGGTAGACGTTGCCTTCCCACGACACGAGGACGTGGTCGCCGATGGCGTATCGGCGCTTGCAGCCCCCCAGCATCAGGGCGAGAACGAGGAGGAGGGCCGCGGCGTGGGCGCGCGCTGCGGGCATACCTTCCCGCCCGCCTTACCGTCGCTCCCGGCGCCTTGCAAGGGGGTTCCGGGCCGGGGCGCGCCCGGGCGCTGCAACGCGGCGCGAACCCGTGTACATGACGCCGATGACCCGAGACGTCCGTCCTGGCAGGGGCACCCTCTCCCGCCCGTGTCCATGCGGCTCGGGGCGCTCGTACCGCGAGTGCTGCGCCCCGTACCATCTGGGCGACCGCGAGGCGCCCGACGCCGTGTCGCTGATGCGCTCCAGGTACGCCGCGTTCGCCGTCGGAGACGCCGCGTACCTCTGGAACACGCTGCACATGGGCCACACCGACCGGGGCCGCGACCGGGATGAGGTCGTGCGCGAGCTCAAGGCGACGATCCACCAGCACCGGTACCGGGGGCTCAAGATCCTCGACAGCCGCGAGAGCGGCAGCACGGCGTCGGTGCTGTTCCTCGCCAAGATCTTCGAGGAGGGCGCGGACCGCTCGTTCGTCGAGCTCTCGGACTTCCTCCACGACGGCGAGGGCTGGCGCTACCTGCACGGCGTCGCCCTGCCGCGGGCCCGCGTCGGCGCCGCGCCCGAGGGGCTGACGATCCTCACGTTCTCGTCGCTCGTGCCCTGACGCGCCGGCGCCGCCCGGCGCGCCCGCGCGCCGCGCGCGGTCACGTCGGCGCGCGGGGCCTCCCGCGCGCGGTCACGTCGCGCTGCGGGCCTCGCGCCACCCCATCGCCTCGACCACGGCGCGGTTCCTCTCCATCCACACCGCGATGCGCTCGCGCGTCGTGCGGTAGGCGTACTCGAGGATGGCCCGCCGCGCCCGGAGGTTGGCCGGGTTGTGGAGGAACAGGAGCGCGTCGTTCGGCGCGGGCTCGAGCACGAGGACCTGCATCTTCCCCTCGGCCACGGTCCGCCCCACCGCCTGGTGCAGCCGCGCGTGCGCGCCGATCCGCATCGCCTGGTTGAAGATCCAGAGCATCCCCTTGTCGCGCACGCTCTCGCGCACGCCGTGCCCGGTCGGCACGGGGCGGTGCGCGGTGGAGACCGGCACGAGCGGGCTCACGACGATCGTGAGCTCGGCGCCGGCGGCCTGCGCGAGGTCGAGGTGCGCGACGTGGCCGAGCCCGCCGTCGAGGTAGTGCCGGTGGTCGATGCGCACCGGCGAGAAGAAGAGCGGCAGCGCGAGCGACGCCGCGCAGGCGAGCGACACGGGGACGTCGTCGAACCCCTCGGCGCCGAACACCACGCGCTCGCCCGAGTCGAGGTCGTGCGTCGGGATGCGCAGCGTCCGGGGCATCGCGCGGAACGAGTTCGGGATGCCCCGCCGCAGGAAGAACTCGCCGAGGAACCGCTCGTAGCGGTCGAGCTTGAAGAGGCCCGCCGGGAGCGAGTCGTTGAAGCGGTCGAGCTGCTCGAGCAGGTAGAGCTGCGCCGGCGCGTTCGGGTTCTCGTCGCCGCGGGTCGCCATCCGGGCGATGGCGTGGCGGAGCGCGACGAAGCTCGTGGTGAGCGCGCGCCGCCACTCGCCGACGTCGATGGAGAGCAGGTGGCCGCGCTCGAGCGGGAAGAAGTTGTCGACCGGGTCGAGCAGGGCGCGGTAGAGCCGCTCGATCGGGATGCCGCCGGCGAGGGCCGCGGCGACCGCGGCGCCGCTGCCGTGCCCGAGGTAGAGCGAGAAGCTCTGGTTGTCGATCCCCTCGACGCCGTCCTCGAGCGCCGCGAGCGCGCCGATCTGGTAGAGCGCGCCCGTCAGGCCGCCCCCCGGCAGGCAGAGGCTGACGCGGCCCCCCTGCCCCTCCTTGCGGGCGGCGGCGCGGCCCTCGCCGCTCGGCTCGCTCGGCTCGACAACGTGCGGGGCGCGGCCTTCGCCGTCCCCGGCTGCACTCTGCGCGGGGCGGCGCTCGCCTCCGCCTTGGCTCTCGACAGCCGGCATCATGGTGCGTCCTTCTCCCTCGCGCGGACCGCCGCCTCGGCGCGGTTGCCGAGGGCGATGGCGAGCGCGACAAGCACGAGCGCGCAGGCGGAGCTCGCCGCCACGACCCACGCCGGGGCCGGCGCGCCGGCGGGCGGCGCGGCGGCCGCCTCGCCGGCGGGATCCGCGGCCGCGACGGTGAGCAGCGCGTAGCACTGGATGGCGTTGTAGGTCGCGTGCAGCAGGACGGGCGGCAGGAGCGAGCCGCTCGCGACCCGGAGGACGCCGAGGAACACGCCGAAGATCGCGATCGGCAGGAACTTCTGCCACTCGATGTGGGCCACCGCGAAGAGCGCGGACGTCGCCGCGATCACGAGCGGCGCGGCGTACCGCTGCCGCAGGGGGCGGACGAGCGCCCCGCGGAAGAAGATCTCCTCGACCGCGGGGCCGAGCGCGATGAAGACCGCGCCGAGCGCGGCGAGCTCGAGCGCGCTCGCTTCGGCGAAGATCTTGACGAGCTCCCGCTCGCTGACCCCCGACGGCCAGCGCCGCTCGATCGCGTCGTAGACCGCGGCGATGGGCCCCTCGAGCGCGACGCCGAGCGCGATCGCGATCGGGTAGAACGCCGCGTGGGTCCGCCGCACCCCGAGGAGCTCGCGGATCGACGCGCGCGGCGCGTGGATCTGGAGCACGCCGAAGAGCCCGAGCAGGTACGCCACGGCCTGGCAGCCGAAGCTGCTGATCACGTCGAGCCGCTCGTCGGGCCGGAAGGTCGCGATGATGCCGAGCAGCCACAGGAAGAGGAAGGTGACGCCCGCGACCCATCCGCCGGCCGCCGGCATCGACATCGGTCGCTCGCCGCTCTCGCCGGGGGAGAGCGGGCCGGCCCCCCCGCTCGGCGGGGGATCGGGCGTGCCGCGGGGTAGATCGTTCATCGACCTCGGAGATAAGGCAGGACGCCCCGCTTCACGACCGTGTCCGTGCTGAGGCGTTCGCTCGTCTCCGGGTAGTCGATCGTGGTGTGCAGCCCCCGGCTCTCGTGCCGCGCGGAGGCGCAGCCGACGATGAGCTCGGCGACGGTGGCGATGTTGCGCAGCTCGAGGAGGTCCCGGGTGACGAGGTGCTTCCAGTAATACTCGCGGATCTCCTCCTGGAGGAGGGAGATCCGCCGGGCGGCGCGCCGGAGGCGGGCGTCGGACCGGACGATGCCGACATAGTTCCACATGGTGCGGCGGAGCTCGTCCCAGTTGTGGGCGACGACGACCTCCTCGTCGCTCGCGACGGCGTTGCCGACCTGCCACTCGGGCACCGGGGGGAACGGGCTCTGCCGGAGCTCGGCGATCTGCGTGGCGAGGCGCGCGGCGGCGCGGTGGCCGAAGACGAGCCCCTCGAGCAGCGAGTTCGAGGCGAGCCGGTTGGCGCCGTGCAGGCCGGTGCACGTGCACTCGCCGATCGCCCACAGCCCGGGGATGGTGGTCCTGCCGTAGAGGTCGGTGGTGATGCCGCCGCACATGTAGTGGGCGGCCGGGACGACGGGGATCGGCTGGGTGGTGATGTCGATGCCGTACCGGAGGCACTGGGCGTGGATGGTGGGGAAGTGCTCGCGGACGAAGCTCGCCGGCCGGTGGGTGATGTCGAGCAGCACGTAGTCCGAGCCGGTGCGCTTCATCTCGAAGTCGATGGCGCGCGCCACGATGTCGCGGGGCGCGAGGTCCTTCCGCGGGTCGTGGCTCGCCATGAACGCGGTGCCGTCGGGCAGCCGCAGGATGGCGCCCTCGCCGCGCAGCGCCTCGCTGACGAGGAAGCTCTTCGCCTCCGGGTGGAAGAGGCAGGTCGGGTGGAACTGGTAGAACTCCATGTTCGCGACCTCGGCGCCTGCCCGGTAGGCCATGGCGACGCCGTCGCCGGTCGCGACGTCGGGGTTCGTCGTGTAGAGGTAGACCTTGCCCGCGCCGCCGGTGGCGAGCACGGTGGCCCGCGCGAGGTAGGTCTCGACGACGTGCGGCTTCGAGGCGGGGCGGTGCCGGGGGGCGGGCCGCTCCGAGTCGCGCTGGCGCGGCGGCGGGTTCAGGGCGGCGTCGGTCTCGTCGAGCACGTAGGCGCCCGCGCACACGTCCGGCCCGCCGAAGCGGGACAGCATGATGAGGTCGATGGCCGTGTGGTGCTCGGCGAAGCGGATGTTCGGGTTCTGCCGGGCCTGCTCGAGCAGCGCTCGCTCGATCTCCATGCCGGTCGCGTCGGCGGCGTGCACGATCCGGCGCGCGGAGTGCCCGCCCTCGCGCCCGAGGCTCACCTGGCCGTTGTTGTGGTCGAACTGGGCGCCCAGGGCGATGAGCTCGCGCACCCGCTCGGGCCCTTCCCGCGCGCAGATCTCGACGACCACCTCGTGGCAGAGCCCCGCCCCGGCCTCGAGCGTGTCGGCCACGTGCGCCTCGAAGGAGTCGTCCGGCGCGAAGACCGCGGCGATGCCGCCTTGGGCGTACTTCGTGTTGGACTCGTCGCGCGACCGCTTGGTGACGACAATCACTTCACCGTGCTCGGCCGCCGCGAGAGCGAAGGTAAGGCCGGCAACACCGCTGCCGATGACGAGAAAATCTGTCGTTATCGCCACGGCGCCGGAGGGTAGCAGGGTCGGGGCACTTGAAGGTAGGCCGTGGTGCGCCTCGCCGCGCGGAGGCTCCGCCGCCGCCGGGCGTCCGGGCGCGGGCCGGGCCGGGCCGGGCCGGGCCGGGCCGGCAGCGTGGGGCCGTCGCGCCGCCGCAGGCACTGCCGGCGAGGCAGGCCGCCGCCGCAGGCCTGCCGCCGAGGGCAAGCCGCCGCCGCAGGCCTGCCGCCGAGGGCAAGCCGCCGCCGCAGCCTGCCGGCATGCCCCGCTCGAGAGCAGCGGCTCGAACATCGGACTCCACCACGCGAGACGCTCTCCGCAAACGCCTGAGCATGCGCCGCCTTCACAGCGGGCAACGTCGAATCGCGACGCAAAACGCAAAAGCGACCTGCTGCTGGGCTGCGTTCTGCGACCGTCGGATTACATCCGTATATCGCGGCCCGATGCAGATGGTTTCAGCAGATCTCCGGTCCGTCCGCCTGCGCCTTTGGCAATCCACGCTGCGGTGGCGAGTTGGAAGCGCCGAGCAGCCCACCGTACCGCGTCTCCACGGCGCCGAGAACCTAGCATCCCGCTGACGTGCGCGTCCAAGGGTTTGTCGCTTCGTCCTCTTGAATCGAGGCAACACCTCACGCACCGGGGCGCTCGCGACGCCCGCTCGCCGCTCGTGACGTCATTATACAAATATGCTTGAGTTTTTTATGCGCGACCTCGTTCTGTTCGCTGCCTCCAGCGCTCGTTCATCAGAGCCATTCCATACCGGCAGGTTGCGTGGGCAGGTCACGCGACGATATCGAGCCTTGAATGCACGTATCGGCCGTCGCCGACACCGGTGCGCTCGGCGTGCGTCTCGGTATCCATCGCAGCCTCGCAGCCGAGTGTGCACGTCGCCGCATTCGCGACCTGCGCGACATGGGCCCGTGTTAGCTCCGAGCGTCACAAATCCGGCCAGGGATCTCAAGAGATTTCAACGCAAAGGCGCAAAGGCGCAAAGGCGCAAACCAGAATTTTTTCTGTATCTTTGCGCCCTTGCGCCCTTGCGTTGAAACCTCTCTCCTCTCGCCGTGATCCCTGCCAAGACTTCTAACAGGCGAATCTAGCGACGTTGTTCGCGCTGGGCTCGCTGCGCTCAGGACGAAGCGATCACACCGGGTTCGATTTGTCGCCGGGTTTGGGCCGCTCTCGTGGAGCGCCCCCAGCGGGTGTCGTCGCCTCCGAACCTCGGTTCTTCAGCAATCGAGGGCGTATCCCGTGCGCTGGGTCGAGCTCCGCCGCCGCGTCGTCACGAGCGGCGTGCTTCGCGATGCACTGCTCGCAGTACCGCTCCGGATCCCACGCGACGTCGTCGAGCCCGAGCTCCCGCATCCGCGCCTGCTCCCACTTTCCGAACCGGCTCAGACAGGGGCGCACCCGCGAGGCAGGTGCATCGTCTCGGCGAGGCTTCGGGCGCGTGTGCATGGGTGCTCCTGGGCAACGGACCCTGCCAATTCTGACGTTGCCGAAACAGCTCGCCAAGCGCTTTCTTGCGGAGCTCAAGCGCGATTCCGCGGCTTAC
This sequence comes from Sorangium sp. So ce131, assembly GCF_051519095.1. NCBI lineage: Bacteria > Pseudomonadati > Myxococcota > Polyangiales > Polyangiaceae > Sorangium > Sorangium sp. So ce131. The sequence goes on along the minus strand of NZ_CP150455.1, from coordinate 1,155,877 downwards.
GAACTGTCACTCAGAATTATCACGGAATAACAGGGGCGCTCTCGCCCCACGCAGCTCCCCGTGGCTCGCGCGCGAGGAGCCTGCTCGCCCCCGCCAGCGTGCACCCGCGCGCCTGAACTCCGGTGCGAACCCCTCTCTGTCGATCGCTCGTCACCCGATCGTCGCCAGCTTCCTCACCCCGGGGCAGCGCGGGCGTTGCGCTTCATGGCGCTCGTCCGCCATCTCGCGCATAGCGCCCGTCACGCCGCCCTTCTCACTGCCCGCAGCTCTTGTTCTCGGCGAAGTTCCAGCACACGCCGCTCGCCCCCGACCTGCCGGCGCTCGCCATCGGGGCGCCGGGGCCCCCGGTGCCTCCGTCCCCGGCGGTACCCGCCATGAAGTCCGTCAGCTCGACCGCTGCGCCCGGCGCAGCTGCGTAGGCGACGCCCACCGCATGACCGCCTCGACCGCCTCCGCCGGGACCGCCGGCTCCACCTAGACCGCCATTGCCGCCCGTGCAGCCCGGGATCGAGGGGCGCTTCTCCGATGCTCCCCCGCCGACAGCGCCCGCGCCCCCGGTCGCACCGTTCTGCCCGTCGGCTCCCTCTCCGCCCTTGCCCGCCTTGCCGACGGCGACCTTCACCTCGGTCAACACCAGCTTCGTTCCCAGGCTCACGATCCCGATGCTCGACCCGCCAGCTTGGCCACCTCCCCCTCCCTTGCCGCCGCAACCGCCGGCTCCGCCGCCTCCGCCGCTGGCGCCCGGTCCCTCCACGGTGTCGTCCGGCCCGGCCGGGCAGAAGAGTCCCGCCTTCGCGCCGCCGCCTCCTCCACCCCCTTGACCTGGCTTCCCGGCTTCGCCGTTGCCGCCTTCGCCTCCGGTGATGCCCGACAGCGTCAGCGTCGTGCTGCTGCCAGCTGCACCGGCGCCGCCGGCGGCTCCGGGTCCCCCCTCTTCGCCGCCCCTGCAGTTGGTCGCCGTGCCGGCTTGTCCGACCCCGCCGAGCCCGTACCCCTCCGGGTTCGGCTCTGGCAGCGGCGTGCCATCGCCCCCCTTCCGCCCCTCGCCCCCGTCCATCTCCGGGATGCCGCCGAGCCCGCCGGGGCCGCCGCGCGTCTCGCCGCCCTCGCACGCGTTCACGCCGGGCACACCTCCTCGCACCGCGGCAGGAAGCGAGCACGCCGCCGTACCGCTCATCCCCGGCGCTCCCGGCTGCGGCGCCTGCGTCGGCGGCGCCCCGTTCGCGCCGTCCGCCCCGTCGCCTGCGGTGACGTCCACCTGCGACAGCTCCGCCTCCACGTCCGCCACGACGACGCCGATCGACGACCCGCCCCGTTCCGTCGCGCTCGCCGCGCGGATCTCGAAGCTCCGCACCTTCGCCCCGCTCGCCCCCTCCGCGAGCGTCAACGCCGCCGCGCCCGCCGGTCCCTCGATCGCGCTCCGCGCCTGTGCGCTCCACGTCCACCCGGCGCCGCAGTCGAAGCCCCCGATCACCTCGATCCCGGCCCCGATCGCCACGTTCTCCGCGAACGCTCCGCTCGCGCACGCGAGCACCCGCCTGCCGTTCGCGCTCGCGATCGCCTCCGCGAGCGACGCGTACGGCTTCTCCTTCGTCCCGTCTCCGCCGGGCATCGCGGTCGCGCTCGCGAACACCGCGCACTCGTCGGTCACCGCGCCCGCGTCCCCTGTCGGGTCCGGCTTGCACGCGGGGTTCGTCGGTCCGCCGCCTTCGCCTGGGCGCCCGTCATGAGGGGGCTCCGTCAGCATGTACTCGCGGTCGTCGGTCAGGTTGATCGACAGCGCGTCGCACCCGACCGCCGCGAGCACCGCGCAGACGGCGCCAGCCGTGAAGCCCTTGTGTTCTCTCACGTTCGCGTCCTTCCTTCCCGCAGCCGCTCACCGCGCACGCTCACCGCGCACGCTCACCACGCACGCTCACCACGAGCCAACGACGCCGAGCACCGCCTCGCCCTTCGCCAGGGAGACGCTCGGCTGCATCCCCGTCGAGCTGCCGGCCGCGCTCGATCGAGGCCACAACGTGTAGACCAGCGCGCCGGCGGCGAGCGCGCCGGCCCCGGCGTAGGCCACGAGCGCGCCTGTGCCGAGCGCCTCGGCGCGGCCCGCGGTGTCCTCGAAGGTGACGCAGGCGCGCGCCACGTCGCCCGTCGCACGAACGCACCCAGGCCCCATCGAGAGGATCGCGGCGCGCTGCGTGTCCGCGTCGCTCCGGGCGTTGCGCGACGCCACCGTCAGCCCCACCCCCACCGCGAGCGCCACCGCGCTGCCCGCGCCGAGCGCGATCGCCGGCACCCAGCTCTTCGGTCGCGGCGGCGCCGCCGGCTCCGCCGGTCCAAGAGGCGCCCTCCCCGCTGCGGCCCCGCCGCCCTGCGCCCCCTCCTGCTTCGCGGCCGTCGCCTCGCGCTTCAGCGGCGTCATCACCAGCGCCACCTCCGCCGTCCCCCCCTTCGCCACCCGCACGAGCTGCTTCGTCGACGTGTACCCCGGAAGCCTCGCCTCCACCTGGTGCTCGCCCGGCTCCACGAACACCTCCCCCGAGAGCGGCGCCGTGCCCTCCGCCGCCCCGTCCACGAGCACCTCCGCCCCGGCTACGCCGCCCGTCACCACGAGCGCGCCCACCTGCTCCTTCGACTCGGCCAGCCGCTTCTCCGCCGTCGTCCGGAGCTTCGCCGTCACCTTGATCAGCGGCCAGTTTCTCAGCGCGAGCGACAGGAACGTCGACGCTTCCCGGTACTTCTTCAGCTGGTACTTCGTGTTGCCGAGGTTGTACGCCACGTCGAACGTCGGGTTCAGCTCCCACGCACGAAGCAGCTCCGCCTCCGCCTCCACGAACTTGCCGTCCGAGTAGAGGCGCAGGCCCCGCCGGAAGACCACGTCGGCGCGCGCCACCGCCTCGGCGCGCTTCGCCTCCTCCGCGCGCTTCGCCTCCTCCGCGCGCTTCGCCTCCTCCGCGCGCTTCGCCGCGTCGGCGCGCTTCGACGCGTCGGCGCGCTTCGCCTCCTCCGCGCGCTTCGCCTCCTCGGCGCGCTTCGCCGCGTCGGCGCTCGGCGCAGCCTCCCGTGGCGCTGCAGGCTGCGCGGCGGCGACGTCAGGATCGGCGATCAAGGCCGCGGCGGTGAGCAAGAGGGCAAGGGATCGGCAGTTCATCGTCATGGCTCCACGCGGTTTCACTCCAGCACGTCGTCGGCGAGCGGCTTGTTCGGGGGCGCGGGCGGGACCGGCGCCTCCGAGGGGCGAGGCGACGCCGTCTGCGGCGGCGCAGACACGGACGGCACGGCGGTCGGCGGCGCGCCCTCGACCCGCTCGCCGACGGGACCCGGCTCGACCCGTGCCGGCGTGGGAGCATCCGAGGCAACCGGCGGCGCGGGCTCGCCGCGCGGCGGCGCGGGCTCACTTCGCGGCGGCGCGGACTCACCTCGCGGCGGCACGGCCGCACCCGACGGCGGCGCGGCCGCACCCGACGGCAGCGCGGCCGCACCCGACGGCGGCGCGGCCGCACCCGACGGCGGCGCGGCCGCAGCGCGCGGCGCGGCCTCACCTGGCGGCGGCGCGGCCGCACCGCGCGGCGGCGCGGCCTCACCTGGCGACGGCGCGGCCTCACCTGGCGGCGGCGCAGGCTCCTTCTCCTCCGCCACCGTCGCGCGCCGCACGATCATCAGCGTCGCGACGGGCATGCTCACGGCGAACACCACGAGCAGCGCGACGACCCACCACGGCAGCCCTCGCCGGCGCTTGGAGACGACATTTGCCCCGGGCGCCGCCGCTGGTGCCGGCGTGTCCATCGGCGGCGCAGCGACCGGCGGCAGCGTCTCGTCGATCGACGGCTCGCCACCGTCCGACCGCGAGCTCGTCGCCGCAGCGCCCCGCACCGTCGACGGCGCCGCGTCCTGCGCCGCCGCCGCGTCCTGCGCCGCCGCCGCGTCCTGCGCCGCCGCCGCGTCCTGCGCCGCCGCCGTCCCCTGCGCGCCTCTCTGCCCCTTGGGCGGTGCCGGCTTCACCGGGAACTCGAACAGCGGCCGCCCTCCCGGTCGCAGCTGTTTCAGCTCGGCCAGCGCTTGCACCAGCTCGGGATCGTCGAGCGTCTGCTTGAGCGTCCGCTCGTCCAGCCCCTCCTCGTGCCGGCTGTTGTCCGTGTCCGGCAGGTTCTTCCGGGTGTCGTCGCTGTTCTTGTTGCTGCCCATCGTCAGAAGACCCTTCTCCTCAGCGACCGGAATTGCGGCCTGTACCCACCGCCGGGGCCCGAGCCCTCGTGCGCGCTCCCTCGATCCGCCGGCGCAGCCTCGCCGCGGCGACCGTACTCGCGAGCGTCCGCTGCGCGAACGGCCGCGCGTCCAGGGCCGACGCCTCCGCCGGCGCCGCAGGCCGCCCTTCCGGCAGCGAGGCGGCGAGCCGCGCGAGCTCCGCGGCGAGCGGCCTCCGCGCCCTGGAACCGGTGCTCCGGCCGCTTCGCGAGCGCCTTCAGGACGGCCCGGTCCAGCGCCGGCAGAACGCGTTGCGCGGCGTGGCGCGACGGAGGCGCCGGCGTCTCTCGAACATCCGCGTGCAGCAGGTCCAAGGCATCCTCGACGTGGGCGAACGAGCCGCGCCCCACCACGAGCGTATACAGCAACAGCCCGACGGCATATACGTCGGCCGGATCGTCGACCGGCACGCACCGGCCCCGCCCCGGCGAGGCGGTGCGAGGTGTTCCGACGAGGCATCCCCCCTGGGTCGGGTACGCCGGCCCGGCCAGGAGCAGCGGCGGCGCTGCTCCCGGGAGCAGCCTCGCGACGTCGAGGTCGAGCACCGCTGCGTTCCGGGCGCCGCCCCGCGCCGCCGGCGGCGGTGTCGCCGCACCGTGGGGCGACGACACTGCCACGAGCGCCGGCCCCTCGAGCCGCCCCCGGTCGGCGAACCGCGGGTCGCAAGCGAGCGCGCGGTGAACGAGCGTCACCACGACGCCCCTCCGGAGCCCGCGGGGCTCCGCCTCGGCCCCCTCGCCCGCCCCCCGCGCCCGAGCGCCCGGGAGGACCCGGTACCGGGTCCCGTCCAGCACGCCCTTCACATCGTCGAGAGGGCCTGGGATGTCTGAGGTGCGGCGTGCCACCGGCGCGTTCTCCAGGGAGGACAATCACGAGCACGGGACGGTTCGGACAACAAAATTGCGCCGGCGCCGCCGCGACGGGACCTCCGGTGGGCGGCGGTGACCCCGCGCCGGCCGCCCTCGCCATCTCACCCCGATCAGGAGCGCGCGCTGGAGGCGCTGCCGACCGCCCGCCACGTCGCACGAGCGACCGCGCGGGTCCATGGTGTACGGGCGCGCGAGGGCATGCTCGACTCGAGCAGACAGCCTATCAGGCGCTCCTCGAGCGCCTGCCCTGGATACGAGGCACGCAGGCGGGAGCACGAGAACGACCAGGGAGGCGCACGGAAGACGCGAGACGCACGATGCAAGGCGAGAGGCCGACGGTGGGGGACGGGAGACAGGGATTCGGGGGTCCGCTGGCGATGTGGATTATTACGGCGGCTGGAGAAGGCACGTTTCCTTCGCCATGGAGATCTTTACAGCTCGGCCCCGCGCCTGAGAGCCTGGCCGATGGTGCATTCCCCGGCGAGCGCCGCCGGAGGACAACCAAGGAGGCACCGTGGCTCTCAAAGATCTCTCTCCTCGTCAGATGGTCCAGATCACCGCCGCATGGCTCGACCCGGAGCGCGAGCGGCCGCGCCTCCTCTCGCTGAAGCGGTGCGCCCCGCTCATCGACGATGTCGAGGCCGCGCACGACGGCATCCTGAAGGCGCACCGCAAGCAGAAGAAGCCGAATGACGAGCTCTCCGACATCCAGCGGAGGCAGGTCGCCGTCGATCAGATCCACGACCGCAAGGCGCGCGGCGCCCACGCGGTGCTCACCGGCTTCGCGGACCTCGCCGACGATCCCGAGGACGCGGCGATTTACATCGAGATCCGCGATCAGCTCTTCGCGGACGGGCTCAAGTTCATCTCGGCGAGCTACAGTGACGAGGCGGGCGAGGTGAAGCTCGCGCGCGACCGGTTGACGCCGGAGTCGAAGGCGGCGCTCAAGGCGTTGCCGGTGCCGGGGGGCAACCTGCTCAAGGCGGTGCAGGCGTGGTTCGCCGCGGGCGACGAGCTCGGACAGCTCGACGCGCAGCGCATCCACCTGGCGGGGCAGGACAGGGAGACCAAGCAGGGCGCAATCGACCCGCGCGGCGGCCAGCTCCGGGCGCGCAATCGATGGATCAAGGTGGTGCGCAGCGTGCTTCAGATGCTCGAGCTCGAGTCGGCCGACCCGGAGACGACGCGCCGGCTGCTCGCGCCGCTGCAGCGGGAGGTGGCCAAGGCAGAGCGCCGTCGCTCAGGCAGCAAGGAGGCCGACACGGAGAGCGGCGCGCTGCCGGACGACGGCGACGCGGCCGAGCCCGCGCTCGACGAGGCCGCGCCGGTGGCCGCGGTGGATTGACGTGCCGGTCCCGGCGGCGCGTGTCCTCCGACCACGCCGCCGGAGCCGACGCCCTGCCGGCGGCGGGCCCTCGCGACGGACCCCATCCGTTGCGCTCGCCCGCCGCCAGGCCCTCACGACAGACCGTGTCCGTTGCGCTCCCCCGCCGCCAGGCCCTCACGACAGACCGTGTCCGTTGCGCTCCCCCGCCGCCAGGCCCTCACGACAGACCGTGTCCGTTGCGCTCGCCCGCCGCCAGGCCCTCGCGACGGACCCCGTCCGTTGCGCTCCCCCGCCGCCAGGCTCTCGCGACGGACCGTGTCCGTTGCGCTCCCCCGCCGGCAAGCCCCCTTGTAACAGTCCGCGTCCGTCGCGGCCCCCGCCGGCGGGCCCCCTGGAACGGTTCGCGTCCGTCGCGGCCCCGCCGGCAGGCCCCCCATAACGGTTTGCATCCGTTGCACTATCCCGCCGGCAGGCCCCCTGGAACGGCTCGCATCCGTAGCGGCCCCGCCGGCAGGCCCCCATAACGGTTCGCATCTGTCACGGCCCACGCCGGCAGGCCCCGCACAACGGTTCGCATTCGTGGGCCCGCCCGGCGACACGCCTTGACGTCAACCAACCTTCGCCCCGGCGCTCGTCGGGTGGGCGTGGACGCGTAATGCCCGGACCCAGCCGCACCCGGCCAACGCCGCCGCCGATGCCCCTCCCCCCGCCGCGTGCACCGTGCCGCGTGCGCCGTGGTGCGGAGCACACCGCACCCTCACCGACGTGCGCCACACACAACAGAACCGCCGCGCCCGCCTTGACGCATCACGTCGGCCCTGCCATGACCGGTTTCCTCCGCCTCAGGCGTGCTATTCCAGTCAGGCTCGCCGGACACCCTACAGGAGTCCGCCAGCCCGCCAGCCGTGTAGCGCGACCCTCACCGGGCGGACTACGCTCTGCGTCACCCTCAAGCTACAGGAGCCAACCGAGCCGTGAAGATCCTCGTTCCGCTCAAGCGCGTCGCCGATCCGGATAACGCGAACAAGGTGAAGATCCCCGCCTCGGGGGACAAAATCGAGACGACCGGGCTCGAGTGGAAGCCGAACCCGTTCGACGAATACGCGCTGGAGGCGGCGCTGCGCCTGACCGAGGACGGCAAGGCGCCGAAGACGCGGGCGGGCGAGGTCGTCGTCGTCACCTTCGGGCCCAAGGACACCGAGCAGACGCTCCGCGCCGCGCTCGCGACCGGCGCCGACAAGGCGATCCGCGTCGACGTCACCGACGACAAGCTCGACGGCGACCTCGTGGCGCGCGCCCTGAAGTCGCTCGTCGAGCGCGAGAAGCCGGACGTCGTGCTCATGGGCAAGCAGGCGGTCGACGGCGACTCGAACCAGGTCGGGCAGATCCTCGCCGAGCTGCTCGACTGGCCGCTCGCCACCTTCGCCGCGACCCTCAAGGAAGAGAAGGGCGCCCTGCTCGTCGGGCGCGAGGTCGACGGCGGCGTCGCCACGCTGCGCGTGCGGCTGCCGGCCGTGGTCACGGTCGACCTCCGCATCGTCGCGCCGACCAGCGTCTACTCGACGAAGACGGCGCCCACGTTCAAGTACAACGACGGCGTGCGCTTCGCGGCGCTCCCCGCGATCATGGCCGCCAAGAAGAAGCCCCTCGCCGAGGTGAAGCTCGCGGACCTCGCGCCCGACCAGGCGCTGAAGGTCCAGTACCACGCGTTCCAGCCGCCCCCGGCGCGCAAGGCCGGCATCAAGGTGAAGGACGTCGGCGAGCTCGTAACGCGGCTCAAGAACGAGGCGAAGGTCCTCTGAAGGGACCACGAGGGCAGGTCGTCCCCCCGCGCGCGGCGCGGGGGACCGACCGACACCACATGACGAGGTGCAGGAGGGATCATGGCTGACGTTCTCGTGGTGGCCGAGGCCGCCGATGGAAAGCTGAAGAAGACCACCCACTCCGCGGTCACGTTCGCGCGGCAAGCCGCCGCGGCGCTCGGCGGGACGTACGCGATCCTCGTGATCGGCGACTCGCTCGGCGAGGCGGCCGCGGAGGCGGCGACGCTCGGCGCAGAGAAGGTGCTCGTCGCCGAGGCCGGCGCGCTCAAGGACTACGTCGCGGAGCGCTACGTGCCGACCGTCGCGGCCGCGGCCAAGGGGGCCAAGATCGTCGTGGGCACCGCGAGCGCCTACGGCAAGGACCTGCTCCCGCGCGTCGCGGCGCGGCTCTCGGCGGGGTTCGCGAGCGACATCTCGGAGCTGATTGTCGACGCGGGTCGGGGGTCCGCGTCCGCGGCCCCCTCCGAGGGGTCCTCGCTCAAGTACAAGCGGCCCATGTACGCCGGCAACGCGTACGGGATCTGCACCGTCGCGACCCCGGTCCACGTCGTGAGCGTCCGGCAGAGCGCGTTCGCCGCCGCCGAGCCCACCGGCGCGAAGTCGGCGATCGAGCAGGTCGCGGTCGTCCCGCCCAGCGCGGCCGCGGAGCGCGTGGAGTTCGTCTCGTTCGACCAGGTGAAGAGCGAGCGGCCCGAGCTCGCCGAGGCGAAGGTCGTCGTCTCGGGCGGCCGCGCCCTCAAGGAGCGCTTCAACGAGGTGCTCGATCCGCTCGCGGACGTCCTGGGCGCCGCCGTCGGCGCGAGCCGCGCCGCGTGCGACGCCGGCTACGCCGCCAGCGACCTCCAGGTCGGCCAGACCGGCAAGGTCGTCGCGCCGTCGCTCTACGTCGCCGTCGGCATCTCGGGCGCCATCCAGCACCTCGCCGGGATGAAGGGCTCGAAGGTGATCGTCGCCATCAACAAGGACGCCGACGCGCCCATCTTCCAGGTCGCCGACTACGGCCTGGTCACGGACCTCTTCACGGCCGTCCCCGAGCTCGTGAAGCAGATCCAGGCGGCGCGCGGCTGACCGCTCGCCCGGGCGGCGCGCAGCCGGCCGCTCGCAGAGCGGCGGCCGCGCAGCCGCCCGCTCGAGGCCGCGCAGCCGCCCGCTCGAGGCCGCGCAGCCGCCCGCCCGGGGCCGCACGCCGGCCCGCCATGGTGGGCCTCGCCGCCCGGACAGCACGCAGGCGGTGCCCCGGCCAGCTGCGCGGCGGTACCCCGATCGACAGCAGGAGCCCGTCCACGGGAGTCCGTCCAACGAAGACGAACGCTGGCGGAGGCGAGGTCGAAGCGAGGTGAAACCCGGGACGGGAGAATTTCCGTGTCGTACCGAGCTCGTAGCATCTTGTTCGCGTACGGCCGCCGTGGGATCCCTTGAAGCCATGCCCGAGCGTTCGGACCCCCCGATCATCGCGGCGCTCTCCCAGGCCCGGGCGCTGATCCACGAGGCGGCCGGGAGCGCCGAGCAACGGCGGCTCATCGGCCCGGCGCTCGCCGAGATCGACCGCGTCATCGCGAGCGTCGACCCGACCGCGAGCGCCTCTTTCGAGCTCACGCCGCTCACCGCGTCGGTGCCGCCAGTCGACACCGAGGTCGAGGCGCTGCGCCGCGAGGTGGAGCGGCTGCGCGCGAGCGGCCAGCACGACCGCGGGCTGCTCGACGCGCTCCTCAGCGAGAGCCCGCACGGCATCATCGTCTCCGACACCCAGGGGAAGCTGATCCTGCAGAACCGCGCGTCCGAGCGCATCTGGGCCGGCAGCGCCACCGCCGACAACGTCGAGGGCTGGGGGCGCTACCGCGCCTTCCACCCCGACGGCCGGCCGTTCGCGGCCGAGGACTGGTCGATGGCGCGGTGCCTCACCCTCAGGGAGACCGTCCCCGCCGAGGAGGTGCACTTCCAGCGCTTCGACGGCTCCCACGGGATGCTGCTCGGCAGCTGCGCCCCGCTGTTCTCGCCGGACGGCCAGATGCTCGGCGCGGTCTCGATCTTCGCCGACATCACCCAGTTCAAGCAGCTCGAGGCGGACCTGCGCGTCAGCAGGACCAAGTTCTCGACGACCCTGAAGAGCATCGGCGACGCGGTGATCTCGACCGACGGCTCGGGGCGGATCGACTTCATGAACGCCGTCGCCGAGAAGCTGACCGGCTGGTCGCTCGAGGAGGCGAAGGACCGCAGGCTCTCCGAGGTCTTCCGGGTCATCTCCGAGCAGACGCGCAACGACCTCGACGCCCCCGTGACCGAGGTGCTGCGCTACGGCGGCATCATCGGGCTCGACGACACCACGCTGCTCCTGCGCCGGGACGGCTCGGAGCTCGCGATCGACTCGAGCGGCGCGCCGATCCGGAGCGACGAGGGCGAGCTCGTCGGTCTCGTCCTCGTCTTCCGCGACGTGACCGAGAAGCGGCTCGCCGACAAGCGCCGCTACTTCATCGGCGAGGCGAGCCGGCAGCTCGCGCTCTCGGGCCTGGAGTACGACACCACGCTGGCCAACGTCGCGCGCCTCGCGGTGCCGCACATCGCCGACGCCGCCCTCGTGGACATCGTGGAGCCCGACGGCTCGCTGAGCCGCCTCGCCGCCGTGCACGCGAGCGCCTCGCGGCAGGGGCTCGGCAAGGAGCTCGCGGCCCGCTACCCGGCCGATCCCGAGGTGCCGCGCGCGGTGCACGCGGTGCTCCGGTGCGGCGAGTCGCTCCTGCTCCCGGAGGTCGACAGCATGGCGTGGCTGCGCGCCTCGCCGCCCCAGTCCGGGCCCAGCTCCGAGCCGAGGAGCGAGCCCAAGGGCGATAACGAGTGCTGGTCGGGCGCGCACGACCCGATGTACCTCACCGTGCTCCGGGAGCTCGGCGTGCGCTCGGCGATGATCGTGCCGCTGCGCGCGCGCGGCCGGACGCGCGGCGCGATCACGCTGCTGTCGACCGAGCCGAGCCGTCGCTACTTCCTCGACGACCTCGCGCTCGCCGAGGAGCTCTGCAACTTCGCCGCGCTCGCGCTCGACAACGCCCAGCTCTACCGCGAGTCGCAGCAGGTGAACCGCGCCAAGGACGAGTTCCTCGCGACGCTCTCGCACGAGCTCCGGACGCCGCTCACCGCGATCCTCGGCTGGGCGCGCATGCTCCGGCAGGGCTCGCTCAAGCCGGACACGCAGTCGCGCGCGCTCGAGGCGATCGAGCGCAACGGCACGCTCCAGGCGCAGCTCGTCGAGGATCTGCTCGACGCGTCCCGCATCATCACGGGCAAGCTGCGGCTCGACGTGATGCTGATCGACCTGCCGCCGATCATCAACGCGGCGATCGACGCGGTCCGCCACGGCGCGGACGCGAAGGGGATCGAGCTCGCCGTGCAGCTCGACGCGACCGCGGGCCCGATCTCGGGCGACCAGACGCGGCTGCAGCAGGTGGTGTGGAACCTCCTGTCGAACGCGATCAAGTTCACCCCGCGCGGCGGCAAGGTGTCCATCCAGCTGAGCAAGGCCGAGGGGCTCGCGCGGATCCAGGTGCGCGACAACGGGCAGGGCATCGTGCCCGAGTTCCTGCCGTACGTGTTCGACCGCTTCCGGCAGGCCGACAGCACGAGCACGCGGCCGCACAGCGGCCTCGGCCTGGGGCTCGCGATCGCCCGGCACCTGATCGAGCTGCACGGCGGCACCGTGAAGGCGGAGAGCGGCGGGGAGGGCAAGGGCGCGACCTTCACGGTCGACATCCCGCTCGCGCCCCGCGGCGCGATGGCGGCGCTCCGGAAGCCCGACGCGCTGCTCGGCGGCGCGCCGGCCGAGGCGGAGCCGACGCTGCAAGGGCTGCGCGTGCTCATGGTCGACGACGAGCCGGACGCGCGGGAGCTCGTCACGACGGTGCTGGAGCGCAAGGGCGCGAGCATCACCGCGGTCGCGACGGTGGCCGAGGCGCTGTCGGCGATCGAGCGCGAGAAGCCCGACGTGATCCTGAGCGACCTCGGGATGCCGGGCGAGGACGGCTACAGCCTCATCCGCCGGCTGCGCGCCCAGAGCCCCGAGCACGGCGGGCGCATCCCGGCGGCGGCGCTGACGGCGTACGCGAGCGCCCAGGACCGGACGCGGGCGCTCCTGGCGGGGTTCCAGTCGCACGTGCCCAAGCCGATCGAGGCGTCGGAGCTCGCGGCGGTGATCGCCAACCTGGCCGGGCGCACGGGGTAGCGGCGGGGCCCCGCGCCGCGCGAAGAACCCCTTCTCCTCGGGCCTACGGCCTCCGGAAAGACCCTTGCCGTGCACGCAACGGCCCTCCCCCGCGCCGCGCGAAGACCCCCCTCTCCTCGAGCCTACGGCCTTCCGAGAGACGCGACAGGCGCGAGCGCCCAGGGCTCGCGGCGGCAGCGAGGCGGGCGTTCACAGCAGCACGCGACCGCGTCCGACGCGGCCGGCGAGCCACCAAGGGCGGCGTCAGGCCGCCCTGCAACGATCCCACCTGCTGGAGTGCCGAAACTGAGTCGGGGCGAGAGGATTTGAACCTCCGACTCCTCGGTCCCGAACCGAGTGCGCTACCAGGCTGCGCTACGCCCCGTACGCTGCTGCGAGAGCAACGCCCGCCGAACTGCGGGCGCGCAACATCGCTAAGGTCGGGCCTCTTGTCAAGACGAAATGTTGAGGGGCACGTGCCCGCCACGTGAACACGCCGCGTGAACCGCCCCGTACCCACATGGACGCCGTCGCACCGCACCGGGCGGAACCCCGCGGAAACAGAGAGACTTCCGCCCCCACCCGGCGCCCCGGACGTTTCACGAAGCCAGGAATCGGCGGATCGCAAGAAAAAACCCGCGAGCAGACCTTGCTCAGGCCGTGTTAAAGTGTCACTGGAATCCCGATGTTGCCTAGAGGAAGCAGGGAGCGAGGCTCCTGTGGCGCCGGTGAGGGCCTCGCGCGCTGCTCCGGCAACGATGAGCAAGGGACCGCCGTCGCGGGCCCTTCCAGAACGGACCAGGGCGACCGGCTTCGGCGGTCGTGAGAGGAGGAACAGGTGGCAATTGAGCTCCCCGCTGTACGCATTCTGATCGTCGACGACGACCGGGCGATCTGTGACTACATGCAGACGCTGCTCGAGCGCGACGGATATCAGGTCAAGACGCTCGGCGATCCCACGACGGTCGAAGAGGAGGTCCGCGCGGGCGGCTACCACCTCATCATCCTCGACCTGATGATGCCGAAGCTCGACGGCATCGAGGTCCTCAAGCGCATTCGCAAGGTCGACAACGACATCGCCGTCGTCATCTTCACCGGCTTCCCCAACCTCGAGAGCGCCGTCGCGTCCATGAAGCTCGACGCGGTCGACTACATCAAAAAGCCGTTCAACGTGGACGAGTTCCGCGAGGTGCTCGCCCGCGTCATGCGCAAGAAGGGCCTCGCGCGGACGCCCGAGGAGCAGCTCCACCGCGTCATCGGCGACACGATCCGGAACCTCCGCAAGGACAAGGACCTCACGCTCAAGCAGATGGCGCGGCGCACCGGGCTCAGCGTCTCGCTGCTCTCGCAGATCGAACGCGCCGAGTCGTCGGCGTCGATCTCCTCGCTCTACAAGATCGCGGTCGCGCTCGAGTCGCGCATCCAGGACCTCTTCGGCCATTACTGAGGCTCGCCGACAGGCGACACCGGGGCGGCGGCGCGCGCCGCTCCCCCGCGGCGAGGGCGACATCGCGACCGCGCGATGGCGCCGCTCGCCGCGGCCGAGCGGGCCAGGGCGACGACGCGACGCCGACGATCGCCGCGGTCAGCGCGCGCCGGCGCGCGCGAGCGCCGCGTCGAGCCGCTCGATCTCGAGGCCCGCGATCGTCTCCACCGGCGCGCCGTTCACGTCGTGGACGATCACGTACGGCAGCTTGGGGACCTTCTTCAGGTAACGCTGGGCGAGCGGCGTGTCCCAGTCGACGATGTCGAGCTTGCGGTAGGCGATGTCCCGCCGGGTCTCGAGCACCTTCGCCATGTGGGCGTCCAGCTTGCGGCACGGCATGCACCAGTTGGCGGCGAAGTCGATCACCGTGACCTTGCCCCGGACGACGTGGACGCCGAGGTCGGGGATGTCGGCGCCGCCGTCCGCGATCGTCTGCGCGTCCGCGCCCTCGGGGAACGTGGCCCAGCCGAGGTACTGGCCCTTGCCGGCGCCGATCACCGCCTCGAAGCCCTCGTCCGCGGCGAGCCGCTTCACCGTGCCGTTGACGTCGAACGCGGGCGACGCGGTCACGGCGATCTCGGCGCGGCGCCGGTCGAAGGTGGCGCCGTAGACGCCCGGGCGCTCGCGGAGATCCTCGACGAGCTCGGCGCCGCACTCCTCGCAGTCGATCCGCTGCAGCGAGACGACGGTGGTGCGCGCGTCGTCCGGGGTGGGCTGGGCGCCGCCGCAGGCGGAGAGGCAGGCGGCGAGGGCGAGCACGGACGAGAGGGCGATCGCGCGTCGCATGGGGATCTCGCGCGTACCTTGGCCCCCTTCGCCCGACGGCGCAACGTCGTGTAGCCTGGGCCGCGATGAGCTCCCTGGTGATCCGCACCCTGCCGGCCGACCACGTGACGCCGGTCCGCGCCTACGCCGCGCTCCGCGCCCAGTCGCCGGGCCGGTCATCGTTCCTGTTCGAGTCCGCGCCCTCCGGCGAGCGCTGGGGCCGCTACGCGATCCTCGGGTACCGGGCGCGCTCCGAGAGCATCCTGCCGAGCGGGTTCGACCCGTTCGAGAGCCTGGCCGCAGACCTCGCCGCGCCGAGCGAGCCGGGGGAGCTGGCGGCCCGCGTCAGCCAGTCCATGGTCGGATTCCTCTGCTACGACGCGGTGCACCAGCTCATGGGCGTCGAGCCGTGGCCCACGGAGGTGTACCTCGGCCGGACGATGAGCGAGGCGACCGTGGTCGTGTTCGACAGCGCGGCGCAGACGATGACCATCGCCGGCGCGTCGCAGGGGGCCGTGAACCGCTGCGCCTGGGAGATGTCGCACGGGCCGGAGCAGCAGAGCCTGCCCACGCCCGATCCGGAGGCGCTGCCGGAGCACCTCGAGACGGAGCTGACGGACGAGGCCTACGCGGCGAAGGTGGCCGCCGTGCGCGAGCACATCGCGGCGGGCGCGGCGGAGGAGGTCGTGCTCGCCCGCAGGTTCCGGGCGCCGCTCCGGGGCGCAGACCCGTTCGACGTGTACCGCGCGCTGCGGCTGCTCGCGCCGTCGCAGCACCTCTACTTCCTCGACTTCGCGGAGTCCCCGTTCGCGCCGGGGCTCACGATCGCGGGCGCGTCGGGGGAGACGCTCGTCCGCGCCGAGCGCGACGAGGCCGGGCCGCGCGCGGGCGGCGCGTCGGCGATCGAGGCGGCGCGCGCCGCCCTGCTGGCCGCGAGCGCGATCGGCGCCCCCGCGGCGCGCGCGAGCGCCCTCGCCCGCAAGCTCGAGAACGGCCCGCGGAAGATCTACGGCGGCGCGATCGGGTACTTCGGGCAGGCAGGCGCGGACGTCGCGCACACGCTCGGCGCCGTCTGGCTCGAGCATGGGTACTTCGAGATGATGACCGGCGCGCGCATCGGGAACGGGAGCGACCCCGACGCGGAGGCCGAACGGACGCGCCGCGACGCGCGCGGCCCGCTCTCGGCGATCCGGGCGGCGCAGGAGGCGCGCAAGGCGCGCGACGCGGCAGAGGAGAAGAAGGCCGCGGCGGAGAGGGCCGCGGCGGAGAAGGCCGCGGCGGAGAAGGCCGCGGCGGGTGACGACGCGGCGCGAGGCGGGGAGAGCGGCGCTGCGTAGTCGCGCGGGTCGCAGACGCGCTGCTGCGTGGTGGCGGACGTGCTGCTGCCCGTCCCGAGATCTACAAGCGCACGAACGGGAATTGGAGCGCATGAAGCAGAACGGCGACCCGAGGAGCAGCGTGCTGCGGCGCGCGGCGGCGATCCTGGTTTCAATGACACTCGCGGCGGCTGGACCGATGGCGTGCTCGGACCCGGGCGACAGCCCTGCAGCGGCCGACAGCAGCGGCGGCGGCGCCGGGCCGGGCGTCGCCACGTCGGCGAGCAGCAGCGCCGGTGGGGACGCCGGGACGGGAGGAGCGGCGGCGGGCACAGGCAGCGGCACGGGCGGCGACGGCACCGGTGGTGACGGCACCGGCGGCGCGGGCACCGGCGGCGCGGGTGCCGGCGGCGAAGGCGGCGAAGGCGGCGGCGCGACGACGGGCTGCGTGGGAGAGGGCGGAATCACCTACACGCTCGCGAGGGCGACTGCGCCGACGGCGGAGCAGCAGGCCGCGTACGACAGGATCACGAGCGCCATGGATGAAGCGCTGTCGCACTACAACTGCTACACGACCATCGAGAAGCGCCTGTCGGTGTCCTACGAGCCGTCGGTCCAGACGGCCGACGGCAACGTCAACGGATCCATCCGGTTCGGCTCGCGCGACTCCATGAACTACATCACCGCCATGCACGAGATCTCTCATACGCTCGGAGTCGGCAGCAACGAGTTCGGAGCCCTGGTGAGAGACGGCGTCTTCACGGGCGCGACGGCGACGGGCCAGCTCAGGGCCATCACGGGGAACGAGAGCGACGTCGTGCACGCGGACCGCCAGCACTTCTGGCCGTATGGCCTCAACTACACGAACGAGGTCATGACGACGGCCGACCTCGTGAACCACTGCAAGATGGTGGTCGCCATCCGCGAAGACATCGGGTTCTGACGGCGCAAGCCCTCCTCATCGCCCCACAGGCAGCCAGAGCGCCGCGGGCCGGCGGCGGCGCGCCGGGGTCGAAGGTGGACGGGGGAACCAGGGTGAACCCCGGCGCGCTCGATCCGCGGATCACCCGCGCTTCGGCGGCCTGCTGCGGGGCGGGGGCGCCGAGGGCGCCAGGGTCTGCCGCGCCAGCTCGCGCACGTAGGCCAGGCGGTCGGCCGGCGAGCCAAGCGCGTTCAGCCCTGCATAGAGCCCCGAAAAGAACGCCGGGAAGAAGACCGCCGAGAGCGCGGCCACCACACGCCGCGCGGCCGCGCGCTCCTCGAGCCCGGGGACGGCCGCGCGGACGAGATCGCGCAGGCGCACCATCACCGGCGCGAAGAGCGTCGGGAATGCTCCGGTGTAGTCGTCGGCGTGGAACGCGTCGTGCAAGTGGGCCCTGCCCACGTTCGGGTAACGCAGGCTGCCCTCGAGGTAGTAGCCGAGCAGCCCGCTGAGCGCGTCCTCGGGATCATCGGGCATCCGGGCGAGGAACTCCTCGCTGTCCGCGAGCATGTGGCGGATCGTCCCCTCGAGCGCCGCCGCGAGGAGCGCCTCCTTGGATCGGAAATAATAGTTCACCGCGGCGATGTTCACCTCGGCCGCGGCCGCGATCCTGCGCACCGTCGCCTGCCCGACGCCGTGCTTCTCGATCTGATCGATCGCGGCGGCGACGAGCCGCTGCCGTGGGTCTTCCGCTTGGGCGGGGCGGTCTCGGTCGTTCATACAATTGTTTCAAACACACCTTGACGAGACCCGACCTGAGTGTCAACCATATAAACATATGTTTGAATCGAACGTTTCACCAGGCGTGCGAGGTGCACCGATGATCGATCGGCGGAGATTTCTCACCCACACGGTCGTCGCGGGCAGCACGGCCGCGCTCGCCTTCGCCGCGGGCCGGCGCCGGCTCGCAGCGCGGAGGACGCGTCTCCGGGGCAGTCGGAGCGCTTCTACGGCGCGCTCACGTGCCCGAAGCACATGATGGTGTTCGACGCGAGCACGGCGTCGCAGGTGCATTGCCAGGGCGGCAACCAGCTCCTCGCCCAGGCGCGGCTCTTCGACTGGCTCGACGAGCGGGTGGCGCGATGAGGCGGCGCGATCACGCCGCCGCGCGCTCCGTGGAGGCGCGGCGATGGGGTGGCTCCTCCCGCCGGAGCACGCGGCCCGCGCGGCTCATCGCCCTCGCGCCCCTCCTGTGGGTCCTCGCGGGAGGCGCGGCGTGGGGCCAGCTCCCCGACCTCGTGGATCTGAGCGCGCAGTACATGCCGGGCGCCGCGCTCGAGGACCCGCGGCCCACGCGGGCGCAGGTCACGTCGTACGAGGTGAGCGTCAACGCGCCGCTCCCCCTCGGAGACAAGACCTTCCTGATCCCCGGGGCGACGTACCACGTCGAGGCGGTCTCCTACGCCGGCGCCCTGCCCGGCTTCGACGAGCTCCGGGCATTTCACTCCGTCGATGTCCCCGTGCTGTTCGTCCAGCTCCTCCCCCGCGACTGGTCGCTCTCGCTGCGCGTCGCGCCGGGGCTCGCAGGCGACTTCGAGCGCGTCGACGGCGGGCTCGTCCGCGTCAGCGCGGTCGCGCTGGCGACCCACGTGCTGTCGGAGCAGCTCGTCGTCGGGGGCGGCGCGCTCGCGTCGTACAGCTTCGGCTCGTTCCTCCCGCTGCCAGCAGCCTACGTCGACTGGACGCCGACGCCGCACTTCCGGCTCGAGGCCTTCCTTCCGGGCTTCGCGGCGGCGAAGCTCACGTTCTCGGATCGCGTCGAGATCGGCCTGCGCGCGGACGTGGCAGGGAACGCCTACGCGGTGCGCGACGCGCGCGTGACGGGCGCGTGGCCTTGCGCGGCCCAGCCGGCCGACGACCCTGCGACCGAGCAGGACGAGCGGTCAGCGCTGCCCGAGCGGTGCGTCGACCACATCGCCTATTCGGTCGCGACCGCGGGGGTCACCCTCGGCGTGCGGACGTTCGGGTCGGTGTGGCTGACCGCCCACGCGGGGCACAGCCTGCTCCGTCGCTTCGAGCCGATGAACGTCGACGACGACGGCATTCCCGGAGGCGGGCAGAACATCCCCAATGTGTTCTTCTTCCGCGCGGGCGTGACGTGGCGCCTCCCGAGGAGCTAAGCGCGGGCCGCGGGTGTGCGTGTGGACCGGTCAGTCCGCGGGGGTCGCCCTGACCGCCTCGCCGGCCGAGGGCGCGGGGCGCGCAGGGCGCGGCTGCACCGGGCGCCGCGGCGCGGTCGCCGCTGCGCGGGGGCTGCCCGCAGGCGACGCGACGGGCGCTCGCCGCAGCGCCGTGGGGTGCGCCGCCGCGGGCGTGGCGCGGGGCGGCAGGGCCTCGCGCGCGGCGAACGAGGCGGCGAGCACGGACGCACCGGCGCCGGTCCTGGCCGCCAGCGCCGGCGTCGCGCGCGGGAGCCGCGAGGTGGTCGCGAGCGCCGCGGCGCCGAGCACGGCGACGGCGCCGGCGAGCAAGACCCACCGGCCGCGCGCGGGCGGGGCGCTGGGCTCGAGCGGCACCTCGGGCCTCTCCGCGCTGAGCTGCGTGTCCGGAGCCGCCCTGCGGACCTCGATCGGCGGCGCGGAGATCGAGGCCGCGGGCGCGCCGGCGACGGCGGCCCCGGGCGCGCCGGCGACGGCGGCGACGTCGGCCGCCGGCGCGCCCGCGGCCGCCGCCCTCGCCTTCGCGAGCGCCGCGAGCACCGCGCGAGCGGGCGCGATCGCCAGGGCGCGCGCCGAGGGGGGCGGGCGCAAGACGCCGGACGAAGGAGGCGGGGCGAGCTCCGCGATCCGGACGAACGACTCCACCATCTCCTCGACCGACCGGAAACGCCGCGCCAGGTCGCGCGCGAACGCCTTCTCGAAGAAGCCGTCCAGCGCGGCAGGCAGGCTCGGCACCCGCTGCGTGGCCGCGGGCGGCGGCGCGAGCAGGATCTTGGAGGCGACGACGCTGGCGATCTCGCCGGGGAACGGGAGCTGGCCGGTGACCGCGCGGAACAGGACCGCGGCGAGCGACCAGAGATCGGTCTGCGTATCCAGGGTCCGCCCAGATCGGATCTGCTCGGGGCTGAGGTAGTGGAGCGCGCTCGCGTTCGCCTCGGCCGCGATGTCGTCGGCGAGCCGCGGCGCGACCCCCTTCGCGAGGCCGAGGTCGAGCACCTTCACGATCTCCTCGCCGCCGTCGAGGGCGAGGAAGAGGCTCTCGGGGCGGAGGTTCTGGTGGAGGAGGTCCGCGGCGTGCGCGCGCCGGAGCACCTCGCCGGCCTGCGCGGCGACGCGCGCGGCCTCCTGGAGCGAGAGCCGGCTGCGACGGAGCAGGCGCGCCGCGAGATCCTCGCCGGCGAGCAGCTCCATCGCCAGGTAGACCACACCGCCGTCGGCGCCGTGATCGACCACGCGCGCGACGTGCGGCGACGTGACCCCGGCGGCAGCGCGGACGCCGCGCTCGATCCGGAGGAGCTCCGCCGCGGCGCCGGGCGGGTCGGAGAGGAAGAGCTTGAGGGCGACCCGCACGCCTCGCTGCGGGTCGTGCGCGACCCAGACCGAACCTCGGTCGCGCACGACCCGCGCGCCAGGACGCACGAGCTGCCTCTCAAGCAAGTACTTCCCCCCAACCACGGTGCCCGGTGAGATATCCATGTACCTGAGCCTCCTCCCCCACGGTAAAGTTGCACATAGGGTCAGGGGGTCGCAATTTCAGGCAGCAGATATCTGGCGCGCCGAGGCCGGGGCGGTGAATGCGCCGTGAGCGTTCTCACGGCGCGGTACGGCCCGGCGAGGACGCGCGGACCGGATGCGCCGACGCGCGGAGCGGCTACCGTCCGGAGGGCTGCGGCTCGGGCGAGAAGCGGAGCGGCGCGACGAAACGAAGGTCGCCGCCCTCGGGCGCCGGGAACGTGAGGGCACGCGCGCGCCGGAGCACGCAGCGGGTCATGCGTTCGTCCGGGAAGTGCGACTCGACCTCGAAGGCCTCGTCGACGGCGCCGGCGGCGGTCACATGGAAACGGATCGCGAGGCGGCCCCAGAGCGCGGGCGCGCCCGCGAGGGCCGCCTCGTAGCAGCCGCGCCACGCGGGGAGCGCGTCGGCCAGCGCGGCCGTGATCACCTCGGGCCGGAGCTCGCCCGGGCCGGGAGCGAGGACGGACGGCGGCGGCTCGACCGGCTCGTCGCCCGGGTAGACCTGCAGCGAGGCCACGACCGTCGAGCCGGCCTTGGCCCGGGGCAACGGGAGCGAGCGCGCGCGCTGCTCGAGGCACGCGACGACGTCCGGCGCGGAGAGCGTGGACGCGGTCGCGCGCGCGCCGGTCACCTTGCCGGCGCGGCTCACCGTGAGGCGCACGGTCGTCTTGCCGTGGAGCGACGGCTCCCTGTACGCGCGCAGGCGATAACACGAGTACACGTGGATCCAGAGGTGCCGCCGGGCGATGCGCTCGACGTCACGCGCCTTGAGCGGCCCCTTGACCTTGTCGATGTCCACGATGATCCGCGGCAGCGGGTGCCCCTCCGCCGGAGGGGGCGGCGCCGGCGGATCACCCCTGCCCCCGGCGTTCCAGCGGTCCCGCTCCGCGGTCTCGGCCTGGCCGCGAGGCGCCGGACGCTGGCCGAGCTTGTAGGGCGGGTCGATCTCGATCGAGGGCCCCCGCGGCGCGCCGCGCGGGACGGCCGACGCGGGCGAGGCGTCCGGGGAGGGCGAGGCGTCGGTCGACGCGTGCGGGTCGCCGGGTGCGTGCGGGTCGCCGGACGCACGCGGATCGCCGGATACGTGCAGGTCGCCGGACGCACGCGGATCGCCGGGCGCGGCGGCGGACGCCGGCACGCCCGCCCCGGCGGGCGCAGGACGCGCTCCCGCGAGCGCGGGCCCGGCCGCGGCGGGCGCAAGCGGGGCCGCGGCCGGCGCGGCGGAGGCGCGCGGATCGCGAGGCGATGGCGCCGGGGCGGCGCACGCGGAGAGCGCGACGGCCGCCGCGAGCAGGGTTCGAGCGTCGATCACGAGAGACCAGTCCACCGCCGTTGCGGTCCGAGCGCGGCGCCTGCCCGGAACGACGCGCCAAGGCGCGCCGTCCGCAGGGGACGGCCGCCCGCGCTCAGAACCGGAGATCGCCCCGCGGCGCCTCCACCTTGCCCTCGAGCGACTCGATCGCCTTCGCCACCTCGGGGTCGTCGACGGTCGGGACGTGCACCTGGAACTTCAGGTAGAGGTCCCCCGGCTCCTTCCCCTTCCGCGCGATGCCCTTGCCGCGCAGCCGGATCATCTGACCGGTCTGGGTGCGCGCCGGGATCTTCACCGTCACCTCGCCGTCGGGCGTCGGGATGCGGATCTTGTCGCCCCGGTAGGCCTCGACGAGGGTGACCGGCACCTCGAGGTGGAGATCGTCGCCCTCGCGCTTGAAGAACGGGTGCGGCGTGACGTGGATGTTGAGCAGCAGGTCGCCGGCCTCGCCGCCGCCCAGGCCCGGGTTGCCCTGGCCGCGGATCCGCAGGCGGCTCCCCTCGGCGGCCCCGGGCGGGACACGCACGGTCACCGGCTCGGGATCGTCGGCGCGCTGGAGCTGGAGCGTCGTGCCCCGGACCGCCGAGACGAAGTCGATGGTGAGGTCCTGCTCGACGTCGCTGCCGCGGCCGCGCGCGGGCTGGCCGCGGCGGCCCCCGCCGCCGCGGGCGCGGCCGAAGAGGTCGCCGAGGATGTCGCCGAAGTCGCCGCCGCCGGGGGCGTTGCCGAAGATCTCCTGCACGTCGAAGTTGCCAGGGCCGCGGCCGCCGCCCGCAGACCGGGCGTTCGCGTAGCGGCGGTAGGCGCGGGCGCGCTCGGGGTCGAAGTTCTGCGACAGGCTCTCCTCGCCAAACTCGTCGTAGAGGGCGCGCTTCGTCTTGTCGCTCAGCACCTCGTGCGCCTGGTTGATCTCCTTGAACCGCTGCTCGTTGGCCTTCCCCGGGCTCTTGTCCGGGTGGTACTTCATCGCGAGCTTGCGGAACGCCTTCTTGATGGCGTCCTCGTCCGCATCGCGCGAGACGCCGAGCACGGAGTAGAGATCACGAGCCATGGTCGTCCGTTATCGTTCCTGGATGCCGTGGGTTCCGGGGACGCGGGCCGCCGTCGGCCAGCATCGGGCGAGAACCTAGATCTACCTGTGGTTTTCGTCCACTGGTGCAGAGATCGGCGGGCGGCGGGCGCGCCGCGCCGGAGCGCCTCAAACGCTCCCCCGGAAGTCGTACCGGTCGGGGCGCCGGCGACCTCGATGCCGTCGCGCTCGAGCTCCCTCCGGATGGCGTCGCCCCGCGCGAAGCCCCTGGCCGCCCGCGCCTCGGCGCGCTCGGCGAGCTTCGCCGCGATCGCCTGCCGGGTCGTGCCGAGGCGTCGGTGATGTTCCGCGCGCAGACCACGCGGAGGCCGCGGGCCCTCAGGTGACGGACGAGCACGTCCGGCGCGAGCGCGGCGCGGCCGTGCCCCCGCGTGCGCGGCGTCGTGGGTCGTAGGGCCGCAGCAGTACACGCGCACCTCGCCGGGCCGCCGCGGTACGAGCGGGGCGGGCTTCTGGGTCGACGTGTCGTGGAGGCGCAGCTCGGACATCAGCGCCGGGTCGATCACAAGGGGGGGCGGATGCTGTCACGAGCCCGCGTGCTTAAGTAAACCGCGATGCTGCCCCTCCGTGACCAGCTGCCCACCCGCAAGGTGCCGGTCGTCAACTACCTCCTGATCGCGCTCAACCTGCTCGCGTTCTTCTGGCTGCGGTCGATGATCTCGGCCGGGTTCAGGCCCGACCGGCTGCTCTCGGTGTGGGGCCTCGTGCCGGTGCAGCTGCTCAGCGAGCCGACCGACGCCTGGTGGACGGTGTTCTCGAGCATGTTCCTGCACGATCCGACGGGGTGGGCGCACCTCGGAGGGAACATGCTGTTCCTCTGGATCTTCGGCGACAACGTCGAGGACGCGATGGGCAGCCTGCGCTACGCGGCGTTCTACGTGCTGTCGGGGATCGCCGCCGCGGGCGCGCAGATCGTCATCGACCCGGGGTCGACGATCCCGATGGTGGGCGCCTCGGGGGCGATCTCGGGGGTGCTCGCGGCCTACGCGTCGCTCTACCCGCGGTCGCCGATCACGGTGCTGAACCCGATCTTCCTCCTGTGGTTCGTCTTCGGGCTGTTCCTGGAGCTGCCGGCGTGGCTCGTCATCCTCGAGTACTTCGTGGCGAACCTGCTCAACGGGCTGGGCTCGATCGGCCTGCGCAGCGGCGGCGTCGCGTTCTTCGCGCACCTCGGGGGGTTCGTGGCCGGGCTCATCCTGGTCCACCTGTTCATGGTCGGGCGCTCCGCGCGCGAGCACGAGCGCTGGCAGCACTGGCGCGCGCCGCCGCGGCGCCCGCCGGCCCGCCGCGCCGGCCCCTGGGAAGCGCCGCGGCGGCGCGATCCCTGGAGCTGGTAGCGGCGGCGCGCGGCGCGCCCGCCGCCGGACGGAGCGCGGGCGCTCGCGGTTCGCCCACGATGCAAAAGCGTGGTAGCGTCCGGCCCGCAGCGATGCGACGACCCCTTCGAAGGCGCCCCACCGCCGCGCGTCCGGCGGCCGCGACAGCGGACCGCCGTGCCAGAGCCCTCACCCTCGCCCTTGCGCTCGCCGGCTGCGGCGGCCCGTCGTTCGACGGGACCGTCTACCGCGGCTCGGACGTGGCCTTCCGCGTACCCCCGGCGCCGGCGAGCTGGAAGCCGCTCGCGGTGTCCGACGCCGCGGTGGCGTACCGCGACGACGAGAACGGCGCGACGATCGCGCTGAACGGGCGCTGCAAGAACGAGGAGGACGTGCCGCTCGTCTCGCTGACGAACCACCTCTTCCTGCACTTCACCGAGCGCGAGGTGCTGAAGCAGGAGGTCGTGCCGTTCGACGGCCGCGAGGCGATGCACACGGTCCTCTCGGCGAAGCTCGACGGGGTGCCGAAGGTGTTCGACGTCTGGGTGCTCAAGAAGAACGGCTGCGTCTACGACATGCTCCTCATCGCCGATCCTGCCCGTTACGCCGCCGGCGAGCCGGCGTTCACGCGGATGGTCCGCGGCTTCTCGACCCTGCCGGCCCATGACGACTGAGCGCAAAAAGACCGAGGAGGCGCCGCCCCCCTCCTCGACCAGCCTGGCGCCGCCGTCGTCGACCAGCCTCGCGCCGCCGTCATCGGCCAGCCTGGCGCCTCCGGCGCTCCCCTCCTTGATCGTCACGCTCAGCGACAAGGCGGTCGGGTTCGTCGAGCACCTCGACCAGTTCGGTCGGATGTTCTGGGGGACGCTCAAGGCCATGTTCGATCGGCCGCTCGAGGTGCGCTCGACGGTGTATCAGATGGAGTCGCTCGGCGTCCGCTCGGCCGCGATCGCGTCGGTGACGGCGCTGTTCGTCGGGATGGTCATGGCGGTGCAGTTCGCCATCGGCCTGCAGAAGTTCGGCGGCATGGAGTACACAGGCCGCATCATCGGCCTGTCCTTCTCGCGCGAGCTCGCGCCGACGCTGACGGCGGTCATCGTCGGCGGCCGCATCGGCGCCGGCATCGCGGCCGAGGTCGGGTCGATGGCGGTCACCGAGCAGATCGACGCGATCCGCGCGCTCGGCGCCAACCCGCTGAAGAAGCTCGTCGTGCCGCGGCTGCTCGCGAGCGTGGTGGTGATGCCCGTGCTCGGCGCGTTCGCGCTCGTGCTCGGGTTCGGCGGGGCAATGCTGATCTGCGCGACGGAGTTCGGCATCCCCGCCGGGTTCTTCCTGCGGACGGCGCTCGGCTCCGTCACGTTCATGGATTACTTCAGCGGGATGTACAAGACCCCGTTCTTCGGGGCGATCATCGCGCTCGTCGGGTGCCATTTCGGGCTGATCACGCGGGGCGGAACGGAAGGCGTTGGCCAGTCGACGACACGCACGGTGGTGGTCACGTCGATCACCATCCTGATTGCCGACTTCTTCCTGACCAAGATGTCCATCCTCTTCTTCCCGAGCCGGTGAGCGCGGCCGCTCCGGAGGGCGCCCGCACGCCGCCGACGCTGCTGCGCCGGCGCACATCGCTCCTTGTCCTGGTGCCCGCGCTGCTCGCCGGGCTACTCGCCGGGCTTGGAGCGTGCCGGAGCGACGCCGGGGGAGAGGGCGCGGGGGCGCCGAGCAGCGATGGCGGCGCCGCCCTCGCGGCGGAGGGCACGCCCGCGCCGCGGCGCCCGACGCGCTACTACCACCTGCGGAGGACGGACGAGGGCTGCGAGACGTTCTGGATCGACGGCGACCTCGTGTCGGCGTCCCAGACGGTCCTGTGCCCGCCTGACCTCCTCGTCGGCGAGCGCCTCCGCCTGACGGGCAAGACGTGTATCCGCGAGTCGGCGCAGACCCCGGCGCGCGCCGTGCCGGTCATCTGCCCGCTGCCGCTCACGAACATGGAGAAGGCGGACAGGGCGCCGCCGGACGCGGGCGCGCCGGCGGACGGCGGAGCGCGCGACGGCGGAGCGCGGGACGGCGGCAAGTAGCCGAGAGCGCGGGCGCCACCAGGCTTTCCTCGCGAGCATCGGAGTCCGAGGGGAACTCATGAAGCACGCGGATACGGTCGTTATCGGATCAGGCTCCGGCGGGCTCACCGCGGCCCTCGCGCTCGCGCGTGCGGGGCAGAAGGTGATCGTCGTCGAGCAGCACTACCTGCCCGGAGGGTGGACCCACAGCTTCTCGCTCGACGGGTATCTGTTCAGCCCGGGGGTCCACTACATCGGCGGGCTCGGTCCGGGAGGCGCCGTGAGGCGGCTCTACGAAGGGCTCGGGGTGTCGCGAGATCTCGAGTTCTGCGAGCTCAACCCGGACGGGTTCGATCACCTGCTCATCGGCAAGGAGCGGTTCGACGTGCCCAAGGGGTTCGAGCGGTTCTTCGACCGGCTCGTGGAGCGCTTCCCGCGCGAGGCCGCAGGGCTGAAGCGGTATTTCCGCGTCCTCCGCGGGCTGAACGACGAGCTCGCTCGCATGGACACGATGCTCGAGTTCCCGAGGATCCTGCTCGCGCCGTTCAGGTCGCCGACCTTGCTGCGCTGGGGGATCTGCACCCAGGAGGATCTGCTCGACGCGACGATCCGCGATCCCATGCTCCGGGCGATCCTGTCCGCGCAGAGCGGCGATCATGGACTCCCGCCGTCGCGCGTGTCGTTGCCGCTCCACGCGAGCGTCATGTCCCATTACTTCGACGGCGGGTATTACCCGCGCGGCGGCGCCAAGCGCATTCCGCTCGCGATGATCAAGGCGTTGCGCCGGCTCGGCGGGGAGGTCCGGATGCGCGCGCGGGTGAAGCGCATCCTCGTCGAGCGCGGGCGCGCGGCCGGCGTCGAGCTCGAGGGCGGCGAGATCCTCGGCGCGGGCAACGTGGTGTCGAACGCGGACCCGGCGATCACCTATGGCGAGCTGCTCCCGCCCGAGCTGACCGTCCGCGAGCGCCGCAAGCTCGAGCGGATGGAGTACTCCGTCAGCCTGCTCAGCGTGTTCTGCGCCGTGGATATGGACCTCCGGTCGATGGGCTACGACTCGGGCAACTACTGGTGGTATCGCACCGCGGACGTGGGCCGAATCTACGAGCGCACCGAATACCAGCTGCCGCGCGGCGAGGTGGACGGCCTGTTCCTGACGATCACGACGCTGAAGGACCCGGGCCACCCGACGCGGGGCGACCACCACACGATCGAGATGTTCACGCTCGTGCCCCACGGCCCTTTCAACCGGTGGGAGGGGAGCAGCACGGGAGAGCGAGGAGCGGACTACGAGAAGCTCAAGGCGGCGCTCGGAGATCAGCTGATCGCCGCCGCCGAGAACGTGATCCCCGGCATCTCCCGCGCGATCGTGTTCCGCTCGGTCGCGACCCCGCTGACGAACGACTTCTACTGTGCGTCGCACCGCGGCGCCGCCTACGGCACCTCCAAGACCCCCTGGCAGGTCGGTCCGCTGTCGTTCTCCATCGGGACGAAGATCCCGGGCCTGTACCAGTGCGGCGCGAGCACGCTGAGCCACGGGGTGGCCGGGGCCGCGATGTCCGGCCTGCTGGCCGCGCAGCGCATCGCGGGCGTCGCCCGCGCCGAGGACCTGCTCGGGCCAGCGGACGGATCGCTCCGGATCTACCCCGCCGACCACCCGGAGGAGTGGCTCCCCGAGCGGCGGCAGGCGAGCGAACAGCCAACAGAAAGCGCGGAGCTGGACGAGGTGGCCTGACGCTGCTCCCCCGACACGACCACGGCAGGCCCTCCTCGGACAGGGCTGGGCAGATCGGCCCGCCCGCCGCCTACCCCGCTGGCGTCCGAGACCGGAACGTGATCTGGACGAGCGGCATGACGTCCGGCTCCCCCTGCGTCTCGCGCTCGAACTGGAGCACGTCGTAGTAGCTGCACCGCGGCCGGCCCGGATAGTCGCGGCAGACCTCGGGCCGCGCCTCGTAGATCGTGCAGCCGCGCGTCGTCAGATCGAGGAACCGGCAGACGCGCCCGAGCAGCGGATCGGTCTGCCGCCGGAGGATGCGCTCGGCGCCGTAGCGCTTCGTGAAGCGCTGCGCGGCCTCCTCGACCGTGAGCCCGAAATGACGGGCGAGCCGCCGCATGTCGCGCGGCTTCACCTCGACCCGCTCGTAGATCGAGCAGCAGTAGGCCGGGCACTTCGAGCAGTCGTACGAGACGCGGGGCTTGGCCTTGAGGGTCGTCGTCATTGATCGTGAGGGGGGCAGCCAATGCTGGATGAGAGAGGCGGGACGCTCGCCGGAAGGCAGCAGAGCATACGCGGACGAGCAAGCCTCCGCGACGGCGAAGTGCGCGCGGGGACGCTCGGACAACATAACGCGACGGCGCGCCTTGACGAGCGCAGGAGCGCGCGAGCGCGCGAGCGCTCGTGCAGCCCCGCCCGCCGTCACTCGTTGAACCCGAGCTGCTCCCGCGCCTCGGCCAGGCCGTCGCTCACCGCGAAGACGATGAGATCGCGCGCTTCCGCGTTGCGCCCGATCCAGGTGATGCGCTCCTTGCCCGATGCCGGCGGCGCGTTCGTGTGGCCGCCCGACCAGGCGATGCCGGTGAGGGCAATGTTGAGATCGCCGACCGCCAGGAACGCGGCGCGGTTGCCCCAGCCGTTGATCGCCGTGTTGAGCGTCGACGCGCGGTTGCCGATCGTGCCGATGACGTCGGCCGCCAGCACGCCCAGCTTCGGATCCGGGCCGCCCGCCATGGCCCGGCTGATGCGGCCCTGGTAGTCGTTGAGGCGCGCGGCGTCGGCGCCCTGCGGCGTCCAGGAGGGGGAGAACGCCCTCAGGTAGGCGGCGAGCAGCGGCCAGAGGTCGATCGGCGCCGTCCGGGAGAACGCGGAGCCGTTCGTCTGCAGGATCTTGACGGCGCGGTGGATGAGGTAGAGCCGGACGTCCTCGCGCGGCGAGGTCACGAGCGACTGGCCGAGGACGATCCTCGGCGGGCTCGTGGACGCCGGGACGCAGACCGCGCCGAGCGCGCTCGTCATGTAGACCTGCAGGTTGGGCAGGCCGTACGCCGCGCCGACGCCCCGGGCGAGGTCGGTGATGTCGGCGTGGTGCGGCGGCAGCGGCGTCGCGCGGATCGAGTCGAGGTCGAACGGCACCGCGGTGTCGAGCAGCGGGCCGGTCTTCAGCAGGAGCTCCCGGAACGCCGGGGTCATGAGCTCCGGCGCGAGGTGGCTGTCCAGGCGGGCCGCGCCGGCGGCGTTGCCCGCCCCGCCCATGGCGGCGTCGCGGCCGTCGAGCGCGGCGACCGTGGCGCGCGCGACGCTCGACGCGGAGGCGCGGCCGCGGAGCTCCGCCACCGTGGCGACCGTCGCGAACAGGTACGGCTCGAAGCGGCCGGTGTTGAGCGCGCGGCGCGCGTCGGCGAGGGCGCGATCGAGCAGGACGTTGGCCGCCGAGGCCTGCTCGGTCCGCTGGTAGTAGCGGGCCAGCGCGCCGAGCGCGAAGTCGTCCTTCGGCCACGTCTTGCGGGCCGTGAGCAGCGTGGCCTCGGCCTTCTTCGCGTCCCCCATCGCTTCGTAGATCTCGGCGAGCTCCGCGGTGCGGCGGCACTTCTGCTCGGGCGTCTCCGCGGCGTTGATGAGGAGGTTCTGCTGCTCGAGCGCGCGGGCGCCGTCGCCGGCGCGCTTGTACAGCGCGACGAGGCGCTCGCGCGCGCTCACGTCGCCCGGCGAGCGCTTCAGGATCTCCTGGTAGGCGAGCTCGGCCCGCTCCGCGTTCGGCAGGTGCTCGTCGTAGAGCTCGCCGAGGCGGAGGTAGATCGCGACCTGCCTCGCCGGATCGGGCACGAGGCGCGCGAGGCGGATCCACGCCTGCTCGGCGCCGGTCCAGTCGCCCTCGCCGGCGCAGACGTCGGCGAAGGCGGACAGGGCCTCGACGTGATCGGGGTTGGCGTCGAGCGCGGCGGCGAGCGCCCGCTTGGCGGCGCCCGCGTCGCCGACGTCGGCCAGCGCGCGGCCGCGGAGGACCTCCATCTCGACGCGCTCGGCCGGATCGGTCACCGCGTCGAGGCGGCGCTCGAGCAGCGAGGCCAGCTCGGCGCGCGCGCCCTCGGCGATGTAGATCGCCTTGAGGCGCGAGAAGACGTCGGCGTACGACGGGTCGACCGTGGCGACCGCCTCGAGGACGTCGCGGGCGCGCGCGGCGTTCTGGACCTTGTCCTGCCAGAGGACGGCCGCGGCGTAGAGCGAGTGCGCCCGCCCCTCGGAGCCGACGCTGGCGCCCGCCGCCGACTCGAGCGCCGCGGCGGCGGCCGCCGCGTCGCCGCCGCGCTCGAGCGCGTCGGCGAGATCGAGGTGCGCGACGAGGTAGTGCGGGACGAGCGTGATCGCGTGCCGGAAGAACGCCACCGCGTCCTCGATGGATCCGGCGAGGAGCGCGTCCTTGGCCGCGCGCACGGACAGGGCGGCCGCCTCGGACGGGCGGTCGGTGCGCTCGATGAGCTGGCGATCCGCCTCGATCGCGAGGGCGTGGTCCCCCTTCGCGCGCGCGTGGGCGGCCATCTGGCGCAGCGACCAGATGCCCCGCGGCTCGTTCCGGTACGCGATCCGCACCGGCTCGAGCGTCTCCTCCCACGGGAGCACGCGCAGGCGGAGCCGCGCGGCGAGCAGCGCGTGCGCGATCGCCTCCGGGCCGTCGAGGACGCGCGCGACCTCGAGGGCGATCGGCTCGAGCTCCTCGTCGCGCCCCTCGCTGATCAGGTAGGAGGCGACCCTGCGGAGCGTCGGCAGGTGGTGCGGCGTCTCCTCGAGGATCGAGCGGCGCCAGAGCAGCGCGCTGCCGGCGTCCCTGCGCCCGAGCTCGTCGAGCTCGGCGAGGCGCTCGTAGATCTCGAGGCGCTCCGCCGGATCCGCGGCCTCCCGCGCGCGCGGGATCAGGGCGTCGACGATCTCGCCGGCGCCGTGGCCGGCGACGGCCGCGCGGTGGACGGCGATCGGCGCGAGCGCCGTGTCGCCCGCGGCGACCGCCTGCCGGGCGCACGCGGCGGCCTGCTCCAGATCGCCGGCGCGCTCGTACTCGAGGGCCGCCTCGAGCGCGAGGCGAGCGGCCTCGACGCCGGCCGCGTCCCGGCCTCCCTCGGTCGCGCCCGGCTCGCTCGCGGCGCGGTGGCGGGCGCGCATCACCTCGGACGCGCGTTCGGCGCGCCAGGCGGCGCGGTCGGGCGGGGGCTCCGGCGCGAGCCGCTCGAAGAGCTCGCGCAGGCCGACGTCCTGCGGGCGCGAGCGGTGCGCCGCCTCGAGGAGCGACGCGGCCGCGCCGGGGTCCGTCTCGGCGACGAGCAGCGCCTCCCGGACGAGGTCGTGGGAGCGCTCCAGCGGGTCGGACGCGCTCTCGCGGCGGATCCGGAGCC
Source organism: Sorangium sp. So ce131 (assembly GCF_051519095.1). Taxonomy (NCBI): domain Bacteria; kingdom Pseudomonadati; phylum Myxococcota; order Polyangiales; family Polyangiaceae; genus Sorangium; species Sorangium sp. So ce131. The sequence continues at coordinate 1,124,050 of NZ_CP150455.1, read as the reverse complement.
ACTCGAGGAGGCCCTCGCGATCCACGCGGGCGCGCGCGCTCCGCTCGCCGAGGTGGAGCGCGATCGGGAGCTTCGCGTCGAGCTGCGCGGCGCGCGCGAGCAGGCGCTCGCCCTCGTCGTTGTCGCCGCCGTCGAGCAGGCGGATCGCCGCCTCCGTGACGAGCACCGCGGCGCGCGGCCCCTCCTCGAGCGCGAGCGCGTGCTCCGCGAGGATGCGGGCCGCGCCCACGCCGCTCTCCTGCGCCGCGCGGGCGCGCGCGGCGCCCTCGTGCTGCGGATCGGCGGCGCGCGCGCGATCGAGATCGCTCATCGCCGCCCGCTGATCCCCCGCGGCCTCCGCGAGCACGGCGGCGGCGAGCGCGCTGTCGCGCTCGGACGCGGCCTCGCGCAGCGCGGCCACGGCCCTGGCGACGCGGGCGCCGCGATCGCCGTCGAGGTCGAGCTCGATCGCGAGCGCCCGGAACAGCGGGCTCTCGGGCGCGTTGTCGCCGTACGTGAGCACCGCGCGGGAGAACGCGTCGCTCGCGTCGAGCCCGCCCTCGGCCGGGATGGCGTCGCGGGAGAGCGCGCGGCCGAGGCCCGCGGCGGCGCGGGCGCTCGGGCCGCCGAGGGAGCGCACGATGCGGCGCGGCCTCGCGCCGTCGGCCGGCTCCCCGTCGCTCGAGCCTCGGGGGTCGCTCAGGGCCGCGCTCGCCGCGGCGCAGAGCGGCGCGAACTCCGGATCGCCGTCGATGACGTCGAGCCAGGGCTCGACCTCCTCCGCGGAGCCGCCGGCGAGCGCCGAGAGGACGACGCGGTCGGCCGGCGAGAACGCCTCGCCCGCCTCGTCGGCCTCGAACATCGCGGCGCGTGCGGCCGCGGCGTCGCCGAGCTCGATCGCCTGCGCGGCGAGGGCGCGGCGCGCCTTCGCGCCGTGCGAGCCGGAGAGGACGCCGCGGAGCGCGCCGAGCGCCGCCGGGCGGGTCTCCTTGCGCGCGGCGCCCAGCGCGGCGGTGAGCCACGCGGCCGCCGGCGCGAGCGAGGTGCCGCGGAGGGGCTCGAGGCTCGCGATGCCCTCGGCCAGCTCGCCGGCCTGGAGCAGCGCGCGGGCGCGGAGCAGCGCCTCGTACGGCGTGGCCGGCGCGGCGCGCGCGCGGCGCGCCGGCGCGCCGCGGTGCGCGGCCACCTGGGCGCACGCCGCGCCGAGCGGCGCGAGCTCGGGCGCGTCCGGCAGGCGGAACTTCGCGATCGTCGCGGAGGCCGCCGCGTCCGCGTCGGGCGCCGCGAGCGCCTCGCAGAAGCGCTGGACGTGCGGGCGCGGGTCGGCGGGGTGGGTCCGGGCCGCGAGCTCCAGGCGCTTGTGCGCGCCCTCGGGATCCGCGAGCGCGATGCGGGAGATCTCGGCGCCGAGCGCCAGGTTGTGGCAGCGCGCCGCGGGCGCGCCGAGGATGCGCGTCTCGCTCTCCATCGCCTCGAGCGTGGCGAGCATGTCCCCCTCGCGCATCAGGAGCCCGCGGAGCTGGCGGTGCGCGAAGATCAGGCCCGGGGCGAGGTCGCGCGCCTCGGCGGCGACGGCGCGCGCGGTCGCGTCCTCGCCGGCCATCACGAAGAGCTCGGCGACGGGGAGGAGCGCGCGCGCCCGGGCCGCCGGGTCCTCGATGAGCTCCGCCTCGGCGCGGAGCCACGCGGCGCGCGCCGCCCAGGCGTCGCGCTGCTGCGACTGGACGAGGATCGCGCTCGCGTCCTGCTCGTTGTTGAAGACCGACGCGGGCGGCGGGATCGACGGCAGCGGCGGGAGGCTCTCGGCCGCGCGGGGGGGGACGACCGCGCGGGTCGACAGCGGCCGGTCGGCGATGCGCGTCTGCGCGAGCTCGGACTCGGTCTCCTCGTCGATCAGCGTGGACTCGTCGACGAGCTCGCCCGGGTCGCTCTCGATCGCGGCCTGATCCCAGCGATCGACGACGGCGGCGGACGGCGCCCCGCCGGCGGACGGCCGCGACGTGGCGGCGCGGTCGTCGACGGCCCTCGTCTTCTCGCCGTCGAAGCCCGCCGTGTCCTCGTCGTAGAGGGCGGGCGTCTCGTCGCCCTGGAGGCCCGTCGCCTCCGCGGGCCCGCCGCTCACGCTCGGCGGCGCGAACTCGAACGGGGAGTCGCCGCCGTCGGGGATGGGCGTCGCGCGATCGCCCGGCGTGTCCTCTTCGTGCAGCTCCTCCTGTGCCCTCACCGACGGCGGGAGCGGCGGCGGCGCGACGGCAGGGGTCGGCAGGCGCGGCGCCGAGAGCCTCGCGGACGAGGCCGGCGGCGGGGCGTTCGGCGTCCTGGCGCTCGGGGTGCTCTCCGGGCCGAGCGCCCTCGCCACCTCGGCCGGCTTGCCCGAGCGGGGCGGGCTCGCGGGCCGGGGCAGCGACGGCGGCCGCGGCGGCGCCGCGACGGGCGCCGACGACGGCGGCCGCGGCGGCGCGATGGGCGTCGACGCCGGGGGCCGCGGCGGGGCGATCGGCGTCGACGCCGTCGTCCGGCGCGCCCCGGGCAGCGCGGGCGCCGAGGTCACGACGCCGTCGTCGGCGTCGGCGTCGGCGCGCTGATCCTCGAACAGCATGTCGAGCAGCGCGTCGCTCTCCCCAGCGCTCTGCGCGGGCCTCGTCGGCACGGGCACCGGCTCGCGGGAGAACAGCTGCTTCAGGCCGCCCTCGCCCGCGCGCTCGCCCTCGCGATCTTCGGCGCCGCGGATCGACTGGATGAGCTCGTCGGGGATCTTGGCGAGGAGCGTGGCCTCCTCGACGTCGGCCTCCGAGACCGCCGCGCCGTACATCGCCGGCGGGGGGACCGTGATCTTCTCCTGCGACGGAGTGCCCTCGTCGCCGCCGGAAGGAGCGCTCTTCGATTGCGGATTCTTGCTCACCGGACCCCCATCCCGAGCTTCCTGCGAAGCTCGAGGTAGCTCTGCGACAGGACGAACGCGATCAGCTGGCGCGCCCGCTCGCTTTCGGCGACGGCGCTGCCGAGCTGGTCGCGCGGGGCGCCGAGGATGTCCGAGAGGACCAGGGAGACGTCGCCGGCGGCGATGACGGCCATGCGGTCGATGCTCCGGCGCGCGGCCTGCGCCCAGCGGTGCGGGTCCTGGTGGCTCGCGACGATGCGCTGGCACACGTCCTGGATGGCCTTCCGGGTCGCGCGCGACATCTCCTTGTGGATGGCGCGCGAGACCTCGCCGAAGACGGCGTAGGGCGGCTGCGGGACCGAGAGGCCCGCCTCGATGCACGCCGCCGCGACGAGCGAGGCGACGGTGTTGTCGTCCCGGGTCCGGAGCGACGAGATGCCCCGGCGCAGCGCGAACGCCTCGCGCGCGATCGCCGAGCGCGCGGCGGCGTCGAGCGGGGTCGTGATCTCGGGGCCGAGCACGAGCGCCGGCAGCTGGCCGTAGACGCCCGTCGCCCCGCGCGGGCTCGGGCCGCCGACGTAGAGCTCGAAGTCCGTCTCGAAGCTGAGCGCGCCCATCCACTCGGCGACGGCGACGCGCAGCGGGTGGCCGCCGCGCGCCTCGATGCGGTCCTTCTTGCCCACGCCGAGCGACACGAGCGAGGGGCCGAGCGCCATGCAGATCGTCTCGGCCATCTTCGCGAACAGCTCGCCGACCGGCCCGGTGTCGAGCGGATCGGCGATCTCGGCCATGGCGACCGCGTCGAGCGCGATCTGCGGCCGCGCCGGGACGCGGCCGTCGATGCGCCTGAGCTCCGCGGAGATGCTCTCGTCGCTGCGCCCGAGCGCGACGAGCGCGCCCAGCGTGGCCTGGCGGAGCGCCGCGTCCTGGCCGGCGCCGGCGATCTTCGCGAGCAGCCCGACCCGGTCCGCGTCGCACGGGTTCGCCGCGAGCGCCTGGATCAGCGTCGACTTGGCGCGGCCGAGCACGCGGGTGCGGAACGCTGGCTCGTAGCTCGTCGTGAGCACGAGATCGATCGCCTCGCCGTCGTCCGGCGCCTCGTCGAGCAGCTTCGCGACCGCCCGCTCCGCGCGGAGCGGCGCGCGGAGCCGGTCCCGGTAGATCGCCATCGCGAGCCGCGCCGCCTCGATCCTCCCCTCGGAGGTGTCGCGCTCGACCATGAGCTCCTCGAGCAGGCGCGTGGCCTCGTCCCAGGCGCCGACCCGGGCGGCGACCCGGACGAGGCGCTCGCGGACGGAGAGCGTCGACAGCCCGGCCCGGTGCAGGCTGACCAGCACCTCGAGCGCCTTGTCGTGCTCGCCCAGCTTCTCGTACGCGTCGACCGCCGTGATCCCCGACATGAGGCGCTGCTCCGCGGGCGCCTTCGCGACGCGCGCGAGCTCGGCGTAGAAGGCCGCGGCCTGGCCGAGGTCGCCCTGCGCCTTCGAGATGTCCGCCGACAGCGCCAGCGCGCCGATGTGGTCCGGCTCGAGCAGCGTCACGTTCTCGAGCGCGGCGAGCGCGTCCTCGAGCTTGCCCTTCTTGCGGAGCACGCGCGCGCGCTCCCAGAACAGCTTGCAGATCTCGAGGTCGTTGTCCGCCACGCCGAGCCGCCGCTCGATGATGTCGAGCAGCCGATCGTCCTCGTTGCGCGCCCGGACCCGGCGGAACAGCCGGTCGAAGGCGACGCCGCGCCGCGGGTCGCGCGCGAAGGCGCGATCGAATGCGATCTCCGCGTCGTCGTGGGCCTCGGTGTGCTGGAGGAGCAGGAGGCCGGCGCTCTCCCAGAACTCCGCGCCGCGCGCGTCGTCCTTGCACAGCGCCCCGAGCTGCGCCGAGGCGAGCGCGGTCGAGACCGGATCGCGGAGCGCCTCCGAGGCCGCGCGCACGCCCTCCCAGGCGGCGAGGTCGTCGGGCCTCCGCTCGACCACCGCGCGGAACGAGGCGAGCGCCCGCTCGTGATCGCCGGCCGCGAAGTCCGACCAGGCCGCGAGGCCGATCGCGCTGAGCTGCGCGTCCTCGCCGAGCACGTCGCCGAGGCCGTGCAGGGCCGCCGCGCGCCGCCGCGGGTCGCAGCCGGGCAGCGCGAGCTCGAGGTTCGCGAGCTGCGCGGGCGCGAACTCGCCCGAGAGGAACGGCCGCGGCAGGTTCGGCTGGTCGAGCGCGCCGACGATCGCGGCCGACGCCTCGAGCGCCGCGCGGGCCTCGCCCTCGAGGTGCCGCGCCATGGCGCTCAGCGCGGCGACCTCCGCCTCGCGGTCCTCGGCGCCGAGCGCCGCGCCGAGCCACTCGAGCTCGGCGTGGAGGCTCGGATCGGCCGCGGCCCACGCGGCGGCGCGCGACGCGGTGAGCGCGCGGTCCTGATCCAGGGTGCGCGCGATGCGGAAGCGCTCGGCGTGCGCGATGGACGCGGCGCCGTCGCCGTGGGCGTCGATGAGGTCGAGCGCGCGCTCGACCGCGCCCCGGTCCGCGAGGGCCGGCTGCCAGAGCAGCCGCCCGAGCGCCGCGGCCAGGGCGAGGTCCTCGGTCGCCTGCGACTCGAGCGCCTCGAGCATCGCGAGCGCCTCGTCCGCGTCGCCCTCGGTCGCGCCGACCTCGAGGCCGAACCGCGAGAGCGCGAGCGTCGCCGGATCCTCGCCCGCCTCGCCCGCCACCTCGAGCGCGCGGCGGCGGCCCTGGAGGTCGTCGGCCTCGTGGCCGCGGAGCGCCCAGGTGAGCGCCGTCGCGCCCGCGCGGGGCGCCTTGCCGCGCGCCGCCTCGAGCTCCTCGACGGCGCGCCCGCGCTCGCCGGCGCGCCAGAGCAGGATCGCCGCCTCGATGTGCAGCGCCGCCGAGAGATCGCCGTCGTCGGTCGCCGCGGCGCAGGTCGAGAGCGTCGCGGCCGCGGCGGCGGGGCTCCCCGCGCGCCGATCCAGCTCGGCCAGGAACACCGCGACGACCTCGTCGGCCGCGGATCGCTCGAAGAGCGCGCGGAGCCGGCTCCGCGCGCGATCGATCTCGCCGCCGCGCGCGCTGCGCAGGGCCGCGACGAGCCAGAGGCCGCGCGCGGTCTCCTCGCCCTCGACCTCGGCCAGCGCCTCGATCACGGTCGGCGAGCGCCGCGGGCCGGGGGCACCGGGCTCGTCGCCGCGCTCGCGCCGGCCCCGGACGAGGTCGACCGCGAACGCGCCGAGCGCGCGGCCGAGCCACGCGTTCGGCGCGGCGCCGCCGTCCGCGCCGGCGGCGGCGAGCTCGGCGAAGGCGCCCTCGGCGCCGTCCGCGTCGCCGCGGAGCAGGCGGCTCCGGCCGATCTCGAACCACAGGCTCGCCTGCTCGCCCGGGTCGACGCCGGTCGAGAGCAGCCGCTTCGTCGACTCCTCGTACCAGGCCGCGTCGCCGCGGAGCGCCGCGAAAGACCGCCCGAACCGCGCGAGCACGCCCGGGTCGACGCCGGCCTGGCCCGCCTGCGCGAGCGCCGCCTTCGCCGCGCCGACGTCGTCGGTCCGCACCGCCCAGACGTAGGCCGCGAGGAGCAGCGCGCGCCCGCGCGCCTCGTCGCCGCCGAACGACGCGGCGGTCGCCTCGAGCGAGGCCGCGAAGGCGGCCGGATCCTGCCCGTCGCCGAGCAGGTCGATCTCCAGGGCGCGCGCCGGGACGCACTGCGGATCGGCCGCGAGCGCGCTCCGCAGGGCCGCGAGCGCGGCCTCGCGATCGCTCGCCAGCGCCGCCGCCTCGGCGACGCGCAGCCACAGCGCCGCCGCGCCGGGCCCGCTCGCGCCGCGCGCGATCTCCTGCTTGGCCAGGCTGGCGGCCGCCTCGGCCTCGCCGGCGGCCTCGAGCGCGGCGATGCGCGCCCGCACGAGCAGCGCCGACTCGGGCAGCCGCTCCGCGGCGCGCTCGAGCAGCGACGCGAAGCCGCCGGTGCCCGCGCGCTGCGTCAGCTCGGCCGCGCGGAGCCAGGCGTCGGCCGCGTACTCGGGGCGGCGCATGTACCGCGGGACGCCGTTCGCGTCGCCGCTCGCGTCGTCGTCGATCGCGTCGGCGATGAGCTCGGCCTGCCCCTCGAGGGCGCGCGCGAGGGCCCCGAGGTCCTCCTCGCGCCGGGCGATGGCCTCGAGCGCGAGCTGCGACTTGAAGCGCGCCCGCCCCTCCAGCGCCGCGGCCGCGTCGAGCAGCTCGTAGGCGCGCTCGACGTTCTCGGTCGCCGCCGCGAGGTCGGCGAGCTCGATGAAGAGCAGCCCCTTCCACGTTGGGTCGGTCGCGAGCTCCGCGCGGGCCTCGATGGCGCGCATCCGGCCGGCGAGGTCCCCCTCCTTGGCCGCGATGAGCTCGAGCTCGAGCCACGGCGTCGCGTCCTCGGGGTTGCTGAGCGCGGCCTCCTCGAGCGCCTCCTTGGCCGCCGAGAGGTTCTGCTCGTGGTCCTGGAGGTACGCCGCCCGCTCCCAGAACGCGCGCGCCCGCTCCTCCGGCGTGGCCGCGGCGCGCGTGAGCGCGTCGAGCAGCTTGCCGAGGTTCTTGATCGACTTGCGCCGGGTGAGGATGCGGACGAGCGCCTCGAGCGGCTCGCGGAACTGCGGATCCGCGTTGAACGCGGCGAGGTAATCGCGCGCCGCGGTGGGCTCCTCGCCCATCGCCTCCTCGAGCGCGCCGAGCTCGTGCAGCAGCAGCGCCTGGAGCTGTCGCTCCGGTTGATCCCCCTGCTCCGCACGAAGCCGCGCTATCAGGGCCGTCATGCTCTCCGCGTGACCCTCGGGTGCCTGGACCGTCATCTCGCTCGCTACGCCTCCGGACAGGGTCTTGTATGTGCGCAACGCATGACGCTGGCGGAGAGTAGCGAAACGAAGCGCGCGGAGTAAAGCTCGCCGGGCAGGTGGCGCGCTCGGGGCAACCGCGAGCACCACGAGCGTCGCAGCCAAACCTGGCCGAGCGCCGCGGCCAGGCCTGCTCGAGCGCCGCGGCCAGGCCTGGCCGACGGGCGTGGCCAAGCCTGGCCGAGGGTCGCAGCTGGGTTCTCCGCGCGTCGCGGGCTACGACCCGCCGCGCGTCGCGGCTAGGCCTTGCCGAGCACGGCCGAGAGCTTCTCGTTGACCTTCGACTCGACCGTGCCCTTCATCGCCTTCAGGAGGAACGGCAGATCGATCTCCACCTGGACCGCCGACGCCTCGACGCGCACGACGCCCTTCGTCCCCTTCGCGGCGCCGCTCGGGGCCTCGAAGCGGATGAGATCGCCGTCCCAGCGCCAGTGGATGCCGAGCTTGTCCTCCATGCCCCGCGCGAGCTCTTCCGCCCGCTTCTTGGCTTCTTCCTTGTCCAGCGAGTGCGGCCGGCGGATGTCGATGGTCGCCATACGGTGTCTCCAACTCGTTCGTGCCCGCGGCGACGCGCCGCGCGCAGTACGCCTTCTTACTCGATCCGCCGCGCGATCCAAAAGCCGCGCGGCGTGTCGACCGGGCCGCTCACGCCGCCCTTGGGGAGGCTGAACAGCTCGTACTCGGGCGCCGGCTCGAGCACGCCGCGCGGGATGTAGCCGAGGTCGTCGGTCGAGCCCTTGTCGCCCTTGTCGATGGCGGCCTTGAAGTCCGTCTTGGCCAGCTCGGCGAGCTCCTTGGCGAGCCCCAGGGCGGCGTCCCGGGAGCGCGCGGTCGGCGGCGCGCCCTGCGCGCCCCGGTACTGCACCAGCACCACGCCGAAGCGCACGCGCTTCGGCGCCTCGGCGGGCAGCCCGGGCGGAGCCTCTCCCGAGAGGAGCGTCACGCCCGCGTCGGACCGCCCCGCGGGCTCCGCGGCGCTGCCCGGGAGGCCGTCCCCGCCGGCGTCGGGCCCCGCGTCGCCGTCGTCCAGCGCCGCAGGCGGGCCGGCGTCCGCGTCGGCGTCGGCGCCGGCGTCGGAGGGCGCGACGGCCGCGCCTGGCCCCTTCGGGCCGATGTTCGCGAGGACGAACGCGACCGCGCCCGCAAAGAAGAGCGTGTAAATGAGCGCCGTCGACCGCTGCATGTGGGCGGCAGCGCGTTAGCACAGGTGGAGGACGCTTGGCGAGGCCTCGATAGATCCGGCCTCACCTGATCTCCGGCGTGTGTCCCGCCGCTCTGCGAGCCAGGGCACGCGGGATGCGCAGGGGCAGGGAACAGGGGCAGGGAACAGGGGCAGGGAAGAGGAGAGGGGGAGGAAGGAGAGGCGGGGGCGTCGAGGAAGTCGCCGATTTGAAGAGGGCGCGTAGAAGAGGCGATCCAAGGACCACAAGCCCTGCTAGTAAGGAGAGCGGATGTCGGGGCATCCCGGCCTTTCGCGGGCCGAACGAGCGTGGTGGCGCATGCGGAGGCACTCGCAGGCGCCCGCATTGGGTCGGGGAGCATGATCAAGGTCGAGTGCGACGGATGTAGATCGCCGTACCAGGTCGACGAGAGGCGCGTTCCCCCTGCGGGGCTCAGGATGCGCTGCCCGAAGTGCGGCACGAGCCTGCTGGTGACGAGGGACGGAAGCTCGCGCTTGGTGGCGGCGCCTGCGCCTGCGGCGCCTGTACCCGCGGCGCCTGCGCGCGCGGCGACGCCTGCGCCCGCGGCAGCGCCTGCGCCGAGGGCTGGTGCGGAGGGCTTCCAGCTCTCGGAGCGGGCCGCGCCGGCATCACACGAGGACGCCGACCTGCCCGTCGCGGCCCCGGACGTCGCGTTCCCCGCGGTCGCTCCCCCACGGCGCCCGGCGGCGGCGCCGCCGCGGCGCGAGCCGGTCGCGCCGCCCGCACCGCCCGCGCCGCGCCCGGAGCCGCCGGGGCCGGAGGTCTTCGGCGAGATCGGCTTGCCCGACGTGCCCGATCGCCCCTCCTCCGCGGACCGGCGCAACGCCAAGACCGTGCCGCAGCGGCGCGGCTTCGGCGAGATCGATCTCATGGTGGAGCTGCCGAGCCCCGCCGACGCGGAGGAGATGCAAGGGCTCGATCCGAGCGATCTCCCGGTCGTTTACGGCAATGTGCCCGCGGCACCGCCGGCGTCCCCCGCGCGATCGCGCGCCGATTCCCGCACCGCGCCGGCGACGCCGTCGGCGTTCGCCGAGGCCGACCTGCCGGCGCGGCCCGAGGCGCTCCCTCCCAGCAGCCGGCGCACGCTCGGGTTCGACGGGCGCGACGCCGGGTTCGGCGCGCGCGCCCCGGAGCCCGCGCGAGACGCCGGGTTCGGCGCGCGAGACGCCGGGTTCGGCGCGCGAGACGCCGGGTTCGGCGCGCGAGACGCCGGGTTCGGCGCGCGCGCCCCGGAGCCAAGCGGCCGGGGCCCGAGCGCCACGACGCAGCCGCTCGGCCGCGGGCGTACGCTCGGGATGGGGGACGTCGCGTCCCCTCGCGTGGTCCCCGAGTACGATTTCGGAGACCTCGACGACGACCCGCCCCCGGCTCCGCCGCAGCGCCAGAGCGGCAGCGCCATGGCGTTCGGCTTCGGCGAGCTCGAGCTGCCGCTCGAGGGCGACGGCGATGTCGAGCTGCCCTCGCCGTCGTCGAACGATCTGCCCATCGTCGCCAGCGACCTGCCGACCTCGGTCCCGGGCATCGTCGGCATGCCCGCCCCGCTGTCCGGCACGGGGCTGCCGGTGCCGGCCTCGGCGCCGCTGCCCTCGCCGGTCCGCGCCGGGCTCCCGGCGGTGACCGCGGCGGGCCTCCCCGCCCCGGCGCCCGCCGGCTTCCCCGCCCCCGCGGCGGCAGGTTATCCCGCCCCGGCGCCCGCCGGCTTCCCCGCCCCCGCGCCCGCCGGCTTCCCCGCCCCCGCGGCGGCAGGTTTCCCCACGAAGGCGACGGGGCCCGCGCTCCCCACGAAGACGACCGGGCCCGGCCTGCCCGCGGCCGCGCCCGCGGGCCCGGGCACCATCGTCGGCGCCGAGCTCTTCGACGAGGCCCCGCCGGACTACGACGACTCGCGCGTGGGCGCCGCGTTCCAGGCCCCCGGGCCGCGCCCGCTCCCGCCGACGGCGCCCGCCCCGGCGGTGCCCGAGCCCCCGAGCAGCGGCGGCGCGAAGACCGAGGCCGACTTCGGCGACTTCGGCGACTTCGGCGACGAGATCGCGCTCGGCGAGGCCGCGACGCAGCTCGCCCCGGGCGCCGCGTCCGCCGCGTACGATCCGTCCGACCGCTCCGCGAACTTCACGCAGGCGCCCGCGGAGCTCGAGGAACGGGGCATCGAGCTCGGCGAGCGAGCCCCGAGCGTCGGGGACGAGGTCGACCTCACCGGCGCCGGCACCGAGATCGGCGACCTCGGCGCCGGACCGGGGGCGCAGGCCGAGAAGCCCGCGCAGGCCGAGGAGGCGCCGCAGCAGAAGTCGAAGATCAAGCGCTACGTCGTCGCGTCGCTCGCCGTCGCGGCCGTCGCGGGCGGCGCGCTCGCGCTGGTCCCGGACGTCGGCGCCTTCGGCGTGAACCTCGTCAGCGATCGGCTCAACGCCTTCGCGCACGAGGCGGCGCTCGCGGACCTCCGGAAGCGATCGCAGGCCGCCTTCGCCGAGGACACCGCCTCGGCCGTGAGCGCGGCGCTGAACGACGCGAAGGCCGCGCGCGTGAACGCGCCGCGGCACCGGCCGACCATGGCCTACGCCGGGTACGTCGCCTTCGCGCGCAGCCTCCGCTTCGGGCACCGGACCGTCGACGACGCCTTCGGGCGGGAGATGGTCGCGCTGGCGAGCTCGCGCCCCGGCGACCTGCACGCCCTCGCCGCCGCGGCGCAGGACGCGGCGACCGGCCAGCTCCCGCGCGCCCGCCAGGGCGTGCAGGCGCTCGTCGCCCGGCTCAAGGACGACATCGACGTCGCCGCGCTCGCCGCCGAGATCGAGCTCGCCGCGAAGGACGGCCCCAAGGCGGTCGAGGCGTGGCAGCGCGCGGCGGAGCTCCAGCGGAGCGCGCGCACGCTCTTCGGCCTCGCCCGGGCGCAGCTGCTCGCCGGCGACAGGTCCGACGCCGAGGCGAGCGGGAGGGCTGCGCTCGAGGCGTCGCCGAACCACGTCGGCGCCCGCACGCTGATCGCGTCGCTCGTCTGGACGACGCCGGGGCGCGAGCAGGAGGCGCTCGACCTGCTCGGCAAGGTCACGGGCGAGGGCCCGGTCCGGTCCGCCGCGAGCGATCCCGAGATCGTCGAGGCGTACACGCTGCTCGGCACCATCCACCTCGCGAAGTCCCGCATGAGCGCGGCCGAGCAGGCCTTCGCGGCCGCGGTCAAGCTCGACCCGCAGGCGGTGCGCGCGCTCATCGGCAACGGCGAGGTGCTCTACCGGTCCGGCCGCTACTCCGAGGCGCAGGCGCGCTTCGAGGCCGCGGTCCGCGCCGACGCCGAGAACCTGGCCGCGCACCTCGGCAAGGCGAAGACCTGGCTGGCGCAGGAGCGCATGAAGGAGGCGAAGGATCTCCTGAAGGGGCTGCAGAAGTCCCACGCGGGCGACCCGCAGGTCGCCTACTGGCTCGGGCGCACCGAGCTCGCGCTGGGCAACAAGAAGGAAGCGGAGGCGGCGTACCTCGACGCGGTGAAGTCGAGCGAGAACCGCCCGGAGATCGTCGACGCGTACGTGGCGCTGTCCTCGCTGCTGTCCAGCCTGGGCCGCAACGAGGCGGCGGCGGCGAAGCTCTCCGAGGCGACGCAGAAGTTCCCGGACCTGCCCGCGCTCCACAAGGCCAAGGCCGAGGTCGCGCTCCAGACCGGGCGGTACGACGAGGCCCGGCAGGAGCTCGAGCTGGCGCTCGCCAAGGAGGAGGACCTCGGCAGCCAGTTCAAGCTGGGCGTGGCGTACCGCCGGCTGCGGCGGTTCGAGGAGGCCGCGCGGCTGTTCGACAAGGTCGCGGCGGCCGACAAGGACTACCCCGGCCTGGCGCTGGAGCGGGGGCTCCTGTTCGAGGAGACCGGCCAGAGCGAGCGCGCGCTCGAGATGTACGCCGACGCGCTCCGCAAGGCCCCGAACGACGTGGATCTGAAGCTGCGCGTCGGCTCGACGCAGGTGATGGCGGGCCACGCGGTCCAGGCCGAGCCCATCCTGCGCGACGTGCTCAAGGATCGCCCGAACTCCGCCGAGGCGAACCACTTCCTCGGGCGCGCGCTCCTGGTCCGCGGCACGAACATGGCCGAGGCGCTGCGCTTCCTGGAGCGCGCCTCCGAGATCGACCCGAACCGCGCCGAGTACCACCTCTATGTCGGCTGGGGCGCGAACGAGACGGGCCAGACCGCGCGCGCGGAGGTCGCGCTGCGGCGCGCGCTGGAGCTCGACGCGGAGCTCGGCGACGCGTACTGGCAGCGCGGCGTGCTCCTCCAGAAGCAGGGCGCGAGCCGCGACGCGCTCGTGGACCTGCAGACCGCGCTGGAGAAGCGGCCGTCGCGCTACGAGGCCTACGCCACGATGGCGCTCTGCTACCAGGATCAGGGGAACTGGCCGGCCGCGGAGGAGGCCTGGCGCAAGGCGATCGCGTCGAACGACAAGATCCCGGAGTGGCACTACCGGCTCGGCAAGATCTACGCGTCGCGCGGCAACCGGGCCGGCGCCGCGGCCGAGCTGGAGCAGGCGGTCACGCTGGCCGAGGCGCCGGAGCGCTCGACCCCGCCGTGGCTGTTCGACGCGCACTTCCTGCTGGCCGAGGCGCTCCGCGCGACGAACAGCCGCGAGAAGGCCGTCCACCACTACCAGCGCTTCCTCGAGACGGCGCCGACGGACAACGCCTACCGGCGGGACGCGGTGCAGGCGCTGGAGGCCCTCGGGGCGGGCAAGGGGCGCTGAGCCGCGCGGCGCCTCATCGAGGAGCGGCGAGCGCGTTATGTTGGCCGGATGAGCCCATCCCTCACGGTCCGCCCCGCGGCGCGCGCCGACATGCCCGCGGTGGCGCGCTTCGCCGCGCAGCTCGTCCGCCTCCACCACGCCCTGGATCCTCACCGCTTCATGTGCCTGGAGCCGCTGGAGCCGGGCTACGAGCGCTGGCTCACCGGCGAGCTCGCGAACCCCGGCGCGGCGATCGTGGTCGCCGAGCAGGCCGGCGCCGAGCCGGAGCTCGTCGGCTACGCCTACGGCCGCCGGGAGCCGCGCGACTGGAACAGCCTCCTCGACACCTGCGGCGTCCTCCACGACCTCTACGTCGCCGAGCCCGCGCGCCGGCTCGGCGCGGGCGCGGCCCTGCTGGAGGCGACGATCGCGCGCCTGCGCGCCCTGGGCGCGCCGCGCGTCGTGCTCCACACGGCGACGCAGAACGCCGCCGCACACCGCCTCTTCGAGCGGCTCGGGTTCCGCCGCACGATGATCGAGATGACGCTCGAGCTCTGAGCGGCGCCTCTCGAAGCCGCTCCTGTACGGCTCGCGACGCGCTCGATCGCGCGCGCGGCGCCTCGGGGCCCGAGCCTTACCGGCGCTGATTCACGCCTTCCGCGGCCGTCCGCTCCCACCGCATCGTGTCCCGGGGCTCGCCCGCGGGTCGTGTCCCGGGGCTCGCCCGCGGGTCGTGTCCCGGGGCTCGCCCGCGGGGGTGAGCGTACTGGCCTCCCGTCGTCCACCGCCGCCCGAGACGCAAGTGCGCGAGGCTGGCGTCGATCAGCCGTCGCGCCACCGAATCTACACCGAACCTACATCTCCAAGAGGTCAGATCCGCGCTCACTATGTAAGCCGCCATGCTGAGCGCCTTGACATGTCCACTATAACGGAATACCCTCCGCGATGAGAGCGTCAGGCTGGACCCTACGCGTGCCCCCCGAAACATCCAAGGGAGGGCCCTGTCCGCGCCGACGCTCGAGGACGACGATCGAGGAGAGGAGCCATTCGTTCAGACGGCGCAGGAATGCGGCTCTTGCCGTGGCGTCCGCGCCAGCAGCACGCGAGGAGGAACGATGAAGATCTGAACCTGTGCTCGGACAAGCAAGGATACGAGCCGCCAAGGCGCCAAGGACGCCCGGAGAAGCAAGTCTCTGGGACCTCTTGGCGCCTTGATGTTTTTCTTGATCCGGGTCGCTGCGCTCGGCGCGCCGCCGGAGCTCACCGGCGCTCGTCCGGACACGCGGACGACATCGCAACAAACAAGGAGCGATGAAGCTCCGAGCGGCTCACGGGCTGCTGCCCCAGCAACAGGGTTCCAGCACTGTCGTGCTCCTGTCGCAGCAAGCGCGCGCCCACCAACGCAGGGGACGATCCGTTCGCGGGATGGCGATCTGGCACGTTACCTGCTCCAGCGCTGACGGAGCGCGAGCGCGTGAGATGAAGCAGACACAATGGACGACCGCGACCGCGACCGCCGCCGGTGCCGGCCCGCAGGACAGGGCCTCACGGCGCACCTGGAGGGACGTCCGCTGGGTCAGGGTGCTCGTCCTCCTCTCGCTGCTGCTCGCGTGGCAGGCCGTGACGTCGCTCGGCCTCGTGTCGCCGCGCGTGCTCGCGTCGCCCAGCACCGTCGCGCAGACCGGGCTCGAGCTCCTCGCCAGCGGGGAGCTCCCGCGCCACCTCTGGGTGTCGCTCGGCCGCGTCAGCCGGGGGCTCGCCCTCGGCGTGAGCGCCGGGGTGACGCTGGCGCTCGTCGCGGGGCTGTTCCGGCTCGGTGAGGACGTGCTCGACGCCCCCATTCAGATGCTCAGGACCCTCCCTGTCCTGGCGCTCGTGCCGCTCTTCATTCTCTGGTTCGGCATCGGGGAGACGCCGAAGGTCGCGCTGGTCTCGCTCGGCACGTTCTTCCCCGTCTACCTGAACACGTACGCGGGCATCCGCAGCGTCGACAACAAGCTCGTCGAGGCCGCCGCGACGCTCGGGCTCGGCCGGCTCGGGCTCGTCGCTCACGTGGTGCTCCCGGGCGCGCTCCCCTCGGCCCTCGTCGGGCTGCGCCACTCGATGGGCGTCGCCTGGCTCGTGCTGGTCATCAGCGAGCAGATCAACGCGACCGCCGGAATTGGCTACCTCATGACGAACGCGCGGGAGTTCCTGCGGACCGACATCATCGTTCTGGGTCTCGTGATCTACGCGCTGCTCGGGCTCAGCACCGACCTGTTCGTCCGGTGGCTCGAGCGCAACGTCCTCGGCTGGCGCGCGGTGTTCGCCGGCCGGTGAGGGCCAGAAAGAACGGAGTGGAGGTCCATGCGATGAGCGCGAAATCCGGTCCCGCCGTGCGCCTCCGCGACGTCCGGCGCACGTTCGGAGCCCGCCCGGTGCTCGGCGGCGTCGACCTCACCCTCCGGGCCGGCGAGTTCGTCGCGCTGCTCGGCGCGAGCGGCTCCGGAAAGAGCACGCTGCTGCGGGTGCTCGCGGGGCTCGACGTCCACGCGAGCGGCGAGGTCGCGGTCCCGGAGCGGCGCGCCGTCGTCTTCCAGGAGCCGCGGCTCTTCCCCTGGAAGCGGGTATGGCGGAACATCGCGCTGGGCCTCCCCTGCCCGCCGGACGAGGCGAGGCGGCGCGCGCTCGCCGCGCTCGCGGAGGTGGGGCTGTCGGACCACGCGGACGCCTGGCCGCTCACGCTCTCGGGCGGAGAGGCCCAGCGCGCGGCGCTGGCCCGCTCGCTCGTCCGCGAGCCCGAGGTCCTGCTCCTCGACGAGCCGTTCGGCGCGCTCGACGCGCTCACGCGGATCCGCATGCACAGCTTGCTCGCCGAGCTCTGCGCCCGGCACCGGCCCGCCGTGCTGCTCGTCACGCACGACGTCGACGAGGCGCTCCTCCTGGCCGACCGCGCGCTGGTCCTCGCGAAGCCCTCGCCCGAGGCCGGGAGCGCGATCTGCGCGGACATCGCCGTCGACCTCCCGTCGCCGCGGCGGCGCAGCGGGCGCCGGTTCGCGGCGCTGCGCAGCGCGCTCCTGGCCGAGCTCGGCGTCGAGGGCGACGAGCCGGACGACGCCCACGGCAGCGACTCCGCCCCTCGCCCCCCGAGGGCGGCCGCGGCCGCCTCGTTCGCCGCCGCCGAAGAGCTCGCGCGGCCTGCTGCCGTCTCCTGAAAGGAAGGCCCATGTCCCTCGCCGCCCTCGTCGACCTCCGCGCCCCGCTCCGCCACGCCGCGGCGGCGCTGCTCGCCCTGCTCATGGCCGCCTGCTCGAAGGCGGAGGACTCGCCCGCTCCGACCGGGACCGGCGACCAGCCCGCCGTCGACCTCAAGACGGTGACGCTCCGGGTCGGGGAGCAGACGGGCATCGTCAAGAGCGGGCTCGAGGTGGCGGGTCAGCTCGAAGGGATCCCCTACACGATCGAGTGGGCGACGTTCACCGCCGGCCCTCCGCTGCTCGAGGCCATCAACGCCGACGCGGTGGACATCGGCGCGGTCGGGGACACGCCGCCGATCTTCGCCCAGGCCGCCGGGGCCCCGATCCGGATCGTCGCCGTCAGCCGGAACCGCCCCGAGTACAAGGCGATCCTGGTTCCCCAGGGGTCGAGCATCAAGGCGTTCCGCGAGCTCAAGGGCAAGAAGGTGGCGGTGGCCAAGGGCTCCTCGGGCCATTACCTCCTGCTGGCGGCGCTCCGCCGGGACGGCCTCCGCATGGCGGACATCGTGCCCGTGTACATGAACCCGAACGACGCCCAGCCGGCCTTCGCGAACGGGGACGTCGACGCCTGGGCGGTCTGGGAGCCCCATGTGGCCAACAACGTGCGGCAAGGGGCGGTGAAGCTCCTCGACGGCACCGGGCTCACCGACGCGCTCCAGTTCCAGGTGAGCAGCGAGAAGGCCCTCGCCGATCCGGGGAAGGCCGCCGCCATCGCAGATTACCTGACCCGCTCGAACCGCGCCCAGGAGTGGGCGAACGACCACAAGGACGTGTGGGCGCGCAAGTTCGCCGAGGTGACCAAGCTGCCTCTCGAGGTCGCTCAGGACATGTTCACGCACCACGAGCCTAGGTACGTCCCCATCGACGACGGGATCGCGAAGGCGCAGCAGGAGATGGCCGACGCCTTCTTCCAGGAGGGCCTGCTGCCGCAGGGGATCGAGGTCTCGAGGGTGTTCGACGATCGCTTCAACGCGCGCATCTCGTCGCGTTGAGCGCGCCCGCCGCCCGGGCGACAGGACAGCGTTTCGCGTGGCGGACGGACGCCACGAAGGAGGACAGGATGACGAAGCTGCGACTTTACAGCGCGAAGGCGTGCCCCTTCGCGCACCGCACCCGGCTCGTGCTCCAGGAGAAGGGCATCGACTTCGAGCTGACGGAGGTGGATCTCCAGAACAAGCCGCGGGCGTTCGTCGACGCCTCGCTCTACGGCAAGGTCCCGGCGATTGAGCACGAGGGACACCGCATCTGGGAGTCGGCGATCATCAACGAGTACCTCGAGGAGGTCTTCCCGGATCCCGCGCTCCTGCCGAGGGAGCCGGGCGAGCGCGCCCTGGCGAGGATCTGGATCGATTATGCGAACACGCGCCTCGTGCCGGCGTTCGCGCAGCTGCTCAGGGCCGAGACGCCGGAGAAGGAGGCGGAGGGGCGCAAGGCGGTCGGCGAGGTGCTCGCGTTCATCGAGCGGGAGGCGCTGGCGAGGTCGTCGGAGCGCGGGCCCTACTGGCTCGGCGCCGAGGTCAGCCTCGTCGATCTGTCCTTCTACCCGTGGTTCGAGCGGCTGCCCGCGGTGGATCGCCTGCGCGGGTTCTCCATCCCCGCGGAGCTCACGCGGCTCAAGGGCTGGATCGACGCCGTAGAGGCGCGCCCGGCGGTCCGCGCCATCGCGAACCCGGTCGAGTTCTACGTGGAGCGTTACGCGAAGTTCGTGAAGCCGGCTGCCGCCACGGCCGCCTGAGCGGCGGCGAGGGACAGGACATCATGCTGAGACTCTGGGGTCACAAGAACTCTTCCAACGTGCAGAAGGTCCTCTGGGCGCTCGACGAGCTGCGGCTCGATTTCGAGCGCGTCGACGCCGGCGGGCCGTTCGGCCGCGTGCGGGACGCCGACTACCTCACGCTCAACCCCAACGGGCTGGTCCCCACGCTCGAGGACGGCCCCCTGGTGCTCTGGGAGTCGCACGCGGTCGTGCGGTATCTCTTCGCGCGTTACGGCTCGCCGCCCCTCCAGCCGAGCGACCTCGCGGACAGGGCGCGCGCCGACGCTTGGACGGACTGGCAGTTCGGGACGTTGTGGCCCCCGGTCCGCGCGCTCCTCGTGCAGCTCGTGCGCACGCCGGAGGAGCGCCGCGACAAGGACGCCATCGGCGCCGCGCACAAGGCGGCGCTCGCCGCGCTCGCCATCCTCGACAAGGAGCTCTCTCGCCACCCCTGGGCCGCCGGGGAGTACTTCACCTTCGCCGACATCCCCCTCGGGGTGGCCGCGCAGCGGTGGTACAATCTGCCGATCGAGCGGCCCGCGCTCCAGCACGTCGATGCGTGGTATGGCCGCATCAAGCGCCGGCCTGGCTTCGAGCGCTGGGTGGATCTCCCGCTCGCCTGACGCGCGCGGCCCAGGCCTAATTCCGAGCGTCACGAGTCTGGCCAGGGATCCCGAGAGATTTCAACGCAAAGGCGCAAAGGCGCAAAGGCGCAAACCAGAATTTTCTCTGTGTTTGTTTGCGTCTTTGCGTCTTTGCGTCTTTGCGTCTTTGCGTTGAAATCTCTCTTGTCTCACCGTGATCCCTGCCACGACTTCTGACAGGCGGAGCTAGCCGCCGCTGGCCGGCGGCTTCGCATACCGCTCCTCCTCGGCGTAGTACTCGGGGAACCCGACGATCCCCTGGAGCGCCTCGAAGCTCATCCGGGGGTCCGGGTGCCCGCCGCCGCGCAACGTCGAAAGCGCGTCGCGCATGGCCGCGGCCGCCACCGACAGCAGCGTGAGCGGGTACGCCGCGATCTTGTAGCCTATCGCCGCGAGCTCCGCCGGCGGCAGCACGGGCGTCTTGCCGTGATCCAGCATGTTCGCCATGGTCGGCGCGCGCACCTCGCGGCAGAACGCGCGCATCTCCTCGACGCTCTCGGGCGCCTCCAGGAACACGATGTCCGCCCCGAGGTCGGCGAACGCCTTGGCCCGGGAGAGGGCCTCCTCGAAGCCGTGCGTCTGCCGGGCGTCGGTGCGGGCCATGACGAGCACGCCGGCGCCCTCGTCGCGCGCGTCGACCGCGGCCTGCACGCGCGTGAACGCCTCGTCGCGGGGGACGACCTGCTTGCCCCGCGTGTGGCCGCAGCGCTTCGGCGCCACCTGATCCTCGATCATGACGCAGGCGAGCCCGGCCTGCGCGTAGCCGCGCGCCGTGCGCTTCACGTTCATCGCGTTGCCGTAACCCGTGTCCCCGTCGCCGATCACCGGGATCGACACCGCGGCGCAGATCGCCCGCGCCTGGTCGACCATCTCGCCATACGAGATGAGCCCCGTGTCGGGCGCCCCGAGCCGCGCGGCGGAGACCGCGAAGCCGCTCATGAACGTCAGCGAGAAGCCGGCCTGCTCGATCAGCCGCGCCGACAGCGCGTCGAAACAGCAGGGCATGACGAGGAGGCCGGGCGTGTCGAGGAGCGCGCGGAGCTTCTGGGCGGGGGACACGGCGCGACGATACCCCGGCCCGACGCCCTCCTGGCAAGCGGAAGACGCCTGGGTTTCTGTTGCCGATGGCCGCCGGCGGGAGGCAGGATGCGCCGCGGTGGATCCGCGGAGGAGAGAGCCATGAGCACGGTGTCGCTGAAGGAGCTCGCGGTCGACGGCCGACCCGCCCGCGCGTACACGGGGGGTCAGGGCGAGCCGCTGCTCCTCGTGCACGGGGGTTGGGGCGGAGCGTCGATGCACTGGGCGCCCGTCTGGGACCAGCTCGCGGAGCGGTACCAGGTGATCGCGCCCGACCTGCCCGGCATCGGGCGCTCGGACCAAGAGGGGCTGGGATCCATCGGCGCCTACGCGCGCTGGCTCGATCGGCTCCTCGACGGGCTCGGCGTCTCCAGCGCGTGGTGCGTCGGCAACTCGATCGGCGCAGCCATCGTGTCGTGGCTCGCGGTCGAGCGCGCGGCGCGCTGCCGAGGGCTCGTGCTCGTCAACGGCGCTCCCCTCCCCGAGCTGCCGCGGTTCGTCGGCTGGCTCGGGAAACAGCCGCTGCCGCGCCAGATGCTGCGCGCGCTGGTCCGGAAGCTCTCGTACAGCCCCGGCATCCTCGGCCGCGCGTACGCCGACCCGCGGCGCGCCCCCGCGGCGCTGCGCGAGGTGCTCGAGCACCCGGCTCCGCCCCAGCTCGACGTGATGCTGGACGTCGTCCTCCAGGGAGGCGCCAGGGCTCCGCTCGACGCCAAGCCGCTCCTCGTGTGGGGCGAGGCGGATCGGCTCGCGGGCACCACCGCGAACGACGCGAAGAAGCTGCACGCGTCGCTGCCGGGCTCGCAGCTCACGTTCATCCCGGCGACCGGGCACTGCCCGCAGGTCGAGAACCCGGAGGCGTTCGTCGACACCGTGTCGCGGTTCATCGAGGCGCGCTCGGCCGCCGCGCGCGCGCAGGGGCCGGGCAGCCAGACCAGCGCGGCGTCCTGAGCGCGCCGCCCGGGCGGCCTGCTCCTCGTCGCCGCCCGCCTCCGCCTCCGCCGCCCGCCTCCCCGCCGCCCAACAGCGCGCCTGTCCCCTGCGCTCACATCCCGGTCGGGAACGCCTCCGCCTCCTTCTCGCGCCACTCGGCCGTCCACTCCAGCGGCCGCACCGCGGTGCTCTCGTCGACGTGAATGACCGCGTCGAACTGCTCGCTGAGCTTCGCCTCGAAGTAGTGGCTCGTCCGCTCGGTCTCCGGCAGGTAGAGCACGCCGATGGCCCGCTCGAGGGAGCGCTCGCGCAGCGCCCCCACGAGCTCGCGGCCCGCGCCCGCCCGCGGCCTCAGGTTCAGCCAGAAGCGCGGCTGGCCCACGTCGTGGAACAGCCGCTCGTAGCTGTTCGGCAAGGACGGCCGGATGCGCTTGATCTCCGCGGGACCACCCCACTCGGAGGCGGCCAGCACCGTCCCGGCGTGCGTGGAGAAGCCGACGAGGAAGACGTCGTCGCCGAAGCGCTCGCGCATCAGCTGGCCGACGTTCCACTCGCCGCCCTCGCCCATCTGCGTCGCGCGCGCGTCGCCGAGGTGCGAGTTGTGGGCCCAGAGGACGGCCTTGGTCGGCGGGTGGAACCGGTCGAGGTGCGCGACCAGCGCCTCGACCGTATCGACCATGTAGCGATCGCGCAGGTTCCACGACGACACCGGGCCGCGGAACATGGTGCGGTAATACTCCTCGGCGCTCTGCACGAGCCGCGCGTTCTGCTCGACCTGGAAGTACTCGTCCTCGGCGACGCGCCCGTCGAGCCTCGCGTACTCGGCCTGCTTCTTCATCAGCTCCGTCAGCTGCTCGACCACCTCGCGCTCGCACGACCCGCTCAGCTCGAAGCCGGCCGCATACCCGTACACCTGCGGATCCTCGCTGAACCGCTCGAAACACCCGTACCGGCGCCGCGCCCGGCTGGCGGCCTCGGGATCGACGCGATCGAGGTAGCTGAGGACGGCGTCCATGGACGCATACAGGCTGTAAAGATCCATACCGTAGAAGCCCGCCTTGGGCCGCCCGCGCGGGACACCGGCGTTGTGCTCGCGGAGCCAGTTGACGAGCTCGAGCACGTCCTGGTTGCGCCACATCCACTGGGGGAACCGCTTGAACCCGCGGAGCGCCTCCTCGGCGCTGCGATCGTCGTCCGTGCCGCGGACGTAGCGGTTCACGCGGTACGCGTCCGGCCAGTCCGCCTCGACGATGACCGCCGTGAAGCCCTTCTCGGCGATCAGGCGCCGCGTCAGCTGGGCGCGCGCCTGATAGAAGTCGTGCGTGCCGTGCGTCGCCTCGCCGAGCAGGACGAACCGGCTCTCGCCGATGGCGTCGATCAGGCCGTCGTAGTCTCGCGCGACGCCGCGCAGCGGGCGGGCGGCGT
Source organism: Sorangium sp. So ce131 (assembly GCF_051519095.1). NCBI lineage: Bacteria > Pseudomonadati > Myxococcota > Polyangiales > Polyangiaceae > Sorangium > Sorangium sp. So ce131. The sequence goes on along the minus strand of NZ_CP150455.1, from coordinate 1,101,394 downwards.
CGCCGACGAGGGCGATCACGGGTTCTCGTGAGGTGGGCATCGCTTCACTCCTTGCGCTGTCGCGGCCTGAGCTCCTTCGGGGCGCGGCTCCGGACGCCGCGCCAGGCGACTCGAAGCCCGTGACGCACGAGGAGCGCAATCGCCAGGAGCGCAATCACTCGCCGCTGAGCTCGCTGTTCTCATGGGTTCACGGTTCCGGTGCTGTCCTCCCGGCAGGCGCGCTGTTCTGCTTGCTGTGCGTAGTTTACGTGTTCCACGCAGCCCGTGAAGCCCGCGCCGACATGGAGCACGACCTCAGGAGTCGCCTGATACCCAGGTTGCCCGGACCTCTCCCCGCTCCCGGCGCGCGCGCGGGGCGCGCGCGGCGCGCGCCGGAGCCGCGGTGGGCGCCGCCGCGCGGGCCGGCGCTCAGACGCGAGCGCGCCGCTCAAGCTGGGTCGCGGCGTAGAGGAGGTAGAGCCCGGCGAGCCCGACGAGCACGTAGATGATCCGGCTGATCACGCTGAGCGGACCGAAAATGGCGGAGACCAGGTTGAAGTCGAACAGCCCCAAGAGTCCCCAGTTGATCGCGCCGATCACGACGAGCGCGATCGCAGCCCACGTCAGCCCTGAAATTCTCCCACGATTGACCTGTTCCATGGCGCGTGGAGAAGCACGGTCCGCGCCGCGCGCCGCGTGCAGCGCGCGCGCGCCGGCGGGCGTCGCGCAGGGCCGCTGACGCCGTCGGCCCGCCGAGGATGAGGCGGCTCGCCTGGGGCGCGCTTCGCGCCGGGGCCTGCGCCGGGGCGCGTGACGCCCGCCGGCCGCTCGGCGACCGGGCGCCGCGCGTCACGCGCGCGCCGGCGCCACGTCGAGCAGGGAGGGGAGGATCTCGCCCGCGCTGCCGGTGAACACGAAGTCGCAGAGGCCGGTGACCGCGCTGGGCTCGACGTTGACCTCGGCGATGCGGGCGCCCTGGCGCTTGGCCATAGGGACGAAGCCGGCGGCGGGGTACACCACGGCCGACGTGCCGACGACGATCAGGAGGTCGCACCCCTCGACCGCGGCGGTGGCCGCGGCGATGTCGCCCGCGTCGAGGGGCTCGCCGAACCAGACCACGTGCGGGCGCAGCACGCCGCCGCAGGGGCAGCGGGGCAGCTCCGCCGCGGTGAAGCGGCGGTCGCCGGCCTCCGGATCGGGGGAGCCGCTGCCCGCGAACGCGGGCGTGATCGGCACCTCGCGGTTCTCGGTCACACGCGCGCACGAGAGGCAACGCACCTGCCAGAGCGAGCCGTGAAGCCGGACCACGTTCCGGGAGCCCGCCCGCTCGTGCAGGCCGTCGATGTTCTGGGTGATCAGGGTGAAGGCGCCGCCCGCGTCCCGGAACCGATCCTCCAGGCGCACGAGCGCGCGGTGGGCCGGGTTCGGGCTGCAGCCGAGCGCGCGCTCGCGGCGGTGGTTGTAGAACTCCCACACGAGGCCGGGATCGCGCTGCCACGCCTCGGGCGAGGCGAGGCTCGTGGCCTCGTAGCGCCGCCACAGCCCGCCGGCGCCGCGGAACGTGGGGATGCCCGACTCCGCCGACACGCCGGCGCCCGTCAGGACGGCGATCTTCTTGGAGCGGGCCAACGTGGACTGGAAGCGCTCGCGGCTCGTCGTGTTCATCGCGGACCTCTTGGCTGAAGCACCGATCGACCTTCTTATCCTCCCCGCGAGGTACGCGGGGCGGCCGCGGGCGCCGAGCAAAAGAAAAAACTATAATTCTTTCGATTGGTTATGGCCCGTTCCTCCCGCCGCTCCGCCGCGGCGCGGCGGGTTTCGGCGGCCCGCACGGCGGCGCGCGGCCCGCCCGGGGGCGCGGGGCGCGGCGCCGCGCTCGCCGTCGAGCATCGTCGATCGCGCGCTGTAAGGTCGGCCGAGGCGGCCGCGTTTCCTCGGCACTCGGGCGCAACGGGGCTTCGCCGTCGCGAGCCCCGGCCGCGAGACGTCTCTCGTCTGCTCCCCGCGACAGCGCGCGTGGGGCACGGCGATGACGCCGCACGAGAACGTGATGCGGGGATCTGCGCTCGCGATCCCCTGAAGGAGGACTTCCATGCGCACCCGGCCCAACCACCTCGTCGCCCCTGCCCTCTTGACCGTGCTGCTCGTCGGCTGCAGCGCGTCCGGCCCTGCCGCCGCGCCGGCGCGGGACGCCGTCCCCACGCGCGCCGCGCAGCCGGAGTACGACGCGCCGGAGAGCGAGGCCCGCGCCGAGGGGGCGCAGGTGCAGGCCGAGGCAGCCGCGCCCGTCGCGGACGACGCGGCGCCGATGGCCCAACCGGCCCCGCCCCCGCCGGTCGCTGCGCCGATGGCCCAGCCGGCCCCGCCCCCGCCGGCCGCTGCGCCGATGGCCCGCGCGCCGATCGCCCCCGCGCCGGTGGCCCCGGGCGGCAGGGCGACCACGGCCGGCAGCCCGGCGCCGCGCCCCTCCCAGGCGACCGCCGCGCCGGCGCCCAAGAAGGCCGCTCCCGTCCCGCCGCACGTGGTCACGACGCGACCGGCCGGTGCGTCCGCGGCGGTCGCCGTCCCCGCGCCCGAGCCCCAGAGCAGCGAGTCGTACCAGGACTACGGCGTCAACCCGGTGGAGGACCCCCAGCGGGACCGGTTCTCGACGTTCGCGATCGACGTGGACACCGCCTCGTACGCCATCGCGCGCCGCAAGATCCTCGACGGCGCGCTGCCCCCGTACCAGGCCGTGCGCGCCGAGGAGTTCCTCAACTACTTCGACTACGGGTATCCGTCGCCCGCGACAGGCCCCTTCGCCGTGCACCTCGCGGCCGCGCCCTCGCCGTTCACCGCGGGCCACCACCTCGTCCGCGTCGCGGTCCAGGGCAAGCGCGTCGCGGCCAAGGACCGGACGCCGGTGCACCTCGTGTACCTCGTCGACACGAGCGGTTCCATGCAGGCGCCGGACCGGATCGGGCTCGCGAAGAAGAGCCTCAAGATGCTCACCGAGACGCTCAAGCCGGGCGACACCGTCGCGCTCTGCACCTACGCGGGCAGCGTGCGCGAGGTGCTCGCGCCGACGGGCATCGAGGGCAAGGGGCGGATCCTCGCCGCCCTCGACGACCTCACCGCGGGCGGCTCCACCGCGATGGCGAGCGGGATCGACCTCGCGTACAGCCTGGCGGAGCGGACGCTCGTGAAGGGGCACGTGAACCGCGTCATCGTGCTCTCCGACGGCGACGCGAACGTCGGGCCGACCTCCCACGAGGAGATCCTGAAGACGATCAAGCGCGCGCGGGACAAGGGCATCACGCTGTCCACCGTCGGGTTCGGCCAGGGCAACTACAAGGACGTGATGATGGAGCAGCTCGCCAACCAGGGCGACGGCAACTACGCCTACATCGACAGCGACGCCCAGGCGCGGCGCGTCTTCTCGGAGCAGGCCGGCGGGATGCTCGAGGTCATCGCGCGCGACGTGAAGATCCAGGTCGAGTTCGACCCGAACGTCGTCAAGAGTTACCGGCTCATCGGCTACGAGAACCGGAACGTGGCCGACCGGGACTTCCGGAACGACCGCGTGGACGCCGGCGAGATCGGCGCCGGGCACAGCGTGACCGCCCTCTACGACGTCGAGCTGAAGGGCCCCGCGGCGCGGGGCGAGGGCGCGTCGCCGATCGTGGTGCGCCTGCGCCACAAGGCGCCGCTCGGCTCGGACCGGGCCGAGGAGACGACGTTCAAGATGGCGCCGGGCGCCGTCGCCGCCACCTTCGACGCCGCGCCGGCCGATCTCCGCTTCGCGGCCGCGGTGGCCGGCTTCTCGGAGATCCTGCGCAGGAGCCCGCACGCGCGGGCGTGGCGGCTCGCCGACGTCGAGCGGATCGCGCGGGGCGCCGCGTCCAGCAAGGGCGACCAGCAGGAGCTCATCGCCCTCGTCCGGCGCGCCGGCGCGATCGCCGGCGGGAGGACGGACGCCGTGGCGTCGAAGACCACGAATTGACCCGCGCCCCCGCGCCCCGGCGTCGCCGCGCGCGCCCCGCCGCGAGCACGGTGTGGCGCGGCGCGGCGCGGCGCGGCGCGGCGCCGCTCGGCCTCCATCCTGCGCCCGCCTCTCCGGATCTCACACCCAGCTTCACGCGCGCGAGGTTCAAGCGCGCCGCGCCCGGCGCAGGGCGCGACGCGGCGTGGGTCTATGCTCGGCGCAACACCGCGTGTATGGTGACCGACGGCAGCTTGTATTGAACGCCTTCGAGGAGCCCGCATGATCCATTCGTGTCCGAGGCGCGCCCGCTGGGCCGCGCCCCTGCTCGCGCTCGCGAGCGCGATCGCGCCCGCCACGGCGCTCGCGGCCGGCTCTGCTGTCCTCACGGGGACGGTCGTCGACGCGGCCACGAACCGGCCCGCCTCGGACGTAGTCGTCACCGTCACGTCTCCCGCCCTGCAGGGCGAGCAGACGGTGGTGACCGACGGCTCCGGTCAATACCGCATCCCGAACCTCCCGCCGGGGACCTACACGCTGCGTCTCGACAAGGAGGCCTATCGGCCGTACAGCCGCGGCGGCGTCGAGCTTCGGCTCGACAGCACGATCCGGGTGAACACCCAGCTCCTGCCCGAGGCGATCCAGGCGCCGGAGATCGTGGTCGTCGCCTCCCCGCCGACGGTCGATGTCGGCTCGAGCGCGACCGGCGTCAACGTGAGCTCCGACTTCGTGAGCCGGATCCCGCTCAACCCGCCGAGCACCAAGGGGGGGGCCACCCGATCGTTCGAGTCGCTCGCCGAGATCGCGCCGGGCGCGGTCGCCGACCGGTACGGCGTGTCGATCAGCGGGACGAGCTCGCCGGAGAATCAATATGTCATCGACGGCCTGTCGGTGAACAACCCGGGGTTCGGCATCCTCGGGACGCCGCTCTCGGTCGAGTTCGTCGACGAGGTCAACGTGATCACCGGCGGTTACATGCCGGAGTACGGCCGCTCCACGGGCGGCTACTACAACGTCGCCACCAAGTCCGGATCCAACGAGTTTCACGGCGCGGCCTTCTTCAGCATCACGCCCGGGATCTTCGAGGGCGCGCGGACCCGCGTCGTCCAGCAGCGGAGCGCGATCACCACGGACGTGAGCCTGTCCTCGCTCCGTGACTTCGGGTTCGAGCTCGGCGGCCCGATCCTGAAGGACAGGCTGTGGTTCTACGCCGGGGTGTCGCCGTCGTTCGCGACCTACCGCCTCGAGCGCAACCTGAACCTGCTCGGGCCCGCGAACAACGCGGCGGGCGGCGGGGCCCTCGGCTCGGAGCGGCTGCCGGGGACGACGGACGTCTACTACGCCGCGCAAGAGAGCGTGCAGTACCTCGGCAAGCTCACGCTGCTCGTCGATCCGGACAACACCGTGTCGCTGTCCGTCTACGGCACGCCGACGACGTCGGGCGGCGACGGGCGCTTCGGGATGAACCCGCGGGACGGCAGGATCGAGATCGACAACTCCTACAACGGCGGCATCATCAACGGCCCCTTCGAGGCCATCGCGCACAAGTACGTGACCAGCGCGACCGACGCCGCGCTCAAGTGGTCCTCCGCGTTCAGCAACAAGCGTTACCTGCTCGACGTCACGCTCGGCATGCACCACGAAGTCAACGCCGTCCGCGCCTCGGACGGCGAGAAGATCGGGAGCGGAAAGGGGCTCTCGGAGGTCGTCCAGGTGCTCTGGCAGCGCTCCCCGCCGCGCTCGATCGACGAGTTCGAGGGGAGCGACGCGACCGAGCGCTGCGCGCCCGGAGATCCCGAGGGGGAGACGCGCTGTCCGGTGCCCGGCTACTACTACTCCGGCGGCCCCGGCGTGCTGACCGAGGCCGTCTTCAATCGTTACCAGGCCAAGGCCATGCTGACGAGCCTGTTCCCGGCGCTCGGCCACCACGTGGTCAAGGGCGGCGTCGACGTCGAGGTCATGCAGTACGCGAGCGAGCGCGGGGAGTCGGGCGGCACCATCTTGACGGAGGCCCCGGACGGGTCGGTGCTCTACGACTACCGCCGCCACGGGTTCCTGAACGGCCCCGACGACCCGGTCCACCTCACGACGTACAAGGCCGAGTCGACGTCGCTCACGATCGGCGGCTTCGTGCAGGACAGCTGGAGCATCGTCGACCGCGTCACCCTCAACGCGGGCGTCCGTTACGACGCGCAGCTCATCTACGGGTACGACGGCGAGCTCGGCATGAGCCTGCCGAACCAGTGGTCGCCGCGCGTCGGCGTCATCTACGACGTCACGCAGTCGGGCCGGTCGAAGCTGTACGCGAACTATGCCCGGTATTACGAGAGCGTGCCGCTCAACATCGCCGACCGCATGTTCCCCGGCGAGCGGCTGGTCGTCTCGGTGCGCGATCCGGCGCTGTGCGATCCGAGGAGCGACGAGCAGATCCAGGGAGCGTGCGAGTCGGACGACTCGCGGGTCGTGATCGACGGCCCCCACGCGCCGAACCAGAAGTGGGGCGTCGTCGGGGCCGACAGGACGCCGGTCGATCCGGAGCTCGATCCGCAGTCGTCCGACGAGATCGTCGTCGGCGCCGAGTACGAGATCGCGCCGAAGCTGCGGATCGGCGCCGAGTACACGAAGCGCTGGCAGAACCGGATCATCGAGGATCTCAGCCGCGACGAGGCGAAATCCTACTTCGTCGCCAACCCGGGGCACGGCGCGGCGAGCGACTTCCCGGAGGCCGTGCGCAACTACGACGCGTTCACCCTCTATGCGGAGAAGGTGTTCTCCGGCGGCTGGCTCGGGCAGGCGAGCTACCGCATCTCGTCCCTGCGCGGCAACTGGTCCGGGCTCTTCCGCCCGGAGACGCAGCAGATCGACCCGAACATGAACACCGATTTCGATCTGCTGTCGCTCCTGCCGAACCGCGAGGGCCCGCTGCCGGGGGATCGCCGGCACCAGATCAAGCTGTACGGCGCGAAGGACTTCGTCTTCGGCCCCGGGTTCGTCGTGAACCTGGGCGGCGCCTACCGCGCCCGCTCCGGCGCGCCGACGTCGCACCTCGGCGCCCACCTGCAATACGGCCCCGACGAGATCTTCATCCTGCCGCGCGGGAGCGGCGAGCGCCTGCCCTGGGTGCACGACATCGACGTCCACCTCGGCGTCGGCGTGCAGCTCGCGCGCGACAGCGCGCTGCTCTTCGCGGTCGACGCGTTCAACGTCTTCAACTTCCAGGCCGTGACCGCGGTCGACGAGCGGTACACGGCGGCGCAGGTGCTGCCGATCCCCGGCGGGACCAAGGGTGATCTCGCCCAGCTTCAGAACGCGGACGGGACGCCGTTCGACGCCGTCAACAAGAACCCGAACTTCGGTCATCCGGTCGCATACCAGGCGCCGCGCACGTTCCGGCTCAGCGCCAAGGTGACCTTCTAGCCAGCGCCGGAGGCGGAGACCCCATGAAACGAACCAGCGGAATCCAACTCGGTGGGATGGTCGTCCTCGCGGCGCTGCTCGCCTCCTGCGATCAGCCGAGGGTCGAGTGCACCACCGCGCACACCGGCTTCGCCGCGACGTACACGCTCAAGCCGGGCTCGAAACGCGGCGAAGGCGACTGCGACGCGCTGCGGGGAGAGGTCATCGGACTGGAAAAATACAACCCCTCCTCGGCGGGCGACCCGAAGGTGCAGGACCTGTCGCGGGCGTTGCTCGCCATCCGCGCGACCGGGCTCGGCGCGCTCGCCGGCGGGGCGGAGGCGGCGGGCGTCGCGATCGACAAGGGCGCTGTGGTCTCGATGGGCGAGTTCACGTCGGTGGACCCGGACGAGCGCGACGTGTGCTCGGTCCCGTCGCTCAGCCCCGCGGCCCTGGAGGTCCCGGCGCTCGAGGACAACCCCGCGACGAGCGTCCGCTACGAGTGGAGCAACGTCCGCGTCTACGTGACGGCGGCGTTCCCTGGGACGCAGATGACGGCGGATCTGACCTACACGAAGGACGGCTGCACCGCGTCCTACAGCGTCGTGGGGCTCGCGCCGGCGGTCGGCTGCGGGGTCGCGGGGGCGGAGGGGCCCACGACGGACCCGAGCCTCTGCGATCCGCAGGCGGATCCCGCGGCCGGCAGGCTGCTCGGCAGCGGGATCAACCCCGATCTGGAGGAGCGCGTCACCTGCGATCCCGAGCTCGCGCTCTGCGTGCTCAAGGAGCTGCCGGAAGCGCTGAAGTGAGCGCCGGCCGGCGCAGGCCTCGGGCGGCGCGCGCTCGGGCCTGCGCGGCGCGCGCGCAGGCCTGCGCGGCGCGCGCGCAGGCCTGCGGCGGCGTGCGCTCAGGCCTGCGGCGGCGTGCGCTCAGGCCTGCGGCGGCGCGAAGAAGACGAAGCGCGTGACGTTGCGGTAGCCCATCGCCTCGTACACAGGCCTGCCGATGTCCGTCGCGTGCAGGACCGTCCGGCGGAGGCCGGTGGCCTCCTCGGCGTCGTCGAGGCAGCGGCGCATGACCGCCTCGCCGTACCCCTTGCGCCGGTGCTCGGCCGCGGTGGCGACGAAGCCCACGTACCGCACGCCGTCCACGAGGAACGTCCCCGCGCAGCACACGGGCTGGCCGTCGAGGTAACCCACCCTTCCGAACGCGGCGTCGGTCCAGTTCGATGCGTGTCCGATCGTGGCGCGGGTGTCCGGGATTGAGGTGCCGTAACAGCCGGCGTTGATGTCGGCGACGGCGGCGCGGGTCTCGGCGTCGGACACGCGCCGGAGCTCGAGGCCGACAGGCTCGTGCCGCGGCGGGGAGAGCGCGTCGGTCGCCATGCCCGTCATGGCCAGCACCGGCTGGAAGCCGAGCTTGGTCAGCACCCCGGCGGTCACCGCCGGGTCGCCGCCGGGCGACCATCCGTCGGACACCACCATGAACCAGGGGACGCCCGCCGCGCGGGCGCGCTCGAGGCCCTGGCGCGCCCGGCGCTCGAGATCGCCGGCGTCGCGGGCCGGCGAGGAGAGCGCGACGATGTTGAGCATGGCCATCTGCGTCCCCGAGGAGACGAGGCAAGCGCCGTCGATCTCCTCGATGCGCCGGGCAGGCAGGTCGCGGCTGAAGTACTTCCAGGCGGTGAGGAGCTGGACATTCGACTCGTCGATCTCGGACAGGTTGGACATGCGGGGCCTCCGTGAAGAACGAGCGTATCAAGAGCGCCCCTCGGCCGGCGAGCCGCTCATGGTATGCGGGGGCATGGGGTTGCTCGCGATCTGCGGCTCGATCACCGCCGACCTGATCGGCTATGGCCCGCGGCTGCCGCGCCCGGGCGAGTCGGTGCTGGGCCGCCGCTTCCTCGTGGCGCCCGGCGGCAAGGGCGCGAACCAGGCCGTCGCGGCGGCGCGCTCGGGCGCCCGCGTGCGGCTCGTGGGCGCGCGCGGCGACGACGCCCACGGGGAGCTCTGCGCCGCGGCGCTCGCCGCCGACGGGGTGGACATTTCCGCCGTGACGGTCCACCGCGGCGCGACGACGGGGGTCGCCTTGATCTGCGTCGACGAGGCCGGGGAGAACCAGATCCTCGCGATCCCCGGGGCCAACGCGCTCGTCGCGCCGCCCTCGCCGTGCGGGGCCGCGGTGTGGCTCTGCCAGGGCGAGATCCCGACCGAGGCGATCGCCGGCGTGCTCTCGGCCGCGCGGGCCGACGGCGCGCTGTCGATCTGCAACCCGTCGCCGGTCAACGCCATCGATCCTGCGCTCGTCGGCCGCTTCGACATCGCGGTGGTCAACGAGCACGAGCACGAGGCGCTGCGGGGCCACCTGCCGGCGCGCGTGGTGCTCACGCGGGGCGCGCGCGGCGCGGTGCTGCTGCCCTCGGGCGAGGAGCTCCCCGCGCTGCCGGCTCGCGCGGTCGACACGACGGGCGCGGGCGACGCCCTCACCGGGGTGCTCGCGGGCGGCCTCGCCTCCGGGATGGCGCTCGAGGGGGCGCTGCGGCTCGCGATCGCGGCCGCGGGGATCTCGGTGGAGCGCGAGGGGTGCCAGCCTTCCTATCCGACGCGCGCCGAGGTCGAGCGTCGGATGAGGGGCTCTGCAGATCCTTAATCGAGGAGCCAGGACGGCAACACCAGCTCGCCAATCCACGTGACGTGGGGAGCTCCGGGCCGTGCGTCGGCGAGGACGGCGCGCCCTAGCCGCCGGCGCCTGCCCCCTTCCTCTCCCCCATTCCCTTCATCCATTCACGTCTTCACCCGCCCCTGGCCCCCCGCCGCTCAGGCGAGCTGCGCCATGATGTTGCTGACGAGCGCCTGCGCCTCACTCAGGGCGCCCTCGGGGAGCCGGCCTTCGCGGTCGCACGAGGCGAGCAGCGCCCTGGCCTGCGCGTGCCCCTGCGCGGCCTCCGGCGTGCTCGCGCCGAGCGCGGCCGTCACGTCGGCGAGCGCGCGCGCCGTCGAGAGGTCGTCCCGGCGACCGCGCTGGAACGCGACGCGCGGCTCGGGACGGGCGCAGGTCTCGCGCACGAAACGCTCGAGCCAGCGCGCGGTCCCCGCCATCTTCTCGTAATCGAGGCGCTCCGGGGTGTCGTACGGAGTATGGTAGTAGCGCCATATCCCGCTCGTGAGGAACAGGAACGGGACGTCGCGCTCCCAGAAAGGCCCGTAATCCGACAGCGGGGGGATGACCTCCGCGTCGAGGCGCCGGACCACGACGCCGTCCTCGGCGCGCGCGAGGCTGTCGACCATCTCGGACGTACCGCGGCTCCGCTCCGCGCCGAGCGCGAAGAGCGACCGGTGCACCTCGGCCGGAAGATCCCGGCTGCCGAACGCGTGGCCGACCAGGTCCATGCACACGGCCATGTCGATCTTGTCGAGGGGCACGCACGGCTCGGCCGCGAAGCGCTTCGAGCCCATCCCGGTCGTCATGAAATGAGGCGGCTCCTCGGCGTCGAACGCCGCGAGGATCACGCCGCGCCCGCGCTGGCGGGCGCCGGCGAGCGCCCGCGCGACCTCCACGAGGATCGCGACCGCCGCGGCGTTGTCGTCCGCGCCCCAATACGTGGACCGACCGGCACGGCCGAGGTGATCGTAATGGGCGCCCACGAGGACGTACCGGTCGACCTCGCCGGGCAGCACCGCCATCACATTCGCGCCGCCGCACGCCGGCAAGTCCTGCTCGAAAGGATCCAGCCCCCCGTCCCGGAGCGCCTCCACGATATGCGCGCGCGCGACACGCCCCCCCGGCGAACCAGCGGCCCTCCCCGCGCACTCCTCGGAGCACAGCGCCTCGACCAGTCCTCGCATGGGCGCAAGCTAGCACACCCCCGCGCCCGCTGAGCTTGCCATTGACGGCGGCCGTTCGGGACGGGGAACGATTCACCACGACGCGCGGGCTCGCCGTCGCCCGGGGCGCGGCCGAGCCATTGCCCGTGCGGCCTCAGCTCGCCGCCCGCTCGGGCGGGTGCTCCGCGATCCATCGATTGAGGAACGCCGCGCTGTTGTCCCAGCCCGCGCGCATTTCCTTCTCCATGAGCCCTTCGATGATCTTGCCGAGGCCAAAGACCTTCGCCTCGATGGTCGCGCTGGCGACGCGCGTCACCTGGCCCGGGCCCGACGGCTCGACCCGGAGCGTGCCCTCGTTGCGCAGCCGGCCCTGGAGCAGGCTCGGGGTCATCGTCCAGCGCCACGTCCGCGAGGCCTTGTCGAACACGCTGTCCTCGACGTAGCGGAAGTTCGGGCCGAGCAGCGACTGGACCGCGGCGGGCAGCGCTTGAATGCGGGGCTGCCCGGTCGCCTTGCGCACCCGGGCGCGCGCGTCGTCGCGCTCCTCCAGCACCTCGAACGCGGCGAACTTGAGGATGTCGCTGTAGATCCGATCGTTGACCTCGCCGCTGAAGAAGAGCTCCCAGAAGGTGTCCTCGCCGCAGTGAATCAGGTGCCTCGCCTCGATCTGCATCATGCGATTGCCCTCTCCTCGGCGCACCTTGCCGCCGGAAGCAGCGGCTGACAACCGCCGAGGCGCGCGCCGACGTCGAATACCGCAGGTGCCTCGCCGCGACGACTCGCATGGACGTTCGGCGCGCGGCGTGTGGCAGAACGCGGCGTGTGGCAGAAGTAGACAGTCGGGCCGCGCGGCCCGGGGCCTCTCCGCAGGGGCCGCTTGACCGAGGTCGAGCGCCGGCCAATGATGGCTCGGTGAACATGCCTTGGAGGCTCTCTTCAGCTCGGGAGGAAGGACGGGAAGACGGCGAAGCGGGCCACCCCGGCCAGCGCGCGCCGGAGCCCGCCTCGCGCCGGTGATGCCGGGGCAGCGCGCTCGTGCACGGGGGGTCCTCGCGGCCGCGCTCGCAGCAGGCGCGCTCGCAGCAGGCGCGATCGCCGCGGCCGGCTGCGCCGCGCCCGCCGCGGTCGGCGCGGCGGCGCCGGGGTCGCCGCGGCCGGCCGAGCAGAGCGGCGAGCGAAGCGCCGCGCGGCCGGCGCTCGCCGGCGAGCCCTCCCGGGGCGGGCCGCCGGCGCCGGCCGCGACCGCGGCCGCCGCGCGCCGGGCAAGCCTCCAGTTCGAGCTCAACGACCGCCCGTTCCCCTCCCCGCTCGTCGACGCCGTCGTCTCGGGCCAGCCGACCGCGCTGATCGTCGACACCGGCGCTTCCCACCACGTCCTCGCCCGCTGGCTCGCCGAAGAGCTCGATCTGCCGCTCTCCACCGCCGGCGACGTCGGCGTCGACCACGCCGGCAGGTCCGTGTCGATCTCCCGGGCCGAGAACGCGAAGGTCGCGCTCTCCGGCTGGGGGACGGTGGAGACCCCCGCGCTGCTCGTCGTCCCCGTCCCCGATGTCCTCCGGCGCATCGGGATCGGCGGCTTCCTCGCGCCGCAGGCGCTGGCGGCCCCGGGCCGCGCCGTCGTGCTCGACCTCCGCAGCGGCCTGATGACCGAGGCGCCGCGCGACCAGGCCGCCCGCTCCCTCCGGGAGCGGTTCGGGGAGGCCGCGATCGTCGAGCTCGGCCGCTGCGGCGGACCGAACCAGGGACTCGAGCTCACCGCCAAGGCCAACGTCGAGGGGCTCGCGGTCACGCTGAAGGTCGACTCGGGGGCGTCGCAGAGCTCGCTGCTCGCCGCCTCGGCCGCGGGGAAGAGGCTGTCGCCCCGCGCCCGCGGCGGCAGGAGCGCCTACGCCGCCTCCGGCAAGCACACCGTGCCCGTCCTCTCCGGCGTGCGCCTACAGCTCGCGGGGCTCGACGCCGCCGCGGATATCGACCTCTTGCCCGGCGAGCCGCGGGCGGCCTGCCCCACCGACGGATTCGTCGGCATGGATGTGCTCCGCGCCTGCGTGCTGCTGCTCGCCCCCGACGGCGGCCTCGCCGCCTGCGCGCCGCCGTGACCTGTTGATCGGAGCGCGCGTCTCCGCCGCGAACGCCGCGGCGCTCGCGGACGCTCGCGTGCACCCGCGAGCGCCCGCGAACGCCGGCGGACGCTCGCGGGCGCCCGCCATGCTGCAGCGAAGGCCCGATGCGCCGTGGTAGAAGGGGCCCACGCGTAGACGTCCTGTCGCCGCGGCGGGGGGGAGACCCGGAACTCCGCGACGTCGAGGCGCTTACGTTGGTCGGGAGGCACCATGACTACAGGTTTCGAGTTCTTGACCCAGGATGACGAGCGCTTGCTGCTGGAGAAGTCGACCTGCGTCACCTACCGTCCGGGCGAGCAGATCCTCGAGGAGGGCTCGCGCAGGCAGGGCATCTTCATCGTGCGCAGCGGCCTCGTCGGGGTCGAGGTCGCCCACCTCGGGCGCGGCGTGGCGCTCCGCCAGCTCGGGCCCGGCGCCATCTTCGGGGAGATGTCGTTCCTGGAGAGCGCCGCCGCGAGCGCCTCGGTCGTCGCCCGCGAGGAGTGCACGCTCGACGTGATCGAAGGCCCGTATGTCCATTCCCTCCTTGCCTCCGTCCCCGGCCTCGCGGCGCGCTTCTACCAGTCGCTCGCGATCATGCTCGCGCAGCGCCTGCGCGAGAACACGGCGATGCTGCCCCCGCTCCTCGTCGAGGACGTGCCGCAGGTCAACCGGTTCCACGCCGCGAGGACGGGCCAGGCCGGCACCAACAACATCCCTCCGAAGCTCATCGACACGATCGAACAGTTCAAGTTCGAGATGATGATCGCCGACAGGATGGTGAAGGAGGGCAAGCACCCCGAGGCTGAGATCCAGGACAAGGTGAGCGCCGCGTGCCAGACCGTCGTGTCGGCGCTGCGCGATCACATCGAGCGCGAGCGCCACCTCGAGAAGGGCATCGGCGCCTATGTCTTCCGCGAGACGTTCTCGCTGTTCATGCTGAGCCGCACCGTCGACCGGTGCTACACGAAGCCGCGCGGCTACGCCGGCGACTTCTACACCATCGAGATGATGTACAACGACGAGCCCGCCGGCGACGGCCGGCTCGGCCGCTACATCGACCAGTGGGGCCTGGAGCTCGAGGCCTGCCGCGCCGTGAAGAACCGGCGGAGCCTCATGTGCCGCGCGATCCGGGACGCCTGCCGCGCGCACGCGCCCGGCCCGCTCCTCGTCACCAGCCTGGCGAGCGGCCCCGCCCGGGAGCTGTTCGACCTCTTCGCGGACGGCAGCGACCCGCCCGACATCAAGGCGACGTGCATCGATATCGACAACCAGGCGCTCGCCTACTCCGCCGGCATCGCCGACAACCTCGGCGTGATGGACCGCTTCAGCTTCGCCCAGGACAACGCGGTGAGGCTCGCCCACGGCCGCGGCAAGACGGTGCTCAAGCCCCAGCACCTGATCTACACGATCGGGCTCACGGACTACCTGCGGGACGATCTCGTCGTGACCCTGATCAACTGCATGTATGACAAGCTGCTCCCCGGAGGCACCGCGGTCGTGGGCAATTTCGGGGTGAACAACCCGAACAAGGCCTTCATGGACCACGTCCTCGAGTGGGAGTTGATCCACCGCAGCCCCGAGGATCTCCGGGCGCTCTTCGCCCGCTCGAAGTTCGGGAACACCCCGGTGGAGGTGCGCGCCGAGGAGGCGCAAGTGAATCTGTTCGCCTTCTGCACCAAGACCTGAGCGCCGCCGCGCCGCGCGCTGTGCGCCACGCCGCGCCGCGCCGCGCGCTGTGCGCCGCGCCGCGCGCTGTGCGTCACGCCGCGCGCTGTGCGCCGCGCCGCGCGCTGTGCGTCACGCCGCGCGCTGTGCGCCACGCCGCGCGCTGTGCGCCGCGCGGGCCGCGGCGCCGTCCCGCCCGGCCGCTTCAGCGGAGCCAGCGCACCTCGTACTCGCAGGTGGGGTGTCCCTCGAACCGGCACTTCGCGTGCAGGCTCTGCCCGCCGCGCGCGCCCGCGAGGCGGAGGGCGTTCTCCTGCCAGCCCGGCACGGCCTCCCGGCACGTCTGGCGCCCGGGGTCGGACAGGGGATCGACCCCGAGGTAGAGAATCAGCCGAAAGAAGCGCTCGCCCTCGGCGAACGGGGCGAGCCGGCCGCCGTTGAAGTACATCCCCCACATCACGCTCGCCTGCCGCATGACGAGCGCGGGCGTGCCGAGCTTGAGCAGCACCTTGTGCGTGAGCGTCAGGTCCTGCTCGGCCACGTAGGCCGCGAGATCGCGGATGACGCCGGACTTGTTCGGCCACCGGGAGATCTCGTCGGCGACGGAGTTCCAGACCGCGACCGGGTACCAGCTGTGCGCCACGAGGTCGGGCGAGGTGAAGACCGCGCGGGCCGCGGCGGGCAGCTTGGCGTCGAGGATCGCCATGGCCTGGCTGCCCCACCGCGTCGTCAGGTAGGTCCTCGCGTGCATGAGCGCTGAGCCCCGGATCTTCATCGCGAAAGCCGCCCGGTCAGGATAGATGCACCCCAGCGGCGGGGGCCAGCCCGGACCGCGGAGACCGCCACGCCCGACCTCGGCGGTCGTTGTCCCACCCGCGCGCCTCGCCCGCCTCGCGGGCGCGGCCGCCGCCGCGCGCGGGTGCCGTCACGGCAGGCGCTCGGCTACCGGGGCGGGCGCCGCGTCGGCGGGCCCCTGCGGACGGCGGCCCGGCGCGGACGCGTCGAGCACCGCGCGCACCGCCTTCGCGAGCTGCGTGGGCGTGTACGGCTTGGGGAGGAAGTTCACGGCGCCTTCGAGCAGGTCGCTCTGGAAGAGGGAGTCCTCCATGTAGCCCGAGGTGTGGAGCACGGGGAGCGGCGCGCGCACGCGGGCCAGCGCGGCCGCGAGCTCGGGGCCGCGCTCGTCCGGCAGGACGACGTCGCTCACGAGCAGGTGGATCGGGCCGGGATAGGCCGCGGCGAGGGCGATCGCCTCCTTGCCGCTGCGCGCCGCCAGCACCGAGTAGCCGAGCGAGCGCAGCGCGGCGACGCAGAGCTCGCGCACCTGCTCCTCGTCCTCCACGACGAGCACGGTCTCGCCGCCGCCGGCGACCGCGGGCGACATCCTCGGGGCCTGCTCGGTCGGCGCGCCGCGCACGCGCGGAAAGCAGATGGTGAAGCGCGTGCCCTGGCCGGAGGCGCTGGAGAACCAGATGTGGCCGCCGTGCTGCTTGACGATGCCGTGGCACGTCGCGAGCCCGAGCCCCGACCCTTTGCCCGGCTCCTTCGTGGTGAAGAACGGCTCGAACACGTACTGCTGGATCGCCGCCTCCATGCCCTGCCCGGTGTCCGTGACCGTGAGCTGCACGTAGTCGCCCGGCTCGATCTCCGGCATCCGCTCCGCGTCCTCCGCGCGGAACGTGGCGTTCGCTGTCTCGATCGTGAGGCGGCCGCCGCCGGGCATCGCGTCGCGCGCGTTCACGGCCAGGTTCATGAGCAGCTGCTCGAACTGGCCGCGATCGATCCGGATCGGCCAGATCTGGTTCCCCGGCGCCACGTCGAGCTGCACGTCCTCGCCGACGAGCGGGCGCAGGAGCGGCTCCACCCCGAGGATCAGCCCGTTCGGATCGAGCACGGTCGGCTGGATGAGCTGCTTGCGCGCGAAGGCGAGCAGCTGCCGCGTGAGCGCCGCGGCGCGCTCCGCCGCGGTGCCGATCTGCGCGAGGTGCTCGGCGATGGGCGAGGCCGACGGCACCTTGCGGACCGCGAGCTCCCGGTGCCCGAAGATCGCGGTGAGCATGTTGTTGAAGTCGTGCGCGACCCCGCCCGCCAGGCGCCCGATGGCCTCGAGCTTCTGGCTGTGGAGGAGCTGCTCCTCGAGGCGCCGGCGCTCGGTGATGTCGAGGCTCGTGCCGAGCAGCCCGATGACCGCCCCGTCCTCGTCGGTGAGCAGCTCCGCCGCCATCTGCACGTGCCGCAGCTCGCCGTCGCACGGGCGCACGACGCGGCACTCGACGGGGCTCGCGATGCCGAGCGGCGAGGAGCTCTCGGCGCCGCCGAAGACCCGGTGGCGGTCCTCGGGGTGGATGAGGCCCGCGAAGAGCTCGAACGTCGGGCGCACCGACGGGTCGACGCCGAGGATGTGGAAGAGCTGCTCGGACCAGCGGACGGTCCGCGAGGCGAGGTCGTAGGACCAGCTGCCCACGTGCGCGATGCGCTGCGCCTCCCGGAGCATCCGCTCGCTGCGGCGGAGCTCCTGCTCGGCGCGGCGGCGGTCGGTGAGGTCGACGACGGCGCCGACGTAGCGGGACGGCGGCGACGCGCCGTCGGTGATGGGCAGGCTGCTCAGGAGGCACTCCCGCACCGCGCCGTCCCGGCGGAGCACGCGGAACGCGATCGCGCCCGACGCGTCGCCGGTGTCGAGCGCGCGCTGGAGCGCGAACCGCATCCGCTCCCGGTCGTCGGGGTGGACCGCCTCGATGAAGGCCGCGATCGACGGCCGCTCCTGCTCCGGGTCGTAGCCCAGGATCCGGAAGAGCTGCTTCGACCAGGTGATGTTGTTCTGGCCGGTCTCCCAGATCCAGTTGCCCATCTGCGCCGCGCGCTCGCCCTCGTCGCGCTGCGCCTCCCCCGCGGTGGGCGCGTCGATGGGCGGCGGGCCCGCCGCGCGGAGGCGGGAGAGCTCCCGCTCGAGCTCGGCGACGCGCGCGCGGAGGGCGTCCAGCTCCCGGCTCGTCGCCGAGCTCATGGCCGTTGTGCTCCTGCCTCGGGCGCGGCGATGCTCATGGCGCCGCATTGTATGCCGCGGCGGCCGCCCGGGGGTGCCTCTTCTGCGACACCGGACGCGGCTGTGATCCTGGCCGCGGTTGCGTCCGCGGCTGCGCCTGCGTACGTGGCTGCGCGTACGCCCGTGCTGCGCCTGCGCCCGTGCTGCGCCTGCGTCCGTGGCTGCGCGGACGCCCGTCCTGCGCCTGCACCCGTCCTGCGCTTGCGCCGCCTGCGCTGGCTCAGGCCTCGCCGGGCGGCGCTTCCTCGACCAGCTCGACCAGGACGCCGCCGGTCGCCTTCGGGTGTACGAACGCCACCTTGTGGCCTCGCGCGCCGATCCGCGGCGCCTCGTCGATGAGCGGCACGCCGAGCGCCTTCAGCGCGGCGAGCGCCGCCTCGATGCCCTCGACCTCGACGGCGATGTGGTGCAGCCCCGGCCCCCGCTTCTCCAGGAACCGCGCGAGCCCCTCGTTGCCCTTCGGCGAGATGAGCTCGATCGACGTCTCGCCGAGCGGGAGCAGCGCGACCTCGGTCTTCTGCGACGCCACGACCTCCCGCGAGCGCCCCTCCACGCCGAGCAGCCGCTCGTAGCGCGCGAGCGCCTCGTCGACGTCGGACACCGCCACCGCCACGTGATCGATCTTCTTGATCTTGAGCATCGCCTCGCCCTGCCGCCTTCGCGCCTCTCGCCCGCGCCCGCCGCCCCGGGATCATCCCCGCCGGCGCACGAGCAGCGTTCGCGTGATCTCCACGACCTTCTCCTTGACCCTGCCGTCGGTCTTGCCGAGCTCGGGGGTGAACAGGTCGGCCCCCTGCGCGAGCAGCGCCCGCGGCGGCGTGTTCTTCACGCCGACGATCCGGAAGGTGACGCGCCCGGCGCCCGGGCCCGCCTCTTCCCGCGCGACCACCTTGGAGGCGGCGAAGAGCGTGTCGCCCGCGAGCACGCCGCTCGGGTGGGCGCCGTCGTCCATGCCGAGGTCCCAGACGGCGTTGCCCGCCGTGTCCCGGCTCGTGAGCGCGAGCACCCAGGAAAGCACGAGCCCCCCGTGCACGACCCGCGTCTTCGCGAAGGAGCTCGAGCGGCAGTACTGCTCGTCGAGGTGCAGCGGGTGGGAGTTGCGCAGGAGCGTCGCGAGCTGCATGTGCTCGCTGTCCCCGATGGTCCGGCCGACCTCGTGGGTGAACACGTCGCCCACCTCGAAGTCGTCCCAGAAGCCGGCGAAGCCGCCGCGGCGCGGCGGCGGCGGCAGCGGCCCCTCGAGCTCCTTCGGCAGGCGCGCCGGCGTGGCGGCGGGCTGCGCGACGTCGTGCGGCGCGTCCGCGGGGCGCTCCGCGACGCAGCCGGGCGGCACGAGCGCCTTCCGCTCGAACGAGCACACGAGCAGCCCGTCCTGGTTCACCACCTGCGTCCGGACGTGCACGACGCCCTTGTCGCCGGTCGAGGCGGGCTTCTTGCCGATGACCATCGAGCTCGCGCGCAGCGTGTCCCCCGGGTAACAGGCGTCCGGGAACCGGACGTCGATGTACGCGAGGTGCGCGATCGCCTGCTCGCTCACGTCGTGCACGCTGAACGAGATGCCGAGGTTGAGGAGCAGCAGCGGGCTCACCGGCCTGTCCTTGAGCCCCGCCGCGCGGGCCGCGACGCGGCTGGCGTAGGTCGGGAGCGCGTCCTGGAAGGAGGCGGCGAAGAGCGCGAGCATGCCCTCGTCGACGGTGACGTCCCAGGGGTGCGCGTACACCGCGCCGACCGTGAAGTCGTCGAGCTTGCGACCGTAGCGGGGAGAGCGGACCATCGGCCAGCGCGAGCATGGCACGCGCGCTCGCGCCGCGACAGCGCCGCCGGCGCGCCGGCGGCGCGCCGGCGAGCTGGCCGCGCCGCCGGAGCGGGCGCGCTCAGGGGTGCGCGCCCTCGAGCAGGGCGCGCGCGATGCCGTGCGCGAGCACCTCCTGCGTGCCCATGTGGACGAAGAGGCCGCGGGCGTCGAGCAGGAGGCGGGCCGGGGGCGAGGCCTCGGCGTACCCGTTGGCCCCGTGGATCTGCATGCAGGCGTCGGCGGCGTCCCAGGCGGCGCGGACCGAGAAGAGCTTCGCCATCGCCGACGTGAGCTCGCACGGCCGCCCCGCGTCCGCCGCCTGCGCCGCGGCGCGCGTGAGCTGCCGCGCGGCCGAGACGCGCGCGACGATCCCCCCGAGCCGGTGCCCCACGCGCGGGAAGGAGAGCAGCGGCGCCCCGAACTGCACGCGCGCCCTGGCCCGCGCGAGGGCCTGCTCCAGCGCGGCCTGCGCGACGCCCACCCCGCACGCGGCCGCGTAGATGCGCCCGACCACGAGCGCCCGGTGGATCTGGGCGATCCCTTCGCCCTCGCGCTCGCCGAGCAGGGCCTCGCGCCCGACGTGCAGCCCCTCGATCCGGAGCTCGTAGTGGCCCATGCCGCGCTGCCCGAGGGCGCGCATCTCGGCGCCGCCGAGCCCTGGGTCCGGGAAGTCGTCGCCCGGCGCCCCGCGCCGCTTGGCGACCGCGAACAGGCTGGGCCCGAGCGTCTGCTGCCCCTGCCCGCTCGGCGCCGTGGTCTTGGCGAGGAGGAGCACGAGGTCGGCGCGGGACGCGCCGGTGACCCACGCCTTCTTGCCGGTGAGGACGTAGCTGCCGTCGCCCTGGCGTTCGGCGCGCGTGGCGACGCGGGCGAGGTCCGACCCGTACGCGGGCTCCGAGAAGGCGAGGGCGCAGCGCGCTTCGCCGGCGCCGATGCGGGTGATCCAGGTCCGGCGCTGCAGCTCGGTCCCGGCGCGGGCGAGCAGGTCTGCCGCGATGCAGGTGGTCATGGCGAGCACGCCGAACCCGAGCGAGCCGCGCGCGAGCTCCTCGACGGCGGCGACCATGGCGGCGACGCCGAGCCCGTCGCCGCCGTGGTCGGGCGCGATGGCCAGCCGGAACACCCCGAAGTCCCCCATGCGGCGGATGATCGACTCGGGGATGAGCCCGTTGCGCCGGTGGATCTCCGGCGCGAGCGGCTCGACGAGGCGTTCGACGAAGTCGCGCATGTTGTGCCGTATCCAGCCGACGCGCTCGTCCTCGACGCCGCCCCCCTCGGGGATCCCCTGCTCGGCGGCGAGGCGCGCGAGCCCGCTGACGGCCGCCCCCGAGCCGGCGTCGCGCGCCCACGCCGCGATGGCGGGGTGTCCGATCGCCTTGGCGACCTCGTCGTCGCGCAGCTCGAGCTCTCCGAGCGGCGCGATCTCGCCGCCGCCGAGGTCGACGCCGCCGCGCAGCGCGAGGAGCAGCGCGCCGGCGTGCGCCTCGGCCACGGCCCTGGCGGCGCCGCCGACCTCGCGGGCCCACCCGTCGAGCGCGCGGCACGCCTCGATTTCCGCGTAGAGGTGGGCGAGCGCGTGCCCTGCGAGCTGGTGTCGATCGAGCAGCGGCCGCGACACGTGCAGCGGCACCGCGCCGCTCCCCGTCCTGGAGAACCCTCCGTTCCTGGGCGCCCCTCGGATCCCTGCGCTCGCCGCGGCGCCGACGTCCACCACCCGATCTCTCAAGCGCCCTCGCGCGACCCGCGCGAGCTGTTCGACGGAGGAGATCGCCTCGCGCATCCCCCCTGGACTCTCGTCCTCGAGTGTGCGCGACACGATGGTGGCGTGCTGCTCCCGGATCGCCCTCATCCCCCCTCCCCGTGGCGGATCACGGCCCGAGCCGCTCTGACCGGCTGCCGCCCCCCGCGCAGTTCCCCGTCCCACGCCCACCGCGACAGGAGCGGAAAGGCCCGCCGAGAATGCCACCCTCAGGCCCCCTCGTCGAGCCAGGGCGCCCCACCCCACGAACGACGCCCCCCTACCGCAGCAGTCTCGGACGGCCGTTACGACCGCAGCCCCCAGCGAGGATGTTGCGCAATCTCGGACCGCCCCTACCTCAGCAGTCCCGGACGCCCTCCCCCTTCAACAACCGTAGGCCCCCGGTGAGGGTGTTCATCGCGCGGTGTGGGGACGGGCCGTGTCTGAGTCTGGGACATTCGCTGTTCAGCGTGCCCCGCACGCTGGACAGCGAGTGTCCCAGACGAGTTCGGCGGGGCCCCACACCGCGCGATGAACACCCTCACCGGGGGCCGGGCCGCTCCGGGCGACCCCTCCCTACGCGGAGCTCGCCGCCGCCACCCCCGCCACCCGGCTCCGGCAAGCGCTCATGAGCCTGTCCCCGAGCTCCATCGCCCACGACCGCACGTCGTCCGCCCGCGGGCACGTCGGCACCGACTCGAGCGCGTCCTGGATGAGCCGCTGCAGCAGCCGGGTCGTCCCCGAGAGCCCGAGCTCCATCGCCGTGTTGGGCCGCCCGAGCGCGCCGTCGCGCCCGGCCGGCTTGCCCATGTCCTCCGGCTGCCCGATCAGGTCGAGCACGTCGTCCGCGACCTGGTACGCCTCGCCGATGCGCTGCCCCAGGGCGCCCCAGGCCCCCCCGTCCTGGCCCGCCGAGAGCGCGCCGAGGACCGCCGCCGCCTCGAACAGCGCGCCCGTCTTCGCGCGCCGGTAGGTCGCGAGCGGCACCTTCCCCTCCGACTCCCACGCCTGCCCGGCGATGATCCCCTGCGGCATCCCCACGCCGGCCGCGAGCACCTCGAAGAACCGGACCGCCTTGCGCGCGTCCATCACGCCGCTCGCCACCGCGTGGAAGGCGCCGCGCGCGAGCGCCTCGAAGGCGAGCACGATCAGCTGATCGCCGGTGAGCACGGCGAGCGGCTCCCCGAAGGCGCGGTGCACGGACGGCTGCCCGCGCCGGAGCGGCGCGTCGTCGAAGCACGGCAGATCGTCGTGGACGAGCGAGGCGCAGTGGATGAGCTCCACCGCCGCCGCCACGGCGTCGGTCACCTCGGGCGCGGGATCGCCGTACGCCGCCGCGACCGCCAGGCACAGCCGCGGGCGGATGCGAGCGCCGCCGGGGAAGACGGCGTGGTGCGTCGCCGCCAGCAGCCCGGGCGGCGACGCGGGGGACGAGAGCGACTCAATCGCGACCAGAAGAACACGCTCGATCCGACGGTCGGAATCCATCACCCAGCTTTACATGATGTTCGAGACATCGTCAATGGTTTGAACATCCTTTAAACAAAGCCTAGACAAAGCGAACGCGGCGGGTACACTCCGGAGCCATGCAGGACAGGAGAGGGCGCGTCGTGGTGATCGGCGGGGGCATCGGCGGGCTGACCGCGGCGGCGCTCCTGGCGTCGAGCGGGCTCGAGGTCGTGCTACTCGAACGGGCGGCTCGCGTCGGCGGAAAGATGCGCGAGGTGTCGCTCGACGGCCGCCGCATCGACGTGGGGCCGACGGTGCTCACCATGAAGTGGGTCTTCGACGAGCTCTTCGGCTCGTTCGGGCTCCGCTTCGAGGACGAGGTGCCGCTCCGCCCGGCGGAGACGCTCGCGCGCCACGCCTGGCCCGACGGCGCCACGCTCGACCTGTTCGCCGACGTCGAGCGCACCGCGGACGCGATCGGCGCGTTCTCGGGGCCGCGGGAGGCGGACGGATACCGCCGGTTCTGCCGGTACGCGCGGGAGATCTTCGACGTCGTGGAGGGGCCGTTCCTGCGCGCGGAGCGGCCCACCTTGACGACCCTCCTGAGCACCGCCGGCAGCCTCGGCCTCGGCGGGGTGATGAAGATCGACGGGCACCGCACCCTCTACCGGGCGCTCTGCGACTTCTTCCAGGACGAGCGCCTGCGGCAGCTGTTCGGCCGGTACGCCACCTATTGCGGCTCCTCGCCGTTCCTCGCGCCGGCGACGCTGAGCGTGATCGCGCACGTCGAGCGCGAGGGCGTCTGGTTCCCCGAGGGCGGGATGTACCGGGTCGCCGAGGCGCTCGCCGCGGCCGCGACCCGCGCCGGCGCGACGATCCGCTGCGGCGCCCACGTGGCCGCCATCGAGGACGGCCGCGGCCGCGCCGCCGGCGTCGTGCTCGAGGACGGCGAGCGCCTCCCGGCCGACGCGATCGTGTTGAACGCCGATCCGGCGGCGCTGCGGAGCGGCCTCTTCGGCCAGCGCGCCGCCCGCAAGGCCCCGGCCGACGCCCCGCGCTCGCTCTCGGCGATGACCTGGGCGCTCGTCGCCGAGGTCAGCGGCTTCCCCCTCGTCCGGCACAACGTCTTCTTCTCCCGCGACTACGAGGCCGAGTTCAGCGACCTCTTCGAGCGCTCCGCCGTCCCCCGCGACCCCACCGTCTACGTCTGCGCCGAGGACCGCTGGAACGATCCGTCGCTCGAGCCCGGCGGGCCCGCCGCCGGGCCGGGCGGGGGAGGCGCTACGGCGCCGGCGCGCGCCGCCGGAGAGCGCCTGTTCTTCATCGTCAACGCACCTGCGACGGGTGATAACCACGTCCCCTCATCCACGGAGATCCACGCATGCGAGCAGCGCTTGTTCCATCAACTGCAGCGGTCCGGCCTCTCGCTGAAGATCGCGGGCCCCTCGCCGGTGGTGACCACGCCGGCGGACTTCGAGCGCTTGTTCCCGGCGACGGGGGGCGCGCTGTACGGGCCGGCCTCGCACGGGTGGAACTCCCCGTTCGCGCGGCCCCCGTCGCGCTCGAAGCTCCGGGGCCTGTACTTCGCGGGCGGGAGCGCGCACCCGGGGGCGGGCGTCCCGATGGCGGCGCTGAGCGGGCGGCTCGCGGCGCAGAGCGTGCTGGAGGACCTCGCTTCGACCTCGAGATCCCGAACGGCGGTTACGCCTGGTGGTACCTGGACGCGGTGAGCGACGACCGCCGGCACGCGATCACGATCATCGCGATGCTCGGCAGCGTCTTCTCGCCGTACTACGCCAGGGCGCGCGAGCGCGGCCCCGCGGACCCGCTCATGCACTGCGCGATGAACGTGGCGCTGTACGGGCCGCGCGCCGACCGGTGGGCGCTGACCGAGCGCCCGCGCGGCGCCGTCTTCAGGTCCCCGCGGTCGCTCGCCATCGGCCCGAGCCTGATGGACTGGTCCGGGGACGAGCTCCGCGTCGCCTTCGACGAGACCACCGCGCCGCTGCCGTCGCGGCTCTCCGGGACGGTGCGCCTCCGCGCGGGCGCGCCGGAGCCGGGCGCGCGCGGCGCCCGGGCCGAGCTCGCGCTCGACGGCGGGGGGCGGCACCGCTGGGCGCCGATCGCGCCGGTCGCGCGCGCCGAGGTCGAGCTCACCCACCCGGCGATGCGCTTCTCCGGCAGCGCCTACCTCGACACGAACGCCGGCGACGAGCCGCTCGACCGCGCCTTCGAGCGCTGGACGTGGTCGCGCGCG
Organism: Sorangium sp. So ce131; assembly: GCF_051519095.1. Lineage (NCBI taxonomy): Bacteria > Pseudomonadati > Myxococcota > Polyangiales > Polyangiaceae > Sorangium > Sorangium sp. So ce131. The sequence goes on along the minus strand of NZ_CP150455.1, from coordinate 1,076,182 downwards.
CTCGGGGCCGACGGCATCGCCCTCACCTACGACGTCCGGCGCCGCGACGGCTCGCGCCTGCTGATCGCGCGCGCGTTCAACGCGGGCGACGCGGCCGGCGGCGCGCGCGAGCTCCCGCCGCTCGCGCCGCGGCCGCTCGGCGACACCACCTGGGGCATCGCGCGGGAGATCGCGGCCGACCCGGGCTCGGCGCCGCGGCTGCTCCGCACCTACGAGGACACGCCGTTCTACGCGCGCTCCCTGGCGGCGGCGACGTTCGGCGGCGCGCCGGCGACGGTCGTGCACGAGGCGCTCTCGCTCGACCGCTTCGCCAGCCCCTGGGTGCAGTTCCTCCTGCCGTTCCGGATGAGGAGATCGGCGTGAGCGCGCTGCTCCACGCCGCCGCCTTCCTGCCCCTCGCCTGGGCGCTCGCCGTCGCGAGCGTCTCCGCCGAGGCCGCCCGGCGCGCGGGGCGGCGGCTCTCGCCGGGGGCGCGTGTTACCGGCGCCCCCCCGCCAGGCGCCCCCTCGCCCGGCGCGCGCTCGCCAGAGGCCTGCGCGCCCGACGCGGCCCCGCCGGGCGCCCCGGGGAGCGCCCTCCGCGTCCTCGTCGTGCGCCCCTGCGCCGGCCCCGAGCCTCACCTCGAGAGGACGCTCGGCTCGCTCGCCGGGGCTCGGCTGTCCGCGCCCGCGCGATGTGTCTTCGCCGTGGCGGACACGGCCGACGGCGCCCTGCCCGCGGCGACCGCCGCGGCCGAGCGGCTCCGCGCCGCCGCCATCCCCGCCGAGGTCGCGATCACCGCGCCCGCCGGCCCGAACCGCAAGGCGGCGCAGATCGCCGCGGTCGTCGCCCGGGAGAGCGCGCCGTTCGACGCCGTGCTCGTCGCGGACAGCGACGTCGACCTCGACGGCGTGGACCTCGACGCCCTCATCGGCCCGCTCGGCCCGCGCTCCGACGGCGCGCGCCCGGCCCGCCCAGGCGGAGGCGCGCCGCTCGACGCCGTGTGGGCGCCGCCGGTCGAGGTCGCCCCGGCGCGCTCGCTCGGCGACCGCGCCTCGGCCGCGGTGCTCGGCGGATCGCTGCACGCCTTCCCCCTGCTCGCGGGGCTCGATCCGCGCGGCCTCGTCGGCAAGCTCTTCGCCGTCCGGGCCGGCTCGCTCGCGGGCGCGGGCGGTTTCGCGGCGCTCACCGCGCACCTCGGCGAGGACATGGAGCTCTCGCGCCGCCTCCTCGCCCGGCGCGGGGCCATCGGCGCGGCCGCCGTCGTCGCCCCGTCGCTCGCCTCGGGCCGGGCGCTCCGCGACGTGATCGCCCGCTACGCGCGCTGGATCACCGTCATCCGCGCGCAGCGGCCCGCGCTCCTCGCGAGTTACCCGGCGCTCTTCTTCGCGACGCCGCTCATCGTCGCGCTCGCCGCGCTTTCGGCCCCGATCGCCGCGGCGCCGGCGCTGCTCGCCGTGGCCGTCGCCGTCCCCACCCGCGTCGCGGTCGCCGCGCTCGCCGCGCGCCTCTCCGGCCGGCGCGCGCCGCTCCGCGCCGCGGCCGCCGACGCGCTCCTCGCCGACCTCGTGCTCGGCGCGGCGTTCCTCCGGGCGCTGTCGACGCGCACCGTCGTCTGGCGGACCGGCCGGTTCAGGATCGATCGCCGCGGCCTCCTCCGGGAAGCCGGGGCGTGAGCGGCGCGCGGGGCCTCGTCCAGTGAGCCAGAAGCCGCTCCGCCGCCTGCCCCACGACCGAGGGCGCCGCCCGGTGGACCCACCGGAAGCCGTCCACGTCGAGCGGCGACCCCGGCGCCCCGGCCGCCTTGCCGATCGCCCGGTGGATGCGGTCGAGCTCCGCGGTGACCGCGAGCTCCTGGGCCTCCCGCGCCGCCTCGATGCCGCGGTCGCGCGGCGCGGCCACCGGCTCGCCGAAGGCCATGTAGAGGCGCGGCCGCTCCTCCCCGGCGAGCTCGTAGCGCAGCGCGACCGGCACCACCGCGGCCCGGCGCGCCACGCGCGCGACCTGGGCCGCGCCGGCGCGGAAGCCGAGCGGGCGCTCGTCCGACGGCCGCTCCTGCCCCTGGGGGAAGATCCACACGGCGCGGCCCGGCCGATCGAGCAGCCGCGCCGCGTACCGGATGGCCGCCGTGCCGTCCGAGGGCTGGTCGAGGTCGACGCCGAACGCGCCGACCAGCGCGAAGAACGGCAGCCGGCGGAGGTTGTCGGCGGCCATCATCGCGTGGCCGTCGACCTCGAGCAGGTGCTGCGACGCGTGCAGGATCACCAGCGGATCCCACCACGACACGTGGTTCACGACGAGCAGCAGCGGCGCCTCGGCCGAGAGCGCGCGCGCCGCCTCGAGGCCCCGCGCCAGCACCGCGCCGAACGTGCCCTGGATCCGCGAGCGCGCGTGCGCCGCGAACCAGGCGTTGAACCACCGATGTTTGCGCGCTGGAATCACCCTGGCTCCCGGCCGGGAGCCTACACGTTGCCGGAGGAGACCGCGCGATGACGCTTTCGTCCTGGATCTGGATCGCCACGGCGCTCGCCGCCTTTGCGGCCATGGAGGGGTGGGCCGCGTTCCTCCACGGCCGGGTCTGGCACCACGCCCTCTGGCGCATCCACCGCTCCCACCACGCCAAGCGACGCGGCCGCTTCGAGCAGAACGACGCGCTCTCGTTCCTCCACGCCCCCATCGCGACCGGCCTCATCCTGTACGGCTGCGCCGGCGCGCCGGGCCCGCTCCGCGACGTCGCCTTCGGCTTCGGGCTCGGCATGACCGCCTTCGGCGTCGCCTACATCCTCGTCCACGACGGCCTCGTCCACCGGCGGCTCCCGGTCTCGGGCCTCGCGCGCATCCCGTACCTCGCGCGCGTCCGCGACGCGCACCGCGTCCACCACAGCACCGGGGGCCCGCCGTTCGGTCTGTTCCTCGGGCCCCTCGCCCTCGCTCGCCGGGCCGCGCGCGCCGCGCCGGCCGAGCGCATCGCGCCGGCCGAGCGCATCGCGCCGGCCGAGCGCATCGCGCCGGCCGAGCGCATCGCGCCGGCCGAGCGCATCGCGCCGGCTCAACGCGCCCGGTAGAGCTCCCGCGCGAGCCCCGCGCCCCAGCGGGCGACGGCCCGGAGCGGCAGCGCGCCCACGACCTCGCGGTACACCTCGGGCCGCCGCGCCGCCGTCTCCCGGAGGAAACGGACGAAGTCGGCGGGCTGCATCTCGTCGCGCAGGAGCGCCGCGTACACGTCGTTGCCCATCGCGTGGAGCACGGCGAACGCCGTGTTGAGGAGCGCGTTCATCTCCCCTGCCCTCGCGCCGCCCGCGGGCCTCGCCATGAGGGCCGCGAGCGCGCCGGTGCCCGCGTGCACCGGCGCGTCCCGCGCGGCGCTCGGCGCGCCCGGATCCTCCACAGCCCGCGCCAGATCGGCGGCCGTGGTCGCGAGCTCGCGCACGTTGGCGCCGAAGCCGCAGAAGGTCAGCGGCGAGTGACGCGCCGCCGCGTCCCCGACGAGACGCACCCGCCGCCCCGGCGCGCGGGGCGCCGCGGAGAGCCGCGACCAGCCGGGGATGAACCCGAACGTCGGCCGGACGAGCCGCGCGTCGCCCTCCTTGTAACGCGAGAGGAGCCGGAAGAACCGCCCGTAGAGCGACAGGAGCGCCCCCGGCCCGACGTCCTGCGCGCGCGCGTAGTAGAAGAGGTAGACCGTCGTCTCGCCCGGCCGCCCCGGGAACGCCTCCCAGAGGTGCTGCCGGCCCTCCTCGACGTTCTCCGTGGTGGCGAGGATCTCGCCGACGTCCGGCCGGATCCGCCGCTCCCCGTCGCCCTCCGCGAGGCCGGTGAGCACGCCGCCGACCGTCGGGCACACGAGGTCCGCGGTCGCGTACGGGCTCGCCGCCCCCCGCGCGTCGACGAGCAGCCGCGCGGAGAGCCCGCGCGGCGCCGCCCCCGCGCGCGCCTCGGCCACGGCGAGCGCGACCGCGTCCGGCCCCTCCGCGTGCTCGACGAGCGCGTGCCCGTCGAGCAGCGCGACGCCCAGCGCCTCGGCCCGGGCCCGCGCCGCCGCGAGCAGCCCGGCCGCGTCGATCGCGTGATCGAGCACGCCGCGGACCGGGTACGTCCCGCCGCCGTACCAGCGGCACAGCCCCTCGGCGTAGCGGGCCAGAACGAGCCGCTCGACCTCGGCCGGCGAGAACAGCCCCGACGCCGACAGGGCCGCGACCTCCGCCGTCCCGGCGTTCCACTCGCGGTGCGCGGCGCCGATCCGCGCCCGGTCGAGCACCGCGACGCGCAGCCCGGCCGCCGCGAGCAGCGGCGCGAGCAGCAGCGACAGCCCGCCCCCGGCGATGACCACATCGTAGTCGGCGGCCGCGCCCCGATCCGGCGCCCGCAGCGCGGGGCCCGGCCGCGCGCAATCGGGCGCGCAATCGGGCGCATGATCGCGCGCGCGCCCCGGCGCCGCGCACCGGGCCGCGTCGAGGTGCTCGAGCCGCGCCAGCAGCGCCTCGCCGCCCGCCTCGCGCACGCGCGCCCGCGCCGCGTCGAGCTCGCGCGCCGCGATGCCCGGCGCCCCTCCGGCCCCGGCCCTCATCGCGCCGCCTCCACGAGGAAGCGCACCTCGTCGAGCGGGGGCGCCGCGCCGTGCTCGCGCTCCGCGCCGGAAGGTCGAAGGAGCGCCCGCAGCACGAGCCACGCCTTGCGCCCGGGCGACACCACGGCGCGCCGCGACACCGAGTCGAACCCGCTCCGCGCGATGACGCGCCCGATGTCGGCGTAGATGAGCCGCGCCGCCTGGATCGCCGCGCGGCAGTCGCGCGGCAGCATCGGGATCCCGGCGCCCGCGCGGCGGTAGAGCGCCTCCGCCTCGGCGAGCAGCCGCGCCACGACGCGCCCCAGCCGCTCGTCGAACGCGGGCCGCGCGAGCCAGCCGTCCGGATCGATCCCGGCCTCGCGCAGCCACGCGAGCGGCAGGTAGACCCGCCCGCGCCGGGCGTCCTCCCCGACGTCGCGCGCGATGTTCGTGAGCTGCATGGCGACGCCCAGGTCACACGCCCGCGCGAGCGCGTCCGGCCCCCGCGCCCCCATGAGCGCCGACATCGTCGCGCCCACGGTCCCGGCGACGCGCGCCGCGTAGGCGTTCAGGTCCGAGAGCGTCTCGTAGCGCCGCCCCTCCGCGTCCCACGCGAACCCCTCGAGCAGCGCCTCGAGGAACGTGCGCGGCAGCGCGTGCTCCGCGACGACGCGGGCGAGCGCCCGGTCGACGGGGCTGTCGTCGGGCGCGCCCGCGCACGCGCGGCCGAGCCGCTCCCTGAGCGCCGCGACCGCCGCCGCGGCCGCCGTCGGCGCCGCGTGCTCCCCGAGCTCGTCGACCGCGTCGTCCGCGACCCGGCAGAACGCGTAGAACGCCGCCGCCGGCTCCCGCACCCGCGCGGGGAGCAGGAGCGCCGCCGCGGCGAAGCTCTTCGACCCCTTCCGCAGCAGCGCCCGACACGCCGCGAAGTCGGCCGCCGACACCTCAGAGGAGCTTCGATGCATCCGGCACCACCCGATCCAGCACCCGCGCCGACGAGAGCACCCCCGGCAGCCCGGCCCCCGGGTGCGTCCCTGCGCCGACGAGGTAGAGGTGCTCGATGTCCTCGCTCGCGTTGTGCGGCCGGAAGAAGGCGCTCTGCGTGAGCACGGGCTCCGGCCCGAACGCCGCCCCCCGGAACGACAGCAGCCGGTCCTGGAAGTCCTGCGGCGTGAGCAGCCGCGACGTCGCGAGCGACGCCTCGAGCCCCGGCAGGACCGTCGCCTCGAGCAGCGCCGACACCGAGCGCCGGTAGCGCTCCTGGACCGCCGGCCAGTCCGTGCCGCTGAGCAGGTTCGGCACCGGCGACAGCACGTAGAACGCGTCGCAGCCGGGCGGCGCGAGCGCCGGATCGGTCGCGGTCGGGCGGTGCAGGTAGAGGCTGAAGTCGTCTGCGAGCACGTGCCGCTGGAAGATGTCCTCGAGCAGCGCCTTGTACCGCGGGCCGAGGAGGATGGTGTGGTGCGCGACGTCCGGGTACTGCCTTCGCGTCCCGAAGTACCACACAAAGAGGCTCATCGAGTAGCGCTGCCGCTCGATGCGCCGGTCGGTCCAGCGCTTGCGCGCCTCGGGCGCCACGAGGTGCCGGTACGTCCACGCCGAGTCCGCGTTCGACACGACGACGTCCGCCGCGATCCGCTCCCCCGAGGCGAGCTCGACCCCGCGCGCGCGCCCGTTCTCCACGGTGATCCGCCGCACCTCGGCGCCACACCGGACCTCGCCGCCGAGCCCCTCGATGAGGGACACGAGCCCCTTGACCAGCGCCCCCGTGCCGCCGATCGGGAAGTGCACGCCCCAGTTGCGCTCGAGGAACGCGATGAGGCTGTAGATCGACGTGGTCGAGAACGGGTTCCCGCCGACGAGCAGCGGGTGGAAGCTGAGCACCTGCCGCAGGCGGTCGTCCTTCACGTGCTTCGCCACGAGCCCGTACACCGTGCGGTAGCTCTCGAGCCGCACCATGTCCGGCACGATGCGCGCCATGTCGGTCCACGACCCGAACGGCACGTGCGCGAGCTCCTCGAACCCCACGCGGAAGATCGCCTCGCTCATCCGGACGAAGCGCTCGTACCCCTCGACGTCCCCGGGGGCTAGCCGCGCGACCTCCGCGCGCATCGCGGCGGCGTCGCCCGTGTAGTCGAACGTCGCGCCGTCGTGGAAGCGGATCCGGTAGAACGGCGTCACCGGCCGGAGGTCGATGTCGTCCGCCATGCGCCGGCCGCAGAGGCTCCACAGCTCCTCGAAGAGGAACGGGGCGGTGATGACGGTCGGCCCCGCGTCGAAGCTGAAGCCGTCCTGCCGGTGCACGTACGCTCGCCCGCCCGGCTCGTCGAGCTTCTCGACCACCGTGACGTCGTAGCCGCGCACCCCGAGCCGCACGGCCGCCGCCAGCCCCCCGAACCCGCTGCCGATCACGACCGCGTGCGGCCTGCCCCCGCGAGCCCCCGCCGCCCGCCGCCCCGGCCCGCGCGTCGGCTCCCCCCTCCCTGGCGCCGCCCCCGGCTGCCCGCTTTCCCCGCCTGCGTGCGCTGAAGAAGCGCTGGTGTTTTGCATGAGGCCGAGTATAATGTTTGTCGCAGCCTTTGACAAAGGCGAAAACGCACTCCAATGCCGGTCAGCGTGCGCGTCGCTGTCCGTCGGTCCGGGGGTCCGGGCCTGCGCGGACGGCGCACGGTGCGGCGAACCTTGAACAGGGTTGTCCAGTTGAGCCGCTACAGAATCCATGCCGTCTCGAAGATGTGTGGCGTGTCGTCGGCGACGCTGCGCGCGTGGGAGCGCCGTTACGGCGTGCCGTCACCGGCGCGCACGGCGTCTGCGTACCGCCTCTACAGCGAGGAGGACGTCGCGATCATCAAGAAGATGCGCGACTACGTGAACGGCGGCGTGGCCGCCGCCGAGGCGGCGCGCATGGTGCTGGAGACGGCGATGCCGCACGCGGCGGCGCACACGAACGGCGGCGACGCGTTCGCGGGCGCGAGCGAGCGCATCGTCGAGGCCGCGATCCGCTTCGATCCGGACGCGCTGGACGCCGAGGTCAACCGCGCGCTCTCGCTCGGCCCCGCGGTGACGATCTTCGAGCGCGCGCTCGGCCCGGCGCTCGAGCGCATCGGCGACCTCTGGCACGAGGGCAAGATCACGGTCGCGCAGGAGCACCTCGCCTCGCAGGTCCTCGGCGCCACGCTGCAGCACCTCCTGCGCCTGGCGCAGCCCGGCGAGAGCGGCCGGCGGGTCCTGCTCGCCAGCTTCGCCGACGAGGATCACGTGCTCGGCCTGTTCGGCATCGGCCTGCGCTTCTGCTCGTGGGGCTTCCGTTCGGTCGTGCTCGGCCCGAGGACCCCGCCCGCCGCGATCGCGCGCGCGGTCGAGTCGCTCGCGCCGGAGCTCGTCGCGCTGTCGGTCTCGATCCCTCCGCCGCCCTCGAGCGCGCGCGAGCTCATCGACGCCTACGCGGACGCCTGCCGCGACGCGGCCTGGATCGTGGGCGGCGCGGCCGCGGCCGCGCTCCGCCCGTTCATCGAGGCGCGCGGCGGCCTGGTGGCGTCCTCGGAGATCTCGGAGATCCGCGCGCAGGTCGAGTCCGCGCTGCTCGCGCGCCGGCGCCGCAAGGACACGAACTGAGCCTGCGCGTTGGCGGACGCCGCGGGCGCGGGGGACGCCGCGGGCGCGGGCGTCGCGGTCGGCGCGCGCGTCGCGCACCCGCGCGCGCGTCCGCCGGGGCCCTCGCGGCGCTCAGCCCTCGACCAGCTTGCGGAGCAGGTCGAGGAGCCGCTGCTGCGCCTCGGCCTTGAGCGCGCCCTCGGCCGAGAAGAGCACCTGACCGCCCTTGTCGACGAGGATGACGTTGCTGACGCCGCGGCGGAGCCGGTAGGTCGAGCGGAAGGTGCCGTCCCAGTCGCAGTAGATGGTGGTGCCGAACTTCCTCGACTCCTCGCGGATGGCGTCCTTGACGAACCCTTTCACCGGCCAGAAGTCGTACGAGCTCACGTCGGCGATGGCCGCGAGCGCGATGGCCTGCCGGTATTTGCCGCCCTTCGCGAGCTTCCCCAGGGCGTCCTTGAGCGGCTTGTTCTGCATCGCCGAGTCCTTGTCCTCGTAGACGATGAGGACCGGCTTGCCCCGCAGCGCCTTGAGCTGGAGCTCGCGGCCGTCGGCGTCCTCGACGCGCGCGTTCGGCGCCCGGTCGCCCTCGGAAGGCAGCGCGAGCGCGGCGCCCGACACGAGCGCGACAGAGAGCGCTGCGGCCGAGGCGACGGAGAGGAGGCGGGCATGCCAGGAGCGGCGCGAGACGGAAGCACGGTTCTGCATGTCCATAGTTTGTAACATTTTCCTAAGTTTTGTCCAAGGGTTGTTCAGCCTGATCGTTACTGAGAATGGATACTTGTCAGGGTCGGCGGCAGTTCTGGACGGGCTCAGCGGCGGTCGCCCGGCGGGGTCGGCGGGAGGGGCCCGGCGGACTCGGCCGAGGGCTCGCGCGTTCTGTTGTATCAGCCTTTCCTGCCGGCGTTCTTCGGGAAAGGCGTCCTGGTCCTGCTCTTGACACCCCGGGCGCCGTGCGAAGATTGGGCGGTGCGAAGAGACCGGCTCCCGGAGCCAAGGTCCCGTAACCCTACAACAAACCGGCCGTCGCGAGCAGGGTGACGGCGCCGCGGGAGGTGTCCCCGGCGCGCGCCGCGCGCGGGGGTCACGGAGGAGTCGTCATGTACAACCGTTACACGGATTTCGATCGCACGTTCGCTGTCATGGATGAGCTGCGCCGGCGCATGGACCGGATGTTCGAGGACTACGATGCGCCTCGGGCGTCGCTCCGCGGCGAGTTCGATCAGGTGCCCCGGTACACGTCGGGCCCGCGTATCCACCTCTTCGATACGGGCAAGGCCCTGGTCGTCAAGGCCGAGCTGCCGGGCCTGACGGAGAAGGATGTGCAGATCTCGCTGAACCAGGACGTGCTGACCCTGAGCGGCGAGCGCAGGTCGGACGCGCCGGAGGGGTACCTCGTCCACCGCAAGGAGCGGGGCGCGGTGCGCTTCAGCCGGAGCTTCACGCTGCCGAGCAAGGTCGATCCCGAGAGGACCTCGGCGGTGCTCAAGAACGGCGTGCTGACGCTGACGCTGAACAAAGCGGCTGAGGCGCAGCCGCGGCAGATCGCGGTGACCGCGCGGTGACGAGGGAGCGCGCCATCGCAGGAGAGCAACGAGGTGCCGCGAGACGCGGACCGGCATGTATCGAGGAATGAGGAAGGAGCAACACCCATGAGCACCGATCGCAACCTGACGAACCGTGACGAGAGCAGCCCTGAGAAGATCCAGCAGCGCCCTGCCGTGCCCCCGGCGGTCGACATCTACGAGAACGCCGAGGAGCTCCTGGTCGTGGCGGATCTCCCGGGCGTGACGCAGGACCATCTGGCCATTCGCCTGGAGAAGGGCGAGCTCACCTTCGAGGGCCGGCGCGCCGAGGCCGCCGAGCGCGAGAAGGGCGCCGAGAGCCTGCCGGACTACCGCCGCAGCTTCGTGGTCCCGCAGGGCATCGACGCGGAGAAGATCTCCGCCGAGCTCCAGGCCGGCGTCCTTCGGATCCACCTCCCGAAGAGCGCCTCGCTCAAGCCCCGTCAGATCCCGATCAGCGCGGGCTGACGTGGGACGCGCAGGCTCGGGGCACCGCGCCCGTGGCCGCCGACGACGCCCCTCGGGCGACGGCGCCGCGCGCGGTGCACGACGCACGGTCCCTGCCCCCCTCTATCCTAACGCACGCGGCTTCGAGTACCTTTCCGGCGTGCGTCTCTCACGTCATCCCCTCTCATCCCTCGCCCTCACCGCGCTGCTCATCTCCGGGTGCGGCGCGCTGCTCGGCCTCGACGACTTCACCGACGCCGCGTCCCCAGGATCCGGGGGCGGCGGTGCGACGCCTTGCGAGGCGGGAGACGCACGGGCGTGTTACGAGGGCGAAAGCGAGACCGAAGGCGTCGGCCTCTGCAAGCCCGGCAAGCAGAGCTGCGACGAGGATGGCAGGTGGGGTGGCTGCGAGGGGCAGGTCCTCCCTGAGGAGGAGGACTGCAACAGGCGAGGCGACGAGGACTGCGACGGTGTGGGGTGCAGCGACGTCGCGTGGGCCAGGAGGTTCGAATCGGGATCCGAGCAACGGGCAACGTCGGTCGCGGTCAGCCCGAGGGGGGATCGTATCGCCGTGGCGGGCATCTACCACGGTGCGAGCAACTTCGGCCCGGATGCCACGACGGCCCTGCCGGAGCACCCGAGCGGCGCCTTCCTTGCCGTGTTCGATGGCGAGGGCAACCACGTGTACAGCCGCGGCGTGCCGATCAGCGGGGACATCTGGCCTGTGGCCGCGGTGGACGCCGAGAGCAATGTGCTGTTCGCGACCAGCTACACGGGTACCGTGAACCTCGGCGGCGACGATCTCCCGTCCAGCGGAGACAGCGACCTTCTGGTCGCCAAGCTCCGCGCGAACGGCGGGCACGTGTGGAGCAAGCAGTTCGGCGGCCCGGAAACGCGGGAAGCCGACGCGATCGACATCGCCATGGCGCCGGACGGCGATCCGGTGCTCACCGGCTTTTTCAGGGGGAACGTCAGCTTCGGCGGTCCGACGCTCGAGGCCGCCAGTACATCGGACGGGGACGGTTTTCTGGTCCGGTTGCGTGGCGAGGACGGCGGCCATGTCTACAGTATCCGGATCGGGGACGGCGCGGGCCATACCCCGGGCTATCAACTCGGCAAGGGTGTCGGGGTCGATGCGATGGGCCGTGCGGTGGTCGCCGGCACGTTCTTCAACTCGGTCGACTTCGGCACCGGCTACGTGCGCCGCAGCACGGGAGCATCCGCCTGGGTGGCTCAGTACGACGCGGAAGGGGTGTTGCTCTGGAGCACGGCCTTTGGTTATCACGACGACAGCACCGTCGACATCAGCGGCGTGGACGTCGATTCCTCGGGCAATGCTGGCATTCTCGGGGTCTTCTCGGGGACTGTCACGTTCCGGGGCACGGGCAGCGTCGCCGTCACGCGCGAAACGACCGGCGCGGACGATGTAGATTTGTTTGTTGTCCGGCTATCAGAGGCTGGCGCTCACTCGTGGTCGAAACAGATTGGGGACGCGGCCGACCAGAGCTGGGACGTGCCGATACACGGCGTCGCGCTCGACAGCGAGGGCGAGGTCGTCGTCGCTGGCGGCTTCCGCGGCAAGGTGGACTTTGGCGGCGGGGAGCTGACCGCGGAAGACACCGACTGGTTCATCGCCAAGTTCGATGCCGCGGGAGCGCACCGCTGGAGTCACCGGTACGGCAGCGGCGCGGCGTCGCAGGTCGCGACGTCCGCGGCCGTTCTTGCGGAGACGCGCGAGATCGTCGTGGCGGGCATGAGCGACGGCGCGCTCGACCTGACGGACCCGGCGCTGAAGATGAATAGTCTCAGCGTGGTGATCGCGCGGCTGTCGCCCTGAGCACCGCGCCTATCGCGTCCTGCGTCGTCACGTGGGCTGGCTCAAGGGTTCGCCGCCGTGTTGCCGATGATCTTCAGTGTCCAGGTGGCGTCGCTGCCGCACGCGGTGCCCGACACGTAGCGGACCTCGATGCTGAGCCAGAGATTCGTCTCCAAGGCGGGGAAGTCGGACCACACGTCCGTGACCGACTCCTCCGGCGAGCCGGTTCCCTTCACACCCGACGCCAGACAGTCCGGCGCTGAGCGACCGCCGGTGTAAACAAAAAGATCGAAGTCCATCCCGGGCGGTGAAGTGAGGCTGGCGGTGTAGCTTATCTCGTCAGTCGAGTTCCCGTGATCCGTGATATTGATCTTGAACCATCTGGACGTACTTCCGGTCCTGGTCACAGCGCTCGATCCGTAATCACCCGAAATGTCGCTGAGCGACTCTGCCCCGGTGCAGGTCGTCGGCGCGCCGTAGTCGCAGACAGGGCTCCCTCCTCCACCGCCCTCGCCGTCGCCGCCGTGGCCGCCCCCACCCTCCCCCTCTCCGCCGGTTCCAGTGGAGCTCGAACTCGAGCTCGAGCTTGAGCTCGAGCTGGCGGACTGGTCCGCACCGCCGCCGCCGCCTTCGCCTCCACCGCCGCCTCCGCCGACCTGTTCCTCATAGCCAGGCAACAAGTCGTCGGTTCCAGTGGCGCAGGCGAGGAGCGTCAAACAGAGCGTGGGGAGCAGGAGCAGCCGGCCGGGCGTTCGCATTCATGCATTCTATCTGCTCTCGCGGAAGTGGTCCAAGGAAGCCATCCGGACGGAGCCGGACACCGCGCCCCGAGCATGGCTCACCGGCGGCAGCAGCCGCCCGTGGAGTTAGATCAGTTACCAGAGCCCCGGATTTCCGTCAGAGTCGACGCGGGACGTCCCTGGTCACATGCTGGCCATTGCGTGACGAAGTGCAGAGGCCGCTCCGCCCGCTTCCGCGCCGGCCGGCGTTCCGGTAGAATAGCCGTCGCCGAAGAACAGGGGGTTACGCGCATTGACGACCCGGCCGACCTGTCGGCGCGGATCGCCCTGCCGGGGACGGACGTGCTCTCGCGCCTCGCCTCCCGGTGGACACGGCGAGCCGCTCCGGCTCGGGCTCGGCGTCGACAACGGCGATCTCATCGCGCGGCGTGCGGTGAGCGGATGCTCAGCGAGGACCTGCACGGCGGCTCGGCGAACCTTGCGCGCCGCATGGCTGTCGGGCCGAGGGCCCGGCCCGATCCGGGTGAGCGAGCGACTCATGCGTTGCTGGCAGGCGATTCCCTCCTCAAAGGAGCGGGGCCTCGCGACCGTCAAGGGCCAGGGCGCGATGGTGACCTATCGGCTGCTCGTCGCGAGGACAGCCGAGTCACGCCGCGCCGCGCCACCCGGGCGGGACGCGCGCCTAGACGCCGCGCGCCATCCGCGCCCGGCGAGGGCTCCTGTCGAGTCCCCGCGGCCCGCGCCCGGCCGATTGACAAGCCCCGGTGGGCGTGCAATGGCTGCGCCCCGCCTCAGACCAGACCAGGAGCGACGCGCCGCATGCAGAGACAGGCCTTGAACGAGACGACGCTGCCCGTCACCGTCCGCGAGCCGGGCCCGGGGGAGGACCGGGACGAGCTCGTGCGGCTCCTGTTCGGCGACGCCGCCGGGTCGGCCAAGCGGCCGGAGGAGTACGAGGCGCTTTATCCCCGGCGCGCGCTGCCCAAGGGCGCGATGGTCACCCGCTACGCGCCGAGCCCCACCGGGTTCATGCACATCGGCGGCATCTTCGTGTCGCTGATCAACAAGCGGCTCTCCGCCCAGAGCGAGGGCGTCTTCTACCTCCGTCTCGAGGACACCGACGTGAAGCGCGCCATCCCCGGCGCGCTCGACACCATCGTCGACTCGCTCGCGCGCTTCGATCTCTCCCCCCAGGAGGGCGTGCTCCGCGCCCCGCCGGCGGCGGGGGACGGGGGCGCCGAGCCGCCCGGCGGCGCGTTCGTGCAGCAGGGCAGCTACGGCCCCTACGTCCAGACGGAGCGGGTCGCGATCTACCGCGACTACGCGATCGACCTCATCCGTCGCGGCTTCGCCTACCCCTGCTTCTGCACCGTCGAGGAGCTCGACGCGATCCGGCAGGAGCAGATGGCGCTCACGGTGAAGCCCGGCTACCACGGCCGGTGGGCGAAGTGGCGCGACGCGCCGCTCGACCGGGTGAAGGAGGCGCTCGCGGCCGGCACCCCGTTCGTGCTCCGGCTGCGCGCCCCGGACGACGTCTCCGGCCGGGTCGAGTGGAAGGACGGCGTGAAGGGCGTCATCTCGATGCCCGTCAACGACCTCGACACCATCCTCCTCAAGTCGGACGGCATCCCGACCTATCACTTCGCCCACGCCGTCGACGATCACCTGATGCGCACGACGCACGTCATCCGCGGCGACGAGTGGATCTCGTCGATGCCGCTCCACCTGCAGCTCTTCCGCGTGCTCGGCTTCAAGCCGGTCGAGTACGCCCACGTCCCGCCGATCCAGAAGCTCGATCGCGTCGAGGAGGCCGATCCCGAGACGGGCGAGACGAAGGTGTCCGACGCGCGGCGCAAGCTGAGCAAGCGCAAGGACCCCGAGGCGAACATCGATTATTATCGGGAGATCGGCGTCCCCGAGGCGGCCACCATCGAGTACCTGCTCAACATCGCCAACTCCGCGTTCGAGGACTGGCGCAAGGCGAACCTCGACAAGCCGTACGCCGCGTTCCCCCTCAAGCTGAACAAGCTCGCCCCCGGCGGCGCCCTGAGCGATCTGGTCAAGCTGAAGAGCGTGAGCCAGCAGGTCGTGAGCCGGATGAGCGCCGAGGACGTCTATGCCCAGGGCCTCGCGTGGGCGAGGGCGTACGACAAGGAGCTCGCCGCGCTGATGGAGCGGGATCCGGAGTACACGAAGCGCGCGCTCGGCATCGAGCGAGGCGGCAAGAAGTCGAACAAGCGCATCGTCACGTGGCAGGACCTGCGCGACCAGCTCTTCTTCTTCTACGACGAGCTCTACGCCCGCGTGGAGGCGTTCGATTTCCCCGAGAACATCCCCGAGGCCGAGCGCAAGCCGCTGCTCGGGCAGATGCTCCAGGTCTTCGATCCTGCGGACTCGAAGGAGGCCTGGTTCGAGAAGATCCGTCAGATCGCGGTGGCCTCGGGGTACGCCGGCGAGGTGAAGCAGTACAAGGCCTCTCCGGAGTCGTTCAAGGGCCATGTCGGCGACGTCTCGATGGCGCTCCGGGTCGCGATCTGCGGGACGCGGAACAGCCCCGATCTCGCCGAGGTCATGGCGGTGATGGGCGAGCCGCGCGTGCGGGCCCGCATCGCCCGCTTCCTCTGATCGGCCGTGACGGCGCGCGGGCCGCGGCCGCGCCCGCCGCAGGGCGGCGCCGGCGCCCGGCCCGCGGCGGCGAGGAGAGCGATGAGCGACGTCTGCCGTTTCGCCCCGTCGACGACCGGCTCGGCCCACCTCGGCACGCTCGCCGCGGCGCTGCTCTGCTGGCTCGACGCGCGGTCGCGCGGCGCGCGGCTCATCCTCCGGCTGGAGGATCTCGATCCTGACCGCTGTCGGCCCGAGCTCGCGCGCTCCATCGCCGAGGATCTCGCGTGGCTCGGCCTCGATTTCGACGAGCGCGTCGAGCAGCACACGTCGCGGCCCCGCCACGAGGCGGCGATGGACCTGCTGGAGGCGCGCGGCGCGCTGTACCCCAGCTCCGCGACGCGCGAGGAGGTGCGCGCGGCGGGCCGGCGCGCGCCGGACGGCGGCTGGGCGTACGACAACCGCGAGCGCGACCGCGTGTTGCCGCCGGGCGGCTGGCGCGCGACCGCCGAGCCGATCCGGGCGCGCCTCCCCGGCGGCGTGTTCCGTCCTGTGGACGAGGGCGGTTTGGATCTCTCGCAGGAGCCAGCGCTCGTGATGGGCGACCCGGTGGTGCGCCGGCGCGACGGAGCGTTCTCGTACCAGCTCGCGGTGGTGGTCGACGACGGCGTCGCGGGGATCACGCGTGTGGTCCGCGGCCGCGACATCGCGCCGAGCACGGCCACCCAGGCGGCGCTTCAGGCGCTGCTTGATCTCCCGTCTCCCGTCTACCGTCACCACCTGCTCCTCCTGGAGGAGCGCGGCGGCAAGCTGGCGAAGACGCACGGCTCGGCGCGGGCAGCCGGTCTCCTCTCTGCCGCGCCCGCTCTCTGCGGCGCGCTGGCCTGCTGCGTCGGCCTGCTGGACCGTCCCGAGCCGTGCACCCCCGCGGAGCTGCTCCGCGACTTCCGCTGGTCGCGCGTGGCCACGGCCGACCGCGTCGTGAGCTTCCGCGACGGCGCGCTCCGGGTCACCCCGGTGCCGTGAGGATATCCCTGGCCGCCCTCCCCCTCTTCTCCCCATGTCCAACGCGAGCGCCGGCGGGTGGGTCCGCGCTCGCCGACGTGGCGCGGGTGGGCGCGTCAAGCACCGACCGAGGTGCCATAAGCTAAAAGGAGGCGACACCTCCCAGGCGCGCCTCGTGTGGCGCGCAACATAACGTCTCAGTCTTCAAGGCCCGAAGGGAGACATGCCGGGCGGAGTTCCCAGCGCAAGCGCTCGTGTCCCAGTCTTGGCGGATGGCCAGCGCCCACCCGCGCCACGTCGGCGAGCGCGGACCCACCCGCCGGCGCGTTCGGCTGGGCATCCCCCCAGCCTCCGCCGCGCGCTGAGCCGTTCTCTCGCGTCGGCGGCCTCCGCGACGTGCTCTCGCCGCGAGGCGGACACGCCACGTCACGCGCCGCGCGCGCCCGGCGCGAATCGCGCCTCAGGCAGGCAGCGGCGCGACGCCGAGCCCCAGCAGCGGAAACAAGGTGACGATCGCGTTAGGCCGCGGCATATCGTCGTCGTCGTCGTCATCGCGCCGCCCATCACGTCCGCGACGCGAGCGGCTCCCCAAGAGCGTCCAGGCGCGCCGCGCCTGCTCGGCGAGGTCGCGCGCCCGTCCCGGCGACGTGTCGTTTTCCTGGATCGTCATCATGGCGGCCGCCGATTACCACGGATCGTGGGCGGAACGCCAGCTTCTGCGTCAAGGAACCGCGCCCCTCGGCGCAACCTGTCATTCCGCCGCGATGGAGGGACTCGCGCCCTGGCAACTCCCGCCGGAATGCGCCATGAACGCTCTCCGGACGCGTTCATGACCGCCGCTCCCCCCGCCGAGACCGCCGAGACGCCCCCGTCGCCCTTCGACGCCTTCAAGTCACGCGATTTTCGCGTGTACGCGCCCGCCCGCCTGCTCGCCACGGTGGCGTTTCAGATGCAGTCGGTTGCCGTGGGCTTTCAAATTTACAGCCTCACCCGCAGCCCGCTCGCGCTCGGGTACGTGGGGCTCGCGCAGTTCCTCCCCGTGGCGGGGCTGTCCCTCGTCGCCGGGCACGCGGCGGATCGCTTCGATCGCCGCGGGATCCTCGTCCTCTGTTACCTGACGCTGTCGCTCGCGTCCCTCGCGCTGTTCTTCATCGCCCGCTCGCCCAGCCCGAGCCTTCCGGCGATCTACGCCGCCCTCGTGCTCATCGGCACCGCGCGCGCCTTCCAGGGGCCCGCCGGCTCGTCGCTCCTGCCCTCTCTGGTGCCGACGGTCCACTTCCAGAACGCGGCCACGTGGCAGTCGACGCTCTGGCAGGTCGGCGCGATCGGCGGCCCGAGCCTCGGCGGGCTGCTCTACGGCGCCTGGGGAGCGCCCGCGCCCGTCTACCTGACCGCGAGCGTCGCGCTGGCCGCCGCGAGCGCGGGCATCCTGGCCGTGCGGGTGCGCACGGGCCGCCTGGAGAAGCGGCCGCCGTCGCTGGCCACGGCGCTCGCCGGGCTGCGCTACGTCTTCCGGAAGAAGCTCCTCCTCGGGGCCATCTCGCTCGACTTCATGGCCGTCTTCCTGGGCGGCGCGGTCGCGCTGCTGCCCGCCTACGCCGCCGACGTGCTCCACGTCGGCTCGCGCGGGCTCGGCTTCCTGCGCGCCGCCCCCTCGGTGGGCGCGGGCCTCATGGCCGTGCTCCTCGCGTTCCGGCCGATCGCGCGCCACGCCGGGGCGAAGATGCTCTTCAGCGTCGGGGTCTTCGGGCTCGCCACGATCGCCTTCGGCCTGTCGCAGAGCTTCTACCTCTCGCTCGCCGCGCTCACCGTGCTCGGCGCCGCCGACATGGTGAGCGTCGTCGTGCGGATGACCCTGGAGCAGCTCGCCACGCCCCCCGAGGTGCGCGGGCGCGTCAGCGCCGTCAACATGGTGTTCGTGGGCGCGTCGAACGAGCTCGGAGAGTTCGAGTCGGGCACCCTGGCCTCGCTCGTCGGCACCGTGCCGGCCGTGGTGTTCGGCGGCGTCGGGACGATCTCGGTCGTGCTCCTCTGGTCGCGGCTGTTCCCCGAGCTGCGCGCCGTGGACCGGCTCGAGGACGTGCGCGCGACCTCCGGAGAGGGCGCCCAAAGCGCGGCGTGACGCGCGCCGCCGCCGCGGCGAGCGCGCGGCCGTGGTGAGCGCGCGCGCCGCGACGCATCACCACTCCACCGCAGAGGGCCAGTCGCTCTCCGGACGAGCACAAGCATCGAATCCATCGCCGGGCCGCCGCGAGGAGCGCGCGAGACGACTCCAGTGCGCAAATTATTACGCACCGCGTACCACATTCCGCACAATTACCAATTTGACGAGGACGTTATCGTGCGCGCTGGGCGGCATGCGGTCGTACAATACACGACGATAATACCAGTCAAGCTGGCCGAATTGCTTGACGCCGCGGGAATCTACGACCTTACATAGGCCAATGGATGCCATTATCGCGTGGGCTGTCGGCCTCATGGTGACATGGGCCCCGCCCGGATCGAGCTTAATCAAGGACGCGATCGAGACACCCGAGGAAGGCCGCGCGCGCTACCAGGAGATCGCGCGCGCGGCGGCCAAGGTGGCGTATGATCCCGAATTGAAGCCGCTCTTCGGCGGCCCGCGCGGACGCGCGGAGACGATGGCGCTCCTCCTGGCGATCGCGTCCTATGAGAGCGGCTTCCGCCGCGACGTCGATCTCGGCCTGGGGAAGCTCGCGCGCGGCTCGGGGACCGACTCCTGCCTGCTCCAGATCCGCGTCGGCGCCGGCAAGACGCCGGAGGGGTGGACGCACGAGGACCTCGTGTCGGACCGCGAGAAGTGTTTTCGCGCGGGGCTCCGCCTGATCAAGGGCTCCTTCGGCGCGTGCCGCAAGCAGGACCCGCGCGACCGGCTCAGCGCGTACACGCGCGGCAGGTGCATCGTCAATGATCGCTTGTCGCGAGCGCGCATCGGGCGCGCGCAGAGCGTCGCGCGCTCGCCGATGACGGACGCGGAGATCCTCGCGTCGGCGCAGAAGCCCGCTCCGGTCGCTCCGCCGAGCGCGCCGGTCCCCGCCGGAAACGACAGCTAGCTCCGCGCCTCACAAAGCTGGCCAAGGATCCTGAGAGATTTCAACGCAAAGGCGCAAAGGCGCAAACCAGAATTTTCTCTGGATTATTGCGTCCTTGCGCGCTCGCGTTGAAATCTCTCTTCTCTCGCCGTGATCCCTGCCAAGATTTCTGACAGGCCGAACTAGCATCGTAGTACTCGTTTGGCGCGAAGCCCTGTAGAGTCGCGGCGAGAGCCAACCGAAAGGACGATGATGAAGCTGATCTATTTCTCCGCGCGCGGCCGGATCGAGCCCGCGCGGCTCATGATGGAGATGGTCGGTGCGCGTTATGACATCGAGGCCGTTCCCCTGGAGAAGTGGATGGGGCCGGAAGGCAAGGAGCGCATCCTGAGCTGTACGCCGTTCGGGCAGCTGCCCGTGCTGCGGGACGGGGTGTTCACCCTTTGCCAGTCCGTGGCGATCACCCGGTACCTGGCGCGCAAGCTCGGCCTCTACGGCGAGACGCTCGAGGAGAACGCGCGCGTCGACGAGGTGGTCGATACGGCCAACGATCTCACCATGGATCTCGGGATGCTCTTCTGGAACCCGCGCTTCCACGAGCTCCGCGCCGACCATCGCTCCGCCACAGGCAAGAAGCTCGAGCTCCTCGAGGGCCATTTCCTCCGCACGCGCGCCGACGCAGATCACTGGGTCCTCCCCGGCCGCTACACCATGGCCGACGCGGCCATGGCCTTTGCCCTGGAGTCCACCCTCCCGCTGCACACCGGGCTCCTCAAGGAGTTCCCGGAGCTCTACCGCGCGATGAACGCGTTCTTCGCGGCGGACGGCGTGCGCGAGTACGTGCGCAGCGATCGGCGGCCACGCACCTGGACGGTCCCGCTCGCCACGTTCGGCGGCAGGCCGGAAGAGACCCATCAATGGACAGACTGATCGGTTGAGCGCGGCAGGTGGCCGCGCGGCCGGAGCCGGCCGCGCGGCCACCTGCCGCGCGGCCGGCGCTTCTACACACGCCGGGTCACGGGGCGACGGCGACCTCGCACGTGGCCGCGGAGAACGTGCTGTACGGCGCCACGAGCACCGTATAGGAGCCGCTCGGCGGGCAGATGAACATCGTCTCCGGGCAACGACCGCAGGTGTCGTCCTCGTCGGCGAGGGACGTGCTCAGGGTGCACCCCTCGGCCCCCTCGCAGACGCGGATCATCGGGTCGCCGGCGCAGGCGCCGCCGGTCGCGCAGCCGCAGCCCACCGTGACCGGCGCCCCCGGCTCGCACGCGAGGCTCTGGGCGCCCGCCGCGATGGACCAGCCGCAGTCGCGGCCGGCGCCGCTGGTGCCCGGGGGGCAGGGCGAGAGCGGACCCGTCGGGCCGCCCGTCGACCCGTCGTCCGGGATGAACACCGGGACCTCGATGATGTTGTTGCTGTAATCGCTCTCCGGCAGCGTCTGATCGGGGTTGATCATGATGCGGAGCGCATAGTCGCCGCTGGGGACGTCGGTGATGTCGACCCACTGGCAATCGAGGCCGGCGCCGTAAACGTCGCTCCAGCCGCGCTGGATCCCCTGGAACTCGCAGTGGTAACGGGGCGTGGACGGCGAGCCCGGGATGCCCACGGGCGAGCTGTCGAGCAGGCAGAACGCCTGCTTGTGGCCGGTCGCGACGACGTTGCCGACAAGATCGACGAGCTCATACCTCGCATACCCCTCGAAATGGTAATGGCCGTGGCACGAGGAGAACTCGAAGTCCTGCACGTCGAGCGGATTGCCGAGCACCATGTCGGCCTCGCCGATGTTCGGCGTCTGCGTCGAGAAGTTGAGCAGGCGGCGCTCCCCCGGGGCGTCGATGCAGCTCTCCGCGATCGCGCAGCTGTCCGCGGGGAAGTACTGGCGGTTGATGTAGAGGCTCGACTGCGCGACGTCCGCGGAGACCGTCAGGTCGGGCAGCGGGCACGCCTCGCCCGCCTCGAGGCTCGTGCAGGTGCCGAGGAAGCCCGCCAGACAGCAGGTCTGCCCCGGGCCGCACTCGCTGTCGTCGCGGCAGAGCGTCGACTCGGCCGGCCCCTCCTCGACGTCGATGAAGATCTCGAACGAGCCCTGGTTCAGGCTGACGTCATCGCCGCCGGCGCGGAAGCGGAGCACGACGGGGGTGGTCTGCTGCGGGAACACGTCGAAGTAGGTGGGGTTCGGTGAGAGCAGCTCGGCCTCGACCGTCTGCGGCGCGCCGCCGTTCAGCCGCTCGAGGCGCCAGCCCTCCTGCAGCCAGGTGAAGTAGCTGCCCGCGGTCACCGACGCGCTCAGGCTGAAGCGGTTCGGGTCGTCTTCGGTGTTGAAGAACAACGTGCTGTCGGGCCCCTGGACCATGACCGTCGCGTCGCGAAGACGGTACTGGTTGCCCGACGGGGCGAAGCCGAGGAGGTTCAGCTCGACCTCGCCGACCGTCTCCTCCTCCCCCACCGGCGCGCCCGAGCACCCCGCCAAGGCCATCGTCGCCAGCACCGCAAGTCTCGTCAGCTTCATGCAGCCATGCCTCCGTAGTGAACCGACATTGCCAAAGACCCGATCGCCCAACTCGAGAACCGGTATTATCGAGCAAGCGACGTGCCGCCGGGGGACGCGGCACGATCGCGACACGGGGAGAGGCCTCGCCCGCCGCGCGCAGCGGAGCGCGGCCGGATCGCGCGGGGAATCGCGCCGCCGCGGATCGAGCGCGCGCGCGTGAGGGTCGATGTCGGCGACGCGCTCCGAGACAGCTTTGTCAGGGTCGCGCCCGGGTGGCACGCAGCGGCACAGGAGAGCGCGCAGCGCCGCCGTCGGCGTCCGCGGGCAGCGCAGCAGATCGGCTCACGAAGGGGTGCGCGGATCAGCCCCGGAGGAGGCTCGCGGCGGCTTCGGCGGTGAGATAGCTCTTGCTCTTCATCCCGAGGCGGATGGAGGAGAGGCCCACCTCGGGCTCGCCCTGGAGCGCGGCGAGCGTCAACGCGTTGTGGCAAAAGATGTTGATGAGCTTCGGGCTGCCGCCGCTCCTCGCGTGCAGCAGCTGCTGCGACGCGACATCGAGCCGGAGGCCTCGCCCGCTGCCTCCGACCGACCGCATCCTGAAGTCGATGTACTCGATCATCTCCTGCTGCGTCATGCCGGGGAGCAGGAGCGATTGCGCGCCGGAGTAGAGCTCACGCGGCGCGCCGTTCGACGAGAGGATCGAGGGGAGATCCGGGGCGCCCACCAGGATCATCGAGAGCCGGCCCTGCGGGGCGCAGCGGAGGATGTCGTGGAGCTCCATCACGAGCTCGTGATCCTCCGGATCGACGCCGTCGACCACCAGGACCGCGATCGCGTCCGACCCCGCCCGGAGGAGCGCCTGCCCGAGGAACGCGTCGACGAGGAACTGCTGGCTCAGGGTGGGCGAGACGCCGGTCGCCCCCACCTGCCTGCACAGGGCCACGAGCGGCCGCGTCCCGAAGAGCAGCTGCGGCTCCACCGTGAAGACCTGGATCCGGGGCACCTTGTTCTTGATCATCTCGCAAACGAAGGTCCGGCCGCTCCCGGGCTCGCCCACGAGGATCGCCGGTCGCTGCCCGGCGACGATCTGCGACGCGAGGGTCCTCAGGATCCAGGCGTAAGGGCCCGCGTCCCAGAAGAAGCTCGGCTGCCGGATGTCGCTGAAGGGATACCCGGTCAGGCCGAAGTGCTCGCGGTAGCCGTACTGCCCGGTGGCGCCCCCGAGCGCGCTCGAGCTGCTCACCAGGATCGTGCCCGTCGGCGTGGCCAGCGAGCCCGTCGGCGCAGGCAGCGAGCCCGTCGGCGCGGCCAGCGAGCCCGTCGGCGCGGCCAGCGAGCCCGTCGGCGCGGCCAGCGAGCCTGTCGGCGTGGGCAACGAGCCGCGCGGCGGGAGCGAGAGCTGGCTGATCCGCTCGGAGAGATCGACCGACCCGAGGAGCGAGCTCCTCGCCTCCGGCAGCTCCCGAGGCCGGACGCTGCTGCGGCGGAGCATGAGCATGTCCTCGAGGAACGCCACGATGTGGGCGGCGGACGGCCGCTCCTGGGGCTTCTTCGCCATGCAGCGGCGCAGCAGCTCCGCGAGCAGCGGATCGATGTCCGGCATCGACAGCTTCGGATCCGGGACGGCCGCGTGGCAGTGCGCCTGGAAGCAGCCGGCGAGATCCCTCGCCGAGTAGGGCGTCCGGCCGATGAGCAGGTGATAGAAGGTGCAGCCGAGGCTGTAGATGTCCGAAGGGGGCGCGATGTCCTGGCCCGTCCACTGCTCGGGGCTCATGTAGAACGGCGTGCCCTCCAGCGTGCGCGCGGCGGCGCTGCTCCCGAGGGCGCCGCTGCCGCCGCCCGGGTGCGACGCCAGGCCGAAGTCCGCGATCTTGAGCGTCCCCGACGCGGTGAGCAGCAGGTTCGCAGGCTTGATGTCGCGGTGGGTGATGCCGAACGAGGCCGCCAGCTCGAGCGCCGCCGCGGCCTCGCGCATCTTCTCGATCCCGAACTGCTCCGGCAGCCGGCCCCCGTGCTGCTTGGCCGCCTGCGCGGTGGTCAGCCCGTGCACGTACTCCATCGCGATGAAGCGGACGTCCTCGTCCTCGCCGACCTGGAAGATCTGCACCACGTTGGGGTGGAGGAGCCGCGCGGCCGCGCGGGCCTCGCGCAGGAAGCGGTCGCGCCGCTCGGTGTCGGTCTCGCCGCTCCCCTTGGCGATGAGCTTCACCGCGACGTCGCGCTGGAGGACGCTGTCCCTGGCCAGGTACACCGCGCCCATGGCGCCGGTGCCGAGCAGCTGGATCAGCTGGAATGGCCCCAGCCACTGTCCTGCCAGGTGGGTCAGCGTCATCGCAGGATCCGCGAGCATCGGCCTCTCATTCCCCATGGTGTCATCCAACCCCTGCGCTCGCCGGGCCCACACGTCGGCCCGGGATCTCGACGCCGCTCACCTCACCGCAGGCCCGCGCCGCCCCGCGAGCGGCCCCGTCCCAGGATGTGTCCCATGGTGAACGCGGAGAGGACGAGGACCGTGACGATGATCGGCACGGCGTAGGTCGCGAGCGACGCCGCGTTGAGCGAGGCCGCCCTGTCCGCCGCCGCGGAGGCGCCGGGCGCGACCCTGTCCGCCCCGCCCACCGTGAGCAGGATGGCGGTGGCCATCGACGCGGCGATGGAGAGCAAGCCGATCGCGAGCCCGGCGGCGAGGCCGCTCGGCCCCGTCGCCTCGAGCGCGGCCGGCGCGGCGACCGGCGCGGGCGCAGCGGCGGGCGCGGCCGCGGGCACCGTCACGAGCGGGCCGTCCAGCTTGACGTGCACGTTGACGACCATCTCCTGGCCTGCCCAGGGGATGACGATCCCCTGGGGGGCCGCCGGCGCCGGGGCCGCGCTGGCGCCGGCGCCGGCGCGCGGGGACCAGTCGCTGTCGCGGCGCGGCTCCTCGGCCGCCGCATTTAACAGGGCCTCGTGGGCCGGGTTCGTCTGGTAGTGCAGCGTGTCCGCGTCCTCGTCGATGGGGCTCGGGCGCCGCCGCGGCTGCTTCATCACCTCGGTGACGCTCTGCGGGGGGACCGGCTCGGACAGCGGCGGCCGCTGCGCGGGCGCTCGTTGCTCGCGGGCGGGCGCGGCGTCTGCCTTGCCGTCCGCCTTGCCCCCGGGCGCGCCGGCGACGTGCTCGGCGGCCGCCTTCTTCATGACGTCGGCGACGAGGCCGTAGACCTCGGTCCACGCCGCCTCGACGTCGCTGTTGTAGGCGTCGCCGAGCCCTTCGCGCAGCGTCCAGAGCAGCGCCTCGCCCACCACGTCGTAGTGGCGATCGACCACCATGTAGCCGTGGTGCCGGACGCCGAGCGACTTGAGCACGGGCACGAGCTTGCCGAGGTTGTTCAGCCCGTCGACGGCCACGGCGAGCGTCTGCATGAGCTTCTTCTTCTGCTCGGCCATGTCGTTCTTGAACAGCGGCCGCACCGACGGATCGAGCTCGAAGAGGCGGTCGTAGAAGAGCGCCGCGGCGGCGTCCGAGATGGGCATCACCTTCGCCCACGACCGCTGCACGAGCTCGATGGTGCGCGGGCTGATCGGCGAGCCCGACCCGGCGGCCGGCTGAGGCGGCGGCGGCTCGCTCTGCTGCCAGGGCGGCATCACGCCGACGAGCGTCCTCGCGGCCATCTTGGCCGACGACGGCGGCGGCACCGACTTCGGCCGCTGCGCCGGCTCGGCGGCGGTCGGGCGCGGCGAGGGGCTCCGCGCCGGCGCCGGGGCGTTCCCGCGCGCGGCGCCGCCGCCTGCGCCTGCGCCGGGCGACGGCGTCGCGGCGGGCGGGGGGAGCGCCTGCGTGCTGCCGACCGCCGCGTGCGCCGCGGCCGCCTTCTTCATGACGTCGGCGACCACGCCGTAGACCTCTTTCCACGCCGCCTCGATGTCGCTCGAGAACGCGTCGCCGAGCCCCTCGCGCAGCGTCCAGAGCAGCGCCTCGCCCACCACGTCGTAGTGGTGCTCGGCCACCATGTAGCCGTGGTGCCGGACGCCGAGCGCCTGGAGCACGGGGACGAGCTTGCCGAGGTTGTTCAGCCCGTCGACGGCCACGGCGAGCGTCTGCATGAGCTTCTTCTTCTGCTCGGCCATGTCGTTCTTGAACAGCGGCCGCACCGACGGATCGAGCGCGAACAGCCGCTCATAGAAGAGCGCCGCGGCGGCGTCCGAGATGGGCATCACCTTCGCCCAGGACCACTGCACGAGCTCGATGGTGCGCGCGCTCAGCAGCTCGGCCGCCGGGGCGGGCCGCGCCGCCTTGTTCACGAACTCGGGCGCGCCGTAGGCGCCCGGCCCTCGCTGCGTGGCGGGCCCCGCTGCGGCAGACGCGCCGCGCGGTGGGGCGGGCACGCTGATTCCGCGTTGCGGCTTGGCCGCGTCCCCAGCCGGCGCAGGGCCGCGCGTGTTCGTCGGGGGCGCAAAGGGATCGTTCGGTTTCGCCATCGTCACTTGTCCGCTGGGGGTTACGGGGAGTGCTTCGGTGGGATGCGCGCGCTGGCGCGCGAGTTCAGGGCACAGGAACCGCCGCTACCACCATCCTACATCACGAGGCCGCCGCCTGCCTACGTCACGACGCGAGGGCGCGCCCGACGGCGGCAGCGCGCGCCGGTGGGCACACGCCGACGGCGGCGTGGGTGCCGGGGCAGCGGCGCCGGCGGCAGCCCGCGCCGCAGCGGCCGTCGATGGCGCAGCGGCCGTCGATGGCGCGGCGGCCGCCGACGGCGCAGCGGCCGTCGACAGCGCGGCGGCCGTCGACAGCGCGGCGAGTGCGGCTGGCCGCCTGGTGAATGGCTGCCCGGCGGCGCGCCGGCGGCGCGCCGATGACGACGCAGAGCACACATCCCGAGCGGAGCCGCCGCGCGGGGGTCGTTCATCTCGACAACTCGCCGCCTCTCGCCGGCGACCCGCGGGGGAGAGGCAGCGGGGTGGACGTTCACCGTGTTTAGCCCGACCTCGCGGGTCGAGGCTCCACGCCTCCGCTGCCCTTCGCGATCGAGCGCCAGACCGGGCGAGCGGCGCTGCCGTCGAGTTCTTCAGAACAGGTGTCGCCCTGAGCGGCCAGAAGACATCGTGGAAGAGATGACCGCCGCCGAAGATGCCTTGGCCGGCACCACGCCCGGAGCCCCGACACTGGCTCCGTCGGGTGGCCTGTACCACGTGCCCGGGAACCGGCGTTCGCCGAGCCGCGGCGCAGCTCACGCTCAGGCTCAGGGCACACAAAGCTCCTTGGAGGCATACGATGAGGGCCGTCGCGCCCGCCGCTTTCCGAGCGCCGCGCCCCGCTGAGCTGGACCGGGCGGAAGGTGATGCCGTTGCCGGTTATCGAAGTGTGCTGTCCCGGGTGCTCGGGCGATGATGACGTGAGGGGGGCGCCTCGCCCTGCAAGCCAGGCGCAGCAGCGGTCCTGGACAGGACCCATCAGGCCGGAACCCAGGCCTTCCTCGGCCAGCAGAAACGAAAAACGCGAGGTGGCCAGATTCGGCCAGTCCTCGCGTCCTCTTGTGCTGCTTGGGTCGTGGTTGCGCGGGCGGGATTTGAACCCACGACCTTCGGGTTATGAGCCCGACGAGCTACCAGGCTGCTCCACCGCGCGAGAGGGAATCTACTCACAGCTCCGCGCCGGTCAAGGATTCTCTCACGGCACCATGTCGATCTTGTCGAGCGCCGGTTCCGCGAGCGCTCCACCTCGGCGGAGCCCGGCGGCGCCCGCGGGCGGCCGAGCGAGCCCCGCCGCGCGCGAGCCGCCCGGGCCGCGGCGCCTCAGCCCAGCCAGTCGGGCACGAGCGGCGACGGCGCCGCCGTCGAGACCACCCAGAGCTGGTGCGCCGCGCGGGTCGCCCCGATGTGGAGCAGGTGCCGCGACTCGTCGTCCGCCGGGTAGGTCGAGGCGTTCACGTCGACCAGCACCACGTAGTCGTACTCCAGGCCCTTCACCTGCCGGATCTCGGTCACCTCGACCCCGGGGCGGAACGCGAACTCGTAGGCGCGCACGCGCCGGAGGTTCGGGATCTCCGCCATCTTGAGGGCGTCGTAGTAGACGTCCGCCTGCTCGGGGTGGCGCGCCAGGATCGCCAGCGTGGCGCGCGGCTCCCGGCCGAAGAGCGGGCGGATCGCGTCGGCGAGGAAGGCGACGGCCGCGCCGGCGCTCGGGAAATGGTGGTGCTCGACCGGCGCGCCGCTGCGGGGCGCGAGGGGCGGGGTCGGATCCGCCAGCGGGCCCAGCACCGCCCGGGCGAACGCGAGCACCTCGCGCGTCGACCGGTACGCGATGCGCAGCGGCTCGACGTCGACCCGCGACAGGCCGAGGTCGTCCAGCGTCGCGCGCCAGTCGCGGAAGCCGGAGTCCATGAAGAGCCGCTGCGCCGTGTCGCCCGCCAGCGTCACGCTGCGCGGCTCGGCGACCACGCCGAGCAGCACCGCGAGATCGATCGGCGCGAGGTCCTGCGCCTCGTCCACGAAGAGGTGCTCGTAGACGAGCACGTTCTTCCCCTTGCGGAGCTCGCCCCGGAGGAGCTGGTACGCCCGCAGGAGGAGCGCGTCGTCCTCCGGATCGAGCACCGCGCGGTCGTCGCCCCCGACCTCGCGCGCGTCCGCGCCGCGCTCGTCGTCGTCCTCGGCCGGCTCGTCGGCGATCGCCGCCTTGCGCTCGGCGCGGTCGCCCGGGTCGAGCTCGAGCACGGCCGGGCACCGATCCGCGCACCAGCGCCACGCGCGCTTCACCTGCTCGGGGCCGAACTCGGGGTCGCCCGCCGCCTCGAACGCGGCCATCACCCGATCGAGATCCGTGAGCAGGTCCGCCCAGAACGCGAGGGTGCCGCGCGAGTCGCGCCGCGCGCGCGCGTCGTCCTTGAGCTCCGCCGCGCGCTGCTCGAGCAGGTGGAGCATCGCCGGGTGGGTCTTGTAGCGGGTGACCACCGAGGGCGTGTTCTCCTCGACGGGCGCCTCGAGCCAGGGGAACGCGCGCTTCCTGGCCGCGCGCGCCCACTCGGAGAACGTCTCCACCGCGATGCCGGCCAGGCCGAGCGCGGGGAGCGCCTCGCTGATGTACGCGCGGAGCGCGGGGCTGCCGACGATGACGAGCATCTTGTCGGCCGTGAAGCGGCGGCCGCCGTTGTAGGCGAGGAAGGCGAGCCGGTGGACGCCGATCGTGGTCTTGCCGCTGCCGGCGCCGCCCTGGATGACGACGATGCCCGAGTCCGGCTTCGAGATGAGCTCGAACTGGCGCGGGTCGAGCAGCGCCGCGATCTCCGGCAGGTGCCGGTCCTCGCGCGCGTGGAACGTCGCCCCGGTCCCGAGGCCGCCGCGCGCCCCGGCCGTCCCCGCGAGCGCGATGTCGCGCATGTCCTCGGGGCGCACCGCCGTGCCCTGGCCGCCGGCGAGCTCGGTCGCCCGCGTGGCGATCTCGCGGAAGCTCCCCGACGGCGCGCGCACGAACGTCCCCTGCGGCGCCGAGATGCGGTAGAGCTCGCCCTCGTCGATGGTCACGGTGCGCCGCACGAGCACGGTGCCCTCGACCTCGCGCTCGCCGAAGGTCTCCTCGTACTCCGCCCCTTCCTCGTAGCGGTAGTAGATCTGGCTGACCGGGGCGTGGCGCCAGTCGACGATGCGCACGCCCGCGCTCGCGTCGATGAGCGTCGTCCGCCCGATGAGCACGTCGCGCTCGGGGCGGCCCTTCTCGCGGAGGCGCAGGTGGCCGAAGTAGGGCGACTTCGGGTCGACGGGCTCGACGACGTTCTCGTTCCGCCGCGCCGCGATCCCTTGCAGGCGCTCCATCTGCTGCACGAGCGCCGGCACGTCCTCGAGCCGCGCCGCCGCGATCTGATCGCGGAGCGAGAGGAGCTGCTCCTCGTAGTTCTCGACCGGCGGGGGCCGCGACGGCTTGTTCGCGGCCGCGGCGAGGTGCTCGGCCACGCGGGCGAGCAGGGCCTCCTCCTCGCGGACGATCGCCGCGCCGCCCTCGCTCAGCTGCGCGCCGGGAGCGCCGTCCCCGCGCGCGGGCTCGGGCTGAGGCGCGGCCGGGGTCGGCCCGGCGGGCTGCGCGTGGTGGGCCGTGGCGGTCGTGGCGGTCGTGGCGGTGAGGGTGGGGCTCGTAGGACGATTCGCGGTCACGGGAATGCCGATGCGATGCTCAGGGGACAGGCACGAGCGCGTGCGACGGCGCGCCAGCGGTCCACATCGCGGCCCGACGGCGCAGGAGGGCCGGAGCTATTGACCGATCCGGCAGGGCTCCGCAACCGCCGCGTGGGCCCCCCCACGCCGTCGATCCGCCGAGGCGGTGCTCTCGCCGCGGCGGCCACGCCACGCGGGCGCCTCCCGGGTGTAACGCGCCTGGCAGCCGCGCCCGATCCGCCGCGGGCGGTGGCGTTCAGGATTGAGGTCGCGAGGGGGAAGGCCGTAAAAGGCGGCGATGCAAAATTGCGCGACCCGGTCCGACCGGCTCCTTGAGCTGATCCTCTTCTCGCTGCGCGATCGCGGGGCGCTCTGCGCGCTGGTCCTCGCCTCCTACCGCGTCGAGCTGACGTGCCTGCTCGATCGCGTCTCCGCGGGGTCGATCGGAGACGACGACGAGGGCGAGGTCGAGGCGCTCGTCCGCGGGAACCGCGGCGGCGGATTGCGGGCGCGCGCGGGCGTGATCCGCGAGCGCGCGGAGCCCCGCATCAGCGAGGAGGACGCGTTCCTCGTCTACGACCTCGCCGGGCGCATCGCCGAGGCGGCGGCCGCCGGGCGCCTCCCGGTCGTCCGCCGCGACGCGCTCACGCTGCGCGAGAAGGCGGCCGAGGTGCACTCGGGGGGCGAGCGCGCTGAGCGGGACATGCTCACGGCCGGGCTCAGGGTGATCGACCGGATCCTCGACGCCGCGCGGGCGCAGCCGATGCCGCGGAGCGAGCCCGCGAGCAAGGACCTGAACTGAGGCGCCCGCGCCGGACGGCGATCGCGCGCCTCGGAGTCGGCTCCGCGCGCTCCGTCCGCGCCGTCGATCGCGGGGCAGGTCGCGGGGACCATCGTGCGCCTGAGGCTCGCGGCGCGCATGCGCCTGCTGCGCGCGCCGCGGGTGAGCCGCTGCCGGGTCTGCGCGGGCGGGCCGCGGCCCGGGGCCTGCGCGGGCGTGCGTGCACGCTGGGCTCTCCATGGCTGGCTCGCTCCCTGCACGACGTGCCGCCGCGGGGCGCTCCGTCGCGGCCCCTGGGCCTGCCTTGCATGCCGGCGGGTCGCGCCCGCGCTGACGGGTCGCGCCCGCGCTGAAGGATGACATGACCACCCCTTGCGCCGCCTGCTTCCCCGCCCCGCGCCCGCCGCGGAGCCCGCATCGGCGCGCGGTCGCGAGCGCGCCGATGCGCGTCTCGTTCGCCGGAGGCGGCAGCGATCTGCCGAGCGTCGCGCGCCAGGGCGGCGGGCGCGTCGTCGGCGCGGCGATCGATCTGCGCGTGCGTGTGGTGGTGGAGCCGTTCGATCGGGGCTGGGTGCGGATGGAGTCGGCCTCTCCGGCCTTCCGCGCCGCGCGAGCTGCCGGCCACCCGGCCGAGGACGCCGGCGCCGGGGCGGCGCGTGTGATCACGCGGCGCCGGGGCGATCCGCCGCGCGACGACGTCACGTTCCGCCTGATCGAGGCGGCGCTCTCCGTGGCGGGCGTCGGCGACGGGGTCGCGATCCGGATCGAGACGGAGATGTCGCCCGGCGGAGGCCTCGGCGGCAGCGCGTCGGCCGCGGTGGCCGCGCTGTTCGCGCTGCGCGCGTCGGTCGGCGAGGCGGCCGCGCCGGAGGAGCTTTCGCGCGAGGCGGTCGCGATCGAGCGCGAGCGCCTGAGCAACGCGTGCGGCGCGCAGGATCAGGTGTTCGCGGCGTTCGGGGGGTTGCTCGATCTCACCTTCGACGCCCGCGGCTGCTCGGGGGTGAGTCCGCTCCCGGTCGGCTCGGCGGATCTCGTGTCCGCGCTCTCGTCCGGGCTGCTGCTCGTGGACACCGAGGTGCGGCGCGTGTCCGGCGAGGTCCTGGATCGGATGGACGCCGACGCGGCGGGAGGCGCGCGGGGCGAGCTCGTGTCCGCGGCGGGCGACGTCGCGCGCGGCTTCGAGATCGGCTCGCTTCCGCTGGTGCTCTCGGGCATGCGCCGCGGGGCGGCGGCGAAGGTGCGCCTCTCGGGGCCGGCGAGCGCGCTCGCGCTCGCGCTCGGGCAGAGGCTCGACGGCCTCGGGGTGGAGGTCCTCCGGGTGTGCGGCGCCGGCGGCGGCGGTCACGTCCTCGTGTGGGCGCCTGCGGAGCGGCACGCGCGGATCCTGGACGCGCTCGGGCCGTGTGTCGTGCGGCGGCCGGCGCTCGGGGCGCCTGGGGTGCGGGGCGAGCCTGGCTGAGCGCGGCCCTGGTTCCGGGGACCGCCGGACGTGAGCCGGGGCGGCGGGGATCCCGAGCGGGCTAGGCGCTCGTCCTCAGGCAGGCCTTCCGCGCGCCGCGATCGAGCGCGAGCGCGATGAGGCGCTCGATCAGGGCGCGGGCGGGGATGCCGCTCGCCTCCCAGAGCTTCGGGTACATCGAGATGGCGGTGAAGCCGGGGATGGTGTTGATCTCGTTCACGTAGAGCGAGCGGTCCGGGGCGAGGAACAGGTCGACGCGGGCCATGCCGGAGGCCTCGAGCGCGCGGAAGGTGCGGAGCGCGAGCAGCTGCACGGCGTTCTGCTCGGCCGGTGAGAGGTCGGCGGGGATCCTGATCGTGGCGCCGTCCGCGTCGATGTACTTGGCGGCGTAGGAGTAGAAGCCGTCGGCGTGGCCCACGACGATCTCGCCGGGGGTGGAGGCGATGGGGTCGTCGTCGCCGAGCACGGCGCACTCGATCTCGCGCACGCCGTCGATGCCCTGCTCGCAGACGATCTTGAGGTCGAACTCGAAGGCGTGCTCGACGGCCGCCTCGAGCTCGGCGCGCGCGGTCACGCGCCGGACGCCGACGGACGAGCCGAGGTTCGCGGGCTTGACGAAGATCGGCCCGAAGGCGCCGCTCCCGGCGGGCGAGAGCGCGGCGATCTGCTCGAGGCACGCGGCGCGGTCGCGCTCCCACGTGGACCGGCGGAGGGCGACGTGGGGCACGATCGGGATCTCCGCGTCGCGGAGCAGCCGCTTCATGACGTCCTTGTCCATGCCGACGGCGGAGCCGAGCACGCCGGAGCCGACGTACGGGACGCCGGCGAGCTCGAGCAGGCCCTGGACGCACCCGTCCTCGCCCGTGGGTCCGTGCAGCACGGGAAAGACGACGTCGATCGTGGACCGCGCGCCGCCGGGGGCGGTCAGGGTGGCCTCGCCGGCGGCGCCCGGGTGGGCGTCGAGGGCGATCTCGGGCATGGCGTTGTTGAGGCGCGCGAGGCGGGGGTCGCGCGCCGCGCTCCGCAGCAGCGCTTCTTCCTGGAGCAGCCAGCGGCCGGACTTGTCGATGCCGATGAGCACCGGCTCGAAGCGGTCGCGGTCGAGCGCCTCGACGACGAAGCGCGCGGAGAGCAGGGAGATCTCGTGCTCGGCCGAGCGCCCGCCGAACAGCACGGCGACGCGCGTCTTGGCAGGGTTCCGCATGGCGGCACCGTAGCCGCGATCGGGCGCGCAGGCGAAAAACGGGCGGCCGTCCGGGTGCGCCGCGCGCGGGTGCGCCGCGCTAGTCGGAGAGGATGCGGAACGAGGCGCGGACCGTCGCCACGGCCACGCGCGCGATGTGGCCGTCGGCGAGCTCGACATCGACGGCCGCGACGTGGCCTTGCCGCTCGATGAGCCGGGTGATGCTCACCCGGGAGCCGCGGGCGACCTCGGCGCGGGCGACCTTGACGTCCGCGAGCGCCTCCAGCTGCGCGCCGACGGCGAGGCCGTCCGACGCCGTCGCGGCCGCCTCCTCGGACGCGGCGGCCGCTCCGCCTGGGACAACGACGGCGAGCGCCGCGACCACCGCGACGATGAGGCTGCCAGCCGTGCTCCTTCGACTGCGGATGCGCATCGGGGCTGATTCTACGCGGAATGTGGGCGATGTCACCCGCGATGTCGCCGGCTCCTGCGCTCCGTCCAGAGCCACCTCGTACCACCTCGTATGACGACGGCGAGCGCCTCTGTCCGTACAGAGGCGCATCGCGCACCTGGGACGGGTACCCGGAGCGGGCCCGGGCCGGCGGGCCGGCGGGCCGCGGGCGCCACCGCCGCAGGCGTGCTCTGCACGTCGACATCGCGCTCGTCAAAAGGGTCCCAATGCGCGGTCCTCGCTCGTGTCCGATAAAAGCGAGGAGGCATGATGAAGTCACGATCGCTCTTTTCGGCCAAGGCCGTGTTGCTGGTCCTCTGCGTCTCCATTCCCGAGGCCGCCGCGCAGGACAAGACCCCATCCAAGCAAGAGAATTACAGTTACACGTTCACGGACGACCTTCTCGATGCCTCGAACAGCGCCGCGTCCGGCGCCGTGCTCCAGGTCCGGCAGCCCGGGCGTCGCGACAGGCTGCTCCGGCCGAGGCTCCACTTCGTCCCGGAGATGCTCAAGTCGGTCGAATCGATGTGATGGCCGGGATCTCCTCCTCGACCGCGAGCGGGCCGAGGAGGGAATGAACGCGCGGCGGGCTCCCCCGCCCTCTTCGAGGTTATGCTTCTTCCGCGACGGGGAGCGGGCTCGTGGCCGGCTTGCGGTTCTTCCTCGCCGCGGCCCCGGCGACGACGTTCTTCCGCATGAAGTCGATGACCGGCGCGAGGACGTCCATGACCTTCCGATCGGTCTGCGCGTGCGTCTTGGCGATCCGGTAGGCCGCATAGAGCGTCTCGCGGAACTTGATGGCCGTGTAGAGCGTCGAGTCGCCGAGCTCTCCGCCGACCGGCGCGAGGCTCTCCGCGAGCTTGCTGAAGAGCAGGTGCTTCTCGATCCGCTCACGCAGCAGCGCGGTCTCGAACCGGTTCGGATCCATGCCTTCGTCCTGGTCTGCGAGCGACTCGAACAGGGCAGGCTTCATGTCCACCACGTCGAGCACCTTGTTCAGCATCGCGTGCTCGCCGTCGCGCAGCCTCGGCGCGGTCTGCCGCTGCTCCTTGGTCAGCGTCACGAGCCCCGGAAAGAGGCCATCGAGCTCCTCGACGAGCTCGGCGGCCAGCGCCTTGGCCTTCTCGGCGCGCGCCCGGAACTCCTCGATCGGCATGTCTTCCCAGCTGCTCCAATTCGAATCTTTCTTCCTAGACGGCATTGATTTCTCCTCCCTTGCTTCAGTGGCAAGCGGGCACCGTAAAATGGCAGTTCCGGATCCGCAAGCATGCCTGTTCACCGGAGCACGAACTCCACGTCGGGAGGGAAGCGGTCAGGTCTCGGATCCGCCGTTGATCACGCCGTGATCGGCTGCGCTCGGTCCGGCGCCAGCACCTCCGTGATCTGCCGTCCGAGCGCGTTCACCAGCCACGGCTGTCCCTGGGTCAGCGAGAACGCGCGCTCCGCCGCGTCTGGCAGGAACACCTGCCCTGTCTCCGTCGTGTGCTGTGCGTAGAGCTCTCGCACCTCGGCGAGGTCGAAGTTCCGCAGCGTGATCGACTCCGCCTTGACCGCCTCACCGCTGCCCCGAACCGCCTCACCGCTGCCCCGAACCGCCTCACCGCTGCCCCGAACCGCCTCACCGCTGCCCCGAACCGCCTCACCGCTGCCCCGAACCGCCTCACCGCTGCCCTGAACCGCCTCACCGCTGCCCTGAACCGCCTCAGACCCCGGGTCCCCCCCGGGTTTGAAGCCTCGACCGCCTCAAGCCCGTGGCTCCCCCGGGCTTCCGCGGTGCTCCCGCGCTCCTTCTTCCCGCCTCACGTCGCTCTCACCCCCATCCGCCGCCGCCGCGACGCGCCCCCTTGTCTATCCAACGGTCGTCCGGCGGCGTGAGGGGCGGGGTGGGGGTGTGCGCGGCAGCGCGCGGGGGGCGCGCTGTAGCACCGAACGAGGTGCCATAAGGTCCCAGGAGTCTCGACGCCCCAGGCGCGCCTTGTGTGGCGCGCACCATAACGTCTCAGTCATCAAGGCCCGAAGTGAGACATGCCGGGCGGTGTCCTCATGCGCAAGCTCCCCGCCGCCCGCCTAGGCGGATGGCCAGCGCCCCCCGCGCGCTGCCGCGCACACCCCCACCCCGCCCCTCGCGCCCCCAGGATCCCCCGTCACTCTTCTCGTGACCACGGCAGCAGCCCGGTAGCCAGGCTCTTCACCGCCGCCGCCAGCTCGATCGGCTCGATCGGCTTGGGCACGTGCATCTGGTACCCCGCCGCGAGCGCCCGCACCCGGTCCTCGGTCCGCGCGTACGGCGTCAGCGCCAGCGCCGGCGTCCGCCCCACCTTGCGCGGCAAGAGGTCCCGCACCTTCCGGATCAACGAGTACCCGTCTTCCCCGGGCATCCCGATGTCGACCACGAGCAGCGCCGGCTCCGACGTCTCGAGCAGCTTCATCGCCTCGGTCGAGGACGTCGCCGTGCTGACCTCGGCCCCGCAGCGCCGGAGCACCGACGACAGCATCGCCAGCGTGTCGGGATCGTCGTCCGCGATCAGCACGCGCACCCCGGTCAGCCTCGGGAACGGGTTCTTCGGATCCGGCGCGATCCCCGCGCTCGTCAGCGCCGTCGCCGCCGCCCCGGTGGACAGCGGCAGCTGCACCGTGCACGTCGTCCCGCGCCCGGGCCCTGCGCTCGTCATGCGCACCGTCCCCCCGTGCAGCCCCACGACGTGCCGCACGATCGACAGCCCCAGCCCGAGCCCGCCGTGCCGGCGTCCCCCGCTGTGGTCCTCGTGCCGGAAGCGCTCGAACACGTGCGGCAGCTGATCCGCCGAGATCCCCTCGCCGTCGTCGATCACCTTGATCTCGGCGAACCGGTCGTCCTGCGACAGCTGCACCTGGACGAGCCCCCCGGGCCGCGCGAACTTCACCGCGTTCGACAGGAGGTGCCACACGACCTGCTGCAGCCGCGCCGGATCGCCCTCCACGAACACGCCCTCCGGGTCGAGCCGCGTCTCGATCGCCACGCCCTTGCCCGCGGCGGACGGCAGGATCGACTCGACCGCCGTCTGCACCGGCAGCGTCAGCTCCACCGCGAGCCGCTCGATCTTCAGCGTGCCCGTCACGACCTGCGACGCGTCGAGCAGCTCGTCGATCAGCGTCACCTGGTGCTCTGCGTTGCGCTCGATCGCCGACAGCGCCCGCGTCTCCGCGACCCGGTCGAGCGAGCCGGCCTGCATCATCCGCGCCCAGCCGAGGATCGCGTTGAGCGGCGTGCGCAGCTCGTGCGACACGGTCCCGAGGAACTCGTCCTTCAGCCGGTTCGCGTCCTGCACCTCGCGGTAGAGCCGGGCGTTGTCGAGCGCGAGCGCCGCGCGGTGCGCGACCTCCTCGGCGAACGCGACGTCGGCCCGCTCGAAGAACCGCCCGGACTCGGACGACACCAGCGAGAGCGCCCCGAGGATCCGCCCGCGCGCCCGCAGCGCCACCACGAGGTACGAGAGCGGCGCGAGCTCCCGGGTCGCCGTCGCCTCCTCGGCCGTCATCGCCTCGTGCTGGAGCACGTCGCCGCGCACGTCCTGGTACAGCTCGGAGCGGCCGGTGCGCAGCACGCGCGCCACCGGGCCCGGCTCGCCGTCGAGCCGGCTCGGGTGGAAGCACCGGAGCAGCGGCTCCTTCAGCGGGCTCACGTGCGCCACCGCGACGTGGCGCAGGCCGAGCCCGTCGTCGACGTCGACCAGGCAGAAATCGGCGAGCATCGGGATCACGAGCCGCGCGAGCGACTGGAGCGTGGCCGTGAAATCCAGCGACGCCGCCAGGGCGGTGCTCACCTCGGCGAGGAACGCGAAGCGGCGCGCCGCCTCCTCCGCCTCGGCGCGCGCCGCCTGCACCCGGATCAGCCGCGCGCGCTCCTCCTCGGCCCGCTTGCGATCGGTGATGTCGCGGTGGATGCCCACCAGGAACAGCGGCCGGCCCTCCTGGTCGTGGACCGCGTACGCCGTGACCTCGATCGGCACCTCGGAGCCGTCCCGCCGCACGCACGGGACCTCGCCGACGTAGGTGCGCGACGCCTCGATCTGCTGGAGGATCCTCGCCGTGGACTCCTCCCGGACGTCCTCGCGGTGGAGCAGCCCCATGCTCTTGCCGACGATCTCCTCGGAGAGGTAGCCGAAGATCGACTCGGCCTCGCCCATCCAGTACCGGATGTTGCCCTCCACGTCGGTGACGAGGATGGCCTCGGGCATCTGCTTGAGCACCTCGTGCGAGAGGTGCATCGCCTCCTCGGTCTGCAGCGCGGAGAGGCGCGCCCGCTCGAGCGCCTGCGCGCTCTGCTGCACCAGCGCGAGCATGAACGCCCGGTCGTCCTCGGAGAACGACTGCGGCGCCGAGAAGCCGAACCCCACCGCCCCGAGCACGCGCCCCTCCAGGAAGAGCGGGATCGCCGCGTACGCGTGCTCGCCCGTCGCGGCGCAGCAGGACACGAAGCCCGGATCGAACCGGCGGATCCGCTCGTCGGACTCCAAGAAGATCGGCTGCCGCTCGCGGACGGCGCGCGCGAGCGGGAGCTCGGCGTGGAGATCGAACGTCTTGAAGCGCGCGATCTGCGCCTCCAGGTAGCCCGTCGAGCGCACCGTCTCGAGCTCGCCGCCGAGCCCGGCGCGCAGCGCCACCATGGCCGTCATCGCGCCGGCGGCCGCGACCACGTCGCTCGCGAGCACGCGCAGCACCGCGGGCGGCGTGATCGCGTCGGAGAGCGCGGCCGTCACCGCGAACAGCCAGGCGGCGCGGTCGGCGCTCCGCTCCGCGGACTGGCGCGCCTCCTCGGCCTTCCGGTAGAGGTAGGCGTTGTCGAGCGCCAGCGCCACGCGGTGCGCGAGCTCGGCCGCGAGCACGAGATCGTCCGCGGAGTAGACGCGGTTCGACTCGGAGACGCCGAACGAGAGCACGCCGAGCTTGCGGCCCCGCGCGATGAGCGGCACCGCCATCGCGGAGCGCGTGCCGAGCTGCTCCAGCGCGGCCGCGCGCTCCTTGGCCTCGTCGCTCTGCTCGCCGTCGACCT
This sequence comes from Sorangium sp. So ce131, assembly GCF_051519095.1. Lineage (NCBI taxonomy): Bacteria > Pseudomonadati > Myxococcota > Polyangiales > Polyangiaceae > Sorangium > Sorangium sp. So ce131. The sequence continues at coordinate 1,037,312 of NZ_CP150455.1, read as the reverse complement.
CGTGCAGCAGCTCCGACTCGCCGCTGTGCAGCACCTTCGCGATGCCGAGGCGCTCCTCCGCGTCGGGCGAGATCGCCCGCAGGAGCCCCTCGCGATCGGGGTTCACGTGCTTCGCCGCGACCCGGCAGAACGTGCTCTTCGACCCGCCCCCCTGGCCCGCGCGGCCGAAGATGGTCTCACCGCGCTCGCCGCGCGCGCGCGCCTCGTCGATCGCGGACCCGCCCGCGGATCGCTGGCGCCGCCCGTGCTGCGCCGCCGGCCCGGGCGTCAGGTCGAGCGCGCTCACCCCGGGCGCGAACGGCGGCACCTGGCCGGCTTCGACGGACGGCGGCGGCGGCGGGGGCGGCGTCGTGTCGACCAGGCCCATCGTGTCCGCGGCGCCGCGCTCGATCAGATCGACCGTGCACCAGTCGGCCATGTAGGGGACCGACAGGCGCGCGAGCCGCTCGAGGATCGTGTGTGGATCGAGCGATCCGGTGAGCTGTTCGCTCGCGTCCGCCAGGAACATCAGCTCATTATGGATCGCCCCGCCGCGGGGAGGCTTGAGGACCTGCCACGACATGGCGGTCTCGGGAGGGGTGCTGTCGCGCTCCATGATGTCTCGACGGCCGGCCGCATCGTAGCGAGGGCCGATCGCAGAAGCCAGCGGCGCCGGAGCGAGGCGCGCCGCGCTATATGTCGGGGCCGAGCCGCGCGCGGGCGCGGTGGACCAGCGCCTGGACGGCCTGGTGCGACTCGTCACGGACCGCGTCGACGTCCCGGTCCGTCGTGGCGATGGCCGCTCCGACCTCGAGCGCCGCGGGGATACGTCGCGCACGGCTCACCCGGGCCATGTGCGCCGCGAACGACTCGTCGAGGTAGGACGACTCCGCGCCCCCGTAGGCGAGGCCGACGGGGACGATCTCCGCGCCGACGCGGCACGCCGCGGCGAAGCCGCCCGCGCGGAACGGCCGCACCTCGTCCCCGGAGAACGTCGTCCCCTCGGGGTAGACCATCACACCACGGCCGCCCTTGAGCGCGGAGCTCATCGCCTGCACGACCGCGGCGCCGCTGCGCCTGCTCGATCGGTCGACGAACAACGTCCCGACGCGGCGCGCCGCCATGCCGATGACCGGCCAGCCGGCGAGGTCGGCGCGGCTCACGACAGTGGCCTCGAAAAAAGCGAGCGTGATCATGATGTCGAGCGCGGAGCGGTGGTTCATCACGAACAGCCGCCCGCGGCCGGCGGCGTCGCGGCCGGGGTAGTGCCCCGCGCCATCGCCGCCGCCCGCGGCGCCTCGCGCGGGCTCCCCCACGAAGGGCCCCGCCGCGCGCACGTCGAGGCCCCAGAGCCGGAGGAGCGCGCGGCCGTACCGGCGCATCCAGGTATGAAGGACCACGTCGCGGACCGCGGCGCTGGACAGCGCCGTGTCGACCTCGAGCAGGCCGTACATGCCGAAGGTGAGGCCGACGAAGCCGGCCGTGCGGAGGGGGAAGCGGAGGGCGTCGAGGGGGTGAGCGCGGTTCATGCTCCGGGTGTCCTGCCCGCTCGGGCGAGCGGGGAGCGAGGCTATTTCACGCCCGGCCGCGGAGAAAGCGCCTTCACCCGCCCGACGCGGGGGCGCCTTCGAGCAGCCGCTTCAGGACGTCGTTCACGACCGCCGGGCTCGCGCTGCCCCCGGTCCGCTTCATGATCTGCCCCACGAAGAAGCCGAGCAGCGCGGTCTTGCCGGCGCGGTACGCCGCGGCCTGCTTCGCGTTCGCGCCGATGACCTCGGCGGCGATCGCCTCGATCGCGGAGGCGTCGCTCATCACGGCCATGCCCTTGTCGCGGACGATGTCGGCGGGGGCCCGGTCCGTGCCGGCCATCTCCGTGTACACCTCCTTGGCCTGCTTGCCGCTGATCGCGCCCTCGTCGACCAGGCGGAGCAGCGCGGCGATCTGCGACGGGGAGACGGGGAACGTCGCGGTGAGGCCCGCCGTGCGGGCGTCGCGCAGCACCTCGCCCTGCACGAAGTTCGCGACCTTCACCGCGTCGCCGTGGAGCAGCGCCGCCTCCTCGAAGAAGGCGGCGATCCGGGGGTGGCCGGTCAGGACCGACGCGGCGTACGGCGTGAGGCCGAGCGACTCGGAGAAGCGGCGGCGCTTCTCGGCCGGCGACTCCGGGAGCGTGGCGCGCACGTCGGCGAGGAACGCCTCGTCGACCACGAGCGGCGGCAGGTCCGGCTCGGGGAAGTAGCGGTAGCCGGACTCGTTCTCCTTGTCGCGCAGGAGGTACGTCTCCTTCTTGTCCGCGTTGTAGCCGCGGGTCTGCTGGCGCACCCGGCCGCCCTGCTCGATCAGCGCGATCTGCCGCCGGATCTCGAGGTCGATCGCCTCGGCGACGAAGCGGAACGAGTTGATGTTCTTGAGCTCCGTCCGCGTGCCGAGCTTCGTCTCCCCTGCCCTGCGCACCGAGACGTTGGCGTCGCAGCGGAAGCTGCCCTGCTCGAGGTTGCCGTCGTTCACGCCGATGAACATGAGGATCTCGCGCAGCCGCTTCAGGTACTCGGCCGCCTCGGCGCCCGAGCTCAGATCGGGCTCGCCGACGATCTCGATGAGCGGGGTGCCGGCGCGGTTGAGATCGACCACCGACAGGCCGCCGACGCCGTGCAGGTTCTTGCCGGCGTCCTCCTCCATGTGCACGCGCGTGATCCCCGCCCGCTTCTTCCCGGCCTCGGTCTCGATCTCGAGCGCGCCGCGCAGCGCGAGCGGCCGGTCGTACTGGCTGAGCTGGAAGCCCTTCGGCAGGTCCGGGTAGAAGTAGTTCTTCCGCGCGAAGATGCTGTGTTCCTGGAGGGTGCAGCCGAGCGCGAGCGCGGCGCTCACCGCCATCCGGACCGCCTCGCGGTTCAGCACCGGGAGCGCGCCCGGGAGCCCGAGGCAGACCGGGCACGTGTGCGTGTTCGGCGGGTCGCCGAAGCTGGTCGCGCAGCCGCAGAACGCCTTGGTGCGGGTGAGGAGCTGCGCGTGGACCTCGAGCCCGATGACCGCCTCGAAGGAGCCGTACGTCGTCGCCATGGGCCGCCGTTCTAGCAGAACCACGGGCGGCGAGGGGCCGCGGCGGGCGGCCCCGCCGGCCGGGTCAGTGCTCGGCGTGATCGCGCGTGAGGCCCGGGTGGGTCGGGTCGCCCGGCTCGTGGCGCGGGTTCGCGGTCACCTGCGTGCCGTCGCGGTCGCTGAGCGCCATGAGGAGGTCGCGCCGGTAGATGAACTGCTCGCGCGAGTCGTAGGGCGCCGCGTGGAGGCCCGTGTCCATCCGGATCGCGTCGACGGGGCACGCCTCGACGCAGAAGCCGCAGAACACGCAGCGGAGCTCGTCGATGACGAAGCTGCCCGGGTACCGCTCGTAGCCGCGCCGCCGGTCGCCCTCGGGGTACTCGGCCGGGTCGATCGCGATGCACTGGGCCGGGCACGCCGTCGAGCAGCAGAGGCAGGCGACGCAGCGGGGCGAGCCGTCGTCGCGCAGCGTGAGCCGGTGGACGCCCCGGAAGCGCTCCGGGTAGGGGCGCTTCTCCTCGGGGTAGCTGATGGTCGTGACCCCCGGCTCGAGCGACTCGAGCACCGGATCCGGCTTCTGGCCGAGGACCATCTCCTTCGTGTTCTTGAAGAAGTGCTTCATCGTGAGGCCCAGCCCCTTCACCATTTCGGGGATGTAGGCCTGCACGTCGGCGCTCCGGTTGGGGCGCGGGATGGGCTTGCCGGCGATCGGCTTGCCGGCCGGCTTCGTCCAGGGGTTGCTCAGGGGAGCTTTCGGCATGGGGGTTCTCCTGCGCCTGCTTACGCCTGCTGGGGCGACGCCTTCGTGCCGCCCGCGGCGGCGGCGAACCGGGCCGCGGTGGAATGGAGGAAGCGGTTGCGCTCGACCGGCTCGAGCAGCCCGACGATCAGCGCCACGACCGCGGCGAACCCGCCGAGGGCGACGACCGCCTGCGTGACGTCGGCGGCCGCCTGGAGGCCGTCGCGGAGCCCGGCGGGCGCCGAGTCGACCGCCAGCACCAGGACGCCGGTCACCATCATGTTCGCGATCGCGAGCGGCAGGAGCTTCGTCCAGCCGAGCCGCATCACCTGGTCGTAACGGAAGCGCGGCAGCGTCCAGCGGAAGAAGACCTGCACCCACGTCATGAGGATCGTCTTCGCGAAGAACGCGACCACGTAGATCACGCTCACGGCGAGGTGCGTCATCTGGTACTTCGGCAGGAGCTGCACGCCGCCGATCGCGACGTTGAGGCCGTCGCGGTCGAGGAACGGCAGGTGGTAGCCGCCGAAGAAGAGCGTGACGAGCAGCGCGCTCGACGTGATGAGCTCCACGTACTCGCCCGTCATGAACATCCCGAACTTCATGCCGGAGTACTCGACGAAGTAGCCGGCGACGATCTCGCTCTCGCCCTCGGGCTGGTCGAACGGGATGCGCTTCGTCTCGGCGGCGAGCGCCGCGAGGAACAGGAAGAACGCGACCGGCTGCACGAAGATCCCCCACGCGTGGTTGACCTGCCACTGCACCATGTCGCCGAGCCGGACGCTGCTGTAGATGATGAAGAGCCCGACGACGCTGAGGCCCATCGCGACCTCGTAGCTGACCATCTGGCTCGCGGCGCGCAGCCCGCCGAGCAGCGAGAACTTGTTGTCGCTCGCCCAGCCGGCGATCGCGGCGCCGATGACGCCCGTGCCCGCCATCGCGAAGATGTACAGGATGCCGACGTTGAGGTCGGCGACCTGCAGGTTCACGACGTGGCCGTTGCAGGTGAACGCCGGGTCGACCGTGTGCTTGAGGTTCGCGAGATCCGCGAAGCCGAAGACCCGGTCGCCGTTGTCCTCGAAGCAGAGCTTGTCGCCGAACGGGATGACCGCGAACGTCACCAGCGCCGGGAACATCGCGAGCAGCGGCGCGAGCGAGTGGAGGAGCCGGTCGGCGTTCTTCGGGATGAAGTCCTCCTTCCAGATCATCTTGATCGCGTCGGCGGCGGCGTGGAGCGTGCCGAGCAGCCGCAGCGGCACCTTGCCCTCGGGCACACGCGCGGCCGCGTAGATGCCCGACACGAACAGCAGCCCGGCGAGCAGGCCGTTCGCGACCCGCGCCGCGAGCGGCGCCGCCGAGAGCGGGACCGCCTGCGTCACGAAGAAGACGAGCACGTGGGCCATCACGCCGGCGTAGAAGATGCTCCGGGGGTCGACGCGGGCGAGCGCCTCCTCGGCCGCGTTGATCGGGCCGCCCTTGCGGGCCGACGCGCAGAACACGAGGAGGCTGAACCAGCCCACGAGCACGGCGAGCTGCGCGCCGATCACGAGCGCCTCGGCCCCGGCGGCCGCGGTCATCTGGCGCGTCGCCGTGAGCACGGCGAGCGCCCCGAGCAGCGTCGGGGGCAAGAGGACGATCGCCTTCACGATCAGGGACGGCAGGTAGACGACGGCGCGGTTCGGGCCGACGCGGTCCTGCACCATCGCGCCCTGGCGCCGGTCGGCCCAGGTGGCGATCGCCGCCATGTTCAGCAGGAAGAGGACAACGATGAGGATCTTGACGATCGCGAGAACGACCTCGACGCTGGTCATGCCGTGGCCTCCGTCTTCTTGATCTCAGGCCGCGCCACGTCGGCGACGGCGGTCGCCGCGGCCGCGTGCGGCCCGGGCGCGCCGCCGGGCGCCGCCGGCGCCGGGGAGAGCCCGCCCGCGACCGCGGCGCCGGGCGGCATCGCGCGGCGGATGTCGGCGAGGGTCTTCCAGCCGGTCGCGTAGCCGAGCGTGCGCCCGAGCCGGCCGATCAGCTCCCAGGCGGGGCGCGCGTCGCCGTGCGGGCGGATCGCCCGCTCGCTGCCCTGCGCCATGCCCTTCCGGTTCACGTACGTCCCCTCGGCCTCGGCCCACGAGCACGCGGGCAGCGCGACGCGCGCCGCCTTCGCGAGCGGCCCCTCGTGCGCGGCGATCGTCACCACGCCCTTCAGGCGCGAGAGCGCCCGCTGCGCCTCGCCCGCGTCGACCTCGAGGTCCGACCCGAGCGCGAGCACGAACGCGTACTGCCCCGACGCGATCCCCTGGAGCAGCTCCGCGACCGGGCGCGGCGGGGTCGCCGCCGCGATCTGCATCACGCCGCGGGTGTTCGGGTTCTTGTCCTCGCTCATGAGGATCTCGTCGCCCCGGCCGAGCGGCTTGCCCGACACGAAGAAGTCGGTCGCGCCGAGGTACGTCGTCGCCAGGTGGTAGAGCGCGAAGTTGTCCTCGTTCGAGTGCTGGGCGGACAGGACGATCGCGACCTTCGACGGGTCGTCGGCGTGGCCCGCGAGCTGCTCCTTGGCCGCGGCGAGCGCGTCGTCGAGGCTCGCGTCGTCGTTGCCGACGAGCGCCGTGAGCAGCCGCCCCTCGACCGCGCGCCGGTACGAGAGCATGCCGTCGTCGCACATCCAGTACGTGTTGACGGCCATGTTCTCGCGCGGCCGGTGCCGGTACGGCGTGTTGTTGCGCGGATCGTAGTCGAGGTAGGCGTTGCAGCCGGTCGCGCAGCCCTGGCAGACGGTCCGGGCGCTGCGGAGGAACCAGACCCGCGCCTTGAACCGGAAGTCGCTCGACGTGAGCGCGCCGACCGGGCACACGTGCTCGGTCATCAGCGTGTAGTCGTGGTCGAGCTCCCGCCCCGGCGAGACCGTGATCTCCCCGAGGTTGCCGCGCTCGCGGACCGAGAGCACCGGGTCCTTGGCGAGCTCGTTGCAGACGCGGATGCAGCGCGTGCAGACGATGCAGCGCTCGGCGTCGTAGACGATGGTCGGCCCGAAGACGACCGCCTTCGGCTTGTGGACCGGCTCCTGCTGCATCCGCTTGCCCTTGCGCTGGTGCTCGAGCCAGTAGTCCTGGAGGCGGCACTCGCCCGCCTGGTCGCAGATCGGGCAGTCGACCGGGTGGTTCAGGAGGAGCAGCTCCTGCACCGCCGAGCGCGCCTCGGCCACGTGCTCGCTGCTCTCGGAGAGCACCTCCATGCCGGGCGCGCAGCCCATCTGGCACGCGGGCTGGAGCTTCGGCTTCGCCGCCGGCACGTAGTCCTGCTTCGCCGGATCCCAGCGCAGGATGTCGAGGCTCATCGCCGGCCGCCCCGGCGGGGGCAGCACCTCCACGAGGCACATCCGGCAGTTGGCGGCGACGGAGAGGCCGGGGTGCCAGCAGTAGTGGGGGATGTCGATCCCGGAGCGGTGCGCCGCCCGGATGATCGTGTCACCGCTCTCGAAGGGGATCTCCCTTCCGTCGATCTTGATCGTAGGCATCGTGATCTCGATTCCCGGCAGGGCCGCGCAGGGCCCCTGCATCCTTAAGTCGGTCGGTCGACGCGAGCGCTCCTCTCGCCGTCGCTCGGTCCTCGCTCGTCTTCGCTCGGTTTCGCGGAGGCGCCTCGCTCAGGGGCCCCGCTCAGTGGTCGCACTCCCCGCCGATCATGTTGAGGGAGCCGAAGGTCGGCACGACGTCGGGGATCATCAGCCCGGTGATGAGCTGGGAGAGCCCCTGCGTCGTGGCGAAGCACGGCGGGCGGATGCGGACCCGGTAGGGCGTGCCGCTGCCGTCGGACACCAGGTAGAAGCCGAGCTCGCCGTTGCCCGCCTCGGTGTACGAGTAGCACTCGCCGGCGGGCACCTTGATGCCCTCCATCACGATCTTGAAGTGCTGGATCGTCGCCTCGATGGTCGTGTAGACCTCCTCCTTGGGCGGCAGCACGATCCGCGGATCGTCGACGTTGATCGGCCCCTCGTCGGGCATCTGATCGAGCGCCTGCTCGATGATCCTGCCCGCCTGGCGGATCTCCTCCTGGCGGCACATGAACCGGTCGTAGTTGTCGCCGCGCGTCCCGACCGGCACGTCGAAGTCGAGGCGGTCGTAGACCATGTACGGGTGCGCGCGGCGCACGTCGTACGGCACGCCGGTCGCCCGGAGGCAGACGCCGGTCCAGCCGAGCGCGAGCGCGTCCTCCTTCGAGATCCGCCCGACGCCGTCGAGGCGATCGAGGAAGATGCGGTTCTTCAGGATGAGCTTCTCGGCGTCGTGCACGAGCGTGAGCACGCGGGCGAGGCCGGCCCGGACCATCGCCTTGAAGTCGGCCGTGGGCGGCCGCGCCATGCCGCCGACGCGGCCGAAGCTGTGCGTCAGGCGGGCGCCGGTCTCCTCCTCGAAGATCTCCCAGAAGATCTCGCGCGCGCGGCAGAGGTAGAGGAACGGCGTGAACGCGCCGAGCTCCATGCTCATGGCGCCGCTGCAGATCATGTGGTCGCAGATCCGCGCCATCTCGCCGAGGATCACGCGGTAGTACTGGCAGCGCTCCGGGACCGTGACGCCGAGCATCTTCTCGACCGCCAGCGCGAAGCCGACGTTGTTGAGCATCGGCGAGACGTAGTTGAGCCGGTCGACGTACGGGAAGACCTGCGTCCACGTGCCGCGCTCGCACATCTTCTCGAAGCCGCGGTGCAGGTAGCCGATCTGCACGTCGGCCTTGTTGATCGTCTCGCCGGACAGCTCGAGCACGATCCGCACCGTGCCGTGCATCGCCGGGTGGGACGGCCCCATGTTGAGGAGCATCGGCTCGCTCGGCAGCTCGAGCTCGCCCGCGTCAAGATCGCGATCCAGAGGTTCCATGGTGGCTTAACTTCGCTCCTCGAGGACGAGCGGGCTGATGCCGTGCGGCTTGGCCTTGTCGGAAGGCTCGTCGCCGCCGGTGGATTCGAGGGTTGCGCCGCGCCCGTCGTCGTAGAGCGCGAAATCGTGCGACTGGCGGCCGAAGCTCATGCCCTCGTCGGGGCCGAACGGCGGCAGCTTGCCGGTGTTCGGGACGTCGCGGAACGGCACCAGCGGCTGGATGCGGTTCGCGGGGTAGTCCTTGCGCAGCGGGTGCCCCTGGAACTCCGGGTACATCAGGATGCGCCGGAGGTCGGGGTGCCCCTTGAACACGATGCCGAGCAGGTCGAAGCACTCGCGCTCGAACCAGTTCGCGCCCTTCCACACCGGGACGATCGAGTCGAGCTCGGCGCCGTTGCCCTCCTCGTCGCCCACGCGCGCCTTGATCCGGATGCGGTGGGCCCGCTCGAGCGAGCGGAGGTGGCAGACCACCTCGAAGCGGGGCACGTCGCCGCGCCAGAGGTAGTCGACCGCGGTGAGGTCGACGAACATGTTCATCAGGCAGCGCGGGTCGTTGCGCAGGAAGAGCGCGACGTCGCGCCACGCGACCGGGTCGATGACGGCGGTGTCGTCGCCGAACTGCGAGTGCGTCTCCAGGATCGCGCCCGGGAACTGCGCCGTCAGGATCTCGAGGACCTTCTTGCTCACGGCGCGCTCCTGTCCTTGCGCAGGGTGACCAGCCGCTCGGCCTGCGCGGGATCCTCCCGCGGCTTCACGATCGCGGGCGTGCGATCGCCGCGCGCGATCTTGTCCTGGAGCAGCATGAGGCCGTCGAGCACCGCCTCGGGCCGCGGCGGACACCCGGGCACGTAGACGTCGCAGGGGATCACCTTGTCGATGCCGGCGACGGTCGTGTAGTTGTCGTAGAACCCGCCGCACGACGCGCACGTCCCGAAGGCGAGGACCCACTTCGGGTCCGCCATCTGCTCGTAGATGCGCTTCAGCGCGGGCGCCTGGCGCTGGCTGATGGTCCCCACCACCCAGAGCAGGTCGGCCTGGCGCGGCGAGAAGCGCGGCACCTCGGCGCCGAACCGCGCCATGTCGTAGCGCGGGCTCGCCATGGCCATGTACTCCATCCCGCAACACGCCGTCACGAACGGGTACTGGAACAGGGAGTACTTCTTCGCCCAGTTGAGCAGCGCGTCCACGCGGGTGGTCGCGAAGCCGTGCTCGCCCCCGTCGAGCACCCGCATCGAGGTGCTGCCGCTCGTTATTTCTCCCATTCCAGAGCTCCCTTCTTCCACACGTACACGAGGGCGACGACGAGCAGCGCGATGAACGAGCCCATCGTCGCGAGGCCCGTCCAGCCCAGCGAGCGGAACTGGATCGTCCACGGGTAAATAAGGACCGCCTCGATGTCGAACACGACAAAGAGGATCGCCGTCAGGTAGAACTTCACGCTCGGCTTGACGAAGCGCCCGCCCGTCGAATCGCTGCCGCATTCGTACGGGATCATCTTCTCGGCCGTCGGGTTCTTCGGGCCGAGCAGCGACGTCAGCGTGAACATCGCGAGCGCGATGACGGCGGCCACGAGAAACAGCAGGAACAAGGGGATGTAGGTGGCCATCGAGAGAGCACTCCTGCGGGTAACCCCCGGGAGGGTCGACCGTCTCGCCGCAGCGCGCGGCTTTTCAGGCGAGACCTCAGGGCCCGCGGCCCCGAACCATGCAGTCCAACTTGATGAGAGCGGCGCGGGGACCCTGCCGGAAGCCAGCGAAAATCCGAGCAATCTCGGCTTAATCCGCGCCGGGCGCCGGATCTAGTCGCCCGCCGCGGGGGTGTCAATGGAGGCGGTCCGTGGCGTGATGTCACGCGACGCCCGCGCGCTGGGCCGGCGACGCCCCGCCACGTTAGGAGCGGTTCGCGGCGAGGACCAGCCCGCGCCACGCGGTGAGCGCCGTGCCCAGGGTGGCCTCGATCTCGCGGATTTCCTCGACCATCTCGGCGTCCGGCACGCCGGCGCTCCGCGCCTCGCGGACGCAGGCGAGCGCGGCGACGAACTTCTTGCGCTGCACGAACGCCCGCGCGAGCAGCGGCCAGATGTGCTTGGGCGGGGCGCCGAGGTTCGCGGCGCGCCGGAGCGGCCCGATGGCCTCGCCCGCCCGGCCGTCGTCGAGCATGGCCTCGCCCAGCCGGCGGAAGATGTCGCCGGCGGCGGCTCCATCCTGCGCGTACTGCACGGCGAGGCGCATGACCTCCTCGCCCTGGTGCTCCTCGCCGAGCTTGACGCAGGCGGTGCCGAGCAGGCCGAGGCCCTTGGCGATCAGGCTGCGGGCGTCCGGCGTCAGCATCTGCCCCTCGGGGGTGCGCAGGAAGATCGCGAGCGGCGCCGGCCACGTGCCGAGCAGCTGGATCACCTTCGGGAAGTCGCCGCGCTGCGAGGCGACCTCGGCCTCGGCGACCTTCGTGAGATCGATCGCGGAGCGCGCCCCGGCCGATGCCCGCTCCAGCTCGTCGCGCACGTGCGAGCGGATGCGCGCGCGGAACTCGTTGAGCTCGTGCGTCTCCTCGATGCCGTCGCGCAGGAGGAGCAGGCGCGAGGTCTTCCCCTCGACGAAGAGCTTGCGGAGGCTGTACCCGTAGAGCGGGGCGAGCAGCAGGTAGCGGACGCCGATGTGGAGCTGGATGCCCTCGAGGTCGGTGTCCCGCTCCGGGGCGTGGGGCGTCGTGTCGTCCGTGAGCAGGGCGCCGACCAGGCGGTGGCGGAAGTCGGCGAGCGTGAGCCGCTGGACGTCGCCGTCGATGTCCTCCTCGCCCGGCGGCGCGATAACGAAGTCGACCAGCGTGTTGTCCGGGTTGCGGCGATCGACGGTCAGCGCGGTGATGCGCGCGCCCGTAATCATCGAGAACGCGAAGAACGCCTCGCCTACGATCTCACACAGGGCCTGGAAGCTGCCGATGCCGTCGCCTATACGCTCGAACCAGCCGTCGGTCCGCACGGCATCGAGAGAGAACACACGTTCCTTTGGCATGGTTCGATCCGGAGCACGGGGACACGTCCCGGAGGATGACGGACGCGCGTCCCGGGGCGCGAGACTCGCACGGGCGCGCGCAGCTCTCAAGAAAACTCCTAGGGATCCGCGGCGCTGCTCCGCCAGGCGGGCCGCCGGGCGGCGCGGCGAGCGGGTGCGCCGCCCGCCACCGCCATCCATCACGCCACGCCGGGCCACCTGACCCTACGCCCCTGCCGCGGGCGGCCCTGCCGCGGGCCGACCCGCGACGCCGCGTCGCGTCAAGGGGCCGCGGCGTTGATGTGCAGCGTGAGGTTGCCGGACGAGGAGGGCCGGCTGTCGGCGACGATCGTGATCACCTGCCCCGCGGTGAGGGTCACGTTCACCCGGGAGGTGACGCCGCTCGCGTTGTCGTTGCACGCGAGCTCGGCGCCCGTGCAGCTGTCGCCGTCGTGCACGTGGAGGACCGTATCGAAGGTCGAGGACAACGTGTCGATCACGTAGGTCCCGTCCGCCGGCGCGGTGAAGCGGTAGACCCGGTCGTTGCCGCTGGACGCGACGCAGCTCGGCGCGGCGGAGTTCGGCTGGGTCAAGGTGGGGCCAGTCGCCGTCTGCGGCACCGTCGACCCGAGATCGATGGGGCTCGCGCAGGTGGCCGTGCCGTCGAACAGGCTGACGTTGAGCGTGTAGGCGCCCGCCGCGCTGGTGCCGGCGCCGTCGACGACGACGACGACCGCCTGGCCCGCCGTGAGCGGCACCGCCACCCGCGACTGCGGGCCCGCCGTGTTGTCGTTGCAGCCGAGCGACGCGCCGCCGCACGAGCCGTCGAGCACGTGGACGATCGTGTTGAAGCTCGATCCGAACGTGTCGAAGACGTACACGCCGTCGTTCGGGGCGGTGAAACTGTAGGTCGCCTCGGCGCCGCCGGGCGCGCCGCAGGCCGCGCTCACGAAGTCGCCGCGGCCGGCGGTGGTGCCCGTCACCGTCTGCGGCACGACCGACCCGAGCTCGTTCTCCGGGCACGGGGGCGCGAGGATCCCGTCGACGTTGAGCGTGAAGGCGCCGGAGCTCCCGAACGCGCCGTCCACGACCACGTACGCCGTCTGCCCCTCCGCGAGCGGCGTCACGACCTGCGACTGGGAGGACGTCGCGTCGTTGTTGCAGCCCAGCGACCGGCCCGTGCAGCTGCCATCGTGGACGTGGAGCACGGTGTCGAAGCTCGAGCCGAACGTGTCGAACGTGTACCGCCCGGCGGCGGGCGCCGTGAAGCTGAAGCTCATCTCGGGGGCGGCGCCCGTGAGGCAGGACGGCTCCAGGTAATGGTCGAGGCCGGTCGTGTTGCGGTTCACGCTTTGCGGGAACGTGGAGCCGAGATCCTCCATGGGGCACGGGGGCGGGACCCATTCGGAGATGTTCAGCGTGAAGGGCCCGGCCTCGCCGCTCGCGCCGTCGACGACGACCACGACCGTCTGTCCGGCGGTGAGGTCCGTCGTGATGCGCGACTGCGCGCCCTCCTGGGAGTCGTCGTTGCAAGCGATCACGCGGCCGTCGCACCCGCCGTCGCGCAGCTCGAGCACGGTGTTGTACCCGGAGCCGAACGTATCGAAGACGTACTTTCCGTCGGCCGGCGCCGTGAAGACGTAGCTCGCGTCAGGGCCGTCGGGGTCGCCGCAGGTCGGCGTGAACCGGTCGCCGAGCAGCGCGGTGTCGCCGGTGATGACCTGCGGGAGCTCGGTGATGACCTCGTCGGTCGTGGGGCAGATCGGCGGGCCGGCCTGCCCCAGGTTGAGCTTGAACTCGCCCTCCGCGCCGTCGAAGCCGGTCACGACGACGAGGACCGACTGCCCCTCTGTGAGGATGACTCGGAGCTTGGACTGGGCGCCCTGGGCGTCGTCGTTGCAGCCGAGCTGAGCGCAGTCGACCGCGCCCACCACGCCAAGGGCCGTGTCGAACCCGGACCCGAAGGTATCCATCGTGTAGGTCCCGTGCTCGGGGGCCGTGAAGAGATAGACATGCTCCGACGAGCCGGCGGCCACGCACGCGAGGCCATAGTTCGTCTCGCCCCCGACGGTCGTCCCCGTCAAGGTCAGCGGGAGCGAGCTCGTGATCTCCTCGGTCGTGCCGAGGACGCAGGAGCACGCGCCCTCCTGGCAGAACGCCCCTCGCTCGCACGCGACGCCGCACGCGCCGCAGTGGAGCTCGCTGGTCTGCAGGTTGGCGCACGCGACGCCGCACTCGGCGAGGCCTTCGGAGCAGGTGCAGGCGCCCTCGACGCACTGCTGGCTCGGCGAGCAGCTCTCCCCGCACGCGCCGCAGTTCGCCATGTCGCTCTGGAGGCTCACGCAGGCGCCGTCGCAGTCCTCGAGGCCCTCGCCGCAGCCGCACTCGCCGTCCGCGCAGATCTGCCCCTCCGCGCACTCCTCGCCGCACGCGCCGCAGTGCCGCGGGTTGCTCTCGAGGTCGGCGCAGACGCCGGCGCAGTCGGTCTCGCCCTCGTCGCACCCCCCGTCGGACTCGCCTCGGCCGCCCTCGCCGCCTTCGCCGCCGGCGCCGCCGCCGCCCTCGCCGCCGCCGCCCTCGCCGCCCTCGCCACCCTGGCAGCGGCCCTCCGCGCAGCCCTGCCCCTCCGCGCAGGCGTCGCCGCACGCGCCGCAATGGTCCGCGTTGGCCTGGGTATCGACGCACTGGCCATCGCACAGCGACAGCCCATCACGGCACTCCCCCGACGAATTGGAGCTCTGGGCGCACGACGCCGCGAAGACGACCCCCGCGGCCAGCAGCAGCGCAGCGGACGAGAGGGTGGGCGTGAGGCGCGTTCGGAATCTTTTCATAGCCATCCTTGGTGTTTCCTGGCCGATCGAGGCGAAGCGAAGCGCAAGCCGCGCGCGAGGATACGCTCACGGCCGAGGCGTCCGCAACGGGCGGCGGTGCTGGATGTGTGCGGGTTCCCGGCGCGCCGGGCGGCGGGGCTCGACTGGAATCGAGGCCGCGCGCGGCGTCGGGCGGCGCGCGCGGCGTCGGGCGGCGCGCGCGGCGTCGGGCGGCGCGGTCGCCTCGGCACGTAGCGCGCGCGCAATGCAGGTTCAACCGGGATTGATGTTCAGCGTGTAATTGCCCAGCGCCGTGCCGAAGCCGTCGACGGCGATGACAATGACCTGACCGGCGGTGAGCGTCAGCGTCACGCGCGACGCTCGCCCGATGCCGCTCACGTCATCGCTGCAGCCGAGCGATGCGCCGGTGCATCCATCGCCATCCTCGCGCGCCGTGAGGACCGTGTCGAAATTCGATCCGACCGTGTCGATAACGTACGTGCCGTCGGCCGGGGCGGTGTAGGAGAACACCACGTCCGGCGCCGTGGACGAGCCGACGCACGGGGGCGAGGTCGAGTTCGGCTGCGTCGCCGTGGAGCCGGTCCTGGTGAGCGGCAGCTCCGAGCCGAGATCGATCGGAGCCTCGCACGTGCCGGACCCGTCGAACCGGCTGACGTTCAGGGTGTAGTTGCCCGCTTGCGACGACGAGCCATCGACGATCACGGCGACCACCTGATCGGCGACGAGCGGGACGTTCACCGCGGATTGCGGGTTGCCCGCGTTGTCGCTGCACCCGAGCGAGACGCCCGCGCAGCCGTCCTGGCGCAGCTGCAGGATCGTATCGAACGCCGACCCGAACGTGTCGAACAGGTAACGCCCGTCCTCCGGCGCCGTGAACGTGTACACGATCTCCGAGGTGTTGGAGTAGCCGCAGGTCGTCGCGTGGCGGTTCAGCGCCCCCGTGGTGCTCCCGGTCGCGGTCTGCGGGACGGTCCGGCCGAGATCGATCGCCGTCGAGCAGGTGCCGGGCGCGGTGTAGCGCTCCACCTTGAGCACGTAGTCCCCGGCGTTCGAGCTCTGGCCGTCGACGACGGCGAGGACGGTCTGGCCGGCGGTCAGGTCCACGTGGACCCGCGACTGCGGGCCGCCCGAGTCGTCATTGCAGCCGAGCGATCTCCCCCCGCAGGTTCCATCGAAGACCTGGAGGATCGTGTTGAAGCTGGATCCGGACGTATCGAAGATATAGGTGCCGTTCTCCGGCGCGGTGAAGCTGTAGACCACCTCCGGGGCGCTGGAGCTGCCGCACGCCGGGCTCACGAGCTCGGGCTGGCCCACGGTGCTGCCGGTCACGACCTGCGGGGTGGCCGAGCCGAGATCGATCGGCGCCGCGCAGGTGGCGCCCGTGAACTGCTGGACGGAGAGCGTGAAGTCCCCCGCGTCCGCCGTGGTGTTGCCGTCGACGACGAGGACGATCGTCTGGCCTGCGCGGAGGTTGAGCCAGAGCCGCGATTGCTGCCCTCCGCCCGCGTCGGCGTTGCACCCGAGCGAGGGACCGGCGCAGTCGACGTCGCGCGCGTAGAGGACCGTGTTGAAGGAGGATCCGAGCGTATCGAAGACGTACGTGCCGTCCTCGGGCGCGGTGAAGCTGTAGGTCAGCTCCTTGCCGCGGTTGCCGCCGCAGGCCGGGCGCAGGATGTCGACCGCGTCCGCCGTCGATCCGGTCACGGACTGAGGCACCGTCGATCCGAGATCGATCGCCGGGCAGGGAGGGATGAGCACGCTGTTCACGTTGAGCGTGTAGGCGCCGGCGCTCGACTCGCCGAAGCCGTCGACGACCACGACGACGGTCTGCCCCGCGCTCAGCACCACGCTCACCTCGGATTCCCGGACGCCGGCCGTGTCGTCGTTGCAGCCGAGGCTCGTGCCGGCGCACGTCCCGTCGTGGATGTGGAGGACCGTATCGAAGCCGGAGCCGAAGGTGTCGAAGGTGTAGAGCGCGTACTCGGGCGCGGTGAACCGGTAGGTGACCTCGGGGCCGTAGCCGCCGGCGCAGGGGGACGGGAGGGCGCGATCGCGCCCCGTGGTGCTGCCGCGCACGGTCTGCGGCGTGGTGGAGCCCAGATCGAGCTCCGGGCACGGCGGCGGCACGTACTCGGTGACGTTGAGCGTAATGGGACCAGCCTCGCCCTCGGCGACCTCGACGAACGCGACCACCGTCTGGCCCGCAGAGAGGTTCGCCACGAGGCGCGACTCCGCTCCAGTCCCCGTGTCGTCGTTGCAGGCGATCACCGACCCGGTGCAGGACCCGTTGCGCAGCTCGAGGAGGGTGTCGGACGAGGAGCCGAACGTGTCGAAGACGTACCTGCCGGCGGCAGGCGCGGTGAACGTGTAGCTCGCGTCGGGGCTGCCGGCCGAGCCGCAGCTCGGCGTGTTGTAGTCGCCGCGCGTGGTGGTGTCGTCGTTGATGACCTGCGGCAGGGTCGGCTCGATCGTGCCCACCGGGCAGACCGGCGGCGCCGACCACGTGACGTTGAGGGCGAAGTCGCCCTGCGCGCCGTTGTAGCCGGTCACGACGAGGAGGACCGACTCCCCCTCCTCGAGGAGCGTCGAGGTGATCGCCTGTGCCCCGCGGGGGCCATCGTCGTTGCACGCGAGCTCGTCGCAGACGTCGAAGTCCAGCACGCCCAGCGCGGTGTCATAACTCGACCCCGTGGTATCGAACTTGTACAGGCCGCCCTGGGGCGCCGTGAACTTGTAGGCCAGCTCGGTCGAGCCGCTGGCCACGCAGTCGAGGCCGAAATACGTATCTGCTCCCAGCGTGCTCCCCTCCACGCGCAGCGGGACCGTCGAGCCGATGTCCTCGTAGGGGCCGACGACGCAGGTGCACTCGCCCCGCTGGCAGTACAGCCCCGGCTCGCACGCCGCGCCGCACGCGCCGCAGTGATGCGGGTGGCTCGCCAGATCGAAGCACGCGCGAGACGTCCCCTCGGGCCCCTCGACGTCGCACTCGGCGAGGCCCTCGTTGCAGCGGCACGCCCCTTCCGCGCACGTCTCGTTGTAAGCGCACGAGGTCTCGCAGGCGCCGCAATGATGCGGGTCGCTCTCGAGATCCACGCAGCTGCCGTCGCAGGCCGTCAGCTCTGGGGCGCAGCGGCAGGCGCCGCCCTCGCAGGTCTGGTCCTCCGGGCACGTGTTGCCGCAGCTGCCGCAGTTCTGCGCGTCGGTCCCGAGCGCGACGCAGCTGCCCTCGCACTCCACCTCGCCAGGGCCGCAGCCGTCGCCGCCGGTCCCGGACGTGGCGGCGTCGCTGTCCTCTCCGCCCTCTCCGCCTCCGCCGACGCACCTGCCCGCCGCGCACCGCGCTCCGCCCTCGCAGGCGACGTTGCAGTCGCCGCAGTTGTCAGGGTCGGTCTGCGTGTCGATGCACGTGCCGCCGCAGAGCGAGAGGCCGTCATCACAATCCGCGATGGAATTGCCGCCCTGCGCGCAGGACACGGCGGAGGCGACGAGACTCGCCGCCGTCAGCCAGAACGCGACCGACGCCAGCTCGAACCTGGAGCGCAACCCGGGTTGACTCATGAACATCCTTTGGCAAGCGCGCCGGCCACCGGGTGGTGGCTTTGAGAGACCCGAGATCGAGAATACGCCCCTCCGCGCCCCTTCCGCAATGACGGATGAAACGTGTTAGGCCGGCGGGACGTCCGGCAGCGGGCCGGCATCGTTCGAGGTCGGCTGACGCGCCTGGATTGCGTCCAGCGCCGGAGCGCCCGTCTCGGGCCCCGCGGTCTCTTCGGGCTGTGCGTCCGGGCCGAGGAAGCGGGCGATGGGCTCGAAGAGCTCGGCTCCCGTATAAGCGCCCACGGCGAGATCCCCGTGGCCGTAATCCTCCCGCGCCCCGAAGTCGCGCCCGAGCACGAGAAACCGCTTCGGCGTCTCCGGGTGATCGCGCCCCCATGCGTCGAACGCCGCGCGCACCGCCGAGACCGGCGCGATCCTGTCGGCGCTGCCCGCGATGAACAGCGCCGGCGCCGAGACGGACGCGAGTCCGTCCAGGACCTTTTCTCCCTCCACCCGGATCTCACCGTCGCCCCCGATCCAGGCGGCGAAGTCCGCGTTCAGCCCGGCGGGGATGTCCTCGATGCAGTTGACGAGCGCGAGCCGCGTCACGCCGGGAGGCACGTTGCGCGGATTGGCCACCGCGCGGTGGAGCGGCGTCGGCAGCCACTCCGAGGCGAACGCGACGCTGCGTGCCATGAGGCGCAGCGGGACGCCCGGGAGCAGCCGGGCCGGCACGTGGCGGAGGAGCCGCCCCGGACCGGAAATCCGACCCGGCGAGCCCACGATGACCACACGGCGGACCCGATGTTCCGGCACGCTCCGGCCGAGCGCGGCATAAAGGAGCATGCCGCCCATCGAGAAGCCGACGTAATCGAGCGAGCGGGCCGACGTGCGCTCCAGGATCACGTCGAAGGCGCGGGGCAGATCGTACCGCGCCATGGCCGAGAAGTGGACGTTGCGCCGCTCGGAGCGGGTGAGCAGAAGGCCGCTCCGCAGCGTGAGCAGCCACACATCGCGCCCGAGCGCGGCGAGGTGGCGGGCGAGGGAGTAATCGGGGTGGATATCCTGGTTCCTGTGGTTGGCGGCGATGCCATGGACCAGGAGGATGGGGGGCAGGTCCGGCTGCGCGGCCGCTCCGGGCGGGCATGGGACGCGGCGGATCTCGATCCGCGCGCCGTCCTCGGTCTTCACCACCTCTTCTGCGCTGTACTCGAGCGAGAGGGTCAGCCGCTTGACCCAGTAAAAGAGGTGCGCCCAGAGCGCGACCGCCGCGAGCGCGGCGAGCGCCAGCGCGACGAGGAGGTAAGCCCCGAATGTCCAGACCATACACATACTCTACTCGCTGGCTGGACCTCCGCATGCGGGCAAGCTCGGCCGCCGGAACATTCTTGATCGTCGGAGAGCGCGTGGGCCAGCCGCTCGTGGAGGCCCGCTCACCGGTTCGCTGGTCGGCCATCGTCGTGAGGATTGGCCCATGCTCGCCGACATCGTGTTTCGATGAACAGCCGGCCGCGCGTTTCGCGCTCGTTTCTTTCGGCGTACACGCAGGGCAAACGGCGCGAGCGCGCGGCGACGCGGCGAGCGGCGAGCGGCGCGCGGCGACGCGGCGCGCCGCGAGGAGCGCGCGGCCTTCATCACGGCCGTGCACAAAAGTGCCACGATCGACGGCCGGCTCCGTGGCATGGCGGTCGCAAGGCGCCTGGACGAGAGAGAGAGGCGGCAAGACGTCCGCAAGCGCGCCCGTGCGCACGGGGTACGCAACACCAGAACGCCGCAGCGGAGCTCGGGGGGGCTCCGCTGCGGCGCTCACCTTGCGCACCGCTCGTGCGGGCCCAGGCAAGCCGCCGCACCCCAACCTACGCGGCCGACATCACGACCGAGCGCGACGAGCGCGACGAGCGCGACGAACGGACAAAATGAAAAAAGCGCCTCGCGGACCTGGGGGGGGAAGGTCTCCGCGACGGCGCTCGCCCACCTTTAGTGCAGGCTCCGTGCCGGCCTGCTTGGAACCAGACATCAGCTAGTTACGAAGCAGAAGCTCCGCCGTCCTTGCGCGCCTGCAAATCAAAACTGAAATCCTTTGCGATTTCGAAGGGTTCCGTGTGCCCGTCCGGGGCGCAGCGAGAACGTCCGGGGCAAAAGCGAGCGTGCACGGCGTGCTCACTCATCCCAGTACCGGCAGACGGCCTTCACGCCGCAGCCCTCGCAGCGGACCGGGTCGCGCTGTGACGGGCACTGCTGGAGCATGCCGAGGTGGCAGAGGGCGAAGTCGTACTTGACCGGGTCGGCGGCGTCGAAGCGCCGGAGGGCGGCGGTGATCTCCTCCGCGGTCTTCCAGGTGGCTCCCCTGCGGTCGGTCAGGCCGATGTTGTAACCGAGCTTCTCGATGTGCGTGTCGACCGGGATCAGCAGGGCGGACGGGGGCACCGGCCAGAGGCCGAGATCCACGCCGTCGGCGGGGCGGATCATCCAGCGCAGGAGCAGCATGAGCCGCTTGGTGGCGCTGCCCTTCTCGGGATCGGGGAGGATGTGCGCCGCGCCGCGGTCGTTCGGCCGGCGGTCGAGGCCGCCCGCGGTCCGGATCGCCCGCACCCACGCGCCGAGGGCCTGGCGCAGATCGCCGCTGCGGGAGAGCTCGGCCGCGAAGGCGGCGCCGAGCGAGCCCGAGGCGCGCTGCACCTGGCGGGCGCCGACGAGCAGCCCCGCGAGGTCGCGGCCCTGGTAGACCCGGTGCCGGAAGCCGCGCAGCCGCGCCGAGACGGCCCGGGGGTCGTCCGCGACGCGGGCGATCTCCGGGCCGAGCCGGTCGAGCGCCTCGCCGATCTTGGCGCGCAGCGCCTTCACGTTGCCGAAGGCGAGCGACGCGGCGAGCAGCGCGACCAGCTCCTGATCGGCCGGGTCCGTGTAGCGATGGACGAACGAGACCGGATCCTGCGCGCGGCGCTCCTCGACGGCGCACCGCGCGCGCACCTCGTCGAGCGCCGCCTTCAGGGCGGCGTCGCGCGCGGCGGCCCGCGCATCCTTGCGCGCGGCGGCGCGCACGCCCTCGCGCGCGGCGGCCCGCGCATCCTTGCGCGCGGCGGCCTGCGCGGCGTCGCGGCGGGGCGACGTCACGGCGCCTCCTCGCCCCGCGCCGACGAGGGCGCGCTCCGCTCCGGCTCCGGCGGCGCCTCGGCCGGCGCGGCCCGCTCCTGCGCCTCCGGATCGCGCGCCAGCGCGGGGATCGACACGATGAACGCGCTGCCGCGCCCGTCCTCGGTGAGCGGGCTCTCGACCCGCACGGCGCCGCCGTGGCTCTCGGCGATGTGCTTCACCAGCGCGAGCCCGATCCCGCTGCCGCGCACGTGCCGCTCGCTCGCCCGCCGGCCGCGCGCGAAGCGCTCGAAGATGTGCTTCTGCTCGTCCGGATCGATGCCCGGCCCGCGGTCGCTCACGCGGACGACGACGCGATCCGCCGCGCCGGTCAGCGCGGCGAGGCGCCCCCCTCGCCCGCCCTCGACCTCGACCGACACGTCGACGCGCCCGCCGTCCTTCGCGTACTTGAGCGCGTTGTCGAGCAGGTTCACGATCGCGAGCTCGAGCGCGCGCGCGTCGATGAGCGCCTCCGGCAGCCCCTCGGCGAGGGTGAGCTCGACGGCCACCTCCTCGCGCTCGGCGCGGTAGTGGTACATGTCGACCGCGCGCGTGGCCACCTCGGCGACGCTCCCGCGGGCGAACTCGTAGGCGGCCTTGCCGCGCTCGACCCGGGCGAAATCGAGGACGTTCTCGATGAGCGCGGTGAGCCGCTCGCTCTCGCTCACGATGATCTGCAGGTACTGGCGGCGCTTCTCGTCGTTGGGGACGCGGTCGCCGAGCAGGAGCTCGCCGAACATGCGGACGAGGGAGAGCGGCGTCTTGAGCTCGTGGGAGACGTTCGCGACGAAATCGCTCTTCAGGGCGGCGAGCCGCCGCTCGTTCACGGAGGCGAGCACCACGATCGCGAGCCCGGCGAGGGCGACCACGGCGGAGAAGCCGACCATCAGGATCTCGATCAGGCGCTGCCGCTCCACGCTCTGGCCGAGCTCCTCGGCGGTGGTGAGCGCGACCTGGAGGTGCCAGTTGTAGAGCGTGGTCGGGAACGGGCGCCCCACGGTGAACTCGCCGCCCTTGATCGGCGGGCCGAACACGATGCGCCCCTCCTCGTCGATGACGTTCATCCGGCTGTTGCCGCGGTCGAGGTCGCGGAACAGGCGGGGCATCACCTCGTGGACCAGGCGGGCCACCTCGTGCCAGGCGATGACGAGGTACCGGCGGCCCAGGTGCTCGCGCTGCCAGTAGCTCACGAGCAGGCTCTGCTGGTCGATGACGTGGTGGAGGTGGCGCAGCTCGGCCCCGTCGCCCCCGAATTTCATCTGGGGCAGGAGGCGGGCGAGCAGGAGCCTGCGGAACGCGTCGTCCTCCTGCCCGGACGCGCCGCGCGAGACGAAGGCGAGCACGTCGTGGGCGTCGTGCTCCATGTCGAGGACGAGGATGGCGCGCACGGTCGGCGTCTCGCGGGCCGCGGTGGGGAGCCAGCGGCGCGCGATGGCGGGGAGGTTCGCGACGTCGACGTGCGCGGCGATCACGTTGTCCTGCGCGATGATCAGCTTGTCGAGGCGGTCGACGCGCTCGTCGGCGAGGGCGAGCGTCGCGGCGAAGACGGTCTGCTGGCGGGCCTTCTCGATCTGGAGGGTCGTGCGCAGGGCGATCCCGCCGAGCACGAGCACGGCCACGACGATGGCCGGCACGAGGGCGAAGTACGGGACGCGGTGCCGCTGCCCGGCCGAGGGGAGGAGGTCCATCGCAGCCCCGCCGCTAGCGGGCGGCCCTCTTCGCCCCGGCGGTCACGAGGTCGGGCTCGACGACCACGCCGCGCGCCCCGACGAACTCCGCGAACTGCTGGCCGATGTAGGTGAGCGCGTTGCCGTCGCCCTCGGAGAAGGGGCGGCCGTCGAGCGGGTTGCCGAGCTCGATCAGGCCGAGGTAGCGGCCCGCGAGCTCCACGGGCGCGCAGACGAGGCTCCGGAGCTCGACGTCCATCGCGGCCCACCGCTCGTCCCTCGCGCGCTCGTCCGCGGCCGCGTCGGGCACGACGACGGCGCGCCGCGAGCGCATCGCGGCCTGCGCGAGCGGCGCCCGCTCGGGCAGCCTGGCGAGCAGCGCGCTCTTGCCGCCGTGCTGCCGGACGACGACGAACTCGCGCCGGTTGATGTCGAACAGCGACACGAGCCCGAGGGCGCACGGGATCTTCTGGAGCGTGAGCGCCAGGATGAAGTCCGCGCCCTGGAGGGTCCCTTGAAGGAAGTGCAGGTCGCTGCACGCCTCGAACAGCTCGGCGAGGAGGTCGTCGCCGGAGAGGCGCCCGCCCGGCGGCGGGCGGGAGGAGCGGCTCCTCGGCGAGGTCGGCGTGAGGCGGACGACCTCGGCCATGGGCGACGCGGCGCCGGGGGCAGGCGGCGCGCTCGGTGGCTCAGGGGACGGCGGCTCGGTGGGCGACGGCGGCGGCGCCGCGGCTGGAGCTGGCGGAGGCGTGGTGGCGCCGGCGCGAGGGCGGAACTGGATCTCGGGCTCCTCCGAGCGCCAGTCCTTCCAGGCAAGGGTCGCGAGCGGGCCGCGCTGAGGCCGTTCGTGAAAGACGTGATCGAACACGGCGAGATGAATGAACTTGCCGGGGCGGGCATCGTCGATCCGCTGCCTCGCGTCCTCGAACCGGTCGAGCAGAAGCGCCTTGACGAGATCGCGCGGGGTGCCCGGCGCGACCGCATAGACGAGCTCTCGGTACGTCAGCGGCGACCGCTCCGACGGATCTTCCTCGCGCTGCGACACGAGCTCGAACGGCGGCAGCCCGCCCGGCTCCGGCGCGGCGCTCGGCTCTAGCGCGGCGCTCGGCTCCGGTGCGGCGCCCGGCTCCGGCGCGGCGCCCGGCTCCGGCGCGGCGCCCGGCTCTAGCGCGGCGCCCGGCTCCGGCGCGGCGCTCGGCTCCGGCGCGGCGCTCGGCTCCGGCTTGGCCGCCGTATCGTTCGCCAGGGCGGCGGACCGTTCCGGCGCCGTTGCCGCGTCCCGCTCGGGCCTGGCCGCCGCGCCTGCCGGCTCCGGCACGAGGAGCGCGGCGCCCATCGAGATGAACGGCACGGTGGCCGCCGCCGGGCGCTTTCGTGGCGGAGGCGCGTCGTCGGCGGCGCCGCGCGCGGCCGCTGCGGCGGGCGGCTCGGTCCCGTCGGTGAGCGCCGCGTCGTCCGGCGCGCGCTGGACGAAATACCGCACGCGTGTCGCGGGATCGATCGCCCGGTAGCCGGTCTCCAGCAGGTCCACCGAGAAGTTGTTGAGCGGCCCATTGTCGCCGCGGAGCGCCCGGGCCTTCTGCAGCGCGGGCTGCCACTGCGGGGCCTCGACGCACACCTTCTTGGTGGGCTGCTCCTTCTGGCCCAGGGACGAGATCTCGACGAACCAACGCATCGTTTGCGGTTCCAATCCGCGCTGGCGCTGACTGGGTCGCGCGCGCTGGCGCGACGATCGTTCTACTCGACGCCCGCGAGAGGGGTCAACGCGCAGTCCGCCCGGAAAGAGAGCGCCGCCCCTTGCCGGAAGGAATGAAAACTTCTCCAATCGAGGCCGGCGAGGAGAATCCGGCAAGTCCTGAGATACCACCGCGGCTCGCGGCGAGGCGCCGCAGACGAACCCGCTCGGTCACTGAACGGCCGCCGGGTATTCCGGTGACGCAGGGCGTTTGCCGATGTGGCCGCTCAGCCCTGGTCGTACGCGAGGCGCCCGCTGCGCTGCGCGCAAAGCGGGAGCGGCGTCAGACGCCCAGCCGCCGGCGCGAGGCTCTCGTGCGGCGCGACTCTGCACCTCCACGCGACCTCCGAGGATCCCGGCGGCGCCTCGACCCCGGTGCGCCCGCGCCTCCGAGCTACTGCGTCCGGAGGATGATGTGGAAGCCGAACGGCGTCTCCACGACCCCGCTCAGCGCGCCCACAGCGGTGTTCTCGAGCGCCTGCTGGAACTCGGGCACCATCGCCCCCTTCGGGAACTTGCCGAGATCGCCGCCGCGCGCGGCGGCGCCCGGCTCGTCGCTGTGCTGGGCCGCGAGGTCCTCGAACCTCTCCCCGCGCTGCGCTCGCCGGAGCAGGTGCTCGGCGAGGACGCGCGCCTCGTCCTTGGTGCGGGTGATGTGCGGCGGAGACCGCCGTGACCCCGCATACATGACGAGGAGGTGCTTGGCGCCCAGCAGACCAGGCACCGCAGGCGGCCGGTCAGCGGGCGGCTGGGGTGCGGGCTTTCGCACGCCGTGCAGCGAATCCATCGTGGGGGGGACGTGCGGGCCGAGCGCTCTGTCCACGAGCCGCTTGAACCGCCATGCCGGCTCCGCGCCGCTCAGGAAGTAATCGTTGATGGCGAAGGCGGGCGCGCCCGTGATGTGCAGGCTCTCGGCGAGCTTCTCGTCCGCCTCGACCGCCGCGCGGTGCACGCGCGCGTCGAGCGCGGCGGCGAGCTTCGCCACGTCGAGCCCGATCGCGGCCCCCTTGCGCTCGAGCGCCGCGCGATCGAGCCCGGTCTCGGACTGGTCCTCCCACAGGCGCTGCGCCATCGCCCAGAAGCCGGCCTCGCCTTTCTGCCGGAACGCCTCGATGGATGCCTCGGCGGCGAGGGGCGCGTGCTTGTGCATGGGGAGCGGCAGGTGCCGGAAGACCACGCGGACCTGGCCCGGATAGGCGGCGATGATCTCGTCGAGCGTGGGCTGGACGCGCCTGCAGAACGGGCACTGGAAGTCGGCGAACATCTGGATGGTCACCTTCGCGCCGGGCTTTGCTCCTTTGCCGGGGTTGTCGCCGGTCGGCGCGGGGGCGAGGATCCGCTCGGGCGGCGCGCCGGTCTTCGCGTCCTTCTGCAGCGCGTCGTAGACCTTCTCCGGCGGCGTGCCCGCGGCGACGAGCTTCGCGGCGCGCGCGATCTCCTCGTCGAGGATGGCCTCGAATTTCTCTGCCGGCTGGGCGCCGACGAGCCGCCTGCCGTTGATGAAGAAATGGGGTGTGCCCGAGCTCGCGAGGTCGTCGGCGAGCGCCTGGTCGCGCTGGATGCGCGCCGCGTGCCGCCGCGCCGCGACGGCCTGCTGCGCCCGCCCCACGTCGAGGCCGAGCGACCTCGCGTGCGCCACGAGATCCGCGTCGTCCAGGGGGCCCTCCCGCAGCAGCGCGTACGCCTTCCAGAAGGCCGCGTCGCCCTTCTGCGCTTTCGCTTCGAGCGCGAGCTCGGCGGCGGGCTCGGCCCGAGGGTGGAACGGAAGCGGGTTGTGCTTGAAGACGAGGCGCAGCTTGTCGCTGTATTTCTTCTCGAGCGCGTCGATCGTCGGGGCGACCTTGCGACAGAACGGACACTGGAAATTGAAGAACATAACCAGCGTCACCGGCGCGGCCGGGTTGCCCCGGGTGGGCGACCCGTCGACAGGCACCTTCCAGACGGTCGTCTCGTCGGCCGGCGGCGCCGGCGCTCGCGCCGTGGGGGCGAGCGCTTTGTTCTTCGCGGAGAGCGCCGCGTAGAGTCGCTCCGGCGGGACGCCGTCCCGGCGGCTCTCCTCGGCCGCCCGGAGCTGCTCGCCGATGACGGCCTGGAGCTTGTCGAGCGGCTGCGCTCCGCTGAGGATCACGCCGTTGATGAACGACACGGGTGTACCCGTGACGCCGCTCGCCGTGCCCGCGGCGATGTCCTCATCGATCTTGGGCGCGCCGCGCTGCTGCTCGAACGACGCGCGGAACGCCGCCCGGTCCACGCCGGCCTCGGCGGCCCAGGCCTCGAACGACTCCGGCGCGAGCGCGCGCTGGTTGGCGAAGGCGAGCTGATGGAACTTCCAGAACGCCCCGGCTCCGCCGAGCTGGAACACCGTCTCGGCGGCGAGGTGCGCCGGGCGCGCGTTCTTGTGGAACGGCAGCGGATTGTGCTTCCAGACGATGCGCAGCCGCTCCGGCCCGTAGGCCTGCTTCAGCATCTCCAGCGTCGCCATGAACCTGGACGTGAAAGGACACTCGTAATCGCCCCACACCACCAGGGTGACCGGCGCGAGCGGCTCGCCCCACCACGGGTCGGCGCGGGTGACGGGCACGGCGGTGCCGGGCTCCGGCTCTGGCTCGACCGCCGCGGCGGTGGCCGGCGCGGCGGCAGGAGGCGGCGGGATCGCAACGGCCCTCGGGCGTTCGCCGGCCGGCGGTGCGGTCCCGGCGCTCGGCGCGCAGGCGGCGAGCCAGAGCCAGAGGAGCAGCAGAAACGATGAGCGGAAGAGCGGCGCTGGCGCGGACATGGGTCCCCTCTCGTGTCGGTGTCAAAAGCCATCGTACACGGAGGCGCCCAGCTCAGCGGGACCGAGCCGACGTCGCACTTGCCGGCGCAATCACCGGGTTGAGCAGGAAGACGGGAATCCGAGAGCGCGAGAAGAGGAAGAATGCTCAAAGATCTTCCCGACTTCCCGCTCCTGCGTGCGCCCCCTCCGGGACCTTGCGACGAACACCCCTACCGTCGCGGCACGGCGCGGACGCTTCCGCGTGGGAGGAGGACAAAAAACAGAGCGCCCATTCGACGGTGGGGGGGGGAACCGTCACGGGCGCTCTGCCGTACGGAGATAGCAGGACGCAGGCCAAGGGCGATCGCGCATGCTTCCGCGGCTTTTCCCTAGGAGATCTGCCCGATCTGTTTCAAACCTGAAACAGGCGTTTGCATCCTTGCTACCCTGGCGTGTTCGGAGGGCGCCGGGCGCGGATCCGCGCGATGTGTTGGCCCGCCCTGGCAGGCGCGCCGCCGAGCAGGGTGTCGCTCGCCTCGGCGCGCGGTAGGGTAGGGGGCGCCGTCCACCGGCGAGCACGCCGGGCCTGTGCTCCGAGGCCTGAGATGCGGGGTGCACCACCGCGTGGCGGCGCCTCGGCACCGAGCAGCTGCCGGCGGCACGCGCGGCTCGCACGGCGCACAAAAGAAACAGAGCGCCCATTCGACGGCGGGGGGGGAGACCGTCACGGGCGCTCTGGCCTCCGGTAGTAGCAGGAGGCGGACCAAGGGCTAGCCCACCTGGTTTCGCGTGGATTTGCTTAAGGAGACCTCCGACACCTTTCAACTCTGGAGATTTCACTTCCAGAATTGACGGCGAGGCGCGTCCGGCACGTACAGTCGGAACAGTTCGCCCGGTTGGCCGTGGACAGGGGCTCCGTCGGTCCAGCGCGTGGGAACTCGTGTAAAAGAGCCGCGTGTCACCGTCCCGCGCCGAACCCGTGCCCCCTGCACCGCCGGAAGGTGGTGCGCCGCTGCCGTCTCGGCCGAAAGCCGCCGACACGGCCGAACCCGACGCGGCAGCCGCCCATGACACAAACCGGGCCGGGCCCCCCGGTCGGCTCGATCGTCTGGTCGCCGCGTGGCCACGCGTCGACCCGATCCTGTTCTCCGTCTACGCGGGCGCCTGTGTCCTCTACGCCGCCGTCGCGTTCTACGGCTCGATGCACCGGCAGACGGGCGGCATGTGGTCGGCGCCGCTCGACGACGTCTTCATCCATTTCGACTACGCCCGCGCCACCGCGCGCGGGTACCCGTTCCAGTGGTCCGAGGGCAACGGCTTCTCGAGCGGCAACACCAGCCTGAGCTACCCGTTCATCCTCGCGCTCGGCTACGTCATCGGCTTCCGCGGCCTCCTCCTGATGCAGTGGGCGGCGATCGTCGCGTGCGCCTCGACGCTCGGCTTCCTGCTCGTCGGCGGCCGGATCCTGGAGCCCATCGGGCGCTGGGCCAAGTACCTGCTGCCGCCCGTGGCGCTCTCGGTCGGCGCGCTCGACTGGTCGCTGTTCAGCGGCATGGAGAACGCCTTCCACCTCGGCGTCTGGGCCCTCAACGCCCTGGCCGCGCTCTCGCTCGCGGACGCGGCGCGCGAGGCCGGCGACGCCGGGCGCGCGGCAGCGCCGCCGAGGCGCGTCGCCCGCCTCGGGTACGCCGCCGGGCTCGCCGGCGCGCTCCTCTACGCGACGCGGCCGGAGTCGGTCGTCTGCGTCGCGGCGCTGAGCGTGTACGCGGCCCTCGCCGTGCGGAGGGCCTACGGCGCGCGCGCCGCGCTCGCGACCCTGCTCCGCGCGTCGGTGCCCGGCGCGCTCGCGTGCGTCGCCCAGGCGCTCGCGAACCGCGCGTTCACCGGCGAGTGGGCGGCGAGCGGCGCCATCGCCAAGCTCGCGCTGAACAACCCGTACATGACGGCCGAGGAGAAGTGGAATACCTACGAGTTTCTCCTCACGTACGTCGTCGCGCGGAACACCAACCACCACTTCGCGGACGCGCTCCCCTGGGGCTGGATCGTCCCCGCCCTCGCGCTCGTCCCCCTCGCCTTCCGCAAGACCCGCGCGATCGCGGCGCTGCTGTGGATCCACGTCGCGGGCTGGCTCGCGCTCGTCGCCCTGAACGGCCAGGTGCGCTGGCAAAACGAGCGCTACACGATGCCCGCCGTCGCCTGGCTGCTGCTGCTCGCGGCGATGGGGCTCGCCCTGCTCGTGGCGCGGACCGCGCCGGGCAGCGAGGCCCGCGCCGCCGCGGAGCGCGCGCCGGAGACGCCCGGGGCCCCGGCGCCGGCAGGGCGCTGGGCGCGCCTCGCGGCCGTGGCGCGGGCCCTCGGCGGCCGCGCCCTCGGCGGCCGCGCCCTCGGCGGCCGTGCTCCCGGCGGCCCCGCCCCCGGCGGCCCCGCCCTCGCCATCGGGCGTCGCGGCGCGCTGGTCCCCTGGGCGGCGCGGGTCGCGCTCGGCCTCGCCCTCGCCGCGCTCTTCTGGGTCCACCAGCTGCCCAGGATGCGCGACCAGATCTGGTTCTTCGGGCGCGCCAGCCGCAACATCCGCGACCAGCACCTCGTCGCCGGCAAGGTGCTCGCCGAGCTCAACGTGCGGCGCGTCCTCGTGGGCGACGCGGGCGCGCTCCTCTACGCGTCCGACCGGCCCGGGCTCGACCTCATCGGGCTCGGCGGCTACCACGACCTCCCGTTCGCGCGCGCGGGCGTCCACGGCCTCGGCGCCTCCCTGGAGCTCATCGAGCGCATCGCCCCCGAGGAGCGCCCCGACGTGCTGGCGATCTACCCGACCTGGTGGGGCGAGCTCCCGGCCATCTTCGGCCAGCGGATCGTCGGCATCCCGGTCGTCGGCAACGTGATCTGCGGCGGCGCCGAGAAGGTCATCTACCGGGCCGACTGGAGCCCGCTCGCGCGCGGCGAGGGGCCGGCGTCGCTGCGCGCCGACGAGCGCGTGGTCGACGAGCTCGACGTCGCCGACCTCGTGAGCGAGCGCGAGCACGATTACACGTTCCCGCGGCCGCAGGCCGGCTTCGTGGTCTTCAGCGTCCTGCCGGACCCGCGCGACCCCGGGCGCGACCGCTTCGACGCGGGGCGCATCATCCCGGGCGGCAGGAGCGAGGCCGCCCGCCTGCGCGCCCCGCGCGCGGGCGGCGGCAGGCTCGTGGTCCGCACCGCCGCGTCGCGCCCCGCCGTGATCCGGGCGGCGGCGGACGGCCGAGAGCTCGGCCAGCTCGCGATCCGCGAGAGCGACGGCTGGACCGAGGCCTCGCTCGACCTGCCCGACGACCTGCCCGAGACGTTCACGCTCACCCTGACCTCGGTCGAGGGCGATTGGGCCGACCACCACGTGTGGATCCTCGAGCGCGCCGCGCGCCTCGAGGCGCGCCCGCTCGCCGGGCCGTGACGTGCGCGCCGGCCTCCCCCGCGACCCCGCCCAGTGGATCGCGCTCGCGCTCTCCCTCGCCGCGCTGCTCGCCGGCGCCTGGCTCCTCCGCCGCGGCCGCTCGCCCGCTCCGCCGCGGCGGCCTCCCCCGCCCCGCTCCGGCGCGGCCCCGGGCTTCGCAGCGGCCGCGGCCCTCGCGGCCCTCGCGGCCGCCGCGGCGCTGATCTCGGCCGCGTACGTCGCGGTCTACCTCCGCGGAGGCCCCCGCATCATCGATGCGACGAGCTACTGGCTCGAGGCGCGCGCGATCGCGGCGGGGCACCTCGCATGGCCACTCGACGAGCCGTCGGCCTCCGTGCTCGGACGCTTCCTCGTCCGCCGCGACGCGGCGGGCCAGGGCGACGGCGCGGCCGAGGTCGCGGTCCTGTTCCCGCCGGGGTACCCCGCCCTCCTCGCGCTGGGCTTCCTCGCGGGGGCGCCGCTCGCGGTCGGCCCCTTGCTCGCCGCCGCGCTCGCGATCGCCACCTACGACCTCGCCGCGCGGCTCGCGCCGGCGCGCCCGGCCTCCTCCGGCGAGGACGCCGCGCGGATCCCCTCCGTCCCGCTCGTCGCGGCGCTCTTCTCGGCGCTGTGCGCCGCGCTCCGCTACCAGACGGCCGACACGATGTCGCACGGGCTCGCGGCGCTCTGCTTCACCGTGGCGCTCGCGTCCACGCGGCGCGCGCTCGACCACGCCTGCGCGGCCGCCGCCGCGCGCGCCCCGTCGCCGTGGACCGGTCCGGCCGGCCGCGCCGCCGCGCTCGCCGGGCTCGCCGCGGGATGGCTCGCCGCGACGCGCCCGCCGAGCGCGCTCGCCCTCGCCGCGACGCTGCTGCTCCTCGTGCCGAGGAGCGCGGCCGAGGGCGCTCGCGGCCCCGCGCCGGGTCCGCCGCCGCGGCCGCGGCTCGGGCGGATCGCCGCGGTGATGGCGCTCGGCGCGCTCCCCGGCCTGGCGCTGCTCGCGGCGCACCAGCGCGCGGCGACGGGCGCCTTCGCGTCGTCGCAGGCCGCCTACTACGCCGTCGCCGACGGCCCTCCCGGCTGCTTCCGGTACGGCTTCGGCGAGGGGATCGGCTGCCTCGGCGAGCACGGCGACTTCGTCCGCCATAACCTCGCGGAAGGATATGGTTTTCTGGCTGCCGCCGGCACGACGCTGCGCCGCCTGAAGCTCCACCTCGTCGACGCGCTCAACGCCGAGCCGCTGGCGCTGCTCGTGGTGGTCGGCGCCGCGATCGCCCTCCGGAGCCGGAGATCGCGCGCCCTCGCGCTGGCCCCGCTCTTCCAGATCGCCGCCTACGCCCCGTTCTATTTCGACGGCAACTACCCGGGCGGCGGCGCTCGCTTCCTCGCCGACGTGCTGCCGGTGGAGCACGCCCTCGCCGCCGTCGCCGTCGTCTACGTCGTCGCGGCGGTGGAGCGCGCGCGGGCCGCCCGCGTCGCGCCGGGTCCTGCGCCGTGGGCGCTGCTCGCGGCGGCGCTCCCGCTCGCCGGCTTCGCGTTCCGCGCCGGCTTCGACCACGCCGCGCTCCGGGATCGCGAGGGCGGCCTGCCCATGTTCGACCCCGCCGTTGTCGCGCGCGCCGGCGTCCGGCGCGGCCTCGTGTTCGTCGACACCGACCACGGCTTCAACCTCGGCTTCCACCCCTCGGCGGGCGAGCTCGCCGTGCGGCGCTACCGCGGCGACGCGCTCGACCGGATGGCGTGGGAGGCCCTCGGGCGCCCCCCCGCCTACCGCTACCGCTTCGTGATCCCCGAGGGCGGCGGCCTCGCCTCGGCCTCGATCGCGCCGCTCTCGTTCGACGCCGCCCCGCCCCGCGAGGCCGTCGTCGAGGGCGAGTCGCTGTGGCCGCCGCGCGCCCAGCGCGGCGCCTGGGCGCTGCCCGAGTACGCGAGCGGCACGTGCGCCCGAGGGGGGCGGCTCCTCGCGGTGCACGCCGCGGCGGGCGACGCCGCCGCCGCGGGCAGCGATGCCGCCGCGGGCGACGCCGCCGCCGCGGGCGACGCCGTCGTGCGTGTCGGCCTGCCGGCGCGCTGGCTCCGCGGCGCCAGGATCCGCCCGCGCGTGGCGGCCTCGGGCGACGGCGCGGGCGAGGTTCGCCTGATCGTCGACGGCGCCCTGCTCCATGTCTGGCGGGTCGAGCCGGCGCCGCCGGGCACCCCCGGCGCGCCGCTCACCTGCGTCGAGCTCCCGCCGCGCCCGATCCCCGAGCGCGCCGCCGAGATCGAGCTCGAGCTGGCGCGCTGGAAAGCTGCTCGCGGCGCAGCCGCGGCCGGCGCGGTCGGCGCCGCGGCGCCGCAGGAAAACCGAGTCCGCCGCGAAATCGAGGGGCTCTTCGCGCTCGACGCGGTGGCGATCGCCGGCGGGAATTCGGTTGACCAGTAGTCCCGCAACATGCGAGCTTTTCAAAGGATTCTGTTGTCATGCGGCCCTGGACCGGCGCGCTCCCCGGGGCCGAGTCGAAGCAAGCGGCAAGTCGAGCGCCGGCGGCAGGTCCCGCTCGGGTGGGGGAGATGGACCATGACCAAAAGCGAGCTCATCGACGCGATCGCGGGACGGGGAGAGCTCACCAAGGCTCGAGCTGAGCTCGTGGTGAACTGCGTCTTCGACGCGATGACGCAGGCGCTCCAGCGCAACGAAGGCATCGAGATCCGCGGCTTCGGCAGCTTCACGGTCCGGCCTTACAAGCCCTACAGCGGCAGGAACCCCCGCACGGGCCAGCCTGTCCCCGTGCCCGCCAAGCGGCTCCCGTTCTTCAAGGTCGGCAAGGAGCTGAAGGAGCTCGTCAACGCCAGCCGCGCGTACGCCATCTCGGGCGACGACGACGACGAGGACGACGAGGACGACGAGAGCGAAGACGAATGAATGGAGGACGCGGCGCGGGCCCGCACGCCCCCGGCGCGTCGCCGGCCCGCGGCGCGCTCCGGTCCGCCGCCCCCCTCCTTCCTTGCGTCCGCCCCCTGGCGGGCGATTGCGCTGCGCGGTAGAAGCGGGCCCCCATGGTCCCCGCCGAACGTCAGCTCGAGATTCTCTGCAAGGGTGTCGTCGACCTCCACGTCCGGGCCGAGCTCGAGGAGCGGCTCCGCGAGGGCAAGCCCCTGCGCGTGAAGGCCGGCTTCGACCCGACCCGCCCCGATCTCCACCTCGGCCACACCGTGGTGATGCAGAAGATGAGGGAGTTCCAGGACTTCGGGCACTCCGTCGTCTTCGTGGTCGGCGACTTCACGGCGATGGTCGGCGACCCGACCGGCAAGAACGAGCTGCGCCCGCGGCTCTCGCGCGAGGAGGTCGTCTCCGCCGCGGAGACGTACCAGGCCCAGGCGTTCAAGGTCCTCGACCGGGACCGGACCGAGGTCCGTTACAACTCCGAGTGGCTGAACCGGCTCGATCCGACCCAGATGATCGAGCTCTGCGCGAAGTACACGGTCGCGCGCATGCTCGAGCGCGACGATTTCGCGAAGCGCTACGCGGAGGCGCGGCCCATCTACGTGCACGAGTTCATGTACCCGCTCCTCCAGGCCTACGACTCGGTCGTGCTCGAGGCCGACATCGAGCTCGGCGGCACCGATCAGCTCTTCAACCTGCTCGTCGCGCGCGACCTGATGCCCCGCTACGGCAAGCGCGCCCAGATGGTCATGACGACGCCGCTCCTCGAGGGCACAAATGCGCGCGTCGAGAACGGCAAGGTCGTCGGCGCCAAGATGTCGAAGAGCGCGGACAACTACGTCGGGATCACGGAGCCGCCGTTCGAGATGCTGCAGAAGCTGATGCTCGTCGATGACGGCGTCATCTGGCGGTACATGGAGCTCCTGTCGTCGCGCCCGCCCGAGGAGGTCGCCCGGCTGCGCGAGGCCGTCCTCCGCGGCGAGCAGAGCGTCATCGAGGTGAAGGAGAGCTTCGCCCAGGAGATCGTCACCCGGTTCCACTCCGCCGAGGACGCGCGCGCGGCCCTCGAGCGGCGCCGCAGCGTCGCGGCCGGCGGCCTGCCGGAGGTCATCGAGGAGATCCAGGTCGCGAGCGATCGCGACACCATCCCGATCGGCAAGGCGCTCGCGCTGGCCGGCCTCGCCAAGTCGACGTCCGAGGCGATCCGGCTCGTGAAGGGCGGCGCCGTGCACCTCGACGGCGAGGTGGTCAAGGACGACCAGGCCAAGCTGGAGCGTGGGAAGCGATACCTGGTCCGCGTCGGCTCGAAGAACCGCCGCTTCGCCTACCTGGTCGTTGGCTGACGCGCCCGATCGAGGGCGCAGCCGGCGCGGCGCGCTCGGCGGCCTCCTGGCCTGCGCCCTGGGCGCCGCGCTGCCCTCGTGCGGCGGCGCGCCCCCGCCCGCCCGGCGGCCGAGCCCGCCCTTGCCGCCGCTCGGCACGGCGGACCTCACGCGCCTGCTGCCCCAGGCGGGGCTCAGGTGGCTGGTCCTCGCGCGGCCGCGCGAGATCGCGGCGGTGCCGTGGCTCATCCCGTCGATCGCGCTCGTGGCGCCCGAGGAGAACCTGGCCCGGCACGCCCGCGCGACGGGCGTGGATCTGCGGCAGGTGCGCGAGGCCGCGATCGCGTCCTACGCGGGGGCGAGCGGCGACGTCACGTTCTACCTGGCGCGGCACAGCGGGGATCCGCGGGCGCTGGAGCGCCTGTTCCGGCGCCGCCTGACGGGCAAGGAGCGGCGCGCGTCCGAGCGCCCCGACGTCGTGCGCCTGTCGGGCGACATCGGCGCGGCGCCGCACACGCTGGTGCTGCTCGGCCCCGACGTCGTCGGCCTGCAGGACGGCGGGAGCGGCGAGCGCGGGCCGGCCCGCGTCGCGTCGCTGTACGCGCTCGGCCGGCTCCGGCGCGCGCCGCCGGCGCTCTCGGGCGGACCGCTGCGCGCGCTCTCGGACCGCCTCGGCCCGGCGCCCGTGCGCGCGTTCGCGCCGGGCCCGTTCGAGGGGGAGCTCGCGCGCGGGGCGCGGGGGCTGCTCGCGGCGGCGACGGCGGTCGGCGCGGCCGCGAGGCCGAGCGTGCGCGAGGGGATCGCGCTCGCGATCGCCGTGGCGGGCGACTTCTCGACGAGCGGCGAGGCCGCGTCGGAGGAGCTGCTCTCGGCCTGGAACGAGCTCGCTCACGGCTCGTTCGGCCACCTGCTCGGCCTCGACGCGCCGGTCGAGCCGCCGCTCGCCACACACGCGCCGGACGCCGTGGCGGTCGCGGTCGAGCTGAACCCGCGGGCGCTCGCCCGCGGGCTCGCGGCGGCGACGGGCGACCGGCTCCAGGAGATGCTCAGGTAGGCGCCTGCGCCTCGCTTGCCGTCAGGGGGCCGCCGAGACGATCTCCAGGTTGTCGAACCAGATGTCGCTGGAGCCGCCCGCGGCGCCGTCGCCGAGCCGGACGATGATCTGCTTTCCGAGCTCTGCGCCGGTGCTGCCGGTGCGGTACATCACGCCGCCCGTCCGGGCCCACCCGGCGCCGGTCGTTTGGACCTGGCGCGCCAGGAGCCGGAAGGACGAGAGCACGCCGTCGGTCGACGCATAGCCGATCTCGTAGGGCACGGTCCCCACGTTGTCGCCGCCGCCCTGCGCGTAGCTCCGGAACGTGTAGACCCGGTTCGCAGCGAAGCGCGCGCTCAGCACTTGCCCGACCGTCTCGGCTGCCCCCGCCGAGTAGAAGCCGAAGCGCTGGCCCAGCCCGGAGTTGCCGGCGCGCGGATAGGAGGCGTGAAACGCCCAGCCGCCGTACGGGCCGAAGCCGTCGATGCGCCCAAACTGCGGCGTGGAGACCGCCTCGATCTGCGCGTTCGAGAGGGTCGGCTGGGGGGGAGGGTCGAAGGCGACGCAGGTGGACGCGCAGCTGCCGGACTTCACGGCGCCGCAGCTCGCAGGATCGATGCCGCACCAGTTGCTGACGATGCTGTCGCGGTTGCCGCACGAGGTGTCCCAGCCGTTCGACTGGTAGAACGGCAAGATGTCGGTCCGCTGCGTCAGCACACATTGCGTGCAGCTCGATCCGCAGCCGCCGCCGCCGCAGCTGGACGCGCAGCTGCCCGATTTCACCGCGCCGCAGCTCGCAGGATCGATGCCGCACCAGTTGCCGACGATGCTGTCGCGGTTGCCGCACGAGGTGTCCCAGCCGTTCGACTGGTAGAACGGCAAGATGTCGGTCCGCTGCGTCAGCACGCATTGCGTGCAGGTGGAGCCGCAGCCACCGCCGCCGCCCCCCGCACCACCACCGCCCCCGGCGCCGCCGCTGCCGCCGCCGCCCCCCGCGCCGCCGCCGCCCCCGGTGCCGGCGCTGGTGGTGCTGGCGCTGGTGGTGCCGGTGCCTCCACGCGTCAGCCGGTCGTTGAAGGCGAGGTTCTCGCAGGTGCCGCTGCCGTTCTTGGTGCAGCTCGCGAACACCTCCGGCACGACCGCCTGACCGCCGTAGGGCCCCCTCGCGGTCTCCAGGGTCTGGAACGACGCGTTCTTGTAGAGCGCGAAGTGGAGATGCACGCCGAACGTACCAACGGTCGACGACTCGCCGGAACCGGAGTTCCCGGCCCCGCCGAGGCGGGTGTTCGTCGTGACCGTTGCGCCCGTGGCGACGGCGACGCTCGAGAGGTGCGCGTACAGCGAGTAATACTGCTCGGCCCCCACCGTGTGCCGGATAAAGACGATGTTCCCGAAGCTCGCGAAGCTGTTAGCGCCCGTCGCCCTGCCCGCGAACACGACCTGACCGTCGGCGGCCGCGTAAACGTCTTCATTCAAGCTCAGATCGAAGTCCAGCGCATGGTGATCGTTCGTCCTTGTCGACTCGTTCGTGTGGATGTGGGCGCCCACGCCGTAGGCCCGCGTGATCGTATGCTGCACGCCCGACGCCCACGGCGGCACGAGCGTGAGGCCCGCCGGCTTGGAGAGGGCGCCGGTGGCCGGGGTGGTCAGCATGTCCTGCGAGGTGGCGATGGATTCCAGGTCCTCTCCGCCGCACGCGAACAGCATCGACAGGACGGCAACGGGGACGAGGAACGATGAGCGAGATCGCATAGGGAAGCCTCATGGGTTTACGGTGTCTCGGGCAGCGAGGCCGCGGCGCGGCGGACCTGCACCCCTGCAAGCGCCGGCGGCGCGCGACGGCAGCGCGCGCCGAGCGGCGCCTGATTGCCCGGATGACAGTGCCCACCTCCGGATGTCGCACCGAAATCGTCACCCCCGGAACGAGCGCCGCGAGGGCGAGCGGGCCACGCCACGGACCACGCCGTTGTTTGCCCGGAGAGGGTTCCCGTGAGGCGGCAACACCATTGAATTTTTCCGCTCCCCGCATTCGCGTCGACGCCACAGCACGACACGTCCACGGCCACCTCGCCCGGCCTCCTTTTTGTGACAGCGCCGTCGCCCTCCCGCCTAGAGTCCTCTGGGAGGATCGGAGGAGTCCTGATGGACAGCGTCGCGGGAAGACAGCCGATCCGCTGCCTTGAGGAGAATACCCTCGACGCCCTGGGCCGCGGGCAGCTCTCCGCAGGAGAGCGCGACGCCGCCGTTCGCCACATCGACGCCTGTGAGGACTGCCGCCGCCTCCTGGCCGCCCTGGGCCACGCGGCGAGCTGGACGGCGGCGCAGGCCGACGCCACGGCGGAAGCGCCGCCTTTCCTGGACGCCGCCGGAGCGGAGAGCGCGCCGCCGCGCCTCACGGCCGGCAGCCGGATCGGGCGTTACACGGTGCTCCACACGGTCGGCGCCGGTGGGATGGGGGTCGTCTACGCGGCGTACGACCCGGAGCTCGACCGCCGCGTCGCGCTGAAGCTGGTCCATCGCGAGCGCCTCCCCGGCGGGGCACGCGAGGAGGCCGCCTCTCGGCTGCTGCGGGAAGCGCAGGCGCTGGCCCGGCTGGCCCACCCTCACGTGATCACGGTGTTCGACGCGGGCCGCTTCGACGGGCAGGTCTTCCTCACCATGGAGTTCATCGAGGGGGGCACGCTGCGCGAGTGGATGCGCGCGGAGCGACGGACGCCCGGCGCCGTGCTGGAGCTGTTCCTCCAGGCCGGGCGCGGGCTCGCGGTCGCGCACGCCGCCGGGCTGGTGCACCGCGACTTCAAGCCGGACAACGTGCTCCTCGGCAAGGACGGGCGCGCCCGCGTGACCGACTTCGGCCTGGTGCGGGTCACCGCGGCCGGCGCGGCGGCGCCCGATCGACCCGAGCACCCCGTCCGGCCCTTGCCGGCCAGCGCGGAGACGCGGACAGAGGCGGGAGCGCTGCTCGGGACGCCGGCGTACATGGCCCCGGAGCTGTGGCGAGGGACGCGGGCGGACACGCGCAGCGATCAGTTCGCGTACTGCGTCGCCCTCTACGAGGCGCTCCAGGGCGAGCGTCCGTTCACGGTGGCCGACCTCAAACGGCAGGGTGGGCCAGGAGGCCGCGAGCCGCCGCGGGGCGACCGGATCCCGTCGTGGCTGCAGGGCCCGCTGGCTCGCGGCCTGTCCATCGGGCCGGAGCGCCGGTACCCCTCCATGCTCGCCCTGCTCGGCGATCTGGAACGGCGGAACACGTCCCTGCGGAGGCGCCGCCTCACCCTCGGGGCCCTCGGCGTGACGGCCATCCTCGCGGCGGGAGCGCTCACGCTGGGGCGGCGAGATCGGGGCGAGGAGATGTGCGCGCACGCCGAGGAGCGGCTGGCCGGCGCCTGGGACGACGCTCGACGGCAGAAGCTCCGCGCAGCGTTCCTCGCGACGGGAGCGCCCTTTGCCGAGGCGGCCTGGTCCGCGACCGAGGCGCTCGTCGATCGCTACGCGAAGGGCTGGGTCCGGATGCACACGGAGGCCTGCGAGGCCACCCACGTGCGGGGCGAGCAGTCCGGCGAGCTCCTGGATCTGCGCATGGCGTGCCTCGCGCAGCGCCGAGAGGCGCTGCGCGCGCTCACCGGCGTGCTGACCAGCGCGGACAGGGCGGTCGTGGAGCGCGCCGCGCAGGCGGCAGATCGGCTCCCCTCGCTCGACGAGTGCGCCGCGACCGAGGCGCTCACCGCGCCCGTGCGCCCGCCCCGGGATCCGGCGGCCCGCGCGCGGATCGAGGGCGCCCGCGGCGAGCTCGCCGACGCGGCCGCGCAGCTCGCCGCGGGCCGGTACGCAGAGAGCCGGGCGCTCGCCCAGAAGGTCGCCGACGAGGCGAGGTCCCTCTCGTACAGGCCGCTCGAGGCCGAGGCGTGGATGGCCGTCGCGCTCGCCGACATCCAGCTGGAGGACGGGGCGCGGGCGGAGCCGTCGCTGTACCGCGCCCTGACGTCGGCCCAGGCCAGCGGACACCAGATCGTCGCGGCGAGGGCCTGCCTCTCGCTGGCCCATGTCCATGGCCTGATGTTCCGCCGCCACCCGCAGGGGCACGTCTGGGCGGATCTCGCCGAAGCGACGCTGGAGCGCATCGGGGACGCTCCGCTGGTGTCGGCGGATCGGCTGATGGTGCTGGGCAAGCTCCTCCTCGACGAGGGCCACGCGAACGAGGCCGTCCCGCATCTCGAGCAGGCGCTCGCCCTCCAGGAGCGCGCCCTCGGCGCCGACGACCTCACGGTGGCGACGACCCTCGGCCGCCTCGCCAGGGCGCTGTCGAACCTCGAGCGGTACCCGGAGGCGCTCGCGCTCGCGCAGCGGTCGCTCGCCATCCAGGAGCGGCTCCTCGGCCCGGACCATCCGGATCTCGCGGCATCACTCAACGCGATCTCGTTCATCCTGTACATGTCCGCGCGCAGCGCCGAGGGGATCCCGCTCACCTCGCGCGCCCTCGCCATCCAGGAGCGCGCCTTCGGGCCGGACCACCCGGTGCTGATCAAGACGCTCATCGCTCTATCGAACCTGCACAGGGACCCGCGCGACGCCATCGTGCTGCTCCAGCGCGCGCGAGAGCTCCAGGAGCGGGCGGTGGGCGCGGAGCACCCGGAGATGGTCTACATCCTGAAGAACATGGCCATCAGTTACGGCGAGCTTCACGAGGTCGACAAGCAGCTCGCGTGCGCGGAGCGGGCGCTGCCGATCGAGGAGAAGCTCCTCGGCCCGGATCACCCCGACCTCGCCAATACCCTGGTCGTGCTCGGGCAGGCGCACGACAGGCTAGGGCATCCGGAGAAGGGCCTGCCGTTCCTGGAACGGTCGCTCGCCATCGCAGAGTCGCGCCCGATCACGGACTCTTACTCCATCGGGCGGAGCGCTCGAGTGAGCATCCGGGGGCAGGTGGCAGACACCTTGTGGAAAATCGGCCGGGATCGTAAGCGGGCGCGCACCATGGCGGCCGACGCGCTCGAGGTGGCACGGGGCGGCGGCAGCGAGATGGCCAGAGACATCGCCGAGATCGAAGCATGGCTGTCGGCGCACCCACTCCCGCCTTGATGCACGCTCGCCTCCGTGAGAGGTCAGGAGGTCGGATGAGCGACGCGCGGCTTCCGATCCGCTCCCTCCGGGAAGAAGCCGGCCTGGGCGGGGGCGACGAGGTGGACAGGGCCCTCGCCGGGCTCGTCGAGGAGGGCCGGCGATCGTGGCCCGGACTCAAGGTCTCGGTCCCCTCGTTCCTGCGGCACGTCGCGCGCCACCTGCCGGACCTCGGCGCGCCAGGGGCGCACCTCTCGGCGCTCCACGCCGCCGACCTGTACCTCGCCTGTGCCTGCGGGGAGCGGGCGCCGGGCGCGGTCGAGGCGTTCCTCTCCCGCCACGAGGCCGACCTCGACGCGGCGCTGCGCGGCCTGAACGTCCCGCCCGCCCAGCGCGACGAGCTGCGCCAGGAGGTCCTGGAGAAGCTGATCGTCGGCCGGACCGGCGCCCCCCCAAAGATCGGCGACTACGCGGGCCGAGGCCCCCTGGGCGGCTGGGTGCGCGTGGCCACGATCCGGACGGCGCTCAACGCCCTCAAGCAGAAGAGGCATGACCACGTGGCCAGAGGGGCGGAGCTCGACGACGCGAGGGAGCCCGCCGCGCCGGATCCCGAGCTCGCGTTTCTGAAAGCGCATTACCGGGCCGAGGTCTCTCAGGCGTTGAAGGATGCGTTCGCCGGATTGCCCGCGGACGAGCGCAACGTGCTGCGGCTCTATTTCCTGGACGGGCTCGGCATCGACAAGATCGCCGCCGTCTACGGGGTCCACCGCGCCACGGCCGCGCGCTGGGTGACGCGGGGCCGCGAGGCGCTCCTCAAAGGAGTGCAGGAGCTGCTCGGGCAGCGGCTCGGCATCGACCGGGCCGAGGTGGAGAGCGTCGTCGGCATCGTCCGGAGTCAGCTCGATCTGGCCGTCAGCAGCCTCTTCCGCGAGTAGTCTCCAGGCGCCGGGGCGCTCCGGCGCGACGCAGACCTTCCGGGCGGGCGACAGGCTCGAGGAGATGCTTAGGTAAGCGCCGCTCCGCCTCCGATCACCACGCCATGCCCACCACGACCAGCGGTTTCTTCCTGCAATGCGCCTCGCGC
The DNA here is from genome assembly GCF_051519095.1 of Sorangium sp. So ce131. Classification (NCBI taxonomy): domain Bacteria; kingdom Pseudomonadati; phylum Myxococcota; order Polyangiales; family Polyangiaceae; genus Sorangium; species Sorangium sp. So ce131. Next base: position 995,217 of record NZ_CP150455.1, on the reverse strand, counting down.
GGCGCGCTCGAGCTCGTCCTGCCCGCCGCCGATGCGCGGTCCGGCGTCGAGCACCACCGCCGCGAGGAGGCCTCCGGGCCGTGGCGGCGCGCGGCGACGTTCGCCGAAGGCCTCGGCCCGGTCGGGGCTGTCTCGCTCATCCAGAGCAACTTCGGCGAGCCGGGCCACCTCGAGGTGGTGGCGCGCGCCGGGGATCGGCTGGCGACGTTCTGGTGCGCGCCCGCGGGCGAGCCGTCGTGGAGCGAGCCGCGCCTCTTCGCGGAGGGCGCGGCCGGCGACCCTGCCCTGATCCAGGGCAGCGCCGGGTGGACGGGCAACTTCGAGCTCGTGGTCCCGCACGCGAGCGGCGGGATCGCCCACTACTACCGCGACAACGACACCGCGGAGCTCGGCTGGCGCGGGCCGACGGTCTTCGGCGCGGATCTCGGGCACGTCGAGGCGGTCGCGATGCTCCAGCGCGCAGGCGACGCGCCGCGCACCCCCGGCACCCTCGAGGTCGTCGCGCGCCTCGGCGATCGGCTGCTGCTCTTCTGGCGCCCGCCCGGTCCGAGCGCGGCGTGGCACGGCCCGGAGGAGGTGGTCTCCGGCGTCCGCGGGACGCCGGCGCTCCTGCAGCCCGCGTCGGGCGGCGGGGGCGCCCTCGAGCTCTTCGCGCCGCTCGCGGGCGTGGGGATCGCCCGCTGGCGCCGCGACGACGCCCATGGGGCGCGCTTCCGCGGACCGACGGTGCTCGCCACCGACCTGGGCCGGTGCGACGCGGTGTCCGCGATGGAGGGCCGACCGCTCGGGCAGATCGAGCTCGCCGTGCGCGCCGGGGAGCAGGTCGTCCATCTCGTGCGCGACGGCGAGCTCTGGTCGCGGCGCGTGGTTCTTCGCGGGGCACCTCCAGCCACGCCAGCCGCGCCCTCGCCGGCCGCCGCGCCCTCGCCGGCCGCCGCGCCCTCGCCGGCCGCCGCGCCCTCGCCCGCCGCCGCGCCCTCGCCCGCCGCCGCGCCCTCGCCCGCCGCCGCGCCCTCGCCGGCCGCCGCGCCCGCGCCCGCCGCCGCGCCCGCGCCCTCACCCGCCGCCGCGCCCGCGCCCTCACCCGCCGCTGCACCGTCGCCGTCACCGCCCCCCTCGCCGGCGCCGCGCCGCACCAGCACCGCGCCGCAGCTGCGCGCCGGACCACACCGGGCCGGGTTCCGGCGCATCCGCGCGCTCTCGCTCTCGGAGGACGCCCGCTACCCGAGCACCTGGCCGTTCCAGGGCGAGATCTACCGCTGCCCTGAGGCGATCGCCGCGCTGCTCTACTACCCCGCCCTGGCGGACGGCGAGGAGGCGCCGCTCTCTCCGGGAGGTCCGTTCCCGGTCGTCGCGATCGCCCACGAGCGGCGGCTCCGCGCCAGCGCGGTCGCGCCGGGGGCGCCCGCGGACATCGGCCAGGACTACCGCCAGCTCGCCGGCGTCATGGCGCACCTCGCACGCTGGGGCTTCGCGGTGATCGCGCCGGACCTCTCGTGGCTCGCGCCCGACGCCGCGCCCGTGCGCCGCGCCGCGGTCCTCCGGGACGCGCTCTCGCACCTCCGCGCCGGGTCGCGCGGCCCGCTCCTCGCCGACTTCGACCGCGCGGGGCTCCTCGGCCACGGCCTCGGCGCGCAGGCCGCCCTCGCGCTCTCGCTCGACGCCGCGTCCCCGTTCCACATCCGCGCCGTCGCGCTGCTCGCGCCGGCCGGCGAGCCCGAGCGAGCGCCGCCGATCGACGCGCTCGCGCCCCGCCCCGTGCTCATCGTCCACGGCACGGCGGACCCCGTCGCCGCCGGCGCGCCCGCGGCGCTCTACGAGCGCGCGCGCGCGCCGAAGCACCTCGTGACCCTGCCGGGCGCGAACCACTTCGGCTACGCGACCTCGCTCGGCCTCGCCGAGCCGCTCGACGCCCCGGCCGCGCTCCCGCGACGCGAGCAGCAGGCGCTCGCGATGGGCTACCTCGCCGCGTTCTTCGACGGCTACCTGCGCGACGCGCGCTCGAGCCTCGACGCGCTCTCGGGCAAGGCGGCGCTCGAGGGGCTGGGAGCGCAGGAGATCCCCGTGAGGGCCGAGGTGCCCCGCAGCGGCGCCGGAACCTGAGGCGGCGAGGGCTCGACCGGGCGCGACCCTGGGGCCCGGAGCTCAGTTGATCTGCACCGAGCCGCCCTGGATGCGGTTCACCCCGGAGGATCGCGAGAGCACGTAGGCGCCGCGCAGGAGGATCTTTCCGGCGCGGGTCAGGGTGATGCTGGCGTCGCCGCAGCGCAGGACGATCTCCTGCTCCGCCACGATCTCGATCCGCTTCCCGTCCGCGTCGGCGACCGGCGCCTGGGCGCTCCCGGCGAGCGCAGGGCTCACCATCCGGCCCATCACGATCGGACGCCGCGGGCTGCCCCCTTCGAACATCAGCGCGACCTCGCGCCCGACGTCGGCGGCGTCGAGCGACACCATGGCGCGCGCAGGCAGCCCCTCCGGCGGGCCGCCGGCGAACGTCACCGTCGCCCCGGCGCCCTCCGGGTCGAGCGCCGCGACGCGGCCGACGAGGACGCCGTCGAGGCGCTCCGGGAGCGCCGGCGCCGCCTTGGCCGCGTGCTCCGCGAGCAGCAGATCCAGGAGCGTCGTCGCTTCCTCGGCGGAGAGCTCCGTCTCCTCCTGCTCCTGGTCCGCCGCCTCCTCGGCAGGCTCCGCCTCGGTCTTCGCATGTGCCTCGTCGGCCTTGTTCATGGCTCACCCCACGCGCGCGATCCCCACCGCCCCCGCCAGCGACAGCACCGGCTGTGCGCCGAGCGCTCCGAGCGCCTCCGGAACGACCGCGCCACGCCGGCCGCTCCCCGCGCCGGAGCGCGCGGCGCCGCGCCCGCGGGGAGGATCGCCCGACACGAGGGGGACGCTCGGACCACGGCCCAGGGTACCACACGCCGCGCGCGGCCCGCCGGGCGAGATCGGCCGGCGACCGGCTACAGCGTGACCTCGAACGGCGCGCGCGCGAGCTCCTCGCCCGTCTCCGACCGCACGACCGCGGTCCACCCCCCGGCCTTGCGCGCCCCGCGCGTGAACGCCCACGTCCGCCACCGCGGCGATGCGCCGACCTCGAGCGTCACGTTGCCCACCGGGGCCCCGCCGTCGGGCGGGACGAAGGACACCGTCACTTCCCCGCTCACCTCGCCCCGGTTCTCGACCTCGATGAACGCGTAGAGCCGCTCGGTCTCGGGCGCGCGGAACGTCGTCCCCGGCGCCACCGGCTCCCGATCCTTCACGCCCTCGGCGAGCACGAGCCGCTTCACCTTCAGCTCCGCCGCACCCTTGCCCGCCTTGCTCCCCTTGCCCGCCGCCGCGCGCGCGTCCGGCGCGACCGCCGCCGCCGTCACGGCCGCCGTCGCCGGCGCGGCCGCCGTCGCCGGCGCGGCCGCCGTCACCGGCGCGGGCGCGGGCGTCGCCGGCGCCTCGGGGCCAGGCGCCGCCGCGAGCCCCGCGGCCGCCATCGGCGCCGCAGGCCGCGCCTCTTGCCGCTCGCCGCAGCCAGCGAGCGCCACCGCGCAGAGCGCCAGAAACACCATCCTCCGAGTCGTCTTCGTCGCCATGGCAGCAATCCTCCGCATCCCGGGGAGTCCCCGTCTCGCAGCTCCTCATGGCAAGGCGCAGACCGCGCCTCGGGCCGCGAATTCATTGAGGAATTCGCCGAGTCTGTGGCTGCCCGCCCGCGCGCGTGTGTCCGGCGCGACGACCGGACGACTCGAATGCTCCGCCGATGCCGAGGCGCGCCGCGCGCGAGGACGGCCCGCCTACACGCGCTCGATCTCGACGCGCCCGACCCCGAGCCGGATCCGCCCGGTGCCGGGTCGACGTTCGACCAGGTTCGCGGCGCCGTGGACGCCGGCCGCCAGGAACTGCTTGCGCGCGCGGCACACGTCGACGTTGAGGCGGGACTCGTCCGTGGCGAGCATGCGGCAGAGCTCGTCCCGATCGCGCCAGCCCTGCTGGGCTGGCGGCGCGCCGGCGTCCGCGAGCCGCGCGCGCGCCAGCGTCAGCAGGAGGTAATGGTGGCTGCGCGCCGGCAAGTGAAGCTCACCGCTGCGGTGGAGGATCGTGATCTCCACGCGCTCCTCGTCCCGGCTGACGTGAAACCGCAACCCGATCGAGTCGATCAGCGGACGGCCCTCCGGCTGCGCCGCCGCCTCGCCGTCGAGCGTGGGACCCGTGAGCGCCGGCAGGTCGAGGCTCCAGGCCTCCCCGTCCACCACCACGATCTCTCTGTCCTCGACGGCGCGCACCTCGCCCTCGGCCTCCAGCATCCAGCGGCCGTTGCGCCCCTCGATCAGGCTCACCCGGGGGTGGTTGTCGTCGGGCAACACGAGCAGCCCCGCGGTCGACGCGCGCACGGCGCCGCTCGCCACGTGCAGGGCGCTCGCCACGGGCGGCGCCGCCTCCACCAGCGTGAACCGGAACGCGCTCGCGCCCGGATCGCCCAGGGTGAACCCGTCGCCCGCGGCGAGAAGGATGCGCTCGCCCGCCGCAACGCGGTGGCCGCGGACGAAGACTCCGTTCTTGCTGGCCAGGTCGCGGAGCTCCCAGCCGTCGCCCGTCCAGCGAACGCAGGCGTGTTCGCCGGAAATGCGCGCGTCGTCGAACCGCACGTCGCACGTCGAGGAGCGCCCGATGAGGCACCGCGAGCGCAAAAGGAAGAACTCCTCGGGCGCGTGGCGCTTCAGCCGTCCCATGGGCGTGCCCTATATTACCAGCACCAGCACGCAGCTACGCTCGCCGCAGGGGAACCATTGGATCAGCAGGACAGGGAGCGCCCGGCACCCACGCTCGTCGGCGGCGAGGGGGCCGGAAAACAGCCCGCCGCCGAGGCCCGCACGGAGACCATACCCCGCGCGCAGCCCACCTCGCCCGCTTCGCCCACCTCGCCGGCTGGAGCGTCGCCCATCCCGCCGGCTGGAGCGTCGCCCGTCCCGCCGGCTGGAGCGTCGCCCACCTCGCCGGCTGGAGCGTCGCCCATCCCGCCGGCTGGAGCGTCGCCCATCCCGCCGGCCGGAACCCCACCCATCTCGCCGGCCAGAATTCCGCCCATTTCCCCGGCCGGGACCCCGCCGATCTCGCCAGCCGGCTTCGAGCCGACCCTGGCGCACAGCCCGGCCGACATCCCCGACAGCGGCCCCGTGCTGCCGCCGCGTTACCGCGACCTCGGCCTCATCGGCCGCGGCGGCTTCGGGGACGTGCGACGCGTGTACGACGTGGTCCTCGACCGCGTGGCCGCGATGAAGATCCTGCGCAGCGACGTGGGCAACTCGGAGCGCGTGCAGGCGCGCTTCCTCGAAGAGGCGAAGCTCACCGCCAGGCTGCAGCACCCGGGCATCGTCGCGGTGCACGACGGCGGCCGGCTCGAGGACGGCCGGCTCTGGTACACCATGCCCGAGGTCCGCGGCCGCACGCTCCGCGAGATCATCGACGAGGCGCACGCGGCCCCGGCGCCGGGCGGGGCCCGCGAGGCAGGCGCGGGCTGGACCTTCCGGCGCATGATCGACGCCTTCGCGCGCGCCTGCCAGACCGTCGCCTACGCCCACCGCCAGGGCGTCGTGCACCGCGATCTCAAGCCCGCCAACGTGATGGTCGGGGAGCTCGGCGAGGTGCTCGTCATGGACTGGGGCATCGGCCGGAGCACCCGCCGCGCGCCGTCGTCCCCGTCCGAGTCGAGCCCGCCGTCGTCGATCCCCGACCGCCCGACGCCGGAGCTCACGCTCGACGGCGACGTGCTCGGCACGCCGGCCTACATGCCGCCGGAGCAAGCGCGCGGCGACCGCAAGCGGCAGGGCCCCGCGAGCGACGTCTACGCGCTCGGCGCGATCCTCTACCACGCGCTCGCCGGGCGCCCGCCCTACGAGGGCGGCGTGCTCCGGGTGCTGGAGCGGGTCGCGAGCGAGCCGCCGACGCCGGTGATGGAGGCGGCGCCGGGCAAGGCGGTGCCCCCGGAGCTCGCCGCGATCTGCGAGCGGGCGATGCGGCGCCCGATCGAGGAGCGTTACCCGGACGCCGAGGCGCTGGCGCGCGACGTGCTCGCGTGGCTGGACGGCGAGCGGCGGCGCGAGCAGGCCCTCGCGGCGGTGGCGGAGGCGCGGGCGATGGAGCCGGAGATCGCCGGGCTCCGGGCCGAGGCCGCGCGGCTGCGCTCCGAGGCGCAGGCGCTGCTCGAGAACACCCGGCCGTTCGATCCGGCGGCGCGAAAGCAGCCCGGCTGGGCGCTGGAAGACGAGGCGGCGCGGCTCGAGGTGAACGCGGCGCTGCGCGAGGCGGAGTGGCGGGCGGCGCTGCGCGGCGCGCTCACCGTGGACCCGGACCTGCCGGAGGCGCACGCGATGCTCGCCGACCACTACCGCGACCGGCTGATCGCGGCGGAGCGGGCGCACCGCGACGAGGACGCGGCGCGCTGCGAGGCGCAGCTGCGCGCGCACGACCGCGGCAGGCACGCGGCGCTGCTGCGCGGCGAGGGGGCGCTCACGCTCGTGACCGAGCCGGCCGGCGCCGAGGTGATCCTGGAGCGCTACACGCGGCGGCAGCGCCGGCTCGTGCCCGAGGATCTCGGCCCGCTGGGCCGGACGGCGCTCCACGGCGCGCCGCTCCAGCGCGGGAGCTACCGGCTGCGGCTCCGGGCGCCGGGGCGGGCGGAGGTGCGCTACCCGGTGCTGATCGAGCGCGGCGCGCACTGGGACGGCTGCGCGCCCGGCGAACGGACGCCGACGCCGATCCACCTGCCCGCGGAGGGCGAGCTCGGCCCGGACGACGTGTACGTGCCCGCAGGCTGGTCCTGGCTCGGCGGAGACGTGGACGCTTCGGACAGCCTGCCGGCGGCGCGGATCTGGGTGGACGCCTTCGTGATCCGGAGGTTCCCGGTGACGAACGCCGAGTACCTCGAGTTCCTGAACGACCTGATCGCCGGAGGGCGCGAGGAGGAGGCGCTCGCGGCCTGCCCGCGAGGGCAGACGGGGATCCACGAGAACGCCGACAGCCGCCTGATGTTCGGGCGCGCGGCGGACGGGCGCTTCGTGCTGAGCGAGGACGAGCTCGGTTACCCGTCGGCGCCCGACATGCCGGTCGCGCTCGTCGACTGGCACGCGGCCACGGCGTACGCCCGCTGGCTTGCGGCGCGCACGGGCGCCCCCTGGCGGCTGCCGAACGAGCTGGAGCGGGAGAAGGCCGCGCGGGGTGTCGACGGCCGCACCTGCCCCTGGGGCGACTTCCTCGACGCGTCCTTCGCCTGCGTGATCGAGAGCTACGAGCAGAAGCCTCGCCGCGCCTCGGTGAACAGCTACCCCGATGACGAGAGCCCGTACGGGGCGCGCGGGCTCGCCGGAAACACGCGCGACTGGTGCTTGAACGGGTGGCGGCGAAAGGGCCCGACGATCGAGGGCGGGCGGCTCCGCGTCGAGGAGCCGCCCTTCGAGGGGACCGCGGAGTACCGGGCCGTCAGGGGCGGAGCCTGGAGCAGCCCGATCGATCTGGCGCGCTCCGCGGTCCGGTTCGGAGCCCCGCCCGGCACCCGCCGGCTCACGGTGGGGGTGCGCGTGGCGCGGTCGTACACGCCCTGAGGGCGCGCGTGTTCATGCCGTGTTCGTGGCCCGGAAGACGAGCTGGTTGTCCAGCTTGTTGTTGGTCAGCGTGATCGCGGAGTTCGCGGCCATCGCGATGAGGTTCGCGCTGCTGTTGTACCAGGTCGCGCTCCCGCTCCAGACGCCCAGGTTCTGCGTGAAGCTCCAGACGAGCCCGACATGCTTGGTGTTGTCCACGAACAGCGTGCTGCTGGCCGAAGGGGGCGTGACCGAGCTGAACTGCGCCGAGCTGGTCTGGAAGGTGAAGCTCGCGGGCGGCGACGCGGCGCTCACCGCGGAGATCTTGATCGACGTCGTGCCCGCAGGCAGCGCCGCGTGAACCACGAAATACTCGGTGATGCCGCCGGGCTCGGTGATCGAGTAGATCTCGCCGAGCAGCGTCGTGCTCCCCGACACGATCGCCTTAATGATGTACTTCATCCCCGGATCGAGCTCGAACGACACCGGCGGCTGCGCGGCGGCCTTCTCACGGGGTTCAGCGCTGCCGGTCGCGGGGTCCAGATCCTGCTGAATCATGATCTCCTCCATCATGCCTGGCCTCGAGTTCGGGCCCGGCGGGTTTGTTTGACCGAGGAGTAACCGGGCGGGCGCGCCAGCGCTATTTCACGGCTATTTCACGTCCAGAGGGAGCGCTCGTGGGCCACGCCGCTCCCCCTCAGCCGCGCGTAGAGCGCCGCGTACTCCGCCATGACCGTCCGGGTCGCGTAGCGGCTCACGGCGCGCTGGCGCGCGGCCTCGCCGAGCCGCGCCCGCAGCGGGGCGGCGTCGCGCAGGGAGCGGAGCGCGGACGAGAGCGCCGCCTCGTCCCCCACCGGCACGACGAGGGCCGCGGGGCCGCTTGCGCCCTCGACCGCCTCGAGCATGCCGCCGACCGGCGTGATCACGCAGGGCAGGCCGCAGGCCATGGCCTCGAGCAGCGCGTTGGGCAGGCCCTCGGCGTGGCTCGGCAGGCAGAAGACGTCCGCGTCGCGGTAGGTCGCGGGCATCGCGGCCGCGGGCACCTCGCCGAGCAGCTCCAGGCGGCCGTTTCGCTCGAGCTCCCCGAGCGCGAGCTCGATGCGCCGATCGGACTCCGCGGCGAGCCCGATGCTGCGCGACCCCGCCACCGCGAGGGTCAGGCCCTCGACGGCGAGCACGGCCCGCGCGAGCTCGAGCAGCCCCTTGGTCTGCGCGATCAGGCCCGCGAAGAGGACCCGCAGCGGCCGCCCCGCCGGGCGCGGCGCGGCGGCGGGATAGAAGCGATCCGTGTTGACGGGGTTCGGGATGTGGACGATGCGGCCGTCCGGGAGCAGGCCCTCCAGGTACACCCTCAGCTCCTCGGACATGGTGACGACCGCCGAGGCGCGCTCGAGCACGGCGCGCACGCCCTGCCGGGACGGCCAGCGCAGGGCGCGGTGCCAGGCGATGATCTGCGTCGACATGTGCACGTGGAGCACGGCCGGCACGCCCGCCCGGTGACACAGCTCGAGCGCGAGGCCCTCGCGCGCGGTCGCCCAGAACAGGGTCGTGCACAGATGGACGACGTCCGGCGGGCGCTGCGCCAGGAGGCGGCGCAGCTGGATGAGGGTGTGAGTCGCCCGGAGCACGCGCGCGGGGCGAAACCGGCTCGCGGTGTCGACGCCGGCGGCGCGGGGCGAGATGTCGATCACCTCCGCGTCGATGCCAGAGGCAGGCGCCGCAGCGAGGTAGTTCTGGACCCACCGCGTGAGGCCGCCGGCGGGCGGAGGGAGAGGACCCAAGAGGGCGACGCGCGCGGCCATGTCAGCTGCGCCCTCCGGAAAGCCGCCGTGTTCCCCGGCGGCGCGCCCACGCCACAATGGAAGCAACTCCCGATCGCTCCACATAGCTCCGCCCGGCACTCCAGAGCCCCAGCGACCCTTGGTGCATCCCCGCCTCCGTTTTGCCACTGTGGTGCGCTGACGTGCGGCGGTATTCACCGCCTGCGCGCGGGGGCGTTCACTTTGTCGACGCCCTCGGCTCGGCGTCCGCCGCGGCCGCACTGGCCGCACCGGGTGCTCTTGCGACCTTCGTTATTCGTAGGGGACAGTCCAGGTGACCGGCGCGGGAGCCACCCTCACGCGTGCCCCCCTCACGCGTGGGCGACGGCGCGGCGAGCTCCCCGCGCAGGCGAGGGGGCGGCGGGATCGACGACGTGTCGCCTGTAGCCTCAGCCAGGCTTGGAGCCCGGCCCGGAGGCCGGCTCGATCCCGTCCGCCCGCATCCGCTCCGCGCTCGCCGGCCCGGCCACCGTGCCCGCCGGATGCGTGTACCACCCCGCCGGATCCGCCCTGTCGGGGTCGTCGCGGACCTTCAGGATCGTGAACATCCCGCCCATGTCGATGTACGAGAACGGGCCGCTCCCGCCGCGCATCGGCAGGCTGTTCGCGGGCATCGGCATCGGCATCTCGCCCATGCCGCCCATTCCCGCGGTCCCCATCGTCATGTATTCGGGCATCACCCGGCTCATGCGCCGATCGAGCGTGCGTGTGTTCGCCCCGACCATGTTCGGCAGGCCGTGGCCCATCTGCATCATCGTGTGGTGGGTCATGTGGCAATGCACCGCCCAGTCGCCCGGCTCCTCGGGCACGAACTCGATGACACGGGTGCTGCCCACCGGGACCAGCACCGTCGTCTCCGGGTACTGCGCCGACTCGGGGACATACCCGCCGTCCGTCGCGGTGACCTGGAACGACAGGCCGTGCAGGTGGATCGGGTGGTGATCCATCGGGCCGAGGTTCCCGAGCCGGATGCGCACGCGCTCGCCGCGGCCGACGAGGAGCGGCGCCGTCGCGGGGAACGCCTTGCCGTTGAACGTGAGCACGTTGAAGTCGCTCATCGCGTTCGGGTCGGGCCGGCGCGCGCCCGCGTTGATCTTCCACTCGTGCGTCATGAGCACGAAATCCCTGTCCACGCGCGGGCCGCGGGGCCGCCTCGGGTGCACGACGAACATCCCCACCCCGCCGAGCGCGATCTGCGTCATCTCGTCGAAATGGGAGTGGTACATGTACGTCCCGGGATAACGGACGACGAACTCGTAAACGTACGTCTCCCCGGGCGGGATGGGGCGCTGGTTGAGCCCCGCGACTCCATCCATGCCGTTCGGCAGCACGAGGCCGTGCCAGTGGACCGTCGTGGCCTCGGGCAACGAGTTCGTCACGTAGATCCGCAGGCGATCGCCCTCGACGGCCTCGATGGTCGGGCCGGGGGTGCTGCCGTTGTAGCCCCACACCTCGCACTTCAGGCCAGGCGCGAACTCGTGCTCGATAGGCGCTGCGACGAGGTGGCCGACCTTCACGCCGTCCACGACCCGCAAGGGCAACGTGCTGACGTTCGGCGTCACCACGGCGGGCTGGCCCCCGGGGGCCGCGTCCTTCCGGGGCCTCGGGGCCGCGGGGGGCGGCGCGGGCGGCGCGTCCGGGCGCTGCTGCGCGTGGGCGATCCCGCGCGTGATCAGGGCGGCGCCTGCGGCCAGGCTGCCCACGTGGATGAACGAGCGTCGGTCCATTCTAGTGCCCTCCTCCTGCGGGCGCCCCGGAGGCGCCCGGCATCGCGGCGGGCGCTCCCGCCCCCGCAGCCTCGACGCGGCCCCCTGCCAGGAGCGCGTCGAACGCGGCCTTCGCCGTCCAGAACTCGCGCAGCGTCTCGACCGCCGCGAGCTCGGCGTCGAGCTGCTCGCGGCGGGCCGAGAGCAGCTCGAAGACGCCGATCTGCATCGCGTTGTATTGAAGCAGCGTCTGCTCCAGGACCCGCTTGCGCGCGGGGAGGACGACGCGCTCGTAGTGCCGCGCCCGCGCGTGCGCGGACGCGAGCCGGTTGCGCGCCTCGCGGAGCGCGGAGCGGATGTCGACGGCGCGGCCGTGGTAGCGCTCGAGCAGGCTGTCGAACTCCGCGGCCTGCGCCGTCACGGCGCCCTGCTGCCGGTTGAAGATCGGGAGCGACATGCGGAGCCCGGCGCCGATCAGCCACGGGTGGTCGTCGAGCTCGCCGTCGTGCCCGCCGAGCTCCCGCTCGGCGCGGACGGAGGCCGACACGTCCGGCAGCCAGCCTCCCGCGCGCAGCGCGCCGGCGCGGCCGGCCGCCGCGTCGATCCGGCTGCGCAGCTCCGCGAGCTCGAGGCTCGCCCGGATCGCCCGCGCTTCCGCGCGCGGCGGCGTCGCGAGCGCCTCGGGCGCGCCGGGGAGCGGGCCGGCGAGGGTCCAGGCGGTCTCCGCGCCGGAGAGGCCGAGCAGCCGCTGCAGCCGCTCGCGCGCCGAGAGCAGCTCGAGCTCGAGCTGCGCGGCCGTGACGCGGGCCTGCTCGTAGCCCGCCTCCTGGGTCGCCGCGTCGAGCTCCGGGACGTTGCCCGCCTCGAAGAGCGCGCGGGCGGCGTCGCGGGCCGCGGCGAGCGCGTCGACCGCGCGGTTCGCGATGCCGAGGCGCTGCTCCGCCGCCTGCGCGGCGTAGAACGCAGCGCGCACCTGGTAGCCGAGCTCGACGACCGCGCCCGCCGAGCGGTAGCGCGCGGCGTCGTGCGCCGATCGCGCCGCCCGCACGTGGAGCGGCGCGAGCAGGGCCGAGGTCAGATCGATCTCGACCGCGAGCTCGAGGTGCGTGTGATCCAGCCCCTCCTGCCGCGGCGTCACCTCGACCTCGATCTCGGGGTTCGGCAGCGCGCCCGCCTGCTCGAGGTTGCCCCGGGCGACGCCGACCTCCTTGAGCGCGGCGCGCAGCTCGCGGTTGTTGAGCAGCGCGATGCGCACCGCGCTGTCCGCCGTGAGCGGCTGCTCGCGGAGCTTCCGCGCGTCGCCCGCGGGCTCCGGGTCGACCGCCTCCGAGGTCGCGCTCGGCGGCAGATCCATGCCGGAGAACTTGCGGATCCGCGCCACGTCGGCGGCCGTCGACGGGGCGGCGCAGCCGGCCGCGGCCGCGGAGAACAGCGCGAGGCTCGCCGCGAGCGCGCGCGATCGCCAGCGTTCAGTGCGCATGGGCGGGCTCCGGGGCCTTGACCGGCGCGTGGTCCGGGGCCTTGGCCGGCGCGTGGTCCGGGGCCGCGGCCGGCGCGTGGCCGTGGTGGTGATGGTGCTGGTGGGGATCGCCGCCGGCGTCCGCGCCTCCCGGCGCCGGCTCGAGCCCGACCCAGCCGCGGGTGGGCTCCCCGGGCAGCGGCGGATCCTCCGCGAGGGCAACGCCGATCCGCGGCGACGGCGCCTCCGCGGCCCGCCACGAGGCGGCCGATGAGGCGGGGAAGCTCGCCGGGAGGCTGCGCGGCGCGCAGCCGGCGAGCGCGGCGGCGATGAGGAGCAGGGCGGCGGGCCCCGCGAGGTGAGGTGACGTCATGGAAGCGGCTCCAGGTCCGGTGGATCCAGCTACTTGCGGGGCTCGACGACGATCGCGCCGCGCAGCATGCTCATGCCGCACTTGAACTCGACCTCGCCGGGGCTCAGCGCGGGGAGATCGATGATCACCGGTGCGTTCACCGGCAGCTCGCGGCGGATGTTGAGGGAAGCGAAGACGATCTCGCGCGCGCACGGCGAGTAGTCCCGCCGGATCACCTTGAGGCGGACGCGCTCGCCCTCCTTGACGACGATGCGGCTCGGCTTGTAGCCGCCGTCGACGATGATCTCGATCTCCCGCACCGCCTGCTGCGCCGGGGCGGGGGCCTCCTCGGCGGCGGCGCTCGAGGCGAGCAGCGAGGTGGCGAGCAGCGAGGCGGCGAGCAGACCGGAGGCAATGAAAAGACGTGTCGTGATCATCAGGCACCTTCGTTCTGGGTTGTACCTGGCTGACGCGCCCCGTTCGGCGGCATTACAGGCCCCGCGATCGGATTCGTGGCGGCGCCAGGTCGAGGGGGTGGATGAGCCTGCCGGGCGGCTGCCCGGCGGCTGGGAGCGGCCGGTCAGCGCCCGGCGCGGTGCGCGCAGCCGCCGGCGTGTTCGGCTGCCGCGTCCGCCGGCGGCGCGTCCCCCGGCGGCGGCTCGCAGGAGCAGTCGAGGCACCCCTCGGCGGCGCAGGCGCCGCAGGTCGCGGCCACGCGCTTGCGGAGCGCCTCGCGGGCGCGGAAGAGGCGCACCGCGGCGTTGTTCGCGCTGATCGACGCCTCCTCGGCGAAAGCTTGGACGGAGAGCCCGTCGACCTCGACGCGCTGGAGCGCGGCGGCGTACTCGGGCTTGAGCGCGCCCGCGAGCCCGCGGACGCACTGGCAGACGGCGGCGCGCGTCGCCTCGACGTCCGGCGCGACCGCCTCGTCGAGCTCGGCGGCCAGGGCGGACATCGCGCGCTCCGACGCGCCCTGGCGCCGGAAGTGGTCGATCACGGCGTTGCGGAGGGTGCGGTAGAACCAGGCGGTGACCGAGTCGCCGCTGCGCAGCTCGTCGATGCGCTGGAGGCTGCGGCTGAAGGCCTCCTGGAGGATGTCCTCGGCGAGGGCCTGGCTGCCCACCCGGCGCTCCAGGAACCGGCGGAAGTCGCTGTACCCCGCCACGAGCGCCGCCACGGCGTCGGACGACGACGACGCCGCGCGCCCGACGTCGCTCGTGGGGGCCTCGGGCTCGGTCATGGCGCGAAGCTAACCTCCCTGGACGGCCGGCGCCACCGGGGACGACTAGGCGTGAATGTAGATCAGCGTCCCGCCCTTGTCGTTGAACGCCGCGTGCCACCCCTCGGGGACCGGCGGATCGGTCCACTCGAAGAGCCACGCGGCGTCGGGGGGAGCGAGGTTCACGCAGCCGCTGCTCCGCACCTTGCCGAACGCGTCGTGCCAGTAGACGCCGTGCAGCGCATAGCTGTTGTGGAAGTACTGGACGTAAGGCACGTCGCGGAGGTCGACGGAGGTCTCGCTGAGCTCGTCGCCGTCCATCGTCGCGGTGACGTGCTTCTCGCGGACGAAGAACGTGCCCTGCACGGTGGCGCTCGTGGTCGCCGGGTCGCCGAGCTCACCCCTGCCCGTCGAGACGAGCGTCGCGAACACCGGGCGCTCGCCCTCGTAGGCGACCAGGATCTGGAGCTCGATCGAGATGTCGATCCACTTCCTGCCGCGCGCCGCGTGGCCCCAGAGGTCCCGGCCGAGGCGCGCGACGCGCAGCGTGGACGCGGGGATCCAGGCGCCCGCGTCGGTCTCTGCGTAGGCGCCGCCGGCGGCCGTCTTGCCGGTGAGCACCCAGCCGGAGCGGTACGGCGCCCAGCCGTCCGGCTTGAGCTCGCCCGAGGCGTCCGGCTTCAGCGTGCGGACCCCGTGATGCATCACGAAGGCCGGGGTGCCCTCGGTCTTCACCTCCACGCCATGCACGGCGGTGGGAACGACCGCCGACGTGCGCTCGATCGGGATGAGATCGAGCTCGGTCGTCAGGCCGAAGCGCCGGCCGGTCCACTCGAACGTGGAGACGAGGCCGAACGCCGAGTCGGCCTTCGCGCGGCCGCGGTGCGACGGGAAGCGGACCTTCTCGGCGGCGCCGAACGGCTTCGGCAGGTCGCGGCCGCTCGCGAAGAACGGCGTGATCGGATCCGGCGGGCCGAGGAGCGCCTCGTCGCGCCGGGTCCAGCCGGGCGGGGCCTGGCCGCGCGTGCGGCCCTCGACGCGGCGCTGCTCCGCCGCGCTCGGCAGGTGGACATAGAGGTGCGGCGGCGGCTTCCGCGAGACGACGTACCGGTAGGGGTAGGGCTCGCCGCGGCGCGGGCCGGCCGGCGTCGCGGCGACCACGTCGTGCTCCAGATCGAGCGAGGCCCCCCTGCCGATGCACACGAAGCCGCGCGGATGCACGGCGTACCAGCCGCCGGGGCACCCCTCGTGGCCCGACGGCTCCGCGGCGCGCTCGACGACCGCGCCGGCCCGCAGGTAGCCCAGCCTGGCCGCGCGGCGGTCGGGCGCGGCGTGCACGAACGTGCGCATCGCGATGCTCGCCAGCCTGTCGCCGCGCCCGGGGCGCAGCGCCTCCCGCGCCGCCAGAGGCTCGCCCTCGGCGCCGGCGCCGGCGCCGGCGTCCGGCGCGAGCTGCGGCTCGGGCGGGGCCGCGAGCGCCGCGGCGCGATCCGGGGCGGCGTGCTGGGCCTCGGCCGAGCGCCCCGGCGGCTCCTCGCCCGGGCCGCAGGCGGCCGCGGACAGCGAGGCCGCGAGCGCCGGGATCAGGCGCAGCCGACCCGGGCTACCCCGATGCTGCGCGCGCGCTTCCGGGAACGGACGGGCCCTCATCGACGGGCCCTCGTCTAGCTCAGAGGCCGCCCGCCGGCCAGGGCGAGCGGGCCTCCCGGGGCCCGCCGCGCCGACATGCCGCTGGGTCCGCCCGTCCACCGCCTCAGCGTGCTCCGCGCGGTCCCGCTCGCTCGTCGCGCGCGCCACCGCGTCGCCCTCGAGCGCCCAGCCGAGCGCCCGCCGGGTCTCGTCGGCCGCCGGCCCATCGGACCGGTGACCGGCCTGGCGAGCAGCCTGTCGGTCGCGGGCGACGACGAGCGTCTGGAGCGGGAGATCGGCCGCTTCGCCGCGGCGCTGGAGGAGGTGCTGGCGGCGCCGGACGGGCTGGCTGCGCTCGGCGCGGTGCTGCGGTACATTGCGGCGACGCACGCGCCGCGGAGCCTGAAGAGGGTGGTGAAGCTCATGGAGAAGGCGGGACCTCGAACCCAGGAGGGCATCGTGACGTGGCTCGACGAGATCGAGCGGCGAGGGGAGCGCAAAGGCGAGCGCAGAGGCGAGCGCAAGGGGCGGGTGAAGTCGCTGCTACAGCAGCTGACAGCGCGCTTCGGGGAGGTGCCGGCCAGCGTGACCGCTCGGGTCGAAGCCGCGAGCGAGCGAGACCTGGAGCGGTGGACGATCCGGGTGCTCACCGCGCCGACGCCGGAGGCGGTGCTCGATGGCGCCGGTGCAAAGAGCCCGCGGCTGCGTTCCGAGCGAAAGCCGGCGGCGCGCAAACGCAGCCCGGGGTCGAAAGCGGCGGGGCGCACGACGCAAAGGGACCCCTCCCGGCCCGGGTGAGATCGGAGCTGCCCGCGCACCAAGACGGCGTCGGGCGCGGATGCGAGCGCGGCGGCGAACGCGAGCGCGGCGGCGAGCTCCGCCTCGCCGGCCCGGCAGCGCCTCCGTTCGCTCGCTCCTCCCGCTCCCGCTCGCTCAGCGCACGCTGAACCGCACGTCGCCCTCGACCGCCCAGCCGAGCGCCCGCCGGGTCTCCTCGGCCACGGGCCCGTCGTAGCGGTGGCCGGCCTCCTGGCTCCGCACGACGCGCGTGAGCACGCCCGCCTTCTCGAGGCGCTTCGCCGCGGACGCCGCCGCGGCCCCGCACCCGGCCTGCGCACAGACGAAGAGCACGCGCTGCCCGCCGCCCTCGGCGAACGCCTTCGCCGCCCCTGGGGTCCACTTGTCGTGCCCGCCCTCGACCAGCACGAGGCGCGGGAAGAGCGCAGCCCGGCGCGCGGCGATCGCCGAGCCCATGATCGCGCCCAGCGAGAAGCCGGTGTAGAGCGCCGGCCCCGGATCCACGTGCTCGGGGAATCGCGCGCGCAGCGCCGCGAGGCCCGCGTCGACCTCCTGCTCGAGCCGGGCGTTGCTCTCGTACGTGAACCGCACGTCGCTCGCCGACGGCGAGTCGCGCCGGGCGACGCCGCGCGGGCACAGGATGAAGACGCCGTCGCCCGCGATGTCGCGCCACACCTGGCACTGCCACTCGGGCCGATCGTAGTTGCCGTGCGACGCGATGAGCACCGGGCGCCGCCCCGTGGCGCCGATCGGCACCGACACCACCGCGCTCGCGAACCCCTCGACGGGGAGCTCGACGAGCGGCGCGTCCGCGCGGAGCGGCGCTGCCGCCGCGCCGGCCGGAGCGAGCGCCGCCGCGTCGGTTCGAGGCGTCGCAAGCGGCGCGGTCGGCACGGCCTTCGCTCCGCCATCCGCGGCCTCGGGCGCCGGGGCGGGCGCGGCGCTCGGCGGCGCGGGCGCCGCCCCGGCGGCACGGCCCGGGCGATCGCAGCCGAGCGCCGCCGCGCCGGCGAGGGCCATCCACGTGAGCGGGCGGGCGAACAACGCGGCAGAGGACGTCATCGACCGCAGGATGACGCATCCGCGGCGAGCGCCCCAGCGGCCTCGCGCGGCGCCGGCTGCCTACGGCAGCGCCTCCGCGAGCTTGTCCGCGAGCGGCGCGCCCCAGCCGGTCGGGTAGTCCCAGCCCTTCTCCGCGCGGAACCCCTCGAAGTGCTCGTCCCCGTGGGTCTGTCCCTCCGTGATGTCGCGGAACGCCGCCTGCACCTCCGGAATGCGGTAGAGCGCCGGGTTCAGCCACCCCGCGACCGGCTTGCCCTCCGCGAGCCGGCGGCTGTTCACCGACGCCATCAGCCCGGCGAACACCGGCGCGGCGAACGAGGTGCCGGCGCGGTGCTCCCACTCGCCCAGGTAGTAAAGCCAGTAGCCCGACTCCGGCGACGCGTTCAGCGCAACGTCGGAGACCGCGCGCCTGCCCTGCGCGTTGGTGACGACGTCCACCTGCCAGGAGGGCGTGGTGAAGGAGCGGGACCGGCCCGACCCCGAGTTGCTCCACGCGACCTCGTCCTCGACCTCGCCGCCCGCGCCCAGCGTGAGCCTCGTCCCGCCGACGCACGTCACGTACGGGCTCGACGACGGAACGTCGGGCCTGGCCGAGTCGCCGCTCGCGACGACGATCGTCATCCCGAGCGCCGCGCCCATCCGCGCCGCCGCGTGGTACTGCTGCCGGATCGACTCCGCCTCCGTCTCCTCGCGGTGGGCGAACGACGTCGAGAGCACCGACGCCTCGCCCGCCCCGATCGCCTCGTTCCACGCGTAGAGGATCGAGATCGTGCGCGCGTCCGGCCCCTGGTACGCGATGAGCTCCGCGCCGGGCGCCATCACGCCCGCCCACTCCGTGTCCAGCGTGGTCTCGATGTACCGCGTGACGATCGGATCCCCCGTGGCGATGTCCGTCGGGTTGTCGCGGGAGACGCCGAACGACCGCCAAAACGACTGGAGATCCTTGGTCTTGAACGTCGCGCCGACGACGAGGCCGAGCTTCACGCCCTCCCCGAGGTGCCCCGCCTCGTGGAGCGTGTCGACCTCGTAAGCGCGCGCGATCTGCGGCGGCGTGAGCCCATCCGCCACCGGCTCCGGGGGCGCGACCTCGATCGAGCCCCCTTCCCCCGGGAGCTCCCCGGTCTCGGCGGGGAGATCGATCGCGACCAGGCTCTCCGCCGTGTCGATGATGTTCTGCGGCGGCCGGAGCGGCGTGAGCGCGCCGTATGTGCGGAGCGGCCTGCCGTCGGCCGAGGGGTTCTCGCGCTCGAAGTCGCGCAGCTCGGTGTCGAAGGCCGCGTTGAACTGCTCGACCGTGCCGGTGAACTCGACGAGCAGCCGGTTCTTGGACCGGCGCGTGATCTCCATCCCTTGCCCGGTGAGCCACCCCTCGACGGCCGCGAGGTCGGTCTCGGTCGGGGCGAAGCGCTCCATCCAGCGCTCGACCGTCATGTACTTCCGGAACTGGGGGCTCTGGGGGTCGTAGATCGCGTCGATTTCGGCCTCCAGCGCCTCCACGTCCCGCGTCCGGAACGCCATCAGCGCCCGGAAGCGGTCCTTGGTCGGCGCTGGGCCGAAGTCGATGTAGACGCGCTCGTATGGCTCCGGGACGCCGCTCGGGAGGACCGGCCCCTCGTCCTCTGCGCAGGCCGTGCCCAGGAGGGCGAGCAGCGCACCGCACCACACAGGGAACGAACGCATCAACGACCCCTTGCGAGGGTGGGAGGGCAGCGCATGTCAGGCGAGTCTTAGCACCACACGTGCTCGACGAGGTAGCAGGTGTAGGTGCCCGGATACCAGGTCTCGGGCCGCCCGCCGGTCACGTTGTCGGTGCAGATCTCGCAGAACGCGTGGATGCACTCCGGGTCGGTGGTCTGCGGGCCGGCCCCGGGGTACCCCTCGGGGGCCTTCTCCGAGTAGAAGTACCCGTCGGCCTTCAGCTGGTCGAGCTCGCTCTCCGACAGCTTGTTGAAGTAGGCGGCGTCCGAGGCGATGCTGAACCGCTGCTCCGACGACTCGCGGAGCTGGGGCGCCGGGTTGTCGCCGTAGGTGCCGTTCTCGACCGCGGCCATCTGCTGCTCCAGCGAGATCTCCGTGCCATTGGCCGCGACGAGCTTGATGCGCGCGTAGTCGATGGGCCCCGTCGCGTAGTCGATCGCATAGACCGTCTTCTCGGTCATATCGAGGCTCAGGAACTCCCCGTCCGGAAGGGCCGCCAGGCTCTCCGGAGTGACCCGCTGGTTCTGGACGTCCTGCGTCACGATCGGGTCGTCAGACCCCTGCTCCGACGCGCCGCATCCGGCGACACCCGCCGCGGCGATGACGCCGAGCGCAAAAGTGAGAACGAGCGACTTGGAAGAACGGATGGATTGTCGAATCATGGATGGCATTCCTTTCTTTGGGCCGAGCCGCGTCGATCGTCTGGCTTCCCGCTTGCCCACAGAGAGCTCCGCGCTTGCCGATCGCCCGAGGTCATCGCTTCTGTGGACCCCCCACGACTCCCGCGAGTTGAGTGGAATGAGGGGAAGACGAGTTCACTCCAAACGGTGCCGCAGGGCACCCGGATCTGGCAAGCGAATTTCCGGTGCAGAAGATAATTCCATCGTCCTTTCTGCGGCATCGTGGTCTGGACGGTGCGCCGTGCGGGCGCCCGCTCACCTGAGGAGATGCGGTGGAAACCGCCGGGATCTCGGCTTGCCGCGCGACGCGCTCGCGGACATACCGGTGCCTACATGGAGGACAGTCCTTCATCGCCGTCGAGGTCAGTTGACGGGGCCGAGGGGGTCGCGGGGGGCGGCCTCGTGGTCCTTGATGGTCCGCTCGGGACCGAGCTCGCCGCGCGGGGCGTCGCGACGCCGGCGCCGCTCTGGAGCGCGGCGGCGCTGGTCGACGCGCGCGGCTGCGAGGTCGTGCGCGCGATCCACCGGGAGTACGCGCGCGCCGGCGCGACGGTGCACACGGCGAACACGTTCCGTGCGAAGCGGCGGCAGGCGGGCGACGCGTGGGCCGAGCTCGCGGCGCGCGCGGTCGCGCTCGCGCGCGAGGCCGCCCCCGCCGGTCACCGGGTCGCGGGGAGCATCGCGCCGCTCGAGGACTGCTACCGCCCTGATCGGAGCCCTGCCGACCCGCGCGCGGAGCACCGCGAGCTCGCGCGGGCGCTCGCGGCGGCGGGCGTCGACCTGCTCCTGTGCGAGACGTTCCCGCACGTCGGCGAGGCGCTCGTCGCGCTCGAGGAGGCGGCGGCGACGGGCGTCGAGGCGTGGGTGTCGTTCACGCCGGGCCCCGGGGCGGATCTCCTCTCGCCGGAGGACGTCGGGCTCGCCGCGCGGGAGGCCGCCGCTCGCGGCGCCCGGGTGGTGCTCGTCAACTGCGCCCCTGCGACCCGCACGCTCGAGTACGTCGAGCGGCTCGCGGCGAGCGGCGTCCCGTTCGGGGCTTACGCGAACGCGGGCGCCGAGGGCGAGGGGCTCGGCTGGGCTGCAGGCCAGGACAGCGCGTCTGCCGCGCGGTACGCCGCGCTCGCGCGCCGCTGGCTCGAGGCCGGCGCGACGATCGTGGGCGGCTGCTGCGGGACGGGCCCCGCGCACATCGCCGCGCTGCGCGCCGTCGTCGACGAGGAGCGGGCGCGGCGCGCCGGCCCTCTCCCCTGACGTACTCCCCGCGTCAGAGCGGCGGTCACCCGCACAGGAGACGGGCCCAGATCGGCGTTTTCGGCGCGGAAGCGCGCTCCCGGCCCTCTCCCCTGACGTACTCCCCGCGTCAGAGCGGCGGTCACCCGCACAGGAGACGGGCCCAGATCGGCGTTTTCGGCGCGGAAGCGCACTCCAGTGCGCTGAGCACCGAAAACGTCGAGATGGGCCCGTATCCGAAGCGGGTGACCGCCGCTCAGAAGACCACGGTGCGGCGGCCTTCTACGATGACCCGCCGCTCCAGGTGGGCCCGGACGGCGCGAGAGAGCACGAGGCGCTCCACGTCGCGCCCGAGCCGGGTCATCTCCTCCGGCCCCATCTGGTGGTTCACGCGCGCGACGTCCTGCTCGATGATCGGCCCCTGATCGAGGTCGCGGGTGGCGTAATGCGCCGTCGCACCGATGAGCTTCACCCCGCGCGCGTGCGCCTGGTGATACGGCTTCGCGCCCTGGAAGGCCGGGAGGAACCCGTGGTGGATGTTGATGACCGGCGGGCCCTCATGGAGCATCTCCTCGGAGAGGATTTGCATGTACCGCGCCAGCACGACGAGGTCGACGTGGTGCTTCTTCAGCAGGTGGAGCACCTGGCGCTCCTGCTCGCGCTTGGTCTCGGGCGTGATCGGGAGGCAGAAGAATGGGATTCGAAAGCTCTCGGCCACCGCCTCCAGCGTGGGGTGATTGGAGATCACGAGCGGGATCTCGCAGCGGAGCTCGCCCGCGCGCTGCCGGAGCACGAGATCGTAGAGGCACGCCGGATCCTTGGTGACCAGAATGGCCATCTTGGGGACGTGATCGCTGTAATCGACCGACCATCGCGCCGAGAGCGCCCCAGCGAGCTCGCGGAAGGCGGCCTCGATCGCGCTGCGTGTGGCCGAGCCGCCCAGGGCGTCGACGGCGGCCGGCGACGAGAGGCCGGACAGATCGACGACGAGGCGCATGAAGAAGCGTGGTCCCTCGTCCGTGAACACATCCGAGTGATTGCTCGCGTCGATGATGTTCAGGCCGATGTTGTAGAAGAACCCTGCGAGTCGCGCCACGAGGCCCGGCTGATCGGGCGCGGCGACGAGGAAGGTTGCGTGCACGGGACCCGTCATGCGCGTCATGTAGCTCGCCTCCAGGTGGCGGCGCAAGCGCAGCTGCCCGGCGGGGATCCCCCGGGTGCGCGCGGGTGCGCTGCGCGCGCGGTGCGTCGCAGACGAAGGAGGCCGCCTGCCGCGCGGCGGCGCGCGCTCCCGCGGGGCCCGGGGCGCGCGTTTACCGGGTCTTGTCGCTCTCGGACGACGGCGGGTCGGCGCGGTCGTCGGGGCTCCTCGGGGCCAGCGTGGAGAGCTCCGCCCAGGGGATGCGCACGGTCCGCTCGACGTCGCGCAGGTGAGCGCAGTCGTTGTAATAGATGAGGTGCCACGCCTCCGCCCGACCCCACCGCCGGCGGCGCTGCCAGTGGGTGAGCGCGGTGTGGCGGGTGGCGAAGTGCGCTGGCGGGAAGGCGAGCGCGTTCATCTTGAAGAAATGGAGGAACGCGACGTCGATGAAGCCGCCGTGGGAGACGACGACGATGGTGCGCCCCTCGTGCTCGCGGGTGATCCGGTCGAGGGCGACGGAGACCCGGAGCATGAACTGAGCCCAGCTCTCTCCCCCGGGGCTCGCCGGGCGGTACGGCTCGCGCTCGAAATCGATCGCGTAACGCACCATCGCCTCTCCGACCGGCATCCCGTCCGCCTCGCCCGGGCGGAGCTCCTGGACCTCGTCGTCGAGCGTGAGCGGCAGCCCCAGGGCCGGGGCGATGATCTCGGCGGTCTGCTGCGCGCGGCGGTAGGTGCTGGCGATCAGGACATCGGCGCTGATCTCGCGCGTCGCCGCCAGGCGATCGCGCAGCCGCTCCGCCTGGAGGACGCCAAGCGGGGTCAGCCCGGTGTCCCCGCGCATGCCTCCCACGATATGGTTCACGTTGACGAGCGCTTCTCCGTGCCGGATGAGGTAGAGGTTCGTCACGAGTTTGAGCCTCCGAGGCACGCGACCTGACAAAGGGAGGGCCGCGCGGGCGGTCCGCGCCCGCTAGGAAGAGCAAGGCCAACCTCGATTGTCAAGGGTTTGTACTTTCGCCGCGAGCGCGGCGGCGGCGCGGTGACGGCGGGCTGCAGCGCGCGCGGCGGGCCCAAGGCCGCTCAGGGGCACCCCTGGAGAAATGCGAACAGCGCGGCGCTCTCGGAGCAGACCTGCTCGCCGCGCAGGGCGCTGCAGAACTCGTCCTCGGAGCTGAAGCGCTTCTCTCCCGTGCTGCCCTCGATGCAGGAGATCGAATAGACGAACCGCTGCGCGCCCTCGCCGGCCCCGCCGGGGCTCCCCGGCTCGGCGGCGCTGCCGGACTGCGAGCCGCTGCCGCCGTCCTCCGGGTCGACCTCGAACACCGGAAACACCACGATGGGCAAAAGTCCGAAGAGACCTGCTGCGAGATGCGTGATCATGAGCTCACCTCCACGTCCGAGGGGACATCCATCCTCGTACGAGGTGGGCATTGCATCTCACAGGCCACCTCGGGCGATGTCCGCCCGCTGCACAGGAGAGCCCGCCGGGGCGCCCGCGCTGCGGCGAGGACGCTGCGCCCCGTCCGGGTCGGAGGGCGGCCGTCGCCGCTGTGGGCGCCGGCTGCCCCGAGCGCGCCGCGCGCGGCGCGCGGCGCCGACCCATCGCGCCCTCGCGCGCGCTTGCCAGGGCGCTCGGACATGGCCTACAAGGCGGGCCCCTCAAGGAGATCCTCATGCATCGTCGCAGCTTCCTCGCGGCCGCGCTGCTCGGCTTCGCGGCCCTGGCCGGATGCGGGCCGCGCTGGCGCGTCGTCACCCAGGCGAACCCCGCTCCGTTCGTGGGCCAGCGCCATTTCGCCGTGATGCCCGTCGACTACACGGGCCTGCGCGTCGGCGGCAAACCCGAGTCGATGTACCTCGACGACAAGGACGAGAAGGGGCAGAGCAGCTTTTTCGGCGACAAGGCGGCGATCGACGAGGAGTTCGCGAAGGCGCTGATCGAGGGGGCCAAGGAGGAGGGCATCGAGGTGGAGCGGACCCCCGGGCCCATGTCGGCGCCGTTCCTGCTCAGGCCTTATATCGCTTACCTCGAGCCCGGCCACTACGCGGTCGTCTCCTCGTCGCCCAGCGAGCTCGTGCTGACGCTCCGGATCACGGCGCCGGACGGGAGGGTGCTCGATGAGGTCCAGTTCTCGAGCCGCACGCACCCGCCGAACCCGTCCACCATGCTCGGCCTCGCCGAGTCGGAGAAGCTGTCGAGCGGGGGCCGATGGCGCGCGGACGCGCGGGGGGTCGGCGCGCTCGCCGCGGACTACCTCGCGTCGCGCGTGGCCCCCTAGCGCGGGGGCGCGCCTCGCCTCAGAGGAGCAGGCCTCGGAGGAGGAGCTCGGCCACGCTGAAGTAGATCACGAGGCCCGAGACGTCGACGATCGTCGCGACGAACGGGGCCGAGGCGCTCGCCGGATCGAAGCGGAGCGCCCGCAGGAGGAACGGCAGGAGCGCGCCCGCCAGCGTGCCCCACGTCACGACGCCGACCAGGCTGATCGCGACCGTGAGCGCGATCAGCGCGTGGTGAGGGCCGTAGACCCCGAAGAGCTTTTCCCACAGGAGGACGCGCGCGAAGCCGAGGGCGCCGAGGATGCCGCCGAGCGCGAGGCCCGACGCGAGCTCCCGCCGGGTGACGCGCCAGAAGTCGGCGAGCCGGACCTCGCCGAGCGACATCGCGCGGATGACGAGCGTCGTCGCCTGGGAGCCGGAGTTGCCGCCGCTCGAGATGATGAGCGGCACGAAGAGGGCGAGCACGACGGCGCGGGCGATCTCGTCCTCGTAGTGGCCCATCGCGGTCGCGGTCAGGAGCTCGCCCACGAACAGCGCGGAGAGCCAGCCGGCGCGCTTGCCGAGCATCCGGAGGAGCGGGGTCCGGAGGTACGGCGCGTCGAGCGCCTGCATTCCGCCGAGCTTCTGGATATCCTCGGTCGCCTCTTCTTCCACGACGTCGACGATGTCATCGGCGGTGACGATGCCTTTCATCCTGCCCTCTCCGTCGACGACGGGGATCGCCACGAGGTCGTGCTCGGCGAACAGGCGCGCGACCTCTTCCTGATCGACGTCCTCGTTGACGGCGACGACGTCGGTGGTCATGACGTCGCTGACGCGGCGGTCGCCGGGCGTGGTCATCAGCTGCCGCAGCGACAGCACGCCGCGCAGCCGCTGCTCGGCGTCGAGGACGTAGCCGTAGTAGAGGGTCTCGAGCTGGCCAGTCGCCTGCCGCTTGAGGTAGCTGATCGCTTCGTCGACGGTCGCCTCGGGCCGCACGCGCGCGAACCACGGGCTCATGAGCCCGCCGGCGGCGTCCTCGGCGTAAGCGAGGAGAGCGCTGACTTCCCTCCTCGTCGGCTCGTCGAGCAGCGAGAGCAGGGAGAGCTGCTCCGCCGGCGGGACGGTGAGGAGGAGATCGGCCACGTCGTCGGGGGCGAGGAGGCGGATGGCGATCTTGCGGTCGCTCCGCGGGAGGGCGGAGAGGAGGGCGCCCTGGTCGGCGGAGGGGAGGCTCTGGAAGAAGTCGTCGGCTTCCTCGCGGGGGAGACGGAGGAAGGAGTGGAGGCGGTCGTCGGGCGAGAGGGAAGGCCAGGACCGGGACAGGGTGGAGGCGGTGAGCGGGTCGGCGTCCGGGGAGGGGGAGCGGTCGATCATCGGCTCACCTCGTCGAGCGGGTGGCTTGCGGGCGGGGGGGCCCGGCAAATGGTGCTCAGTTGGATGGATCTGAGGAGGGAATGAGTCGCACCTCAGCAATGGGTGCGCCAGGCGAAGAGCCGAGCGCAGAACGCCCGTCGTTCGTCTTTCGTCTTTCGTCTTTCGTCTTTCGTGCTCGTCTTTCGTCTCTCGTGCTCGTCTCTCGTCTCTCGTGCTCGTCCTCGTGATCGTGATCGTGATCGTTCGCTCCGGTCGGCTCCGGTCCTGTCCACTCTGATTCCGTTCGCCCCGTCTCGGGTGAGCTCAGGACAGCGCGACTCGTATGCGGACGGAAGACGGAATGAATCGATCACGATCACGATCACGATCACGATCACGATCACGATCACGATCACGATCACGATCACGAGGACGAGCACGAGAGACGAAAGACGAGAGACGAGAGACGAAAGACGAAAGACCAGGTGCGTGCTGCCCTCGGCGTGCCGCCGAGGCGGATTTTCCCCTCCTCGCGCGGTGATACTCCGCGGCGGCGGAGCTCACCCTCCCGCGCGCACGTCGAGCGGATCGATCCCGAACCCCCGCAACAACCTGCACAGCGGCACGAGCGGCAATCCCACAATCGCCGTCTCATCCGCGTGGCGAACCTCGTCAAACAACCACGCCCCGTGCTTCTCGAAGAGGTATCCTCCCGCGCTCCCGATCGGCCGATCCAGCTCGACGTAACGGCGGATCTGCGCCCTGCTCAGCGGGCGCACGCGCAGCTCCACCGTGACGACCTCTGACACCATCCTCTGCGCGCACGACACGTCCCTCAGCCCCGGCGGGGCTTGCACCGCGACGGCGGTGTGGAGCGCGTGCGCCCGCCCCGCGAGCCGATCCAGCTGCTCCGCCGCCTCGTCGAGCGTCGCCGGCTTGCGCAGGAGCTCGCCGTCGACGTCGAGCGCCTGATCGGCGCCGATGATGACCGCGTCGGCGTGCGCATGCGCGAGGCTCAGCGCCTTGCCCTCCGCGAAGAGGACGGCGCACGCGAGGGGCGAGAGACCCGGCGGCGCGATCTCCTCGAACACCGGCGGGACCGCTTCGTACACGAGCCCGAGACGATCAAGGAGCGCCCTCCGGAAAGGAGACGTGGAGGCAAGGACAACCCGGGACATGCGCGGATCCATGACACAGACCGACGCTCGTGCCGAGGAGAACCGTCCTCCCCGCCTCGCGCTGCTCCACGCGCCCCTGCCACGGACAAGACCGCCGGCGTGGACAATCGAGATCAGAGAGAACTCCTGGCGTCCTCGAAACACTGGCAGAGATTGCCCGTCATCAGGTGTCTCCTGAATTACCCATCGTGCATTTCACCTAAAAGTAACCTTGAATAGGGCTCTGCTGCACGCGAGATTGCGGCGATGCAGCAACCCACGACAAGGCACCTCGTCTCGCTCTCCCTCGCCGCCCCGGGCCTCGGGCTCTCCGTGCTGCTCGCGGCCTCACCGGCGATCGGAGCGACATACGAGGTGGGGCCTGGCAAGCCTTATGAAAGCCTCGCGGCGGTCGCGCCTCGCCTCGCCGCCGGGGATGTGGTCGAAGTCGACGGCGACGCGACCTATCCAGGAGACCTGACCTTCAAGAAATCCGGCACGGAATCCGCGAAGATCACGATCCGCGGCGTCCGCGTGAACGGGCGCCGCCCGCTCCTGGCCGGAGGCACGAACACCTTGGTCTTCGGTGGCAATCATTACGTCTTCGAGGGCTTCGAGATCACCGGCGGGGAGCGCCGCTGCGTCTTCAACCGCGCGCACGACGTCACGATCCGCGACGTGGTGGTGCACGATTGCCCCGGGCACGGCATCCTCGGGGCGGACGAGGGCGCGGGCTCGCTGAGCCTGGAGTACGTCGAGGTCTATGCGTGCGGCGCGGGCGACACCAGGCACCCGGTCTACATCGCGACCGACGAGCGGACCTACCCGGGCTCGGTGTTCCGCATGCAGCATTGCTACGTGCACGACGGCAATGGCGGCAACAACGTGAAGAGCCGCGCGGAGCGGAACGAGCTCTATTACAACTGGATCGAGGGCGCCAAGTACCACGAAGTCGAGCTCATCGGTCCAGACGGACAGGACGAGGGGCTCGCGCGCGAGGACTCCGATGTGGTCGGCAACGTCTTCCGCAAGACCGGCAAGACGTTCGTGGCGCGCGTCGGGGGCGACGGGACGGGGCAGACGTTCGGCCGCTTCCGGTTCGTCAACAACACGTTCCTGCTCGCCCCCGGGTCTTCCGCGGCGATCAGGATGTACGACGGGATCGAGAGCGTCGAGATGAGCAACAACGTGTTCTATCGCGTCGGCGGCGGCGGCGTGGACGTCTACGTCGACCGGTCCGCGAGCTGGGCGACGGGAACGGCGTTGATCTCGGGCGTGAACAACTGGGTGTCGGCCGGCTCGTCGGCCATCCCTGCGGGGTGGACAGGCACGCTGCGCGGCGCCGATCCCGGGTTCGTGGACGTCGCCTCCCTGGATCTCCGCCCGTCGGCGGACAGCCCGCTCGTGGACGCGGGCTCCAAGGCGACGGCGAGCCCGGAAGGATACCCGTTCCCGGGGCCGCTCACCGCGCCGCGGTTCACGCCCGCGCGCGAGGCGGGCGTGCCGGGCGCAGCGCAGCGGCGGTCGGCCGCGGGCGCGATCGACATCGGCGCCTACGAGCTCGGCGCGAGCCCCGCATGGGTCGCGAGCGCCATGATGGCCGCCGAGAGCGATGTGGACGCCGACGGCAGCGGCAACGACGCCGTCGAGAGCGAGAGCAACGCCGACGAGCGCGGCAGCATCGACCCCGAGCGCGGCAGCATCGACCCCGAGCGCGGCAGCATCGACCCCGAGCGCGGCAGCATCGACCCCGAGCGCGGCAGCATCGACCCCGAGCGCGGCAGCATCGACCCCGAGCGCGGCAGCATCGACCCTGCCTCGTGCAGCGTCGGCGGCGCGCTCGCGGCCGGCACCACCTCCGGCGGCGGCGCGCTCGCGGCGGCGGCCGCGCTCCTCGGGGCCGCCCTCCGGCGGCGCGCTCGCCGCTCCGGGGCATGATCGGCGGCGCGGGCGCTCACGCGACCAGCGCGCGCAGGAAGCGCCGCGCCGAGGCCGGATCGGGCAGCTGAAACGCGGCGCGGCTCTCCCCGCCCCCCACGTGCACCGTGAGGGCCGTCGGGGGGAGCGCCGCGAACAGGTCCTCGTCCGTCCTGTCGTCGCCGAGGGCGACGATCATCGCGTCGGGCGACACCGCCGACAGCACCCGCGGCACGATCACCCCCTTGTTCACCCCCCGCAGCCGCACCTCCAGCACCTTCCGGCCCGCGATCAGCTCGAGGTCGTGCTCGCGCAGCACGTCGGCGAGCCTCGCCGGCACGTCGCGGGCCATCTGACTCGCGAGCTCGGGGTCGGCGGTGCGGTAGTGCCACGCGATCGACACCGTCTTCTCCTCGATGAAGCTGCCCGCCGTCCGATCGACGAAGCCCTGGAGGATGTCGCGGACCTTCGGCTTCCAGTCGAGCGAGGCCTCGCGGAGCGCGGTCCAGGGCTCGCCGGGGGCGGCGCGGGAGAAGAACCCGTGCTCGGCGTGCAGGCTGATCGGCAGCTCGCCCAGCCACCGCTCGAGGTCCTCGCGCGGACGGCCGCTCACCACGTGCACCTGCGTCCGCGGGCGCGCCGCGAGCCCGCGCAGATCCGCGAAGAGCTCCTCGTCGGGCGGCGCGAGCTCGGGCATCGCCGCGAGCGGGACGATCGTGCCGTCGTAGTCGAGCAGCACGAGCAGCGACGGCGCGCGGCGCGCGGTCGCGATCGTGGTCGGCTCGCGCGCGTCGCTCATCCGCCGCGCGGCGCCGACCGCGGGCGCCGCGGCGCTCGCGCGATCGAGCTCGTTCAGGAAGCTGTGCGCCCAGCGGTGCGCGTCGTGCGCGATGACGCGGCGCCGGAGCGCCTGCATCCGGACCCGCTGCTCGGACAGCGGCATCACGAGCGCCCGCTTGATCGTCGCGGCCACCGAGTCGATGTCGTACGGGTTGACCGGGAGCGCCTCGATCAGCTCGGCCGCGGCGCCCGCGAACTCGCTCAGCACCAGCGCGCCGGTGTCGTCGAGCCGCGAGGCCACGTACTCCTTGCACACGAGGTTCATGCCGTCGCGCAGCGGCGTCACCATCATCACGTCGGCCGCGAGGTAGAGCGCGACGACCCGGTCCATCGGCATCGACTGGTGCATGAAATGGATCGGCACCGCGTCGAGCGTCGCGTAGGCGCCGTTGATGCGGCCCACCAGCTCGTTCACGACCCGACGGAACTCGGCGTAGGCGTCGACCCCCTCGCGCGTGGGCACCGCGATCTGGACGAACCGGACCTTGCTCCGGAGCTCGGGCTCGCGCTCGAGGAAGCGCTCGATCGCGAGCATGCGCCGCGGGATCCCCTTCGTGTAGTCCAGCCGATCGATGCCGAGCACGAGCTTGCGCCCCCCGTCGCGCTCGCGGATGCGCTGCGCCTCGGCGCGGACCTCCTCGTCCTGCGCCAGCCGCGCGAACTCGCCGACGTCGATGCTGACCGGGAAGACGCCGAGCCGGACCTTGCGCCCCTCGTACGTGAGCGTCTCGAGGTCGGGGTCGAGGCCGAGCACGCGCGCGGCGGAGTAAACGAAGTGGTAGCGATAGCTCGTCGTGTGGAACCCGACGACGTCGGCGCCGAGCAGGCCGCGCAGCACCTGCTCGCGCCACGGCAGGATCCGGAAGACCTCGGACGAGGGGAACGGGATGTGCAGGAAGAAGCCGATCCGCGCGTCGGGCACGCGCCGGCGCAGCATCGCGGGCACCAGCGTGAGCTGGTAGTCGTGGATCCAGACCCGGTCCCCGGGCTGGTAGCGCTCGGCGATCGCGGCCGCGAAGCGCTCGTTCACGTCGCGGTAGCTCTCCCAGTCGCGCCGGGCGTCGAGGTTCACCTTCTCGATCAGGTAGTGGAAGAGCGGCCAGAGGATGCCGTTCGAGAAGCCGTCGTAGTAACGGCTCACCTCGGCCGACGTGAGGTGGACCGGGGCGGCGCCGACCCGCGCGAGCTGCGCCTCGAGATCGTCGCGCTGCTCCGCGGTGAGGCGCGAGACGTCGCCCGGCCAGCCGAGCCACAGGCCGCCGTGGCGCTCGTGCGGGCCCCGCAGCGCGGTCACGAGCCCGCCCGCCGACGGGACCACGGCGACGGTGCCCTGCTCGGTCCGCACGGTGACGGGCAGGCGGTTCGAGACGATGATCAGGCGGGACATGCGCAGCCGAAAGCTAGCGCATGCGGGTTGCACCGCGCCGCCGGGGGGAGAGAAATCCAGCGGAAAACGCGGTGCTACGAGCTCATCCGCATCAGCGGTTGTTGATGATGTCCTTGCCCGCGGGCGGCGGCGGCGGCGCCTTCACGGACGCGCTCGGCGGAGGCGGCGGCGTCCGGCGCCCGCGCCACACCGGCTGCTTGCTGCTCGTGCTCGTCGACGAGTCGTCCGTCTTCGTCGTGCTCGTCGCCGCCTGCGCGGCGAGCGTGGCGACGAGGTGCACGGACGTCTCGGACGGCCCCTGGACGATGGAGTAGGGCTGGAACCCTTCCTTCTGCACCGTCAGCCGGCGAGGCTCCGCGCGCACCTTCTCGTTCTCGATCGAGAGGTTGAGCGGGGTGTGCCCCAGCGACTTGCCGTCCTCCATGACGTCGGCGCCCGGCGGGATCGACTCGAGGATGAGCATGAACGTGGGCACGCCCTTGTCGGCGGTGGTCGCGGCGGCGGGGGCCGGATCGGCCGCGGGCACGACCGGCGCCGCGGTCGGCGCGGGGCCGCGGGTCAGGGCGAACGCGACGCCGGCGACGATCACCGCTCCGATGGCGGCGAGGATCGCCGTCTTGCGGCCCGAGCCGGGGCGCGCGCCCGCCGCGCCGCCCTTGCCTGCGTCCGCGGCCGGGCCCGCGCCGCCGGCGAGGCCCGGCGCCGTGCCCACGCCGGAGGAGCGCCCGCTCGCCTCGTCGTCGGTCGACGGCGCCGGGAGCGTCACCGCCTCCTTGAGCGCCTGCATCGTCGACGAGCGCGACGAGATCTGCACGCCGGGCAGCGACTCGAACGAGGTGATCTGCGTGCCCGCGCCGAACGCGGTCGTCACGCCCATGCCGCGCGCGCACTCGCCGAGGCCCTGGATGAGGGCGTCCATCGTCGCGGGCCGGCCGTCCGGATCCTTCGCGAGGCAGCGCATCACGAGCGCCTCGAGCGGCTCCGGGATGTCGATGTCCGGGTTGCGCTCCTTCATGCGCGGCACCGGCTGCTGGAGGTGCGCCATGAGGATCTGGATCGACTTCTCGGACTCGAACGGCACCTTGCCGCAGAGCATCTGGTAGAGGATCACGCCGAGCGAGTAGATGTCGGTCCGGAGATCGACCTTGCCGTGCGAGATCTGCTCGGGCGACATGAAGCGCGGCGAGCCGAGGAACGCGCCCTGCTGCGTGAGCTCCTCCGAGTCGTCGCCGAGCTGCTTCACCAGGCCGAAGTCGAGGATCTTGACCGCCTCCTCCGAGTCCTCGTTGGAGACGAGCATGATGTTCGACGGCTTGAGGTCGCGGTGGACGACGCCGTGCTTGTGCGCCTCGCGCAGCCCGCGCGCGATCTGCCGCGCGATGCGCATCGCCTCGGGCGGCGGCAGGCGCCCCTGCCGGCGCACGCGCCGGAAGAGCGTCTCGCCCTCGAGGAACTCCATCGCCATGAAGTACCGCTCCTGATCGTCGGCCTCGATGCGGCCGTAGTCGAAGACGGTGACGATGTTGGGGTGCTGCAAGCGCGCGAGGATGCTCGCCTCCAGGAAGAAGCGCTTGTGGAAGTTCGGGTCGAGCTGCCTCGAGGCCTGGTTCGGGATCAGGACCTTGATGGCCACCGGACGCCCGAGCGGGATCTGCTCGCCGCGGTAGATCGTGCCCATGCCCCCGGTCGCGAGCATGGACAGGATCTTGAACTTTCCGTTGAGCACCTTTCCGAGCAACGGATCGATCGGCTCGCTGCGCGCTACTTCATCGACGACGTTTTCGTTGGCACTCATATGAACTCCGTCGCCTTCCCCGTGCGGGCGCGGGCGAGCCCTCCCCTCGGTGACGTTGCCTCGCGATGCGTGAGCGTGGTCCTCATGATCGTGGGGAGCGTCGGCGCGTGGGGCCGTCGGGGCAGTCTAAACGGAAGAAAAGTCCTTGGCGACCTTTCCTCGATCGTCCCGTGCGGGAGGCCGAACGCCCCCTGCGGCCAGCGCTGCGCCATGCGCCCTGCGCCATAACCCCGATCCACGGGAACCGCCAGTTGCTGGCATCTGGCGTCTGCTTGCCTCCGTCGCGCCACCGAGATCCTGTCCGGAGATTACACTCCTTCGCGTCCTGTCGATCCCCCTTCCGCGCTGTCCGCGCGATGTCTTCGCCCCCCGGGCCCCGGCGGGGGCCCCCTTCTCGCCCTCACGGTGGCCGGCGGGGTAGTAGAACGGAGCATGCGACCGGATCGCGCCCTACGGCGGTGGTGGAGGGGGAGGACGTACAGGCGCCTGCTGGACGAAGCGGCGTCGGCGCTGGCCGGCTCGCGCCACGCGGACGCCGAGGCGGCGTGCGCGGCGGCGCTGGAGATCGCCGAGGACATCTACGGCCGCGAGGACGCCGAGCTGACCGGGCCGCTCTACGCGCTGAGCTCGGCGCAGCTCTCGCAGGGGCGGCTGGACGAGGCGCGGGCGAGCTCGGCGCGGGCGATCGCCATCGCCGAGGCGGCCGGCGGGGGCACCGACCCGCCACTGCCGAGGCTGCTCGAGCAGCTCGCCGCCATCCTGGAGCGGCAGGGCAAGGCCGAGGAGGTCGAGGCGCTGTTCCGCCGGATGCTGGCGGGCTACGAGCGGATGCGCGACCCCGATCCGGTCGAGCTCTCCGCGCTGCTGAACCGGCTCGGCCTGCTGCTCGGGAGGAAGGGGGCGCGCGCCGAGGCCGCGCCGCTGTTCCAGCGGGCGATCGCGCTGCGCGAGGCGGCGCTCGGCGAGCGGGATCCGCTCGTCGCGGAGGCGCTCTACAACGCCGCGACGTTCCTCGAGGAGGATCGCCCGGCGGCCGACCGGGAGGCCATGCTCCGGCGGGCGCTCGACATCGCCGCCGGGGACGCGCGGGTGGAGGGGGCGCTGCTCGCGTCGATCCTCCACAACCTGGCGGCCGCGCGGGAGGCGCTCGGGGACATGGACGAGGCGGCGTCGCTGTACGAGCGCGCGCTCGCCGCGCGGGAGGCGCTCGCCGGGGCGACCCACCCGTCGCTCCGGCCGACGCTGGTGCGGCTCGCGCAGGTCCACCACGCCGCCGGACGGATCTCCGCGGCGCTGCCGCTCTACGAGCGGGCGCGCGCGCTCGCCGAGGCGGACCTCGGTCCGGATCACCCGGTGACCGCGGCGATCAAGGCGTGGCAGGAGGAGGCGCGGAGCCGGAGCTGACGCGGCGTCCTCGACGAAGGGGACGCGGCGCGGGCCGCGTCCTCGACGGAGGGGGATGATCTCAGGGGTCGGAGAGCGGGGGGTCGCCGCCTTCGCTCCAGCGCTCGGTGAGCTCCGGGAGCACGGTCGCGGCCATCTGGAGCAGGTGCGCCATGTGGTGCTCGGGCGTGTTGCCGCGGTAGCCGCGGACGTGGAGCCCGCCCACGGAGGCCTCGGTCGTCGGGACCATCTGCTTCTCGAGGCGCCTCGAGACGGCGCCCTCGGCCGCGCGCAGGCGCAGGTGCGGCGGCGCGTCGAGCGCGAGCGGCCGATCGACCGGCCCGCCCTGCGCCACCTCGAGCAGGTAGTTGGCCGTCGCGCTCGAGCTGGCATACGTGATCGGGTCGATCTCCGAGTGCGTGATCGTGAACAGGATCTCCCCCGACGCGGCGCGCTGCGCGGCGCGCGCGAACGACGCGAGCTGGATGGTGTTCAGCCCGCTCGGTTGCTCGGGCGCGAAGCCGCAATGGATCCCGTCGGTGACGAGGATGGCGTCGACCGTGTCGGTGCCGCGCCGGAGCTCCAGGATCTTCGCGACCGCGCCATAGCCCGCGCTCCACGAGGACAGCGCGACGCGGCGGACCCGAGGGGTGGGCAGGCCGCGCTGCGCGAGCGCGCGATCGATGTCCCCGAGCAGGCCCTCGTACATGCCCGGCTGCGCGTAGGCGTCCTCGTAGGCCCCCGAGCCGATCCCGAGGTTGACGACGGCGACGGCGGCGTTCAGCCCGGCGACCTCGGCGCTCTCGCGGACGAGCTGGGTGTTGCCGTGGAAGTGCACGAGGAGGTCGTAGCTGGGCCCTGCCGGCTTGAACGACTCGGGCGTGAAGAGCACGCCGCCGCGGATCGGCGCGTACCCGTCGTGCCGGATCGCCGGCGGTGGCGTCCTGCCCTGCCACCGCGCGAACATCTGGGGCGCGACGAGCGCCTTGGCCCCGGCGCCCTCGCGCGCGGAGCGCGCCGCGAGCAGCATGGCGCGGCTCACCGGCGTCATCGCGCGGAAGGCGGCGACGGTGTCGGCCGGCATCCTCGCGGCGACCACCCGCGCGGCGATCGCGACCACGGCGACCACGGTCGCCGCGACCAGCACGGCCGCCCCGAAAGCGCGCCACCTGCGCGCGCGGCGCTCCGCCGGCGCGGGCGGAGCCCAGGGGCCGTACGGCGCGATCTCCGGGAGGGGCTGCGGCGCCGGCCCGTGCAGCGCGGGCTCGAAGCCGGGGGGAAACCCCTGCCCGAGCGCGCCGTGCTCCGCGGCGGCGGGCGGCGGACCGAAGGGAAATCCGTGCTCCAGCGGCCCCGGCGCCGCGGCGGCGGGCGGCAGACCGAAGGGAAACCCGTGCTCCAGCGGCCCCGGCGCCACGGCGGCGGATGGCGGCTCGAGAGGAGCACCGCGCTCCCGCGGATCGTGGATCACGGTGACGGGCGGCGGTGTGGGCGTCGGCGAGAGGCCCACGGGCCACCGGTCAGCGCGCGCGTTTCCCTTCATTACTGATACGCCTCCTCACACATCGGGGACGTGGCGCTCGGCCGTCGCAGGCCGGGCGCTGCTCTGTGTTCCGTGAGCGCGTTGCACTGCCGGCGCCGCGCTGCGTTTCCGCTCCTGCCGTGCGCCTGGAAGCGCCACGGCAGCCGGAGGATCGACCAGCACGGCAGTAAGCTCAAGCGGCAACCGTGCCGTACGCGCATATTTGAGCGCGGCTGGAATACTTGGTGCCCCACTGGATCACGCGTGGGCGCGCGCTCGTCCCGCGGCGCGGAGGGCGAGCGGAATGTGCTCGCGGCCGTGCGCGCGGGGCGCGGCGACGGGCGAGCACGCTGGCGGCGAAACGCGCACTTGCACCCCTCTCCTACCCCCAGCAAGGTGCACCGCGATTGTTCCCCCGTGACGCTCGTTTTCTGATCGCAGCGGCGCTGCTCCACGCCGCGATCCCCCTGGCGGCGCGCCTCGTGCGCAGCCCGGCCCCGGCGCTCGTGGCGCGCTCGAGCGGCGCGTACCGCGAGGTGGAGATCGAGGTGCAGCCCGTCGCGCCGCTCGCCCCGGCGTCGGACGAGGCGCGCGCCGCGACCGCATCGCCGCCGCGGGCTCCGGAGGAGGCGCGGCCGCGCGAGGGCGCGGCGCCGCGGGCGCTCGAGCGGACGGCGCGGCGCGACCCGCGGGACAGGGATGCGCCTGCGGCGCCCGACGCGCCCGGCGAGCCGCAGGACGTCCTGGTCGCGCCGCCGGCCCCTGCGCCGAGCTCCGAGTACGACGGTCCGCCGAGCGCGGAGGGGCCGCGGAGCGTGGCCGGGCTCGACGGCGCGCCGGTGTGGCAGATGCCGGGCGTGTTGCCGTCGGCGCAGGCAGCGCCGCCCGCGCCGACGGCGGCGCCCGCGCCGCGCGAGACGTCGATGGACCGCGCCGGCGAGGTGCTGCGCGAGGCGATGCGCGACCGGGACAAGACGCGCGGGCTGGATCTGCCGGCCGCGGGCACGGTCGCGTCCGTGGTGGCGGACGCGGTGCGCGGGTCGGAGACGCCGAACAAGGCGCGCGCGGTGTTCGAGGTGCACCTGAGCGGCGCCGGCGCCGTGCTCGGGGTGCGCGCGGTGTCGTCGACCGCAGGCGCCGCCGCGCTGTGGGCGCGGGTGGCGCGCGAGGCGGCGGCGCAGCTCGCCGGGCGCGCGCTCGCGATGACGGCCGGGTTCTCGAAGGGCGCGAAGGTCTACGTGACGGTGAACTCCTCGGTGCGGATGCCGGACGGCTCCGAGGTGTCCGGGATCCACCAGCAGGGCGCGGGCTTCGGGTTCGATGTCGCCAACCTCGGCGCCCGGCCCCACCGCCTGGTCCACTCGAGCTTCCGCGTCGAGGCGCTCAACTGAGGCGCGCGGCGCGGGCGCGGCGCTCCTCGACGGCGCCGCGCGATCCGCGGCGCCGCGACGCCCGCCAGCGGGCGTACCGCGCCGCGCTGGCCGCGAGGCCGATCCAGACGAGCGAGAGCGCCGAGAGCGCCGCGGGGACGCCGGCGATCCACACGATCGGCGGCGGCGGGGGGCGCGTCGGGCAGACGCGCCGCGTGCCGAAGCGACAGGCGTGGCGCTGCTCGAGCTCGTCCGCGGCGGCGCTCACCCCGGGCACCTCGGCGGGAAGGGCGCGCATCGCCGCGGCGGCCATCATGTAGGCCGCGACGGCGGGGCGGTCGTGCGCCGGATCCGCGGGGATGTGGTCGCGCACGATCTCGAGCAGCCGGGCGGCGCGCCGGGCGGGCTCGTGCTCGGCGAGCGCGCCCGCGAGGTGGCGCGCGAGGCGCTCGTCGACCTGGAACGCGCAGGCCACGGCGAGGTCCTCCCCGGACGTGAGGTAGACGGTCTCGCCCGACGCGGTCTGGCGGGGCTCCGAGCCGGACGCCGCGACGGGCTTGCGCAGCACGACCCGCGCGCCGCGGACGCAGGTCGGCACCTTCGGCGGGGTGCGCAGGTGCACCGCGGCGTAGCGCTGGGCCGCGACGCCCGCGACCGCGCCGAGCGAGAGCGTCAGCGCGACGAGCGCGGCGATGATCCACGCGCGCGCGCCGCGCCGGGCGGCGGCGCCGCCGCTCGCAGGCGCGTCAGCGGGCTCGCTCGGGCGCGACGACGGCTCGCCGGAGGGCTCTCGGGACGGCATGGCCGCGGGTATGGACAGCCGCGGCGAGCGCGTCAATCCGCGGTCAACGACGGCGGCGCCGCGCTGGCGAGGCGCGCCACGTGCATCCAGGCGCGGGCCGCCTCCTCGTGGCCGGTCGCGGCCGCGAGCCGCGCCAGGAACCGCGCGCACGCCTGCTCGCCGTGGCGATCCTGCGCCTCGCGGGCGCGCGCGAGGGCGCTCAGCGCCTTGAGGAGGGCGCCCTCCGTGCGGCCCACGGCGGCCAGCGCGACGCCGTACGCGAGCAGCGCCCGCGCCCGCTGCGAGGGGGGCGCGTCGGCCTCCGCGGCGATCCGGAAGCGCCGGAGCGCCTCCTCCTTCGCGCCGCGGCCGAGCGAGATGAGGCCGGTCATGCGATCCACGAGATCCTGGTGCTCGCCGGTGCGGCGGAGCTCGCCCACGAGCCGCTCCAGCGTGCGGAGGTCGCCCTGGACGAGCGCCTGCTTGGCCAGCTCGGCGAGGCGGACCGCGATGTCGTTCACCGACAGGACCGGCGACTCCGAGGTCTTCGCGAGCGGGTCCTCCGAGGTGCCGAGGGTGAACTCCTCGTCGAGCGGCGGCGGGTCGGGGAAGTCCGAGGACGCCCCGCTCGGGCGCGCCGCGCGGACCCCGTCCGTCAGCGTCGGCGTCGCGGGCGCCGGCGTCGCGGGCGCCGGCGTCGCAGGCGCCGGCGTCGCAGGCGCCGGCGGCGCGGGCGTCGAGCGGCGCGCGCCGTCGCGCTCCGGAGCGGCGGCGCCGCGCCGTCGCGCAGAGCCGCCGCCCTCCTCGCGGAGCGCGGCCTCGCCGGGCCGCTCCGCGGAGGACTGCGCGCGCGGCGGCTCGGCCGTCTCGCCGACCACCTCGATCGGCGTGCGGTAGGTGGGCGGCTGGCTCGAGGCGCCGTCCGCCGCGCCGTCCAGCGGGAGCTCCCTCGAGGTCTCCTGCTCGTCGGCGAACGCGAGCAGCTCGGCGGCCGAGGACTCGAGCAGCGCGTCGCTCGCCGCGCTCGCCGCGCGCGTGGCGAGCGCGGCCGCGGCGCGCCGATCGCCCGCCTGCGCGGCGTGCCACGCGGCGTCCGCGAGGCCGAGCGGACCGGCGTGCTCCTCGAGGACACGCGCCGCGGCGAGGTGCCACGCGGCGCGCTCGTCCAGCGGGACGGCGTCGAGCAGGACGTCGCGCAGCGTGCGCGACGTGAGCCGCAGCCAGCCGGGCTCGGGGCGGAAGGCCCAGCCGCCGCCGCGCAGCGCCGACTCGACCGCGGAGACCCTCGGGGCGCCGGTGCTCTCGCACAGGGCGTCCACCGCGGCGTCGGGCGCGTCGCCCCCGAGCATCGCGAGCGCGGTGAGCACCGTGCGAGGGCCGACCGCGAGCAGGCGCAGGCGGCCCTCGATCGGGCGGCACGCGGGCGGCGCCGCGAGCTCGGCCGCGGTCATGGTGCGCGCGGGCCTGCCCCGCCCGGCGCTGCGCCGGCGCGGCCCGACGCTCCTGCCGATCCAGCGCAGCGCGCCGCTCTCGAGGCCCTCGCAGATCACCTCGCGCAGCGCCAGCGGGAAGGCGGGCGCGCGCGTGGCCCACCGCCGCGCGCCCGCCTCGTCGATGCAGCCGTCGAGCAGGCGGCGGACGAGGACCTGGGCGCTCGGCCCCGAGAGCGGGCCCAGCGCGAGCGTCGAGGCGGCGTCGATCCCGGTGAGCGGCTCGGGCAGCGGCTCGGAGCGCCCCAGCCGGACCACGGCGCGGATGCCGCCGCCCATGCCCATCGCGATCGCGATCGCGTCGAGGCTCGCGTCGTCGACCTGGGCGGCGTCGTCCACGGCGACCAGGCCGACGCGGCCCTCGGACGGCGCGAGCCAGCAGGCGAGCAGCTCGGCGGCGGTCCACGGCTCGACGCCGTGGCCGGCGAGGAGCCGCTCGAGCGCGGGCATCAGGCGGTCCGGGAGCGCCGGCGCGCGCGCGCGGCCCTTCGGGGCGCGGGGCGCGGCGCGCGCGAGGGCGCGCGCGAGGGCGCGGCGGAGCGCGCCGAACGGCTCGCGCGAGGCCCCGATCGGCGCGACGAACAGGCCCCGCGACGGCGCGAGGCCCCGGAGCAGCTCGAGGAGGAACCGGGTGCCGCCGGCGCCGGCCTCGGCCCGGACGATGGCGAGGGAGCCGGAGGGCAGGACGAGCTCCAGGAGCTCGTTGTCGCGGCCGATGAGCGGCGGCGTGCACACGCGCGCGACGCTCTCGGCGACCTGCCTGCGCAGCGGCTGCTGCGCGTCGAGGCGGAGCCCGCGCACCCTGCGCGCGCCGTCGACGCCGCGGTGCGCGCCGAGGGTCATGAGCTCGCCCGCCGCCGCGGCGGGGAGCGCGGGATCGAGGAGCACCTCGCCCGGGGGCGCGATGCGGGCGAGCATGACGGCGACGAGCAGCGGCTGCCCCCAGGAGAGCGCGGAGAAGCGCCCCGCCTCGCCGACGTAGGTCATCTCGCCCTGCGCGATGCCGGCGGCGAAGCGCGCGTCGGGGTGCACGCTCGCGTCCTCGGCGGCGAGCGCGGCGAGCAGCACCGCCTCCTCGATGTCGTCGGGGGTGAACTCGAACGAGAACGTCTGCGCGCTCCAGGCGCACAGGGTGCCGCCGAGCGCCTCGGCGCGCTTCTTCAGCGCGAGCGCCCTGGCGAGGTAGCTCTCCTCGCCGCGCGCCGTCGCGCCGGCGTCGTGCGGCCCGGCGCCGCGGCGGCTCGTCCGCGGCGCCGCCTGCCCTGCGCCGCGGCGGCTGGGCCGCGGCGCGACCGCGTCCGTGCTTTCCGGTTGCCCCAGGGCCGCGACGCCTCGAAAGGACACGACGATGCGCTCCGGCATTGCGGCGAGTGTAGCGGGGCGCCGCGAGCGCGTGGGCGCTTCTTGCCGCCCCGCGCCGCTGTAGGATGGACGATCGATGCGCTCACCCTCTTTGCCTGTCCGCTCGCCGCGGCCCCGCGCGCTGCGCGCCGCCGCGCTCGTCGCCGCCGCGCTCACCGCGCTGCCTTCCCTCGCCGCCGCCAACGGCGTCTTCCCGTCCGCGGATCAGCTCGTGTTCGATCCGTCGGACCCCGCGCGCGCCGTGGCGCGGATGACGTACGGCCTGCTCACCACGCGGGACGGCGGCGCGAGCTGGGACTGGATCTGCGAGAGCGCGGTCGGGTACGACGACACGGACGGCGTGTCTCCGCCGATCGCCGCGGCGTCGAGCGGCAGGGTGCTCGCCGCGCTGGCCGACGGGCTCGCGGTCGGCACCGAGGGCGGCTGCGCCTGGGCGGGCGCGGCCGAGCTCGCGGGGCAGGAGATGATCGATCTCTCCGCCGTGAAGGGCGATCCGTCGCGCGTCGTCGCGGTCGCCGGCGGGGCCAGCCACCGGCTGTGGGCGTCGCTCGACGGCGGCGCCACCTGGTCGCGCGCGGGGACGCCGCTGCCGGCGGGGTTCAAGGCGCGCACCGTCGACGTCGCCCCGTCGGACCCGCGGCGCGTGTACGTGAGCGGCCTCGCGAGCGCGGGCGGGACGGTGAAAGGGGCGCTCGCGCGATCGCTCGACGGCGGGGAGACGTGGGCGACCTCGACGGTCCCGGGGAGCACGACCGATCGCGAGCCCTACATCGCGGGGGTCGATCCGCTCGACGCCGACGTGGTCTACGTGCGCACCGCCGGCGCCGCCGGGCGGCTGCTCGCCTCGAAGGACGGCGGCGCGACGCTCGATCCGGTGTTCGAGACGACCGGCTTCGTGCGCGCGTTCGCGATCTCGCCCGACGGCGCGACCGTGGCGGTGGGCAGCGACATCGACGGCGTCTGGCGCGCGCCCTCGTCGACGCTCGCCTTCGAGAAGGTCTCGACGGTGGCGCCGCGGTGCTTCACCTGGACCGAGACGGGCCTCTACGCGTGCGCGACCGAGTTCCTCGACGGCTTCACGATCGGCCGCTCGGTCGACGGCGGCGCGACGTTCGAGCCGCTGCTCCAGCAGGCGTGCCTCCGCGGCCCGCTCGAGTGCGCGGCGAGCACGCCGACCGGCAACCGCTGCCCGGCGGACTGGGCGCGCATCGCGCTGATGACCGGCCACCGGGACTGCACGCCGGACGCCGGCGCCGGAGGCGGCGGCGGCAGCGGCAGCGGCAACGGCGGCGGCGGCGGCGCGGGCGGCGAGGGCGGCGCGACGGCGGCGAGCGGCGGAGGCGCCAGCGCGGGCACGGGCACCGGCGGACGGCCCGGGGCGCCGGGCGGTCCGGCCGGCCCGGCCGACGCGGGCGGCTGCGGGTGCGGCGCCGGCGGCGCGGGCGCCGGCTGGGAGGGCGTGCTCGCGGCGGCGGCCCTCTCGGCGACCGCGGCCCTGCGCCGGCGCAGGCGCGGGCGCTTCGTTTAAGGAGCGATGACGACCTGCCTTGCGGCGGTCGCGACGTCGCCGTCCGGGTCTTCCAGGGTGACGTCGATGTCGAGCGCCCTACCCCGGACGGCCTCGACCGAGAGGCCCCGGTCCACCTGGAAGCGCACGCCATAGATCTCGCAGTGGTCTGCCCCCGCCTTGCGCAACGTGACCTGCGAGGTGAACGGGGGCAGCGCCAGCGCGAGCTCGGGGAAGCGCCCTCCGACCGTCAGGCGCGAGCCCATCTGACGGAGGCCGGTCGCGCGCAGCGCGAGCCACACGTGATGGCCTCCTTGAGGGCCCGGTTCGATCGGCACCACCTCGCCCTCCTCCAGCGGGGCGAACGCGCTCTGCCCCTGCCCGATCCTCATCGCCGGGTCGCCCGAGGAGGGCGCCTTGCACGCGTCCCTCGCCGACGTGATCCAGCCCGGGTCGTGGTCGGCGAGGTCGGACGGGGCGATGAACGGATCGACGCATGCTCCCGCCGCGCAGGTCGCGCCGTTCGCGCAGGTCACCGCGGCGCACGCTTCGTCGAGCGAGACGGGCAGGAGCAGCGTCCGCCCGCCGGCCGCGCGGGTCGCGGCCCGCCGCGTGACGAGCGGCGCCGCCTCGTCGTCGCGGAACGCCGCGACGGACAGCTCGACCTCGGCGCCGTCCTGCGCCCGCTGGACGAGGAGCTCCGCCGGGAGCGACAGGTCGCCCGCGCCATACGAGCGGCGCTCGGCGCTCGTGATGACGCCGTCCACCGTCGTGGTCGCCTCGACGCGGTCGAGCGCGAACCCGACCGCCATGTCCGTCGTCAGGCCGAGCACCACGACCGCGTCGGCGTCGTCGCCCCCGCAGCCCGCGGTGCACAGGACGAGCAGCGCGATCATCGCCTCCCGGGTCGGCCGCGCGATCATCGGAGGGCGTTCAGCGCGACGGCCGCGAGGCGCGCCGGCGGCGCCGCGCGAGCCAGCCTGCCGCCGCGGCGAGCGCGGCGAACGGCGCGGCGAGCGTCGCCTTGCTCCCCGGGCTGACGGCGCACATGCCGGCGGAGAGGTCCCCGTCGATGCCGTCTGGACCGAGGGTCACCTCCCCCTCGGCCTCGGCCTTCACCTCGACGCCCTGCTCGAGCAGCGCCTTCACGCAGGCCGGGATCTGCGAACCGGAGATGATGTACTTCCCGTCGCAGAAGAGCGCGCCGTCGCCGGTGCAGGAAGCCTCGCAGTTGGCGCGGAACTCGTGCTCGCAGTCTCTGACCAGCATGTCCTGGCAGGTGGTCTGGCAGTCCATGTTCGCGTCGGCCGTGCACGAGCCGCCGCAGCACTCGATGCAGTGATCATAACAGCCACCGTCCACCGTCACGCACTGGGCG
This sequence comes from Sorangium sp. So ce131, assembly GCF_051519095.1. Classification (NCBI taxonomy): domain Bacteria; kingdom Pseudomonadati; phylum Myxococcota; order Polyangiales; family Polyangiaceae; genus Sorangium; species Sorangium sp. So ce131. The sequence goes on along the minus strand of NZ_CP150455.1, from coordinate 951,351 downwards.
TCGCACTCGCCGTCGCAGTTCGCGTCCCACCGCGCGGCGCACCGCACGGGGTCGGGGTCGCCCGCGCACTCGGCGTCCCGCGTGGTGGTGCACTCGACGAAGCAGTTGTGGGAGCAGATGACGTTGACGCCGTTGTCGCAGTCCCTCTTGCACTGCGTGGTGCAGCTGTCCGTGCAGGTCGCCTCCGCCGAGAGGGTGCACTCGGTCTTGCAGACCGGCACGAGCCTCGTGGCGCACGCCGTCTCGTAAATCCCGAGCTCGCTGCAGCCCGCGTTGCACTCCGCCTGGACGCGCACTTCACAGTTCGACAGCTCCTGGAATCGGATGTTGCCGCACTCCTCGACGCCCGCGCTCGCCGGCAGGGCGGCCGACAGACAGACAATGACTCCAGCCAGCCCAAGAAAACCGAATCTCCGCATGGGAACCCTCCTCGATGACGCCAAAGCCACGATCCTACACAGGACGACTCTATGGAAGTGCTATTTCGGCCGCGCATGTTCGCGGCGCGCGGGGCGCGCCCAGGGGCAGGCCGAGCACACATATCGCCCTGTGAACGCCTGTTGGTGGGCGCGGCGTGAACGCCGTGCGACAGCGCGACCGCGGCGCGGTAATCCGCCGCCGCGAGGGGCCCTGGGGCTCAGTCGGCGGGCCAGGGGTTCGGAGGATCCGCCGGCGTGTAAGGCGCCACGGTCGCCTCGACCGCGATCAGGTTCTTGATGAACAGGGCGACATAGCGCAGGTCGTCCTCGACGTCCGGATCCGGATTGCGCTCGAGCCACGCCGCGACGTTCGGGCGCAGCGCCTCGAGCGTGCGGCGCGCGGTGCGGGGGTCGGCGTCGGCGGCGAGCTGCGCGGCGAGCCTGAACCCCGCGAAGAGGTTCAGCATCACAAAGCCCTTCTCGACCGTGTCGCTGGAGAAATACCCGGCCTCGAGCGGCGCGCCCGGCGCGGCGACGTCGACCTTCTGCGAGCGCGCCTCGCCCGTGATCGGGTGCTTCCACGACAGCTCGAGGCTGCCCACGGCGCGGGGGGCTTCGGCGCCGTCCTGGCCTGCCTCCGGCACGAGCTCCAGCAGGATCGCGCCGCCGCCGCCGCGCCGGCCGGCGCCGACCGGCGCCTCGGAGCTCGTCCGGCCGGCGAGGAAGAGGCTCGGCATGTGCACGGTGCCGCCGCGCTCGCCGCCCTGCCACCCGTTCGTGCCGTAGGCGCCGCGCACCACGTAGCCCTCGCCCACGGAGACGTCGAGATCGACGTCGAGCGCCACGGGCACGAGGAACGTCTTCACCTCCTCGACGAAGACCTCCTCCACCGCCTTCGGATCCTCGAGGAAGTAGAAGTTGCCCGCGCCGACCTCGCCGACCCCGCGCATCACGTCGACGTCGAACTCGCTGCCGACGCCGACGGTGGTGACGCCGATCCCCAGCTCCGCGTACCCCTCCGCGAGCGACCGGAGCCGCTCGGGCGAGGTGAACCCGACGGTGGCCTCGCCGTCCGACAGGAAGATCACCCGGTTCTGCCGCGCCGGATCCAGGTGCCGCTCGGCGACCGCGAACGCGGTGAAGAGGCCGTCGTACAGGTTGGTCCTCCCGGCCGCGGCGAGCCGCCTGAACGCCGCCGTGAGCGTCTCCGTGTCCGACGCGTCGGCGAGCTCCAGGACGACCTCGGCGCTGTCCGCGTAGCTCACGAGCGAGACCCGGTCGTCCGGCTCGAGCGCGCCGATCATCTCGAGGAGCCCCGCCTTCAGGTAGTCGATCGGGTCGCCGGCCATCGAGCCGCTCGTGTCGGCCGCGATGACGAGGTGGAGCGGCGGCCGCTCCAGCGCGCTGACGTCGATCGGCGAGTTCATCCCGACCTGGATGAGCGTGCACGGCGAGCCGCTGATCATGTTGCCCATGATCCCGAGCAGGCCGTGCATGCACACGTCCTCGCCGCAGGTCGCGGCCGGGTAGTCGAGCTTGTGCTCGGCGAAGAAGCCCACGTCGTCGATCGTGTCCGGCCCGGGGATCTGGCCGTCCTCGAGGATCTGCCGGAACAGCCCGAAGTCCTGCGCTCCGCCTTGCGACACGCCCACGCTGCCGGGGTCCCCGGGGATCGCGGGCCCCGCGAAGTCGCCCGCGCCGGCGTCGTTCGCGGCGCAGCCGGCCGCGCCGAGCAGGGCGGCGGCGCTCAGCGCAAGAACCACGTTGGTGTGAAGCTTCATGGATGACCTCCTACGGCGCCGCGGGGGCGGCGACCAAGACCGACTCGATCTGGCGGGGTTGATCGACGGGTGCGGTGAAGCACGCCGCGTCGCGCACGGGCATGTCGTCGGCGCGCACGAGGTGGAGCGTCCCGGCGCCGTCCGCGAGCGGCGCGCTCTCGCCGGCCCGCAGCGTGACGACCCCGGAGACCGCCTCGCCGAGGAGCGACGCCTCGAGCGGCGCGACGAGGCTGCCGCACGCGTCGTGGAACGCCTCGCACTCCGCGAGCGGCTCGAGGACGGCCGAGAGCTCGGCGGCCGGGCTGTTCCGGCCGACCATCGACCAGCGGGCGAGCACGTTGCCGCGCAGCGCGAAGAGGGCGTACGCCTCGCTCTCGATGTAGACGCCGGTCGCGGACGCCTGCTGCCCCGGCGGGAGCTCCGGGTAACGGCCGCCGTCGATCGCGACGTCGACGACGCGCAGGGCGTCGCCGGCCTGGATCGGCATCGCCTCGGCAGGCACGCAGAGGTAGAAGGAATCGCCTTGCTCGGTCGCGATCGCGTGGCAGCCGTCCGGAGACGACGTCACGCCGGCGACGACCGCGGTCTCGGAGGTGGACGTGGTCCAGTCGAGCGTGCCCCCCTCGAACGAGGCGCCGCACTCGCCCGCGGGCGTCGGGAGCTCGGCGGGCGGCGCCGGGAACACCGCCGGGTGCTCGGCGAGCTCGAGCCGCGCCCCGGCCCGCTGGAGGACGATCATCACGTCCGGCGGCGGGCTCTCCGTGGCGGTGGTGAGCATCTGCGTCGGGAAATCGGCCTGGGACCACGCGAGCAGCGTGAGCGGCAGCCCGTCGGCGTCGATCAGGTAGGCGTCGCACCCCGCGTTCTGCAGCGGCAGCGCGCGCCCCGGCGCGATGAGCCAGGTCTCGGCGTTCGCGAACAGGTCGCGCGAGAGGGCGCCCGTCGGGTCGGCGAGCAGCGCGCTGCAGTCGACCTGCACCGACTCCCGGAGCCGGCGCACGCGGAGGAGCTGCTCCTTGCCGGTCGTGTTGCCGATCACGAGCGACGCGGACTGCGCGGGCAGCGGCCCCTCGCAGCCCGGGCCGCCGTCGCACGGCGTCGTCTCTCGGCTCGTGGCCACACACGCGAGGCTGCCCGCCATCAGCGCCAGCCGGCGCGCGACCGGCCGCGCGGGCTCGGGCCGCCGCATCACCTCGCCGAGCACGCGGTACGACACGAGGAGCATCGGCAGCGCGACGAGGTCCGTCGGATCGACGGTGATGCGCCACGGCACCGGCGTGAGCGCCATGAGCGCCTCGACCGCGCGCGCGGCCGCCGGAGAGAGCTTGATGGCCGCGAAGACGGCGAAGGTGGCCGCGTGCGCGCCGAGGAAGCCGCGGCGCGAGGACACCCCGAGCAGCGAGGCGAGGACCGCGGGCGCGACCAGGAGGCCGGCGAAGTCACTGAGCTTTCCGGTCAGCCAGCCGGGGAGCAGGCCGGCGCCCTTGAGGAGGTGATCGTTGAGGACGAGGAGCGCCAAGGCCCCCAGCCACAAAGGGTGGATGAGCGCTCGAACCGCGCGTGGATCCCGGGACATGAAAGCCATCCTCCGAGCGGCGACGGCCGACCTGGCGAGGTCAGCAAGGAGCGCTCCGCACGGGGACGGGCCCTCAGCAAGCGATATGCCTGGAAGGAAGGCGAATTGTTTCGATACCTTGGCGTGAGCGTCGTCGCGCGCCCCCTGACGCCTGTGTCAGGGCGGCCGGCGCTCAGGGCTGGAGGACGACCTTCACGCAGTCCTCGAGCTTCTTGTTGAAGACCTCGTAGCCGTGCGGGGCACGCGAGAGGGGCAGGCGGTGTGTGATGACGTCATCCGCGCGGAGCTTGCCCTCCTGGATGAGCTGGAGGAGCTGATCGACGAAGTTGTGCGCCGGCGCCTGGCCGGCCACGAGCTTGAGGCCCTTGTCGAAGAACTGGCCGAACGGGAAGTTGTCGTAGGGCACGCCGTAGACGCCCACGACCGTCACGACGCCGCCGCGGCGCACCGCGCTGAAGGCGAGCTTGAGGGCCGAGATCGACCCCACCTGGCCGTGCACCACGTTGGAGGCCTTGTCGAGCAACGTGCGGTGCGCCTCCATCCCGACGGCGTCCACGCACACGTCCGCGCCTCGCCCGTTCGTCATCGACCGGATCGCCTCGACGGCGTCGGTCTTCTCGACGTTGATGGTCTCGGCCTTGGCGATCTCGCGGGCCTTCTGCAGGCGGTACTCCTCCCGATCGACGCCGATCACGCGGCCCGCGCCGCGCAGCCAGGCGCACTTCATCGCCATGAGCCCGACCGGCCCACAGCCGAGCACCGCGACCGTCTCGCCGCCCTTGAGCTCGGCCCACTCGATCGCCGTCCACCCGGTGGGGAGGATGTCGGTCGTGAACAGGACCTGCTCGTCGGTGAGCCCGTCAGGCACCTTCCTCGGCCCGACGTCGGCGTAAGGGACACGCACGAGCTCCGCCTGGCCGCCGTTGTACCCGCCGTAGAGATCCGTGTACCCGAAGAGCGCTCCCCCCTTGCTCTCGACCACCCCGCCCTCCGGGCCATAGTGCTTGGGGTTCGAGCGCTCGCAGTGGCCGGGGAGCGCGTGGTGACAGAAGAAGCAGCTGCCGCAGGCGATGGGGAACGGGACCACGACCCGGTCGCCCTTCCTGAGCTTCGTGACGCCCGAGCCGACCTCCTCGACGATGCCCATGAACTCGTGCCCGAGCACCATGGGCTTCGGCTGCGGGAAGAAGCCGTTGTAGATGTGGAGATCAGACCCGCAGATCGCCGTCGCGGTGACCCGCACGATGGCGTCCGTGGGCTCTTCGATGCTGGGATCCGGGACGTTCTCGACGCGTACGTCGGAAGGTTTGTGGAAAACAACGGCCTTCACGGTGCCTCCTCCTCTTGGGGAACATCGGACTCGAGCGCGCGACGGCGCTGTCCGATCGAGCTCACACACGAACAGCGGAACCGGGGCGCAGGTCGCACAAAGCGCGCCACGACGGACAGCGGACGCCGAGGTCGAGATCCGGCCGCCGCGGAGAGCGCCGGATGTGGCGAGATGCCCCATGAGGCGATTGATCGCAGGAGCGCGCTCGGCCGCCTGGCCCGCCGTGCTGCTGCTGGCGGCGAACGAGGCGCCCGCGGGCGGCCTCTGCCTCCGCTCGCGGCGCGGCTGGTAGCTCCGCCCCGAGCGGTGGTCTACTGCTGCTGCCGATGGTCCCGTCCCCGCCCGAACCGCTCCTCGGCGCGAGCTTCGTCCGCGAGCTCGAGGTGCTGCAGCGGCGGCTCGAGATCCGCGCCCGCTCCGGCGGCTCCGGCGAGCACCTCGCGCGGCGGCGCGGCGGCGCGGCGGAGTTCAAGGAGCACCGGGCCTACGCGCCCGGCGACGACATGCGGCGCATCGACTGGGCCGCGTACGCGCGCACCGGGGAGCCGGTGCTCAAGCTGTTCCGCGCCGAGGAGGACGTCATCGCCCGGATCGTCTGCGACGCGTCCGCGTCGCTCGACTTCGGGGAGCCCACGAAGCTCGACGCCGCGCGGCGGCTCGCGGCCGCGATCGGCTACATGACGCTCGCGCGCTCCGAGCGCGCGCAGCTCTTCGTGGCGGGCGACGGCATCGCGCGCGAGCACCCGCCCGCGCGCGGTCGCCCCGGGCTCGCCGCGCTGCTCCGCGCCCTCGACGGCGTGCGGGCGGCCGGCGGGACGCACCTCGCCAAGGCGGTCGACGCGGTCGTGCGGCAGAGCGCGCGGCCCGGCCTCCTCTGCGTGCTCTCCGATTTCTTCGACCCCGGCCCGGTCACGGCCGCGCTCGGGCGCGCGGCGCAGGCGGGCCACGACGTCGCCGTGGTCCAGGTCGTCGCCGCCGAGGAGCTCGCGCCGGGCCTCGAGGGCGACCTGACGCTCGAGGACGCCGAGACCGGGGCGCTCGTCGACGTCACGATGGACGCCGCGGCCCTCGAGGCGTACGCCGCGCGCTTCGCCGGGCTCTGCGACGCCCTGCGCGCCTTCGCCCGCCGGCACGGCGCCACGTACGTGCGCGCGCGGAGCGACGAGGCGCTCGAGGGCGCCGTCCGGCGCTTCGTCTCGAGGAGCGTCGACTGACGTGGCGGCGCCGCTCGCGCAGGCCTCCGGGGGCTCGGCCCTGACGCTGCTCGCGCCCGGCGGCCTGTGGCTGCTCGCGCTGCTCGGCCCGCTCGTCCTCCTGTACATCCTCAAGATCAAGCGGCGGCGCCGCCGCGTCCCGTCGACCTGGCTCTGGGCCGCCGCGCAGCGCGACCTCCTGGCGCGCGCGCCGTTCCGGCGGCTCATCGCCCAGCTGCCGCTCATTCTACAGGCGCTCGCGCTCGCGCTGCTCGCCCTCGCCCTCGCCCGCCCCGCCTCGCGCGGGCGCGCGTTCACCGGCGACCACGTGGCGATCATCGTCGACGCGAGCGCCTCGATGTCCGCGGCCGCGCGGGCGCCGTCCGGCGAGGCGACCACGCGCATCGAGCTCGCGAAGCAGCTCGCGAGGGACCTCCTCTCCGGCCTCACCCCGGGCAGCGACGCGTTGATCCTCGAGGCGGGGCGCGACGCGCGGCTCGTCGCGGCGCTCGATCGCGACCTCGTCCGGCTCCGGGCCGCGGTCGACGCCATCGCGGCGCGCGACGTCGAGGGCGACCTCGGCGCCGCGGTCGCGCTCGGGGTCGACCGGCTCCGGCAGCTCGGCGGATCCCGCCGGATCGTCGTGATCACCGACGGCAACCTGGCGCGGCCCGCCGCGCTGCGCGGGGTCTCGCTCCCGCTCGAGGTCATCACCGTCGGCGACCCCGTGGACAACGCCGCGATCGTCCGCGTCGACGTCCGCTCGGGCGCTGCCCCCGCCGACGCGGGCGGCGGCGCGCCGGCGCGCGAGGAGGTGCAGGCCTTCCTCGTGGTCGCGAACTTCGGGGCGCAGCCGCGCGACGTCTACGTGACCATGCGGCAGGACAACGCCTCCGACGTGCTCGGCTCGCGGCGCGTGCTGGTGAAGCCCGGCGAGCGCCTGCCGGTCGTGCTCACGTTCCGCCCATCGCCCGGCGATCGCCGCAAGGGGCTGCTCTTCGAGCTCTCCCCGCGCGACGTGATGCCGGTCGACGACGTCGCGTACGGCCGCGTCCCGGCCGGCGACCGGCTCCCGGTCTTCCTCGCGTCGGCCGGCGAGGGCCAGGGCGGGGAGCCGACGGCGGCCGCCGGGGGCTCCGGCTGGCTCGAGCGGGCGCTCGCGTCCGACCCGATGACGGCGGTCACCTCGGGCGCGCTCGCGGATCTGTTGAACGCGCCCGGGCTCGATCCGGACACGTTCGTGGTGATCGACGGCGCCTGCCCCGCCGACCCGCCGGGCGGCGATCTGCTCATCGTGAACCCGCCGCCCGGGCGCTGCTTCGGCGCGCTCGTCGGCCCGACGCTCGAGCGCCCGACGCTCACGTCGTGGGACACGGCTGATCCCCGGCTGCGCTTCCTCACGCTCGACGGCGTGCACCTCCGCGCGGCCTCGTCCCTGCGGCCCGAGGCGGCGGCGCGGGAGCTCATCCGGGCGCAGGAGGGCACGATCGCGGCCGACATCTCCACCACCTCCCGGACCGGCACGCTGCTCGGCTTCGACGTCGGCGAGAGCGACTGGCCGCTCAAGGCGTCGTTCGTGCTCTTCGTGCGCAACCTGCTCGAGCAGGCGCGGGCGCACCGCGCCCACGGCATCACGGGCCCCGCGCGCACCGGCGAGCCGCTGCGCGTGAGCGTCCCCGGGACGGCGCGGGACCTCGAGGCGATCGGCCCCGCCGGCGAGCGGCTCGACGTCGCGCTGCGCGCCGGCGTCGCGGTGATCGCCGAGGCGCCGCGCGCCGGCTTCTACCGCCTCGCGTGGCAGGGGCCGCAGGCCGGGTCGGTCCTCGTGCCGGCGAACCTCACGAGCGTCGCCGAGAGCGATCTCGCGCCGAGGCCGCTCTCGGCCGAGGGCGATGCGGTCGCCGTGTCGAGCGCCGCGGGCCGGGCGGACGCCCACACCGAGTGGACCTGGCTGCTCGCCCTCGCGGCGCTCGCGTTCGTCCTGTTCGACGTCTGGTACTTCACGCGCGCGCCGCGGCCGGCGCCGGCGCGCCTCGCCCCGCTCAGCAGGTCGCCCCTGCCCTGATCGCGCAGAGCACCGGCTCGGCCTGGGGCCGGGCCCGGTGCAGCCGGTGCGCCCGGCGGCGCGACGACCACCTCCGGCTCGGCCGGTTGCGCTCCTCGGCCGAGGCGTACCGCAGCCGCGTCACGCAGCTCGCGGGAGCGCAGGTCTCCTCGCGCGGGAGCCACTCGCCCTGGAGCGACACGCCGCGCGCGTCCTCCCGGACCCCGCGCGACCAGAGCCACGCGGCGAGCGCCTCGCCGAGCTCGCGCAGGCTCGACCAGCGCGCCGAGGCCTCCTTCTGCAGCCCGCGCTCCAGGATCGCCCAGAGACCCGCGTCGACGCCGCACAGCTCGACCAGCGACGGGACCGTGTCCTGGAGGACCGCGCGCAGGCCGTCGAGCGCGTTCTTCGACGAGAACGGCGGCCGGCCCGCGAGCAGCTCGTAAAGCATCGCGCAGAACGACCAGACGTCGGCGCGGCGGTCGACGCTCGGCAACGCGAGCGCCTGCTCCGGCGGCATGTAGTCGGGTGTCCCGAACACCTCGAAGCTCCCCGACGCCGGGCTCTCGTCGCCCTCGGAGACGATCTTCGCGACGCCGAAGTCCACGACCTTCGGCTGCAGCCAGTCCGAGCCGCGGCGCACCAGCATCACGTTGTCGGGCTTGAGATCGCGGTGGATGACCCCCTTCTCGTGGGCCGCGTGCATCGCGCCCGCCACCGGCAGGAGCAGCGCGATCGCCCGCTCCGGCGTCATCCAGCCCTCGCGCGCGACCACGCTCCGCAGCGACTCGCCCTCGATGAGCTCCATCACCAGGTAAGGGTCGCCCTCGGCGGTCTCGCCCAGGTCGAACATCCGCACGATCTCCGGGTGGTTCATCCGGCCCGCGGCGCGCGCCTCGCGGAGGAAGTAGTCGGTGAGCTCCGCCGACCGGAGCTCCGGGCGCATCAGCTTGATCGCGACCGCTCCGCCGATCGCCTCGTTCGTCGCCACCCAGACCGCGCCCATCGCCCCCTCGCCGATCTTGCGGACCAGCCGGTACTTGCCAGCGATGAGATCGCCCTCCTGGTAGTGCACGCCGCACGCGAGCTCACCGAACCCCTCGCCGAGGTCCCATGAGCTGTCGTCCGTGCTGCCCCAGACGTCCGTGATCTCGATGCGCGACATGGTCTCTCCTGCCCCCGTGCTGCGCGGCCTCGCCACGCTCGTGGCGCGCTGCGACCTGCGCGATGCCGAGAAGCAGGCAACGTGCCATCCCTGGGAAACCATGGAAAGCGCTCCAGGAAAGGGCGAAATGCCGACAGAAACCCGCGCGAAACCGACACGGGCGTCACATGGCTGCCCCGATGGGGCACTCGGCCACACCCACGCCGGAGCGGGATCCCGCGGGCGGGGCAAAGATGCTGTACTGCGGCTCCCCTGCATGCGGACCCAACGGAGGCCTGGGTGATCCCGGCGGCCGCGCTGCGCGCCCTGCCCTACGCCGCGACGCTGGCCGGCGTGTTGATCTTCGCCGGGCTGCTCCGCGCCGCGCTCCGGGACGGCGCGCGCCGCCGCCCGATCCTGCTCGCCTGGATGATCGCGGGCGCGCTGCCCGCGCTGCACGTAGGCCTGGTCTGGTGCGGGCTGCTTCCGGGCGCCCACCTCCGGCTCGCGCGCCCCTGGGGCGCCCTGCTCGCCCTGGGCGCAACCTCGTTCGTCGCGCTCCGGACCCTCGCGCTCGCGCGCGCCTCGGCGCACGCGTCCGCCCACGCCCAGAGGCAGGAACCGTGGCGCGCCCGGCTCGGCGATTTCCTGAGCAACTTCGCAGCGTTCGCTGCGGCCATGGCCGTCGCTGGGCCGGAGCTGGGTCGGCCGCTCGACCGGCTCACGGTCCTGCTCGCCGTCGATCGCAGCCGCTCGATCGACCTCGTGCCGAGCGCGGACACGCGCGTCGCGCACGAGCTCGCCGTGGCGGAGCTCGGCATGCGCGAGGGCGACCGCATCGCCACGATCGCGTTCGCCGCGGGCGCGGCGACCGAGGATCCGCCGCGCCCGCGATCGCAGCTGCCGGCGCCGCAGCGGGTCGCGCTCGGCCGGGACGGGACGGATCTCGCCGCGGGCATCCGGCGCGCGCTCGCCGAGGTGCCGCCGGACTCCGCGGCGCGCGTCGTGCTGGTCACCGACGGCGTCGCGACCCGGGGCGACACGATGGCGGCGGCGGCCGCCGCCGTGGCGGCCGGCGTCTCCATCGACGTGCTCCCGCTGGAGCAGCGGCGCCTGCCCGACGTCCGCGTGGTCGCCCTCCGGGCGCCCGCGCGGGCGGACGAGGGCGAGGCGCTCGACCTGCGGCTCGTCACCTCCTCGCCGGCGCCGGCCGAGGTCGAGATCCGCCTCCGCCGCGACGGCGAGCTCATCGCCCGGACCGAGGCCTCGATCGCGGCGGGCGAGGACGTGCTGCGCATCCGCCAGGAGGCGCCGGGGCCGGGGCTGCACCGCTACGACGTCGAGATCACCGCGAAGGACCCGGGGCTCGACGAGGCCGCCGAGGACAACGCGGGGAGCGCGTTCGTCCGGGTGCGCGGCCCGGCGGCGGCGCTCGTGCTCGAGGGCGACGCCGGCCAGGGCGCGTTCCTCGCGCGGGCGCTCGAGGCCGGCGCGTTCCGGGTGGACGAGGGGGGCGTCGCCCAGGTCCCCGCCGATCTCGGGGGGCTCGCCGGCTACGACCTGGTGGTGCTCAGCGACGTCCGCGCGTCGGATCTCTCGCCGGGCCAGCTCGACGCGCTCGCGAGCTACGTCCGCGATCTCGGCGGCGGCCTGCTGCTGATGGGCGGCGATCGGAGCATGGGCCCGGGCGGCTATGCGCGGACGCCGGTCGAGGAGGTCTCGCCCGTGTCGTTCGACCTGAAGCAGGAGCGCCGGCGGGCGAGCCTGGCGCAGGTGATCGGCATCGACATCTCCGGCTCGATGGCGGCGAGCGCGGGCGCGCACACGAAGCTCGAGCTCGCCAACGAGGCGGCCGCGCGGTCGGCGGCGCTGCTAGGCCCCGGCGACCGGCTCGGCGTGGCGCACGTGGACACGGCGGTGCGGTGGAGCGTGCCGCTCGGGCCGGTGGCGGACAAGGCCGGCATCGACCGGGCGATCCGCGCCGTGGGCCCGGGCGGCGGCGGCATCTTCGTCGACATCACGCTCTCGGCGGCGTACGGGGCGCTCGATCGGGAGGCGGTGAACCTCAAGCACGTGCTGCTCTTCGCGGACGGGTCGGACGCGGAGAACATGGGCCCGTGCCGTGTGATGGTGGAGGCGGCGAGGCGCCGCGGGATCACGACGAGCGTCGTCTCGCTGGGCCAGGGCAGCGACGTGCCGGAGCTGGAGGTCCTGTCGCGCCTCGGCGGCGGCCGGTTCTACCTGGTCGAGGACGCCGCGCGCCTGCCGGCGGTGTTCACGCAGGAGACGATCCTCGCGGCGAGGAGCGCGATCGTGGAGGAGCCGTTCCAGGTCGCGCTGGGCGCGCCGTCGCCGGTCACGGCGGGCGTCCCGTTCGGCGAGGCGCCGCCGCTCGCGGGGTACGTGGTGACGATCCCGAAGGGCCGGGCGACGGTGCTGCTGACGGGCCCGGAGGGGGATCCGATCCTCGCGGCGTGGTCGGCCGGGCTCGGCCGGGCCGCTGCGTTCACGAGCGATCTCAAGGACCGCTGGGGGGCCGCGTGGACCCGCTGGCCGGGCGCGGCGCGGATGATCGCGCAGGCGGCGCGCGACGTGACGCGCAAGGCCGAGGACCCGCGCGTGCGGCTCGAGGCGGACGCGTCGGGCGGCGAGCTGTCGGTGCGGGCGAGCGTGGTCGGCGACGACGGGCGGGCGCAGTCGTTCCGGCGGCTCCTGGTGCACGTGGCGGGGCCCGACGGGATCGCGCGCGAGCTCCCGCTCGAGGCGACGGGCGCGGGGACGTACACGGCGACGCTGCCGCTGTCGCGGCCGGGGACGTACGTGGCGGTGGCGCGGGACGAGCTCACGGGGGAGGCCGTCGGGACGACGGGCGCGGTGATGTCCGCGGGCGAGGAGCTGCGCCCGACGGGCAGCGATCTGTCGCTGCTCGGCCGGATCGCGGAGTTCACGGGCGGCAAGCGGCGCGACACGCTCGCGGGGATCTTCGAGGATCGGGCGGCGAGGCGCTTCGCGTACGAGGACGCGACGGAGGAGCTCGTGTTCCTCGCGGCGCTCGCGCTGCTCTTCGCGGTGGCGGCGCGGCGGCTGGCGCTGCCGGAGGCGGCGGCGGCGTGGGGTGCGCGAGCGCGCGCGGGGCTCTGGGCGAGGCCGTGGGGGGCGGCGGCGGAGGCGGCCGGCGCGGGCGCGACGGTGGGGGCGCTGCTGTCGGCGCGGGAGCGCGGGCGCGCGCAGCGCGAGGGGGCGCAGGCGACCGCGGCGCCGCGCGGCGGCGAGCGCGGCGAGCGCGCGCCGGCGCGGGCGGCCCCCGGGAGGCCTGCGCAGCCGCCGTGGGCGCCGCCCGGGAGGCCGGCGCGGGCGCCGGAGCAGGCGGCCGCGCGACCGGAGCAGCGCGGCGTTTCGGCCGGAGCGTCGGCGGCCTGGGGGCAAGGCGCGCGCGGGGCGGCGGTGCCCGATGCACACACGCCCGCAGCGCCTGCAACGACGACAGCCGAAGAGCGGCCGCTCACGGCTGCGGAGAAGATCCTGGCGCGCCGTCGCGGTCGCCGGTGACATGGCCTCTCGGCCGTCGCGAGGCGGACCATGAGCTCTCTCGACGCTGAGCGGACAGCAGACATCCAACAGGTGCTGTCGCGCGCGTTGGCGCCGAGCGGCGGGGCGCAGGCGCAGCATGCTCCAACGGTGGGGCGTGCTGTCGTTTGAGCATGAAGATGGGAGACGGGAAGAAGATTCAATATCTCCCGTCGCCTTCATCTTCCAATTTTTACGGACCACTACCGAGGGGCGGCGAGCGCCAATCCAGCGCTGGGGGCTACGCGAGCGCTCCCACCGCTTGCGCCGGCGCCGCCGGGTGCTGCGGCGGGAGTCCGAGGCGCTGCCGCACCTGCGCGATGCCGACGCCCACCCCGCCCGCGGCGAGCGCGAGCGGCCAGGGCCTCCCGGTCTTCTGCCGGATGAACGCGCGCACCCGCCCCACGTCCTCGACGACGGACGTCAGCTGCGCCGGATCGTTGAAGTTGTTCACGAAGGCGTTCGCGAGCGCCTGCTGTCTGCTCCGGTTGTCCGCCCGCCCGTCGCTCCCGTATTGCGCGAAGAGGAGGTGGAACACCCCGGCCGGCGCGCCTGCGAGGAGCAGGTTGTTGAACCGGTCGGTGGGCCCGCCGTGCCGCGCGTAGAAGCGATCGAACGTGCGCGTCATCCAGTCGGCGTCGAACGGGCGCTCGCCGTGCGCCACGACGCACTCGACCAGGTTGCGCGCCATCTTGTTGCCGCTGTTGGCGCCCTGACCGCCGACCGGATCGAGCGACATCGCCGTGTCGCCGAGCGGCGTCACGATCCGGCCGGAGGGCAGCCGCCCGACCGGCTTGCGCACCGTCGGGACGACCCGCCCGTTCTGCCATCCATGCTTGTCCGACAGCTCGGCTGTCTTGAACCAATCGTGGTCCCAGGGGATGAGCTCCTTCACCAGGTCCTTCGCGATCGCGACGATCTCCTCTCCGCTCTTCGCCCCCTGGAATCGGTCGAGCGGCCCTCCGGGGATCGCCTCGAAGAGACAGTTCCAGCTCGGTCCCACGTCCTTGTGGTGGTAGGGCACCCAGAACGCCTCCCCGATGCCCGCGAACAGGTTGAACTTGACCGGGAGCAGCGGGACGCCGTCGAACCCGAGCTTCGGCCCCGTCACGCACATCATGACGACGTTGCGCTGCGCGTCCGCGTGGACGCTGCGCGCCGCGTCGCGCTCGAACAGGCGGCACAGGTCGGCGCGTCCGGCGGCGACCACGGTGAGGTCGTTCTCCGCGGCGATCTCGTCCAGCCGCGGGACCGTGACCGCCTCGATCACGATCTTGCCGCCCCGCGCTTCGAGCTCGAGCATCCACCGGTGGCTCTGGAGCCGGAGGTCGATGGCCATGAACGGCCGCTCCAGGCGGCCCGCCAGCGTCAGGAGGCGGTTGCCCGGCGCGGCGCACGCGGTCAGGTGCGCCCCCTCGCCCCTCGGCGCGGCGTCTTCCCAGAAGGCCAGCCCGAGCTCGCGCTCGAACTCGAGCGCCATGTCGAACCGCGCGGCCGTACCGGTCGGCTTCGACTCGTTCAGCCACTGCTCGGGCGTGCGATCCGAGTAGAGCGTTACGTCGTAGCCGGTCTTCACCAAGGCGTGTGCTGCGAGCAGGCCAGCCTGTCCAGACCCCACGATAGCAATCTTGCGCATAAGGACCCCCGGGTTGCGTTGGTCTGCGTTCGTCCAGAGGACGAAGCGCGCCGAGCCGTCCACGTCGGTCCGCCCTTCGGGTCCATCGAGGCGTCGCGAGCATGGAAAGCCCAGTCAAGATAGACCGTATCACCTCGGCCATGGGCACAGGAAGCCCGCCGCCCGCCTCGATGCGCGAGGGGTCGAGCGTGGCGTGAGGGCGGAGCGCTCTCTCCCCGAGGCCAGCTCGCTTCACGCGCATCCCGCCCGCGCCCCCTCCGGAAAGAGCCCTCGGAAGGCCGTCCGCGCCCCCTCCGGAAAGAGCCCTCGGGGGAAGGCCACGCGCTCCCTCCGGAAAGAGCCCTCGGGGGGAGGGGGTGTCGCGCGGGGGCCGAGGGGTAGGGCCCCACGAACCCGAGCGCCGGCCCGCGCCGAAGCGAGTCGCTCATGGACTCGGCACCTCCGCGCCGCTGGCAATAGCCACCACAAGGCGCGAGTTCGTGGGAGGGGCCCCCTCGGCCCCCCGCGCGACACCCCCTCCCCCCGAGGGCTCCCCTGCGCCCTGCTGGGCCCTACCGCCGCGCGCGCATGAGCCCCCGCGCCTCCGCCGCTCGCGCCGCTCCCGCCGCTCCCGCCCCACCGCGCCCCCCGACCACCGCGCCCCCCCGCCGGTTGCGAGGCGCTGCGCCTTGGAGTAGCGTCCGCGCCGCCGCGGGGCCGGGCGATGTCGCTCGCTTCGCTCCAGCGGACGAGCCGGGCCTCCAGTGCGCGCCCCGGCTCGCGCCGCGCCCAACGCGCACGGGAGACGAGAATGGCCCGAGGCTCGACAACCACGCGCAGCGCATCGGACGCTGCCGAATCGCTCATCGGCCGGGGCGCCCGCATCCGCGGGCGGGTCCACGGCGACGGCTCGCTCCGGGTCGAGGGGAACGTCGAGGGGGACATCCAGCTGGCCGGCGACCTCGAGATCGAGGACGGCGCGTCGGTCACCGGGGACGTCGAGGCGAGCTCGCTCGTCGTCGCCGGGCAGCTCACGGGGAACGTCACGTCGCGAGGCCCCGTCACCATCCGGGCGACCGCGCAGCTCGCCGGGGACATCGGAGGCAGCGAGGTGGTCCTCGAGGAAGGCGCGGCGTTCGCCGGGCGCATCGAGCTGGAGTTCGACATGCCCGCCGAGCTCGCGCAGCCGACGGGCGGTCGCGGGCAAGGCGCCCGCCGCGAGCCGGCGGGGCGGTAGCGCGCGTTGACCTACGAAGAATCGCGCCGCGGTGGCGCGGCGAGGAGCACGAACGTGGCGGGTACGATCATCGGAAACGGGCTCACGATCGAGGGCGAAATCACCTCCGACGAGGAGGTGATCGTCGCCGGCACGGTGCGCGGCAAGCTGACCGTCGAGGGGCCTCTGACCATCGACGCAGGGGCGCAGGTCGAGGCGGACATCGGGGCGGCGTCGCTCCAGGTGGGCGGCCACGTGACCGGCAACGTGACGGCGGCCGACCGCGTGGATCTCCTCGCGGGCGGGCGCCTCGTCGGCGACGTCAAGGCGTCGCGGCTGACCATCGCGGACGGAGCCTCGTTCAAGGGCAACGTCGACATGGACGTGTAGCCGATGGCCGCCCAGTCCTCGATCGGGCCGACCACGGCCATCCGCGGCAACGTGCAGGGCGACGGGGATCTCGAGATCCTCGGGCGCGTCGAGGGGAGCGTCGTCATGACCGGCGACGTGACCATCGGCGAGGGCGCGCTCATCCAGAGCGACGTCCGTGGGCGGCGCGTGATCGTCCGCGGCGCGGTCGCCGGCAACATCTCCGGCGACGAGGCGGTGATCCTCGAGCCCGGCGCCCGCGTCGTCGGCGACCTCGGCGCCCCGCAGATCGGCATCCAGGCCGGCGCGCTGGTGCGCGGCAACGTCACCACCGGCGCCCCGCGCGCCGCCGCCCCCGCGCCCGTCCGCGCCGCCGCCCCTGCAGCAGCAGCGCCGCGCGCGGCCGCGGCGCCCGCAGCGGCGCGGCCGGCGCGGGCGCAGGCGGAGCCGCGCTCGCCGGCGCCGGCGGCGCGCACCGCCCCGCGCGCCGCTCCCCTGCCCGCGCGCCCGGCGCCCGCCGCACGCACCGCCCCCGCCCCGGTCGAGGCGAGGCCCGCGGCCGCGCCCGAGCCGCGCCACGCGCCGGCCCACGACCTCGCGCCGGCGCACGACGACGAGGACGCCGAACGCGCGGCCGCGGCGGCGGGCGAGGGTGACGAGCCCGAGGCCGAAGGCGGCGCCGGCGGTCCGCCGCCGCCGGTGGTGCCTGCGCTCCGGAAGGGCGCCGCGAAGGCGTCGCTCCGCAGGAAGGGCGGGCGATGAGCTCCGCTGGCGCGTCGGAGCGGGAGCGGCTCGTCGCGCTCTTGCGGGAGCGCTCGTTCGAGCAGAAGCGATTCGTCCTCGCGTCCGGTCGCGAGAGCGATTTCTTCATCGACTGCAAGCAGACGGTGCTGACCGCCGAGGGGCACGCCCTCGTCGGCTCGCTGATGTTCGAGGCGCTCGACGCGCTGCCGCGGTGCGAGGCCGTCGCCGGCGTCGAGCTCGGGGGATGTCCTCTCGCGAGCGCCGTGTCGCTCACGAGCTACCTGCGCGGCCGCCCCCTCCCCGCGCTCTACGTGCGCAAGGAGGTCAAGGATCACGGCTCCCGTCGCCTCGTCGAGGGCGATCGGGGGCTCGCGCCCGGGACCCCCGTCGCCATCCTGGAGGACGTCGTCACGACGGGCGGCTCGACGCTGAAGGCGGTCGAGAAGCTGCGCACGGCGGGCGCCTCGGTCATCGGCGTGATCGCCATCGTCGACCGCCTCGAGGGCGGCGCCGAGGCGATCCGCGAGGCGGGGCTGCCGTTCGTCGCGATCTGCACGCGGCGGGATTTCCTCCCCGACAGCGCGCCCCGCTGATCCGGCCCGCGCCGCCGGCCGGCGCAGCGCGCCCCGCCCTCTCCCGCGAAGACCGGCGGGTTACTCCGCCGCCTTCGCCTGCGGCTCGCCGAGCAGCGGGAAGCCGAGCGCCTCACGCTGCGCGAGGTACGCCTCGGCGACCGCCCGCGCGAGCCCGCGGACCCGGCCGATGAACCGCTGCCGCTCGGTCACGCTGATCGCGCCGCGGGCGTCGAGCACGTTGAAGCGGTGCGCCGCCTTGACCACGAAATCGTACGCCGGGAGCACCAGCGCCTTCTTCGGGTCGATCGCCGCCCCCTTCGCCGTCGGGTCCACGCCCCGGTAGAGGAGCCGCTTCGCTTCGGCCTCGCACTGGTCGAACGCCGCGAAGTGCTCTGCGACGTCGGCCTCCTCGAAGTTGTACGTCGACCACTCCCACTCCGCGCGCTGGTAGAGCTCCCCGTAGCGCACGATCTTCCCGCCGACGTCCGAGTAGACGACGTCGAAGATGCTCTCCTTGTCCTGCAGGTACATCGCGATCCGCTCGAGGCCGTACGTGAGCTCGCCGGACACGGGCCGGCAGTCGATGCCGCCGATCTGCTGGAAGTAGGTGAACTGCGAGATCTCGAGCCCGTCGATCCACACCTGCCAGCCGAGCCCCCACGCGCCGAGCGTCGGCGACTCCCAGTCGTCCTCGAGGAAGCGGACGTCATGCTCGAGCGGGTTCGTTCCGATCGCGCGCAGCGACTCCAGGTAGAGGTCCTGGATGTTGATCGGGCTCGGCTTGAGGATGACCTGGAACTGGTGGAACTGCTGGAGACGGTTCGGGTTTTCGCCGTAGCGCCCGTCCGCGGGTCGGCGCGAGGGCTCGACGAAGGCCACGTTCCAGGGCTCGGGACCGAGCGCGCGCAGGAACGTCGCCGGGTTGAACGTGCCGGCGCCGACCTCCGAGTTGTACGGCTGCACGACGAGGCAGCCGCGCTCGGCCCAGAACTTCTGCAGTGCGAGGATGAGGTTTTGGAAGGTCATGGGAGGGGCGGTTCTTAGCCTGGATCGCCCGCGCAGGCGACGCCCTGCGCGGGGCTGCCCGCCCGCGGCCGCCGCGCCCCCGGCCGCCGGGGAGCGGCGCCGGCGCGCCCCTGTCGACGCCGCCGCCGCGCCGTCGCCCCCGCGACCCCTCCCGGCGCCGCGCGCTCCCCGACCTTCGCCGGCCCGACCTCCCCGCCGTCGAGGACGGCGCGGGCGGCGGTTCCCGCGGCGAACCCGGCTCACTCCGGGCGGCTGCACGTCGGGTAGTGCTCCGAGAAGCCCGTCTGATCGAGGAACGTCGAGATCACCTCCGGGTAGAGCGTGCCGCCCGGCGTCCTGCAGACGGGTTTGCCGGCGCTGTTCAGCCAGCAGTGGTTGTTGGCCGAGTCCCGGCACACCCCGAGCGGGGTGATGCCGCAGTCGGGCGAGGAGTCGCAGATGCGCAGGTCCGCGAAGACGCTCCACCCGGAGCCGCACGAATCCCTCACGCCGGCGTCGACGCAGGCGTAGACCTCCACCGCGGTCGGGTTGAAGATGTTGCCGAACATGGTGGCGTCCGGGATGGTGTAGATGAGGGCGTCCGTCGGCGAGGCGTCGTTGAGGCCGACATGGCTCCCCACCATCCGGATCGGCACGTGCGCGCCGAGGCCGTTGAGGGTCTGGAGGAGGCACGACGTCACCCAGCGCTGCGAGGACGTGGAGGCCAGCCTCATCGTCTTCCACCCCGGCGCGAGCCCAGCCGACCCCTTGAACGAGATGCCCGCGATCGCCGTGTTCACCGTCGTGCCCGAGGGGAGCGCACAGCCCACGACGTAGTGGAGGAGGTCGCGCCCGTCGTCGGTGTCGAGCAGCGGCGTGGTCGCGAGCTTGCCGTTGCTGACGAGCGGGACCAAGGCGAGCCGCTGCAGCGCCTGCTGCGTGGACGTCTTCCAGAAGAAGGCCGGGGAGTCGCCGTTCGTCACGACCCACGCCTCCTCAGCAGACATCACCTCTTCTTCGTCGCCCTCCACCGGCATCGCCGCGCATCCGAACGCGAACACGCACAACCCGAACAGCGCTGCAACCGATGCTCCGTGGCTCGCCATGACATCCTCCTGGTGCGCCGCCGTGCGGCGCGGTCTGACCGGCTAATTCCAGGTTTCGTGCCAAGCGAGCGGAGCCTCCACGCGCCGGCGCGGCGCGCCGCCGAGCACGGGTCTTCATCAAGAATTTCCGATCGTTACGCATCCACACCGGCAGCGGAGCGCCCCTCCCTACGCCATGCGATGGAGGCGCTGGCCCTCACCCGGTGCCGGCTGGAGCCTCCATCTGCCCGAGGCGCGCCGCGAGGACGGCGAACCGGGCCCGGAAGCCCGGCCCCTCGTCGAACAGCGCCTTCGCCTCCTCTAGCCCCAGGGCGGCCTCCCTGGCCCGCCCGCCGGCGATCGCCGCGTCGACCCGGAAGTACAGCAGCTCGAGCAGCTCGATCGGCAGCAGGCTGCCCCGGGACTGCGAGAGCACCGCCTCCCAGGGGTCCGCGCCGGAGCGAGGGTCGGCGGCGCGGAGGCCAATCTCGCAGAAGACCAGCTGCAGCGCGCGGTAGAACGCCCACAGCGAGGGCGCGGACGGGTCGGGCGGACAGCGCTGCTCGACCCATGCGGCGAGCTCGCTCGCCTCGCGGTGGCAGCGCCGCGAGGCGAGGATCCTCGCGAGCAGCAGGGAGCACTCGGACACTGGCCGCTCGATGAAACGCTGCTCGAGCAGATGCGCGCGGCGCGCCAGCTCCAGCGCCTCGTCCCCGCGGTCGGCGACGTGGAGCAGCTCCGCGGCGTTCAGCGTCGCCTGACGCTCGATGAAGGGGTTGCCGATCTCGCGCGCCAGCGCGATCGCCTGGCGCACCTCGGCCATGGCGAGGTCGAGCTGCCGCCGCATCGCCCTCAGGATGACGCGGTTTGCGTACGCCGCGCACAGGTGAGGCCAGTCCTCGACGGACGAAGTCAGCGCGACCGTCTCGTCGAAGCGCGCGTCCGAGAGATCGAGCTCTCCGGTGAAGGCGAGGGCGATCGACAAGAGGAGGAGCGCGACGATCCTCGTCTCGTAGTCGCCCTCGGCCTCCGCGATGGCGGCGCCCTGCGTGAGGTGCGCGACAGCCTCCTCGACGCGGCCGCGCCGGAACGAGGTGCGCCCCTCGGCCACGACCACACGGCCGTGGAGCGACCGCGACCCCAGCCGCGTGGCGATCGCGCGCGCCTCCTCGACGCGCGCCGCCGAGAGATCGAACTCGTTCGCCCAGTCCAGCGCGGCCGCCTCCTCGATCAGCGCCTCCGCGAGGAACGCCTCGTCGCCGAGCTCCGCGGCCAGCGCGCGCGCGGCGGACAGGTCCTCCGTGGCCTCGCGGGAGCGGTGGACACGGTAGCGGCTCTTGCCGCGCCCCATCAGCGCGAGCGCGCGCCGCCGCGCGTCGTCGCCCGCCGCGAGCGACAGCGCCGCCGTGTAGTGCTGATCCGCCTCGACGTGCCGGTGCGCCGCGAACGCGAGATCGCCGAGCGCGAGCCACGCGTCCGCCGCGACCTCCCGCGCGCCGCACCCGCCCGCGTGCCGCGCGAGCGGCTCCAGGAGCTCCGGGCGCGCGCCGTCCGCCTCCACCCGCGCCTGGAAGAACACGAGCGCGTGCCGGTGGATCTGCGCGCGCTGCGCCGGGTCGAGCAGCTCGTAGACCGCGTCCTGGATCACCGCGCTCTGGAACGACCAGCGCTCGCCCGCGCCGCGCTCCAGGATCTTGCGCTCGACGAGCGCGCGCAGGCCGTAGCCCGCGTCGATCGGCGTGCCGGCGTCCCCCGCCCGGTCGAGCGCGTCCTGCACGTGCTCGAGCTCCGCGCGGCCGAACGAGACGCCGAGCACCGAGCAGAGCCTCACACACGCGGCGAGCTCCGGCGGCAGCGCGTCGAGCTGCCGCTCGGCGAGCCACTGCCACGCCGGCGACGGCGGCAGCGCGTCGAGCTCCGCCGTGGCGACGTAGTGGCTGTCGGAGCGCTGGCGGCGCCGTACGAGGCCGGCCCGCTTCAGCGAGCGCACGAGCTCCGAGAGGCAGGCGGGGTTGCCGCCCGCCCAGGCCGCGAGCCGGCGCAGCGTGGCCGCGGGCGGGTACTCCGCCGGCCGCAGGAGCTCGGCGGCGAGCGCCATCGCCGCCTCTTCGCGGAGAGGCGCGAGCGCGGCGCGGCGGTGGCGGTGCGTGCGCGCGCCGAAGGCCCGGCGCACCAGCTCGAAGCGGGGGTGCGCGGCGACGAGCGCCCAGAGCGAGACGCCGGCGCCGTCGAGCGTCGCGTACTCGAGCGCGTCGACCAGCGCGTCGTCGGCCCAGTGCGCGTCGTCGAGCAGCACCGCCACCGGGCCGCGGCGCGCGAGCCGGCGCAGCCCTTCGCCGAGCGCCTGGACCAGGCCGTGGTGGAGCGACGCCGGCGCGCCGCCGCGGGGCGCGGGCGCCGGCCAGCCGAGCGCCGCCGCCACCGCCGGCCACGTCGCCTCGCCGAGCGCGTCGCCGAGCCGCTCGCGGCAGAACGCGGCGGGATCGACCGGCGCCTCCGGGGGCGCGTCGAGCACCCAGCGCAGGAGCTCCGCCGCGTCGCGCCCCGCCTCGCCCGGCAGCGGCTGCGCCGCGCGCAGCGCGATCACCCGCGCGCCGGCCGCATCGGCCGCATCGGCCGCGCCGGCCGCGCCGTCGGCGAGGCGGCGCGCCACGGCGGCGGCCTCCGCCACGAGCCGGCTCTTGCCGAGGCCAGGATCGCCGATCAGCGTGAACAGGCCCGGGCACGTGCCGTCGAAGGCCTCCGCGGCGGCCGCGGAGAGCGCCGCGATCACGTCGTCGCGGCCGGCGAGCGGCGCGTCGGTCTCGGCCGATGGCAACACCTGCGTCGAGGCAGGGCCCGGGTCGTCGCGCGCGGGCATGGCGCGCTCGAGCTCCGCGGTGAGCGCCACGCCCGACCAGGGCTCCGGGGGCAGCCAGGTCTCCGGGCGCTCGACCGCCGCGCCGTACGCCGACACGGCGCCGCGCGCCTTGCGGCGGATCGTGACGGACGCGAGGTGGAGCGCCGCCCGCGCGCCGTGCTGCGCGGCGAGCTCGCGCGCGGCGGCGAGCGCGGCCTCGGCCGGACGGTCGGCATTTTTTCCAGTGAATACGGCTACATAGCGGCGACCTCGCTGCCGCGCGACGAACCCGCCGCGGCCGGTGACGGCGGCGATGACCGGCGCCGCCGCGGCGTCCGTGTCCCCTACGAGCAGGACGACCGGGTGCCGCCCCTCGGCCACGAGCTGGGCCGGCGCGGAGGCCGCCCCCGCGATCCGCTGCGGCGCGGAGGCCGCCCCCGCGCCGCCCGGCAGCGCCCCCGGCCCGGCGGGCGACGGCCCGGCGCAGGCCGCCGCGCTCGCGCACGCGGCGGCGAGCGCGCGGCGCAGCGCGGGCACGCTCGCGGGGCGGCGGTCCGGGTCCTTGGCGAGGCACGCGAGCGTCAGCTCCTCCAGCGCGGCGGGCACGGGCGCGAGCTCGCCGGGGCGCCGCGGGCGCAGCGCGAGGTGGCCGTGCTCGATCGAGCCCTCGTCGCCCGCGAACGGCAGCTCCAGCGTGAGCAGCTCGAACAGGATGACGCCGAACGCATAGATGTCGGCGCGCTCGTCGAGCGCCTCGCCGCGGATCTGCTCGGGGGCCATGTAGTCGGGCGTCCCGAGGATCACGCCGGTGCGCGTGCGCAGCGCCTCGCCGGCCGCGTCGCCGGTCGCGCCGGGGAAGCGCTTCGTGAGGCCGAAGTCGAGCAGCACGACGCGCTCGCCGGGCTCGCCCCCGCCCCCGGTCGCGCCGGACACGTCCCCAACCCCGGTCGCGCCCCCGCCGCGCGCGATGAAGAGGTTCTCCGGCTTGAGATCCCGGTGGATCACGCCCAGGGCGTGGGCGGCCTCGAGCGCGGCGAGCACCGCGTCGGCGCGCGCCGCGACCCACGCCGCGTCGGGCGGCCCGGCGAGCGCGGCGAGCTCCGAGGCGAGCGTGCGGCCGAAGAGCCGCTCCATGGCGAGGTAGGGGCGGCCGTCGGCGAGCCGGCCGCGACCGTAGAGCCGCGGCGCGTGCGGCGGGCCGATGCGCGAGAGCGCCTCCGCCTCGCGACGGAAGCGCTCCTCGAGCATCGGCGTCGCGGAGGAGCCGACCTTGACGGCGACCTCCGCGCCGTCGCGCTCCGAGATCCCCGCCCAGACCACCGCGAAGCCGCCCTGCCCGAGGCGCTCGCCCAGCGACAAGCCGTCGATCCGGGGCGGCGCGGGCGCGGGGAGCTCGCCCGCGGGCGCGGGGAGCTCGCCCGCGGGCGCGGGCGTCCACCCGTCGAGGGGGCACGGGGCTGCGCCTTCGCGGCGGCGGTGACAGGAGGGACAGCGGTGCACTCGATCTCTCCACCCGAGCGGTGCGCGCGAGCGCGGAGCAAGCCTATGCTATTGTCGCGCGCGTTGGCCCATGGGACGCGCCGATGATGACACCCTGGAGAGCGCGTCGCCCGGAACCGTAGGGCCGGCCGACGAGACGGTCGCCCTCCCGGGGGAGGACGACGCGGCGGCCGCGGGCGGCGGGTACGAGGCCCCGGCGCCGGAGCGCGCCGGCGAGTACGTGGTCGGGAGCGCCATCGCCCAGGGGGGCTTCGGCGTGGTCTACCGCGGCACGCACGCGGCGCACGGCGCGCCGGCGGCGATCAAGGTGATGCACGCGGAGCTCGCCGCCCACCCCGACCTCATCGCTCGGTTCGAGCGCGAGGTCGAGGCGATGCGGCGGGTGCGGCACCCGAACGTGGTCGAGGTCCTCGATCTGGGGCGGCTCGAGGACGGGCGCCCCTACCTCGTCATGGAGCTGCTCGACGGCACCGACGTCGAGCGGCTCCTGCGCGCGCGGGGCCGCCTGCCCCCGGAGGAGGCGCTCGCCCTGCTCGATCCCCTGTGCAGCGCGCTCGAGGCGGCGCACGCGCAGGCGATCGTGCACCGCGACATCAAGCCGTCGAACGTCTTCGTCTGCGGCGGCGACGTCGGCGGGCGGGTGGTGCTGCTCGACTTCGGGGTGGCGAAGCTGCTCGACGCGCCGGGGCCCTCGCTCACGACGTCGCGGCAGATCGTGGGCTCGCCCTCGTCGATGTCCCCCGAGCAGCTGATGAGCCGCCCGGTCGACGCGCGGGCGGACATCTACGCGCTCGGCGCCCTGACCTACATGATGCTCACCGGGGAGCCGCCGTTCTCGGGCACGTCGTTCGTGGTGCTGCGCCAGCTCCACCTGTTCGCGAGCCCGCCCCGCCCGAGCGCGCGGGCGCGCGTGAGCCAGTCGCTCGACGGCGTGGTGCTGCAGGCGCTCAGCAAAGACCCCGCGGAGCGCCAGCGCTCGGTGGGCGAGTTCCTCGCCGGGGTCCGCGCGGCGATCGCGGCGCCCGGCGCGCGCGGCCCGGGCGGCGGCGCGGCGCGGCGCTCGGCGGTGGGCGTCTACGTCGAGGTGCAGGCCGATCCCGGCGCGCTCGACGACGCCGAGGCCGCGCTGCTCGACGATCTCGAGTCGATCATGCCGCTCTTGCTCGACGAGCTCGCGCGCGCCGGGTTCGCGGCGGCGGTCGAGGCGGGCACGACCGCGCTGGTCACGGCCGACCGGCCGCTGGATCCGGCGCGGGACGAGGCGGCGCGGCGCGGCGCGCTCCAGGCGGCGCTGTCGCTGAAGTGGCGGCTCGACGCGCGCGCCGGGCGCGACCCGCGGGTGCACGTGCGGTTCTGCGTGCACGTCGGCGAGCTCGTCGCGGGCGCGGACGGCGCGCTGACGGGCGGCGATCTGCTGGAGCTCGCGGCGTGGGTGCCCGAGGGGGCGGCGGAGGGGGTGTTCGCGTCGCCGGCGGTGCTCGACGGGCTCGGCATCGCCGCGCAGCCGGCCCCGATGTCGCGGCGGTCGAGCGCGATGCTGCGCGTGATCGAGGCGGATCGGCGGCCGGGTCAGTCGACGAAGTAGTCGCGGTCGCCGGCGAGCCCCTGCTCGAGCGCGGCCATGCCCTTGGCGACGTCGAGCTTCAGGCCCTCGCGCTGGAAGCTCATGCCCATCGCGTACAGCGTCTTGAACAGGTTGTGCGAGCGGCACTGCTCGCCCATCTGGCCGACGCGCACGATGTTGAGGCCGAAGGCGCCCGAGATCTCCACGCGGAAGGCCTTGGTCATGTACTCGCGCACGCGGGCGCTGTCGACGCCGCCCGGGAGCTTGATGGCGAGCACGCTGTTGAGGCGCACGTCCTTCGCCGCGAACAGCTCGAGCCCCATCGCCTCGATGCCCGCCTGCATGGCCAGGGAGCTCATCTCGTGGCGGCGGAACCGCCGCTCGAGCGTCTCCTCGCAGACGAGCCGCAGCGCCTCGTGCAGCGCGAGCACGCCGGGGACGGGCGCCGTGTAATGGTACTGCTGGTAACCCCAGAACCGCTGCGCGCGTGTGGCGTCGTAGCACCAGTGCGGGCGCGGGGTGGGGCGCTCCTCGACGACCTTCCAGGCGTCCTGGGAGAACGCGCACGCGGAGACGCCCGGGATCGACGACAGCGCCTTCTGCCCGCCGACGATGCCGACGTCGATGCCCCACTCGTCCATGTGCACCGGCATGGCCGTGAGCGTGACCACCGCGTCGACGATGGTGAGGGCGCCGTGCGCCTTCGCGAGCTTGCAGATCTCCGGCAGCTCCACCATGCGGACGCCGCACGACGTCTCGCCGTGCGCCATCGTGACCACGTCGTAGCGCTGCTTCTTCAGCGCCTCGCGCACGTCCGCGAGCGTCACGGGCCGCCCGGGCGGCCCCTCGAGGAAGGTCACGTCGGCGCCCACGCCGAGCGCCATCTCGCCGAGGCGTCCGCTGAAGGTCCCCACCTTGAGGCAAAGGACCTTGCGCCCGGGCCAGCACAGGTTCGTCACGGCCATCTCCATCGCCGCGGACGCGGGCCCGGCGATGCCGATGATCTTGTCGCTGCGCGTCTGGAACGCGTACGCCGCCATGTACTTCACGTTCTGGATGACGCGGTCCATGGTGGGGCCGAGGTGGTTGATGATGACCCCGTTCGCCTGCGCCACCGCCTGCGGGATGGGCACCGGGCCCGCGCCCATCAGGAGCAAGGGCTCGGACGGCAGGATCGCGGCGAGGGGCGTGATCGGGGGCGGCAGGATGGAGAACGACATGGCCAGGACCTTGGGCAAAAGCGCGGAGCGCGCTAGCAAGCCCAATGCATCCTGCGGCGTCAAGGCCTACCCGGCAAGCGGACGCGGCCCGAGGAGGCCCTGCTCGCCGCGCCGCCCCTGGGGGGGAGAGGGCGACGCGGCGAGCAGGACCCCCTCAGGCCTGCCGTGGAGACGGGGACGGCACCGCCGCGGCGCGCGAGCCTGAGAGCGCTCTCCCGCGCGGCGAGGCCTGGTCCGCGCCTCGGTACGGACGACCCGAGGCGATCGCCATCGTCGCAGGGCGCGGCGGCGGAACCAGAGCTCCTCCGAGCCGCGCCCCACGACGGGATCGAGCGTAGAGCCTCAACAGAGGGTCACGCGATCCATGGCTCATCGCACCGCGGAGCCGCGCCGGGCGATCGCCTGATACCCCACCACCAGGACGATGGCGCCGATCAGCGACATGAAGAAGCCGGCCGGCTCACCCTCGCGGTACATGAAGAGCATACGGCCGAGCAGCCCGCCGACGAACGAGCCGACCACACCGATGATCATCGAGACGACCCAGCCGCCCGGCTCACGCCCCGGAACAATAAGCCGCGCCAGCGCACCGACGACGAGACCAAACAGGAGAAAGAGAATGAACGACATGATGAACCTCCCATAAGAGGAGCAACCCGCTCCTCGTTGCTGCTCAGACTCTTCAGCAAGCTGCGCGCCATGCCAGGGAGTCCATCTTCTGCAGGAGCGCCCCACGGCTCCGAACGTCGGAGACAGAGGGCCCGGACCACCTCCAGGCCCGGAATTCCGCCCGGCGACGCGTTGCTCGGCGCCACAACGCGGGCGACGAGGCCCGGCCGGTGCGCGCAAGCCCACACCCGACGCGTGGCGTAATGCCTCAAACGTGCGAAACGCAGAGAGCGGGCGAGGTACCCTGCCCCAATCGCCGGCGCCGCCGCGCGGCGGGCTCATGTGCGCTGCGTGGCGCGGCGGTTGCTTCACCTCGATCGCCGCAGACACGCGCTGCGGATGTCCAGTAACCGTGATGGGAGGCGACAATGAGCAACGAGAGCGATCGAGACGAAGGGGCCGCCGAGGAGATGGGCGGCAAGATCAAGAAGGGTCTCGGCAAGCTGCTGGGCGACGAGCAGATGGAAGCGGAGGGCCGCGCCAAGGAGGTCCGAGGAAAGGTCCAGCAGGAGGACGCGAAGGCCGAAGAGCGCGCGCAGGGCGCGTTCGAGCAGGCGACGGGCGCCCTCAAGAACCGGGTCGGGAAGCTGATCGACAACGAGCAGATGGCCGCCGAGGGCAAGGCCAGGGAGCTCAAGGGCGAGAACCGGCAGAAGGCCAACCAGTAACCGCTCGTCGAGCATGCCCCTGGCCGGGGGCTTGCCTCGGGCAACGCGGCTCTGCCGCGCTGCGCGAGGTCAGCCCCCGCGCTGCTTTCAGCGGGCTCAGCGGCCCGCGCCGGAGGGGCGGCGAGGGTCGGAAGACGCAGGAGTTTCGGGGGGTTGCACCTCGGCGGCCGGCGCGCGCTGGAGCTGCTCCAGGAGGAGCGGCATCGCGCCGAACCCGACCTCGACGAGGCGCTCGTCGAGCCTGGCCATGCCGCAGCGGAACTCGTAGGCCCTGAGGTGCGCCTCGTTGTGAAAATACCTGAGGTTCACGCCGGGGCCGACGGCGGCGTCTATCTCCATGGCGACGATGCGGAATCCCGCCTTCAGCTTGGCGATGATCACCGCGTTGTTGCTCGGGGCGTGCTCGCTGACCACGTAGTCGAAGCCGAGATCGCGCGTATACGCGAGGATCCGCCGCACGATCTCCGTGTAGAGGCCGCGCCGGCGGTAGGCGGGGTGGATGACCGAGTGCCACATCCGGTAGGTCTCCGCGTCCTTCTGGTGGCCCGCGAACATGGCCGCGATCGCGTCGCCGTCGCGCGCGATCCAGAAGTCGGCGAGGCGGTGGGCCCCCTCCGACGCCGCGAGGCGGGCGCGGGCGCGTCTCCCCTCCTCGCCGGACAGCGCCGGGAGGTTGAAATAGAACTCGGGCGGGAAATGGCGGCGCAGCTCGGCCTCGTGCAGCGCCCAGTAGGCCTCCTCGCCGGCGAGCCGCTCGAGCGGGTAGAGGCCCGCGAGCGGCTCGCCGAAGTGCTTCTGTCGAATCGGAACAACCCAGTCCCACGCGGCGCTCATGTGACGAGACGTACCATGGGGCGCCGCGCTGCCCCAACATTGGGGCAGCCTTCAGACCTCGGCCGCCGAGACGCCGTGCCGCTGGAGGAGCTCGCGCAGGTGGCTCCGGTCCATGCGCGCCGCGCGGGCCGCGCGCGAGAGATTGCCGCCGTTCGCGCGCACGAGCGCGGTGAGGTACGCCCGCTCCCAGCGCGCCACGGCGCGCTCCTTCGCCTCGCGGAACGAGAGGGAGAGCTCGTCGTCCCGGAGCGCGTCGAGCGCCGGGGAGCTGCCCTCCAGCGGCTCCGGGCCGCCCATCACGGCCTCCCGGAAGAGCGCCGGATCGATCATCAGCACCGCGCGCTCGACCGCGCCGCGCAGCTCGCGGACGTTGCCGGGCCAGTCCTGGCGCATGAAGGCCTCGAGCAGCTCGCCGGGCGGGCTCTGGTCCGGCCCCTGCGCGAACTGCCGGTAGAAGTGCGCGGTGAGCAGCGCGATGTCGTCGGGGCGCTCGCGCAGCGCCGGGACGCGGAGGCGGACGATGTTCAGCCGGTAATAGAGGTCCGACCGGAAGTTGCCGCGGTTCACCTCCTGGCGGAGATCGCGGTTGGTCGTGGCGATGACCCGGATGTCGAGCTTGGTCGGCTCGACCGTGCCGATGCGCCGGATCTGCCGCTCCTCGAGCACGCGCAGGAGCTTCGGCTGCATGTCGAGCGGGAGCTCGCCCATCTCGTCGAGCAGCACCGTGCCGCCCCGCGCCGCCTCGAAGGCGCCGGCCCGCGCGGCCTGCGCGCCCGTGAACGCCCCCTTCGCGTGCCCGAAGAGCTCGGCCTCGATCAGGGTCGGCGGGATCGAGCCGCAGTCGATCACCACGAACGGCCCGCCCGCGCGCGGGCTGCTCTCGTGGATCGCCTCGGCGAGCAGGCCCTTGCCCGTGCCCGTCTCGCCCTCGATCAGCACCGTCGAGTCCGACGCGGCGATCCGCGGCAGCGCCGCGAAGATGCGGCGCATGGCGGTGCTCTGCCCGAGCACGCGGCCGTGCCGGTCCTCGTCGACGAGCGGCTCGCGGATCTCCTCGGCAAGCGGCTCGAAGCGGAGCGTGGACTGCCCGACGCCCAGCGTGGCGCCCGGCTGGAGGTAGGCCGCCTCGACGCGGAAGCCGGCCAGGGTCGTGCCGTTCTTGCTGCCCAGATCGCGGAGCTGGAAGCCCTTCGGGGTCACGGCGATCACGCAGTGGTGCCGCGACACGGCCCGGTCGCTCAGGATGAGCTGGTTGCCGGGCGCGGTGCCGATCACGAACTCGGTCGCGTCGGACACCTGGGCGGCCCCCGCGTCGGGGCCGGCCGTCACCTGCACCCGGAAGCGGCTGAACGCGATCTCCCTGGATCGCACCTTGAGGAGCGCCGTCTCGGTGCTCGGGTGAACCTTCGGCTCGGAGCCCATCGTCGCCATCGTCGCGAGCGTACCACGGCGCCGGCGCGCACGGCCGCGTGCGCCCGGCGATCTTCCCCCGGGGGCGACGCCGCCCTACAGGGTGCGGGGATGAGCCAGGCCAGCCCGAGCGCGCCGCGCGGCGCGGACGTGGACGTGCTCGTGATCGGCGCCGGCTTCGGCGGGCTCGGGGCGGCGCTCTCGCTCGCGGAGCGCGGGGCGAGGGTGGTGCTGTGCGAGGCGCTCCGGTACCCCGGCGGCTGCGCGAGCACCTTCGAGCGCGGCGGCTACCGCTTCGAGTCCGGGGCGACGCTGTTCTCCGGGCTCGCCCCGGACCAGCTGTTCGGCCGGTGGATCGCGCGTTACGGGCTGGACGTCGCGGTCGACTGGATCGACCCGCTCGTCGAGCTCCGGACGCCCTCGCTCCGCCTGCCGATCGGGCGCGACCGCGGGGCGCTGGTCGACAGGTTGTGCGGCCTGCCGGGCGCCCCGGAGCGCGGCCTGCGCGGCTTCTTCGCCTACCAGGAGCGCGCCGCCGACACGCTCTGGGCCCTGTTCGACGACCCGGCCCTCCTCCCGCCGCTCGGCGCCGTCGCGCTGCTCCGCCACGCGGCGAGCACGCCGCGGTACGCCGCGCTCCTGCCGGCGCTGGGCCGCCCGCTCGAGAGCGTGCTCGCGCGGTTCGGCGTGGCGGGGTTCGCGCCGCTGCGGCAGTACCTCGACGGGCTCTGCCAGATCACGGTGCAGTGCGGGGTCGCCGAGGCCGAGGCGCCCTTCGCGATGGCGACGATGGACTACTACTTCCGCGGCACGGGCCACGTGCGCGGCGGCATCGGCGCGCTCGCGTGGGCGCTCGTCCGGGCGGTCGAGCGGCTCGGCGGCGAGGTGCGGATGGCGAGCCGCGTCCGCTCGCTCTCGCCGGCCCCGGGCGGCTACCGCGCCGCGACGCGGTCGGGCGAGATCCGCGCGCGCCACGTGGTGGCGAACCTGCTCCCGCAGGACCTGCGGGCGCTGATCGGCGCGGCCCCGGGCGCGCTGCCGCGGCTCGACCGGCTCGCCGCGGACGTCGAGGGCGGCTGGGGCGCGGCGATGCTCTAC
Source organism: Sorangium sp. So ce131 (assembly GCF_051519095.1). Lineage (NCBI taxonomy): Bacteria > Pseudomonadati > Myxococcota > Polyangiales > Polyangiaceae > Sorangium > Sorangium sp. So ce131. The sequence goes on along the minus strand of NZ_CP150455.1, from coordinate 919,886 downwards.
CTCGTGGCGCGCGCGCCCGAGGGCGCCTCGCCCGCGGCGCACCACCTGGAGCTCGTGCAGGATCCGGGCGCGCCGTTCATCGAGGGCAACCACCTGTTCGTGTCCGCGAGCGGCGCCGCCGACGAGGGCCGCGCGCCGCCGGGGCACCGCACGTTGACCGTCTCGACGCACGTCCCGCTCGCGAAGCACCGGGCGCTCTCGCCCGGGCAGCAGGGCGATTACATCGCCGGGATCCAGGCGCGGATGCGCGAGGGCCTCGCGGCGCTCGCGCCCGAGTGGAGCGAGAGCGTGGTGCACGCGCTGACCGCCTCGCCCCGGACGTTCGAGCGGTTCACCGGGCGCGCGGGCGGCGCGGTGGGCGGCGTGCCGCGGCGCGCGGGGCTCGGGCATTACCTGTCGGCGTGGCCGCGCCCGGTGCAGGAGGGGCTCTGGATGGTGGGTGACTCGGTCTTCCCCGGGCAGAGCACGCTGGCCGCGGCGATGGGCGGCGTGCGCGCGGCGGAGAGCGTCGCGCGGCGGCTCGGGCTCGCGCGCGGCGGGGGCTGAGCGGCGCTCGGGCCTGCGACAGGGGACAGGGAGACTGCCGAAGCCTCGTGGCCCGGCGAGCGGCAGGTGATACTACGCCATCAATGATCACGCGTCTCGAGGTCGACGGGTTCAAGTCTCTCCGTGAATTCGCGGTGGACTTCGAGCCGTTCACGGTGCTCGTCGGCCCGAACAGCGCGGGCAAGTCGAACATCCTGGACGCGCTGGCGCTCCTCTCCCGCCTCGCGGCACGCCCGCTCGAGGAGGCGTTCAAGCAGGGACGCGGTCGCAGCATCGATCAGTTCACACGATCGAAGGGTGAGGCCGGGCGGGCGATTCGCTTCGCGGTCGAGGTGCTCCTCCCTGGCGTGGTGGAGAGCGGGGAGACGGCCGCGCGCTCGCACCGCTACCGCTACGAGCTCGTCATTGAGCGCCGGGCGCGCCCGACCGGGGCGGAACACCTCGTCGTGCGCGACGAACGCCTGCGCCTCCTCGAACGCGACGAGGAGCGCCAGCCGGATCCGGGCGCGGAGCTCGCGAACACCGAGCAGGCAACGCATGGTGGTCAGGACCTCTTCGCGCAGCGCTTCGAGGCCACCTTCGGGAGACGTGTCGCCGTCCGCGCCGCGCCAGAAGACGTTCAGTATCAAGCTGTTCACACGCACACGGCCCTCGCCTCCCTTCATCAACGGCTCGGGGATGTCCTTCAACCCCTGGCGCAGGGAGAGAGCGTCGAGGAGCCCCTGGGCGAGCAGCCACGACGCGGCGCAGGGGTGGTCCATCGGAGAGCGATCGCGGATCGGCGCCTGTCAGGACCGGACCCATGGAGAGAAAGGATCTCGGCCGTCGCGGACGAGCTGTCCTCTTTCCGTCTCCTCCAGCTCGACATCGGACGGCTGCGCGAGCCGAGCGAGCGCATCGGCGCCGGTTCACTCGCGCCGGACGCTTCCAACCTGGCAACAGTCCTCGCGGATCTACCGCCCCCCATCCTTGGTGAGATCCGCGCCGAGCTGGTCGCGCTCGTGCCCGGCGTCTCCTCGTTCCATGTCGAGCCCGAAGGCGACTCGTTCCTTATCGACTTCGAGCTGTCTGGGGGAGAACGTCTGCCAGCGCGCCTCGTATCGGACGGGACGCTGCGGCTCCTCGCCATCCTCACGGTCCTCCGCGGCCAGCCGAGCTCCGCTGTCATCGGCATTGAGGAGCCCGAGAACGGTGTCTACCCCGGGCGTCTGCGCAGGCTGCTCACGTTCCTGCGGGAAACAGCGCTGGAGCAGCGAGACAGCCCACCGGTGGAGCATGACGCCTCGGCTCCGATCGATGCAGCGCCCATCGAGCAGCCGCGATGGGCCTGGCCACCGCAGATCCTGCTCACCTCCCACTCGCCGGTCGTCCTCGCCGCGCTGCGTTCCGCGCCGCAGCATATTCGGTTCATCGATACCGTGCGACGTGACGGGCAGCTCGTCAGCCGAGCTCGGAGGGTCGCAGTCACCCCAGGGCCCGACCGGGGCAGGCTCACCGTGTCCTTGCGCGAGATCAATGCCCTGCTCGACGCCGCAGGCACCGAGGCCGCCGAGTGATCTACATCCGTGCAGGCGTCTTCGCCGAGGGACGCACCGACGATGACTTCCTCTGCCAGCTCCTCGATCGCTTGCTGGATGTCCTCGCGGCAGATCTGTTTCCAGGGAATTACATGGTAGCCGAGAGCGAGGACATCGATGCGCCGCGCGGCACCTCGGGGGGACGCGCCGAGAAGATCGCCGCGGCGATCCACGAGCGGTGGGAGGAGTGCACGTTGTTCGTGATCCATGCAGACGGCGCCGGTGATCCGGCGGAGGTGCGGAGGCGCCAGGTGGATCCCGGGATTGTCGCGGCCCGCGAGCTCCGAAAGGACAGGAAAATCGCCGCGGCCGCGTGCATCCCGGTACGGGAGATCGAGGCCTGGATGCTCGCGGACCGGGAAGTCTTCCGCGCGCTGGGCGTCGCGGACGCCCAGCTTCCACGGGATCCTGAGCGCGAGCTCGATCCCAAGCTCACGCTGCGCCGACTTCTGGCGGAAGCCCGGCTTCGCATCCCGCCGGAAAACCTCTACCACTTCTTCGGCGGGAGGGTCCGCCTCGAGGCGCTCGGCGTGCTGCCAGCCTTCTGCGCCTTCCGCGACGAGCTCACCCTTGCGCTGCGCGATTTGGCCGCGAGCCCTTGAGCTCGAGCGCGCCGCTCCGCCCGGTCCGTCCGCTCCACCGCGCGGCGCAGGCCGTCACCTGGAAGCGCCGAGCAGCGCCGTGTCTCGCGCCTCGGCGCCGGGCCCCAGCGGCTGGCCGTAGGAGAACTCGACGTAGTTGCCGTCCGGATCCTTGAGCGCGCAGAAGTAGCCGACCGGATAGGGCAGGTCGGTGGGCGGCCAGGCGAGGTGCGCCCCGCCGCGGCGCGCGATCTCGTCCACGGCGCCGCGGCTCTCGAGCGCGAAGCCGAAGTGGCTCATGTCCTCGGGCGCCTGCGGCGCGCGCCGGCCGCCCTCGATCACCACGAGGACGAACGTCCGCTCCTTCCCCTCCTCGGCAAGCCAGGCGACCCGCGTGCCGGCGTCGACGCGCTCGTGGACCACTTTGAGCGCGCAGAACTCGCGGTAAAAGGCGATCGTTGCGTCGATGTTGCCCACGTGGAGCGCGACATGAGTCATCCTGGGGTTCATTCGTAAACTCTCCTTATTTTTATTCTTCTCCGCTGGAATGGCCGCGAGCGGCGGACGAGCCGACGGGCTGGGCGCTGCCGCGAGCGCACGTCCAGGCCGCCCGCGGGAGGAGCCGCCGTCCTACGCAGGATCGAGCTGCTTGCCAGCCGCGTACCTGCGCGCAGACGACCGGATCTTCTCGAGCTGCGCGGCGTTGAACGAGACGGGCGCGCCGGTGCGCACGTAGCTCATCACGTTGTCCGCGGTGCCGCTGTGGCCGAGCCCGAAGTAGTGACCGAGCTCGTGCGCGAGCACGCTGGGCGCCGCGTGCGCCGCGAGGATCACGAACCGGCGGTCGGGTGTCGCCCGGTGGCGCCAGTGCACGCCCATCCGGAATCGCCCGGGGTCGTCGACGTCCCGCAGCGACGCGACGACCATCACGTTGATCCGGCGCGCCTCGAGCGCGTCGGCGAGCGCATCCCGGTCCGCGCGCGTCTCGAGCTTCGCGAAGCGCGAGGGGAGCGCGCGCGAGCCGACCTTGCGCAGCGCGACGCCGGCCGGCGCGAACAGCCGGACCGCCTCGGCGATCTGCGCGTCCACCCAGGCGTCGTCGCGCACCGGCGCGCCCGCCTCGCCCTCCGCGACGGCGATCGACAGCGGGAACGCCGCCGGGACGGGCGCGGGGCCGGCGGCGCGCGCCGGGCCTGAAGAGAACGCGCTGGCGGAGAGCGCGCCGGCAGCGGCGAAGAAGGCGCGTCGGGAGAGCATGGATTTCCGCATACCACGCTCAGACGCGCGGGAAGGCGCCGGCGTGACAACCCCGGCGCGACAGCCGTGGACCGACGGCGCGCGAGGCGCGGCGCGACGCGCGGACCGCGCAGGAGACGCCGCCCGCCGCGCCCGCTGGCTCCTCTTGTCGCTGCTGCACGCGGCGGCTATGACGATCACCCGCATGATGCGAGGCGCGCGCAGCGACATCACGGAGGCCGTCGGCCACACGCCGATCGTGAGGCTGAACCGGGTCGCGGACGGGCTCGCCAGCGACATCTACGTCAAGTGCGAGTACCTGAACCCGGGCGGCAGCCACAAAGATCGGGTCGCGCTGAACATGATCCGCGACGCCGAGGCGAGCGGGCTCAGGCCCGGCGGGACGATCGTCGAGGCGACCAGCGGCAACACCGGCGCCGCCCTCGCGATGGTCGCCGCCATCCGCGGGTACAAGTGCGTCTTCGTCATGCCGGACAAGATGTCGCAGGAGAAGATCGCGACGCTGCGCGCCTACGGCGCCCGCGTCGTCGTCTGCCCGACGGCCGTCGAGCCCGACGATCCGCGCAGCTATTACCAGGTCGCGAAGCGCATCGCCGGCGAGACGCCGAACTGCTTCTACGCGAACCAGTACCACAACCCCTCGAACCCAGCCGCCCACGCCGCGTCCACGGGGCCCGAGATCTGGGAGCAGTGCGGGGACGAGCTCGACGTCTTCGTCGCCGGCATGGGCACGGGGGGCACCCTCAGCGGGACGGGCAAGTTCCTCAAGGAGAAGAAGCCCGAGATCAAGATGGTCGGCGTCGATCCGGTCGGCTCGCTCTATTACGACTACGTGAAGACCCAGCGGGTCACGAAGCCCTTCGCCTACAAGGTCGAGGGGATCGGCGAGGACTTCTTCCCGAGCACGATGAACCTGAAGATCATCGACGAGATCATCCGCGTCGACGACAAGGAGTGCTTCCTCATGGCGCGGGACCTCGTGCGGCTCGAGGGCCTCTTCGTGGGCGGCTCCGCGGGCGCGGCCGTCGCCGGCGCGATCAAGTACGCGCGCCAGAGCGGGAAGATGGAGAACATCCTCGTCCTCCTGCCCGACGGCGCCTCCAAGTACATCTCGAAGATCTTCAACGACGACTGGATGCGAGAGAACGGCTTCCTCGAGGAGGACCGGGGGCTCGGGACGGTGCGCGACCTGCTCGCCGGCAAGCCCAGCGAGGTGGTCACCGCCGACGTGAACGCCCGCGTCCGCGAGGTCATCGACAGGATGAAGCTGCACGGGATAAGCCAGCTCCCGGTCACCGAGCGCGGCAAGTTGCTCGGGATGGTCCACGAGATCGACCTGCTCCGGCACCTCGTGGAGGGGAGCGGCACCCTCGACTCGAGCATCCGCGGGCTCGTCGAGAGCGACTACGCGACCGTGACCCCGGAGACGAAGGTCGAGCTCCTGAAAGGCGTGCTGAGCGACGCGAAGATCGCGCTCGTCCTCGAGGGGGAGGCGGTGCTCGGCGTCGTCTCCAAGATCGACCTCATCGATTACCTCGCCCGCAAGGCGACGCCGGCGGTCGGCTGATCGCGCGAAGCAGAAAGGGATGTTCGCGGTGACTCCAGATCTCGAGACGGTGCGGCGCGCGCTGCACGATCACATCGTGACCGAGATCCTGCTCCGGAAGGCGCCGCTCGCCCTGGACGAGGATCTCCTGGCCGGCGGGTCCGGGTTCGACTCCATGTCGCTGACGCGGGTGCTCGTGTTCGTCGAGGAGCGGTTCGGCGTGAAGATCCCGGACGAGGAGGTGGACCTCGACGAGGTGTCGACCGTCGACCGGATGGCGCGCTTCGTCGCCGGTCGCATCGCGGCGGCCCAGGGCTAGCGGCGCCGCATGGCCGCCCCCTACCGGCTGCGCCTCGAGGATCTGGCCGCGCGCGGGGAGGCCGTCGCCCTCGCGTCGGCCTGCCCGCGCGCGCAGGTGACGTACGCCGAGCTTTCGGCGCGCGCGGCGGCCGTGCGCGCGGCGCTCGCGGGGGCGGGCGTGCTCCCGGGGGACCGGGTGGCGCTGCTCTCGACGGGCCGCGCGCACGATGAGCCGGTGGCGCTCGCCGGGGTGCTCGCGGCCGGCGCCGTGGCGGTCCCGCTCGACGCGGCGGCGCCGCCGGCGCGGCTCGGCCGGATCACACGCGCCCGGGGCTGCCGGGCGATCGTGCTCGACGGCGCGGCCGCCGGCCTCGCGGACGGCCTCGACGCAGAGCTCGGCGCCGGTCTGCCGCGGGTGGAGCTCGACGCCGAGGGGCGGGTGCGGCGCGAGGGGGCGCCCTCCGCCACGGGCAGCGCGGGCAACGCGGACGGCGCGGGCGACGCGGGCGACGCGGGCGTGAGCGCCGAGCAGCAGGAGGTCGCGTGCATCCTGCACACCTCGGGCAGCACGGGCGAGCCGAAGCCGATCCCGATCACCTGGGCCGGCCTCGACGTGTTCACGGCCTTCTGCATCGATCTGCTCGGCCTCTCGCCGGGGGACCGGGTCCTGCGCGTGGCCGAGCTCGTCTTCGATCTCGCCTGGTTCGACCACCTCGCGACGTTCCGCGCCGGCGCGACGCTCGCGACCATGGCGCGGCGCGACCTCGCCTCGGGCCGCGCGCTCCGCGGCGCGATCGCCGCGCTCGCGCCGACGATCATCTACGGCGTCCCCTCGATGTTCATGAAGCTCGTCGCGGCGCTCCCCGCGGCCGGCGCCGCCGGCGCGGAACATCAGCAGCCCCCCGCCTCGCTCAGCCCGCCGGTGCGCGCCCTCCTCTTCGCCGGCGAGGTGTTCCCGTCGCGCGAGCTCGCGGCGCTGGCGGCGCGCGCCCCCGGCGCGGCGCTCTACAACCTGTACGGCCCGACCGAGACGAACGTCTGCACCTTCCATCGCGTCGACCCCGCCGCGCTCGATGGGGTGAGCGAGATCCCGATCGGCGCCGCGTGCCCCTACGCCACGTGCGTGCTGGTCGCGCTCGACGGGCCGGACGAGGAAGCCGGGACCGGCCGCGTCATCGAGGGGCCCGGCACGGGCGAGCTCGTGGTCTCGGGGCCGACGACCGTGGGCGGCGGCCCGTACCGGACGCGCGACCGGGTGGAGCGCAAGGCCGACGGGCTCTTCTACTTCCGCGGCCGCATCGACCGGATGGTGAAGATCCGCGGCTACCGGGTCGAGCCGGGCGAGGTCGAGGCGGCGCTCGCGTCGCACCCCGCCGTGCGCCAGGCCGCGGTCGTCGCTGTGGAGGACCCGCGCCTCGGCAAGACGCTCCGCGCCTTCGTCGCGCTCTCCGGCGACGCCCGCGACGACGGCGGCGCGGACGACCGCGCGTTCAGGATGTACCTCGCGGAGCGGCTGCCGCCCTACATGGTCCCCGAGAAGGTCGTCGCGGTGGACGATCTGCCGCGGACACCGACAGGGAAGATCAACTACCGCGCGCTGCTCGGATGAGCGGAGGCCACGAGCGGTGTTCGATCCGCGCGGCGTCAGCCGATGGGCTTCACCATGAACCACTCGTGGTACACGTGCGCGATATAGAACCGCTCGCCCGGAACGCGGTCGCACACGGCGAGGAAGCCTGCTGAAAAGAACTCGAGCTTCGGGTCGTCGACGTAAGTCGTGTCCTTCAGAAAGACGGTCAGGCTCTTGCCGTCATCTCCGACGATGGTGCGCAGGATCGTGATGTTGGGGTGGTGCGACCGGCCGATCGGCAAGAGCACGTCATGGCCCGCGATCTGCAGGAACTCCGCCGGGTCGGGCTTGTAATCGTCCTCGACGTCCGGAGACACGGGCTCCGGGAGCCACGAGGGCCGCTCGTTCGGATCCCGGAGGTGCCATTCCCAGGAGTCCGGGCCCTCGTGCTTCTCGATGATGCGGTCGTACCGGAAGGTCTTGAGCCTCTCGATCGTGTCGGGGGGCAGGTCCGCGACGCGAAGCGGCGGAGCGGCAGGGCTTGCCATGCGAGGGACCGTCGCATCGCGAGGCGTCGGCGGTCCTCCGCCTTCGCGCTCGCGTGCGCCGCCTCTGCGCCCCCTCGCGCGCGTCAGTGCAGCTTCATCTTCGCGCTCGCGTTGGCCGACGCCGACGCCTTGAAGCTCGGCTTGGGGATCGAGATCTGGGGCGCCTTGATCTGCACGTTCACGCTCGGCGGCCGCACGTGGACGCTCGGCGCCTTCACGTGGACGTTGGCCTTGGCGTTGGCCCTGGCGCCCGCGCCGGCGTGGACGTGGACCTTCGGGTCGAAGTCGGCCTTCGCCTTCAGGTCGGCGTGCGCGCGGGCGTGGGCGTGCCAGTCGGTCTTCACGCGCACCTTCAGGCGCGGGGCTTGCGCGTGGACGGCGAACGCCGCGCCGGGCCGGTAGCCGCAGAGGACGACCGCGGCGCGGGCGGCGGTCCGCACCGCGATCGTGAGCTTCACCGGGTCGGCGGCGAGCGCGAGCTTGCCGGTCAGGTAGGCGCGCGCGTTCGCGTCCGCGTCCGCGTCCACGTCCACGTCCACCGCCGGGGCGAGGACGACCACCTGCGGCGCCTCGGCGACCACGCCCAGCGTGATCTTGCGGTCGCCGATGGCGACGGGCTTGAGATCGACGTCGAGCACGTAGACGCGGACCTCCCCGGTCACCTCGTCGACCAGGAGCTCCAGGCGGTCGTCGCCGACGATCTCGATGCGCCCGCCGTGCGGGCCGAGCTTGCCCTCGGGCAGCCCGAGCTCGGCCGACGCCTTGGCGTTCGCGTAGAGCTCCGCGGTGCCGCCCGGGGGGACGTGCAGCGTGCCGCTCAGCGGCTTGCCGGCGACGCTGAGCGTGTAGCCGACCGGGGTGAGGTCGGCCTCGAGCTTCGGGCCAACGGCGACGAGGAGCCCGGTCTTCGGGTCGAGCGTCAGCGGGATCGTCTTGTCCCCGGACGCATCCTTCCACAGGAGGGTCCCCTCGACGTTCTCGCGGATCGGCTTGCCGTCCGGCCCCCTCACCTCCGCCTTGACGTTCCCGTCGGCGGCGATGTTGAAGGCGACCTTGCCGGCCTCGTGCTCCTCGACGTAGGCGCCCTCGCCGATCGCCGACTCGGCGGTGGCGGTCACCTCGGCCGTCGCGTTCGCCTCGGCCTGCGGCTGCTCGTCCTTGCCGCAAGCCGTGGCCGCGGCGGCGATCAGCAACAGGGCGAACACTCCGGAAACATTGGTGATCTTCATGAAATCCTCCTCGGTGCCAGCGAACCCTCGGCGGGGAGCCGCGGCTTCGCGCAGGCCGGGCGCCGAGGGCTGAACCTCGGACGCGCCGGCGCCGGAATCCATCATACGCCGAGGAGACCCCGGAGACCGCGGCGGAGCGCCGAGAGGAGTGGATGGAGGGAAATTTAGGGGGGCAGAGGTGAGACAAGAGAGCTTCGGTTGAACCTCTTTTTCTCCCTCACTGGAGCCGGGGCGGGATCGCGGAGCGCGGGACTACTGTCCCTGGCCTCCGCCCTCGTCCTTGGGGATGAGCTGCGGGCACTTCCGCATCACCTCGGCGCACTCCGGGACGGTCGCCTCCAGCGCGCTCATCTCGGAATCGCACGTGAGCGCCCTTACAACCTCGGTCTGCGCGACGAGGCAGACCTCGTACTCGGTGACCGTCGCGGTGCAGCCGGCGCGCTGGTCGGTCGGGGGCATGCAGCTCGAGTCCGCGGCCTGGCCCTGGGTCGACGCGTCGGGCGCGGAGAGGCACTCTTCCTTCAGGGTCGCGCAAGGCTTCTCGAGCGCAGGAGCCGCGATGAGCCCCCAGTACTCGCAGGCATCTTCTTTGGAGAGCTTCACCCTCGCCTCGAGCGAGCCGCAGGTGGACCGGACGTCATCGGCCGTCAGGTCCTTGAGCTGCTTGCTGCTCATGGCGGTGTCCGTCGGAGCGGCATCCGGTTCCTCGCCGCCGCCGCAGGCGGCGAGAGACAGCACGGTCATGAACGCCCCGAGATGAGCTGTTCGGTTCATTCGTTTTTCTCCCTTCCGAAGCGCGGCCAAGAGCGCGGCCGCGGGGCACCCGGGAGCAAGCCATGTACCGCGAGCTCAGCTGTGCACGATAGGACCGCACGGCGCCGGCGCGCGGCGGCGAATCAGGACAACGACATGCGAGATGTCGAGTCCAGCGAGCGAGGAAATGACAACATGGGAGTCCGAGGGTGGATGTGCTGAGCCCCGGCAGCGATGTGGGGAAACCGCACTTGGTCTGCCACCTGAATCCGGGTGTCGCGCGGATCCTCGACGAGGGAGCCAGGGCGGGCTCCCCTGGCGCGCGACGGATCGGCTCGAGGGCGCCCGCGCCGGGCGCGCGGCCCTCTGCGCGCTCGGCTGCGTGGTCCACGTGACTGTCGGGCCGTCCGTTCCTCGGTGCCCCGGGCGCCGTCGCCCTCTGCAGGCCCCCGGCCAGCACACGCGACGGGCATGCCCGGCTGGCACACGCAATGCCGGGCGGTGCGGCGGCGACGCCGGTGCGGCGGCGACGCCGGTGCGGCGGCGACGCCGGTGCGGCGGCGACGCCGGTGCGGCGGCGACGCCGGTGCGGCGGCGACGCCGGTGCGGCGGCGACGCCCGCTTGCGTCTCGCGCGGACACGGGCGCAGCGCACGGAGTCTCACGCCTCGGGTGATGTCTCCGTACATTGCCGCGATCACCGCGGCGCGCTGAGAGCCGCTGAATCATCCGGCGCGCAGGGCGTCTAGCGCCGGGAGACGGGCCGCGCGAGCGGCCGGCTCGCGCCGCGCTTCACGCCCGGGGCAGCGCGCGACACCCATGCTCGAGCGCGCGGCGCTCGAGCGCCGCGCGCCGTCCGGGCGCCCGGGGCGATGTGAGCCGAAGGGCTGCTCACATGACACCCGCCGCGCCGTGGACGGGAAACAACGGAATCCCCTCTGCCCTGGACACGTGGAGAGCCATCGCGACGGATCATGAGATCACATGAGCCTGGAAACGAGCTCGCAGCTATCCATTGGACAACGTACGTCACCTGGGTATATGCCGACGAGCATTGACGGCGCGTTCCCAACGAGCGTGCAAATACGCAAGGAATTCACGCATTATCTCCGGCGTCCGTGCCCTGGACGACGAATTTCCGCGTCGACTCGGAGACGTTGAAGCCTCATAAAGGAAGGCGAGCGGGCTTCTCCTTGCACCTTGTGGAGGAGCGGGAGGATTCGCCGCGCAGGGGGGCGGGGATCCGCGTCGTCACAGGTGATCCAAACCATCATGGGGGGCCACGTCCATAGTCGCTGATGGCCGCGCGCGAGCCCGGGGCGACACAGGCAGCAGGCACAACCAACGGCGGCACTCTACCTCGTGAAACCTATAGAACCTCACCCCTCCTTGCTGCCTCGCTCACCCGCTCCGGCGCCGGTGTCGGAGCGGGCTGCTTACCCGCCCATCTCGGCGGTCGTCGGCTCATCGCACTACCGCGCACTCTCCGACGACGCCCTGAAGGACGAGGACAACGCCGCCTGGGTCCTCGTGCTTCCGCCCGACGTGAAGCAGGCCTGGATCGACCGCATCCGCTGGATCCGCATCGTCGATCGCCTCGCCGAGAACGAGCGCATCGAGCCGCACGAGCGGCGCTTCAGCCGGTTCATGGAGGACTGGCGGCGCCTCCGCGCGCGCGGGGTCATCGATCCGAGCTGCCCGTTCGCGGGCGAGCTCGCGGCGATCCGCGCGCTCTGGATGCAGGGCGGGAGCGGCCCGGACCGCAGCGCCGGCCAGGACGAGATGGCGAGGCGCGCGCTCGCCGCCTGGGACGCCTACCTGCACGCGCTCGCCGACTACCACGCCCCGAGCCTCCTCGTTCGCACGATGAAGGACCACGACACCATGCTGATGCGGCTGTCCGGCCATATCTTCCAGCTGGTTCCGTTCTTGACGAAGGAGCACTGGGACGCAGCGGGGGAGTTCGGGCGGCTCGATCAGTTCTTCAACAACCTGAGGGACATGCAGGAGGACGCCGATCGGGGCATCTGCTACCTGCCCGAGGAGGAGCTCGCGCGCCACGGCGTCACGCGCGCTCAGGTGATCTCCGGCCGCTGCGTCGACACGCTCGGTTACCGTGCCCTCATGAGCTCCTGGCTCGACGAGGTCATGCCGGCGCTGTATGCGCGGGCAGCACCGTTCATCGAGGCCCAGGATCTCCACCCCTCGCTCCAGATGATGAAAACATGGAGCCTGCGCCGTTACGCCCGCATCACCCGGGTATTCCGCGCGCTCGGCTTCGATTACCGGCGGTTCCCGGCGCGGTACTGGGCCGAGGTGCGGCGCGACCTCGCCGAGCGGCGGCAGCTCCTCCGCGCTCAACCGGTGTAGCGCCTCACCGTCGAGAGGAGCGCGTCCGGGTCGAACGGCTTGCCCAGCCACGCGTCGGCGCCGACCTCGGCCGCCCGCCGGTGCGCGTCGGCCGCGGCCGTGAGCACCACGATGGGCGCCTGCCGCCCGTGCCGGACCTCCAGCTCGCGGGCGAACTCCGGGCCGTTCATCACCGGCATCTTCATGTCGAGCAAGATGAGGTCCGGGATGTCGTGCTCCAGCTTCGCGAGCGCCTCGCGGCCGTTGCACGCGATCTTGACGCGGTAGCCGCCCTCCTGGAGCACGAGGGAGACGAGCGCCACGAGGTCCGCGTCGTCCTCCACGAGGAGCACCGTCTTTGCGTGTCTATCCGTCATAGTCGACCCGGGGAGCCTCGCTGCTGAGTGGAACGGTGAAATAAAAGGTGCTTCCCTCGTCCTCCTCGCTCTCGAACCAGATCCGCCCGCCGTGGCGGGTTATCATGTCCTTCGCGAGGAACAGCCCGATCCCCATCCCGCCGTAGTCGTGTCGGGTGTCCGTGTGGGCGCGGAAGAAGCGCTCGAAGATCCGCTCCTGCTTGTGGGCGGGGATGCCGACGCCCTGATCGCGCACCGACACGACCACCTCGCGGCGCGGCGGCGCCTCGCGGCGCTGGGAGAAGAGCGCGGCGTCGCAGCGCGGCGGCGAGGACGCCGGCGCGCGCTCGGCGACCGCGACGTGGACGTCAACGTCGCCGCCCTCCGGCGAGTACTTCACCGCGTTGTCGATCAGGCTCGCGAGCACCTGCCGCAGCCGCTCGGGATCGGCCCGCACGACCGGCGGCCTCCCCGCCTCGAACGACAGCCGCACGCGGTGGCGGCTCGCCGACTTCGCGGCGCGCTCGACCGCCTCTTCCACGAGCGCCTTCAGATCGACGTCCTCCTCGGAGACCTTGAGCACGTCGAGCGACACCTGCGAGATGGCGAGGAGGTCGTCGACGATGCGGTTGATCCGGTCGGCGCCGCGGTCGATGGCCTCCAGCATCTTGCGGCGGGGCGCCGGCAGATCGCTCGTGTTGCGCAGGAGCGCCAGCGCGTACCCCTTCATGATGGCGACCGGCGTCTTCAGCTCGTGCGCGCCGACCCGGATGAACTGATCCTTGACGAGATCGAGCTCCATGAGCTCCGTCACGTCGCGCGCGACCGTGACCGCGCCGAGGATCGCCCCGCTCTCGCTGCGGATCGGCGCCGCGCTGGTGCGCAGGAAGACGTCGCGGCCCGCGCGGCCGTTCGCGAGCACCTGCTCCTCCTGCGCGATGGTCTCGCCGGCGAGGGCCCGCACCATCGGCAGCTCCTCGCGCGTGAAGGGGCGGCCGTCGCCGCGGCGCATGCGGTCGAGGTCCATCACCTCCTCGACCATCCGGCCGGCCTGCTCCGAGCGGTCCCCGAGGCCGAGCAGCCGGAGCCCCGAGGCGTTGATCATCGTCAGCCGGCCCTCGCGGTCGCACGCGAACACCCCCTCGACGAGGTTGTCGAGCACGGCGCCGAGCTGCGCCGCGCGCTGCGCCGCGTCCGAGAGCAGGCGCTCGCGCTCGGCCAGGTAGCTGCGCCTGCGCCGCGACGACTCCTCCAGCCGCTCGACCATCGCGTTGACCCCGCCCGCGAGGGCGCCGATCTCGTCCTTGAAGTAGACCGGGATCCGCTCGAGCCGGTCGACCTCGCCGCGCTGGACGATCTTCTGGATGACGGCCGTGACCTGCTGGAATGGGCCCGCGAGCGCGCCCGCGAGGAAGCCGGCGCAGACCGGCGCCCACGTGACCGCGACCACCGAGAAGATCGCCAGCGTGAGGTTCAGGCCGGGCTTCGCCGGCCCCGCCGTCTCGCCGAGCACCATCGCCGCCATCCAGCTCGTCGGCGCGATGGCGAGGCACACGCCGAGGATGACGAGGCGCACGGCGAGCGAGTAGCCCTTGCCGGGCACGGCGAGGCCGCGCTCGCGGGCGATCAGCGAGATGGCGCCGGCGGCGGGCGAGAGCAGGCGGCCGAGGATGCTGTACGCGAGCGGCAAGGCCGCCGCGAAGAGCGCGATCGAGAAGAGGACCAGCGCGATCGCGCGCTGCACCCCGAGCGGGCCGTGGCCCGGCGCGATCACGTAGAACGCCGCGGTGATGGGCAGATAAAGGAGCGCCCAGGAGACGGCCCACACCGTCGCGAACGCAAGCGGCGTGTCGTAGGCGGCGTCCGCGGCGGCGAGGATGAGCGACTCCGGGGGCGCCGCGCCGCCGCTGCACGGCTCGTCGGCGCCCGACCCGCCGCGGAAGGCGCGGCCCACGGCGTACCGCCGCAGGCGCTCGATCGGGCGCAGCATGTAGACGAGCAGCGCGATGAGGCCCGCCGTCTTGACGAGGTACGCGAGCCCGATCAACCCGAGCATGCGCGCCTGGACGGCCGAATCCGAGACGCCGAGGAGCCGGAGGTGTGCGACCGGGACAAGCAAGCTATAGGGCAGCTCGATGCCGAACGCATAGGCCACGACGCGTGGCGTGAAGGACGGAGTCCCTGCCCTTCGTGTCCTCCCGGAACTCCACATCCTGAACCACGCGGCTCGGCTGATCGCCACGTCCATCACCCCCCCTGTTGAAGCACGGGTTCGGGGTCCGCGCCTGCGGTGCCCGCCGCTCCAGGTCGATGAGTCAGGTCGCTGGTCGGCTTTGCTATGGAACCGTTAACGAGGTTGTCGACCCTTTTGCGCCATAACGCATGACGATTCGCGCGGCGCACTCACGTGTTCCGTCCTGGCCTGGGAGACGGTCGGTATTTCCTGATCAGCTCAGGCGCCGCCTTATGGCGCCCCGGGCGATGAGGAACAGGATGGTCAGCAGGTGGCGCGCGCGCAGCCCGCTCGCCTCGCCGCGGTAGACGGGGCGTACGCTCACCTCGCGGACGCGGAGCCGGCGCGCGGCGAGGGCGGCAAGCAGGTCGTTCGGGTAGCCGTAGCGGGGCCAGAGCGCGCCGAGGTCGAGCGCGTCGAGCGCGCGCGCCGAGATCGCGGTGTAGCCGCACTGGCTGTCGGAGAGGGCGTCGAGCCCTGCCGCGCGGCGGGTGAGCGCGGCGAGGGCGGCCGTCGCGGCGAGCCGCGCGAGGGGCATGACGCGCCACACGTCGGGGTGCCGCAGGCGGTCGCCTTTCACGTAGTCGGCCTCGCCCGACACGACGGGCCCGACGACGCGCGGGAGGTCGCGCGGGTCCATCTGCCCGTCTCCGGCCATGACGGCGACGGCGAGGGCGCCCAGGGCGCGGGCGCGCCTGTAGCCGGCGACGATCGCGGCGCCCACGCCGCGGGCCTCGGCGTGCAGGAGCACCTCGAGCCGCTCGTCGCCGGCCGGGAGCGCCGCGCGCGCGAGCTCGGCCGTGCCGTCGCGGCTCCCGTCGTCGACGACGAGGATGTGGTCGACGAAGGTGGGGACCGACCTCACCGTCTCGGCGATCCACCGCGCCTCGTCCCGCGCGGGGATGACCACTGCGACGCGCGCGCCGTGGAGCACGCGGGTTCGTAGCGGAAGGCGCGGCGCTCGGCAATGCGCGCCGCGGCGGCGCCCGCGGCCAGCGAGGCGCCCGCGGCCGGCGCGGCGCCCGCGGCGCGAGCGCCGGCGCGCCGCCGTGCTAGAGGGGCGGCCCTCTCCACGCCGCCCTTCCGCCATGCGACGCCGCACCGCCATCGCCCTGGGGATCACCGCCGCAGCCTGCGTGCTCACGGGCTTCAACGTCATCCGTTCTCCCAAGGACACGACCCCGGAGGGGGTCTATCTGCGCATCGCGAACGCGCTCGGCCGCGGCGACGTGCGGCTCGTGTTCGTGCACCTCGACGACCAGGCGCGGCGCGCCTGCCACGCGATCCGCGATCACCGCCAGAAGGCGAGCGACCGGATCCAGGCGAGTTATCCGGAGCCGGAGCGCTCCAAGCTGCTCGCCCTGTACAAGGCGCACGCCGAGGCGCCGGACGGCGCGGACGTCTGGGTCGACATGGCGACGCGGATGGGCTGGATCGCCCGCCTGCGGAGGGATCTCTCCGGCGTCGCCAGCGTCGTCGGCGTGGGAGCTGCCGGCGAGGAGGCTGCCGTCGAGACCACCCGGGGGGCGCGTTACACGTTCCGCCGGCGCGACGACGGCACCTGGGGCCTCTCGATGTTCACCGCGGAGCTCATCGCCGAGGCGGAGCGGGCCGCCCGCGACTGGGACGTCGTGGAGCGCGCGGCGCTCGACTACGATCGCGCGCGCTGAGGCGCGGCGCTCGCCGACCTGCCGCCTGCGGGCGGACGAGGGGAGTTACCGGCCGGCCTTCTGCCGGAGCTCGGCGTAGGACGCGCCCGGCGTGTTCGTCTCGACGGGCAGCCCGGCCGGCCCCCACCCTCGCTCGGTCAGCGCGCCGAACGCGTCGCGCGGCCCCTCGAAGCCCGCGCGTTGCTCGACGACCCCGGTGTAGCCGTCCGCCACCATGGCCTCGGCCGCGCGCATGGACCGCTGTCCGGAGCGGCAGCCCAGGATGATCTTCGCGTCCCTCGGGTAGAGGGCGCGGACCACGTCGAGGAAGTCCGGGTTCTGCTTCATGCCGCCGGCGGCGGCGTGCAGGAGCGGCACGTTGTGCGCGCCGCGCGGGTGCCCGGCCGCGTACTCGGGCTCGCTCCGGACATCGAGGTAAACGTACCCCTCTTCGTCCATGAGCTTCTTCGCTTGCTCGGGGGAGATGCGCTGGATGTCCGCCATGAGCGCAGTCTAATCCCGGCGGGCGCCGCGGTCAGAACGTATGGATGAAGAGGCCGCTGCGGAGCTTCGGCTCGAACCAAGTGCTCTTCGGCGGCATGAGCAGCCCCGCGTCGCTGACCGCGAACAGCTCGCCGATCTGCGTCGGGTAGAGGTGGACTGCCATGGTGAAGGCGCCCGAGTCGACGCGCTGCTCGAGCTCGGCGATGCCGCGGATGCCGCCGACGAAGTCGACGTGTTTGTCCCGCCGGGGGTCGCGGACGCCGAAGATCGGGCCGAGGATCTGGTCCTGGCAGATGGAGCAGTCGAGCGAGGCCACCGGGTCGTTCGCGTCGAACGAGCCCGGGCGGACCCGGGCGACGTACCAGCGGCCGCCGAGGTAGAGCCCGAAGGATCGCGGGCCGGTCGGGGCCGCGTCCGCGCCGCTCCGGGCCGGCGCGACGTCGAGCCGCTCGCCGAGGGCGCCGAGCAGCGCCTCGGCGCCGCGCCCGGCGAGGTCTCGCACGACGCGGTTGTACGGCATGATGTTCATCTGGTCGTGCGGGAAGACCACGGCCAGGAACACGTCGTGCTCGCCGCCGTCGCCGCGGAGCTTCCTGTGGACGCGCGCCGCCGCGGCGCTGCGGTGGTGGCCGTCGGCGACGTAGAGCGTCGGGATCGCGTGGAACCGCTCCTCGAGGTCGGCGGTCGCCTCGCGGCCGAGGACCCAGAGCTTGTGCTCGACGCCGTCGGCGGTCGTGAAGTCGTAGATGGGCGGCGACTGCATGGCCTGCGCGACGGCGCGGTCGATGTCCGCGTCGGCGCGGTACGTGAGGAACACGGGCTCGTCGTGGGCGCCGAGCTCCTCGATGTGGCGGGTGCGATCGTCCTCCTTGTCGGGCCGCGTCTTCTCGTGCTTCTTGATGGTGTCCTGCTCGTACTCCGCGACGGAGGCGCAGCCGACGACGCCGATCTGCCGGTGATCGCCCATCTTCTGGGCGTAGAGGTAGAGGTGCGGCTCCGGGTCCTGGGCGAGGTCGCCGCTCGCGATGAGGGCCGCGAGGTTCTCCGCGCCGCGCGCGTAGACCGCGTCGTCGTGCTCGTCCGTCCCTTCGGGCAGGTCGATCTCGGGGCGGGAGACGTGGAGGAAGCTGTGCAGCCCTCCGGCGGCGAGGGCGCGCGCCTCGGCGGTGGAGATGACGTCGTACGGCGGGCTGGCGACGCGGGCGGCGTGCGCCTGGGGAGGGCGGTAAGCGCGGAAGGGTCGTACGGTGGCCACGTCGAGCGCCTACCCCAGCGGCCCGGGGGCGTCGAGACGGCGACGGCGGCCGCGGGGCGGGCAGGCGCGCGGCGCCCCGGTCACGGCGGCGCTGATGGCGCCGGGCGGCGCGTGCTAGGAGGGACACGCCCGCCCGGGGGCAGCTCGCACCTCTCCCGGCGCCGCGCACAGAGGCCCCGTGTCCAGCTCAGGCGACTCCTACCGCCCGTCCCGTTACTCGACCCTCCCGCCCAGCTCGGCGGACGACGACCTCGCCCTGCCGGGCGAGGCGCCCTCGTTCACCACGTCGCGATCGCGCCGCGTGATCGCCGTGGGCGGCGGCCGCGGGGGCGTCGGGAAGGCGACGCTCGCGGTCAACCTGGGCGTCTACTTCGCGCAGCTCGGGCGCGACGTGATCATCGTCGACACCGACGCCTACAGCCCGGGGCTGCACGCCGCGCTGGGCATCGAGACGCCGCCGCTCGTCACGCGCGAGGACATCGAGGAGGGCAAGGCCGAGCCGATCGCGACCACCGTGCCCGGGCTCCGCCTCGTCCCGACCGCCTACGACCCGACGACGGCCACGCCCGTCCGGCCGAGCCGCGCCGCGTACTGGATGAAGATGATCCAGGAGCTCGACGTCGACTACGTGATCGTGAGCCTCGGCGCGGCGACCGGCTCCTCGACGCTCGACCTGTTCCTGCACGCCGACGTGGGCATCTGCGTGACCACGCCCGAGCCGCTCGCCGTCGAGCACTCCTACCGCTTCTGCCGCGCGCTCTACCAGCGCACCCTGCGCCGGGCGCTCATGAAGGAGCGCTTCAAGGTGCGCCTCCTGGAGAAGGTGGGCGCGTCGCTCCCGCCGCTCGCGACGCCGCGCGACCTCATCATGGAGGTGAAGCGGTTCGACGAAGGGGTCGCGTCGCTCGCGGCCGCGCAGCTGCCGCGGGTGAAGCCGCACCTCGTGGTGAGCCAGACGCGGCACCGCTCGGATCTGGAGCTCGGCCCGGCGATGAGCGCGGTCTCGGAGCGCTTCCTCGGCATGTCCCTCGACTACCTCGGGCACATCGAGCACGACGACGCGGTGTGGCTGACCGCGCGGCGGCGCCAGCCGCTGCTCATCGACAGCCCGACCTCGAAGAGCGCGCGCAACCTGGAGCGCGTTGCCCGGCGCATCCTCGCGCTGCTCGCCGCGCGCGACTCGCGCCCCGCCGACGCGCACGCGCGCGCCCTCGCGGCCGCCTCGAAGGGCGCGGCGCCCGCCACGCTGTACGAGGTGCTCGGCGTCGCGCGGACGGCCGCCGACGACGAGATCCGGCGCGCCTACAAGCGCCAGCGCGACATCTACCGGGAGGGCAGCCTGCCGGTCGTGAGCGTGCTGAGCCCCGCCGTGCTCCAGAAGGAGCAGGCGCGCATCGAGGAGGCGCACGACACCCTGCTCGATCCGGTGCGCCGGCGCGCGTACGACCTCTCGACCTACCCGGACGATCCGCGCATGCCGCTCGGCCCTGCGCGCCCCGAGAACGCCGCCGCCGCGGCCGAGCTCGCGATGCTCCAGGCCGAGCTCGCGCGCGAGATCAACGCCGAGACGCAGTTCAGCGGCGCGTTGCTCCGCAAGGTGCGCGAGTCGCAAGGGGTCGAGCTCACCGACATCTCGCAGCGGACGAAGATCTCGCTGGCGCACCTCCAGGCGATCGAGGGCGAGTCGATGGGCGACCTGCCGGCGCCGGTCTACGTGCAGGGATTCATTCAGGAAATTGCCAAGTACCTGCGGCTCGATCCGGCCCAGGTCGCGAAGACCTACATGCGGCGGCTGCGCGAGCTGTCGGCCGGCACGCGCGCGAAGCAGCATGGCTGAGGCGGCGCGGGCCGGCGGCGGCGCGCGCGGCGTACACGACGCGCGCGACGCGCGCGGGTCGGGCGGGTCGGGCGGCGATCTCGGGTTCTCGGCGCTCGCGTTCGTGCTCGCGCTCGCGCCGCGGCTCTACGTGGCGATCGCGTGGGCGCGCGAGCCGGTCTGGGACGGCCACTACTACGATTTCGGCGCGCGGCGGATCGCCGCCGGCCTCGGCTACTCGGACGATCTCATCGTCGGAGGCCAGCCGGTCTGGCACCCGTGGTGCCACTACCCGGTCGGTTACAGCGGTTTTCTGGGCCTCGTCTACAAGCTGTTCGGCGCGGGGCCTCACGTGGCGACGATCGCGAACGCGGTGGCCGGCGCGCTGCTCGTCGTCGTGGTCCACCGGCTCGCCCGGCGCGCGACCACGCCGGCGCGCGCCCGCGTCGCGGCGTTGCTCGCGGCGCTCTCGCCGGGCCTCATCGTCTACGCGGCGCTGCTCATGACCGAGCCGCTGGCCGCGCTCGGCCTGGTGACGGCGCCGTGGCTGCTCGCGCGCGACGCCGCGCGCGGGCGCCTGGTCCGCGGCGCGGTCCTCGCCGGCGTGGCGCTCGGCCTGACGGCGCTGGTGCGGCCGCAGAGCCTGCTCTGCGCGCCGGCGCTCGCGCTGCTGGCCTGGCGAGGACCGGCCGGCGGGGCAACCAGAGGGGCGGCCGGCGGATGGCGCGCCGCGTGGCGGCGCGGCGCGCTGGCCGTCGCGCTGTCGTCCGCGACGGCGCTCGCCGTCGTGGCGCCGTGGACGATCCGGAACTGCCGGGTGATGGACGGCTGCGCGCTCATCTCGACGAACGGCGGCTGGAACCTCGCCATCGGCGCCTTCCCGCGGGCCACGGGCCGCTTCGAGACGCTGCGCGCGGGCGACGGGTGTCCGATCGCGCGCGGGCAGGTGGCCCAGGACCGCTGCTGGATGGCCGCAGGGTTAAGATGGATTCAGCAGGATCCAGCCCGCTGGCTGGCCCTGATTCCGAAGAAGCTGAGCTTCACGTTCGATCACGAGTCGTTCCCGATCGGGTATCTCGGCGAGGCGAACCCGGCGGCCTGGCCCGAGGAGCGGCGCGCCGCGGGCCGGCGTGTGCTCACGACGTCGCACCTCGGGCTGCTCTCGGCCGCCGCGCTCGGGGTGGTGGCGCTGCCGCGGGTCCGGCCGCGGCGGGCGCTCGTCGCGCAGGCCGCGGCGATCGCGGCGGTGCTCGGGCTCATCGCCTGGGGATTGCTCGGCGACGAGCACACGTTCTGGCCGCTTGCGGTGGCGATCCCGCTGCTCGCCGCGCTGCCGCTGCCGGGCCGGCCCGCGACCGGGGGTGTCGTCGGTTATCTCGCGTTCGCGGTCGCCACGGTGGTCCTGACACACGCCGTGTTCTTCGGAGAGGACCGCTATCACATGGTCGTGACGCCAGCGCTGTGCATCCTCGCGGCGTGCGCATTGCGTCGTGGCGAAACGGCGCGCCCAGGCGGACATGCATAGATTTACGGACTGCGCCGCGCGTTCGTTCTGAAATGGTCTCGGTGCGCGCAGCCGATCGAGATCGGCGTGCCCGGCTTCGTGCTGCGTCCACCCGTGCTCCGTCGCGACAGCATTCCGGTCGTGACGGACCCAGCCGATGCAGCCCGTCGACCCGAGCTGGGGGTACTCTCTGCGATGGCCCACGGCGAGACCGAGCAAGGCGCGACGATCGCCGGCGCGGTGTTGCCCGCGATCCAGGGGCTCGATGACGAACGCGCCCGGTTCTACTACGATCTCCTGTACAATTCCCTGAACGAGGCGGCACGCCGGGCGCTGGAGGCCATGATGAAGGGCTACGAGTACCAGAGCGACTTCGCCAAGAAATACGTCGCGCAGGGGCGTGACGAGGGGCGCGTCGAGGAAGCCGCCCGCGCCCTGTTGACCGTGCTCCGGGCTCGCGGCATCGCGGTGCCGGACGCGGCGCGTGAGCGCATCCTCGCCCAGAAGGATCCGGAGCGCCTCGAGCGGTGGCTCGAGAAGGCCGCCACCGCGGCGGCCCTCACAGAGGTGCTCGACCAGCCCAGCTGAGGACGAACGGCTACCGGCTGGCCAACAGCCCTTCACTCCCGCCAACAGCCGTCGTCTTGCCTCAGACCGTCGATTCCATGCCCGTCAGGGCGCCGTCACAGCCCCCTTCTCGCCCGCGGCCTTCCCCACCTCCCCCGTCGCCCGCGTCTCTTCCTGCTCCACCACCAGGCCGATCTCGATCCGCCGGTTCTTCGCCCGCCACGCCGCCGTGTCGTTCGGCCCGAGCGGGGCGAACTCGCCGTATCCAGCAGCGGACAGGCCCCGCGGCGACATCCCGCGCTCGACGAGCCGCTTCACCACCGCGGCCGCCCTCGCCGCCGAGAGCTCCCAGCTCGACGTAAACCTCGAGCCCTTCACCCGCTTTGTATCGTTGTCCGTATGCCCGGCCACCTGGAACTTCTGATCCGGCATCACCCGGAGCACCCTGGCGATCTCGTCCAGCACCGCCCGCCCCTCCGGCTTGAGCTCGGCCTTCGCGCCGTCGAACAGCGCGTCGCTCGGCACCTCGATCACCAGCTGTCCGGCGCGGAGCGCGACGTGGACCTTGCCGGTGTCGATCTGCTGCTTGAGCTGGCCCATGAGGTCGCGCATCCGCGCCGCGCGCGCCTCGGCCGCCGCCTGATGGCGGCGCAGCTCGTCGAGCCTGGCCCGCGCGTCGGCGAGCTCCGCCGACAGGCTGCCCCGCTCGGTCGCGAGCTGCCCCACGCTCTGCCCGGCGCTCCGCAGCCGCGCCGACAGCTCCTCGTTCATCGCGGCGAGCTCGTCGAGCTGCCGCACGAGCCCGGCCTCCGCCGTGGTCGCGTCCGACAGCCTGAGGTCGCGCGCCCGGAGGTCCTCCGCGAGGCGACCGAGCTCCTCCTCCAGCGCGGCGATCTGCGCGGACCGCTGCGCGGCCTCGGCCCGCGCGCTCTGAGCCTCGGCCCGGGCCTTCTTTCCTTGCTCCCGCTCTCTCTGGATCTCCGCGCGCGCCTCGTCGTAGAGCTCCTGCCGGACGAGGCAGCCCTGCGTCGCCAGCCCGAGCGAACAGGCCGCGAGCAGCCGCGCCGCGGCGGGTGAACGCCGCGAGAGCCACGCCGGGATCTTGCTGGTCGTCGTCGTGCGTGTCGTGTGTTTCATGAACCGCGCGCACTCTGGCACGAAACCGCGGGCGCGACGAAATCGCGGCATACGACCCGCGCGGGCGCGCCCGACCACCCCAATTCCCGCGCGCCCGATCACCTGCAGCGGCCGGCGCCCTAGCGCCCCGCCACCCGCAACGACCCGTCCCACCGCGCGCGAACCCTGGTACCCTCGGCGCCGTGAGCTCTCGGCGAACTTGGTTTTCCGTGGGCGCCCTGGCCGCGGCCGCGCTGGCGAGCAGCGGCGCGGCCGCGTTCCCGCACGTCGTCCGCGAGGGCGAGACCCTCGCGCAGATCGCGGAGCGCACCTACGGGCGCGTGCAGATGGAGCAGGTCCTCGTCGCCGCCAACGCGCTCGACGCGGGCGCCGGCGTGCCGATCATGCCCGGCCTCCGCCTCGAGATCCCCGCGCTCGGCCACCACCGCGTCACCGCCGGCGAGACCTGGGCCAACCTCGCAGAGCGCCTGCTCGGCGCCGCCGACCGGAGCGACGTCCTCGCGCTCTCGAACGACACCATGCCCTGGATCGAGCCGACCGACGGGCAGGAGATCATCGTCCCGTACAACCTGCGGTACGTCGTCGGCCAGCACGACACGCTGCTCACCATCGCCTACCGCTTCCTGGGCAAGCGCGACAAGGCGTGGATGCTCGACAAGTACAACCACCTCAAGCAGGACCCCCTGCGCCGCGGCATGGTGATCCTCGTGCCGCTCACGGACCTGCCGCTCACGACCCAGGGCAAGGCCGAGGCCGCGAGCGCCGGCGCGCTCGTGCGCTCGGAGGGGGCCGGCCGCGCGCGCGAGGCCCAGCGCCGCGTCGACGCCGAGCTGCCGCAGCTCGCGAGCGACGTGCGGAGCGGCCGCTACATCGACGCCGTGGCGCGCGCGAACCGCCTGCTCGGCTACGGCGACCTCGCCCGGGTGCAGATCGCCACCGTGCACCGGCAGCTGCTCGAGGCGTACGTCGCGCTCGACGCCACCGGGCTCGCCGAGACGGCCTGCGCTGCGTGGCGCGACGCCGATCCGACCGCGCGCCTCGACCCCATCGAGCTGAGCCCGAAGATCGTGCGCGCCTGCACCTCCTCGGTCGATCTGCACCTCCTCAGGACACCCCCGCCGGACCCCGCGCCGCCGACCCCGGCCGACGCGGGCAGCGCGCGGTGACCGCGCCGGAGCCCGCCCCCAACCGTCTGCCCCCCGGGCGCCGCGTCGCGTCGCGGTACACCGTGGTGTCCGTCATCGGCGAGGGCTCGTCCGGCGTCGTGTACCTCGCCACCCGCGACGAGGACGGCCTGCACGTCGCGCTCAAGGTCATCCACCCGCACCTCTCCGGCGACCGCCAGATCTTCCGGCGCTACCACCGGGAAGCCGCCATCCTGAAGCGGATCGAGGGCCCGCACGTCGTCCGGATGCTCGACTTCATCGAGGAGGGCGGGCTCCTCATCATCGCCCTCGAGCACATCGACGGCGTTTCCCTCGAGGAGCTCCTCCGGACGCGGGCGCCGCTCGATGCCGACTGGGCGATCGAGATCGCCCTGCAGATCTGCTCCGCGCTGGAGACCGCGCACGCCGCCGGCGTGGTGCACCGCGACCTCAAGCCGGCCAACGTGCTCCTCGACCGCCCGGGCGCGCCGCCCGACGCGCGCGCCGGCGCCGCGCTGCCGCCGTTCACGGGCCGCGTCCACGTGGTCGATTTCGGGCTCGCGAAGGTGGTGCGCGGCGATCAGATGACGACCGACCTCTCCGAGCACGACATGATCTTCGGCACGCCCGAGTACATGGCGCCGGAGCAGGTGCGCGGCGACGACGTCGATCCGCGCTGCGACGTCTACGCGCTCGGCTGCATCCTCTACGAGATGGTCCTCGGCGAGGTGCCCTTCAGCAACCGCACGCCCATCGCGATCATGAACGCGCACCTCGCCGAGGCGCCGCTGCCGCCGCGCTCCGGCAAGCGCGACGGGCTCATCTCCGCCGGCCTCGAGGCCGTGATCCTGAGGGCCCTCGCCAAGAGCCCGGCCGAGCGGCACCCGAGCGCCCGGGCCTTCGCCGAGGCCCTGCTCGCCTGCCGCGAGCGGCGCGTCATCGGCCACGCCGCCGCGCGCCTCGGCGACGACACCTCGATCACCGATCTGGAGCTCGGGGAGACCGGCATGGACCACGGCGCGACCCTCCAGCGCGAGAGTTTCGCCATGATAGGCCACGCCTCGACCCTCCAGCGCGAGAGTTCCGCCATGGACGCCACCGAGCCTCTCCAGCCCCCGGCGGGCGCCGCCGCCAGCCTGTTGCCCGCGGAGAGGGCCACGGGCCTCCAGAGGGCCTCGGACGACGCGGCGGCGCCGGGCGCCCGCGCGCGCGAGCGGCTCCTCTGGGTGGTGGTGGCCATTCTCTGCGCGGCCGCCGGAATCGCCGTCGGCGCGCTGTTCGGGGCGCGCTGACCCCACCGCGGCCCCGGATTGCCGCCCTGGCGCCGCGCGCGCGGGTCACCGATAATCGCGCTCATGCGCTCCCCGCTGTCCGGCGACACGGTTCCTGCGGCCACCCTCCTTGCTCGGCCCCGGCGAAGGCGCGCGCTCCCCTGCCTCGCGGCCGCGCTCTCGCTGCTCGCGCCCGCGGCCGCGTCGGCCTACGACGCGCTCGCGGCGCCGTGCGCCGAGGATCCGCTGCAATGCGCCCGGGGGCCGATCGCGTTCCAGCGGAAGGACGGCATCCCGCTCGAGCTCGATTTCGATACCGGCTGGGTCCCGCCGAGCTCACCGCTGCAGGTGCACCTCATGGCCGCGGTCTTCGCGAACACCGAGGTATCCCTGAGCGGCGCGCTCGAGGCATCGTGGCCTGACGCGCTCGCGCTCGCGGCCCCGGGCGACCCGGAAGGGGGCGAGTTCACCTGCAACTATGGTCTCGGCGTGACCGCGGAGGGGCGCGTGAGCCTCTCCGTCCTCGGCCAGTCCTTCGAGTGGACAGGCGATATCCCCTACATCCCCCAGTTCGACTTCCAGGTGCACGCCCAGGACCGGTTCGAGGCCTGGGGCTGGGCGCCGGGCGTCACGCTGGCGGGCTCCACCGACCCGCAGCGGCTCGCGTCGGTCTCCGTCGGCGACCTCATCGGCGGCTCGATCCCCGGCATCGAAGGGGGGTTCGAGCTCGACGTCGCCATGGACGTCACCGCGCGTTACGCGACCCGGCGCGTCGCGATCGAGGCCGCGGGAGCGCCGGTGAGCGGGGGCGACATCACCGCGGAGCAGGGCGAGTCGTCGACAACGTACCTCGGCGGCCCGTCGGTTGACCTCGACGTCCACCCGGAAGGCTCGGTGCAGTACGAGGGCACGCTCCACCTCATCCCCGCGTTCTATGTGAGCCTGCTCGGCCGCGAGTGGTCGATCCCGGTCGCGGACATCCCGCTCGCCTTCCCGCGCACCGAGCGCGACTGGGTCTTCGAGAGCGAGCGCGTCCACGTGCCGCTCCCGGACCTCGCGCTCGACAAGCAGGAGATCGACTTCGGCGCGGTGGAGGTCGGACAGGCCAACGTGGAGCTGGTCGAGCTCACCAACGCCGGAGAGGCGCTGGTCGATCTCGCCGTGGAGAACCCCGCCCCGGAGAGCTTCGAGGTCGTCGAGCCGGCGCTCGAGATCGACCCGGAGACGTCGATCGACGCCGCGATCCGCTTCGCGCCGACGGCGAGCGGCGAGTTCGCCGCGACCCTGCTCGTCCGGTCGAACGACCCGAGCGACCCGGTGCAGCGCATCGCCGTGAGGGGCATCGGGATCGGCGCCCCCGACCCGGGGGGCGACGGCGAGCCCGCGGACCAGGACGGCGGCTGCGCCTGCCGCGCCGCCGGCGGCGCGCCGCCCGGGAGCGCGGGCGGCGTGGGCTGGGCGGCCGGGCTGTCGGCCGCGGCGCTCGGGGCCGCCCTCGGGCGCCGGCGCCGCCGGGCAGCGCCCCGGGATCCACGCTAAGAAGCGCCTCCGTGCCGCTCTCCTCTGACCGCGCCCCGCGCGCCGCATTCCCCATCGACTGGGGCGGGCTCGCCCCGCTCCGCCTCAAATCGCGCGCCGTCGCCGAGGGCGTCTACGCCGGCATGCACCGGAGCATCCGCAAGGGCGCCGGCGTCGAGTTCGGGGGGCAGCGGCCCTACGTGCCCGGCGACGACCTCCGCTTCTTCGACCGCCGCGCCCTGCTCCGCCACGACCGCCTCATGGTGCGCGAGTTCGAGACCGAGACCGACCGCGCCCTCTGGCTCTGCGTCGACGCGACCGCCTCGATGTCCTACCGCGGCCGGCGCGCGCCCGGCGCCAAGCTCGCCTACGCCGCGCTCGTCGCCGCGGCCATGGCCCGCGTCGCGCTCGCCACCGGCGACCCCGTGGGGCTCGCCTGGCTCGGCGGCGCCGGCACCCACGGCCTGCCCGCCATGGCCGGGCGCGAGGCGTTCGAGCGGATCGTGGGCGCCCTCGAGGCCACCTCCGCCGCCCAGGACTGGAGCGGCGACGCCGGCGCCATCGAGCGCGCGCTCGCGCCGATCGCGAAGAAGGCCCGCCGCGGCGCCGTGGTCCTCCTCCTCTCGGATCTCCTCGATCTTGCTAGCGAATCCGGCGGACCGGACCGCGCGCTCGCCGCGTTCACGCCGCTCAGCACGGGCGGCCGCACGCTGATCGCCCTCCAGGTCCTCGACCCCACCGAGGCGGACCTCGACTTCGACGGCAACGTCCGCCTCCGCGCCCTCGAGGGCGGCGCCGTGGTCGAGGCCGACGCGGGCGCGGTCCGCGCGCAGTACCAGGCGCGCCTCGCCGCCCTCGCCGACGTCTGGTCGCGCGGGCTCGCGTCGCGCGGCGGCCGCCTGCTCCGCGCGACGACCGCCGACCCGCCGACCGACGTCGTCCGCGCGCTCGTCCAGGCGATCGCCCAGGTGCGGCGATGAGCTTCGTCACGCTCGGCGCGCTGCTCGTCGCGCTGCTCGTCGGCGCGCCGGTCGCCGCGCACCTCCTGCGCCGGCGCCGCGCCGAGGAGCGGCCGTTCCCGCCCGCGCGCCTCGTCCCGCCCACGCCGCCCACGGCGCGGCGAAGGAGCCTGCTCGAGGACCGCGCCCTCTTCTCCACCCGGGCCCTCTCGGTGCTCGCGCTGGCGGTGCTCGGCGCCACGCCGCTCCTGCGCTGCTCGCACCTCGCGCTCAGCCGCAAGGCCGGCGCCTCCGTCGCGCTCGCGATCGTCGTCGACGACTCGCTGAGCATGCGCGCTCCCGCCGCCCGCGCCGGCGGCGACGCGCGCGCCGCGCAGGAGAGCGGCGCGCGTTCGCGCTTCGACCGCGCCCTAGAGGCCGCGCGCGAGCTCGCCGGCGGGCTCGCGCCCGGCGACGCCGCGGCGCTCGTGCTCGCGGGCGCCCCGGCCCGCGTCGCCCTGGCGTCGACGACCAACCTCGCCGCCGTCTCCGAGGCGCTCGCCGCGGTGGCGCCGTCGGACCGCGCCACGGACCTCGACGGCGCCCTCGACCTCGCGCGCGACCTGCTCCGGGGGCTGCCCCAGGGCGACAAGCGCATCGTGCTCCTCAGCGATCTCGCGGACGGCGCGCCCGGCGCGCCGCCGATCGCGGGCAGCCCGGACATCGCCACGTGGGTGCCGCTGGAGGAGATCGAGGCCGGGGGCGAGGACTGCGGGATCGTGCGCGCCGACCGGTCGGGCCAGCGGGCGCGCGTCCGCGTCGTCTGCACCGCCGCGGCGGGCGCCGCCGCGGGCACCACCGCAGGCGCCACGGCGGCCGCGGGGCGCTCCCTCGAGGTGCGCGCCGGCGACGAGGTGCTCGGCAAGGTCGCGCTCGACCCCGGGCTGCGCGCCGAGGAGCTCTCGCTCGACCTGCCCGCCGAGACGCCCGAGATCCTGACCGCCGCGCTCACCGGCGGCGACGCCATCGCCGCGGACGATCGCGCCCCGCTCCTCTCCGCGGGCGGCCCGCTCTCGATCGCCGCCGTCGTCGACCCCGCGATCACCCACGTCGAGACGGGCGGCCCTCCGCCGCTCGAGCAGGCGCTCTCCGCGCTCGATCTCGACGCGCAGGTCAGGCCGCTGCCCTCGGTGCCGGAGCACGAGGGCGAGCTCGCCGCCCACGCGGGGCTCATCGTCGACGACGCGCCCGGCTTCACGCCGGAGGTCCGCCGATCGCTCGCCGCGTGGGTCGAGCGCGGCGGCGTCGCGCTGCTGACGCTGGGGCCGCGCGCGGCCGCGGCGCCGCTCGGCGCCGGGTTCGAGCCGCTCGTGCCCGGCGTCGTCCGCTGGTCGGCCTCCCCGGTGCGCGGCGTGGATCCCGCCACCGCGGGCTGGCTCGGCCCGTCGGCGGCCGGCCTGGCCGACGTCGCGCCGCGCGGCCGGGCCACGCTGGACGCGGCGGCCTCCGAGGGGGCCGAGGTGCTCGCCCGGTGGAAGGACGGCGCGCCGTTCCTCGTGCGCCGCCCGCTCGGGCGCGGCGTCGTGCTGTTCATGACGCTGCCGTTCAGCACGGAGGAGAGCGACGTGGCGTTGCGGCCGGCGTTCCTCTCGCTGCTCGACGGGTTCGTCGGCGCCGCGCGCGCCCGCGGCGGGGCGCGCCGCCTCGCCGCCGGGGACACGTGGACCTTCGACGGCTACCACGACGTGAAGGTCGAGCGCGTGCGGTACGACGGCGGCCCCGGGTCCGCGAGCTCCGCCCCGCGCGAGGCGCTGCCCGTCGCGGAGGTCGACCGGCGGCTGCGCGTGTCGCCGCCGCTCGCCGGCCTGTACGAGCTCACCCTCGACGGCGAGCGCTCGACGCGCGTCGTGTCGGTCCCGGAGCGCGAGATCGATCTGCGCCCCCGGCGCGTCGCCCAGGGCGCCCGCGCGGCCGAGCTGGGCGGCATGTCCGCGTCCATCGACGCGTCGCCCTACGTGGCGCTCGTGTTGCTCGTGCTGCTCGCGGCCGAGCTCCTGCTGCGTGTCCTCGGCGCCCGGCGGGCGCCGGCCGAGGGTCTAGGCGGCTGAGCGCCGGCCGCCTTCTGGGGACGGCCGGGCGCCGGCCGCCTTCAGGGACGGCCAAGCGCCGGCTGCCTTCAGTGTGTCTGCCAGTGCGGCGGGATCTCGTCTGCCGGCGCGAACTCCGGCTTGGCGGGCGCGGCGGGCACGACCGCGGCGCGGCGCGGCCCATTCGGCTTGAAGCTGTGCTCCGCGGCGGGGAACACCCGCGATTGCACCTCGTCCACGTAGGCGCGCGTCGCCTCGACGATCTGGTCGCCCACCTCGGCGAAGCGCTTCGCGAACTTCGGCGTCAGCTCGCGGAACATCCCGAGCAGGTCGTAACAGACGAGCACCTGCCCGTCGCAGCCGGCCCCGGCGCCGATGCCGATCGTCGGGACGGAGACCGCCGACGTCACCTCCTCGGCGAGGTCCGGCGGGATCGCCTCGAGCACGATGGCGTAGACGCCGGCCTCGTCGAGGACACGCGCGTCGGCGATGAGGCGCTCGGCCGCCTCGTCGC
Organism: Sorangium sp. So ce131; assembly: GCF_051519095.1. NCBI lineage: Bacteria > Pseudomonadati > Myxococcota > Polyangiales > Polyangiaceae > Sorangium > Sorangium sp. So ce131. Next base: position 889,137 of record NZ_CP150455.1, on the reverse strand, counting down.
CCTTGCCCTGCACCTTGAAGCCGCCCATCGCGTGCACGGACTGCGGCGTGAGCCCGAGGTGGCCCATCACCGGGATGCCCGCGGCCACGATCCGCCGCACGTGCTCGGCGATCTCCGCGCCCCCCTCGAGCTTGATGCTCTCGAAGCTGCCCTCCTTCATCATCCGCCCGGCGTTCTCGAGCGCGTGCATGGGAGAGAGCTGGAAGCTCATGAACGGCATGTCGCCCACGACGTGCGCGCGGCGCGCGCCGCGCGCGACGGCGCGCCCGTGATAGCAGATCTCCTCGACCGTCACGGGCAGCGTGGTCGCGTGCCCCTGCACGACCATCCCGAGCGAGTCGCCGACGAGCAAGAGGTCGGCGCCGCCCTCGTCGAGCAGCCGCGCCATCGTGAAATCGTAGGCGGTCACCATCGCGATCGGCGACGTCCCCTTGCGGGAGCGGATCTCGGGGACCGTGACCTTCGACGAGCGAGGCGCTGCCCTGCGCGCGCCGCCGCCACCATTGCCTTGCGGACCGTACATGTTCCTCCGGGTCGCGGCCGCACTCGCGGTCCACGCCTCCGGAGAGGCTAGGGCGGCGCCTCCTCCGGGGCAAGGCGCCGCGCGGGGCCCGCCGCGACGAGCCCGGGCGCGACGCCGCCTCCGGAGCAGAACGCCGCGCGGGACCGCCGCGCGGCGCGGGGTCGAATCCCGAGCGATTAGCCGCGGTTGCGCCGCCGCCGCACGAGCGCCAGCGCCGCGAGCGCCGAGGCGGCGGCCAGCGTGAGCGGCCCCTCCGCCTGGCCGGTGGTCGCGCAGCTGCCGGGCTTGAGGTCACCGCCGGAGCCGCCCGGCCTGGTCAAACCGTCGCCCACGGCCCCCGGGCCACCCAGGGACCCCGTGCTGCCGCCCGCGGATCCCGTGCTGCCGCTGCTGAAGTCCTCGCAACCCGGCGGCGGCGGCGGGCAGGTCGGCGCGGTGCCGACCGTCTGGCTCGCCTGGAGGAAGCGGTCGACGCTCAGTTGATTCACCGACGCGCCGAGCTCCAGATCGGTGGCGAGCGCGGTGCGCGAGAGCTCGCCGTAGATCCGCGAGATCCAGGTCGAGCCCTCGGGGATCGTCGAGAAGAGCGCGTCGAGGTCGGCCTCGGCGGCCTCGAGGGCGCCCTCGCCGTCCTCGTCGGCGTAGCCGCTCTCCAGGGGCTGGAACTGGGCGAGGTTGATCAGCGACTCGCGGATCCAGTAGGACGAGAGCGGCTCCGCGGCCTCGAAGAGCCACGCGCTGCCGCCGGTCGCGTCGAAGCCCGCGCTGCGCAGCTGCTTGTAGTTGCTGGACTGGGTGTCCCAGTTCCAGATGAGCTCCGGCGCGGTGATCTCGAACGAGGAGAAGTTCGTGGGCTCGTACCGGCCCTCGCCGAGGATCCAGAGGGTGATCGGGGTGACCCGGCCGGTCCCCGCGGCGACCATCCGCAGCGGCAGCTCGGGGCTCGCGCCCGCCGTCGAGACGCGGACGGGGCGCATCTTGTCGACGCCCTCGCCGGGGACCAGCTTGAGCGCGAGGAAGCTGAACCCCTCCTCGACGTACGCGTCGATCACCGGATCGATGTCGTCGGGGATGTTGTACCCGTTGCGGTCCAGCCAGTTCCGGAGCGCGTTCGGCTCGCTGGCGCTGAGCTGCACCGTCTCGTAGGGCCCGACGGTCTCCTGGGCGATGACGGTGACGCCGCCGTCCGCCGCGTCCGGGACCGCGCCGCCGAAGGCGCCGCCGCCGGCGCCGGTGCTCGCTCCGCAGAAGGACGACGGGCAGTTGAGCTGCGGCGAGAAGACCTGCACGGCGGTCGTCTGGTCGAGCAGCTCGAAGAGGGCGTCCGACGAGAGCTCGACGTCGGCGAGCCCGACGACCGGCAGCACCCAGGCGAACTCGGACGGCTCGCCCGAGTAGGTGATCTGATCCCAGAGCGTCGTCGCCTCCGGCGAGATCGACAGGATCATCCGGTGGCTGGTGACCTGCGTGTTCTCCGATTGCGGCGCCAGACATCCGCCGCAGGCCTCCGCCTCCTCCACATGGGCAAGAGAAAGCGCAGCTCCACTGAGAGCGAACGCGACAACTTTCGTGCCGAGCTTCATGACACCACCTCGATTCTTCGCGCGAACAAGACCTTGGTAAGCGGGCACGCCTCAGCATGGGAAGCGAGCGCCCGGCATTATGCACGCATCGTGCCGCGCAAAACATTCCCGAAATCAAGTCGATTTCGGCGCGCCGTCAGCTCGGCGCTCGGCACACCCCGGCGCACCCTGACTCAGGGCAACCGGCTGGCGCTCCGGGATGCGATCGGCGCCGGGCCGCGCGCGGGGTCGGGAGGCGCGGGGTTCGGGTTCGTCAGCGCGGTGAGGACGTGATCGCGCCAGGCCCCGTCGATGAAGAGGTAATCGCGGGCGTATCCCTCGACGACGAAGCCGAGGCGCCGGAGCAGGCGCCCGCTGCGCTCGTTGTAGGGGAGGTAGTTCGCCATCACGCGGTGGAAGCCGAGGGCGTCGAACATGTACGCGAGCGCGGCGGTGAGCGCCTCGAACATCACGCCCGCGCCGACGGCGCGCTGGTCGAGCGCGTAGCCGAGGGTCGCGGCCTGGAACGCGCCGCGGACGAACTGGTTGAAGTTGCAGACCCCGATCACCTCGCCGCGCGGATCGTCGCGCCATTCCAACGCGAGGCGCAGCGCCCTATCCGAGGCGAAGTCGTCGTGATCGCGGAGGACACGCTCGCGCCAGAACGCCTCGGTGTAGAAGCCCTCGGGGCGCGCCGGGTCCCACCGCGCGAGGTGCGCGCGGTTGCGCTCGTAGAACGCGAGGTAGCGATCGGCGAGATCGACGGGCGGCAGGACGAGGCGCAGCCGCGTGGTCTCGATGCAGACGGGGCGCTCCACCTCGGCCTCCGCGGGCGGCGCGTTACGACAGGGTCCCCTCGTCGAGGCGGCGCATCCCCTCGAGGAGCAGCGCCTCGGGCGAGGCGGTGATGCTGCGGGTGCTGGGCGAGAAGTTCGGGTCGAGGCGGAAGTCGCCCTCCCGGAGCGTCAGCATCTTGTAGAACGCGTCCTCGCCCTGCGAGCCGGCCCAGAGCGCGTGCACGACCTGCCCGTCGGCGAAGTGGATCTCGCCGGCCATCGAGTTCGCCTGGATCTTGAGCGCGCACGTCTTCCGGCCGTGCCAGAGGATCTGGATCATGTCCGGCAGGCCCATCTCGGCCAGCGAGCCGGAGACGCCGCGGGCGACCGTGGTCGAGGAGCGCCGCTCGATGAGCTGGCGGAGCTTCGCGGCCATGACGTCGGTCGACGCCGGCTTCGACACGAAGTCGTCGACGCCGAGATCGAACGCGCGCTGGGCGGTCTGCCGGTCGGTCTTCGCCGTGAGGATGACCCACGTCTTGTCGCGGCCGAAGCCGAGCTTGAGCGCGTCGGCGCGGAGCGTGAGGCCGGCGTCGGGCTCCTCCAGGTCGATCTCGCTGACGACCACCTCGATGTCCTTCGTCTCGAGCTCGCGGCGCGCCTGCGCCACGTTGCGCGCGATCGAGACCTCGAAGCCCTGCTCTAGGAGCCGCAGCTCGAGCACCGTGGTCTCCTCGGGATCGGGGTCGACGATGAGCGCCTGGTGCCGGTCGGAGAGGAGCTTGGCCCGCATGTCGTCGCCGGTCATGACCTGGCGGAAGAGGTCGACGATGTTCGGGTCGAAGATGGTGCCGCGGTACTGGGCGAGCACGTCGCAGGCCTCGGGCGGGCGGAGCGCCTTGCGGTAGGGGTTGCGCGGGTTCTGCGTGAGATCGGCGTAGGTGTCCGCCACCGCGAGGATACGCGCGCCGAGCGGGATCTCCTTGCCGGACAGGCCGTCCGGGAAGCCGCTGCCGTCGTAGCGCTCGTACATCAGGTTGATCGCCGAGACGACCTCCTGCGGCAGCCCGACCGACTCCATGAGGTGCGCCGGGAGGTCGACGCTCTTCGTCGCGGCGAGCCGGTGCCCCTCGTACTCGGCGACGTTGAGCGCGGTGAGGTGGTACGGGCCGTTCTTGCCGAGGTCGTGGAGGTAGGCCGAGGCGACGTAGCTCGCGACCGTCGTCGGCGGCAAGCCGATGCGCTCGCAGAGCTTCCGGACGATGCGCGCGACCGTGGACGAGTGGCCGCGCAGGTCCTGCCGGTTGTTCTCGAGCAGGCTGACGAGGACGTTCAGCGTCTCGACGTACGCGTGGCTCGTGGTCGGGTGCGGCGGCGCCGCGACCGGCGCGGACGCCGGGGCCGGGACCGGCGCCGGCGCCGGCGCTGCCTGCTGCGGCGCCGGGGGCGACGGGGGGATGGGCGTCGGCGGGGGGCTGGCCGGGGTCACCCGGGGCGGCGCGGTGGGCGCCCGCATCACGGCCGGAGGCGGCGGCGCCGAGACGAGCGGCGCGGGCAGCGACGCGAACGACGGCTGCGGCGCGTGCGCCGCCTGCGCGTGCGCCGTCTGCGCGTACGCCGTCTGCGCGTACGCCGTCTGCGCGTGCGCCGCCGGCGCCTGCGCGTGCATCGGCTGCGGGTGCGCGGCCGGCGCGTGCATGGGCTGCGTGTGCATCGGCTGCACGTGCGCGGCCGGCGCGTGCGGGATCGAGGCGCGCTCGAACGGGTTGTTGCTGTTGTTGTAGAGGATCTCGTCGAACGAGCTGACCGGCCGGAGCAGCGAGTTGAACGCCGTCGTGTCGCCGCGGTAGTGGTACGCGATGGCCGCGCGCACCGCCGCCGGCCTGGCCACGATGGCGCGGACGTCCCGCACGCCCGCGGCCAGCCGGATCTCGTGCAGCGCCGCGTCGTTGTCGGGGTCGGCGGTCGCGACCGACAGCGTCGTGTTCCGCTCGTCGAGCAGCACCGGGAAGACGCCGTGCAGCGTCGCGGTGATCGCCGAGACCTTGGCGAGCACGCGGGGCTCGATGATCGCCTTCGAGAGCTTCTCGGTGGAGACGAAGCGGGTGTTGTGGACGGTCGCGATGAACTTCAGGAGCTCGGCCTCGTTGACGATGTCGAGCTCGATGATGGCGTCCTCGATCCGGCCGCGGAGACGCATGGCGTACTCCACCGCGCGACGATGATCGTCCGGGGTGATGCGCCCCTCGAGGACGAGGCGATCGGCAATCCGCTGGTTCAGTCCTTGAACGGAAGCCATCGAGACCATGATTCTACTTCAGAATTGGAGGTGGGCGCGCGCCCGAGAACCCTCGCGGAACGGGAGCACGCGGGGAAAGCTGGCCTGCCGCTCGCGGCGTATGCAGCCATGGGGTGCGCTCCGTGAATGAGAGCAGAGCTCGGCGCGCCGCGCGAGCCCCGTGAAGGAGGGGACGGCGATCTCGGTCACCGACGCGCCGGTGCGAGATCGCCTCCCACGGACGTGGCGACGCCCAGGGTCAGGGGGAGCCCCCGACCCTGGGCGCGGGCGGGGACGTTACTCCTCGTTGACCGCGGTGAGCGTCTCCTCGGGCCGCGGCCGCGGGGCGACGTACGGCGCCTGAGCCACCGGTTCGCCCTCGACCACCACCTGGAGGCGCTTGTAGGCGGGCAGACCCGTCCCGGCCGGGATCAGGCGGCCCATGATGACGTTCTCCTTGAGACCGCGGAGATCGTCCGTCTTGCCGTTGATGGCGGCCTCGGTGAGCACCTTGGTCGTCTCCTGGAACGACGAGGCGCTGATGAACGACTCGGTCGACAGGCTGGCCTTGGTGATGCCGAGGAGGAGCGCCTCCGCGATCGCCGGCTTGCCGCCGCGCTCGAGGACGGTCTCGTTCTCCTTCTCGAAGATGTGCTTCTCCACCTGCTCGTCGACCAGGAAGTTCGTGTCCCCGACCTCGCGCACGCGGACCCGCCGGAGCATCTGCCGGACGATGACCTCGATGTGCTTGTCGTTGATGCCGACGCCCTGGAGCCGGTAGACCTGCTGGATCTCGTTCACGAGCCAGGCCGACAGCTCCTTCTCGCCCTTCACCCGGAGGATGTCGTGCGGGTTCGGCGGGCCGTCCTGGAGCGGGTCACCCGCGCGCACCCGGTCGCCCGGCTGCACCTGGATGTGCTTGCCCTTCGGGATCAGGTACTCGCGCGCCTGATCGCCGAGCGCGTGCCCGTCCGGCGAGTACGGCGTGATGATGACCTTCCGCTTGCCCTTCGTGTCCTTGCCGAACGTGACCTCGCCGTCGATCTCGCTGATGATCGCGTGATCCTTCGGCTTTCTGGCCTCGAACAGCTCGGCGACGCGGGGCAGACCGCCGGTGATGTCCTGCACCTTCGTCGTGTCGCGCGGGATCTTGGCGATGACCTCGCCGGCCTCGATGAGATCCCCCTCCTGTGCGACGATGTGCGCGCCGACGGGGAGCAGGTACCGCGCCTCGAGCTCGCTGTTCGGGAGCTTCAGCGTCCTGCCCGACTCGGGGTCCTTCAGCGAGATGCGCGGGCGGACGTCGGTCGCCTTCGACTCGATGACGACCTTCCGCGAGAGGCCGGTCACCTCGTCGAGGCGATCCTGCACGCTGACGCCCTCGATGAGGTCGCCGAACTTCACCACGCCGGAGACCTCGGTGAGGATCGGCGTCGCGAACTGGTCCCACTCGGCGAGCAGCTCGCCCGGCTTGGTCCGCTCGCCGTCGGCCTTCTTGAGGATGGCGCCGTAGACGAGGCGGTTGTGCTCGCGCTCGCGCCCCGTCTCGTCGACGACGACGATCTCGCCGTGGCGGTTCATGACCACCATGGTGCCGTCCTTCTTCTTCTGGACGACCGCGCGGCGGAGCCGGACGGTGCCCTCGGTGCGGGCCTCGAGGTAGCTCGCCTCGATCTTGCCGCGCGCCGCGGTGCCGCCGATGTGGAAGGTGCGCATCGTGAGCTGCGTGCCGGGCTCGCCGATCGACTGGGCGGCGATGATGCCGACCGCCTCGCCGATGTTGACCCGGTAGCCGCGCGCGAGGTCGCGCCCGTAGCACAGGGCGCAGACCCCGCGCCGGAGCTGGCACGTGAGCACCGAGCGGATGACGACCTCCTCGATGCCGGCGTCCTCGATGGACCGCACCGCCTGCTCGTCGAGCTCGGTGTTCGCCGTGATGAGCACCTCCCCCGTGAGCGGGTCGACGACGTCCTCCAGCGCGACGCGGCCGAGGATGCGGTCGCCGAGCGGCTGGATGACCTCGCCGGCCTCCTCGAGCTTCGCCACGCGGATGCCGTCGAGCGTGCCGCAGTCGAACTCGGAGATGACCGCGTCCTGCGCCACGTCGACGAGCCGCCGGGTGAGGTAGCCCGAGTTCGCCGTCTTGAGCGCCGTGTCGGCGAGGCCCTTCCGGGCGCCGTGCGTCGAGATGAAGTACTGGAGCACGCTGAGACCCTCGCGGAAGTTCGCGGTGATCGGCGTCTCGATGATCTCGCCGGACGGCTTGGCCATCAGACCGCGCATGGCGGCCAGCTGCCGGATCTGCTGCGTGGAGCCGCGCGCGCCGGAGTCGGCCATGATGTAGATGGGGTTGAAGCTCGGCTCGACCGAGGACTTGCCCGTCTCGTGGTCGACGATCGTCTCCTTGCCGATGCCGCCCATCATCTCCGTCGTGACCTGGTCGGCGATGCTCGCCCAGATGTCGACGATCTTGTTGTACCGCTCGCCGTCGGTGATGAGCCCCTCCTGGTACTGCTCGACGACGCGCTCGACCTCCTTCTGCGCCTCGGCGAGCAGGACCTTCTTCGCCGGGGGGATCACCATGTGATCCATGCAGATGGAGATGCCCGCCCGCATCGCGTGGTCGAAGCCCAGCGTGCGGAGCCGGTCCGCGAGGAGGACGGTCTCCTTGTTGCGGTGGATGCGGTAGCAGACGTCGATGAGCGCCGAGAGCGCCTTCTTGTCGAGGGTCTTGTTCGCGTACTCGAACGCGACCCCCTTCGGCAGGACCTCGGAGATGAGGACGCGGCCGACCGTGGTCTCGACGATGCGGCGCTTCACGTGGCCGAACTCGTCGAGCTGCGGGTTGCCGTCGTCGTCGATGACCGGGACGCGGACGCGGATGCCGGCGTGCAGCGCGACCTCTCCGTTGTCGTACGCCATCCGCACCTCCTCGGGGGAGGCGTAGATGCCCCGCAGGTATCCCTGCGCCACGCCGTCCTCGCCGAAGGCGAGGGTGTCCGCGCGGTAGGAGCCCTTCTCGAACTTGCGCTCGCGGGTCGCGTAGTAGAGCCCGAGCACGATGTCCTGCGTCGGGTTGATGATCGGCTTGCCGCTCGCGGGCGAGAGGATGTTGTTCGTGCTCATCATGAGCACGCGCGCCTCCATCTGCGCCTCGACCGACAGCGGCACGTGGACCGCCATCTGGTCGCCGTCGAAGTCGGCGTTGAACGCCGCGCACACGAGCGGGTGCAGCTGGATCGCCTTGCCCTCGATGAGGACCGGCTCGAACGCCTGGATGCCGAGGCGGTGGAGCGTCGGGGCGCGGTTCAGGAGCACCGGGTGCTCGCTGATGACCTCCTCGAGGATGTCCCAGACCTCCGGGCGCTCCTTCTCCACCATCTTCTTGGCGCTCTTGATGGTGTTGACGTAGCCGCGCTCTTCCAGCTTGTTGTAGATGAACGGCTTGAAGAGCTCGAGCGCCATCTTCTTGGGCAGACCGCACTGGTGCAGGCGCAGCGTCGGGCCCACGACGATGACGGAGCGGCCCGAGTAGTCGACGCGCTTGCCGAGGAGGTTCTGCCGGAACCGCCCCTGCTTGCCCTTCAGCATGTCGGAGAGCGACTTGAGCGGGCGCTTGTTCGGGCCGGTGATCGTCTTGCCGCGGCGGCCGTTGTCGAACAGCGCGTCGACCGCCTCCTGCAGCATCCGCCGCTCGTTCCGGATGATGATCTCCGGCGCGTTCAGCTCGAGGAGCCGCTTCAGGCGGTTGTTGCGGTTGATGACGCGGCGGTAGAGGTCGTTCAGATCGCTGGTCGCGAAGCGGCCGCCGTCGAGGGGGACGAGCGGGCGCAGATCCGGCGGGAGGACCGGGATCACGGTCAGCATCATCCACTCGGGCCGGTTGCCGCTCTCGCGGAAGGCCTCGACGACCTTGAGCCGCTTGGCGAGCTTCTTCCGCTTGGCCTCGCTGGTGGCCGCGCGCATCTCCGTCCTGAGCAGCTCGGCCAGGCCGTGCACGTCGACCTGCTTGAGCATCTCGAGGATCGCCTCGCCGCCCATCCCGGCGCTGAACTTGTCGTCACCGTACTCGTCGAGCAGCTGGAGATATCGCTCCTCGCTCAGGAGATCGCCCCGCATGAGGCCGGTCTCCTTCGGGTCGATGACGATGTAGGCCTCGCAATAGAGCACCTTCTCCAGGTCCTTGAGCGTGATGTCGAGCATGTTGCCGATGCGCGACGGCAGGCTCTTCAGGAACCAGATGTGGGCGACCGGCGTGGCCAGCGAGATGTGCCCGAGCCGCTCGCGGCGGACCTTCGACTGGATGACCTCGACGCCGCACTTCTCGCACACGATGCCACGGTGCTTCATGCGCTTGTACTTGCCGCAGTTGCACTCGTAGTCCTTCACCGGCCCGAAGATCTTGGCGCAGAACAGACCATCTCGCTCCGGCTTGAACGTCCGGTAGTTGATGGTCTCCGGCTTCTTCACCTCGCCGTGCGACCACTCGCGGATCTTCTCCGGGCTCGCGAGCGAGATGCGGATGGCGCTGAACGACAGCGGGTCTTTGGGCTTCTCGAAGAAGCTGAAGATGTCACGCATGGAGACCTCCGGAGACAGAACCGAAACCGATGAAACCGTCCGCGCTCGCTGTGCAGGCCTGAGGGAGCGCGCGGCTCGCGCGCCGCGCCTCCCCCGCCCGCATCGACCAGGCGCGCGGCATTCGTGACGTGACGAACTGCATCACTCCTCTTCCTCCGCGGCCGAGGCCTCCACGCCCCCGCTCGTCTCGACCAGCTCGACGTTCAGGCACAGAGACTGGAGCTCCTTGATGAGCACGTTGAAGCTCTCCGGGAGCCCCGCCTCCAGGGTGTAATCCCCCTTCACGATGGCCTCGTACATGCGCGTGCGGCCCATCACGTCGTCGCTCTTCACCGTGAGGAACTCCTGCAGCGCGTAGGCCGCGCCGTAGGCCTCCATCGCCCAGACCTCCATCTCGCCGAGCCGCTGCCCGCCGAACTGCGCCTTGCCGCCGAGGGGCTGCTGCGTGACGAGCGAGTAGGGCCCGATCGAGCGCGCGTGGATCTTGTCGTCGACCAGGTGGTGGAGCTTCAGCATGTACATGATGCCCACCGTGACGTTCTGGTCGAACGCCTCGCCCGTGCGGCCGTCGAAGAGGATCGCCTGCCCCGACGTCGGGAGGCCGGCGAGATCCAGAGCGCCCTTGATGTCCGACTCGTGCGCGCCGTCGAACACCGGCGATCCCATGAAGACGCCCTCGTCGACCGTCTTGACGAAGCGCTTCACGTCGCCCTCGTCGAGATCGTCGAAGAAGCCGTTCATCGACTCGTCGCCCGCGTAGATGGCCTTCAGGTGCTCCTTGATCTCGGCGGCCGACCGCTGCTGCTCCAGCATCCGCTGCAGCTGGTTGCCGAGCTCGAAGGCGCCCCACCCGAGGTGGATCTCGAGGATCTGACCGACGTTCATGCGGCTCGGCACGCCGAGCGGGTTGAGCACGAGGTCGACCGGCCGCCCGTCCTGGAGGTACGGCATGTCCTCCTCGGGCAGGATGCGGCTGATGACGCCCTTGTTGCCGTGGCGGCCAGCCATCTTGTCGCCGACCTGGAGCTTGCGCTTGATGGCGATGTAGACCTTCACCATCTTGATCACGCCCGGCGGCAGCTCGTCGCCCTTGGAGAGGCGGTCGATCTTGTCGCGGAAGTGCTCCTCGCGCGTCCGGACGAGCTCCTCGAGGTCCCGCAGGATCTGCTGGACCCGCTCGGCGTCGTCGACCGGGATCTCGCCCCAGTACTTGCGGGGGATGTCGACGAGCGAGGCCTCATCGATGATGGCGCCCTTCTGGAAGAGCACCTTGCCCTTGTCGTCGACGAGCTTGCCCGTCGTCTCCTTGCCGAGGAGGATCTCGCGGATGCGGCGGAAGAACGAGTCGCGGAGGATCTTGATCTCCTCGTCGCGCGTCCGCTCGATCCTGGCCCGCTCCTGATCCTCGATGTCCCGCGCGCGGTCGTCCTTCTCGGTCCCCTTGCGCGAGAACACCCGGGCGTTGATGACGATCCCGCCGACGCCCGGCGGCACCTTGAGCGAGCTGTCGCGCACGTCGCCGGCCTTCTCGCCGAAGATCGCCCGGAGCAGCTTCTCCTCGGGGGAGAGCTGGGTCTCGCCCTTCGGGGTGATCTTGCCGACCAGGATGTCGCCCGGGCGCACCTCGGCCCCGATGCGCACGATGCCGGAGTCGTCGAGGTCCTTGAGCGCCTCCTCGCCGACGTTCGGGATGTCGCGGGTGATCTCTTCCTTCCCGAGCTTCGTGTCGCGGGCGACGCACTCGAACTCCTCGATGTGGATCGAGGTGAACACGTCGTCCTTGGCGATGCGCTCCGAGACCAGGATCGAGTCCTCGAAGTTGTAGCCCTGCCACGGCATGAACGCGACGAGCACGTTCTGGCCGAGCGCGAGCTCGCCCATGTCCGTCGACGGGCCGTCGGCGAGCACGTCGCCCTTCTTCACCACCTCGCCCGTCCTGACGACCGGCTTCTGCGTGTAGCAAGTCGACTGGTTCGAGCGCTGGAACTTCATGAGGTGGTAGATGTCGGGCACCTCGGCGCCCTCGCCCTCGGCGCGGACGACGATGCGCGTGGCGTCGACGCTCTCGACGACCCCGGGGCGCCGCGCGATGACGCACACGCCGGAGTCGCGCGCGAGCCGCTCCTCCATGCCGGTGCCGACGAGCGGCGCGTGGGACTGCACCAGCGGCACGGCCTGCCGCTGCATGTTGGCGCCCATGAGCGCGCGGTTCGCGTCGTCGTGCTCGAGGAAGGGCACGAGCGCAGCGGCGACCGACACCATCTGGTTCGGAGCGACGTCCATCAGCTCGACCATCTCGGGCGTCACGATCTTGAACTCGCCGTTGTAACGGGCCGAGACGAGCGACTCCTTGAAGCGGCCCCGCTCGTCGAGGTTCACCGTCGCCTGGGCGATGTACTTGCCCTCCTCTTCGAGCGCGGAGAGCCAGATCACGTCCTCGGTCACCCGGCCGTTCTCGACCTTCCGGTACGGCGTCTCGACGAAGCCGAACTCGTTCACGCGGGCGAACGTCGACAGCGACGCGATCAGGCCGATGTTCGGCCCTTCCGGCGTCTCGATCGGGCAGATGCGGCCGTAGTGGGTCGCGTGCACGTCGCGCACCTCGAACCCGGCGCGCTCGCGGGTGAGGCCGCCCGGGCCGAGCGCGGAGAGGCGCCGCTTGTGGGTGACCTCGGAGAGCGGGTTCGTCTGGTCCATGAACTGCGAGAGCTGAGAGCTCCCGAAGTACTCCTTCACGACCGCGCTGACCGGCTTCGCGTTGATCAGGTCGTGCGGCATGAGCGTGTCGATCTCCTGCGACATGCTCATGCGCTCCTTGATCGCGCGCTCCATGCGGACGAGGCCGATGCGGTACTGGTTCTCCATCAGCTCGCCGACCGCGCGCACGCGGCGGTTGCCGAGGTGGTCGATGTCGTCGACCGAGCCGCGGCCGTTCTTCAGCTCGATCAGGTGCCGGACCGTCTCCAGGATGTCCTGCGGCGTGAGCACGGTGAGGTCGAGCCCGGGGCGCTCCTCCTCCGGCACGTCCCGGTAGAACTTGTAGTTCAGCTTCAGCCGGCCGACCTTCGACAGGTCGTAGCGCTCGGCGTTGAAGAACAGGTTGTGGAACAGGGTCTTCGCGGTCTCGAGCGTCGGCGGGTCGCCCGGCCGGAGCCGGCGGTAGATCTCGAGGATCGCGTCCTCCATCGTCTTCACCTTGTCGGTGAGCAGCGTGTCGCGGAGGTACGAGCCCACGTTCAGGCCGTCGATGAAGAGGATGCGGAACTGCTCGATGTTCGCCTCGCGCAGCCGCTCGAGCTTCGCCTCCGTGAGCTCCTCGTTCACCTCGACCACGACCTCGCCCGTCTCCGGGTCGACGATGTCGTGCGCCGCGACCTTCCCGACGAGCTCCTCCGGCTCGAGGCTGAGCCGCTCGAGCTTCGCCTCCTTCATCTTCCGGATGGCAGCGCGGGTGAACTTGGTGTTCTTCTTGACGATGACGTCGTTGCCGATCTTGATGTCGCGCGTCGTCCGCTGGCCGGCCAGGAGGTCGTACTCGATGCTCTTCGCGTACTTGCCCCCCTTCTCGAGGTACACGGTCTCGGTCGAATAGAAATAGTTGAGCAGGTCCTGCGTCGAGTACCCGAGCGCGCGCAGCAGCACCGTCGCGTGCATCTTCCGCCGGCGGTCGATGCGGACGTAGATGATGTCCTTCGGGTCGAACTCGAAATCGAGCCACGAGCCGCGGTAGGGGATGACGCGCGCCGAGTAGAGCAGCTTGCCGCTCGAGTGTGTCTTGCCCTTGTCGTGGTCGAAGAAGACGCCGGGGCTCCGGTGCAGCTGGCTGACGACGACGCGCTCGGTCCCGTTGATGATGAACGTGCCCGTCTCGGTCATCAGCGGGAGCTCGCCGAAGTAGACCTCCTGCTCCTTGATGTCGCGCACGATCCGCTCCCCGCCGTCGCGGGTGTCGTAGATCATCAGCTGGTTCGTGACCTTGATCGGCGCCGAGTAGGTCATCCCGCGCTGGCGACACTCGTCGACGTCGTACTTCGGCGGCTCGAGGTTGTACGAGACGAAGACGAGCTCGCTCGTGCCGTTGAAATCTTTGATCGGGAAAACCGAGCGGAACACCGCCTGCAGCCCGACCTCCTCCCGGTCGTTCGGCGGAACGCTCATCTGGAGGAACTTGTCGTAGCTCGACTTCTGGATGTCGATCAGGTTGGGGACGTCGATGATGCGACGAACGCGACCCAGGTTCTTACGGACGCGGAAGTTGGATTGGACGACCGACGGCATCGATTTCCTCCGGCTCACACGAGCGGTGCGGGGCGGACGCACGGCTCGAACCGAGCAACGAACACGAAGCTACGCACCAATGGCGAGCGAGCGTCCCCAGGGCGTGGGGACCCAAAACATCTTGGATGTGTGGGCAGAGCGGACCGCGTGGCGACCCATGAAGCTCCGGCGTTGGTCGAGGACCCGCACCCGCGATCCTCTTCCGCATTGACCGAGGACCCGCTTCCGCGGTCCTCTTCAGAATCGACCGAGGACCTGCACGCGCGGTCCTCTCCAGACAAAAGCGGGACGCGCGGCAGGGACGACCGCCCCTGCCGCCGTCCTCCGGCGGATCCCGATTTCCCTGACAGGGAGCGGTGATCGTTACTTGAGCTCGACGGTAGCACCTGCCTCGACGAGCTTCTTCTTCATCTCCTCCGCGTCCGCCTTGGAAACCTGCTCCTTGACGGTCTTCGGCGCGGCCTCGACCAGGTCCTTCGCTTCCTTCAGCCCCAGACCGGTGATCTCGCGGATCGCCTTGATGACGCCGATCTTGTTGCTGCCGGCGTTCGCGAGGATGACGTCGAACTCGGTCTGCTCGGGGGCCTTCTCGGCCGGAGCCGCGGCAGCGCCGCCGCCCGCCGCGACCGCGACGGCCGCGGGCGCAGCCTTGACGCCCCACTTGTTCTCGAGGTCCTTGATGAGCTCGGCGATCTGGATGACAGGGAGGTTGGAGAGGTAGTCGACGACCTGCTCGCGCGTGATCTCAGCCATTGCAAAACTCCTTCAAACTCTTCTGCGCGCCCCCGAGGAGGGGGGCCATGTAGACCAAAACCTGACGGGCGCAAGGCCCAAAACCTACGAAGCTCCTGCTCAGCCCGCCGTGCCCGCGTCTTCCTTCGCTTTCAAGAGATAAGCGAAATTCTGGAGAGGCGCGTTGAGCTGTTGCACGAATTGCTGGAGCGGCGCCTGGAGCGTCGCGAGCAGTGTGGCGCGGAGCTCGTCCTTGCCGGGCATCGACGCGAGCTGGGACTCGACGGCGTCGCCGGAGAGGATCTGCCCCTCGATGAGGCCTGCCTTGATCTGGAGCTTCTGGTTGTCCTTGCGGAACGCCTTGACGACCTTGGCTGCCGCGCTCGGATCCTCGTAGCTCCAGGCCACACCGGTCATGCCGGTGAGGTTCTTGGCCAGGTTCGCCGCCCAGGGATGCTCCTTGATGGCGTGGCGGACGAGCGTGTTCTTCACGACCCGGTACTCCACGCCGGACTTCCGGAACTCGTCGCGGAGCTTGGTGACCGCCTCGACGTTGAGCCCCTTGAAATCCACGAAGACCGCGGAAGACATCCGCTCGAACTTTTGCCGGACGGAGCCGACAACCACTTCCTTCTGGGATCGTTCCATGGGCTACGCCTCCTCCGTCTTGCCGGTGAACTGGACCGGGTCGATACGGACCCCGGGCCCCATCGTCGAGGACAGCGTGATGCTCCGGAGGTAGATGCCCTTCGCCGTCGCCGGCTTGGCGCGGACGAGCGCCTGGATCAGCGCGTCCGCGTTGATGTGGAGCGCGTTCTCCGCGAAGGAGACCTTGCCGATCCGAGCGTGCACGATGCCCGCCTTCTCGACGCGGTACTCGACCTTGCCGGCCTTGGCCTCCGAGACGGCCGTCTTCACGTCGAACGTCACGGTCCCGACCTTCGGGTTCGGCATCAGGCCGCGCGGACCGAGGATACGGCCGAGCTTGCCGACCAGACCCATCATGTCCGGCGTCGCGATCACGCGATCAAAGTCCATGAAGCCTTCCTGGACCTTGTTCACGAGATCCGCCTCGCCGACGAAGTCGGCGCCGGCAGCCTCGGCCTCCCTGGCCTTCTCGCCCTTGGCGAACACCAGAACCCGGAGCGACTGCCCCGTACCGTGCGGGAGCACCACGGCGCCGCGGACCATCTGGTCCGCGTGCCGCGGGTTGACCCCGAGCCGGACCGCGAGGTCCACCGTCTCGTCGAACTTGGCGGGCGCGGCTTTCTTCACGAGCGCGCACGCCTCCTGCAGTGTGTACTTTCGAGCGCGGTCGACGACTGCCCGCGCTGCGAGTTTCTTTTTGGCGACTTTCGGCACATGCCCTCCTTCTTAACGGCTCTCGCCTCCCACGGTGCGCCTGGAACAACCGTGGTAAGTCCTTGCTACCCGCTCCACCGGGGCGCCCGCCATGGGAGCGCCATCCGAGCGGCGCGCGCCCCCAACGAGGGGCGCGCTACGACCCACCTCAGTCGACGATGTCGATGCCCATCGAGCGGGCGGTGCCCGCCATGCTTCGCATCGCGGACTCGAGGTTCGTCGTGTTCATGTCCTGCATCTTGAGCTGCGCGAGCTCCTGCAGCTGCTTCTGGGTCACCTTGCCGACCTTGACCTTGTTCGGCTCCTTCGACCCCGCGCCCGGCTTCTTCTTCGTCTCGAGCCCCGCCGCCTTCTTGAGCAGGACGGACGCCGGCGGCGTCTTGAGGATGAACGTGAACGAGCGGTCGGAGTAGACCGTGATCACCACGGGGATGATCAGGTCGCCCTGCGCCGCGGTCCTCGAGTTGAAGTCCTTGCAGAACGCCATGATGTTGACGCCGTGCTGGCCGAGCGCCGGACCGACGGGGGGCGACGGGTTGGCCTTGCCCGCCGGAAGCTGCAGCTTCACGTACCCAGTGACTTTCTTCGCCATGATGACTCTCGCACCCTATCGAACCGCCGCCCGACGGGCGGACTACTTTTCAGAGAAACAGTGAAGACCGCGAAGGCGTGGTCTTCCCCTTCAGGCTTGCAGCCGCTCGCTCCCGGCTAGCGCTTCTCCACGGCCGAGAAGTCGAGCTCGACGCTGGTGGGCCGGCCGAAGATGCTGACCTTCACCTTGAGCTTCTGCTTGTCCATCTTCACGTCGTCGACCGTGCCGGTGAAGTTCGCGAAGGCCCCGTCGAGGACCCGCACCTCTTCACCCACCTCGAACGTGAGCCGCGGCTTCGGCTTGACCGACCCCTCGACGATCCCCCGCCGGAGGTTGTCGATCTGCGCCAGCGGGACCTCCTGCGGCGTCTGGTTGCCGATGAAGCCGGTCACCTTGGGCGTGTCCTTCACCAGGTGCCAGACCTGCTCGTTCATCTCCATCTCGACGAAGATGTAGCCGGGCAGGCTCAGCTTCTGGCGAACGCGCGTCTTGCCACCCGGACGGTTCTCCGTGACCGTCTCGCTCGGGATCAGGATCTCACCGAACCGATCTTCCAGTGCGTACTGCTTCACGCGCTGTTGGAGCGCTTCGCGCACCTTCGCCTCGTATCCCGAGTAGGTATGGATGACGTACCACTTCTTGGCCATGGCGCTTGGTTCCCTCAGGATCTCCCTGCTTCAGCTTCCATCGCCGTAAACGATGTTGGTCACGAACGCCCAGAAGCGGTCCAGCAGCGCCAGGTAGAGGGTCGCCACGGTGGTCGTCGCGATGACGACGAACGTCGAGTTCGTCACCTCTTTCTTGGTCGGCCACTTCACTTTCGCCAGCTCGGCCGCCACCTCGTCGCTCCAGGTGCGGATCTCCGGGTTCCGGAACATCCGGAATACGACCACGAGCGCGATGATGCCCCCGATGACCGTGCCGTAGGTCGTCTTCTCGTCGTCACCCACCGCGGTCAGCGCCGGCAGTGCCCGGCTGAACCAGTCCTTGTCGGCGAGCGTCGCCCAGACGCCATGGATGAGCTTGCCGAGCACGTAGGCCAGCAGCATGCCCCCGGCGAAAAAGCCGGCGATCACATAACGCTCGGTCCCGAGCTGGGTGGCGACGACCTCGTCGTCCTCATCACCCGCCTCCTCGGCGTCCTCGGGCGCACCCGCTTCGGCAGGGCCCGGCTCCTCGCTCCGCAGCACGAGGGGCGCCTCGGCGGGCGCGATCGGCCCAGATTCCTCCGGCTCCCCCTCCTCCGCGACCTTCGGCGTCTGCTTGTCTTTTTGACCCTTCGCCATAACTACACCAAACGCGCCGACCCGCGGCAGGCAGGAGCCTGCTCGATGGGGCTCCGAGGGCGGCCCGGCAACGCCCACATTCCCCGGCAGGGGCAGAGAGGCTCGAACTCCCGACCTGCGGATTTGGAATCCGCTGCTCTACCAACTGAGCTATACCCCTAGAACCGCTGGCCTTCCTGAGCACCCGTTCACTTCGTCTCGTTGTGAACCGTGTGCTTTTTGCACTGCTTGCAGAACTTCTTGAGGGAGACGACCTGCTCGGGCGCCTTCGTGGTCTTGTAGTTCCGCGACTTGCATTCGCAGCAGGCCAGTGAGACGGCGATGCGCGCCGCACGCCACCCACCGGCCTGCTCACCCACGACCGCCTCCTACGCGAGGATCTTGGTCACGACGCCGGCGCCCACCGTCTTGCCGCCCTCGCGGATGGCGAAGCGCATCTGCTCCTCCAGCGCGACCGGGGCGATGAGCTCGACCGTTACCGTGATGTTGTCGCCCGGCATCACCATCTTCACCCCCTCGGGGAGGTTCACCGTGCCGGTCACGTCCGTCGTGCGGATGTAGAACTGCGGCCGGTAGTTGGTGAAGAACGGCGTGTGGCGCCCGCCCTCCTCCTTCTTGAGGACGTACACCTCGCCGGTGAACTTCGTGTGCGGCGTGATCGACCCAGGCTTCGCGAGCACCTGGCCGCGCTCGATCTCTTCCTTCTCGATCCCGCGCAGCAGACACCCGACGTTGTCGCCCGCCTGCCCCTGATCGAGCAGCTTCCGGAACATCTCGACGCCGGTCACGACCGACTTCTTCGTGTCCTTGAAGCCGATGATCTGGACCTCGTCGCCGACCTTGATCACGCCGCGCTCGATGCGGCCCGTGGCCACGGTGCCGCGGCCCTTGATCGAGAACACGTCCTCGATCGCCATCAGGAACGGCTTGTCGATGTCGCGGACCGGCTCCGGGATGTAGCTGTCGAGCGCGTCGAGCAGCTGCTGGATCGTCGCCTCCCACTTCGGGTCACCCTGGAGCGCCGGCAGCGACGCGCCGCGGACGACCGGCGCGTTGTCGCCGTCGAACTTGTACTTCGACAGGAGCTCGCGGACCTCCATCTCGACGAGGTCGAGCATCTCCGGGTCGTCCACCGCGTCGCACTTGTTGAGGAAGACGACGATGTGGTTCAGGCCGACCTGCCGGGCGAGCAGCACGTGCTCGCGCGTCTGCGGCATCACGCTGTCGAGCGACGACACGACGAGGATCGCCCCGTCCATCTGCGCCGCGCCGGTGATCATGTTCTTGATGTAGTCGGCGTGCCCGGGGCAGTCGACGTGCGCGTAGTGGCGCTTCTCCGACTCGTACTCCACGTGCGCGGCCGCGATGGTCACCGTCTTGGTCTCGTCACGGACCGTCCCGCCCTTCGCGATGTCGGCGTACGAGATCGCCTTCGCCAGCTGGCGCTTCGACTGCACCTTGACGAGCGCCGCCGTGAGCGTGGTCTTGCCGTGGTCGATGTGGCCGATCGTTCCGACGTTCACGTGCGGCTTCGTACGAGTGAATTTCTCCTTGGCCATCGAGATGTCTCCTGCCGATATGAAGTTCGCGGCTGCGGTTCGCTGTCTCTTTGGAGCCCACCATCGGGATTGAACCGACGACCTCGTCCTTACCAAGGACGTGCTCTGCCAACTGAGCTAGGTGGGCAGGCGACCGACCACAGAGCGGGCGACCGGGTTCGAACCGGCGACGTTCAGCTTGGAAGGCTGACGCTCTACCAACTGAGCTACACCCGCGGGCTTCCGCAGGGAATGACCCTGGCGGATCTGTAACTTGGTCGGACCGCGTTCGGAGCGAAAACCGCCCCGGTGGAGGGTGATGGATTCGAACCATCGTAGGCATTGCCGGCAGATTTACAGTCTGCTCCCTTTGGCCGCTCGGGCAACCCTCCAGAATTTCTATCTTTTCAGCCTTTTCGGCTCCTGTCTCTGCCGTGACCTCCCGAAGCGTCGACCTGCTGCCTTGCATCGGAGCTGGCGAGGGGACTTGAACCCCTAACCCCCTGCTTACAAGGCAGGTGCTCTACCGATTGAGCTACGCCAGCGACCTCAACCCGCTGCCCGCCCCCGATGTGCGGGGAACGGACGTGCTGACCTAGCGAAATGTCCCAAGACCGATCACTTCTCTGCGAGCAATCTACTCCCGGCCCCGCCGAACCGCCTACCCGCGCCGACCGAAGCGTGTCGGCCGGGCTGGACCGCAGCGAGGTGAAGACGTGGGTGCCGTTCACATCGCTCCGAAGGTAGACGTGTCCCGCGAAGGGAGGAGGCTCTTAGCCCCCTGCAAGAGACGTGTCAAGCGGTGTGCATCGTTTTCGTCCGTTTGGCTGGGATCGGCCGCGGGCACCGGGCCCGTGGAGCCGTCGGCGCCGGATCTACCACCTCCTTCGGCGGTCGCCGAGCGCGCGCGATGGATGCGCGATTCCAGGGCGGGCGTCGAGCAGAATGCGACGGCGCCGGCGTGATCGCGCGCGCCGAGCGCCTGGCGCCGGGCAGGACGTAGAGGCCGGGCACCTCGCGCGGGCAGCGAGCGCCGCGCGGCGCGGACGGCGCGGACGACGCGGACGACGCGGAGAGCGCCTGCTCCGCCGCGCGGCGCGGTCGCCTCGAGGCGCGGCGCGCCTCCGCGCGCGGCGACCGCGCGGCGACGCGGAGCAGGCGCTCTCCGCGTCGTCCGCGCCGCGCCGCGCGCGGGCACACACAACAGAGGCGCGCGGCGGCGGCGAGCAAGAGCTCCTTGCGCTCGGAGCGCGGCTGCTGCGATCCTGCCCCGCGCACGTCCGCCCGAGCGCGCAGCGATGCGGGCCCGGCGCGGCGGTCGCGTCTCGTCACGCTCCGGGGGTAGAGGTTCGATCGCATGGATTGTCCTGCTTGCCATCAGCCAAACATCGATGGGGCGCGGTTCTGCGCCACGTGCGGCGCGCTCCTGCCCGTCGCGCCGGTGGAGGCAGATCCGCTCATCGGCACGATCGTGGGCGGCCGCTTCCGGATCGTCGGGGTGCTCGGCGAGGGCGGGATGGGCCGCGTCTACCACGGCGAGCAGCCGATGGGGACGTCGGTGCGGAAGGTCGCCATCAAGACGCTCCTCGAGCAGCACGCGAAGGACCCGCAGGTGGTCGCGCGCTTCATGCGGGAGTGCGGCACGGTCAGCGAGCTCGAGCACCCGAACACGATCAAGGTCTACGACTTCGGGCAGACGAACACCGGAGAGCTCTACATCGCGATGGAGCTCCTCAACGGGCTCTCGCTCGAGACGGCGCTCGAGCGGGGCGGCGCGCTCTCGCCCGAGCGGGTCGACCGCATCCTCGCGCAGGTGTGCGGCTCGCTCCAGGAGGCGCACGAGAAGGGGATCGTCCACCGCGATCTGAAGCCCGCGAACATCTTCCTGACGAAGCGCGCCGGCGAGGAGGACTACGTCAAGGTCCTCGACTTCGGCATCGCGAAGCGCGACGAGCGCAGCGCCAAGGCCGAGCAGAAGCTGACGCAGCAAGGGACGGTGCTGGGCACGCCGCCGTACATGAGCCCCGAGCAGTTCACCGGGAAGGAGCTCGACGCGAGGAGCGACATCTACTCGCTCGGCGTGATGACCTACGAGATGCTCACCGGGCGCCTGCCGTTCGAGGCCGAGACGCCGTGGGCGTGGGCGACGCAGCACATGACGGCGCAGCCGTTTCCGTTCGAGACCGTCCCCATGGGCGCCGCGGCCCCGGCGAAGATGAAGGCGGCCGTCATGAGGGCCCTCAGCAAGAACCGCGAGGACCGCCCGCAGTCGGCGCGCGAGTTCTACGAGGATCTCACGATCGGCGCGGGCGGCCGGCTCTCGGTGCTCGCGTCGGCGCCCCGAACCCAGATCGACGCCCCGCCCGGCGGGACGGCGATGATGCCGTCGCGCCCGGGCCAGACGCAGATCGGCGAGCCGCTCTTCGTCGCGGGCGGCCCTCCCACGGGGCAGGGCCGGACGGTCGTGAACCAGCACTCGGCCACCGTGATGGACCAGGCGGCCATGCCGGTGGGCGCCGTGCCGGCGCACCCGCCGGTGCCCACCGGCAGCGGCCAGGTGTTCCCCGCGCCGCCGCCGCCGAACACGAAGAAGAGCAGCGCGGCCCCCGTCATCGCGGCGATCGCGGGCGCCCTGGTGCTCGGCATCGCGGGCATCGTGCTGCTCACGCGAGGGGGCGGCGATGGCGCGACCGAGGAGGGCACCGCGCCGACGATCGCGCTGTCCGCGAGCGCGTCGCCGGTCACCGTCGCGTCGGATCCCACCGTGCCCGTGCCGTCGAGCGCGCCCTCCGCTGCCGAGGCGCTCCCTCCCGAGCAGGGCGACCCGAGCAAGGCGACCCCCGACACGCCGAAGAACACGCCCACGTCGACCGCCGCGCCCAAGGCGACGACGCCCGCCGGCAATGAGAAGGCCGAGCAGGAGTGCAGGGCCGCGATCAACCTGGCGAACGGCGGGAACACCGAGCTCGCGGTGAAGCGCTTCGCCGGCTGCGACGGACCCAGGAAGGCCGAGGCGAAGTCTGCGATCGGCTCGAGCGCCAAGCGGGCGGTCTCCTCGAAGGGGTGCGCGGCCAAGTCCCACGCGACCGCCGCCGCGCGGATCGGCGTGACCGAGGCGCTGAGCCAACTGCAATCGCGCTGCCCGTGACGGAGTCGTCACATCGGGATCGCGCGGCGCGACGCAAATGCAGCCAATCAGGCCGATCGGACGGAACGCCCGAGGGGTCCGGGCTGTTCCACCGTCACCTTGACGCCGGATTTTGGCAGGTGCTAGATCCCGCGCCGACGGTTCTGAAAGCTCATGGTACGCCGCGCCTCTGCTTGGCCGGCGCTTGACTTTGGAACATGGGGGAGAAGGTCGCTCACGGGAAATGGGCAGTAAGATTCGTTTGGTCACGCCCCGCATGACATGGCGCGACATATGTCGATCCGAAGAGTTCGCTGGCCGCTGGGTTGCTCTTGACAACGTCAGGTACGTTCAGGGCGGTCCGCAACCGGCCGAGGCCGACGTCGTCGACGCAGACGACGACCTGGCCGACTTATGCGCGAGGATGCGCGAGGCCGACCGCACGGCATGTGCGATCCTCTTCGTCGAGGACGAGGCCGGGGTGCCCTCGAGAGTCCAGCGCGCGCCGCAGCCGTGGCGCCGCGTCGCACATCACTGACCGGCTGAAACACCCTCCACGCCACACTCTTTAAAGTAACGAGCGCGCCAGCGCCGGGAGCCAACCGAGCACACTCGGCGAGCTCCGGTGCTGGCAAGCTCGCGTCCATAGACGCCGCGCGCGCGCACGCTGCCGGCGGACCCTTCCCATGTACGCAGCCGAGGAGACCCGGCCGGTTACTTGAGGATCGGCTTCAGCAGCGTCTTGCCGTCCTTCACCACGACATCGTAGTCGACGGACTTGGCCGGGTTCGTCGCGCGCAGCTTCGCGGCCTGCGCGCGGAGGCTCTCGGCCAGGCGCTCGTAGGTGACGCCGGCCGTCGATTCCTGCGCGGCGCGCTTGGTCTCGACGTACTTCGCGTAGATCTGGCGCAGCCGCTGCTCAGGGAGCTCGTCGTCGCGCGCGGCAGGCCGTTGCGCAGGCGGCGCAGGTCGTGCGCGCGTCCCGTTGTCGAGCGCGGCGCGCGCGGGCTCCGGGGGGCGCGAGGAGGCGCGCGACGTCGGGTGCCGGGCGCCGCCCCCCGCGCCCGTGGTTGCGGCAGCAGCCGCAGGCGGCACCGTGGAGCGACGGCGCCGGGACGCCGGTGGCCGTTCGGAGTGCGCGCGCTCTTGCCGCTTCGCTGCCGGGCTCCTCGGGTCGGCTGCCGCGGAGGCGCCCCCCGGCGCCACCCCGGGAGGGTCCGGCTGCGGCCTGACGGGCGGCGGCGGCGGTCGCCTCGCCGGAGGCGGCTGCGCAGCCGCAACGTCCGCCGCGACCTCGGCAGGCGGACCGAGCGCGCCCTTCGCGACATCGCTGCTCTGAGCGCCCTGCATGCGCTTGGCGCGCATCTCCGCGGCGAGCTCGGCCACCCGCTGCCGGCTCGCGCCGCCCGCCCCGGCGGGCTGGGTCCGGTCGCCGGAGGAGCGGCCTGCCGGCCTCGGTTGGGCGCCGGTGGCAGGTGCCTCCGCTGGCTTCGCCTCCGCTGGCTTCGCCTCCGCTGGCTTCGCCTCCGCCGGTTTCGGCTGAGGCCTGGTCAGGCCGAGCCCCCGGGGCAACCCTCCAAGCGGGGCGGGCTTCACGGCGGCCGCCGCCTGAGGCGGGGCGGGCGGCACGAGCGCGACGAGAGGGCGCGGCGGCGGGGCGACCGGCGCTGCGATCGACGCCTCCGGCGCGACCGAGGGCGTGAACGCGTCGCTCGAAGGAGCCGCCTCCACCGCGGGCTCCTGCTGCCGCGCGGGCATCGCGGCGGGCAACGGCGGGGGCGCCAGCGTGACGGCCTCGTCGTCGACGTCGAGCTCGTCGTCGACGTCGAGCTCTTCTTCGTGGTCCTCGTCGCGTTTGGCCGCGTCGCGGCCCGCGGAGCTCGCCGCTTGCTGCGCGGCGAGCTCCGCGTAGCGCTCCGCCCGCTTCCGGCCGACGATCGTGAGCGCCTCCTGCGCCCCGAACCGCTTCGCCGCGCGCATCACGTCGCGGCGGTACGTGCCGTTCTCGATCTCGCGCGCGACGCGCCCCCAGTACTGCTGGAACGTGTTGTAGCGCTGGATCAGCATCTGGAACTTGAACCGGAGGCCGGTGTTCCTGATCTGCTCGCGCCGCATCACCCAGATGCGGCGCTCGACGTCCTTGCGCGGGATGAGCGGCTCCAGCCGCTCGATCCCCATGAAGTACTGCTCGTAGAGCGCGCGCAGGCGCTCGATCCGCGTCTCCAGCTCCTCGAGCTCCCTTTCGACCTCGGTCGCGTCCATCGGCTAGAGGGGCATGATGCGCAGGTTGTCGAAGCACACCGGCGCATCCCATTCGTTGAAGCCGAGGTGCTCGTGCCCCGGGCCGGCGAGCGGCGCGGGATCGCGGAGCTCGAGGTAGTCGACGTCGTTGACGGCCCAGGAGATCGTCTTGCCGTCGCGCCGCTCGATCCGGAATCGGTACGGCTGCCCCGGCGCGACGGGGCGCGCGCGCTCGTCGTCGCTCTCCGGCTCGACGTCGATCTCCAGCCGATCTGCGCCGTGCTCGTCGAGGCGGGCGAGCACGTGCTTCGTGTTCTTCCACCCGCCGAGGATCACGAGGTAGCTCGTCGCGTTCGTGTAGCTCGCCGCGGTCGCGCCGCTCCGTCCATCGCCCCAGAGCTCCGCCTTGAGATCGCCGTCCGGCGCCTCGGCGATGGCGTCGAACTCGATCCGCGCGTTCTCCGGGAGCGGCCGCTTCAGCCACACGCCGCGGTTCCGCGCAGCGCGGACGCACAGGCGCCCCTCCTCGATCTTCCACTTCGGGCTGAGGGCGTTCCAGTCGGGGCCAAGCGCCGGGCGGTCGAAATTGTCCTCGAACACGCCCTCGAGCGGAGCGCCCTTGACCGCGCCCGCCGGCGAGGTGGTCGCCGCCGCCACGGACGTCCCGGCCGGCCGCGAGCTCGCGTCGCCTGTGGCCGGCCCTTCGGGGACACACGACGCGCTCACCAGCAGCCCGGGGACTGCGACGACGCTGACGGCGGCTCGGCGAGAGAGCACGGAAGCGATGCTAGCAGCGGCGCGCGCGGACTTCGAGGGCCGCTCGCGGACGACGACCTGAGGATGCGGCAGAGGGCGCGCGGCGCTGCCAGACCGGGCGCATCGCCGCTACCCGACGCGCCCGGACGTGCGGCTGCGAGGGCTTTGGCCCGATGCGTCATGCCCCAGAGACGGCGCTTGATGGTGCCGAATCCCAGGCGTAAGGAGAGGCGCCATGCATCCCATCCTGTTCCGTGTCCCGCTGCCCGTCTGGGCCGTGCCGCTGCTCTGGGTCTTCCTGATCGCTGCGGGCATCGCGGTCGCGGGCGCGGTCGGGCTGTTCCTCGGCAAGAACAAGCCGGGCGCCGCCGCGGCGGGCGTCGCGGGCCTCGCGCTCGCCGCGCTCGCCTTCCAGTTCAAGGAGCGCACGTACACCCTGGGCCCGCTGCCCATCTACAGCTACGGGGTCATGCTCGGCCTCTCGCTGGTCGTCGGCTGGTACCTGACGCTCGGCCTCGCGGAGCGCGACGGCCTCCCGAGGGAGACGATGGCGAACTGCTACGTCGTCACCGCCGTCGCCGCGGTCCTCGGAGCGCGCGTGCTCTACATCCTCACGAACCTCGACGAGTTCGACTCGCTCGGCGCGATGTTCGACATCCGCCGCGGCGGGCTCGTGGCGTACGGCGGCTTCCTCGGCGGCTTCGTGGGCTCCTACCTGTTCCTGCGCTCCCACCGGATCCCGCTGCTCCCCTGGGCCGACGTCGCGGTCCCGAGCCTCGCCTCGGGGCTCATGATCACGCGCATCGGGTGTTACCTCTTCGGCTGCGACTTCGGCCGGCCGCTCGGCGAGGGGGCGCCGGGCTGGCTGAAGGGGCTCGGCACGTTCCCGCACTGGCCCGAGGGGACGCTGGAGCACGGCAGCGGCTCGCCGGCGTGGGTGCAGCACGTCAAGGAGCGCGGGCTGGATCCGAGCTCCCACGCGTCGCTCGCCGTGCACCCGACGCAGATCTACGAGTCGCTCGTCGGCGCCGGGCTGCTCGCGCTCCTGCTCCTCGCGCGCCGCAGGCAGAAGTTCCGCGGAGAGATCTTCCTCCTGTTCACGTTCGCGTACGGCGTCTGCCGCTACCTGCTCGAGCTCCTGCGCGACGACGCGGAGCGCGGCTCGATCCCGCCGTCGCTCCCGGAGCACGTGCTGATCCCCGCGGGCCTCGTCCTCTTCGCCGTGGGCTACACGATCGGGTTCTCCCGCCTCGTCCGCAACGACGTGGCGCGCAAGGCGACGCAGGCGCTCGCCTTCGTGCCCGCGGTGGTCATGTACCTGATCCTCAAGCCGGAGACGTTCGGCGCGTCCGCGACGCTCCAGTACTCGACCTCCCAGGCGGTCGCGCTGGCGACCGGGCTCGCCGCGTCCTTCGCCTTCGCGGTGTACTACAAGGCCGCGCTGGACCACCCGGAGCAGGCGATGGCGCTCAACCTGCCGGCGGACAAGGCCGCCGCGGCCGACGAGGACGACGAAGAAGAGGACGACGACGCGGACGACGAGGACGAGCCGAGCGAGAAGCGGAGGCCCGAGGCAGCCGCCGCCGGCAAGGCGCCGCGGGAGCGGCGCGGCAGCGCGAAGGGGAACGAGCGGGCGGCGGCCCGCGAGGGCGGCGGCGCCGCCGAGGCGCCCGACACCACCGGAGAGGGATAGGCCGTGAAGATCGCATTTGGAGAGGGCAAGCTGATCCCGGCCGTCGTGCAGGATCGGTTGACCGGGCAGGTTCGGATGCTCGCGTACATGACGCGCGAATCGCTCGCCCGCACCCTGGAGACGGGGCGCGCCACCTTCTTCAGCCGCTCGCGCGGCGAGCTCTGGGAGAAGGGGGCGACGAGCGGCAACACGCTCGCGGTGACGAGCGTCCACGCCGACTGCGACGCGGACGCGCTCCTCGTCCTCGCCGATCCCGTCGGCCCCACGTGCCACACCGGGAGCCCGAGCTGCTTCTTCCGGCAGGTCGAGGCCCGCGGCGACGGCGAGCCAGAGGCCGCCGACGAGGGGCAGGACGCCGCCGCGGTGCTCGAGGCGCTCGAGCGGGAGATCGAGGCGCGCAAGGCGTCCACCGCCGCGAAGAGCTACACCCGCAAGCTGCTCGACGGCGGCGCGCCGCTCATCGGCGCCAAGCTGCGCGAGGAGGCCGGCGAGCTCGCCCAGGCGATCGCCGGAGAGGGAGACGACCGCGTCGCGGCCGAGGCGGCGGACGTCATCTACCACCTGCTGGTGGGCGTCGCCTCGCGCGGCGTCCCGCTGCGCGCGGTCCTCTCCGCGCTCGCGTCGCGCATGGGCACGAGCGGCCTCGTCGAGAAGGCGCGGCGATCGCAGGGTCCCAAGACGGAAGCGCCGTGAAGCGGCGACCCCGGTCGCGTCAGCGCTGAAGGGCGGGCATCACGCTCCGGCGCTGCTCCGCGGCCGCCCCGACGCTGGCGCGCCAGGCGGCCCTGCCGCGGAGACCCGGGCGGCGCCGGACGGAATCCTCCGGGGTGATCCGCGGCGCCGCGGCGCGGCCTCCGCGCCGGCGAGGGATGGGCTACCCTGGATGTGTGAGCCCGTTCCGAGAGCCGCCCGGCGTCGAGCTCGGCCCGCTGGAGGTCGGCCTCGGGCGCGCGGCGCGGCGGGCCATGATGGGCCTCATCCCGAGCGGCGGGCGGCTCATCGCGCCCGAAGGGTATGCCCGGATCCTCCAGGGCGGAGGCGGGCCCCTTCGCGGCCGGCCGCATGCGGCAGGCGCGCTCGGCTCGCTCGGGCTCCTCCTGGTCGCCGGCTGCGCCTTCGTCGCCGCGACCGGCGGCTTCCCGCTGCGCGGCGCGGGAGCCACCGCCTTGACCGTCGCGCTCGTGATCGCCGGCGGGCTCTCGCTGGCCGCGGTGCTGCGCGCGCTCGACGCCCCGCGCGAGCGGCTCACCCTGCGCGGCGCCGTGGTCGGCAGGGCGGCGAGGCGCGCGCTCCGCAGGGCGCTGCGCCTCTCGCGCCACGCCGCGCGCGCGCCGGAGCGGTTCGGCGCGCGCCGCATCGCCGCGCTGCGCGGCACGCTGGCCATGCTCGCCGATCCGCTCGTCGCGGACTGGATCCCCGCGGACGTGCGCGGCCGCGCGGAGCTCCTGCTCGCCCGCGCCGTCGCCGCGAGCGTCGGGGCGCGCTGGACGCGCGACGCCGCCGTGCTGGCCGAGGTCCAGGCGCTGCTGCTCGCCGCGGCCGATCACCTGGCCGAGCCGACGCCGGCCCGGCTCGATCTGCTCGCCCTGGCGGAGCACACCCGGGCCGCCCCGACCCCGCGCGAGCCGCGAGGGCCGGAGCACGCCGAGCCAGCGGCGCGGATCCGCTGCGCCGCGCCGCCGCGCCCCGCGCTGCCTCGCGCCGTTGAAGACGCCGCGCTGGCCGAGCTCGACGCGACCGATCCCTCCGGCGAGCGGGCCGACCGTGCTACGCTGCGCCGCTGACGCCACCGAAGCTCCGGCGGTGCCGTCGGAGCCCGGCGGGCTCTCCTCGTGATGCCCGAGCCCCTCACGCCCCCCGGCCAGCCCCCTGCCCCCCGTGCTCAGCCGCGCATTCCCCGCGCTCTGTAGCGCGCTGCTCGCAGGGGCGCTCCCGGGCCGCGCGCTCGCGCAGGGCGCGGGCGGCGCCGAGCCCGCGACGCCGGATCGACGGCCTCCCGCGGCCGCTCAA
This sequence comes from Sorangium sp. So ce131, assembly GCF_051519095.1. Classification (NCBI taxonomy): domain Bacteria; kingdom Pseudomonadati; phylum Myxococcota; order Polyangiales; family Polyangiaceae; genus Sorangium; species Sorangium sp. So ce131. Next base: position 859,802 of record NZ_CP150455.1, on the reverse strand, counting down.
GCCCACGCGGCGGGCGCGAGCGCGCCGCTGCAGGAGAGGCATCGCGTCCGGTACCTCCTCGACGGGGTCGAGATCCGGGGCAACCAGCGGACGGCCGCGCGCGTGATCCTCCGGTACGTCGGGTTCCGCGCGGGCGACGTGCTCGACGTCGAGGATCCGGAGATCGAGCTCACGCGCTACCGGCTCCTCGGGACCGGGTTCTTCGCCTCGGTCGGCCTGTCGCTCCGGAAAGGGGCGGAGCGCGGCAGCGCGACGCTCGTGCTCGACGTGGTCGAGCGCAACACGTTCATCGTCCAGGACCTCTGGCTGGGCATCGCCGCCGACGAGGACACGGCGGGCAACGCGAGGCCGCTCTCCGCGTTCACCGGCGTCCAGGTCGCCGAGACCAACCTCGCGGGGACGGGGATCACCCTGGGCGCCGGCGTCGGCCTCGCGGCGGACCAGCTCGCCCTGAGGACCCGCTTCGTCGATCCCGCGTTCGTGGGGACCCGCTGGTCGGCCGCGGTCACCGTGCTTTACAACGATGCCCGGGACTTCTTCGGCAACCGGGACGTCGCGTTCGAGTCCCCGCTGCTCGAGCAGCGCGAGGTCACCGGCTACGCGGTCGTCGCTTACAAGCGGTTCGGCGCGACGCTCGGCACCGGCCACCACGTCTCCTCCTCGTCGCAGCTGTCGCTCGACTACCACCTGGAGCAGATCGACGCGACCGTGCCCACGGTCGCGTCGCACATGCGCGGCGATCGCCGCGAGCCGATCGATTTCGACATCCTGGGCGGCAAGACGGTGCTCTCGTCGCTGCGCGCCGCGATCGATCACGACACGCGCGACGCGCCCTTCCTGACGACGCGCGGGACCTTCGCGTCCGCCTCGGTCACGGTGGGCGTGCCGCCGTTCGGCAGCGATTACGGCTACCAGAAGTTCGAGTTCGGCGCGCAGCGCTGGTTCCGCCTGCCGCTCGGGCACGTGCTCCGCCTCAAGGCGTTCGCGGGCGCCGTCGCGGGCGACGCCCCCTTCTTCGAGAAGTTCTACGTCGGCGATTTCACGGACCTCCTCCCGGACCGCCTCCTCGATCTCGCCCCCGACCGGCGGCAGCCGCCGAACTTCCTCGGCACGGACATCATCGAGGTCCGGTACGGCGACTTCGCCGCGAAGCTCGAGGCGGAGTACCGGATCCCGATCTACGCGGGCCGCGGCTCCATCTACGGCGTCGACCTCTTCGGCGCCGCGGGCCTCTACGGGGTCGCGACCCGCCGCGAGCTCACCGACGCGCCGGCCGGGTACGAGGGCCTCGCCCGCGTCCCCGTGGACGTCACGTACAACCTCGGCCTGCGCGTCGACACCTCGGTCGGCGGCGTGACGCTCGCCTTCTCGAACCTGCTCGGGATGATCCCGGCGCGGCACGGTGAGCGGAAATGACCTGCTCGGGCGCAGGTCGCGGGCCCCGCGGCGCGCGGCGCGCGGCGGGCGACCGGGCAGGGAGCCGCGCGCGCGCGGCGCTCCGCCGCGCGACACGGCGGAGCGCGGGCGCGCGCTGGCTCGCGATCGGCCTGCTCGCCGGGCTCTGCCTCGGCGCGCGCCCGTCGGCGGCGCAGCAAGGGCCCAGCGCCCCGGGGGGCGGGCCGTCGCAGGAGGCCGACGACGCCGACGCCCAGCGGGCCCTCGGCACGCCGGCGGCGCTGCCCACCCGGGCGGCGAGCCTGACGCTCGACAAGACCCTCGTGCAGCTCACCGTGAGCTTCCGCGACGTGGTCGACGGCGAGATCTCGAAGAAGCTGCTCAGCGGGCTCCCCACGGTCATCACGATGCGCGGCTATCTCTTCAGCGAGAGCGGCGGCGACCCCGTCGCGCTCACCGCGAAGAGCTGCCGGATCGTCTACGACCTCTGGGACGAGGTGTTCCGGATCCAGCTCCTCCAGGCGGGAGGTCAGTCGAACACGGTCGCGGTCAACGTCGAGGGCGTGCTCCGCAACTGCGCCGAGGCCCGGAGGATGCCGCTCGTGGACCGGTCCCTCGTGCGCGAGGGCAGCCGCTACTTCGTCGCGGTGCTCGTCGAGGTGAACCCCATGAGCGCCGAGATGCTCGATCGGATCAAGCGATGGGTCACCCGCCCCCCCGGCTCGACCGCCATCGGGCCGGGCGACTCGCTGTTCGGCTCTTTCGTCGGCCTGTTCGTGACGCGTATCGGCAACGCCGACAGGAAGCTGGCGTTCCGCACGCAATCGTTTCTTCCGCCGGCTCCACCGCCGGCTCCACCGCCGAGCCCGCCGCCGAGCCCGCCGCCGCCGAGCCCGCCGCCGGGCCGTCCCGGTCGTTGAAGCGCGCGGTCGCGGGAGGGTGCGCACGCGAGCCCCCCCGCGACGCGGCGCGCTGGTCTACAATCACGGCGCGCTCCCGCGCGCGCCGACTCGTCCCATGCGCCTCTTCCCCATTGCCCTCGACCTCAACGGCCGGCGAGCCCTCGTCCTCGGGGGCGAAGGCGAGGCCCCGCACGCCGTCGAGCGGCTCCTCTCGGCAGGCGCCCGCGTCGCCGTGGTCACGCCGGGCCCGGTCGACGCCTCGATCGAGCGCGCGTGCCGGGAGGACCTGGTCGAGCTGCACCGGCGGTCGTTCGTGGACGACGACCTCGCAGGCGCTGCGATCGTGTTCCTCGCGCCCGGCGACGACGCGCTCTCGCGGCGCCTGCACCGCGAGCTCACGGACGCCGGGCGCCTCGTCTGCACGCTGGATCGCCCGGAGGTGTCCAATTTCGTCAATCCTTCGGTCGTCGCCGCCTCTGGATTGACCATGAGCTTCAGCAGCCATGGTGTCAGCCCGGGTACGATACGGCGCATCCGGGAGGACCTCAGCGCGCTCTTCGCGGATCCCCGGTTCGCGCGCTACATTGCGGCGCTGCGCCGGCTGCGCGAGAGCCTCCCGCGCGGCCCCGAGCGCGCCGCGCGCATGCGCCAGGCGACCGTCGGCTTCGGCATCGAGGCGAAGCTCCGGTTCCCTGCCTGGCTCGAGCGAGGCGATGAGCCTTGATTCGAGCGCCGCGCTCGCGGTCGGGCCCCGGGTGACGCGCGCGCGGGGAACGCTCGGGGAACGCTCGGGGAGCGCTCGGGGAGCGCTCGGGGAGGGGAGAGCGCGAACGCGAAAACCCTTGTGTAAAGCGGCCTTCAAGGCTTAAGTGGGCGCCCACGCGACACTATCCGCGGAGGAGGGCTTACGGTATGCGTTCACGATCCGGCCGGCTGACGATGTTGACCTCGGCGGCAATGGTCTCTGGCCTGCTGACGCTGACGAACGTCGGTCCGGCGTCTGCACAGGCGGATGGGAAGCAGGCGGCGCCTCCGGCGGCCAAGCCCACCGCGCAGGTGACCCCTGGGGCCACCCCGGCGGCGCCTGCTCGGCCGGCCACGCCCGCGGCGCAAGCGGCCCCCACGCCGGCAGCGCCGCCCGCGGCCGGGACGACGCCGCCTGCAGCCGGCGCGACGCCGCCCGCGGCCGGCGCGACGCCGCCCGCGGCCGGCGCGACGCCTGCAGCCGGCGCGACGCCGCCCGCTGCCGGGACGCCCGCGACGGCGGCGCCAGGAAAGGCCGGTGATCCCGCGAAGGCGGCGGCGGCCGCGAAGCCGAAGAAGCCGCTGACGGAGAAGCAGAAGAAGGACGAGGCGAAGAAGCTCTACAAGGAAGCCGAGACCCGGTTCGACAAGGGCGAGTACGCCACCGCGGCCGAGCTCTACCGCCAGGCGGACGCGTACGTGCCCGGCGCCGCGCCGAAGTACAAGCTCGCGCTCTCGCTCGACAAGCAGGCGCTCGCGGTCGAGGCGGTCGCGGCGTGGCAGGCGTTCCTCGATTCCAAGCCGGACGCCGACAAGTTCAAGGACAAGATCACCGAGGCGCAGGGCCGCATCGAGGCGCTCAAGAAGACGCCGGCCAAGGTGAAGGTCGCGGTCGCGCCGCCGACCGCGAACGCCAAGATCTCCGTCGACGGCGTGGCCCAGCCGGGCCCGGAGCTCTCGGTCCCGCCCGGCAAGCACACGCTCACCGTCTCGGCCGAGGGGTTCGTCGACGCGAGCCAGGAGCTCGAGGTCACCTTCGCCGAGACCCGCGAGGTCAACGTCCAGCTGACGCAGCAGCCGCCGGCGGTCGCTGCGGCGCCGCCGCCGCCGCCCGCGGCGACCACGCCGCCCGCGACGCCGCCGCCGGCGACCCAGCCGCCGCCCGCGCCGCCGGTCGAGGCGCGCTCGCGCGTGCCGGCCTACGTCACCTTCGGGCTCGCCGGCGTCGGGGCCGTGGTCGGGACGATCTTCGGCATCCAGGCGCTCAGCGCGCAGAGCGATTTCGAGGAGAACCCGACCCACAAGAACGCGGACGCGGTCGACCGCAACGCCCTCATCTGCGACATGTCCTTCGCCGTGGCGATCACGTTCGGGGCCACCGGCGCTGTCCTGCTCCTCACCGGCGACGACACACCGGCGGAGACGAAGACCGCTGCCTCCACCGGCACGAAGAAGGCGTTCGTCACTCCGTTCGTCAGCCCGACCGGCGGCGGTGCTGCCGCGCAGTTCACCTTCTAAGGGGATGACTATGTGGAAGAACCAGTACGTTATCGCGATGGCGCTCTGCGCCGGGGCGCTGACGACCACCGCGATGGGCTGCGAGCTCATCGCGAGCGTCGACCGAGGGCTCATCGACGACGGCAACGGCGGCGGCGGTGTCGGCGGGGGCGACGGGGGTAACGCCGGCGGCGACACGAGCCGCTGTACGGACGGGGAGAAGAACGGCAACGAGACCGACGTCGACTGCGGCGGCGACTGCGAGCCGTGCGCGCAGGGCAAGGCGTGCGCCGCGGCCGGGGACTGCGAGAGCGAGTCCTGCGCCGACGGCGTCTGCTGCGATACCGCCTGCGACAAGGGCTGCGACTCCTGCACCGCCGCGCTCAAGGAGTCGGGCGAGGACGACGGCGTCTGCGGCCCCACCAAGGCCGAGACCGTCTGCGCCGAGCAGGCGTGCGTCGACAGCGTGCAGACGGCCGGCAGCACCTGCGATGGCGAGAGCGATGAGTGCGCGTCCGGCGAGGCGACGTCGTGCGAGACGTTCGCCTGCGACGCGGAGACCAACGAGTGCCTCACGGAGTGCACGGAGGACGCGCACTGCGCGGCCTGCCACGTCTGCGGCGACGATGGTCAGTGCGAACTGGCCGCGCCCGGCACCGTCGATCGGGGTTGCGCGGAGAACGAGGCGTGCAACGCCGCGGGCGAGTGCAAGGCCGCGAACGGTCAGGAGTGCGCGGTCGAGGAGGACTGCGGAACCGGGAACTGCACCGACGGCGTCTGCTGCGACACGATCTGCAACAACGCGTGCCAGGCGTGCAACGTCGAGGGGTCGGCCGGCACGTGCTCGAACGTGGCCGCGGGAGAGGCGGACACCTGCGAGGCGGCCAACGTCTGCAGCGCCGAGGGCGCGTGCAAGCTCGCTCCCGGCCAGGACTGCGATGCCGACGCGGATTGCGCGAGCGGCAACTGCAATGGCCTGCGCAAATGCTCGGACTTCCCGGCCTCTGACTCCCCCTGAGCGGCGCCTGCCGGGCTCCCTGCGGAGCCCGGCCTCTCGGCTCACCCCGGGCTCCCTGCGGAGCCCGGCCGGGCCTCACACCTCCAGCGTCCCCCTCACACTCGAGCTGACGCCCTCGGTGCCGGACGGCGGCGCGGGGGCGATCACCGTCAGCGACTCCGCCTCCCCGTCGAACAGGTCGCCGTCTTCCAGCGCGCCGGCGTCCGCCTCCGCCTCGTACGCAGGCACCAGCGCGGACTCCTCCCAGCGGGTCTTGAGCCGGTCCGCGATCTTGAGGAGCAACCCCCGCGTCGTCTCCTTGTCCGTCGCGGACAGGAGCACCGCGTCGGGGTGCCCGAGCAGCAGCCTCCGTCCCTCCGCCGGATCGATCAGATCCGACTTGTTGAACACGAGGATGCGGGGAATGCCGATCAGATCGAGCTCGGTGAGCAGCGCCTCGGTCGTCTCGATGTGCTGGTCCCGCGCGGGGTCGCTCGCGTCGACGACGTGGAGCAGGAGATCGGCGTCGGCCGCCTCCTCGAACGTCGCGCGGAACGCGGCGAACAGGTCCTTCGGCAGCTCCCGGATGAAGCCGACGGTGTCGGTGATCACCACCTCGCGCTCCTCGGGGAAGCGCAGCCGCCGCGAGCGGGTGTCGAGCGTCGCGAAGAGCTTGTTCTCGGCGAGCACGTCGGCGCCGGTGAGCGTGTTCAGCAGCGTGCTCTTGCCCGCGTTCGTGTAGCCCACGATCGAGACCACCGGCACGCCGAGCCTGGCGCGGCGGCGGCGCCGCTGCTCGCGCTGCCGGGAGAGCCGCTTGAGCTGGGCCTCCAGGAAGCTGACGCGCTCTTTCGCGCGGCGGCGCCCGATCTCGAGCTTCGTCTCGCCGGGGCCGCGCCCGCCGATCCCGCCGGTCAGGCGCGACAGGGAGTCGTCCTTCTGCCCGAGCCGAGGGAGCGTGTACTTCAGCTGGGCCAGCTCGACCTGGAGCTTGCCGTCGGACGACTCGGCCCGCTGGGCGAAGATGTCGAGGATGAGCTGCGTCCGGTCGAGGATCTTGAGGTCGGTGTGCTTCGCGATCGCCGAGGCCTGCGAGGGCGTCAGGTCCCGGTCGAAGACCAGCGTCTCCGCGTCGAGCTCCGAGGCGCGCAGCACGACCTCGTCCAGCTTGCCTTTGCCGAGCACGAGCCTCGGATCGAGGCGATCGCGCAGCTGGAGGACCGTGTCCGCGACGTCGACGCCGGCGGTGCCGGCGAGCTCGGTCAGCTCGCGCAGGCTCTCCTCGGCCCGCGCGAGCGCGCCCGCCTTGGATTTCTCGGCGACGTGGACGAGGATCGCCCGGCCGTCCTTCGCCGCGACGGACCGGGTCCGCGAGCGCTTCGCGAACTCGTCCTCGAGCGCCTGGATCAGCGCGCCGAAGTCGACGTCCGCGCGGCCGATCGCGACGGGGCCCACGGTCCGGTACGGCAGCTCCGCCTCGCGGCTGGCACCGTCGCCCGCGGCGCCGTCCACGGTGACCGTGACGGCTTCCTTCCCGCGGACCGGCACGTTGTAGGCGTACTGGATCGTCCGCGGCTCCCCCTGCGGGGTGAGCTGCACGGCCGCGACGAGGTCGAGCCGGAGGCGGACGAGGTCCACCAGGTCGTCCCGGGTGAGCGGCTCGTTGAAGAGGTGCGTATGGACGAGCCGGAGCGCCCTGAAGCGCCCCTGCGCGGCGCGCAAGCGCCCGATGTCCGGCAGCATCAACCGGGTCGCGTCGCCGACGACGACGTAGTCGATCTCGCCTGAGCGGTGGACCAGCGCGCCGACCTGGCGCCCTGTCTCGTGGGACGCCTCGGCCAGCGCCTTGATGAGCTCGGGCGTGGCGATGGTGGCGAGCGGAACCTTGCGGCGGTAGATGCGCTCTAGGGTTCTGGTGGCCTGGGGGCTGAGTCCGGTGGTGTTTCCGTAAAGGGTCGGCATTCGATGGCTGAAGGGAATGTTGCTTCCCCTCATTCATAATGCACCCCTGGCCGGTCCGCGAGCTGGCCCCCTGCAGATAGTCGCCGGGAGCTCCCGCTTTCTCGTCGCCCCTTCCCGTTCGTCGCCGTTAGCCGCCGTTAGCCGCCGTTAGCCGCCGTTAGCCGCCGTTCGCTCTCCTCTCCGAGCGCCGCGCTTCTCTCCGAGTCGCGCCTTTCCCCGCGCGAGCGCCGCAAGTTCCTGTGGGGTCCCCGCGCCGGTCGAGGCTACCCTGCCGGCGATGGCCATCCTGACCCCGCTCTCACTCGACGACGCCCGCCGCGTCGGCGCGCTTTACGGCCTGGAGATCGCCGACGTGCGCGGCCTCCTCGCCGGAAGCGTCAACTCCAACTTCGCGCTGACGCTCGCCGGCGGCCGCGGGCAGGTGTTCCTGCGCGTGTACGAGGAGCAGCAGCTCGACGCGGCCAAGCGCGAGGCGCGCATGCTGGAGCACCTCGCGGCCGGGGGCGTCGCCACGCCGCAGCCGCTGCGGCGCCGGGACGGGTCGTCCCCGGCCGAGGCTGCCGCGTTCATCGCGGAGCACGCGGGAAAGCCGGTCGCGCTGTTCCCGTGGGTCGCCGGCGAGTCGCTCTGCCAGGCGCGCGTCACGCCGGACGCCGCGCGTCAGGTGGGCGCGGCCCTCGCGCGGGTCCACCTCGTCGGCGCCTCGTTCGAGGGCGCGAGCGCGAGCCGCTTCGACCTCGACCACCTCGATCAGCGGCTCCGCGGGCTGCGCGCGCTCCGCCACCCGGGCCGCGCGGACGACACCTCGGCCGCCGGCGCGCTCCCCGAGGCGTTCACGCCCGAGGTCGCCGCCGCGGTGGACGAGCTCACCGGCCGCCTGGAGCGGATCCGCGCCGCGGCGCCGCGGACGCCCGGGCCGCAGACGTTGATCCACGGCGACCTCTTCCGCGACAACGTGCTCTGGCATGGCGGCGAGATCTCGGCGCTGCTCGACTTCGAGAGCGCCTCCCGCGGGAGCGCCGCGTTCGATCTCGCGGTCACGATGCTGGCCTGGTGCTTCGGCGACGACCTCGACCCCGCGCTCGCGGCCGCGCTCGCCGCCGGCTACACGTCTGTGCGGCCGCTTTCACCCGAGGAGCGCGGCCGGCTCTTCCACGAGAGCGCCACCGCGGCGCTGAGGTTCTCGATCACGCGGATCACCGACTTCGAGCTCCGCCCGAAGGGCAGCGGTGTCTACAAGGACTTCCGGCGCTTCCTCGCGCGCCAGCGGACGCTCGAGCGCCTCGGCCCCGAGGGGCTCCTGGCCCTGCTGCGGCTGTGATTCGCGTGGGAGCGGAGGCCGCCGCGTGATTTTCCGCGAAGTTCGGAGCGCGGCGCCCGGGTGGCGTTGCGCGGTCGCTGCCCGACCGTTACCTTCGCCCAATGGCACAGGTCGGAACGCTCGATTTCAAGGGCTTCATCGAGAGACGGAAAGGGCAACGCGCGGGTGGCGGCGACGGCGCCGGCAACGCGTACGCCTATGTGTCCGATAAGAACACGCGGCTCGCCTTCGAAAAGATGAGGCCGGTCGAGCTCGCCGTGACCGCCGCGGTCCGGCTGTTCAAGACGGTCGGGAAGAACGAGCTCCTCGGCCACGCCGTCAAGGTCGGCCCCACGCAGTTCCCCCGCGTCCACAACCTCGCGCTGCACTGCGCCGAGACGCTCGGGATCGCGCCCCCGACGATCTACATCGTCAACAGCCCCACCCTGAACGCCGCCACGTACGGGACGAACGACGACTCGTTCATCATGGTGCACTCCGCGCTCGTCGATCACTTCACCGACGACGAGCTGCTCAGCGTCATCGGCCACGAGTGCGGCCACATCCACAACAGCCACGTGGTCTACCTGACCGCGATGCACTACCTCACGCGGATGGCGTCGGTCTTCGTGAAGTGGATCGTCGGCCCGGCGATGCTCGCGCTGTCCGGCTGGTCGCGCCGCGCCGAGGTCACCTGCGACCGCGCCGGGCTGCTCTGCGCGAAGAGCCTCGACGTGTCCACGCGCGCGCTCACCAAGCTCGCGCTCGGCTCGACCAAGCTGTACGAGGAGCTGAACCTCGAGGCGTTCATCGCCCAGCACGAGGAGGGCAAGGGCGGGATCGGCAGGTTCGCCGAGTTCACCGCCAGCCACCCGTGGCTGCCGAAGCGCGTCCTGGCGCTCCGGGCCTTCGCCGAGAGCGATCTCTACCGGCGCCACGTCGGGATCGGCGCGGGCGGCCTCTCCATGGAGGAGGTCGACGAGAAGGTGCACGAAGTCATCAAGATCTGGGGCTGAGGGGTTCCTTCCCCGCGCTCGTGACCCAAGGCCGAGGTAAAGCCGCACATGCTCGAATCCTTCCACAGCCGTAAAGACGACGTGACCGGGGCGCTCAGGGATCTCGCGCAGTTCGCCGAGACCCTCGGCGCCAAGAGCGTCGGGACGCGCATCACGAACGATCTCGTGAAGAAGCTCGAGGCCGACCGGTTCCACCTCGTCGTGGTCGGCGAGTTCAACCACGGCAAGACGACCTTCGTGAACGCCCTGCTCGGCGCCCCGATCCTGCCGGTCGGCGTGACGCCCACGACGGCGGTGATCCACCACCTGGAGTACGCCGCCGAGCCGCGCGCCGAGGTGGTCTACGCGTCGGGGGAGCGGACGGGCCTGCCCTTCGAGGAGGTGCGGGCGTTCACCGTCGGCGGCGCGCGCTCGTCGAGCGCGGGCGAGGTGAAGTTCCTCGAGGTGGGGTACCCGGCCGAGCTCCTGCGCGAGCGCGTCGTGCTCGTCGACACCCCCGGGGTGAACGATCTCTCCCTCCAGCGGGCGGACATCACCTACAGCTACATTCCGCGGTCGGACGCCGTCCTGTTCCTCGTCGACGCCGGCCAGCCGCTCAAGGAGAGCGAGCGGGTCTTCCTCCAGGAGAAGCTGCTCGGGCAGTCGCGCGACAAGATCCTCTTCGTCGTGACGAAGCGCGACATCTGGAGCCAGGACGAGGAGACCGAGGCGCTCTCCTACATCCGGGGCGAGCTCGGCAAGCTCGTGAAGTCGCCGGTGGTCTTCCCGATCTCGAGCGAGCGGGCGCTGGAGGGCGATCAGGCCGGCAGCGGGATGCCGGAGCTGCTCGATCACCTGACCCGGTTCCTCGCGGAGGAGCGCGGGCGCATCCTCCTCGACAACGCGCTCGGCGAGGGGATCGAGGCCGCGCGCCTGCTCCACAAGGGCGTGGACGCGCGGCGGCGGGCGACCGCGATGTCGCGCGAGGAGCTCAGCCGGCGCATCGAGCTGATCGAGAAGGACCTGGCCGGCCAGTCGCGCACCATCGAGGAGCGCCGCGCCGGCATCCGCGAGGAGGTGAGCGCCATCCGGGCCTGGGTGCGCCGCGACCTCTCGCGCTTCGTCGACGACGTGGTCCGGCAGCTGCCGGCGATCATCGACGAGGCCCACACCGACGAGATCAAGGTCTACCTGGGGGCGTTCCTGGAGCGCACCTTCGCCGAGTGGGCGCAGGCCGAGACGAAGGAGATCGCCACGGCGCTCGAGGCGCTCGCCGAGAAGACGATCGCGCTCGTCCGGGAGGACGCGCACGACGTGGCCAAGCGGGTCGGCGAGGCGCTCGGGGGCGACGTGAAGACGCCCAACGTCGAGGTCGACACGTTCGGCTACGACGTCGGCGTCTTCGCGCTCTTCACGATCGGGCTCGGCGTGATGTTCACGAACGCGCTGCTCGGCGGCCTCCTGGCGCTCGCGGCGCCGGTCCTGGCCGTCTACGTCAAGGAGAAGGTCGAGGCCGAGACCCGCAAGAAGGCGAAGGAGATGGCGCCGGTCGCGCTGCGCGAGGCCGCGACCCGGATCGGGCCGAAGCTCGACGAGATGATCCAGGAGTTCGCGAGCCGGCTCGACGCGTGGGTGGTCACGGCCGGCGAGGAGCTGCACCGGGAGGTGATCGAGGTCCTCAAGGCCGCCCGCGAGGAGCGGTCGCGCGCCGAGCCCAGCAGCGAGGGTCAGCTCAAGGCGTGCGACGACCAGGCCGAGGCGCTGAAGGGGCTGACGGCGCGCCTGGAGGGCCTCCGGAGCGCGCTCTGGACCCCGGAGAACGGCGAGAGCAAGGTGATCCCGCCGCCCCTCTCCAGCGTCCCCAACGCCCCCGGCGGCTCGGCCTGAGGCGGCGCGCCGGCCTATCGGCCTCCCTGCGAGCGAGTAGGTAGGGAGGCTCCGCCGGCCCTCGCGCCCCGGACCGGGCGGCGCGGCCTATCCAATCGTCCGGCGCTCATGCAAGAATGCGGCTGTGCAGCTCGACTTCGCAGCCCGTGAAGTGACGATCAAGCTCGTCTATTACGGCCCCGCGCTCAGCGGCAAGACGACGAACCTCGTCTCGCTGCACGGGCTCGCCGGATCGGACGCCCGCGGGCGGCTCATGACGCTCGAGACGCAGGACGATCGCACGTTGTTCTTCGATCTCCTGCCGCTCACCTTCCGCGCGAAGGACGGCGACGTCTCGCTCCGCATCAAGCTGTTCACCGTGCCCGGGCAGCCGATGCACGCGGCCACGCGGCGGCTCGTGCTCCAGGGCGCGGACGGGGTCGCGCTGATCGCCGACTCGCAGGTCTCCGAGACGCAGCGCAACGCCGACGCGTTCTTCGATCTGCGGCAGAACCTGCGGGAGAACGGCCTCGATCTCGCCAGGATGCCGCTCGTCATCCAGTTCAACAAGCGCGACCTCCCGGACATCCGGAGCGACGAGGAGCTGGCCCGGCTCGCCGCGCGCGGCAAGGAGCCGGTGTACCGGGCCATCGCGACCCGCGGCGTGGGCACGGTGGAGACGTTCATGGGCCTGCTCCACCTCACGTGGGAGACGCTCGACCAGACGCACCAGCTCTCGAAGCGGCTGTCGATCAGCGGCGAGGAGCTCCTGAACAGCGCCGCCCGCCAGCTCGGGGCGACGAGCTCGGTGGGCGAGCTCCTGGCGAGGCGCATGGGCGGCAGCCCCGACAAGAGCTCCCGATGAGGCCCGACGCCCACAAGGGGACACCGGTGGATTTCGGCCTCGACGAGGAGGATCTCCTGGCCGTGCCGAGCTCCGCGCCGATGCCGTCGGCCCGCGGCGTGGACGCGCCCGTCTCCTCGAAGCGCGACGGGGCGCAGAGCGCGCCCGAGCCCTCGACGCTGCCGCCCCCCGCGGCGGCGCCGGTGGTCGATCTGGTCGGCATCGGCCCGCTCTCGCTCGAGGATCTCGTGGATCGCGACGCCCTCGGGGAGATGGCCGCGTCGTTCCACAAGCTGTTCGGGCTGCCGATCCGCATCCAGTCGACGAGCGGCGCGACGCTCGCGGAGGCCGGCGCGCCGGCCGGCGGCGATCTCGCGGAGCCGCGCTTCGCCGACGCGCTCCACCAGGTGTTCCCGATCGAGTACGACGGCCGCACGATCGGGCGGTCGCTCCTCGGCCCGTACCTGCCCGAGGACGCCGAGGAGCCCCCCGCCGCGGCGCTCGATCCTGCCTGCGCGGCGGGGGCGCCGCCGCGGCTGGCGCGGCTCCGGCCGGAGCGGCTCGGCGCGATCGCGGACCACCTCCGCGCCGTCCTCGATCTGATCCTGTTCAGCGGCCACAAGTCGCTCCTCACGTCGACGATGCACGTCGCGTCGATCCGCGAGAGCTTCCGGGAGCTCTCGCAGAAGAACGCCGAGCTGGAGCAGGCGTACGAGCGGCTGAAGGAGCTCGACCGGCTCAAGTCGAACTTCCTGGCCACGGTGTCGCACGAGCTCCGGACGCCGCTCACGTCGATCATGGGGTACAGCGAGATGCTCGCCGAGGGCATCGGCGGGCCGCTGAACGGCGAGCAGCGCGAGTTCATCGAGACGATCCGCTCGAAGAGCGAGCAGCTGCTCGGCCTCATCATGAGCCTGCTCGATCTCTCGAAGCTCGAGAGCGGCACGCTGATCGTGCACCGCACCGAGGTGATGGTCGCCCCGGTGCTCTTCGAGGCGGCGTCGACGATGGCGCCGGCGGCCGCGAAGAAGGGCGTCGAGCTCCGGATCGACGCCGACGGCGACCTCCCGCCGGTGCTCGGGGACGGCGACCGGCTGCGGCAGGTGTTCATCAACCTCGTCGAGAACGCGGTGAAGTTCACGGAGGCGGGGGGCGAGGTGCTGCTCGCCGCGCGCGCCGTGAGCGAGGACGCCGACGACCTGCCCGGCCTGGTGCTCGTCGCGCCGCTCCAGCAGGCGGTCGAGATCCGCGTCATCGACACGGGGATCGGCATCCCCCCGGCCGAGCGCCTGAAGGTGTTCGACCCCTTCTACCAGATCGATCAGAGCTCGACCCGGGAGCACGGCGGCACCGGCCTCGGCCTCTCGATCGTCAAGCGCCTGGTCGAGGCGCACGGCGGCACGGTGCGCATCGAGACGAACGAGCCGCGCGGCACCGTGTTCGTGGTGAAGCTGCCCACGGCCGCGGGCGCTCCGGCGAACAGCGTCAGCCCGCCGCCCGTCTTCCAGTGAGCGCCGCGCGGTCCGAGTGGGGCCGCATCGACCTGCTGCGCGCCGTGCTCGGCGGCGCGGAGGGCGAGCACGTGCTCTGCGGCATCGGCGACGACGCCGCGATCCTCGCGCTCGCGGCGCAGCCGGCCGGGGCGGGGGCCGGCGCCGCGGAGCGCCTCGTCTGGACGGTCGACAGCGCGGTCGAGGGCGTGCATTTCCGGCGCGATCTCATGAGCCTCGAGGATCTCGGCTACCGGGCGACGATGGCCGCCGCGAGCGATCTCGCGGCGATGGGGGCGCGCCCGGTCGGCCTGCTCGCCGCGCTGGTGCTGCCCCGGGACGTGAGCGACGAGGATCTGCTCGCCCTGGCCAGGGGGCAGCGCCTCGCGTGCGACGCGATCGGCACGGCGATCGTCGGCGGGAACCTCTCCCGGGGCGGGGAGCTCTCGATCACCACGACGGCGCTCGGCGCCGCGGCGGCGCCGCTCCGGCGCGACGGCGCCCGGCCCGGCGACACGATCGCGCTGGCGGGCCCGGTCGGCCTGGCCGCGGCGGGGCTCGCGTTGCTCGAGCGCGCCGGCGCGACGGCCGGCGCGGCGGCGGAGCGGGCGATCCAGGCGTTCCGCCGGCCGCTGGCGCGCATCGACGCGGGGCTCCGCGCGGGCGCGGCGGCGGGCGCGGGCGCGGGCGCGGGCGCGGGCGCGGCGGCGGCGATCGACATCTCCGACGGCCTCGCCGCGGACCTCGGGCACCTCGCGCGCGCGAGCGGCGTGCGCGTGCTGCTCGACCCGGCGGCGCTCGTCACCGCGGAGCTCCGCGAGGCCGCCGCGCTGCTCGGCGCGGACGCGCTGGAGCTCGCGCTCCACGGCGGCGAGGACTACGCGGTCGCGGTCGCCGGGCCGGGCGCGGGGGAGCTCCCGGGCTTCGTGGCGATCGGCCGCTGCGCGCCGCGCGAGCAGGGCGCGAGCGACGTCGCGCTGCTCGGGCCGGACGGGCAGCTGAAGGACGTCGCGGCGCGCGGGTACGACCACTTCGCGTGAGGCCCGCGTCGTCTCCTGCTGCGAGGTGACGGCGCGCCCCCGCGCGGGTAAGCTCCCGCCGCGTGCCGAGATCCTGGAAACACCCCCTCGTGCGCGGCTTGCTCGCGCTCGCCTTCGTTGCCCTCGCCGGCCCCGCCTGCGTCAGCAAGCCGACGATGCAGCTCGATCACGCCGAGATCACCGGCATCCGGATCGCCTTCCCGCCGAGCCTCGGCATCCTGATGACGGTGGTCGTCAACGTGCACAACCCGAACTCGTACGACGTCGCGGTGCGCGCGGTGCGCGGCACGGTCGTGCTCGCGGGCCGCTATCCGCTGCCGGTCGACTTCCGCGCCGGCGGGGAAGGCGTCTGGCTCCCTTCCGATCGCACGACGCAGGTCCGCGTCCCGATCAGCATCCCCGTCGATCTCGGCTACCTGCTGCTCCGGGAGTCGTTCGCCTCGCCGGCCATCCCGTACCGCTTCAGCGGCCGCGCGGACGTCACGGCGACGCGCACGTTCCGGCTCGAGGCCGACGATTACTCGGTCGACGACCACGGCGTCGTCTCCCGCCAGCAGATCGCGGCCGCCCTCGGCGTCTCGCTCTGAGCGCCGAGCCGCCCAGCGCCGAGCCGCCCGCGCGGCGCTCGCGCCCGCGCCTTGCGCTCCGGCGGCCGCCCCCGCGGACGAACGCGGCGCGACCGCGCAGGCTACACGGGCCCGCCGAGCGCCCTCGATCACCCGGCAGCTTTGCGGCGCGCGCGGATCACGAAATCGACGTCGGGAGCCGCACCCGGGGACGTCGCGCAGCTCACCTGAGCGCTTGCGCCGCCCGGGCGCCGGGGCGCAAGCTCCACCGCGATGAAGCGCTGCTTCAACGTCGCGGGACCGTGCCGCCCCGACCTGCACTACATGATCCCGGCCGAGCGGCGGCTCCCCGAGGCGCCGGATCTCGTCGACCAGGGCAGCTACTTCGTGGTCCATGCCCCCCGGCAGACGGGCAAAACCACCGCCCTGCGCGGCCTCGCCGAGCGGCTGAACGCCTCGGACCGCCATGCGGCCGTGCTCTTCTCCTGCGAGGCGGGCGAGGCGTGGGGCGAGGACATCGCATCCGCCGAGCGGACGATCGTGAGCGAGATGCTCCGCAACGCCGAGGCCGTGCTCCCGCCGGAGCTCAGGCCTCCGCCTCCGCCGCCCGCCCCGCCCGGTGACCTGCTCGGCGCGGTGCTCGCCGCGTGGGCGCAGGCGTGCCCGCGGCCGCTCGTCCTTCTCGCCGACGAGATCGACGCGCTGCGCGGCGCGAGCCTGATCAGCGTGCTGCGGCAGCTCCGCGCCGGCTACGCCAACCGGCCCGAGCGCTTCCCGTGGTCCGTCATCCTGTGCGGCCTGCGCGACGTGCGGGACTACAAGGCGGCGAGCGGAGGTGATCCGAACCGCCTCGGGGCCTCGAGCCCGTTCAACATCAAGCTCGAGTCGCTGCGTCTCGGCGCGTTCAGCCCCGAGGAGGTGCGCGAGCTCTACGCCCAGCACACGGGAGACACGGGACAGCCTTTCACCGAGGCGGCGCTCTCCCGCAGCCTGGAGGTGACGGGAGGGCAGCCGTGGCTCGTCAACGCGCTTGGCCGGGAAATCACGGAAAAGATCGCGGTTCCGCCGGCCGAGCCCATCACGGCGGAGCACGTCGATCTGGCGAAGGAGCGGCTCATCCTGGCCCGCGCGACGCACCTCGACTCGCTCGTGCACCGGCTGACCGAGCCGCGCGTGCGGCGGGTGCTGGAGCCGGTGGTCGCCGGCACCTACGAGGGCGGCGGCGACACCTACGACGACGATCTGTCGTACGTCCGCGACCTCGGGCTCGTCGCCCTGGACAACCCGATCCGGATCGCCAACCCCATCTACCGCGAGGTCATCGTCCGGGTGCTCGCGTCCTCCGCCGAGGCGAAGGTCCCCGCGTCGCCCACCCGCACCTTCGTCCTGCCCGACGGGCGGCTCGATCTCCCGCGCATCCTGCGCGAGTTCGCCGACTTCTGGCGGGAGCATGGCGACGTGATCGCCGCCGGGATGCCCTACCACGAGGTGGCGCCGCAGCTCGTGCTCATGGCGTACCTGCAGCGCGTCGTGAACGGCGGCGGGTACGTGGATCGCGAGTACGGCGTCGGCCGGGGGCGCATCGACCTGCTCGTGCGCTGGCCTTACCCGGGCGAAGGCGGCGCGCGCGCGGTGCAGCGCGAGGCGCTGGAGCTCAAGGTGTGGAAGGACGGCGGCAAGGACCCGCTGCCGAAGGGGCTCGCGCAGCTCGACGACTACCTCCAGCGGCTGAGCCTCTCGACGGGCGTGATCGTGATCTTCGATCGTCGCACGAGCGCCCCCCCAACGGAGGAGCGCACGCGCTTCGACGAGGCCACGACGCCTTCAGGTCGCGCCGTGACGGTGCTGCGCGCGTAGCGAGCGCGCGGGCGCGCCGTCCGCGGCCAGGGCGCCGCCACGCTCTCCCGGCCCAGTGTTCCGCAGCGCCACGTCGGCGGCCTTCCCCGGCGCCACGTCGGCGGTCCTCCCCGGCTCCACGTCGGCGCCCTTCCCCAGCTCTCCCGGCGGCGCGTCCGCCTCGACCTGCCCGTGCCGGCGCGTCGACGGGCGCACGCGGTGCGCCAGGTCGGCGTGGCCTGCCAGCCGGAAGAGCCCGGCCAGGAACGCCGCGGCGCGGCTGAACCGCTCATCGCAGGTCGAGATCGCCGCGTGCCTGGCGAGGCGTGTGACCTCGGCCTCGCGCGCCTCGCGCGCCACGTCCATGAAGTGGCTGAGGAGCGCGTCGTGCAAGCGCTCGATCCGGAGCACCGTCTCGTCGGGATCCCAGCGGACCCCCTTGCGGCTCGGCTCCGGCAGCTCCTTGGCGCTGAGCGCGCGCACGACCTCGCGGGTGAAGCGCTCGAGCTGCGCCGGATCGCGCGGGGGCGGCTGGGCGAGCCCGAGGCGCTCGAGCGCCGCCGCGTCGTAGATGCCGGTGAGCCAGTCGCGCAGATCCGAGAGCTCGTCGTGCAGCTCGTGCGCGGCCTCGTCGCGGCCCTCCCGCGGGGTCGTGTCGTCGGAGAGCTCGACGAGATGCGCCTCGTCGGCCGTCACCATGCGGTCGCGCGCGTCGGCGAGGGCGCGCGCGACGAGCTGCGCGAGCAGCGAGACGTCCGGCATCTGCTCTCCCTTGCGCAGGTAGGGAGAGAGCAGCGCGCCGACCTCCGCGGCGATCGGGTCGGCGTGTGTCTCACCGGCCGCGATGACGGCGCTGGCGCGCTTCTGACGATCGAGAACCAGCCTGGAGGGCATGGCAGCTCCTTCCCGTGAGGGTCGATTCAGCGGTGGTCTGTCCTCTCGCGCAGGGTGCCGCGCGGTTCGGCGCCTGGCCCGGCGCCGCGCCGCGGCTCAGAGGCACTCGGGCGGCGGCGTCGTCCCAGCCAGGCCCGCCCTGACCTGGGTGAGCGCCTTGGTGCGCGGCGTCTTCCCGCTCTTCACGAGCTTCTCGATCCCTGCGCAGAGGTGCGACGCCGTGGCGGCCTTCGACTTGGCCTCCGGCGATTTCCCCGACTGGGTGGCGACCGCATGCAGCGCCGAGCAGCACGCCTGGATGGACGCGCCTCCTCCGCGAGCCCCCGCCGTCCCGCTCGCGGCCTCAGCTGCCCCCGCCTCCGCATCGTCCGCTGCGGCCGCCGATGCAGCAGGCTCAGGGTTGGCCGCCGGTTCCGGGGTCGGCGCCGGCGCCGGCGCTGGCGTTGCAGCGGGAACAGGATCCGCGGCGACCGGCGCAGCCGACTGCGTCGGGGCCGCGACCGTCTCCGCCGCTGCTTCTTCTTCTCTCGTGCAGGCGCCGGACATCACCCCACACGCGAGGACCAACAAGGGAATGGCTGAAAGTGACCGGATCATGCTCCGGTTTCTATGAATTCCCGCCCAGCACAGCCATCCGGCCAGCCAGGTAGAACCACGTCCGGCCGGACCGCACCCTCCCCACGCCGCCGCCATCTCGCCACCCCCCTTCCCTCCCCCAAGTCGGCGTGGGAGGGGGGTGACGTGGGAGGGGCCGGCGGGGGTAGGGCCCCACGAACCCGAGCGCCGGCCCGCAGCGCAGCGAGTCGCCCCCAGCCTCGCCCCACCCGTTCACGCGGCAATAGCCACCACAAGGCGCGAGTTCGTGGGAGGGGCCCCCCGCCGGCCCCTCCCACGTCACCCCCCTCCCACGCCCGTCGCTACTTCAGCTGCATCCCATGCTGTTGCCGCAGTTGAGGCACTTGTAGCAGGCCCCATTGCGCACCGTGATGTGCCCGCAGCCGTCGCAGACCGGCGCGTCGCCCATCATGTCCTCGAGCTGCGCGTCGAGCGCGCTCGCGACGCGCCCCCCGCCGTCGAGCAGCGCCGACGGCGACGCGGAGGACTGCGAGAAGGACGCCGCGCCGCTCTCCTGCGCGCGCGACTCGACCGGGTCCTCCATGGCCGAGGTGACCGGCTGGACGTGGGCGAGATCGTAGCGGTTCAGGTACTCGACCCCGAGCACGCGGAACAGGTAGTCCACGATCGACGTCGAGAACTTCACGTAGTCGTGCCCCTCGACGACCCCCTGCGGCTCGAAGCGGGTGAACGTGTACTGCTCGACGAAGGTCTCGAGCGGCACGCCGTACTGGAGCCCGATCGACACCGCCATCGCGAAGCAGTTCATCATCGAGCGGAACGCGGCGCCCTCCTTGTGGAGGTCGATGAAGATCTCGCCGAGCGTCCCGTCGTCGTACTCGCCCGTGCGGAGGTAGATCTTGTGCCCGCCGACACGCGCCTCCTGCGTGAAGCCCTTGCGCTTCCTCGGCAGGCGGAACCGCTCGGGCGCCGCCGCCGACGGCGAGCGCGGGCGCGCCTGGGCGGCCAGCGCGGTCGCGGCCTGGAGGACGGGCCCGGCGATCTCGGCCTTCTCGGCCTTCTCGACCTTGCTCTTCGTGTCCGAGGACTTGCTGTCGCTCGTCGACGAGAGCGGCTGCGACGCCTTGCAGCCGTCGCGGTAGAGCGCCACCGCCTTCAGCCCGAGGCGCCACCCCTCCTCGTAGATCCGCTGCACGTCCTCGACCGTGGCGTCGTTCGGCAGGTTCACCGTCTTCGAGATGGCGCCGGACAGGAACGGCTGCGCCGCGGCCATCATCCGGACGTGCGCCATCGGCGCGAGGTAACGCCGGCCCTTCTTGCCGCACCGGTTGGCGCAGTCGAACACCGCGTAGTGCTCCTCGCGCAGGTGCGGCGCCCCCTCGACCGTCATCCGGCCGATGATGGTCTCGTTCGCCTCCTCGATCTCCGCGGGGGAGAAGCCGAGGTGCTGGAGCAGCGAGAAGCCGAAGCGCGCCCGCGACTCCTTGGAGACGCCGAGCCGGTCGTAGGTCTCCTCGCCGAGGATCCAGGGGCCGAAGGCGAGGTCGAGATCGAAGACGCTCGGGATGGCGGCCTCGACCTTCGCGAGGTCGTCGTTCGTGAGCCCCCGCGCCTTGAGCGACGCCCGATTCACGTGCGGCGCCGCCAGCAGCGTGTTCGTGCCGGAGACGTAGGCGACGATCTCCTGCACCTCGGCCTCGGCGTAGCCGATCCGCCGGAGCGCCTCGGGGACCGACTGGTTCACGATCTTGAAGTAGCCGCCGCCGGCCAGCTTCTTGAACTTCACCAGCGAGAAGTCCGGCTCGATGCCCGTCGTGTCGCAGTCCATCAGGAGGCCGATCGTGCCGGTCGGCGCGAGCACCGTCGCCTGGGCGTTGCGGTAGCCGTGCTCCTGCCCGATGCGCACCGCCTCGTCCCAGTCCGCGCACGCCGCCCGCCAGAGCGACTCCGGGCAGCGGTCGCGATCGATCGCGTACGCCGCGTCGCGGTGCATGCCCATCACCCGGAGCATCGGCTCGCGGTTCTTCGCGAAGCCGGCGAACGGCCCCTTGGCCGCGGCCATCTCGGCCGAGACCCGGTACGCGTGGCCGCAGAGGATGGAGGTGAGCGCGCCCGCGACCGCGCGGCCCTGGTCCGAGTCGTACGGGATGCCCTGCAGCATGAGCAGGGTGCCCAGGTTCGCGTAGCCCAGGCCGAGCGGGCGGTAGTCGTGCGAGTTCTTCGCGATGCCCCGGGTCGGGTAGGCCGAGAAGTCGACGAGGATCTCCTGCGCCACGAAGAACACGCGCACGGCGTGGCGGTAGCCCTCGATGTCGAACGAGCCGTCCTCGCGGAGGAACTTGGTGAGGTTCAGGCTGGCCAGGTTGCAGGCCGAGTCGTCCAGGAACATGTACTCCGAGCACGGGTTCGAGGCGTTGATGCGCGCCGTGTTCGGGCAGGTGTGCCAGCGGTTGATGGTGGTGTCGTACTGCACGCCCGGATCGGCGCAGCCCCACGCCGCCTCGGCGATCTGCCGCCAGAGATCCTTGGCGCTCAGCGTGTCGACGACCTCGCCGGTCGTGCGGGCGCGCGTCTCCCACGCGGCGCCCGTCGCCGCCGCGCGCATGAACTCGTCGCTCACGCGCACGGAGTTGTTCGAGTTCTGCCCGCTGACCGTGTGGTAGGCCTCGCCGTTGAAGTCGGAGGGGTACCCCGCGGCGATGAGCGCCATCGCCTTCTTCTCCTCGCGCACCTTCCACTGGATGAAGTCGGCGATCTCCGGGTGGTCCATGTCGAGGCAGACCATCTTCGCGGCGCGCCGCGTCGTGCCGCCGCTCTTGGTCGCGCCGGCGGCGCGGTCGAACACCTCGAGGAAGCTCATGAGCCCCGAGCTCGTCCCGCCGCCCGAGAGCTTCTCCTGCTTGCCGCGGATCGCGCTGAAGTTCGTCCCGGTCCCGGAGCCGTACTTGAAGAGCCGGGCCTCGCTCTTCACGAGGTCGTAGATGCTCATCAGGTCGTCATCGACGGCCTGGATGAAGCACGCCGAGCACTGCGGCCGCTCGTAGGCGTTCCGCGTCTCGATGATCTCGTCGACCGCGCCCGCCGCGCCCGTCCGCGCCGCGGCGCCCGGCTTGCCGGCGGTGTTCCCGGCGTCGGCCGAGGCCTCGTTCCAGGCGTAGTTGCCGCCCGACCCCTCGATGCCGTAGCGGTGGAAGAGCCCGCAGTTGAACCAGACGGGCGAGTTGAACGCGCCGTACTGATGGACGAGCAGGTAGGAGAGCTCCGCCTCGAAGGTGTCCGCCTCCTTGGTCGACGCGAAGTAGCCGCCGAAGTGCTCGCCCGCTTCCCGGATGGTACGCGCGAGCCGGTGGACGACCTGGCGGACGCTCGTCTCGCCGAGCTCCTTCTTGCCGTGGAGCCCCGCCTTGCGGAAGTACTTGGAGACGACGATGTCGGTGGCGAGCTGCGACCAGCCGGCCGGGATCTCGGCGCCCTCCATCTTGAAGACGACCGAGCCGTCGGGGTTGGTGATGACGCTGGAGCGGCGCTCCCAGGTGACCTCGTCGAGCGGATCCGCGCCGCGGTGCGTGAACCGCCGCTCGAACGCGAGCCCGCGCGGCCGCGAGGCCCCCTTCTTCGCGGTCTTGACCCCGGCCCCGTTGGCCTGCGTCCTGGCAGCCCCCCCGCTCACCGGACGAGCCCCCGCCTCTTCCTTCGTCCGCGTCGTCATCTTGCCGTTCCCCGCGGCAAGTTTACCGCCGTCACCCACCACTGCCGACTGGGCCATTTCCAAGTCCTCCTGTGAGCCACCGCACCTGTCGGTGGCCCGGGTCCTACCGAAAGCACAAAGAGTTCCCGGGAGAACGCCGAGGCCGATTCGCCTCGATCTCCACAGGACCTCGCCGCTTTGTCCCCGTCTACCTGCTCAAACGATCCGTCTTCCGACCAGTGAGCATAGTTTCAGGGCTCTTGCCTGAAAGGCATACGCCGGCGTTCGGGAGCGCCCGACACCGCTGACGACCGAGCGCTAGTCAAACCCGCGAACCCGCCGTGCGTCAAGGAGAACCGCTACATCTTGGGATCCCGGGCCGAACAGGGCCCACATATAGGGTCTCGTTCGTCCGGCACGGCTGGCGTAGGGCTCCCTGAGCAGTTCTGAACAGGTGCTACCCACCAGGCGCACAGATTCTACACAGCTTCTCCCGCGGAAAAACCGCCCCTTTTCCCGGAAGGGGGTCCGTTCCTCACGTTCTCGCCCTCGCCCCCCTTCCCTCCGGAAGTCTCCTCGAGTGGTGCGTGTGCCCTCCACGCCTTCAAGCTGAGCGTGCGCGGCGCACGCTGGCCTCCCCTTCCCTTGGAAAGCAGCGCGAGGTGAGTGAGCGCGCGCCCCGCACGCTCACTCACCTCGCGCTGCCGTCACCCCGCTCGAGGGCGTACGCCTCCGCGCAGTACGCCAGCACCCGCTCCCCTTCGCAGTGCATCGCGAGCGCCACCTGGTCCGCCACCCCCCGCAGCCCGACGAGCTCGAGCAGCGTCGGCACCGGCGCCGGCAGCAGCGGCGGCGGCGGGATGTACCGCGACGCCCGCACGATCGCCGGCTCGATCGCCGCCGCCTTGGGCCCGATCATCTGCCGCAGCTCGTGCAGCGCCCGCTCGAAGCCGCCGAGCATGTCGACGAGCCCGCGCGCCTGCGCGTCGGCGCCGCTGTAGACGCGCCCCTGCGCCAGCGGCTCGATCTCCTCCACCGGCCGCCTCCGCCCGCTGGCGACCACCCGGAGGAACGTCGCGTAGAACGCGTCGAGCTCGCGCTCCATCACCGCGCGCTCCCCCTCGTCGAGCTTGCGCGACGGGGAGAACAGGTCCGCCCTGGCCCCGCGCTTCACGACGTCCGTCGAGACGCCGAGCCGGTCGAGCAGCGGCCCGAGCGCGAAGCGCGCCGAGACCACGCCGATGCTCCCCGTGATCGTCTGCGGCTGCGCGACGATCGCGTGCGCGGCCGCCGCCACGTAGTAGCCGCCGCTCGCCGCCACGTTCGACAGGCACGCCACGACCGGCTTCACCTCGGCGAGGCGGGTGACCTCGTGGTGGATCCGGTCGGACGCGAGCGCGGAGCCGCCCGGCGAGTCGATGTGCAGGATGACCCCCCGGATGCGCGGGTTCTGGCGGGCCGCGCGCAGGCTCGCGACGAGCCGCTCCTCGCTCGCGAGCGACGCCCCCCGGAAGCGGGCGCGGCTCACGATCGCGCCGTGCACCTCGACCACGCCGAGGATGGGGCGCGGCAGCATCGGCGAGAGCTCGAGCGCGCGCCGCGCGGCGAGGTAGCGCCGCGCGGCGACGAGGCGAGCCCGCGACGGCCGGGCCGCCGCCCCCGCCCCCTCGCCCGCCGGCGCGACCGCGATCGCGCCGGCGCGGCGCGGCGGGAGCCCGCTCGGGAGCGTCCCCGTCGCGAGCAGGTGCTCCAGCTCGTCCTCGTACGCGACCGCGTCGACGATGCCCCGCGCGACCGCCTGCTCCGCGCCGTGGGGCGCCTCGTCGATCCAGCGCGCGGCCGTCTCGCGATCGACGCGGCGCCCCTGGGCGAGCGCCGCGGTCAGCTCGCCGAGGCGCGCGTCGAGCAGGGCGCCGACCTGCTCGCGCTGCGGGGCGCTCATCTCGTCGCGCACCAGCACCTCGGCGGCGTTCTTGTACATGCCCTTCGCGAACACCTCGGGCTCGACGCCGGCCTGCGACAGCGCGCGGCGCAGGTAGCGGCCCTCGACCGCGAACCCGAGCGGCGACACCAGCGTCTCGGGCCCGACGACGACCGCCCGCGCCGCGGAGGCGAGCAGGAGCATCGTGTTGTCGGCGCCCATCGGCAGGTACGCCACCACGTCCTTGCCGCCCGCCCGGATCTCGAGGAGCGCGTCGCGGAGCGAGGCGATCACCGCCGGGCCCGCGTGCACCGACCGCATCCGGAGGAGCAGCCCCGCCGGCCGCGCGTCCTTCCTCAGGTGCTTGCCGAGCTCGCGGACGCGCTCCACCGAGAGCGGAGCCCTCGTCCGCGGGCGCCACCAGAGGGAGAAGCGGACCCGGGGCGGCTGCAGGTCGACCACGCGGCCGTCGATGTCGAGCACGACGTACCCACCCCGTGGTGCAGCAAACGCCCAGCGGAGCGCGCTCAGCGGGAGCAGCAGCAGACGGAACAGGTTGATGAGCAGGGCAGCGATCACCGGTGGCTCCGTGGAGGACGTTCAGGGGAAGGCGGCCGGGGGTCTGTTTCGACGACGAGGCGCGTGACCCCGGGCCGCCGGCGCGAGGCCGGCGTGAGGCCGGCGCGAGGCCGGCGTGAGGCCGGCGTGAGGCCGGCGTGAGGCCGGCGTGAGAACAAGGCGGCCGACGAAAGGCCGGCGGGGGCGCCGACGCTGCAAGAGAGAGCGTGACGCAAGGGCCCACCCTGTGGCTACACTGTCGCGCTAAGTTTCGAGAGGGACGGCGAGCGGATCTCGATTTACGTCGTGGAGAAGTAGCCGTCTTCTCTCCTTTCAGACCAGCTCAGCAAGCCGCGGGCCGCGGGCCCCCGGCGCCCTGGGTGGCAGACCTTACCGAACGTGCATCCCGAGCAGAGCGCCCCCACCCCGAGCCAGCTCCCCCCGCCAGCCCCGTCCACCCTGCGGCTCGTGCCTCTTGGAGGTCTCGGCGAGGTCGGGATGAACTGCCTCGCGCTCGAGCAGGCGGACGGGCTCTTGCTCGTCGACTGCGGCGTGACGTTCCCGAGCACCGACCTCGGCGTCGACGTCTACCACCCGCGCTTCGATCACGTGCTCGCGCTGCGCGAGCGGGTGCGCGGCGTCGTGCTGACGCACGGCCACGAGGATCACATCGGGGGGCTGCCGTTCCTCCTGCGCCACCTCGACGTCCCGGTGTGGGGGCCGCCGCACGCGCTGGAGCTCGTGCGCTACCGGCTCGCGGAGCACGGGCTCGAGGACAAGGCGCGGCTCGTGCCGACGCAGGTCGGGCGCGAGATCGCGATCGGCGGCTTCGTCGTGGAGCCGCTCCGGGTGACGCACTCGATCGTCGACGCCACGGCGCTCGCGATCCACACGGCCGCGGGGCTCGTCGTCCACACCGGCGACTTCAAGCTGGATCCGACGCCCCTCGACGGCGAGCCGACCGACGAGGCCCGGTTCCGCGCGCTCGGCGACGCCGGGGTCCGGCTGCTCCTCTCCGACAGCACCAACGTGGACTCGCCCGGCGAGGCGGGGAGCGAGCGCGACGTCGCGCACGCGCTCGCCGAGCTCATCGAGACCGCGCCGGCGCGCGTCGTGGTCGGCATCTTCGCCTCCAACGTCCAGCGGCTGCTCGCCGTCGGCCAGGCCGCGGTGCGCGCGCGCCGCAAGATCTGCCTCCTCGGCCGCAGCGTGCAGACGCACGTGCGGGCCGCGCAGGCGGTCGGCCGGCTCCCGTGGCCGAGCGACCTGCTCGTGCCGCCCGAGATGGCCGCCTCGATACCGCGCGAGCGGCTGCTCGTCATCGCGAGCGGCACGCAGGCCGAGCGGGCCTCCACGCTGATGCGCTTCGCCTCCGGGACGCACCAGCACCTGCGCCTGGAGGAGGGGGATCGGGTCGTGCTCTCGAGCCGCGTCATCCCTGGCAACGACCGCCCGGTCGTCGATATGATGGCGGGGCTGCTGCGTCTCGGGGTGGAGCTCGTGACGTGGTCGACGGACCGGCGCGTCCACGCGAGCGGGCACGCGCACCGGACAGAACAGGCGCGTATGATCGATCTCACCCAGCCGCGCAGCTTCCTGCCCGTGCACGGGGCGCTGCACCACCTGACGCGGCACGCGGCGCTGGCGCGGGAGCGCGGCGTGGCGGAGGTGCTCGTCGCCGAGAACGGGCACGTCGTCGAGATCGGCAAGGCGCGGCCGCTCGCGCGGAGCGGCAGGGCGGTGGTCGGCCGCGTGGCGACGGCGGACGGCGAGGAGCTCGGGGACGAGATCCTCCGCGAGCGGGCGAACCTCGGCCGCGCCGGCGTGGCCTTCGTGTCGCTGGTCATCGACGTGCACGGCGCCCTCGCGGCGCCGCCGCAGGTGCTCGCCCGCGGCGTGACCGGGGAGCTCGAGGGGGGCGCGCTGCGCGCCGCGGCGCGCGCGGTCGCGCAGGCAGTGAACGACTGCGAGCCGCGCGCGCGGCGCCGCGACAGCGACATCATCGAGGTCGCCCGGCTCGCCGCGCGCCGGACGATCGAGGCGAAGCTCGGGAGGCGCCCGCTGGTGACGGTGGCGCTCACGCGGCTGTGACGCCGCTCGCGGGCAGCCCCCCGCCGCCGGACAGCGGTGGCGGCGACGGCGGCGTCGACGGCGACGGCACTGGCGGCGGCGACAACCCCGGCGCTGGCGACGACGGCGGCATCGACAACCCCGGCGGCATCGACGACCCCGGGGCCGGCAGCGGCATCGACAACCCCGGCGGCATCGACGACCCCGGGGCCGGCAGCGGCGGCGACAACCCCGGCGGCATCGACAACCTCGGCGACGGCGGCGGCAACGGCAACGGCAGCGGCGGCAACGGCGGCGGCGACAACGGCAGCGGCGGCGCGAAGCTCTCCGCGGCCGATTTCCTGGGGCCGGTGCTGCTCTCCCACATCGAGCGCGTCCGTGTCGACGCGCGGCGCGTCGTCGCCACGAGCGCGCAGGGCCAGGACGCCGAGCCGGACGTCGAGGCGGTGCACGACTTCCGTGTCGCGCTGCGTCGGCTCCGGACGTTGCTCAAGCCCGCGCGGCGCCTCTACGGCAAGCGCCGGCTGCGCCCGATCGCCGAGGGGCTCCGGGAGTTCGCGCGGGCGACGGGGACGCTGCGCGACGAGGAGGTGCTGCGCGAGACGCTCACCGCCCTCGAGCTGGGCGAGGACGCGCGAGGCGCCGTCGACGTGTGGGTCGCGCAGCGATCGCACCGCGAGCACGAGGCGAGGACCCACATCGTCGAGCTGCTGCGAAAGGACCGGCCGGGCGACGCGGGCGCGCGGCGGCCGGGCGAGCAGGGCGAGGCGGAGGCGGCGCGCGCGCCGGGCAAGCCCAAGCCGCTCCGGCTGGAGCCGCACCTCGCGCGCCTCGAGCGGCGCGTCGCGCGCGGCAAGGCGAAGCGCCGCGGCGCGAAGGCGCTCGCGCGGCGCGGGATCGGCGACGCGCTGGAGGACGTGCGCGCGCTCGCGGCGAGCGATCCGGAGGACGGCGCCGCCATGCACGCGCTCCGGATCCGCTTCAAGCGGCTGCGCTACTCCGCGGAGACGTTCGCGCCGCTCTTCGGCGAGCGCGCCGAGCGCACCGCCAAGTCCGCCTCGCGGCTGCAGCGCCGCCTCGGACAGCTGCACGACGTCGACGAGGCGCTCGCGCAGATGAAAGACGCGGAGGGGCTGTCGCCCGAGCAGCGCGCGGCCGTCGGCGAGGCGCTCCGCGCGGAGCGGGCGCGGATCGCCGGCAAGGCCAAGGAGGAGCTCGCGCAGGAGCTCGCGGCGCTCGCGGCGCTATGGCCGGACGAGGCTCCGCAGAGCCCGAGCGCGTGACGCGGTGCGCCCCGCGTCGTGGGGCGCTGCGGCATGGAGATCTCGGGCGCGCAGGGCGAGGCCACGCGCGGCGGCGCGCCATCCGGACAGGCGGTCGTGGTACCGTGGAAGGGGCTTCATTCCGAGGCGAAGCTCGCCGATCCCGGAGGTCGTGTTGCGCCGCTCTGCCGTCTCCCGCCTCACCGCGCTCGTCGCCCTCGTCGTGGCCGGCGCCTGCTCCCTGGACTTCGATCAGTTCGACTCCGCCGGGTACCAGGGCCCGCCGGCAGGCAGCTCCGGCGGCGGGGGCGGCGCGCCGACGACCTCCACGAGCGCCGGCTCCGGCGGCGGTGAGATCTGCACGAACGGCGACGACGACGACGGCGACGGCGCGGTCGACTGCGCCGACGACGGCTGCAGCGGGTTCTCCTGCGTCGCCGTGCCCGAGGACTGGGAGGGGCCGGGCCTGCTCTACGCCGGTCCCGCGGCCGAGGAGGTCGCGTGCCCCGCGGGCTTCCCCACGCGGGTGGACGTGGGCGGCCGCGACGTCGAGGCGCCCGCGACGTGCAGCCCGTGCGCGTGCGGCGAACCCGAGGTCCGCTGCGACGAGCCCGACGTCACGGCGTACCTGGACAACGAGTGCGACGACGCGACGCTCACGGTCGGGCTCCCGCCGCGCGTATGTGTCCCGCTCAGGAACAACTTGCCGTTCGAGAGTTATAGCGGCGCGCCGCCGGGCGTGAGGTCCGCGTCCTGCCCGGCCTCGGGCGGCGAGCCGACCGGGCCAGCGCCGCGCTTCGGCGTGCAGGCGCTCGTCTGCGCCCTCGGCTCGAGCACCGGCGGCTGCGGCGCGGGGGAGACGTGCGCCCCGCGGGACGTGGACGACCCGTTCCAGCCGGGCGCCTGCGTCTGGCACGAGGGGGAGCGGCGCTGCCCGGAGGGGTTCGGCGAGCGGCACGTGTTCGCGCGCGACGTGATCGACGATCGCGGCTGCACCCGGTGCACGTGCGACGAGGACGACGTGCGCTGCACCGCGACGACCACCTTCTTCGCGGACGACAGCTGCGATGACGCGACCGTCTCCGTGCGCCACGACGAGAGCTGCGCCGATGACGTGCCCGCGGCCGCGTCGGTGCGGGTCGAGGTCGCCGCGACCGGCAGCTGTCGGCCGCGCGGCGGCTCCCCCACGGGCGAGGCCGTCGAGGGCGGCGACAGGATCACCGTCTGCTGCGCCCGCTGAGCGGGCCCGGGTGCCGACGAGGCGCCTCCGCGGCCGGCGCTCCGGCGCTCCGGCGCCGCGCCGGCGGCCGAAGCAACGAAATTCAAGTTATTTCAACAGGTTAGCCGTCACGGGACGGCGCCCGCGCGACGCGCCCCGCAACACGGGGCTCCCGGCGCCCGCGCGACGCGCCCCGCGGGGCGGCGCCGCGCGGCGCCCGGCGCTGCTACTGCCGGAAGATCTCGACGCGCTCGAGGACGACGTCCTGGTTCGGCCGGTCGCGCGTGGTCGGCACGTTCGCGATCTTGTGCACGACGTCGAGGCCGCTCACGACCTTGCCGAACACCGCGTGCCGGTTGTCGAGGTGCGGCGTCGGCCCCTCGGTGATGAACCACTGCGCGCCGTTGGTGTTCCTCCCGGCGTTCGCCATGGAGAGCACGCCGGCGCCGTCGTGCCGGAGCTCGGGGTGGAACTCGTCGGCGAACTTGTAGCCCGCGTCGCCCGTGCCCCAGCGCGCGGCCATGTCCGGGTAACGCGACAGCGGGTCGCCACACTGGATCATGAAGCCCGAGATGACGCGGTGAAAGCGGACGCCGTCGTAGCAGGGCGTCCCCTGCATCTTCTGGCCGCTCTTCGGATCCTTCCAGTCGATGCTGCCCGTCGCGAGGCCGACGAAGTTCTTGACCGTGTTGGGGGCGCGCTTCTCCTCCAGCTGGATGACGATGTCGCCGAGCGAGGTCTTGAGCCGGGCGTGCAGCTGGCCGGTGCCGGGCACATTGATCTGGGGGAAATCCATCGGGCCTTCTCCTGTTCTTGCCGCCGAGGCGGCGCCGTCAGCCGAGGCGGGGAGAGCCGCAAGGCCCCCCTCGCTGCGTTCTGGTCAGGCGTCTTATCGCATCTGAGGCCGCGCCAGAGGGTCGAAATGCACCTCAGGCGCGCTCGAAGAGGGTCGCGATGCCCTGCCCCACCCCGATGCACAACGAGGCGACCCCGACCTTGGCGCCCCGCGCGCGCATGGCGTGGACGAGGGTGCACGCGATGCGCGCGCCGGAGCAGCCGATCGGGTGCCCGAGCGCGATCGAGCCGCCGCGGACGTTCACGCGCGCCGGGTCGAGCTCGAGCGCGCGCACACACGCGAGCGCCTGCGCCGCGAACGCCTCGTTGAGCTCGACGAGGTCGACGTTGGGCGCGCGCAGCCCGGTCCGCTGGAGGAGCTTCTTCACGGCGGGGATCGGGCCCTCGCCCATGAGGTTGGGGTCCACCCCGGCGGTCGCGGTCCCGACGACGCGCGCGAGCGGCGTCGCCCCGGCGGACTGCACGACGTCGCCCGACGCGAGCAGCAGGGCGGCGGCGCCGTCGTTGAGGGGCGACGCGTTGCCGGCCGTGACCGTCCCCCCCTCGCGGAAGGCCGGCTTGAGCTTCGCCAGCGCCTCGAGCGAGGCGTCGGCGCGCACGGCCTCGTCGCGCTCGAACAGGACGGGCGCGCCCTTCTTCTGAGGGACGGTGACCGGGGCGACCTCGGCCGCGAAGTCCCCCGACGCCCACGCGCGCGCGGCGCGCTCGTGGGAGAGGAGCGCGAACCGGTCCTGGTCCTCGCGGCTGATGCCGTGCTTCTTGGCCACGTTCTCGGCCGTCTCCCCCATCGACTGGAGCTCGAACCGGGCCGCCATCCTCGGGTTCGGGTAGCGCCAGCCGAGGGTCGTGTCGTAGACCGGCGGCGCGGTGCGATCGAAGCGCTCGGCCTGCTTCGGCATCGAGAACGGCGCGCGCGTCATGCTCTCGACGCCCCCCGCGATCGCGCACTCGGCCTCGCCCGTCGCGATCATGCGCGCGGCGTCGGCCACCGCCTCGAGCCCCGAGCCGCACAGGCGGTTCACCGTGACCCCCGGCACCTCGTACGGCAGGCCCGCGATCAAGGCGGCCATGCGCGCGACGTTGCGGTTGTCCTCCCCGGCCTGGTTCGTCGCGCCGAAGACGACGTGGTCGAGGCGCGGCGCGAGCGCGGGCTGGCGGCGCACGAGCGCCTCGATGACACAAGCCGCGAGATCGTCGGGACGGACCGTGGCCAGCGCGCCCGCGTAACGAGCGATCGGGGTCCGGAGCGCGTCGACCACGAAGACGGGACGGAGGGCAGCGGGCATGGCGAGAGCGTAGCGTCGCCTGGTCCAGGCGCAGGGTGAGATCGCGTGACCTCCGCGCCGCGCATCCCACACACGCGCGCCGAGGCGCACGCCGCGTCCGCCCGGCGGCTCGCGCTGCGCCGCGAGGAAATCCGTTCGGTTTGGACCTTATCCTGCGGCCTCTTCCATGGCCGCAGATCGTGCGGCGCCGTGGGATGGGCCTCGCGGCGAGCGCGGGCGCCCGGGCAACCCCCTCGGCTCAGTAGCTGTCGCTGGAGCCGCCGCCGCCGGAGCGACCCCCGCCGCCGCCGCCGAACCCGGACCCACCGCCGCCGCCGCCGCCGAACCCGCCGCCGCCGCGACCGCCGCCGCCTCGGAGGAGGAGGGCCTGCAGGGCGAACCACAGGAACCACCGGAAGGAGGGCGAGATGAGCGCGAGCAGGAACGCGCCGATCAGGGCGATGAACGTGACGCCGATCTGGATCGGCGAGACCGGGTCGGGCGCCGGCCGTGTGCCAGGCGCCGGCCGCCGTTCCTCCTCGGGCGTGCCGGCGATGAGCGCCCGGGCGATGGCGACCGTGCCCTGATCGATGGCGTCGCGGAACCGATCCTCCCGGAGCAGCGGGCTGATCGTCTGCCGGATGATGTCGTTCGACTGGAGATCGGTGAGCGCACCGCCGACGCCCTTGCCCGTCTCGATCCGGACGCGCCGCTCGGACGGCGCGATCACGAGCAGGACGCCGTTGTCGGCGCCCCGCTGGCCGAGCTGCCAGGTGTTGAACGCCTTGTAGGCGACGTCCTCGATCGTCTCGCCCTCGAGCGAGCCCGCCACGAAGGCGACGATCTCGAACCCGGTCTGCCGGCGGATGCGGTCGAGCTTCGCGTCGAGGTAGCGGATGTCCTCCGCGCCGAGCCGCCCGGCGGTGTCGACCACGTGCCCGGTGAGCTCTGGCGGCGTGAAGGCGGCGACCGCCGGCCGGGCGACGAGCGCGCAGATCAACGCGAGCGCGGCGGCGACGGCCCTTTCGAGGACCCGGAGCCGCGCGCCGCGGAAGACCGCCTGACGCATCGCCGCCCCGACCATCAGAAGGCGACCTTCGGTGCGGACTGGACCTCGGGAGAGGCCGTGAAGTAGACGCGCGGCTTGAACGGCTGGCCCGTCGCCTTGTTCACCACCTGGCCGCGGATCTTCAGGAGCTCCGCGTTGTACTCGCGCGCGGCCTGGTTGTACTCCTCGCGCGCCCGGAGGATCCGGTTCTCGATGCCTTCCAGCTGGACCTGGAGGTCATGGAAGCTCTGGTTGGCCTTGAGATCCGGATATTGCTCCTGCACGACGAGGAGCCGCGAGAGCGAGCCGCTGAGCTGCTCCTGCGCCCGCTGGAACGCCGCCACCTTCTCGGGATCGGTCAGATCCTCGGCCTTGAGCTGCACGCCGGTGGCGCGGGCGCGGGCCTCGGCGACGCTGGACAACGTCTGCTCCTCGTGCTTCGCCGACCCCTTCACGACCGCGACGAGGTTCGGGACGAGGTCGTAACGACGCTGGAGGTTCGCCTCGAGATCCGACCACTTCTGGGCCGCGATCTGATCCTTCTCGACGAGCGTGTCGTAACGCTGGCAGCCCGTCACAGAGACCATGAGGGTGAACACCGCCAGGAACAGAGAGACCACCACGAGGCGGCCCCGAAATGTCGCTTGTTCAACAATCCGCATGACTGGCTCCACGATCGCTTGCATTGCCGCTCAGGGTTGCGTCCGTCGACCCCATGCAAGACTGCGACCCGACGCCGGTCTTCAGGCCGCCGGGCCGGCTCCGCTGCGACGGCCCGGCGGCGTGATACCCTGTCCCTCCTGCGCAGCGCCCCAAGGTTCCCCTGCAGGGGAGCCACAGCGTGGCGCGTTGCCACAGCCGCCCAACCGATGAGCCGCCGCCAACACATCGCCGCCCATTCGCTCAGCCCCGCAGCGTACGCGCCCTATGGGGACGTCCTCATGGCCATGAGTTATGGCCAGCCTGGCAGGCCGGCCAACCAGGGGACCGCGCGCCGGTTCGATCACCTCGCCGGGATCGAGAACCTCCGCCCCGGTCGCGCGTCGCTGAACGTCTCCGTGTTCCGGTGCAGCCCCGCCTCGAGCTTTCCGTTCCCGATCGCGCAGCTCGAGAGGCACCCCGGCTCGACCCAGGCGTTCGTGCCGATGAACGCGCAGCGCTACCTCGTCGTGGTCGCCCTCGGCGGCGACCAGCCCGACCTCGCGACGCTCACCGCGTTCGTCGCCCGCGGCGCCCAGGGCGTCACCTACCGGCCCGGGGTCTGGCACCACCCCATGATCGCGCTCGACGCCGAGACCGACTTCGTCTGCCTGGTCTGGGAGGACGGCTCCCCCGGCGACTGCGACGTCGTCGAGCTCGCGGAGGGCGAGCGGGTCGCGGTCGAGCTCCCGCCCTGACGGCGCAGCCTCCGGGCGCGCTCCGCGCTATAGAGGCGCCCGACCCGACCATGCGCCGCTCGACCCCCAACTGCTCGTTCGTCGCGCAGGAGCAGCGAAGGCTGCTCGCCGCGCTCGACGCGCTCGATCTCGCCGCCGTCGCCCGCATCCTCGAGGAGTTCGTCACGGACGAGCGCCGAGCCCGGCTGCGCGGGGTCATCGCGGCGCGGCTCGACGCCGTCACCGTGGCGATGGACGCGCCGCACGACCCGCACAACGGGGCCGCCGTGCTCCGGTCGTGCGACGCGTTCGGCCTGCAGCGGCTGCACATCATCGAGCGGGCCGAGCCGTTCCTCGTCTCGAACACCGTCTCGCGCGGCTCCGAGCGGTGGGTCGAGGTGCACACGCACGCGACCACAGAGGCCGCGGTCGACGCGCTCCGCGCGGCAGGGCACGAGCTCGTGGCGACGCACCCAGACGGCGAGCTCACGCCGCGCGATCTCTCGAGCATCCCCCGCCTCGCGCTGGTGCTCGGCAACGAGCGCGACGGCATCCGCCCCGACCTCGCGCGCGCGTGCGGCCGCGCCGTGCGCGTGTCGATGCGGGGCTTCGCGGAGAGCCTCAACGTCAGCGTCACCGCGGCGATCCTGCTCGAGCACGCGACGAACGGCCGGCCCGGCGACCTGCCCGAGCCGTACCAGATCAGGCTCTACGCCCGCGCGCTGGTGCTCACCGTGCCCCACGCCGCGGAGATCCTCGCCGCGCGGGGCATGCACCTGCCGGCGCCGCTCGGCGGCCCGCCGCCCCCCGCCCCGCTGCCGCGTCCCCCCAAGCCGCGCCGGCCGCCCGCGCCGTCCGCGCTGGCCACGCCGGCCATGCCGAGAGCCCGCAGCGCCGGCGCCCCCCAGGAGCCCGATGGTGGATAGGATGCCGCACCCCATGCGAACCCCCGCGCCGCCGCGCGCCTCGCGCCTCGCGGGCCGTGCCCTGCTGCTCGCGGGCTGTGCCCTGCTCCTCGCGGGCTGCCTCGAGGTGCCGCCGCCCCCGCCGAAGCCGCCCCTCGAGGCGAAGGAGATCCAGGTCTCCGAGGGCGTGGGGCTCGAGGTCGCCTGCACGCCGACGGGGGTCGAGCTCTGCTTCGACGCCCTCGACAACAACTGCAACGGCGTCATCGACGAGGGGTGCGGGCTCCACACCGGCATCCTGCAGTTCACGATCGCCTGGGAGGAGGCCGACGCCGATGTCGATCTCAACGTCTATGACGCGTCCGGAGAGCTCGCCCGCGTCGGCGAGCCGACGGCGGGCGGCCTCATGAAAGACCGCGACTGTCCGCGCGTGAGCGGCGAGTGCCAGGACCAGAACGTGGAGAACGTCTTCCTCACCGAGGGCGAGCCGGCCCGCGGCCGCTACCGCGTCGTCGTCCGGCTGGACAAGCTGAACGGCGCGACGGCGCCCGTCCGCGTCCGCCTGAGCGCGCGCGTCGGCCACCGCTCGTACGCCATGGCGCTCGACCTGTCCCCCTCGGCCGCGACCGAGGAGAAGAGCTTCAGCTTCACGCTCTGAGCCGCGATCGCGGGCCCCGGCCAGCGCCAGCCCTCGGCGCGCGCGCGCACCGACGTCGCTCGCGGACCGGACCATCCGCGCCTGTCCGCCCTTGCAGGAAGGGCTCCGGCGCACGCGCGCTGGAGGCGCTCAGGTCCCCGCGCCGCCGCCGCCGCGCGGTTGACGTCTGCCAGTTCCCCACCTTAAAAGACATGGCCATTTTGCACCCGGAGACGCCCCGCGAATGAATCCCACCTTGATGCTCATATTGCTCGTCGGCCTCTTCGCCTTGTTTGTGCGGAGCGCCAACCGGCGTTGGCAGCTCCTCAAGGTCGGGCGCGGGGAAAACCGGCTCGATCGCATCGCCGAGCGGCTCAAGGGCACCTGGGAGTACGCCTTCCGGCAACGGAAAATGGGCTACTACCCGCTCGCCGGGCTGGCCCATAAGCTCATCTTCTTCGGATTCCTGGTTCTCCTGCTCCGCACGCTGATCCTGTGGGGGCGCGGCTTCGACCCGGGGTTCAGCCTGTGGATCCTGGGGCACGAGCCCGTCCTCGGCGTGCCGCTCGGCGGCATCTACGAGTTCGTGAAGGACGTGATGGCCACGCTGGTCGTCGCCGGCGCGCTCGTGTTCATCTATTACCGGGCGATCAAGCGCGAGCGGCGCATGACGTTGTCCGGCGAGGGGCTGCTCATCCTCGGCATCATCCTCACGATGATGGTGAGCGACATGCTCTATGACGGCGCCGCGATGGCGCTGCACCACCGGTGGTCCACGATGACGTGCGGCGCCGGCGACGCGGCGCTCTGCGAGCGCATCGCCACCGTCACCGCCCCGTTCGAGGGCGTCCCCGCCGACCCCGCCGCGCTCCGCTGGCACCCGTTCCCCGCCCCGGCGGGCTCGCTGTTCGCCGCGCTGCTGAGCGGCGCCAGCCCGGGGACGCTCGTCGCGCTCGCGCACGCGGGGTTCTGGACGCACGTCACGCTGGTGCTCGTGTTCCTGAACCTGCTGCCGCACTCGAAGCACTTCCACATCATCACGTCGATCCCGAACGTCTTCACGCGCAACCTCGATCCGCGCGGGCGGCTGCCGCTCGTCGCCGGCAACGCCGAGGCCATCGGCGAGATGGTGATGAAGGCGGCCGAGGAGCCCGAGAAGGCCGCCCCCGTCGGCGTGGCCCGGATCGAGGACTTCACGTGGAAGGCGATCCTCGACTTCTACACGTGCACCGAGTGCGGCCGCTGCTCCGACAACTGCCCGGCCCACAAGACGGGCAAGATGCTGAGCCCGAAGCAGCTCACGCTCGACCTGCGCGATCACCTGTACGGGCGAGAGACCGAGTTCGTGAACCGGCCCGGCGGCGCGAGCGGCCTCGCGAACGGCGGGGGCGCGGCCCAGGCGAACGGGCACGCCGAGGGCGCGGCGCCCGCGGACGGCGAGGGCGCGCAGGACGGCGGCGCCGGGCACGGAGAGACGGCGTCCCCGGAGAACCCGGCGCCGGCCGCGGAGCCGGCGTACAAGCCGATCGACCTCGTGGCGAACGTCGTCCACCCGGACGTGCTCTGGGCCTGCACGACGTGCCGGGCCTGCGAGGAGCAGTGCCCGGTGATGATCAGCTACGTCGACAAGATCGTCTCCCTGCGCCGCAACCTGGTGCTCGTGAAGGGCGAGTTCCCGGCCGAGCTCGGGAACCCGTTCAACGCGATGGAGGTCAACGGCAACCCGTGGAACCTCGCGCGCATCGACCGCGGCAACTGGGCCGAGGGGCTCGAGATCCCGACCATGGCCGAGAGCCCGAAGGCGCCCGTCCTGTACTGGGTCGGCTGCGCCGCGAGCTACGACGACCGCGCGAAGAAGATCGCCCGCGCGACCGCGCGGCTCCTGAAGGCCGCGGGCGTCGACTTCGCGATCCTCGGCCAGGAGGAGACCTGCACCGGCGACCCGGCGCGCCGCGCGGGGAACGAGTACCTCTTCGCGATGCTCGCCGAGCAGAACGCCGCGACCCTGAACGGCTACAAGGAGCAGGGCGGCATCCGGAAGATCGTCACGACCTGCCCCCACTGCTTCAACACGCTCGCCAACGAGTACCCCGACTTCGGCGCGAAGTTCGAGGTCGTGCACCACACCGACTTCCTGCTCGGCCTGGTCGCCGAGAAGAAGCTCGTCCCCCGGCAGCGGGTCGAGGGCAAGGTGGTGTTCCACGACTCGTGTTACCTCGGCCGCTACAACGACATCTACGAGCAGCCGCGCGACATCCTGAAGCGCATCCCGGGCGTCGAGCTCGTCGAGGCCGAGGGGTGGAACCGGCAGAAGGGGCTCTGCTGCGGCGCCGGCGGCGCGCAGATGTGGATGGAGGAGCAGAACAAGGACCGCGTGAACGTGAAGCGGACGCTGCAGCTGCTCCAGACCGAGGCGAAGACGATCGCGACCGCCTGCCCGTTCTGCCAGACGATGATCACCGACGGCCTCAAGGATCAGTCCAAGGAGGACTCGATCCGGCAGCTCGACGTGGTCGAGCTGCTCGAGGAGAGCTGCGGCCTCGACCGGTCGGCCGGCAGCCGCGCGGCAGCGGCGCACGAGGCGTCCACGGCCGCGTCCGCCAGCGCCAGCGCCGACGCAAGCTAGACGACATTTCCGATCCGTCGCGAGCGCCCGCGGGCCGCTGCGCCGCCCCCCAGGCGGTGTACGGTGGCGGGCGTTTGCTCACCTTCTCGCCCTGGAACAACCCTGATCTGGATCAGGCGCAGCCTTCTCGTGCGTCCCGTCTCGGCCTGAGCTAGATTCGGCCCTGCCGCGGAGGTGGATGTGATTGAAGGCGCTCTGAAGGGGACAGCAAACCAGGATCCCCGTCCCATGCCGGAAGGAGCCGCGGAGGCGGATCTCCGGTTCGCGCGGATGCAGGCTCATCCGTTCTGTATCTCGGTCGATGCCGTCGCCGACAACGCCCTGCGCGCGCGGCAAGCCGATGTGGGGGCCACCGAGCTCCGCTGTGACGTGTGTGACGCGGCCATCGAGGGCGAACCGGCCGGGCGCGGCCTTTACCTGTGGTCGCGCGGCGACGAGGTCCGGTTCGAGGAGCCCGCGCTGTGCGGCGGCTGCGCCGTCGCCATCGGGATGACGGCGCTGTCCGCCTGGAACGCCGAAGAAGAAGAAGGCTGAGCGCCTCCCCGGCCCGCGGGCGACCGCGGGCCACGCCGCCGCCCCGCGGACGATCGCGGGCCGCGCCGCCGCGCCGTCCGAATACACGCCGGGCGGCTCCCCCTCAGAACGCCTCGCCGATCGCCAGGTTCACGGCGATGGGCAACACGTCGAACAAGAGGCCCGGGCTGCCCTCGCCCGTGGGCCACGTCTCCTTGTTTTCCTTGGCTTGTGCGAGGGTCTGGCTGCACACGCCGATCACCTGCATGCAGGGGATGCGGTAGCCGACGTCCAGGCGGAGCGGGCCGATGGGCGTCGTGTAACGCAGCCCGAGGCCGGCAGAGAGGTGCGGGCGCTGCGGCCCTGAGCGGAACAGCCGGTACTCCCGCGAGACGTCGCCGGCGTCGACGAAGACCACGGTGCCGAAGCTCTCGCCGAGCGGGATCCGGAGCTCCAGGCTCGTCTCCCAGAGGAGCCGCCCGCCGATCGGGATCAGCGGCGCGTCCTGCACGCTCTCGCCCTCCTCGCCCGTCTGGTTCGGCACGCGGGCGTGCGGGCCGACCTCGTTGTAGCCGTAGCCGCGGTTGCTGGTCGCGCCGCCGCTGAAGAACCCGCGGAACTGCATCAGCTGCAGGTCGGCGCCGCATTTCGCTCTCTCGTCGTCGCTCGCGTTGACGTCGCACTTGGTCGCGTCGAAGTCCGACGCGCCGTAGTCCTCGCTCGGGAACAGCCACCCGGTCTTCATGCGGAAGCCGAGGGTCCATTTCCGCGAGACCGGGAGGTAGGCGCGAAACTCGGGCTGCAGGCGGACGTCGCGCGCGGCGTGGAAGTTCTTCTTGCTCTCCTCGCCGACCAGGGCCTTGGCGATCGCCGTATCGAACCGCTGCTGGCCAGCCACCTGCGCGTCCAGCGCGACGTAGTAGCCGTGGTGGGGCGTGAGCCGGTCGGGCTTCCCCGCCCGGTTCTGGCGGCGATCGTAGGACACGAGCGCCTGGAGGTAGGGGATGAAGATGGTCCCGAAGCCCACGGGCAGCGGCGCCGGGTTGTAGGTGAACGGGCTGTTCAGCTGGACGTTGTAGAGGAGGGCGACGTTGAGGTCCGACTTCAGGAACGGCCGCTCCAGGCCGATGGATCCCACGTACTCGCGGTAGCCGACGATCGAGTGCTCGTGCTCCTCTTTCGGAGGAGGAGGAGGTGTCGCGGCGTCTCCCTCCGGCGGCTCCTCCTCTTTGGGGGGCTTGCAGTACTCGCCGGGCTGCGGGCAGTAGAGCTTGAAGGAGCCGCGGAGCACCGCCGCCGTGCGCCGCTCGAACACCCCCGGCTGGCGGAGCTCGGCCCGCAGCTGGATCTCCGGCAGCAGGCGGAACTCGTCGTCGCCGAGCGAGCCGATCTCCAGCGGGTAGAACACGAGCCCCGGCCGGGCCTCGACGTTGAAGCGGCGCAGCCCGCCGAGGAAGTTGCGGTCCTCCCAGCCGGCGACGAGGTGCGCCTCGACGCGCGAGCCGACCTCGGCGCCGCCGCCGAGCCGCACGGCGCGCAGCGCGGCCGGCTGGAGGGAGAACGTCACGGGGACGACCGGGGACCTGGGCTGCCCCGCCGGCGCGAGCTCGGGCTTCACCGCGATGGCGCCGAACACGCCGAAATCCGCGAGCGCCTGCTCCGCGTCGGCGAGCTTCCCGCTCGAGAAGCGCTCGCCCTGCTCGATGCCGATCGCCGTCCGCAGGGGCCGCTCCGGCAGCTCGCCGAGCCCCTCCAGCTTGACCGGGCCGAACGTGCACTCCGGGCCGAGCTCGATGGTGTAACGCACCCGCGCCTCGTGCTTCACGAGGTCCACGTCGACGTGCCCCTCGACGGTCGCGTACGCGAAGCCGCGATCCGTGAGCACGCGGAGCAGCGTCTGCTTCACCTCCTCGTAGCGCTCCTCGTCCAGGCGCTCGCCGACCTTGAGCTGGTCCTTCGCCTCGGTCACCGGCCGGGCGATGTCCTTCCCCTTCTCGAGGGTCCAGTCGCGCCACGAGAGGTCCACCGAGGCGACGTTCACCGGCTCGCCCTCGGAGACGACGATGCGCACGAGCACACGCCCGTCCTTGCCGGGGCCGCCCGCCCGCTGCACCCGCGCCGCGCGCGCCCGCGCGCCGTAGAACCCGCGCGCCCGGTAGTACCGCTCGATGCGGGCCATGTCCCGCTCCAGGACGAACCGGTCGAAGCGCTCGTACTCGACCGTGAGCGCGTCCCAGATGCTCAGGACCGGCACGTGCTCGAACGCGCCGCCGAGCAGGCGTGAGCTCTCGGCGGTCGCGATCCGGTCGGCGAGCTCATCGCCGCTGATCACCTCGTCGCCGTCGAAGGAAACGTCCTCGATGGCGCACCCGCTGAGGTCGGGGCGCGTGCACGCCGGCGGCTGGCGCGCGGCGCACCCGGACGCTCCGAGCGCGGCGAGCGCGGCGAGCGCAAGAGACGCAGCGGCGACGGATCGCGCGCGCGGGGTTGGAACAGCGGCCAGGCAACTTTCGGTCGAGCCGGTGACGAGGCGAGCGTCCCGGTGTGCGCGATGGCGAGGATTCAACGTTACGCCCGTGTTTTCGCTATGCTGCGTCCGCTTCGACCGTCCGAGGGCCCGCTCGAAGGCAGAGGGGGCGCTCTGGAGGACGGCGCGAGCGAGGGAGAGCCTACGAGATGGCAGAGCCGACGCAAAAGGAACCTGGTGCCGGTGGGTACCTCGGATATGGATTGCCGCATGAGCCTGGGGCTCACGGGGTGCCCGCGAGCGCCGGCGCTCCGCCGCTCGGCACGCCCCCCACGCCAGGCGCTCCTGCCGAGGAGCGGCGCGGCGCCCTGAAGGCGCTCGTGGCGATCGGCGGCCTCGCCTACGCCGGCGCGCTCGCCGTGCCCGCGGCGAGCTTCCTGGCCCCCGCCGGCGCGGCGGGCTCGGCGGGCGGACGAGAGCGCTGGGTCCGCGTCGGGCGCCTCGACGACATCCCGCCGGGCGAGCCGCGCCGCCTCCAGGTGATCGGCGACGAGCGCGACGCGTTCACGGTCGCGAAGCACCAGCTGCTCGGCTCGGTGTGGGTGCTCCGTGAGGGCGAGAAGGTCCGCGCGCTGAGCGCCACGTGCCCCCACCTCGGCTGCGCGATCGACGTGAACGAGGACAAGAAGAGCTTCAACTGCCCGTGCCACGCGTCGCGCTTCTCCCTGACGGGCGTCCCGGAGACGGGGCCGTCCCCGCGCCCGATGGATCCGCTCGCGGCCCGCGTCGTGGACGGCTGGGTCGAGGTCGATTTCCGGCGCTACCGCGAGGGGACCGCCGCGCTCGAGGAGATCGCAGGGTGAGCCTGGGCGACTGGCTGAACGACCGCATCGGGCACCGCGAGCCGCTCCGCCGCCTGCTCGACCAGCCCATCCCGGGCGGCGCGCGCCTCGCCTACGCGTGGGGGGGCGCGATCGCGCTGCTGCTGCTCGTCGAGGCGATCACCGGCGCGCTGCTCATGACGGCGTACGCGCCGAGCACGACCACCGCCTGGTCGAGCGTCGCGCACATCAACTTCACGATGCGCGCCGGGTGGCTCATCCGGGGCGTCCACTACTTCGGCGCGCAGGCGCTCGTCATCCTGGTCGCGATCCACGTGGGGCACCTGGCGCTCCGCCGCGCGTACCGGGCGCCGCACGAGGTGAGCTGGTTCCTGGCGCTCGGCGTGCTCGGGGTGATCCTCGGCTTCGCCTTCACCGGCAACCCGCTGCCGTGGGACCAGGACGGCTACTGGGGCGCGCGCGTCGAGACCGGCATCGCGGGCACGGTCCCCGTGGTCGGGCAGTTCACGCAGCAGCTGATGGTGGGCGGGAGCTCGCTCGGCCACCTGACCCTGACGCGGCTCTACAGCTTGCACGTCTTCGTGCTGCCGGCGATCGCGGCCGCGCTGCTCGCCGCGCGCTTCGCGCTGTTCCGCAAGCACGGCGTGGCGCCGCCCGACGGCGCGGCGGCCGCGCGGGTGGACCGGTTCTACCCGAAGCAGCTCGGCCTGATCCTGCTCGTCGGCGTGGTCGCGCTCGTCGTCCTGTTCGACCTCGCGGCCGTCGAGCACGGGGCGCCGCTCGAGTCGCCCGCGGACCCGATCAGCGACTACTCCGCCCGCCCGGCGTGGTACTTCCGCCCGCTCTTCGAGTTGCGCAAGTTCTTCCCCGGCTCGCTGGAGCTCATCGCGACGGTCGGCATGCCGGGCGTGTGCGCGCTGTACCTGCTCCTGCTGCCGTTCCTCGACCGGAAGCCCGCCTCGCTGCTCGCGCGCCTGCCGGCGCTCGCGCCGCTGTTCGTGATCGGCCTCGGGGCCGTCGGCCTGCTCGCGAAGTCGCTCGTCACCGACGCGCGGGACGAGGGGTTCCAGCGCGCCCAGGCGGCCGTGTCCGAGCGGACCGCGCGCTCGCTCGCGCTGTTCAAGCAG
Organism: Sorangium sp. So ce131; assembly: GCF_051519095.1. Taxonomy (NCBI): domain Bacteria; kingdom Pseudomonadati; phylum Myxococcota; order Polyangiales; family Polyangiaceae; genus Sorangium; species Sorangium sp. So ce131. The sequence goes on along the minus strand of NZ_CP150455.1, from coordinate 816,519 downwards.
GGCGTCCCGCCCGAGGGCGCGCTCGCGATGATCCGCAACGATCCGGAGACGCGCGGCGAGGATCTGTACAAGAAGGAGTGCGCGAGCTGCCACCGGCTGGGTGACCTCGGCCCGCCCAAGGACAAGATGACGGCGCCGGACCTCACCGGCTTCGGCACGAAGGCGTGGGCGCTCGAGGTGCTGAGGGATCCCGACGCCGACCACCTCTTCGGCAAGACCGCGTTCAAGGAGATGATGCCGTCGGTGGTCAAGCCGCCCGCCGATCCCGAGGCGGCAAAGATGTTCACGCCGATGAGCGAGGCCGACCAGGAGACGATCGCGGCGTTCCTGGAGGGGCAGGCGCGCGGCGAGCTCGGCGCGGGGACGCCGGGCGAGAAGCTCGTCCGGCAGCGGTGCACGAGCTGCCACCGGCTCGACGGGAAGACCGACGACGAGGAGTCGGCCGCCCCCGAGCTCCGCGGCTGGGCCTCGGTCGCGTGGATCGAGGCGCAGATCGCGAACCCGGGCAGCGGCAAGGCCTACCCGCCGGCGGCGATGTCGAAGGAGCTGGAGGGCCACATGCCGGCGTTCGAGGAGAAGATCCCCGCGAACGACCGGAAGATCCTCGCCGCCTGGGTGTACCGCCACGGGCGCGGGGAGCACACGAAGGCGGCCGCCGCGAAGGCGCCCGAGAAGAAGCCGTAGCCTGCCGCCCGCGGGCTCTCGTCGTCGCAGGACCTCCCTCCACCTCACCTCCTGACCTCCGCGGGCGCCGGCGCGGCGCCCGCGATCCGGCCGATCCGTCGGGGTCGAGGCGCGCTCTGCCGACACGGCGCGCCGCGGGGCCGGTACGCGCGGTGCACCACCGCCGCCGAGAGTCGCGGAGGGCGGCGTGGTGGCGACATCGTGCACGGTCGCCTCCACGCCGCTGTGCGCGCGGGGCTCCCCGCGAGCGCGGCCCGCGCATCCCCGAGAAAGGGCGGCGCCTGTGGACCTGGATGCGGTCGTCAAGCATCGATTCCGGTGGATCGCGGGCGCGATGCTCGCCCTCGCCGCCTACTTCCAGGCCGCCGGGATGTCCCACGTGATGGGGAGGACGATCCTCCCGGACGGAGCGGCGAGGCGCGCGCCGCTGCGGGCAGCTGCCGGCAACGGCGCGCTGCGCGAGGGCCGCCGCGCGGCGAGCGCCGAGGTGATCCTGCAGCGCAACCCGTTCGACTCGGTGACGGGGCCGCTCCGCCCGCCGCCGGGCGGCGAGCCCGGGGAGAGCGCGCCCGCGGCGAGCGGCGATCCGCGGAGCGATCCGATCTGCGACGCCGGGCGGGTGGTGCTCATCGCCGCGTCGGAGGACGACGCGTGGTCCTTCGCCGTGATCGAGGGCCCCGACGGGCAGACGCAGCTCGCGCGGCTCGGCGGCGAGGCGCCGGGGGGGACGATCGCGCGCATCGCCTGGGATCGCGTCTGGCTCGCGGCGGGCGGCGCGCGCTGCCAGATGCAGCTCGGGAAGACCACGCGCCGCGACGCGCCCGAGCCCCGTCCCCGGCCGCAAGCGACGCCGGTGGCCGGCGAGATCGAGCAGCGCGCGATCCCGCCGGAGATCGCGAGCCGGATCCGGCGGGTGAGCGCCACGGAGGTCCACGTCGACCGGGCGGCGGTCGACCAGATCCTCGAGCAGCAGGCGCTCCTCATGCGCTCCGCCCGGGTGATCCCCGATCGGCAGGGGGACCGCGTCGTCGGGCTGAAGCTCAGGATCAGGCGGGGCTCGCTGCTCGAGACGCTCGGGCTGGAGAGCGGCGACTCGCTCCGGTCGATCAACGGCTTCGACCTCACCGATCCGCAGCGGGCGCTCGAGGCGTACGCGCGGCTCCGGACCGCGGATCACCTGAGGATCGCCCTCGAGCGCGGCGGCCAGCTGATGACGCTCGACGTGAACATCCGCTGACGGCGCGCGCGCGTGCGCTGACGGCGCGCGCGGTTCACGGCGCGCGCGGCGCTCGCGCCGGCTCAGCCGAAGGCGTCGACGGGCGCCTCGGCCGGACGGCCCGCCCGGGACGCCGGCGGCGCGACCGCCTCCCACCACGCCGCCGCGTGCTGCTCGGTCCACTCGGCGTCGAGGCGCAGCGCCGCCAGCCGGTCGGACAGCTCGCGCGCCGACTGCGGCCGCCGCGCCGGGTCCTTCGCGAGGCAGTCGAGCACGATGCGGTCGAGCGCCGGCGGGATCGCGCGCGCGGCGCGCTTCGACGGCGCCACGGGCGCCTCGGTCGCGTGGAGCAGCACCGTCTTCATCGCCGTCTCGGCCTCGAACACGAGCGCGCCGGTGAGCAGCCAGTACGCCACGCACCCGAGCGCGTAGAGGTCGGTCCGGCCGTCCACCGGCCGGTCGCCGAGCACCACCTCGGGCGCCATGAACGCGGGCGTCCCGGTGATCGCGTTGTCCGCCGTGAGCGTCGAGGGGACCGCGTCCTTCTTGCGCTCGGCCACCAGCCCGAAATCGAGCACCTTCAGGAAGTCGAGGTCGGCGCCGTAGCGGCACAGGAAGAGGTTCGCCGGCTTGATGTCGCGGTGGACCAGGAAGGCCCGGTGCGCCTCGTGGAGCGAGTGGCAGGCCTGCCGGAGCAGGTGGACCACGCGCGCGGGCGGCTGCGGGCCGTCCAGCTTGACGAGGGTGTCGAGGTCCATCCCGTCGAGCAGCTCCATGACGTAGTAGAACGCCCCGTCGCGGGCGACGCCGAAGTCGAAGATGCCGATCGTGTGCGGCGACCGGAGCGCCGCGGTCGCCTGCGCCTCGCGCTCGAACCGGCGCTTCGCGTTGCCGTAGGTCGCCACCTCGCCCTGGAACGCCTCGGGGCGGATCAGCTTCACGGCCGCCGGGCGCGCGAGCATCCGGTGCTTCGCCCGCCACACCTCGCCCATGCCGCCGCCGCCGAGCCGCTCGACGAGGCGGTAGCTCCCGAGCTCGCGTGCCGCGTCGAGCTTGCGGCCGAGCCCGAAGACGATGCGCGACACGACCACCGAGAGCCCGAGCGCGATCACGCTCGGGAAGAAGCGGCGGATCAGCGCCTCGTCCGAGGGCGCCTCCAGGAAGCCGGAGCGCACGAACATCCAGAGGCACGCCGGCTCCGTGAGGACCGCGACCGTCGACGTGAACAACGTGCGCAGGCTCGGGCCGGGGACGACGATCGGGAACACCAGCACCCAGACGGCGACGGGCGACCACCCGGGCAGGAGCGGCCCTTCCGGCCACGGCTGCGCGTTGGTCATGACCGCGAGCGACGCGGCGCCCAGGATCTTGTAGGCGAACGAGAGATCGACGATCCGCGCCGGCGAGAGCAGCCTGCGGCGCGCGACGACGAAGAGCGCGGCCGAGACGAGCATGAGCGGCAGGTAGACCGCGAAGCGGACCGGGCGAGGCCCGAGCTGCAGGCTGGGGACGATCTCCACCGCCGTGAAGCCGAAGGCGCCCACGAGCAGGGTGCAGAGCGAGATCCACGCGACGCGCCGGACCGCCTCCTGCTCGAGGTCGGGCGGGAGCCGCGCCGACAGCCACGACCAGCGCGCCGTCGCGCAGGTCGTGCTGGCCTCGGGGCCGAGGAAGACGGTCTCGCTCATGGCGTCTCGCGCGCGGCGAAGAAGGCGGACGCCGCGTCCGTCTGCTCGTAGGGGACGACGCGCGCGGCGGGAATAGCGTCGCCGCGTCGCCGCGCTGCGCGGGCCCCGGCCGCGGCGACGTGTCGCCGCGCTGCACGGGCCCCGGCCGCGGCAACGCGCGCGTCGCGCGCTACTTGGAGAAGACCTGCGCGGCCGCGAGCCCCGCGCCCTTCGTGGCCTTGACGATCACCTTGCCCTGGCCGCCGAGCGGGGTCGGGTTCTTCCAGCAGCCGTTGGCCTTGCCGCCGAGCGTCGCCGACGGTCCGGTGGTGCTGTCCTGCGCGAGGACGACCGGCGGGAGCGCGGGCGCCGGCTGCGCCACGAGCTGGATGTCGAGTTCCTGGATGCCGATGCCGATGCCGACGATCGTGTAGCACTTGCCCGGCGAGATCGTGACCGGCTGCTCGAGCGACTGGCCCTCCTGGAACTGCCCCGCGAACGGCCCGCCGTCCGCCTTCATCCCCGGGGCCTCCGACGTGCCCATCCCCTGCAGGATCGGCGTGGCGGCCGCGGCCGCCACGGGCGCGATCGGCGTGGCGGCGGTGCCCGTCGCCGCGGGGGTGGTCGCGACGGGCGTGGGCGTCACGGTCGCGGGTGTGGTCGGCACCGCGGAGGCGCACCACTGGCCCGGCGGGCACGGGTTGTTCGGGTCCACCGTCGTCGGCTCCGGGGTCGACGAGCACGCGAGCGCGCCGAGGACGGCGAGGGAGAGCGGGAGTACGTGGAAGACACGCAGCATGAGAGAATGCTCCTTAACGATGGGCATGAGCTCGCCCGATCACAGCACGAGGTGCCAGCGCTTCTTACACCGGCTGCGGTTCGACGTGTGGGCCGAGGTCACGACGCATCGATCTTGGCAGCCTCGACGGTGGCCAGCGTTCCCGCGCGCTCCGGCGTCGCGGCGCGCCGCTTTGCGCCGCCCGCGCGCCGTGCTATCCGACTTCGGGCCGCGCGCGGTCTTGCAATTCCAAGTAGTTAAACTATACACGTGGTCCGCGTCACCAGCGTGGGACGGCGGTGCGCGCCCAGTGGTGGACCTCCGAAGCGTGCTTCGCCTCCTGGCCGTCTCTGGTTCGGGCGGCCGGCTCTCGCCTCGAGAGGCCCTCACCGCGGTGTCCTGAGCGCCCGGCGTCGTCGCGCGGAGAACGCGCATCCGTCGGAGCAGCCATGAGCCAGGATCAGAAGCCCCCTCCCGAAGGCAGCGCCCTCTGGTACAAGGACGCCATTATCTACGAGCTCCATGTCCGCGCGTTCAGCGACTCGAACGCCGACGGCATCGGCGACTTCGAGGGGCTCATTGAGAAGCTCGATTACCTTCAAGATCTCGGCGTCACCGCGATCTGGCTCCTGCCCTTCTATCCATCGCCGCTGCGCGACGGCGGATACGACATCGCGGACTACACCAACATCAACCCGTCCTACGGGACGCGGCGGGAGTTCGCCCGCCTCCTGCGCGAGGCGCACCGCCGCGACATCCGCGTCATCACCGAGCTCGTCCTGAACCACACCTCGAACGAGCACGAGTGGTTCCAGCGTGCACGGACGTCGCCCAAGGGGTCCAAGTGGCGCGACTTCTACGTGTGGAGCGACACCCCACACCGGTACAGGGACGCCCGAATCATCTTTAAGGATTTCGAGACTTCCAATTGGGCCTGGGATCCGGTGGCCAACGCCTACTACTGGCACCGCTTCTACTCCCACCAGCCTGATCTCAACTTCGACAACCCCGATGTGCACGAGGCCGTCATCAAGGTCGTCGATTTCTGGCTGGAGATGGGCGTGGACGGGCTCCGGCTCGACGCGGTGCCGTACCTCTACGAGCGCGACGGGACGAACTGCGAGAACCTGCCGGAGACGCACGAGTTCCTGCGGAAGCTCAGGCGCCACATCGACGCGAACTTCGCCGACCGCATGCTCCTCGCCGAGGCCAACCAGTGGCCGGCCGACGCCGCGGCGTACTTCGGTCAGGGCGACGAGTGCCACATGAACTTCCACTTCCCGCTCATGCCGAGGATGTTCATGGCGGTCGAGCTCGAGGACAGCTTCCCGATCGTCAACATCCTGAAGCAGACGCCCCAGGTCCACGAGACCTGCCAGTGGGCGACGTTCCTCCGGAACCACGACGAGCTGACGCTCGAGATGGTGACCGACGAGGACCGGGACTACATGTACCGCGTCTACGCGCAGGAGCACACCGCGCGCATCAACCTGGGCATCCGCCGCCGGCTCGCCCCGCTCATGAAGACGCGGCGCCGGATCGAGCTGATGAACGCGCTGCTCTTCTCGCTGCCGGGGACGCCCGTCCTCTACTACGGCGACGAGATCGGGATGGGCGACAACATCTACCTCGGCGATCGCGACGGCGTGCGCACGCCGATGCAGTGGAGCGCCGACCGGAACGCCGGCTTCTCCCGGGCGAACCCGCAGAAGCTCTACCTGCCGATCATCATCGACCCCGAGTACCACTACGAGGCGATCAACGTCGAGGCGCAGCAGCAGAACCCGTCGTCGCTCCTCTGGTGGATGAAGCGGCTCATCACGCTGCGCAAGCAGTACAAGGTGCTCGGCCGCGGGGCGATCGAGTTCCTGCACCCGGACAACAGCAAGGTGCTCGCGTTCATCCGCACGCACGGCGAGGAGCGGGTGCTCGTCGTGGCGAACCTGTCGCGGTACGCGCAGCACGTCGAGCTCGACCTCACGCGGTTCAACGGCATGGTGCCCGTCGAGCTGTTCGGCAGGAGCCGCTTCCCGGAGATCTCGGGCCGCTGCTACTCGCTGTCGCTCGGGCCGCACGACTTCTTCTGGTTCGCGCTGGAGCCGGCGACGCCGGTGTCGTCCGTCGGCGAGGGCGAGACGGCGCCCGCGATCTCGGCCGCGGGCTCGTGGCGCGCGCTGTTCACGCCCGAGGGGCGCAGGGCGCTCGAGCCGGCGCTCGCGAAGTACATCGCGCCGCGGCGGTGGTTCCGCGGCAAGGCGCGGAACCGGCGCCTCACGACGCTCGCGGACATCGTCCCGATCAAGCGCGAGGACAAGGCGCCGGACCACTACCTCCTGCTCGTGCGCGTCGAGTACACGGACGGCTCGCCGGAGACGTACGTCGTGCCCGTCGGCTTCGCCACGGGGGATCGCGCGCGCGAGATCGCGACGCGCACGCGCCACGCGGTCATCGCGGACGTGACGGTGCGCGAGCCGGACGCGGAGAACGCGGCGGCGCCGGAGGGCGTCCTGCACGACGCGCTGGCGACGCCGGAGTTCGCCGCGCTGATCCTCGCCGCGATCCGGGCCCGCGGGGTCGCGACGGGCAACGCCGGCGAGCTCCAGGCGCTGCCGCTCGGGACGACCCTCGAGGCGCTCGGCGAAGGCGAGCTCCCGGCGCGCATCGCCGAGAGCGAGCAGAGCAACACGACGATCATCTACGGCGACAAGCTGCTGCTCAAGGTGTTCCGGCAGGTCGAGGAGGGCATCAACCCGGAGCTCGAGATCGGCCGGTTCCTGACGGAGCACGAGTTCCCGTCGACGCCGCGGCTCGCCGGCGCGATCGAGTACCAGGGCCGCGGGCGCGAGGCGACCACGGTGGCGATGCTCCAGGAGTACGTGCGGAGCCAGAGCGACGCGTGGACGAGCACGCTCGAGTCGCTGAACCGCTTCTTCGAGCGGATCCTCGCCGACGAGGAGTCCGCGAAGACGAACGCGCCGCCGATGCCGCCCGGCAACCTCGTCGACGCGTCGCGCGCGACGCCGCCTCCGCTGGTGAACCAGCTGATGGGCACCGATCTCGTGAGGATGCGGCTGCTCGGCGAGCGCACGGCGCAGCTCCACCTCACCCTCGGGCGGCCGAGCAAGGATCCTGCGTTCGGGCAGCAGCCGTTCACGACGCTGCACCAGCAGTCGCTGTTCCAGTCGGCGCACGGCATGCTCGCGCGCACCTTCGGGCTGATCCGGAAGCGCGAGCGCGTGCTCCCCGAGCCCGTGCGGGAGCTCGCGGCGGCGATGGTGCAGCGCGAGGCCGAGATCAACGCGAAGCTCCAGCAGGTCGTGTCGCGGAAGTTCGACGTCACGCGCATCCGGTCGCACGGCGACTTCCACCTCGGCCAGGTGCTCTCCACGGGCGACGACTTCATCCTGATCGACTTCGAGGGCGAGCCGGCGAGGCCGCTCAGCGAGCGCCGCTACAAGCGGTGCCCGCTCCGGGACGTGTCGGGGATGCTGCGCTCGTTCGACTACGCCGGCGCCTCGGCGCTCCGCGACGGGCGCCTCCGGCCGGAGGACGTCGCCGTGCTCGAGCCGTGGACCGAAGCCTGGGTGGCGTGGGTCTCGGCGAGCTACCTCGCGGGGTACCTGGAGACCATCGCGCGCGCCCAGGCCACCGCCGAGCCGCGGACCGACGACGCGGCGCCGTTCGTGCCCGCGAGCGACGCGGACACGGCGCTCCTGCTCGACTTCTACATGCTCGAGAAGTGCATCTACGAGCTCGGCTACGAGCTGAACAACCGTCCTGACTGGCTGGACATCCCGCTGCGCGGGCTGGAGCAGCTGATCACGCCCCGGGCGTGATCGCGCTCCCGCCTCGCGCGTGACCAGCGATCCTGGCGCGTTCCTCCCCCTCTCCATGACCCGAGCCGCCCGGGCGCCGCCTCGTCAGGGCGGCCGCCCGGCGACACCCGGGCGCCGCGGGCGCCGACGGCGCGGCCGCCCGGCGACACCGGGCGTGCCTCCTCTAGAGCGGTTGCCTCCCAGCTCTGGTACAACGCGAAACAGAGCGGTGGTCACCCGCACAGGAGACGGGTCCAGATCGGCGTTTTCGGCGCGGAGGCGCACTCCTGTGCGCTGAGCACCGAAAACGTCGAGATGGGCCCGTATCCGAAGCGGGTGACCACCGCTCCAGGAGGGTTTCTCCGGTGTGCAGGATGTCGCGAGTCGGCCTGGGATTGCTTGGCGCCGTCGCCCTTCTGGTGAGCGCATCGACTGGCCGCGCCGAGCCGGTGCAGGACGCCGCGACCCGCCTGCGCGCCCAGGCGAACGCCGCGCAGGAGGAGGGCCGCTTCGCGGAGTCGCGGGAGATGTGGCAGGCGGTCTGGAACATGGAGCGATCTCAGGTCGCCGCCTGCAACATCGGAGCGCTCTCTTACCGGATCGGCGACGCGCCGGCCGCCGTTCGCTGGCTGTCCCTCTGCAAAGAGATCATGCGGCAGCCCACCACGCCGCAGGAGCGCGAGCTGTATGAGTCGCGGCTGTTCGACCTCGCGCGCGCTCGGCAGCTCGTCGGCGAGCTCCGCATCATCGCCCCCGCGGGCGCCGCCTGCACCCTCGACGGCGAGCCGGTCGTGATCGACGACAAGCCCGTTCCCGTCGACCCGGGACACCACCTCATCGCCGCCACGCTGAAGGGCGCCGCCGCCAGGGTCGGCGTGGACGTCCGCCGCGGAGAGCTCCGCGAAGTGCGGTTCGACCTGACGGCCCCGGCGCTCAGGCCGACGGCGACGAAGGGCCCTGCGTTCTCGGACGCGCCGCCCGGCTCGTCGCTGCGGACCGGCCTCCTCGTCGGCGGCATCGCGGCCTCGACGGTCTTCCTGGCGCTCGGAGGCGTGCTGATGGTGGTGTCGCACGACGCGAAGGTGAATCGCGACGAGATCGCGCGCGGCGTGGGAGGCAACAACTGCCTTCGGCTCATCGCGCCGGCCTGCAAAGAGGCCCTCCGGTACGAGGACACCATGTATACGGCGCGCGATCTCGGCGCGGCCAGCTTCATCGCGGGAGGCGTGCTGGCCGCCGGCACGCTCGGATTCGCGCTCTTCACGCGCTCACACACCGAGATCGCCGCGTCGACGAGCGGAGTCACGCTGACGCAGGTGTGGTGAGCCGGGGCGGCGCGGCGCCCGAGCGGAGCGCGTCCAGCGCGCCCGCTCGCGGCGGCGCCCGCGCGCCGCGGAGCGCGCCGGCGCGGCTGCCAGCGGGCGCGCTCGGCGCGCCGGCGTCGCTGGACGCCGCGGGGCGCGCCGTTATCCTGGAGCGCCGGAGGGGCGATGATCCGGCTGGAGCTCGCAGGCGCACATACACGCGTGCACGCGACGTTGTGCAGCGCCTGCCCGCAGGGGCCGACCGGCTGCTGCGCCAGCCCGCCGGGCGTCGAGTGGTCGGACATCGGGAGGATCGTGTCGCTGGGCGGCGCAGGCTGGCTGCTCGAGCAGATGGCGGCCGGCACCCTGCGCCCGGGCCGGCGCGGCCTGCTCATCCTTCGCGTCGCGCCCGAGGGCGAAGGCGGCCAGGCGCTCCCGAAGCGGTGCGCCTTCCACGGCCCCGAGGGCTGCACGATCCCGCCCTCGCGGCGCGCGGCGACATGCAATTACTACGTCTGCGACGACGCCTTCGCGCACGGCGGCGAGTCTCGGGGCGACGCAGAGGCCCTGGCTGGCCGCAGGGCGCATGACGCGCTCGTGGCGCTCTATGGCGAGTGGGATATCGAGCTCGCCGACCGCATCCGCGCGAGCTGGCCTGGCGCCCCTCCCTGGGATCGAGGCTTCCTCGACTGGCTTGGTCGCGAGTACGATCGCCGCGCCGCCGAAGCGACCGCGAGGCTCGCGGCGCTCAGCCCTGGTTGACCCGCGCACGCGGCGCCCGCTGCGGAGATGCACGGCTCCCCGCGTCGCGGGCTCATCCGTCGCGCGCCGGCGGCAAGGCGCTCTTTTCCTGGCTTTCTCCGCCGAGTTCCTTTGACGTGCGCCGGGTTGGGACATACTCGTGCCGTCGATCGCTTGGCGGCGTCCAGTGGACAACGTTTTGCCCACTCGGACCGCGCCGGGAAAGGAAGACCCATGTCACGGTGGTTGAATCTCTCGTTGTTCACCCTTTGCGCAATCATGGTGCTGCCGGCGTGCGGAGACGACGACGTGTCGCCCGTCGACGCGACGGGCACCACGGGCTCCTCGTCCGCGAGCGGCTCAGGCTCCGGCGGCGACGCGTCGACGAGCAGCGCTTCCACGTCGGGCGGCGGCGGCGGCGGGGGCGGCGGGGCCGCCAATGACGGCGGCGGCGGAAGCGGCGGCGGCGAGGCCGCGCGGGCCGTGGCGCAGCTCGAGGCGACGGCCTCGAGCGAGCTGACCGGCACCGCGACCTTCACGCAGGTCGGCGACGAGGTGACGCTCGTCCTGTCGGTGACCGGTTGCCCCGAAGGCGACCACTCCGCTCACATCCACGAGAACAAGAGCTGCGCGAACAACGCGAACGACGCGGGCGACCACTGGGTCCCCAACGGAGAGGGCCTCGGCAGCTTCACCTGCGACGCGCGCGGCACGGGCACGCACACGGTCACGCGCGGGACGGACGTCTGGACCGTGGGGGACGACGGCCCCAACGACGTGACGCAGTTCGCGATCGTCGTGCACGCCGCGGCGGACCCGAGCGCGGGCGGCCGGATCGGCTGCGGGGTGATCGACCTGCAGTGATCGTTCGCTGGGGCGCACCGTCTCCCCTCGTCGGCGGGGGGCTCAGCGCACCCGCCGACGTCACCCCGCGTGGCGACCCGCCAGCGCGGCGCGTCGCCGGACCACCAGGGAGCGTGGCCGCTACCTCGGCGAGACCTGCTGCGGCCGGAGCGTGACGGAACGCTCGACCACATCCGACGGCGACAGCGCCAGGAACAGGCTCTCGTCGAAGGAGCCGGCCCTGGACACCACGACGATCTGCATCCCCTGAGGCAGGTCGAGGGTGAGCGGCGTCTTGCCGAGCACGGTTCCGTTCCAGCTCACGGTCGCGTCCGAGGGATCGCTCTTGATCGTGACCTTGGCCTTCAACACGGGCGTCGTGGGCGCCTGCTCGACCGGGGACACGGTAGGAGGAGGGTCCGTCAAGGAGACGGGCTCCGCCGATCGCCCGCGGAGCATCGCGACGGTCCCCGCGGCCAGCAGCGCCACCACGCCGAGCGCGGACGCGAGGTACCCGCGCTGCCGCCAGGGCGAGACGCGCCCCACCGTCGCGCCCAGGCTGTCAGGATCGACGGCCGGGGGCTCGGGCTGCTGGTTGACGGGGCTGCTGTGATCGCTGAGGACCGGCAGCCCCAGCGCGGTGGCGGAGGGCCACATGGAGCGGGTCATCCCCATGACCATCGAGGCGCGGGGGATCTCGCCGACCATCGAGGCGCGCGGGGCGTCGCCGGCGAGCTCCGCCGCCGAGAGGTACTCGAACTGGGTGGTGACCTGCTGGCGCACGAGCGCCCTGCTCTCCGCGAACATCTCCAGGACGCTGGCGCCGAGCAGCTCCGTCCGCATGTCCTCGCCCGAGGCGAGGAGGTAGCTCTCGAGGGCGTCGCCCATCTCCTGCGCGGTGGCGAACCGGCGGTCCGGGTCGCGCTGGAGGGCCTTCGCCACGATCCCCTCGAGCTCCGGGTCGATGTCCGGCACGACGGTCGAGAGCCGCGGGATGTCCCGCGAGAGCAGCTGATGCATCACGGCGACATGGTCGCCGTCGAAGAGCCGCCGCATCGCGAGCAGCTCCCAGAGCACGATGCCGATCGCGAAGAGGTCGGCCCGCCGGTCGACGTCCTGGCTCACCATCGCCTGCTCGGGCGCGGCGTACGCCATCTTGCCCTTGAACGTCCCGCTCTCGGTGTGGGCCTCGTTGAGGGCCGCCTTCGCCACGCCGAAGTCGACGATCTTCACCACGCCGTCGTACGTGACGAAGATGTTGTGCGGGGAGACGTCGCGGTGGACGACGCCGAGCAACCGGCCATCGAAGTCCGTGAGCTCGTGCGCGTAGTGCAGCCCGCGCAGCGCATCGGCGATGATCCTGACCCACGCAGCGCGCGTGAAGCGCGCGGAGCCGGTACAGCCGCTCACCACCGCCCTCACGATGTCCTTGAGCGGCTGGCCCTCCAGGTACTCCATCACGATGAAGTAACCGCCGCTCTCACCCCCCGTCTCGTACGTCTGGATGACGTTCGGGTGATTCAGCCGGGCCGAGAGCTTCGCCTCGTCCAGGAACATCTGGACGTAACGCGGGTCCTCCGCCATGCCGACGCGGAGGCACTTGACGACGACGAGCTTGTTGAAGGAGCCAGGTCCGCGGGAAACGGCGAGGAAGACATCCGCCATTCCACCGCGGCCTAATTTTGCAATCAGGCGGTATCGCCCAAGCAAGCTATTACTCGCTTGCTTGGTCGTGGAGATGGTTTGGCCGCCTGCATTCACGACATCCCCCGCTATAAGAGCTTAATTACTCCGTTGACCGAGAGTTTGCAAAGCCTTTTATCTTCGGAAACACTCCGCGGACACTGTGATCATATGCCGCGTCGCACCATCGTCGCGTTGCAGCATTCTGGCGCAGCGCTTCCTCGTGGTGTGACGCGTCGGTCCGGCCGGCCCTCGTTTGCACGAGCTCCCGGTCGACGAAGCAGATGTGGTGGGGCTAACCAGTTGCCGGAGGTCGCCCCATGAAGTCTGTAATGACGCGTACACAACTCTGCTTCGACGCCTTGGGTTGATCCGGTCACAGCCCTCTTCGAAGGCCTCAGCGCCACGCTCCACGAACGGCGCCCCGCGCCGGGTGCAGCGTTGCCGCGGCCCGGAGCGGATGCAGCGCGCGCTGGCTGCCAGAGAAGGAAGTCCGTGATGGTGCCTGCAACACCTGTCGCGGCGAGCCGCGCACAGGCGGGCGCGTTGCGCCGCCGCTCATCCAAGCTGTTTCGTGCGCGAAGTCAAGGGGATGGCCCGTCTACGTCAGACGGATTTTGCCCTGGGTGGGTGGCCCCAGCTGTCCGAGCGACGACCGCCGGGCGAGAGCCGGTAATGGGATGACCACCTCCCTCGCCGCCAACCCGGCAGGAGGGCGAAGCTCACGGCGCAGACGCCGCGCCGGGCGCGCGGCATCTACGCCGCGGCGTCTACCACGGGTCCTGCGCCCAGAAGTTGCGAACGGCCTGGAGGGTGGCGTCGAGCCGGTCGAAGTGAGGGAGGCCTCGCGTCGGCGCGACGCGAGCGGCTTGCACGCGCGCGTTCTGCTTGACGAGCGCGTCGAGGCGGTCGAAGCGCGCGTGCGGGTCGTGATCGTAAAGGACGAGGGTGGAGACGGGCAGGCGCGCGTAGAGGCGCTGGAAGGCATCCTCGGTGAACAGGTCGCCGGCGATGAACGCGAGGGGAGCGCGGTGAGCGCCCGGCTCCTTCGCGGTGGCGACCGCGTACTCGACCAGGCCGGGATCCGGGTCGCCGACGAAGCTCTTCCGCAGGAACCAGCGGATGCTGGGCGGGGTGACCAGCACGCGGAAGAGCGCCTCCGCGACGTGCGGCACCCGCGAGACGGCGCGCAGGACCGCGCTCGCGCCGGGCGCCTCGCGACCCAGGCCCGTGGGGGAGAGGAGCACGAGGCTGTGAACGAGGCTCATCTCCTCGCAGGCCACCGCGGCGGCGAACTCCGACGAGAGGGAGAGCGCGACCACGTCGGCGCCGCCGTCCGCCCGCACGACGTCCGTGAGGAACCGGCGCACGGCGGCGCGGAAGATCTCGCGATCGTAGGGGCGATCCGCGCGCTCCGAGAGGCCGAAGCCCGGCAGATCCAGCGCGTAGACCGGGCGCTCCCCGCGGAGGGCGTCGAAGAGGGGCGCCATCTCCTTCGAGGAGGCGGCGGCGTCGACCCCGTGCAGCAGGACCACGGGGCGCCCGGCGGCGCGCGTGTCCACATAGTACGCGAGCCGCCCCGCGCTCCACGTGTCGACGTGGCGGACCTCCGCGTCGAGCGCAGGGGCGAGCGGCGCGCGCTCGGTCTTGCGCAGCGCGGCCGGGGTGAGCCGATCGACGACCGTGTCGAGGCTGAGGGCGCGCGCTGCCATCAGTCCACCCCCGTCGCGAGCATGCCCTCGTTGTCCGCGCGCTCGATGTCAACGAGGCTCGCCGTCCTCGCCGTCCTCGCCGGCGCCGGGCGCGGCGCAGCGCCGGCGTCGTGCGCCGGGCCGTCCCGGCCTTCGTCGCGCCGCTTCTCGCGCTTGGCCTGCTCGGACGCCTCCAGCGCGGCGTGCACCAGCCTCTCCATGCGCTCCTCCTCCAGATGGTGGCGGACCCCGTCCGGACCGCCGTGTCGATCCTCGAAGCGGTGGTGTTCGGCATCGGGTTGGCCGTGGGGCGCCGTGTCTTCGGGGCGAACTGCCATGTGAGCTCCTTTCGCTCCGGACCCGAAGCACGGACCGTGCCTCATCCGAACGCAGACCCGCGGACCACGCGCCGTGCCGCGCCGCTCCAGCGCGGGGGCAAGGACGCCCCGGGTGTGACGTTTCGCCTCAGGCCGCCCCTGGAGAATGACGTGTACGGAGCAGGGATGTCCGGCGCGGAGAGACTGGCCCTCTGCGCCCACGCGAGGCGCCGGGGATCAGCCGGCGACTTCGAGCTTGCGGCCGGTCGGCTTGTTGATGTCGGCGAAGAAGTCGTTGCCTTTGTCGTCGACCACGATGAAGGCGGGGAAGTCCTCGACCTCGATCTTCCAGACCGCCTCCATACCGAGCTCGGGGTACTCGAGCACCTCGACCTTCTTGATGCAATCCTTGGCGAGGCGCGCGGCCGGGCCGCCGATGGATCCCAGGTAGAAGCCGCCGTGCTTCTTGCAAGCGGCGGTGACCGCGGGCGAGCGGTTGCCCTTGGCGAGCATGACGTAGCTGCCGCCGTTCGCCTGGAAGAGGTCGACATACGCGTCCATGCGGCCGGCGGTCGTGGGCCCGAACGAGCCCGAGGCGTAACCCGCCGGGGTCTTGGCCGGACCCGCGTAGTAGACCATGAACTCCTGCATGTAGCTCGGCATGCCCTCGCCGCGGTCGAGGCGCTCCTTGATCTTCGCGTGCGCGATGTCGCGCGCGACGATCATCGGTCCGGTCAGCGAGAGCCGCGTCCGGATCGGGTACTTCGAGAGCTCCGCCCGGATCTCGCTCATCGGGCGGCGGAGGTCGACCTTCACGACCTCGCCCTCGAGCTCCGCCTCGGTCGGATCGGGCAGGTACTTCGCGGGGTCGGTCTCGAGCTGCTCGAGGAAGATGCCCTCGCGCGTGATCTTGCCGAGCGCCTGCCGGTCCGCGGAGCAGGAGACGGCGATGCCCACAGGGCACGAGGCGCCGTGGCGCGGCAGGCGGATGACCCGCACGTCATGGCAGAAATACTTGCCGCCGAACTGGGCGCCGATCCCGGTGCGCTGCGCGAGCTCGAGGACCTTCTGCTCGAGCTCGCGGTCGCGGAAGCCGCGGCCGCGCGCGTTGCCCTCGGCGGGCAGCGTGTCGAGGTAACGCGCCGAGGCGAGCTTCGCGACCTTGAGCGTGAGCTCGGCCGAGGTGCCGCCGACGACGATGGCGAGGTGGTAGGGCGGGCACGCCGCCGTGCCGAGCGCGCGGATCTTGGCCTCGAGGAAGGAGAGCAGGCTCTCGGGGTTCAGGAGCGCCTTGGTCTCCTGGTAGAGGTAGCTCTTGTTCGCCGAGCCGCCGCCCTTCGCCATGAACAGGAACTTGTAGGCGTCGCCGTCGGTCGCGAAGATCTCGATCTGCGCAGGGAGGTTGTCGTTCGTGTTGACCTCCTTGTACATGTCGAGCGGGGCGAGCTGCGAATAACGCAGGTTCTGCGCGCGGTAGGTGTCGAAGACGCCGCGCGCGATCGCCGCCTCGTCGCCGCCGCCCGTGAAGACGAGCTGGCCCTTCTTGCCCATCACGATGGCCGTGCCGGTGTCCTGGCAGGACGGGAGCACGCCGCCCGCGGCGATGCTCGCGTTCTTGAGGAGCTCGAGGGCGACGAAGCGATCGTTCGACGAGGCCTCCGGGTCGGCGAGGATGCGCGCGAGCTGCGCGAGGTGCCCGGGCCGGAGGAGGTGGGCGATGTCGCGCATGGCCTCGCGCGCGAGCAGGGTGAGCCCCTCCGGCTCGACCTTGAGGAAGGTCGCGCCGGCGGCCTCGAAGGTGGAGACATGATCCCGGCTGACGAGGCGGTAGGCCGTCTCGTCGTGGCCGAGGGGCAGCATGTCCTGGTACTGGAAATCGGTCATCGTTCGGTCTCCGGGTGCGCTCCGGGTGCGGGGAGGCTGCTCCGGACGCGCGGCAGCTGCGGATTCAATCCTTTACTACAGATCGATTGCAGGTCGATTGCCGATCGATTCCGCGCGCCGCGCCCCGCGCCGCCGCGCGGCTCGCCTGTGGGCGCCGCCGTCGCCCCCCAGCGGAGGCCGGCCGTCAGCCGGGGAGGTCGCGCGCGACGTCGTCGAGGACGGCTGAAATCGACCGCAGGAACGGCCCCCGGGCGCTCCGCAGGAAGAAGTGGCCGCCGGGGAACATCTCGACCCGGAAAGGCCCTCGCGTGAGCTCGCGCCAGGCGTCGAGATCCGCTGGGCTCGCCCGCTCGTCGTCGACGCCCCCGAACGCCGTGATCGGGCAATCCAGCGGGGCCTCGGCGACGAACGGCTCGGCCTCGTTGACGGCGATGTCGGCGCGGAGGACGGGCAGGAAGAGCTCCAGGAGCTCCGGCTCGCGCAGCACCTCGTCGGGGGTGCCGCCCATGCGGCGGAGCCACATCACGAACTCGGCGTCGGACAGGGTGTGGAGCGCCTCGCCGCTCGGCAGGTGGGGCGCGCGCCGGCCCGATACGAGCAGGTGGCGCGGGAGCGGAGCGCCCCGGCGGCGCAGCGCGCGCGCGAGCTCGCAGGCCACGAGCGCGCCGAGGCTGTGGCCATAGAGCACGAACGGCTTCGTCAGCCAGGGCTCGACCGCGGCCGCGAGGGCCCCGACGAGCGGCGTGAGGCGCTCGAAGGGCCGCTCGTTCATCCGCGTCTCCCGGCCGGGGAGCTTGATCGTGCAGAGCTCCACGCTCGCCGGAAGCTCGCGCCACCAGGTGGTGTAGCTCGACGCGCCCCCACCGGCGTACGGGAAGCAGAAGAGGCGGAGCCGGGCATCAGGGTTCGGCCGCGGAAGGCCGACCCACACGTCGGCGCTCGAGGATCCGGTGGGCTTCATCTCTTGCTCCGTGGAGCTCGCCCGGCCGGGCGCGGGCGGCTCACCATTTGCTGCCCAGGGCGACGCGGATGGTGGCCACCTTCCCTGGGTCGAGGCCAAAGCCGAGATCGTCGTCGAGCGCCACCAGCGCGCCCACGCGGGTGAAAGAGCCTTTCACGGACGGCTCCCAGCCGACGAACGGCTCCGCCGCCAGCTGGGCAGAGTTGCTGGACGACATGGGAAACGCCGCCTGGAGGCGTATGCCGAGGCCGAAGTTCCCAAACGGGCGGAACTCGAACTCGTTGCCCTGCTCGAGCACGAACTTCGTGTTCCCCTCGTCCCGGGTCGGAACGGAGAGCTGGGTCGCGAGATCGTGGGTGAGGTACAGCACCTGACCCAGGCGGATCTCGGTCCCGATGCGCGCCCGGAGGGACATGTGCCCGAGCAGCACGCGGTGCGTATCGAAGTAGGCCCGCGCCGGGAAATTGGCGACGGCGGAGACGCGCAGGCCCGAGCTGGCCTGCGGGTGCAGCGGTATCGTACCGCTGATGCCGCCGAAGACGGCGAGGCTGGGCAGCAGGTTTCCGGCGTAATGGAGGCCGATCGTGGGGTTGCCGAGGAAGAACCTGCTGTACTCCCCGCGGCTCTCGAATCGCTCGCCGAACAGATCGGTGGACTGGCGGCCCGAGACACTGCCGTACACGAACGGCATCTCCGCGTCGAGGTGGAGGCCCGCGAAGATCTTGTACTGCGCGACCGCGGTGATGGCGACGCCGAGCCGGCTCGACTCCGCGACCTCGACCGTGTCGGGGTCGTCATCCACGGCCGCGAGCTGCTCCTGGTACGAGCTGAGGACGTCGATCTCGATCGCGAACCGTCCTCCCTGGGTCCTCGCCCAACGCTCCTTCGTCTTGTCCGTAATGGGCGGCTTCCGCTCCTCCTGCGCCAGCGCGGGTGCAGCCGAGGAGAGCATGAAGAAGAGCGTGCCTAGGGTGCCAAGGATGCCAAGAGACGCTTTGATCGTGCTCACCTGAGGGCTCCCATCTCGTGCTGGATTCGAGGTCCTTGCGGGGGATCGAGCACCTTGTCGCACCGCCGCCCGCCGCGTCGCGGGCGCGGCCCATCAGCCGGAGCGATGGCTCGGATCAATGCAGCTCCAGCGGGCTGGACGCAAGCTTTTTGACCGCAGCACCGCGCGCCGCGAACGTGCGCGTGCGACGCCGTGCGTCGGGGTGGATCGGGCGGGCGAGGCGCCGCCAGGCCGTCGTCCGCCGTCCGCGCGCGCCGGCGGGCACCACTTCTCGCCAAGGGCGTCTCCTACGCCGCTCCCGTCACATTTCAGGATCGCCGTGTCGCGAGGGTCACCGCGTCGCGGCGCCTCGTGCCGCGGCGCCCCGGTGAGCGCGCGTCGAGGCGCGCGCTCGGCCCTAGAAGGTGCCCACGAGACGGAGCGATCCCGGACCGAACGCGAGCCGCGTCGCCGGGGACGAGGCGCGCTCACCGTCGCCGCGCTGCGAGCCGCCGCCGGCGACGGTGAGATAGAGCGAGATGCCGCCGGCGATCACGGCGGCGCCCGCGAGCACGTCGGCGGTGAGCGCGAGGGTCGCGGTCCTGGTCCGCTCACGCTCGATCGCGCGGGCGTCGCCGGGGAGCTCGCCGAGCGCGGCCTCGAGGTCGCTGGAGGCGCCGAGCGCGAGGACGCCGGTAACCGCGGCCCCCGCGGCGAGCGCGCCGGTCGCGATCCAGGGGAACACGGGCGCGCTCCGCTCCGGGCGCGGGGCGCGGTCGACCGAGGCGCCCGGCTGCGCCGCAGCGGGGCGCGCGCCGTCGCCGGCGGCCTGCGGGGCTGGCGCGGGGGGGAGCTCGATCCGGAGCTCCACCCGATCGCCGCCGGCCACCTCGATGACCCGCGTGACGGGCGGGCGGCCGGCCGCCTCGGCGACGATGCGGCGGCGCCCGGCGCTCATCAGCAGCGGCTCCGCGAGCGGCGTCCTGCCAGCCGGTACGTCGTCGACCGAGATCTCCACGCCGGGCGCCGAGGTCGAGAGCGCCACGGTCGCGACGCGGCTCCGCAGGACGGCGATGTCCCGCTCGACCTCGGCCCGCCGGCCGGCCGCGATCTGCGCGCCGCCCGTATCGAGGTACCCCTCGAAGGCGCGCAGCGCGCAGGCGTAGTCCCTGAGCTGATAACACGCGCCCGCGATGTTGTAGAGCACCTGATAGGCGGGAGCGAGCGAGTAGGCGCGGCGAAACTCGGTGAGCGCCGCGATGTAATCGGCCTCGTTATAGAGCTCTACGCCCCGCCGGAAGCGCGCGTCCGCCTCCGCGGTCCTGTCGGCCGGCTGGGCGCGCGCGCCGAGCGGCGCGCTGAGCGCGATCGCGGCGCAGAGGGCGAGGGCTCTCGGCGTCGTCATCGGGCGTAGGGGCTCTCCAGGTCGATTCCGCGCCTCGGCTTCTGCTCCGCAGGCCGCGACGCGGGCGCGGCGGACGGCGGCGCGGCGGACGCTGGCGGCTCCGGCGCGGCCGACGCAGGCGACGCCGGCGCGGCGACCGCAGGTGGGGTCGCGGCGAGGATCGCCGGTGCGCTCCGGGCGACGGGGGCGGGTCTTCCCGGCAGCGCGGCCGGCTCGCTCTTCAGCGCGAGGCTCAAGAAGAGGTCGTTGCTCGCCGTGACCTTCTCCTCGTGCGCAACGAAGCCCGGCGCCTCGGCGCGGACGACGTGCGCGCGGCCATCCCTGGCGAGGCGGCCCTCGTAGGCGCCGACCGCCACCGGCGAGCCGTCGAGCGAGACCTTCGCGTCGGCGGGCGAGACGCGGACGACGAGGGAGATGGCCTCGTCTCGCGCGGGCGAAGGGTCCGCCGGAGGCGGCGCGGCGGCCGGCACCTCGCGGCGCTCCCCGGCCGGGCGGCTCCAGGGCTGCGCGCGCAGGATGCCGATGGTGGCGACGCTCACGGCGACGAGGGCGGCGGCCGTGAGCGCGAGCCATGCGCGGCCCGGACGCGCAGCGCCCTCCTTCCGCCCGGTGGCGCTCACCGAAGGCACCACCGAGCTCGCGTCCGAGGGGCGGGCGACCGTGGGCGCGGTCAAGGTCGGGGTCATCGACGTCGGACCAGCGCCGAGCTTCGGCAGGTCGGGGAGCGTGCTCCTCGAAGGGCCGCCGGCCCAGCGCACGTCGCGCAGCTGCTCCTCGACGACCTGCTGGATCCGCGCCCGGTCCTCCGCGAACCGGCTGGCCACGAACGCGCCGAGCTCCCGCGCGCTCATGACCTTGTGGCGCTCGACGAGCCAGCGCTCGAGATCGCCCTGCAGCTCGGCCGCGGTGGCATACCGGTCCTCGAGCGCGGGCGCGAGCGCCTTCAGGCAGATCCGCTCGATCTCGGGGTCGACGTCGGGCACCTCGCCCCTGAGGCTCGGGAGCTCGCCCAGGCTGAGCCGCCCGAGGATCGCGAGGTCGTTGTGGCCCTTCCACATGCGCTTCCCGGTGATCGCCTCCCAGAGGATCACGCCCACGGAAAAGACGTCGGAGCGCCGGTCGACGCGCTCTCCGCGCGACTGCTCCGGGGACATGTACGACACTTTTCCTTTGAGCATTCCGGTGCGCGTCTCCGACAGCGAGTCGGCCGCCTTGGCGATCCCGAAATCGACGACCTTGATCACGCCGTCGTAGGTGACGAAGATGTTCTGCGGGCTCACGTCGCGGTGGACCACGCGGATGGGCGTCCCGTCGAAATCGCGCAGCTCGTGCGCGTAATGGAGACCGGCGAGCGCGTCGCACAGGACGCGCACCTGGAGCGGGAGCGGCACGTTGCCGTGTCCCACCCGCGCGCGCAGGCTGCCGAGCGGCTGGCCGTCGAGGTACTCCATCGCGATGAAGAAGCGCGCCCCGTCGTCGCCGACCTCGTACGTCTGCACGACGTTCGGGTGGTTCAGCCGGGCCGCGAGGCGCGCCTCGTCGAGGAACATGGCGAGGATATCGGCGTCCTCGCAGAGCTCGACCCGCGCCCGCTTCAGCACGACGAGCTTGTTGAACCCCGCGGGCCCCTGCGCGACCGCGAGGCAGACGTCGGCCATGCCGCCCCTGCCGATCTCGGCGATGGGGCGATATTTCCGCAAGCCGTGGGGGTCGCTGGGAGCGCTCATTCGATCTGGGCCGGATCGATCCCCCGAGGGGAATACCAGATGGTAGAATGCCCCTAGTCTGTTACTTCAATGCAACCGCCACGTTACGTTCGCGCGAATACCCCACGATGCTCTCTCCGGGTCTGTTTCAGCCGCTCTCCAGCCGGCCGGCCCGCGCGAGCCGCCGGGTGACGCCCCGCCTCCGCGGCGGAGACCGCGCGGCCGGCGGGGCTCGGATCGGCAGAGATCTCGAGACGACAAAACAGCCCTCTTTGCACTCAGGTCATTGAAATGAACCCGAAGCGCCGTCCTATCGATTCACCTGCCGCCGCCCTCGCCCTCGCCGCGGGCGCCCTCGCCACGGGCGCCCTCGCGTGCTCGCTCGTGGTCGAGCGCCGGAGCGAGCAATGCAGCTCGGACGCGGACTGCGCGCGGTTCCCCGGCGCCGCCTGCGACCTCGTGGACAACGTCTGCGTCCCGGCGTCGAGCGGGCCGGGGGGCGGCGAGGGCGGCGGCGCGGCGGGAGGGTGCGCCGCGCCCGACAAGCCGATCGCGGAGATCACCGGCGAGATCACGGAGGACTTCACGCTCCGGTGCGACAAGGATTACCTGCTCAAGGGCCTGGTGCACGTCTCGGCGGGGGCGAG
The DNA here is from genome assembly GCF_051519095.1 of Sorangium sp. So ce131. NCBI lineage: Bacteria > Pseudomonadati > Myxococcota > Polyangiales > Polyangiaceae > Sorangium > Sorangium sp. So ce131. The sequence continues at coordinate 794,189 of NZ_CP150455.1, read as the reverse complement.
CCTGACCATCGAGAAGGGCACGACGATCCGCGGCGAGACGAACCCGCAGGTCCCGGCCGCGCTCGTGGTGCACCCCGGCTCCAGGCTCATCGCCGTGGGGACGAGGGACGAGCCCATCGTGTTCACGAGCGGCAAACCTCCGGAGGACCGCGGGCCCGGGGACTGGGGGGGAGTCATCCTCCTCGGCAACGCGCCGACGAACCACGTGGACGCGGACGGCGCGCGCGTCCCGGGGCAGATCGAGGGCCTGACGAGCGGCGGGCAGTACGGCGGGATCGACGACAACGACACGAGCGGCACGCTCAAGTACGTTCGCATCGAGTACTCCGGCGTGAAGCTCGCGCCGAACAACGAGATCAATGGGCTCACCCTCGGCGGCGTCGGCCGGGGGACGATCATCGATTTCGTCCAGGTGCGGCACGTGTCCGACGACTGCTTCGAGTTCTTCGGAGGCACGGTGAACGCCAAGCACCTCGCCTGCCAGTACAGCGGCGACGACGCCTTCGACTGGGACAATGGCTACCGCGGCAAGCTCCAGTTCCTCGTCGCGCAGCAGGACCCGAGCGTCGCTGAGGAGACGAACGGCTTCGAGGGGGACAACGATCCGCTCGCGCTCGCGCCGCCGCCCGAGCCCCGCAGCGAGCCCACGATCTACAACGCGACGCTCTGCGGGAAGGGCGTGGACGTGGACAAGGAGCAGTACGGCGTCCTCCTCCGCCGGGCGACGAAGGCGAACATCGTCAACACGGTCGTCATGGGCTTCGAGTCGGGCCTCGACGTGCGCGACCCGGACACCGCCCCGAGCGTCTCGAGCTCGATCTTCTGGGGCAACCTGGTGAACAACCTCGCTTACGCCGAGGTGGACGGCGGGACAGGCATCCTCGCGGATGACGACGACGGCTTCGACGAGATCGATTTCCTGAGCGACGCTGTCCGGAAGAACCTGGAGGCCGACCCCGGCATCCCGAGCTGCTTCGATCCCTCGGCGCCGGTCTTCGGCCCCGCCACGCCCCTCACGGAGAACGCGGCGGAGCCGCCGGCCGACTTCTTCGACAAGGGAGCCGCGTTCGTGGGCGCCTTCAGGGACGAAAGCGACACCTGGGCGACGTCGGGGAAGTGGGCCGTGTGGAGCCCGAAATGACCGGGCAGCCGCCGCGGCCCTTCAGCCCGCCCGGCCCTCCAGCCGAGCGGCGAGCTGGCGGCGCTCCTCCGACTCCGCGCCTCCCCGAGCGCGCAGCGCGAGCGCGAGCGCGCGGGGAATGTTCATGGCCGCGCCGCGCGCGCGCATCTCCGGGTACGTCCGCGCGTAATCGCGAGGCACCCGCAACGACCAGTTGTCGTCGCTGATCGTCCCGGGGGCGTTGTAGACCTCCTTCAGCCCGAGCAGGTCGGAGAAGAACACCATCACGTTCGCCGCCTTGCTCGCGAACAGGTCGGCGAGCTTGGCCTGCGCGAGCGCCCGCGGGTCGGACGCGAGCGCCCGCGCCATGGCGCCCTCCTCGGCCGGCGAGGGCGCGAGGCGGGTGGCCAGGTAGGCCGCCTGCCGCTCCAGCGCGCCGGAGCGCTCCCACGCGTCGAGCAGCCTCCAGAGCGGCGGCGTGTCGTGGGTCCCCACCATGATCCAGTCGGAGGGCCCGGCGTTCTCGCTGCGATAGACGTCCTTCGGGTTGTCGAGATCGGCCTTCTGCGTGACCCGGAAGCGCCCGAGCCCGTGCCGCTCGAGCACGGCCTTGAGCGGGAAAGGCATCGTGCTCAGGACCTCGCACACGATGTCCGTGGTGGCGCGCCCGCGGGCCGCTGCGCAGGCCGCGATGGTGTCGAAGATCACGCTGTAGCGCCCGACCTGCTCCGGCGTCAGCGACGCGACCCAGTCGTCCGCGTACCGCGGCACCGCGCGGTTCAGCTGCGCCGGCGAGACGATCGCGTAGCGCGAGAGCAGCGGGTGATCCGGCAGATCGGGCGACGAGAAGAGCCGCGCCCCGCCCTGCACGGCGCGGAGCGGCTCGGGCGCGTCGGCGGCGTAGACCCACGGGCAGACGAGGCCGTGCGGGTGATCGATGCGCACGCCGTCGAACTCGTCGAACATCTTGTCCATCCTCGCCCGGACCAGGGCGAGCGCGCCGGCGGAGGCGTCCGTGTACTGCGCCGGATCCAGCACAGGATAGTTCCACACCTGGCCCTCCGGGTTGGTCCGGCTCGGCGGCGCCCCCATGAGATACCCCTTCAGGAACACCGACTGGTGAGCCCACGCGTCCTGAGGCGAATACCCGATCTGCAGATCGCCATAGAGCTTGAGCCCGAGATCGGCCGTCACCGTGCGGAGCGCCGCGTGCTGCTCGTGCGCGAGGAGCTGGCAGAAGGCGTAGAGCTCGACCTCGTCGCGGTGCCGCGCGAGCAGCTCTCGCCGGCGCTCCTCGCACGCGACCACCTCGCCGGGGCCGGGCGCGAAGAGGCGGCGATCCAGCTCCGGCGCGCCGGACCAGCCGTGGAACCAGCCGCTCCGGTGCTCCTCGCAGAGCGGGCCGTAGAGCGCGTCCCGCTCGAGCCACGCCGCGTTCCGCAGCTTGAACGCCTCGAAGCGCGCGGCGAGCTCCCCGAGCTCGCCCCGCTGCCGCCGGCCCACGAACGACGAGAACGCCTCCCGCAGCGCGGCCCGCTGCGCGCGGTGCGCATAGCCGTGCGACGCGCGCTCCTCGCGGCCGCGGGGGCGCTCGGCGACGATCCGCTTCACCGACCCGGGCCCGAGGAGCGCGCCCCACGGGCCGTCCTCCGCGAGCCGGGCGAGCGCGATCGACAGCGTGCTCCGCGAGAAGATGGTGCCGTCGTAAGGAGACGCGTTGTCGGCCGACGTCTCCCCCTGAGGCCCGAGCTGGATTCCGTTGAACCCGAGATCGCGGGCGAAGCGGAGGAATCGGTGCCCGCCCTCGGTATACGGCGACCCGCGCCCGGTGTCCTCCGCGTCGTCGGAAGGAAAGCTCGGGTCGTGGATCGCGAGCACGAAGTTGCGGATGCCCAGGAGCTCCAGCGCGGACCTCACCAGCGCCCGCTCGTCCTCTCCTCCTTGAACCTGCGTCCGCTTCCCATGGCCCTCTTTGTTCCCGGCGTCGTTCATCGCGGTAGGTATAGCGATGAAGAGATTGGCCCGCCAAGGACCCTTTGAGGTGAGACGTTTTGCCCCGGTCGCTGGATTGGGCCGCTTCGCCGCGGCGCCGCGCCGTCTCCGTCTGGCGCCGTCAGGCCCCGAGGCGCGTGCCCGCCGCGACTCCCGCGGTCGCGCTCGCGGCCTCTGCCGCAGGCAACGTGAAGAAGAACGTGCTCCCCTCGCCCACCTTGCTCTCGACCCAGATCCGCCCGCCGTGTACCTCGACGAGCGCCTTCGCGATCGAGAGGCCGAGCCCCGTGCCTTTGTGGGCGGTCTCCTTCGCCTGCCAGTAGCGCTCGAAGATCCTCGCCCGCTGATCCTCCGGGATCCCCGGGCCGGTGTCGCTCACCGAGACGAGCACGTCCCGGCCCCACGGCTGGGCGCGGATCGCGACCTCGCCGCCCGCGGGGGTGAACTTGATCGCGTTGCCGACGAGGTTGGCGATCACCTGCAGGATCCGATCGCGATCGCAGAGCGCGCGGTCGACGCCGAGCTCGACGCCGTGCTCGAGCCGCAGCGATTTCTCCGCCGCCTCCTCGCGCAGGAGCTCGAGGGCGTCGCCGAGGAGGCCGGCGACGTCGTGCGGCACCGGCTGGATCGACATGTGACCGCCGTCGAGCTTCGCTAGATCGAGCAGGTCGCGGATGAGGCGGCTCATGCGATCGGCCGATTTCTGGATGCGCTCGACCGGGCGCCGCAGGTCGGGCGCCTCGTCCGCGCTCGGCAGCTTGCGGCGCAGGAGGCTCGTGTTCATGACGATGGTCGCGAGCGGGCTCTTGAGATCGTGCGACACCACCGCCACGAGCTCCTCCCGGGCGCGGATCGCCCGCTGCGCGCTCTCGTACAGCCGCGCGTTGTCGATCGCGAGCGCGGCCCGCCGCCCGAGGTCCTCGGCGAGCGCCTGGTCGTCCACGCCGTAACGAAGGTCGTCGCGGCCCGAGGCGATGGTGAGCACCCCGAGCATCGTGCCGCGGGTGACGAGCGGCACGGCGATGTAGCGGCGCAGGCCGAGCTCCCGGAGGAGCGCCTCGCTGGCGGACGGGGGCGGCTCGGTGTCGCGCGGCGCGAGCTCGCCCGGCGCGGCGACGGACGCGGCCGCGACCTCGCACAGCGCCGCCTCGCCCGTCTCCAGCACGCGCGCCACGCCGGACGGGATGACCGCGTCCATCGGCGTCGGGCCCTCGAGGAGCCGCGCGAGCTCGCTCTTCCGGGGGTCGGCGTGCACGACGACCGCGCGCCGGAGCATGCCCTCGCGCTCGATGACGTCGACCATGCACCAGTCCGCCACGAACGGGACCGGCAGGCGCGCGACGCGCACGAGCGTCGCCTCGTAGTTGAGCGAGCTGGAGAGCAAGCGGCTCGCCTCCGAGAGGAACGCGGCGCGGCGCTGCGCCGCCTCGGCCGCGGCGCGGCCCGCCTCCGCGGCGGCGAGGTGCCGCGCCCGGTCGCGCTCGTTCTCGAGCACGCGGGCGTAGAGCAGGCGGTGCACGAGCGCCGTGCGGAAGATGCCCGCGAGCCGGCGCATCATGCCCCGGTACTGGGGCGCGAACGCCGGCTCGCCCTCGAAGCAGAGGATCAGGGTGGAGGCGCCGCTGTCGCCCTGCCCCTCCAGCGAGAAATGCCACGTCACGAGCCCCGGCCGCGCGAGCTCGGGGTAAGGCAGGCAGAGGCCCCCGCCCTCGCCGCCGGGCTCGCCCGCGGCCGGGTCGAGCGGCGGTATGGGCAGCGCGCGCGAGCTCGCGGACAGCCCCGCCGCGTCGAGCAGCCGCGGGGCGGACGGGGTCGGCGAGACGAGCACGAGCACCGCGACGCAGCTCATCCGCTCGGCGAGCCGCTCCAGGAAGAGCGCCATCGAGCGGCGCGGATCGAAGAGGTCGAGCGCTGCGACCGTGAGCTCTTGGAGGACGCTGAGGAGCGTCAGCCGTTCCTCCTGGATCTCGAGATCTTCATCGCTCGCCATGGGCAGGGCTCCAGCCGCTCCGGCGCTCACGCGCCGAGCGCGAACACGACAGCGGTCTTGTTGTGGAACTGCGGCACCCCGCGGCCGAGCGCGCCCACCTCGCCGAACGTCAAGCAACCCATGACCGGGACGCGCTCGCCGAGCTCGCTCTCGAAGGTGGTCAGCTCGTCGCGGACGGTGTCGCCGAGCATCATGCACCGCGAGATACAGTCGAACACGAAGGCGCCGGCGATCGGCCCGGCCACCGCCTCGCGCGCCGTGACCGCGGCCTCGCGCGCGGCGCTGACCAGGCCGCCGGGGTCGCCCTCCATGACGCGGATGAGACAGCCGTCCGGGACCTCGCCGACGCAGTAGAGCCCGCCGGGCGCGACCACGCGCAGCGGGTCGCGGATGACGTGCTCGCCGTCGGCCTGCGGGATGCCGAGCGGGTGGGTCATCGCGAAGGCCGCGAAGCCGTCGAGGTTCACCTGCTCCCCCCGCACCCGCGCGGTGCGCTGGTAGACCGAGAACGCGCCCTCGTACTCGAGCTCCACGACGGTCGTCCCCTCGGCGCGGGTGACCATCGTCGGCGGGCCGTAGGGCCGGAAGCCGTGGCGGATGCCCGTGGCCATGCGCGCCGGCGAGTCGATCGCGACCACGACGACGCTGTCGGAGTACGCGCGCCCGCCGGCGAACTGCGCGGTGCGCATGAAGCGGAGGTTGTCGCCCGCGCCGCCGCCGGCCCAGACGACGCCCGTCCCGCCGACCTCGACCGCGCCGCGCACGACGTCGGCCGCGTTGCCCGTGAGCGCGTCCGGCAGCACGAGCAGCGCGCGGCTCCACCCCGGCGGGACCGCCGACGGGAACCCCTCGAGGGCGCGCGACGTGGCGAGCACGCCGGCGCGCCGCCCGCCCTGGCTCACCGCCTGCGCGACGCCGACGCCGACGCGCACCAACTCGGAGACGACCAGCCCCACGACGAGCCCCTGCGGGAGCAACCGGCTGCCCGCGAAGACCCCCGCCGTGCAGCACCCCGCCCAGGGCACCCCGGGCAGCTCGCTCGTCACGGCCGCTGCCAGCGCGTCGGCGTCGTATTGATCCGTCGACAGGACCAGCGCGAACGCAGGGCGCGCGGCGCGCTCGGATCGCGCCGACTCGCGCAGCGCGGCCGCGACGGACTCCGACGCAGCCTTCTTTGGATCCGGCGTGGAGCTCGCTCCGACAAATACGTGTGTCGCCATCTCTTCTTCCCCCCTGAGAAATTAGGCACTCGCGTTATACTGGAGATCCTCCCGATCGTCACGGCGCGCAATTCTCGATCTTATCATCCGTACAGGGCGCTCCCACCTCGCGAGCAACTCACGATTTTCCCGGGCGCGCTCCCAGACGAAAAGCCGGGCAGAGCCGCGGACGATTCAGCGAAGAGCAGACCTGCGGAGGAGAGGGCGCCGCCCCGGATCGGAGGGGGCAGAATCCTTATCCTTCAATAAGAGGACGTGCCCTGCAAGCTCGTCAGGGACGCCCGGGCCTCGCCCCGCGCAGATCGCCGAGAGGCGCTCGGTTCGAGGGCTCACGCGCCGCGGGCCTCGAGACGCAGCACACTCCGAGCGATTGCGCCCTTCCGGAGAGAGCATTCATGCCCAAGGCGGAATCACCGCGGTTCGCCGCAGCGGAATGGCGGTGAGATGTGGAACAGGAAGGCGGGAAGGCGGAGAGGAATGACCAATGTTCCTCCCACTTTGCCGCATTTAGGGGGTTTCCCTCGGACCAGCGCGACGCCGCGCGCAGCCGAACGAAGCGTGGTGGGGCCTCGGGCGCCGCGCGCCGTCGCTGCGCCGTTCCCCTGCGGCCAGGCTCATGGATCCGCCCTCAGCAGCGTGTACGTCAGATCGTTCCAGAACCCGCCGCGCGCCGTCCCCGGCGCTGCGCCGACGGCCACGAGCACGAACCCGGCGCCGTCGGCGACGCTGGTCGCCGTGATATCGCCGTTCGCCAGGATCTCGGCCATCGGCACCGAGGACGTCACCTTCGCCTCGAGCGGGTCGTACGTCTCGACGGCGAGCCGCTCCAGCGCGCCGAGATCGCCCCGCGCGAGCCCCGAGAACGGCGGGAGCGGCGCGATCGCGCCGAACGAGAGCGCCTGCGCGAGCGTCAGGCCGCTCGCCCCGCTCTGGCCGAGGTTGAGCTGGACGTCGACGACCGGCGTCCCCGCGCTCGCGTGCGCGACCTGCAGCCCGATCCTCTCGAAGGTCGTCCGCCGCGACATGGCGACGGCGACGAGGCCGGCGGTCGGCGTGTCGATCGTGTAGGCGTCGCCGCAGGCCTGCTTCTCCTGTTCGTGCGTGTGCGCCACGCCGCCGAGGCACCCGGTGGCGACGAGGAGGAGGCTCTTCTCCTCGGTGAACACGGACGCGGGCAGCACGGGCAGCGCCGCGGCCAGGACCGGGGCGCCGGGCTCCGCCGCGAGGGCGAGGATCTCGGCGCAGTCGAGGCCATCCGTCGCGCGGAGGTCCCCCGCGATCGCGTGCGCGCGCACGCTCGTCCCCTCGGGGATCGTCGAGCCGAGCGGCTCGATCACCCTGGCCCGGGCGAACCCGAGGCCCGCGACGCTCGGCCACGGGTCCACGCCGGCGCCGGTGCCGCCCGGGTGGGCGAGGAAGCAGAGGCGGATGGCGTAGTAGTCGCTCACGCCGTTCACCACGGTGAGCTCCGTCGGCCCCGGCGGCTCGACGTTGCCGCCGCCGCCCGCGCCCGTGGTCGTCGCGCCGCTCCCGGCGGCGTCCGGGCCGCCTCCGCTGCCCGAGGCGCTCGCCGCGGTCGGCGGATCCCTGGCGAGCAGGTCGTGATCCTGCGTGCATCCGGCCGCGGCGGCGAGCAGGGGCCCCGCGCAGCAGGCCCAGCCGATCGAGAGAACTCGGTGCAGCACGCTGCGAGCTTACCGTGCTAGGCGGGGTCGATGCGGGTCCATCTCACCGCGACCGCCGCCGCCGCCGTGCGCCGCGGCCACCCGTGGGTCTACCGCGACGGCGTCGCGGGCGCCGCCGGTCGCGCGGCCAGCGCTCTCGGCCGGGGGGCGCGCGCGCATCGCGCCGTCGCCGCCGCCGCCGTCTCCGCCGCGTCGGGCGAGGTGATCGAGCTCGCGGCCGAGGGCGCGCCGTTCCTAGGGCGAGGGCTCTGGGACGCCGATTCCCCGATCGCCGTCCGCGTCTTCCAGCGCACGCAGGCGCCGGCGCTCGACGAGCGCGCCATGGCGGAGCGGCTGGAGCGCGCCTTCGCGTTGCGCGACGGCTGGTTCGCCGGCCGCGACACGACCGCGTACCGGATGTGCAACGGCGAGGGGGACCGGGTGCCGTCGCTCGTCATCGATCGGTACGATCGCGTCGCGGTGGTCCGCCTCGACGGCGGCCTGCTCGCGCCGTGGATCGAGCGCCTGCTCCCCCACCTCGCGCGCGCGCTGGGCGCCCGCGGGGTGCGCTCGATCGGCCTGCGCGCGCCGGCTGGGGGCGGGGACGCGGAGGGGAAGAAGCTCGCGCACCTGCACGGGCCGCCGCTGCCGGAGCGCGTCGTGGTGAGGGAGCTGGGGGTCGCGATGGAGGTCGACCTCGCGCGCGGGCAGAAGACGGGCGCGTTCCTCGATCAGCGCGACAACCGCGCCCGGGTGCGCGCGCTCGCGGCCGGGCGCCGGCGCGCGCTGAACCTGTTCAGCTACGCGGGGGGCTTCTCGGTGGCCGCGGCGCTCGGCGGCGCGGGCCGGGTCACGTCGGTCGACTCCGCGTCGGCCGCGCACGCGACCGCGCAGCGCACCTTCCGCGAGAACGGCGTCGATCCTGCGGCGCACGAGTTCGTGACGGCGGACGCGTTCGACTTCCTCGAGAAGGCGCGCGCGCGCGGGGACCGGTACGACCTCATCGTCTCGGATCCGCCGAGCTTCGCGCCGAGCGAGCGCGCCAAGCCGCGCGCGCTCGGCGCGTACCGGAGGCTGCACACGGCGGTCGCGCGCGTGCTCGAGCCGGGCGGCGTGCTCTGCGCGGCGTCGTGCTCGAGCCACATCTCCATGGAGGACTTCCTGGGGACGCTGGACGACGCGACCCTGGAGCGGGACGACCTGCGGGTCCGCGCGCTCCACGGGCAGCCGGAGGATCACCCGACGCTGCCGGCGTGGTGGGAGGGGCGGTACCTGAAATTCGTGGTGCTGGAGTGAAGGGGGAGCGCGCGAGGCGCGCTCGGCCAGGTGCGCTAGGGCGGTGCGACGCGCGAGGTCAGGCCTCGCTGTCGGGATCCACGCCGAGCTCTCGCAGGCGCGCAGCCAGCCGCTGCGCGCGGGTCTCCGCGTCCTCGGCGCGCTTGCGCTCATTCTCGGCGCGCTTGCGCTCATTCTCGGCGCGCTTGCGCTCATTCTCGGCGCGCTCGCGCTCATCCTCGGCGCGCTTGCGCTCATTCTCGGCGCGCTTGCGCTCGCTCTCGGCGCGCTCCGCCCCCGTGGGCAGGACCGTGCCGTCCCCACGACTCCACCGCAGCCACGGGCCGCTCATCCCCTCGAACTCGCCGTCCCACTCGACCAGGCCGAGCCCGAGGGTCTCGAACCATGGCGGAATCGGCACATACAGATCGCCGCGCAGCTCGAACGTGTGCAACGCCGCGTCGCCGAGGTGCCTGGCCGGGTCGTAGACCACGTAGTACGGGATGCGCATGGCCGCGTAGCCGCGGCGCTTCTTGCCGAGCTCCTCGCCCTCGCGGTTCGACACGACCTCGACGACGAGCTCGGGCGGCTTGCCGAACTCCCAGAACAGATAGGTCCGGTTCTCCTTCGCCCAGCGCGGCTCCGCCGGTACGACGTCCACGCTGAGGAAGACGTCCGGAACCAGGGGGGGCCGCTTCACGGAAGCGAACAGCCCGACGTTCGCCGCCGCGAGGAAGGGACGAGGCTGCTCGCCCTCCGAGGGAGGCGGCCCGTCCCAGCTCGTGTACAAGCTCTCCGTCAGCAGGCGCTGCTGCTTCTCCGAAGGCAGGTTGTCCACCGGCGTGTCGTCCTCCACGACGAGCCCGGAGATATCGGGCCGGTCGACCACCGGGATCACGAGTTCCTTCCATGCCGTCGCCCCGGACATGCCGCGATCATGACGTGCCCTCCGGGGGCGTCAACGCTCCACCGCAGGCGCGCCTCGATCTCCGGGCGCTCGCGCCGCGGCGCGAGCGTCCCGTCACGGCGGCGCGGTGGCAGCCGCGGCTCCCCGACGCCGCCCGTCCTTCACGCTCACCCCGCTGCGACGCGCCGCCCCAGCAGGAACGCCGCCAGCGCCTCCGCCTTGGGCACGAGCGTCATTACCTCGATGCGCTCGTCCTTCGTGTGAAAGCCGCTCCCCCGCGGCCCCAGCCCGTCGATGGACGGGATCCCGATCTCGGCCGTCGAGCTCGCGTCGGATCCGCCGCCGATGAGGGGCGCCTCGCCGTCGCCGAGCCCCGCCGCCCGCGCGCAGGCCGCATACTCCCGGTAGAGCGCCACGCTCGCCTCGGTCCGCACGAGCGGCGCCCGCGCGAGCTCGCAGTCCACGTGCACGACGGTGCCCGGCACCTCGACGGACGCCTCGCGCGCGGCGGCGGAGAGCGCCGCCATGATCTCCTCGCCGTCCGCCGTCGTCACGAAGCGGAAGTCGACCCCCGCCTCCGCCGCGTCGGGCACCGTGTTCCTGCCGTGCCCCCCGCTCACCTTGCCCACGTTGACCGTCACCCCCCGCGTGTAGTCGGTCAGCCGCTGCGCCCAGTCGATGAAGCGGGCGAGCGCCCAGATCGCGTTCGCGCCGTGCTGGTGCGCGTTGCCGGCGTGCGCCGCCTTCCCCGTCGCCCTCGCCGTCGCGCCCCCGGTGCCCCGCCGCGCGGTGATGATCCTGTCCTCCTCGCGCCCCGCCTCGAACACGAGCGCGCACGCCGCGCCCGCGAGCTCGCGCTGGAGCAGCGGGCGCCCCTCGGGCGACCCGACCTCCTCGTCCGACACGATCGCGAACCGCACCGGGATCGCCTGCAGCGCGCCCACCTTCTCGAGCGCCCGCAGCGCCTCGATCGCCACGACGAGCCCGCCCTTCATGTCGAGCACCCCGGGCCCGCGCGCGAGGTCCCCGTCGCGGCGGAACCCCTCGAAGACCCCCGGCGGGAACACCGTGTCGAGGTGCCCCACCAGGGCGACGTGGCCCGCCGGCGACGCCTTCGCCGCCTCGCTCTCCACCACCCAGTGCGCCGCGAAGCGCGCGCTCGCGATCCGGCGCACGCACAGGCCGGGGATGGTCGAGAGCTCGTTCGCGAGCACCTCGCCCACCGCGTCGCCGCCGCGCGGGTTGTCCGTGAACGAGTTGAGGTTCACGAGCCGCTCGAGCAGCGCGAGCATCGGCTCCGTGCGATCTGCGAGCGCCTGCCTTAGACCCTGGATCACGGCGCGAGCATGCCACGGAAGCGCCGGCCGCGCCGCGCCGCGCCGGCGCCCGCCCCGGCGGCCGCGGCGGCGCGGCGACCTCTGCCCTGGCCGCTGCAGAAGTGGTACGTGTCCCCTCCATGAAACCTTTCAGCGCAGCGCGGAGGCGCCCGTGACCACGCCGGCAGGTCCGCTCGTCATCAAGCTCGGCGGCGAGGTCGTGGGCAGCCCCACCCTCCCCGTCCTCGCCAGCGATCTCGCGGCGCTCACCCGCGCCGGCGCCCGCGCGGTCATCGTCCACGGCGGCGGCGCGCAGGCCACCCGGCTCCAGGAGCGGCTCGGCATCCCCGTCCGGCAGGTGGCCGGCCAGCGCGTCACCGACGCGGACACGCTCGACGTCATGAAGATGGTCGTCGCCGGTAAGCTCAACGTCGACCTCTGCGCCGCGCTCCTCGCCGCGGGCGCGAGGCCCGTCGGGCTCCACGGCGCGAGCGGCCCCGCCCTCGCCGCCGTCAAGCGGCCGCCGCAGGTCTACGCAAGCGCCGGGCCCGAGCCGGTGGATCTCGGCCTCGTCGGCGACATCACGGGTGTGGACCGCGCGCTGCTCGAGCTGCTCGGGCAGGGCGGCTACCTGCCCGTCCTCGCCTGCCTCGGCGCGAACGCGGGCGGGCAGGTCTACAACATCAACGCCGACACCGTCGCCAACCGGGTCGCCATCGAGCTCGGCGCCGCGGGGCTCTTCCTCGTGAGCGACGTGCCGGGCGTGCTGCGCGACGTCGCCGATCCCGCCTCGCGCATCCCGAGCCTCACGGTCGCGGAGGGGCGCGCGCTCATCGCGAGCGGCGCCGTCACGCGCGGGATGATCCCGAAGCTCGAGGAGTCGTTCGCCGCGCTCGCTGAGGGCGTCCGCCGCATCCACATCCTCGGCCGCTTGACCCCGGGCGATCTCGCGCGCGAGGCCGGCGCGCCGGGCTCCATCGGCACGGTGCTCGTGCCCTGATCGCGCCCGGCCTGGATCGCCCGGGCCGGCGGCGCGCCGTAGCCTCTCGAGAACCGTGATGGAGGAGAAATTCCGAGCAGCGCTCTCGTTCCTGCACAGGCACCGCGAGCAGATCGCGATCGGCGCGGGGGTGGCGCTGATCAGCTTCGTCGGGAGCCTGGCCCTCGTCGCCTTCGTCCTCGTCCGCCTGCCCGAGGACTACCTGGTGAGCGAGGAGGAGAGGCCGTTCCTGCCGGGCCGCCCGGCCTGGATGCGCGTGGCGGCGCGCGTCGGCAAGAACGTGCTCGGCGTCCTCCTCGTGGCGGCCGGGGTCATGCTCTCGGTGCCCGGCGTCCCGGGCCCGGGCGGCCTCGTGATCCTGATCGGCGTGATGCTCCTCGACGTCCCCGGCAAGCGACGGCTGGAGCGGCGGCTCCTCGGCATGCCGAAGATGCACGGCTTCGCCAACCGCGTGCGCGCCCGCTTCGGCCGCCCCCCGCTCCGCCTTCAGGAGGGCGCGCGCGGCTCGTCCCCCGGATCGTCGCCAGGGACGCGCTGAGCGCCCGCGGCGGCGTGCGCGGGCGGCGCCGGGCGCCCGGGCGCGGCCTCCGCGCGCAGCCGGACGACGTGCCACGCGAGCAGCGCGAGGGAGAGCGCGATCGCGAGCCCCGCCGACACCCACTCGCGCGGCGCGAGCAGGATGCACCCCGCCACGAAGGCGCAGATCGCGAGCGTCAAGCGCTCCTCCGCGTCAGGCATCGCAGGCTCCTCCCCTCCCCCGTTACCCCCCTGCGCCGCGGGCATCAAGCGCCGCGCGCTCCGCGTCTCGCGCTCCTTGCGCGGCCCGTGCGGCGCCGACGCGGTTGCGGTAGGTATCGAGCCGAGGAACGGCGGGCGCTTCGCTCGCGAAGGATCGATCTCGACGGCCTATGAACGCAAAAGAGGATCGCGGCGACGGCGCGCCGGAGGGCGCGCTCCGGAACGAGGACACCGGCGAGCGCCGCGCGGAGGGCGGGGAGGCCGCTGCCGCCGCGCGGGACTCCGGCGCAGGCGAGCCCCCGGGCCGCGCCGCGCCCGCGTCCACGGCCGGCGCCTCCACCACGGCCGGCGCCTCCACCACGGCCGGCGCCTCGGCCACGGACGACGGCGCGACCGAGGACGACGGCCCGGCCGGTGAGGACGACGCGGACGAGCCGCCGGGGCGTCCCGCGGGGCCGCCTGGGCCCTCGATGTGGGACATCCTCCGGGACTGCTTCTTCACCTTCGACCGGCGGACGCTCGGCTTCACGCGCATCCTGCTCGGCTTCTTCCTCATCGGCGATCTCCTCCGCCGCACCTGGGCGTGGACCGACATGTTCGCGGACATCGGCGTCCTGCCGAACCACGTGAACCTCTGGCGCCCCCAGGGCAGCGGCAACTTCTCGCTCGTCAACGCCTTCTCCACGCCGGGCGAGCTCTGGGTCCTCTGGGCCGTGATCTTCGCCACCTACGTCTGCCTGCTCATCGGCTGGAAGACGAAGCTCATGCAGGTGCTCTCGCTCGTGTTCGTCACGAGCATGAACGGGCGCGTCCTGCTCATCGAGAACGGCGGCTACGTCGTCCACAACCTGCTCCTGCTCTGGACGTGCTTCCTGCCGATGGGCGACCGCTTCTCGGTCGACGCGCTCCTCGCCTCGCTGAAGCGGAGCCGCGAGCGGACCGCCGCCGATCTGAACGATCGCGCAACGATCGACGACCCGCTCAAGCCGGACGCCCACGTGACGATCGTCGGCCCCATCCTGCTGATCCAGATCGCGGCGATCTACTTCTTCAACGTGGTGCACAAGACCGGCCCCGCGTGGAGCATGAAGAACGCGACCGCGATCCACTTCGTGCTGTACGTCGACCGGATGGTGACGCCGATCGTGGCGGACATCCGCGACTACGCGCCCGGCTGGATGATCGTCTTCATGACGCGGATGGTGATCTCCTTCGAGTTCCTCATCCCGTTCTGCCTCTTCATGCCGATCTTCCGCGCGTGGGCGCGCAGGGCCGCGCTGGCCATGATGAACGTGCTCCACATCGGCTTCGGCACGACGTTCGTGCTGGGCCCCTTCGCGTGGGCGCTCTGCGTCATGTCGACGCTGCTCTTCGGCCGCGAGGACTGGGAGCTCGCCGCGCGCACGATGCGGCGCGCGCGCCGGGCCCGCGTGGTGCTCTTCGACCCGCGGTCGCCGGGCGCCGTCTTCATCTGCCGCGTGCTGAAGCGGATGGATCGGTTCGGGCTGCTCACGTTCGAGGCGTCGGGCTCCGCCGCGAGCGGCCTCGCGGCGCGGCGCCCGGACGGCGCGGTGGTCGCGGGCGCCGAGGCGCTCGCGGACCTCGTCGCGGCGATCCCGCTCGGCCCCGCCGTGGCCTGGACGCTGCGCCTGCCGCTCGTGCGCGGCGCCGTGACCGCGGCGATGGCGGCGGCGCACCGCCGCGGCCTGGGGAGGGCGCTCGGCCTGCGCATCCCGGAGCGCTCGGACGTCGCGCCCCCGCCGGCGCCGATCCGCCTGATGGGCCGGAGGGCCCTCGCCGGCCTGCGCGAGCTCGGCGCCGTCGTGATGTTCGTCGGCGCGGTGAACCAGGCGGCCATCGAGCTCTGGGTCGTCAAGAACCGCTGGAAGGTGCCGCACCCCGAGCCGATCCGGGTGCTGGCGCAGAAGCTCCGGTTCCTCCAGGGCTGGTTCATGTTCTCGCCCAACCCGGTGATGGATGACGGCACGCTCGTCGTCGATGCCGTCACGGTCGACGGCCGCCACATCGATCCCTTCACGGGCAAGCCGCCGAACTTCGACCTCCTGCACGCGAAGAGCTTCGCGTACAGCCAGATCTGGTCCGACTACTTCGCCCGCATCAAGCTGCCGGGCAACAGCGGGTACCGCGACGCCATGAAGGAGTACATGTACCGGTACCCCGAGCGCACGGGCCGCCCCGAGGACGCGATCGTCTCCGGCGACGTGTACTGGGTGAAGGACTGGAACCCGAAGTGGGGCACGACGGAGAGTTATGGGGAGGAGCGCGAGAAGCTCTTCTCCTTCCACAACCCGAAGGCGCAGGCGTGGGCGCAGGCCGAGCCGCCGCGCCCTGCGCCCGGCTCCTCCAGCGCAGCGCCTTCCCCCCCCGCCCCGCCCACGGTCACGCCGGAGACCCCGGCGAACTAGGCCGCCGTGTCGTCCCGCTGGAGCGCGGGCGGGGCCGGGCGCGCACAAACCCCGGGCAAACGCGGCCGTCGGACGAAAAACGAAATCCGCTCTTGACAGCCGCGGCCCGGCGGGTAGAGTCCGCGCTCTCGAAAACGAGGGCCTGTAGCTCAGTTGGGAGAGCGCTAGAATCGCACTCTAGAGGTCGCAGGTTCGATCCCTGTCAGGTCCACCCTCGAAGTCGCTGACGTTTCTTTCTTAACCGTCTTGTTGAGTCCTTCTCTCGGGTTCTAGAGCGTCGCCCGTCGCGATGGCGCGGCGAGCATGAGCGCCCGTTCGGGCGTGTCCCTCGCAAGAGGGCGCATCCGCCGAGCGGACTCTGATGCTGGCCTCGGGTCAGGCTTCGCTGGCCACACGCCCCTGAGCTGCCCGTTCGTCCGGCAGTGGGCTTGCCCGGCTCCGCGACATGGCGCTGCTGGACCTGGCCGGCAACGAGCTTGAGTGGCCGCGCGTGGCAGCCCGGCTGCTGGCCTCGGCGACACTCGGTCGACGAGGCACTACGCCGCTCGTCCCCCGTCCGCCAGGCACTACGCCGCTCGTCCCCCCCCGGGTCGGCGTCGTGGCGTGTCCTTCTCGTTAGAGCCGCCGCAGCGTGAGAGCCGCCGCAGCCGCGCCCCTCACTCGTCGATCGGCTCGAAGTCGGCCTTGGTCGCGCCGCAATCCGGGCAGATCCACGTATCCGGGATGTGCTCGAACGCGGTCCCCGGCACGATGCCGGTGTCGGGATCGCCGAGCGCCGGGTCGTAGATGTATCCGCAGATGAGGCAGCGATATTTCTTCATCGATAGTTCTCCTCAGGGGCTTGGCGAGCCGCGCAAAACGCTACCACGGCGGAGGATGCAGCCGCAGGCGAGCCTGCCACGCCGCCGGCCCTGCTCCAAGGAAATCTCCGGCGACTCGCCCCGTCCCGCCGCGCCGAGGCAGCGACTCGAAGCGCGCCAGACACCGGCCAGCCGCGCCGCCGCGCCTCAAGGCGCCGGCGCGCCGCGCACCGCGAGCTGCTTCCTGCGCAGCGCGCGCGCGATCGGCCGGTAGGCGAGCCGCAGGAGCCAGCGCGGGCAGAGGACGCCGAGGTGCACGACGAGCCACGCCACCACCCCGGGCACCACGAGCGCGCGGCCCCGGTCGATCGCGCGGACGAGAGCGCGCGCGCAGCGCTCGGGGGATATCGACAGGAGCGCCGGAGGCTCGAGGCCGGTGAAGTTGCCCGCCACCTCGTTGAACTCGGTCTGCACCGGCCCCGGACACACCTGCGTGACCCGCACGCCGGTGCCGGCGAGGTCGAGGCGGAGGGCTTCGGTAAAGCTCGTGACGAAGTGCTTCGTCCCGATGTACGCGGCCATCCCCGGCCCGAACGTCAGGCCGAACCCGGAGCTCACGTTCGCGATCGCGCCGCGCCCGCGCGACACCATCGGGCCGACGAGCCGGTGCGTGAGGTACGCGAGGGCCGTCACGTTCAGCGCGATCATCTGCTCGGCCCGCGGCCACGCCGAGAGGTCGTACACGCCGAGGTCGCCGGAGCCAGCGTTGTTCACGAGGACGTCGATCTCCCCGACCTCAACCGCGGCCGCGCGGAGCATCGCGTCGACCGCCGCGCGATCGGCCACGTCGCACCCGTAGACGAGCACGGTCAACGCGGGGCGCGCCGCGACGAGCTCGGCGCGCAGCGCCTCCAGGCGGTCCTGGCGGCGCGCGACCAGCACGAGCGCCCTTGCCCGCGCGGCCACCTCGCGCGCCAGGGCGCGGCCGATGCCGGACGACGCGCCCGTGATCAGCACGACCCCGCGGTCGATCGGCGATCCCCCGCGCGGAGGCTCCTCGCGCGGCGCTCCCACGGGCGGCTCCTCGGGCGTCGACACGCGCGCAAGGGTTGCGCAGCGCCCCCCGCGGGCGCAAGGGGCGCCTGCAGGTCACCCGACCGCGCTGGAGGCGCCGCGCCCCCGTGCGCGCAGCGGGAGCCTCGCCGGCAGACGGGCTCTGCCGCCCAGCACGACACGCGCCCGCGCGGTCGAGCTTCCCCTCACCGCCCGACAACAACACGGAGAGAGCGACGGATCGGAAATGCATACCCCGAGGGAGATCAGCGCACAGGAAGCACCCCAGCATCCATTGCGCTACCTTGATGACCACAATTGCAACACGCCTGTAACACACACCACCCCATGAAGTGCCCTCCGCGAGCCCTTCGACGACGGTCCGCGCAGCGCGCCCGACAGGCGACGGACTCGGCGACAACGTGCGTTGACGGCCAGGGCAGCTCTCTTTACCGTGGACGTCGTCCTCACGAGCCAGGAGACATCATGCGTTCGCCCTCATCTCTCATCTGTGTCCTCCTCGTCGCCGCCGGGCTGGGCGCGTGCGACCGATCGCCTGAGAACCAGTCCCCGCCGGCCGCAGTGGCGGCGAAGCCCACCGCGACGGCGGCGAAGACGAGCGACGTGAAGCCCCTCGTCTTCGATCCGAACGACGTCAAGTCCTTCAAGGTCCTCCCGGCAAAATTCGACTACGACAAGAATCCCATCACCAATGAGAAGGTGACCCTGGGGAGGATGTTGTGGTACGAGACGCGGCTCTCGAAGAACCACGATATCGCCTGCAACTCCTGCCATGACCTCTCGAACTACGGGGTCGACAACAAGGCCTTCTCGTCCGGCCACAAGGGGCAGCTCGGCGGCCGCAACTCGCCCTCCGCCTACAACGCGGGCCCGCACGTCGCCCAGTTCTGGGACGGCCGCGCCGCCACGCTCGAGGACCAGGCCAAGGGGCCTATCCTGAACCCCGTCGAGATGGCCATGCCCGACGAGAAGCGGGTCATCACGACGCTGAAGTCCATCCCCGAGTACGTCGCGCTCTTCAAGGCCGCCTTCCCCGAGGAGAAGGAGCCGATCACGTACGACAACATGGCGAAGGCGATCGGCGCGTTCGAGCGCGGCCTCGTCACGCCGTCGCGCTTCGACAAGTACCTCGACGGCGACGACAAGGCCCTGACCGCCGAGGAGAAGGCCGGGTTCCACAAGTTCATCTCGCTCGGCTGCCCGACGTGCCACACGGGCGTCGCGGTGGGCGGCTCGACGTTCCAGAAGCTCGGGCTCGTGAAGGAGTACCCCGGCCTCAAGGACAACGGGCGCTTCGATCACACGAAGGAGGACAAGGACAAGTTCTTCTTCCGCGTCCCGAGCCTCAGGAACGTCGAGAAGACCTTCCCGTACTTCCACGACGGCTCGCTCGCGACGCTCGACGACGCCGTGTCCAAGATGGCGTGGCACCAGCTCGGCGTGGAGGCCAAGCCCGAGGAGGTGAAGGCGATCGTCGCCTTCCTCAAGTCGCTCACCGGCGACCTCCCGACCGAGTACATCAAGAAGCCCGAGCTGCCCCCGAGCACGCCGGCCACGCCCAAGGCCGACCCCACCTGAGCCGATCCGGTTGCGCCGAGAGGGCGGATCAGGTCTGCTCCGCCCTCTCGGATGAGCACGAGCGCCGGCGACGACGGGCGATCCGCGCCCGCTCCTGAGGACACGGCGGGCGCCGCCGAGCCCGGCGCCGCCGAGGCGCGCGCGGAGCGCACCGCGCGCACGCTCGTCTTCGTGCGCGAGCGCTTCGACGGCGCGTGCCTCGCCTTCCCCGTCGCGGCGCCGGACGCCGCGAGCTTCGGCCGCGAGGAGGACGTGCTCGTCGAGCAGCAGCTCTTCCTGCGCGAGCACGCCGCCCGCGCGCAGCCCGAGGCGATCTCCCGGCTCTCGTTCCCGGAGGGGACGGAGCTCCTCTCCGTGGACGTCCCCGTCCCGCGCGACGACCTGCCGCGCAAGCTGCGGAGCGAGGTGCCGGTGACCTTCCCCTGCGTCGTCGTGCCCGCCGGCGAGCGGCCCGCGCGCGCGCCGTCCGCAGCGCCCGGAGCCGCGTCGGCGCCGCCGGCGCTGGCGGCCGGCGGCGGCAGCGAGCGCGGCGAGCGCGGCGCCGCGGGCGGCGAGCGCGACGTCTGGGTGCTCGTGCCGGGGCTCGGGCACGCGTTCTACGTGGAGGCGGGCGAGCCGATCGCGCCGGCGATCCGGCAGGAGGTGCGCCGGATCCTGGCTTCGGAGCCGCTGTCGTCGTGGGAGCACATGGGGCTCCTGCCGGGGAGCGCGCACCGCCTGGAGGTGCTGCACGCGCCGCTGCCCGAGCCCGAGCGCGCGGGCGGGCACGTGCAGCGCGGCGTGTCCCTCGCGGAGCGCGCGCGGCGGAAGAAGGCCGTGGACACGCTCGTCTCGGTCGCGACGCCGCTGCACGTGGCGGCGCAGCGGAGCCCGGCCGCGCGCCCGCCGCTCGCGTGCCGCGACGCGGAGCTCGCGCGGCTCGCCGCGCTGCTCGACGGCGCGCCGCGCCTCGGCGTGCTGCTCGTCGGCCCGGAGCACGCGGGGAAGACGGCGCTCATGCAGGCGTACGTCGCGCGCCAGACGCGGCTCGTCTACGCGACCTCGGGCGCGCAGCTCATCGCGGGCATGAGCGGGCTCGGGCAATGGCAGGAGCGGATCCACGAGGTGATGGAGGCCGCCGCCGCGCTCGACGCGGTGCTCTACTTCGAGAACCTCGACGACCTCCTGGCCGAGCGCGTCGAGGGCGGCCACGTCGACCTGCCGGGCGCCATGCGGCCCTACCTCGACGAGGGGCGGGTGCGCGTCGTCGGCGAGCTCCGGGACGACCGGCTCGACGCGCTCGAGGGGCGGCACTGGGCCTTCTTCGCCGGCCTGAGCCGCATCCGGGTCGAGCCGCTCACGGCGCGCGACACCCGGAGGGCGCTCGCCGAGCGCGCCGCGCACGACGCCCGCGTCGAGCCGCACCGCCCCGCGGTCGCGGACGACGCGCTGACGGCGCTCGTCGACCTCGCGGAGCGCTACCTCCCCTACACCGCCTTTCCCGGCAAGGCCGTCCGCCTCTACGAGGACCTGCGCACCGTGCACGAGCGCGAGCGGACCGCGCAGGGCGAGCCGGTGACGCTCGGGCGGGGCGACCTCTACGAGCTCTTCTCGACGCGCACCGGCATGCCCGCGTTCCTCCTGCGCGACGATCTCCCGCTCCGCGTGGACCGCGTCGCGCGCGATCTCGGCGCGAGCGTCGTCGGGCAGGAGCGGGCGGTGCGCGCGCTCGCCGAGACGATCGCGGTGGTGAAGGCGGGGCTCTCGCCGCCGGACAAACCGCTCGCGGCGTTCCTGTTCGTGGGGCCGACGGGCGTCGGCAAGACGGAGCTCGCGCGCGCGCTCGCGGCCTTGCTCTTCGGCTCGCCCGATCGGCTGTCGCGCTTCGACATGAGCGAGTTCGCGAGCGAGGGCGCGGCCGACCGGCTGATCCGCGGGGTGGACGGCGCGGGCGGGCTGCTCACCGAGCGCGTGCGCGAGCAGCCGTTCTGCGTGCTCCTGCTCGACGAGATCGAGAAGGCGCACCGGGCGGTGTTCGATCTCTTGCTCCAGGTGCTCGGCGAGGGCCGCCTCTCCGACGCGCGCGGCCGGACGGCCTATTTCCACAACGCGATCGTGATCATGACCTCGAACCTCGGCGCGGCGGAGCGGCGCGCGCAGGCGGGGTTCGCGGGCGCCCCAGGGGCGCACGCCGCGGCGCCCCCGGAGGAGCGGGCCGCGCTCGACGAGGCGCACTACCAGCGCGTCGTCGCGGGCGTGTTCCGGCAGGAGTTCGTGAACCGCATCGACCGCGTGATCCCGTTCCGGCCGCTGACCCGCGCGGAGCTGACCGAGGTCGCCCGCCTCACGGCGCAGCGCCTGGGCCAGCGGCGCGGGTTATCCGAGGCGGGCGTCGCCCTGGAGGTTTCCGAGCGGGCGCTCGCGCGGCTCGCGGAGGACGGCCACGCGCCGGCGTACGGCGCGCGGGCGCTCCGGCGCCACGTCGAGGAGCACCTCACGGCGCCGCTCGCGCGGCTGCTCGCACGGCTCGGCGGCGAGGCGCGGGAGCTCACGGTGTGGGTCACCGAGGCCGGCGAGCCGGAGCCGCCCGCCGAGGGCGCCGCCCTCGCCCGCGCGGAGACGCCGGCGCTCCGCCTCGTGGCGCGGCGGCGGCGCGCGGCGCGCGCGGCGCAGCAGGCGTTCGGCGTCGAGCAGCTCGGCGATCTCCGGCGCGAGGTGGACCGGTGGATGGGCCTCGCGCCCGTCGAGCAGCTCCGGGAGCAGATCGACTTCCTGCTGACGCAGCTGAGCCTCGCGGGGGGGCTGGTGGGGGGGCTGGCGCGGGGGCTGGTGCGCGACCGCCGCAAGGAGCAGGACACCGCGGCGCTGCAGGCCGAGCACCACCGGCTGAGCGAGATCTGGGGGCAGCTGTCCCGCGCGCAGGAGGACATGCACGAGATCGAGGAGCTCGCGATGATGGCGCTGCTCGAGGGCGAGGAGGTGCGGGAGCTCGCGGGCGAGGCGCGCGCCGCGCGGGAGGGGGTCCAGAGGGCGCTGCCGCGCGCGCTCGTCGCGACGGAGCCGCGGCGCGACGCGATCGCGCTGATCCTGGAGGAGCTCGACGCGGGGGCGTTCGAGCGGTGGCTCGCGCCGCTGCTCGAGGAGCTCCCGCGGCGGGGCTGGAGTGCGACGCTGCACATCGACGGCGACCGGCCGGGGCCCGGCGATGGCGCGTGGCCGGCGAGCCGGCGGTGGGGACCGCCGCGCTCGCCGGGCGACGTGCTCGAGGCGCTCCGGCAGCCGAAGCGCGGGTTCCGCAGCGTGCTCCTCCGCTGCACGGGCTCGTACGCCGGCGCGTTCCTCTCGCTCGAGCGGGGGCTCCACCGGCTGGTCGTGCAGAAGCGGGACGCGGGCGACGCGCCCGGCGACGGCCGGCTGCACGTGTTCGTGCACTTCGTGGCGCACGCGGCCCACGTCGCGGAGGACCAGTGGGAGCACGCGTCGCTCGCGCCGCCGCCCGCCGGCTCGGCCGCCGCGCGGCGCCGCGGGGCGGCCGCGCGCGAGCACGACGAGGTCGAGGGCGCGGTGCTGATCGCGGGGCGCCGCGCGCGGATCGCCATGGATCCGGCCTGGTACTGGCGGCGGCTCGACGAGGTCGCGCTGTCGCACCTGCTCCTCTTCGAGGACGGCGAGAGCGGGCTCGATCGGAGCGAGTACTTCAGCGTGGGCGGGGAGGGCGCGGAGCCCGGATAGCGGGGGTCCGGGCGTGTCCGCCCGCGCGTCAGCGCCGCTCGCCCACCGGGCGCATCGGGTGGATGTGCGCGCCGCCGAGCACGAGCTGGGCTCCGGCGGAGAGAGAGACACAGCGTCACCCCTCCTTACGCACATCATCACTCCATCATTTCAAAATCCGCTGTCGTCCCGGATATTTTCAATGTCAAACATCGCTCGTCCCCTCACGATTTCTCGTGCAGCGCCGTGCGAGCCAGGACATGAGTTGCGCGTGGCCTCTCTGCGCGCATGCCAGGCGTGAGACGGCCTGAGCCAAGGCGGGATGTTGGTCCTATGCGTGAACGCTCCGACCAGTTCGTCAAGAGTCTGCTGCGCGACGCGCTCCGGCGCGCGGCGGAGTCGGACACCGAGGTCGAGGTCGCTGCGGCCACCCAGCGGATCGACGTCTGGTGTGTGCCCGATCCGGCGCGCGAGGCGTTGCGGCGCGAGCTCGGGGTGCTCGGCGAGCTCGCGGCCGAGCCGTGCATGTTCGAGGTCTTCCGCAACACCCCGGGTTTGCGGCAGCTACGCGATTGCCTGCGCAAGCAGCTCGCGTGGCATCACGAGCTGGAGCGGCGGGCGCGCGCCGCGCTCGATCGGGTCGAGGCGGAGCCGGCGCCTCGCAAGGAGGTGCCTTTCCCCTGGCTCATCGTCGTCAGCACGGGGCGGCCCGAGACGGTGCTCGATGGGTTCGGCTGTCAGGCGCTGAGCCCGGGCGTGTACGGCTCGGTGCAGGCGCTGCAGCTGCGCGTGGTGGTGCTCTCCGAGCTGCCGCGCACGCGCAGCACGCTCATCCTGCGGCTAATGGGTGCCCGGCGGGTGCTGCGCGAGGCGCTGCTGGACCTAATGGCGCTTCCGGAGGACGCCTGGGAGCGGAGCATCGCCCTGCCGCTTTTGGTACACTTCGGCTACGAGCTCCCCGGGCAGCTCCCGGAAGACGCGGAGGATGACGTCATCATGGAGATCCAGGAGTGGTTCAAGACGTACCAGGCGGAACAGCGACAGCTCGGCCTGGACGAGGGCAAGCGGCTCGGCCTGGACGAGGGCAAGCGGCTGGCGCTGGCGCGGCTGTTTGAGAAGCGGCTCGGCAGGGCGATGACCAACGACGAGCGCAGCACCATGGCCGAGCGGTTGGCGCGGCTCGGGGAAGAGCGCCTGGACGAGGTCGTCTTGACACTCGACGGCGAGACCCTCGCGGCATGGCTCTCGAACCCGGAGGCGCGCTGACGCCTCACGGCCTGTTTCCGCAAGAGCGCCTCCACCGTCTGCTCATCGCACCCGCGGCCCAGCGTCGGGTACCGGCGAGTCCGCACCCCGACCACGCTCCGCTCGCAGTTGCCCTCGAAGGCGTCGCCGCCCACAACGCCTCGATCACAGGCGCGCGCGGCCCGTTACACTCGCCGCCGTGCACTTCACCATCCCGCTCTTCGAACGGCGGTCCTCGAGCGGCGTCGAGTGCGTCACGCTCGGCCTCGGCCCGAGCACGCGCTCGCGGCAGGGGCGGCACCCGGATCGCGTCCAGCGCCTGCTCATCGAGGAGCTCCGGCCGATCTTCGAGAAGGCGCGGCCGACCCAGCTCGCGCGCTTCGAGATGCCGCGCGGGATCCGGCTCGAGAAGGTGCGCCTCGAGCTCGCGCTCTCCGGGGCGACGCCGGCCGACCGCCGCAAGGTGAGCGGGCTCTGCCCCGTCGTGCTCGAGCCGCGCTGGGCCTCGGAGCACGAGCGCATCGTCTTCGCCTACCACCCGGCCCGGCAGGGCGAGGCCGCCCCCGTCCGCGAGGATCTCCCGCTCGACGAGCAGCTCCGGGCGCTGTTCCAGGCGGCCTGGGCCGGCCTCGACGACGAGGAGATCGAGGGGCTCTGGAGCCGGGGCAAGGAGCGCCTCACCGCGCTGTCGTTCTCGTGCACGCCGCGCTCGGCGCTCGCCGACCTGCCGGGCGACGACGCCGGCGACGCCAGCGGCGCCGACCCCGCGTTCCGCTGGAAGAAGCGGCGCGGCCTCAAGGTCCTGCCGAACCTCGGCGTGAGCCTCACCCAGCGCGCGGCCCAGGGAGGCCTCGACGCGGGCGTGCCGCGATCGCCCCAGCGCGAGCAGCTCGCGCTCCTGCTCGGCGCCGGCCGGGCCCAGTCGGTGATCGTGATCGGGCCGTCCGGGTGCGGCAAGACGACGCTCGTCCACCAGGCGGTGCACGACCTCCTCGAGGCCGACGGCTACGGCGCGCACAAGAACCTCGACCGGGCGCGCGACGTCGTCGCCGTGAGCGGCCGGCGGCTCATCGCCGGCATGAGCCACCTCGGCGACTGGGAGAAGCGCTGCGTCGAGCTCGTCGAGGACGCGCGCAGCCGCGGCGCGATCCTCGCGATCGACGACCTCCACCACTTCGGCCGGATCGGGCGGTCCCGCGAGAGCGAGCGCTCGCTCGCCGACTTCTTCCGCGGGCCGCTCTCCCGCCGCGAGATCGTGATCGTCGGCGAGTGCTCGCCCGAGGCGTTCCGCCTGCTCGAGCAGGAGTCCCCGTCGTTCGCGGCGCTGTTCACGCCGCTCTTCCTCCCCGAGGCCACGCCCGCCGAGACGTTCCGCCTGATGGTGCGGGAGGTCCGCGCCCTCGAGCAGCGCCACGACGCCCGCGTGAGCCCCTACGCGCTGCGGACGATCCTCGACCTCGGCGGCTCGCTCCTGTCGGCGCAGGCGCTGCCGGGCAAGGCCATGGACCTGCTCCGGGAGGTCGTGCGCGCGAGTGCGAAGGCCTCACCCGCCGCGGAGGATCAGGCCGCGGCGCGCGACGACCAGCCGCGCGGGCCGCGCGGGCCGCGGCCGGTCGGATCCCACGACGTGCTCCGGCTCCTGTCGCAGAAGACCGGGGTGCCGAGGCTCCTGCTCGGCGGCGACGAGCCGCTCGACGCCGGCGCGCTGGAGGAGGAGCTCGGCCGCCGGGTCATCGGCCAGCCGGAGGCGGTGCGCGCCGCGGCGGATCTCGTGGCGCGCATCAAGGCGGGCCTCGTGGACCCGCGGCGGCCGTACGGGGTGGTTCTCTTCACCGGGCCCACGGGCACCGGCAAGACCGAGCTCGCCAAGTGCATGGCGGAGCTCATCTACGGCAGCGCGTCGCGGCTGCTCCGCTTCGACATGAGCGAGCAGAGCGGCCCCGACGCGCCGGCGCGGCTCATCGGCGATCGTTACGCGCCCGACGGGCTCCTGACGCAGCGGGTGCGGGAGCAGCCGTTCTCGCTGGTGCTGCTCGACGAGATCGAGAAGGCGCACCCCTCGGTGCACAGCCTGCTCCTCCAGCTCTTCGAGGACGGCCGGCTCACCGACGCGGCGGCGCGGCCCGCGCACTTCAACCACGCGGTCGTGGTGATGACCTCGAACCTCGGCGCGCGCTCGCGGGCGCTGCTCGGCTTCGGCGGTGGGGTCTCGGAGGCGCGGGCGCTCGCGATGGCGGAGGAGTCGGCCCAGGAGGTCGCGCGGGCCGTGCGCGAGTTCTTCCCGCCCGAGCTGTTCAACCGGATCGACCGCGTCGTGCCGTTCCGGCCGCTGACGCCCGAGGTGGCGGTGCGCGTGGCCGAGAAGGAGCTCGACCGGCTGCTCGGCCGGCGCGGGCTCGCGGAGCGGAGCGTCTTCGTGCGCCGGAGCGCCGGCGTGGCCGAGCGGATCGCGCGGGAGGCATTCGTGGCCGAGGACGGCGCCCGCTCGGTGAAGCGGTTCATCGAGGACGAGATCGGGGCGCTGCTCAGCGACGCGCTCTCCGGCGGCGCCCCCGCCGCGATGCAGGTGCTCCGCCTCCACACGCGCGGCGCGGAGGCAGGCGCCGGCGGGGGCGCCGCGTCGCCGCCCTTCCTGCTGCACCGCGAGGCGCTGGAGGAGGCCGAGCCCGCGGCCGCGGCGTGGGCGCTCGCGCCGCTCGTGGCGAAGCCGCTCGGCGCGCTCACGGCGGAGCTCTCGCCGCTGCTCGAGCTCGTCGGCGCGCTCGAGCGGGGCGACGAGCTCGCGCGCCTCTCGGAGCGGATCCGCCATCACCTCGCGGAGCACAGCCGCACCGCGGCGGAGGGCCCCGAGGCGCACGAGCACGCGGAGGCGGTCTACAACCTCGACGCGATGCGCGGCGCGATCCAGGCGTTCCGCGAGCGCATCGAGCTGGTCCGGCGGCGGGGCGGCGACGACGACGAGCAGCAGCACCTCGCGCTGGAGATGCGGCGGTTCGGCTACGTGACCCTCGAGGACGAGTGGAGCCGCTCCCGGGTGCGCCTGTTCCACCGGCGCCAGCTGCCGGGCCCGCTGCGCCGCCTGGCCAAGCAAGAGGTCCTGGAGTGCATCGCGGAGGGCCACGCGCTCCGCCGCGCGCTCCGCAAGGTGGACGAGCCCGGCCAGCACGCGGTCCTGATCGAGCTGCTCCGCGCGGCGCACGTCGACGAGCGGCCGGCCGGCGGCCCCGGCGCGCCGGAGGACGGGCTCTTCGAGGCGCTGGCGCGCGCGTACGTCGAGGCGGAGGGCGAGGTCGAGGGGTGGGCGGGCGCGCGCTTCGGCCACGCGCCGGACGGCGCGGAGCCCGGGCGCGCGGGTGGGATCGAGCAGGGCCGCGGGACGGCGGGGCTCGACGCGATGCTCTCGGGCGGGGCGGAGCTCCTCGTCCTGAGCGTCGTCGGCCTGTGCGTGCTGGACTTCTTCGAGCTCGAGACGGGCGCGCACGTCTGGACGTCGCTCGCGCGCGGCCCCGAGGTGGTGCGGGTGCGCGTCCTGCCCGCCCGGCCGGGCCTCACGCCGGCGAGCGCGGCGCGGGACCACCTCGACCGGCAGGCGGCGTTCGACGAGGCGGCGCGGCGCGGGCGCGCGCTCCCGCCGAACCCCGCGGCGCTCCTGCCGGTCGTCCGGAGGATCCGGTTCGACCCGCCGCGCCCCCCGGGCAGGCCCGCGCCGATCGAGATCGAGGACTACGTGATGGGCTACGCCGAGGCGTCGCTGGTGCGCAGCCTCTCGCAGGCGCTCGCGCCGCTCTGGCTGCTCCGGATGAGCCGCGAGGACGTCGCGTAGCTGGCGCGCCGCCCGTCCCTCGTTTCTCTCACCTCCCCGCGGGGTGCTCCTCCCGCTCGACCGTCGAGATTGATTCGACGTCCATCGAAACAGATTGACCGTCCGCCGCGGCCAGCTATTCTGATTCGATGGCTGTCGAATCGGATCCCGCGGGGCCTGCGCCGGGCGCTCCGGGCGGCGTGCTGGGCGTCGACGAGCGCGTCGGCGTGCTCAAGGCGCTGGCGGACGCCTCGCGGCTTCAGGTGGTGAACGCCCTGCTGGAGCGGCCTCACTGCGCCGAGGAGCTGGCCGAGCGGCTGGGGCGCGCGCCGTCCACCGTGTCGTTCCACCTGCGGAAGCTCGACGAGGCGGGCCTCGTGACGAAGCGCAAGACCCAGTATTACCTGGTCTACGCGCTGCGCGCCGACCTGCTCGATCTGAGGTTGAGGGAGCTCATCGCGCTGCCGCCGGCCGGCGGCGGCCCCGAGAAGCGCCGCGTGGAGCGCTCCCGGAGCAAGGTGACGCGCGCCTACTTCCGCGACGGCGCGCTGACCCAGCTGCCGAAGCAGTGGCGCAAGCGGCGGATCGTGCTCGAGCAGTTCGTCGGTAAGTTCCAGGCGGGCCGGCGTTACCGAGAGCGCGAGGTGAACGAGATCATCCAGGCCCTGTATCCCGACCATTGCACCATCCGGCGCCTGCTGGTGGACGAGGGGTACATGGCGCGCGACAGCCAGCATTACTGGCTGATCGAGGCAGACGCGAAGGCGCCCGAGCCGCGGCCCGAGACACCGATCGAGGCCCCGGAGCCGGTGAAGGATACCCCTGAGACGGGTACGTCAATCGAGGGAGCGAGCGGGATGGAAACGCGCAAAGAGCTGAAGCGGAAGTACCTCGAGACCCCCAAGCAGGCGGGCGTCTTCCAGGTGAAGAACACGGTGAATGGCAAGGTCTTGCTCGGCAGCAGCACGAACCTTCACGGGCCGCTCAACAAGCACCGTTTCATGCTGTCGATCGGCGCGCACACGAACCAGGAGCTCCAGCGAGACTGGAAGGAGCACGGCGCTGACGCGTTCACGTTCGAGGTGCTCGAGGTCGTGCGGACCAAGGATGATCCAAGCTTCTCCTTGGCTGACGAGCTCACCTTGCTCGAGCAGATCTGGCTGGAGAAGCTGTCGCCGCTCCACCCGCGCGGCTACAACAGGAACACGAAAATCCGCGAGTGATGGCGTCCCCCGCGACGCTGCCGGCGCTGGCGGCGGCGCCCGCCGTGCTACGGTGATCGCGCCGGATTCCCCGGACGGAGGCGAGGGTTCCCATGCTGTATATCCAGGAGAGCACCCGGATCGAGGCGCCGATCGAGGTGGCGTGGGCGTGGCTCAGCGATCTCGAGCGCCTGATGCGGGTGAATGATTTCCACGTGGCGATGCGCTTCGAGACCGACCAGCGCCGGGGCAAAGGGACGCGCGTGTTCATCGATCACTCGTTCTTCGGGAGCGCCCCGGAGCCGCGCGTCGCGCGGGTGACCCACTGGGAGGAGGGCGCGGGGATCGGCTGGGTCGAGACGGCGATCAAGGATCCGAAGAGCAATTTCCCCCATTCATCACAGTACCGGCTGAAGCCGCTGCCGGACGGCGCGACGCTCCTCACGGACGAGCTGCGCGGCTCGCTCAACCTCCGCTACCTCGGGAAGGTCGCCGACAGGCTGATGCAGGACGTGTTCGTGTCGCGGGTCGTCCGGCGCGAGTGCGCCTACCTGAAGGCGCACATCGAGGCGTTCGCGGCCGGCTGGAAGGCGGGCCGAGCGGCCGCGTAGCGCTCCGGCCGACGCGCCGCTCAGATCCGGAAGAGCGGGCGGCCGTGGGGCAGGGAGGGCCAGGGGATGGCGGCGAGCATGAGCAGCAGCGTGATGAGGACGCCGATCGCCATGCGCCGGTGCTGCGCCGTGGGGTTCGGGGCGCGCTTCGCCCGGGCCGAGGCGACGTGGGCGACGGCGACCGCCGCGATCATGAGGAACGCGTGCTCGACGGCGAAGAAGCGCAGCGCGGCGATGGGCATGGCGGCCCGCAGCGCGTCCAGCGACTTGGGCGTGAGCGGGCTGAGCACGACGTAGAGGATCAGGCCGAGGAGGAACTGGGTGTCGAGCGAGCCGACGAACGCGGCGCTGATCTTGCGATCCGTCGCGGTCCACGGCCCCCCTCGGGTCCAGCCCCGGACCGACCGCACCAGCGTCGCCAGCCCGAGCAGCAGGACGGCCCAGCGCAGCCACGAGTGCACGAAGAGGACAGTCGAATAGATCATGGTCTCTGTTTCCCGGCCGCGGTACCGGCCTCGATGATGTACTGCGCCACGTCGGCGAGATCCGACTCGCGGACGCCACGGAAGCTGGGCATCGGGGGGACGTCGGTGCGCTTGCGGCCCGGGTTCACGGCCCAGCGGACGATGCCCTCGGGATCGGTCGCGTAGAGGCCCGCCAGCTCGCTGAGCGGCGGTCCGACCAGCTTGGCGCTGGGGGCGTGGCAGGACGCGCAGAGGGTGGAGAACAGGGCCTTGCCCTGCGCGGCCCGGGGCGAGAGCGCGATCGCGTCGTCGGCGGGAGCGGACCCCTTGCACGCGGCCGCGAGCAGGGGCAGGGCGGCGAGGATCGGCGACCATCTCATGCGGGCGGCCGCAACGTAGCGCGCTGGGGCGCCGGGCGCATGCGGCGTGGTGACGCAGGGCTCGGCGACGGCCGCGCCCCTGGCCGGCGCGGGCCGCAGGCTGCGGCGCCGGAGCCCGAGCCAGCGCGCCGCCCGGCGGGATGCCCGCGAGGTCCAGGCGTGGGTTGCCCGATGCACGCGCCGCCCGCTTCCTGCGCAACTGTACGATCGCTGCGCAGCCCCTGATCCCTGGGCCTCGTGTTCACGCGGGGAGATCCGGTGGCATCGACCGTGCACCGAGCGCTGGACAACGGACGACGGGCCCGGCGAGTCGGGTAGTCCAGGTTCACTTATCTACACTTGTCGAGGAGAAGGATCCATGGGTCACCAGAGCAGCCGCTCATCGCGCCACTTCCTGTCCCGCTGGCTTCGCGGCGGCGTCCCCTGTCTCTCGCTGTTGCTCGTCACGGCGTGCGGCGCCGGCTCCCGGGACGACAGCCCGCTCGACGCGCTGACCTCGGACGCGAGCGCTGCGGATCTCAGCGGCAACGGCGGAGCTGGCGGCGGCGTCGATACGAGCGGCCCGACCGGCAGCTGCGGGTTGAGCGGCGCCACCGTGGAGCGCACCTACGCGCCCAAGCTGTTCACCGCGGGCGCGGACCCCTCCGGCGACGCCGAGTGCACAGGCGTGCTCAACCCCGAGCGCGGCCTCTTCAAGTTCACGGATCTCCGGAGCCTCGGATCGCTCTCGGGCCTCCGGGACCAGGGCTACACGTTGATCTACGGCAAGGTGCTCATCGACGACTACCGCGCGCGGGACATCGACCAGGCCCTCATCGACCAGCTCAACGCGAGCTTCGCCGCCGCGCGCGCGGCGGGGCTGAAGGTGCTCCCCCGCTTCTACTACGCGTCGGAGGTCTCCCCGGACGACGCGCCGCTCAGCCGCGTGTTATCCCACATCGATCAGCTGACCCCCGTGCTCCAGGCGAACGCGGATGTCATCGCCGTGCTGCACCCCGGCTTCGTCGGCGCCTGGGGCGAGTGGCACTCCTCCACGAACGACCTCACGAGCCCGGACAGCCGCGAGCAGATCTTCGACGCGCTGCTCCGGGCGCTCCCGGAGAGCCGGATGACCCTCGCGCGCCGCCCCTCGCACAAGCTCGAGGCGTACGGCGGTCCGCTGACCGAAGCGACGGCGTTCTCCGGGACGCCGCTCTCGCGCGTCGGCCACCTGAACGACTGCTTCCTCGCGAGCGACGACGACGTCGGCACCTACCAGCTCCCCGGCGAGAAGGAGTACGCCGTCGCCGACTCGGCGTTCGCGCCCGTCGGAGGCGAGACGTGCGCGCCGAACCCGCCCCGCAGCCAGTGCGGCTCGGCGCTCGCCGAGCTCTCCATGCATCACTGGAGCTTCATCAACACGGACTATCACCTTGACGTGCTCGACGGCTGGAGGTCCGAAGGCTGCTTCGAGACCATCACCTGCCGCCTCGGCTATCGCTTCGTCGTGACGGGCCACGAGTCCCCCGGGGAGGTCGCGCGCGGGCAGTCGCTCTCCCTCCGGCTGCGCCTGTTCAACGACGGGTACGCCCGGGCCTACAACCCGCGCCCGGTGTACCTCGTGCTCCAGCAGGGCGGGGCGCGGCGCGTCGTCCAGGTCGACGCCGATCCGCGCCGCTGGGCGCCGGGTGAAGAGAGCGAGCTCTGCCTCGGGGCGCAGCTCCCGGCCGATCTCCCCCCGGGCGACTACCAGCTCGGGCTGTGGCTCCCGGACGAGTCCGCGAGCCTGCGCGACGACCCGCGCTACGCGATCCGGCTCTCGAGCGGCGCGACGTGGGACGGCGCCACCGGCATCAACCTGCTCGACGCCACCGTGCGGGTGATCGACTAGCGCTCCTCCTCGCCGCGGGGCCTACTGCGGCTTGAACAGGTCCCCGAGCCCCGGCAGGTTCGCGAACGGGTCCACGCCCGGCAGCGCGACGCCGGTCGGCTCGGTGCCTTCGAGGAACACCTCCTCGACCGCGTTCTCCTGGCCGGGCAGCGCCGGCAGCCCGCTCTCCGGGTCGATGGGGAGGCGCACGATCCCGAGCGGCTCCGGGAAGTCGGTCGCCGGGCGCCCTGCGTGCGCCTTGTCCATGAACGCGACGAAGGCCGGCAGGGCGGCGCTGCTGCCCACCTCGCTCGCGCCGAGCGGGGTGGCGTCGTCGAAGCCGGTCCACACGGCGCACGCGATGTCGGTCGAGTAGCCGACGAACCACGCGTCCCTCGCGTGGTTCGTGGTGCCGGTCTTGCCCGCGATGGGCCGGCGCAGCGAGCGCGCCTGCTTCGCCGTGCCGACCTCGACCACCGACCTGAGCAGGCTCGTCGTGATGTACGCCTCCGCCGCGGTCATCACCGGGCGGGGCGGCGGCCGCGCCGGCAGCGGCAGCGCCTCGCCGCGCGGCCCCGTGATCTTCGTCACGAGCGCGGGCTCCTGGTACGTGCCGCCCGCCGCGAACGCCGCGTAGGCGGCCGCCATCTCGCGCGGGGTCACCTCGTAGGCGCCGAGCGCGAGGGACAGATCGGCGCCGAGCTTCGAGGTGATCCCGAGCTCGCGCGCCCAGGCGATCACGGCCTCGGGGCCGACCTCCCGGAGCGCCGCCACCGCGGCGACGTTCACGCTGTGGGCGAGCGCCTCGCGCAGGCGCCTCGGGCTCTGCCCCTCGCTCTCGTCGTAGTTGCCGGGCTGGTATCCCTCGAGCGCCGCCGGGTCCGTCTCGAGCATCGACGCCGCGGTGAGCTTCCGCGCGTGGATGCCGTAGCCGTAGACGAGGGCCTTGAACGTCGACCCCGGCTGCCTGTGCGCGTGGCTCGCCCGGTCCAGCGCGCCGCGCGCGCCCTCGTAGCCGCCGGCGAGCGCGAGGATCTCGCGCGTGCGCGCGTCGATCGCGACGAGCGCCCCCTGCGGGCCGAGGTCGAGCCGGAGCCTCCCGGCCTCGGGCTCGCCCGCGAAGCGCACGCGCAGCACCTTGCCGACCTCCGCGAAGCGGCTCGGCGGGAGCCCGCGCGGGTTGTACCGGCGCTCCTTGCGCAGGTCGACGTTGCCCTGCACCGTGCCCACGCGGACCGCCAGCGTCCCGCGGCCGTCGTCGGCGCCCGTCACCACGCCGAGGTAGGTGCGGTGCGGATCCTTGGGGACGCCCGCGAACGGCGCCGGGTCGCCCTTCGCGCGGGTGAAGGGCGCGGCGAGCCCGTGCCGCGCGGCGTACGCGTCGAGGTTCTGGCGCACCGCCGCGCGCGCCGCCGCTTGCAGCTTCGGGTCGACCGACGTGACGACCGTGTAGCCGCCGTACCTGGCGTCGGGCCCGACGGCCTGCCGCAGCGCGCGCTCGGCCTCGGCGACGACCTCCGGCGCGAGCTCGTCCGACGTCTCCGGCTCGGGCGCGAGGCGGATCGGCTCCGCGAGCGCGGCGTCGATTTGCGCCTCAGGCAGAAATTTCTTCTCCCGCATCTGACCGAGCACGAAGGCGCGGCGCTTCTCGGCGCGCTCTTGGTTCACGCGGGGCGAGTAGATGGAGGGCCCCTTCACGATGCCGGCGAGCAGCGCCGCCTCGGCGAGCGTCACCTGGCGGATGCTCTTGCCGAAGTAGTACCGCGCCGCCTCCTCGACCCCGTAGCGCCCGTGGCCGAAGTAGATGTGGTTGAGGTAGAGCTCGAGGATCTGGTCCTTCGTGAGCTCCTGCTCGATGCGGCGGGCGAGGAGCAGCTCCCGCATCTTGCGGTCCAGGGTGCGCTCGTGCGTGAGCAGGACGTTCTTCACGACCTGCTGGGTGATCGTGCTGCCCCCCTGGCGCGCCTCGGCGGAGCGCAGGTTGACGAGGAGGGCGCGGAGCATGCCGAGGTAGTTGAGCCCGTCGTGTTTGTAGAACCTGGCGTCCTCGGCGGCGAGCGCGGCGAGGCTCATGGCCGGCGGGATCTCGGTGACGGGCACGAGGGTCCGGCGCTCGACGAAGAGCTCTCCGAGGACGGTGCCGTCGCGCGCGAGGAACCGCGTGACCTGCGGCGGGTTGTAGCTCTTGAGCTCCGCGGTGGTCGGCAGGTCGCGCTCGTAGTGGCGGACGACGACGAAGAAGGCGATCACCGCGAGGGCCGCGAGGGCCGCGAGGGCGATCGCGAGCCGCTTCGCCCAGCGGAGGAGCGCCGCGCGGAGCGGCAGCTTCGCGCGCGCCTCGCGCGGCGTCCGCCGGAGGAGCGCCCGGAGCGCCGCGCCGAGCCGCGCCCACGCCGGGTGCGCGAGCGCGGCCCGGGCGAGGCGGCGCGCGCGGCCGGGCTCCGCGCTCCGAGGGCGGGCCGGGGGCGGCGGAGGCGGCGGGGGCGGCGCCCCTGCGGGCGGCAGGGGCGGCGCCCACGCGGCCGCCGGCTGCGGCGCCCCTGCCGGCGGCGGAGGCGGCTGCAGCGCGGGCGGGGGCGTTCCCGCGGGGCGCTGCGGCGACCAGAGCCGTGTCGGCGCGCGGTCGCTCGGCGGCGGCCCGGGGCCCTCCGCGCCGGGGTCGTAGGGGAGCGTACGCTCCACAGGGGCGACACGCTCGCCCGCCCCTTCGGGCGGCGCAGCGGGCTTTCGCGGGGGATCCGAGGCCATGCGGTCAGCGCGCGGGAGGCACCGGCGCCACCTCGGCGCCAGGTGACGTGACCCGGCCGCGCCACGGTATCACGTGCCCCGGCGCCACGGATGTCCTCGGTCACCGGATCTTCCGCAGGTGCTTATCAGGCGAGCCAGGGATCGCCTTGAGTTGTCAGGGGCCCCTGCAGCGTCGACGCGTTCGTCGCGTGCTCGTTCCCTCCGCCCGGCGCCCGTGCAGCGGACGTTGTCGTCCTGGGCTCGATCCTGCCCGGGACGCGCGGCGCCAGTCGAGCGGGCTCGCCCTGCGGCTGCCCGATTGCTGGCTGCGCCGGGCGGCGCCGAGGGGTAGGATGGGCGTGGAGCGACGCATGCCCTTCCAGAGCGACACCTCGCACATCCCGATCCCGCCCCCTGGGGAGGACGAGCTCCCTTACGACGACGGAGAGCCGATGGAGTCGGAACGTCACCGAGAGCAGATGTACCTGCTCATCGAGGTGTTGAAGCTCGTCTGGCAAGACCGTGACGACGTGTACGTCGGCGGCAACATGGCCATCTATTTCAGCGAGCTCCAGGCGAAGAAGAACGATTTCCGCGGGCCCGACGTCTTCGTGGTGCTCGAGACCAGGAAGCGAGAGCGCAAGTCCTGGGTTGTCTGGCAGGAGGATGGCCGGACGCCGGACGTCGTGATCGAGCTGCTCTCCGCGACCACCGAGGCCGTCGATCGCGGCGAAAAGATGCGGATCTACGCGAAGCTCTTGCGTGTCCCGGAGTACTATCTATTCGATCCTTTCACGGGCGTGCTCGAGGCGTATGTGCTGGATCGAGCCACGCAGTCGTACGAGCGCGTCTCGCCCGAGGCGAACGGCGACTTCACGAGCGCGCGGCTTCGTCTGCGCCTCGGCGTACGCCATGGCATCTACCACGGCCTTGCAACCGACTGGCTGCGCTGGCTCGACCTGGAAGGGCGCGTGCTGCCTACCGGTGAGGAGCAGGCCCGCGCCGCCGAGGAGCAGGCCCGCGCCGCCGAGGAGAGGGCGAAGGCTGCCCTCGAAGAAGCGCAGAGCCTGGCTGCGCGGTTGGCGGCTTACGAAAAGCAGTTCGGACCGCTACCTGGCGGCGGTTCGTCGTAGCCGCCTCGCAGCAGCGAGCAGATGAATAGCCGTCGCCCCGCCATTGGCCGCTCGTCGGCCGGGGCGCAACCCATGCGCACTCCCGCGCAGCGCGGAGCTCGAAGCGAGCTCGTTTACCGCTCTCGTGCCGTCCCCGGCTCGGCAGCTTCTTCCGGGCCAGCGGTCAGGTCCGGAGGTTCGGACTTGCGGAGGTGAGGACGGGATTCGAACCCGCGTATAACGGTTTTGCAAACCGTTGCCTAACCACTTGGCTACCTCACCGACTCTTCGAAGCGGCGGGAGGTCATGCCTCATCCGAGCCCTGCTGTCAATGCCCGCGACACGTTCGTGCGCATTTCCGCGGCCGAGCCAGCTCAACCCGCCGCAACCGCGTCCCCGAAGAAGCCAGCACGGTTCCCCCGAGCTGGTCGCTGTGGGAGGGAGGAGGGGGAGCGCACGGCGCGCACAGGGGACGGCCGCCAATTCCCCCTGCCTCCCGCAGCCGCCGCCCTCCGGATCCCCGTGCCCCCGTGCGCCTCACGAGGGCCAGCGCTGCTCCCCCCGCGCGCCGCTCGCGCCCCTCGCGCGCGCCCCCCGCCCTCGCG
This sequence comes from Sorangium sp. So ce131, assembly GCF_051519095.1. NCBI lineage: Bacteria > Pseudomonadati > Myxococcota > Polyangiales > Polyangiaceae > Sorangium > Sorangium sp. So ce131. The sequence goes on along the minus strand of NZ_CP150455.1, from coordinate 757,402 downwards.
CCGCCAGCCTCCGCCCGAGATAACCCGCCGTATAGGTCGCCAGCCGTGTCGCCTGGAGCAGCCCGCTCGGCACGATCCCCCTCCCCGTGTGGAACGGATCGAAGCAGAGCGCGTTCTGGTCCACGGCCACCGGCGCTTCCAGCACGATGTCGGCCACTGCCATCCACTGCCTGAACGCCCCGCGCCGCCTGACCTCGAGCCGCAGCAACGCCAGCCCCTCCGCCGCCGCCCGCTCGAGCCGCTCGACGCGGTTGCCTTCCGTGGTCACGGCGCGCAGCGGGATCAGCCGGAACTCCGCGCGACCGAACCCCGCGACCTCGAACGGAAGCTGGGCGTAGTAGTCGTTGCGCAGAAAATCATGCCGGTTCGTCGTGAGGAACCCGAACGCGATCAGCGCGAGATACCGGGCGCTCACGAAGAGGAGATCCTGATCTCCGGCGCTCGCCGCCGGCGTGATCTGCTCGCTGCTCCGGAAGCGCACCGAGACGCCCAGCAAATCCGGACGACGCTCCCCCCTGCCGCCCCGCCACCGCCAGATCCCGCCCGACAGGCGCACGAGCGCCGGCCCCGCGAGCCGCTGCGACAGCGCGCCGACCTCGCCCTCCACCGCGATGGACCTCACCGCGGCGCGGTAAACCACGCCGTCGGGGTGGAACACCCTCGCTCCGCGGACAAGGCTGAGCTGCCAGACGATGGGAGACAAGGCTCCCCCGATCGCACGCCCGATCGCTTCCCCGAACCGCATGGTGCACCCCCCCCTGCCGCAAACCTGGAGCGGCGGGGGCCGACCGCAAGCCGCGGCGCGCGCTACGGCGCGGTCTCGCGCTGCGCGCGGTGCTCGATGAGGCGCTTCACGACGAGCGTTAGGAGCGCGAGGAGCACGAGGAGCGAGGCGACGGCGAACGCCGCCGAGAAGTGGTACTCGTTGTAGAGCACCTCGACGTGCAGCGGCATCGTGTTGGTCTGCCCCCGGATGTGGCCCGAGACGACCGAGACCGCGCCGAACTCGCCCATCGCCCGCGCATTGCAGAGCACCACGCCGTAGAGCAGACCCCACTTCGCGTTCGGCAGCGTGATCCGGAAGAACATGCTCCACCCGCTCGCGCCGAGCGACAGCGCCGCGTGCTCCTCGTCCGCCCCCTGGCTCTCCAGGAACGGGATGAGCTCGCGCGCGACGAAGGGGAACGTCACGAACGTCGTCGCCAGGATGATCCCGGGCGTATCGAAGATCACCCGGATGTCGTGATCCATCAGCCAGGGGCCGATCACCCCGTGCGCGCCGAAGAGCAGGACGAAGATCATGCCGGAGATGACCGGCGAGACCGCGAACGGCAGGTCGATGAGCGTGACGAGCAAGCTCTTGCCGGAGAACTCGAAGCGCGCGATCGCCCACGCCGCGGCCACGCCGAAGACGAGGTTCAGCGGCACGGCGATGAGCGCCGTCGTCAGCGTCAGCTTGATCGCCGCAACGGCGTCCGGCTCGATGATCGCCTGCCAGTAGGCCACGAGGCCGTGCTTCAGCGCCTCGATGAACACCGCCACGACCGGCAGGAACAGGAAGAACCCGAGGAACGCGAGCGCTACCACGGTGAGCACCCAGCGCACCACCGTCGGCTCGGAGGTCGCGCCGCGCACCGCCGTGCGCGACCTCACCCGCAGCTTGCCCGCCGCGCCCGCCATTACGACGCGACCCCGGGCGCGTTGCCTCCGGCGGCCCCCGCCCCGGCGGCCCCCGCCCCGACGGCCGCCGGGCGCGGCGCCTCGACCGGGCTGCGCGACGAGACGCGCGCGCCGCTCCACACCTGGAGCCGGTTGATCAGGAAGAGGAGGACGAACGAGGAGAGGAGCATCACGACCGCGAGCGCCGTCGCGCCCGCGTAGTCGTACTGCTCGAGCTTGGTCATGATGACGAGCGGCGTGATCTCGGTCTTGAGCGGCATGTTCCCGGAGATGAACACGACCGACCCGTACTCGCCGAATGCCCTCGCGAACGACATCGCGAACCCGGTGAGGATCGACGGCCAGAGCGACGGCAAGAGGACGCGCGTGAAGATCACGAAGCGGCCCGCCCCGAGCGAAGCCGCCGCCTCCTCCTGATCAATCTCGAGCTCCTCCATCACCGGCTGGACCGTGCGCACCACGAACGGGAGCCCCACGAACGTCAGCGCGATGACCACGCCGAGCCGGCTGAACGCGCTCTGGATCCCGAGCGGGTAGAGGAACTGACCCACCCACCCCTGCTGCGCGTAGATGGCCGTGAGCGCGATGCCGCCGACCGCCGTCGGGAGCGCGAAGGGCAGATCGACGAGCGCGTCGACGATCGACTTGCCCGGGAAGCTGTACCGCACGAGCACCCAGGCCACGAGCACCCCGAACACCGCGTTGATGCTCGCGGCGATGAGCGACGCGCTGAAGCTCATCTTCAGCGAGGCGAGCGCGCGCGGCGACGTCACCACCGCCCAGAACTCGCTCGGCGGGAGCGTCGCCGTCTTCAGGAAGATCATCGACAGCGGGACGAGCACGAGCAACGACAGGTACGTTACCGTAATACCCATCGCGAGCCCGAAGCCGGGCAGGACGCTCTGTCGTCGCCAGAGGAGAGCCACGAATGTCTACTTGCCGGCCTGGTAAATCTGGTCGAAGACGCCGCCGTCGGAGAAGTGCGTCTTCTGGGCCTTTTGCCATCCGCCGAACACCTCGTCAATCGTGAACAGCGCGAGCTTCGGGAAGGTGCCCTCCGCCTCCGCGGCCGCGAGGGTCGCCGCGTGGCGCGGGCGGTAGAAGTGCTTCACCGCGATGCGCTGCCCCTCCTCCGTGGAGAGGAAGTTGAGGTACGCCTCCGCCACCGCCCGCGTCCCGCGCTTGTCGGCCACCTTGTCCACCACCGCGACCGGGGGCTCGGCGAGGATGCTGACCGACGGCGCGACCACCTCGAACTTGTCCTTGCCGGCCTGCTTCACGGCGAGCAGCGCCTCGTTCTCCCAGGCGATGAGGACGTCGCCGATCCCGCGCTCCACGAACGTCGTGGTCGAACCGCGCGCGCCGGAGTCGAGGACAGGCACGTTCTTGAACAGGCGGCCGACGAAATCCTTCGCTTTCCCTTCGTCGCCGCCCGAGCGCTTCAGCTCGTACCCCCACGCGGCGAGGTAGTTCCACCGCGCGCCGCCCGAGGTCTTCGGGTTCGGCGTGATGACCGACACGCCCTCTTTCACGAGGTCGTCCCAGTCCTTGATGCCCTTCGGGTTGCCGCCGCGCACCAGGAAGACGATGGTCGACGTGTACGGAGCGCTGTTGTCCTTGAGGCGCGCCTGCCAGCCCTCCTTGATCAGCCCCGCGGACGCGATCGCGTCGACGTCGTAGGCGAGCGCGAGCGTGACCACGTCCGCTTCGAGCCCGTCGATCACCGAGCGGGCCTGCTTGCCGGAGCCCCCGTGCGACTGCTTGATGGTGACGTCCTGTCCGTTCTGCGCCTTCCAGCTCTTCGCGAAGGCGGCGTTCACCTCCTCGTAGAGCTCGCGCGTGGGGTCATACGAGACGTTCAGGATCTGCACCGGCCCCGACTTGGTCGCTGCGCCGGGGGCGGCGCCCGTCGCGTCGCCCTTCGAGCACGCGGCCAGGGCCAGCGTGAGCACACAACAGACCATCGTGATCAAGCGTCGCATCGATCTCGTCCTTACTCCCTTATCCGGTCGCCAGGAACCGGGCTTCCCGCTGCGCGAGCGCGTCGAGCAGCTGCTGGAAGCGCGCCGCGCCGCAGCGGCGGGCCATGAAGGCCGCGCGCCCGAGCTTCTGGCAGAGCTTCTTCGCGAGCAGCACGCCGCCGTGGCTGTTCACGTCCGTCAACACGATCACCAGGTCGGCCCGCTCGATGGCCGCCCGCAGCTCGGCCGCGCCGCGGCCCCCGGTGTTGCCGGTGTGGAATTCCAAATGATGGCCCGCCTGCATCGCCATCCGCTCTAGCTGGGCCTGGTTGCGATCCAACCCACCAATCCAGGTGATCCGCATCGCGCCGTCTCCTTGCTGCTTCCCGCGGGTGAACGCCGCTATAACGGACATATCTCATGCTAAAGCGGAGGAAGCAAGGAGGTTCGTCACTATAACGGAGGAAACGTCTCAGATACTGGACGGACACGCCGGCGTTCGCGGGCGGAAACGGATGGAGGCGGACGCAAACGGAACGGAGCGGCGCGGGGCTAGCCCCGGGAGCCGTAGGTCATGACGAGGTACATGACGGCCTCGGAGCCGCTCAGGTTGCGGTAGCTGTGGGGGCTGTCCGCCTCGAACAGGATGGCGTCGCCGGTCTCGAGCACGCGCCGCTCGCCGGCCACGGTGATCTCCACGGAGCCCTCGGTGACGATCAGGTTCTCCGAGGTGCCGGGGGCGTGCGCGTCGGCGTGCTCGACGGCGCGGGGCGCGAGGCGGAGCTCGTAGAACTCCACGTTGCGCGGGCGGTCCATCGGGAAGAGCGCGCGGGACGAGAAGTCGCCGTTGCGCGAGCGCAGGATGCGCGCGTGGTCGGCCTGCAGCACGGTCGTGACCGGCGAGGCGGCCTGGCTCATCAAGGCCGAGAACGGGACGCCGAGGGCGCGCGCGATCTTCCAGAGGACGTTGATGGTCGGCGTGCTCTGGCCCAGCTCGATCTGCCCGAGCATCGCCCGGCTCACCCCGGACGCCTTCGCCAGGCGCTCGAGCGACAGGCCACGCTCGGCCCGGAACCGCTTCAGGTTCATGGCGACGACGGGCGTCAGGTCCGACGACGCCTCGTCGAGCGCCGGCTCGTCGGCTTCCGGCTCGCTCGCCGGGGGGGGCGGCGGCTCGGCGGCCGCCGCGCGCGCGGGTTGCTGGGCTCTCCGTGCCTTCACTGGAGGCGTATCCGCCATGGTGGAGGGCGCGCGTCAAGCGAGCGAGGCCAGGGCGCGCGTCAGGCGACCGAGGCCGGGGCGCGCTCGGGGCTCCCAGAGGGCGCGTCGGTCGCCGCGCTGCGGGCCGGCAGGCGAGGCGCCCGGAGCGAGGCGGCCGCCTCCGCGGTCGGGGGAAGCGCGCTCGGCGCGGTGTGACCGGTGATCAGGCGGGCGCCGCGCTTGAACGTGATGTACTGCCACATCCACGAGAACATTACAGCCAGGCGGTTCTTGTAATCGATGAGGAAGAGCACGTGGACGACCAGCCAGGCGAGCCACGCGAGCATGCCCGACATCTTCAGGCGGCCGATCTTCGCGATGGCGCGCGAGCGGCCGATGGTCGCCATCGTGCCCTTGTCGAGGTAGGCGAACTGCCCGCGCGGCTTGCCCTTCAGGTCGCCGAGGATGCAGCGCGCGACGAAGCGCCCCTCCTGGATGGCGGCGGGGCTGAGGCCGGGCACGTCGACGCCGTTGCGGTCGCGGAGCGCGGCCATGTCGCCGATCGCGAAGACGTTCGGGTGTCCGGGGACGGAGCAGTCGGGCGCGACCTTCACGCGGCCGATGCGGTCGAGCTCGACGCCGAGCGTGCGCGCGAGCGGCGTGCCGCGGACCCCCGCCGCCCAGATCACGGTCGCGGCGGGGAGGCGCTCGCCGTCCTCGAACTCGACGCCCTGCTCATCGATGCTCCGGAAGCGGCGCCCCTTGATGACCTCCACGCCGAGGGAGGCGAGCTGCTGCTCGGCGCTCGCCGAGAGGCTCTCGGGGAAGGCCTGGAGGATGCGCGGCCCGATCTCGACGAGCAGCACGCGCGAGGACGCGGGGTCGAGGGCGCGGAAGTCGCGCTCGAGGATGTAACGCGCGAGCTCGGCGAAGGCGCCGGCCATCTCGACGCCGGTCGCGCCGCCGCCGATGACGACGAACGTGAGCAGCCTGCGGCGCGCGGCCGGGTCGTCCTCGCGCTCGGCGGCCTCGAAGGCGAGCAGCATGCGCTCGCGGATGGTGAGCGCCTCGTCGAGGTTCTTGAGCGCCGGCGCGAAGCGGGCCCACTCGTCGTGGCCGAAGTAGTTGTTCGTCGCCCCGACGGCGAGGATCAAATAGTCGTAGTCGATCGTGTCGTCGTCGACGTCGATGCGCTTTCCGGCGAGGTCGACGCGCTTCACGTCGCCGAGCAGGACGCGCACGTTGCGCTGGCGCGAGAAGACCGATCGGATCGGGACCGCGATGTCGGCGGGCGAGAGGCTGGCGGTCGCAACCTGGTAGAGCAGCGGCTGGAACAGGTGGTGGTTCGTCCTGTCGATGAGCGTGACCCGGACGGGCGCGTTGCGGAACGCCTTCGCCGCGTTCAGGCCGCCGAAGCCTCCGCCGACGATGACGACGTGGGGCTCTTTCGCGGTCGTTGCCATGGTGCCTCCTCGACGAGGAACACGTCCTCGGTGGCGCCGAGATGGTAGGGCCCACCGATCCACGCGACAAGCGCGGCGGAGCTCGCGCAGGGCGGAGCGGGCGTGTCGAGGAGGGTCCGATCGCCGCGCGCCGTCAGCGGCGCGGCGGTGGCTCACGCGTTCACGCCGCGGCCTTCACGCCGGCGACGGATTCGCCCTGCAGCGCCTCGGCGAGCAGCTTCCTGCCGCGGTGCAGGCGGCTCATCACGGTGCCGACCGGGACGCCGAGCCGCGCCGCGGCGTCCTTGTAAGACATCTCCTCGAGGTCCACGAGCACGACGGTGTCGCGGAAGCTCGGCGGGAGCGTCGCCAGCGCGCGCCACACGCCGGGCGAGAGCGCGTGTGTCTCCGCGCAGCCCTCGGGCGCGGTCCACGCGCACGGATCGCTCGCGAGCACGTCGAGGGCGTTGCGCTCGCGGCGGCTGCGCCGGCACCGGGTGATGAAGACGCTGAAGAGGATCTGGTGCACCCACGCCCGCAGGTTGGTCCCGGGCTCGTAGCTCGCCGCGAACCGGAGCGCGCGCTCCACGGTGTCCTGCACGAGGTCCTCCGCCGTCGCGGGCGATCGGGAGAGCCGCAGCGCGCGGCCGAAGAGCTCCGGTGTCATTTCGACAAGGCCCCGGCAAAGTGCGTTGACCGCATCGACGGCGGCCACGGCGCCCGCGCTCGCGCCGCCGCCCGGCGCCGTCCCGGCCGCGCCGAGCGACGGTCCACGCCGGCGCCGATCGACGGGGGGCAGCGCGGAATTCGATGACCGGGCGGGGGCATGGGCGGCGGGGACGAGCATGGCGGGACCTCCTGCGTACGGGCGCTGGCAAGGCAGGTGCCACCGCGATGACCGCGTCCATGGCGGGAAAAACGCGCCATGGCGCGGGCGGAGACACGCGGGCGCGTGTCAAATCGACAGCAGGCCGCCGGGCGTCGTCAGAGTGGCGCGCGGGCCTCTCGGCCGCGGCGCGCCGCGCGGACGGCGCCCGGGCGCAGGCGTTCAGCGGCGCGGGGCACGTGCGGCGAGACCGCGCAGCGACGGTACCTGGAAGGCCTTGCCGGTGCCCACGTCGACCGTCCGGCCGTTCGTGAGCCGCTCGCCCGAATGGCACGAGCGCAGCCCACGGGGCCGTGGGTCCCGCGGTTCGCGATTCCATGGTGGAGCCCGGCAGAACGGGCGTGCGATGCTCCGCGCATGGCAAACATCGCGGTTCTCGGATCGGGCGTTGTCGGAGAGACGTTAGCGGGCGGGTTCCTCAAGCACGGGCACAGCGTGATGAGGGGTACCCGCGACCCGTCCAAGCTCGCGGGCTGGAAGGACGGCGCCGGGCCGAAGGCGAGCGTCGGGACGTTCGCGGAGGCGGCGAAGTTCGGCGAGATCGTCGTGCTCGCCGTGAAGGGGACCGCGGCGGAGGAGGCGGTCGACCTCGCGGGCCCCCAGGCCCTCTCGGGCAAGACGGTCATCGACGCGACCAACCCCATCGCGGACGAGCCCCCGGTCAACGGGGTGCTCAAGTTCTTCACGGGCCCGAACGACTCGCTGCTCGAGCGGCTCGCGCGGCGCGCGCCGGGCGCCCACTTCGTCAAGGCGTTCTCGTCGGTCGGGAGCGTGTGGATGGTCAATCCGGACTTCGGCGGCGTCCGCCCGACGATGTTCATCTGCGGCGACGACGCCGGCGCGAAGAAGCAAGTGGAGGGCATCCTCGACGCCTTCGGGTGGGAGACCGCGGACATGGGGGGCGTGGAGGCCGCGCGCGCGATCGAGCCGCTCTGCATCCTCTGGTGCATCCCCGGGCTCTTGAACAACCAGTGGACACACGCGTTCAAGCTCCTGAAGAAATAGGCCAGGACAGGGCGCGAGCCGGGCGCCCCCGCGCCCGGCCGAACCCGCGTATCTTCTCGAATCTACAGATTAAATCGCCAGCGGGTCGGTCCCCGCGGCCAGCGCGGCGATCAGGCCGGGGACCAGCTCGGCGAGCTCGCTCGCGAGCAGCCCCCGGTCGCTGCCGGTGTGGGCGCGCCACACGTCCCCGGCGAGCGCGTGGATCAGGACGCCCGCGCTCGCGGCGGCGGGCGGATCCATCGAGCAGAGGAGGGCCGCGATCATCCCGGCGAGCACGTCGCCCGCGCCGGCGGTGGCGAGCGCGGGGTTGCCCGCCATGCAGATGAACATGCGGCCGTCCGGCAGCGCGATCACGGTGCGCGCGCCCTTCAGCACCACGATGGCCCGGGTCAGCGCCACGGCCTCGCGCACGGCGCCGAAGCGGTCCTCCTCGACGGCCCGGGCGCTCCGGCCTAGGAGCCGGCCGAGCTCGCCGGAGTGCGGCGTCAGGACGAGGCTCCCGCGCGCCGTCGCGAGCGCCTCGGGGCGGCCGACGAAATGCGTGAGGGCGTCCGCGTCGACGACCTTCAGGCCGTCCCAGCCGAGGACGACGTGATCCACCGCGGCGCGCGCCTTGTCGTCGAGGCCGAGGCCGGGGCCGATCGCGACCGCCCGGCGGCCGGCGAGCGCGCCGTCGAGCGAGGCCTCGACGCGCGCCGGATCGATCGCGGTCGTCATCAGCTCCACGACGCGCGACTCCATCGCGGGCGCGGCGTCGGCCCACGTGCAGATGGTCACGAGGCCCGCGCCGGAGCGCATCGCGGCGCGCGCCGTCAGCAGCGCGGCGCCGAGCTTGCCGGAGGAGCCGGCGACCACGAGCACGTTGCCCGCCTGGTGCTTGTAGACGCTCGGCTCGCGCGGCCGCAGGAACGAGCCGATCGTCTCCTTCCGGAGGACCTCGGCCACGTGGCCCACGTGGGCGAGGATCGGGCGGTCCGGGACGCCGAGGTCGACGACGTGGACGTTGCCCGCGAGCCGCGCCCCCTCGGGCGTGAGCAGGCCGATCTTGAGGTGGCCGAACGTGACGGTCTCGTCCGCCTGCACCGCGGCGCCGAGCGGCGCGCCGCTGTCCGCGTCGAGGCCCGAGGGCACGTCGAGCGCGATGCAGAGGCAGGTCGAGGCGTTGAGGACGCCGATGACGTCGGCGAGGTGGCCCTCGATCGGGCGGTCGAGGCCCGTGCCGAAGAGCGCGTCGACGACGAGGTCGGCCTCGGCGAGCGCGGCCTCGAGCGGGGCGAGCGGCGCGCCCGGCGGGAGCTCGCGGAGCGCGCCGCCGAGATCGATGTACGCGTCGTGGTTGATGCGGCTGTCGCCGGTGACCTTCTCGGAGGGGGCCGCCAGGAACACCTCGACCTCGGCGCCGCGGGCGAGGAGGTGGCGCGCGACGACGAAGCCGTCGCCGCCGTTGTTGCCGGCGCCCGCGACCACGACGACGCGGGCGTTCAGCGGGTAGGTCGCGGGCTGCCCCGGGCTCGGGACGTGCCGCACCGGGAACGAGCGGGCCCGCGCGGCCCGCGCGTCCTCGGCGCTGCGGCGGCCGTTCGGCGGCGACGGGATGCTCCCGGAGCGGAGGCCTCCCCCCGAGGGCAACGTCGCGGGCCAGAGCGCGCGCGCGGGCGCCTGGCCAGGCGCAGGCGGGGGCAGCGCCGGCCGCGCGGCGTGGCCGGGGCTCGCGGCCGCGCCGGGCTGCCCGGCGGTGCGCGCCTCGATGATCGCCGAGATGACGTCGGCGGCGCCGCGGCCCGCGTTCTCCATGAGGACCACGCCGGGCACGTGGCACTGATGAATCGCGTGCTTGTCGTAGGCGCGCATCTGCGCGCGCGAGAGGACCGGAATCACGAGCGCTCTTTCCCTTCGTCGTCCAGGGTGGTTCGGCCTTCGCCGCCCGCTTCTTCAATCACCAGGGATCGGCTCTCGCCGTCCCCTTCATCCTTCATCGGGGATCGGCTCTCGCCGTCCTCTTCATCCTTCATCGGGGATCGGCTCTCGCCGTCCTCTTCATCCTTCATCGGGGATCGGCTCTCGCCGTCCTCTTCATCCTTCATCGGGGATCGGCTCTCGCCGTCCTCTTCATCCTTCATCGGGGATCGGCTCTCGCCGTCCCCTTCCAGGATCGCCACGGCCGCCGCCACGCCGGCGTCATGGGTGATCGACAGGTGCACCCGCTTGACGCCCATGCGCTCCGCCAGGGCGCGCGCCGGGCCGTGGAGCGCCATCGTCGGCGGCGTGCGCGGGGCGCCGCGCACCTCCAGGTGATGCCAGCTCACCCCCGGCGCCCCGGCGAGCGCCTTCACGACCGCCTCCTTCGCCGCGAAGCGGCCCGCCAGCGCCGTCGCCCGGTCCACGCGGTGCGCGAGCGAGCGGCGCTCGGGCTCGGACAACACCCGCTCCCAGAACCGGTCCCCCCAGCGCGCGAGCGCCTCCTCCATGCGCACGATGCCGCAGACGTCGATGCCGATGCCGAGGATCATGCGCCCACCTCGGCCGATCCGCGGCGCCGGGCGGCGGACGGCGGCCCGAGGGCGCCCTCGCGGCCAGCGCCCGCGGCGGTAGGAGCGCCCGCGGCGGTAGGAGCGCGCGCGGCGGCGGCAGCGCCCGCGGCGGTGCGGTCGACGGGACCAGGGCACGGGGAGGAGGCCATGGGGCGACTCTACCCTCGCCCTGCGCCCGGCGTGATACCTTCGCGCTCCGCAGCGCGTTTCGCGCTCGAGGGGACGGACGATGGCGGCGGAGAAGATCGAGTGCGCTAGCCGTATCGAAGGGGTCGTCGTCTACGCGCGCGGGGCGGTCGTCACCCGCCGCGTCGAGCTCGCGGCGCCGCTCCCCCGAGGGGCGGTCGAGCTCTCCGTGCCCGGCGTCACCCTGCTCGCCGAGCCGGGGAGCTTCCGCGCGCTCGTGACCGCCGCGGATGGCCCGCCGGACGCGGCCGGCGCCGCGCGCGACGTGCTCGGCGTGCGGGCGCGGCTCGTCGTACCCCCGGCGCCCGCCTCGAAGAGCTCGCTCCCGGCCGAGCTCCGCGCGCGCGAGCTCGCCATCGAGCGGCTCTCCGCCGAGCAGACCCACCTCCGCCTGTGGCGCGACCACCTCGGGGCCGTCTCGCTCGATCCGGCGCTCGCGCGGCGCTTCCGGCCGGGCGACCCGGCGACCCGCATCCGGGACGCGCTCGCGGTGAGCGGGCTGCTCTCGGGCGAGCTCGCCGCGCTCGACGCCCGCGTCGCCGCGCTCGACGCGGCGCTCGAGCGCGCGCGCAGGGAGCTGGAAGCCGCGCGGCTCGACGCCGCCCAGGCCACGAGCGCCGAGGTCGAGGAGAAGGCGCCGCCGCGCCTCGAGGTGGTCGTGCGGCTCGCGCCGGCGCGAGGCGACGCGGCCCCCGAGCCGGCGCTCCGGATCGAGTACGCCGTGCTCGCCGCGCGGTGGTGGCCCGCCTACGCGGCGCGGTTCTCGCGCGGCGCGACCCAGGTCGCCCTCCAGCTCGACGCGTTCGTCGCGCAGGCCTCGGGCGAGGACTGGAAGGACGTGCGCCTCGCGCTCTCCACCGCCGACCTCGTGCAGGACACGCGGCTCCCGGAGCTCGCCTCGCTGCGCCTCAGCCGCGCGCAGCGGCCCGCGCGCCGCGGCTACCGCCCCGCGCCGGAGGGGCTCGACGCCATGTTCACCGGGTTCGATCACTTCGTCGCCGCGCTGCCCGGGCCCGCCGCGCAGGGCACGGCGGCGCTCGCGCCCGCCCGCGGCGCCAGCGACAGGCATCGGCTCCCGGAGCGAAGCGCACACGCCGAGGCGGCCCTGAGGGACACGGGCGCGCCGCCGCCCGTCGCCCCGCCGCCGCCGGCCCCGCAGGCGCCCGGCATGGCCCCGCCGCTGGGCGCATCGGCGATGGTCGCCGCCATGCCGCCCCCCGCCCCGGCGCGCAAGTCGATCGGGCTGCCGCTCCCGTCGTTCGGCGGAGGCAGCGTGCCGGCGCCCGCGCCCATGGCGGCTCCGAGGGGCGCGCCGCTCGCGGCCAAACCCGCCGCTCCAGCCGCCTTGTCGCGGAGCCTCCAGTCCGCGAGCGGCATGGCCGAGGAAGAGCTCGGCTACGCCGAGGACGGCCTCGCCGAGGCGCCGGCGCCGCTCGAGCCCACCGAGGCGTGGCTCGACTTCGACGCGCTGCACCTGCCCAAATCGGGCCCGCAGCGCGGCCGCCTCGCCCGCGAGGGATCCGGGCAGGCGAGGCGCGCGGCCGACCACGCGCAGGCCGCCGTCGACGAGCTCGAGGGCCCTCCCCGCGCCGTGGATCCGCGCGCATCGCGCGGGCAGTTCGACCACCTCTACGCGGGCGAGAGCGCCGCGGACGTGCCGTCGAACGGCCGCCTCCACCGCGTCGCGCTGATCGCCGCGAGCGCGCCGTCGAGGCCGCGCTTCGTGGCCGTGCCGCGCGAGGCCGCGGAGGTCTACCGCGAGGGGCGCGTCGAGAACCCGTTCGGCGTCCCCCTGCTCGCGGGGCCGGTCGAGGTGTTCGTGGACGGCGCGCTCGCCGCGCAGTCGGCGATCGGGCACGTCGACCGGGGCGGCGTCCTGCGCGTCGGGCTCGGCGTCGAGGAGCGGATCCGGGTCGCCAGGAACGCGCGCGTGGACGAGTCGAGCGCCGGCCTGCTCGGCGGCTCGCTCGCCGTCGAGCACGCGGTCGCCGTCGACCTGTCCTCGTCGCTCGGCATGAACGTCGAGGTCGAGGTCATCGACCGCGTCCCGGTCACGGACGACAAGGACGTCGAGATCAAGCTGCTCGCATCGCAGCCGAGGGCCGAGCCGTACACCCAGGAGGACATCGGCGAGCCGGTGCGCGGCGGGCTGCGCTGGCGCGTCCCGATCGCGGCCGGCGGCAAGGCCTCCGTCGCCTTCACCTACCGCCTGGTGTTCGCCTCCAAGAACGAGATCGTCGGCGGTAACCGCCGGGAATAACAGGGGAAACGAGCGCGCCATGGGCATGGATGCGGACGGTCCGAGCGGATCCGAGCGGAGCACCAGCGAAGGGGGCGACGGCGAGCGCGCCGCCCCGGCAGGCCACCCGAGCGCGGCGCGCGTCGTGACGCTGTTCGAGGATCGCGCCGAGGTGGTGCGCGTCGCGCGCGTCGAGGTCGGCGCCGGGGCGCAGTGGGTGGCGATCGGCGGCGTGTCGGTGTTCGTCGACGAGCGCACCGTCCAGGCGCGCGCCGTCGTGGCGGACGGCGCGGCGGACGGCGCGGGCGCGGTCCGGGTGACGGCGGCGCGCGTGCGGTGGAGGGCGCACCGGGAGGCGGCGCTCGGCCGCGAGGAGATCGACGCGCTCGAGCGCGAGCAGCGCGAGGCGTCCCAGCGGGCCGCCGCCGCCGAGCTCGCGCGGGATCGGGCGGCGCGCCGCGAGGCGCACCTCGACCAGCTGCTCGCGAAGTGGGCGCAGGCGCTCGGCGCGGTCCCGAAGGACGCCGGCGAGCCCGAGCGGCTCGCCTCGTGGCGCGCCGGATACGAGGCGCTCGACGCCGGGCTCGCCGAGGCGCTCGGCGCGTCGGCCGACGCGCGCGAGGCGCGGGCGCACGCCGAGGACGACGCCCGGCGCGCCGCGGCGCGCCTGCGCGAGGGGTCGCGCGAGCGGCCGCGCTTCGAGGCGGTGATCGAGGTGGAGGTGCACGCGCCCGCGCCGCAGCCGGTCGAGATCGAGCTGACCTACCGCGTCGCGTGCGCGGTCTGGCGCCCCGAGCACCTGGCGCGGCTCGCGGCGGGCGGCGCGCGCGGGACCGACGCGCAGGCCGACGCGCAGGGCGATCGCGGCGCGGTCGAGCTCACCACCTGGGCGGCGGCGTGGCAGGCGACGGGCGAGGTGTGGGAGAACGTGACCGCGCGCTTCTCGACGGCGCGCCCGTCGCGGAGCGCCGAGGCGCCGATCCTCGCGGACGACGTCCTCCAGGTGCGGCGCAAGACGGAGCTCGAGCGCCGCCGCGTGGTGGTCGAGGCGCGCGACCAGGCGATCGCGGCGGCGGGGCTCGAACGCGGGGCGCGGGCCGTCGATGAGATGCCGGGCGTGGACGACGGGGGCGAGCCGCTGACCTTCGAGGCGACCGAGCCGGTGACGCTCCCCTCCGACGGCCGCCCGCTCCGCATCGAGATCGCGCGGCGCTCGCTCACGGCCGAGCTCGCGCTCGTGCTGTACCCCGAGGCGCACCCCGCCGCGCACGTGCGCGCGACCGTGACGCTCGACGGCGGCGGCGCCGGATCCAGGCCGCACCCGCTGCTCGCGGGCCCGGTGCGGGTGGCGCGCGGCGGCAGCCTGATCGGCCGCGCCCGGCTCGATTTCGTGGGCGCCGGGGAGCCGTTCGAGCTCGGCTTCGGCGTGGACGACGCCGTGCGCGTGCGCCGCAACGTCGACGAGGAGCACGACACCTCGGCGATCACGGGCAGCCGCAGGATCCGGCGGAAGGTGAAGCTCTCCCTCTCCAACCTGTCCAGCGACACGAAGCGGGTGCTCGTCACCGAGCGGATCCCCGTGAGCGAGGTGGCCGAGGTGGAGATCGCGCTCGGCGAGGCCCCCGGCTGGACGCTCGACGAGAAGGACGGCTTCCTCCGCGGCCAGGTCGAGCTGCCGCCGAAGGCCGTGAAGACGATGTCGTTCAGTTATGATATCCGCGCGTCGGCGAGCGTGGTGTTGCCGTTCTGAGCGAGCCCGCCGCCGCGGCGCGACGCGCGAGGAGCGCCGGTGACCGCGCGCGCGACGCTCCTCTATCTTATGGATTTTTCATCAGATTCAGGCGTGGAGAGCGCGGCCGACCGCCGGGCGGCGCGCTGCGAGCGCCGCCCGCCGCCGACGCGCCTCCAGGCGAGGCGCCTCGCCTCCGCCGCGCTCGCCGCGGCAACACTGCTCGGGGCAGCGGCGGCGGGCGCCGAGCAGCCCGCGGCGCCGCGCGGCGGGGCGGCCGAGGCGGGGTCGGCGCGCGGCGCTGGGAAGGCCGGCGCGCTACGGCCAGCGGCAGCGGCGCCGACCCTCGCGGCCGCGCCGACCGCGGCCGGCCCGCGGCGCCCGCCGCCCGCGCGCCAGGTCGCGTGGGATCCGCGCTGGCCGCGCTTCCGCGTGGGCGAGTACGTGGCCACGGGCGTCGTGGCCGCGACCGCCTTCGCCACGCTCGCCATCCCGCCGGTCGAGGGCCGGTGGACGGGCGTCAGCGGCTTCGACCGCTCGGCGCGCGAGGTCATGCGGATCGGGAGCGATCGCAACCGCGAGTTCGCGCGGGACGCGAGCGACCTGCTGCTCGTGCTGACGACGAACCACCTCGCCGTGGACGCCCTGCTCGTGGCCTGGTGGGGGCACGGGCGCGGCAGCGTCGCGTGGCAGCTCGCGATGATCGACATCGAGACGCTCGCGCTCAACGCGGCCGTGAACGGCGTCGTCGCGGGGTTCGCGAGCCGCGAGCGCCCCTACCGCGCCCAGTGCGGCGGGCCGGAGGAGCTGCAGGACAGGGACTGCCGCGGGAGCAAGCGGTACCGGAGCTTCTACAGCGGCCACAGCTCGACCGCGTTCACGGCGGCGGGCCTCACGTGCTCGCACCACGCGCGCCTGCCGCTCTACGGCGGCGGCGCGGCCGACGCGCTCGCGTGCGGCGCGTCGCTCGCGACGGCGGCCGCCGTCGCGACGCTGCGGGTCGTCTCGGACCAGCACTTCGCGACCGACGCGCTCACCGGCGCGGCGCTCGGCACGCTCACGGGCTTCGGCGTCCCGTGGCTCCTGCACTACCGCGGCGGCGCCCGCGCCGTCGACGCCGGCGCGCCGCGCGGGGACGGCGTCTCGATCCGCTTCGTGCCCGCGCCGCTCGGCGGGTACCTCGTGGGCAGGTTCTAGCGATGGCGCGCCGCACACCTCCTGCCGCCGCCACGCTCGCCGCGCTCACCGCGCTCGCCCTGGCCGCCGTCCGGGCCGGCGCCCAGGACGTGGCCGACCTGCCGCCGTCCATCAGCGCTCCGCCCCCGAGCACGCCAGGGATCGACCTCCTGGAGAAGCGCTCGTACTGGGCGCGGAGCGCGGGCGCGCGCCCGTTCGTCTCCGCGGTCCTGGAGCTCGGCGTCATCTATTACCGGCCGACCCTCGCGATCGGCGTGGGCCGGCCGCACTGGTCGTGGGTCGGGGTCGAGGGGTACGCGAGCATCACGCCCGACGGCGGCGCGGAGTACGTGGGCCTGCGCGCGGCGCTGCCCAGCGTGGAGCTCCGCGCCGGCGCGCGCTACGTGTTCTCGACGAGCCAGTACTTCCTCGAGCCGCAGGCGTCGTACACGCGCCGGGACACCGAGCTCATGCTGGGCCCCAAGTCGCGTTATGTCGCCGGGGAGGTCGAGATCTCGGGATCGACTCCGCTGCTCGGAGGCAGCCTGTTCGGCGTCGCGACCGGCTACGCGGTGCTGGGGACGCCGCAGGGCTTCCACCTCTACGAGGAGGCGCTCCACGCGGTGATGGAGCCGCCGTTCCTCTACCGGGCCCGGATCGGCTTCCTGGGGGAGATGGACGAGTACGGCGAGCTCCGGCTCGGCGCCGCCGCGGAGGTGATCGGCAACCCCGGCCGCGGCAGCGCCGTCGTGCGCATCGGCCCGATGCTGGCGATCTCGCTGACACACCACCTCGATGCGGTGGGGACGGTCATGGTGGTGGCCGCGACGCCGGACCGGCTGGGCCTGCTGGGCGCGGATCTCGGCCAGCTCGGCCTGCGGTACCGGTGGGCGACCGGCGACCGATGGCCGGAGTTCCCGTGAGCATGCGCCGGGCGCGGGGCGTGGTAAGCGTGCCCTGATGATGACCAACAAGCTGATTTCCCTGACCCTCCTCGCCGCGGCGCTCGCCGCGTGCACACAGCCCGGCGACGCCGGCGCGCCGGCCGCGCCGGCCGCGCCCGCGGTCACCCCCGGCGCCGCGGCGCAGCAGCCCGCGAAGGCGGACGCCGCCAAGGCGGACGCCAAGGCCGCGCCGTCGGCTCAGGCGAAGATCGGGCAGCCCGCGCCGGACTTCTCGCTGCCGGACATCGACGGCAAGGTCGTCAAGCTCTCCGATTACCGGGGGAAGACGGTGGTGCTCGAGTGGTTCAACCCCGGTTGCCCCTTCGTGCAGCTCTCGCACCGCAAGGGCGGCCTGAAGGATGTGCCGGCGCAGCAGACGTCGAACGGCGTCGTGTGGCTCGCCATCAACTCGGGCGCTCCGGGCAAGCAGGGCACGACCAAGGAAGAGAACACGAAGGCGAAGGCCGAGTTCGGGATGAGTTATCCGCTGCTCTTCGACGAGAAGGGCGACGTCGGCCGCGCGTACGGCGCGCAGCGCACGCCGCACATGGTCGTCATCGATCCGAAGGGCACGCTCGTCTACGCGGGCGCGATCGACAGCACCAAGGGCGGCGAGCCCGAGCCGGACGAGAAGGTCACGAACTACGTCGACGCGGCGCTCGCCGAGCTCGCCGCCGGCAAGCCCGTCTCGACGCCCGAGACCGAGGCGTTCGGCTGCACCGTCAAGTACTGAGCGCGCGACCAACGCGGCCAACGCGGCCAACGTGACACACGCGCCGCAGAACAGCCCATGTCAGCCGCCATACCCGCGGCCGGCGCGTCGGGGGAGTTGACACGGCCGTAACGGCCGGTCTACCGTTGTGCGCGAG
Organism: Sorangium sp. So ce131; assembly: GCF_051519095.1. NCBI lineage: Bacteria > Pseudomonadati > Myxococcota > Polyangiales > Polyangiaceae > Sorangium > Sorangium sp. So ce131. The sequence goes on along the minus strand of NZ_CP150455.1, from coordinate 739,554 downwards.
TCTTTTAAGATTGCCAGTGGCTCATGCGCTGAGCACACGGCCGGAGCCCGGGCGAGGCTGCCGGCTGGCAAGCAGCCCAGGCAGTTCGAGATGATGACGACTCGGGATCACGCGCTGGGAGCTTCCAAGGCAGGCAGGTGCTGATGCGAAGCCGCGCCGCGACGCGCTCGTTCCTCCGGCCGCCGGCCGAGCTCCGCGCGGTCGCGAGGCGCCCCAGGGCGGGAGTCAGGGCCCCTGCGCCCGAGGGGCGCCGCCTTCGATGTTGAGAAGGGCCTGAATCATGGACCGGACGGGAAGAGCGGGCCCTGAGGGCGCGCCCGCCGCGCCGCCGGCGGACCTGGACCACACGTCCAGCGCCGCGCGGAGCGGGCCTCGCTCCGTTCCCCCGGGCGGCTCGGATCCCCCGGGCGACTCGGGCGCGTCCCAAGACACGGTGTTCGTCTGCGTCGATCCGCCGCCCTCGCCCGCGCCGCTCCGGTTCCCCATCCGCGACTGGGACCGGTACGAGTGCCTGTCGCTCATCGGCAGGGGGGGAATGGGCGCGGTCTACAAGGCCAGGGACCCGCGCCTCCAGCGGTACGTCGCCCTCAAGCTGATCCGGGACAACGATCCGGAGCTCGTCCAGCGCCTCATCTGGGAAGCCCAGGCCCAGGCCCGGGTCGAGCACCCGAACGTCTGCAAGGTGTACGAGGTCGGCGAGGCGCAGGGCCAGCCGTTCATCGCCATGCAGTACGTGGACGGCCAGCCGCTCCACCACGTCGCGCGGAAGATGACGCTCGAGCAGCGGGTGAAGGTCATGGCCGACGTGGCGGACGGCCTGCACGCCGCCCACCGGCTCGGGCTCATCCACCGCGACATCAAGCCGGCGAACATCCTCGTCGAGCGCACGGCCGACGGCGCCTTCCGCCCCTACCTCGTCGACTTCGGCCTCGCGCGGGAGATCGCGGCCGACGGCAGGCCGAGCCTCACCGAGGAGGGGACGCCGGCCTACATGGCGCCCGAGCAGGTGTCCGGGGGCCCGCGGCAGCTCGACCGCCGCACCGACGTCTACGGCCTGGGCTCGACGCTCTACGAGGTGCTCGCCGGGCGCCCGCCGTTCGTCGATGCGTGCCTGACGAGCCTCGTCTGGCGCGTGGCGAACGAGCTCCCCGCGCCGCTGCGCCAGCTCGACAAGGAGATCCCGGTCGACCTCGAGACCATCGTGATGAAGTGCCTCGAGAAGGCGCCGCAACGGCGGTACGACTCCGCGAAGCGGCTCGCGCTCGACCTCGGGCGTTACCTCGAGGGCGAGCCCATCGAGGCGCGGCCGCCGAGCCTCGGGTACCTCGCCCTGAAGCTCGCGCAGAAGCACAAGCTCGCGGTCGCCGCGGGGGCCGCGGCGCTCGTGGTGCTCTCGTTCGTCGGCGCGGTCGCCGTCCGCGAGCGGCTCGCCGCCGCCCGCCAGGCCGAGCTCTCGGCCCAGGTCGCCTCCCTGGCCCAGGGCTTCGGGCAGGACGTCAAGGAGATGGAGCTGTTCATGCGCTACGCGTACGCGCTCCCCCTCCACGAGGTGGCGCGGGAGAAGGACGTCATCCGCGCGCGCATGGCCGAGATCGAGCGGAAGATGCAGGCCATGCGCGGGGACGCGGGCGACCTCGTGGCCGGCCCCGGCAACTACGCGCTCGGGCGCGGGCACCTCGCGCTGCACGAGCCCGAGGAGGCGCTCGCGCGGCTCGAGGCGGCGCTCGGCAGCGGGTACGCCGCCGAGGAGGCGAAGTTCGCGGCGGGGCTCGCGCACGGCATGCTCTACCGCAAGCGGCTCGACGGCGCGCGGCGCCGCAGCGGCAAGGTGGAGCGCTCCGCGCGCCAGACCGAGCTCCAGGAGCGGCACAAGGAGCGGGCGATCCAGTACCTGCGGGAGAGCGCGCGCAAGGTCGCGGAGCCGTCGGCCTACACCGCGGCGCTCATCGCGCTCTACGAGGAGCGGTTCGACGAGGCGCTCGACGACGCGCGGCGGGCGTTCGCGCGCGCGCCCTGGGACTACGAGGCGAAGGAGCTCGAGGGCGACATCCTGTTCGCCAAGGGGGCGGCGGCGCGCGACCGGGGCGAGCGCGCCGAGGCGCTCGCCGGGTTCCAGAGCGCCATCGCGTCGTACGAGGTCGCGGCGCAGATGGCCGAGAGCGATCCCGACCTGCACGAGGCGACCGCGGGCGCCTACATCGAGATCCTGCGGATCGAGGCGCACCTCGGCGAGGAGCTGGACCGGACCTTCGCGAGGCTCATCGAGAGCTGCGACCGGGCGATCCGCGCCGAGCCGCGCGCGAGCGGCGCGCACGTGAAGAAGGCCCGGGCCTACGTGGTCCGGGCGAAGCGGGACCTGTCGCGGGGCTCGGACCCGAGGCCGGACCTCCACCAGGCGATCGCGGCCGGCGAGCAGGCGATCCGGTGGGACCCGAAGGACGCGACCGCGTACGGCGCGGTCGGGGCGGGCTTCTTCCTGATCGCGTCCTACGAGGGCGCGGAGGGGCGCGACACGAGGCCCTCGCTCGAGCGCGCGGTCGAGAACATGCAGCGGTCGATCGCGCTCGACCCGAGCTCCTCCTGGGCGTGGAACGACGCGGGCATCGCGTACGGGATGATGGCCGAGTACAGCGCGTCCCACGGCGCAGATCCCCTGCGGCTGTTCGAGCTCAGCGCGTCGCACCTCGAGCGGGCGATCGAAATCGACCCGGACGAGGCCCCGCCGCGCGTGAACCAGGGCTGGTTCTACGCGCAGCGGGCCCAGTACGAGCTCGACCACGGGATGCCGCCCGAGGAGTCGCTCGAGCTGGCCAAGGACAGCCTCGAGGCGTCGATCCGGCTGCTCCCGGACAACCTCCCGTCGTACAGCAACCTGGGCCTCGCGTACCTGATCGAGGCCCGGCACGAGCGGCTCACCGGGGCGAGCCCGGAGGTCTCGCTGGCGCGGGCGCTCGACAGCTACGGCGCGGCCACGCACCTCGATCCGGAGGACATCGAGGCGCAGCAGGGGGCGGGCCTCGCGCTCACGGAGGCGGCGCACGCGGCGCTCGATCGCGGCGAGGATCCGACCTCCGCGATCGAGGCGGCGAGGGGCGCGTTCGAGCCGCTCGTGGCCGCGAAGCCGCGCAACGCGGAGGCGCACCTCGCGCTCGGGAGGCTCCACCTCCTGTCCGCGCGGTGGGCGGCGTCCCACGGGAGGAGCCCGGCGGCGCCGCTCGACGCGGCGGAGCGGTCGCTGCTCCGCGCGCTCGAGTCGATCGCGTCGAACGGCGGGGACGCGCGGATCTTCGGCGCGCTGGCCGAGGTCTATCGCCGGCGCGCGGCCTCGGCCGGGCAGGGTCCCGAGGGCACGCGCGCGGAGATCGCGGCGGGGCTCGCGATGATCGACCGCGCGATCGGCATCGATCCGGGCCTGCCCGCGGCGATCGCCGAGCAGGGGGCGCTGCTCCTCGTGGAGGCCAGGGCGGAGAGCGACCCGGCGCTGCGCCTCGATCGGGCGCGCCTCGCCGGGACCCGGATCGAGCTGGCGATCGAGGGCAACCCGCTGCTCGCGCGCGACTACGCGCCGCTGCGCGACGAGGCGCGCGCGCTGCTCGAGGCCGACGGGGATCGCCTGTAGCGTGCGCTCCGCGGCGGCAGGCTCTGTTTGACGAGCGTCGCGAGCGGCCCGAGCCTATCGATCCCGGCGCCGCGGTCGCGTTAGCCGGGACATCGCCTCGTCGTGGGCCCACTTGACGCGCATGAACTCGGCGGCGTCGCCGCCCCGATCGGGGTGGGTGGCGAGCGCGAGCCGGCGGAACGCCCGGCGGACCTCGGCGGCGCCGGCGGCGTCAGGCAGGCCGAGCACCGCGAACGGCGACACGCCGCGCGCGGACGAGGGCCGCGCGGGGGCGCCGCGCGCGCGGCCCTCGCCGGCGCGCTCGGCGGGCGGCGGCTCGGGCGGCGGCGGCTCGGGCGCAGGCTCGCGCCGCGCGCGCGGCCTGGGCCAGGGCGGCTCGCCGCGGAGGAGGCGCGCCCAGGCCGTCGCCCAGGCCGGCTCGATCTCGACGAGCGGGCGCCCCGCGGCGCGCTCGGCCTGCGCCCGCGCCTCCTCCGCCGTGCGCGCGCCGCCCTGGCTCGCGTCCGGGGGGCGGAACGGCTCGCGCGCGGGCTCGGCCGTCCACCAGGCGGCCCACAGGAAGCGGCGGCGGCGCGTCGGCGTCACCGCGTAGACGCCGCGGAGCGGGAGCGTCATGGGGCCTTCAGAAGATCTCCGGGCACCACGGGGCGCGCGCGGCGCGGAAGAGGCTGTCCGCGCGCTCCACGGCGCCCTCGGTGAGCGCCTCGACCTGGTCCACGTCGGCGAGGCGCTGGAAGGAGACGCCGCCGAGGTACACCGAGCCGAGCGCCGCGATGTCGAGGCGGAGGTCCGGCGCGTCCATGGTCCGCGCGGCGCGCCGCTCGCCCCCGTGCAGCCGGAACCGGCCGGCGTTCCAGGGACAATCGCGGTCGGTGATCTCGAGCGTGAGCGTCTCGCCGCTGCCATAGGCGCGCGCCGCGAGCGCGGCCTCGACGTCCACGATGCGCACCCACAGCCCGTCGGCCGCCGTGAGGCGCAGGCGCCGCGGCTCGGCGACGAGCAGGCAGAGCGGGTGATCGATCGGCAGCAGGCTCGCCTCGATCCGCTGCGCCAGGTCGATGTCGAAGAGGTACCGCCAGACGAGCCTCGTCCCGAGCGGCGTCGCGCCGATCGCCTCGATCACGCGGACCGAGCCGACCGGGATGTTGGACGGATCCCACGCGTGGTGCAGGCAGTAGAGCGCATACGCCTCGGCGCGCCCGCCGACCTCGATCACCACGCGCTGCAGCGGGCCGCCCCCCTTGCGCATGAAGTCGTTGTCGGCGAGCCGGCGGACCTGCCACCACACCGCCGAGCGCGACAATATCCCGGGGGTGAGCGGGCGGGCGCGCTCCCAGATCGGCGGGAAGGCCTCGAGCGCCTCGGCCTCTCCGAGCAGCCGCGCCCGGCCCTCGGCGCCCGGAGGTCCGCGGAACGCCGCGCGATCCCGCTCGATCGACATCGAGCACGCCTGGGACGCGAGCCCGTACCCGAAGCGGCCGTAGATGGTGCCCTCCGTGGCCCAGAGCGAGGAGATCGGCTGCCCTTGGGCCCGCGCTTCGTCGAGGTGCCGGCGGATGAGCGCCGTGAGGATGCCGCGGCGGCGGTGCGTCGGGTTCACCGCGACCATCGTGAGCCCGGCGACGGGGACGGCCCCGCCGGGCGTGGTCATCGTGAACGAGAACGCGCCGGCGGCCCCGGCGAGCACGTCGCCGTCGTAGGCGCCGAGGCGCCACGTGAACTCCGGGAGGCGCTTCATGCCCTCCAGGCGCTCGGGGTTCAGCGGGGCGCCGAACGCGTTGAGGATGGGCTGGCTTAACTCGGCCTGGTGCTCGGCGGTCAGCTGCCGGAGCTCGATCTGCATGCGCGCCACGATAGCAAAGAGGACCGCTCCGCGCGGGCGGGCTCACCGCCGGGAGCCTGCGCGGGAGGGGGCGCGGCGACGGCTATGCGGTCGCGCCGGCTCACGCGCTCAGCCGCTCCCGCTCCTTCGCCGCCGCGCGCCTGACGCGCGTCTTCAGCCAGGCCTCGATGAGCGGCCACACCGTGAGCGGCGCGTCCCTGCCGACGACGATGTCGAGGTGGCCGCGCGGGAACTCGCGGTAGGTCTTGTCCGACGATCTGCTGAACTCGTACGCCGGCTTCACCGACGCGGGCGGCGCGAGGTCGTCGCGCGTGCCGGCGACGACGAGCAGCGGCAGATCCATCGCCTCGAAGCGCTCTGCGTAGCCGAAGAGGCTGCCCATGTGGTGGCCGCTCTTCCGCGCCGCCGCCGCGTCGAGGAACATGTTCCGGAGCACCGTGATGCTGCCGCTGTCCATCGCGAGCGACATGTGCTGCGTGAGCACCCGGGTCTCCATCGAGCCCGGGACGAACCCCCGGATCGGCAGCGGGAAGATCGGGCTCTCGACGAACGCCCGCACGTACCGGAACGGCTCCCCCCACGCCGAGAGCGCCAGCGCCCCCTGCCCGAGCGGGACCCGCTGGTCGACGGTCAGCATCAGGCGGCCGAGCAGCGAGAGGAGCCGCGAGCCGTGCGTGAACAGGTACGGGCTCCCGAGCGTGATGATCCCGCCCACGGCGCCGCCCATCGTCGGCGCCGTCGCGTAGCTGATGAGTCCCCCGAGCGAGTGGCCGATGAGGTACACGGGCCGCGGGCCCGAGATGCGCCGGACCTCCTCGATCGCCGCGGGCAGGTCCTCGCGCACGAAGTCGGTCACGTGGCCGGGCCGCCGCGCCCCGAGGTGCCGCGACCGCCCGTGCCCCCGGAGGTCCAGGTTGAACACGTCGAAGCCCGCCCGCGCCAGGTAGTTCGAGAAGCTGCGCGACGGGAGGTGCCAGATGTAGCGGTTCTGGCCGTACCCGTGGATCAGGAGCACGCTCGCCACCGTGCTCCGCAGCCGCGCGCTCCGCTTGCGGATCATCGCGAGCGGCACGTCGCGCACCACCGGCTCCCGGTCCACCACCGCGGGGTCCTCGACCCACGACGAGCGCGCCCCCTCACCCCTGCGGCTCGCCGGCGCGGCCTCGGGCGCCGAGCTCCGGACCCGCACCACCACGAGCTCCTTGATGAACCTGTCCCGCTCATCACGGTCGACCGTCTGCTCGACCTGGCACTGATGGAGGATCATCCTTTCCGTCTATTGCGGATCATTGCGCTGTGCGCAACCTCGGCCGGGCTCGCCTAGAGCAGGCGAATAGAGCAGGCGAACCGAGCCGGCGCCGCGTCGCGCCTGGCGGCGAGCCGAGGCGGCTCGGCGCGCCGCCGACGTGCGCGGCCCGCCGCAGAAAAAGCTCCGCCGTGGGCGGTACGCGGGCGTCACACGGCGCTGCGTCTCGTGTACCCTGCCCTGCGACTGGCACCCGGTGAACCCCGGGCGCGCCCATGGAGAGCTGGAGTCCGGCCTCGGCGCGCTCGCTCCGCGGGCGCCCGGAGCCGGTCCTGACCTTATGCATCGCTAGGTGACCTACAATGGACCACAACAAGACGGGTCGGCGGCTGGCGTCCGGGGTGCGTGCCAGGGCCGCAGCGCTCGCGGCGCTGCTCGGGGTGGTGAGCTTCGCGACCGGCGCCCGCGCGCAGTCGGAGGACGGGTTCGACAAGGAGCCGGACGACGCGCTCGCCGCCGACAAGCAGGCGAGCGACGAGCAGGCGCAGGGCGACAAGACGCCGGGCGAGAAGGACGAGAAGGTGGCGCCCGCGCCGGAGGAGGCGGCGGACAACGCGCCGCTCGAGAGGGAGGGCAAGACGTACCGGTTCCTCGGGGCCCGGTTCCGGAACGTCATTGTCCCGAAGTTCATGATCAACTTCTTCGCGGACGGCGGCTCGACGGTGAACGTGTTCACGGCCGGCCCGGAGTTCGTCACGCGCAGGGACGGCCTCGAGATCGATCTCGCGATCTCCTACGCCGACTACTCGATGGATCCGTTCCTCTTCAAGGGGAAGCAGGACGACAACTTCGCCTGGGAGATGGTGTCGAGCGACCTCAAGCTGCTCTATCTCACGGCCGATATCCTCTTCGTCGAGATCCCGCTCGACAAGGAGAAGGGTCGCTTCTCGGTGCAGTTCGGCGCCGGCGTCGGGCTCGGCGTCGTGTTCGGCAACCTCTACCGCGCGCAGGCCTACCCGAACGACCCGTCGAACCTGAGCCCCGACGACGTGGGCGCCTGGAGCAAGTGCTCCGGCCCGAGCGGCGGCTTCTGCGACGCGTCCAACAACCATTTCGGCGACTACGACGAGCCGAGCTGGGTCAACGGGGGCTCGAAGCCGAACGTGTTCCCGTGGATCTCGTTCCCGCAGGTGAGCTTCCGGTACAAGCCGATCAAGCAGCTCCAGACCCGGCTCGACACCGGCTTCTCGATCACGGGCTTCTACTTCGGGCTGTCCGCGGGGTATGGCCTCTGATGTCGGGGTATGGCCTCTGAGGATCGAGGGGTGACGTGACGCCGCGGCCGCTGTTCCCTCCGCGTTATGAGCCGATCGGGGCGCTCGGAAAGGGCGGCGGCGGCGAGGTGTGGGCGGTGCGCGACCGGATCACCGGCAAGACGGTCGCGCTGAAGACGCTCGGCGAGGACGCGGACGAGCCCGAGGTGCTCGCGCTCGTCCGCGAGGCGGCGGCGCTGTCGGGCGTCGAGGGGCTGGGCGTGCCGCGGGTGCTGCGCTTCGGCCGGCTGCCCGGGTCGGGGCGGCCGTTCCTGGTGCGCGAGCTCGTCGAGGGGATGAGCCTCGCGGATCTGCTCGCGCGCAGGGGCGACCTCACGAAGAACCTCGCGGCCATCGCCGACGCAGCCGATCAGCTCACGCGGCTGCACCGCGCGCTGGTCCTGCACGGGGACGTGAAGCCCGCGAACATCGTCGTCGGCGAGGGCGGGCGCGCGACGCTCGTCGATCTCGGCCTGTCGGCGCCGTTCCGGGACGACGGCTCGCGGCCCGTGGGGATCACGCCGCGCTACGCCGCGCCGGAGCTCTTCAAGGGCGATCCGCTCACCGTCCGCGCCGAGGTGTTCGCGCTCGGCGCGACGCTCGCCGAGGCGAGCCGCGACAGCGCGGGGGAGCTCGCGCCCGAGGCCGCCGCCGCGCTCCAGGCGGTCGTCGACCGGGCGATGGAGCGGGATCCGAACGCGCGTTATCCGAGCGCGGACGAGCTCGCGAACGCGCTCCGGCGCGCCGCGCGGCTCCCGTGCGCGCCGCCCGAGGAGGCCGCGCAGCCGGGCGACGCGGGCGGGAGGCCCGGCGCGGAGCCGGGCGCGGTGGTGTGGCCGATCGTCGGGCTCGACGCGGAGGCCGCGCGGCTGCACGCGCAGATCATGGCCCTCGGCGAGGGCGGCGCGCTCTCGATCACGGGGCCGCCCGGGTCGGGGCGGAGCGCGCTGCTCCGGCGCATCGCGTGGTCGCTGGAGGTCGCCGGGTACGCCGTCGCGTGGGTCGAGGCGGGCAGCGTGGCCGACCCGCGCGAGGCGCTCGCGATCGAGCTGTCGGGGCACGACCTCGGCCGCGTGACGGCGCTCGTCGACGACGCCGACCGGCTCGGCGCCGCGGAGCTCGAGCGGCTCGACGAGGTGCGCAAGGCCGGCGGCAAGCTGGTGCTGGTGCACGGGGCAGAGCCGGCGCGGGCCGGAGCGGGCGCGTTGGCCGGAGCGGGCGCGTCGGCCGGAGCGGGCGCGTCGGCCGGAGCGGGCGCGTCGGCCCAGCGCGCGCTCGAGATCTTCGCGATGGAGCCGCTCGACGAGCAGGTCGCCCGCGAGCTCGTGCAGCGCACCATCCCGTCGCTGAGCGACGCGGTGGCCGCGCACGTCGTGGCGCGCGCGGGGCGGTGGCCGGGGCGCATCCGGGAGATCGTGGCGCGCATCGCGCGGGCGCCCGTCGCCTCCACCGAGGACGTCGATCGGCTGCTCGACGGCCCGCCCGCCTCGGGGGGCGCGGCGCCCGGCGCCGCGGACGCCGGCGCGGAGGGGGCGGCGCTGCCGCCCGCGGAGATCCACCGGCTGCTCGATCGCGGCCACTTCGACGCGGCGGCGGAGGCGCTCGACCGGTACGAGGGCGACGGCGCGCCGGTCGTGGTGATCGCGCGCGCGCGGCTCGCGATGAACCGCGGCGACGCCGCGCGCGCGCTCGCCGAGCTCCGCCGCGTGCAGGACGAGGTCGAGGCCTCGGGCGACTCGGCGCTCTCGGCGTTCTGGTCGCTGCAGATGTCGCGGGCGCTGGTCCGCTCCGGCGACTACGGCGAGGCGGAGCGCCGCGCGAGCGAGGCGGCGGAGCGGGTGGGGCCGATCCGGCTCGAGGCGGAGCTCGCCCGGGGGCCGCACTCGGCGCACGGGCTCGGGGCCGAGTTCGGCGCGTCGCCCGAGGCGATCCTCGCCGAGGCCGTGGCGATGCGGGGGCTCGCGCAGAGCTTCGCCTCGCGGCACGAGGAGGCGAAGCGCACGCTGGAGCAGGCGGTCCGGCTCGCGCGGCTCACGGGCGAGCCGCGGATCCTGTCGGTCGCGCTCGTGTCGCTCGCGTTCGCGCTCCAGCGGGACGACCGGCTCGGCGAGGCGAAGGCGGCGTACGAGGAGGCGCTCACGGCGGCGGAGCAGGCCGGCGACGCGGGCACGCTCGCGACGACCCGGCTGAACCTCGCCGCGATCGCGAAGCTCCAGGGCGACCTCGGCGCGGCGATCCGCCACCTCGAGGCCGCGGTCGACATGGGCCGGCGCTCCGGCCGCGTCGCGACGATCCGGCAGGCGCTGCTCAACCTGTCGAACCTCGACCTCTACCTCGGGCGGCTCGCGCGGGCGCGGGTGTCGATCGACGCGCTCGCCGCCCAGCGCGCGGACCTCGCGCCGCAGCAGCAGGCGCAGCTGCTCGCGCTCGAGGCGGAGCACGCGGCGCGCTCCGGCGACCTCGAGCAGGCCGAGCGGCTCTGCCTCGAGTGCGCCGAGGCGTACGAGGCGATGGGCCGGCGGGTCGACGCGGTCGAGGCGCGGCTCGAGCGCGTGCTCTTCGCGGTGGCGCGCCCCGGCGCGGACGCGCGCGGGCTCGGCGACGAGATCGACGCGGCGGCGGCGCGGCTCGGCAGCACCGGGGCGCACCGGGCGCTGCTCGCGCTCGCGCGCGGGCGCGTGGCGGCGCTCGCGCGCGACGAGCGGCGGGCGCGGGCCGCGTACGACGAGGCGCTCGACGCGGCGCGCGCCGCGGGCCAGCGCGACTGGATCTGGCGCGCGCTGGAGGCGCGGGCCCAGCTCGAGGCGGAGCGGGGCCACCTCATCCGGGCGCGCCACGACCGCGAGGAGGCGCTGATCACCCTCGAGGAGATCGCCTCGAAGCTGCCGCGCGACCTGCGCGAGGTCTTCTGGAACGACGCGCGCCGCAAGGAGATCCGGGCGGCGGCGATGCTCGAGCTGATGAGCGGCCGCACCGTGCCGTTCACCCAGAGCGCGCCGGCCCCCGGCGAGGACCGGCTGGCGCGGGTCCTCGAGATCAACCGGGAGATCGCGGGCGAGCACGATCTCGCGCGCCTGCTCGCGAAGGTGACCGACCACGCGATCGCGCTGCTCAGCGCCGAGCGCGGGTTCATCATCCTGCAGCGGCCGCCGCGCGACGAGCCGCCCGCCGCCCCGGGCGAGACCGCCGTCGACCTCTCGATCCACGCGTCGCGCGACCAGGCCGGGGACGACCCGCACGCGCGCTTCTCGAGCTCGATCGCCGAGCGGGTGATCTCCACGGGCGAGCCGGTGGTGACCGCGAGCGCGCGGGACGACGCGCGGATGAGCGATTACGTCTCGGTCCACCAGCTGATGCTGCAGTCGGTGGCCTGCGTGCCGATCCGGCAGCGGAGCGGGCAGGTCATCGGCGCGCTGTACCTGGAGACCCGGCTGAGCGCGGCGGCGAAGTTCGAGGCCGAGCTGCCCACGCTGACGGCGCTGGCCGACCAGCTGGCGATCGCGATCGAGACCGCGCGCCTCGTGAGCGAGAACGAGCGTCGCGCGCGCGAGCTCGAGCGCACCAACGAGGAGCTGCGCGCCGCGCGGGCCAAGCTGGAGGAGCTGCTCGGCCACCGCACCGCGCAGCTCGCCGCGACGCGGCGGGACCTGCGCTCGGCGCGGGCGGTGATCCGCGGCCATTTCGGCTACGAGGGCCTGGTCGGGACGAGCGAGGCGATGCGGCGGGTGTACGCGCTGATCGACCGGGTGAAGGACACGGACATCCCGATCCTCATCACGGGCGAGAGCGGGACGGGCAAGGAGGTCGTTGCCCGGACGATCCACAACGCGAGCCCGCGGGCGAAGCGGCCGTTCGTGGGCATCAACTGCGGCGCGATCCCGGAGCACCTCCTGGAGAGCGAGCTGTTCGGGCACGTGCGCGGCGCGTTCACGGGCGCGGATCGGGACCGCAAGGGGCTCTTCCGGGAGGTGACGGGGGGCACCATCCTGCTCGATGAGATCGGCGAGATGCCGCAGAAGATGCAGGCGGGGCTGCTCCGGGTGCTGCAGGAGAAGGTCGTGCGCCCGGTCGGCGGCTCGCGGGAGGAGCCGGTCGACGCGCGCGTGATCGCGGCGACGCACCGGGATCTCGCCGACATGGTCTCCCGCGGCACGTTCCGCGAGGACCTCTACTACCGGCTGCACGTGGTCGAGGTGCGGATCCCGTCGCTGCGCCAGCGGATCGAGGACATCCCGCTGCTCATCGACTACTTCCTCGGGATCTTCGCCGCGCGTTACGGCCGCGATCGCCGCAGCGTCTCGCGCGCCGCGCTGAAGCGGCTCTCGGCGTACAGCTGGCCTGGAAATGTTCGACAACTCGAGAACGTCCTGCTGAACGCGTGGGTGCTCTCGGATCGCCCCGAGCTGGAGAGCGACGACTTCGAGCTGCCCGACGCGGCGCCGCGCTCGCTGCGGGGCGGCGAGGTCGCGCCCCTGTCGCGCGCGCCCGCGTCGGGCAGCGGCGGCGGGGCTCCCGCGAGCAGCAGCCGGGCGCCGACGCCGAGCGAGCCTCAGCGCATCGAGACGTCGCTCGACGCGCACAAGGCGAGCGAGCGGGAGCGGATCCTGGTCGCGCTGTCGAGCTGTAACTGGAACCGGGTGAAGGCCGCGCAGGTCGTGGGGCTGCCGCGCCGGACGTTCTACCGGCGGCTGAAGGAGTACGGGATCCAGTGATCCGCGGCTACTTGGCCCGGCCTGGACGAGCCAGGGCGCCTTGACCCCGGCCCGCCTCCGCGCGACCCTCTCTGGCGAAGGGCCCTTCCCGGGCCCTGCTCCTCACGGCTCGTTCCCGGCAGGGCCCGTGCGAGGGGCGAAGAGGGCGAGGCCCTTCGGGCGGTTCGTCACGATCCTCCAGAGCGACCGCCCGTCGTGCCGGGACGACGCGGCGCGGTCGCAGGGAGCGGTCGAATGCCGAATCGACGAGCGAACAAGAAGCTGCGCGCGCGGGTCCTCTCGCGCATGAACGAGACCGGGGAGAGCTACCAGAAGGCGCTCGCCCACCTCCTCGCCGCGGGCGACGGTCCGGCGACCCCGACCCCAACCCCGGCGGGCCGGGGCGCCGGGGCTCGACCCCGACGGCGGTCCGTGCGCCAGGCCGCGCCGGCCTCGCCCCTTCTCCTGTACCAGCACGCCGTGGCGCTCGTGTGCGTCGCGGAGCAAGTCCGCCGGCTGGACGGTGAAGCGTCGAGCGCGACGGTCCGCGCCGAGGCGCTGGCGACGTTCGCCGTCTACTGGCGCGCGAGCGGACGACCCCTGGGCACGTCCTTCTGGCTGGGGGGCGACGCGACGCGCGCGCTGCAGGCCGGCGCCGATCTCGTGGAGCGAGCCCGCTCGGCGGCGCGGCTGGGGTGGCTCGGGCATCCGTCGAGGGCGCTGGCAGGCGCGGCGTCGCCGGGACGGAGCAAGCGATGAAGGACAGTCGCGGCCGCCCTGACGGCGGCCCTGGGCCGCCCTGTCCACGCAAGAGGGCGTGACGCGCGGCCGCGCTCGTTGCGGTCTTGCCGGGCTGCGCGCCTCCAGGCACGCTTCCGCCGCGTGGAAGGGCGCGCCCTGCCGGTCACGCCACCCCGCCACGCGTGAAGGATCCCGTGAGCGACCGATCGAACCTCGCCGCCTCCATCGACGGCGCGCCCCTCCCCGACGACGAAGCGCGCGATCTCTGGACGCGGTTCAGCCGGTACATGGATGAGCACCGCGGCGACATGGCGGGCTTCGCGCGCGAGAACGGCTACGTGAGCGTGACGCCGACCTTCGACCGCGGGCGAGCGCTGCTCGTGGTCCGGACGACGGAAGCGCCGCCGGAGAAGCCCGCGCCGCGCGCGGGTGGCGACAAGCCGGCCCCACGCGCCGGCGGCGGCAAACCCGCGCCGCGCACCGGCGGCGGCGGCAAGCCCTCGCCGCGCACCGGCGGCGGCAAGCCCGCGCCCCGCGCCGGCGGCGGCAACAAGCCCGCGCAGCGCGCCGGCGGCGGCGGCAAGCCTGCGCCCCGCGCCGGCGGCGGCGGCAAACCCGCGCCGCGCACCGACGGCGGCGGCAAGCCCTCGCGCGGCAGAGGGTGACGCCGCTCGCCCTCGTCAGGAGCGCCTGAACCCGCGCGGCGATCTCGGATCCCGCGTGGAGCACTCGTCTCGGCGCGCCGCGATCTGCCCGCCGAGGACCGCCTCCGCCAGCTCGCGCACCTCGGCGCTCGTCGCGCGATCCGCGCGCGCGAGCGCTTGCTCCGCCGCCCCGCGGGCCTCGGCCGCGCGGCCCGCGAGCGCGTGGGTCCGGGCGATCTCGGCGAGGACCGCGGAGAGCTCCGATGCGTTGCCGGAGACCTCCAGCAGGCGCTTCGCGTCCAGGTAGAGCTCGAGCGCGGCGCCGAGATCCCCCTGGATGCGCGCCAGATCGCCGCGCACCTTGAGCACGCCGGCCTGCCCCCCGCCGTCCTCGAGCGCGTTGAAGAGCGTGAGCGCCTGGTCGTAGTCCGCGAGCGCTTCCTCCAGATCGGCCGCGTCGGCGGCGGCGACGCCCACGAGCTCCGCCACCAGCTCGAACTGCTTGCGCCGGAGATCACCCCGCGCCTTGAGCACGGCCGCCTGGCCGCGGCGCTCGAAGCCGGCCCGGAACAGCGCGAGCGCCCGGTCGTAGTCGCGCACCGCGTCCACGAGATCCTCCTGGCGCGCGCGCAGGTCGCCGCGCGCCTTGAGCACGGCGGCTTGCCCGAGCAGGTCGCGCATCCCGGTGAACAGCTCGAGCGCCTGATCGTAGTCGCGCTCGGCCCCCGTGAGGTCCTCCTGCCGGGAGCGCAGATCGCCGCGCGCCTTGAGCACGCTGGCCTGCCCGAGGTGGTCGTCGGTCGCCTGGTAGAGCGTGAGCGCCCAGTCGTAATCGCGCGCGGCGCCCGACACGTTGTCCTGGCCGAGGCGCATGTCGCCGCGCGCCTTGAGCACGCTGGCCTGGCCCGCCCGATCACCCGCGCCCTGGAACAGCGCGAGCGCGCTGCTGTAGTCGCGCGCGGCGCCCGGCAGGTTGCGCAGCCGGACCCGGAGATCGCCGCGCGCCTTGAGCGCCCGCCCGTGCGCGGCGCCGTAGACGCGCGCCCGCGGCGGCTCCGACGCCCTCGCGCTCCCGCCCTCCTTGTCGCTCTCGCCAGGGGCCGCGGTCTTTCGCGGCGCGGCGCGGGCCTTCAGCGGCTCGCGATCGCCGAGCAGCTGGAAGAGCTGGATGGCCTGATCGTAGTCGCAGACCGCGCCGCCGAGATCCCCCTCCTCCGCGCGCGCGAAGCCCCGCGCCCGCAGCGCCTCCCCCTCCCCCGCGCGGTCGCCGGCGGTCTGGAAGAGGGCGAACGCCTCGTCGTAGTCGCGCACCGCCTGGACCGCGGCGCCCTCCCGCAGGCGCAGCGCGCCGCGGTCCATGAGCACCTGCGCCTGGCCGATCACGTCGCCCGAGGCCCGGTACACGGCGAGCGCCTCGTCGTAGTCGCGCCCCGCGCTCGCGTAGTCGTTCCGTCGGAGCAGCAGGTGGCCCCGCTCCCTCAGCGCCTGGCCGCGCGCCTCGGGCGGGACGCCCTCGAGGGTCGGCGGAACGGCGCTCGAGCGAGACGACCGCACCCCGGCGCCGTCGCCGAGCGCCTCGCCCAGCGAGCTGCTCCTCGGCGCGCTGCTCGGCGCGCCGTGGGGCGAGCTCCTCGGCGCGCCGTGGGGCGAGCTCCTCGGCGCGCCCTGCGGTGAGCTCTTCGGAGCGCTGGGCGGCGCGTAGCACTCCGCCACGCCCTCGAAAGAACGCTGGGTAGGAGGCTCTCCATCCACCCCCTTCGACTCGAACTGGGCGTCTGCGCGAGGACGCATGGCGGAGCTACCATCATACCGTGGCGGCGCGCTCCTCGTAGCAACATTGCGCCCGTGCCCGCGAAGTCGCCGCGTGTGTTTCGGCCGTTTTGCCCGTTTTGGCTATTTCGGCCGTCTCGGCCGGGCCGGCCACGCCGCGCGCCGTCCCGGCCACGAGCGCGCGCCCCGCGCGTGCGCCCGCGCTGCCGCGGTTCGCGCCCTCACGCGATCCGCCGCGGGCGCCGGCGCGCTGGGGGCTCGCCCCGGGCGGCGCCGGGGCTCGCAGCGCGCTGCCTGCCCGCCTGCCCGCCTGCCCGCGCGCGGCCTTCGGGCTGCCCGCGCGCGGCCTTCGGGTCAGTACCCCTTGCGGGAGACGAGCGTCGCGTCGCGCTCCACCTCGTACATGGAGTGCGTCACGATCGCCGCGGCGGTGCGCTCTCGCACGTGGACCACGCGCAGCTCGGCGTAGGTCTCGTCGGGCAGCAGCTCCTCGTCGAAGCCGTACTTCAGGTTGTCGACCTGCGCCGGCCGCTCGTCCTGCACCCGCGGCCTGACCGTCGCCATCTGGCCGGCCCCCCCGAGCTGCTGCACCCAGCGATCCCCGCGCCGGACCGCGAAGAAGCGCTGCCCCGGCCTCACGCCGTCCTTCTCGCCCTTGTTGAGGAACACCACCTGGAACTGGCCGAACAGCTGGTAGGGGTAGACGGACGCGATGATGCGCGCCTCGAGGTCCTGGTCGGTGCTCGTCGGCGGCACCACGTCGAAGCGGCGGAGCACCGGGCCGACCCGGTCCCCGCGCTCGACCACGTCGATGGACTCGACGATCTGCGCCCGCACCATGTGCGTCTTCGGGTTGTAGCGGTCCACGCGCGCCGTGCCGCGCACGGTCACGAGCTCGCCGCTCACGCCCCCGCTCCGCACCTTCTTGATCTCGCGGAAGATCGTGAGCTCCTGGCCGATCGCGACCTCGTGATCGTCCTCGAGCTTCAGGTAGACGTCGTCGCCCTCCCCGAGGAGCATGTGATCCTCCGGGCTCGCGACGAGCTCTCCCCACGTGTCCTTGTCCACGTCGTCGACCCAGCCGAGGCCGCGCAGGAAGATCGTCTTCGGCGGCACCCGCGCGCCGCCCGCGCCCGCCTTGCTCGCGCCGAACCCGAGGCTGCCGCGCGTCGTCGGCTCGTTCGGGTCGCGCAGCCGGATCGTGTCGCCCGGGTAGATCCAGTGCGGGTTCTGGAGCTGCGGGTTCAGCGCCCAGACCTGCGGCCACGCGTACGGGTTCGTGTAGTACCTGCCCGAGATGTCCCAGAGCGTGTCGCCGCGCCGCACCGAGTGCGTCTCGGGCACGAACTGCCCCTCGACCACGTAGCTCCCGCTCTCGCTGCCCCGCACCGACGCCGGGCCTTCGCCCCGGCGGTTCAGATCGAAGCCGTCCCCCGAGCGGGCCACGTCCGTCGTGCCCCGCGCGCTCGAGGGGAGGTGCGCGTTCGGATCGAACCCCGGCTGCGGGTACCCCGGCACCACGACCTGCGTCTCGACCGTCGGCGCGGGCTGCGGGACCTGCACCACGGTGACGCCCGGGCCCGGGGCGGCGCCCGCCTCGCCTCCCTCGTCCTGGGCCAGCGCCGGGGGCGGCGCCGCGGCGAACAGAATGACGAGGGGGAGCAGCGTTGCCTTCGCGTGGATCTTCATCGCTTGCGCCTCGAGACGGTGGAGGGGGGCGGGCCGGGGGACAGGTCGCCCGGATCCTCATCGATCGCGACGCCGCCCGTGGTCCCGCGGAGCACCGGCGGCCGCGCGCCGTCGCCCTCGGGGGCGAGCCGCACCACCTCGAGGTCGGGCCGGTCCGGCTCCTCCGAGGGCGCGGCGGCGGGCTCGGTCGCCAGCGGGCGAGCCGCGCCGCGGGCGTGGCCGCGCGCGCGTTCCAGCGCGCCGAGCCGGTCCGCGAGCACCGCGTTGTCGGCGCGCACCCGCACGAGCTCCGCGCGCAGCTCGGACAGCTGCCGCTCGACCCCGTCACGGCCCCCGCCGCACCCGGCGGCGAGCGCGGCGAACGACAACCCCATCGAGCAGATGCCCGGGCGAATCCTCATGCGGCGCCCAGCCTACCCGCCGCCGCGCCGGGCGGCCAAACGCGCGGCGATCCGGGCGAGGCGGAGCGCCGGCCCCCGGCGCGGCGGCGGGTAGGCTGAGCGCGAGCCCCCGGCGCGGACGCCGGCTCCCCGGCGCGACGTCGGCCGTGACGGGTCGCGCGCAGTTCTGCTAGCGTCCCGCCCGACATCGGACCGCGAGGGCTCCACGTGCGAAGACTCCTTTTGATTTCCCTGATCGCGACGGCGCTCACCGGCGCCGGGTGCGGCGACGACGGCGAGGAGCCCGAGGCGACCGCGTGCTTCGACTACAGCCGCTTCGACGGCGCGAGCCCCGAGGTGAGCTTCCGGGCCGACGTCCTCCCCGTGTTCCAGCGCGCCTGCGCGTTCAGCGCGACCTGCCACGGCGCCGAGGCGGGCTCGGCCGGCTTCGCGTACCTCGGCCCGGGGGTGGGGACCGAGGCCACGGACGAGCAGATCGCCGCGATCGGCAGCCAGAACGTCGGCGTCGCGTCCAGGGCCCCGTCGGGGATGCCGCGCATCGCGGCGGGCGATCCGGCGAACAGCTTCCTCATGCACAAGGTCGACCGCACCCTGACCTGCCCCGACCTCGAGTGCGCGCCCGACCGCTGCGAGGCGCCGATGCCGTTCGGCGGCGACATCCTGCCCGCAGCGGAGCGGGACACGATCCGCCGCTGGATCGCGCAGGGGGCCGAGCTCAATTGATCGGCCGGCTCACCGGCCGGGTCGTCGAGGAGGGCGACGAGGGCACGGTCGTGCTCGACGTCGTCGGGGTCGGGTACGAGGTGACCGTCCCGCTCGGCACCCTGGGCCGCGCGCGGGGCATCGCCGCCGACGCGGAGGGGATCACGCTGTTCGTCCACACGCACGTGCGCGAGGACGCGCTCCTCCTCTACGGCTTCGCGACGCGCGAGGACCGGGCGGCCTTCCGCGTGCTCATCGGCATCTCCAACATCGGCCCGAAGATCGCGGTGGCCATCCTCAGCGCGCTGGCCGCCGGGGAGCTCGCCGCGGTGATCGCGCGCCGGGAGACCACGCGCCTCACCGCCATCCCCGGCGTGGGCAAGAAGACGGCCGAGCGGCTCGTCCTCGAGCTGAAGGACAAGCTCGTCGCCCTCCCCTCGGCCCCGCTCTCCCCCGCCGCCCCGCCGCCCGCGCCCACCGGCTCGAAGCAAGACCTCCTGCACAGCGCGCTCACCCGCATGGGCTACCGGCCCGCGGAGGCCGAGCGCGCCGTCGCCGCCCTCGGGGCGCGCGTCGAGACCGCCCCGCTGGGCGAGCTCGTGCGGGACGCGCTCGCGCTGCTGTCGAGGTGAGCCGCCCGCGGCGCCCGCCGCTCCGGCGAGCAGCCCGCAATCGGACGGTGACGACGGTGACGACGGTGACGACGGTGACGACGGTGACGACGGTGACGACGGTGACGACGGTGACGGACGGCGGCGCACGGCAGCAGACGCGGCGGACGTGGCGGGATGCCGCGGCGTGCGGCGACATGCCGCGACGTGCCGCGACGTGCCGCGACGTGCCGCGACGTCGAACGGTCGACAGACAGTCGACAGAAGGCGGCCCCGGCGAATATGCTCCCGCCGCCGTTTGCCCTGAGACCCCCGTTCGGTCTCTCGTTGTGAGGAGGCCTGGTGATCACCTGCCCGAAGTGCTCCAAGGACAATCAGGACCATTACAAGTTCTGCCTCGGCTGCGGCGCCGAGCTGCCTCGCGACGTTTCGCCGAAGAAGTTCGCGGCGGGCACGCCGCCGCACGGGGTGCCGGCGGCCGTGCGGTCGAACATGAGCTTCGGCGACGAGCCGACCGCCATCGGCACCGGCGCCGCGAAGGGGCCTCCCGTGGCGACGCCGCCGCCTCCGGCGCTCGTCGATCCGGCGGCGTTCTCGGTGCCGGTCCGCGGGGAAGACACGGGCACGAGCAAGAAGGCCGCGGCCGCCGCGGCGGGAGCGGCCGCGGCGCCGACGGGGCCGACGACGGCGGCGGCGGCCGGCGCGGGGACGGTCGTCTGCCCGCAGTGCCAGGAGCCCAACCCGCCGACGAACAAGTTCTGCGCGCTCTGCGGCTTCAAGCTCGTCAAGCCGGCGAACCTGCCCTCGCAGGCGCCCGCGCCGATCGCGCCCGCCCCGGCGGGCAACGTGAGCGTCTTGCTGACGGCGCTGCGGGCCGACGGCTCCGAGGCCGGCTCGTACACGCTGCCGGGGAGCCCCACGACGATCGGCCGCGAGGCCGGGTCGATCTTCGCGGGCGACAGCTACCTCTCCCCGCGCCACGCGACGTTCTCGATCAAGGGCGGGAAGGTCTTCGTCAAGGACGAGAGCTCGCTGAACGGCGTCTACCGGAGGCTGCGCCGGGACGCGCCGGTGCCGCTCGACAGCGGCGACATCTTCCGCATCGGCCAGGAGCTCATCCGGGTCGAGGCGCTCACCCCCGCGCCCGCGACGCCGGACGGCGTGGAGCGGCTCGGCAGCCCATCGAAGGGCTACGTCGCGCGGCTCGCGCTGATCATCGGCAGGGACGCGACGGGCAACGCGTTCCCGGTCCCCGACACCGGCCTGCACCTCGGGCGCGAGCGCGGCGACATCCTCTTCCCCGAGGACGGCTACGTCTCCGGGCTCCACTGCCAGATCGCGTACCAGGGCGGCCGGCTGCTGCTCACCGATCTCGGCAGCTCGAACGGCACCTTCCTCCGCGTCCTCGGCGAGACCGAGATCGGGAGCGGCGACATCCTTCTCATGGGGCAACAGCTGTTCCGCATCACCGTGTGAGGGAGCGCGACCGATCGCGGCGGGACGAGACCGTCCCGCTCGCACATTTCGACACCCCGGCGTACGCTGGGGATCCCTGAGGCACTCGCCATGGAAAGTGTCCGCACCATCCGCGTGGTCGCCGCCGTGATCGAACAGGACGGCCGCTACCTCATCACGCAGCGCCGCCCGAACGCCGTGCTGCCGATGCTCTGGGAGTTCCCGGGCGGGCGCGTCGAGGAGTCCGAGACCGACGCCGCCGCGCTCAGGCGCGAGGTCCGGCACCGGCTCGGCGTCGAGATCGAGGTGGGCCAGCTGATCTCGTTCGTGAGCCACCCGTACGAGCGGTACACGGTCGACCTGTACCTCTACGAGTGTCACATCAAGAGCGGCGAGCTCGCCTCGCTGGCCGTGAACGCGTTCCGCTGGGTCACGAGCGCCGAGTTCGATCGGTACCCGTTCACGCCCGCGGACGAAGCCACGATGAACAAGCTCCTCGGCATGGTCTGACGCGGGGCTTGAGCCCCACGCGTCGAACCGATTTTGGGCGGAGGGCGCCGCCAGGCGAACCGGAGCCCCTAACGTTGAACCAAGCGATCACATCCGCGGCGTTCGGCGGAGCAGCACGAGGAACAGCGGGCCGCCGAGGACGGCGGTCACCGCGCCGACGGGCGGCTCCGTGCCGAGCCAGCGGAAGAGGAGCCGCGCCAGGAGGTCGCAGGTGGTGAGCAGCACCGCGCCGGCGACGAGCGACAGCGGCAGGAGCCGCCGGTGGTCCGCGCCCCAGATCCGGCGGACCGCGTGCGGGACGATGAGGCCGACGAAGCCGATGAGCCCGGTGCGGCTGACGATCGCGCCGACGACGCACGAGGACGCGAAGAAGATGCGGCGCTCGACGGCGCGCACGTCGACGCCGAGCGTCTCGGCCGACTCGTCGCCGAGCGCGAGCAGGTTCAGGCGCGCGGCGTCGGCGAGCAGCACCGCGCAGCCCGCGGCCACGTAGGCGGCGACGCCGAGCAGCGCCGAGGTCGTGGGCAGCTCGACGAACCCGATGAGCCACCGGAGCAGCTGCTGCGAGCGCGACGGGGAGACGACCGTCTTCAGGAAGGTGATCAGGCCGGAGGCGATGGAGTTCACGATGACGCCGGCGAGCAGCATCGAGGCGCCCGAGGTGCCCTCGGCCGCGCCGCGCGCGATGGCATAGACGAGCACCGTCGCGACCAGGCCGCCGGCGAGCGCCGCGGCCGGCAGGAGCGTGGCGCCGAGCACGGTCGCCGAGCCGACGCCGAGCGCGATCGCGACGGCGGCGCCGAGCGCGGAGCCGCCGGAGACGCCGAGCACGTACGGCTCGGCGAGCGGGTTCTGGAGCAGCGCCTGGAAGGCGGCGCCGACCACGGCGAGGCCGGCGCCGGAGACGGCCGCGAGCAGCACGCGCGGCAGCCGCACGTCGAGCAGGAGGGTCCGGTCGAGGCCCGGGCCCGCGATCGCGCGCTCGACCGAGACGGGCTCGGCGCCGAGCAGGACGGCGAGGAGGAGCGCGAGCCCGAGCGCCGCGGGCGCCGCGGCGAGCGCGAGCGGGCGCGCGCGTTCGGCGGGGAGCGCGGGGCCGGGCGCGGGGGCCGTCAATCCAGATCACCCGCGCGCGCCGCGGGCGGCGCGGAGGCGGCCGGCGCGGTGTTGCGCTCGTAGAGCAGGCGCAGGCCGGTGAGGGTGAGGTCGTCGTCGACCGCCTCGATCGTCTCGGTCTGCGGGGCGATGAGCCGCGCGAGGCCGCCCGTCGCGACGACCCGGCACGGGTAGCCGAGCTCGCGGCGGAGCCGCCCCACGAGGCCGTCGACGAGCCCGGCGTAGCCGTACACGATGCCCGACTGCATCGAGTGGACGGGGTTGCGCCCGACGACCCGGGGCGGGAGCGCGATCTCCACGCGGGAGAGGCGCGCGGCGCGGGAGAAGAGCGCCTCGGCGCTGATCTGGATGCCGGGCGCGATCACGCCGCCGAGGTACTCGCCCCTCGGGGTCACGCAGTCGAACGTGGTGGCGGTGCCGAAGTCGACGACGATGACGCCGGGGGCGGCCTCGCCGCCGGCCTCGGGCGCGACGGAGCGCTCGGGCGCGACGGCGCGCTCGGGCGCCTCGGCCCTGCCGCCGCCGTGGGGCCGCGCGGGCTCCGCCTTCCGCTTCACCCACTCGTGCGCGGCGACCGCGTTGACGATCCGGTCGGCGCCGACCTCGCGCGGGTTCTCGTAGAGGATCGCCATGCCGGTCTTGATGCCCGGCCCCACGACGAGCGGCTCGATCCCGAACGCCCGCTCGACGAGCCCCACCATCGTGTCGGTCAGCGGCGGCACGACGCTCGCGATGATCGCGCTGTCGATGCGGGCGAGGGGGACGCCGCGCAGGTCGAGCATCTGCCGCACGAGCACGGCGTACTCGTCCGCGGTGCGCGCCCGGGCGCTCTCGCAGCGGAGGTGGTGCCGCAGCGCCTCGCCCTCCAGCACCCCGAAGCTGATGTTGGTGTTCCCGACGTCGATGGCGAGCAGCATGCCCGCGGGAATCTATCCTCTGCGGCGCGCCGGTCGCCACGCGGAAAATGCCCGCGGCGCCGGGCGCGCGGGCGCGGGCCGGCGCCGCCCGTCAGCGCTTGCGCGCGAGCGTCACGCCGTCGCGCACCGCGAGCATGACGTGCTCGACCCGCGGGTCGCGGTGGACGAGGTCGTTGAAGGCGGCGATGGCGCGGCCCTCCTCGGTCTCCGGGGCGAGGACCTCGCCGCCCCAGAGGGTGTTGTCGGCGACGAGCAGCCCGCCCGGGCGCAGGCGCGGGAGCGCCTCCTCGTAGTAGGCCGCGTACCGCTGCTTGTCGGCGTCGATGAACACGAGGTCGAACGGCGGGCTCGCCGGCAGCGCGCGGATCGTGTCGAGCGCGTCGCCGAGCGCGATCCGGATCTTCTTGCCGTGCTCGCTGCGATCGAAGAACGACCGGGCGACGCGGGTCACGTCGGGGTCGCGATCACACGTGATGAGCTCGCCGTCCGGCGGGAGCGCCGCGGCCATGCTGAGGGCCGAGTAGCCGGTGAACGTGCCGATCTCGAGCACGCGGCGCGCCTGCATGAGCGCGACCAGCGTCCTGAGCAGGGCGCCCTCGACGCGCCCCACCTGCATGCTCGCGCTGGGGTGGTTCGTATAGGTGTGCTCGCGCAGCTCTTCGAGGAGCGCGGGCGGAGGGGCGGTGTGGTCGTGGACGTAGCGCTCCAGGTCTGGATTGACGATGGTGGCCATGCGTGGTTCCTCGGCGGGTCGCGTCGCTGGCCGCACGGTAGCACGCAGCTTCCGTGCCTCGCCTTGAGCTCCCGCCGGCCTTCGCGCTAGCGTCCTGTATGGCCTCTTCTTCCTGGAAGAACCTCGCCGCGGCGGCGCTCCTCGTCGCGGCGTGCAGCTCCGAGGGACCCGGCCCCGGGACCGGCGGCGCAGGCGGCCCCGGGATCGGCGGCGCGGACGGCTCCGGGACCGGCGCGGGCGGCTCCGGGACCGGCGGCGCCGGGGGCTCCGGGACCGGCGTCGCGGGCGGCGCGGCGAGCGCCTCGGCCTCGGGCGGCGGCTCAGGCGGAGAGGCCCCTCACGTTTGCCCTTCGTTCGGCGATCCGTGCTCCACCTGCCTCTCCCTGCGCTGCCAGGAGAGCTTCTGCGCCTGCCAGCAGAACCCCGAGTGCGCCGCGTTGTCCAACTGCTCGCTCGGGTGCGAGGAGGACGACGCGGCCTGCGCGCAAGGGTGCCTTACCGCACACGCGCCGGGCGTCTCCGACAGCTTCCTCGAAGGGGGCTGCGCGGCCGAGCGCTGCAAGGTCCAGTGCCCGTCCCGCGCGGCGCTGTCGCCCTGCGATTCCTGCCTGTTCGCGCGCTGCGCCGGCGAGATGAACACGTGCTTCGCCGACGTGGCATGCCACGGGCTGCGCGCGTGTGTCGGGGCATGCAACCCCAGCGACGCGGTGTGCCTGGATCGGTGCGCGGCCAACTACCGCGGCGGCGAGCAGGCCGACCAGGCGGTCGCCGCGTGTGGAAGCGCGCGGTGCGGCGCGGAGTGTGAGGCCCCGTGACGTGACCTGCCCCGGCGCTCGCGCGTGTCGCACCGGCTCCCGACGCTCGCGCGCGTCGCGCCGGCTCCCGACGCCCGCGCGTCGATCCCCGCACGCCCCGTACGCGAGCGCCGGATTAACGCAACGCGTCACCCCAGCGGCTTGCCGCCGGTCACGCCGAGCACCTCGCCGTTGATGTAGCTCGCCTCGTTGGAGGCGAGGAACACGAACGCCGGCGCGAGCTCGGCCGGCTGGGCGGGGCGCTGCATCGGGGAGTCCTTGCCGAAGGTGGACACCTTCTCTTCGTCGAACGATTGCTGGATGAGCGGCGTCCACACGGGCCCGGGGGCCACGGTGTTGACCCGGATGCCGCGCTTGATCAGGTCCTGCGCCAGGCCCTTGCTGAAGGTGACGATGGCGCCCTTGGTCGACGCGTAATCGAGGATGTTCGGGCTCGGCTGGTAAGCCTGGATCGAAGCGACGTTGATGATGGAGCTGCCCTCGCGCATGTGCGGCAACGCGTGCCGGACGAGGTGGAACATGGCGAGGATGTTGACGCGGAAGGTGCGCTCGACGCGGGCGGCGTCGATCTCCTCGAAGCGCTCGACGGACTTGCCCTGCTCGGCGGCGTTGTTCACGAGGATGTCGATCCTCCCGAACTTCCGCGCTGCCTCCTCGACGACCTTGCGACAATGGCTCTCGTCGGCGAGGTCGCCGGGGAGCGTGATCACCTCGCGCCCGGCCTCCTTGACGGCCCGCGCCGTCTCCTCGGCGTCCTTGTGCTCGCTCAGGTAGGAGATCGCGACGTGGGCGCCCTCCCGCGCGAACGCGAGCGCGACGGCGCGGCCAATGCCGCTGTCCCCGCCGGTGATCAGCGCGACGCGGTCCTTCAGCCGACCGAGGCCTTTGTACGACGACGCGCCGTAATCGGGCCGGGGCCGCATCTCGGCCTCGATGCCGGGCCGATCCTGGCTCTGGCCCGGGAAGGGCGGCTTCTTGCCTGCGTCCTTGGGATCCTGGGTCGCTCCCGTGTTCTGCATGCCTCCTCCTTGTCCTCTGCTGTCGTGCTGTCGCGGGAGGCCGATGCGCTCCCGGCGGTACTTGGCAATAACGGCGGCATGGCAGACCGACCATCGGTGCGCGCCTGGACTCGGATCGGAGCTCCCCTGAGGCAGAGCGGGGTATCCCGGCGCTGCGCGCAGCGGCGCAGCGCGGCGCGGCTGCGCCGTTGCGCGGGCGATCCGGCCGCGGGTCAGCCAAGTCAAGGCTTGACAGCGGACAGATGCTCCGGTGTCGTCCCCCTGCGTTGTCCGCGGCATGTCGCCGTCGAAGGCGCGGAGGAGCATCGATCGCCATGAAACACATCGACGAGAAACGTCTGGAATCGGAGCTCGAGTATCGTTTCGCCTACCTCGTCGAGTTCGTCGGCTTCGGGGAGGAGGATATCGCCGCGATCCACGGGGCCGCGCTGCACCTCGCCCCGCGGGTCGAGGCGCTCGTGGACGCGGTGTACGAGAAGCTGTTCCTCTACGACGCGACGAAGCGGCACTTCGTGCCGAAGCAGCACGGCTACGAGGGCAACGTCCCGCGGGATCTCTCGTCGCTCACGCTGGATCACGAGCAGATCAGGTTCCGCAAGGCGCACCTGAGAGACTATCTCGTCCGGCTCGTGACCCACGCTTATGACGCGAAGATGGTCTCCTACCTCGACATGGTGGGTCGGATCCACACCGCCAAGGCTGGTAATCCCGAGGTCGTCGTGCCTCTCGTCCAGATCAACGCGCTCATGGGGTTCGTGTCGGACGCCCTCCTGCAGACGATCCTGAGCCTCGGCCTCGATCGGGACACCGAGGTGCGCACGCTGCGCGCCTTCAACAAGCTGCTCTGGCTCCAGAACGACCTGCTCGCGAGGCATTATCTGCCGGCGGCGTGAGGCTCGCCGGAAAGACGGCAGCGCACGCCGCGACCACGCTCCCCGGGGGGCCGGCCAGCTGGCCAGGCCCCGCACACCCGGGGAGGCGCGGCGCGACGTGCGCTACACGCACGGCCAGCCCGCTATCGGACGATCGCGCGGGGCGCGCTCACGCGCACACCGACGCGCAATCGTGATCGTCCTCGCAGGACTGGACGCAGTCGCCGTCTTCGTCGCACGCCGAGATGCAGTCGTCGCGCTCGGTCGTACAGGCCGTCACGCAGTCGTCGCCGCCCTCGCCGCTGTCGTCGTCGTCCGCGTCGACGAAACAGCCCGCCGCGAGGGGGATCGTGGAGACCAGAAGCATAGCCAGCATCTTGCGCATCATGGGTTGTCCTCCTTCTTGATGTACTGTCCACATGCGATGCAGGGGACATCGATGCACCTAAGCAGGAGACGTACCAATCACCGCCTCGCGCGACTCTGCAGCTGCCGCGCGAGGCGCGGAGCGCCCGCATTCCGGGCCGGCAAGCTCAGCGATCTCCGGCCGCCCGCCCGCCTGTAACCGAGCAGACGGACACTTCGCTCCTGGGTGGAGGGCAAACTTGCCACAGGAGGGACAGGCCATGGCTGGGCCTGGTCCCCCGGCAGCCCGGGTTTCTCGTGGTTCTCGGCGGGCGGCGATCTCTTCAGGACCGGCGCACCAAATCGCCACAACCCCCTCCGGCGGCGGGCGCCTTACATGCGCCCGCCGCGCCGGGGTGGTCAGCCCTCGGCCCCGGCGTCCCGCGGCTCGGGCGGCGGGTGATCGATGGCGTAGCGCCGCAGGTCGAGCGTGTACGGCGCGTCGGCGTGGGGGAGCGCCGGCTTCGCCGAGACGGGCCACTGCATCGGGCCCTCGATCGTGAACCGCTGCGCGCGCCGCGCCGCCGCCTCGAAGCGCGTGAGCGGCGGCGCGTCGAAGGCGCGGCCCTCGGGGTGCCACACGTGGTAGGCGCACGCGCCGATCGAGCGTTTGCCCCACGTGTCCAGGACGTCGAGGTGGATCGGGTGGTGGATGCCGATGTGCGCGTGCAGGCTGTGCGGCGGCGCCCACGCGCGGAAGCGGACCCCGCCCACGAACTCGGACGCCGTGCCCGTCGGCCGGAGCGGCAGCACGTGGCCGTTCACGAGGACGAGGTGGCGCTCCGGGACGAGCCCGCGCGCGCGCACCTCGATGCGCTCCATCGAGGAGTCCACGTAACGCGACGTGCCCGTGGTGGTGAGCTCCTCGCCGAGCACGTGCCACGGCTCGATCGCGTTGCGCACCTCGAGCGTCACGTCGCCGGCGTGCAGCGTGCCGACCACCGGACAGCGCAGCTCGATGAACGGGCGGTACGCGTCCGCGGGCAGGGCGAGCCCGCGCTGCTTGAGGTAATCGAGCACGTCCTCGAAGTCGCGCCACAGGTAGTACGGCAGGAGGAAACGGTCGTGCAGCACCTGCCCCCAGCGCACGAGCCGGCCCGAGTAAGGCTGCTCGGCGAACGCGGAGAGCAGCGTGCGCACGAGGAGCATCTGCGCGACCGCCATCCGGAAGTGCGGCGGCATCTCGAAGGCGCGCAGCTCGACGAGGCCCTGGCGGCCCTGCGCGGTCTGCGGGTCGAACAGCTTGTCGATGCTCACCTCGGCGCGGTGCGTGTTGCCCGTGACGTCCACGAGCAGGTGGCGGAACAGGAGGTCCGCGAGCCACGCAGGCTCGTTCTCGCGCCGCTCGAACGCGCGCGAGAGCGCGATCTCCAGCTCGTAGAGGTTCTCGTGGCGCGCCTCGTCCACGCGCGGCGCCTGCGACGTCGGGCCGACGAAGAGGCCGGCGAACATGTACGAGAGCGAGGGGTGGTGCTGGTTGAAGGTGAGCAGGCTCGCCAGGAGATCCGGCCGGCGCAGGAAGGGGCTCGCGAGCGGCGTGGGGCCGCCGAACGTGAGGTGGTGGCCGCCCCCGCTGCCCGCCATGCGGCCGTCGATCAGGTACTTCTCGCAGTGCAGGCCGCTGTGGAGCGACGCGTCGAAGACCGTCTCGAGCAGCGACGCGTACGCGCGCACGCCGTCGGTCGGGGGCAGGTTCACCTCGAGCACGCCGGGGTCCGGCGTCACCGAGAAGCGGAACAGGTCCGCGCCGGCCGGCGGCGGGTAGCCCTCGAGCAGCACGTCGATCCCGGTGTCGAGGCGGGTCGCGTCGATCGCGGCGATGAGCTCGAAGAAGTCGGCCGGCGCGAGCAGCGGCGGGAGGAAGACGTGGACGATGCCGTCGCGCGCCTCGACGCAGAGCGCCGTGCGCACGCCATAGCCCGACCGGCCCGCGGCCGGCGCGGCCCGCTGGGCCTGCGCGGCGCGGCCGCCGGCGGCGCCCTGCCGCTGCGCGTCCTTGGCGCCCGCCGCGGCGCCTCCGTCACCGCCATCGCCGTCACCGCCGGCCGCCTCGATCCGGCGCTGCTTCTCGTCCTCCTCGGGATCGAGATCGCCGCGCCGTGGATCCGGCGGGGTCACGAGCTCCTCCAGGGGCGGCGGCGCGGCCGCGGCGATGAGCGAGCGGAGCGGCAGGCGCAGGCCGAGCGCGCTGTCGCCGGGGAGCAGGAAGAGGTGCCCGCGGCGGAAGGCCCAGCGCTCGCTGACCCACGCGCCCCACTGCCGCGTGAGGGGCAGGACGTAGCCGACGTCGCTGCCGAGGCCGCGGTCGAGGACCTTGGCGAGCCGCCGCCGCTCCTCCGGGTCGTCGAGCTTCGCCTCGAGCGGGTCGACGTCGACGGGCAGGCTGGCCTCGTCCTGGAGGTGGCGCCAGGGGTCCTCGTGGGCGGGCAGCAGGAAGTCGCTGAGCCCGAGCCGGGCCGCGAGCGCGCCGGCGAACCGCTGCGCCTGCGCGTGGCCGCGCGCGCGCGAGGCGCTGCTCCGCGAGGTCGCCGGGTCCGCGTGGCGCACGTCGGACATCTCCGTCCAGAGGGGGACGCCGTCGCGCCGGCCGATGATCTCGAGCGCCCAGCGGGGCAGGCTCTCGCCGGGGTAGTGCTTGCCGGCGCGGAGCAGCAGGACGCCGCCGGGGGTGATCCGGCGCCGGAGCTCGTGCGCGAGCCGCAGCCCCTGCGCCCACTTCGTCGGGCCGAGCGCGCCCTCGCGCCACTCCGGCGCGTCCGGGTACTCGCGCGAGTTGAACGTCGGCTCGCCGCCCATGGTGAGGGTGAGGCCCGCGGCCGCGAGCCGCTGATCGGCGCGGTCGGCGACGGCGAGCAGCTCCTGCCACACCGGCTCCTCGTAGGGCGTCGTGGGCCGCGGCTCGTGGCCGAGGCGCCCGACCTTCATGTCGAAGGACACCTCGCTCGCGCGCACGTCGCTCGTGCCCTCGACGGGCGCGGCGAGCGCGGGCGACGCGGTGCAGGCGAGCGGGATGTGGCCCTCGCCGCAGAGCAGGCCGCTCGTCGCGTCGAGGCCGATCCAGCCGGCCCCCGGCAGGTAGACCTCGGCCCACGCATGCAGGTCGACGACGTCGCGGCTCACGCCGCGCGGCTGGTCGGGGATCATCCCCTCGTCGGTGAGCTGCACGAGGTAGCCGCTGACGAAGCGCGCGGCGAGCCCGCGCGACCGGAGCGCCGCGATCAGCAGCACCGCCGAGTCGCGGCAGCTGCCGCGCCCCTGCGCGAGCGTCTCCTCCGGCGTCCAGATGCCGGCCTCCTCGCGGATCACGTACTTGATGCGTCGGTTGACCGCGGCGTTGAGCGCGACGATGAGCGACACGGTGTCGCCGTCCTTGGGCAGCCCCGCCAGGAACTCGTCGAGCAGCGGCCCCCGGGAGAGCGTCGGGTCGGCGCTGTCGAGGAAGGGGATCAGGTCCTGCTTGAGCTCGGCCGGGTACTCGAACGGGACCTTCTCCGCGCGTTCGTCCAGGTAGAAATCGAACGGGTTCACGGGGCGCACGTCGACCGCGAGCTCGACGAGGATGTCGAAGTGCGGGACGTGCTCGCCCGGCTGCAGGAGCACGCGCGCGACGTGGTTTCCGTAGGGATCCTGCTGCCAGCGCACGGCGAGCGGCGGGTCGATCTTCAGGCTGTACGACTCGATCTTCGCCTTGGCGTGCGTCGCGGGCCGCAGCCTGATGAGGTGCGGGCCCAGCGAAGCAGGACGGGGGTAGCTGTAGTGGGTCCAGTGCTGAATGAGCAGGCGCACGGTATTTCTCTCCGGGGGGTGCCCTATCCAACCAGAACTGGCCCGGCGCGTCTCGCCCTCTACGACGCAGCGCGCGATCGTCCGGCGGCGGCGGTGCGGCCGAGGGAGGCGGCGGAACCGACGTGTGCCAGCGCCTCCCTGCACATCCGTCCCGCGGCGGAGCCGCAGGGAGGGCCTCGCCGAGGCGGCGGGCGGCGGCCGTCGGCCGTCTCCGCAGGCGTGGCCGACGGCCCCGCAGGAGGTCCGCCGGCCCTCTCGGCGGACGCGGCGCCGGGCGCGGCGCCGCGTCCCTGCGCTTCCTGCCGTGCCCTTGCCGTCCGAGGGCGGAGCGGTGATTATCGCGCGCTGTGTCGGATCCTGCGACGAGACTCCCCTCGCTGGCCCCGGTCGAGCCGGGAACCGTGCTCGCGGGCAAGTACCGCGTCGAGCGGATCATCGGCCAGGGCGGCATGGGGGTGGTCGTCGAGGCGCGGCACGTCGCGCTGGACGAGCGGGTCGCGCTGAAGTTCCTGCTGCCCGAGTTCACCCGGCACCCGGAGGGGTCGGCCCGGTTCCTGCGTGAGGCGCAGGCCGCCGTGAAGATCAAGAGCGAGCACGTCGCCCGCGTCTCGGACTTCGGCACGCTCGGGAACGGCGCCCCCTACATGGTCATGGAGTTCCTGACCGGGAGCGATCTCGCGCGCCTGCTCGAGCACCACGGCACGCTCGCCGTGGAGGACGCCGTGGATTACGTCGTCCAGGGCTGCGAGGCGATCGCCGAGGCCCACGGGCACGGCATCGTGCACCGCGACCTGAAGCCGGCGAACCTGTTCCTGACGAGGCGCGCCGACGGCTCGCCGCTCGTGAAGGTGCTCGACTTCGGCATCTCCAAGATGGCGACGGCGAGCGGCGGCATCGAGAACCTGACGAGCACCAGCGCGGCGCTGGGCTCGGCCCTGTACATGTCGCCGGAGCAGATGCGGCAGACGCGCTCGGTGGACCACCGCACCGACATCTATGCGCTCGGCATCTCGCTGTTCGAGCTGCTCGCCGGCCGCCAGCCGTTCTACGCGGAGACGCTGCCGCAGCTCTGCGCCGAGGTGCTGACGGGCACGCCGACGCCGCTCCGGAGCCTCCGCCCGGACGCGCCCGAGGCGCTCGCGAGCGCGCTGGCGAGGGCCTACGAGCGCGACCGCGAGCGCCGGTACACCTCGGTGGCCGAGCTCGTGGTGGCGCTCGCCCCGTTCGCGCCCTCGCGCACGCACCCGACCATCGATCGGATCGCGCGCATGGGCGGCCTGCCGCCGGTCGCCGCGACGTTCGGCGGCCAGCGCGCGTCGCACCCCTCGTTCGCCGGCGTGGATCCGAGGGCCTCGACGCCGCCCCCGCGCGAGCCCTCGTGGCCGAGGCCCCCGTCGCCGTCGGCGCCCGGGCAGGACGGCGCCGCGGCGACGTGGCAGGCGTCGACGCCGCCCCCGTACGTGCAGCCGCCACACGCGCAGCCGCCGCACGCGCAGCCGCCGCACGCGTCGCCGACGGGCAACGGCGCGCCCGGGCAGCACGCGCCGACCGACGGCTGGCTGGGCCAAGCGCCGCCCGGGGCGCCGGCTGGGACCAGGGCGCCGGGCGCGCCGCCGGCGCCCCCGGCGAATCAGCAGATCGTCCCCGGGCCGTACAACGCGCCGATGAGCATCCGCGCCGCGGCGACCTTCGCCTCCGCAACCCACATGGGGATCTCCTCGGACGGGCGCCGCCTCCCGAGCTCCCCGGTCGCGGTGCTCGCGATCGCGCTGCTCTCCGCGGCGCTGCTGCTCGGGATCGTCGCCACCGTGGTCGTCCTCCGGAACCGCGGCGACGATCCGTCGCAGGCCGCCGCGGCGAACGCGCCGGCGAGCGCTGCGTCCGCGACGGAGGCGCCCGAGATGCCGTCGTCGCTCGCCCAGGAGGAGGCGAAGATCCAGCCCGCGGGTGCGGCGGACCCCTCCGCGCCCGCGGCGATCCCTGCGCCCGTTGCCTCCTCCGCGACCGCGGCCTCCTCCGAGCCCGCGGCCTCCGCCGCCCCCGCGGCCTCCTCCGCGCCCCCGGCGAGGGGCGCGCCCGCGCCGGTGCAGCCGCGAGGCGGCGCCGGCCGTCCCACGCCGCCCGCCCGTCCTTCGCAGATCGCGCCCACCCAGCGGCCGCCCCAAGGCATCGACCTGAACGACCCGCACTGAGCCCAGCCATGACCCTCTCGAAATTGCACCCGCCGCGCGCGCTCCGCCGCGCCCGCCTCGCCCTCGCCTCGCTCACCCTCGCCTCCGCGGCCTTGCTCGCGCCGGCGCGCGCGGTCGCGCAGGGCGCCGCGTCCGATCCCACGCTCGCCCAGGCGCTGTTCGAGGAAGGGCGCCGCCTGATGGAGACGAAGGACTATGCGCAGGCGTGCCCCAAGCTGGCGGAGAGCCAGCGCCTGCGGCCCGGCACGGGCACGCTGCTCAACCTGGCGCTGTGCAACGAGGCGCTCGGCAAGACGGCGACGGCGTGGGGGCAGTTCAAGGAAGCGCTCTTCTTCTCGAAGAAGGAGGGCAACGCGGCGCGCGAGGCGTTCGCGCAGGAGCACATCAGCGCCCTCGAGCCGAGGCTCTCGAAGATCCGGATCAACGCGGAGAACACGCCCGGCCTGGCGATCCGCAACGACGGCCAGGAGATCCCCGCGGCGGCGCTCGGCACGCCGATCCCGGTCGACCCGGGGTCGCACCAGATCGAGGCGACCGCGCAGGGCTACTCGGTCTGGTCGACGACCGTGCAGGTCGGCGAGAACGCCGACCTGAAGACGATCGCCGTGCCGAAGCTCGTGCCGATGCCGGTGGAGGCGGCCAAGCCGGCCGGCCCGCAGCCGTCCGGCGGCGGCAGCGCCGGCGGCGGCGGGCTGCGCACCGCGGGCTTCGTGGTCGGCGGCGTCGGCGTCGCGGCGCTCGGCGCCGGCGCCGTGCTCGGGATCCTCGCCGCCGGGCAGGCGAGCGACGCCGAGGACGATCCGGCGCTCTGCCCGAACAAGCAGTGCACGCCGCGAGGGCGCGAGGAGATCGACGCCGCGGAGACGAAGGCGCTCCTCTCGACGATCGGCGTCGGCGTGGGCGTCGCCGCGATCGGCGCGGGCGTGGTCCTGGTGCTGACGTCGGGGCCCTCGCGCGCGGAGAGCGCGAGCGCCGCCGGGGCGCGGCGGAGCGCGCCGGGCGGCGTGCGCGCCCAGGTCGTGCCGGTGATCGGGCCCGGCGGCGGCGGCGTGGGCGTGCTGGGGACGTTCTGACGGGCGGCGGCGGGGCGAGGCAGAACCCGGCCGGCTGTCGCGGCGCGAGATCTCATGAGACGGCCACCGACGGGCCAATCAGGGCTTGTCCGCACGTGACATCCGCGCCGCCTCGCATTCGCTTATCTCGATGCTGGACGCCGGTCCGAGCGAGGGCTCCCTCGATTCCAGGCTACGCCGCTGCAAGGACGACGTAATCGAGCGCTGGACGCGCCGCGTGCTCGAGGACCCGAGAGCGGAGGCGCAGCGGAGCGGGGGCCCCGTGCTGGTCAACGAGGTTCCGGAGCTCTTCGACCGCATGGTCGACGCGCTCGCGGCGAGCCGGCGCGCTGAGCGCGAGGCCGGCGACGGCGCGGACCTCGCCGCGGCCGAGGAGGTGAACCGACCCGGGGCCCACGCGCACCGCTGCGCCTCGCAGCGACGATGTCTCAGGGCGGCGGCGCTGCGGGAGCTCGGGCACCTCCGGGCGGCGCTGTTCGAGGTGTGCGGCGATCAAGGCATCTCCCTCGATGCGCGGGAGGCTCAGGCGCTCCACGCGGTCGTGGACGCGAGGATGTGGACGAGCGCCGTCGAGATCGAGCGCGCGGCGTGCGCCGCGCTCGAGGACAGCGGGGCGCGCCTGCGGCTGGCCACGCAGGCCGGCGGCGTGGGGGTGTGGGATTACGATATGGTGACCGGCGCGCTGCGCTGGGACGACCGCTGCCGCGAGGTGGCCGGGCTGGATCCGGCGTCGGAGGTCCGATACGACCTGTTCCTCTCGGCCATCCACGAGGCGGATCGCGCGCGCGTGGAAGAAGCGATACGGCGCTCGCAGGACCCGGCGAGCGGCGGAGAATACAGCGTCGAATACCGCCTCGTGGGCCTCCGCGACGGGGTGGAGCGCTGGGTCTCCGTGCAGGGCCGCACCTTCTTCGACGCCGATGGCCTCAGCGTCCGGATGATCGGCACGGCCACCGACGTCTCCGATCGCAAGCGGGCGGAGGCCGCGCGGCTCGAGGAGCTCGCCTTTCGCGATCGATTCCTGGGCGCGCTCAGCCATTACCTGCGCACGCCGCTCACCTCCATCACGCTGGCCGCCAGCGTGATGGTCCACCACGGCGGCCTGACGCCGCGCCAGGCGAGGCACACCGAGCGGATCGCGGCGAGCGCGCGCCGCATGGCGCGGACCATCGAGGACCTCATCGATCTGACGCGGAGCCGCTCCGGCGGCAGCATCCCGATCGCGCCGAGGCCGGAGAGCCTCCATGTCATCTGCAAGGGCGCCGTCGACGAGCTCAGGGCCATGCACCCCGAGGTCCCGATCCGGCTCGATCTGCAGGGGAGCGGCGCCGGGCTGTGGGACCCCGAGCGCCTCGCCCAGATGGTCACGAACCTCGCGCAGAACGCGATCGATTATGCCGAAGCGGGGAGCGCTGTCCGGGTGTGCATCCGGCCGCGCGGGGACGATATGGTGATCGAGGTGCACAATCACGGGCCGCCCATCGCGGCCGAGCTGCTCGCGACGTTGTTCGAGCCGTTCCGGCAGGCGCCCGCGGCGGAGCGGCCGAGCTCGGGGCGCGGCCTCGGCCTCGGGCTGTTCATCGCGCACCAGATCGCGAAGGCGCACGGCGGGGCGATCGAGGTCGAGAGCGACGCGGAGCGAGGGACGACGTTCACGGCGAGGCTGCCGCGGCGGGCCGAGCCTGCTCGGTAGTCGCGCCGAGGAGAGAGGAGAGCAGGAGTGTCGCGGCGAGGTGCTTTGAGCGACCTCGGCGCGGTGGTGGGGAGAAGCGCCCGGAATGTGCGCCAAGTTGACACGCCGGGGCGCCTCGACGAGCATGCGCCGGGGAGGTCAGTTGACGCGCAAGACGGCGGACGAGGTGTTGAATGAGGCGGCGGACCGGACGGCGGGGGAAGCCAGCGCGCGCGGCGCGGACCTCGACCTCGCCGGGGGCGGCGGTGCGGCGGCCGGCGGCGACGCCCGTACCCAGGTGATGTTGCGGAGCGGCTACGGCATCGAGGCCGTCGAGTCGCCCGAGGTCAGCCTGCTCCACGTGCGGGCGCCCACGGGACGTATCGTGTTGACGATGCGCCTCTTGCCCGAGGGGCCTTCGCTCGAGGTGGAGGGGGTGAGCCTGAACATCGCCGCCCGGGGAGACCTGCGGCTGTCGGCGGACCGGCTCTCGCTCACCGCCCGCGGCGACGCCGAGATCGCCTGTGGCGGCAACCTGAGCCTGCGCGCGGAGCGCGGCGATGTGGTGGTCAAGGCGAACGACGACGTCCGGATCGACGGCGAGCGGATCGCGCTGAACTCGCCGGACGCCCCGCCGGGCCCGCAGGTCGGCTCGCCGTACCTGCCGCCGCGAGGGGACGGCTGAGGCGAGGTCGCTGGCCGTGGACTTCGAGAACCGCACCCAGAGCCCCGCCGCCCTGCTCCGAAGCGCGGGGAGCGGCGCGACGATGTACGCGTCGCTGATCACCCGTGTGCGGCGCCGCCTCACCGACGAGGGCGCGCTGGTGGCGCCGCCGGCGGCGCTCGCGCTCACCGATCTGCGCCGCGATCTCATCGAGACGCCGTATGGCACCTTCGAGCCGGACCTCTTCTTTCCCCGGACGGGAACGGACGTCATCGTGCTTGGCAAAGCCGTCTCGGCCAGGCCGGTGGCGGAGATGACGGTCCGCGTGGACGCGGGGCCGTACCACGTGGAGCTCCTGGTGACCGGAGAGCGCAGCTGGCAGCGCGACGATCGGGGCGAGCTCGCGCCCGGCGCGGCGGCTCCGTTCACGGAGATGCCGATCACGTACAGGAACGCCTTCGGCGGCGTGGCGAGGACCGAGTACGGCGACTGCCCCGAGCCGAACAACCCGGCCGGCAAGGGGTTTTACCTCACCAGAGACGAGGCCGTCGGCCGGCCGTTGCCGAACATCGAGGATCCGGCGTCCCCGATCCGCCGCTGGAACGATCGCCCCTCGCCCGTGGGTCTCGGGCCGTATCCGCTCGCGTGGGGGCTGCGGCTGCTCCGCGTCGTCTCGGTGGATCCGGACACCGCGGAGCCGCGCATCCACGTGGGCGAGGGCCTCTACGATCGGGCCCACCCCCTGCTGTCGGGGAGGCGCCTGCTCGCGGGGCAGACGATCGCGATCGAGGGCATGTCGCTGCGGGGCCGTGTCGTCATGGCGGTGCCTCCCTGCCCGTTCGAGGTCTCGGTCGCGCTCGGGCAGAGCGAGTCGCGCCTCGCGCTGACCCTCGAGGAGGTGCTCGTCGACCTCGATGCGCTGCTCGTCGATTTCACGTACCGCAAGCTGTTCAAGTACGAGATGGTCCGCGGCGAGCAGCGCAAGACGGCGCTCCTGATGCGGCCGGAAGGCAGGCAGTCCCCGTGATCGGCTTCCCGCACAAGAAATGGAACCCCGGCTTCAACCTGGATTTCCATAGCGGCATCTTCATGACGCCGGCCGGCGTCCCGGATCCGGCGGTCACCATGGGCCTGCACGTCGGCGTGGTGCTGTTCGCGACGCCGTGGGTCGGGCTCGGCTCGAGCAAGGGGAACAGCGATCGTATCCGCGCCGACGGGATGCCGATCGTGAGCCGCGGTCACGAGGTGAAGTACACCATCCTCCCGCACATCAACGTGATGCCCCCGCCGCCGGGGCACATCAACGTCCTCGGGACGATGCTCGTCCTCGGATCGTCCAGCAAGTGCCAGTTCGCCGCAAGCAAGGTCCAGTGCACGGACGGCCCCGTGGCAATCTCGGTGCTGCGCTACGTCGGCATCAACAGCGCATGCGCGGATCCGTGCACGATGCCGACGTCGCTCGTCATCAACTGGGGGACCGTCAACGTGGGGTTCACCAAGGGGGATCTCGCGGCCGGCGCGCTGCTCTTCGCGCTCGAGGCGCTGAAGAGCTACATCGAGGACAAGGTCTTCGGGGCGCTGATGGGCTCGAAGCTGACGAAGAAGCTCCTCGGGAGCCTGATGCTTCGCCTCTTCCGGAAAGCAGGCGGCGACAAGGTCCTGGGGGCCTTGGCCGAGGAGATCGTCAAAAGCACGCTCAAGATCATCTATGGCGAGACGTTCGGGGGGAAGCTGGGCGACGTTGCGAAGGAGAAGTTCTTCAACGACCAAAGCGCCCTCGGCGAGTGGCTCACCGACCCTGCCGGGAAGGGGATGAACAAGGCCGCTGATGGGCTTGCCGCCTGGGTGGACAGCATGGCCGAGCCGGTGCCTCAGGGCGGCAAGTGACGGCGATGGATCGAACGATCGTGACAGGCGCCTGGCCGGGAGGTCAGGGCCGGATCCTGAGCGTCCTCGTGGGTCGCACGTACACGATCGGCCCGCGTGGCGACGCCGAGCTGCAGGAGGGCGAGTTCCGCCTTCGTGAAGAGCCCGAGCACCTCGAGGATTTGCCGACCTCCGGCAGGGCGCGACCGTCGCTGCTCCGGCGCGACGCCGACTGCTACGTGTTCCGCGATTTCACAGATCTCGTGGTCCAGGGCACCGTCCGCACGGACCGGGCCGTGAGGTCCACCGAGGTTGCGCTCACCTGCCGCGGCCACCAGACCGACATCGCGCAAACGGTCGTGGTGACCGGCGATCGACGGGTGGAGCGAGGCACGACGGGGCCGAGGCTCTCCGAGCCCGTCCCCTTCACCGAGATGCCGCTTCGGTACGACAAGGCTTATGGCGGGACGGACGAGCTGGCGGAGGAGCGCCATGCGGATCCGGAGCTCGCAGAGCTCGCCGAGGCGCTCGGGCCGGAGGTGCTTGCGGAGTTCGGTGAGTTCTCGTATCCGCGAAACCCCGCGGGCAAGGGCTTCCTGGTGGAGCCGGACGGGCTGATCGGGCTGGCGTGGCCGAACGTCGAGCTCTTGCAGCACCGGCTCCCGACAACGGATCTGGAGCGGCTGGCGCAGCCGATGGACCGCTGGGGCGATCGACCTTATCCGGCGGGGTTCGACTGGTTCCCGCACGAATGGTTCCCACGCATCGCGTTCTTCGGGGTGATCCCGGAGACGCACGACGGCCGGGTCCCGGAGGCGGAGGTCAAGCTCGGCCTGCTCCGAGCCGATGAGGCGCGTTATCCGCTCGCGGACCGGGCCCATCGGTTCGCGCAAGGGGCTCACCCGTTCCTGTACCGCAATCGACTCCGAGGCGGCGAGAGGATCACGGTCACGTCGTTCGCGCCCGAGGGGCAGGATCTCGTGGTGATCATCCCCGATCACCGGCCGCGGGTCCACGTGAGCCTCTTCGGCGCGGCGGAGCAGGAGGTGGCCCCGCTGCTCGACAGGGTGTTCGTGGAGGGCGACGAGAGGCGCGTCACCTTGTTGTGGCGCGCGAGCGTCGCTGCTGGCAGGGAGCACCTCCCTGCCGAGTGGCGAGCGAAATGCCCGTACCGTATCGATTGGGAGTGACTCGGACGAAAGGCCTGGTCCCGTCGAACGATGGATAAGCCGACCTCCGTGATGCCTGATGCCCGCGCGATGCGCTGCGGATGGTGCGGGGGCGCGGTGCCCGTCACCTCGCTCGCGCCGACGATCCGCTGCCCTCGATGCAGCCAGGAGCTCGCCGTCCCGCCCGAGCTGCTCCGCGAGATCGGCGCCTATCAGCAGGGCATGGACGCTCGGTTGCAGTCGGCCCGCGCGCAGGTGCGGCCGCGCGGGAGCGCCGTCCAGCCGGTCGCCGTGATGGGCTGCATGGGGGCGACCGCGATCGCAGGCGCGGCGCTCGTGCTGCCGCTGCTCGGCTTGGCGTCCGGCGATCCCACGGGCCCGCTCGCGCTCGCGGCCCTCCTCGGCGCGGCTTCCATGGGCGCGCTCGTGCTCTATGGTCGACGACATCGCGAGGGCCGAAGACGTCGCGAGGTCGAGGAGACCCCTGCGGTTCCCGCGGCCACGCTCGCCTGCCCGAACTGTGGAGGTCCCAACCGGCTCCAGATGGTGGAGGCGCTCAACCGCTGTCGGAGCTGCGGCGCTGCGCTGATCGCCGATCGCAGCGGGATGGCCCGAGCCCTCGACGCGGCGGATCGCCTCGTCGTCGCAGCGCGGATCGCGCGTTACCGCGACGAGCGCCGCGGATGGTCCGGCCGCGCGACGGGGCCCACGACCGCCTGGTGGGCCGTCGCGTCGTGGATCCTCGGGCTCACTGTCGTCTCGGCCCCGCTCATCGCCTGGGTGTATGGGCTTGCGGTGGGCGTGCGGTTCGATGCGGGATGGGTCTTGCTGTTGCTGGTGCGAGCCGTTATCCCGCTGCTCGCGGCCGTCGCCGCGATCAGCGAGCTCGCCGAGTACTTCTCCCACCGGCGTGTCTG
Organism: Sorangium sp. So ce131; assembly: GCF_051519095.1. Taxonomy (NCBI): domain Bacteria; kingdom Pseudomonadati; phylum Myxococcota; order Polyangiales; family Polyangiaceae; genus Sorangium; species Sorangium sp. So ce131. The sequence goes on along the minus strand of NZ_CP150455.1, from coordinate 699,103 downwards.
GGCGGAGGTGCGCGCCTCCGTCGAGCGGCTCTTTGCCGGGCGCGCGGCGGATGTGGTGCGATGGCTGAACACGGTATGGGCCGGTCCCATCGGCGTCGAGGTCCTCCGCGGCGGACCTTTTTATGGCGCGAGTGAGCTCCCCGTGTCCGGCTTCAGCGCGCTGCTCGTGACCGACGTGGGCGGCACGCGACGGAAACGTCTCCCGCCAAAGCTCTGGATCCTGCTTGCCGCGTGGCTGCCTGGCCTCTCCGAGCACGAGGATCCCTCGGCCCAAGAGCGCTGCCTCGCGCAATGGCAGGAGTCGACCGAATGGCGGACGCGCATCGCGTGGTTCGATGCCGCTGGCTTCGACCTTGCCGTGACCGCGGCCGGTCTGACGGCGGCGGCGCGCAGCGAGACGCTGGAGCGCTGGAGCCAGGAGCCCGATCAGGCGGAGGCGATCTCGCTGGTCGTACTCCAGCTGGAAGAGCTCGCGAGGTTCGTCCGGGCAAGGCCGATTGTCCCGGGAGCGGCTGCAGCGCCGGTGGGTGGGCAGCTCTCGGCGTGATGAGCCGCGTCAGCTGGTGGCAGAGGAGCGACCGAACCATGGCAGATCTTCTCCCGTGATGCCTGATGCCCGCGCGATGCGCTGCGGATGGTGCGGGGGCGCGGTCCCCGTCACCTCGTTCGCGCCGACGATCCGCTGCCCTCGATGCAGCCAGGAGCTCGCCGTCCCGCCCGAGCTCCTCCACGAGGTCGGCGCCTACCAGCAGGGTATGGCCGCTCGGTTGCAGTCGGCGCGCGCGCAGGTGCGGCCGCGCGGGAGCGCCGTCGCGCCGTTCGCCGTGGTCGGCTGCATGGGGGCGACCGCGCTGGCGGCGGCGGCGCTGGCGCTCCCGCTGGTCGGCCTCGCGTCCGGCGATCCGACGGCCCCGATCGCGATCGCGGCCGTCCTCGGCGTCGCCTCGCTGGCGGCGCTCGTGATCGGCCGTCGCAAACGTGGTGAAGCCGCGGAGGCCCTCGCGGTTCCGGCGGCGACGCTGGCGTGTCCGAACTGCGGAGGCCCCAACAGCCTCCAGATGGAGCGGGCGCTCAACCGGTGTCGGAGCTGCGGCACCGCGCTGATCGCCGATCGCAGCGGGATGGCCCGAGCCCTCGACGCGGCGGATTACCTCGTCGTCGCGGCGCGGATCGCGCGTTACCGCGACGAGCGCCGCGGGTGGGCCGGACGGGCGTCGGGGCCTACGATCGCCTGGAAGGGCGCCGTGCCCTGGCTCGTCGGGTTCCTCATCCTCTCGGTGCCGCTCGCCGTCTGGGTCGCTGCGTTTATGCAGGTCAAGCAGCTCGACGCGTACATGATCGGGCAGTTCCTGTTTCGAGCCTTCTTTCCGCTGCTCGTGCTCATTTCGGCGGGCGTCGAGCTGCGGGTCCTGCTCACCCGCCGGCGAGTCTGGGCGGAGGTGCGCGCCTCCATCGAGCGGCTCTTCGCCGGGCGCCCGGCCGATGTGATTCGATGGCTGGACACGGTATGGGCCGGCCCCGTCTCGGCCGATATCCTTCGGGGCGGTCCGCACTACGGCGCGAGCGAGCTCCCTGTGTCCGGCTACTGCGCGCTGCTCGTGACCGACGTGGGCGGCACACGACCGAAACGCCTCCCGCCAAAGGTCTGGATCCTGCTCGCCGCGTGGCTGCCCGGCCTCTCCGAGCACGAGGATCCATCGGCCCAAGAGCGCTGCCTCGCGCAGTGGCAGGAGTCGCCCGAATGGCGCGCGCGCGCAGCGTGGTTCGACGCCGCCGGCATCGACCTCGCCGTGACGCCGGCCGGGTTGATGGCTAAGGCGCGCCTCCGGACGCTGAGGCGCTGGAATTTTAGCCCGGGGCAGGCGGAGGCGGAGGCGATCTCGCTGGTCGTGCTCCGGCTCGAAGAGCTCGCGAGGTTCGTCCGGGCAAGGCCGGTCGTCCCGGGAATGGCTGCGGCGCCGGCCGGTGGGCAGCTCTCGGCGTGATGAGCCGTGTGAGGCAGAGGCTCTGAAGCGGTGAGGCAGGAGCGTTCAAGGAGGGGCAGGTCTCCCTCCGCCGCGGTCAGGCAACGCAGCAGAACGTGGACGGCGTGCTCGGCTGGAGCTCGCCGATCGGCTCGCCTCCGTGCGGCGCACACGCCCCCGGCTCCACGGCCACGACGGCCGCGGTCTTGCTGCCCAGCGCGACGCCGGGCGGCGTGACGACGCAGAACGGGACGCTCGAGCTCACGAGGCTCGAGGCGATGAGATCCGCGCAGGCAGGTGTCGAAGTCCTTGGGCACCTGTCGGAGGTCGGCGAAGCTCTCGTAGCCGACTGTCCGTGATTGTGCTCGATCTCTCCGGGCGTACAAGGGCCATAATCAAGATGGGATCTTGGCTGCACTCGCCTCGAATCTCTTGCCTTTCGCATCAAAGGTTGTGAGGGCGACTGCTAAACTCGTAGGGTTCGGGCTTGCATCGATGCTGCGGAACCGTCCGGTCACGCCAACCGGAGCGCGCCTCGGCGACGTCCCGGCACCACGGTTCCGGAGCGGCCGTGCGGCCCGTCATCTCAGCTTATTGCGCTGCCGGTTTGGGCTTTCCGGGGAACATGCGCTGCAGGGCAGGTGCGCCAGGCTTCCCATTCACCGTGAGCGTACCGTCTGATCCGCGCACGATGATGGGTGGCGCTGCTTTTGGAAGTTCGAGTGGCCGAAACGCGGCAGGGTCCGAGCGCGGCCCGGCATCTGGCCCGGCATACCACCCAATTTCCCCGCTTGGCAGCTTTCGTGCGACAATCACTCCGTCATCGTCGGTCGACCATTCGCCTGGCTTATAAACGCCAGTCGTGCCGTCTGGGTGCTGGACGATCACAGCCTCGGAGTAGCTGTCCAAAAGCTCGCGGTTTCGCCGGATCTCTGCGGCGCTTGGCGTGCGTTGAGGGTCGACAGACGCGTGTTCTGGAGTATCTTGCTCAGACGGCTCTGCAACGCTGGATGGTTCGGTCCTATGGACCGGCGCGACGAAGGCCATGCAGATAGCCAACTGCGCCTTTGTCGAGGCAAGCTCGGTACGTTCAGCCTTGCAGCTGCCGCGGATAGGCGTCGCGTCGGTGGGCGAGGATTCCGTCGCTGGCGGGGGTGGTGATGCGCTTTCAAGCGCTTGGGCACTCGGTGTATCGCGCGGCATAGAGCGCCCGACGAAGACGCCGGCGACGCCGGCAACGAGTGCGACCATAACAGATGTACGAATCGCCATTTCACATCTCGCCGTTACAGCGGGCACCCCGGCGGCACCGGCTGGCAATACTCATAATCTTGATTTGGCCACTCTTGAGGAGTAATATCAAGGTGACACGGTGTGAGAAAAAAGGACAGATCGGCTTCAGGACAAACTTGGTTTCCGCTGAGCTGTTCCTGGGTTGCGCGATTGATCACAGTAATCTCGAGCAATATCTATTTGTCGCCGGCAATGGGGCCGCCACCTTTCAGCGGCGGAGAGCCAGCACATCGGCAACGCCGTGGAGGCGATCTACAAGCTTCAATGGGGCCGCCGCCTTTCAGCGGCGGAGAGACCCGACCCGCCCTTCCGTGGACGTCGGTTACATCTCGCTTCAATGGGGCCGCCGCCTTTCAGCGGCGGAGAGGCTGGAGTTCCGCGGGTCGCTCGTGCGCGTGACGAACGAGCTTCAATGGGGCCGCCGGCAGGTTTCCCTCCGCGGCGGTCAGGCGACGCAGCAGAACGTGGACGGCGTGCTCGGCTGGAGCTCGCCGGTCGGCTCGCCCCCGTACGGCGCACACGCCCCCGGCTCCACGGCCACGACGGCCGCGGTCTTGCTGCCCAGCGCGACGCCGGGAGGCGTGACGCCGCAGAACGGGACGCTCGAGCTCACGAGGGTAGAGGCGAGGAGATCCGCGCAGGCGCCGTCGCGGTACACGGACGCCATGATCGTGCAGGAGGCGCCGGTCGGATCGCCGCAGCCGCAGGGGGTGCACTCGCGCGCGTCGGCGGTGCCCTTGTAGAAGACGTGCTTGAACGCGTAGCCCTCCGGGCAGTCGGCGTCGTCCTCGTGGTAGACGCAGGTCTGGAACCCCGACGGCGCCGCGGGCGCACACGTCGTCGCGTCGCCGCACGCCGTGTGCGCCCCGGCGAGGCACGCCTTCGCGCGCGTCGCCCAGGGATCGGGCTCTTCGACGGGCGACGGCTTCACGTCGAGGCGCGGCGTGCAGGCGCCGGTCGTGAGCGAGGGCGCGGCGATCGTCAGCGACTGCACGCAGGGCTCCCCGTCGCAGAGCTGACCGGCGGGGATCGGGTTCGACGCGGAGCAGGCGCCGTCCCATCCGTCGGGCGCGGCGAACGAGGTCGCCACGGTGCCCGGCTCGTCGCCGGTGCACGACGTGGACGAGGCCGCGGCCCAGCCGGTGGGGAGCGTGCACGAGGCAGCAGGCGCGTCGCACGCGCAGGTGCCGCAGTCCTTGGGCACCTGCTGGAGATCGGCGAAGCCCTCGTAGCCGACCGTCGGGGCGTCGGCGGGGCAGTCGGGGACCGCCTCGGGCGAGCCGAACCAGAGCAGCGCCGGGCCGGACCAGCCGAGCGGCGCGGGAGGGACGCACTGGCCGGAGCAGAGCGCGCTGTGCGTGTCGCCGCCGGCGCCGCCCGCGCCACCGGTGCCGCCCTGGCCGCCGGTGCCGGTGGCGCCGGTACCACCGCCGCCGGTGCCGCCCTGGCCGCCGGTGCCGTCTGCCCCAGCGTCGCGCAGCGCGCCGCAACCGGAGAGGTTGTGCTCGATCTCTCCGGGCGTACAAGGGCCTGTGATCACGATGGGATCTTGGTCGCAACCAAGAATGAACAGGATGCCTGAGAGACCCCAACAGGAGCGGTGCATGGCGGCGAACCTAACGGATCGCCCATCCGTGACGCAAGCGGGTGTTCCGTCGATGCATGGACATCCAGCGCATTACGCATTCCGTTTGAATTTTCTCATCGTGGTCGCTCATTGCCCCGTGCTGTTCATTTTCGTTGCCGGTCACTCACAGGCTCGCGTGTAGACCCACCCCGAACGCCAAAGCAGCAAACGATGCGCTCCAGAGGGAGCGGTCAGATCCGGGAGCATCGGGGCGTCGCTCGATCGCGACATCGGCCAGGTTCTGGATGATGTCGGTGTAGCCACGGACGGAGAGCCTCTCCGAGACAGGCCAGGCGGCGCCGATCCGTGCACCGAGCCCCACGCGGAGATTCCGCAGCGAGGCTGCTCCCAGAGGGACATCGGTCGCAGCACGAAGCAGCCCCAGATCCGAGAGTCCACAGACCAAAAGGGTGTGGTGGTGGTAGCAGAGGGCAGCGTTCGTCGTCAGAAGAGACGTCGCCATGGGCACCTCCTCGATTTCTGCCGAGAGCGAAGAGAGCCCGCGGACTTCCAGCGTGGCCGACCACGCCGGCCAGCGGCCGCCGACGGACAGCGCCGGCCCGACAGCAACGCCAGGCGTCAATCCGAAGCCGACCGCGGCGCCGAGGCCGGCCACCCAGCGGAAGCGCGCCGCTGGCTCCGGCGGAGCGATTCTCACGGGCGGAACACCTCTCCGGGCGGGTGCGTGCCCGGGCGACGTCTCGCGCGGGGACGGGCGCGGCGCGGGGATGGGCTGCGGCGAGCACGGCCGCTCCGGCGCGCAGGGCGCCTCTCTTGGCTTCGCTGGCTCCGTGGGTTTCTTCGGTGCGGGCGGTCCCGCCGGAAGCTCGGCCGCGTCGTCGAGCAGCACGGCGATCGACAGGGCCATGGCCGAGACGAGCATCGTGCAGTCGCTGCGGGTGCTGAAGCCGTCAGCCCAGAGCCCCCGGCCGTCGCGGTCGCGGAGGAACATCGTGGCGGCGAGCTCGCCGCGCTGGCGCTCGATGGACGCTGTCACGGTCAGCGGAGCCGCTTCGTCGTAGGGATCGGCGCCTCCCAGGTGCCGCATGGTCTCGGCGCGCAGGAACTGCTCGTCAGGACATTGCTCGGCGCCTGGTCCTCGGACGAACTCGAGCTGCACGCGGGTCCGCGGCGCTCCAGGGTCGGCGCGGGCCGGCGCGGGCGCGGCCGCGGAGATGGCGGCCGCAGCCATCGAGGCGAGCGCGGCGCGGCGTGCCCGCCTGCTGTTTGTTATCGAGCCCGGCGACGTCCGACGCATCGAGCCTAGCGACGTGCGACGCGCGCACGGCGTCCGTGAGGTCATGGGAGCTCCTGCCCCACCGCGCTGCCGCCCGGCGCAGCGGGCGAACTGCCGCCCGGCGCAACGGGCGGCGGCGCCTCGGCTTTCGAGCGCAGCCGCTCGCGCATCAGCTTCAGTCGACCCTGCGGGAAGCGCTGCTCGTGCGCGCCGATGCGCGCCAGCGCAGCGGCCCGGTCGCCTTGCAGGAGCGCCTGCCGGGCCGCGTCGAGCAGCTGGAGCTCCTCCGCGAGCGGCTCCTGTTCCCGCGCGGAGGATGCGGGAGGAGGTTTCGGTCCGGGGAGCGGCGATTGCGGGGCGGGCGCGGCGTTCGTTGCGGGATCGCGCCGATGGCGCCGATTGCGGGTGTTCTCCGCCTCTCTGGCGGGGGCTCGGGGGCTCGACGTCGCATCGGCTTGCGGCGCCTCTCGCGGCGCCTCGCCGGGGGCGGCCGCCGGTCGCGTCCCTGGGTGGACGGGGCGCGAGAGCGAGAGGAGGTGCGGTGCCGCGGCCGGACCGAGGCGGCGAGCCCAGGACGCCGGCGCTCGGGCGAGCGCGGCGACCACGACAGCCCCAACGACGCCGATCGCGCCCCAGGCGAGCGCCGGGCGGACGAGGCGGGCGAGCGGGCGTGCACGGTGCGCGAGGCGCGCGAGGCGCGCAGGCCACCCTGCGGCGTCCCGCGGATCGCGATCGATCGGCGCGTCCGGGTGGGGCGCCGATGCGGGCGCGCTCGTCTCGACGACCGAGTGCAAGGACGCATGGGAGAAGAGCGGGAGCATGAGCAGACCGAGGCCGGACCGGAGCGCTCGCTGCTCCTCGGGGCGCAGCCGCTTGACGGCGGCGCGGTAGTCTTCGCGCGCGAGGCGCAGCCGGCTCGCGGCGGTGCTCTCGTTCAGCCCGAGGGTGCGCGCGATCTCGGGCACCGGGATCCCAAACGCGTCGGCCAGGATCAGGATCGCGCGCCGCTCGGGCTCGATCTTGGAGAGGACGCGGATCGCGAGGACGAGCCGCTCCTTCGCGGCGATGTGCTGCTCGCTGCTCGGCAAGGCGTCGGCTCCCTCGAAGCACGCCGCGTCCGCGAGGCCCACCGGCACCTCGCGCCGCCGGTAGGCGCGCTCCAGGTGGCGCCGGACCTGCCGCCAGGCGATCCCGAAGAGCCAGCTGGCCTCCGAGCGCCAGCCCTTGCCGAGGCCGTGCCGGCGCGAGAGCGATGGATCCAGGGGGCTGCGCAGCGTGGAGGCAGGGAGCGAGGGCGACGAGGCGTCGCCGGCCTGCTCGGCGGCCGCGGCGGCGGAGAGGACGGCGAACGCGAGGTCCTGCGCCGGCAGCGAGGCGGCGCCGCGCGACCTGCCCGGATACGCGGGGTCGTACCGGGGGAGGCTGGTGTAGGCGCCCAGCAGGACCTCCTGGGAGAGGTCGTCGAGGTCGTTCTCGTCGACGCCGAGGTACCGGAGCATCCAGGGGAGGACGTGCACGGCGGTCGCGTGCATGGACGTCCAGGTGCTCCGCAGGAGGAGGTCGGGGGGAGGAGAGAGAGGGCTCATGTATAGAATTACGGGGAGGGGCTTGAGGTCGTCACGGAATCGGTAGGGCGGGAGGCGGGGCGGGGCTGGGGGGCGTGGGGGGAGGCTCGAGGAGCCGGCGGCCGGTTGCGCGGAGTGCGCGATCGGCTCGGCAGGGCGGAGCACGACCGGGGCGAGAGCTACTCGCCCGGCCGCGAGGTGCACATGCCAGGGCAAGGGCTGAGACGGGCGGGATCTCCGCGGCGCTGCTCGGCGCCGTGGGCAAGCACCGCGGAAGCTTCCGCACGGGCGCAAGCGGGACCAGTGGGCCTTGCGCGAAGCCGCGCGGACGGTCCGGGTGCCCTCCAAAGAGGAGAGAGTTAGCGTCGGGCCGGCAGGGCGAGGCGGAGCCGGGCGCGTCGGCGGAGCCGCCGCATTTCAGCGGCGGATAGACCGCCTCTCGTGGTGTCCACCTACAAGGTTCGCTCGCATCGTTGGGACCGCCGCGTTTCACCGGCGGAGAGCGGCTTGTGCAACGTGTTCATCGGCCAGCACGGCGCGGCGCTTCAATGGGGCCGCCGCACTTCAGCGGCGGAGAAGGTGCGAGCCAGCAAGACATCATCTTTCAGCGAGACGGGCTTCAATGGGGCCGCCGCACTTCAGCGGCGGAGAGGATGGGGGCGGACGTGCGGACAGCCCGCGCGTACGTCCGGCTTCAACGGCGCCGCCGCCTTTCAGCGGCGGAGAGCCGAGGTGCACGCGCGGTTCCTCGTCCTCTGGCAGGCGTAGCTTCAATGGGGCCGCCGCCTTTCAGCGGCGGAGAGGGCACGAGCTCCGGCGTCAATATCACGGGCGGCACCGCGCTTGAATGGGGCCGCCGCCCTTCAGCGGCGGAGAGGCTGGGAGGGCGGCGGGCATGGCGCTGCGCGCGGATCTGCTTCAATGGGGCCGCCGCCTTTCAGCGGCGGAGAGGACCTGTCCGGCGCCGTCGTGACCATCTCCTTCGAGCTTCAATAGGGCCGCCGCCTTTCAGCGGCGGAGAGATCGTGCACATGACGACCACGGGCGACCCGCGCACGCTTCAATGGGGCCGCCGCCTTTCAGCGGCGGAGAGTTCTCTCGGCGACCGGCCTCCAAGGAGGACTTGTCGCTTCAATGGGGCCGCCGCCTTTCAGCGGCGGAGAGCCCGGGCGGAGAGTACCGGGGCGTCAGCCACGGGGCCCACGCTTCAATGGGGCCGCCGCCTTTCAGCGGCGGGAAGTAGGAGTGCGACATGGCCCGCAGCCCGTTCCAGGGGACGCTTCAATGGGGCCGCCGCCTTTCAGCGGCGGAGAGCGCTCGGGCCGCGGTCGCCATGGTACCCTTGAGCCCCCCAGTGGACGCTTCAATGGGGCCGCCGCCTTTCAGCGGCGGAGAGTCAAGCTGGAGACCATCCACAACGACGTGGGCCCGCTGTTGCTTCAATGGGGCCGCCGCCTTTCAGCGGCGGAGAGGTGCCCGGCGCCGCCGGCGCTTCCTCCACGGGCTCAACCGCTTCAATGGGGCCGCCGCCTTTCAGCGGCGGAGAGTTCGGGATCCCCACCGCGGGCAAGGAGAAGTAGCCGCTTCAATGGGGCCGCCGCATTTCAGCAACGGAGAGTGGCGGCGGCGCTCGGGGAGCTGAAGGCCACGACGGCAGCTTCAATGGGGCCGCCGCCTTTCAGCCGCGGAGAGCATTGGGGAGCCCATCCCCGAGGTCGCCGTCGAGACAAGCCGGTTTCAATGGGGCCGCCGCCTTTCAGCGGCGGAGAGACGGCCGCTTCGTGGGCGGCGCGGAGTTGGTTGCTGCGGCTTCAATGGGGCCGCCGCCTTTCAGCGGCGGATAGTCCCCGACCTGCGGGCCAGGCTCGACGCAGCGGAGCGGGAGCTTCAATGGGCCGCCGCCTTTCAGCCGCGGAGAGGCGGCTTGAGCGGTGCAGGATCGTGGGAGCCAAAGAGCTTCAATGGGGCCGCCGCCTTTCAGCCGCGGAGAGATGTCACCACGACCATTCGGTACATGCACACCAGTATGCTTCAATGAGGCTGCCGCCTTTCAGCGGCGGAGAGGAGTACACGGTCAAGGGCAAGGACGGCTACCCCGTCGCGCTTCAATGGGGCCGCCGCCTTTCAGCGGCGGAGAGACGGCTCCGCGATTCTGCACGGCGCGGCGGATGGCTCTCGCTTCAATGGGGCCGCCGCCTTTCAGCGGCGGAGAGTTCAGACGGGGGAAGGGGCCCCGGAGCCGCAGAGGGCTTCAATGGGGCCGCCGCCTTTCAGCGGCGGAGGGGTGGGCCAGATCGGCGATCGGCTCCAACTCCAAGCCGTGCTTCAATGGGGCCGCCGCCTTTCAGCGGCGGAGAGTCGACCGCGCCGCTGCCCTCGACGCGTCGGTACCCCTTGCTTCATGGGGGCTCCGCCTTTCAGCGGCAGAGAGCAGGAGACGCGCGACATCGCGCGGCCGAAGCTCGGGCTTCAATGGGGCCGCCGACTTTCAGCGGCGGAGAGGCCACTGCGGCGAGGGCGGTAGTGGTGAGATGATATGACTTCAATGGGGCCGCCGCCTTTCAGCCGCGGAGAGCTGCGCGACCCGCTACCGCCCGCACGCTGAGATGCACCTGCTTCAATGGGGCCGCCGCCTTTCAGCGGCGGAGAGATTCAAGGCGTTCTACGTCTACGCCAAGACGGGAATCGCTTCAATGGTGCCGCCGCCTTTCAGCGGCAGCGGAGAGGTGTATCCTCGCCCGGGTCATCAAGACCAAGACCGGGCTTCAATGGAGCCGCCGCCTTTCAGCGGCGGAGAGAAGGCGTCGGACAAGTTCCGCGAGAAGCGCGCTCAGCAGCTTCAATGGGGCCGCCGCCTTTCAGCGGCGGAGAGCCGCATCGCCCGCGTCGCATCGCCCGCGCCGAGCCCGTCGCTTCAATGGGGCCGCCGCCTTTCAGCGGCGGAGAGCTTCACACGTCAGACCCCCGGTCCAGCTGGTACTTGCTTCAATGGGGCCGCCGCCTTTCAGCGGCGGAGAGCTGGCCTTTGCCGCCACGGCGGGCCCGGCGGACGTTGCTTGAATGGGGCCGCCGCCTTTCAGCGGCGGAGAGGAGTGACCGCGCTCTACACGTCCGATGCGAACGCAACGCTTCAATGGAGCCGCCGCCTTTCAGCGGCGGAGAGCGTTCGTCTGGTGCCTCCAAATCGCGCTCGACGAGAGCTTCAATGGGGCCGCCGCCTTTCAGCGGCGGAGAGCGGGTGCCACACCAAGACGACGGCTATCGGCTACTAGCTTCAATGGGGCCGCCGCCTTTCAGCGGCGGAGAGATCGATCGTGCTGCTCGCTTTCGCTGACGCGGACGGCTTTAATGGGGCCGCCGCCTTTCAGCGGCGGAGAGTCGAGGAGGGCGAGCGCAGGGCGCAGGAGAAGGCGCGGCTTCAATGGGGCCGCCGCCTTTCAGCGGCGGAGAGCCGGGAAGGATGGCGCACGCCTTCGACAAGGTAGCTCGGCTTCAATGGGGCCGCCGCCTTTCAGCGGCGGAGAGTCCGGCAACGCCTCCAGCGACACGCGCGATGTCACTGCTTCAATGGGGCCGCCGCCTTTCAGCGGCGGAGAGTCGGTCTCGGGGCGGACATGTTCATGACGAACCCGCCGTTGCTTCAATGGGGCCGCCGCCTTTCAGCGGCGGAGAGTTGACCATGACCACCATGACGGCAGAAGAGCTTGAGGCTTCAATGGGGCCGCCGCCTTTCAGCGGCGGAGAGCTTCTCGCCCGAGGGGCCGCCGACGGTGCAGGCGTAGCTTCAATGGGGCCACCGCCTTTCAGCGGCGGAGAGACGACCTGGTGCACGACTTCGCGCTCCGCCGCCTGAGGCTTCAATGGGGCCGCCGCCTTTCAGCGGCGGAGAGTGGCAACGCGTGTTCCAGGGCCTACTGGAGGACCCGCTTCAATGGGGCCGCCGCCTTTCAGCGGCGGAGAGGCCTGGGACGTTCACGTTCTCATTCGAGACGAAGGAGGCTTCAATGGGGCCGCCGCCTTTCAGCGGCGGAGAGCCGAAAAGGCGGTCGAGGCCGGTCAGAAGGCCCTGATGCTTCAATGGGGCCGCCGCCTTTCAGCGGCGGAGAGCCATCGTGCCTCGCTCGTACAGCGTCTCGGCCGGAGCGCTTCAATGGGGCCGCCGCCTTTCAGCGGCGGAGAGACGCGGTGTTGAGGAACCAGACGCGCGACGTCGGCGTGCTTCAATGGGGCCGCCGCCTTTCAGCGGCGGAGAGCTGCCGCGGTGCACGCCGAAGCTGCGCGCGATCAACCTGCTTCAATGGGGCCGCCGCCTTTCAGCGGCGGAGAGTTTCGGCGTCAACGGCGTCTCGTTCCGAGTCGTGTGGCTTCAATGGGGCCGCCGCCTTTCAGCGGCGGAGAGTCGGGCCACGCAGGCCGGGCACACACCGCACCCTTTGCTTCAATGGGGCCGCCGCCTTTCAGCGGCGGAGAGCCGTGGGTTCCACACGGGTACGCCTGCCTCGAGTTCCCGCTTCAATGGGGCCGCCGCCTTTCAGCGGCGGAGAGTTCACGGCTGGGCTCAAGGCGATGCTCGCGGTGCTGGCTTCAATGGGGCCGCCGCCTTTCAGCGGCGGAGAGTCGTCAGCCTCAGCTCGCTCCGGTCATCACCACGCTGCTTCAATGGGGCCGCCGCCTTTCAGCGGCGGAGAGACCCGTACATCGGCGCGAAGGCAGCGAGGGCGACCGCGCTTCAATGGGGCCGCCGCCTTTCAGCGGCGGAGAGCGCGGCGCACGAGGCGTGGCGCGCCTTCGCGCAGGGGCTTCAATGGGGCCGCCGCCTTTCAGCGGCGGAGAGTCCGGGACCTCGCCCGTCGCCTCGAGAACACCGCCGAGCTTCAATGGGGCCGCCGCCTTTCAGCGGCGGAGAGCGCCATCGAGGCCCGTAAGGCCGGGGACGACATCATGCTTCAATGGGGCCGCCGCCTTTCAGCGGCGGAGAGTCTTCGCGGACGAGCTCGACCTCTGGCAGGACGGCGCTTCAATGGGGCCGCCGCCTTTCAGCGGCGGAGAGTTCAGCGGCGGAAGGTCCTCGCGCGGGCGTGGCGCCGCTTCAATGGGGCCGCCGCCTTTCAGCGGCGGAGAGCGGCGTGGGGATGGGGGCCAAGGACATCATCGACGAGCTTCAATGGGGCCGCCGCCTTTCAGCGGCGGAGAGCATCAACAGAACCTCCCTTCACCGTTACTGCTTTAGTTGCTTCAATGGGGCCGCCGCCTTTCAGCGGCGGAGAGTCCGAATCAGTCAGCACGTTGAGCGGCGCTGGCTCTGGCTTCAATGGGGCCGCCGCCTTTCAGCGGCGGAGAGCTTCTCCTGCATGGCTCGGAGTTGACGGAGCTCCTCGCTTCAATGGGGCCGCCGCCTTTCAGCGGCGGAGAGTCGACGCCGTACGCCACCGCCGGCGCGTCGGCGTCGGCGCTTCAATGGGGCCGCCGCCTTTCAGCGGCGGAGAGAGCGCGATCGACGCGGCCGCCGCGGAGCACGCGCGGAAGCGCTTCAATGGGGCCGCCGCCTTTCAGCGGCGGAGAGCGCGGCGCAGGCCTCGAGGCGCCGCGCCCGGGGCTTGCTTCAATGGGGCCGCCGCCTTTCAGCGGCGGAGAGTCCCCGCCGTTCATCGGGTGCCCGAGCTATACTCGGCTTCAATGGGGCCGCCGCCTTTCAGCGGCGGAGAGCCATCGACGCGGGTGTGCCTGGGCTCGACACGCCCGAGCTTCAATGGGGCCGCCGCCTTTCAGCGGCGGAGAGAGCCCTCGCAGGCTACGAAACATTTCGCGCACTTGCAACCCGGCCTGCGAGAGGTTCCCGTTCCGCCCCCCCGCAGGGCCCGCCGGAGGCGCTCCGCGCGCCCCCGGCCCCACCAAAAATCTTCATCATTTCAAACACCTGCCCGCGTTGCGAGCGCCCCCCGGGATTTCCGCGTCACTCCACCGCTCGCAGCCGGTCCGCCTCCCTCCTTCTACCACGCCCCCTCCTCCCCTCGCCCAGCCCTTCCGCCCTTGCCAGGCGCTTTGCCGCGCTGCGCCCCACCTCCGCCCTTCGCTCCCCCGCCTCCGCCGCCGCCGCCCCCGGCTCGCCGCGTGCATTCCCCGACTCGCGCCATCCTTCCCCCCTGCTCGCCGTACTCATCCCCCACCTCGCTCGCCTCAGCCCCCGGCTCGCCGCACTCACCCCCCACCTCGCCGGCCTGCTCCCCCGCGGGGCGTCCGCCTTCCGACCTGGGGACCACCCCCGCCGACCCGGAAATTCCGTCCCCGCCTCCCCGGCGCCCCAGCTCCCGAGCCGTTGCCTCTTCCCCACGACCCCCGCCGCCCATCCCCCGCCCTCCGCCGCGGCTCTCCCGAGCTCCGCGTCCCCTGCCCCGCTCTCGAGGTGCACTCGCGCGAGCACACAATCGACGCACTCGATACGTCGACGGCGCTATCGAGTCCTGGTAACCGTGTGCGCTTGGGAGGTAATCATGGCCAAACTCACGATCGGCCAGAAGGCCGAGCGGGTGCTCCTGTTGCTCATGGGGCTTCGCAAGAATAAGGTCGCAGCGGCGCTCGTCGCCCACGGGTTCTCGGATGACGATCTCGCGGAGGGATGGCGCCTGCTCCAGCGCGTCACCCGCACCCGGCTCGGCTTCGTCGCCACCGCGGCCGCGACCGACACCGGTCTCGTCAACGAGATCGACGCCTGGGAGAACAAGTGGTTTCCCATCGCCGCGGCGACCCTCAAGCGCCACGCGCCCGCGGCCCACGCGTGGATGTTCCGCAACCTGAGCCAGACCGAAGGCGCCGCCGTCCTCGTCTCCGTCAGCACCTTCGTCGAGCGCTGGGAATCGCTCGCCAAGTCCAAGGAAAAGGGCGGCCCCGAAGCCGAAGGGGACGAGGCGCGCAAGATCCTCGCCAAGCGCGGCCTCACCAAGGCCGTCATCGAGGAGGCAAAGCAGCTCCTCGCACGCGCGGGAAAGCTGGAGACCGTCGCCGAGGTGGCGCCCGCCGCCGCCGGCGACGAGGACTTCGACAGGGCCGAACAGCAGCTCTGGGACTGGTACCTGGAGTGGAGCACCATCGTCCAGAGCGCCATCAAGGACCGCAGGATCCTCCGCGAGCTCGGCTTCCGCCGGACGAGCTCCTCCAGGACCGCGACGGCCGAGGAGGCCCAAGGTGAAGAGGCAGAGGTGGAGGAGGCAGAGGACGACAGCGACGCCGTGGACGCCGAGCCACAGGTTGAGCCGGGCGCGTTCCTCACCGGCAGCCCTGCCCCGGTCGCCGGGCGCAGGGGGCGGTAAACACCGCGAGCACATCGCGTTCAGCCTCTCCCCGCCTGACGCCCCCCTCTATTCGTCGGCCCCAGCGCCGCCACCGCACAACCCAGGCCAGGGTGGCGCCTGACGCCAGCACCAGCAGGTCGCGCTGGGATCACGATACCGGCACGAGATCGGCGTGCTGCGCGTAATACCGCTGCTTCTCCTCTGTGTACCTGCACCGCCCTCGCACACACCGCTGTGGCCGCACGCGTATGGCAATCGCTTGCTGAGACGCACACGAGAGCCCATGCTTCCTGAGAAGTCGAAGCGCAGCAGCCCTCGGCGCGCTCAGCGTAAACCACAGAAGAGGAGGAGCACATGACGGAAGCTCAGCAGTGGTTCGAGCAGTTCATGCAGTCGCTCCGGGACGAGGCCCGCAGGGAAGTGCTGGAGGAGCGTATTAAGGAGGGGGAGATCTCGGTCATCGCGAGGCAGTTCGAGAGGAAGCTCGGCCGGTCGCTCGCCGAGGTGGAACACGCCGTGCTGGCCGAACGGTTCGACCGCCTCGGCCTGGATCGCCTCGACGATGTCCGGCTGGAGCTGTCCGCAGACGCGCTCGCCGCGTGGCTCACGGATCCGGCGGCACGCTGACGGTAGCCATGTCCTCGGCCGGCGGCGCCTCGGACCCGCCGCTGCGGCATCCGGCCGACAGGCCAGCATCCTGTAGGCCACCCGCTACGGCGCTCCACCTCCCCGGACCGGCCGGCGGATGCCGGCGATCTTCTTGCCGTCGCGCAGTCCCTCGACCTCGACGGGCGCGTCTGGGCCCGCGGCCCGCAACACCTCCTCGAGCCCCTCCTCCTCGATCTTCACGTCCTTCCGGTTGCGTTCCTCCGGCTTCCTGCTGCCTTTACCCAGGAAGAACAGCATCGACCGGTTCTTCTGGTCCCGCGCGATCCAGGCGAGCCCCTTCTCCCATACACCTGTGCCTGCTGACGCAGGCGGAGCCACCGCGTGGATCGGCGCCTTGAGCGGGATTCCAGTCGCCTCCATCTCGAACTGTCTCGCGAGCGCCTGCTGCTCGGGATCAGCCCCGCTCTTCAGCCAGTCACGCCAGCAGACCTTGTCCTTCTCGAAGAGCTCCCGCAGCGCCCGCTTCACGTCTTCATGAAGGGCTTGGTCCGCGGCGATCTGCTGGATTTGCTCGAACACCTGCCGAGCGTTCGACTTGCCCCTGAATATCCCGACCAGCTCTCTCAACCGCCGCCGTCTCGCCTCGTTCCGCTTCTTCTCCTCCTCTCGCTGCTTCCGCTCGGCCTCCTCCCTCTCCTCTCGCTCACGCTGACGCGGCGACTTGTCGAGGAGCATCCGCCCGTAGCCCGCGGCCGTCTTCGCCCCGATGCCATCCTCCTTGAGACCGCTGTCGAGCCAGTCGAACGCCGCTTCGACCCATTCCTCGGGCCCGGTCAGCGCGATCAGGAACGCCCCCCTCGTCGTCAGGAACGCCACGGGGTTCGGCTCGTCACCATCGGCCGGCGGGCTCCCGTCGCCTTGATAGTAACCCCTGTGATGCACGGTCATCGTGTCCAGGTCGAGCGGCAGCTCGTCGTCTTCCGGGACCCACCAGGCGTCGTGGAACACCACGCAGCCGCTCTCGCCCGTGTCGCCGAACATCAGGCGGTGGTCTTCCCCTTGCAGCCTCCCTTCGCGCTCGTCCACCTTCCGCCAGGCGGGCACGCCGGATCGATGCGCCGCCGCGCTGGCCAGACCCTTGAGCGCGCTACCCGGGAGGTACGGAACGCCCCACGTGTGGAGCAACGCGAGGTTCGTCTCCCGCACCGCGGCCGCGCCGAGGTTCACCACGAGGCGGCCTTTCGCTGTCGCGCGTCGCAGCTGCGTGCCGCCGCGCTCGAAGCCGCCAGTGAACCGCTCGAGCCATGTCCTCCTCCGCGCGAACGCACGCGAGTACCCCTCGGGCACCCTGATCCGCGCCGCCTCCATCAACGCCCGGAACGCCGACTTGCTCGCCGCCTCCGCGTCGCTCGGGTCATCCGGACGGTCAGGCCAGACCAACATCTTGTCCAGCAGCAACCCTGCGTGCTGCACGTCGACGCGCCGGATCTTTCGCAGGTCGTCGCGCCGTCCGTCGGCATCAATCGGTGCCATCGTCCTGCTCCCCCGCCTCGATGCCGAGCTCGCCCTGCACCAGCCGCCGGTACCAGTCCACACAAGCGAGCGCCTCGCGTGTCAACGTGAGGTACTTCGGCAGCTTTGCTCGGCGGACGGCATGCAGCAGCTCCTCGCCGCCCTGGATGCTCGCGTCGATGTGCCTGAGCTGGGCCGCGAGGTGATCGAGGATGATCGTTTGCGCGTCCGCCTTGCGCGACGCTACGAAGTGCAGGGCCTGGCTCAGGCCCGCCGACCGCACCAGCGCCGGTAGCCTGTGCACCATCCCGCCGTATTTCTTCCGTCGCTTCTCGTCCGGCCAGGCCTTGACCGCCGTGACGTGCTCGTGTGCCAGAAGCGCGCGTTGTTGATCCAGGGACGGCATCGTTCACCCCACCATCGTCATTCGGCAGAGCCCTCGCCCCACCGTGGCCTTGCCGCCGATCTGCACCACGCCGCCTCCGGCGAGCCCCTGGACATAACCAAGCAGCTCCCCGGCCTGGTACCGGTCGGCGCCTCCCTGGCGCACCGGCTTCGGCTGCTTCACCGGACTGGCCAGGACGAGCCCCGCCAAGATGGTCTCGACCGGCAGCGCCTCCTCGGTCCACAGGGCCCCCTTGACGACCGTCTTCTTGTCCGTGTCGAGGCGGACCCGCGTCGTGATCTCGAGGCACGTCTGCAGGAAGAGCGCCATGACGTCGTCGTGAACCACACACACGCGCGCGGCGAAGTGACTGCGCTCCTCGGCGTCGGCGCTGTCCGTCCCCCAGAGCGCCTTCGCCATTTCCCCGGCGAAGACACCGAGCTCCTTCTGCACCGACGACTCGAGGTCGTAGTCCTCGAAGACGACCTTGCCCCCGAGGTCCTCGAGCCGGAGGTCGGCTCCGGAGACGACGGCCTTGCCCTCGTCCGGCTTGATCGCGGGCGGCACGAGGTCAGCGCGCCCCGCCTCGCGCGCGTCCCGGCCGAACCGCCGCAGGATGTAAGGCGACGTCACCCAGGCGAACGTCCCGCGCGCGCTGCGCACTGGCAAGAACAGCAGCGCCGCGTCCGCGAGCTGCACGCTGCCCGCGTGCTCGCTGGCGCTCTCCGTGTCTGGACCGAAGACCGCCCTGTGCAGCCCGGCGTCCGTGCTCGCAGCGCTGCGGAGCACACCTTTGAGCGTCGAGCCCGGGATCAGCGGTATCCCGGTCGGCTTCTCGCGGGCGATGGGCAGATCGATGCCGCCGACCGAGTGTCCCGTGCCGCAATGGACCGGCGAGAGCGCATGGATCAAGAGGAGCTTGACAGATTCACTCATCGAAAAATCTCCAGGAAGCGGTCGAGAGGATCGAGAGCCGTCGCGCCCATCGGGGTCGTCTTGCGGGCCTCCTCGGGGGAGAGCGCGCGCCTCACCTGCCAGCGGTCGCGCTCGCGTTTTCCGCGCAGCTCGAGCGCGTCGGGGACGCGCGGCTCGAGCAAGAGAGCGATCGCCTCGATCCCTGCTGGGCCGCGGTGGGGCCGGAGCACGAGCGGAGAGGCCCACCGGTTGTAGCCGCGAGGCGCCAGCGTCGTCTGCGCCGGGTCGCCTTCCTTGTCGTTCTTGAACTTGAAGATGATCGGCAAGCCGAACGAGGCGCGCGGGAACGCGTGCACAGGGTGCTCGGGGAGGTGATGCCGATGAGAACACGGGGTAAGCCGCCGGATCTCATCAGGCTCGGGCCAGAGAGAGCGACCTGCCCTGTTCGTCCCGCCGTTCGTTCGACCCGTGGCGCCCTGCCGCAGCTCGCGAAGCCTCCCGAGGAGGAACTTCTGAGCCGCCAGGCCGTCCTGCCAGTGTCGCTCGCGCCGCACGACGAGCTTTCGCCCGGCGTCGGACCACCGCGGAAGGTGAGGCCAGGGGACCTGGAGCCCCTTGACGTGGGACGCCCATCCCACCTCCATGGCAGGCGTCTGCTCAGGCTCGGGCCGCACCTCCACCACGGCTCCGAACCCGCGCCTGGTGCGCCCTCCCAACCCGCCGAAATGGGCGAACGCCCAGAGCGCCGCCTCGATGTCGGAGCGCAGCTCGCGCGGATAACGGAAGCGCACCTGCCACGGGCCGGACAAGCGGTGCAGCACGCCGTGTGTGCCTCCTGCTCCGGACTTGGCCTCCGCGCGCAGCGGGAAGGATCCATACGCGATCTCCGCCATGCCGGGTACGGCCTCGAATTTTCCTGCCAGCACCTCCACCGGCGCATAAGCCGCCGGCTGGGCGACGACCTCCACCGTCAATCGGCTCGGCTCCTCCGTCGATCCGAAGACCCGGTCCTCCTTCTCGCGGAGCTCTTCCGGCGTGCGGCAGCCCTGCGGATTGCACGCCCGCCACCAGAACCGGAGCTGTCCTCGCATCGAGGCCGCCCGGATCGGCGTCACCGGATCGACGTGCTTGTGCTGCCCTTTGACCGTCACCCCGCTCCCGAAGACCGGCGTGAGGAACTCGTAGGTGCGCACCTCGTCGATGATGTCCGGCGTCGCTCGGTCCTTCAGCACCGGCGACGGGGCTCGTTCCGGCCCTCTCCTCATGCTGCACCTCCCTCCTCCGCCACATTGCCGATCGCCGCGACCCCGAACCCGTCGCGCCGATCTTCCTCCGCGTCGCTCGTCGCCCTCGCCCATGCCCGC
The DNA here is from genome assembly GCF_051519095.1 of Sorangium sp. So ce131. NCBI lineage: Bacteria > Pseudomonadati > Myxococcota > Polyangiales > Polyangiaceae > Sorangium > Sorangium sp. So ce131. The sequence continues at coordinate 679,343 of NZ_CP150455.1, read as the reverse complement.
TCGACCCACGCCAGCCGCGCGGCGGGCGGGCCCGAGAGCTCCAGCCAGTAGACGCTCCCCGCCGGCACTGCGCGCCGGATCCGCTTGGGTTGCTGCTTCGCGAGATCCCATCCCGAGATGGCGATCGGCCTCTCCAAACACGCCGCCACCAGCCGCACGTGTGTCACCCCCTCGCCCGGCCCGAGCGGCGCGCCCGGCGACAGGCCCGGCCGCCATCCCTCCTCGAAGAGGGCCGGTGTGAGCAGCAGCACCCGCACCCGAGACCGGGCGTCTCCCCTGCTTGCTCCCTGCAGCACGAGCTCGGGGACCTTGGGCAGCGGCTGACCCGCCCTGCTCCAGCGCACGAGCCGGCGCTTCCCTCCCAGCGGCGCGAGGCCCTCTCGCAGCGACCCCACCTTCGCCGCTGCGGCGTCGTCCACCTCCACGGCGAGCGCGAGCGGCGCGCGCGTCTCTGGATGTACGAAGCGCAGGCCTTCTACCTCGAACAACATGCCATCCTCGGCCGTCGCGTGCTCACCGACCTGGACGTGGAGCCGCCCCTCGCGCGGCAGCGAGCCGATGGCGCCCTGGAGGAATCGGTCCGCCTCCTCCCCGGCGCGCTCTCCAGGCCGCGCCAGCCATCGCGCGAAGGCGTCCCATCGGAGGAAAGCCGGCGGATCCAGCGCTTTGCGACCGCTCTCGTGTCTCCGCGCAGAGACGGGCGAGAGGTCGTCGGGAAGCCCCTCATCCATCAAGGCCGATGTGGCCCGCGGCGCCGGCGAGAGCGCGTCGATCGTCCTGAGATCGCGGCGCTCGGGCTCGCCGAGGAGCACGAGATCGGCGGGGGTCGGCGCGTAGAACGTCCCGGCGTCCGGCTCGACCAGCCACGGGCCGCGGACCGCCACCGCCCGGAGCGCCGCGAGCTCGTCCGCGCTCGTCCTCGCGAACACCCCGTCGGCCCCGAGCCCCAGCCGCGTCCGCACCGCGCCCGCGAGGGTCGACGGCAGCGGGAACGCGCGCGCCGCGCTCTCGCTGCGGCCCTGGTTCGGCCGCCCGTCGCGCACCACCAGCGGGTCGCGCGGCTCGATGGTCCACACGCTCATCCCTTCGCCTCCTTCGCCGCTCGCGCGAAGACCCGTGCCACCGCCACCTCGCGGCCCAGCGCAGGACCGTCGATGGCCCCCCGCTCGATCCAGCCCCCGAGCTCTTCCCGGACCGGCCCCTCCATGTCCTTGCGGCCGAGGATCCGCTGCGCCTCCGCGCGCTGCACGGCGCGCGCCTTCGCCAGCGCGTCGCCTTCGAGCCCGGAGGCCAGCCGCTCCAGCGCCGCAAGCTCCTCGATCATGGTCCCTGGCAGCTCGCCATCGAGCTGGAGATCGGCCAGCCGCCGGAGCCGTGGGACCAGCACGTCCCAGCGGTCGCACACCGTCAAGGGCTCTCCGGAGCGCTTGTGCACGGCGATCGCGAGCGCGTTCTTCTCGCTCCTCGCCTTGGCGCGCTTCTCCGCGTCGCGCGCCGCGCCGAGCCCTTCCTCGAGCGGGCTCCACGCGTGGACCACCCCGAGCCCGGCCGACAGCGAGGGCGCGCGCTCGGAGGTGGCCCACGGCGCGAGCTCCTCCCGGAACGCCTGCGCCACGCGCATCGCCGTGGTCAGCGCCGTGTGCAACGGCAAGAGCGCCAGCACATCGTCGCCACCGGCATAGATGAGCGCGCCCTCGCCCTCCTGCACGATGACGGGGACCCGCTCCCGGGCGAAGCGCGCGAGCACCGCCGAGAACCGCCGCTGCTCCTCGGAGGTCGCGAGCGTCGCGATGAGCCGGCCCATCGAGTCGCCGTCCGCGACCAGGATGGCGTAATACGCGCTGGGCTCGTCGCGTCCGGCAGACCTCAGCAGCGCCCGGCGCTTCTCCTCGACGCCTCGCCTCGTCTCCTCGTCCGCGCCCGCGTCCTCGAGCGCCTCGCGCACGCGGCCCGGATACAGCACGCCGCCGTCGACCCTTCCGAGCACGCTGGAGCGGAGCAGCGGCGGCGCGTCCTGGAACTCGCCGAGCACCCCGGCGTGCTCCAGCGCGGCGCGGTAGTCGCGCCATGCCCGTCCGATCGCCTCGCGCCGTGCCTCGTCCCGATCGAGCCCGCGCAGGAAGGGCAACGTCGAGAGGTGGTTGGAGCTGGGGATGCGCTCGGCGTCGCCGTTCACGCGCCGGCCAAAGCGCTTCAGCAGACCCACGCCGCAGAGCCGCTCGCTGCCGTGCACGTCGTAGAAGCGGCGCCGCTCCTCGGACCCGAGCGCGGCCGGGCGCGCGCGGCCGACCATGGTCTTGTCGTAGATGCGCTCATCGAGCACCGAGTCGCGTAGACCGTCGAGCGACGACTTCGGCACGCCTTCCCTGGTCCATGCGGGTTGGCGAAAGGCGCGCGTCCGCTTGCGCGCGCCGAGCAGGCGCTCAGCCTCGCCGCGGGCTGCGGGCAGCCCGCCGTCGAGCGGCACGGCGACCCAGCTCGTCTCGAACAGCTCCGCGACCTGGGCGCGCGCGGCCTGCTCGTGGAAGTTCTCGGTGCGCCGCGGATCGTCCTTGCCGACCCGCCCGAGGATCTCGGCCGTCCATCGCTCGCGCTCTTGCGCGAACGCGCGAACGCCCGCACGCGCCACCTCGACCGGATCCCGACCCTCGGGCACGACGGCGAGCACCTTGTTGGCCACCGTGAGGTCGGACGTCGGCGCGAGCTCCCCTGCCGCCGCGGGCGCCGGGAACAGCAGGGCTTCGTGGCCCAAAGCCCCGATGCCCTCGGCGATGCCGCGCGCCATGGCCTTGCTCAGCGCGGCGACGAGCCACGAGCCGAACCACAGGTCGTGGCAGCGCCGCGCCCGGGAGATGAACTCCTGCAAGCTCTCATGCGCCGGCCCCAGTGAGACGACCAGCAAATGCTCAGGCATCGTACGTTCCTCGTGGGTGCTCACGGCTGTGAGCCGACAGCGAAGCGCGAACGTTCATGCGATCCATGGAGCGAGCTTGTCCCTGTGCTCGTCAACCAGAAAGACCATGGCCTGCTGGATCAGGTCGTGTGCGTAGCTCTTCACCGCTTCGACGAGATCGCCGGGCGAGAACCCGGGGCGCCGGGCCTGTCTGACCAGGTGGCCGCCGATGGCGCAGAACAGCTCGGTGTCGGGCAGCGCTCGCTTGACGACCTTCTCGTAGCGTTCCGTGTCGAGCCGCCCCGCCAGGGGCGCGAGCTCGACCGCCAGCGGCGGACGCAGCATCTCGTCGATGTGTGCTGGTTCCGAGATGGTCGCCGCGCGCGCGAGCTGGAGGTGCCACATGAGGTACCTGCGGAGGCGCCGTTCGTCGAGCCGGCCCATCTTGGTCGCTCCCTGTCCCATGATATCGAACGACGAGATGCCGTGGAGCACCATCTCCAGCCAGCGCTGGAGCCGTGCCCGGATCTCGTCGCGAGCGTCCTCGCCGCCCCTGTCGAGATCCATGTTCATGAGCGCCCGGACCGCGAACGCATCCGCCGCGTAATCGACCTGCTCGAGCACGACGCCAGCTCCGCCGACCGCGAAGTAGTTCGTGCTCCGGAGGGCCTGCCAGTCATGAAGGAGCTCGTGCAAGATGAACAGCTTCGCGACGTCCTTCTGCTGCTGCTCGGTGCTGTTGCGGAGCGCCTCCGCGAGCCCCTCGCCCAGGGCGAAGTGCCCCTCGATGGCGCGCAGCTTGAACGCGCCGCCGTCCTTGAGGCCGTTCGACTGATCCAGCCGGCTCAGGCGCTCGATGAACTTCTGCCGCTGGGGCGCCGACAGCACGTCGGCGGGCAGATACTCAGCTTTCATGTTCCTCTTCAGCTCGGCGATCCCCGCGGCCATCACGTCGAGGACCTTCCGGCGAACGAGCTCGTGCTCCGGCCCGCGCGGGATGACAGGCCGGGCATCGGCCGCGAACGGGAGCGTGTACACGCGCTCGTACGCCGGGTGGCGGTACTCCGTCAGCCAGACGTCATTGCCGATGAGCGTCGGGTTGACGGCGCGGCCGACCGCGAACGCGACCTGCGCGGGCGCTCCGACGAAGAGCGAAAGACCCGAGCGGCGCCGGTAGCGCGCCGGCGCCTGTGACATGAACTGGATGAGCTGCAGCACGAGCGCGGGGATGTTGTCGGGCGTCACGAGCAGCGCCTCCGAGGAGTGGAGCCTGATGATCCCTGCCACGCTGTCGCCCTCGTTCACGATGAAGTCCTCGAAGACGTCCTCGGACGGGTTCCTGCCGGCCGTGTCGACATAGATGCCCACGCGTCCCGGTCTCGACACCTCCTCCCTCGGCAGACCGGCCACCTGATCCAGGAGGGGCGGGTGCTCGACCGCCGCGGCTTCCATGGGGAAGTGTTCCCACGCCCCCCCGCCGTGCGTCTGGTTGAGCACCACCTGCGTCCCCCCGAACTTGGACAGGAGATAGCCGAGGTGGACGAAGACGGAGAGCGGGCCACGGCCGCCGATGAAGAAGATGATGCTCGGGTTCGCCTTCTCGTCGCGGATCTTCTGCACCTCGACCGCGACCTGCTCGACCGCGCGCCCGATGGCCGGCCAGTCGATGGGGGATGTATCGGGTGGAGGTGAGAGCCGAGGAGCGCCGAGCTTCGTCAGGGGAAGGACGTGGAGGCCCTCGCGCTCGGACGGGAGCGCGTCTCGCAGCTCCTCAACGTTGGCGGAGGGGTAGAGGTCCACCGCGATCAGGATCTGGAGGTCGTTCTTTGCCATGTTGGGTCGCTCCTCAGGGGCTGCGCTGCTGGGTTCGGGTCTCTCCACACCGTGTCGCTCCGACGGCCTCACTTCTCGGGGACGGGAAAATCTTCGCCGAACTGCTCCCGGAGAGCTTTGCAAGCAGCGCCGGGATCTACCGCGTCGTGAGCCCTCTTCAGCACGGCGAGGAGCTTCTCGAGGCCCTCCTTGAAGCCGAGCATGCTCGCGGTCGACATGTTGGAGCAGAAATCGTAAGTCCGCGAGACAGGGTGCTCGATTCGAAGACGCGACACGTACCGCCGCTCCTCTGCGTTCCAGACAGGCTCGAACTTGCTCAGCATGCGGGTGACGAGGCTGCTCAGAGCACCAAGGTCGTCGTATTTGGTGGGTTTCCCGGACGCGTCTTTCTTGTATGACGCATCAAACCAGTGGTGGGCGGCGACCGTCAACGCGATCCCCTTCGGGGCGGCCCTGCCATGATTCCTCGAGAGCCGGAGCTCCTTCCATCGCTTGAGGGCGCGGATGACGCGGCGAAACTGCTGTGTGTCCTCCTCCGAGCGCCCGCTCATGATGACGTTCTGGAGCTCCAGCGGATCTGACGGCTCCCAGCGGCGCTCGTCCGCCGGTTGTCCGGGCTTCCCCTTCGCGATGTAGTCCTTGCTGTCGGAGTTCCTCTTCCCGCTCGAGTAGATCGCGAGGTCGACATGGTATTTGTCTTCCCCGCCCTCCTGATAAAAGATGGTGACGCACGAGCGGCGAACATCGACGTGGTTTGTAGGAATCTTGAGCGCATTGTGCACCCAGGTCTTGACGACGACCGGATCCGGGTACTCCTCCTTGGACAGGTCGAAGCGCAAGCCGACGTCGATGTCGAAGTCGCCGTCGACGGGCTTCACGCCGATGTTCATCGCGTAACTACCCTGGTTGAACGGCTCGTAGGAAGGGATCTTCGTGCCCTCGACGCGCTGCCGCTTGATGCCCTCGCTCAACTTGCGCAGGATGCACTCGCGCTTGTCCGCGAGGATCTTCTTCTCGGCTTCCCGATCGAACCGGATCGCCTCGTCGAACTGCACGAAGTACTTCTGCACATCTGCCATGTTCTCGACCTCCACGCAGGGCTCCGCTGGAGCGCAGCGGCTACGGGCACTCCGTCAACGAGAGCAGGTTGTTCGGCTGCTCCCCATCCGCCTCTGTCTTCAGGTACCTGTCCCTGACGCAGAAGACGCCGTTCCGGGGAAAATCGATCGCGGGTCCCGTCGATTTATCGACGGCGCGTCCCTCGCCGCTACCGGAAGCCATCGAGCCGTGCGATCACCTCCTGCATCGCCGGCCGCGTCGCCGGGACCTTGTTCAGCATGCGCCCGACGAGGTCGCGCAGCGCCGGCGGGGTGCGCTCTCCCAGCCGGTCCAGCGGCGGGCTCTCGAACAGGTGGAGCGCCATGAGGTCCTTCGGCTCCTCTGCGATGAACGGCAAGTCGCCCGCCAGCATCTGGAACAGGAGCACGCCGAGGGAGTACACGTCCGCTTCCGGGCCGGCGGTCTTCGACTTGATCCACTGCTCGGGCGCCATGTAGTCCCAGGTCCCGAGCAGCGCGCTCCCGCCGGTCGAGATGTGGCCGACAGCGAGCGGCTCGCCTCGCGCTTCGGGCCGCACCTTGGCGAGGCCGAGATCCGCGAGCCGGACCTCGGCCACGGCGAGGTCGTGTGCGTCCAGCAGCACGTTGGCGGGCTTCAGGTCGCGGTGGACGATCTTTCGGCCGTGCAAGGCGAGGAGCGCGCTCGCGATCTGGGCCGCGAGGCGCGCCGCAGCGCTCGGCGGCACCGCGCCGTCCGCGTCGTCGAGCGCGCGCGCGAGGTGGGTCGGCAGCCGCTCCAGGACCATGTAAGGCGAGCCCGCCGGCAGGGTCCCCGTGGCGAGCAGCCGCACGACATGGGGGTGCTGGATGCTCCCGAGGACGCTCGCCTCGTTGCGAAACCGGGTCACGATGTCCTGGTCGGCGCACCACATGTCGAGCAGGACCTTCACCGCGACGGGCTGCGCGGCGTGCTCGGCCCGCGCCTCGTAGACGTGGCACATCGCCCCGATGGCCAGCACGCTGACCACCTCGTAGCCTTCGACCCTCACCCCCGGCGCCAGCATCGATGCTCCCGCCTCCCTTCTAGTCCTCGCGGCTCGTGAGCCGCAGCGCCTCGAGCCGTTCGATCCACGCGATCATGTCACGGAGCTCGGCAGCGCAGGACGGGTGCTCCGCGATGAAGGCGACGGCGTCCACGCGCTCTCCGGCGTCGCGCCGCCGCTGGTACACCAGCAGCGCGTCCCTGGCAGCCTCCTGTGCCTGGGTCGCGCGAGGAGCGCCGTCCTCTGCCGAGCCGCTCGTCAAGCGCTCTCGCAGCGTATCGGTGCCTCGATCCAGGAGGCCCCGGATCGCCGCTTCGGTCCTCCCCATGCACTGAGCCACCTCTGGAACGGAAAGATCCTTCAGGTAACGAAGCCATATCGCGTTCCGTTGATCCTCCGGCAGCTCGTAGATCTGGCCGAGCACCTGCCGCCACTGCTCCACGTCCGCGGTGGCCCGGCTCGGGCTCAGCTGCGGCACGACGAGCTTGTCGTCATCGAGAGGGATCTCGCCGGCCCTGTCCCGCTTCTTGCGCGCGGCGTCGCGGAAGGACTGCGCTGCGCAGGCCTCCACGATGCTCTCCAGCCACGACAACCACTCGCCCGCGGTCGTCCCCCTGAAGGAGGCCATGGCGCGGGACGCCCTGTCCGATGCCTCCTGCACGATGTCGGACGGCCGCGTGATGTCCGGCTGCCTCCTCTTCAGGCGACGCGACGCCCGCCCCTCGAGGAGCGGTGCCGACCACTCGAGCAGCCGCGCCATCGCGACTCTGTCCCCCGCCCGCGCGCGCGCGATCAGCTCCTCGATGCTGGCGACATCCTGGCTCATAGATTCACGTGGTTCGCCATGCGGCGCCGAACGGAGGTCACGAGGGAGGTCACGAGGCGGGCTGCGGGGTGGAGCTCCGCGCAGAGAGGCTGCCGGCCCGGCAGCAGGGGATGTGCGCCGGGCAGCAGCCGTACCCGGGGCCCGGGAACACGGGGACCTGCCGAGCTGCTCTGCGCGGACGAGGAGGGACGTGGTGCGCGGGGGATGGGCGGCGAGCATGGTGCGGACGCGGAAGGCGCCTCGATCCGGAGGGATGCCGTTCCGCGGAAGATCGATCGCGGGCTCGTCACTTTTTTCCCATCACGGGCAGGCCAGGCGCTTGAACCGTACGTCCTCGGGATCCCGCGCCAAGAATCTGTTAGCCGTATCACAACGTCGTTCGTGCGCCTCCGCGGCGCGCTCGCGATCTCCACGACCGTTCGCCAGCTCCTCGACCCCGCGGAGGCTCTGGCACAGGAGCAGCCCGTACTCCTTGTGGTGCGGGTCGCCGAGGATCAACGCCTCGCCGGTGCTGGCGGCCTGCTCGTAGAGGCGCGACGCCTCGGCGGTCTGCTCCTCGTCGACCCGGACGGCGGCGAGGGTGGCGTCGAGTTTGCCCAGGGTCAGGAGGAGAAACGCGTTCCCCGGCTCAGCGCGGACCAGCCCCTCCTGGGTCTGCCGTGCCTGCTCGATGCGCGAAGCTGCCGCCCGCAGGTCTCCGTTCCTGCGCAGGGCCTCCCCCAGAAGGCCCGCCGTCTGTGCGAGCAGGGCCAGGTTGTACCTCCTGTCTTCTTCGCCCGGCTCGTCCAGCTGCTGGAGCAACCCGATGGCTTTGTCGTACAGCGCCGCGGCGGCAGGGGCATGGCCGAGCTCGAGCTCGACGTCGGCTTGCTCGGCGTAGCTCGTCGCGAGCGTGCGCCTGTAGTTGTTGGCATCGATGTCGTGCAGCTTCACCAGCTCGGCCACCGATCGCTCGAACTCCACACGTGCGCGCTCGGGCAGGCCGCTCGCCAGCTCCAGCTTCCCGCGCTTCGAGTGGTTCAGCGCAAGCCGCAGGCGCAAGATCTCGTGCGCAGGCTCGATCGTAAGCCCGAACCAAATGCGGCGCTCGGCCATTGAGAGAAACGCGTGCGACTCGGACAGGCGCCCGTTCGACCGAGCGAAGTCGCTCCGGCGTTGCATGGTTCTCACGACTTCCTCGACGACATCGAGCTCGTTCTGCTCCTGCTCGCTGAGCGAAGACAGATTGACGTCGAGGTTGGTGAGTATCTCCGATCGGATGTTCGCCGTGTGAAGCAGCCTTCCGAGCTTCCAGTCGAGCGAGCTGAGTGCTCCCGTCGTCCGGAGAATGCTCTTCCGGTTGTCCTCCGCGCGCTCCCGCTCTCGCCACGCCCAGAGCGACGTCACGGCGATGACCATCACCACCGCGCCGAGCGCGATGCCGAGCGCCCGCCTCGCCCAGATGTGCCGCCGCTCGCGCGCCTCCGCCTTCCCGACGAACGCGCGCGCCCGTTCGCTGGCCATCCGCAGGAGCCGCTCGCGCTGGTGCACGGCGCCGATCTTCCCGCGGTAATGGTCGAGCAGGGCGCCCGACGGCAGCCCATCGTCCTGGCTCCCCGATTGCTCCCAGGCGTGCGCCGCGACCTCGAGGTCGGCGTGCCGCTCGAGCAGCGCGCGCTCGGCGTCGATCCACCCCACGACGGCCGGCACCCGCTGGAGCAGCGTCTCGTGCACCAGGTCCACGCGCTGCTGCGACGGGTCCGCCGGCGGGTCTCTGGCCATCACGACGAGCCGCAGGGTCTCGGGCGCCTCCGCCGCCTGTCCGACCGGGATCCCCGACAGCCGCATGAGCACCTGCTCAGCGAGGCGGTCGCCACCCGCGGCGGCGAGGACTTCCTTGCGGGTCCGCGGTCGCCGGGTATCGGGCGTGCCGCGCCCGACCTGCACGAGATCGAGGAGGAGCCACTTCGCCCGCTCGCGTCCGTCCTCGCCCAGGCCGTCGAGCAGCTGCGCGGCGTGGTGCGCCAGGGCGCCGCCGACGCCGCCGATGCGCTCGTAGTGCTCGTGTGTCAGCGCGGCCGCGGCGCGCGACGACCATAGGCTGCGCAGCGTATGCCCGAGCAGGGGCAGCCGGTCGTCGGTCCCGGCGGCGTCGCGCACCATGCGCTCGGGCAAGCCCTCGGAGAGCTGGAGCCCGGCGCGGTCCGCCATGCCGAGGATCACCTGCTCGAGCGCCTCTTCTGCCATCGGCCGCAGGTGGTAACGAGAGGCCTTGTTGTTCAGCAGGCGCGCCAGGCCGGGCGTCTGCTCCAGCCGGTGGAAGTAGTCGCTCCGCAGGGTCGTCAGGAGCCGGAGCGGGGCCGTCTCCCCGGTGAGGCACGCCGACAGCAGCGCATCGACCTGGTGCAGGTGCGCGCCGCCCAGCGCGAACAGCTCCTCGAACTGCTCCACGACGAGCAGCAGCCTGGCGCCCGCGGGGACGCAGCGCGAGACGAGCGCGCCGAGGGCGGCGCCGTCGGCGCGCAGCGCCGCCTCGATCTCTGCCGGCGGCGTCGCCGCGCCGTGCGCCGAGCACACCGCGGCGATGGCCGTCGCGAGGCTCTTGATCGGATCCTCGGAGGGTCGCAGCGTCGCGACGATCCAGGGCGCACCCCCCGGGGATCGCCCCGTGAGGCGCGGCAAGACCCCTGCTTGCACGAGCGACGACTTGCCGGCGCCGCTGGGTCCCTCGATCTGGAGCCAGCGCCGGGTGCCCTCCTCGCGCATCTCCTCGAGCAGGTCGACGATCTCGCGGATCTCGGCGTCGCGCCCGAAGAACAGCTCGGCCTGGGCCTCCGAGAAGGGCTGCAGGCCCGGGAAGGGACACTCGTCCTTCCCGGCCTCCCATGGCCGGGCGAGCATGTCGCGGCAGCGGAGCATCGTGGGGCGCTGCTCGGGCGCCTTGGCCAGCATCGAGGACACGAAGGCGCCGAGCGACGCAGGGACCGAGGCGACGCGCTCGTGCAGGTGCGGAGGCGGGGTGTTCACGTGATCGACGAGGAGCGCGACGTCGTCGGTCGCATCGAACGGCGGCTTGCCCGCGACGAGCTCGAAGAGGACCACGCCGAGCGCATACACGTCGGCCCGGTCCGTGACCTCCGAGGCTCTCTTCCATTGCTCGGGCGCCATGTAAGCGGAGGTCCCGAGGACGTCATGGGCGGCGGTCTGCACGTGGGTGTCGCCGCGCGTGTCGTTGACAGGAGGCGGCACCTTGGCGATGCCGAAGTCCACGACCTTCGGCTGCAGGCCGAGCGGCGCGGCGGCGTCCTGCACGAGGAGGACGTTCTCCGGCTTCAGGTCCCGATGAACGATGCCTTTGGCGTGGACCTCGGCCATCGCGTCGGCGATCTGCCGGCCGATCGCCAGCGCGGCCTCGAGCGGCACCGGCCCGTCCTGCTGCTGGATCCACGCGCGGAGCGTGATGCCCTCGAGGTGCTCCATGGCGAGGTAGGCGGTACCGTCCTCGAGCTTGTCGAAGTGGCGGACCCGCACGATGCCGGGGTGCTGGAGCTGCGCGAGGGCGCGCGACTCCTGGATGAAGCGCGCCACCATCCGGGGATCTCCGGCCGACTCCGGCGAGAGGACCTTGAGCGCGACCTCCTGCCCCATGTGCCGGTGCACGGCGGCGAAGACGTGGCCGATACCGCCGCTGCCGATCGTCCGGAGGATCTGATATGGCCCGATGCTGTCGCCGGGGAGCGCCATCACGTGGCCGGCGACTCTACCCGAGGCGAGTCCGCCGGCACCAGGCCGCGGAGTTCGGGACGTAGGGGCGAGATCGCTTGCGCCATGGACGGCGCGCGTGTCGCGGTCGTGGACGCGCCGCGGTTGCCTCGCGGTCCTTCGCGGTCGGCTTGCGATCGCGCTCCGGTCGCTGCACGCTGCCGACGGCATCGAGCGAGGGCAAGACGAATGAGCCTCAGCGCCGCCGGAGCCGCGCTCCAGGGACACGACTATCAGCACCTCTTTGCCTGGTATCACGCGCTGCGGGCGCTGAATCCCGCGGAGGACGTCATCGGCATCGAGGTCGAGGCGGAGGACGCGGGCAACGTGGATGACGTCGTGGTGCGCCACGGCGCGTCCCCCGACGAGTTCTACCAGGTGAAGTACTCGGTGGATGGGCGCCACCCGATCGACCATGCCTGGTGGGTCACGCCGGCGACGAAGGGCGGGAAGAGCCCGCTGCAGCGGTTCTGGGACAGCTGGCGGCTGCTGTCGCGGGCCGGGCAGCGGCCTCGTATGGGCCTTTATACGAACCGCCCGCTCGACGTCTCCGACCCGGTGCTCGCCTTGCAGGACGGCCGCACCGGGAGCCTCGGCCCGAGGCTGCGCGCGGCGAAGCCGGGCTCGGACGCGGGGCGCGGTCTCACGGGCTGGGCGAGCCACGTCGGGGTGGCGGAGGCCGATCTGCTCGAGATGCTCGATCATCTCGCGCTGCTCACCGGCCAGGCGGGCTGGCTGCAGTTCATCCCGAGCGTCTCGGATCGCATGGCCTCCGTGGGCCTGAGGAGCGATGAGCTCGCGGTGGAGCAGGGGGTGCAGGCCGTCCGCGCCTGGGTGACGGGGAGCCGGCGCGAGGTGGACCGGCAGGCGCTGGCCGCGGAGATCGCGCGCCGCGGCCTGCGCGGCGACGCGCGGCAGGCGACGCTGGTGGTGCAGGCGATCGACAGCGACCCCTGGGCGGCCGGCGCGACGGTCAGCCTCGACTGGGTGGATCTGTTCGATGGGGATCATCCCCGCGCGCGCCGGCAGCTGCGCGACCCGAGGCACTGGAACGAGCGCCTGCTTCCGGAGCTCGAGGACGCCGAGCGGCGCGTGCGCGCGCTCGGCTTCGACCGGGTGCTCGTGCGCGGCTACATGCGGCTGCCGGCGTGGTTCGCGACCGGCGTGGCGTTCGGCGACACGCGGAACCTCCGGGTGGCGTGTATGCAGGGCGGGCAGCGCTGGAGCAGCGAGGTGACGCCCGGCGACTTCCCGGTCGACGTCGGAGCTCCCGTGGAGCTTGGCGCGGGAGACGAGCTCGCGGTGGGGCTCTGCGTGACCAACGACCTGTCGGAGGACGTGCTCGTGTACCTGCGGCAGAGCGCGCTCCCGGTCCGGCGATTCGTCGCGATCGCGGCTTCGCCTGCGCCGAGCCGGACGGCGATCCCGGATGCGGAGCGGGCGATGGGGTGGGCGCTCGCGGTGAGGCGGGTGGTGCGTGAGCAGGTGCGCGAGAGCGGGGCACGCAAGATCCACCTGTTCCTGTCCGGCCCGGCAGGCGGCGCGCTGCTCCTCGGGCATGTCTGGAACCGGGTGCCGAGGACGCAGGTATACGAGGACCTGAGCCCGGGGTACGTGCCGGCGTTTCTCATCCAAGGCTGATCCAGGGCTCCTGTGCACGGCGAGCTCCGACGGGGGACGCCCCGCCGCGAGCGCTCTCTCTCGACCGAGAGCGCCTCAACGGAACCACACGGCCACCCGCTGCACCTCGCGCGCGGCCTCGGCCAGTCCCTGATCGCCCGCCAAACCTGCGAGGAGCGGGACGAGCTTCGCGAGGCTCACGCCGTCGCCCGCGAGCGCGGCCGGGCGCAGGTCGGACGCCGCCTCGTCGAGAAGGCGTGCCAGCACCTCGGCGGCGCCGTCACGCGGGAGGTGCGGCGCGAGCGGGACGAGGTGGAGCAGGCGGGGCGCGTCCTCGGGCGGGAGCGCGAGGCCCAGCGCGAGCGCGCGCCGGACGAGCTCCGGCGCGCGAGCGGCGTCGTGCTTCGCGAGCAAGAGGAGCGCGACGAACCTGGCGGGTGGGCCGAACGTCTCGGCGACGGCGACGAGCGCGTCGGTGGCGCCGGCGGCCGCGAGCGGCGGGGCAACCAGGAAGAACAGGCCGAAGCACTCCCCAGGGGTACGCGGCGCGCCCGAGGCAGCGCCGAGCGCATCGAGAAGCTCGGCGCGGAGGCGCTCCGGATCGCGCGTGGAAGGCAAGGTCAGGGTGCGGGCGAGGACGCCGAGGCGCTCTTCATCGTCGCGCAGCGCGGAGAGCAGATCTCCGGCGGGCTCACCGAGCTCGATGAGCCGCAGCACCAGCGCCTGGAGCGCGTCCCGCCCGAGATCGCCGGACGCTGCGACGAGGTGCAGCGCATCGAGGGCTTGATCCAGGGCGAGCCGCGGTGCGAGCGCCTCGAGGTGGAGCGGCTTGCCGTGGAAGGAATCGTCGCTGTCGCTCTCCAGATGGGCCGATACGACGTCGAACGCAGCGCGCACCCGGTCAGGATCGCCGATGCGCACAGCGAGCGCGGCGAGCGCCCGCGCCTGCGCCGGCAGGGGGAAGGACGCGGCGACGGGCCACAGCGCCTCGGCGACGGAGCGGGGGAGCTCGCCCACGAACAACGCGAGATCGCCCGGGTCCTCGCCAGCCACTTGCGCCGCTGCGAGCGCCTCGCGCGCGAGCGCGAGGCCCTCCTCGGGCGGCAGGAGCGGCACCACCGTCAGCAGATTCCATGGAGCCTCGGGCATCCCCCGATAGGCGCCCACCACCTCGCGGGCGAGCGCACGCCGCTCCTCGCTCTCGTCCTCCCACGCCGAGGCGAGCGCGTGGATGGCATAGGCCCGCGCCTCGGGCTCGGGAATACGCCGGGCCGCGTCCAGGGCCGCCTGGAGCACCTCGGTGCGCTCAAGACCGGGCGCGATCGCGCGGCCGAGCGCAATCAGCGCCGTGGATTGGGCGTGGTGATCCGCGATGGGTCGCTTGCGATCGAGCTCCTGGACGCCGGCCGGAGCGCGGCGCCTCGGGGGGCGGGCCAGCCATCGATAGGAGGCCTCTGCGAGCGTCGCGCGCACCGCGAGCCCGAGCGCCTCGGCATCGGCTCCCTGGGCCAGCCAGGCCGCGGCCCGCCCGCGCACGCGCTCGAGGTCGGAGGTGAAGCCGAGCCCATCCAGCGGCCGCTGCATCCACCGGGTCAGGTGGTCCTGCGTCACCAGGGTGGCGAATGCCTCGAGCGGCGCACGCAGGGCCACTCGGTGAGCGCACCCGTAGTCGCACGGGTACCCACCGGGAGGGAGCTCCAGGAGCCGGCGCCCCCACCGCGCGCGCGCTTCCGGATCCAGCCGCGCCTCCACCTCGCGGCGGTACGCGCTCTGCCGGAAGGCATAGGTCCCCTCGACCTCCGCGACCCAGGGAGCGATCTCCGCGAGCGGGAGCTCGACGGCCCCGCCAAGGCCACGCGCGAGGTCCTCCGCGGGGAGTCGGCCGAAGGCGCAGGAGAGCAGGCCGAGCAAGCGCGCAGCCTGGGTCTCCTCCCCCTGGAGGAGGCCAAGGAGCCCTTCCCATGCTGGATCGGGGCGGTTCGGGAGCGCATGGACGAGGGTACGCGCTGGGTCGAAGCCGAGCCGGTCGATCCACATCTGGGCCGCGTCCTCGTCGCCTTCCACGGTGGCCATGACCTTGCCGCCGGCCGCGACGCCGGTGAACAGCGCAGGCCAGCGGACGGACGACTCGGCCTCATCGACGTCTGTGAGCGCGAGCATGAGCGGCGGAGACCCCTTGTCACGCCCCTCGCCGAGGCATTCCCACGCCACGTTGTTGAGCAGCGTCCGCACGGAGCCCGCTGCGGCGTCACGCAAGAGCCGGGCGGCGAGCAGGACGATGAGGTCACGCTCCGAGCGGGTGTCCGGCCCGACGGGCACGAGGTGAACATCGAGAGCGCGTGAGCGCTCGCGAGCACGAAGGAAGCGGGCCGCGACCGCCGCGTGCCGGCTCGTCCTCGGCCCATGGACGAGGGCATAGGGTCGGTCCGCGTCCTCTCGCCAGCGGTCGAGGGAGGCCAGAGCGGCACGTTCCGGGCCCAGCAGCGGGCGGTGCATGGCCTCGCTCCAGAAGGCACGGACGGCCCGCTCGATGGGCGCAGGCGCCAGGCGCGATCTCTTCATGACGCAGCCTTCATGGGCTCGTGAAGGGAGGTGTCGACGAAGGCTTCGTCGAGCTCCGCTTCGAGCGGCTGTTTTTGTCCTCCTTGTTTTGCGTGAGCTTCCCGTCCCACTTCCCCATTTTGTTGACCTCCGTCTCGTCGATCTTGTTCGGACCGATGACGCCCCCCTTCGCCTCCCCGATGTTCGACGGGTGGAGACCGAGCTCGCGGAAGATCTGGGCGCACATCTCGCACGGCGCCATGCCCTCGCCTTTGTCGTTCGTGGTCTCTATGGTCGCGCCGTTCTTGAATCGCTTCTGCAGCTCTTCGCGCACCTCGGCGTTCGTCATCTTCGGCTTGCCGGCGCTCTTGCGCTGAGCGTCGCCCTGTTTGCGGATGTCATCCGCCATCCCCACATGGGGTCGTCCACGCTTCAATGGGCCGCCGCCTTTCAGCCGCGGAAGGCGCCCGGAGATGCGGATCCCGATCGATCCACGCCTCGCTTCGATGGGGCCGCCGCCTTTCAGCGGCGGAAGGGCCGTCTGGTCACCTACGATCGGAGCGCCCTGCTGCTGCTTCAATGAGGCCGCCGCCTTTCAGCGGCGGAAGGACGGCTCTTTGCGCGGTGGAAGTAAGGTGTCCGGCGACGGGGTTCAATCGGGCCGCCGCCTTTCAGCGGCAGAAGGTGCATGAAGACGTGGTTCACGGTCTATTACGTGTCGGAGCTTCAATGGGGCCGCCGCCTTTCAGCGGCGGAAGGAGGAGTGGAAGCTTCCTCTGTCTGTCGACGCGGAGTCACTTCAATGGGGCCGCCGCCTTTCAGCGGCGGAACTTTCAGCGGCGGAAGGTCCTCATGGTAACCTAGTTCATATTTCGGGCTGGTAGCTTCAATGGGGCCGCCGCCTTTCAGCGGCGGAAGGGGAGGAACAGGCGGCCTACAAGGCGGAGATGGAGAAGCTTCAATGGGGCCGCCGCCTTTCAGCGGCGGAAGGATCGCCCGGCGCACCTCGTCCCAGGGCGCGCGGGTCAGGCTTCAATGGGGCTGCCGCCTTTCAGCGGCGGAAGGCTCGGGACGACAGCGGTCGCGACGCTGAAGGCCATCTGGCTTCATTGGGGCCGCCGCCTTTCAGCGGCGGAAGGTACGCGCGGGTTACCTGCCCGGTGACGGAGCGACGGCTTCAATGGGGCCGCCGCCTTTCAGCGGCGGAAGGGGGACGGCGGACCGCTTCTTCCCATGCTTCCGATACGCTTCAATGGGGCCGCCGATTTTCAGCGGCGGAAGGTCCACGACGCGCGCGAGACGGTGATCGGCGACTGGCGGCTTCAATGGGGCCGCCGCCTTTCAGCGGCGGAAGGCCCGACGCTCGACAGGTGCGCGGACCTCGTGATCACGCTTCAATGGGGCCGCCGCCTTTCAGCGGCGGAAGGCCCAGACGATCCTGGACACCTGGGACCTGTTCGTCAAGCTTCAATGGGGCCGCCGCCTTTCAGCGGCGGAAGGCGCTGCGGAAAGCCCGGATACAACGCGCGCACCTGCGAGCTTCAATGGGGCCGCCGCCTTTCAGCGGCGGAAGGAGTATTACGCAGGTGCCGAGACGTGGGCGCGCTTGCTGCTTCAATGGGGCCGCCGCCTTTCAGCGGCGGAAGGCGAGCGCCACAGAGCGCGCACGCGGCGATGCCTCTCAGCTTCAATGGGGCCGCCGCCTTTCAGCGGCGGAAGGACGGGTGCGGTCAACGTCCTCAAGGCGATGGCCGACCTGCTTCAATGGGGCCGCCGCCTTTCAGCGGCGGAAGGGTCCTGACTCCGACACCGGCGCAGTGGAAGGGGCAAGCTTCAATGGGGCCGCCGCCTTTCAGCGGCGGAAGGCAACATGTCCGTCACGTGGACCGCGCAGCACCGGGCCGCTTCAATGGGGCCGCCGCCTTTCAGCGGCAGAAGGCAGCACGCGCTGGCACTTCGCGGCTGCCGCCTGACGCACCTTGCTTCAATGGGGCCGCCGCCTTTCAGCGGCGGAAGGCTCAAAGCATGTGTTGAGACCCCAGGCGATCAGACGGTCCAGGCTTCAATGGGGCCGCCGCCTTTCAGCGGCGGAAGGCGGATGCATGCGAGCGGGATGCGGCGGCCGGCCTTCTTGCTTCAATGGGGCCGCCGCCTTTCAGCGGCGGAAGGACGGCCTGTATGCGAGGCTTGGTCGGCTGGTCGACCACGAGCTTCAATGGGGCCGCCGCCTTTCAGCGGCGGAAGGCGGGACACTCGGACACGGGGCCGCGATCGGAGGATACGCTTCAATGGGGCCGCCGCCTTTCAGCGGCGGAAGGTCGGCCGCAGCTCGCCCGATGCCCGCCGAAGCTCTGCTTCAATGGGGCCGCCGCCTTTCAGCGGCGGAAGGTCAGGGCATTGGCCAAGGACGGCACGAACGATCATCAGCTTCAATGGGGCCGCCGCCTTTCAGCGGCGGAAGGCTCACGGGCGATGCGGTCGACGTGGTCGCGGTACTTGGCTTCAATGGGGCCGCCGCCTTTCAGCGGCGGAAGGCAGAGGCTACGCTCTGGATAGAGGCTCTGTTGCGCCAGGCTTCAATGGGGCCGCCGCCTTTCAGCGGCGGAAGGGTCTCCGGACGTAGACACGGCGCGGTCAACCTCTAGCTTCAATGGGGCCGCCGCCTTTCAGCGGCGGAAGGGCTACACCGAGGCGGACTGCGAGCGCGTCACCGGCAAGCTTCAATGGGGCCGCCGCCTTTCAGCGGCGGAAGGACACCACGCGGCGCGAAGCCGTCGACTCCGCCGTTGCGGCTTCAATGGGGCCGCCGCCTTTCAGCGGCGGAAGGCAGGTACGCGAACGGCCCCGCCGGGGGGGCCAATCTCGCTTCAATGGGGCCGCCGCCTTTCAGCGGCGGAAGGCGAACGGGTACAGCGGGAAGGCGTCGGTCTCTCTGGTCCCGCTTCAATGGGGCCGCCGCCTTTCAGCGGCGGAAGGCTGCTGAAGCTCGACTGAGACCGCGAGGGACCACATGGCTTCAATGGGGCCGCCGCCTTTCAGCGGCGGAAGGCCTCCTGCGGCGTCCAGCCGGTCGCGGCGCGTGGGTTTCGGCTTCAATGGGGCCGCCGCCTTTCAGCGGCGGAAGGCATCCGAACCTTGCCCTTTCTGGCGGGCGAGGAACTGCTTCAATGGGGCCGCCGCCTTTCAGCGGCGGAAGGATCACGCGCCGCCGGCGTGTCCGGCGCGCGACATGGAGGCGCTTCAATGGGGCCGCCGCCTTTCAGCGGCGGAAGGGGTGGACCCAGGTGGAGGTCAACATGGCGATCGACATGCTTCAATGGGGCCGCCGCCTTTCAGCGGCGGAAGGGACGTGGCCAACAAGTACCGCGAGTCGTACACGTTCTAGCTTCAATGGGACCGCCGCCTTTCAGCGGCGGAAGGGCTGAAGAGCGACTTCCCGAACGGGCGGGACAGCGCCTTGCTTCAATGGGGCCGCCGCCTTTCAGCGGCGGAAGGTTCGTGTGCGACAACGCGGCCGTCACAGGCAACAACACGCTTCAATGGGGCCGCCGCCTTTCAGCGGCGGAAGGGCCCTCCCCGAAGAACGACCCCGCGGCGCAGCGGTACGCTTCAATGGGGCCGCCGCCTTTCAGCGGCGGAAGGGTCTTCGATTCGAACGGGCCGGGGGCGCGCCTGCGGCTTCAATGGGGCCGCCGCCTTTCAGCGGCGGAAGGTCCTCGGCCGCAAACGGGTCCGCGTCGGCCGCCTCATCGCTTCAATGGGGCCGCCGCCTTTCAGCGGCGGAAGGGGCTATGCTCGGCGCCGATGGCGGTCGCGATCCAGATGCTTCAATGGGGCCGCCGCCTTTCAGCGGCGGAAGGCATCACCAAGTACGGCGGCAAGGACACGAACGAGTTGCTTCAATGGGGCCGCCGCCTTTCAGCGGCGGAAGGCGCCAAGGACCCGCGCGGCACCCAGGCCAAATTCCCGCTGCTTCAATGGGGCTGCCGCCTTTCAGCGGCGGAAGGCGAGGTCCTGCGGGAGGTCCTCGTCCAGTGGCTCGGCGACGCTTCAATGGGGCCGCCGCCTTTCAGCGGCGGAAGGAAAGGGTAGGAACAACACCCGTCCATGGCATGTGTCTGCTTCAATGGGGCCGCCGCCTTTCAGCGGCGGAAGGGGGAGAACGCTCCTGTTCTACCGCGGGAGCACGAGCGAGCTTCAATGGGGCCGCCGCCTTTCAGCGGCGGAAGGGCACTTCGTGGTGCTTGTGTCCGTCCCATATCGCCTGGCTTCAATGGGGCCGCCGCCTTTCAGCGGCGGAAGGCCCTACGAGCGCCCCGAGCTCCGCCCGCTCGAGGACTTGCTTCAATGGGGCCGCCGCCTTTCAGCGGCGGAAGGCGGGCCGAACGGACCTGAGGCGGCCATCTACCTCAACGGGCTTCAATGGGGCCGCCGCCTTTCAGCGGCGGAAGGTCCGCACGTGGGAGGCGCGCAACGGCGTCTTCGTCACGCTTCAATGGGGCCGCCGCCTTTCAGCGGCGGAAGGCGAGGACGGCGCACTCCGCTACGGGAAGCTCTTCACGTCGCTTCAATGGGGCCGCCGCCTTTCAGCGGCGGAAGGCCGGGCAAGGGCGGCGGCACCGAGCTCCGCGCGACGCTCCTGCTTCAATGGGGCCGCCGCCTTTCAGCGGCGGAAGGCGCGCACAAGCTCCCGCTGTCCCTCGTCCCGATCCACCTGCTTCAATGGGGCCGCCGCCTTTCAGCGGCGGAAGGGGACGAGGACGAGTTCAAGCGACGGTGCAAGCACTTGCTTCAATGGGGCCGCCGCCTTTCAGCGGCGGAAGGCTGATGCGCAACGGTTCCGCCAACGGTACGCCCAACGCTTCAATGGGGCCGCCGCCTTTCAGCGGCGGAAGGCCGGAAGCGGTAGACCCGCCACCCTCCTTCTTGTTTGCGCTTCAATGGGGCCGCCGCCTTTCAGCGGCGGAAGGGTGACCACGGGCGGGTGGGTCGCTTCGGGCAGGTACGAGCTTCAATGGGGCCGCCGCCTTTCAGCGGCGGAAGGCGCTGACGACGTGATCGCGGCGCTTCGCGAGCACAAGCTTCAATGGGGCCGCCGCCTTTCAGCGGCGGAAGGAAGGTAAGGAACGGCAAGCCGGCACCATGCAGGGGCGGCTTCAATGGGGCCGCCGCCTTTCAGCGGCGGAAGGACGGCAAGGCGTTCTTTTGCTACGCGACGAACGCGTGGCTTCAATGGGGCCGCAGCCTTTCAGCGGCGGAAGGATCGCCGGCATCTTCGTGGACGACCCGAGGTGCCTGCTTCAATGGGGCCGCCGCCTTTCAGCGGCGGAAGGGGGCGCGATGCCTCGATGTCGCGGCTGTTGAACTCGTAGCTTCAATGGGGCCGCCGCCTTTCAGCGGCGGAAGGAAGCCAACGCCGTTTCCTCGGCCACCCGGCTTCACGCTTCAATGGGGCCGCCGCCTTTCAGCGGCGGAAGGACACCGCCGAGGCCAACCAGCGGTGCGACACGATCGGGCTTCAATGGGGCCGCCGCCTTTCAGCGGCGGAAGAAAGGCGCTGCTGGTGCTCGGTGGGCTGACCTACTCGGCGCTTCAATGGGGCCGCCGCCTTTCAGCGGCGGAAGGCCATGGGCATGAACGCAGCAGACAAGCTCAAGTCGGCTTCAATGGGGCCGCCGCCTTTCAGCGGCGGAAGGAGGAGCGCCCTCTCTGTCTCCGCCTCGATCGCGTCCGCCCAGCTTCAATGGGGCCGCCGCCTTTCAGCGGCGGAAGGGTCGGGCGGTGACGGGGCGCGGCGGCCGGAGGAAGCGGCTTCAATGGGGCCGCCGCCTTTCAGCGGCGGAAGGAAAGGCAATCCACAAGATGGTGCAGCAGCAGTTCCATGCTTCAATGGGGCCGCCGCCTTTCAGCGGCGGAAGGTGGAGGATGAGATGAAGCCGATTTTCGTCAAGGGTGAGCTTCAATGGGGCCGCCGCCTTTCAGCGGCGGAAGGTCATCGCGGGTCAGGGGAAGATCGGAGCGGTCGAGATGCTTCAATGGGGCCGCCGCCTTTCAGCGGCGGAAGGGAATCGTCCGCGCCGTTCCTTGTTCTTGAGGCTCCATGACGCTTCAATGGGGCCGCCGCCTTTCAGCGGCGGAAGGATTTCTCGATTACCCGGTCCGGAGGATGGCGTAAACCTCGCTTCAATGGGGCCGCCGCCTTTCAGCGGCGGAAGGCGAGTTCGGGGCGAAGCTCGGGTTACCCCAGGTGTCGCCGGCTTCAATGGGGCCGCCGCCTTTCAGCGGCGGAAGGAAGAGCAGACCGTCTTATCCTCGCCGGGCTGGACGAGGCTTCAATGGGGCCGCCGCCTTTCAGCGGCGGAAGGCCGGTGCGCACGATCCGCCTCTTTACGGCTGGCTAATGCTTCAATGGGGCCGCCGCCTTTCAGCGGCGGAAGGCCCCGAGTTGGAGCCGTCACCCGAACCTCTCGACGGCTTCAATGGGGCCGCCGCCTTTCAGCGGCGGAAGGCACCCGCCCGGGTCGCGCGTACCCTCGCACCCGTGACGGGCTTCAATGGGGCCGCCGCCTTTCAGCGGCGGAAGGAAACGATACAGCCCGTCGCGCCCGCAAGAATGAGGACGCTTCAATGGGGCCGCCGCCTTTCAGCGGCGGAAGGCCGACCGGCCCCTTGCCGAGGGCGGCCTTTTTGATGCTTCAATGGGGCCGCCGCCTTTCAGCGGCGGAAGGCGCCGCGTTCCTGCGGGAGCTCGGGCCGGGCCTGCTGCTTCAATGGGGCCGCCGCCTTTCAGCGGCGGAAGGGATGACGAAGGCTCGGGGTCTGCCTGTTCGATGCACGCTTCAATGGGGCCGCCGCCTTTCAGCGGCGGAAGGGACCGAGGGCACAGTGCCTTGTGCGGACAACCCTTAGCTTCAATGGGGCCGCCGCCTTTCAGCGGCGGAAGGTCTACCCGGCCGCTGAGCAGTCGCTGAAGGAGCACCTCGCTTCAATGGGGCCGCCGCCTTTCAGCGGCGGAAGGCTCGCGAGCGAGGGTAACACCTCGGACACGGGTGCCGCTTCAATGGGGCCGCCGCCTTTCAGCGGCGGAAGGCCAGTCTCCGAGGGCAATGGGTGTGCCAAGCGCCTAGGGGCTTCAATGGGGCCGCCGCCTTTCAGCGGCGGAAGGTACCCGAACTGCAAGAAGTGCAGCTACGAGGGCAAGTTTCAATGGGGCCGCCGCCTTTCAGCGGCGGAAGGGTTGGAGCCTCCGCCCAAGGAGATCCAACTGATGCTCCTGCTTCAATGGGGCCGCCGCCTTTCAGCGGCGGAAGGAGCCCTCGCAGGCTACGAAACATTTCGCGTACTTGCAACCCGGTTTGCGAGAGGTTCCCGTTCCACCCTCCCTCCGGGGTCGCCGGCGGCCCTCCGCGCGCCCCCGGCTCCCCCCAAATCCTCCATCATTTCAAACACCTGCCGGCGTTGCGTGCGCCCCCCGGGTTTTTCGCGTCACTCCACCGCTCGCAGCCGGTCCGCCCTCCTCCTTCTACCATGCCCCCTTCCCTCCTCACCCCGCCCTTCCGCTCTCCCGGAGCGCCTTGCCGCTCTTGCCCCCACCCCCGCAGCTTGCCCCCCCGCCTGCCGCGCCGTAGCCCCCACCTCCTCTCATCTCGCCCCCGCCTCGCACCGTCGCATCCCCAGCTCGCGCGACTCCTCCCCCAGGTCGCCCGCGTCAGCCCCCGGCTCGCCGCACTCGTCGCCCAGCTCGTCCGCGTCAACCCCCGCGGGGCGCTCGCCTTCCGACCCGGGGAGGCAACACGCTCCGCCAGGGGATTCCGTCCAGTGCTCTCGGCACCTCGGCGTCCGCGGCGGGGCTTCCTCCGTCCGACGTGCCTCACGCGTCGCCCGCGCCGGGGCACGGCTCTCCCGATCGAGGCGTCTCCTGTGCCGCGCTCCGTATGCGCTCGCCCGTGCCCCCTCGCACGTGCCTGGTGCACGCAGGCTCGGATCGACGCCTTGCCGCCTCGCCCTGTCCACCGCGCGCGGCGGTGCGCCCCGCCTCTTCCTCACGTCCTGCCGGACGCGCCTGGCCTGCATGCGACACCTGCCCGGCCCAGCTTTACCGCCGCCGCTGCCGCGGCCGCCCCCGGCTCGGCTCACCCACCGCGCCGACGGCGGCCACCGACGCCCGGGATCCTCCCTCCCGTTTCCCCCGTCCCCCCCGCGCCCCTCAGCCGCGGCATCTCACACCACCACCGCCACCCGCTCGGACGGCACGTACGCCCGTCCGAGCGACGCGATCGCGCCCACGGCCCGCCCGTTTGCCGGCCCGATGTCGATGATCAGCACCTGGTCCGTCCGCGCGTCGATGATCTGCCCGAGGTCGCGCCGCAGCTCCACGAGCTCCCGCCGGCTCAGCTCGCACTGCCACACGGACAGCTGCAGCCAGTCCCCGTACCCGCGCATCGCCTTGAAGATCTTGCGCAGCCGCTTCGGATCGCAGACGTCGTAGCTCACGATGTAGCTCTGCCTCACGCCGGCCTCCCTTTCTTCTCCCTGTCCGCTCGCCCCCTCATCCCTCGCGCCCCTCACCGCGTCCGGAACGACGGATACGCCGCGACCTCCCCGAGCAGCACCCGCGCGAGCAGCCGCGCCTGCACCTCCAGCACCCTCCGGTAGCTGATCCGGTATCCGAACACCGGGTGTGTCACGAGCTGATCCATCCGCCGCTCGTAGGCCGTCAGGAACTTCTTCCGCCCCGCCGGCTTGAGCGCCACCGCGTCCCCGTGATGCAGGAAGTCGTCCGGCGCGACCACCTCGTTGTTGATCGCCGCCACGACCACCGAGTCCGCGACGATCGGCCGGAACTCCTCCATCAGGTCGAGCGCCAGCGCCGGCCGCCCGAAGCGCGGCTGGTGGTAGAACCCGAGCAGCGGATCCAGCCCGACCGTGCCCAGCGTCACCGCGAGCTCCTTCGCGAGCAGCGCGTACGCGAGCGACAGCATCGCGTTCACCGGATCGCGCGGCGGCCGCCGGTTCCGCCCGTCGAGATCGAAGGCGCCCTTCACCTCGTCCGCGCCCTTCAGCATGCCGGTGAACGCCCCGAAGTACACGCGCGCGGCCGACCCCTCCAGCCCGAGCAGCGACGGCAGCGACGGCGCTTCCGCGGCCTTGCGCGCGAGCTGGTCGAGCTCCGACAGCACCGCCGCCTCGGGCGCCGCGTGGTTGCGCCGGAGCATCGTCCGCGCGTTCTTGATCTTCGACACCACCACGCCGCGCGCGAACGACAGACAGAACGCCTCGTCCGCCGCCGCCCGGTGCTGGGCGACCCGGAGCTCCACGTTCCTCGACTCGAGCCCCGTCGCGCGGCCCAGGTAATACCCGCCGTAGGTCATGAAGCAGAGCGGGATCCCCCGCTCCAGCAGCGCCCGCGTCGCCTGCGTCGAGATCTGCACGTTGCCGAGCAGCGCGACCTGCGACGTGTTCGAGAGCCGCGCCTCGGTCTGCCCCCCGGTCCGGCTGTGGATCACGAGCCGCTCCCCCGAGAGCCCGATGCGCGCCCCCTGCTCCTGCACGTACACGGGGAGCTTGTCGTCGCGCGCCGGGTGCAGCCGCCGGAGCTCCACCTCGCCCACCAGCGCGCCCTCTCCGGGCCTCGCCTCCGCGACCGCCTCGCCCGCCTCCGCGCTCGCCGCGCCGACGAGCCCCCACGGATCCACCTCCAGCGGGCCCTCGATCTCCCCCTCCCCCGCCCCCTCCGCCTCGCTCGGCGCGTCCTCCGCCGCCGCGTCGAGATCCTCCCCGTCCAGGCGCCGCAAGAGGTTCGTCTCGTCGGGCAGGCAGATCCCCACCAGCGAGCAGCCGTTGCACTTCCGGCTGTCCACGAGCGGCGGCGGCATGGCCGCGGCGCCCGTCACCTCCCGCGCGCGCGCCGCGGCGGCCTGCGTCGCGGCGATCAGCGCCTCGTCGATCGCGATCGCGATCCGCCGGCGCGACGCCGCGAAGTAGATCGCCGCCTCGTCGCACGTATACCCGTGCTCGCGCAGGAGCAGCACGTGCGCGCAGAGCTGTGCACGCTCCGGCAGGTACGCGCCCCCGGGCACGTCCGGCGCGTGGCCGCGCTTGTACTCTATCGGCACAAGCCGCCCCGATGCGTCGCCCTCGACCACGTCGATCTTCGCGGTGATGCCGAGCCGCTCCGACGACAGCCACACGCTGCGCGCCTCGTACGGCGCCGGCTCCTCGCCCTCCTCGTCGCTGCCGGCCCGCTTCCCCGGCGCGCGCCGCGGCGGCGCCGGCGAGCGCGTCGCCGCGCCCGGCTCCACGCCAGCGCCACCGCCCGCGCTCGCCGCCTCCGGCTGCTGCAGCGGCGGCAGCTCGCCGCCGGCGACGTCCGCGCGCCGGTGCACGCTCCGGCCCTCGACCGTGAACACGTTGTCCTCGAACTCGCCCTGCGCCCACTCGAGGTAGAGCAGGCGCTCGCAATACAGCACCTCGTTGATCATCCGCGCCGGCACCAGCTCCGGCGGCGCTCCCGACACCGGCAACCGCCGCGGGAGCGGCTTTGCTCGGATCAGCGGCTCGCTCGACTCGCCCGCCACTCCCTCAGCAACTCGCGCCATCCCCACACCACCCCTTTCGAGGCCATACAACGTGGGGTCTCCGCGACGGTCAAGGATCAGAGGGACAAAAGAAAAGGTGATAACTACAAGCGACCTGGCGTAATCCACGCGCACTCGCGCTTGATCGACCCCCTCTTCACAATCAGGCTTCCCGGGCAGGGCGCGCCATGCGCGCCGGCGCGAAGCTGCCGTAGCCGCCCTGATCGCTCCGCCGGATCGCGGACTCGAACACGATGGCGATCCCGCGAGCGCGCAGGACGTGCGGGTCCACCTCGAACACCTCCGGCGAGGTGACGACGGAGCCGATGACCGAGCGCGGAAGCGGGACCGTCCAGATCGGCCACCGGAACGTGCCCGTCTTCCACTCGCCGCTGCAACTGGCCGTCACGATGCGGTCGCCGACGGGCGCCACCCGGAAGAACGGCAGGCCCCGGAACGCCAGCCAGTCCGCGCCCGGCACGCCGAGCTTCTTGTCCTTCGACGGATCGCTCGCGCGAAGCGCATAGTCGCGCGCCGAGGTGTTGTCCCACTGGAGCACCGGCAACGGTCGCTCGTAGCGCCACGGCCCGAACAAGGCCTCTTCCAGATCCTCCGCGCGCACGCCCTGCACGAGCTCGCTCACCATCCCGAGGAACTCCTGCTGCCCCGCGGTGAAATGGAGCGCGGTCGGCTTCGTGTTGCCGTTGTTGTCCACCGCCACGTCCGTCGCGAACGCGGCGGCGAAGGCGAGGCTCCGCCGCACATCCTCGCTCACCAGGTCGCGCAGGTATCTCGCAAAGTGCAGCGGAGGCGGCTTCAAATCGTGCGCCTCGGCCCCGTCGCCGTCCTTGCGATACCGCAGCCGCTCGATGGCGGGCTCTCCCCGGAAGCTCTCCAGATCCTTCACGAGCACGTCGAGCAACACGTCGCGCTCTGGGCCGCCCAGGATCGCCGGCCTGTACGTGCCGCCGGCACGCCAGAGCAGCCTCGGCTCCGGCTGCCCCTCCTTCACCCGGTCGGCGAGCGCGTTGAGCACGCCCAGCGCCGCGAGGAACGCCAGCGGGTTCTTGCCATCAAGCCCGGTCAGCAGGAGCTCGGTCATCTCTCCTCCCTCGCCCCGACGTCGCCGCGCTGCTCTTGCTCGCTCCGCCGGTGATCCGCGAGCCGCAAGATCGCTTCGAGCCATGCCAGGCCGAACCAGCCATAACGCTCCACGAGCCGCCAGAACCGCTCCGCGATGCCCGAATCGAGCCGGGCGAGGCCGTGGTCGCTCGAGACGCGCACGACCGCGCCCTCCGCGTCGAAGGCGAGCTCGACCGGATCCGAATCGACCACCACCGGCGCGAACGGCCGGCACCAGCCGTGATGCGACGCCACGAGGTGCAGGACCAGATCCCGATCACCGGCATCGCCGGTCAGCGGCGAGCAGGCCTCCAGGATCGCCACCGACGAGAGCTCGTGCCGGGCCCCGCGCGGGTACCCGGATCGCTCGATCGCACGGGCCCGCGCAGCGCGATCCGCGGCGACGATCGCGCTCTTCGCGAGGGGCTCGACCGCCACCGCCGCCCGGAGCTCGCTCCCCCCGTGGAGCATCCGCTGGAACCTCGGATCGACCTTCCCGGCGTCATGCCAGCGCGCCGCCAGCTCGACGTCGCGCGCGACCTCCGGCGGGACCCCGCACTGCTCCGCGAACCGCCTGGCCCACGCAGCGACGCCGCCCAGGTGCTCCCGCAGCGTCACCTCCACGCCCGTATGGGACGCGCCGTCGTCCTCCGTCGTCACATCGCCCGCCCCCTCGTCGCGCGCGCGGACGCGGCCGACGAGCGCGAAGTACCCGGGCTCGACGCGCCGCTCACCGCCTTCGCCGACCAGCTCGATCCCGTCGATCCGCACGAGCGCAGGGCGCCTCCTGCCCGTCTCCGCGAGCGCCCTGAGGACCCCGCCGAGCCACGACGCCGCGGTCGTCGCCGCGCTCGCCTCCGAGAGCCACGCGTCCATGGCCGCGCGATCCTCGGCATCCGAGTCCTCGTCCACGGCCGGTTCGGGGGGCTTCGGCCATGCGGGATCCATGACGTCCGCGTGCTGCCGCATCACGTCGGGGTGCAGCCGCAACGTCGGGCGCCCCGTCTGCTGCCATCGAGCGCGGTCGCCCAGGTCCGAGACGGGGTCCCTGGACGAAGGATCCCAGGTGCCTTCGGACAGGCCTCCGTACGTGCTCGGGACGATGATCGTGCTGCCGGCGTGGAGCTTGCCGGGCTCGATCACCCGGCTCTCGTCCCCCTTCCAGAGGAGCACGAGCCGCTTGGCCCGCGGCTTCCGGTCGTCCTCTCCCACCGCACGGCCCTCGACGTCGGCGAGGTCGGGCGCTGCGCCGCCCTGGAGCCACGCGCGGACCGCATGAGCCGGCATCGAGATCGCCTCGAGCCCGACCGGCGCGCACGCCTCCACGCGCTTCAACAAGGCCTCGCGCGCCTCCTCGTCCCGCGTCGCCTGCGCGAGCAGCGCGCCCGTCAGATCGGCGCGCCATACGATTTGCACCTCGGGAGCCTGCTCCTGATCGGTCCCGTGAAGCCACAGCGAGACATCGGGATCGATCTCCGGGACGGGCCTCGTCTGCACCCACGCGTCGAGGTGGGCGGGGAGCATCACGGGCGCGCGCGCCTTCGGCGAGAGCAACACGTCGAGCGCCTCCCCCTCGGGCAGCGTCCCGGCCGTCGCCTGGATGCCGAAGTCGCGCGCCGCCTCGCCGAGCCACGTCCACGTCGCGGCGAGCGCCCGGCCGTAGACCGGATCGACCTGATCCTTGGCGAGCGCGTCCGAGCGAACCAGCACCACGCCGCGCGCGTCCTCGATCGCGCCGAGCCGGTTCAGCCGGCCGAAGCGCTGCCGGAGGGCGTCGAGCGAGGCGCACTCGGTCACCACCGCGTCGAGATCGAAGTCGGCGCCCGCCTCGATGCACTGCGTTGCGACGATGACCAGCGGGCGCGCGGTCGCGTCGCGCGCACGGCCTGAGCGGAGGAGTGGACCGATCCTGGCGTCGAGGTCGTCCCTGTCGAGCGGGCGCATGCGGCCCGTGACGAGGACGACGTCGGCGCCGTCGCCGGCCCGCCTCCGGATCGCGGCGACCACCTCGCGCGCCGTGGCGACGCGGTTGACGATGACGCCGACAGCGCGCCCGGGCGCCACGAAGCGCAGGGCATGGTCGGAGCACGCCTCGGCGAACGCCGCTCGCCTCGCGTCCTCTCCGCCGCTCACCTTCACCTCCGCGAGCGCGACCAGCTTCTTCGCTCGGAGCCGCTTCGCGAGCCGCTCGTCGCGATGATCGTCCTCATTCAACGCGAACAGGCGGCCGCCGCCCGGCGCGGCCGACGCGCCGCCCGGCGTGGCCGACATCTCGACGAACTGCCATCGATCCGGCAGCTCGCGGCGCGCCCACGCGCGGTACCGGCGCAGCGAGGTCAACGTCTCGCGGAAGGGCTGCGACAGGTGCACCTCGTCGAGCAGCAGGAGCGCGTCGTTGCCGAGCAGCCCCGCGTGGATCGGGCGCATGGCGTCGCTCACGCCGTAGCCGCGGAAGAGCAGCCGCGAGCCGACCTGGTCCACGGTCGAGACGGCCACGAGCGGCTGATCGGGCCTCCTCGCCCACGCGTCGTCCCGCGGCATGCCGCCGCGGAGCTGCGCCAGCGCGAGCGGCGCCTCGTCCTCCCGGAGACCGGCGAGCGCCCGGAGCCGATCGGCCACCGCGCGAAGGACGCCGTCCCGCGCGCCGACCAGCGCCGCGGCGACCGCCTTCGCGCGCTCGAAAGCCTGATCGACGACCGTCCGCCGGTCCACGACCATCACGATGCGCCGCGGGGCCTTACGCTGCGCCGGCGGCGACGCGGCGTCGAGCGCGAGGTGGAAGAGCGCGACGTCGATCGCCGCCGTCTTGCCCGTGCCCGTGGGCAGATCGAGCAACGCGGGCCAGCTCCCCTCGCGCGCGACCTCGGCGAGCAGCCTCGCCTGCCATGGAAACGGCGCGGCACGGTGGATCGCCTCGAAGTACGCGGCGAAGTCGCCGGGCGAGAGCTCAGCCATGTCCCCTCAGCGGCCGGAAGAGGCCGAGGCCGAAGTAACGTCCGGCGCCGATCAGGATCGGCCCCCTCACCGGCACGTCGAACGTGAGCGTCGCGTGCACCAGGACGCGCTGCAGGGGAGGCGTGCCCGCCTGGAACGGCGGGAAGTGCCGGGCCTTGTCGGCGCCCGCGAGCGGCGCCGCCGGCACGACCGTCACGCGCGCCGGGCGTGGCAGGCCGATCCGCTCGCACGCCGTGGCGACGGTCGCCTCCGCGTCGGCGTAGGCCGCGGCCTCCTTTCGCGGATCACGCGCGCCGAGATCACCCGGGTTGCGATCGAGCGCGACCGGCGTGGCGCTGGCCCAGGATGCGGCCTCGGCGCACCACGTCGCCGGCCGCAAGGTCGACTGGGACGCCTGCTCTTCCAGCCGCTCGAGGACGAGCTCGCCGGCCCTGCCGAGGTAGACCGGGAGCCGCGGCGACTCCTCATCGCCGTCGCGCCGCTGCCGCTGCCAGGCGTCCAGCGCACGGTAGACGGCGAGCCGCTCGTCGCGCGTCGCGTCCCGCGGCAGGACCAGCGCCACGCCGAGGATCGTGCCGTCGGCGTGCTCGCTGCCGACGAACGGCAGCGGGACATACGCGAGGTGGGGGCGCTCGCTCGGGCCGCCGGACGCGTGGTGCCCCGAGAGGATCTCGGGCGCGCCGGGGCCGTAGGACGCCATCATCGCCTTGCGCACGGTGCGGGCGACGTCGACGGCCCGGGACGAGGGCAGGCGCGGGCCGGCACGACGACGCAGGACGATCCACCCGTCGCCGAACCGGGTCGCCGGCGCGTTCGCCTCGCCGGCGACGCGAGGCCGGACGTAGCGCTGGAACGACGCCGGCATGACCCGTCCGGGCGCGTCGGCCTGGAGCTCGAAGGCCTCGCAGAGGGCGTCCAGCTGGCCTGGACCGACGACGCGGAGCACCGCCTCGTCGCCGGCGCGGCCCGGGCCGACGTCGTCCGGGATCCAGGTCGCCTCGGGGCGATCGTTGCGCACACGGACCGTCACGAGCGACGAGGAGTGCCCGAGCCGCGTCACACGCGCGGCGAGCGCGTCCAGCGTCGCGCGCTGCCCGGGTGTGGGGTCCGCGCTCGGCCATGCGAAGACGATGCGGGGCACGGCGGGGCCCACCTCGGAGGGTGAACTCGACGGGAAGGTGCGCGGCTGCCTCGTCCGGCGG
The DNA here is from genome assembly GCF_051519095.1 of Sorangium sp. So ce131. Classification (NCBI taxonomy): domain Bacteria; kingdom Pseudomonadati; phylum Myxococcota; order Polyangiales; family Polyangiaceae; genus Sorangium; species Sorangium sp. So ce131. The sequence continues at coordinate 647,932 of NZ_CP150455.1, read as the reverse complement.
TCGGGCAGGAGCGACTCGGCCTTGCCCGGCCCGTCTTTTCCCTCCTTCCCCGCCGGGACGGGCGCGATCGCCTTGCGCACGGCATCCAGAAAGCGCGACTCGGCCTTGGCGAGCTTCTTCTCCGCGGCGGCGAGCGGCTTGCCGCCCTTCGGCCGCACGGCGTCGAGCTCGGCGCGTGCCTCGCGTACCGTGAACGCCTCGTCGTCGAGCGAGCCGACCACGCTCGTGTCGTTCACCGGCACGAACACGGTCACGACCTCCCGCGCGGCGGCCTCGGGGGCCGAGATCTCGGGGGGGCCCTGCTGCTCCAGCCACTCCAGCGCGGCGCGCTCGTCCTCGGACTGAGGGTCGGGCGCTTCGAAGTGCGCCGCGACGAGGGCCGAGAACAGCCTCGCCGGGTGCGGCGGCCACTCGGCCCGACCGCGGTCGTCGATCGCGGTCGCCACGTAACGACCGGTCAGCAGGGCGACCTCGATCGCGAGCATCAGCCCTCGCCCTCGGCCTCGCCGCGCGCCGCCAGCTCGCGGCTCTTCCGGATGAGGCCAGCGAGCTTCGGCGCCGGCGTGAGCGTGATCGGCTTCGGATCCCAGCCGAGGCCGAGCTGCCGCGCTTTGTGCTCGGCGCCCTTCAGCAGGGCCGCTGCCTCGGCCCGAGAGAGGGAGAAGCGCTCCGGCTCGCCGCCGTCTCGTCCGATGAGCTCGAAGAGGAGGGGCTCTTTCGGGACGAGGAGGGAGCGCGAGCGGAGATCGTAGCCCTGGTCGCGCTGGTAGACGATCGCGGCGAGCGCCAGCGCGGCGAGGGCGGTGCGCGCCGCCGCCTCGGCCGCGTCGCGCTGCTCGGCCGGCAGGCGCTCGCCCGAGCAGGCGGTCTGGAAGCGCAGGCGGCGGAGGGCGCCGAGCGAGAGCACGGTGGTCTGCACGGCGTGGCTCATGGTCACCCCGCCCGCCTCCCCGTCGATGCTCGGCGGGATGTTCCCGTGGTTGATGGCCGACGGAGAGCCCTTCTTGCCGTCACCGCCGCTGCGCGAGAACTCGACCGGCTTGCCCTTGGAAAGCTCGGCGTCCTTCGGGTCGACGGTCCAGTCCTGGCTCGGGTCCTTGTGCTTGAAGACCGGTCCTGCCTTCGTCTGGATGCTGGCAGGGTCGAGGCGGCTCGCCGTCTTGACGCCCGTCGCGACGTCGATCCCGACGATCTCGGAGACGAGGCAACGCTGGAACTTCGCGCCCATGCCGCCCTTCGGCCCGGTGCTGTCCCACACGCCCAGCACGAGCGCTGTTGGGCAGTATTTGAACATGGCCGTCGCGTGGGTCGGGCGCGCGTCGGTCACCTCCTTGCCGACGGCCGTGTGACGGAAGGGCGTGCCGCCCAGCACGCTGTCGCGAAGGAGCGCGTCAGCGATGCGGTGCGGGGCCTGGAGCGCGGTGATCTGCTCGAGGTCCGCGAGCCCCTCCTCGTTGGAGAAGTCGACCTGCACGACCGGGAAGGGGAGCTCCCCTCGCCGCCATCCCTCCAGCAGCGCCTCCTCGAAGCGGTTTGCCTGGGAAGCGACCGAGTCGAGGAGCACGGTAGTCACCTCGCGTCCGTCGATGCGCCGCGGCTCCATCGCGTACTTCGTGGTGGCGCTGCGCTCCTTCACGTAGGTCGGCGGGAAGACCTTGTCTCCGGGGCCTCCCGCGGGCTCGAGGCGCGTGATCGCGCGGATGGCGGCGGCGCCGCCGGCGACGGCGTTCGTGAGGGTGTCGAGATCGAGAGATCGCATCGGTCCTCCGTGGGCGGAGCAGGCTGAAGAACGACAGGACGTGTGAAGCGCGTGGGCCCGCGCGAGCGGCGACGCCGGTCCAGAATACCGTACTCCGTCATGATCCCGGCGAGCTTGGTCGCTGGTGCCGAGGACTGCCCCGATCAGCGCGCGGAGCGGTCTCGTTCACCCACCCGTCGGTCACTGTAACGAAGACCTGGCGGCCCGTCGACCCATGCGTGCGCGGTCTCGAATTCACCGTCCGGGCGCTGGAGACCAGAAGGAGAGCGACGCGGACCGCTCCGTGGCAACGGGCTGGAGCGCGGGTATCGCGATCCGGTCGACGTCGAGCCCGGCGCCGTAGAAAAACGGGCGGAGCTCCTGGCGGGCCGCGCGCGGCTCGCGAGGCGGCGCACCGTGCCTGAGAATGCCCTGGCGTGGTGGTGTGGCCGGGAGCCGCGGGCTCGCCGCGTCAGATGGTGGTCAGCGCCGAGGTGCTATGTTCCCTCCGCGCCCATGGTCGCCGCCGCGCACCTGCCGCTTCCGTCCCCGACCTCCACCTCGCCCGCGGGTGAGCAGCGGTTCGTGCTCTACGGCGTGCCCTGGCAGACGTACGTGAGGCTACGTGACGAGCTGGACACCCCCGGCCTGCGGATGACGTTCTATGAGGGGACGCTGGAGCTGATGCGTCCATCGCTCGAGCACGAAGCAGCGAAGAAAAGCATCGGCCGCCTGGTCGAGCTTTTCGCGCTCGAGCGGGATGTGCCGCTCCACGGCTACGGCTCGATGACCTTTCGTCGTGAAGCCAAGGCACGCGGCCTCGAGCCCGACGAGTGTTACTGCGTGGGCGGCACGCTCAAGGAGTTTCCTGATCTCGCGATCGAGGTGGTTCCGATGAGCGGTGGGCTCGACAAGCTTCCCGTTTACAGCGGGCTCGGGGTGCGTGAGGTCTGGTTCTGGGAGCGCGACGTGTTCCATCTCCATGCGTCGCGCGGCGAGGAGTACGAAGCGATCGCGACAAGCGAGCTCCTCCCGGAGCTGGATCTCGGTGAGCTAGCGCGTTTCGTGCGCTGGCCTGACCAGCACGAGGCGGTCAAGGCGTTCCGCGACTCGCTGCGGGGAACACGCTGAGCTTGTTCGCTCGGTGCCTGATGCGCGCTACTTCCTTGCCTCACAAGGCTGGCCAGGAATCCCGAGAGATTTCAACGCAAAGCCGCAAAGACGCAAACCAGAATTTTCTCTGTATTTTTGCGCCTTTGCGCCTTTGCGCCTTTGCGTTGAAATCTCTCTTCTATTGCCGTGATCCCTGCCAAGACTTCTGACAGGCCGAATCACCTGAGACGCCGAGGGCTCATCCTGCGCCCGGCGGACGCCATTCCGCATGACCCCGCCCGGATACCGCGATTCACCCTTCCGCGAACTCCGGAGAGAGCCGCACGTCCTTGAGCTCGGCGCCGAGCAGCTCGATGGCGGCCGTGACGAGCGGGTGCTCGGCCACGGCCCGCCGGGCGGCCTCGACGCGGGCTTTGCGCTCGGCGGTCTCGACCTGAGCGAGCGAGGGGCCGGCGTTGCCGCGGGTGATCGTCTCGAAGACGAGCTCGACCGGGCCGCCGAAATGGGCGCGCAGGGCGTTGCCAAGCAGGTCGCGGGCCGGGGGTTCGGTGGCCTGACCGGACAGGAAGGAGTTCGCCTCGTAGCCGAGGACGACGCGGGTCGGTGTGAGCTCGATGACAGCCGCGTGCTCGAGCACGGAGGCCAGCGCGGGGCGTTGCCCCCGGATCGCCGCGAGCACCGCGCGCCAGGTGGCAAGGTCGTCGGCGCTCATGGCGGGAGGCGGCACGCTCGATCTTATCGCCGCGCCGGGCGCTCCGGTGGGCGGAGCGCTGCGCGGCGTGAGCGGCGGCGCGCTGTCGGCGCGGAACCCCGGCGCGGGCGCGCCGTTCGTGTGGTCCGTGCCCCTCGCGAAGGCGGGGGCGACGCCGTTCACGCCCGGCGCACTGAACGCGAAGGCGGCGCCGTTCGCCGCCGCCGCGCCGTTCGCCCGCGCCAGACCGTTCGCTGTCGCGACGCCGTTCGCCGCCATCCCGTTCGCCGCCGGCGCGCCGTACCCCCTCGCCACCCCGTTCGCGGCCGCGGCGCCGTTCGCGGCTGCGACGCCGTTCGCCGCCATCCCGTTCGCCGCCGGCGCGCCGTACCCCCTCGCCATCCCATTCGCGGCCGCGGCGCCGTTCGCGGCTGCGACGCCGTTCGCCGCCATCCCGTTCGCCGCCGGCGCGCCGTACGCCCTCACCACCCCGTTCGCAGCCGCGGCGCCGTTCGGCGCCACGCCGTTCATGCCCCTCGCGCCGTTGCCGTTCGCTGCCGCGACACCGTTCGCCGCCGCGCCGTTCACGGCCGCTGCGCCGTTCGCCGCCATCCCGTTCGCCGTCGGCGCGCCGTACCCCCTCGCCACCCCGTTCGCGGCCGCGCCGTTCGCGGCTACCGCCCCGTGCGCGGCCGTCATGCCGTTCACCGCCGCCGCGCCGTTTGCCGACGCTGCACCCGGCGGTTCGCCCCGCCATGGCGCTGGCGCTGCGCCGTGGACCGCGGCCATGCCATGGCCAGCTCCGCCCGTCGCCGCGCCGCTCGCCATCGCCGCGCCGCTCGCCACCGCCGCGCCGCTCGCCGCCCCCGCGCCGCGCGCCTCCTCCCCCACAGCCTCCGCCATCCCCGCCGCGCGCCGCGGCGCGGCCGCTCCGCCGGCCGGCGCCCCGGGCCGCTGCGGCGCGCGCTCCGTCGCCCCGCCGCCGCCACCACCCCCGCCGCCCCCGCCGCCGTTCAGCCGCCGCTCGAGATCGCCGAGCCGGCGCAGCAGCTCGTCGATCGGCAGGAGCGGAGGCCGCCTGGCGAGCCGCACGAGCGCCATCTCGAGCGAGGCCCGCGGCTGGCCGCTCCGGACGATGTCGTCGAAGGATCGCGAGAACCCCTGGTGCAGCCGCGTGAGATCGTCCGCGTCGGCGCGCGCCGCGAGCGCGCGCGCGTCGGCGATCTCCTCGTCGGCGAGATCGAGCAGCGGCGACGGATCCTCGCAGACCTTCGCCACCACGAGGTCGCGCAGGTGCGCGAGGAAGTCGCGGGCCACGTGGGGCAGGTCGTAGCCCTCCTGCGCGAGCTCGCCGACGATGCGCACGCACGCCGCGGGATCGCCGTCCACGAGCGCCTCCGCCAGGCGGTGCAGCACCACGCGGTCGGCGACGCCGAGCACCTTCGCCACGCCCTCGGCCGTGATGCGGTCGCCGCTCGTGCCCACCCAGGCGATCACCTGGTCGAGCAGGCTCATCGCGTCGCGCATGCTGCCCGCGGCCTCCCGCGCGAGCGCGCTGAGCGCCACGTCGTCGGCCGGGATCCGCTCCTGCTCGAGCACCCAGCGGAGCCGCGCCGCGATCTGCTGCGCGCCGATGAGCTTGAAGTCGTAGCGCTGGCAGCGGCTCAGGATCGTGACCGGGACCTTGTGCACCTCGGTCGTCGCGAAGATGAACTTCACGTGCGGAGGCGGCTCCTCCAGCGTCTTCAGGAACGCGTTCCACGCCGCGTTCGAGAGCATGTGGACCTCGTCCACGATGAAGATCTTGAAGCGGTCGCGCGACGGCCGGTACGGCAGGCTCTCCTGGAGCTTGCGCACCTCGTCCACGCCGTTGTAGCTCGCGCCGTCGATCTCCTGGACGTCGACGTCCGCGCCCACCGTGATCTCGGCGCACGCCGCGCACGTCTGGCACGGCTTCGCCGTGGGGCCGTGCACGCAGTTCAGCGCCTTCGCGAGGATGCGGGCGCTCGTCGTCTTGCCGACCCCGCGGACGCCCGTGAAGAGGAACGCGTGCGCGACGCGGTCCCGCGCGATGGCGTTGGCCAGCGTCGTGGATACGTGCTCCTGGCCGACGAGATCCTCGAAGGACTGCGGGCGCCACTTCCGCGCGAGGACGACGTAGCTCATACGCTGCTCGACTAGCACCTTCTCGCGTGCGCGTCGCCGCGGCTGTCACCGGAGCCGCGGCCGCCCCGCGTTCCTCTGCATTCCGGAGAGCCTGCCAGAGTTGCCGCACCGGGCGCACCTGCTCCGCCATGACCAGGACGGCGGGGCCAAGGAAGTCCCTGGAGAGGCGGACGAGACGCCCCCTCCGCGGCCCCTCCCCTTCCCGCTCCCCTTCCCGCTCCCTTCCCGCTCCCTTCCCGCTCCCTTCCCGGTTGCGGCGCGGCGCGGTTCACGGCATAGACCGCCGCCTGACCATGCAATTTCGCGGCGGAATGAATGAGCTGGTTCGCCAGGCGGCGCGCATGCAGCGCAAGATCGACCAGGTGAAGGGCGAGCTGAAGGACCGCGAGGTGAGCGCGACCGCCGCCGGCGACAAGGTCACGGTCGTGGTCTCCTGCGAGGGGAAGGTGCGCAGGATCGACGTCGACCCGGAGTTCCTCGCGAGCGAGGGCCTGGAAATGGCGCTCGACGCGATCGTGGCGGCGTCGAACTCGGCGCTCGAGACGGCCGACAAGCTCGTCGAGGGCGAGATCGCCAAGGTGACCGGCGGCGTCAAGCTCCCCGGCATGCACACTTGACCGCATTGCGTCCCCCGGCGTCGCTCCCCGGCTCCTCCAACCTCCCGAACGGCGGCCGGGGCGCGCCCGCCGCCGGCTTCCGGAGCGCGCCCGGCGGCCTGCCCGGGCGGCTGTCGCGGGTCGCCCAGCTGCTCGCGCGCCTGCCGGGGGTCGGCGAGAAGACGGCGCAGCGCTTCGCCCTGTTCCTCGCGACCGGCGGCGCGGACACCGCGCGCGAGCTCGGCGGCGAGCTCGCGGAGCTCAGCGACCACATCCGGCCGTGCGCCCGGTGCGGCCACATCGCCGAGGTCGCCGAGACGCACGGCGACGCCCCGGCGCTCTGCGCGATCTGCCTGGACACCCGGCGCGACGGCGGGCTCCTGTGCGTCGTCGCGCGCGTCCAGGACCTGCTCGCCATCGAGCGGAGCGGGGCGATGCGCGGGCGCTACTTCGTGCTCGGCCGGCTCCTCTCGCCGCTCGAAGGGGTCGGCGCCGAGGAGCTGCCGCTCGAGGCGCTCCGGGCGCGTGTGCGCGACCCCGAAGAGCCCGTCCGGGAGGTGCTGGTCGCGACCCCGCCCTCCGTCGACGGCGAGGCGACGGCCCTGCTCGTCGCGCGCGAGCTCGGCGCCCTGGGGATCCAGGTCACGCGGATCGCGAGCGGCGTGCCCCACGGTGGAGATCTGGAGTTCGCCGACCAGGTGACCCTGGGGCGAGCCATCGAAGGCCGGAAACACTTCGGCTAGAGAGGGGACGGCGAGCACCGGTCCCCGGACCCGCGAGAGCGAGGACCGGGGCGGGCGGAACACCCGCCCCCGAGGCGCTCCACGATTTCAGAGGTCAACATGTCCAAAACAGCCATCACATCCGACCGGGCCCCGCGCGCAATCGGCCCGTACTCGCAGGCGGTCAAGGCCGGCCACCTCGTCTTTTGCAGCGGCCAGATCCCGGTCGACCCCGCGACGGGCGAGCTCGTCGAAGGCGGCATCGACGTCCAGACGGCCCAGGTGATCAAGAACCTCACCGAGGTGCTGTCCGCGGCCGGCGCGACCTGGGACGACGTGGTGAAGACCACGATCTACCTGACGGACCTCGCGAACTTCGCCGTCGTCAACCAGGTGTACGGGATGGCCGTCGGCGGCGTGTTGCCCGCGCGAGCGACGGTGCAGGTGGCGGCGCTCCCCAAGGGCGCCGCCGTCGAGATCGAAGCTGTTGCCCATCTTTCGCGATAATCGGGGAGCCGCGGCCGCGGTCCCCATCTCCTAAAAATGTCCCCGGGAGCCTCGACATGAGCACAAAGAACGAGATCGAGAGCACGGAGCGGACCGCCGGCGCAGCCGCTGAGCCTGCGCACGAGGGCGCCCCCGATGCAGAGAGCGCAGACAAGCCGCGCGCGCGGAGGGTCGTCCGCTCGGCGAGCACCTCCGCGAGCGCGAGCGGCGCGAAGCGGGCCGACGAGGCCGAGGGCGCCTCGGCCCAGCCCGAAGGCGAGGCGCCGCGGCCCTCGTCGAAGGCCGCCGCCAAGGAGCCCCAGGCCTCGCTGCTGGACGTGATCGCGCCCCGCAAGCGGCCGGTGCTCGCGGATCCGCCGCCGGCCGCGCCGGCCACGACGGAAGACGCCGCGCCGCCGCCCACCGCGGCGCCGCGGGTGCGCGACTTCCGCGCGCCGAGGCCCGAACGAGCGGCCGCGGCGCCCAGCGGGCCCCGGCCCGACCGCGGCCCCAGGCCCGATCGCGGACCCCGGCCCGATCGCGGGCCCCGGCCCGATCGCGGACCTCGGCCCGACCGCGGGCCCCGGCCCGACCGCGGACCCCGGCCCGACCGCGGGCCCCGGCTGGAGCGCGGACCCGGCGCGGAGCAGGGCGCGCGAGCGGAGCAAGGCGCCGGGCCCAGGGCAGATCAAGGCCCCCGCGCGGAGCGAGGGCCGAGGCCGGAGCGCGGCCTCTCGGCCAGGCCGGTGGCGGACGGCGGGCGGGCGCAGGGCGCTCGGCCCGGGGCGAAGGGGCCGGCGGGCTCCGCGCGGCCGGCCGGCGCGGCGTCGCAGCAGAGCCAGCGCATGGTGACCGTGACCGGGCAGGGCGCGACCGCGACGGTCGTGACGGGCAAGGACGTCCGTCCGCCGCAGGGCCAGCCGCAGGGCCCGTCGAGGCCGGCGCACCTCCTGTTCTCGCTGCCGGCGGCCAAGGCGAAGCAGGCCGCGGGCTCGGACAAGCCGGCGCTCACGGCGCGCGAGGCGCTGAGCGCGCGCACCAAGGCGAAGCAGGCCGCGGCGAAGCCCAAGGCCGACAGCGGCGCGCGCCCCGAGGGCAGCGCGGGCGCCGAGCCGAAGGTCGACTTCGACGCCGAGGTGCTCGCCGCGGGCTGGGACCGGGCGCTCGAGGCGCTGCGGTCGGCCGGCGACGCCGCGCCGGCGCTCGTCGACGCCTGGCTCGCCGCCTCCAACGCGGAGGCGATCGCGGCGGCTGCCGAGGCGGAGGACGCCTCCGGGGCGGCGCGCAAGGCGGCGCGGCGCGCGCTCAACGTGCTGAAGTCGCGCGGGGCGGCGATCCCGACGCGCCCGCGCGTGGCGCGGCTCGCGGAGGACCGCGCCGAGGTGATCGAGGCGACGCTGATCCCGCCCGACTCGAGCGGGACCGAGGCGATCGCGATCACGAGCCGCGACACGAGCGGCCGCTACCGGATCGCGGAGGTGATCGTGCGCGACTCGGTCGGCGTGCTCCACGCCGGCGCCGGGTGGCTCAGCGGCTCGCAGCTCAAGGAGGGCCGCGCGCGCGCCTACGACAACCTCGGCACCGCGCCCGTCCCCGTCCCCGTCGAGTGGGCGCGGCACCGGATCGCGGCCGCGAAGCGCCAGAACGCGTCGACAGGGCAGGTCCTGCCGCTCGGGCTCGAGGGATGTCGCGACCTCATCGAGCCCGCGCCGGAGGCCGAGCCGACGCACCCGGTGGCCGACCTCGAGGAGAGCCTGTCGGCCGAGCTGGTGACGGCGCTGATCCCCACCTCCGCCTCCCTGCACGACGAGCCGGAGTTCCGCCACTGGCTGCCCGCGCGCCAGGCGCTCGACGAGCTCTTGCAGAAGGTCGGCCAGCGGCTCGGGGCCGCCGGCATGCGCGATCCCGAGCAGGTGAACGCCGCGCTGCGCGAGGAGCTCGAGCTCGCGACCGACCGGTTCTTCTCGCCCGAGGTGCGCTCGGTGCTCGCGACGCGCATGCGCAGCAGCGCCGTCTCGCTGCGGGCGCGCAAGGGCGACGCGGCGGCGACCAACGCCCTCGCGATCGCGCGCGCGATCAAGGAGGCCGGGCTCATCACCTCGCCCCCGCGCGAGATCCCCTTCCTCGCGGCCTTCTTCCAGAAGGCCCTCGGCGTGCTCGCGCAGCAGGGCGGCGGGCAGCTGCGGGTGCCGGTGCCCGCGGGCGCGGCGCCGTCCGCCGGGGCAGCCCCGGCCGCGCAGGGCGGTGAGGAGGCGGCAGGGGCGCAGGGCGGCGAGCAAGCCGCCGAAGCGCCGGAAGCCGAGGCCCAGCCGCCGGCCGGCGGCTGACCGGGGGCGCCGGCCGAGCCGGCGCGCCGGTGCCGCAACACGACACGACGCGACGCGACGCGACGCGACGCGACGCACACGACAGACAAGCGACACGACCAACGCAACGCCGCGAGGCGAGCGCCGGGTGGCCCCGGGCTCGCCTCGCGGCGTTTCGTCCTGTGCTTTCCCTGGGCCTCGCCGCGGCGCTACGCCGCGGCGCTACTTCACGACGAGGTCGATGTCGCCGCGCTCGGCGACGACCTCGAGCCACCCGCCCTCGCCGTCGCCCATCGTGTACGACCTCGCGCTGCCCTCGCCGGCGACCACCCACGTCGAGGGCAGGTCCCGCTCGACGAGCTCGCCGAGCTTCGCCTGCGCGGTCATCGTCCCGTCCACCTGCGCCGGCAGGGCGAGCTCGATGCTCCCGTCGCCCGACCGGATCAGGCCGTCCACGTCGCTCCACCCGTCGACGTCGGCGGAGATGCTGCCGCTGGCCGTGACCAGGTCGACCGCGCCGCCGGCGCCGACCACGTCGATGTTGCCGCTGCGGCTCTCGACCACGGTGGCGCGGGACGACCGCGCGCCGTCGAGGTCGACGCGGACGTCGCCGTCGCCCTGGTCGACCCGGAGCGCGCCGTCGAAGCGCGCGGGGAGGACGACCCGGATGTGGGCGCCGAGATGCGGGGAGAGATCGCCCCAGGCGTCCTTGAACTTCTGCGTCGCGATGACGACGGCGTCGTCGGCCTCCGCGGTGAGGACGAGCTGGTCTCGTATCTCGTCCATCGCGTACTGCCCCTCCCCGTCCGCGCGCTTGATGAACGGCGAGAAGGTGACCTCGACGTCGTCCACGTCCCCGGTGGTGACCTCGACCTCGCCCTTGATGCTCGAGATGCGGACGCTCTGGGTCGGGCGGTACGCGACGAGCGCGCTCACCTCGTCGCCTTCGTAGACGAGCAGCGGCGTGGTGCCGGGGAAGCAGCCGGCCGTCGCCGCGGCGGAAGCGGCGCTGATCAGGGAGCAGGCGATTCGAAGCGAGCGGCTCATCGTGGTGTCCTCCCGGGAGGTCGGGCGGCGAGCGGCGGACTGGCCTCGCCCGACCGCGCAGGGTTCACGCGGGCCCGCACCCTGGCCGCGCGCCGCGGGCCGCGGCCCATGGATCGCACGATATCAGCCGGCTGCGCGAGCGCGGCGCGCGCTCAGGGCGACTCCCACGGGAGGGGGGCCCCGCCGAGGCCGACCTTCTTGCGGAACGCGGCGTGCAGCGCCCGGGTCTTCGGACCGGGCACACCCGCGCCGACCACGTGGGCGTCGACCCGGACGACCGGGACGATCTCGCGGAGGCTCGAGGTGATGAACACCTCGTCGGCCGCGAGGAGCCGCGACATCGTGACCGGCTCGCAGCAGGCGGGGAGGCCGAGCTCGGCGGCGACGTCGATCACGTGCCCTCGGGTGATGCCGACGAGGATGCCCGCCTCCTTGGGCGGGGTGATCAGCAGGTGCCCCGGATCCTCGTCGCCTTCGTGCGTCGCGGGCCGCCGCTCCACCAGGAACACGTTGGAGGTCGTCCCCTCGACGACGTGGCCGGAGGGGTCGAGGATGAATGCCTCGTGCGCCCCCGCGGCCCGCGCGTCCCGCAGGGCGAGCAGGCTCTCGAGGTAGTTCGAGACCTTCGCCCCGGGCGCCGCGTCGCCGGCCCGCTGGGTGCGGGTCGTGATCACCGAGATCCCGTCGCGGTAGAGCGCGGCCGGGAGCGGCTTCAGCGGCTCCACGAGGATGACCCGGAGCGGCGCGCCCGCGAGCGCGGGATCCAGGCCGAGCGGGCCGCTGCCGCGGGTCAGCATCACGCGGACGTAGCTCTCGACCACGCCGCGCGCGGCGGCGCTGGCCGCGCCCCCTCCCTCCCCGCGCGCGGCCTGCGGCGCCTCGCGCGCGGCCTGCGGCGCCTCGCGCGCGGCTTGATCGATCAGCGCGGTCACCTCGCGGCCGAGCTCCTCTTTCGATACGGGCAACGAGATCGCGATCCGCTCGGCGGAGCGCTCGAGCCGGGCGAGGTGATCCTCGAGCGCGAACGGCTTGCCGCCGTACGTGCGGATCGTCTCGAAGACGCTGTCGCCGTAGAGGAAGCCGCGGTCGTAGACCGAGACCTTGGCCTCCTCCGGCCGGAAGATCACCCCGTCGATGCTGACAAGCCGCGTCACACGGCGAGATTACGTCACTTCTTGAGCTGCGCCAGGAGCTCCTTGGCCGGGGCGAGATCCTTCTCGTTGTCGAGGGCGCGCTCCAGCATCTGGATCGCCTTCTTGTCGTCGTTCTGCCGGTGGCTGATGACGCCGAGGTAGTAGAAGACCTCGCCCTTGCTGATCGGCGCCCCCTCGTCGAGCTTCTGGAGGAGCAGCGCGCGGAACGTCTTCTGCGCCCGGTCGATGTGCGCCGCCTTCGCCGCGTCGTCGCCGGTCTCCGACAGCTCCAGCGCCAGCACGCCGAGGTCGCGGAGGATGGCGATCGAGCCCGGGTCGATCTTGAAGGCGATGTCGAGCTCGCCGAGCGCCCGCTCCCGCTGCCCCTCGGCCAGGTAGGCCTTGGCGAGGCGGTGGTGGATCGCGGCGAGGTCCTTCGAGCGGCGGCCGCCGTAGGACTCGACGATCTGCTGGAGCGCCTCGGCCGCCTTCTGCCCGCGGCCCGAGGCGCTGTACGCGTCGCACAGCGCGAGCAGGAGCTCGCGGTCGCCCGGCACGAGCTCCGTCGCCTTCACCAGCAGATCCGCGGCCCGGCCAGGGTCGTTCCGCTTCGTCAGGTGGATGCCCGCCGCCTTGCGGTAGAGCGCCACCTTCTCCGCGGGCTGCTTGGCCGCGTCCGCGTCGCCGGTGATGAGGTCGGCGAGCTCGCCGTAGGCCTGCTGCTTCTCGTAGAGGGCGAGCAGCTGCCTGCGGATCTCCTGCGCCGACCCGTCCGCGGCGAGGCCGCGCTCGAGCACGCGCCGGACCGCGCCCTCGTCGCCGAGGGCCCGGTGCAGCTCCGCGAGGCGGAGCGCCGTGCTCACGGCGTCCGCGCCGCTCGCGCCCTCGAGGATCACCTCGAGCCGCTGCGCCGCCTCCGCCTTCTCCCCGCGCTGCTCGTGCAGCCGGGCCAGCGCGAGCAGCGCGCCGGGGTGGCGCGGCTCGCGCTCGAGCACGGCGCGGTAGGTCTCGATCGCCCGCGCCGTGTCGCTCAGCCGGGTCTCGTAGACCTCGCCGAGCCGGACGCTGTACGAGAGCTCCGCCGCGACGTCGCCCCGGTCCCTCGCGCGCTCGATCTGCGCGACGAACAGGTCCGACAGCTCCTGATCGCGGCCGGTCTTCTCGAGCAGCTGCGCGAGCAGCACCGTCGCCTTGTCGTTGTCCGGCTGCTCGTCGAGGACCGCGCGCAGGTGCTCGGTCGCCTCGCTCACGGCGTCGAGCCGGGAGAGGCAGATCTCCGCGCTCTCCAGGCGCAGCGCCGAGCGCGCCTCCGGGGACTCGGCCAGCTCGGTGAGCCGCTCGAGCAGCGCGAGCAGCTCCTTGTACTTGCCGGCCTTCGCGTAGAGCTCGCGCAGCGCCGTCGCGGCGCGCTCGTCGCCCGGCTCCGCCTCGAAGAGCGTCTCGTAGAGCTCGATCGCCGCCGCGTCGTCGCCGAGCTTCTCGCGCGCGACCGCCGCCGCGGCGTGCCGCGCGTCGCGCACGCGATCGGCCTCCATGAAGAGCTCGGCCTGGCGCACGAGCAGCCGGAAGACCTCCTTGTGGTCCCCCGCCTCCTCCCGCACCTTCGTGAGCTCGCCGATCGCCCACGTGTCGCCCTCGTCCGCGGCGATCATCTCGCGCAGGATCGCCTCGACGAGCTCGCGGTCGCCCAGCGCGCGCTCGGCGAGCTGCTTCGCCTCGCGCCGGAGCTCGCCCGCGCCCCCCTCCATGCCGTCGAGCGCCGCGATCCGCCGGAGCGTGCCGATGAGATCGCGCTCGCGGCCCGGCGCGCGCTGCAGCTCCTCGATCGCCCGGAGGATGTGCTCGCTCGTGGGATCGTGCTTCAGCGCCTCCTCGAACGCCGCCTCGGCCGCCTTCGGGTCGCTCACCTTGTTCTTCTGCCACTCGGCGATGCGCATCCAGAGGTCGCGCGCCGTGTCGCTGTCGAGGTCCGCCCCCTCGCGCACCGCCCGCTCCAGCGCGGCGGCGGCGCTCGCCCAGCCGCCCGTCAGCGGGGCGAGGCGCTCGATCTCGCCGAGCACGTCAGGGTCCGACGGGTCGTCGGCGAGCGCCTTCTCGAGCGTCGCGAGCGCCGCCCGCGGGTCGTTCGAGCGCACCTCGAGCACCTTGGCGAGGTCGAGGCGCATCCGGATCCGCTCCGCGCCGGTCGGGGCGAAGCGGATGCGCTTCTCGTAGAGGCGCGCCAGCGCGGCGTTGTCCCCGCGCGTGCGGTAGACGCCCTCGAGCGCCTCGGCCGCCTCGTCGAAGAGCGCCGGATCGTCCGTGAGCGCCTCGAGCGCGGCGCTCGCCGGCTCGTGGTCCACGGCGCGGTCGAGCGCCTGCCGCAGGGTGCTCAGGCCCTGGGACTTGTCCCCGAACGACCCGATCTGGATGACCGCGAGCCGGTAGAAGAGATCGGCCTGCTCGCGATCGCCCGTCGTCACCGAGACGCGCCGCTCGAGCACGTCCGCGAGCGCCTTCTCGTCGCCGAGCCGGCCGTACAGCCGGTCCAGCGCCTCGAGCAGCTCCGGCGTGTCGCCGGCGTGCTCGACGGCCTTGGCGTAAGCCGCGGCGCTGCGCCGGTCGTCCTTGAGCTTCTCCTCGGCGATGCGGCCGATCCGGAGGAACAGGTCCTTCGCGATCGTCGCGTCGAAGGTCGCGGCGGCGCGCTGCGCCAGCGCGTCGCAGTAGCGGCCGAAGCCGTCCGTGCGGGCCGCGAGCCGCTCGATCTCCGCGTGCAGCGACGCGTCGTCCGGGGCGTCCTCCAGGGCGCGCAGGAGCGCCTGCTCCGCCTCGATCGGGCGCCCGAGCTCCACGTCCTGCACCACCGCGATCGCCCGCAGGGTCGCGGCGCGGTCGGCCGGCTCGGTCTGCGCGCGCAGGCGCAGCTCGAGCGCGGCCGCGAGCTCCTCGTGGCGGCCCGCCGCGCGGAGCACCGGCTCGAGCACCTCGGCCGCGTCGAGGCGCAGCTCCTCGCGGGACTCGCCGATGGTGCGCACCGCCTGAATGGCGTGGTTGTTCGCCGGATCCTCGTCGAGGACGAGCCGGTACTGCTCGATCGCGTCGCTCGGGCTCTCGAGCTCCCCCGCGTAGAGGTCGCCGATCGCCGTCCGCAGCTTGATGCGCGCGTCCCTGTCCGCGGCCGCGCCCGCCTGGAGCGTCAGGTTCGAGAGGAGGTCGTCCCACATCCGCTCGGCCCGGTAGAGCCGCTCCAGCGCCGAGAGCACCGCCGGATCACCCGGCTTCGCCTCGAGCGCCGCGTTCAGCGCGGTGATCGCGTCGCGCGGGCTCGCGAGGTCCCGCTCGTACCGCTCGGCGGCGCGCACGTTGAGGTCGTAGCGCAGCCCCTCCTCCTCGGCGTCCGCGAGCTCGACGCGGCGGCCGTAGAGCTCCACCAGCCGGCTCGCGACGCCGCGCGGCTCGTAGAGCTCGATCAGCGCGTCGATCGTCATCGCGCTGTCCGGATCGAGGTCGAGCGCCCGCTCGTAGGCCTTGATGGCGCCCTCGGTGTCCTCGAGCATCTCGAGCTTCGTCTCGGCGATGCGCCGGCAGATCGAGGCGTTCTCCTCGTCCGACGCCATCTCGCTCTTCTTCTCCAGGACGGCGATGAGCGTGTCCCAGTCGCTGAGCAGCACGGCGAGGGTGTCCATCTGCTCGAGCGGCTCGGGGTCGCTCGGGTCGAGCGCCGAGAGGCGCGAGTACGCGCCGAGCGCCCGGCGGGGGTCGTCGATCCGCGTGTCGTAGACCTTGGCCAGCGACGAGAGCAGCTCCCGCTTCGTGAGCTCGTCGGCGGTCGTCTTCACGCCCTCCTCGAGGCTCGACGCGAGCTCCTCCCAGGCGCCCAGCTGCTCGGCCAGCCGCTCCAGCTCGCCGCGCGTCTCGCCGTCGTCCGGATCCAGGCTGAACGCCGTCCGCGTCGCGTCGAACGCGCGCAGCTCGTCGCTGCCCCGCGTCTCCCAGAGCTTCGCCGTCTCCCGGAGCACGCCGACCTTCTCGCGCGGGTCGGACGCGAGGCCGAGCCGCTCCTCGTTCAGCCGGACGAGCTGCCGCCAGTCGTCCGCCTGCTCGTAGAGCGGCCTCAGGATCTCGACGACCCGCGCCTTGTGCTGCGGATCCTGGATCAGCGCCTCGAGCGCCCGGATCGCCTCGGCGTGCGCGGGCACCTCGCCCACGATCGCCTCGAGCTGATCGATCGCGCCCGCGGTGTCGTCGAGGCGCGTGCGCAGGAGCTCCGCCAGCGCCAGCCGGTACGGCGCCGCCCGCTCCCCGTTCGGGGCCGCCTCGGCCCGGCGCAGGTAGAGGTCGGCGAGGTCGCGCGGCCGATCGAGCTCGCGGTAGAGCTCGGTCAGCGCGTCGAGCGCCCGCGCGTCGTTCTCGTCCACGTCGAGCGCCGCCCGGTAGGTCTCGATCGCGAGCGCGGGCTCGCGCAGCTCCGTCCGCTCCAGGCGCGCGATCGTGTGGAGGGCGTCGAGCCGGCCGTCGTCCTTCCGGTAGTCGAGCGCGGCGCGGTAGAGCTGGATCCGCTCGGCGTGCCGCCCTTCCTTGATGAGCAGCCCGTCGATCGCGTCGAACAGCTCGCGCGAGTCCGGCTCGAACTCGTGCGCGCGCCGGTACCACCGGAGCGCCTCGGCCACCTCGCCGAGCTCGGCGTAGAGCTCGCCGGTGCGCCGGCTGAGCTTCGCGCTCGACGCGTCGTCCGAGGTGAGGTTGCCGAGCTCCGTCGCGTAGATCTCCGCGAGCCGCCGCTCGGCGCTCGCGACCTTCGCGAGCCGCTCGAGCTCCGCCCAGACCCCCTCGTCGGTGAGGTCCTCGTGGAGGAGCTTCGCCACCGTCTCCAGCGCCGCGCGGTAGTCCTCGAGCTGCTCCTCGTGCAGCGTCGCGAGCCGCTGCAGGAGATCGCGGCGCTCGGCCGGGTCCTGGCTCGCGGCGAGGCGCGCCTCGAGCGCGACCTTCACCCGGTTCCAGTCGGCCCGGCGCAGGTACACCGGCTCGAGCATCTCGCCTGCCCGCGCGCGGTGCTCCGCCTCGGCCGAGCCCTCGAGGATCGCCTCGAGCAGCGCGACCGCGCCCTCGTGCGCCGGCTCGATGAGCAGCGCCTCGGAGAGCTCGTCGAACGCGCGCTGCACGTCGCCGGTGTGCCCGTGCGCGACGAGCGCGATCTTGACGTGCAGGTCGGCGAGGTCGCCGGCGCGCACGTCGAGCTGCCGCTCGTAGAGCCGGATCAGGTCCTCGAAGCGCTTCGCCTCGCGGTAGAGGCTGTCGAGCGCCGCGATGGCGTCCGGGTGGAGCGCGATGTCGAGGATCGTCTCGTACGTCGCGATCGCGCCCGCCTGGTCCCCGAGCGGGCCCCGCTCGAGCTCGGCGATCCGGAAGAGCAGCCCCGTCTTCTCCTCGTCGCTCTCGGCGTGCTCGACCCGGAGCTTCAGGATCTCGAGCAGGCTGGCCGCGTCGTTCGCCTCGCCGTAGAGCTCCTCGAGCGCGATCATCGCCCGGCGGTCGTCGCCGCGCGCCTCGAGCGCCTTCTTGTACTGCTCGACCGCGAGCTCGCGGTCGCCGAGCTTGTGCCGCGCGAGCTCGCCGACCCGGAGCCGCACGTTCTGCTGCACGTCGCTGTCGAGGATGTCCGGCGCGATGCGCTGGAACAGCGCGCACACCTCGGCCCAGCGGCCGGTCGCCTCGCCGAGGCGCTCGACGGTGCTAATCCAGGTCGTCACGTCGGGCTCGCCGGCCGCCTCCCGCACGCCGCGGAGCGCGTAGCCGAACGCCCGCGACGTGTCGCCGAGCAGCCCCTCCGCGGTGCGGAGCGCCTTCTGCAGGGTGGCCAGCCGCTCGCTCGGGAGGTCCGACGTCTCGACCTTGATCTCGAGCACCCGGAGCAGGCGCTCGGCGTCGCCGTCGGCCTCGTAGAGCGGCTCGAGCGTCTCGGCCGCGTCGCGCCGGGCGTCCTCGCGCTCCAGCATCGCCTCCAGGGCCGCGCGGCAGCGCGCGTTCGACGGATCGAGCGAGAGCGCCTGGCGGTACGCGTCGAGCGCCCCCGGCGCGTCGGCCTGGTGCAGCCGCCGCACGTCGCCGAGGCGCGCGAGCAGATCCAGCCGCGCGGGCGTCTCCGTCGCGAGCGACAGGTCCGTCTCCAGCGTGTCGGCGAGGTCGACCCAGCGCTCGTCGAGCTCGTACAGCGCCTCGAGCGCCGCGAGGGTCGGGCGCTCGGGCCCGAACTCGTCGAGCACCGCGCGCCAGGCGTTGATCGCCTCGGGCACGTCGGCCAGCCGCTGCGCGAGCGTCTCGGCCGCCTTGGTCATCGCGCGGCGCCGCTCCTCCGGGTCCGTGGTCGACTGCTCCCGCGCCCGGAGCACGGAGACGAGCTCCCGCCACTGCGACGTCCGCTCGTAGAGCCGCTCGAGCGCCGCGAGCGCCGCGGCGTCGGCGCTGTCGTCGCCGAGCCGCGCCTGCCAGGCCTCGATCGCCTTCTGCGGATCGTCGAGCACCGTCTCGTACAGCGTGCCGATGCGCTCGTAGAGCGACCGCCGCGTCGCGACGTCCTCCTCGAGGCGCACCTCGATCGCGAGCACCCCCGCGAGCGCCTGGTGCTGCTCCTGCGCCGCGTAGATCCGGCCGAGCGCCTGCGCCGCCGGGATGACCAGCGACGGATCGGTCGGATCGATCGCGAGCACGCGCCGGTAGACCTTCTCGGCGCGGTCGACGTCGCCGAGGAGGTCCTCGCAGATCCTCGCGACTTCCATCAGGATTTCGCCGCGGATGGACGGCGTGGGGCACGCGTCTGCGGCCGCCGTGAGCACCTCGGCCACCTGCTCGTGCTCGCCGAGGCGGCGGCCGATCTCGATGAGCCGCTCGCGCGCCGGGAGGTCCTCCGGCTCGAGCGGCAGGAGCTCCGACAGGCTGGCGAACGCGCCGGCGTCGTCCTTGAGCCGCTCGTCCTGGAGCACGCTCACGCGGCGGAGCAGCTCGCGCCGCTCCGACTCGGTCTCGGCGCCCTGGCGCCGGATCTCGAGCACCCGCACGAGCTGCCGGATCTCGTCGCGCGCCTCGTACACCGCCTCGAGCACGCGCGCCGCCCGGAGCCGGAGCGCCCCGATGTCGAGCAGGCGCTCGACCAGCTCGCGCGCCTTCGGGTCGTTCTGCCGGATCCGGAGCACGTCCTCGAGGTGCCCGAGCGACCCCTCCGGCTCGTGCAGCCGGTCGAGGTAGATGCTGCCGAGCGACAGCTTGATCTCGACGCTCTCGGACTCGGTCGCCGTCTTCAGGCGCTGCTCGAGCAGCGCCGCGAGGTCGCGGAAGCGCCCCTCGCGCTCGTAGAGCTTCTCCAGAGAGTCGAGCGCCGCCGTGTAGAACGGATCGAGCTCGAGGATGCGCTCGTAGTAGCCGATCGCCTTGGCGGCGTCGCCGATGATCTCCTCGGCGATCAGCGCCACCTCGTTGAGCAGCTCGATGCGCTCCTTCTGGTCGGTCGTGCCCTTGGCGGCGCGGTCGTAGAGCTCCTCGAGCTCGCCCCACCGCTCGGCCGCCGTCAGGATCTGCTTCAGCCGGTTGAAGGCGCGGTGGTTGTTCGGGTCGAGGCTGAGCACGCGCTCCAGGTACGGCCGCGCGCCCTCCGGGTCGCCGAGCTGCTCGTCGTGCAGGCTCGCCGCGCGCTCGCAGAGCTCGACCTCCACGGCGCTCCCGAGCACCTTGTCGCCCTCGGTGCGCCCCGCGACGAGGTGCACCCGGTACGCCTCCGCGAGATCGGTCGGCCGGCCGGCGCGCCGCGACAGCTCCGCGGCGCGGTCCCAGAGCTCGATGTCGTCCGAGAACTCGTGCAGCGCGCGCAGCAGCGCGTCGAACGCCGTCCCCGCGGCGTGGAGCTTCGTCTCCTCGACGTCCGCGAGCGTGAGGTAGAGCTCCCGGCGCCGCGCCGGGTCCCGCTCCGCCTCGAGGATCACCCGGAGCGCCATCGCCTCGCGGCGGTGGTTGCCGGTCTCGGCGTACTCGACCGCGAGCACCCGCGCCGCGCGCACGCGCGTCTCCGGGCGCTCCACGAGCCGCGACAGCACGGCGATCGCCTCCGGGTCGTGCGCGGACAGCTCGAGCGCGCGCACCGCCGCCTCGAAGGCGTCCGCCGGCCGGTCCAGCCGGTCGAGGTAGAGCGCCGCGAGCTCGATCTCGCGCCGCGCCCGGTCGTCGCCCTCGCTGACGTCGCGCTGCGTGGCCACGATCTCGGCCGCGGCCTCGAACTCGCCCGCCGCGATCAGGAGGCGCGAGAGCGCCCGCAGCGCGTCGAGGCGGCCGGGCGCGAGCGCGATGACCTTGCGCAGGAGCTCGATCGACTTCGCCGGATCGCCGAAGACCTCCTCCTCGAGCGTCGCCCACTCCTCGAGGATGTCGGCGCGCGCCTCGCCCTCGACCTGGCTCGCCCTGAGGTCGAAGAGCCACCGGAGGTCTTCCTGCCGCTCGTTGGCGCGGAGGAGCGCGTCGAGCGCCCGCACCGTGTCGTCGTCGGACGGGTCGTCCTCGACGAGGCCGCGGTACACGGTCACCGCCTCGTCGAGCTTGCCCATCTCGCGCGCGTACACCTCGGCGAGCTTCAGCCGGAGGGTGCGCTGGACGTCGGTCGGCAGATCCGTCGCCGTCCTGAGCCGGCCCTCGACCGCGTCGACGAACGGCCCCCAGGAGGCCGCCGCGCGCGACCAGGCCTCGAGCAGCTCGAGCCCCTCCTCGTCCGGCTTGAGCTCGTACGCGCGGCGCGCGTAGCCGAGCGCGCTCGGCTTGTCCGAGAGCGGGCCGCCGGTGGCCGCCGCCAGCTTGCGCAGCATGCTGACCTGCGCCTCGGCGTCGTCGGTCGCGGCGAGCAGGATCTCGTAGAGCGCCGGCAGCCGGGCCCACTTCTCCTCCTCCTCGTAGATCGGCACGAGCGCCGCGGCGGCGCGCGCGTCCCTCGGCGAGACGCTGAGCACGCGCTCGTACGAGCGGGCCGCGCGCTCGGGCGCCTTGAGCTGCTCCTCGAAGATGCGCGCCGCGCGGAACGAGATGTCGAGCTTCGTCGCCGGATCGGTCGCCTTGTCGGCCGCGCCCGAGAGGAAGTCGACGAGGCCCTCCCAGTCGTTCTGCGACGCGTAGAGCTCCTCGAGCCCGTCCCAGTCGCCCGCGGCGAAGTACGAGTCGCGCAGCACCCGGAGCGCGCGCGCGTGCCCCGGCGAGAGCGTGAGCACGCGCCGCCAGGTCCGCGCCGCCTGGGCCGAGTCCTTGAGGCGCTCGGCGTACACGGCCCCGAGCTTCTGGAGGGAGACGAGCCGCGCCGCGTCGTCGGCGGCGAGGTCGACCCGCCGCTCGAGCACCTCGGCGACGGTGGCGAAGTCCTTCTCGCGCTCGGCCTGCTTCTCGAGCGCGTCGAGCACCCCGGGGGCGTTCGGGTCGAGCTCGAGGATGCGCTTCTGGAGGGCGATCGCGTCCGCGCCGCGGTCGAGCCGCTCCGCCGCGAGCTTGGCCATCTCGCCGAGCAGCTCGATCTTCGCGGCGCCCTCGGCGCCCTCGAGCTTGCGCTCGTAGAGGGAGTAGAGCTGCGGCCAGGCGCGCCGCTTGAGGTAGAGCTCGCGCAGCTTCTGCTGCGCCTCCTCGTCGATCGGCTCGACCGTGAGCAGCGCCTCGTAGGCCGCGATGGCGTTCTGCACGTTCGAGAACTGGTCGATCCAGCGCCGCGCGGCCGCGCGGTAGAGCCCCGCCTTCTCGGCCTGGCTCTCGGTCAGCTCGGCGAGGCGCTGCTGGTACGAGAGCAGGTCGCGCCAGCGCCCGAGCGACTCGTAGATGCGGGTGAGCTCCCGCACCGCGTCGACGTCCTTGTCGTCGAGCTGGACGATCTGGGTGAGCACGGTGACGAGCGCCGCGTCGTTCTTGGCGCGGTCGCGGTAGATCGCCGCGATGTCGCGGAGCACCGCGACCCTGCCCGCGACGTCGGTCGCGGGGGTGCGCTCGAGGTCCTGCCGGTAGAGCTCGACGAGGGCGTTGTACCCCTCGGTCTGCAGGTAGAGGCGCTTCAGCGCGTCGCGCGCCTGGCGGTTCTCCGGGTCGGTCCGGAGCACCGACTTGTACTGCTCGATCGCCTTGGCGGCGTTCTCCTGCGACTCGGCGAGCCGCGCGAGCTCGGTGGCGAGGGCGCGCTTCTCGGGGCCGTCGGGCAGCGCGCGCTGCGCGTCGGTGAGGATCGTCGTGAGCCGCGGCTTGTCGCCGCGCTGCTCGAGGATCTCGCGGTAGAAGTTGAGCATGCCGGCGTGCGCCGGGTCGGCGCGCCGGACGCGGTCGAAGTAGGGCTCGGCGGCCTGGGGCTGGCCGCGCATGCGCCAGTGCACCATGGCGATCTGCACGAGCATCCCGAGCTCATCGCCCGGCTTGACGCCGCCGCTCCGGAGCTGGTCCTCGTAGAGCGCGACGAGGCGCTCCCACTCGCCCGCCGCGGAGTACGCCTCGGCGAGGAACGCGAGGGCCTCGGGCTGGCTGGGGGAGAGGTCGAGCACCTCCTCGTAGGCCGCGACGGCGCGGGCCGGGTCGCCGAGGTGGGCCTTGATGGTACGCGCCATGCGGAGGCCGGCCGCGACGCGGTCCTCCTTGCTCTGCGCCTCGGCCTTGATGAGCGCCTGGACGCGGACGACGGCCTCCCAGTCGCCCGCGGCGGCGAAGGCGAGCTCCGCGAGGTTCGCGGCGCGGCGGTTCTTGGGGTCGAGCTTGAGGGCGAGCTCGAGGAGCTCGGGGATCTTGGCGCCGAGCTCGGCGCGCCCGTAGCGGTAGCCGATGTCGGCCGCGCTCGTGGTGAGCGCGCTCTTGAAGGCGTCGTCGGTCGAGGCCTCGGCCTCGGCGAGGTAGCGCTCGACGATGTCGCGCCAGCGCTCGCGCTTCGAGGCGTCGGTCTCGACGGCCTCGGCGGCGGCGTCGTCGTCGGGGCGCAGCTCGAGCAGCCGGCGGTAGGCGGCCGTCGCGCGGTCCACGTCGACGAGCTCCTCGTGGTAGACGCGGGCGAGCTCGGCCTGCATCGCGCCCTCGACGGCGCTCCCGGCGGCGAGGGCGATCTCCAGCTCGAGCAGGCGAGCGACGGCCTGCCATTCGCGCCGCTGCTCGTGCTTCGCGCGCGCCGCGCCGAGCAGGCGCTCGACGTCCCCGGCGCCCGCGCCGCTGTTCGGCGCGGTCACGGCCTCCGCGAGCTCGTTCCAGGCCGCCTCATTTTCAGGCTCATCCTGCAGGCGCCCAAGGGCCATCCGAATCGTCTCAACGCTCATCGTCTCTCCGCGGACCTCGCGAAACAGGCCGGGTCCGTTCACGGGCCGGCCGAAGATAGCCGGGCGGACGACACGGTTTCAAGGATCCTCGCCCCCGCTGCCCTGGAAGCGGGGCGGAGCTTTCGCGCGCTTGCGCCGGGGGCGTCCTGGGCCGGCGGGAGGCCGGCGTCAGCGCGGTTCACGGGGTTCACGGCGCCCGCTGCTTCGGGTATCCACCGCGGCCATGGAAGCAACGACGATCAAGCGCCTCGGGGTGATCGGGGCGGGTCAGATGGGGAGGGGTATCGCTCAGGTCGCCGCGGCGGCCGGGCTCGAGGTGGTCCTGTGCGACGTGTCCGCCGCGCTGGCGGAGCGGGGCAAGGCCCAGATCGCGGCCATCCTCGAGAAGCAGGTGGAGAAGGGCAAGATGGCCGCGGACGCGCGGGACGCGCTGCTCGGGCGCGTCGCGGTGGCCGAGGGCATGGCGGGGCTGTCGGGGGTCGACCTGGCGGTGGAGGCGGTGACGGAGAGCTTCGACGTGAAGAGCGGGATTTTCAAGCTCGCCGACGCGGCGCTCCCGAAGGGGGCGATCCTGGCGTCGAACACGTCGTCGATTTCGATCACGCGGCTCGCGGCGGTGACCAGCCGGCCTGAGCTGGTGATCGGGATGCACTTCATGAACCCGGTGCCGCTGATGAAGCTCGTCGAGATCGTCCGGGGGATCCAGACGTCGGAGGCCACGTACGAGGCCGTCCGGGCGCTCGCGGTGGGGTTCGGCAAGACGGCGATCACGTCGAAGGACCAGCCCGGGTTCATCGTGAACCGGATGTTGATCCCGTTCCTGAACGAGGCGTGTTTTGCGCTCCAGGAGGGGCTGTCGACGCCCGAGGACATCGACGCGGGGGCGCGGCTCGGGCTGAACCACCCGATGGGGCCGCTCGAGCTGGCGGACCTGATCGGGCTCGACACGGTGCTGTCGATCGCGGAGGTGCTGCACCGGGAGTTCGGGGATTCGAAGTACCGGGCGCCGACGCTGCTGAGGAACCTCGTGGCGGCGGGGTGGTACGGGAAGAAGAGCGGGAGGGGGTTCTACCTGTACGATGAGAAGGGGCAGCGGACGGGGCGGGCGGTGTAGTCGAGGCGCCGCGCGGCCAGGGAGACGCGGACTCCCACAGATCCACGCAGTGTAGGGGGTACGGAGGAGGGGGTCTGCTGGCGTCAGGGCGCGTCGCACAGCTTCACCACCTTCCGCCTCCCGTCTCCCGTCTCCCGTCTCCCGTCTCCCGTCTCCCGTCTCCCGTCTCCCGTCTCCCGTCTCTCGTCTCCCGTCTTTCGTCTCTCGTCTTTCGTCTCTCGTCTTTCGTGCTCGTCCTCGTGATCGTGATCGTGATCGATTATTCCGGCGTACGTCCACGTGGGATACGTCCACCAATGCACTGGACCCCATCGCAGGCGCGCACCAACCGCGCAAAAATACGCTTAGCCTGCAATCACCAATTTTCCCAAGCCTTTCCCGATGTTCGGAGCCCATCGTCAGGGCAACCGTGCCGGATCGATCACGATCACGATCACGAGGACGAGCACGGGAGACGAACGACGAGGGACGAACGACGAGGGACGAACGACGAGGGACGAACGACGAGGGACGAACGACGAGGGACGAACGACGAGGGACGAACGACGAGAGACGGGGGACGGAAGAGTGGGGGGAGTTATCCCCTCCGTCAGCTCGCGGAGGGCTCTCAACCCCAAGCTCAAGGGCGCTGACACGGGCGCAGCCGGCGGCGTACGATGCGCTCCTGCGCGTCGACTCCCAGGAGCTCGACGGGCTCTCCTCACGCCAGCGCCACCTTGACCCTGTTCGAGAGGTCTTATGAACGCGCCCACCGCCGGCCCCACCGAGAGCTACAACCCCTACCAACCCCCCAAGGCCGACGTCACCGCCGCGCCGGACCCCGACGCGCGCTCGCGCATGCGGCTCGCGAGCGCAGGCAGGCGGTTCGCGAACCTCCTCCTCGATTACGTGGGCATCCTGCTGTTCACCTTCCTCGTCGGAATGCTCTTCGGGCTCATCGGTCAGGAGGATCTGATCGATCAGACCAACGACACGTTGTTCGGCATCCTGATGATGTTGCTCTACTACGTCGGAGCCGAGTCGCTCTTCGGCGTCACGTTCGGCAAGCTCATCACGGGCACGCGCGTCGTCATGGAGGACGGCAGCCGCGCCGGCGTGGGCCGAATCATCGTCCGCACCCTGTGCCGGTTCATCCCCTTCGAGGCGTTCACATTTCTGCAACGAAGCGGCGTGGGCCTGCACGACGGCCTCTCGAAGACACGCGTCATCCTCACCCGCGGCGGGAAAGAGCAACGGGCGTAAACAACACGCGCTGGCGGTCGTCCTCGACAGAGAGACCGTCCCGCAAACGGCGAAGAGAGGCCGAAGGCCGCCTGCTCGCCGCCGCCGTCGCGGCGGCACGCCGCGCCTCAGCCGCGCTTCCCCCCGGCGCCGCCCGCTGCTAACCACACCCCCATGAACGGTCAAGAACAGCAGCCGGGGAGCCCTCCTCGCGGTCCCGTCCTCCAGTTCGTCGCCGTCGAGCGCACGGGCCACGTCGCCACCGTGACCATCCAGCGGCCCGACAAGCTCAACGCCCTGAACCCCGCCGTGATCGGCGATCTCACCGCGGCCTTCCGCGAGCTCCTCGCGCCCGAAGGGGGCGACGAGGTCCGCGCCGCGGTGCTCACCGGAGCCGGAAAAGCCTTCGTCGCGGGCGCCGATATCGCCGAGATGGCCTCGATGAACAGCATCGCCGCGAAGCGGTTCGCCGAGGCGGGCCACCGGCTCGCGGAGCTCATCGAGACCGCGCCGTTCCCGGTCATCGCCGCCGTGAACGGCTTCGCGCTCGGCGGAGGCTGCGAGCTCGCCCTCGCGTGCGATTTCATCTACGCAGCCGAAGGCGCCAAGCTCGGCCAGCCCGAGGTGAACCTGGGCGTCATTCCAGGGTTCGGCGGCACCCAGCGACTGCTGCGACGGGTCGGCCCGGGCCGCGCGCGCGAGCTCATCTATTCGGGAGATATGATCACCGCCGAGCAGGCGCTCTCGTTCGGGCTCGTCAACGCGGTCTTCCCGGCGTCGGAGCTCGTCGCGCGCGCCCGCGAGACCGCGCTCAAGATCGCCTCGCGCGGGCCGCTCGCCGTCGCCGCCGCCAAACGTGTCCTCCTGCGGGGCGAGAACCTCGACCTCACCGCCGCCAACGAGCTGGAAGCCCAGGCGTTCGCCGCGCTCTTCGGCAGCGAAGATCAGAAGAATGGAATGAAGGCGTTCCTGGCGAAATCGCAGGCCACGTTCACCGGGAAGTGAACGGGGACGCGCCCGACGGCAAAACAAAAAAGACCGCGCAACATGCCGGAGGGGGGACCGGCATGTGCACGGTGGGTGACCGCGCCGGAGAAACGAAGTGTCCACCGCGGTGCTACAAGGAAGACCACATGCGCTCCGGGCTGGGGGGCAGCACCGGCGCGCACGCAGTAACCCGAGTGTGGCACCCAGCGGCGCGTTGTCGATAACAAAGTGCAAGGGCTGCGCACGTGACGAGCGCAGCGCTCCCCCGCGCTGAGCGCTGCGCGCACAGCGGCTCGGGCACGCCCGATTTCGCGGGAAACACGTCCGAGCCGGGCATATGGATCCATCGATGTGCGGAATCCGCGCGCGGCACGGCAGGCTCTTCGATTCCGGGACGAGAAAAGAGAACGCCACCCGTACCCGTCCTGCGCAGCGCGCGGCGCGGGGCGGCCGAGGCACGGAACACCCGAGCACGTGAGTAAAGAGTCAGGACGAACGAAACACACTGTCGCGAGAAGCGCGCGGCCGGCGCGGTCGTGCGCACGGCGAACCTCCTACTGTGTGCGCCGCACGGTAGGCGCAGGGCGCGAGCACGTCGACGTGACGCCGAAGTAAAGAGCGTTTTACAAACACCGCACGGCGGACACAGCGGACGCAGAGGGCACAGGCAATTCGAGCGCTCCTCGACGTCATGTGTCTGGGTCGATTTTACTGCCTCCGGCCGCTTGTTCGCACGGAGCCGACGGAAGCAGAGATCGCTCGCCAGATCATTCTCATCGGTCGACGCGGCGTGCAGCGGGCGCACCTCGGTGACTTGCCCTGTCGCGCATCACGTCACGGCAGCCTCCTGGTCGGCTGATGCGCAGCAGGCGCGCGCCCTGCCCGGCAGCGGCGAGGCCGCCGGCGGGCGCCTGCGACGCGCGAGGGCACGCCGCAGGCGGGGCGCCACGACACCCGCGACGGGCGGCGGCACGTCGGACGAACGGCGCGCGAGGCGCTGCCGCTCGCGCGACGGACGCGGCGGGAGGGCGCGCGGCGTCGTGGCCTCGACGCCTCGGCCGGCGAGAGAGCGACCCGGCAGCGCCGTCCGCCGTCCGCCGTCCGCCGCGGCCGCGGCCGCGACGCGACCTCCTTGACGCCGCGCTCGAAACGGGCCTACCCAGGCGCACCTGACAATCGATTCCTCGGGTGCCCTCAGGGGCATAACAGGGAAGCCGGTGTGAGACCGGCGCGGTGCCGCCACCGTGAATGGGGAGCTGCTTCCGAGAACCACTGGGCCTCGCGACAAGAGGCCTGGGAAGGTGGACGCAGCGCCGGGAGCCCGAACAGGCCCCCTGAACCCATGAGCCGGGAGACCTACCCGAGTCCCCACGAGGTGCAGCTTGCGCACGTCATCGTGGCGTCCGGGTGCGGATTTCACCCGAAGCGCCGAAGCCGGTCTCCCCGGCCGCCCTGTGTTCGTCCTCGCCGTGTTCCTGGCGGCGCTCGTAGCGCCCAGGCCCGCGGCCGCGATGCACCTCGCGGAAGGGGTCCTGCCGCTCGGCTGGTGCGCGGTCTGGAACGCGATCGCCCTGCCGTTCGTCGCGGCCGCCCTCCACGCGCTCCGGCAGCGCACGCAGCGCGACGCCTTTTACAAGCCGTTCGTCGGCCTCGTCGCCGCCGCCGTGTTCGCCATCTCGTGTATGCCCGTGCCGGTGCCGACCGCGGGGACCTGCTCCCACCCGTGCGGCACCGGGCTCGCCGCCATCCTCATCGGCCCCCGCATGACCGTGCTCGTCACCGTGGTGGCGCTCCTCCTCCAGGCCCTCTTCCTCGCGCACGGCGGGCTCACCACCCTCGGCGCCGACGTCGCGTCGATGGGCATCGCGGGCGCGTTCGCCGGGTACCTCGCGTTCCGCGCCGCGCAGCGCTGCGGCGCGAGCCTCTGGGTCGCCGGGTTCCTCGCCGGCGTGACGTCGGACTGGGCCACGTACGCGACCACGGCGCTCGAGCTCGCCCTCGGGCTCGCGGGCGAAGGGTCGGTGAAGACCATGTTCGCGGGCGTCGCCCTCGCCTTCGTGCCGACCCAGCTGCCGCTCGGGCTGCTCGAGGGCGTCATGACCGCCGGGGCGCTCGTCTTCCTGCGCACCCGGCGGCCCGACATCCTGGAGCGGCTCCGGGTCGTGCCCCTCGCCGCCGGGGCGCCGTGATGCGGCGGCTCGCCCTGCGCCGGTCGCCCGCGCTCGCCCTCTGCAGGCCGCGCGCGCTCGCCGCGCCCGCGCTCGCCCTCTGCAGGCTGGCTGGGCTCGCCGCGCCCGCGCTCGCCGCGGCGCTCCGGCTCGGCGCGGCGCTCTCGCTCGCCGCGTGCGGCAGCGCCACCTGGGAGGGCGTCGACGAGGCCGTGGTCCGCCGCGTCGCCGAGGGCGCGGGGCGAAACGACACGGGGCCGCTCTTCGCCGGCCTCGAGGGCGATCTCCTGCTGTTCGCGTTCCTCTGGGCCGGGCTCTTCGCCGGCTTCGCCCTCGGCTACTTCTCGCGCGTGCTCTTCGTCGAGCGCGCGGACCAGCCCGCCGGCAAGGCCGGCGCCCAGGGATGCCGTGCCGATTGACCTCGCCGCGCGCCTCCGCGACGTGGATCCGCGGCTCCGCCTCGGCGCCGCCGTGGCCGCGTGCTGCGTCGCCGCCGGCGCGCGCTCGACGAGGACCCCCGCCGCGCTGCTGCTCGTCGCGTGCGCGGCCCTCCGGCTCCAGGGCATGACCGCGGGCGCGATCCTCCGCGCCTTCGCGCCGCCCGCGTGGATCGGCGGGATCGCGGCGGCGCTCGCGCTCCTGCTCACCCGGGGAGAGCCGCTCCTCCCGGACGCGGCGTTCCCGCTCGGCGCCGTCACGCGGGAGGGCGCCCGCGCCGCCGCCGCGATCGCCGCGCGTGTCCTCGCCGCGGCGGCGGTGCTCCGGTGGCTCGCCCGCGCCGCCGCCCCCGCCGAGATCGACGCGGCGCTCGCCGGGCTCGGCGCGCCCGCGGCGCTGGTCGAGCTGCTCGCCCTCGCGCGGCGCTTCGCGGGCGTGCTCCAGCGCGCGGCGGACAGCGCGTGGAGCGCCGCCGCGCTGCGCGGCGGGTTCGCGCGGCCGGTCGCCGCCGCGCGCTCGGCCGGCGCCGTCGCGGGCGTGGTCGCGCTCCGCACGCTGGAGCGCTCCGAGCAGGCCGCCGTCGCCATGCAGCTCCGGGGCTACCGCGGGCGGCTGCCCGTCGCCGCGCCGCGGCCGAGCGCGCCCGCCGCGAACCTCGCGTTCGCCGCCGCCGCGCTCGCGGCCCTCGCGCTCAGCGTCGCCGCCGGGCTCGGCGCCGGAGCGGCGCGATGACGGCGATCGCGCTGCGCGCGCCCGGGATCGGGTACCCCGGCAGGGAGGCCGTGCTCCGCGACGTGCGCCTCGACGTCGCCGAGGGCGAGTCGGTCGCGGTGCTCGGCGGCAACGGCGCCGGCAAGACCGCGCTGCTCCGGGCGCTCGTCGGGCTCTTGCCCACGCCGGGCGGCCGCGTCGAGCTCTCGGGCCGCCGCGTCGCCTCGCCCTCGGACGCGGTCGCCGCCGGCGCCGCGCTCGTGCTCCAGGACCCGGACGACCAGCTGCTCGGCGCGACGCTGCTCGACGACGTCCTGTTCGGGCCGAGGAACCTCGGCCTGCCCGACGGCGAGGCGCGGCGCCGCGCCGAGGCGGCGCTCGCCGCCGTGCACATCGCGCACCTCGCGGACCGGGCGATCGAGGCGCTGAGCTTCGGGGAGCGCAAGCGCGCGTGCATCGCCGGCATGCTCGCGATGCAGCCGCGCGTGCTCCTGCTCGACGAGCCCACGGCGGGCCTCGATCCCGCGGGCGAGCTCGCGCTGTGCGCGACGCTGCGCGCGCTCTCCGAGCGGCAGGGCGCCACGCTGGTCATCGCGACGCACGCCGTGGACCTCGTGCCGCTCTTCGCCGGGCGCGCGATCCTGCTCGGCGACGGGCGGATCCTCGCCGACGGCCCGCCGCGGGAGGTGTTCGCGCGCGGCGAGCTGCTCGAGCGGGCGCGGCTCCGGCGGCCGTGGGTCGCGGAGCTCTGGACCCGGATGGCGCCGCAGCCGGCGCGCGGCGGGGCGGCCGAACTTCCGCTCACCCTCGAGGAGGCGCTCGCATGCATGACACCGGCCTCTTGCTGATCGGCCACGGCAGCCGCGACGCGGCGTCGAACGCCGAGTTCGAGGCGCTCGTGGCCGACCACCGCGCGGCGCGGCCCGAGCTCGTGGTGCAGCACGGCTACATCGAGCTCGCGACGCCCTACCTCGCCGACGCGCTCGCCTCGCTCGCCGGGCGGGTGTCACGGGTGGCCGTCGTGCCGCTCTTCCTGTTCGCGGCGGGCCACGTGAAGAACGACATCCCGCTCGCGCTCGAGCAGGCGCGGGCGGCGCACCCGGGCGTGCGCTTCGCGGCGGCGCGCCACCTGGGCGTGCACCCGGCGCTCGCGGAGCTCGCGTTCGAGCGCGCCGCGTCCGTGCTGCCGGAGGATCCGGCGGCCCGCGCCCGCACCGCCCTCGTCGTGGTCGGCCGCGGCGCGAGCGACCCGGACGCGAACGGCGACTTCTACAAGATGGCGCGCCTCATCGGCGAGGGCCGGGGCCTCCAGCTCGTGGAGCCGACCTTCATCGGCATCGCGCGGCCGTCGGTCGAGGAGACGCTGGAGCGCGTCGCGCGCCAGCGGCCCGAGCGCGTCGTGGTCGTGCCGTACTTCCTCTTCGCCGGGCGGCTCATGACCAAGCTCGCCGAGCAGGTCGACCGCTTCTCGGCGACCTACCCGTGGATCCGCGCGGCGCTCGCGCCGCACCTCGGCCGGTCGAGCGCGCTCTCCGGGCTGATCGACGAGCGCGTGCGCCAGGCGCTCGCCGGCGAGGCGCCCCTCCCCTGCGACACGTGCATGTACCGCACGGCCCTGCCGGGCCTCGCCCGCGAGGTCGGCGGGCTCAAGGCGATGCTCTACAGCGTGCGCCACACGCTGACGCACACGCAGGCCTCGAACCACGTGCACGCGCACCGGCCCCTGCGCAAGCACGTCCTCGTCTGCGGCAACGCCGACTGCGTGGACCGCGGCAGCCTCGCGCTGCTCGAGTCGCTGCGCCGGCTCCTGAAGCAGGCCGGCCAGCAGCAGCAGATCCGCGTGACGAAGACCTCGTGCATGGGCCGCTGCGGCGAGGGGCCGACGGTCGCGGTCTACCCGGACGGGGTCTGGTACCGCGGCGTGCGCGAGGGGGACGCGAAGGACCTCGTGGAAGAGCACCTGCTCGGCGATCGCCTCGTGGCGCGGCTCGTCGACGACATCATGCAATGAAGACCGGCGCCTCACAGCCCTGCCGTGGCACGGTCGCGCCCTGCGAGGCCGTCGCTCGACACCACGGGTCTTGTTCCCACCCTGCTCTTCACCTGTTAGGAGAGGACCGATATGGCCTG
Source organism: Sorangium sp. So ce131 (assembly GCF_051519095.1). Classification (NCBI taxonomy): domain Bacteria; kingdom Pseudomonadati; phylum Myxococcota; order Polyangiales; family Polyangiaceae; genus Sorangium; species Sorangium sp. So ce131. Next base: position 615,889 of record NZ_CP150455.1, on the reverse strand, counting down.
CCATGAAATCGCCGCGCTCCGCCTCGGGCTCATGAACATCCTCGGGATCGACGATCCCGGCGAGCGCGCGCACGAGCTCGCCGAGCTCGGCCCGGCGGCGGAGGCGCCGGGGCCCGTCTCCTCGATGCTGCGCGCCGGCGATCTCAAGAGCCTCTCGCGCCTGTTCGAGGCGTCCCTCGCGGATCTCCAGGAGAAGGTCGCGAAGACGCCCGCGGGCGACGAGAAGCTCGCCTACCTGCGCTCGCTCGTCATCCTCACGAAGCAGGTCGAGCTCGACCTCCGCGCCCAGGTCGACGGGCTCGGCCGGCTCTACCGCGAGCTCGAGGAGATGCACGACTTCGTGCACGAGATCTACCCGGCGGAGTGAGCCCATGGCGACCCAGGGAACGAGGATCAAGATCGCCTGCGCGGAGCCGCTCGGGCCGGGGGCCCGGCTGCTCCGGATCGAGCGCGCAGACGGCGCCGAGGTCGGCTTCGCCGGCGGTCAGTACGTGATCATCAACACCGGGGTCACCCTGCCGGGCGGCAAGCTCGCGAAGCGCGCCTACTCGCTGCTCTCGAGCGACGCCGAGCAGCGCGCCGTCGAGATCGCGGTCAAGCGCATCGCCGCCGGGCCCGGGTCGAACGTGCTCAGCGACATCGCCGTGGGCGCGGAGCTCGAGTGGAGCGGCCCCTGGGGCAAGCTGAGGCTCCCGGACGGCTTCTCCGGCCGCGCGCTCGTCGTCGCCACCGACACCGGCATCACGGCGGCGCTCGGTATCGCGCGGAGCGCGGCCGCGGCCGGCGCGCGGCAGCTCGACCTCCTCTGGCTGGTCGAGTCCGCCGCCTACTTCCTCCCCGAGCGCTTCGTCCGCGACCGCCTCCCCGCCGCGGCCAGCCTCACGATCGCCGGCGGCTTCCTCCCGGTCGGCCACCCCGAGCGGCCGGCGCGCGCCTGCGCGATCGCCGAGGAGCAGCTCGCGCGCGGGCCGTACGACGCCGTCCTCTGCGCCGGCGACGGCGCGGTCCTCTACCCGGTCCGCGACCGGCTGGTCTCGCTCGGCGCGCCGGAGGGCGCCGTGCTCCTCGAGAGCTTCTTCAACAACCCGCTGAAGAAGTCCACGTAACGATTCAGGATTCTGGATGGCAGAGCTCCGGCCGAGAGACCCGAAAGGGCAGCGCGAGGGGTTCACGACGGGCGCCTGCGCGGCCGCCGCGGCCAAGGCGGCGGCGCGTGTGCTCGCGCGCGGCGCGGCGGTCGACGCCATCGAGACGACGCTGCCGAACGGGCAGCGGGCGACGTTCCCGCTGAAGCGCTGCGACCGCGACGGCGCGCGCGCCACGTGCAGCGTGATCAAGGACGCCGGCGACGACCCCGATTGCACCCACGGCGCGGAGCTCGTCGCCGAGGTCGAGCTCCGCCGCGAGCCGGGCGTCGAGATCCGCGGCGGCGAGGGGGTCGCCGTGGTCACGAAGCCGGGGCTCGGGCTGCCGGTCGGCGCGCCGGCGGTGAACCCCGTGCCGCGCCGGAACATCACCGAGATGGTCCTCGAGGAGCTCGAGGGCTCGGGCTTCGCCGGGGCCACGATCACGATCAGCGTGCCCGGGGGCGAGGAGATGGCCAAGCAGACCATCAACGCGCGGCTCGGGCTGATCGGCGGGATCTCGATCCTCGGGACGAGCGGGATCGTGAAGCCCTACTCGACCGCCGCCTTCCGCGCGAGCGTCGTGCAGGCGATCGACGTCGCGGCCGAGCGCGGCCTCAGGGCCGTCGCGCTCACGACCGGCGGCAAGTCCGAGGCGTACGCGATGAAGCTCTACCCGGAGCTGCCGGAGGACGCGTTCATCCAGGTCGGCGACTTCATCGGCACCGGCGTCCGGCACGCCGCGCGGCGGAAGATCGCCCGCGCGGTGATCGTCGGGATGATCGGCAAGCTCTCGAAGATGGCCGACGGCAAGATGATGACCCACGCCGCCGGCTCGGAGGTGAGCATGGAGCTGCTCGCGCAGATCGCGGAGGAGCTCGGCGCGCGGCCGGAGATCGCCGCCGAGATCCGGCAGGCGAACACCGCGCGGCACGTGCTCGAGCTGTGCCAGCGCGAGGGGCTCACCGGCGTCCCCGGCGGCATCTGCCGGCGCGTCGTCGAGCACACCTCGCGGCACGCGGGCGGCGCCCTCGAGGTGCACGCGTGCCTGGTCGATTTCAACGGGGCGCTGCTCGGCCGGTACCCGGCCGACGGCGGCGCCGCCAGCGGAGACAGAGCGGAGGAATCATGAGCGGTGACGAGGCGCGCGCGCCCGCGGCGAACGACATGCGGCAGATGACCGCGCTCGGGCGGCGCATCGAGGACAAAAGCTTCGCGATCATCGACGAGGAGGCCAAGGGCCACGGGTTCCCGGACGCGGAGTGGCAGGTCGTCCGCCGGGTGATCCACGCGACCGCCGACTTCGAGTTCTCGTCGCTCATGCGGCTCCACCCGGAGGCGCTCGCGCGGGGCATCGCGGCGCTCAAGGCCGGCGCGCCGGTGCTCGTCGACGTGAAGATGATCGGCGTCGGCCTGAACGAGCAGCGGCTCGCGTCCTACGGCTGCAAGATCCACTGCTTCATCTCGGACGACGACGTCATCCAGGCCGCGTCCGCGGCCGGCTCGACCCGCGCGATCGAGGCGATGCGCAAGGCGCACCGGCTCGGGCTGCTCGACGGGGCGATCGTCGCGATCGGCAACGCGCCGACGGCGCTGCTCGAGGTCGTGCGCCTCGCCGAGGAGGAGGGGGCGCGGCCGGCGCTCGTGATCGGCGTGCCGGTCGGCTTCGTGTCGGCGGCGGAGTCCAAGGAGGCGCTGCTCGCGTCGGGGCTCCCCTCGATCGTGGCGCGCGGGCGCAAGGGCGGCAGCCCGATCGCGGTCGCGATCGTGCACGCGCTCCTGCTCCTCTCGGCCGAGGCCGGGGCGGAAAAGGCGCAGGTGGCGCGATGAGCGCGCGCCGCGCCGTGACCGTCGTCGGCATCGGCGACGACGGGTGCGCCAGCCTGTCGAGCCGCGCCGCCTCCGCGGTCGCGCGGGCCGAGGTGCTCGTGGGCGGCGAGCGGCACCTCGAGTTCTTCCCGCAGTTCCGCGGCGAGAAGATCGCCCTGAAGGGCGGCCTGTCCGCCGTCCTCGACCGCGTGGAGAGCCTCTCCGCCGAGCAGAACGTGTGCATCCTCGCCTCGGGCGATCCGCTGTTTTTCGGGATCGGCGCGCTCGTGGTCAAGAAGCTCGGCGAGGAGCACGTCGAGATCCTCCCGAGCCTGAGCTCGGTCCAGTGGGCGTTCGCGCGCACGGGGATCGCGTGGGACGACGCCGCGTTCGTCTCGGTCCACGGGCGCTCGCCCGAGGGGTTCGCGACGCGCCTCCGCCGGCTCTCGAAGGTCGCGGTGCTGACCGACGGCGAGAGCAGCCCGGCGCGGCTCGCGGCGCGGCTGCTCGAGCACGGCGACGCGGCGTGGAAGGCGTGGGTCTGCGAGAGCCTCGCGGGCGCGGGCGAGCGCGTGCGCGCGTTCGAGCTCCCGGCGCTCGCGGCGGCCGAGGACATCGGCCCGCTCAACGTGCTCCTGCTGCTCCGGAGCGACCCGGCGTGGCGGCCGCCGCCGGTCGTCCCCTACCTGCACGAGGACGCGTTCGCCAAGCGCATGCCGAAGAACGGCCTCATCACGAAGCGCGAGGTGCGGACGCTCTCGATCGCCGCGATGGCGCTCCGCCCCGACGCGGTCGTCTGGGACATCGGCGCCGGCTCGGGCTCGGTCTCGATCGAGGCGGCGATGCTCTGCCCGCTCGGGCGCGTCTACGCGATCGAGGTCGACCCCGAGGGCGTCGAGATCTGCCGGGACAACGTCCGCACACACGGCGTCGACAACGTGCGCGTCGTCGCGGGCCGCGCGCCCGAGGCGCTCGCGGCGCTCGAGGACCCGGACGCGGTGTTCGTCGGCGGGAGCAAGGGGAGCATGGACGACATCATCACCGCGGCGCTGGATCGTCTGCGGCCGGGCGGCCGCCTCGTGGTCAACGCGATCACCCTGGAGAACGTCTCCGAGGCGTACCGCGCGCTCAAGGCGCGCGGCCTCGACCCCGAGATCACGATGCTCCAGGTCTCGCGCGGCGTCCCGCTCGCGCGTTACATGCGCTACGAGGCGCTGAACCCCATCCACATCTTCGCCGCGACCAAGCCGGCGGGCGCGCAGGGCGCGGACAAGGCGCCGCCCGCGCCGTCCGGCGGCGCGCGGTCCGCCTCGGAGGCGTCGTGACCGGCCTCGGCAAGCTCTACGGCGTGGGCGTCGGCCCCGGCGCCCCGGACCTGCTCACGCTGCGCGCCGTGCGCGTGCTGGAGAGCGCGGACGTGCTCGCGCTCCCGCGCAGCTCGGATTTCGGCGCCTCGATGGCCTACCGGATCCTCGAGCCGGTCCTCGGCAAGCCGCGCGAGCCGCGCAAGCAGGAGAGGCTGCTGCTCACCTTCCCCATGAGCAAGGACCCGGACCGCGTCCGCCCCTACGTGGACGCCGCGCTCGACAAGATCGGCGACCGCCTCTCGCGCGGCCTCTCGGTCGCGTTCGCCACCGAGGGGGATCCGTCGCTCTTCAGCACGTTCGTCTACGTCCGCCGCGAGGCGCTCCGCCGCTTCCCCGGGCTCGAGGTCGAGGTCGTCCCCGGCGTCACCTCGGTCACGGCGGTCCCGGCCGTGAGCGGCCTGTCGCTGGCCGACGGCCAGGAGCGCATCGCCATCCTCCCGGCCACGTACGGCGTCGACGACCTCACCGAGGTGCTGCAGCGGTTCGACACCGTGGTCCTGATGAAGATCGGCTCGGAGATGCCGAAGGTCACCGAGGCGCTCACCCGGGCGGGCCTGCTCGATCGGGCGGTGTTCGTGTCCAAGGCGACCATGCCCGAGCAGCGCATCGTCCGGGACCTCCGGGCCGCGCAGGGCGAGCGGGGCGACTGCTTCGCCATGGTGGTGGTCACGCGCGGTGAGCGCAGCGGGCTGCTCGTCGGGGAGGCCGAGGCCTCGCCGCCGGGGGCCTTCGAAAATGCACTTAACGAACCGGAGGCGCCGTGACCGCCGCGCGCAAGCCCTACGCCATCTACGCGATCACGCGCCACGGGATCGCGATCGGCCGCACGCTGCTCGAGGGGCTCCCGGGCGCGGATCTCTACGTCTCGCAGAAGCTCTTCGGGTCGGCGCCGGCCGGGGCGAAGCCGCTCCCGCTGCCGATGGGGCCGCTGCTCACCGAGGCCTTCACGGCCTACGACTGCCACGTCTTCGTGATCAGCGTCGGCGCCGTGGTGCGGATGATCGCCCCGCTCCTCAAGAACAAGAAGGTCGACCCGGCGGTCGTGTGTGTCGACGACACCGCCCGCTTCTCGATCTGCGTGCTCTCCGGGCACGTCGGGCGGGGCAACTCGTTCACCGAGAAGGTGGCCGCGCTGCTCGGCGCGCAGCCGGTGGTGACCACGGCGTCCGACGCGCTCGGGACGTTGACGGTCGACATCCTCGGCCGGGAGCTCGGCTGGACGCTCGACGACCCCGACCGCAACGTGACGCGCGGCTGCGCCGCGGTCGTGAACGCCGCGCCCGTGCTGTTCGTCCAGGAGACGGGCGAGCCGTCGTTCTGGCCCGAGGCGACGCCGCTCCCGCCCGGCGTGTGTTACGCGACGTCGCTCGACGGCGTCGACCCGGACGCGTGGGAGATCCTGCTCGTCGCGAGCGACCGCGACCTCGCGCGCGCCCACCCCGCCGCCTTCGAGCGCGCCGTCGTCTACCGCCCGAAGAGCCTCGTGCTCGGCGTCGGCTGCGACCGCGGCGCCCCGCTCGACATGGTGGAGCGCGGGGTCGACAAGCTGCTCGCGGAGCACGGGCTGTCGGCGAGGTCGGTGAAGGCGCTCGCCACCATCGACAAGAAGGCCGACGAGGCGGCGCTGCTCGCGCTGTCGGAGCGGCGGGGCTGGCCGCTCGTCACGTTCACCGCCGAGGAGCTCGACGCGACCGAGGGGATCGAGAACCCGTCGGAGACCGTGAAGAAGCACGTCGGCGCCCGGGGCGTCTCCGAGCCGGCCGCGCTGCGCGCCGCGGGCGCGGCCAGGCTGCTCGTCCCGAAGCGCGCGTACACCGAGGAGGGCGTCGGGCGGTCGATGACGCTCGCCGTCGCGCGTGTCCCCTTCCCCAAGCGCACCGTCGAGGAGAGCCATGGCTGAGCACGGAGTCCTGTCGATCGTCGGCATCGGCCCAGGCGCCGAGGAGCACGCGTCCCGCGCCGCGCTCGAGGCGATCGCCGCCTCGGACCTCATCGTGGGGTACACGACCTACATCCGGCTCGTGAAGCACCTCATCGTGGGCAAGGAGGTGATCAAGACCGGCATGACCGAGGAGATCGGCCGCGCGCGCGCCGCGGTGGAGCGCGCGCGGGACGGGGCGCGCGTCGCGATCATCTCGTCGGGCGACGCGGGCGTGTACGGCATGGCCGGGCTCGTCTTCCAGGTGCTCCAGGAGATCGGCTGGAAGCGGGGCGGCTCGCCGGAGCTCCGCATCGTGCCCGGCATGACCGCGCTGAACGCGTGCGCGTCGCTCGTCGGCGCCCCGCTCGGGCACGACTTCTGCGCCATCTCGCTCTCGGACCTCCTGACCCCGTGGCCGGTCATCGAGCGGCGCCTCGAGGCGGCCGCCGCGGCCGACTTCGTCATCGGCCTTTACAATCCGGCGAGCGGCCGGCGCACGCGCCAGATCGTCCGGGCCCAGGAGATCATCGCGCAGCACCGCGCGGGCACGACGCCGGTCGCGCTGGTGAAGAGCGCTTACAGGAAGCTGGAGAGCGCCGTGCTCACCGATCTCGATCACTTCCTGGACTACGAGATCGGTATGCTGACCACGGTGCTCGTCGGCTCGACCAACACCTTCGTCTTCGAGGGGTACATGGTCACGCCGCGCGGATACACCAACAAGTACACATGGGATGGAGCCGCGCTCCCGGGCCAGACGCCGGGGCGCACGCTGGTGCTCTCGGACGAGGGCGCGGCGGAGGAGGTCTAAGATGGCGCGTGTAGGGAGGCTGGGCGGCGCGCTGCTCGCCGAGACCCAGGGGACGTATTACCTCATCGGCAACACCAAGGTGCCGTGCGACTTCCGGCAGGCGGGGTTCGAGCCGCCGGGCGAGGTCGACGCGCTGAAGAGGCCGTACGTGCAGCTGTTGCCGCTGGCCGGCGCCGACCCGGTGAAGGTCGCCGCGCCGGTGCTGCTGCTCGACGTCGAGGGCGAGGAGCTCGCGCGGCGGCTCGCGCAGCGCTTCCTGATCGAGCGGAACGGCTCGGTGAGCGAGCGGCTCTGGCGGCTCGTCTACTCCCCTGACGACCCGCTCGACGATCCGGAGGAGCCGATCGAGCGCGACGCGCGGTGGCTCGGCGACATCCCCGAGGCCGTCTGGCAGCTCGTGCGCGACAACGTGCTGCGCTGCATCTAGCTGGAGAGCCCTCATGCGCGTCTACATCATCGGCGCTGGCCCGGGCGACCCCGGGCTCATCACCGTCCGCGGCGCCGAGCTCGTCGCCCGCTGCCCCGTCGTCATGTACACGGGCTCCCTCGTGCCGCGGGAGATCGTGGCCTCCGCGCGGCCGGACGCCCGGGTCATCGACTCTTCCGGCATGACCCTCGACCAGATCGTGGCCGTCTTCGTCGAGGCGAAGGAGGCGGGCCACGACGTGGCGCGCGTGCACACGGGTGATCCGGTCCTGTTCGGGTCGACCGCCGAGCAGATGCGCCGGATGGATGCGCTCGGCATCCCGTACGAGATCATCCCCGGCGTCTCGTCGTTCACCGCGGCGGCGGCGGCGCTCGGGCGCGAGCTCACGTTGCCCGAGCTCTCGCAGACGGTGATCCTGACGCGCGCCGAGGGCCGCACGCCGGTCCCGCCCGCGGAGCGGCTCGAGGAGCTCGCCCGCCACCAGGCAACACTGTGCCTGTTCCTGAGCATCACCCTGCTCAAGGACGTCGCCGAGGCGCTCATCCCGTCGTACGGCGCCGATTGCCCGGTCGCGGTGGTGCACAAGGCGAGCTGCCCCGATCAGAAGATCGTGACGGGCACGCTCGCCGACATCCGGGAGAAGGTGCGCGCCGAGGGGATCAAGAGCCAGTCGATGATCCTGGTCGGCCGCGTGCTCACCGCCACGGATTTCGCCGACTCGCGGCTCTACGATCCGGAGTTCAGCCACCGGTTCCGCAAGGCCGAGAAGCGCCGCGCGCCCGGCTCCGCGGAGGAGGGCTCGTGAGCGCGGGGGCGCCGGAGAGGAGAGGGCTCGTCATCGTCTATACCGGCCACGGCAAGGGCAAGACGACGGCGGCGCTCGGGATGGTGTTCCGCGCGCTCGGGCGGGGCATGCGCGTCGCGGTCGTGCAGTTCATCAAGGGGAAGTGGAAGACGGGGGAGCGCCTGTTCGCCGAGACGCTCCCCGGCCTGACCTTCCTCGTGATGGGGCGCGGCTTCACCTGGGAGAGCGACGACCTCTCGCGGGACAAGGCGGCCGCGCGCGCCGCCTTCGACGAGGCCGCGGCGCTCATCGCGGGCGGGGAGCACGACATCGTCGTGCTCGACGAGATCACGTACGCGATTCACTACGGCTTCATCGCCGAGGGCGAGCTGCTCGCGGCGCTGCGCGGGCGGCCGGCGCACGTGCACGTCGTGATCACCGGCCGGAACGCGCCCGACGCGCTCGTCGAGCTCGCGGACCTCGTGACCGAGATGCGATCGGTCAAGCACCCGTTCGCGCAGGGGATGAAGGCCCAGATCGGAGTCGACTTCTGATGTCCCGGCAGATCCCCCGGCTCGTCGTCGCCGGCGTCGCGAGCGGCGTCGGCAAGACGACCGTCACGGTGGCGATCGCGCGCGCGCTCCGGGCGCGCGGCCTCCGGGTCGCGCTCTTCAAGTGCGGCCCCGACTACCTGGATCCGACGTACCACGCGCGCGCGATCGCGGGCGCGTCGCACAACCTCGACGGCTGGATGATGGGCCGGGACGCGGTGCTGTCCACGTTCGCGGAGGAGGCCGCGGGCGCCGACGTCGCGATCCTCGAGGGCGTGATGGGGCTGTTCGACGGCGCGAGCCCCGCGGGCGAGGAGGGCTCCACGGCCGAGATCGCGAAGTGGCTCGAGGCGCCAGTCGTGCTCGTCGCCGACGCGTCCGGCATGGCCCGCAGCCTCGCGGCGCTGGTGCACGGCTTCGCGACGTTCGACCCCGGGCTCCGCCTCGCCGGGGTCGTGTGCAACCAGGTCGGCAGCCGGGGCCACCTCGACCTCCTGCGACAGGCGCAGCGCTCGCCGCCGGTGCTCGGCGGGTTGCCGCGCGACGAGGCGCAGCGCTTCCCCGAGCGCCACCTCGGGCTGCGCACCGCCGACGAGGCGGCGCTCCCCGAGGAGCGCCTGGACCACTGGGGGGCGCGGGCCGAGGAGTGGATCGGGCTCGACGCGCTGCTCGAGATCGCGCGCGGGGCGCCGGCCTTGCCGTCGCCGTCCGTGCCGCCGCCTCCGGTGAGGGCGGCGGTGTCCGGCGAAGCGCGCGCCGATGTGCACGGCGCCCGGCCGCGCGCGGCGCGGATCGGCGTCGCCTTCGACGAGGCCTTCCACTTCTACTACGCGGACAACCTGCGCCGCCTCGAGGCCGCGGGGGCCGAGCTCGTCCGGTTCTCGCCGCTCCGCGACGCGCGGCTGCCCGACGTGGACGCGCTCTACCTCGGCGGCGGCTACCCCGAGGTGCACGCGGAGCGCCTGGCCGAGAACGCCGCGATGCGCGCCGAGATCCGCGCGTTCGCCGGCGGCGGGGGCCCGATCTACGCCGAGTGCGGCGGGCTGATGGTCCTCACCGAGGCGATCCGCACCCTCGACGGGCGAGCGCACCCGATGGTCGGGCTCATCCCCGCCGAGGCCGTGATGTGCGAGCGGCTCCAGGCGCTCGGGTACGTCGAGGTGGAGACGCAGGCGCGCACGATCCTCGGCCAGGCCGGGCTCCGCTTCCGCGGCCATCAGTTCCGCTACTCCGAGCTCCGCCCCGTGTCGCCCGCGCCCGCGACGTCCTCCCCGCCCCTGCCGATCGAGCACGCCTACTCCGTGCGCCGCCGGCGCGGCGGCCAGGTCGCGCGCGAGGGCTACTGGACGCGGAGCGTGCTCGCCTCCTACGTCCACGCCCACTGGGCGTCCAACCCGCTCGTGCCGGAGGGGCTCGTCGCGAGCGCCGCGGCGTACCGGAAGGAGCGCGCGCGATGAGCGGCGACGGCGCGGCGCCGCGGCGGGTCGCCCTGATCGGCGGCGGCGTGCGCTCCGGCAAGAGCGCCTTCGCGCTCGCGCTCGCGCGCTCGCTCGGCCAGCGCCGCGCCTTCATCGCGACCGCCGAGCCGTTCGACGACGAGATGAGGGCGCGCATCGCGGCCCACGTCCGCGAGCGGGGCGACGAGTTCACCACGGTGGAGGAGCCGTTCGCCCTGCCGGAGCGCATCGCCGCGCTCTCCGGCGTCGAGGTCGTCGTGGTCGACTGCCTCACGCTCTGGCTGTCGAACCTCCTGCTCCGCGACGAGCCCGAGGCCCGCATCCACGAGCGCATCGAGGCGCTCGCGGCCGCCGTCGCGTCGGCGCGTCCGCACGTGGTCCTCGTCTCGAACGAGGTGGGGATGGGCGTCGTCCCCGAGAGCCCGCTCGGCCGGGCGTTCCGCGACCTCGCCGGGCGCGCGCACCAGCGGCTCGGCCGCTCGGCGAGCGAGCTCTACGTCGCCGTGATGGGCGTCATCCTCCGCCTGCGCCCCGGCCCGGTCGCCGTCGTGGGCGAGGACGGTCGATGAGCGCCGCTTTCGTGGATGAGAACAACCGATGAGCGCCGCCGTCGTGGGCGAGGACGGTCGATGAGCGCCGCCGTCGTGGATCAGGACAACCGATGAGCGCCGCCGTCGCATTGCTCGTCGCGGTCGCGCTCGACCTCGCGCGCGGCGAGCCGCCCGCCGCCGTGCACCCGGTCGTGTGGATGGGCTCCGCCATCCAGCTCCTCAAGCGCCGCGCCCCGGCGGGCGGCCGCGTCGCGGAATTCCTCTGGGGCGCGCTCATGGCCCTCGCCGTCCCCTGCGCCTTCGCGGCGCTCGGCGCCGGCCTCGCCGCGCTGATTGCCCCGCACCCGGTCCTCTCCGCGTTTTTGTTAGGAGTCCTTCTCAAACCCACCTTCGCCCTGCGCGCCCTGCGCGCCGCGGCCTTCGGCGTGCGCGACGCGCTCGCGGCCGGCGACCTCCCCGCGGCCCGCGCCGCCCTCGGGAGCCTTTGCAGCCGCGACGCCTCCGACCTCGACGAGCCCGCCCTCGTCGCCGCATCCATCGAGTCGGTCGCCGAGAACACCTCGGACAGCGTCGTCGCCCCGCTCTTCTATTTCGCCCTCTTCGGCCTCCCCGGCGCGCTCTTCTACCGCGCGGTGAACACCCTCGACGCGATGGTGGGGTATCACGGCCGCTACGAGTACCTCGGCAAGGCGTCGGCGCGGCTCGACGACGCGCTCAACTTCGTCCCCGCCAGGATCACCGCGCTCCTGCTGCTCGCCGCCGGGTGGCTCCGCGGCGCCGACGCGCGCCGCGGCCTCGCCGTGCTGCGGCGCGACGGCGGCCTCACGGAGAGCCCGAACGCCGGCCGGCCGATGGCGGCGATGGCCGGGCTGCTCCGGGTCGAGCTCGAGAAGCGCGGCCATTACCGCCTCGGCGACCCGATCGCGCCGCTCCGCCGGGAGCTCATCGACGAGGCCTGTCGCATCATGGTGCTCGCGTCGCTGATCTTCGCCGCGTTCGCCGCGCTCGGGCTCGGCGTGATGGGGTATTGGAAGGAATCTTTATAATGGCAGCGCTCACCGTCATGGTGCTCGCGTCGCTGCTCTCCGCCCCGCTCGCGCTCGGCATGATGGGGTATTGGAAGGAATCTTTATAATGGCAGCGCTCACCGTCATGGTGCAGGGCACCGCGTCCTCCGTCGGCAAGAGCCTGCTCTGCACCGCGCTGTGCCGGATGTTCCAGCGGCGGGGCCTCCGGGTCGCGCCGTTCAAGTCGCAGAACATGGCGCTGAACTCGTTCGCGACCCTGGACGGGGGCGAGATCGGCCGGGCGCAGGCGGTGCAGGCCGAGGCGGCGCGCGTCGCGCCGACGGTCGACATGAACCCGGTCCTGCTCAAGCCCGAGGGCGACTCGCGCTCGCAGGTGGTCGTCCTCGGCAAGCCGATCGGGAGCTTGCACGCGCGCGATTACTACGCGTTTCGGGGCGAGCTCAAGGACATCATCGCCGGCGCGCTCGGGCGGCTGCGCGCGGCGCACGACGTGGTGGTGATCGAGGGGGCGGGCAGCCCCGCGGAGATCAACCTGAAGGACCGCGACATCGTGAACATGCACGTCGCGCGCGTCGCCGACGCGCCGGTGCTGCTCGCGGGCGACATCGACCGCGGCGGCGTGTTCGCGGCGCTGGTCGGGACGATGGCGCTCTTGGAGCCGGACGAGCGCGCGCGCGTGGCCGCGTTCGTGATCAACAAGTTCCGCGGCGATCTCAAGCTGCTCGAGCCGGGGCTCGAGATGCTCACCGCGCGCACGGGCGTCCCGGTGCTCGGCGTGGTGCCTTATCTGAAGCAGCTCCGCATCGCGGACGAGGACTCGGTGTCGCTGGAGGGCCGGCGGCGGAGGGCGCCCGCGGGCGCCGGGCAGCTCGACGTCGCGGTGGTGCGCCTGCCGCGGATATCGAACTACGACGACCTCGAGCCGCTGGAGCACGAGCGGGACGTCGTGGTCCGGTACATCGAGGGTCCGGGCGAGCTCGGCGGCGCCGACCTCGTCGTGCTCCCGGGGACGAAGAGCACGATGGCGGATCTCGCGTGGCTGCGCGCGAGCGGCCTCGCCGAGGCGATCGCGGGGCGCGCCCGGCAGGGCGGGTGGACGCTCGGGATCTGCGGCGGGTGCCAGATGCTCGGCGGGGCGATCGAGGATCCGGAAGGCGTCGAGTCGGCGGAGCCGGCCGCGCGTGGGCTCGGGCTGCTCGACGTAGGGACGAGGTTCGAGCGGACGAAGACGGTGGCGCAGGTGCGGGCGCGGCTCGCCGGCGCGTCGTTCCTGGGCCGCCCGGCGGGTGCCGGCGGGGTGGACGACGAGCTCGCCGGCTACGAGATCCACATGGGCCGGGTGGAGCGCGCGGAGGGCGCGCGCGCGGCGTTCGAGATCCTGTCGCGCAGCGGGGCGGCGGAGCGGGCGCTCGACGGGGCCGTCTCCGCGGACGGCGTCGTCGTCGGGACGATGATCCACGGGATCTTCGAGGACGACAGGCTCCGGCGGTCGCTGCTCTCGGCCCTGCGCGAGCGGCGAGGCCTGCCCGCCGCGCCCGCGGGCGAGCCGGCGATCCCGAGCCGGCACGACGAGTACGACCGCCTCGCCACGGCGGTGGAGGCCAGCCTCGACCGCGCGCAGCTCGACCGGATCGTGGGGCTCGACCGGCGCCCCTGAGCGGCGCCGCGCGCCGCCAGCGGAGCGCCCGAGCTCCTCGCCCACGAGGCCGCGGCGCGAGCGCGGAGGTTACAGGACGACGACCGCGGCCCAACGCGCCGCGGTATGCGCCGCGCCCCGTGAACACGCGCGTCATGCAGCTGTCGTGTTCATGTCGATATCGACAGCAATTCCATTGGATTTCACTGCTGTCGTCGCAAACCAGCGCGCGCGTTTCTTTACTGTTTCCGTGTTGCAGTAATCCAACACTCGCCGAGCGCGCCGCGGCCGGGCGCCGCCCCGGGCGGCGGCGATCGCGCCGCAGCGCGTAGCGCGATCGAGGGCGCCGAAGCCCCTCTCGCCACGCGAGATGCGCCTCGCCGAGCGGCGCGCGGTGCATCGAGATGTTTGGCGTACCAAGAAAAAATGCGGATCCACGGACGGCTTGGTCCCTTGCTCATTGGTTCGGCATGCCGGGCTCGACGCCGCGCTGCAGAGCACATCGGTGCAACGCGGTTTCATTATGTCGTTTCATGGCTGAAACCCAGCATGCACAAGTGCATGAATTTGCACGGGATCCGGGCGTTCAACCCTCTTGCAAAGGATTAACTTGCCCGCGGTGGGCTCGCCGCTATGATACGGGCGTGACATGTCGTGCGATGTGCGACTCTACGATGTCGCGCATCGACGTGCTCCATGGCTTGAAATGTTGATCTAAGGGAAACGAACGGAGGCGCGCAGCAGACTGGATCGAGGTGTCGACACGCACGCGGCGCTGCACAGCGGTGCATCGACGCGAGGGGCTTCGTGTCCGGGTCGTGGAGCGCGCGGCCCGTGCAAGCACGCGGCTCGATGCGTGCTCGACGGGACAGCACCGAGCGCGCTGCGTTCGAGGTCGGGCGAGCGCCGAGGGCGGCGCCGCGCACGGGCGAGAAGGAACGCGGCGGGCACCTCCTGGTAACGGCGAGGTGAACGTTCCTGCACGGGTGTCGCGAGCCGTCCGTGATTCGGCGAGCTCTGCGTGATGCCCGCTGCTCGACGCGAGCTGCTCGATGCGAGCTTCTCGATGCGAGCTGCTCCATAGAAAACGTGACGCGTGCGCCGCTATCGCCAGCGCGCAACATCGCGAAATCAGCTTGACAGGGTTTACACAATCAGTAATTTCGATCGCAATCGGACGCAGGCCGCTCAACGCGTGATCGTCACACATCGCGCGGCATAATCCATCGCGCAAGAGCCGTGTCCCCTCAGCAGTCGGACGAACGTTTCCTGTGATCCTGTATTCAGGACATTTGACCTTGGGCAACACGGGGGGTCGCGGGAATCAAGATGACGACGAGTATAGAAGGCTTAAGCGCCTTACGGACGGTCTTTGTCGATTACGAAGAGGTGAGTCGGCGGTACTGGGGCGAGGTCGAGCGGCGCGTCACGGAGCGCCAGGGCGCCGGGTTGGTCCACGGGATGACGGCGTACCACCTCGCGTCGGGCGGCAAGCGGATGCGCGCCCTGTTGCCCATCTGGGTGTGCATCAACCTCGGCGGGCGCGCCGAGGACGCGCTGGATCTCGGGGTCGGCCTAGAGCTCTTGCACAACGCGACGCTCATCCATGACGACATCCAGGACGGCGACTCGCACCGGAGAGGCCGCCCGGCCGTGTGGTTCCAGTGGGGGATCGCGCAGGCCATCAACGCCGGCGACGCCCTGATCTTCCAGGGCATCGGGCGCGTCGCGCGCGCCCCGGCAGCACGTCAGTTCCTCCCATTTCTCATGGACGCGCTGACGCGGATCGCGGAGGGACAGGCGATGGATCTGGATCTCCACCAGCGCTCGGCGCCGGCGGTGACGCTGGAGGCGTGGGAGGCCATGGCCAGGAGCAAGACGGGGGCGCTGTTCGCCGCCTGCGTCCGCGCGGGCGCGCTGGCGGCGGGCGCGGACGCCGACGTCGTCGAGAGCGCCACGACCTACGGGGAGGACGTGGGGCTCTTGTTCCAGGTGCAGGACGACTTCCTCGACATCGTCGGCGACAAGGGGCGCGCGCACCGCGGCCGCGATCTGATGGAGGGCAAGCTGTCGTTTCCTGTGATCTGGGCGCTCGAGCACGGGAGCGCGTCGGCCGTCGCGCCCATCCGCGCCCTGCTCGAGTGCGCGCGGGAGCAGCGCACCCTCGCGATGGTGGACGAGGCCGTGGACGCCCTCGCCCGGTGCGGGGCGCTGCGCGCGACGGCGGACTGGATCAGGGCCGCCGTGCAGCACCTCGAGCTTCACTGGATGGCAAAGGTCCTTCCTAACTGGGGTTCGCGCTGCCTGGCCCCCATCGCACACGCGCTCGCGGCCGACCAGGCGGCGAGCTGAAGCGCGGCGGGCGCCCGTGGCGGGCCCCGGCGGCTGTCGACGCGCGGACCAGCCGCCGCGCAGCGGCAGAGATCCGCGCGGCGAAGGTTTTTTTGACTCTGAAAGGACGAGATCATGACGTACGAGGACACGACCAACCCTTATCCAGCCGCACTACCTTCGGTCGCCAGCTGCGCCTACGACACGGCGTGGGTCGCGAGCCTGCCCGATCCAGACCGCCCGGAGCGGCCGCGGTTCCCCGCGGCGCTGGAGTGGGTGTTCGAGCATCAGGGGCCCGACGGGAGCTGGGGCGGCGAGATCGCGTACGAGCATGATCGCATCCTGTCGACGCTGAGCGCGCTCTGCGCGGTCACGCGCTTCAAGGGCGACGTCCGGACGGCGCGCGCGGTGGAGGCCGGGCAGCGTTACATCTGGCAGCACGCGCACGCGCTCTCGCGCGAGCCCGTCGAGCTGGTCGGGTTCGAGCTGCTCCTGCCGACGTTGCAGAGCAGGGCGGCCCGCGCCGGCGTCCGGCTGCCGTCGTACCTCGACATCTACGCGGAGCAGCGCCGGCGCAAGCTCGCGCTGATCCCGAGCGAGCTCATCTACTCTCCCAAGGTCACGCTCGTCCACTCGATCGAGTTCCTGGGCGACGACGTCGATGTGAGCCGCCTGGCTTCCGTTCAGTGGGAGAACGGGTCGGTGGGCAGCTCTCCGGCGGCGACGGCGTTCTTCCTTCACACGAGGGAGAGCGAGGCCGCGGTCGAGTACCTGCGGCGGTGCCTCGCGCTGGACGGCGGCGCGGCGGTCCCCGTCGTCCACCCCTGCGAGACGTACGATCTGCTGTGGAGCGCGTACCATCGCTTCCTGGGCGGCGAGCGCGGGCCGGGCTTGCTGCCCGCGGAGGCGGTGAAGGCGCTCCGTGCGGCGCTCGACGCCGGAGAGGGGATCAGCGCGTCGGCGACCTTCCCCTTGCCGGACGCCGACGACACGGCGGTCGCGATCCTGCTGCTCCGCTCCATGGGGTACGACGTGAAGGCGGACGCGCTGTCCCCCTTCGAGCGCGACGGTCACTACGCGAGTTACCCCTACGAGCGGCACGCGTCCTCGGGGGTCAACATGCACGTGCTCGACACGCTCAAGTGGCTCCCGCCCACCCCGGAGCGGAGCGCGCAGATCGGCCGGATCCTCACCTTCCTGGCCGACACGCGGACCCACGGGACGTACTGGATCGACAAGTGGCACATCTCGCCGTATTACGCGACCGCGCACGCGCTCGCGGCGCTCGCCGACCTCCCGGAGCCCCACAGCCACGTGGCCGACGAGCTTGCGCGCACGGCGCTCGACTGGGTGAGGCAGACGCAGAACGCGGACGGCTCCTGGGGGTTCTACGACCGGCCGACGGCCGAGGAGACCGCGTACGGCGTCCTGGCGCTCCGTCACGCGCGCCGGTTGGCGCTCCCTGAAGACGATTGGAGGCTCGAGCTGGCGGTCGACTACCTCCTGTCCCGGCACGACGCGGAGCACCCGCCGCTCTGGATCGAGAAGTGCCTGTACACGCCGCGCAACATCGTCAACGCGGCGATCGAGGCGGCCCTGCAAGGCGCCTCCCGGAGGCGCGTGAGCGAGGTGCGCTTCCTGGGCCCACCCGATCCGCTGCCCCGCGGGCTGGTCGCCGGCGCGGGGAGCGCGCGGAAGAGGGGCCCCCGCGGGGGCAGGCGGTGAGGGGGCGAGATGAAGGCTGAAGAGGCAAAGCGGATGGTCCAGGAGCAGCTGCGGGCTCCTGGGACGGAGGAGTTCATCCGAGGGCTCACCGCGAGGCTGCGCGGCGAGCTGGCGGTCTTCGGGCCGGCCGTTGCGAAGCGTCTCTCCGCTACAGCGTCATTTGCTGCGCTCACCGTACCGCCTCAGCTTCGAGGAGAGCTCGGTGGTCCACTCGCATACCTGATCGGCTGGGTGTTCGCGATGGATAACGTACTCGACACATGTCCATCGATGGATTACGTCAACGACCTGTCGTCGCTCCTGGGGCGCAGGCTGGTGCTGCCGCTCGACGCCGAGCTGAGGTGGCTGGATCTGGATCTTGCGCGTGATCCTACGGAGAACGCGCTCGGCTTGGGCTATTCCAACCTGGACCTCGCCGCCGGCATCCAGCCGCTCCGCCGGTGGCTCCGTGAGGCGTCGCGCGACGCCGCGGGCTGCCAGATCTTCGACCAGTGCCTAACCGAAACGGTGCCGGCGATGTGCACGGATGCGCGCTGGCGGATCGATCGGTACGTGCCGGCTGACCTCGCGGAATACCTGCGCGTCGCGAGCGTCACCATGTGCGGGAGCTTGTGCATGAGCGCGTTGAACGCGATGCTCCCTGACGCCGAGCGCAGCTGGCGGCTCGTCGCGCCCGTCGCCGAGACCATGTCGAGAGCGCTGCGGCTCATGAACGACGTGGCGACGGCCGACAAGGATGCCCGCGAAGGCAAGCCGAACCCCCTTTCGATCACGACGGACAGCGGAGCCTCAGATCACGCGCGGGCGCAGGTCCGCGAAATGATTGATCAATTCTCGCGAGAGGTCGAGCAGTTCTGCCGGCCTAACCTCGATCACAGGAGCGCGGACGATCCGATCGCGATCCTGAGTTTCTGCATGCTCCACCAGCTCGCGGTGACGGACATGATGTACACCGGTGGCGATTTTGTCGAGCTTCGGCAGGGTCCCTCACTCCAAGGAGACCCGAGGAGGGCTGCACGCGTTGAGCCTACCGTTTCAGCACCGATGCCACGACAGGGCTGAACACGAGCAGCCCTCGCGAACCTCCCTTGATTCAGGCGGCGGATAGCCATCCACCATCGAAGCACGCCCACAACGCCGCACCCGTATGATCGTTCGCAAGAAGAACAGCAGCACAGAAGAGACGTAGCCATGCAACATTCGATCAATACCGAGTCGATTCGCGCGCGCCATTCCTCTCCAGCTCACGGCGGTGCTCGAGGCGCGGAGCCGGAGAGCTCCAATGGCCGAACGTCGCGAGGTTCATGGCCTATGAGCGTGTGGCGGCGGGTACGTCCTCGCTCGGAGCGGGACGGTCACCCCTTCGCCCCCGGCCACCTCCCCGTAGTCGGTCACCTGCCTCTGCTCTACGAGGGCGCGGCGAAGCTCTTTCGCCGCAGCCAGGCGGAGGTTGGCCCCGTCTTCTGGATAGACATGGGCTTCGGCAAGGAACGCCTCTTCTGCGTGGGCCCCGAGAGCCTCGATCTCCTGCGCTCTCCTTCGATCACCAGCGACGGCGCTTATGACGTATTCCGCTCAATGGGGGGGCGCTCGCTGCTCATGACGGACGGCGCGACGCACCGGCATGTGCGCTCGGCGATGACCCCGACGTTCTCTATGCAAGGCCTGTCTTTGTCGGGGTTTACCTCGTCGCTGGCGTCGATGGTCGAGGGGCGGGTCGACGCATGGCTGTCGCGCGGCGCCGTCGCCGCTCTGCCCGAGATGCAGGACATGGCGCTGGACATCATGCTCCGGGCGGGAGGCGTGCCTGTCGAGCGGCTGCGCGAGTGGAGACAAGCTTACGGCGAGTTCACTCTCGGGCTTATCCCTGTGCCGGGGAACCTGCCAGGCTTACCCCACTACCGTTCAGCGCGGGCCCAGAAGTGGCTTGACGCCGAGCTAAAACAGCTCATCGAGAGGGCACGGCTAGGCTATGAGCAGGGCGGCCTCCTGGGCACGCTGGTCCATGCCCGCAGCGACAACGGGGAGCTGCTCTCGGTCGACGATCTCGTCGACAACCTGCGCGTGATCTTCTTTGCGGGGCATGAGACGTCGGCCTCGGTCATGGCGTGGATACTGCTCCTGCTCAGCCGACGCCCTGCCCTCTGGCGAGCGCTGATGGACGAGCACGAGGCGCAACCAGACGCTCCGCTTCCTGCGTCACCGAAGGATTTGCGCAGATTCCCGGTCGCGGAGGCGATCTTCCGCGAGACGGTGCGGATGTACTCGCCAGGCTGGTTCCTGTTCCGTACGGCCGTGAAGGACTTCGTCGTCTCAGGACGCACCATCAAGGAGGGCACACCGCTAGCGATCAGCCCTGCTGCGCTGGGACGCGACCCGAATCTCTTCTCCGACCCTGATCGTTTCGACCTCGGGCGCTGGCTGGGCCGCACCGGGGCGCCCACGCCGATCGAGCTGTCGCCCTTCGGTGGTGGTACACATTTCTGCCTGGGCTACGGGCTCGCGATGTTCGAGGCGGTCTGCGTGCAGGTCGCGCTGGCGCGCGAGTGCATGAGGAGGGGGTTGCGTCTGGCGCACCGCGGGCCGGAGCCCCGCCATGTGTATCTACCGATCGCCCACCCCTCGACCGCGACACCCATCACGTTCGAGCGCGTGTAGCGTGCTCCCCGGGGTGCCCGGGGTGCCCTCACGCATGTCGGGCCACCGCGGTCCGCCTCATCGCGTACGCGATGCCTGCCTTGAGGTTGGACCTTGTCTCGATCGAGCCGAGGTCCACGCCGAGGGCGACCAAGCTCTGCGCCACCGCCGGCCGAAGCCCCGTGAGGATCGCCCTGCTCCCGAGCAGCCTCACGGCGCTGGCCAGGCTCATCAGCCTGCTCGCCACGCTCGTATCCACGGCCTTGACTCCAGTGATATCGATGATCACGACCCTCGCTGAGCTCGCCGCGACGCCTTCCATCGCTGTTTCGAGCATCTGCGCGGCCCGCTTGTCATCGATGGTTCCGATGATCGGCATCACCATGATGTCGTCGGTGATCGGAATGAACGGCGTCGAGAGCTCGTAGAGCCGGGCGCGCTGGGTCTGGATGATCTCTTCTTGCATCTGAACGCGCTCCTCCTGGAGGCGCTCGCGTTCGGCTAGCTCCACCTGCAGCCTATCGTTCACGTCCTGAAGCTGCTCATTCGAGATGCGCAGCTCCTCTGTACGCTCGGCGACCGCCTGCTCCAGCCCTTCGTACAGCTTCGCGTTCTCGATAGAGATCGCTACCTGCGTAGAAAGAAGATTCAGGACCTCGGAGCGGTCTTTGGTGAAGACTCCAGTCGACAGGTCGTTCTCCAGGTAGAACACGCCGACGAGACGGCCTTGACGAATGATCGGCGCGCACATCAAGGACTTCGTCTTTCTCTCCTGGATGTATGGATCTCCAGAGAACCGGGGATCCACGGCCGCGTTGTCCAACATAACGCTCTGCAGGGTGCGCTCGACGTAGCTCACCACAGAAAGGGGGACCTTCTTGAAAGAGGCGATCGGGACAGCCTTGAGCACATTGACCCGCCTCGGCTCGAAGGTGCCCTCGGCCTCGACGAACAACGTCTCGCCGCGCGCGATCGCGAGCACGCCGGCCTGCGCTCCGACGTTCTCGATGACGATCGTCATGAGGTTTTCCAAGAGCCTCTCGAGCACGATCTCGCTCGCCACGGCCTGCGAGGCCTTGATGACGCTGAGGAGATCCAGGGCTGTCCCGTCATGGCTGGACGTACGCGTCAGCGACGCCGACTGGTCGGGCGAGCCTTCGAATATGAGATGAGGGAAGGCAGAGACAAGGCTCTGGCATTTGGCGTCGGCTCCCCAAAGCGCATAGCCACGGTACGCAAGCGTCATGTAGTGCTGAGCGATCTCTTGCCGGCCCAGCTTACGATAGAACGTCGAAGTCAGCTCGCACGCAAGGGCCTCCTCGTGCAGGAAGCCATGCCTCCGGGCGCCCTCGATCGCTCGATCGTAAAGCTCCATCGCATCGGCCAGCGCCCCCGTCAGGCGTGCCTGCTCCGCGCTTACCAGGTCGTACTTATGCTGGTTGTTCTCCGCAGCAGAGCGCGCCCACGCCTCGAGGCTGCGCTGATTCGCCTCGACCTTGGCGAGGGCGGCGGCTCGCTCCTCCTTGGAGAACCCGTCGAAGGCAGCGAGGAGCGAGAGCGATTGGTAGAAATTCTGCTGCACCACGGTGACCATGCCCGCAGCTCCAGCCTGGTACTCCTCGCCGGCGCGCAGACACTCGCAAGCCTGTTTTGGATTACCGAAGAAATAGAGCAGGATGCCCTTGGCGAGATGGAGCGAGAACTTCAACACCAGCCCGGGCCCCAGGAACGGGATCATCGTCGTTTCGTCGAATGTCGCGCCGACGAGCCTCGTCTTTTCTTCGGACGCATCCCGTAGGCTGCACACGAGCTGCTTCCATATCCTGGTGTGATAATGAGAGTACTGCTGGTTGAACTTCAGCGACAGATCCACGGACTGCTGCATTCGAACATCCGTGGTCGCCAATTCCATCCCCGCAAAGAGCGAGCTGACGGCACAACCAAACGAGCTATGTGCCACGTACTCAATGTCGCCTATATCTAGACCAACCTGGACCGCATGGAGCAGCGGAGCGATCGTCTCCTTCATATGCCCCTTCAGGTGGTAAATCATCGAGTATACGACATCGTAGATCTTACATTCGAACTCTACGGCCCCGAGCCGGTGAACGAGCTTGATCGCCAGCTGGCCCAGCTCGAATCCCAGACCGACGTTATTCATGACATTGCACTGAAGAAAACCGTAGGTCGAGAAAGCGAATGCACCTTGGGGAGAAATGCCGTACTTCGTGCAAATGTCCATCATCGTGAAGTTGATGGGGAGCATCAGGTGCGGCCGGATGCTGTAAACGGCCGGGCCGACAGTGCACAGGATCCGCATCGCAGCGAGCATCCGCTTGTCCGTCATTAACGGGAGCTTCTCCAGCTGCTCAACGTCGGTGATCAGCGGTGGCGCCTCGCACAGCGAAACGTCCAGCATGCCGATCACGTCCATGCAGAGGTCGATGGCCTCCTGCATGCGGAGCTGAGAAATGTAAAACTGGATACGGGTCTCGTAGACCCCTATCTTCTCAAGGATATCCGTGGCGTGGCCTTCGATGATCTTCGCGCACTCTTCCGCGCGCTCGAAGTTGACGGTCAGGTACTCCAGCTCGGAGAGATCCGTGTAGATGCGGAGCGACATCTCGCGGTTCGTCTCCCAGGCGTCCTCCGGCAGGAACGCCGCCGCTGCGCGCAGGCACTGCACCCCGGGACCGTAAGCCGTGGAGCGCCTCGCCTTCTGGGCGGCCCTCAGGTTGAGCGCCGCGGCTTCGTAGCGCTTCTCCTTGTCGACGACGAGCGCCGCGCCCAAATTGAGGTGTGACACGACGTCGTAGATCCGCTCGTCGATAGAGTCGGGCGGAGTATGCTCAAGCATCAGCTGCCCAAGCATCAGATGGATGCTCTCGCGCTCGCGCTGCGAGAGCATCCCGTACGCCGCCTGCTGGACACGGTCATGCAAGAACTTGTACATGACCGATGTTTCCTGTTCAACGTCGAGGAACCGCACGATCTTGTATTCACTGTCGACTGGAACGACGAGCCCAGCCTCCAGTGCGGCCCACAGGTCCTCCTCTGTGGTGCGCCTATCTTTCCCGCTGACATGAGCCAGCAGGTTCAGATCGAATTGATTGCCGATGCACGCGGCATACTTCAGAATCTGCTGCGCCGCCGGCTCCAGGCCACGAATGGTATGTACCATGAGGTCGACCACGTTCTCCGTGGCTTCCATCTTCGCGATGTCAGCGGTGTTCCACCGCCACGCGCCTCGCTCCGAGCTGAAGCGCAGGTATCCCTCACGGTACACGTTCGTCAGGTACTGGATGGTGAAGAAGGGATTCCCGTCTGTCTTGGCGTAGATGAGGTCTGACAGCGGAGAGCACTCGCCCTGAGACGAGCCCAGCGTGTCGGACACGAGCGCGTTGACGTGCTCGTGTCCCAGCGCCTTCAGTGTGAGCGTGCGCACGCGGGTATTGGCCCTATCGAGCGTGCTCAGCATCATCATCAGGGGATGGCTGCTGTCCACCTCATTGTCTCGATATGACCCGATCAACAGGAGGTGGCGGATGTCGGGATCGCTCACGAGGACGCTGATGAGGTTCAAGGAGCCTGTGTCGGCCCATTGAAGGTCATCGAGGAAGAGCACGAGCGCGCGCGTCTTCAGCGCGATCGCGCCGATGAAGTTGCGAAACGTCTGGTTGAAGCGGTTCTTCGTCTCGATGGGGCCCAGGGCGGGGGCGGGCGGCTGCTTGCCGATGATGAGCTCGATCTCCGGGATCACCTCGGCGACGACCTGGCCGTTCGGGGCAACGGCCGTGAGGATCCTGGCCCTCCAGTCCCCAAGCTCGTCTTTGCTCTGCGTGAGGATCTGCCGGACGATCTCCCGGAGCGCGGCGATGATGGACGCATAGGGGATGTTGCGCGTGAACTGATCGAACTTGCCCGCGGCGAAGTAGCCGCCTTGCTTTGCGATCGGCTTGTGGATCTCGTTCACGATCGCCGATTTGCCGATGCCGGAGTAGCCGGCCACGAGCACGAGCTCCGACTGCCCAGCCCTCGCGGCGCCCGCAGCCGGCTCGCTGACGTTCCGGAACGCCTCCATCAGCGTGTCGACCTCGTCCTCCCGGCCGTAGAGCCGCTGCGATACCTGGAGCCGCGTCGGCCGGTCGTGGCGCCCGGGCACGAAATCCGAGGACGGCTCGCCGGTCTGGATGATCCTGAGGCAGGTCTCGAGGTCCGCCTTCAGGCCGAAGGCGCTCTGGTACCGCTCCTCCGCCGTCTTCGAGAGCAGCTTCATGATGACCTTGGACAGCGCCTCCGGGATCGACGAGCGGACCTGGTGCGGGGGCACGGGGATCTTCGCGATGTGGTGATGGACGAGCTCCATCGGGTCGGTCGCCTCGAAGGGGAGGTGCCTCGTCGTGAGCTCGTACAGCGTGACGCCGAGCGAGTAGTAGTCGGAGCGGAAGTCGACCGACCGGTTCATCCGGCCCGTCTGCTCGGGGGAGATGTACTGCAGCGTGCCCTCGCCGGCCGTCCAGGGGTCGTAGACGGTCGCCTGCTCCCCGGGCAGGAGCGACGCGATCGAGAAGTCCGTGATCTTCGACGTGCGGATCGCGTCGTCGACGATGATGTTGCTCGGCTTGATGTCCTTGTGGATGACGTTCCGCTCGTGGATCGCGCCGAGCGTCGCCGCGAGCTGGAGCGCGATCCGCGTCGCCGGCACGAGCCCGACGTCGTGCCCGCCGTCGTCGATGACCGCGCGGAGCGACCGGCCCGCGAAGTACTCCATGATGAGCGCCGCGTAGTCGAGCCGGACCTCGAGGTCGTGCACCTTGACGATCCCGTCGAGCTCGAGCCGCCGCGTGATCTCGTACTGGCGCTTCAGGATCGCGATGTTCCGGGTGCCGTTCGCGCCCTTCCGGGCCACCTTGATGACGCAGAGCTTCCCGGTGCTCTTGCTGCGCCCGAGGTAGACGCTGCTCCGGGATCCGTCGTGCAGCGTGTCGACCAGTTCGTGATTGACGAGCTCGACCATTTCACTTACCCCCTACAACCCTTCGGTGCGCCGGCAGTGCAACCATGGCCCGCGCGAAGCTCCGCGCTCTCAGCGATCGGCTGCTCGTCTGGCGGCACAGGAAGGCGTCAGCGCTGTGTGTGCCATGCGGTCCGCGAGTACTAGCCCCTTCTCGCCCAAGCCTGGGCAGGGCCTGCGGCCGGCTCCGTCGCGAATCCTCCCGAGGAGCTCGAGCTGCGCAGGCCCAATCACGTTACATCACCCTCAGGAATTTGTGTGTGCCTGAAAAACCGGTTCATCCGCAGGGGAACGACGCCCGGCGACACCTGGAGGCGGGAGACCCACGACGCCCCGACCTCGTGAGGGGTGAAAGACCGCTTACGTGGACAGGCCCCCCAGCCGGTCGAGCTTTGTTGCGCAGATGACGGTCGACGGTCGCGCGGTCTCTCGGCGCTTCAGAAGTGCCGGATGGCTGAGGATCCTATCACACGCCCCAGCAATGGTAGAAGATCTCGCTGCACCTCGCTGGATGCCCCCATACCATGCGCGTCGCTCGCGGCGGAGATACCCCGGCTGGTCGTGGTGCGGTTCAGCGGAAAACCACCGACCGGCGCCTACCCTTGCCCTCATCCAGGCACACACAAGATTCAGCAAGCGACGCAGGGGCCGCCGCGGGATGCGACCGTGTGGAGGCGGCCACCCCCTTGGCATTTCGGCGCTGCCTATCGCCTCTGCTCTGCGCGCGCGATCTGCGCGCGCAGAGGCGCTGCATCTGCGCACGCGAGGCGCGGCGTCTGCGCGCGCGAGGCGCTGCGAGCCGCGCCGCGACTGCGCGGTCTTCAGCCGGCGGATCACGCGCGCATTGGCCACCTCTCGACCGGACGCCGCCCTCGGCGCGGCGCCCGCCCTGCGGCGCGCTCACGAACACGAGGTGGGTTTACGATCGTCCTGGGCGAAACTAATCTGCCTTGCCGTCACCAGCTCGAGTGGGCTCGGGCGTGCTCGCCTCTTGACATGCGCGGCCGCGTGCTGTTGCGCAGCGCCGATCGCGGGCCTCGCCAGCTCGGCTGAGCCGCCGCGAGGTGGATGACCCGCCGCGAGGCGGATCGCCGGCTCGTGCGCGCCCGGATCACGCCGCGGCGCCCTGCGCCGCCTCGCCCTGAATGCGCCGGAGCAGCTCGTCGAACACCGCCGGCTCGACGATCCCGCCGGTGGCGCGGTCGTGCCCGGCCGCCACGTCGGGGCCCGCGTCGGGCAGGAGCGCCGACAGCGCCGCGCGGAGATCGATCGGCGCGTGCGAGCGCACCGAGAAGTGCACGCGCCCCGGCGTGTAGCCCCGGTTCGCGACGAGGACGATCCGGCCCTCCAGCCGCCGCGTCCACGCGCTCGCCACGGGGCCGTGGATCCGGTACGGCTCGTCGAGCTCGATGACCGCCCAGCGGCCGTAGACGCGCGGCGCGGCGCGGATCGCGCGCCGGGTCGCGGCCGCCACGTCCTCCCTGAGCGCGCGCAGCCGCCGCGCCGCCTCGCCGTCGCCGCGCGCGAGGTCCGCCGGGCGCTCGGCCTCGAGCAGCGCCGCGAGCGCGACGCCCGCGTCGTGGGCCGCGGAGCGGCCGGCGGCGTTCACCAGCGACACGGCCTCGCGCAGCGCCGCGAACCCGTGCTGCCGCGCCGCCGCCGCGACGAGCGGGTGGCGCCGCGCGACGTCGCCGAGGTCGCCGAGCAGGCCCAGCGCCGCGAGCCAGGCGCGCGGCGCGACCGGCGCGATCGGCGCGAGCAGCTCGAACGTGAGCGCGCTCGTCGACGTCGCGGGATCGCCCCCGAACGTGCTCACGAACGCCTCCACCTCGGGCGCGGCTGCCGGGTCCGCCCGGTGATGATCGACGATCACCGTCGGCACCTCGAACAGCCGCCCCGGACGCGATCCGGTGTCGAGCACCACCGCGAGCGCCGCGCCCGCCGCCCGCACGCGCGCGCCGAACGCCGCGCTGTGCACGTTCTCGCCCTTGTCGGGCGTCTCCGGGACCACCTCGGCGCCGAGGGCGCGGGCGGCGAAGCAGGCAAGCGCAGCGGACGACGTCCCGTCCGTGTCCGCGTGGTACACGATCGCCACACGGGACCTCTGCGCCCCAGCGCGGCACAAGAGATCTCGCGCGGTCTGACGGGCCAGGCGGGACTTTTCGGAAGATGGCATGAGCTAAATCGTTGCAAGCCCGATGCCGACGGGCCTTGGGCGACACACCCTGGGGGCATGATCCGACTCGGCTATGTCTGTCAGTCGCTCGGGATGCCGGAGCCTTCGCTCAAGACCGCTCAGCTCGGGCGCTACCTCAAGGGCCTGGTCGACCTCACGCCGATCTACACGTACAACGCGGAGTACATCCGGCGATCCATCGCCCACTCGGCCGGCCTCGGCCTGACGGCCCACCGGATCTCCAGCGACCTCTTCCCGCTGCTCGACATCGCGCCGGGGGCGCGCATGCTGGTGCCGGACCTGCGCGCCGTCCGCCGCGCCGCGGCGCGCGGCGACGTGCACCTGTCGAATCATCCGAGCCAGTTCGTGGTGCTCTCGTCGCCGCACGAGGAGGTGCTGCAGAATTCGCTCGCGGTCATGAACGACCAGGGCTGGGTCATGGATCTGCTCGGCGCGCAGGGATCGATCACGCTGCACGGAGGCGGCGTCTACGGCGACCGGGAGGGCACCGCCGCCCGGCTGCGGGAGGGCGTCGCGCGGCTCACGCCGGCGGCGCGGCACCGGCTCGCGCTGGAGAACGACGAGCGCTGCTGGACCGTGCCGGAGCTGCTCGAGGCCACCGGGGGCGAGGTGCCCATCGTGTTCGACAACCTGCACTGGGCGGCGAACCCGAGGCGCGCGCCCTACGAGGTGGAGCTCGAGGGCGCCCTCCGCACCTGGCCGGCAGCGCGGCTGCCCGAGGTCCATTACAGCGAACAGTGGAAAGGCAAGCCGGCCGGCGCCCACGCGCAGCACATCACCGGCCGCGGCCTGCTCCGCTTCTGCGAGGAGGTGGACGAGGCCTCGGGCCGCCGCGAGGTGGTCGTGATCGTGGAAGCCAAGCAGAAAGATCTCGCCATCCTCCGCGCGCTCGGGGAGCTGACACCCCGGCAGCGGGCGCGCCTCCACACGCTCGTCCCGGGCCTCGCCGCCGCCGCGGTGTCGCAACACGCCTGCCTCGCGTGAGCTCCATCCGGCGCGCCGCGCCATAACTCCACCGGCGCCGCCTGCCCAACCCTCCGCCGCCGGTGCCGCTCGTGCGCCGAGGCCGTACAGCTGCGGGAACTCTTTTCGGTCACAACTTTGTCCAATCTTTGGACAAACATTACCAAGCCGGTGCTACAGTCGTGCGCGGGCCGCGCGAAAGCGGCTCGTACTGGAGGTGCGTCCATGCGATCCCCTGCGTTCCTCGCGCGTCTGCGCGTCCCCTCCCCGCTCGATCGGCTCGCGCTCGGCTGCGCCGCGCTCGGCTGCGCCGCGCCTGGATGTGTCGCCGAGGAGAACACGCGCCCGGTGGACCCGGTGGAGGTCGCCCCCGTCTCGTGCACCATCGCGCCGCTGCCGCTGCAGAACCCGCGCGCCCATACGCTCGGCGAGACCTTCTATCTGCCCCGCATCGAGCGGAGCGACAGCTGCCCCGCGGACGCCGCGTGGGAGCTCGCGAGCGCGCCTCCGGGCAGCGAGAACGTCCTCTACGAGGAAGGCGCGCCGGAGGTGCGGTTCACGCCCGACGTCGCGGGCGAGTACACGTTCCGGCTGCGCCGCGTGCCGGGCGCCGACATCTCGCTGCGCGTCGTCGACCTGCCGCCGGCGGAGCGGTTCCGCAACCATTACCTCACGCCGCTCTACGGCGCCGCGCGCGTCGGCGACGAGCTCTGGACCGCCAACGGCGCCTCTCCCACGGTGACGCGGCTCGCGCGCGGCGGCAAAAACGGCGCCTGGACCAAGCAGGGAGAGATCACGGTGGGCTCGTGGCCCGCCGCCGTGGCCCACCGCGACCCGCTGCCGTACGTCGTCGTGGCCCAGCGCGGCTCCGACACGATCGGCTTCATCGACCCGGACCGCGGCGTGCTCGAAGACGCCTTGTGGGTCGGCGACGAGCCGACCGGCCTCGCCATCGCGCCGGACGCGGACCGACTCTACGTCTCGCTGCCGACGATGGGCCAGGTGGCCGTGGTCGACCTCGAGCGCCGCGAGGTCGAAGGCCGCATCGCGCTCGGCTTCGACCCGCGCGCGGTCGCCCTCTCGCCGGACGGGACCCGGCTGTTCGTCGCCTCCTACCGCTCCGGCAACCCCGAGAAGGACCTCAACGGCACCTACGGGCTGGCCGACGATCAGGACCTCTGGATCGTGAACACCGTGACGCTCGAGGTGGAGAAGCGCGTCTCCGGCGTCTCGTCCAGCCTGCGCGCGCTCGCGCTCTCCGAGGACGGCGCGGAGCTCTACGTCGCCGGCACGGACGGCGACCCCGTGCCCTCCCAGGCCGACGCCGAGGCCAAGCCGTTCGTCCACGAGGTCGTCGCGCTCGGCGCCGACCCCGGCGCGCCCCGCCACGGCCGGGTGCTGCGCCGGGTCGATCTCACGCGCGACCCCGGCTCCGCCGGGCCCGTGGTCGCGCCGGCCGGGGTGCTCGCCGCCGGCGACACGCTCTGGGTCGCCGCCGAGTCGTCCGGCGTCGTCGTCGCGCTCGACCGGTCGACCTTCGCCGAGAAGGCGCGTTACGAGGTCGGCCCGGGGGCGCGGCAGCTCGTGCAGCTCGACGACGCGGGCACGATCGGCGTGCACTGCTTCCAGAGCCTCGAGCTCTGGGTCATCCCGCCGGACGGCGGCGCCCCCTACGCCGTCGCGCTCGCGGACGACCCGCGCCCCGCCGCCGTCGCGCTCGGCGAGCGCGTCTTCACCCGCCCCGGGCAGAGCTACGCCGACAACCACAGCTGCTCGAGCTGCCATGTCGAGGCGCAGAACGAGGGCATGGTCTGGAACTTCGGCCCCGGCGTCGACGCGAACATCCGCCCGCTCCAGCTGCTCGACGCCACGACGCCCATCGGGTGGGACGGCTATGTCACGAGTGCCGAGAACTTTGGTTACCAGGGCCCGAGCTCGATCGTCGCGCGCCCGCCGTCGCCCGAGGAGGCCGAGGGGCTCGCGGCGTTCCTGTCCTCGCTCCTCGGCGCCCCGCGGGCGACGGGCTACACCCGCCTCGACGGCAGCTACACCGACGCCGCGCTGCGCGGAAAGGCCCTCTTCGAGGGCAAGGCCACCTGCGCCGGCTGCCACGTCCCGCCGCTCTACACGAGCCGCGCGCTCGTCGAGGTCGGCAAATCCGGCGTTCCAGCGGACGTGCCCACCCTGCTCGGCGCCTACCGCCACGGCGTCTACTTCGTGAAGGGCCAGGCGCGCGGCCTCGAGGCCGCCGCGGACGTCGCGCTCGACTACACCGGCGTCGATCTCTCGCCGGACGAGCGCGCCGACCTCGTCGCGTTCCTGCGCGAGCTCACGCCGAAGGGCGCGGCGCCGCTCGCGATGTGGCCCGACATCGACAGCGGCGAGGCGGTCTATCCCGACGTGACGCCCTGGGTCACCTTCTCCGAGCCCCTCGACGACACCGCAGGCGACCGGCCGGCCGCGGAGATCGCGCGGGAGTTCGTCGTCCTCGAGCGCGACGGCGAGGGCCGGGTGGATGGCACCGTCGAGGTGGACGGTGGCACGCTGCGCTTTGTGCCAGCGAAGCCGCTCGTGCCCTCCGCCGCCTACGTCTTCCGCGTGCTCGAGGGGCTGCCGTTCCGCTCGGGCGGCGCGCTCGAGGCCGAGCGCCGCGCGAGCTTCACGGTGGCGCGCCCGGCGACAGGCGCGCTCCCCGCGCGGATGAAGATGGCGGTAGAGGTGCCTTCCCAGGGCGGCGAGCCGCTCGCCCTCGAGAAGGAGCTCGAGGTGGTGGGCGAGATCCCGGGCGCCCTGACGGTGCGTATCGTCCCGCTGACGTTCGGCACGCAACAGCGCCAGGAGGTCTGGGCGCGGCTCGACGGCGACACGTTCCTCATGGAGGGCTTCGCCATGCCCGTGTCGCCGCGCGGCGCGGCCGGCGACGCCGGCGGCGTCCGAGGCAAGGTGACGGGGGTGGATCCCGAGACAGGCGCGGTCACGCGCATCGAGGGCACGCTCTCGCTCCGCGCCCCGGGGCGCACCGTCCCCGAGATCCCGTTCGCGATCACGGCCCTGTCCGAGGGGCAGTAACCGGCCCGTGCGCGGCGCGCGGCGAGGCCGCCGCGCCCGCCGATCTCGCCGTCAGGGCGGCGCCGAGGGCGGGCAGCAGTAATCCATGCTGGTGAGCGGCACGCACCCCGGGGGCGGCTCGACACCCACCTTGCACGTCGTCCAGTCGGGTGGATCCCCGCTGTGGGTGCAGAAGCTCGTGTCCCTGGCCAGCACCGCGCAGTCCGCGCCGTCCGTGCGACGGCACTGGGTGAACGACGCCCACTCCGACTTGCACCCCGGCCCCGGGTGGCCGAAGAAGCCCCCGGCTCCCCGGCAGCTGATCTGCTCCGGCGCCTGGACGGCCACGCAGGCGTAATACGCCTCGAACTCGGCGGTGCAGACATCCGCCTTGTAGTCCGTCGTCATGACGCGACATGCGATGGAGCAGTTCTCCGGTCCACAGGCCTCGCTGTACGCCTCGCAGGCGTCCTCGCACGCCGCCGTCGCGCGCGAGATCGCGTCTCCCGCGTCTCCCGAGGCGCCTTCCCCCTCCCCGAGCGGGACGCCGCGACAGGCACCCAGGCTCGCGGCCAGCAGCAAGAGCGCCGTCCTGACGATTCCAGCGTGGGTCGTCCTTTCCAAGCCCACCAAAATGCGCCGAATGCTCATGTCGCGTCCGCAATGCAAGGGGTGCACCGCATTAAAATCCTGCCTCGCCTCGCGCGTCTCGGTGGAATCAAGCGCTGGAGAGCGCTGGAGAGCGCTGGAGAGCGCTGGAGAGCGCTGGAGAGCGCTGGAGAGCGCTGGAGAGCGCTGGGACGATCAGCGGGACACCCGGGATCTACCGCCGCCGGGCGCGGGCCTTCCCTCGCGGCGCGCGGGCTCGGACGCCGCGCGCGCACGCGGCGCGCGCGGCGTGCGCAGTGATTTCCGTCTTCTCGTCGCCGCCCGTCGACGCCATGGTGCACGGCGAGGATGAACAGCACCCAGCCGATTCGCGGCCGCCGAGCGCGGCGTCTTGCCCTCGAGATCACCGCGCTGGCGGCGCTGCCGGCCCTGCTCGCGGGCTGCGGGGACCGGCGACCCCCGCCGGGCGGGCCGCTCAGCGACGGCGGGGCCGCCGTCGCGCCGGCGCCCTCCGCCGCGGCGCCCCCCGACGCGGCGCCCCCGGCCGCGCCCTCGGCGACGGCGTCCTCGTTCGCCGCCGCCTCGGCGCACCCGGCCGTGCCCACCGCGGATCCGGGCGCGCCGAGCGACGTGGTCGCGGGCGCGTCGCCGCGGTACGAGGCCGGCCCCTCGGTGATCGCGTCGGACAGCATCGACGGCGCCGCGCTGAGGAAGCGGCACGTCGAGCGCATCAAGGCCGACGGCTCGCCCGTCACCGTGCTTCGCGGAGACGGTCCCTTGGATCTCGGGAGGCGCCTCTGCGAGGCGGTGGTGCCGAGGCGGCCGGCGGCGACGCCCGTCCTGCTCAAGCCGAACCTGTGCGGGTTCGACAGCGTGAAGGATCCGGCCAAATCAGGCGGCGACGACGGCGTGACCGGCCGCATCACGCAGCCGGAGTTCGTGCGCGGCGTCGTCCAGTGCCTCAAGGCGCGGGGGCACACGAAGATCACGATCGCCGAGGGGTGCGGCCACTCGCACAAGTTCTGGAAGGACCTCGCGCAGCGGACCGGCTACGAGGCGATGGCCGCCGAGGAGGGCGCCGCGCTCGTCGCGATGGACGACGACGGCGTCTACGATGTCGCCGGGGACAAGCCAGGAAAGCCCCTCGCCATCCGCGGCATCGAGGCGACGAACGTGCCGACGCTGCTCCTGCCCAAGGTGCTCGCCGAGCACCTCGATCGCGGGCTGTTCCTGTCGCTCCCCCGGATCAAGATGCACCGCTATTCGGTGATCTCCGCCGGCATCAAGGGCATGCAGGGCACGGTGATGCTGTCGGACCACGCGCCGGCCTACAAGCAGAAGTGGCGGATGCACCGGGAGCTCAAGCAGTACCTCGACACGAAGACCGGAAGCCACGAGGACCGCGCGCTGTACCTGTCATCGCTCCGCGCCTTCTCCGAGCGGATGGTCGACGTGCTCGAGATCTCGGCGCCCGACGCGGTGCTCGGCGACGGCGCGCCGGCCATGGGCGGAGACGGCTTCCAGGTCCTGCGCCCCACGGCGGAGAACGTGGCCATCGGCGGGACGAACCCGGTGCGGGTCGACCGGGTCATCGCGGAGTTCCTGGGGGTGTGGAACAGCCCGGCGCTCGCGCGCGAGCTCGGAGGACACCGGACCTCGCCGCTCATCGAGGCGGCGGCGAAGCGCTTCGGGCTGGATCTCGGGGCGACCGCGATCACCGGAGACGGCGCCGAGCTCCTGAAGAGCCCGCGCCCGGTGCACTACAAGGCGATGGCGCCCTTCCGGCTGGACTGGGAGCCTGGCCAGACGCCGCTGCCCGGCGGCCCCGCGAAAGGGCTGGATCCCGCGCCGCCCACCCCGGACAAGGGGATCCAGGGGCGGCCGGGCTTCGAGCCCGGCGGGGCGCCGGCGAAGCCGGAGGTGCACGCGCCGCCGCTGCCGCCCGGGGAGACGATCGCGCTCGACGGGAAGGCGGACGACGCGGCCTGGCGCCGCGCGGGCGCCGCGCGATGGGACACCGATTACGCCGCCGCCGGCACGGGCATCGAGACGCGGGCGCGCTTCCTCTGGTCGAAGGAGGGGCTTTATGTGCTCTTCGAGCTCGCGAGCGCCGGGCTGAACACCGACACGTCGAGGCCTGTCGACAAGGAGCGGAGGTCGCTTTACGAGGAGGACTGCGTCGAGCTCTTCCTGACGCCCGATCCGGCGGCGCCGAGGCGGTATTTCGAGGTGGAGATCGGCCCGTTCGGCCACTTCTTCGATCTCGCGATCGACCGCGACACGCGCCTCGAGGACACGGCGTGGTCGAGCGGCGCGACGATCGCGACGAGCCGGGAAGTGGCCTCGCGAAAGGCCGTGATCGAGGCCCGGCTCACGGCGCCCGGGATCGTGAAGGCGCTCGCGCCGGGGGCGCGGCTGCCGATGAACCTCTATCGCATGGAGGGGAAGAGCCCGCGGCGTTACCTCGCGTGGAGCCCGCCGCGCACGAAGAAGCCGAATTTCCATGTCCCCGAGGCGTTCGGGTGGCTCGTGCTCGATCCGTGATCCGCGATCGGACGCGCAGGACGGCCGCCCCGCGGTAGCGAGGCCTTGCGCCGCCCGCGGGGTGCGCCATCGTCCTCTCGCGCATGCCGATCATCACCGGAATCGTCCCCTCGCCCGACCAGCCAGGCCACGTCGTCATCCTGGTGGACGGGGTCGCCTTCGCCACGGTCCCCGAGGAGAGCGCCGCGGCGTTCGTCGCCGGGCAAAACAGCCCTGACGCCGGGGTCGAGCCGCTGCGGCCGCGCGGTCAGGCCGCGCAGGCCGCGCAGAAGACCTATGACCGGGCGCTCCGGCTCCTGTCCTTCCGGGCGCGGTCGGCCAGCGAGCTCGAAAAGCGCCTCCTCGAGAAGGGCGAGCCCCGCGACCAGGTGACGGCCGCGATCGCCCGCCTCACCGCGAATGGGCTGCTCGACGACGCGCGTTACGCCGAGGCCAGGGCGCGCTCCGGCATCGTGGGCAAGCCGCGCTCGCGCCGGAGGATCGCGCAGGACCTCGCCCGCAAAGGCGTCGCGCGCGACGTGGCCGACGCGGCCATCCGACAGGTGATGGCCGATGAAGGGACGGACGAGGCGGCCGTGGCCGAGCGGGCAGCGCGCAAGAAGCTTCGGTCGCTCGCGCGCCTCGATCCGGCGGAGCAACGGCAGAAGCTCTATGCCTTCCTGGCGCGGCAAGGTTATGCGCCCGACGTGGTGCGGCGGGCGCTCCGCGCGGTGCTCGACGCCGCGACGGATGAGTCCGGTGAATAATGCCCCAGTCCCATCCAGCGCGCGTCGCGCCGCCGCGCCGCCGCGAGGAACACGGGACCTCTGCGCTGGTCGAGCAGCGGGCGACAGGCTACAAGGAGCGATGCCGCTCGACTTGGACGCTCCTTCATCCGATGCCTCGGGCGCCGCGAGCGTCCTCGAGGGCGGAGGCGAGATGGGCGCACGCATGCGCGCGATCAACTGGTCGAGCACGCCGCTCGGGCCGGTCGCGTCGTGGCCCCAGAGCCTCAAGACGTGCGTGCGCATCATCCTGACCTCGCGCCAGGCGATGTTCGTCTGGTGGGGCGACGCGCTCATCAACCTCTACAACGACGCGTACCGGTCGATCGTGGGCGGCAAACACCCCGAGGCGCTGGGCCAGCCCGCGTCCGTCGTCTGGCGCGAGATCTGGGGCCAGGTCGGGCCGCGCGCCGCGTCGGCGATGCGCCGCAACGAGGGCACGTACGACGAGGCGCTCCTGCTCATCATGGAGCGGCACGGGTACAAGGAGGAGACGTATTACACGTTCTCCTACAGCCCCGTTCCGAACGATCAGGGCGGGACGGGCGGGATCCTCTGCGCCAACACCGACGACACGCAGCGCATCATCGGCGAGCGGCAGCTCGTGCTCCTGCGCGATCTCGCGGCGCGCACCGCGGAGGCGCGCTCGTGGGAGGACGTGTGCGCGCGCAGCGCCCTCTCGCTCGCGACGAGCACGAAGGATCTCCCGTTCGCGCTCCTCTACGTCCTCGACGCGGACAGGCGCCGCATGAAGCTCGCGGAGGCGGTGGGGATCGAGCGCGGGCACGCCGCCGCCCCGGAGGTGGTCGCGATCGACGACGAGTCCCCCTGGCCGCTCGCCGAGGTGGTGCGCGCGCACGAGGCCTTCCGCGTCGTCGATCTCGCGCCGTGGCTGGGCGCGCTGCCGACGGGCGCCTGGCAGGAGCCCCCGGCGCGGGCCGCGGTGCTCTCGATCGCCCCCGCGGGCGAGACGGGGCGCGCCGGGGTCCTGATCGTCGGGCTGAACCCGTTCCGCCTCGTCGACGACAGCTACCGCGGGTTCCTGGGGCTCGTCGCCGGCCAGATCGCGGCGAGCATCGCCAACGCGCAGGCGTACGAGGAAGAGAAGCGGCGGGCGGAGGTGCTCGCCGAGCTCGATCGCGCGAAGACCACGTTCTTC
Organism: Sorangium sp. So ce131; assembly: GCF_051519095.1. Taxonomy (NCBI): domain Bacteria; kingdom Pseudomonadati; phylum Myxococcota; order Polyangiales; family Polyangiaceae; genus Sorangium; species Sorangium sp. So ce131. The sequence goes on along the minus strand of NZ_CP150455.1, from coordinate 579,432 downwards.
AGCAACGTGAGCCACGAGTTCCGGACGCCCCTCACGCTGATGCTGGGGCCGCTCGAGGACGCGCTCGCGTCGGCGGAGCGGAGCCTGTCGGGCGCGGATCTCGAGACCGCGCACCGCAACGCGATCCGCCTGCTCAAGCTGGTCAACGCGCTGCTCGACTTCTCGCGCATCGAGGCGGGCCGGGCCCAGGCGTCCTACGAGCTGACCGACCTCGCGGCGCTCACCGCGGATCTCGCGAGCGCCTTCCGCTCCGCCGTCGAGCGCGCCGGGCTCGCCTTCGAGGTCGACTGCCCGCCGCTGCAGGAGCCCACCTACGTCGATCGCGACATGTGGGAGAAGATCGTGCTCAACCTCCTCTCGAACGCGCTCAAGTTCACGTTCGAGGGGTCGATCGCGGTCGCGCTCCGCGCCCGCGACGATCGCGTCGAGCTCACCGTGCGCGACACGGGGACGGGCATCCCGGAGAGCGAGCTGCCGCACCTGTTCAAGCGGTTCCACCGCGTGCAGGGCGCGCGGTCCCGCACGCACGAGGGATCGGGCATCGGGCTCGCGCTCGTCCACGAGCTCGTCCGGCTGCACGGCGGGACCATCCAGGTCGCGAGCGAGGTGTCCAAGGGGACGGCGTTCACGGTCTCCTTTCCTCGCGGGAGCGCGCACCTCCCGCCGGAGCGCGTGAACGCCCGCCGGGCGCTCGTCTCGACGACCACGGGCGCGGCGCCGTACGTGCAGGAGGCGCTCCGCTGGCTGCCCGGGGCGCAGGCCGGCGAGGACGCCGCGCCCGCGGCCCTCGCCGCGCCCGGACCGCCCGCGGCGCCCGATCTCGCGGCCGGTCCGCCCGCGCGCATCCTGCTGGCGGACGACAACGCCGACATGCGCGAGTACGTCGGGCGGGTGCTGCGCGAGCGCTGGACGGTCGAGGCCGTGGCCGACGGCGCCGCGGCGCTCTCGGCCGCGCGGCGGAGCCCGCCGGATCTCGTGCTCACCGACGTGATGATGCCGAACCTCGACGGCTTCGGCCTGCTCCGCGCGCTCCGCGAGGATCCGGGGACGCAGCGCGTCCCGATCATCATGCTCTCCGCGCGCGCGGGCGAGGAGTCGCGCGTCGAGGGCCTGGAGGCGGGCGCGGACGACTACCTCCCGAAGCCGTTCTCCGCGCGCGAGCTCGTCGCCCGCGTCGCGACGCACCTCCAGATCGCGCGCCTGCGCGCGGCGGCCGAGCGCGAGCGCGCGAAGCTGTACGACCTGTTCATGCAGGCGCCGGTCCCGATCGCGGTGTTCGTCGGCCCCGAGCACCTCTACGAGGTCGCGAACCCGCCGTACTGCGAGATGGTCGGCCGGCCGGAGATCGCCGGGAAGACCGTGCGCGAGGTGTTCCCCGAGCTCGGCGAGCACGAGGTGATCGCGACGCTGGACCGGGTGCTCCGGAGCGGCGAGCCGCTGCGGGTGTTCGAGCTGAACGTGCCGATCCTGCGCGGGGGCGTCGCGAGCGACGCCTTCTTCAACTACGTCGCGCAGCCGATCCGCGGCCCGTCGGGCGCCGTCACCGGCGTCATGGTGGTCGCCTTCGAGGTCACCGACCAGGTCCTCGCGCGGCGGCGCGTGGAGGAGCTCATGGCGGCCCTCGCGAAGACCAACGAGGAGCTCGACCGGTTCGCCTTCGTCGCCTCCCACGATCTCAAGGCCCCGCTCCGCGGGATCGCGAACCTGTCGGAGTGGATCGAGGAGTCGCTGGAAGGGAAGATGGATGAAGAGACGCAGCAGCACATGCAGCTCCTGCGCGGGCGCGTGCGCCGCCTCGAGACGTTGATCAACGGGATCCTCGACTACTCGCGCGCGGGCCGCCAGCGCGACAGGGTCACGGACATCGACGTCGGCCGGCTGCTCGCCGAGGTCGTCGAGCTGCTCGCCCCCGGCCCCGAGGCCCAGATCGAGATCGGGCCCGGGATGCCGACGCTGGTCGCCGAGCGCGTCCCGCTGCAGCAGGTGTTTCAGAACCTCATCGGCAACGCCCTGAAGCACGCGCGCCGCGCCGACCCGCGCGTGGAGGTGTCGTGCAGGGAAGCCGGGGAGTTCTACGAGTTCGCCGTGAAGGACAACGGGCCCGGGATCGCGCCCGAGTACCACGAGCAGATCTGGGGCCTGTTCCAGACCCTCGAGTCGCGCGACAAGGTGGAAGGGACCGGCATCGGGCTCTCCGTCGTGAAGAAGGTCGTGCAGAGCCGCGGCGGGAGCGTGCGGGTCGAGTCGCAGCCCGGCGCGGGCGCGACGTTCTTCTTCAGCTGGCCGATGCGTGCGAAGGAGGGGGCGTGAGTGCGCGGACGTGCCCGTGAGGACGCACACGCCCGGACACCTTCCCCCCGAACAGCGAGAGCCGTTATTTTCTCCTTGGCTTGAAGCCGCGCTGTCCTCATACTCGCGATCTAGCGGATAGGGTGCCAGTACACTCGCTCGACGCACAGAGCTAGAGGCGGAGGGCGTGCTTCGCCCGACAGCGACATCGACAGGGCAGGACGCGCCGTAGCCAGGGGGAGGCCGGGCCTCGACGCCCCTCTCGGACATCACGCTCGGCTCGGAGCGCGGCGGGATCGCGGGGGAAGCGCCTCTCCGCCGCCACGGCGAGGGTCCGGGGCGTGATGCGTCGCGCCCTGCCCGACAATGCGGCTCGCGGACAGGCTTCATCACCTCAGGAGGGATCATGATCAGAGAGCTCGCTCGTATCACCCGTTTGCTGGCGTTTCCCCTCACCGCGGCCGCGCTGTCCGCGGCCGGCCTGGCCGGCTGCAGCGTCGCCGGGCCTGACGAGGCGCAGGCCGAGGAGGACGGGGCCGTCAGGAACGTGCAGATCAGCGCCGAGAGCGTCGCGCGCCTGTCGCCTGGTGAGCGGCTCTCCGTCGACCTGCGCGCGCGCGAGGTGATGTACCACGTCGCGTTCGAGGGCCTCGACCTCGAGCGCGTCGATCTCGACTTCGGCGAGCAGGGGAAGGCGCAGATGGCAGCGGCGATGGCGCCGCTGTTCTCGCACCCGTACAGCCCGCTGGGGGCGCAGGACGGGCGCTTCCGGATCACGGCGGATCCCTCGAACTTCGCCGAGCTCACCGCGGACGACATCGCGGCCCTGGAGGTGGAGCGGATGATCGCGCGGGAGCACCGGAGCGGCGCGCCCAAGGCGCAGCCGCAGTCGTTGCCGGACGAGTGCGTCGAGCAGACCATCTATTTCTACGTGGACATCGTCGTGGGCGAGACGGTGCAGTCGGTCCTGTGCGAGCACACGATCCTCGTCTGCGACGGTTCGACGTGTGATGTGCACACGTACGGCGGCCACGAGTACCTGTTCTGCGACGGCCAGCAGTCGTGGAACGACGCGCGGGCGAGCTGCGCGAGCGAGGGCAAGAGCCTGGTCGCGATCAACGACGCGGAGGAGGAGGCGTGGGTCTACGGGCTCGCGAGCGCGCTCTCGACGCAGAAGTGGTGGATCGGGCTGAACGACAGGGGGGCCGAGGGCAACTTCGTGTGGGACAGCGGGGAGCCTGTCGGGTACACGAACTGGTACGCGGGGGAGCCGAACGACGTCGGGAGCGGCGAGGACTGCGCGCAGCTCAACCGGTTCTATCCGGAGCTCGGGTGGAACGACGAGCCGTGTTCGCTGCACCTGCGGTATATCTGCGAGTCGGACTGACGGTCAGGGCGGGGCGCTGAGCGCGGAGCGCGGAGCGCGACGGGGCGAGAGCGAGGGAGGGCGTTCCGAGCGGAGCGCGCCGTGGGGTGGGTCTGCGCTCGCCGACGTGGCGCGGGTGGGCGCTGGCCAATCGGCAAGACTGGGGCGGGAGAGCTTGCGCATAAGACACCGCCCGGCATGTCTCGCTTCGGGCCACGCCGGCTGGGACGTTATGGTGCGCGCCACACAAGGCGCGCCTGAGGCGTGGAGCCCGCTGGGAGCTTATGGCACCTCGCTCGGTGCTGGGCGCGCCCACCCGCGCCACGTCGGCGAGCGCAGACCCACCCCACGGCGCTTCGGGAAGGGCGTTGACGCTGAGGCGGAGGCGGTCGATCGTGGGGGCATGAGCGAGGCGGTGGAGGCGTGGCTGCGGGGGTTCGTGAACAGCAACGGGGGGGTCGCCGGAAGCGTCCACCTCGTCGGCGAAGGCGGGCTCGAGCTGGCGGCGGCGATGAACATTCCGGAGAAGGTGCAGGAGATCACGCGCAGGGTGCCGCGAGGGAAAGGCATGGCCGGGCTCGCTTGGGAACGGGGGGAGCCGGTGCAGACATGCAACCTGCAGACGGATAAGTCCGGGGACGTGCGGCCAGGGGCCAAGGCCGTCGCGGCACAAGGGGCGGTGGCGCTGCCGGTGCGCGGGGCGTCGGGGGACGTGCGCGCGGTGGTGGGGATCGCGTTCGCCGAGGAACGCGAGCTGAGCAAAGAAGAGCTCGGACGGCTGGCCGAAGGCGCGGACTCGCTCCCTCAACGCGGATAGGCAGGCACGCCCGGCATCCCCGGGGGAGGCTGTACATTTCCGGCGGTGATGGAGACGTTCGCCCCGCGGGCCAGGCCGAGCGTCACCCGGGCTCCCGAAGGAACCGTGGAGAGCGCGTGGTAGAGATACCCCATCTTTCCCCGGACATTGTGTCCGTCGACGGACACGATGACGTCGCCCACCCGGAGGCCGGCAGCGGCGGCGGGGCCGGCTGAGCGCACCTCGCTCACCTCGAAGGTCATCTCGACGATGTCGACCATGAAGTCCGATCCCCACTTGATCGAGTAGCCGAGATCGCCGGGCGGGTCCCCTGGCCTGAGCCGGCGCTTCGGCAGGGCGATCCGGCCCACGTCCGTCGAGCCGCCCGCCTGCACGTCGAACGGGATCGCCGCGCCGTCATAGGGGGAATTCATCGGATCGGACGGCATGAGAATGACGGCGACGCGACCGGACGCGACACCGCTCACCTCGAAGCGACCCGACGCGTCGGTGAGGTTGTCCTCCATGGCACCGGGCGGGAGCATCGATCCCGGCGCGCGATTCACGATTCGGACGTTCACCCCGACGACGGGCGCACCGTCGTCGAGCGACACGACCTGCCCCCTCACCGCGGCCAGCGGCGCGAGCGCGAGCACCACGCCGCGCCGATGCTCCCCGGGGCCGAGCGGGACCTCCGCCGCCGCCGTCCCCTCCTGCGCTGCGGTCGAGACCGTGTACTTCCCCTCCGGGAGATCGCCGATCGTGAAGGCACCCTCCGTGAAGACGAAGGTCTCGGACCGGAAGAACATCGACGCGCGGTCGATCACACGGACGGTGAACCTGTCGGGGACCTTCCCGCCCGGCACGGTGAGCGTGCCGGAGATCGCGCCGGCCGGCTGCAATGCGAGCGTCACGGTGTCGCCGGTCTTGACGTGCTCGGCGATGCCGTCGCCGCCCCCCTTCCGGTAGGCGCGGACCGTGTACACGCCCTCGCGGAGGCCCCCAAGGACGAACCTGCCCTCGGGATCGGTGAGCACCGGTGATTGCGAGAACGCACCCGACCTCGCCATGTGCACGGCGCTCGCGCCCGGCGGGGCCGGGCCCCCCGACTCCGGCACGGCGTGGACGAAGGCGTCCGTCACGGGCTCGCCGACCTCGTCGACGACGCGACCCTGGATCTCCCCTCTGCGGCGCTCCACGACCAGCGCGACGCGCGCGCTCTCGCCCGCCTTCACGGTCGCGGAGACCACCTGAGACCCGCCGGCGAGCGGATCTGCTCCCGGCGGCGGCGGCGGCGGCGGCATGTCGTTCTCGCGGGCCCAGACGCGGTACTCGCCCGGCGGGAGGCCCTTCATCACGAAGCTCCCATCCTCGCGCGACACCGCCGCGTTCATGCGCGGCGGGGCCGGGCCCATGTGCAGCGGGTCCGCGTCCATGGGCGGCGGGCTCGCGATCATGACGTGCACGCCCTCGACCGGCTTCCGGTCCGCGTCGGTGACGGTCCCCTCGATCGCGCCGCCGCGGTCGGCCACGATCGTCACCTCGGGGGCGTGCTCGTCGCGGAGCTCGACCTCGACCGGCTCGGGCTGGACGTGGTCGATCGGCTCCGCAACGATCATGTACTTCGCCGGCAAGAGCCCCTGGAGCACGAAGCTCCCGTCAGGCTCGTTCGACGCGAACGCGCCGGTGGCCCCGCTCCGCCCCATCATCTCCGGCGCATGCGCGTGGACGTTCGCGCGGACCGGCCCGCCGTCGCGGTCCACGACCCGGCCCCGGATCGTCAGCCCGGCGCGCACCGTCCACACGAGGCCCTCGACGTCCACGTCCCCCACCACCACGGGCGGGTAACTCGGCTCCACCACCTGGTTCGCGCACGCCACGCGCACCTGGTAGGTGCCAGGGAGCACCCCGTCGAACCGCACCGCGCCGTCGGCCTCGATGGGAACGCCCATCGCCCCTCTGGGCGCCGTGTCCATGAGGCCGACGTTGCCGCTCTTGCACGGCGCGCCGTCCGGCGCGATCTCCACGCGACCCGTCACGGTGCGCGCGGGGTGGACCTCGACGACCACCTCGCTCGAGGTCTGGCCCACGCCGAGGACCACGCTCTCGCGCGCCTGACCGAACCTGCCGGGCGCGCGGGCAAGGATCCTGTAACGCCCCGGCGGGAGCCGATCGACGCGGAAGCGGCCCTCGGCGTCGCTGTGGGCGGCGGCGGCGCCGGGCATCTCCCCCCACCCCTCGTCGTTTTCGAGGGAGATCGTCGCTCCCTCGACCGGGGCCCCGGTCCCCGCCTCCAGGACCCGACCCGCGAGCACCGACGCCGGGGTCAAGAGGAGCTTGAGCGCCGGCCCCGGGGCAACCCCGTCCTTGAAGCCCGCCGAATACCCGTCGGCTTCGGCGCGCGCCATGTACGGCCCCTCGTCGACCCACGCCGCATAGGAGCCCTGCGCGTCGGACCTGGCCACCACGACGTCGCCCGGCCCGAACCGGCTGATCATGACCAGCGCGCCCGAGATGGCCCCTCCGCCGATGTCCTCGACCTGCCCCTTCACCTCCACCCCGCCGGGCGCCAGCGTCAGATCGACGCCGGTGCGCGCCTCGCCGGCGCCGAGATCGAGGAAGGGAGCACGGAAGGCGTCGGGAGTAACGTAGTGCGCCGGCCTGTGCCCCGGCGCCGAGGCGCTGATGCTCCAGCGTGCCGGCTGCAGGCCGGAGAGTGTATATCGGCCGTCCTGAGCGGCCGGCGCGCACACCGGCTCGCGCGCCCCCGTCATCGACAGCACGTGCGACTCGACGGTGGCGCACACCACGGCGCCGGCGACCGGCGCGCCCGCGAGCCCCACGACGCGCCCCGCGGCGCTCCCGGGCTGGCGCGGCTGCGACGCCGGGGCGCGCCCGCGCGCGCCGGGCCCCGCCGGCGCCGCGCTCGCCGGCGCAGCGTCAGAGCCGGCCGCGGGTGCCCCGGCGGGACGGCGCCGCATGGACCAGACGAGGAGCGCCGACAGGGCGAGCCCGAGCACGACGAACGTCCACGCCTGCTTGAACCACGGTCGCTTCATGACACGTCCCTCCGCTCCCTCGCGCGACGGCCGCCAGGATAAGGAGACCCCCACCGCCCCCGAAGCGGCGAGCACGCCGCCGTCGCGCCAGCGCTTCCTTCATCAGCCCTCGCGTTGGCCGGCTGGATCGCCGACGGCACGAGCGCGCTGCCCGCGTGGGACGTTCTCCAGGCTCGTCGCACTGCCACTCGACGGCGCCCGGGGCGTTTCGATGCAAGGTACGACGCAGGAGGCGGCCCTTGTCTTTGGCCGCGCCGATGCGAGGATGGGCGCCGTTCCCATGGAGACGAACGGCAGGCGCGCGACGGAAGAAACACCCGCCCATGAGCCCGGACCGGGCGACCGGCCGCACGTCCGCCTGGAGGACCTCGTGCGCGGCGCTCCACAGGCTCCCTCGGACGAGCGCGCGACGGTCGAGCCCGGCGCGGGTGCCGGCGCGGACGAGCCCCTCACCGCCAGGCTCGCCCGCCGCACCGTACCCGGCGCGCTCTACGAGCCCGGGCCCGAGCCAGGGTATCTCCGGTGCACCGCGTGCGCCCACCGCTGCGTGCTCTCGCCGGGGCGCGCGGGCGCGTGCGGGATCCGCTTCGAGAAGGACGGCGAGCTGCGCGTCCCGTTCGGGTATGTCGCTCGCCATTACGTGCGCTCGGTCGAGACGAATACGATCTTCCATGTCCGCCCAGGCGCGAAGTCGCTCACCTTCGGCATGTTCGGGTGCGACCTCCGCTGCCCTTACTGCCAGAACTGGAAGGTGTCCCAGGCGCTGCGCGAGCCGGAGACCGGGGGCGAGCCGATCGACCTCAGCGCCGAGGCGCTCGTCGAGATGGCCGTCCAGGCGGGCTGCGAGGTGCTCGCCAGCGCCTACAACGAGCCGATGATCACGGCCGAGTGGGCCCGGGCGATCTTCACGGAGGCGCGGCGGAGGGGGCTCGTGACGGCGCTCATCTCGGACGGCAACACGACGCCGGAGGCGCTCGTGTACATGCGCCCGGTCGCGGACGTGTTCCGCGTCGATCTCAAGGGGTGGAGCGCCGAGCAGTACCGGGCGCTCGGCGGCCGCGTGGAGCCCGTGCTCGCCGCGATCGGCGAGGCCCGGCGGCTCGGTTACTGGGTCGAGGTCGTGACGCTCGTCGTGCCAGGCTTCAACGACGACCCGGCCGGCCTCCGCGCCCTCGGCGCCGAGATCGCCAGGGTCGACCCCGACATCCCCTGGCACCTCAACGCCTTCTACCCGCGCTACAAGATGCGCGACCGCCAGGCCACCGACCCGGCCTTCCTCATGGACGTCGCCGGCGTCGCGTACGCGCGCGGCATGAAATACGTCTACGTCAGCAACATGGCCGACCGCCTGCGCGAGCTCTCCCATACCCGCTGCCCGGGCTGTTACGAGGTCGTGGTGCGGCGCTTCAATTACGAGACGCAGGAGGTCCTGCTCACCGGCGGCGCCTGCCCCGCGTGCGGCACGCGTGTGCCTGGCCTGTGGAAGCCGACAGCGGCGTAACCCTCCCCCGATCAGGCGTCTCGCCGCTGTCCAGCGCGGAGTCCAAACGCCCGCAGCGCATTGCCGGGATATTTCTCGGTGGGCCCGGGGTCAGCAGGTCAACACGGCTGGGCCGCTCGCCGCGCTAGCCGGCCGCACGGGCTATCCGAATGGCCGGCCAGGCCGGCCAACCCGGCCAGCTCGACTGACCACCTCGAGGGCGAAAATTCGCGGAGGAGCTGCACGCGCCGGAGTCGCGCGTGGTAGCCTGAGCGCATGTCGTCGCCGTCCGAATGTCTCGCTCATATCCTTGCGGAGGGCCGATTCCACGCGATTCGCTCGCTGGGCGAAGAGTGCGCGGCGGAGCTCCACACCCACGCGAAGGAGAGGTATCTCGCGCTGGAGGCGACGATACCCCGGTTCCGGCGCAGCATGAACCGCCGGATCTTCGAGCTCGGCCCGCCCGTGCTCGCGATCTACCAGGCGCTCCACCACGACCTCGGCGTGGACCGGGAGCCGGCCCTGCGCCTCGCCGAGGAGATGCTGCACGCCTTCCACCACAAGCAGCTGCACCGGAGCCCGCTCCACGGCATCGCCATGGACATGATGTTCCGCCTGAAGCCCGCGCGGAACCTGCTGATGAGGGGCCTGTTCGCCGAGGAGCCGGACGGCTTCCGCTTCGAGCAGGCCGACGACGCCGGCGCGCTGATGGCGTTCGACGTGCGCGCGTGCCCGCTCGTGAGCTTCGCCCGGCGGCACGGCGCGCCGGAGATCGTCGCGATGATCTGCCGGCTGGACGACCTCGAGGCGAGCGCGCGCCGCGGGGTCGAGCTGCGCCGCACCGGCACGCTCGGCACGGGCGCCGAGCGGTGCGACTTCCGGTACGTGGCGGCGAAGAAGTAGCGCCCTCCTCCCCGGAGCCCGCCCGTCCCAGCGCGACGCAGCGCGAACCGAGGGCGCACGTTCCGTCCCGTCACCAGCGCTCGCCCCGAGCCGCGGCGCGTGAGGCAGCACACGCGAGCTCCGCCGGCGACGCGCGTTTCATGATCTCAAGACAGAGCGCTCATGGTATCGGTGAAGACTCGCCCATTCACAGATTCACCGTCGCCCCCTGACATCGCTTATTCAAGGAGGCCCCATGAGAACACCTGTCGCTCCGCGAAGGGTGGCCGCTGGACTTTTGTTCGCCGTGACGTCCGCTGCTTCCCTTGCCGCCAGCGCGCCCGCGCTGGCCAGCTCTTCCTATACGCTCTTCGAGAGCGGGCAGGTGCGCCCGCTCGCGCTCTCCCCCAGCGGGGACCTGCTCTTCGCGCTCAACACGCCCGACAGCCGCCTCGAGGTCTTCCGCGTGCACGAGGGCGGCTTGATCCACAGGAGCTCGATCCCTGTCGGGCTCGAGCCCGTCGCCGTCGCGGCGCGGAGCGAGACCGAGGTGTGGGTCGTCAATCACCTGTCCGACAGCGTGAGCGTCGTCGAGCTCTCGCCCGGCGGGTTCGGCGGGCACGTCGAGCGCACGTTGCTCGTCGGCGACGAGCCGCGGGACATCGTGTTCGCCGGTCCCGCGAGGCGGCGCGCGTTCATCACGGCCGCGCACCGCGGCCAGAACAACCCGAACGATCCCGAGCTCACCACGCCGGGCGTGGGCCGGGCCGACGTCTGGGTGTTCGACGCGAACCACCTGGGCGCGTCGCTCGGCGGCGCGCCGCTCACCGTCCTCACCCTGTTCACGGACACGCCCCGCGCGCTCGCGGCCACGCCCGACGGCGCCCGCGTCTACGCCGCCGGCTTCCACTCGGGCAACCAGACCACCGTCGTCACCGAGCTGCTCGTGCCCGACGGGGGCGAGGCGAACGGCGGCACGCCGGGCCCGACCACGAACGCGGAGGGCGCCCCGGCGCCGGAGGTCAGCCTCATCGTCAAGTTCGACGGCGAGCACTGGGTCGACGAGCTGGGCCGGTCGTGGGACGAGCAGGTGAGGCTCTCGCTGCCGGACAAGGACGTGTTCGCGATCGACGCGATGAGGAACCCGCCGCGGCCCGTGGCCGGCGCTTCAGGCTACTTCACCGGCGTCGGGACGATCCTCTTCAACATGGTCGTCAACCCGGTGAGCGGGAAGGTCTACGTCTCCAACACCGACGCGAGGAACGAGCAGCGGTTCGAGGGCCCCGGCGTCTTCGCCGGGCAGAGCCTCCGGGGCCACCTCCACGAGAGCCGCGTCACGGTGCTCGGCGCGGGCGGCGTCGCCCCGCGGCACCTCAACAAACACATCGATTACTCGGTCTGCTGCGCCCCGACGCCGAACGCGGAGAGCGAGAAGAGCCTGGCCCAGCCGACCGACATGGCCGTCTCGAGCGACGGCGCGACGCTCTACGTGGCCGCGCTCGGCTCGAGCAAGATCGGCGTGTTCAGCACGGCCGCGCTCGAGAATGACACCTTCGTGCCCGACGCGGCCGACCACATCGAGGTGAGCGGCGGCGGCCCGACGGGGCTCGCGCTCGACGAGGCGCGGGGCCAGCTCTACGTGCTCACCCGCTTCGACAACGCGATCTCGGTCATCGACCTCGCGACGGGGGCCGAGGCGGCCCACGTGCCCATGTACAACCCCGAGCCGCCGAGCGTCACGATCGGGCGGCGCCACCTCTACGACGCGCGGTCGAGCTCCGCGCACGGCGACTCCTCGTGCGCGAGCTGCCACATCTTCGGCGATTTCGACAGCCTGGGGTGGGACCTCGGCAATCCGGACGAGGTGGTCACGACGAACCCGGGCCCGTTCGTCGGCCCGCTGCTCAACCTCTTCACGCAGCAGCCGATGCCGCGGGAGTTCCACCCGATGAAGGGCCCGACCACGACCCAGAGCCTGCGGGGCATGGCGAACCACGGCCCCATGCACTGGCGCGGGGACCGCACCGGCGGCAACGACGCGCCGACGGCCCAGCCGGACAGCGGCTCGTTCGACGAGCGCGCCGCGTTCAGGAAGTTCCAGGCCGGCTTCACCGACCTCCTCGGCCGGAGCGGCCCGATCCCCGCCGCCGACATGGAGGCGTTCACGGACTTCATCCTGCAGGTGACCTATCCGCCCAACCCGATCCGCAGCCTGGACAACGCGCTCACGCCGGATCAGCAGGCCGGGCGCGACACCTTCTTCAGCGGCAACCTGGACGGGACCGCCATCTGCAACGGCTGCCACGTGCTCGACCCGGGCGCGAACCCCGGCGCCGACAAGCCCGGCTTCTTCGGCGCGAACGGCAACATGACGTTCGATTTCCAGCCGCAGCTCATCAAGACGCCGCACCTCAGGAACCTGTACCAGAAGGTCGGGATGTTCGGGATGGCAGCCCCGATGTTCGGCATCCTGCCGGGCGACAACGACCCCAAGGGAGATCAGGTGAGGGGCTTCGGGTTCCTGCACGACGGGAGCTTCGACACGCTGTTCCGGTTCTTCCGCGGGATGGGGTTCTCGCCGTTCACCGGCTTCACGAACCAGTTCGGCACCTTCCCCGACAACCCGGCGGGCCTGCCGGACTCGCCGGCGGGCGACGTGGTCCGGCGGCAGCTCGAGGCGTTCCTGCTCGCGTTCGACTCGAACGTGGCGCCGATCGTCGGCCAGCAGATCACGCTCCGCGGCGGCAATGCGGCCGTGGTGGGGCCGCGCGTCGATCTCCTGATCGCGCGGGCCGACGCGGGGGAGTGTGATCTCGTGGCCAAGAGCCACCTGCTCTTTCACGAGATCGGCTTCCTCTACACCGGCGCAGGGCACTTCGCCGTGGATCGGACGGGGCTGCCGCCGCTCCCGGACGCCGCGCTCCGGCAGATCGCGGTCGCGACGGGGCGCGCGCTCACCTACACGTGCGCGCCGCCGGGGTCGGGCTACCGCGTCGGCATCGACCGCGACGAGGACGGCTTCCTCGACGGCGACGAGCGCAGCGCCGGCAGCGATCCGGCGGACCCCGCCGACACGCCCTGACCGCCGCCGCGCGCAGGCGGCGGCCGGCGCCCCGGGGACATCACGGCTGCGGGGCGCCGTCGCGAGGAGCGCAGTCCGGGTCGGCGGGGGCCACACACGCGAGCGCGCAGATGCCGTCGGCCCCGCAGCGGCGATCGGCGCAGTCGGGGTCGACGAGATCGGGGCCGACGTCACACGACACGTCGCAGAGGCCGTCGGCGCGGCACGGGTTGTCCGCCTCGAACTCGTCGATCGTGGGCTGGATGAACTCGGCGATCTGGCGCTCGTCGGTGCGCGCCTGCACGCCGTCGAGGGTGCAGGGGTCGTCGCCGAACGAGGTCACGCCGGCGTGCCGCTCGACGCCCCAGCGCGCGAGGAACGCCGGGCCTCCGGAGTCGCCGCTGCAGGTGTTCATGGAGGGGACCTGGTAATAGAACTGCGTCGCGTCGATGGATCCCGGCGTCCCGCCGACCGTGGCGGGGCCGATCGCGAGGATGGGAAACGTCGCGACGCGGCGCGTGCCGAACCCCGTCCCTGCGACGCCGTCCGAGACCCCGTAGCCGACGAAGGTGTACGCCGGGCCGACGTACCAGCCGTTGTTCTCCATCCTCTCGCGCAGGAGCGGCGCGGGCTGCACGGGCGCGTCGCTCTCGAGCTTCAGGAGGGCGAGGTCGTTCTCGAGCGTGGACGGGTCGAAGCCGGGGTGCAGCTTCGACGTCTCGATCCGCACGCTCTCGGAGCGGCGCCCGAGCCTCGTGCCGAAAAAGACCCGCGTGAGGTTGCCGTGGCAATGGCCCGCGGTGATCACGGTGCGCCGCGAGATGACCGTCCCGGTGCAGAAGGCGCGGCTCTTGTTGCCGACGCCCACGACGTAGGCGTGCGCTGTGTCCACGGCGCCGCCGACGATCGGTTGCCGGGACGTGAGAAGCGGCTGCTCGCCGCCGTCTCCGGGCGGCGTATCCGCGCAGCCGATCCCGCGGAGGCACAGGGTCGCGATCAGGAGAGCCTTCTTCATACTGTCACCTTTCCGCCGAGGAGGGATGTCCAGGGCGACGCGGTCGCGAGGGCGCGCCGGGCTGACATCGCTCGATGCCGCGCGGGTGCGCGGGGCTTTAACAAGCGCGGTGCCAGCGGCGTGCTCGGCAGCGCGCGAGCCGCCGATGCGCGGGCGGAGGTCCTGGAGAGCGGCGCGCGAGCGGGAGAATGTCGCTGTTCGGGAGGCGGGCGCCATCCTCTGGCCGCAACCGACGCTCACGGCGTCGAGAGGCGGCGTCGAGCCGACCGCGGCGCGTGAGGTCGGGCCGAAAGGCGCCGAGGTCGCGCCGCCAGGTGCCGCGCGACCGAGCTGCGTCAGCTCGGCCGGGTCAGGTCAGCTCGGCGCCCCGCGCGCTCATGGTGGCGATGTAGACCCGGTTGAGCTCACGGCACGCGGGCTCGTGGACGCCGATCGCGACCTCGATCCCGGCGCGCTGCAAGATGGCCACGCCCTTCCCGCTGACGAGCGGGTTCGGGTCGATCATGCCGATCACCACGCGCCGGACGCCGGCGCGGAGGAGCGCGTCGGTGCACGGCGGCGTCCGGCCATGGTGGCAGCACGGCTCGAGGTTGACGTAAAGCGTGGCGCCCTCGGCGCTGCCGGTCAGCTTGCAGAGCGCGTCGACCTCGGCGTGGGCCAGCCCGGCGCGCTCGTGAAAACCCTCGGCCAGGAGCTCCTCGCCGCGCACGATCACCGCACCCACCATCGGGTTCGGCGCGGTGCGCCCCGCCGAGCGGGCCGCAAGCTCGAGGCAGCGCTCCATCCAGCGTAGGTCTACGTCGCTCATGCCGGCCTCGGGGCGCGGCGGTCCAGGGAAGGGCGGCGAGGCGAGCTCGCCGCGGTGTCACACAGCGTCACCCCGCCAGTATAACGGATGCCGGCCGCCGCAGCGCGCCGGAGCGGAGCCCCCCACCCACGCCGCGCCTCGGCGGGTTTCCTCCACCTCGGCGGGTTTCCTCCACCTCCGTTCTGCTTCACACTCCGCCGGCGTGCGCCGGCGCCCCCGGCCCGCGCAGCCGGCCAGTGCCGGCCTCCACCGGCCGCTTCCAGCATCCGGCATCCGCCTCCTCCCGCGACCACGTGCCCCACGCCGTCATCACCTCCCCGAGCGCCGCCGCCCGCCTCGACCGGGCCCTGGGCTGGCTGCGCCGCCGGCGCCCCGCCGAGCCCGTGCTGCTCGTCGGCGCCTCGGTCGAGGCCGTCAGCGAGCTCGCCCGCGCGGCGCTCCGCGGCCGGCGCGCCGCCTTCGGCTGGCACCGGCTCACCCTCGGGCGCCTCGCCGCCGCGCTCGCGATGCCGGCGCTCGCCGCGCGCGGCCTCGTCCCGGCCGGCGCGCTCGCCATCGAGGCCCTCTGCGCGCGCGCGCTCGACGACCTCGCGCAGGACGGGAAGCTCGGGCGGTTCGCCCGCGTCGCGGATAGACCCGGGCTGCCGCGGGCCATGGCGCGCACGCTGGACGAGGTGCGGCTCGCCGGGGTCGAGCCCGACGCGCTCAAGCCGGCCGACCTCGACCACATCGCCCGCGCCTTCGACGCCGCGCTCGACGAAGCGGGGCTCGCCGACCGCGCGCTCGTCCTGCGCCTCGCCGCCGAGCGCGCCCGGGCCGACGGGAACGGCGACCCGCGCGCCAGGCACCCGCTGCTCGGGCTGCCGATGCTCCTGCTCGACCTGCCGGTGCGGTTCGAGCTGGAGCGCGAGCTGCTCGAGGCCGTCGCCGCGCGCTCGCCCGACGCGCTCGCGACCGTGCCCGCCGGCGATGACGCATCGCGTCATCACCTCGAGGCGGCGCTCCGGTCGCCGGCGCGGCGGGTGGCGCTCACGGCGGTCTCGGCGGCGCACGACGGCGCCGGCGCCGGGGACGCCGCCGGCGACGGCGCGGGCGACGACGAGCAGGGCGAGCCGCCGCCGGCCGCGCCCAGCACGTCGCTGGCGCGGCTCCAGGAGCACCTGTTCGATCCGCTCGCCGACGAGGCCCCTGGGCTCGGCGACGAGGTCGAGATCCTCTCCGCGCCCGGCGAGAGCCGCGAGTGCGTGGAGATCGCGCGGATCGCGCTGCGCGAGGCCGGCCGCGGCGTGCCGTTCGAGCGGATGGCGATCCTCCTGCGCGCGCCGGAGCAGTACCGGGCGCACCTGGTCGAGGCGCTGCGCCGGGCCGGGATCCCCGCGTATTTCGCGCAGGGCTCGGTCCAGCCCGACCCGGCGGGTCGCGCGCTGCTCGCGCTGCTCGCGTGCGCGGCCGAGCACCTGTCCGCGTCGCGCTTCGCCGAGTACCTCTCGCTCGGGCAGGTGCCCGACGCGACCCCCGCCGGCGAGCCGCCGCCGGCGGCCTCCGAGCCCGACCGGTGGGTGCCGCCGGACGACGACCTCTTCCCCGAGCTCCTGCGCGGCGAGCTCGACGATCTCGCGCCGGCGCGGGTCGACGACGACGGGCCGGCCGAGGACGACGCGCCGCTGGGCTACGCCGCGCACGCCGGCAACGGCGCCCCCGCCGGCAACGGCGCGCCCGCCGGCCCCGACGCACCGGTGCAGGACGGCACCCTGCGCGCGCCGCGGCGCTGGGAGCGGATCCTCGTCGACGCCGCGGTGATCGGCGGGCTCGATCGGTGGGAGGCGCGGCTCTCCGGCTTCGAGCGGGAGCTCCGGCAGGAGCTCGCGCGCGCCTCGGAGGAGCGGGACGCTGCGCGCCTCACGCGGGCGCTCGCGGACCTCGCCGCGCTCCGCGGGTTCGTGCTGCCGCTGCTCGCGGCGCTGCCGAGCCCGGGCGAGCGCGCGACCTGGGGGCAGTGGCGCGACCGGCTCTCGGCGCTCGCGACGCGCGCGCTCCGGCGGCCCGAGCGGGTGCTCGCCGTGCTCGCGGAGCTCGCGCCGATGGCCGACGTCGGGCCCGTGGACCTCGGCGAGGTGCGCCTCTGCCTCTCGCACCGGCTCACGAACCTCGTGCTGCCGCCGGCCGCCCGCCGCGACGGGCACCTCTTCGTGGCCCCGATCGAGGCCGCCCGCGGCCGCTCGTTCGACGTGGTCTTCGTGCCCGGGCTCGCCGAGCGCATCTTCCCGCAGAAGGTCACCGAGGACCCGATCCTCCGCGACGCCCTCCGCCGGGCGATCTCGGGCGGTGCCTCGCGCCTCGACACGAGCGACGACCGGGTGGCGCGCGAGCGCCTCGCGCTGCGGCTCGCCGTCGGCGCGGCCCGGCGCAGGCTCGTCGTGTCGTACCCGCGCGTCGACATGGACCAGTCGCGGCCGCGCGTGCCGTCGTTCTACGGGCTCGAGCTCTTGCGCGCCGCCGAGGGGCGGCTCCCCGGCTTCGGCGAGCTCGAGCGCCGCGCCGAGCAGGGCGGCGCCTCGCGCATCGGCTGGCCCGCGCCCGCGCACCCCGAGGACGCCATCGACGCGGCCGAGCACGACCTCGCGCTCCTCGAGACGTTGTTCAGCCTGCCCGAGGAGCGGACCGTCGGCACGGCGCGTTACCTGCTCAGCGCGAACCCGCACCTCGCGCGGGCGCTCCGGTTCCGGGCGCGGCGCTGGATCCCGGGCTGGACGAGCGCCGATGGGCTGTTCAAGCCGCTCCCGGAGGCGCGCGAGGCGCTCGCGAAGCACACGTTCGCGCGCCGCTCGTTCTCGCCGACGGCGCTCCAGCACTTCGCCGCGTGCCCGTACCGGTTCTTCCTCTACGCCGTGCACCGGCTCGCCCCGCGCCGCGCGCCGGAGGCGATCGAGGAGCTCGATCCGCTCCAGCGCGGCCGGCTCGTGCACGACGTGCTCTACGAGGTCCTGGTCGCCCTGCGCGACGCGGGCAAGCTGCCCGTGAGCGTGTCCACGCTCGACGAGGCGCGGGCCGAGCTCGACCGGGCGCTCGACCGCGTGGCCGCGCGTTACGCGGACGAGCTCGCGCCCGCGATCCAGCGGGTCTGGGACGACGGCATCGCGTCGGTGCGGGCCGACCTGCGGGAGTGGCTGCGGCGCGCCGCGGAGGACCGCGACTGGGAGCCGATCCATTTCGAGCTGTCGTTCGGGCTGCCGCGCCGCTTCGCGCGCGACCCGGGCAGCTCGGACCAGCCGGTGGAGCTCGACTGCGGCGTGAAGCTCCGCGGCTCCATCGACCTGGTCGAGCGGAGCGTGTGGGGCGCGATGCGCGCGACCGACTACAAGACGGGCAAGGCGCGGGCGCCGCGCGACGCGGTCGTGAGCGGCGGCGGGACGCTGCAGCCCGTGCTCTACGCGCTCGCGCTGGAGAAGCTCATGCCGCCGGGGACGCAGGTCGAGTCGGGGCGTCTCTATTACTGCACCTCGGCCGGCGGGTTCACGGAGGTGCCGATTTACCTGGACGCCCGGGCGCGCGAGGCCGCCGCGCAGGTGGCGGGGGTCATCGGCGACGCGATCGACAAGGCGGCGCTCCTGCCGCTGCCGGCCGAGGGCGCGTGTGCGCAGTGCGATTATCGGCCGGTGTGCGGGCCCTACGAGGAGCTCCGGACGGGGAAGATCAAGCGGCGCGACATCGAGCCGCGCAGAAGGCTGGAGCAGCTCCGCAGGCTGGC
The DNA here is from genome assembly GCF_051519095.1 of Sorangium sp. So ce131. Taxonomy (NCBI): domain Bacteria; kingdom Pseudomonadati; phylum Myxococcota; order Polyangiales; family Polyangiaceae; genus Sorangium; species Sorangium sp. So ce131. Next base: position 560,928 of record NZ_CP150455.1, on the reverse strand, counting down.
GTGAGGGAGGGAGTCGCGGTCAGGTCTCGCGTCCGGGAGGCGGCCGGATGCGAACGCGGCGGGTGTCGAGGGTGACGATCGCACCGGCCTGGAGCTCATCTCCGAACCGCGCGAGCACCTCGGCACACGCATCCCCCTGCTGACGCGACGGAATATCGACGAGACGCACGACCCCCGCGTGAGGTTGGCCTTGGACGATGACCAGCTCGCCGAAGTCCTTGTCCAGCGTGACGAGCACACGGCCATCGGCATGGGCGTGCGCGAGGATCGCGACATCGCCGGGGTCCTCGGGCCAGTCGCCGACATGCTCCACGTCGTGGCCGAGCGACCGGAGGAGCGTCGCAGCCCTGGGCGCGACGCAGGTGTCGAGCAAGACCTTCACGTGCCCGTCTTCAGAAACGAGGGCTCGACCCGTTCATGCCCCACCAGCCGGCGTGCATAGAGCAAGCAGGCCTGCACGTCCTCGCGCTCGAGCCACGGGTACTCCTCGAGGAGCGTCTCGATGGTGTCGCCTGCGGCGAGCATCCCGAGCACGTGCTCGACCGCCAGCCGGCGGCCTCGAAGGATCGGCTTTCCCCCGAAGATATCGGGATCTACGGTGATCCTGGAGAGGAGTTCCTGGTCGGACATCATCCGGTAAGCTTACGCCTGCCGTCGGCTCGGTCAAAGACGCGCGACGGGGTCGCGAGCGGCGGCGGTACGACATGTTCAGCCGGTGCTCTACACGCTCGGGCTGGAGCAGCGCATGCCGCCACAGCCGCAGGTCGAGCCGGGGCGGCTCTATGCTGCACCTCGTCGCGCCGCGACGGAGGATGGCATTGTGGTACGGCGCCCTGCGACGGGACAGCTCCGGATCGGCGTTCCACGCGTCGAGGTGCGCACGCTCTGATCGGCCGAGCTCCGGGCGAAGCCACGGCGATCGCAGCGCTGCCTTGCGGCGTGCCGCGACCGATGTGAGCTTACCCCTGCGTCTGCTCCCTCTTCGGCCACGTGAACCGGAACGTCGCGCCGTTCTTCCCGTCCGACTCCACCCACGCCCGCCCGCCGCGGTTCACCACGATCTTCTTCACGATGGCGAGCCCGATCCCGGTGTTCTCCACCTTGTCCCGCGCCTGCAGCGTCTGGAACATCCCCCACACCTTCTCCTGGAACTCGGGCGCTATCCCAGGGCCGTTGTCCGTGACCGAGAACTCGTAGTTGTCGCCCTGCTCCCTGACGGAGACGTTCACCCTCGCGTCCTCGCGCCCCGCGTGCTTCAGGGCGTTGGTGATCAGGTTCATCAGCACCTGCTGCAGCGGCACCTTGTGCGTCCGCAGGGAGACGGGCGGCACGTCGAGCGCAACCGTCGCGGGCGGCCTCGGCGCGATGAGCTCGACCACCTCCTTGGCGAGCTTCTCGACGTTCACGCTCTCCGGCTTCTCGCGCATCCTGGTCGCGCGGGAGTACGCCAGGATCCCCTCGATCAGGGCCTCCATGCGCCGCACGCGCCCGCGCAGGAGCTCCATCTGCTGGCGCGTGTCGCCGGTGAGCTTGTCTCCCAGGTCTTCCTCGATCCACTGGGCGAGGCTCGCGATGCCGCGGAGCGGCGCCTTGAGATCGTGGCTCGTCACGTACGCGAACTGGTCGAGCTCGGCGTTGGTGCGCTCCAGCGCCCCGATCAGCACCTGCGCCTCCCGGAAGAGCCGCGCGTTGTCCATCGCCACCGCGGCCTGCGCGGCGAGCCCGACCGCGAGGCGCTCGGAGCGCTCGGTGAAGACCCCCGCCCTCGAGTGGCCGAAGAACATGCCGCCGATGACCTTGCCGCTCCGGGAGACCACGGGGACAGCCAGGTAGCTCGTGACAGGGAGGTGGTTCGCCGGCACCCCCTGGTTGGGGGCGTTCTTGCCGTAACGCAGGTCCTTGGTCACGTCGTCGAGGCGCACGACGCCCTCGCCGGCGAACGTCGGCGCAAACACCGCCGTGTTCCGTGGCATGGCAAAATTCGAAAAGACCTCCTTCGGCGCCCCGGAGAGCGAATACAGCATGTAACTGCCGCCCTGCGCGTCGTTCACGTTGTAGAAGAACGCCCCGAACTCCGCGCCCGAGAGCTTCGTCCCGGCGTCGGTGACCGACTGGACCAGCGCGTCGAGCTCGAGCTCCGCCGACAGCACCTGCCCTACCTCGTGCAGCGTCTCCAGCACCTCGGCGTGCTCGCGCGTGAGCCGCTCGGCCTCGCGCTGCTGGCTGACATCGATGTTGCAGCCCACGTACTCGCGGACACCGCCGTCCGGGGCTCGGACCGGCGCCGCGCGCGCGATCGTGCGGGCATAGGTGCCGTCGGCACGGCGGAGCCGGTACTCGGTCTCGTACAGGGCGCCGCGGGCGATGGCGTCCGACCAGACTTGCATGGTCCGCTCGCGATCGTCGGGGTGAATGGCGTCCAGGAAGCCGCCGTTCAGGTACTCGTCCTCGGTCTGCCCGGTGAACTCCAGCCAGCTCGGCGAGATCTGGGTGACCTCGCCCGTGGGCGCGGCCGTCCACACGATGGCCGTGGTCGCGTGCACCAGCGTGCGGAGCCGCGCCTCGCGCGCCGCGACCTCCTGGAACAACCTCGCGTTGTCGATCAGGAGCGCCACGCGGTTCGCGACCTCCTCGATGACGGGGATGTCGCCTGCGCTGAAGCGGCGGCCCGACTCCGCATGGACGAGCGTGAGCGCGCCGATGGTGCGCTCGCGCGCCCTGAGCGGGACGACGACATACGACTTGAGCCCCAGCGATCGGATGAGCTCGAGGTGCTCGGGGCCGAGCGCGGCGGCCTCCAGCACGGCGTCCGGGATCTCGGGCACCCACTCGGGGCGGCCGGTGCGGAGGACGGCGGGCACGCCCGTCGGCGCGTCGAGCCGAGGCGGGGACATCGCCCGCAGGCGCTCGCCCAGGGCCATCTTCGCCGGATCGACGTGGTGGACGGCCACGCGCTCGATCGCGCCGCCATTCAGCATGTCGACCGCACACCAGTCCGCCAGCATGGGGACCGCGAGGTGGGTGAGCTGCCTGAGCCGCGCCTCGACGTCGAGCGAGTTCGACAGCGCGGCGCCGGCCTCGCTCAGCAGATGGAGCGTCGATTGCTGCCGCTCGAGCTCGGCGGCGAGCGTCTCCGCGCGCGCCCGGGCCTCGCGCTCCTGCTCGAGCAGGCGCGCCCTGTCCAGCGCGGAGGCGCACTGCGCCGCCACGCTCAGCAGGAACTCGCGCTCCTCGGCGCTCCACGCGCGCTCCTCCGCGAACGAGAACGAGAGGCAGCCGAGCAGCTCGGCGTGCGCGATGATCGGCAAGACCGCGAGCGCCTGGATGTCGTCGCGCGCCGGCTTGAGCTCCGCCAGCTCGGGGTACGCGGCGTGCATGGCGTCCCTCGTCTCCACCCAGACGGGGCGGCGCTCCCGGAGCGCCTCCGAGAGCGGCAGGGGGGCGTCGAGCGGGACCGTCCGGTAGGGGCTCGTGCGCTGCTCCTCCAGCCCGCACTGGCCGACCAGCGTCGCGACCTGCGACGTGTCGCTCGCCGTGTACATCATCGTCGTGGAGGCGTGGATCACGCGGTGGACGTCGCGCACCACCGCGGCGGAGATCTGGTCGATCGTGACCGCGCCGCTCAGCGCCATGCTGACCGCGAGCAGCGCCTGCGTCACGCGCGCGCCGCGATCGAGCTCCTCGACCCGCCGCCTGAGCTGCTCGGCGAGCTCGACGCGCTCCGCCTCGACCTGCTTCAGGCGCGAGATGTCGGCGAACACCGAGATGCCGCCCTCCAGCGCGCCGCCGGCCCCGAGGATCGGCGCGGCGCTCCCGAGGACCACGCCGTGCGTGCCGTCGAAGCGCTGAATCCACACCTCCTCGGTGTCGATGACCTGCCGGGACTGCATCGCTCGGGCCATCGCCCAGTCCGCGGCCTCGTAGGGCCGGCCATCCGCGTGGAACGCGCGGTACGCGGTCCAGTCCTTCATCGACTCGGTCGAGGCGCTGCCGGCCCAGATCCGCTCCGCCGCCCGGTTGTGCAGGATGAGCTTCCCCGAGGCGTCGCAGATGATGATGCCGTGGGGGCTGTGCTCGAGCACGGCGTCGAGCCACCCGCGATCGCGGGAAGCGACGATGCGGAGCCGCTCCAGCTCGCGCTTCAGCGCTTCGCCGTCCATCGGGTCAGCGCTGGTGGTCGGCGCGGGAGAGGAGGGGGAACGCGCGGAGATTTCCATAGGAAGGTCGAAGCGGGGAGGCTCGAGGCGCGGCCAGGCGGCGCGCGACCGAGTATCGCGCGGAGCTTACGCCGGCTGGTGGCGCCGCGAAAGAACACGCGCTGCGCTCGCGGCCATGTGGGGCAGCTCCCTAGGGAGCGCTACAGCGGAGAGCGCAGTCCCCGGGCCGCGCCGCGCGGGCCTCTGCGGGACGTCCGCCGCCGCTCACGTCGGTGTGCATGTCCGCATGCGCCGCGCCGTGATCGCGGCGGCCACGAGCGCGACGAGCGTCGTGACCGCGAGCGGCGCCGCGCCGTCCCCGGACAGGTGCGCGCGGGAGACGTTGTCGAGGTGGATGCCGAGGTGCGCCGCCCACGCGACGAGCAGGCTGCCGCCGGACTTGATGTGCAGCGCCGTCATCAGCACGCTGAGCGCCGTGATGAACAGCGGGGCCAGCGCCCACGACCACCACGGCACGCCGGGGAGGCACATCATGGGGAGGTGCCAGAAGGTCCACGCGAAGCCGACGACGACGCTGGCGAGCGCGGGTCCCTGCGACGGCAGGAGCCGCCGGAGGGCATAACCGCGCCACCCGAGCTCCTCGCCCGCCGGGCCGAGCACGGCGATGCCGCGCTGCTCCGGGGTCACCGGCGTGTAGAGCAGCGTGGCGGGCATGGTCCCGCCGGCGAGCAGCAGCAGCGAGAGGCCGAGGAGGTGCAGCGCCGCCGGGAGGCACAGCGCGAGCGGCACATACCCCCAGCCGGCGGGGGCGCGGCGCGGCGAGAACAGCCCTGAGAGCCCGGCGCGGCCGCCTTCCTTCCACGCGCACACGAGGGCCGCCGCCGACGGGCCGACCGCGCCGAGCGCGAGCGGCGCCATGGCGGCGGCCGGCGGGATGGGGGCGCCCCACTGCTGCAGCAGGAGCGGGAGCTGGCAGAGCCAGGTGATCGCGCAGGCGAGCACGAAGAAGCGGACGACGGCCGGCGGCATGGGCGAGCAAGACGCCCGCGCGCGCGGGATGTTCCCGAGGGCGCAGGGAGACGTACGCGCGACGTCGCCGGCGCGCGCCGTCGAGCCCCCGAGCGCGCCGCCCCGCCACGGCGCCGAGGTCCGCCTCGCGGGCGGGCACGCGGGCGCCTCGGCCGGGGACGGCAGCCCGATCGCGGCGAGCGCGCCGTCGCCCGCTCGACGCTCGACGCTCGAGCTCGGGTCGGTCTGCGCGCCGCGCGCTGCCCGAGGCGAGCGGCCAGATCGTCTATCGTCGCGCGCCCTGATTGCCCTCCTGCCGGGCGCGAGCAGGCGGGTGCGCGCGCGAGCGGGCGATCGCCCGCGGGATCGACGTCGCACTGGCATGCACGCGACAGCCAGGGTCAAGCGTCGAGCGCGACTTCGATTCTCTGCGGCGCCGCGGGGCTCTCGGGGAAAAGACGATGCTGGCTTCGGGCTCCCCCTCGCTCACCATCGCAGCTTGGGGAACCCAGATGTTGGGGGCCGATGACCGGCAGGTGAGCGCGACAGCGCGCTGATGCCGATATCGAGCAAGGAGCAAGCATGATGTTGCGGAATCGTTCAGGTCGCCTCATGGCGATGATGTTCGCGGGGAGCTTTGCGCTCGCGGGCGCCGGCGGGTGCGTCGGCGGCGACGAGGAGGCGAAGGCCGAAGGCGGGGAGGCCGCCGCTGCCGGAGCGACACGCACCGACACAAACCGCAGGGCGGGCGCTGAGCGGGGCGACGGCAGGCAAGGCGGTCGAGCGCGGGGCGGCGAGCCCGCGGGCCGCAGGCAGACCGGCGACCAGTTCGGCGGGCAGCGCGCGGACAGCAAGCAAGTCAGCGGCGAGAAGTTCGGCGGGCAGCGCGCGGACAGCAAGCAAGCCGGCGGCGAGAAGTCCGGCGGGCAGCGCGCGGACAGCAAGCAAGTCAGCGGCGGGGCGGCGTTCGTGGGAAGCGTCCAGTGCGGTGGCCACAGCGCGTTGCAGGCTTCCTCGGACAGCGAGGTCGCGATGCTGCTGTCGACCATCAACGAGCAGGAGATCGAGCTGTCGGCGATCGCCCGAGACAAGGCCGAGTCCTCCGAAGTTCAGCGGTATGCCGAGCAGATGATCGAAGAGCACACCCAGGCCGAGCAGCGCGCCGCCGACGTGTCGGAGAGGGTGAGCATGCAATTCAGCCAGTGCGAGCGCTGCGCTCAGCTGAAAGAGAGCTCGGTCCAGTTCAGCGATTCGCTGGAGGAGCTGAAGGGCGAGGAGTTCGACGTCGCGTATATCTGGTCGCAGGTCTCCCTGCACCGCCGTGCCCTCGACGTGCTCGACTTGCCGATCGTCGAGAACATCAAAGACGCGAAGCTCCGAGAGGACGTCGCGACGATGCGGGCAAGCGTGGAGCAGCACCTGAAGGAGGCTGAGCAGATCTTCTGCGCGCTCCACGAAGAGCAGCAGAGCAAGGCGCTGCAGAGCGGGCAAGAGCAGAGCAAGGAGCTGAAAGGAACGCAGCAGAGCGAGAAGCAACAGAGCAAGCAGTTCCAAGGGCCACAGCAGGGCAAGGAGCTCCAGGGGCCGCAGCAGAGAGAGAAGCAGCAGGGCAAGGAGCTCCAGGGGCCGCAGCAGAGAGAGAAGCAGCAGGCCCGGAAGCCCGAGCGGCCGCAGCAGAGCAAGCAGGTCCAGGGGCCGCAGCAGAAAGAGAAGCAGCAGACCCGGAAGCCCGAGCGGCCGCAGCAGAAAGAGAAGCAGCAGACCCAGAAGCCCGAGCGGCCGCAGCAGAAAGAGAAGCAGCAGACCCGGAAGCCCGAGCGGCCGCAGCAGAGCAAGCAGATCCAGGGGCCGCAGCAGAGCAAGCAGATCCAGGGGCCGCAGCAGAGAGAGAAGCAGCAGACCCGGAAGCCCGAGCGGCCGCAGCAGAGCGAAAAACCGCAGCAAGGCGCACACAAGCAGTACGCGCAGTACGGGCAGCACGAAGGGGTGCAGCAGCACGGGCAGTGAGCGCTGTTCGCGGCGCACGCCTCACGAGCCTCGCAGCGCTTCCCGCCGGCGTGGCTTCATGGCGAAAACCCCGGCGAGCTGCGGCGCATCGTCGTCTGGCCTGAGCCGGTAGCCTATCCCGGCCCGACGTCGCCCCGTAGCGCTCGCCGGCGGCCGTCCTCGCCGCGCCGGCGCGCCCCACCCGTCTCCGGCGGCGCCCGTGTGTCGTCGTTGGCCTTTCGCCAGCCGACCCGGCTATCCTCCCCCGCCGATGAGGAACAGCGATCTCTCGCTGCCGGCGGCATGATCCCCCGCCGCCGCTTGCACCGCGCCGTCTTCGCGCTGGCCGCCGTGTACAACGCCTGCTGGGGGCTCTACGCGGCGCTCGACCCGCAATGGCTCTTCCGCTTCGCCGGCATGCCGCCGCTCAACCACCCGGCCATCTTCGCCTGCCTCGGGATGGTCGTCGGCGTCTACGCCGTCCTCTACGCGGAGGTCGCGCGGGCCCCCGAGCGCGGCTTTCTGCTGGCGGCCGTCGGTCTGCTCGGCAAGGTCCTCGGGCCGATCGGCCTCGCCGCGCTGCTGGCGACAGGGCAATGGCCACCCCGAGCCGCCGTCCTCTGTCTGACCAACGACCTCGTCTGGTGGATCCCCTTTGGCCTGTATCTCCACGACGCGTGGCCGTTCTTCCTGCGCCAGTGGCGCGCCGCACCGGAACACGATCGAGCGCGCTAGCGCGTTGTCTCCCCGAGCCCGTCCCTGCTTCCGGAAATCAACAGGCCCCCACGGAGGAAGCCCGGCGCGCGCCGCGCCCCCGGGCTACCCTGCCACAGTTCGCCGGGCCGATCGCCTGGCGGGAGGGTCGGTCGTTCATGAGCTCGAGCAAGGTAGCGGTGGTCGTCGGTGTCGGCCCCGGCCTCGGGGCCGCGGTGTCCAGGCGTTTCGCGAGAGAGGGGTACTCGGTCGGGCTCGTGGCCCGGACCGCCGCCGCGTGCGAGGCCGTCCAGCGGCAGATCGAGGAGGCCGGCGGACGCGCCCTGAGCGTCCCCGCCGACGCCGCCGACGCGGACTCGGTCGCGGCAGCGTTCGCGCGGGTGAACGAGGCGCTCGGTCCGGTGGACGTGCTGATCTACAACGCCAGCGCCTTCCGCGTGGCCGGAGCCCTCGAGATCACGCCGAGAGAGCTCGAGCACGACTGGAAGATCAGCTGCCTCGGCGGCTTCCTGAGCGCGCAGGCCGTGCTGCCCGGCATGCTCGAGCGCGGAAAGGGCACGATCCTCTTCACGGGCGCCACCGCCTCGCTCCGGGGCGGGGCCCGCTTCGCGGCCCTGGCCGTGGGCAAATTCGGCCTCCGCGCCCTCGCGCAGTCGCTCGCGCGCGAGCTCGGCCCGCGCGGCGTCCACGTCGCCCACGTGGTGATCGATGGGCTGATCGACACCCCGCGGGTGCGCGCCATGTTGCCCGGGAGAAGCCCCCAGACCATGCTCTCCCCCGAGGCGCTCGCGGAGACATACTTCCAGCTCCACGCCCAGCCGCCGAGCGCGTGGACCCACGAGCTCGACGTGCGCCCCTCCGTGGAGAAGTTCTGAGCCTGCGCCCGGCGGCGGCCTCGCGCGGCAGGTGCGGCCGGTGCGGCCGGTCAACCGAGCCGCGCGCGCGTCACGGATCGATCCACGAGGAGTCGAAGTCGACGTCGACGACCGTGTCGAGGCCGTCGAACACCTCGACGGCCGGCACCACCACGATATCGCTCTTCGAGAACCCCGCGAAATCCGTGAGCCAGGCGCTCACGTCATAGTAACCCGCCGGGAGGTTGTCGATGGTGAGACCGAAGTCGTCGCAGTCCGCGATCGCCTCGGTGACGAAGCCCGCCTCGTCTTCGATGCTGACCGCGAGCCCGTCCACGTCGTAGTCGAAGCACTGAAAGGAGTGATCGCTGCCATCGACGGTCATCGCGACGGTGAGCGAACCACGCGAGGGGTAGTCGTCGTCGTTATCGACGATGATGCACCCCGAGAGCGAGGCAGCGGCGAGCATGCAGCCAGTGAGACCAGAGAGCATCTTCGAGAGTTTCATGGGGGGATCTTCCTTCGTTGGAGTCTGGCGCTGTCGCGCCGATGCCCGCCCTTTCAGCAAGCGCTGTACCAGCGAGCGGCGCCGGCCCAGGCGCGGGCGGTGACGCCCCAGCGCGCCTCGTGGCATTGCGATTGCTCTCCATGAACGGCATGAAGACCTACCTCTCAGCCCTCAAGAGCTCGTTCTCCGCAACCTCCGCGCGTGGCCCGCAGCGCGGCAAGCTCGCCGTGCTGGCCGCGCTCGCCGCGTCCGCGCTCCTCGGCGCGACCGGGTGCGTCGCCGAGGTCCGGACCAGGACCGTCGCGACGGCGCCCCCGCCCGTCGTGACGTACCGGGAGGTCACGGTGTACGAGGAGCCAGTCGTTCACATCGGGGCGGCGCCGGCCCACATCGAGACCTACCCCCGCGTTTACTACCGGGGGAGCTACGTCTACTACGTGGACGGGCGCTGGTACTATCCGTCGCGCCACGGCTGGGTCTACTACCGCGAGGAGCCTCGCGCCCTCGTCCACCACCGCGTCGATTTCGAGCGGCGCCGCCCGCAGCAGCACTACCGCGCCTACCCCGCGACGACGTACGCCCCGATGAGGGCGCCCCACGTCGAGCATCACCGGCGCCACGTCCATGTCGAGGAGAGGCGCCGGGCGCGGTGACCCTGATCGAGCGATCGCGGCAGGTGTTACCCGCCTCGCCCACGTCGAGGCGAGGGCGCCTGCCGGCCGAGCCGCCGACGGCGCCGCGCCTGGCGGAGGCGGCGCCCGCGCAAACTACACTGACGCACATGCGTGTCCGGCGCGACGGGAGACCGCGCCGGGCAACCTCGATCCACGGCTGCTTGCCTGCGGGCGGGCACCTGCGCCGGCGAGCGCGCGCACGCGCTCGATGACACACGTCACGTCGGTTCTCTGCGATCCTGTCACCCGTGCAACCGTCAGCCGTGCAACCGAGAGATCGGGACATTCCTGAAATCAGGCGTGTCATCGAGATGCGGTTGGCGCTCCAGGCACGTCGCGATATATTTCTGGTGTATTTCGCCCCTCATCGGCTCGTTCTTATCATGGCTGATCCCGAGCGCACCTGAGGTCCAGATGTCAGGCATGAGACGCAGCTCCGTTCTCCCAGGAAGGCTCGACGACAGCGCCCGGATGAACTCTGCCACGTTGGACCACACGCTGAGAGAGCCTCCCGAGAGCGAGCGGCGCCCCGCGCAGCGGTGCGTGGACTGCAGCACCCCTGCCCCGAAGACGGAGACGAACTACACGCTCATCAGCTCTCGTTACGGCTGGCGGCTGACGCGGACGCTCGACGCGAGCGGACACAGGGTGATGGAGTGGCGATGCCCTGCCTGCTACGGGCGGTATCGCTCGAGGCGACCGATCTAGCACCACGTCCTCCAAGGACGAGGTTGCGGTGCCGAACCGGCAGCACGAGGGGCGTCCAAGGTAGGCCGGACCGGCGGCGCGCGGGCCCCTCCGGCAGACGGCGCCGCTGCGTCCTGCCGAGGATCCGGCGCAGGGACGAGGCTCGATAGTCCGGAGACGGCGATTCCCGAGGGTTCGGGGAACCTGAGCTCCGAAATCATCGGAAGTCGTCGCGTCGCGGCGAGCCGCGGCCAGAGATCATCGTCTCCTCGCACCGCGCATCGATCTCCTTGCTGGAGCCCTTCAAGCTGGCGACCGGACGGCGGGTCGTGTTAATCGCGATCCAGAAGATCGTACTGGCGAGCTTGACGTGGCAGGGAGAGGCGAAGTTGGATCAGAGGGAGGAAGGGGAGCGGCGGGCGGGCCGGGAGCGTGCGGCGCGGCGGATGCCGGTGGCGATTGCGGCAGTCGCCGTCACAGCGGCCGTGGTCATGGCGGGGATCGTCGCCTGGGCCCTGGAGCAGCGGGACGCGGCACGGAATGCGGAAGCCGCCGCGCGAAGGGCGGAGGAGGCGGCGAAGGCCGCGCAGCAAGAGGCGGCGGCCCAGGCGGCGCGAGCGCGAGCTTCCTCGCTGATGGCCGACGCTCGTGAGCTACTGGCGAGAAACCAGCCGGGGCCAGCGGTGAAGCTGCTGCTCGAGGTAGTGGACGCCGAAAAAGTACGTGGCTGGACCGACCTGACACGTGATGTGCTGGCCTCGACCCCACCGATGCTCACGATGCGCGGCCATCGGGGCGAAGTGTTGCTTGCTGACTTCAGCCCTGATGGGCAGCGCATCGTCACCGCCTCGCTCGACAAGACCGCGCGCGTGTGGAACGCAGACGGCACCGGCGCGCCCGTCGTGCTCCGGGGCCACGAGGCCGCGGTCAGCTCCGCGGCGTTCAGCGCCGACGGGCAGCGCATCGTCACCGCCTCGCCCGACAAAACCGCGCGGGTGTGGAACGCGGACGGCACCGGCACGCCCGTCGTGCTCCGAGGCCACGAGGTCGCGGTCAGCTCCGCGGCGTTCAGCGCCGACGGGCAGCGCATCGTCACCGCCTCGCCCGACAAGACCGCACGCGTGTGGAACGCGGACGGCAGCGGCACGCCCGTCGTGCTCCGGGGCCACGAGGCCGCGGTCAGCTCCGCGGCGTTCAGCGCCGACGGGCAGCGGGTGATCACTGCCTCGCGCGACCAGACCGCGCGGCTGTGGAACGCGGACGGCACCGGCGCGCCCGTCGTGCTCCGGGGCCACGAGGCAGGGGTCAGCTCCGCAGTGTTCAGCGCTGACGGGCAGCGGGTGCTCACCGCCTCGCTCGACGGGACGGCGCGGCTGTGGAACGCGGACGGCAGGGGCGCGCCTCTCGTGCTCCAGGGCCACGAGGGACCGGTTTTGTCCGCGGCGTTCAGCGTCGATGGGGAGCGGGTGGTCACCGCCTCGCACGACAAGACGGCGCGGGTGTGGGACGCGGGTAGTGGCCGGAATAGCCCTGTTCACGCCGATGACTCCGGGCACGCGCGAGCCGACGCCGACCCTCACGGGCACGCGGAGGACGGAGGCGCGACCGTCGTGCTCCGCGGCCATGAGGCAGAGGTTGCTTCGGCGGCGTTCAGCGCCGACGGGCTGCGGGTGCTCACCGCCTCGCTCGACGGGACGGCTCGGCTCTGGAACGCGGACGGCGCCGGCACGCCCATCGTGCTCCGGAGCCACGAGGCCGCGGTCGACTCCGCGGCGTTCAGCGCCGACGGGCGGCGGGTGGTCACCGCCTCGCACGACAGGACGGCTCGGCTCTGGAACGCGGACGGGAGCAGCATGCCGGTCGTGCTCCGGGGGCATGCGGCCCCGATCTGGTCCGCGGCGTTCAGCGCCGACGGGCGGCGGGTGCTCACCGCCTCACTCGACGGGACGGCGCGGGTGTGGAACGCGGACGGCACCGGCACGCCCGTCGTGCTCCGGGGGCACGAGGCCCGGGTTTGGTCCGCGGCGTTCAGCGCCGACGGGCGGCGGGTGCTCACCGCCTCGCTCGACAAGACGGCGCGGGTGTGGAACGCGGACGGCACCGGCACGCCCGTCGTGCTCCGGGGCCACGAGGCAGGGGTCAGCTCCGCGGCGTTCAGCGCCGACGGGCGGCGGCTGGTCACCATTTCGCACGACAAGACGGCGCGGGTGTGGAACGCGGACGGCACCGGCACGCCCGTCGTGCTCCGGGGGCACGAAGACTGGCCGAGGTCCGCAACGTTCAGCGCCGACGGGCAGCGGGTGCTCACCGCCTCGCACGACAGGACGGCGCGGGTGTGGAACGCGGACGGCACCGGCACGCCCGTCGTGCTCCGGGGCCACGAGGCCTCGGTCTGGTCCGCGGCGTTCAGCCCCGACGGGCAGCGGGTGGTCACCGCCTCGCACGACAAGACCGCGCGGGTGTGGAACGCGGACGGCACCGGCACGCCCGTCGTGCTCCGGGGCCACGAGGGCTCGCTCCTGTCCGCGGCGTTCAGCCCCGACGGGCAGCGGGTGCTCACCGCCTCGCACGACAAGACCGCGCGGGTGTGGAACGCGGACGGCACCGGCATGCCCATCGTGCTCCAGGGCCACGAGGCAGGGGTCAGCTCCGCAACGTTCAGCGCCGATGGGCAGCGGGTGCTCACCGCCTCGCACGACAAGACCGCGCGGGTGTGGAACGCGGACGGCACCGGCATGCCCATCGTGCTCCGGGGCCACGAGATAGGGGTCAGCTCCGCAACGTTCAGCGCCGACGGGCACCGGGTGGTCACCGTCTCGGACAAGGCGGCGCGGGTGTGGGCCATCTCTGCCGACGTTCTTCGGCAGGCCCTTCGCGCCGCCACCACCGACTGCATCTCCCACGAAATGCGCCGCACGTACCTCGACGAGAGCGCCGAAGCCGCCCGGCGGGGCTACGAGTCCTGCGAGCGCGCGTACGGCCGGACGCCGTTCTACCCGGACGCTGAAGCGCCGTGAACGAGCCCAATCTGCAGGCTGCTCGACAAGGCCTCCCGCGACCAGAGGCGAGCGTCACTGCTCCGAAGGCGACGGCGCGTTCACCGGCTCCGGCGCGTCCACGGGCGGCTTCTTCATGCTCTGGCCCAGATCGGGCCGTTGCTCCTTCTCGAACGGCGCGATGGCCTCGACCCTTCCGCTCGCGGCCGCGCTCTGGATCGTCCGCATCACCCGCACGTCCGCCAGCCCTTCGAGCCCGGACGGCTCGGGCTCCTTGTCCTCGAGGATGCACCGCGAGAAGTACACGAGCTCCGGCGCGAAATGGTCCCGCTTCTTGAAGGTCTTCTTCTCCGTCTTCCCGCCGATCGTGAGGTAATGCGTTATCTCGCTCGTGTAATCGAATGCCGGCTCCACGCGGAGGTCCCCCTCCGTGCCGGCGATCTGGAACCACGACACGCTCGAGATCCCCTGGCTGACGGTGAACTGGGCGATCGCGCCGCTCGGGAACCGCAAAATGGCCGAGGTGGTCTCGTCGACGTCCTTCGCGCGCCGCTCGTCGAGCCGCTGGCTCAGCGCGAGCGCCTCGACGGGCTCCTCGCGGAACAGGTAACGGGCCGCGTTGACGCAATAGACGCCCAGGTCGAACAGCGCCCCGCCGCCCACCTCGCTGCGGGTGCGGATGTCGCCGGGGCGCACCACCTGGGTGAAGAACGACGTGAAGGCGCGCACCGCGCCGAGCTTGCCCGAGCGGGCGATCTCGATGGCGCTCAGGTTCGCCTCCTCGAAGTGGAGCCGGTAGGCGATCATCAGCTTCACGCCGCGATCCTTCGTCGCGCGGATCATCGCCTCGCAGTCCTCCTCGGTCATCGCCATCGGCTTCTCGCAGAGCACGTGGACGCCGGCGGCCGCGGCGCGCTCGGTGAACTCGCGGTGGTGGGTGTTGGGCAAGGCGATGTACACCGCGTCGACCCGCGCGCGCCTCAGGATGTCCTCGAGTTCATCGTACCCGCCGCGCTCCGCGACGCCGTAGCGCTCGCCGACCGCCGCGAGCTTCTCGGGGTCGCCCGACACGAGCGCGACCAGCTCCGAGTTCTCGCCGGCGTGCGCGAACGCCGGCAGCACGGCGACCTGCGCGATGTTGCCCACCCCCACGACGGCGTAGCGGATCTTCCTGCCCTCGTTCGACGCTGTCTTGGCCATGGCTCCTCCGTGCGCGGTCTGTCCGAGCCCGCGTCCGCGTGGAACATGGCGAGACGGGTGCGCACGTCAACCGGCGGGGCGCCGCCTCCTCGCGCCCTCCTGCGCTGAGGCGCCGATCGGAGGGCCTCGCCTACACGCGCCGGCGGCCGCGCCGCGCGAGCGCGAGGCCCGCGAGCGCCGCGGCGAACGCGGCGGCGCCGCCGCGGGACCCCGCCGCGCCGCCGGCGCTGCACCCGACCCCGGCCGGCAGATCGCCGCTTTGCTCGTCGCCGGCCAGGTCGGCCGACGGCTCCTCGTCGGACAGCGACGGCATGGCGTCGGGCTCGAGACGATTCATCACGATCGCCGGCGCCTCGGCCTCGAGGTCCGCCGGCGTCGCGACGAGCCGGTCGCACCCGTCCATCTCCTCCAGGCCGTCGCGCAGCGCCTCGCTCGGCGCCGCGAGGCGCGCGGCGGCGCGACCCCCGCTCCCGACCCGGAACAGCGTGTTGCCGAGCGTCACGTAGAAGCTCCCGTCGAACCAGCGCCCGTGCCCGAGATCCGAGCCGATCGGCTCCGGCGCCGCGCCCGCGCGGCCGATGTACCGCTTGCCGCCGTTCAGGAACAGCACCTCGCCGGCGTCGCTGATGCCGTCGTGGCCGACCCGGAGCTTCTGCTGATCGAACAGGCTCGATGTCCCGAAGCTGCTGAGCTGATGCTGCTCGCCGTCGGGGGTCCGCAGCCAGACCTGGTTCACAGCCCCATCGCTCTTCAGGAATCCGGCGTACCCCGCGTGCAGGAGCAGCCCCGCGGAGTTGCCCGAGATCGAGTCGCCGAGGAACACCTCCTCTCCTTCCGCCGTGTAGAGGTAACTCGAGCTCGTGTCCCCGTCCCACCACCGGCCCGCGACGTTCGCCCCGTCCGTGATCGGCCGCTGCAGGTTGCCCGGGTGGCTCCCGAGGCGGCCCACGCCGAGGTGGCGAATCCACGGCTCGTCGTACGTACCCCAGTAGAGATCGCCGGAGGCCGAGAGGTCGGTCTGGAACGGCGACGTGCTGTCCGGGCGGTTCCAGACGATGCTGTTGGTGCCCTCCGGGATCGCGTGGACGTACCCCCGCCTGTCGTTGAGCATCGTCCACACGAACCTGTCGCCGTTCACCACGTCGAGCCGGCCGTTCGTCACGACCTTGCGCCACACGCCGTCGTACCAGACGAAGATGCGCCCGGTCGCCGACTGGACCACGGCGCCGGACGGCGTGAGGGCGCCGTAGCTCGGGCTGCTCCCGGCCGGGTCGGGCGGGAGGGTCGAGATCCACCGCACCTCCCGGGTGGCGCGATCGACGACGCCGATCTGGTAGCCCTCGTGGATAAACAGGATCCGCGTCGCGTCGAAGTCGAGGATGACGCCCGGGGCGACCTGGACCGCGGTGAGCTTCGGGCTCGTCTCGACGTAGATCGGGCTGGCCACCGACGGCTGGATCTCGGCGCCGACGCCGACGTCGCCGGTGAGCGTGACCGTGAGCACCTCGCCCGGCGCGAACGCCCGGGAGGGCCGGGTCAGGATGACCAGCGGCCCCGGGCGCGTGCTCGCGTCGCGGGTGCGGCACGTGGTCTCCGAACGCGTCGCGCTCCGGACGTTCAAGCAGAGGACCTGGCACTCGTAGGGCGCGGTCGCGATGCACCGCGCGTCGAGGGGCGTGTTCCCGGCGATCACACGCTGCGGCCGCGGGCTGGACAGCCACAGGATGGGCGGAGGGTGTTTATGCAAGGTCCTCTCCACCGTCGACAGATCGCCGAGCCGGTCGTACGCGCGGATCGTCAGTTCATGCCGTCCCGGGGCGACATCGCTGATGTCGAACGTCCCCTGGTAGGCCCCCCCGCCCACGGGCGCGAGCTCGACCGTCACCCCCTCGAGCTCCGCCTCGACTCGGTGGACACCCAGGCTCGAGGACGCCGAGGCGCTCAAGACCAGGGTGTTGCCATCGACGAACAGGTCGGTCCGCGGCGCGCTGACGCCGTTGGACGCGCGGAGATCGCCGATGGTCACCTCGGCCCGCGCGGTCGCGGCCGAGAGCCACAGGAGCGAGGTGACGCCAAGACCGATGAGAAGACGAGCGCTGTGCATGGAACCTCCAAGCGGATGAGGGCTTGGGTGCAGGCCCAAGCCGCCGTATTCACAGGGATAACTGACAGGAGATCAGGCCGGCGTCCCGGCGCAGCACACGCGCGACGCGCGCGGGGCGCTGGGCGCGGGGGCACAGGGATCGACACCTCGCCCCGCGCTGCCCCGTGCTGCACTGCGCCGTACCGTGCGCGATCTGCCGACCGCCTTCCGCTCCGGCGCCAGCGCGACTCGGCCCCCTCGACGCAAGGAGGACCTGACGGCGAGCTTCGCAGGGCAGCAACACCGGGGTCTCCCGTCGATGAACAAGGAACGGGATTATTTCGAAGAGGACGCAATTTTGCGGTTCTCGTTCTCATGAATGTCGCACAATTGCGAGGCATCGGAGCCCAGCGGGGAGATAGCTCGGGCTGGGGGGCGAGAAGGCCATGTGGGGCTCGACCGGGCAGACGTCGATGTCCTTCGCGCGGCGGGCATGGAGGGCTGCGCCTCGGCGCTGGCCCGGGGGAGCGCGCCTCGTGGCGCGACGTCTCACCTCGCAGGAGCTGGCCTGATGCAACTGGCCATCACGCCGCGAGGCTCGGGGCTTGCCTGCGCCTCGGGACTCTCATATGGCCATCGCCGCGCGGCCCATCGACCGCGCCGGCGATCGGGGGTACCGCGGACATGATGAGCTCCTGTGTGCCTGCTGCGCGCCGCCCCAGCGCCACGCCCGCGGCCCGCCGCACTTTGGAAAGCAGAATTACAAATACGCGCCGGTCACGCCCGTCACGCGCGGCTCAGCCGGGGGTGCTGGCGCCGAGCCGATGTGCTGCCGGCCTGAGCCGCGGCGCGCCGTCGCGCGAGCGAAGGTGCGAGGGGAAGGCCCGTGTTACGCTCGCGCTGCGCTCACCGGGTCTTGGACAGAAAACGCGAGGGGCGGATTGAGCAGCGACGAACGAGGGGGTGGGGCCGGACGGAGCGGACCGTCCGGGATTGGACGGCGCAGCGGACCGCCGGCGATGAGCGACGCGGCGGCGCGCCTGGTGGCGGAGGCGTCGCTGGCCCTCTCCGGCGACGTCGATCCCGCCGGCGCGCAGCGGGCGATCGCGGCCGCCGCGTCGCGCCTGCTGCGCGCCGAGATCACGTGTCTCTACGTGGTGTTGCGCGAGCCGCCCGCGCTGGAGCTCGCCGCACACGAAAGCGGCGCCGTGCCGGAGGAGCTCCGGCGCTTGCCGCTCGACGGCCAGAGCCTCGCCGCCGCGGCGGCGCGCGCCGGGCTGGTGCAGGTCGCGCCCGAGGGCGACGGCGACGCGGCGCCCTCGGACGCCGGCGCCCCCCGCGGCCCGCCGGGCAGCGCCCTCGCCGTCGCGGTGCCGATCCGCGTCGCGGGCGACGTGCGCGCGGTGCTGCACTGCCGCGCGGCGCGCCCGGCGCTGCCGGAGGCCGAGGTGACCGAGCTCCTCCGCGCCCTGGCGGGCCTCTTCGGCATGGCGCTCGCCGCGGCCGAGTCGCGCGCCCTGCGGGCGCGGGTCGAGGCGCTCGAGCACGACAAGCTCGAGCTCGAGCGCGCGCGGGAGCGGCTCTCCGCCGCGATCGCGGACGCCAGGCGGACGGAGGCCGCGCTCAGGCTCAGCGAGGACAGCCTCGCCCGGGCGCAGAAGATCGTGAAGCTGGGGCACTGGGACTGGCGCATTCCGCAGAACGAGCTGCTCTGGTCCGACGAGTGTTATTCGATGCTGGGGCTGTCCCCCGAGGCCGGCGCGCTCACGTACGAGAGGTTCCTCGCCTGCATCCACCGCGAGGACCGCGACGCCGTGACGCGCGCCGTCGATCGCGCGCTCGCCGGGGAGGCGCCGTATTGCCTCGAGTACCGCGTCCTCCGCCCCGGCGGCGAGGAGCGCATCGTCCGCACCAAGGCGGACGTGCTCCGCGCCGAGGACGGCGCCCCGACCCGCATGATCGGCACGGCGCTCGACGTGACCGAGCAGCGGCGCGCCGAGATGGCCCTGCAGCTCAGCGAGGAGCGGCTGCGTGTCATCGCGGAGCACGCGAGCGACGTCATCTTCCGGATGCGGCTCGGCCCCGGGGGAGGTTACGAGTACATCAACCCTGCCGTCCTCGAGCACACCGGGTATCCGCCGGAGGCGTGGTACGAGGACCCCGAGCTCTTCCTCTCGCTGGTCCACCCCGAGGACGCCGTACTTTACTCGGAGTTCGTCGAGCGCATGGCCGCCGCCGGCGGGCGCCTCACCTTCCGGATCGTCGACCGGAGCGGCCGCGTCCGCTGGATCTCGACCCACATCACGATCCAGCGCGACGAGGCCGGGCGGCCGATCGCGGGGATCGGCATCTCGCGCGACGTCACCGCGGAGAAGCTGGCCGACGAGGAGCGCGAGCGGCTCCTCGGGCAGCTCGCGGCCGAGCGGAGCTGGCTCAACGCGGTGATCGAGCGCTCGCCGGTCGGCATCCTCCTCCTCGACGCGGGCGGCGCGCAGATCGCCTGGAACCGCCGCGCGCAGGAGCTGGCCGGAACGGCGGCGCCGCCCGATCTCTCGGATCCATCGTACCTGCGCCTCCCCGACGGACAGCCGCTCTCCCGCGAGGAGCAGCCGTCCGTGAGCGCGCTCCGGGGCGAGGTCACGACGGCGCGGGAGCTCTCGCTCCAGCGCGCAGACGGCAGGGCCGTGCCGGTGCTCGTGAGCGCCGGGCCCATCGTCGACGCGAGCGGGGACGCGAGCGGGCGGCTGCTCGGCGCGGTCGTCGTGTTCGACGACATCACGCAGATCAAGGAGCTCGACCAGCTCAGGGAGGAGTGGACCTCGGTGGTGGCGCACGACCTGAAGCAGCCGGTGACGGCGATCATCGGGTATGCCGCCCAGATCGAGCGCAGGCCCCAGGTGGCCGCCGCGGTGAAGACCCGCGCTGGCCACATCGTGTCGAGCGCCAAGCGGCTCGGGCGCATGGTCTCCGATCTGACGGACATCTCCCAGCTCGAGTCGAGGCGGCTCGCGATCGAGCGCGCCCCCGTCGACCTGCCGGCGCTCGTCGAGGCCGTCGTGGAGCGGACGGCGAGCGAGACCGAGGGGCACAAGGTCGAGATCGCGGTGAGCGGCGACATCCCGGTCGTGTACGCGGACGCGGGGCGCGTCGAGCAGATCCTCAGCAATCTCCTCTCCAACGCCGCGAAGTACGGTGAGCCGGAGACGCCGATCCGGGCGACGCTGGAGCGGCGGGGCGACGAGGTGCAGGTGTCGGTCGAGAACGCGGGACAGGGGATCCCGCCCGAGGATCTGCCGATGCTGTTCGAGCGCTTCTTCCGGGGAAAGGCCAGGGGGGAGCGCGTCGTCGGCCTCGGGCTCGGCCTGTACATCGCGAAGGGGCTGGTGGAGGCCCACCACGGCAGGATCTGGGCCGAGAGCCGGAGAGGAGGTCCGACGGCGTTCCACTTCACGCTGCCGATCGGCGCGCCGCCGGCCCAGGACAGCGGGTGATCGACGCTCACCCCGCCGCGGGCCTGTCCCGCGCGCGCAGCGCCTCGACGATCACCTTCCGCAGGTGGGCGGCGGCGGGGTCCTCGTGGGTCCGCTCGTGCCAGACGAGCCAGAGGTCGATGCGGAGGTCCTGGACCGGCTGCTCGACGACGCGCACCGGGAGGTTCGACGCGAGCGCCCGGGCGGCGCGCAGGGGCATGAGCGCGACGAGGTCGGTGCCGGCGGCGGCCATCGCCGCGGCCGCGAACCCGGGGACGACGAGGCCGATGCGGCGGACGAGCCCGCGCGCGCGGAGGGCGTGCTCGACGAACGCGTGCCCCGCCCCCGGGCGGCCGAGCGCGAGGTGCACGTCGATGAACGCGAGCCGCGCGAACGCGCGCCGCGTGAGGCGCTTGCCGACCGCCGGGTGGTCGCGGCGCACCACCGCGGCGATCGGGTCCTCGTAGAGCGGCGCGGCGCGGAACCCCGGCTGGCGCCGGCGCAGCCCGATCGCCATGTCGATCCCGTCGGCGGACAGGCCGCCCCCGGCCATGAGGGCGTCGATGCTCACCACGCGCAGCCGCGCGAGCGGCATCTCCCGCGCGAGCGCCGCCGCGATGGGCGGCACGTCGGCGAGCTGGGAGTTGTCGGCGCAGGCGAGCGAGAGCTCCCGGGTCGACGAGCGCGGGTCGAACGGCCGCCTGGGCTCGAGGACGGACCGGAGCTTGTGCATCGCCGCGGCGAGCTCCGGCAAGATCGCCTGGGCCGCGGGCGTCGGCGCCATGCCGCGGCCGTCGCGGACGAGCAGCGGATCGTCGAGGAGGTCGCGCGCCCGGGCGAGCGCGTTCGAGACCGCCGACTGGGTGACGCCGAGCCGCCGCGCGGCGCGCGTCGCGCTGCGCTCCTCGAGCGCGACCGCGAGCACGTGCAGCAGGTTCAGGTCGATCGACGATAGATTCACCACGGTGATGGACGTTATCACGAACCATCACTGGAGGTGGCACGTGGCCGCTGCGTAGATAACGCCATGAGCACACGCAAGCACGGCGCGCTCCGCGCCCGAGCCGCCTCTCTCTGGATCGCCGCCGCGGGCGCCCTCGCGGCCGGCTGCGACGATTTCCGCCAGTGCGACGCGCCGGCCCCGGATCTCCAGGCCGCGCTGCCCGCGGCGCTGTCGGAGACAGGGCTCTACGCCGACCTCGCGGCGCGCTCGGTGGCGAGCGACGTCGTGGCCTACGAGCCCGGATTCGAGCTCTGGAGCGACGGGGCGGAGAAGCGCCGCTTCCTCCGGCTGCCGCCCGGCGCCCGGATCGACACCGAGGATCAGGACGCGTGGCAGTTCCCCGAGGGGACGCGCCTGTGGAAGGAGTTCCGCAGGGACGGTGTGCTGGTCGAGACACGCGTGCTCGCCAAGGTGGGCGCCGCCCCGGAGGCGTGGGCCGCGGTCGCCTACGTGTGGAACGCCGACGGGACCGAAGCGCTGGCGGCGCCGGAGGGCGTGAAGGACGCGCTCGGGACGCCGCACGACGTGCCCGCGGCGAGCGACTGCATGGGTTGCCACGGCGGCACGGAGAGCCGCGTGCTCGGGTTCTCGGCGATCCAGCTGGCCGCGAGCCCGGGCGAGGTCGACCTCGGCGAGGTCGCCGCCCGCGGGATGTTGTCCGACCCGCCGGAGGATCCTGTCGTCTTGCCCGGGGACGACGCGGCGCGCGCCGCCCTCGGCTGGCTGCACGCGAACTGCAGCCATTGCCACAACCAGCGCCGCCCGGAGCGGCGCGGGGCGCGGTGTTACGATCCGCAGCACAGCTTCGATTTCACGCTGCGGGTGGGCGAGCTCCGATCGGTCGAGGCGACGGCCACGTACCGCACCGCGGTGGACAAGTGGATCTCCCCGGGCGATCCCGACGACAGCGAGGTCGTGCAGCGCGCCGGGCGGCGCGACCCGTCGTGGCCCTCGATGCCGCCGCTCGGGACCGAGGTCGTCGACGAGGCCGGTCTCGCGGCGCTCCGCGCCTGGATCCGCGATCTCTAGAGCGGCGGTCACCCGCTTCGGATACGGGCCCATCTCGACGTTTTCGGTGCTCAGCGCACAGGAGTGCGCTTCCGCGCCGAAAACGCCGATCTGGACCCGTCTCCTGTGCGGGTGACCGCCGCTCTGTGACGCATGGACCAGAGACGGAGGAAAACCGCTCTGGAGATGAGCTCAGCGCCCCGCGGCGTGGGAGGGCGCGGGGCCCCACAGGAGCTGCTGCTCGGCCGGATCCTTCTCCCGCGCTCCCGCGGGCACGGCGTGGCTCCGCCCGGCCAGACGCTCGAACTCGAGGACGTCGTGGGAGCACACGAGGGTGACCTCGTGGCCGCGCTCCATGCGCAGCGCGCGCAGGCGGCGCTGGTTGTCGAGGCGCGCGCGGCGGTCCTTCTCCATCATGACCTGATAGAAGCGCAGGCCCGGCGTGCAGCGCGGCCTGCCCGGGTCCATCTCGCGGTGATAGAAATACGCGTCGCCCGCGAGCAGCAGCCAGCCGTTCGCGTCCCGGACGGCCACGCCGGCGTGGCCCAGCGTGTGGCCGATCAGCGGGACGAAGAGCACCTCGTCCTGGAGACCAGAGGCGGCGCGGGCGCCCTCGAAGCTGTACCAGCGCTCGCCGCCGGTCGAGGGGTAGGTGATCCAGTTCGGCTGCGTCGACCACTGGGCGGGGCGGTAGCGCATGCGATCGAGGAGCGTGCGCTGCGCGACCGCGGCGTCGCGCTCGTCGGCGAGCAGGTGGACCTTCGCCTGCGGGAAGTCGTCGAGGCCGCCGGCGTGATCGAAATCGAGGTGGGTGAGCACGATGTGGCGGACGTCCTCGGGCCGGAACCCGAGGCGCTGGATCTGCCGGTGCGCCGTCATCTCGGCGCGGAACTCCGGACGCACGAGGAAGAGGAAGAACCGGCTCAGCCGCTTCCTGGCCATGGAGACGTCGAGCAGACCGAGGCCGGTGTCCACGAGGACAAGGCCGCTCTCCGTCTCGAGGAGCAGGCAATGGCACGTCAGCCTGCCGCGGAGGCCCAGCGTCTGCCCATCCATCAGCGCGCCGCCGATCGGGCAGGTGGAGATGCAGTTGAGATGATGGATCCGCATTGGACCGCCGCGCTCCTCTCGCAATGGCTCGTCGTGTGCCCTCGTGTGCACGAGAGGGTGCACGAAAGGGTGCACGAGGCGTGCCGCGCGCGGCGCTCGAGCTCGCCGGCGCGCACCGCGCGGCGACCCCGGGTGCGGCGGCGGTTGCCGTTCGGCCGCGCCGCGCGTGCACCCCGCACGTCGACCCACCCGGCTCAGCGGGGGACAGCGCGTGGTGCCGTGTTGGCCACACTGCCACACTGTGACACGCTGCCTCGCTCGTACGTCCGCGTCCGAAGTTACAGCTGGAGTCACGAGCCCCCGCAGGCGCGTGTGGACCGGGGGATCCTGGTCGAGCATGTCTGCGCGAGCGACCGCATGAACCACGGCACCCACGGCACCAGCTTCTTCCGCTCCTCCTCGCTGAGCGCGCCGAGAGGATCCCTGGAGAGGCGCGGGTATCTCCCACGTGCGCGCGAAGGCCGGGCCGGCGGCTTATGCGGGGATGCAGACGAAGTTCTGGCAGACGCAGCATTCGCCGCACCCGCCGCTGTTGAAGCAATCCACGCAGGAGCCCGCCCCGTCACACTGATCCTGAAGCGCGTTGCACGAGGTGCCCGCCGGCGCGGGCCCCTCCATGCAGAGGCCGTCTTGACAGGTGTAGCGGTAGCACTCTGTCGAAATGCCGCAGTCGAGGTCGCCGGCGCACATCCTCGGGACGCATCGACCGCCCGCGTCGCAGACGCCCCCCGGGCAGGTCTCCCCTGCCCGCGGCGGGTGCGCGGGCATTGCCTCCTGACAGAGGTCGTCGGTGCACGGATTGCCGTCGTCCTCGGGCTCATCCGCGGGGAGGGCGACCTGCGCGCCGTCGCCGTCGCAGACGAGGCGCCGGCAGTCGCCGGGCTCCGGCGCGACCTCGATGCCCTCCGGCAGCGGCACCACGGCGCACGTGCCGTCGACACACGCCGAGGTCTGGCAGGGCTCCGCCGGAGCCGGGCAATCCGAGCGCTCCGTGCAGCCGCCTCCAGCGCCCCCGCCGGCGGTCCCGCCCGCGCCGCCGGAGCCGGCGGCGGGATCCGCGGTCCCTCCCGTGTTGTCCGTGAAGGTGCGGGTCTCGGGGCTGCATGCCAGCGCCGCTGCGAGCGCCACGACGGTTGCGAGCAGGAGAGGGATTCGCTGGGTCATGAGGAGAGCTCCTGATCGTCGCGGGTTCCGCAGGGGAGCGTACCTTAGTCTCTTCGATCCGCCCACGGGCTCACGCGCTCGACCAGGGGAATGCCCGCCGGCGGCGGACCGGCGCAAGCGGCTCTCCGGCGGCGCGCTCTCGCGGTCAGGGGTCGAGCCGCACCGCGATCGCGTGCCGGATCGGTCCCCGCGGCGCCATCTCGCGCGCGCTCCCGTCCTCGCGCCACGCGACGCCGGTCGAGGGGCCGCCATCGAGGTTGAGCGCCTGCTCGCACCCGCGCGCCACCAGCATGTCGGCGAGCAGCCCCAGCGTCGGTCCGCTGCCCGCCGCCTCGCCGCGCGCGACGATCACCTCCATCCGCCGGCCTTGATCGAGCGCGCAGAGCGCCGTCCGCTCCGCGCGCGGCCCGCCGTCGCTGCGCACGTTCCGCTCGCCGCGGACCACGAGCCGCGGCCGGGCCTGCACCGCGAGCTCGACGCCGGGCCCGAGGACGAACCCCGCGGCGTCGTGCAGCGCGGCGCGGCCGCCGGAGACCACCAGGACGCCGCCGCCGAGCGACGGCGCGAGCGGCGAGAGCTCCCGGCCGCCGGCCACGACGAGCCCCTCGGGCCTCGCGTGTCGATCGAAGAAGCCACCGTTGATGACGATCGACGCGCGGGTGCGATCGAGCACGCCCGCGAGGTCGCGCGACATGCCCGCGTCGACGACCTCGAAGCGCACGGCCGCGAGGCGGAAGGCGAAGACGTGAACGACGTAGTCCTCGCCGGAGACGGTCATCACCTCGGGCCGGACGGGGGCTCCTGAAGGTGGGCCCGCCGGCGCGGAAGGCGCTGCGAGCGCGGCGGACGGCGCGGCGGGCGCCGGCGGTGATGGCTCGGCGGGGAACGGCGCCGAGGACGCGGCG
Source organism: Sorangium sp. So ce131 (assembly GCF_051519095.1). NCBI lineage: Bacteria > Pseudomonadati > Myxococcota > Polyangiales > Polyangiaceae > Sorangium > Sorangium sp. So ce131. Next base: position 535,401 of record NZ_CP150455.1, on the reverse strand, counting down.
GCCGCCGGCGGCGACGGCTCCGGCGGCGCGGGCGAGCTCGGCGGCGCGAGGTACCTCGACGCGAGCGCGGCGACGCCGACGAGCGCGAGGCCGGCGGTCAGCCAGAGCGCCTTCGAGGGAGCGCGGACCGTCACGCCCGCGTTCTACCCGATCGGCGCCGCGCGGGGCCCTCGCCCACCCCCGCGCCGCCGCGCGGTCGCTCCCCCGGCTCGGGGGCGAGCCACCGATCGAGCTCCGCGGAGACGTGGTGGAAGTCGAAGGCCTCCGCGTTCACCCCGAGCTGCGTCATGGCCCCGATGACGAACGACGTGACCACGAAGGCCGACGTGCGCGGGTCCAGGTCGGAGCGCAGCTGTCCGTCGCGCACGCCTTGCCGCACGAGGTGCTCGACCGCGAGGTTCCACCCCTCGTGGACTTCGCGGAACGCCGCGCGCGCCGCCGGGTCGCGCCGCGCGCGCAAGGAGAGCTCCTGCAGCACGGTCGTGAGGTGCGGATTGTCCTGGAAGCTGCGCCACGCGCCCTCGATGTGCGCTCTCACGGTCGCGGGGGAGCCCTCGACGTCTCGGCGCGCCTCGCCGAACTTGTCGGCCACGTGCGCGACGATGGCGACGAGGAGCGCCTCCTTCGTCCCGAAGTAGTAATGCAGCGTCGAGATATTGACGCCCGCGCGCGCCGCGATGTCGCGCGTCCGCAGCCCCTCGAGCCCCTTCTCGGCGATGAGCGTGTACGCCGCCTCGAGCAGGTCGCGCCGCCGCGCCGCCCCGAGCTCGGTGGACGAGGCCTCGCCGGCCGCGGCGGCGCGCTTCTCGTCCGGCTTCGCTTTTGCTTTTGCCTTCGCCAACCCCGCGCAACCCTACAGGTTTCCTCCACGGCCAGCAAGCCGCCTTGACCGGCCGGCCGGCGGCGCATATTGTCAATCAACTGATTGATTGACTCTTGCTCACGGAGGGATTCATGATGTCGTCGGAACTCGTCGCCGCGCCGCTTTCCGCGCGGGTGCAGCGGAAGGCCATCGGGGCGGGGATGCGCCTCTTCTTCGCCTGGTCGCGCTTTGTGTACCGCCTGCGTCCGCCGTGGGGCGGCAAGCTCGGCGCGGTCGATCACCTCACCGTGCCGTGCACGGATCTCGGGGTCGCGGAGGAGTTCTATGTCGGCCTGCTCGGCGCGCGCCTGATGATGCGCGTCGACGCCTCGTTCCTCGAGCGCATGGGGCGCCCGGCGGACGAGATCGCCGGGGGCGTTCACCTGTCGGTGGTGTTCGCCGGGGGGCCGCGGCTCGATCTGTTCGAGTCGTCGATCGGGCAGCCGCCGCGCGCGGCGTCGCACCCGCACTGCGCGCTCTGGGTCGCGCCGGGGCAGCTGCTCGCGTGGAAGAAGCGCTTGAACGATCGGGGCGTGCCGACGTACGGCCCGACGCGGCTCGGGCCGCCGGGCCATGCGTCGCTCTATTTCAATGATCCGTTCGGCAATCACCTGGAGCTCGTCACGCTCGGCTTCACGGGCGAGATCCCCACCGGCGCCCCGGACCTGTCCACGCTCGAGTACGCCTGGACGGGCTCGTGAGCGGCCGCGCGGCGCCGGCGCGCGCGATCGCGTAGGGCGCTGGGCTGGTCCGCGGCGGCGATCGATGGGGTACGCTGGGGTGCGCCGCGGCGCCCCCGCCGGCGCGGACTCCGCGTCTCGTCCTCGAGGAGACCGCCCTCGCATGCTCCCCTCATCGACCACACCGCCGCCGCCCGCTGCTGCCGACTTCGGCGCGCTGCTCGACCGCGCCCGCCGGATCGCGGCCGACGTGCTCGCTCCGGCGTCGAACGCGACCGACCAGGCCGAGGTGATTCCGCGCGAGAACCTCCTCGCGCTCGCGGGCGCCGGGCTGCTCGGCCTCGCGACCCCGACGCGGTACGGCGGCCACGGCGCGCCGGGGCGGGTCACGCGCGCGTACATGGAGGTCCTCGCCGGGGCGTGCGGCGCGACCACGTTCGTGCAGATGCAGCACACGACCGGCGCGTGCTCGCTCATCGCGCGCGGCGAAAACGAGGCGCTCAAGGAGCGTGTCCTGCCCCGCTTTGCCTCGGGAGAGCGCTTCTGCACGGTCGGTTTCTCCCACGTCCGCCGCCCGGGCCCGCCGATGGTGAGGGCCGAGCTCGATGGCGACGAGGTTCGCCTCGACGGCACGGTGCCTTGGCTCACCGGCTATGGGTTCGCCGACGACGCGGTCCTCGCGGGCACGCTCCCGGACGGCCGGGTGATCTTCGTGCTCTCGTCCTTGCGGGAGGCGGAGGCCATCCGGGCGTCGCCGCCGCTGCGCCTGTGCGCGATGAACGCGTCGGCCACGGTGTCGCTCGAGCTGCGCGGCCTGCGCATCGGCCCCGAGCAGGTGATCGCCACGATGACGCGCGAGCAGCAGATAGCCCGCGACGCCGCAGGCGTGCTCGCGCCGTCGGCGCTCTCCCTTGGCGTGGCCGGCGCGGCAGTGGCGCTGATCGAAGAGGCCGCCGGCCGCCGCGGCAGCGCGGCCCTGGCCGGCGCGGCGCGGGGGCTCGAGGGCGAGATCGACGACGCCCGCGCCGAGGTCGATGTATGGGCGGACCAGCCGGAAGCAGCCGGTTATGGGGAGCACGCCGTGCGCGCTCGCGCGTGGTGCGTCGAGCTGGGGGTCCGGGCCGCGCACGCGGCCGTCGCGGCGGTCGGGGGGAGCGCGAACTTGCTGGAGCACACGGCCCAGCGGCTGTTCCGCGAGGCGATGCTGTACTCGCTCACCGCGCAGACGCGCGATCTGCAGGCGGCCACGGTGCAGCGGCTCGTCGGCCGCGGCGCGGAGGCGCGTGGCGAGAGCGACAAATGGGTTGAACCCAGAGATCCCGAGAGAATTTAACGCCAAGGCGCAAAGACGCAAAGACGCAAACCAGAATTTTCTTTGTATTTTTGCGCCTTTGCGCCTTTGCGCCTTTGCGCCTTGGCGTTAAATTCTCTCTTCTCTCGCCGTGATCCCTGCCAAGACCCCTGACAGGCCGAACCAGGCCTGATAGCAGTCGGCATGCCTCAGCGCGGTCACTGCGCCGCCGCCGGCTTGCGCCAGAGGGCCACGAGGCGCGGGCCGAGCACGTTGATGGCGAGGCCGGACAGGAGCACCGTCCCTCCGGTCACCTGCCAGAACGACAGCCGCTCGCCCAGCACAAGCCACGAGGACAACACCGCGACGAGCGGTATCAGCAGCGAGTACGGCGCCACCTGATTGGCCGGATGACGGCTGAGCAGCTTGCTCCACTGACCGTAGCCGAACAGCGTGGAGATCACGGCGAGGTAGCCGACGGCGAACAGGCTCTTGACGGTCAGCACGTCGGCCCAGACGATCCGGCTCGGCTCGAGCAGGGACGACACGAGGAAGAACGGCGCGATCGGGAACAGCCCCGACCAGACGATCATGCCCATCACGTCGGGCTGGTGTCCGGCGCGGACGATGGCGCGCACGACCACGTTGGAGACCGCCCACGAAAACGCCCCAAGCAGGGTCAAGACGAAGCCCAGGAGAGGGATGTCGGCCACGCCCATGCCGCCGATCAGCCATAACCCGCTCCCGCCGACCAGGAGCCCGGAGAGCTGCCAGCCGGTGAAGCGCTCCTTCTGCCAGACCAGCGCGATGAGCATCGTGAAGAACGCCTGCGACTGCTGCACGATGGACGCCAGCCCGGGCGGCATGCCCACCCGGATGGCCGTGAACAGACAGGCAAACTGGAGGAAACCGACGGTCAACCCGTAGAGCCCCAGCCAGCGCCAAGGGATGGCCGGGCGGCGCACGAACGACATCCCCAGCGCCACGACGGCGCTGAACCGCAGGCCGCCCAGCAAGAAGGGCGGAATGCCCGACACGCCCCACTTGATCACCACGAAGTTGAAGCCCCACACGGCCACGATGGCCAGAGCGACCAGGCGGTCCTTCCACGTCATTGCAACGTTCCAGTAACACAGGAGCGTGACAATTCCGAGTGTCCTGGGCTCAGGCAGCGTGCAAAGTCAACCCGCTGCGGGCCTCACCGGCCAGGCAGGCGTCTGCAGAGCAGAAGAAGGAGGACCCATGACCCGCGACGAAGAGGCCATCCGCGCCCAGATTCACGCCTACAGCGAGGCCTTCAACGCGCACGACGCAGGGCGGCTGGCAGCGCTGTTCGTGGAAGACGGGGACTTCGTCAACGTCTTGGGCCAGTGGCTGCAAGGGCGCGCGGCGATCGAGGAAGGCCACGCCCGCGGGTTCGCCAGCGTCCTGCGCAGCAGCCGGCTGACGTTCACGAGCACCCGGATCAAGCTCCTCAAGCCGGACCTGGCGCTCTGCCATGTCCGCTGGACGAGAGACCGGACCGCCGCGGACGACGACGGTAGCCTGCCGCCCGGGAGCGGCGTCATCTCCTCGGTGCTCGTCCAGCAGGGCGGCGCCTGGCGGATCGTGTCGGTGCACAACACCGAGCAGACCCAGCCTCCCGGCAAGCCATGACGCCTTGGCGCCGGACGCCTAGCGCCGGAACCGTCCAGCGTCAGAGCCGTCCAGCGCCGGAACCGTCCAGCGCCTGAGCCGTCCAGCGCCGGAACCGTCCAGCGCTGAATTACCCAGCACCCCGCCGCCCCGCCGCGGCCGGCCGCCCCTCGGCAGCCGCTTTCCCCTTCTTCCGAAGCGGATCACAAATCCGGTGGCGGCGCCACCGGTGGTGCTAGCATCGACTCGCAGCACATTTCTGCAACGGATCCACCACAAGGCGGTGCTCCATGGGTGACAAATCTCCGAAGGCCAAAGAGCGGCAGAAGAAGCAGGACACGGCGGAGAAGAACCAGAAGAAGGCAGCCGCAAACGCGAAGGCGGCGCCTCCCGCAGCCGCGCCCGCCAAGAAGGGCAAGTAGCCCGGATCTCCCTTGCGCGCGCCGCTCCCGGCGCCGCTTCCCTCCCTGACAAGCTCACCACGAGACGCGCCCGCCGGCGCGGGCGCTCTCTCCCCTTCAGCCCTCTTGCGGGCTCGTCGCCAGCGCGGCGCGCGGCTCTTCCTCGTCGGTCAGCTCGCGATGGAGCGCGGCGAACGCGCCGCCGCGGGCGAGCAGCTCGGCGTGCGTCCCCTGCTCGACGATCCGGCCGTGATCGAGCACGACGATGCGATCGGCGTGGCGGATCGTGGTCAGCCGGTGGGCGACGACGAAGCTCGTGCGGCCTCGCAGGAGCCGCCCGAGCGCCGCCTGGAGGCGCGCCTCGGTCAGCGCGTCGACCGAGCTCGTCGCCTCGTCGAGCAGCACGATCCGGGGCTCCGCGACCATGGCGCGCAGGAAACACACGATCTGCCGCTGGCCGAGCGACAGGCCCGTCCCGCGCTCGCCGACCTCGGTGTGCAGGCCGTCCGGGAGCGCGTCGAGCAGATCGAGCACGTCCAGGCTCCGCGCGGCGCCGCGGATCGCCGCCTCGGTCGCGCCGAGGTTGCCGAGGCGCACGTTGTCGAGCACCGTGCCGCTGAAGAGGAAGTTGCTCTGGAGCACGAGGCCGAGCTGCGCGCGCAGCGACGCGGAGGAGGTCTTCGCGAGATCGTGCCCGTCGATCGTGATCGCCCCCGCCGTCGGGCGATAGAGCTTCGCGAGCAGGTTCAGGACCGAGGACTTGCCGCTGCCCGTGTGGCCGACGAGCGCGATCATCTGGCCCGGCTCGGCCACCAGATCGACGCCGTGGAGCACCGGCTTGCCCGGGTCGTAAGCGAAGTGCACCTGCTCGAGCGCCACCCGGCCGCGCACCGGCGGCAGCGGCGGGAGATCGCGCTCGTCCGGCCAGTCGGGCGCGAGGTCGAGCACGCGGAAGAGGCGCTCGGCGCCCGCCATCGCGGTGAGGGCCTGGTTGTACTGATTGCCGAGGATCGGTATCGGGTTGAAGAGGAGGTTCGCGAGGAAGAAGAACTCCACGAGCACGCTCAAACCGATCGTGCCGTGGAGCGCCTGGTAGCCGCCGACGACCACGAGCACGGCCAGGAACAGCTGCCCGTTGAACTCGAGCAGCGGCAGGAACGCCGCCGAGTGGCGCGCCGCGTCCATGTTGTAGCGGGAGTGATCGAAGATCAGCGCGCGGAAGAGCCCGCCGTTGATGTCCTGCCGCACGAAGCCCTGCGTCACGCGCACCCCGGTGACCGACTCGGCGAGCGTCGCCGTCACCCGGCTGAAGCTCTCCTGCGCGCGCTGGTGCGCGGCCCCGAGGCGCCGGTGGAAATAGGCGATGAGCCCCCAGAAGACGGGGACCATCGCGACGACCACGAGGAAGAGCGGCCAGTGCGCGCGCGCCATCAGCGCCATCGCGACCGCCATCGTGCCGAGCTGCACCGTGCTCACGAACACGACGTCCTGCACCGCCACCCGGATCGCGTCGATGTCGGACGTCATGCGGCCGATGAGGCGCCCCACCTTCGTCTTCACGAAGAAGCTCATCGGCATGTGCAGGAGGTGGCGCTCCAGCCGGTCGCGCATGTCGAACACCACCGCCTCGCCGAGCTCGAGCGCGAGGCGCGCGCGGAAGTGGAAGACGACCGCGGTGACGATCGCGAACAGGGCGAAGCCGAGGACGGAGAGCACCGTGGCGCGCGCGTCGCGCCGGGCCACCGGGCCGCTGATGATGGCGCCGACCGCCCAGGTCAGGACCGGGAGCTGGATGGACCTCGCCACCACGAGCAGGAAGAGCGCGTTGCGCTTCCTGGCGTAGGGGCGGGTGAAGGCGAACACCCGCCGCACGAGCTCGAAGTCGAGCTTGCGAGTCCCGTGCTCCTCCCGCTCGTCCTCGAGCGAGACCCGCGCGAGGCCGAGGTTCACGTCGATCGCCGCCGGCTCGGCCGCGGAGCGGGCCACCTCCGGATCCTCCGCAGGGCGGCGCGGCGCCTTGACGGCGCGGCTCACGCCGGCTCCTCCGCCCGCCCCGGCGGCGCGGAGCGCGCGCCTCCGCCGCCGCGGCGCGAGGGCGTGTCGTCCGTGCCCCGGTGCGAGGGCCTGTCTTCCGCGCCCCGGCGCGAGGGCGTGTCGTCCGCGCCCCGGCGCGAGGGCGTGTCGTCCGCGCGCGCCGCGGCGGCGTGGGCGTGGTGCAGCGCGAGCGCGCTGGCGTAGTGGCCGCGGCGCCGCAGGAGCTCGTCGTGGGTCCCCCGCTCGGCGATGCGGCCGCGGTCGAGCACGATCACCTGATCTGCCCGGCGCAGCAGGTGGGGCCTGTGGGTGGCCATGATCGTCGTCCGGCCCTGGGTGGCGCTGTGGATCGCGTCGAGGATCTCGCGCTCGGTGCTCGCGTCCACCGCGGCGGTCGGGTCGTCGAGCAGGAGCAGCGGCGGATCGAGCAGCACGGCGCGCGCGATGGCGAGCCGCTGCCGCTGGCCGCCCGAGAGGTTGACCGCCGACTCGCCGAGCTCGGTGTCGTAGCCGCCCGGCAGCTCGCGGATGAACTCGTGGGCGCAGGCGATCCTCGCGGCGCGCTCGATCTGCTCCCGCGTCGCGTCCGGGGCGCCGAACGCGATGTTGGCCGCGACCGTGTTGCTGAAGAGGAAGTTGTCCTGGAAGACGACGCCCATGCGCCGGCGCAAGAGCTCGAGGTCGTGGCGCCGGAGATCGACGCCGTCGAGCAGGACGCGCCCCGCGGTCGGGTCGTAGAAGCGCGGGATCAGGCTGAGCAGCGTGCTCTTGCCCGCGCCCGTCGGGCCGACGACGGCGATGAACTGCCCCGGCGCGATGTCGAGGTCGACGTCGTGCAGCACCGGCCGGCCCGCCTGGTAACCGAACGTGACGCGCTCGAAGACGAGGCGCCCTTCGACACGCGCGGGGCGCTCGGGCGCCGCGGGGCTCTCGATCTCGACGGGGGCGTCGAGCACCTCGAAGACCCGCCGCGCCCCGATGAAGCTCTGCTGCGCGGTGTTGACGAGCGTCGCCATGCTCGCGACCTGCCCGGAGAACTGCTGGAGGATGCCGGCGAACACCACGAGCTGCCCGAGCGTCATCCGGTCGCGCGCGACGAGCAACCCGCCCATGCCGAGCAGGATGACGAGGTTCGTCTGCCCGAGCAGATCGATGGTCGGGCTGAGCACGCTGACCTTCCAGAACGTGTCCTGCTGCTGCTCGCGCACCTCGCGGCTCCGCTCGTCGAAGCGGCGGTGGATCTCCTGCTCTCGCCCGAGCCCCTTGATGACCTGGATCCCCTGGAGCCCCTCCGTGAAGCTCAGGACCATGCGGTCGACGAGCTCCCGGTTGCGCAGGTAGGCCGGCCGCACCCACCGCGCGAACAGCGTGCTCGCGAGCCAGATGAGCGGCGTCGGCGCGAGGCACGCGAGCGTCAGGAGGGCGTCGGTGCGCACCATGTACCCGACGTAGAGCCCGAGCGAGAGCACCATGATGACGCTCTGGAGCAGCACGCCGTCCACGAACGAGCGCACGAGCTGGACATCGCCCGTGACGCGGTTGATGAGCGAGCCGCTCTTGTTGGCGTCGAAGAACCGGAAGCTCAGCCGCTGCAGCTTGTCGTACACCCGCGCCCGGAGATCCGGGACGATCTCCATGTGGACGAGGTGCCCCACCGCGAGCGCATACCCGTAGTTGAGCACCGCGCGCAGCGCCGCCATCGCGAGGATGACCACGCCGATCCCGACGATCGCGCCCAGCGGCTCCCGGTCGACGTCGACCGGCCAGCCGATCCCGAGCGGCAGCGCGGGGCGCTGGACCGACGGATCGAGCCGGTGGCGCAGGAGGTCGATCGCGAGCCCCGTCAGCCCGAGCCCCGTGAGCCCCAGCGAGAGCAGGACGACCTGGTAGCCGAGGACCCGGGCGACCCGCCCCCGGTACGCCCAGCTCAGCCCGAGCAGCCGCAGGAGCAGCGATCGTCCCTCACGGCCTCGCCCCGCGGAGGGCGGCGAACCGAGTTCACCATGTAAGCCGGACAACATTACAGCAGGGCACCTGGCGCACCGGCCTCGCCGGGGCCCGTACCCTACCGATTTGTGCGGCGTTGGCCAGCCTCGACGCCGCTCCGTGCCGTCCACACGCCGTGCGGCGAGCCCGCCCCCCGTCGCCCACCTTCCTCCTGGTCTCGCGAAGACGGGTGAAGACCGCAGGCCGGCTCTGCGGCTGCGACCCCGACGTCGCCGCGATCTCGCCCTCCGCCTCGTGGCGTCGAGCCCTCGAGTTCGGGTGCAGCGGAGTCCCCGCCACGTCGAGGACCTTAACGCATCTTTACAAATTAACGCATTTTAACAAGTCAACGCTTCTTCACAAATCGAATCACGGTGCGGCGGAGTCGGTTCGTGTCGCTTCACGGCCCGACAGCATGCCTCCTCATGGCGCGTGACCAACTCATAAGTAGCATGGAGGCCATGCACACGATGCATCTCGCCTCCATCGATCTGAACCTGCTCGTCGTCTTCGACGCGCTCTTGGCGGAGGGGAGCGTCACGCGCGCGGCGGCGCGCGTGGGGCTCAGCCAGTCGGCGATGAGCCACGCGCTCGGGCGCCTCCGCGCGCTCGTCGACGACCCGGTCCTCGTGCGCACGCCGCGGGGGATGACGCCGACGCCGCGCGCGCAGGAGCTCATCGGGCCCGTCCGCGCGGCCCTCGCCGAGATCGAGGCGAACGTCGTGCGCCGCGCCCGCTTCGAGCCCACGACGGCGCGCCGCGCGTTCACGCTCGCCACGGCCGATTACGTCGAGCTCGTCCTGATGCCGCGCCTCGTCCAGAAGCTCTTCTCCGACGCGCCCCACGTCGACCTGATCGCGCGCTCCTACGACGAGGACATGTTCGGCTCGATGGAGACCGGCAAGCTCGATCTGGCCATCGGCCTGTTCCCCTCGGTGCCCGCGGGGTTCTACCGGCAAAGGCTGCTCGAGGAGCGCTTCGTCTGCGTCGTGCGGAAGGACCACCCGGCGGTGCGCAGCAAGCTCACGCTCAAGACGTACGCGAGCCTGCCGCACGCGCTCATCAGCCCGCGCGGCGAGGCCGGCGGCCAGGTCGACGAGGTGCTGGCCAAGCAGGGGCTCTCACGCCGCGTGGCGCTGCGGATCCCGCACTTCCTCGTGGCGCCGCTCATCGTCGCCCAGACCGATCTGGTGCTGACCGTGCCGGCGCGCGTCGCGCGGGTGTTCGCGGACATGGAGGCGCTGCGCGTCATGAAGCCGCCGGTCGAGCTCGGCGGCTTCGCGCTGGATCAGGTGTGGCACGAGCGGCAGGCCAAGGACGAGGCGCACACCTGGCTGCGAGGGCTGTTCGCGGACATCGCCCGCGAGTGCTGACGTTCCTGCTCCCCGCCTCCGATCACCGCCTCATCCCGGTCAGCTCTGGCCCTTGGAGGCCGGGAGGATCTCGGAGCCCTCGGTCTCGGCGAGCCGCCGGTGGAGCGCGGTGAGGCGGGCCGTGACGGGGCCTTGCTCGCCGGCGCCGAGGGTGCGGCCGTCGAGGCTCCGCATCGCGATCACGCCGGCGCCGGAGCCCGTCAGGAACGCCTCGTCGGCGCCGAAGAAGTCGAGCCGGCCGAGCGAGCGCTCCCTGACCTCGAGGCCGATCGAGCGGGCGATCTGCATCACGGCGGCGCGGTTGATGCCCTCGAGGCAGCCGTCGGTGGCGGGCGGGGTCGAGAGCACGTCGCCGTGCAGCGTGAACACGTTGGCGACGCTCGCCTCGGCCACGTGGCCGCGCGCGTTCAGGAGCAGCGCGTCGTCGGCGCCGCGCTGCCGGGCCTCGAGCTTGGCGAGCGCGGAGCCGAGGTAGTTGAGGCTCTTCACGCGCATGTCGAGCGCGTCCGCGTTGGGGCGGCGGTGGCTCGAGGTGATGAGATCCAGGCCGCGCCTCCGCTGCTCGTCGCTGAAGAGGCGGATCGCGCCGACGATGCAGAAGAGCCCCGGGCGCTCGCAGGTCGTGGGGTCGACGCCGAGCGGGCCCACGCCGCGCGTGACCACGAGGCGGACGTACGCCTCGCGCTCGCCGTGGGCGCGCGCGGTCTCCTCCACGATCTCGCGGAGGGCGTCGGGCGAGCGCGGCAGCTCCAGGCCGATCGCCTTCGCGCCGACCTGGAGCCGGGCGAGGTGGCGCTCGATCCGGAAGACGCGCCCGGCGATGACGCGGAGGCCCTCGAAGATGCCGTCGCCGTAGAGCAGCCCGTGGTCGGCGACGTTCACGGTCGCATCCGCCGCGTCGACGATTCGCCCATCGATCCATGTCTTCATGCGGTCACCTCTTGCTTTCACCCTGGAGAGAGCGCGCGACGCTGTCGGCGGCGTCGCGCGTGTGGCGCACAGCGGCTTCGAGGCGCTGGCCGCGCAGGTTCGGCGACGCGGCGGCGCAGGCGACGCAGCCGTGCAGGCCGCCGCGCGCGAGCACCGGGGCGGCGATCACGGTCAGCCCGTCGATCCATTCGCCTTCGTTGACGTCGTAGCCGCGCTTCTTCGCCTGCTGCACGGCCCGCGGCGCGGCGCGGCCGGCGTCCGCGGCGCCCACGAGCTCCGGCGCGTGCGCGAGGTAGAGCCGGCCGCTCGCCGTCACGTCGACGGGGATCTCGGCGCCGACGGTGGGCGCGGCGCGGAGGACGCCGGTGCCCTCCGCCTTGTCGAGCACGACGAGCCGGCCGCCGCGCGCGGCGACGAGGAAGAACGTCTCGCCGAAGGCGCGCGCCGCCTGCTCGAGCTCGGGCCTGGCCACGCGGGCGACGGGGTCGAGCGCCTGCGCGCCCAGCCCGAGGCGGATGAGGCCGACGCCGAGCCGGTAGCGGCCCTCGCCGTCCTGCTCGACCAGGGCGTGCGCGGCGAGCGACGCGAGCAGCCGGTGCAGCGTGGCCTTGGGCATGCGGAGCCGCGCGGCGAGCTCCGCGAGGGAGGCGCTGCCGCCGCTCGAGTGCAGCGCCTCGAGGGCGCGCACGGCCTTGTCGACGGTTCCAGATCGTTCCATTATTCGGAATATCGTTCCGGTATATGGTTTACCCCACGGGCGGGCCGCGGTCCAGGGCGCGGATGGTCGCGGGCGCCGGCCACGCGGGCGCTGGTGCCGATCGACCGGCTCGGATAACGTCCGGAGGTCTCGCCCCGCGAGCAGCGGAGGCAAGGAGAGCCCATGCGCGCAGCCCCCTCGGTTGTCCTCGTCCACGGCGCCTGGCACCGGCCGTCGTGCTGGTCCCAGGTCGCATGCCAGCTGATCGAAAGCGGCATCGACGTCCGCGTGCCGGATCTGCCGAGCGCCGGGCCCGACGCGGGCCGGCTGGGCAGCCTCGCGGCGGACGCCGACGTGGTGCGGGCGGCGCTCGCGGAGGTGCCCGGGAAGGCGATCGTGGTCGCGCACTCCTACGGGGGGCTGCCGGTCACGGAGGTGGCCGCCGGGACGGGCAAGGTCGCGCACATCGTTTACCTGTGCGCGTTCCAGCTGGACCGCGGGGATTCGCTGCTGTCGGCGATCGGCGGGAACGAGCCGCCGTGGTGGATCACCTCGGCGGACGGCAAGACGGTGACGACCGCGAACCCGCGCGACGTCTTCTACAACGACTGCACGGAAGAGGTCGCGGCCGCCGCCGAGGCGGCGCTGCAGCCTCAGGCCAAGGCGGCGTTCACGCAGCCGCTGCGCAACGCGGCCTGGCGGGAGCTGCCGTCCACGTACGTGATCTGCGAGCGCGACAACGCGATCCCCGTGTTCGCGCAAGAGGCGATGTCGCAGCGCGCGGGCGCGGTGCGGCGGCTGGGCACGAGCCACTCTCCCTTCCTGTCGCGCCCCGGCGAGGTGGTCGCGATCGTGCGCGAGATCCTCGCGGCGGCGGGCGGCTGAGGCGCGCCGGCGGCGGGCCTGAACCGGTTCAGAAGGCGGCGTCGCCGAGCACCTCGAAGAGCGCGTCGGCGACCGCGTCCGCGTCGGCGCTGCCGCCCGTGAGGTTGAGGAGCACGGTGACGGTGACGTCCTTCTCGGGCGCGTAGTAGGCGCTGGCGAGGTACCCCGTGGTCGCGCCGCCGTGGCCGTATGTCGGGCCGATCGCGCTCTCCCGCGCGAAGAGCCCGAGCCCGTAGCCCGTGTAGGTGGGGTGTCCGAGCGGGAGGAACGTCTTCATCTCGGCGAGCGCGGGCGCCTCGAGCAGGCCGCTGCCGCCGTCGACGTCGACGTCGAGCAGCGCCGCCATGAACCGCGCGACGTCGGAGGCGCTCGAGACCAGCGAGCCGGCCGTCCACCCCTGCGACTCGTGGTAACGCGTCGTGGTGTCGAGCAGCGTGATCTCCTCGTTGGAGAAGTAGCCGCGCGCGAGCTCGACCGGCACCGGCTCGGAGGCGTCGAGGAACGTGGACCCGAGCTCGAGCGGATCGAGGACGCGCCGCCGGAGCTCCTCCACGGCGGGGTGGCCGGTCGCCGCCTCGAGCACGAGCCCGGCGAGGATGTAGTTCGTGTTGGAGTACCGCCAGCCGGCGCCGGGGGCGAAGTACGGCTCCTGCGCGACGCCGTAGGCGACGAGCTCCTCGGGCGCCCACGCCCGCTGCGGCTCGGCGAAGAGCGCCTCGAGGAAGGCGGAGCTCTCGAAGTAGTCGGGGATGCCGCTCGTGTGGTTCAGGACCTGGCGAAGGGTGACGACGTCGCCGTCCGGCACGAGGTCGAGCCACGTGGAGAGCGGCGCGTCGAGGTCGAGCGCGCCCTCGGTCCAGAGCTGGAGCAGCACGGTGGAGACGAACGTCTTCGTGACGCTGCCGATCCGGAGGACGCTCCCGGGCGCCATCGGCTCGGGCGGATCGAGCTGGCGGAGCCCCGTCGCGCCGGTCCACACGGCGCCGTCGGGGAACCGCACCGCGGCGGTGCCGCCGGGCACCTCCTGGAGCGCCACGGTGTCGTCGAGCGCCGCCTGGAGCCGGTGCTCGAGGGAGGCGCCGGTGCCGCCGGTGCCGCCTTCTCCGGTGCCGCCGGTGCCGCCGGTGCCGACCTCGCTCCCGCTGCCATCGCCGCCGTTGCCGCCATTGCCGCCGCTGCCAGCAGGACCGCTGCTGGCGGCGGGACCGGCGCCGCCACCTTCGGTGGTCGACCCGTGGCCGCCGCCGCCCTCGCACGCAGGACACACGTAGATCAGGGCGGGCAGCACCAGGGCGCTCACCCACCGTCGTAGGATGCCGTTCATTCCATCACTCCTCGATCGGGTAGACTCGGCGCTCGTCCGGATGTGAACCCGACCGAACCGAAAAAAACCTCCGGCACGGGCGAGGCGCCGCCCGACGCGAGGCACGCCGCCGAGACCGCCATCCGCGCGCGGTGGGACGCAGGCGACCTCGACGGGGCAGCGACGGAGGTGATCCGGGTCTACGGGCCGGAGCTCTACGGCCTGCTCCTCTCGCTGCACCCGCGCGGCGGCGACGCGGACGACCTGTTCTCGATCGTCTGCGAGCACCTCTGGCGCGGCCTCGCCGGCTTCCGGTGGCACTGCTCGATCCGGACCTGGGCCTACGTGGTCGCGCGCAACACGTCCCGCACCCACGGCAAAGCCGAAGGGAGACGCGCCCGCCGCGAGGTCGACCTGTCGGCGTGCTCGGCGGTGGACCGGATGGCCGCCGCGGTGCGGACCGAGACGGCGTCGTACCTGCGCACCGAAAAACGAAGTGAGATCGAGAAGTTACGGGACGAGCTCCCGGTTGCCGATCGCACGCTGCTGATCTTGCGCCTCGATCGCGGCCTCGCCTGGAACGATCTCGCCCGCGTGTTCCTCGACGATCCGGGCGCCGACGACGAGGTGATCCGGCGCGAGGCAGCGCGGCTCCGGAAGCGGTTCCAGCTCGTGCGCGAGCGGCTCATCGCCCTGGGCCGCGCGCGCGGCCTCCTCCGCGACGGCGACGGGTGAGCCATGGACGGGGCGCCCGGCGGGACGGGGTGGGATCCGCAGCGCGAGGCGGTGGGCTCGAGCGATCCGGGTGAGCCGGCCGGTAACACAGCGGAAGACGCCTTCCTGCGCCTCGCCGCACGCGCGCCCGCAGTGCAGCCGCCCGAGCCGCCCGAGTCGCTCGTGGGACGAAGGATGGGCCGCTACCGCGTCGTGTCGGTCCTCGGGAAAGGCGGGATGGGCGTCGTCTACCGCGCCATCGACGAGACCCTCGGCCGCGCGGTGGCGCTCAAGGTCCTCCCGGGCCACCTCGCCGGCGCAGGCTTCGACGCGCGGCTGCTCCGCGAGGCGCGCGCGGCGGCGCTCTCCGCCCACCCCAGCATCGCGGCGATCTACGACGTCGGCGCCGAAGGCGAGCGCCTCTTCCTCGCCATGGAGCTCGTGGAGGGACACACGCTGCGGGCCGTCCTGGCGAGCGGCCCGCCGGCGATCGACGAGGCCGTCCGCGTCGCGCGGGGGATCGCCGGCGGGCTCGCGAAGGCACACGAGGCCGGCGTCGTGCACCGCGATCTCAAGCCGGACAACGTGATGATCGCCGACGGCGGCGCGGTCAAAATCCTCGACTTCGGCCTGGCAAAGCCGGTCGGCGCCGCCGGGAGCGGCCTCGCAGGCGACGGCGCCGCGGCGGTCGCGACCGAGGAGGGGCGCATCCTCGGCACGCCGGGGTACATGTCCCCCGAGCAGGCCCGCGGCCTCGCGGTGGACGCGCGGAGCGACCTGTTCTCATTCGGGGTGCTCCTCCACGAGATGATCACGGGCCAGCGACCCTTCCGCGGCGCGACCGCGCTCGATGTCCTCGTCGCGACCCAGCGCGACGAGCCGCCGAGGGCGTCGTCGCTCCGCGCCGGCGTCCCGGCCGCGCTCGACGCGCTGATCGCCGCGTGCCTGCGCAAGGAGCCCGCGGATCGCCCGCCGTCGAGCCTCGTGGTGCTCGACGCGCTCGAGCGGATCGACCCGGCGGCGGCGGGTACAGGCGCGGAGCCTGATCGCGCTGCGGAGCCTGATCGCGCTGCGGGGGCTGATCGCGCTGCGGGGGCTGATCGCGCTGCGGGGCCTGACCGCGGCGCGGAGCCTGGCCGGCCGCGCCACGACCGCGGCCGCATGGCGCGCGGGCTGCTTGTGTGCGCCATCGCGCTCGGTCTCGGTGCGCTCGGGCTCGGTTCGATCGGGATCGGCACGCTCGGGATCGGCCCACGCGCGACGGGCACTGCCGGGATTGACGCGCAGCCACGGCCGCCAGCGATGGGCCCCGCACCGGCCGAGGCGACCCCCGCCCCGACAAGCCCAAGGACCACGCTGGCGGCGATGCCCGATCCGGCGAGGTGCACGCCCGCGGCGACGGCCAACGTGCTCCTCGGGCGGTCCAGCCTGCGCCAGGGCGGCTGGGAGCAGGCGCGCCTCCACTTCCGGCGAGCCACCGCGGCGGATCCGAGCTGCCCCGAAGCCCACCTGCGCCTCGCGCAAACCGGGTTCTTCAGCTCGGCCTCGGAGGCGCGGCGCGCCTTCCAGCGGGCGCGCGAGCTGCGCGAAGGGCTGCTGGAGCGCGACCGCCTCTTCCTCGACATGCTCGCGCCGCTGCTCCTGGAAGACCCGCCCGATTTCGCCGGGTTCGCGGCCGAGGCCCGGCAGCTCGCCGGCCGGTTCCCGGACGACGCGGAGATCGCCATGGCAGGCGCCTGGATGTCGCCCGATCCGCTGGAGCAGCGCGCGCTGGCCCTCCGCGCGGTGGCGCTGGACCCCGGGTACGCCGACGGGTGGCAGACCGTCGCGCGCGCGGCGGAACGGCTCGGCGACGAGGCCGGCAAGATGGAGGCGCTCGCTCGGTGCATCCGCGCGGCGCCCGGGGCGGTCGATTGCCTCCGCGACCGCTTCACGGCGCACCAGCGCTCGGGTCGATGCGAGGACGCGGAGGCGGACGCCCGACGCTGGACGGCGAGCTCGCCGGACACGGCGGAGGGGTTCTTCCATCTCGGGTCGATGCTCGTCGCGCGCGGCGGTCCCCGCGAGGCGGCGCTCGAGGCGCTCGGCCGGCGCTGGGCGCGGCTACGCGGCGACGAGGCGTGGAGGGAGCGCCACGAGCGCGCGAAGCTCGCGGTGCTGGACGGCGACCTTGCGGCGGCGGAGCGGCTCGCGGGGGAGCTTGGCGCGGAGGTGGCCGGGACCGCAGAGCGGCTGCCGCACGGGGTGCACGCGCTCTTCGTGGTCGACCTCCTGGAAGAGATGGGGCGCCGCGAGGAGGCCGCCGCGGTCGCGGTCGCGTACCTGCGGCGCAAGGACGGATGGACGGCGCGGCTCGGGGTGGATGAGACGTTCTCGGGGTTGCACCGGACCGATCCGTGGCTGGAACGCGCGGCGAGAATGGGCGGGAGGGAGGGCGCGGACGGCAGGGAGGGCACGCCGGCGCTCGATGCGCGCTGGCGAGGGCGGCTCGCGAAGCTGCACGGGAGCGGGCTGCTGACGGCGGCAGACCTGTGGGCGCTCACGGAGGCGGCGACGGTGGCGTCGGCGAGCGAGGCGGCGCGGGCGGTGCGGGCGATGCCGGCGGAGCTAGGGGGCGCGCCGCGGCCGGAGCAGTTCGGGCGCGACGCGTGGACGGCGCAGGCGTTCGCGGGGCGCGCGCTGTCGATGGCCGGGGAGCACGCGGCGGCCGTGCCCCTGCTGCGCGCCGTGGCGGACGCGTGCATCCCGCTGGACGAGCCGTTCGTGTACGTGTGGGCGAGCGCGTGGCTGGGCGAGGCGCTGGAAGCGAGCGGGGACAAGGCGGGGGCGTGCGCGGCGTACGGAAGCGTCCTCGGGCGGTGGGGGGCGGCGGAGCGCTCGCGCTCGGCGGCGCAGGCGCGGGCGAGGCGGCGGCAGCTCGGGTGCCGGTAACCTCCCCGGATCCGCCAACCTGGGTCGGCTCGCTGCTCGCTCCAACCTTACTGGTTGCTTCAACCTGAGTCCGGTCGCAGCCGGGTCGACACGCGTAACGCCCGCAATGGAGGCTGGCGTGACGAACCACATTTGGAGGATGCTGGAGCTACTCGAAGCGCTGCCCTCCGTCCCCGAGACGGCGACGCCGAGCGCGAAGGCACTCCCGCTACGCACGCCCGCGAACTGCCAGAGGGGCGCGGGTGCTTTCCCGTGGTCCAAGGCGGCGCTGCACCGAGCCCGTCCGCTGCTCCTGCTCCGCTTCCAAAGGCCCCGTTGCCCGCGTAACGTCGTCTGCTACGCCGAGCCCGCGGCGCCATCCGCGGAGCCAACGGGTCAGCGCCACCTCGTCGCGTGGAAGCTGACGCCGCGGAAGATACGCCAGCTCTCGCTGCTCGACGACGACCCGTTGGACGAGCGGTAGCTGATTCACGGCGCTTCGCCAACCGGAGCCTTCGTTCAACTCACGATCACATGCTAAGAAGCAGACGGCGCAATCCACTGACCACATTCAGCCACGCATCATCCTTGTTCGACCATATGGTGACGGGCAATCCGTCCTCGGGGAGCGGGTGGAGGGTACCAAGCGGCGACTGCCGCCACTCCGATGGGCGCGCCAGCACTGGTACGACAATGGGCGTTCCTGCTTGAATCCTCTGCGTCAGCGCACGCTCCATCTGTTGGACACAGGCTTCATCGGCGAAGAATTGCGCACTAATCAAGCAGATGACAATATCGGCGTGACCAAGTCGCTCAGCAAGCCTTTCCGCGACCACGGCTCCTGGGAGCACGTCTTCGGGACGGAACGCATCAATCAACCCTTGCCGATGCAGGACACTCAGGTTGACGCAGAGTTCGCGAGCGAGTTCGAGGTCGGCGGGTGTATGGCAGAGAAACATCCGGCGCGGATGGATAGCCAATTCAATGCGATCCACTCCTGGGCGTGTCGGCTCATGCCATGTCCAGCGAAGCAGTGCCTCTCTACGGAGTATCGGGCGCCAGGCATCGACCAGCGCATTGGAGGAGCGATCAGCCTCCGCGACGGGAGGTGGTGCGTCGCGGAGCTCCATGCGCGCGAGTCGCCGACCGAATAGGTCGTCGAGGCCGCTCTTCAGAGTGCTGGGTTGGAGCACCGCCGCCATGCGCACGAGAGCAGTCTGATGGACCTGCACCTGCTCCCATACTTTCAGATATAGGGCGTCAGCGACGCGCTCCAGGTCGGCTCGGCGGGAGCCACACAGGCGCACGATGGCGGTGTCGCCGTGCACGCGGTACTCGGCCACGTAGCAATCCGTGTCCCGACCGAGTATGCCCACGATCATTCCCTCCACCAGCAACTTATCGAAGGCGCTCAACCGGGTACTGAAGCATAGAAAGAGTCCTTCGCGCTCGCCTACGAGCCGGTCCTGCGCCGCCTCGGGAAACGCTTCTAGGCCGATGATCTCAATGCCTCGACGCTGCATATCAGCAAGCAATTCCGGCGTGAAACCGCTACGCTGGTAGGCTAACGCATCGATGCGCGCTCCGTCGATATCCGCACCGTCGAGCGATGCCTGCGCCATTACGGCCCCACAGAGATCTGCCCCGCGGAGGCGTGCGCCCTGCAGATTGGCGCCGGTTAGATCAGCCTCAGACAAGTCGGCTTTCGTCAAGCAGGCGCGGACGAGCTGGGCATCGCGCAGGTAAACTCCGCGCATGCGCATCCCGTCGAGATTCAAGCCAGCACCATCGCCGGACGCGAGGAGCTTCTGTACAGGCAAAAGGCGCAGGTCCCCCGAATCCAAGCGTGCCCAGTGGAGCTCACGCGCGCCACGGAAGCGCGTGCGCAGAAGGATGGCCCCTCGCAGATCGGTGCCAAACATCTGGGCGCCCTTAAAGTCTGCATCCTGCAGGTCGGCCCCGGCCAGGGAGGCGCCTCCTAGACCCCTAAGCGATACAATAAGCTGGCGTATCCCAGCATGACGATGATCGCCCCGCAGGGCGCGGCGGCAGACTGCCAGGATCACCAGGAACTGCAATGCGGCGCAGGCCAGGACTAAACCATTATATACGAATGACCGATCTGCGGCATGGTTGGCATAGCCGAGCGAATCAAAAAAGATAAGACTATAGTTGAATTCCACGCTGACGTACACACCATCGCCAACCGAACCCAGACGTTTTGTAGCTGCAGCGACACCCGCAACCGCGATAGCGAGGACGCTGATAGTGGCACCAGTGACAACGACAGGGACAGCGCCAGCGCCGCGACGAAGAAAAACGACGTTGGCCGTCACAACAAATGCAACAACAAACAGCCCGGGAACAACGGTATTATCATCAACAAAATTCGTCTTAAAAAGCGCGACCACCCAAGTCGCGACCAGCAACAGCACGGAGGTGCTCATCACCCCACCTATCAGCAAGGCTGCTTGGCGCAGCACTATCGCGTGCGGCCGGGGTCCCAGTCGGGCCTCACGGAAGCTTGCCCCTCGAAAGTTCGCCTCGCGCAGGTTGACTCCTCGTAGATCCGCGCCAGCTAGGTCTGCTCCGCGAAAGTCGCGCTCTCCGCGGGCATAGCGCTCCCTCAGCTCGGCTCCGTGCATCAGTTGTAGCTTACACATTTCCGCATGGGTTTGGTACCTGCACTTGACACGGTAGGAGCAAGCCTCCATCGGTTCTACCACGCACCGCCGCTTACTCGTTTTGGCTTGGGCCATGCGGGAGCCGGAGGGCGATAGCGGCCGTCGCGATGCCGCGCCCGCGGTCGGAGGTGAGGGGCTGGCCATGCGCTCACCGGTTGGTTGGGTCGCCCTGCCCAATTGGCGCCCTGCCCAACCTGGGTCGGGTTGCTGCTGGGCGGCAGGGAGGGCGCGGGCGGCAGGGAGGAAGCGCCGGCGCTCGATGCGCGCTGGCGAGGGCGGCTCGCGAAGCTGCACGGGAGCGGGCTGCTGACGGCGGCAGACCTGTGGGCGCTCACGGAGGCGGCGACGGTGGCGTCGGCGAGCGAGGCGGCGCGGGCGGTGCAGGCGATGCCGGCGGAGCTAGGGGGCGCGCCGCGGCCGGAGCAGTTCGGGCGCGACGCGTGGACGGCGCAGGCGTTCGCGGGGCGCGCGCTGTCGATGGCCGGGGAGCACGCGGCGGCCGTGCCCCTGCTGCGCGCCGTGACGGGCGCGTGCATCCCGCTGGACGAGCCGTTCGTGTACGTGTGGGCGAGCGCGTGGCTGGGCGAGGCGCTGGAAGCGAGCGGGGACAAGGCGGGGGCGTGCGCGGCGTACGGAAGCGTCGTCGGGCGGTGGGGAGCGGCGGAGCGCTCGCGCTCGGCGGCGCAGGCGCGGGCGAGGCGGCGGCAGCTCGGGTGCCGGTAACCTGCCCGGAGCCGCCAACCTGGGTCGGGTCGTCCTCAACCTGGGTCGGGTCGTCCTCAACTCGGGTCGGGTCGTCCTCAACCTGGGTCGGGTCGTCCCCCGGTTGCCCTCAACCTGGGTCGAGTTGCCCTCAACCTGGGTCGGGTCGTCCTCAACCCGGGTCGGGTCGCCCAACCTCGGTCGGGTCGCCCCCGTTCGTCCTGCGGAGAGAAACGCCAGCGAGGTACCGCCGTACCACGGGCACGACGGCCTGCCGCGACAGGCAGGATCCGACCACGACCTGCATGGAGAATTACACCATGACTGTCCTGAACATCGCGTCCATCGAGAAGCTCCACCTGCCCGGGCTCACGCACCAGACCCTCGCCGGACCTCGCGACGGCCTCCGCAGCGTCGAGGTCTGGATGCAGACCATCGCCCCCGGCGCGCAGACGCCGCGGCACCGGCACGCTTGCGAGGAGGTGGTCGTCGTCCTCAGCGGCTCGGGGACGTGCGAGATCGACGGAACCACCCTGACGTTCGGTCCGGGGTCGACGCTCATCCTGCCCGCGAACGTCCCGCACCAGATCGCAAACACGGGCGCAGACGAGATGCAGGTCGTCGCCGCGCTCGGCGCAGCGCCGGTCACGGTCGAGACGCCCGCGGGCGAGCGCATCGCGCTCCCCTGGGATCAACATCACCTCGCGCATCGAGAGGCGCCGCTCTCCTGACAGCGGCCGCACCGCCGGATCATCGTCACGCGCTCGATGCCCGAGCTCGGGTTCGCCTACGCGCTGAAGCAGGCGGGCGGCCGGAACATCTACAGGCGATTATTGTAATGCGACGGTCGCGCGGACCGACCGGCTCAACCTGGGTCGGACCGACCGGCTCAACCTGGGTCGGGTCGCTGCCCAACCTGGGTCGGGTCGCTCCAGGTCGGACCGACCGGCTCAACCTGGGTCGGGTCGCTGCTCAGGGTCGGATCGCTGCTCAACCTGGATCGGGTCGCCGGCCGCTTCCAACCTGGGTCAGGTAGCCGAACACGGAGGAAACCATGACGGCGAGACCGACGGATGAGCTCGAGGCAACAGGAACACGCGCGCAGCACGGGAGCAGAGAGGGCGCGGGAGGCGCCCCGAAGGAGGCGCCCGCGGCCGGGTCCGTGGTGCTGGACAGGTCGGATCCGAGCTTCCTGGCCAGGGCCTACGAGGTCTACACGGAGATGCGGGCCCAGGGGCCCGTCGTGCGCACTCGCCATTACCCCTTCCTCAGGGACGAGGACGAGGAGAAGAGCGTGATGGCCGGCGAGCGCCCCGTGCGCGAGGTGCTCTTCGTGAACCACTACGAGGAGGCGGCCGCCGCGCTGGCCGACGATCGCCTCGCGTCCGACCCCTACGCGCTGATGACGCCGGAGCAGCGGGAGACGCTGCCGCCCGTGCCGGTGGAGTTCCGGCCGATCATGCGCTCGCTGATCATGCTCGACCCGCCCGACCACTCGCGGCTGCGCAAGCTGGTCCAGCCGAGCTTCAGCGCCCGCGCCATGGAGGCGCTCAAGCCGCGCGTCCAGCGCATCGCCGACGACCTGCTCGACAGGGCCGAGCAGGAGGCGGCCGCGCGCGGCGAGGCGGCGCCGGAGCGGCGGATGGAGCTGATCAAGGCGTTCGCCTACCCGCTGCCGGTGACGGTGATCAGCGACATGCTCGGCATCCCGCAGGAGGACCGCGAGGCCGTCCAGCAGTGGGCGGAGATCCGCGCCGAGCGCTTCGGGGACCCCGTGGCCGTGGAGCACAGCCGCAAGTTGATCGCGGCGTTCAGCGGCTACCTCCGTGATCTGTTCGAGCGGAAGCGGCGCGCGCCGGCGGACGACATGATCAGCCAGATGATCCACGCCCAGGAGGACGGCGACACGCTCAGCGAGGAAGAGCTCCTCTCGATGGTGTTCCTCCTCTACTTCGCCGGGCATATCACGACGGTGAACCTCATCGGCAACGGCGTCGCGGCGCTCCTGACGCACCCCGAGCAGCTCGCCCGCTTCAAGCAGGATCCCGGGCTGGCCAGAGGGGTGGTCGAGGAGACGCTCCGCTACTGGGGGCCGGTCGACTACCCGCGCAGCATGCGCATCGCCACGGAGGAGATCGATCTCGGCGGGACGACGATCCCGAAAGGGGCGCAGGTGGCGATCGGCCTCGGCTCGGCCAACCGGGATCCGCAACGCTTCGAGGATCCCGACCGGTACGACATCTCGCGCGACGACGCCCACCGTCACATCGCCTTCGGCAGGGGGATCCACCTGTGCCTCGGGGCGCCGCTGGCGCGCGTCGAGGGGCAGATCGCCTTCGAGACCCTGCTCCGACGCCTCCCCGATCTGCGCCTCGCCGCGCCGGCCGAAGGGCTGCGCTGGAGCGCCGCCGGCGGGATGCGCGGGTTCCGGGAGCTGCCAGTGCTATTCTAGTTCCGTGCCTCGCGAGCCTGGCCAGGGATCCCGAGAGATTTCAACGCAAAGGCGCAAAGGCGCAAAGGCGCAAACCAGAATTTTCTTTGTATTTTTGCGCCTTTGCGCCTTTGCGCCTTTGCGTTCAAACATCTCTTCTCTCGCCGTGATCCCTGCCAAGACTTCTGACAGGCCGAACTAGATCGATCTGGGTCGGCTCAACCTGGGTCGGTCGGCTCAACCTGGGTCGGTTGGCTGGGTCGGTCGGCTCAACCTGGGTCGGTCGTCTCTCGCGCCATGCGCCCCGGCCAGCGGCGGTGCTGCGCGGCTGCTTGCGGCGCAGCACCGCCGCACCACCACGCGGCCGCAACCCCTTCCTCCTGCAGGTTCTGCCCCTGGTACATCCCGTGCACGCCGTCGCGCCGCGACCACCGCCAGGAGACGCGAGGCATGGGCCATCCGACCATCTATCCCACCGGGGTCACGATCTATGACCCCGACCGCAGCTGGAACGGGTACACGATCTTCCAGGCCGCAGGCCTCGGGGCGCTGCTCATCGACATGAACGGCCGCGAGGTGCAGCTCTGGAACGGGCTCCACGGCTTTCCCAACAAACTCCTGCCCGGAGGGCAGGTGTTCGGCAGCACCGGCGAGCGCAACCCGCTGCACGGGGCGCAAGACCAGATCGACCTCGTGCAGGTCGACTGGGACGGCAACGTGGTCTGGCGCTTCGACGGCCTCGAGCACATCGCCGATCCCGGGGAGGCGCCGCGCTGGTTCGCGCGCCAGCACCACGATTTCCAGCGCGAAGGCAACCCCGTCGGGTACTACGCGCCCGGCCAGGAGCCGCTCGTCGACCGGGGGAGCACCTTCCTCCTCGTGCACGAGAACGTGCACAACCCCGCCATCTCCGAGCACCCGCTGCTCGACGACAAGATCGTCGAGGTGGACTGGAAAGGCAACATCGTCTGGCAATGGCGCGCCCACGAGCACGTCGAGGAGCTCGGCTTCGACCAGGCCGCGCGCGACGTGCTGCGCCGCGATCCCAACCTGCGCGCGCCGGGCGGGAGCGTGCTCGACCAGAGCCGCCCCGCCGCCGGGATCGGCGACTGGCTGCACATCAACTCGCTCTCGCTGCTCGGGCCGAACCGCTGGTACGACGCCGGCGACGAGCGCTTCCATCCAGACAACCTGATCTGGGACGCGCGCGAGGCGAACATCATCGCCATCGTCAGCAAGAAGACGGGGCGGGTCGTGTGGCGGCTCGGACCGCGGTACGACGGCAGCGAGGCCGAGCAGCGGCTCGGCTGGATCATCGGTCAGCACCACGCCCACCTCATCCCGCGCGGGCTGCCCGGCGAGGGCAACCTCCTCGTCTTCGACAACGGGGGCTGGGCAGGCTACGGCGCCCCCAACCCCGGCGCGCCGAAGGGGCTCAAGACGGCCCTGCGCGACCACTCGCGGGTGCTGGAGATCGACCCGATCACCCTGGAGATCCGGTGGCAGTACACGCCCAAAGAGGCGGGCTTCGTGATGCCCCTCGACGCGGCGCGGTTCTATAGCCCGTTCATCAGCAGCGCCCAGCGGCTGCCGAACGGCAACACGCTCATCACGGAAGGGTCCGACGGGCGGATCCTCGAGGTCACCCCGGGACACGAGATCGTCTGGGAATACATCAGCCCTTACTGGCGCAAGCCGCCGCTGGCCCTCAACCTGGTCTACCGCGCCTACCGCGCGCCGTACTCGTGGGTGCCCCAGCTCCCGACGCCCCGCCAGCAGCCGGTGCCGCGGCTCGACGTCGCGACGTTCCGCGTCCCGGGCGCGGCGGCCCTCGGGCGAGACCGCGTGGTGGAGCTCCGTGGCGCGCAGGGCTACGCCGCCAGGGCGGACTTCTGCGTGGTCACCGCCGAGGAGAGCGGGCCGCCGCCGCTCAGCGCGGGGTAGCCGCGCAGCGCGGGCTGGCCGCGCAGCGCGGGCTGGCCGCGCAGCGCGGGCTGGCCGTTCAGCGCAGGTTGGCCGTTCAGCGCAGGTCAGGTGCCGATCCACGGCGAGCCGCGGCGGGCGCCGCGTCGCGCGACGCTGGCCTTCAGCCAGAGCCAGAATGACGAGAAGAGGTCCCATCACCATGTCAGAACGCAAGCTCTTTTATCCGGAACGATTCAAGACCGCCTCCCGGTACTACACGACCGGACGCCCCTCTTATCCGAAGCTCCTCAGCCGCCGCGTGGCGGATCTGGTCGGCCTCAAGCGAGAGGCCGCCGTGCTCGACCTGGGGACCGGGCCGGGGTTCCTCGCGATCGACTTCGCGCCGCACGCGAAGTCCGTGACCGCGGTCGATCCGTCGCCCGAGATGCTCGCGGCGGCCAGGGAGAACGCCGCGCGCGCCGATGTCGCGATCCAGTTCGTCCAGGGGAGCTCGTACGAGCTCGGGCCGCACCTCGGCCGCTTCAAGCTCGTCACCATCGGCCGCGCTTTCCACTGGATGGACCGCGTCGAGACGCTGAAGTCGCTCGACGGCCTGCTCGAGCGGGGCGGCGCGGTGGCGCTGTTCGGGGAGAGCTACCCCGAGGTGCCGAGCAACACGTGGCACAAGGAGTTCCAGGCGCTCATCGACAAGTACTCGACCGAAGATCCGGCGCGGCCGCAGATCCGCGAGTCCACGAAGAACGAGGCCGTGCTGCTCGAGTCCGCCTTCAGCCACCTCGAGCGCATCTCCGTCCTCGAGCGGCGGGAGACGCCCGTGGAGCGCTTCGTCGATCGCGCCCTGTCGTTCGCCGCGACGTGGCACGGGCGGTCGGGGTCGCGCGAGGAGGACCTGGCGGTCGAGATCCGCCAGACGATCGCGAAGTATGCAGGCGCGGACGGCCTCGTGCGCGAGGTGCTCGAAGGACACGCGCTGATCGCGCGCCGCCCGGGCGAAGCGCTGGACGGCTGACCGGGCGGGAATGCGCAGCACGGAGGGGACACGACGTCCAAGGCGAGCTCAGCCCGCCCCCCGCGCCGCGCGGCGGCCACCCTCGCCGGGGGGCCGCCCAGCCCGGCCAAACCTCCCCTGCAAGCGACGACCGCCGCTCGACGGCGCCTACCCGGCCCGCCCCGCAATCACGCGCGCCGCGACCATGTCGCGCAGGTACTTGTGCAGGTACTCCTCGGTGAGGTGCGGCGCCACGGCCTCGACCCGCGCCCCTGGCCGCGCCGCGATCTCCCGCAAACGCTGCGCCAGCCGCGCCGTGTCGAACCGCAGCTCCCGGCCGATCGGCCGCGCCCACTGCTGGAGGATCGGCAGCGGCGACCGCTGCTTCTGCGGCTGACCCAGCGCCTCGAGCCGCTCCCGGAATACCTCGTACCAGCGGGCATACGCGTCGATCCGGGCCACCTCGTAGCCCGCCGTCCGGATCCAGTCGACCATCGTGTCGAGCGACACCGCATCTTCCCAGTGCGGGTTCGTCACGTGGTACGTCGCGATGCCCGCCCGGAGGTCGGTGGTCACCGCCGCGATGCTGCCGGCCACGAAATCGACCGGCAGACCGTCGAAGTGGTGAGCTCCCGCGCCGGAGTAGAACGACCGCGGCGCCACGGCCGTGTACACGATCCCCGCGAAGAGCCGCGTCAGGAAATCGCTCGTGTTGACCTCTCCCACGTAGCGCCGATCCGGCATGATCATGCTGCACCGGAACACGCCCACCGGCACGCCGAAGCGCCGCGCGAGATCGTGGAGAAGCACCTCGCCGGCCCACTTGCTCGCCCCGTACCCCACGGCATATCCCGAGTCGGTCGGCCGCTCCTCCCAGAGCGACAGGGCGTCCTCGTCCTCGCGCACGGGGTCGCGCGGATCCCGCCCGCCGGCGACGCCGACCGTGGACACGTAGCCGACCGGCTTCCGCCGCCGGCGCAGCGCGAGGCGGATGATCTCCACCGTCCCGAGCACGTTGGGCTCGAAGAGCTGGGGATACGAGAACGCATGGTTCACCAGCGCGCCGTTGTGGAGGATGCCGTCCACCTCGTCGCAGAGCCGGTCGAACACGGCCTCCGGCAGGCCGAACCGCGGCTTCGTCAGGTCGCCCGCGAGCGCCTCCAGGCGGCCGTTCGCCGACAGCTCCTGGAACCTCTGCCCGAGCGCGGGATCGGCCCCGTACGCCGCCCGGAGCCGCGCCAGCGCCTCGGCGTCGCTCGACGCGCGCACGACACAGGACACCGTGCCGCCGCGCGGCGCCCGCTCGAGCAGCTCCAGCAGCAGGAACCGGCCGAGGAAGCCGTTCGCTCCCGTGAGGAACACGGTCCGGACCGCGGACGCGGGCGCCGCCGCTCGCGCCGCCTCGGCGAGCTCCTCCGGGGCGAGGAAGCGCTCCAGCCGCAGATCCGCGGCCCGCACCGCCGTCGCCCCGGCGCCGTGCACCTGGCTGAAGGTGACCGCGCGCGCGGCGCCCCCGGCGCGCTCCTCGACGTGCGCGGCGAGGCGCTCCACGCTGCTCGTCGGGTCGAGGATGAGCCCCACCGGGACGGCGGCCCCGAAGCGCTCCTCCAGCATCGTCGAGAGCCGCACCGCCGCCAGCGAGTCCCCGCCGAGCGCCACGAAGGTCTGCCGCGGATCGACGTCGTGCAGGCCGAGCGTGACCTCCATCGCGAGCGCGACCTGCTCGGCCGCGCTCGCGCCCGCGCGCTGCCCCTCGAGCTCGTGCAGCTTCTCCAGCTGCGTGCGCTCGATCTGATCGAACATCCGCTCGAGCTGCGCGCCGTAACGCGCCTTGAGCTTCGGGCGAGCGGGCTTGTTGCTCGCCGTCAGCAGGCCGTTCTCGCGGGTGAAGGGGCTCGCCTCGATCAGGATCTCGCGCGGCACCTCCCAGCGCGGGAGCCCCGCCTCGCGCGCGATGCGGTCGAGCTCGCCCCGGACGAGCTGCTTGATCGCGCCCTCGCTCGCCGCCGGCCCGAGGTGCGCCTCGACGGCGCGCCGGTCGGGCACGACCACGGCGAGCAGGTAGGCGCGCAGGCTGCTCCCGTAAACGTAGATCTGCTGGATGAAGGGGCTCATGGCCGCATAGATCCCCTCGAGGCGCGAGGTGCTCACGAACTCCCCCTGCGCCAGCTTGAGGACGTTCTTCTTGCGGTCGAGCCACACGATCTCGTCCTCTCCGTGCAGCTCCACGATGTCGCCGGTCTGGAGGTACCCCTCCTCGTCGAGCAGATCCCTCGTCGCCTGGGCGTTCTTGTAATACCCGGGCACGTGCCGGCGCATCTTCACCCGCAGCTCGCCGCGCGGATGGGGCTTGTCCGTGGCGCGATAACCCAGCTCGGGCACGTCGGCGATCTTGAAGGCCAGGACGTCCTCGCGCGAGAGCCGGCCGTCGAAGCTGACCATCCCCGCCTCGGTGGATCCGTATCCGTCGTAGATCGGGATCTCGAAGCAGCGCTCCAGGAAGTCGATGATCTCCGGCGCCGTCGGCGCCGTGCCCGTCACCGCATACACGAGGCGGTCGCCGAGGAACGACCGGCGCATCTCGGCCATGATCTCGGCCTTGATCCGATCCGCGGCGCCGCCCCCGAGGCCGGCGCCGCGCCGCACGAGCTCGGCCTGGTAATGCTGGTGGATCATCGCCGACACGCGCGGCACGAACATGAAGCGCGTCGGCCGGGTGATGCGGATGTCCTCGAACAGCGTGGACATGTCGCTGGCGAGGACGAGGTGGGTGACGCCGCCCTCCATGATGGATCGCATCACCTCGAAGCGCCCCGCGGCGTGGTTCAGCGGCATGTAACCGACGCTGATGGACGCGACGGGCGCCACGCGCCCCCTCCCCTGCGTCTGCCACAACGCGCGCATGAGGCTCTCGGGGAACATGGCGCCCTTCGGCGTCCCGGTGCTGCCCGACGTGTAGAGGATGGCCATGAGCGGGTCGGGCTCGCCGGCGCGCGCCTCCGAGGGGATCGCGTGGGGCACGATCCCGCGCTGCCGGCCGAGGCGCTCCACGTCCGCGATGGTGAAGAGCGCGAGCCGCTGGCCGTGCTCCTCGCGCAGCGCCTTCATGCGCGCGGCGACCGCGCCGGCGCGGGCGGCGTCCCGCTCCTCGAGATCCATCACGACGAGACTGCGCACCGCCGGGCAGCTCGCGAGCGCCGCCGCGATGGCGTCGAGCTGCTCGGCGCTGCACACGACGGCCCGCGGCTCGACCTCGCCGAGGATCTGCTGGAGATCGGCCGCGGGCATGCCCGTCTGGAGCGGCACCGAGACCGCCGCGAGATAGAGGCAGGCGAAGTCGGCGACGATCCAGTCGACGCTCGCGAACCCGGAGATGGCCACGCGCTCCCCCGGCAGCACCAGGCCGCCGCGGCGCAGCCCGCTCGCGAACGCCTGGACGCGCGCCCACAGCTCGGCGTAGCTCAGCGTGTCGTAGCTCGGGAGGTAGCGGAGCTCGCCGCCCTCCACCGTGAAGGCGCGCGCGCCGAGGGCCGGCCGGTCGGCGTAGAGCGAGCAGGCGAGGGCGATGAGCTCGATGCTGGGCCGATCTCCGCCGGCGAGGCGCTCGACGGCCTCGGGGGAGGGAGCGGACCGCTGGAGCTCGAGATCCTGCTCGAGGCGGCGTTGATAACGATCGAGCGACCTCCGGAGCAGCCCCTCGCGCTCCTGCCTCTTGCGCTCCTCGGGCACATCCATGTTCCCCCTCCTCACCGACACCGACGCAGCATGTTGGTCGGAGGGGGTGCACGGTCAAGCGAGCGGGCCTTGCGCCACGCCTGCTCGGGCTGCGTTCATCTCAGGGGGACCTTCGGCCAGCCAGGCTCTTGCCTGCGGCGAGCAGGACGAGCGGCTCGCCATCCACGTCAGGTCAGAGCCCTTCGCCGCACATCAGACAACGCGTCAAGATGCTGCACCAGCTGGGGGTGGTCTCGGGATCCTGACAGCGGGCTTCGGCCCTCGCGCACGTGGCGGGCGAGGGGCACGAGAGCGCCTGGGCCGACAGCTCCTCCGCGGCCGGCGCCCGGGCGCTCGACTCCACGGGAGTCTCCGGCACCCCGAGCTCGTCCTCGACCCGGTCCTCGCACTCGCGGCAGCGCATCAAGGTGCGGCACGCTCGGGGGGTGGTCTGGAGATCCACGCAGGAGATGTCGGCGGACCTGCAGAGCCCAGCCGGGGGACATTGGACGCTCTCCTGAGAGCTCTCCTCGGTCATCTCTTGATCTGGCTCGACCTCGCCAGCCTCGTTCGGCGTCGCGATGCACGCGGCGGCAAACGACGAGAAGAGAGAGGCGGTGAGCGCGACAAGCAGGTTCTTCATGATGAGCTCCTTGCGTTCTTGGTGACGGGCCATCGAGCCTCGTTCACGTCGGTCCACATAGCAGCGCGCGTGCCGCCCGAATCAGGGCGCCATTTCGCGGGAGATCCTCGGCCGCTCGGGCCCCCTTGGCGCGACCTGAGCAAGGCTCGCTCAATTCGCGCACGCGCCGCCCGATCCGCGCCATCCGAGGCGCGGCGACATCACGCCATCGGGCGCGCCCTGCGGCCGCGGCGGCTGCGAGCGGCGGCCGCGGCGGCTCGCGGCGCGACGCCGCGGGCGTCGCCGGGCTCGCCGGCAGGCCGCGAGCTCCAGCGCCCTCGGGAGACCCCGTGTCCGCTCACGCCTCCAGCCACGCGCGTGCGAGCTCCAGCGTGCGGGCGCGCGCGGCGATGTTCTCCAGGAAGCTCCTCCGGTAGGCGGGATCCGGTATCTTGTCGGCGCGCGCGAGCAGCGCGTCGCGCGCCTCGCGGAGGACCTCGCGGGCCGCCTCCACCTCGCCGCTCGCGTGGAGCGCCTCGGCCAGCAGCACGGGGGCGGTCTCCTGCCGGGGCATGAAGAGCGGCGCGGTCGACCGCTCCAGGGCGTATGCCTCGCGGGCAAGCGCGGCGGCCTCCGCGGCCTGACCTTGCCGGAGCCGGATCTCGGCGAGCAGCGACAGGCGCACGGACCGGAAGAAGGGTGCCAGCCTGACAGGATCCCCGACCGCGTGCACCTCCCCCTCGGCCCCGGCGAGATCCCCTTGCAGGAGGCGGCACTCGGAGAGGAGGAGACGCGCGTGGACGATGAAAAAGAAATCGTTGCGCGGCGAGGCCAGCCGCAGCAGTGATTCGGCCTGTTCCTGCGCCTCCGCGATCCTTCGCTGCTCGAGCTGCACCGTGATCCGGACAAGCAGCGCCCCCGACGACAGGAATGTGAGCGCGCCCTGCGATGCGAGGAGGCGGTCGTGCATCTCCTCGGCACGGGCGAAGGCGCCGAGCATCCACTCGTCGCCGGCCTCGAGCATCCGCATGAACCACGCGTTCAAGCCGTCGCCGAGCGCCTCGAGGTGCTCCGCGGCGGCGCGGTTCCGCTGGCGCGCTCCCCATGGATCCCGCTCCACGTGGGTGCACCAGCACGCCCTGGCGGCCTCGACCCACGCAGCCACGAGGTGATCCTCACGGGCGACCGGGGCCACGTCCTGCTCGATCCGGCGCATGGTGCGCCGGGCCAGATCGGGCATTCCCTCCCAGATCATGGCGAGAAGGATGCTGCGGGTCCCCCAGGACACGAGCCGGGGCTCGAGGAGGAGATCCGCGGCGTTGCCGCGCCGGAGCAGGTCGTGGGCGGCCTGCCGGTCGCTGGAGTGGATCGCGCAGATGAGCGCGCTCGCCATGGCCCTGCCGTGGGCCAGGCCGCCGGGCGAGGCGCTGTCCAGCGCCGCGAGCGCGTGAGCGTAGCTCTGCGTCCTGTCCTCCATGAAGAACAGCACATTCGACAAGATGACGTGGAGTGAGGCCAGCACCTCTCCCGTCGGCCCGCAGGCGATGCCCCGCTGCGCGCGCGCGAGCACCGCCGGCATGTCGGCGGCGAGCAGCGCCTTCTCGGCGGCCCGCAGGTAGAACTCCGCCGCGCGCGCCGCCTCCCCGCCTCGCTCGAAATGCTCGGCCAGCACCATGGGGTCTTGCTCGCCGGCCCGGAGCAGCCATTCCCCGGCGAGCTTGTGCCCCACGCCCCTGTCGCGGCCCGTGAGCATCGCATAGGCGCCCTCCCGCAAGAGCGCGTGACGGAACGCGATCTCCTCCTCGCCTGCGAAGCGCGACGTCGGGCGCCGCTCCAGGATCTCGCGCTCGATGAGCGCGGCCCAGGCATCCTGCTCCTGCTCGCCGGGCGCCGGCGCGCCCAGGAGCGCGCGCACGCCCCCGGCCCAGCACGCCTCGCCGAAGACGCTCGCGGCCCGCAGCAGCCGCCGCTCCTCGTCCCCCAGCGCCGCGAGTCGCGCCTCCACCATCCCCAGCACCGTCTCCGGCAGCGCGCCCTCGCGCCCCTCGGCCACGGCCCGGAGCAGCTCTTCCAGGTAGAACGTGTTGCCGTCGGCCTGCGCCACCAGCGCAGCGACGGTCCGCGCGTCGACGTGCTCGCCGAGCGCGCTCCGCACCAGGAGCTCGGCCGCCCGGACCGGCAACGGGCGCAGCCGGAGCTCCGAGCACCCGAGGTCCCCCCAGAGCCGGGGGAAGAGGTCGTGGACCTCGGGCCGCGCGAAGGCCACCACCACGAAGGGCCGGTCGCGCAGCTCCCGCAGCGCCCGGTCGAGGATCCGGACCGAGGGCGCATCCCCCCAGTGCAGGTCCTCCAGCACCACCAGCATGGGCTGCGCGTCCGTCACCGCGCGCGCATAACCGACGTACGCCTCCTGGATGCGGTCCGCCATGAGCCCCGGGCTCTGCCGCGCTGCGCGCAAGAGCGGCTGGTCCTCGTCGGCGAAGGGCGCGCCGATCAGCTCGGCGAGGAACACCGTCACCCGCGCGCGCGCGGCGCCGGCGAGCAGGCGGCCCACGGCCTGCTCGAGCTTCTCGCGGCGCGCCTCGACGGCCTCGCCCGCCGCGATCCCGAGCGCGCTGCGCAGCGCCCCGGCCAGCATCGCGAACGCCGAGCCCGCGCCGATGGAGTCGCCGCGGCTCACGCCGAGGTCCATCGCGGGATAACGCCTCTTCAGCACCTCCAGGAGCTCGAAGCGCAGGCGCGACTTGCCCATCCCCGCCGCCGCGGTCACCAGCGCCACCGCGGCCTGCCCGTCCTCGAAGCTCCCCTCCACGACCTGGAGCAGGCCGCGCAGCTCCCGGTCGCGGCCCACGTACGGGCTCGGCTTGCCGAGCAGCTTGCGCGCCTGCTCGCCGACCTCCCGCTCCGCCTGCAGCCAGAGAGCGCCTCCGTGCTCGCTCACCTCGAACCGCACGTCGAGCAGCGCCCGCGTCACCGCATCGACCTGGACCCCCCTGCGGCCCTCCTCGGGTTCGTGCGCGCGGCCGCCCAGCGCGCCTTCCGCGAGCAGCGAGGCCGCCCGCTCCAGCACCTCGCCGAGCTCGATGCTCCCCGTGTCCTCGCCTCGGCCCGTCACCAGCGCCACGCGCCACGCCGCCTCCGGCAACGCCGCGCGGATCCGCAGCGCGCACCGGGCCGCCAGCGCCGCCACGTCGGTCGCGCTGCCGGCGCCCGTCACCGTCGCCACCACCGTCCCGTCGCACAGCTGCTCCACCCGCGCGCCCAGCGGAATCGCCACGCGACGCACCTGCGCGAGCGCGCCCGGCGGCGGCGCCGTGAGCGGCACGGTGTCCTGCAAGGCGCTCGGGCGCTCGGGGGCCGGCTGGACCGCCACGACCGAGACCAGCCGCCGCTCGTCCCCGGTGCTCAGCGCGACGCTGGCGTCCGCCGAGCCCGCGCCGCCGCCCGTGAGCTCCCCGAGCTCGGCCAGGCGTCGCGCCACCGCCGCGCCGTCGGCCGGCCGCGCCGACGGCTCCTTGGCCAGCATCCGAAAGACCAGCTCGTCCAGCGCCACGGGCAGCTCCGGCCGCAGCTCCTTCACCCGCGGCGGCTCCTCCAGCAGCAGCTTCGCCAGCAGCGCCATCGCGTGCTGCCCGTGGAACGCCGGCACCCCGGTCAGGCACTCGAACAGCACACACCCGAGCGAGAACACGTCCGCGCGCGCGTCGAGCAACTCCTGCTGCCCCCGCGCCTGCTCCGGCGCCATGTACCCGGGTGTCCCCAGCGTCATGCCCGACGCCGTCAGCCTCGTCGCTGCCATCTGCAGGCGCGCGATCCCGAAGTCGAGCACCTTCACCCGCTCGACCGCTCCGCCGACAAGGAACAGGTTGCTCGGCTTGATATCGCGGTGCACGACCCCGCGCGCGTGCGCCGCCCCGAGCGCCTCGGCCGCCGTGCTCACCAGGGCAATCGCCTCCTTCAGG
The DNA here is from genome assembly GCF_051519095.1 of Sorangium sp. So ce131. Lineage (NCBI taxonomy): Bacteria > Pseudomonadati > Myxococcota > Polyangiales > Polyangiaceae > Sorangium > Sorangium sp. So ce131. The sequence goes on along the minus strand of NZ_CP150455.1, from coordinate 500,671 downwards.
CGCAACGCTCCGCGCTCAAGGCGCTCGGCGAGCGTCTCGCCCGCGAGCCACTCCATCACCAGGTAGGGCTCGCCCGAGGGCGCCGTTCCGTGCGTCACGTACCGCACGATGTGCGGGTGCTCCAGGCCGGCGAGCGCCCGCGCCTCGTGCACGAAGCGCGCCGCCGCCTGCGCGTCCGACTCGCGCAGCAGCTTGAGCGCCACCGTCGCGCCGCTCGCCCGGTCGAGCGCCCGGTACACCGTCCCCATCCCGCCGGCCCCGGCGAGCGTATCCACCTCGAAGCGACCGTCGATCACGCTGCCAGCGAGCATCCCGCGCAGCTTGTCTCCTCGCTCGCCGCTCCGGCAAGACCTAGTTCGGCCTGTCAGAAGTCTTGGCAGGGATGACGGCGAGAGAAGAGAGATTTCAACGCAAAGGCGCAAAGGCGCAAAAATACAGAGAAAATTCTGGTTTGCGCCTTTGCGCCTTCGCGCCGGTCGCTAGTTGAGCTGAGGCAGGGGCTCGCCGTCCTTCACGAAGTACAGCTCGCTCGTGACGCTTCCATCGGGGTGCGCCTGTCTCCAGGCCATCCTCGCGCCCGGCCAGTAGTCGTTCGCGCGAAACGCCTTCTCGACGAAGGCGGTCTGCTCCGACAGGCCCTGATGAAACACGTTGACCTTGCACAGGGACGTCCGGCAGTCGACGGACACCATGCGCGACCCCTCCCCGAAGTAGCGCCGCAGCCCTTCGTCCAGCCGTTGCTCGGCGGAGGCAGCCCAGCTGCGGTCGACCGCCTCGCCGCTATAAAGGGCCTCCACGTGGGCCACCTGGTCCTCGGGCTCCGGAGCGGTCGGCTCGACGGCCGCTGCTCGCTCGGGGGCAGGCGGCTCGGGCTCGACGGTCGGCTCCGGCGCGAGCTCTCGGGGCGCCGGCCGCGCCGAAGCCGCGTGGCGATCCGGAGCCTTGGCGCCGCGGGTCGGCTCGGCGACCGTGACGCGGTACTCGCGCTCTCGATGTCTCGGTGAGCGATCCACGACAAACTGGACGACGCCGACGATCGCAACGGAGATGGCCACCACGGAGATCCCGAGCTTGAGGGTCTGTTTCATTTTCTCACCGTCGACTGATGATCTGCAGGCATGGCTCACGAGCTTCGCGCCCGCGAGGGATCCGCGCGCGAGGCGCGCGGATCCCTCCGGAGCACGCGCTTTCGCGTGAAGCGCGCTCACATGCGGCGCGTCGCGCCTATCGTTTCTTTGTTGCGGCGTCCCGCCTCGCCCCCTTCAGAACGTGAAGGAGCCGATCGCCTCCGAGTTGCCCGGAAAGTCGCAGTCGTAGTGCGCGACCGACGTGCTGGCCACCGTGAGGCTCCCGAGGGAGACGGCCGCCGGCGGGCTCGACGAGTCGCAGATGAGGGTGGAGCCAGTCTGAGCAATAAAGCCGTTGCTCGGAGAGGTCACCACGGCTCGGCATACGGGCGTATTGAGACAGAGCCCCGGGGTCGTGGTGGTGGGGGTCGCCCTGAAATTGACCGAGCCGTTCGCCCGCGACTGGATCGGGACGAGGAGCTTCTTGGAGCTGCCGCAGTTATTGCGCACCTCGGACCAGGACGAGGCAAAACAGCCGGCGTCGGCGGCCACCCAGGCATGACCCGCCATCGCCGGCAGCGTATCAGAATAGCCGATCGCGGCTCCGGTGCTCAGGAGAGCAAACGCAGCCGTTCCCAGCAGACCCATGGCCCATTTCTTCATAAATCCTCCTTACGCGTGCAATTGGCAGAACAGTGACTCGGACACACGGCGACCCTGACAGGACCTCGTTCGGGTCCGGCCTCCTCTCTCGATGTCACGTCGCAGATAGACACCGCGACGCAGGAGGCTCCCGCTCAGAAATGCTCTGAGCTGTAGCCCCTCGGGCGCCTGCGAAGAGAACGCGCTCGCCCCCGAACAGGGGCGCACTGCGAAGGTCACCGCGCGTGCAGGCGCACGATCTCAGAACCCCACGATTCATGAGGAGCGCTCCATTTACTGCAGCGGCGGAATCCTTCCACGCCGCGCCAGAACACTCCCCGTGCCCCTCCTCGTAAGTCAGAGCACACGCGGAGATTCTACGAAAAGCAGAAGAACGTCAAGAACGTTCTTCTTGCGATTTATTTCGTCCTATCTCGAATATTTCGAATGAAGGCGGACGCAGCAGCAATCCTGAACAGCGCCATCGAATTGAAAAGTTCAGCTTTGGATTCCTCTGTCAGGGCATGCGCGGCGCGGGGACGCGCGCTCCGGTCGTCGACGAAGACCTTGAGCGACACGAACGACGCTGGGTCCTTCGTGAACAGGGCGTGGTTGGTCACGAGCAGCGAGCCGCTCGTCGAGCGCGATGCTCGCGGGCGCGTCGCAGGCCATGGGGCTGCCGTTCGGGCCCTCGAGGCGCGCCACCTCGCCGCCGGGCTCGAGCACCGGGGCCGGCGTTCGGGCGGTGGAGCGCGACGTGGCGCCGGTGGGACCCGCCCAGCGCGATCCCGTCGGGCGCCTCATGTCCCAGGGTTTCGCCTGGGCTCCTCCCGGTATGTTCCAGCAACCATTGCGCGAGCGCGCCCCGGCTCGGTATTTTGCTCGCCGTGCGGCTCGGGGATCGGATCGGCGGGCGCTTCCTCCTCCGACGGCGCGCGGGCGCGGGAGGGATGGGCGAGGTCTTCGAGGCCCTCGACGACGCCCGAAATGCCCCGGTCGCGCTCAAGATCCTGCGCGGCGCCTCGAGCGACGACCTGCACCGGCTCGAGCGGGAGGCCCGCGCCCTCGCCGACCTCGATCACCCCGCAATTGTACGATACATCACACATGGACAGACCGAAGGGGACGCGCTCTACCTCGCCATGGAGTGGCTCGACGGCGAGGATCTCGCCTCGCTGCTCCGGCGGCGGCGGCTCGACCCCGAGGAGGCGCTGACGCTCGCGCGCGGGGTGGCTGGCGCCCTCGCCGAGCTCCACCACCGGGGCGCCGTGCACCGCGACATCAAGCCGAGCAACCTCTTCCTCGTCGGCGGCGCCATCGACGGGGTGAAGCTCATCGACTTCGGCATCGCCAGGTTCGGAGCGCTCTCCCGCGTGACGCAGACCGGGGCGCTCCTCGGCACGCCGGGGTACATGGCGCCGGAGCAGGCCCGCGGAGACCTGCACCTCTCGCCGGCGGTCGACGTCTTCGCGCTCGGCGCCGTGCTGTACGAGGCGCTCTCCGGGCGGCCGGCGTTCCAGGCCGACAACGCGATGGCGCTCCTCGCCAAGCTCGTCTTCGACGACCCGCCGCGGCTCGGGCAGGTGCTCCCCGACGCGCCACCGGCCCTCGACGCGCTCGTGGGCCGGATGCTCGCGAAGAGCCCCCTCGCGCGGCCCCGCGACGGCGCGGCCCTGCTCGCCGAGCTCGAGGCGATCGCCGGGCGCCGCGCGCCGGACGGCGGCCCCGCGGCCGCGCCGGCGGCGCTCGGGGCCGCCGAGCGCCGCCTGGTCTCCGTGGTGCTGATCGGCGGCCACGCCGGTCCGGTGAACCCGGACGGGACGACGCTCGTCGCCCGCCGCGATCACGACGAGGCCGTCGCGGAGCTCCGGAGCGCGACCGCCGCGGCCGGCGGTCGGCTCGAGCTGCTCGCCGACGACACCGTCGCCATCGCGCTCGGGGACGGCGGCGTCGCCAAGGACCGGGCGGCGAGCGCCGCGCGCCTGGCCCTCGCGCTGCGGGCCGTCGCCGGAGAGCGGCCCATCGCCGTCGCCAGCGGCGTCGACGACGTCGCGGGCCGGCTCTCCCTGGGCGACGCCATCGACCGCGCGGCGCGCCGGCTCGCGCGGCCGGGGTCCGCCGCCGTCGCCGTCGACGAGGTGACCGCCGCGCTGCTCGACCCGCGCTTCGACGTGCGCGACGGCGACGCGGGGCCGGAGCTCTGGGGCGAGGCGGAGCACGCGGAGGGCCCGCGGCTGCTGCTCGGCAAGCCCGCGCCCTGCGTCGGCCGGGAGCGGGAGCTCACGAGCCTCGAGGAGGCCTTCGCCGAGTGCGCCACGGAGCGGCAGGCGCAGGCGTTCGTCGCGGTCGCGCCGGCCGGGGCCGGGAAATCTCGCCTGGCGCAGGAGCTCCTGCGCTCCCTCGAGCGGCGCGGCGAGCCGCTCACGCTGTGGATCGGCCGAGGGGACTCGCTCCGCAACGGCTCGCCGCTCGGCCTGCTCGGCCAGGCCCTGCGCGGCGCCGCCGGCGTGCTCGGCGGCGAGCCGCTCGACGAGCGCAGGGCCAGGCTCTGCGCCTGGGTGGATCGGATCGTCCCGCCCGCCCACCGGCGTCGCGTCGCCGAGTTCGTCGGCGAGATCATCGGCGCCCCGCTGCCCGACGACGACAGCGCCCAGCTCCGGGCCGCGCGCCGCGACGCGCTCCTCATGGCCGAGCAGATGCAGCGCGCCTTCGAGGACCTGGTCCGCGCCGCGTGCGCGGAGCGCCCGGTCCTGCTCCTGCTCGAGGATCTGCACTGGGGCGACGCGGCCACCGTGCGCTTCGTGGACGCCGCGCTCCGCGCCGCCGACCAGTCCCCCTTCTTCGTGCTGGCCCTCGCGCGGCCGGAGATCCGCGAGGCCTTCCCCGACCTCTGGGCCAAGCGGGGCGCGCACGTGATGAGCCTCCGGCCCCTGCCCCGCCGGGCCGCCGAGCGGCTCGCGCGCGAGATGCTCGGCGGCCTCGCCGGCGACGCCACCATCGCGCGCATCGTCGATCAGGCCGAGGGCCACGCGTTCTATCTGGAGGAGCTGATCCGGGCCGCGGCCGGCTCCGGCGGGGCCACGCGGCGCGCGCTGCCGGAGACCGTCGTGGCGATGGTCCGGTCGCGCCTCGAGGGCCTCGATCTCGACGCGCGCCGGGCGCTGCGCGCGGCGAGCATCTTCGGCGAGGTGTTCTGGGACGGGGGCGTCGCCGCGCTGCTCGGCGGGGAGGCGGCGCGCTCCGAGGTCGGCGGCAGGCTCGGGTACCTGGTCGATCAGGCGGTGCTCGTCCGCGGCCCGGACAGCCGCTTTCCGGGCGAGGAGGAGTACACCTTCCGCCACGCGCTGCTCCGCGAGGGGGCCTACGCGATGCTCACGGAGGCCGATCGCGCGCTGGGCCACCGGCTCGCCGGCGCGTGGCTCGAGGCGCGCGGCGAGGCCGACGCGCTCCTGCTCGCCGAGCACTTCGAGCGCGGGGGGGAGCACGAGCGCGCGGCGCGGCACTGCCTCGCCGCCGCGGAGCAGGCGATCCGGAGCGGCGACGCGGCCGCGGCGCTCCGGATCGCGGAGCGCGGGCTCGCCTCCGCCGCCGGCGCCGCGGGCGGCTCCGGCGGGGCCACGCGGGGCGCGCTGCTCGGCGTCGCCTGCGAGGCGCTCGTCTGGCGGAACGAGGTCGAGGCCGCCCTGCCCCACGCCGAGGAGGTCGTCGGCGCCGCGCCCGCGGGGAGCATGCCGTGGGTGCGCGGCGTCCTGGTCCAGCTCCGCGCGCTGCTCTGCCGGGACGCGCCCGCCGAGACGGCGGCGCTCTGGGAGCTCCTCCTGCAGGTGGAGCCCACGGCCGAGGCGGCGAACCTCCTCGTGTTCGCGCTCGGCGCCACGGGCATCGTCGCCGACGCGGCCGGGCGGCTCGACATCGGGGACCGCGTCGCGGCGCGGACCGCCGCGATCGCCGCCCGCTTCGGCGAGCAGCAGCCGGACGTCCCGGCCTGGACGATCGCCGCCGAGGCGCAGCGCGTCGGCCACGTGGCGGAGGACCCCTGGGCGGGCCTCACGCAGGCCGCGATCGCCGAGGAGATCTGCCGCCGGACGGGCAACCGGCGGCTCCAGCTCCTCCTCTCGGCCGTGCGGGGCACGAACCTCTGGTACCTCGGCGCGCTCGACGAGGCCGAGCGCGAGCTCGGCGCCGTCGTCGCCGCGCACCCGGAGCTCGGGCTGCTCTCGGCGTACCCGATGTTCTGCCGGTCGGGCGCGCTGGCCGATCGGGGCGCGCTCGACGAGGCGCGGGCCGAGGCCGAGCGCCTCGTCGCCTCGGCGCGCGCGCGGGGCGTCGGCCTCGACGAGGGCCGCGGCCGCTGGGCGCTCGGCGCCGCCCTGCTCCGCGCCGGCCGGCTCGGGGAGGCCGAGCGCGAGCTGCTCGCCGCGCGCGAGCTGCTCGCCGCCGTCGCCCTCGACGCGCCCGGCCTCCTCGCCACGCTCGCGGCCGTGCGGCTCGCCGCGGGCCGCGTCGACGAGGCGCTCGCGGCGGCGACCGAGGGCCTCGCGCGGTACAGGGCCCAGGGCGCCGCCGGCTTCTTCCGCGGCGCCCAGGTGCGCCTCGTCCACGCCGAGTGCCTCCACGCGGCCGGCCGGATCGACGAGGCGCGCGGCGCCATGGCGAGCGCGCGCGAACGGCTGCTCGCCGTCGCGGCGAGCATCGAGGACCCTGCGTACCGGAAGAGGTTCCTCGAGGATGTGCCCGAGAACGCGCGCACGCTCGAGCTTGCGCGGGCGTGGCTGGGCGGCGGCGGGGATCGGTAGAGGCGACGCGCCGGCGCTCCTGGAAGAACGACGCTCCGATCCAGCGAGCTCGGCGGCGAGCCGTGCACCCTCGACGAGCTTCTGCGTGGCCCCTGCGCCGCGGGGGCGCGGCCACGTTCTGCTCATGGGCGCCTCCTCGCGCCTGCTAGTTCGGCCTGTCAGAAGTCTTGGCAGGGATCACGGCGAGAGAAGAGAGATTTCAACGCAAAGGCGCAAAAATACAAAAGAAATTCTGGTTTGCGCCTTTGCGCCTTTGCGCCTTTGCGTTGAAATCTCTCGGGATCCCTGGCCAGACTTGTGAGGCACGGAACTAGCCGAAGCTCTTGCATCCGAGCCGGTCGAAGAAGCTATTTTGTCCTCCTGCAGCCACACCTCGCGCAGCTGGCCGTCCTGGATCCGGTACATGGCGAAGCCGTGCTTCTCGTAGCGCTTACCCGTGGGCTCCGCGCCGAAGAGCGGGTTCGACAAACGAACAGAACGATTCCAACTTATTGGCGCGAAGTCCAACCCCCGGGAGGCGCCGCTGCACATTGCTCTCCGGACGCCGCGTCGAGGATCCTCGTGACCCTCGACGCGGCGTCCGCGGGCGCGGACAGGGTGTCCTTGGTCCAGCTTCCCGGGCGCAGGGCGCGGACGTTCGACGGGCGGCTGAGCGCCGCGTAAAAGGTTCCAGGAAGACGCGACGGCAGCTCGCGAGGAAGGAGAGTGTATGGCATCGAGAGCGAAGAGGATCCTGGTCATCGGCAAGAGGGCCGATATCCTCGAGCGGAGCGTGGCGGCGCTGAACAAGCAGGGATACTCGGCTGTCGGCACGGTGAGCGCGTCGCCGGACAGGGAGTTCCACGCCGGCGACTTCGACCTCATCACCCTCGGCGGCGGCGTGGACGCCGCCACCCGGGAGCGCCTCCACGCGCGCTTCAAGGAGCAGAACAAGGACGTGATGGTGCTGGACGTGTACGCCCCGATCGCGGGCCAGCAGATCGCCTGGGCGCTCAGGAGATCTTCCGTCGAGGGAGAGCTCGGGAGCGCCTTCTCGGTGACGGAGGGCGACGACACGTTCGCCGCGCGCGCGACGATCGAGCGCGCCTGCGCGCTGCGCCTCGACATCTACAGCTACCCCGGCGCCGCCCTGGAGCCCGTGGTCGCGCGCGTCGTCGACACCTCCGTCACCCCGGGGACACACGAGTTCAGGTTCGAGAAGGAGCTCGCGCGTGACGGGTTCATGGCGGTGCTGACCTTGAACGGCGAGGAGCACCACCTGCACCACCTGCACCAGCACCGGGGCTGAGCCACGCGTAGGGCGCCGGCCTCGCGGGCAAGCGCGGCCGCTCACGGGTGACACGCTCCGCCGCGCTCAGGGGGCCTCGAGCCGCGCGGCGACCTCCTCGCACGTGTGCTCCTCGGCCGCCCGGCAGTTGGCCACCCCAGGCCACGGCGACCAGGAGCACTCCTCACCGTCAGTAGCACACGCCTCCTCGACCTCCGGAGAGATCTCGAGGTCGCAGATCTGATGCTGTGACAGCGTGTCCCATCCCGGCGGGGGTCCGCACTCCATCCCGGGGCGTCCGCAATGCTTCTCGCGGGTCTGCACCAGCGCGGTGCCGTCGCCCAGCACGAAGATCATCGATTCCGTCTCGTCGACGTACGGGCCAATGGAGAGCAGCGAGCTGAGGACGCCCGTGCCGCCTCCGACCAGGAGCCTGGCCGCGCAGGGGAGCGCGTCGGTCAAATACGTGTAGGCGTGATGGTAGAACTGCTGGCAGCTCAGCTCGAAGCCGCACGCGAACAGGTCCACGGCGGGGTCGGGCGCGTCCGCGCCGCCGCCGGAGGAGGAGGTGGTGGTGGACGGCCCCGGCCCCGCGCCCCCGTCCCCCCCATCCACGGGCGCGTTCCCGCCGGCGCCCGAGCCCCCGGCGCCCGCGCCGCCGATGGGATCGAGCGAGATCCGGCACGCGGTCCCGAGCGCCATCATCACGATACATGCAGAGATCATGGTCTTGTTCACGGTGACTCCTTGAGCGCTCCTGGAGAGCGCTTGCGATCCATTCCTGAGATGGCCGCGACTCGCCCCGACGGCTCACCGCTCGACGACGACGCCGAGCGAGAACGACGCGAGCGGGCTGAAGGTCGAGATCACCCGTCCCACGGACCGGATATCGACCTGCGGGATCGCCGCGCCGCCGAGCGCGCCCGCCGTGACAACCAGGGAGTCGATGAGCCGGAGACGCGCTTCGGCACGGCCATACACGAGCGCGGTGAACGTGGACTCGTCGCTGTCGCTGTAGGGCGGTTCGGCGTCTCCGGACGCGCTCACGTGGCCGAGCCCCAGGCCGGGAGAGACGACGAGCCCGACACGGCCTCTCCTCGGCACGGGCGCGAGGACGAGCTCGGCGCCGAGGAGCGTGGAGCGAAAGCGGACTGCGCCTTCCGGCGCCTCGATCGTCGGGCTGACCACCGGCAGGTCCATGAGGAGCCCGACACCGACCCGGGGCGAGGGCCAGATCCGGAGCGAGGCGTCGAGCGAAAGCGACGCGCCCGGCGCCTGCCATCCCGCGGCGATCGCGACGCCGACATCGACGAGCGCGGCCCTGGGCGCCGCGGACACAGGGAACGCGGGCGCGGGAGGCGCCCAGGCGCGGGGCGGCGGGCTCCACCGCGCCTCACCGGGCACCACGGCCTGAGGCGCGGCGGGGGCGGGCGGGACCGGCACCGGCGCGACGGGGGCGGGCGAAACCGGCGCGATGGCCGCCGGCGCCACGGACGCCGGCGCCACGGACGCCGACCGGAGCGCCCGCACCAGCTCCGCCGCGCGGAGCACCCGGGTGTCGAGCGGGCCGTCGGGCGCCACGCTCGCCACGAGGTCCGCCCGCCCGCCCGACGCCGACCAGATCTCGATCGCCCCCTCCTCGCCCTCGGGGACGAGGAGGAGCAGCCCGCCGGGAGCAACCGCCGCGGGGCTCGCCTCGACCTGCACCCGCAAGCCCGCCGCTTCGAGCTCCTGCGAGAGCCGGTGCGCCAGCGCCCCGCGCAAACCGGCCACGACGGTGACCGGCGGCGGCTCGTCGGCCGAACACGGCGCCGCGAGCGCGAGGAACGCCACGAACACGGCGAGCGCGCCGCACGCCGAGCGCGCCGCGGCGCGCGGCGCCCGCCGGCTCCGCCGGCACCGGGCCGACCACCGCGGCGTCCGCCGGCGCAGGCTCAATCGGCCCCGCCGGCGAGCGTCGCCGCGAGCCCGGCGTGGGCGCCGTTCGGGTAGGCCGCGAGGTAACGCGCGGCGAGCTCGCGGGCGCGCGCGGGGAGGTTCAGGTTCCTCGCGCACTCCAGGGAGCGGCCGAGCGCCTCGGGCGCGAGGGTGCCGCGGGGCCGCTCCGCGAGGTACACGGCGAACCAGCGCTCGGCCTCCGCCCAGGCGCCGCGCCCGTCGAACGCCATGCGGCCGAGGTGGTACGCCGCCACCGCCGCGGCGTCGCTCCCGGCGAACCGCTGGCGCGCCGCCTGGTAGAACCGGACCGCGACGTCCGGCTTGCGCGAAAACCGCGCCGCGGAACCGAGCTCGACCAGCTCCGCGCTGCTGGCGCCCCCGAGCACCACCTCGACGCCGAGGCGCTCCACGTCCGCGAGCGCCTCGCCGAGCCTCCCCGCGACGAGGTGCGCGCGCCAGCTGCCAGCCCCCGGAGCGGAGGGGGCCTCGGCCAGGGGCGCTCCCGCGCGGGCCGGCGGCGAGGCAGGGGGCGCGGGCGCAGCGGCGCTCGCGCTCGGGACGCCCTCGCTCGGGAGGAGGGCGGGAGGCCGAGCGGGCGGGCTCGCCTCCGGCGCGACCGCCGGAGACGGCGCCTGCGGCGCGGCGGCGCGTGGCGCCGCGCAGGTCAGCCGTATCGACTCGGGCGCGGCGACGGCGCGCCCCGGCGGCTCGACGCAGGGGCCAAGGACGTGCACCCGGCCGGCGATCATCGAGACCGCGAGCTCCTCGGCCTCCGTGTCCCACGTGACGTCGAACTCCGTGCCGATCACGTGGACCTCGAACGGGCCTCCCGCCACCACCCACCGGGTGTCGTCGCGATGCACGACCCGCACGTGCAGCGAGCCGCGCTCCAGGAGGACGCCCGCGCCCAGAGGGCCGACCTCGGTCACGCGGGCGCGCGTCCCGGGCGCGAGGTCCACGCGCGATCCATCCGAGAAGTCGAGCCCGACCTGCGACGCGTCCGCGGCCACCCACCGGCCGACGGCGCCCGGCGAGCCCTCGACCCGGTAGGTGAGCGGGTCGCCCGGCCGCGCCAGCGCGAACGCGAAGACGAGCGCGAACGCGGCGACACACGCCGCCGCGAGCGCGATTCCGAGCGGCCGCCGGGAGGGAGCCGCCCTCGGGCGCAGCGAGAGCGCGGCCTCCTTGCGGTAGATCGCCTGGAGCCGATCCGCGGCCCCGGGCCGCACGAGGCGCTCGAGCGCGGCGTCCTGGTGCGCGGCGACCCGGCGCCCCACGGCCGCGATGTCCTTGGTCCTCACGTCCATCGGTCGCCCTCCGCGAGCCAGGTGGAAAGCACGTCATCCTTCTTGCAGCGCTCGACGAACGCGAGCTCCGCGCGGTGGATCCGGCGCTTGATGGTCGCCACCGACACGTCGCACGCGGCGGCCACGTCGGCGAGCTCCTGGCCCTCGACGAACCGCAGCGTGAAGGCCAGCCGCTCGTCGGGGTCGAGCGCCTCGAGGGCCCGGTAGAAGGCGCGCACGCCCTGCCGGGCCTCCGGATCGACGATGGCCGCGACCTCCGGCAGCTCGTCGCTCGCGAAGAACGCGAGCCAGCGGTGCCGCCGCTTCTTGCGGATCGCCTCGCGCGCGACGAACACGGTGACGCTCGTGATGAAGGGCCTCAGCGCCTCGGGCTCGCGCACGTCGTCGATGCGGGAGAACACCCGGGCGAACACGTCCTGCACCAGGTCCTCCAGGCACCGGACGTCGCCCAGGATGCGAAACAGCAGCCGCTCGACGAGGCCCGCGTACACGTCGAGCAGGCGGCGCTCCGCCGCGGGGTTCCGGGCGTGCAGGCCACGCAGGACGTCGGACGCGGCGAGCTGCGCGTCGGCAGGGCGCTGCGCGTCGGCAGGGCGCTGCGCGTCGGCAGGGCGCTGCGTGTCGGCAGGGCGCTGCGTGTCGGCAGGGCGCTGCGTGTCGGCAGGGCGGTCCGCTGGACGGGGCTTTCGGACGACGCGGAGGTGCGCTGGCATGCCGGTAGCCCCTTAGATGGCCGGACCCCGCCGCGACGGCTCATCGCGGGCGAGCCGCGACGCCCTGGGCCACGGCGGCCGGCAAGCGAGCGCTCTCCGAGAGCGTCCGCCTCCTCGAACGAGCGCCGGCGTTGCCCGCAGCCGCGCCGCAGGCGGGAGCGACGCGCTCGACAGGACCACCGTCAGCGGGGGACCATCTCCCACATCGAGCGTCTCGTCGGGCCGGGGTTCTCAACTCCAGTGCGCGGTCAACTCGAGGCCATCGGCGTAGTCGCCGCCGCCGGCGATGATGCGTAGGCGGACGTGGCTGGCGCCGCCGAGCTCGAGGAGCTGTTCGCAGGAGCCGATGACTTCGGTCCACATGCTCTCGTCGAAGCCGTAGCACCCGCTCCACCGAGCGTGGGTGAAGCCGCGGCGGGACTGGATGACCTGGACTCGGCCGACGGAGTAGTAGGTGGAGAAGACGCGCTGGCCGAGGGAGAAGAGGGCGGAAGGGGAGATGAGGGCCGCGAGGACTTTGTAGATGCCGCTCATGTCGTCGCGGGTGCACTGGCGGCCAATCTGGTGGATGAGCTCTCTGCCCTCACCGCTGGCGCGCCGGATGGCCTGGAAGAGGTCTTTGTACCAGGCGATCGGGTACCAGCCGGTGGAGACGATGCTGCCGTAGCGCATGCCGTCGCGCACGGGCTCGCTCATCTCGTCCAGGCTGAGCTTCTGGAGGCGCTCTCCGCGCAGCTTGCCGAGGCTCCCGTACACGGAGCGAAACGCCAGTCCCTTGACCTTGGGTTCGTCAGTCATCCAGCCGCGCCAGCGCCCTCAGCGACGAGGGTACCGCGCACCGCGCGAGCAGGCCAGAGAGGAGCCGCTGGCCCACGTGTGACCACGTCGACCCTGCTGGTCGCCGCGCGTGCGGACCGCAGCCGCGCACGCCCGTTCATCGGCGCGCCGCGTCCCATTCGGGGCTGCTCAGGAAGTACGTGTCGTAGAGCTCCTGGACGTCGCGCAAGGTCTCGGGCGGCTCCTGGCCGTACGCGATGCGCGTGAGGTGGCGGAAATACTCGAAGCGCTCGACCCCTGGGGTGATGACGATCAAGAGCTCTGCGGTCTTGCCGCGCGCGGCCGCGAACGCGTGGGCGACCCGGGGCGGGACCACCAGGAGATCGCCCCGCTCGGCCGTCACGATGTCGCTCCCCGAGAGGACCTGCACCGCGCCGTCGAGCACGTAGAACATCTCGGCCGAGCCGTCGTGCCGGTGCGGGCGAGCGCCGTCCGCGTCCTTCGCGAGCGTCACACGTACGGTGGAGAGAGCTCCGCCCGTCGCGCTGCTGTCCGCGAGGAGCTGGATCTTCGTGGTGGGGGAGCCGACGACCTCGGCGTGAGCCCCCCGGACGACGACCGACCGATCAAAGCTGGGCTGGATGATCGACATGCAGCCAGTGAAGCACCCAGGGAGGGAGCGCTCACCTGGAAAAGCGCGGAGCGCCTCGGGAAGCGCCGAAGACGCCGGCGTGTGATCTCGGGCCCGCAGCGCTCCCCCGCGCGCGGGCCCGGTCCGCGCAAGGGGTGCTCCTCGCCCACGACCCCGCTCAAGGGTGGGCTTCGGGAGCTGCCTCCTCGTCCGGCAGGTACAGCTTGAGATCGTCGAACTCGGCCGTCCCCTCGTAATAGTTGATGTGCGGGTCGCCGAAGAAGAAGTGATCCGGATAGGCCGACCCCTCCGGCCAGGTCTCGAACGTCTCCCCGAAGGTGACCGTCTCGTTGTGGCGCGGGGCCTCGTATTCGTCCGGGCGCTGGTTGTAATGCCACGTCACGGGCGGCTCGCGGAATCCCCGCCTCGCCGCGTACGTGGTGCGGCCGCCGTGGTGGAACGTGCCCGCCGCGGACATCGCATAGCCGCCCCCGTCGCGCTCGATCGCGAACACGTAGGCCTCCCGGTCGAGGTACTTGTCCACGAACACCGGGTCGTCCTGCCACCCGCCCGCCGTGTACGACGTGAACCGGTTGCCGTTCCAGGGGCTCCCGAACGCGTCGCCGCGGAGCCAGATCATGCTCACGTAACGCGCGCCGTCCTGCTCGGGCCGGCCCGTCGCGGGGTTCCAGACCGCCGACCACGGGCCGGTGTCGCCGAAGTTGTTGTCGGTGTCCATCACCACCTTCCGGTGATGGTGGATGAGGACGTTGTTGTGCGGCGCCGGCCGCGCGTAATCGGTGATGCAGAGAAAGTAAACACCGTTTCCGAACGTGGCGGACAGCGGCGTCGTGCTCCTGTCGCTGAAGCGCCAGGGGTCGGCCAGCTCGTCGCCGTCGTAGCCGTTCACCTTGCCGCCATGGGTCCAGCGGCCTTCCCTCGGGCCGCCGAAATCGATGTTCGAGACGGTCACCTCGACGCGGTAACGCGCCGGCAAGGGCCGCGTCGAGCGGAGGATCGCGCCGTCGTAATGGCGGGTGGAGACGAGCCGCGCCTTGCCGCCCGCGGCCTCGAAGCGGCCGCCCGTCTCGGGGACGCCGTCGCGGTCGCTGTCGCGGCCGTAGAGCTCGACCGTGAGCCAGCCGCCCTCGCCGTAGGAGAACGACTTCCGGAACGAGCGGAACCTCCGCAGCCCCTGGCGGAAGGTCTCGCCCGCGCGCGAGATGAAGAACGCGCCGTCGTCGTCGAAGGCGTCGACGTGGTAGGGGCTCGCGGGACCGTACGTGTCCTCGGTCCAGGCCGCGGGCTCCTGGAACGGCGTGTCGAAGGTCTCGTGGTGCACGAGCCGCCACCGGACGCCGGCCGCATGGGGTGCGGCCGGCGCGGGCGGAGAGGGCGGCGCCGGCAGAGGCGGCGGCGCCGGCGCCGGCGCCGGCGCGCCGCCGCGCGGCCCGCCCGCCTCGCGCGCGGGCGCGCCCGAGCAGCCTGCCAGCGGGACGGCCAGCGCGACGAGCAGCCGGACGAGCGCGCGCACGCGGCGAGGCCTCGGCGTCCGGTCCCTCGCCACCCCTCGCCGCCTCAGCGGTTCGGCTGCGGCGTGAGGCGCAGGTACGGGCGGACGGCGTTGTAGCCCTTCGGGAACTTCTGCGCGAGGACCTCCGGGTCCTGGAGCGACGGGACGATCACGACCTCATCGCCGTCCTTCCAGTTGGCGGGCGTCGCGACCGCGTGGTTGTCCGTGAGCTGGAGCGAGTCGAGGAGGCGCAGGAGCTCGTCGAAATTGCGCCCGGCGCTCGCGGGGTACGTGAACGTCGCGCGGATCTTCTTGCTCGGGTCGATGATGAACACCGAGCGGACCGTGAGCGTGTCGTTCGCCTGCGGGTGGATCATCCCGTACAGGTTCGACACCTTCCGGTCCACGTCGGCGAGGATCGGGTAGTTCAGCTTCGTGCGCTGTGTGTCCTCGATATCCAGGGTCCAGCGCTTGTGCGAGTCGACGTCGTCGACGCTGAGCGCGATCGGCTTCACGCCGCGCTTGTCGAACTCCGGCTTGAGCTTCGCGACCGCGCCGAGCTCGGTCGTGCACACCGGCGTGAAGTCCTTCGGGTGGGAAAACAGGATGACCCACGAATCCCCGGCCCACTCGTGGAACCGGATGGTCCCCTCCGTGGACGCTTGCTCGAAATCGGGCGCGATGCTTCCGAGTTGCAGGCTCATGTCAGCTCCTCCTCCGACGACGGTTCGTCCGTTATCGCGGACGAATCTCTGCCAGGAGGCGCAGCCTGTCAAGACGTCGCTGCGGCGAACGGCGGCGGAGGTGCCGCGCGCCACGCTCACTCGTTCGGCTCGGCGTCCTCGTCCGCCTCGGCGGGGGCGGGCGCGGGCGGGCCCTTCGATTCTTCGAGGCGGTAGACGTGGATGTGGTGGTCGATGACGGCCTCGCGCACGGCGCCGGTGCGGAGCGCCTTGCACGGCTTGCGGCGCCGGACGTCCACGGTCGCGTGGATCGCCACCCAGGCCGGGCGCGGCACGTCTTGATCGCAGCGGAGCCGCCGGTGCGGGGCGCCGGCGCGCGCGAGCTCGGCGGAGGCCCAGTCGCCGTAGGGCTCGTAGTAGACGGGCGACGCCTTCTGCTCGCGCAGGGTTGCGCCGAGGCTCGCGATGTCCTGGCCCCAGTCCTCGCCGACCATGCTGACCCAGTGGCCGGCGCGCGGGCCCACGAGCCAGTTGAAGTGGCTCAGCTGGTGCGGCGTGGCCGCGACCGCCTCCACGACGACGAGGCCGGCCGCGCCCGCCGCCACGTACGTGGACCACGCGCGCGCCGCGGGCAGGCCCGGATTGCCCGGCCGGCGCGGGCGGAGCACGAGCCACGCGCCGCCGCGCGCCGCGAGCAGGGCCATGAACGGCACCACGGGCAGGACGTGGCGCACGCCGAGGTTGATCTGGGACCTCACCGCCAGCGCGAGGAAGACGACCGGGGCCGTCGCGAGCGCCACCGTGCGCACGTGGGGCCAGCGGCGCCGGACGCGGAGGAGCGACGCGCCGGCGCCGAGCAGGAAGAGGAAGCCGACGGGGCTCTTGAGGACGAGCAGGACCGGGAAGTAGGCGGGCGAGGGGCCGTGCAGGCCGCCGAAGAAGTAGTTGCCGTGGTTCGACTTGGTGTGCGCGGCGGCGGCGAACGCGCCGAAGACGTAGGTGTACGGCAGCGGCACCGGGAGCCCGGCCGGGAGGTGCCGGAGCTGCGAATGGTCGAGCAGGCGGCCGCGCTCCTTGCTGCTCAGCCAGTGCCCCGGCTCGGGCTCGGCGAGGATGCGGGCGACGGTGAGGCCGGTGCGCTGGAAGCCGTAGGAGGCGTTGATCACGAGCAGGACGACCGCGAGGAGGACCGCGCCGTCGCGCGCGAGCGCGCCGGCGACGCGCGGCCAGGAGAGGCCGGCGAAGCGGCCGGCGCGCCGGAGCGCGGCGTAGAGGGCGACGAGCGCGAACAGGAACGGGAGCACCAGCGCGCTGAACTTGGTGACCATGGCGGCGCCGAGCGCGAGCGCGGCGGTGAACAGGCGCGGCAGCCTGCCGGTCGCGAGGTAGCGCTCCCACTCGCAGACCGCGATCGTGAAGGCGACGGTGATGGGGAGGTCGGTGGTGGTCAGGTGGCCGTGCGCGAGCACGATGGGGTGCAGGGCGTAGAGGCCGAGCGCGAGCAGGGCGCGCACGGGGCCGTGCCGCAGGGTGCGCGCGTAGAGGTACACGCCGAGCAGGAGGGCGAGCGCGGCGGTGACCGCGCGGCCGAGCAGCATGTCGGTGCGGGCGCGCGCGAAGGCCTTGGCGCCGTAGGCGCGCGCGACCGCGGTCGAGTCGGCCTTGTCCCAGCCGGAGAGCTGGGAGAGGTCCACCGGCGTGCCGCGCGCGGCGCCGGGCGCGGCCTGGAGGGCGTTGGCGAGCGGCGGGTGGGCGTGCGAGAGGCGGCTGTCGCCCTGCCACCAGAGCGCGAGGCCGCGGGTCGTGTGGAACGGCTCGTCGTAGGTGGGCGAGTCGCGGGCCGCGGCGACCGCCATGAGGGCGGCCATCAGCACGAGGATCCCGGCCGCGACGGCGTGCGCCGTGCGGCGGGTGAGGTGCAGGCGGCGCTGCGGCGGGGGCGGGGCGGCGGGGGGGGTGGAGGTGGGTGCGGCGGCGCTCATGGGCGGGACAGGCGCGCAAGCTAGCCGCGCGGGGGGCGCAGGAGAACGGGATTCCTCGCGGCGGGCGGTGCAGGTCCCGACCGGGGTTGCGGTTGCCCCGACCCGGGTTGCGGTTGCCGTTGCCCCGACCCGGGTTGCGGTTGCCCCGACCCGGGTTGCGGTTGCCCCGACCCGGGTTGCGGTTGCCCCGACCCGGGTTGCGGTTGTGCAGCCGGGATCTTGGGTGACAACTCGGACCGGCAGCCCAGGTTACAGCTTTCCGCTCTCTCGGCGCCGCGATCCGGGACCCAGGTCACAAGGACCGGCAGCCTGGGGCCCGAGAGTTGCCCTAACTCAGGCAGCGCGTACGAGGCGCGGCTCGTCCCTGGTCTCGTCGAGTACAGCCATCGGCCTTGCACACGATGAAGTCTTCGCCGTGCGTCGACCATCGGCGAGCGTCGCGACTCGCCGTTCGTGCCCGCCGCAGGTATCCCGAGCTCCGGGCGCTTTGCTGCGATAAGCGCACGCAGCCTCTTCGGTCCCCAATACGGATGCTCCTTGCGCGCTCTCAAGATCATGTCGATCACAGCGTCGGGCGTGTGATGCGGGTGCCGGTGAGCAATCGGTGCGCGTACCTGTAAGCCCACAGGGCCCGTGCTCGTCGCACCTGTCCAACCACTTCTAGAGTGACAAACGGGTTGAACCAGCCTGAAACGAGCAGAATTCGAAGCGCCAAGGACGCCAAGGCGCCAAGGACGCCAAGAAGAAGAGAATATCTTGGCGTCCTTGGCGCCTTGGCGTCCTTGGCGCTTGATTTCTCGCTGGATCAACATGATCGGTGTCCTAGCCTGTCTTGCGGCTGATCCCGAGCTGCCGGCACAGCTCCGAGAAGCTTTCGTCCCCATTCTTTGCGGCCACGACAAACCACAACCGTTCGTCCATGACAGAGCATTCCTTCCGGGGCATCTGCGAGTCTTCGTGACCTGCCTCCTGCCAGATGTGGACGTATCATCCAGGTACCCGGTCTGCCGCTTCACCCAGGTACCCGGTCTGAATCCGCGCGGAGCCGACGTTGTGGAGGGCAGGACCATGCGGTACGCTCACGCAACCTCACCCCGGCGTGCGTTGAGCGCAACAGGGAGCCAGCCCATGGTCTTGCTCGAAGAGCGTGCGGTCATCGCGGGGAAATACAGGCTGGAGAGGGCGCTCGCGCGGGGTGGCATGGGCGCGGTGTGGGTCGCTCGCCACCTCCAGCTCGAGATCGACGTCGCGATCAAGTTCATGGAGCCGGAGCTCGCCTCCTCGCCCGATGCGAGGAGGCGCTTCGAACGCGAGGCGCGGGCCGCGGCGAAGCTCAGCAGCCCGCACGTCGTCCGCATGCTCGACTACGGCGCCGAGGACGGCACCCTCTTCCTCGCCATGGAGCTCCTCGAGGGGGAAGACCTCGACGCTCGCCTCGCGCGGAGCGGACGCCTCACCCCGGCCGCAGCGTCGGCCATCGTCGCCCAGGTGTGCAAGGCCCTCGAATGCGCGCACGACGCGGGGATCGTCCACCGTGACCTCAAGCCGGCGAACATCTTTCTGGCGCGGCAGGGCCGAGAGGAGATGGTGAAGGTCCTCGACTTCGGAATCGCCAAGGCCATGGCCCCGACGCTGGCTCCCGGGGTCACGAAGACAGGCACGCTCCTCGGCTCGCCGTACTACATGAGCCCCGAGCAGGTGCGCCGGAGCAAAGAGGTCGACCCGCGGAGCGATCTCTGGTCGCTCGGGGTGATCCTCTTCCAGTGCCTCACCGGCCGGGTTCCGTTCGCAGGCGAGGAGCTCGGCGACGTCCTCGTGGCGATCTGTTCGGATGAAATACCGCTCCCATCGCAGCTCGTCCCCGAGCTCGGCCCCGGGGTGGATGGGTTCCTCGGCCGCGCCCTCGCGCGCAGACCGGATCACCGGTTTCAGAGCGCGCGCGAGCTCGCGGAAGCGTTCGCCGGCGTCGTTCACGCGGCGGGTGGGGCCCCTCAAGCGTACGGCAGACCGCCCTATCCTTCCGCGACGCGAGGGGCCTCTGCTCCGTTCCTCCCTCTCACGGCCGGCGGCGCCCTCGAGCCCCACGCCGGCGCGGGCGCGCCAGCGCCTCCCGCCGCGGCGATCACCGCGCATTCGCCGGGCATGGGCCCGGCGCCCCGCCCGGGGGCGGCGTCGTCTCCCGGCACGCTCTCGCCTGCCAGCGCGACCTTCTCCACCTCGCCGGGCCGCCGGCGCTGGATGGGCATGAGCGCGGCCGTTCTGGGCGGCGTCGTCTTGCTGGGGCTCGCCGGCATCGCCCTCAAGCTCCGTGGGCCACCGCCAAGCCCTGGCGTCGACTCGCCGAGCGCTCCCGCGGACGTGCGCTCGGCCCAACCCTCCTCGACCGACTCCGCTCCTTCCCCGTCTTCACCGGCCGTTCCGTCGACGCCGGCCTCGTTTGCCAGCGCGCCGTCATCGGCGGATGTCCCGGCGAGCCCGAGCCCGAGCGCCCGCGGCCTCCATGAGCCGATTTCCGCCTTCCCACAACCGAAAACAAAGGTGCCGGTTCCCGGCAAACCCGGAGGGCAGCCCCGTCGTGACCCCCTCGAGCATCGCTGATCGCTTCAGATCCCCGCGGCTCATGGGAGGGCTCTTCGCCGCGCTCTTGCTCGCCTCACCGGAGGCGCTTGCCCAGAGCTCGGCGAGCGATCAGGCCGCCGCGGACGCGCTCTACGACGAAGGGCAAGCTCTCCTCAAAGCTGGAGACCTCGCCGCGGGCTGCGCCAAGTTCGAGGCCAGCCTCGCGCTCAGCCCGGCGGCCAGCACCATGATCCAGATCGCCCGCTGCCACGAGCGCGAGGAGAAGCTCGCCACCGCGTGGGCGGACTACACGCAGGCCCTCCGCCTGAACGGCGACACCCCCGGCGCGGCGCGGCGCAAACAGCTGGAGGAGCTCGCGCGCCAGGGGATCCGCGCGCTCGATCCGCGCTTGCCCAGGCTGCGCATCGAGCTCAAGAGCCCGCCGCCGGGGGTCCAGGTCCGGAGCGACGACAAGGAGCTGCCCGCGGCCGTGCTGGGCGAGGCGTTGCCCGCCGATCCCGGGCCGCACCTGGTGCGCGTGAGCGCGCCCGGCCACCACGAAGCGACGCGCTCGGTGACGCTGGAGGAGGGCAAGACCACCGTGGTCGAGCTCGAGCTCCAGAGGGCGGCGGCGCAGGTGCAGCCGTCGCTCGAGCCGCAGGAGGCCGCGGTCGAGCGCGCGGCGGCGCAGGTGCAGCCGTCGGCTCGGAGCTGGTCGCGACCGACCGGCATCGCGCTCGCCGCCGCCGGGGCTGTGGGGCTCGGGGTCGGGGCCGTGACCGGGGTCCTCTCGCTCAACAAGGTCAGCTCCATCGGGTCGAGCGACGCATGCCCGGGTTATCCTCGTTGCCCCGCCGAGGACGGGCCCGATAAAGCTACCTTGGAGTCGGCGAAGGCGCTCGGGAACGCCTCCACAGCCGGCTTCATCGCCGGAGGTGTCCTCGCCGCGACCGGCGTCGTGCTGCTCTTGCTCCGCCCCGGGGACGAGAGCACGCCCGCCGCCGCAGGCGATCGGACGACGAGCTTCGCGGACCGCGTTCGCGTCACCGTCGGGCCCGGACGAATCGGTTTCCAAGGGAGCTTCTGATGAAGAAGGCGACGATGCAGGTGCAGCGGCGTCGATTCACGGCGATCGGTCCGGTGGCCCTCGCGCTCGCCGGGAGCGCAGCTTGCAACGCGATCTCGGGGGCGGGCTCGATCGCTTTCGACGGCCCCTGTGACTGCTCCAACCCCATCTGCACGTCCACGCACACGTGCGTGGAGACCGTGCCGATGGGCTGGACGGGGCCCTTCGCCCTCTATGACGGCCCAGCAGCGCAGAACCCGGGATGTGGGGGCTACTTCCCGATGTCGGTATACAAGGGACAACGAGACATCTCGGCCCCCGACGCCGGATGCTCGCCGTGCACCTGCGACGAGCCGGTCGGCCAGAAATGCTGGTTTTCCACCGTGCCCCACCTGGATGGCACGCTCTACCCCATCACCGTCCAAAATGCCCCCTGCAACGACGCGGAGACCGGGACCACGATTGTCGACGTGCCATTGGACTGGGACGGGAGCTGCTATGCGCTGAACTACACCCCAGGCGGGATGGACTGCAGCGAACAGCCGTGCCACCAGCGGGTGACCGTGGACAGACTCCAGGTCAGCGGCGGCAGCTGCACGGCGAGCACCCAGGCCCCGATCCTTCAGCCTGTGGCGTGGGATACGGTCGGCGAGGCGTGCGCCGGCGCGATGCCCGGCGCCGGCTGCGCGAACATGGATGAAACCTGCCTGCCGATCCCGCAGGGGCCCTTTCACGCGGGCCTCTGCATCATGCAGGAGGGCGAGAAGTCATGCCCGACCACGGGCGTGTTCTCGGAGCAGCACATCTTCTACGACGCCGCGATGGACACCCGCGGCTGCTCGAGCTGCACCTGCGGGGCGCCCATGGGCGGGACCTGCTCGGCGACGGTGACGATGTACTCGGACGCGATGTGCACCATGAACAACTTGCTGGCGACGCTCCATCCCACATCCACGGACGAGGCTTGCGCCGATCTCACCGGCAACCCTCGGACGCAAGGGCGCACGGCGGCGTTCGACCCCGTGTCTGGCGGGGCATGTCCGCCGAGCGGCGGGCAGCCTACGGGCACGACGACGCCTGTCGACCCGACGACCTTCTGCTGCATCCCGCAGGGTCTACCGAGGCCATGAGCACGCTCGCCGCTGACGCCGCCACCGCGCTCCCCGGCGCGGCCGCCGCCGCCGTCGCCTGGCGCGCCCAGGGGGCGCTCCACGTCACCGTGATCGCCAAGGCCACCTTCGCCTTCGCGCCCGACGCGGTGATGCCCCGGATCGAGCCCCAGGAGATCCTCCGCGCCGAGGTCCACCACGGCGACCATCCCGGGCGCAGCGTCCGCTTCACCACGGATCTGGCCCCCGCCCTCGCCCGCGCCGACGTGCTCTTCACGGGCGCGGCCCACGCCCCGCCCGGCGCGCCCGTGCGCTCCCTGCCCGTGCGCCTCGCGCTCTTCGCGGGCCACCGGCCCTTGCTCGACAAGCACCTCCTTGTCCATGACCCGGGCGGCGTGACGCGCGTGCCCATCGTCTACGAGCGGACGGGCCTCGGGCTCGGCGACACGGAGAACCCCTTTGGCCTCGCCTCGACCGCCGGTGTGACGAGCGTCGTCGACCCCGCGCAGCCCGGACGCCCCGTCGGCTTCGGCCCCCTCGGACGCGCCTGGCCCGCGCGCAAGCGCCTGCTCGGGGTTGTCCCGCGCCGGGTGCTCGAAGGGGCCGTCGCCGAGATCCCAGAGGGCTTCGACTGGGCGTACTTCCAGGCGGCTCCGCTCGATCAGCGGGTCGAGCGCCTGCGCGGCGATGAGTGGATCATCCTCGAGGGGCTGCACCCGGATCTGCCGCGCCTCCGGACCCGCTTGGCGGGCGCGCGCGGGCTCGCGCGGATTCATGGCCTCGCCGCGTTCGGGATCGCCGAGGGCCAGCCGCTCGAGCTCTACCTCGATACGCTGCGCATCGACGGCGACGCGCAGCGATGCACCGTCGTGTGCCGGCGGAGCTTCCCTGTCCCGGCGGAAGCGGCGCTCGCGGCGGTGCGCGTCGTGGCCGGCGTCGAGGTCGCCGGGGAGCCGAGCGCGTGGTTCGAGCCACGCGCGAACCCGCAGGCGGGGGCGGCGCCACCGATCTCGGCGGATGCGCTCGTGGTCATCGACGAGGGCGCCACGAAGGAGGAGGAGCGATCGCTGACGGAGGCGATGGAAGGCGCGAGCGACCTGCTGAAGGTGACCCTCGACGTGGCGCCGGCAGAGGCGGAGGCGCTCGCTCGCTGCGCGGCGCTGCCCTTTCGACCAGGCTCGCCCGCGCCTGCGATCGCGACAACCCCTGAGCGGCCGGGAGTGGAGGGGCGCCCTGTGCCTCTCTTCACCGGGACGTTGAACATCTCCCCCGATCCGGAGAATGCCCCCCCGCGGCGGCCCGCGCTGCCGTTCACCGGGAGTGCGCCGCCGGCGCCGCCGACACCTTTCGCCGCGCCTCGCCCGCCGGAGCCGGTCGCGGTCCCGGTGCAACCTCCGGCGCTCCTGGGGGTGGCGCCGATCGGGCTCGCCCCCTCGCGGGAGCCGGCGGTCTTCTCCTCGCCGTGGCGTGCGGCGGCTTCCGGCTGCGCGACGGAGCCCGTCGCGGCGCCGCCGCGCGAGGAGCCGAAGGCCACGAGCGCGCTCCCGGACGGCGCCGCGCGCGTCGATCCGCGGGCCGAGCCCCTCGGCGTGCTGGACCTCTTGTGGTTCGATCCGCGGAGCATGGGGCGGATCCGCAGGCAGCCGGCCTGGCGGGCGCTCCTCGAGGGCTTGATGGACGAGCCGCCCGATCCGGACATCGATGATCCGGCGCTCGACGTGGAGCCGGCGGCGGCCGAGGATCGGCGCGAGATCTTCGAGGTCCTCGCGCACGGCGAGGCGATGGGCGACGAGGCGCTCCGCGGCGCGCTCCGAGGGGCGATCCGGAGGGATGGGCGGTTCGTGCCGCCGCTCGTGCTGGTGGAGGGGGAGCTCTCCTTCCCCTTCGAGGAGATCGAGATCCTGAAAGCGACGGTCGCCATCATGGGGCCGCTCTCGGGAGGTGATGATCGCTTGAAGGCGGCGGTCACGGCAGCGCGGGAGTTCTTGCAGATGCTCGACCCGCTGAGCTCTCCGAGCGCCGCCGAGGGGCTCACGGCGTCGATGAAGGAGGCTTACACGAGGGGCACGCGCGTCCAGGCGCTCGTCGAGGTGGAGATGCAGGTCGATCGGGTGTTGCTGGAGCACCGGCGCTACCAGCGGCGGGTGCTGTTCGGGGGGCCTCATCTGCGCTGCTTGCTGCGGCCGCGGGGCGCCCCGGGCGGGATCCCGGCGTACCTGCCGGAGGCGCTGGCCGAGGTGCTGCCGATGTTCCAGCGCTTCCCGGCGCGGGTGGTGGCCGAGGCGCACCTCCCGGTCGATCAACGCGAGGCGCACCCGGCGGCGCTCAAGGCGGCGGCGGTGGCGCGGGTCGGCGCGAGCGGCGGGTGGTGACGCCGGGGAGGTCCGCAGCACCCCGACCTCGGTCGGGTCGCCGTGGATCGGTGCTCGCCGGAGGGCCGCGGAGGAGCGCGCTCCCGGGGCCGCCCTCACGGTGCCTCCCTTCCTAACCGAAAGCGGGGTCCCCGATCCCGAGAGATCCCGATTCCCGGCGCGACTCAAGAGGATATCAATCGTCGTCGTCCTCCGCCTCGCCTTCGCCGTACTCTTCGCCGCTCGATACCATGTCGGTCGCCGCGTAGGCTGGGGCCTTGAGCTTCTCGCTCGCCACGGCGCGCAGGGCCTCATCCGGGTGCTTCTGGTACATGGCGAAGGCTTCGTCACCCAGGAACGCCTTCATGGCCTCCTCGTCACAGTGCAGAAACGCCGGCACTGGCCAACCGGTCTGGGTGTCGTACGTTTTGTAGTGGGCCCCCTGCACGCTGAATCTGATGCGGCGGCTCTTCTCGAGGGCCAAGAGCCCCATCCGGCACTTGCCGCAGCACAGCTTGGAGATGCCCACGAAGCCTCCGGCGTTCTCCACCGCAGCGTCACCGGCGCGCATCTCTGCGTGCTTCGATTCGGTCTCCGCGACATGGATCCTGAAGTCGTCCTTGTTCAATTCGAGCTTCTCGAGCAAGCGCAGCGCCTTGTCCACTCGTCTGGTTGCGAGCGCGGTCCGCTCCTCCACCTTCTTTTCGTACTCGGCCGTGTCCCGTCTGCCCTGGGCCGTGCGGTCCTGTTTGCCCAGGCTCTCGATCACCTGGTTCGAGATGCGCTTCCGCATCTCGGGGTTGGACGAGGCTTCGACCAGGTCCGCCAGGTCGCGCTTGAACCGCTCCTCGTCGATCACGTTCGCATAGAGATAAACGTGATTGTTCGCCGTCAACAGGGCTGCGACGCACACCCTCCGCGGGTCGAGCTTCTCCAGAACCCAGGTGAGCCGGACGAGATCGCGCTCGTCGTCGGAGCACGCTGCCCAGCGAGAGTTTTTCGCCTTCTTCCGCGCCTGGTCCTTGCCACTGGGCCTCCTCTCGCCGACCAGCGCCTCTGCTCCGTGGACTATTGCCCGCCCCGCTTCCTCATCGTCATTCTTCTGGCTCGCCAAATGCTCGCTGAACGCCGCGATGAACTTTTCTTGATCGAACTGCTCGTCGGACGTGAGAGGCGCCGCCTCCGTGCGGGTCCGCGGGGAGTGGGGGCGTGGTGACGCGGCGAAGCTGCGGATGTTGGCGCAGGGCGTAGTGGTTCCGCTTGTGGACCCCAGCTCAGTAGATGCAGATAAGGACAGCAATACCCTTGCGATCTGGAGCGACGTCTCGTCGTTATCGGGCTCCCGCTTGCGCTTGAGACTCCCCGTATCACGCATAGTCCCTCTCCGTTGCCTCCTCCACGCCCCGCCCGGGGCGTGGGATGCGGCTCGCCTCCTCCCACTCTTCTTCGGAGATGACGCCCGCCAGCGACGCGAGCCGCTCGTCCGGAGACAGGCGCCCAGGTCCCATGCACTCTCGGATGCGCGGGTGCTCATCGAACCCCGGCCCGATCTCGAAGAGCAGCGCGACGAAGAACCCGACCTTGGAGCGAGCGTAGAGCGCATGGCCGCGCGCCCGCTCGATGCCCCGCGCGACCTCCTCACGAAGCTGCTCGTCGCCGAGGCGCGCCACCGCCTCGCGGTGGTGGGCGCGCAGGTGCTGGCACAGCTCATCGACCCAGGCGCGATCGGCCGACCGGACGAACACCCTCATCTGCTCGGCCGTGATCTTCATCTTGTCACCTCGCTCGCGCCGAACCGCAGCACCTCCGCGCGCTCTCCCTCCAGCAAGAAGCAATCACACTGCCCGAACAGCTCCGGAGCCTGTCGCGCGTTGCACATCGGCAAAAAATCCCTGAGCACCCGCGGATCATAGAATCGAAAATACACGCGCCGGGCGGGGTGCCCCGCCTCCTCGGCCTCCACCATCAAGATCCGCCGGAAATGCCGCCTCACCGCCGCGAACGCACCCGTGCTCGTCAAGAACACCCCCCAGCTCTCCCCCCACCCCTCGCGCACCAGTCGCTCCAGCAGCCCGCCTTCCCTGGGCAAACTCACCAGATACGGAGCCACCTCCGCCAGCGCCTCCCCCTTCACCCCATCGTAGAGCGACTGATGCTCCTCCACCGACCCCCGCAACACCTCCAGCACCCGCTTGTCACGCGCCGCGTCGAGCAGCGCAAACAGCGGCGTCTCCTCCCCGCGCAGCGCCGCCAGCGCCCGCTCCTTCCTCTCCACCACCGCCGGCGCGTCCGCCGGCCCCTGCCGCTCCCTCACCCCCTCGAAGTACACCATGAACAGCGTATCTCCGGCGCGCAGCCACCCCCCGCTCTTCACCTCCCCCTCGCGCACCAACCGCCCGTCGACCCACGTCCCCTTGTCGCTGCCCCGGTCGCGCACCACGCCGCGCTCTCCATCCCACGCCAGCTCGAAGTGCACGCCTGACATCTGCCCATCCGCCGGCACCCGGAAATCTGCGAGCTCGGTCCGCCCCACCCGGAGCACCCGCCCCGGCTCCAGCACCACCCGGCGCACCGGCGGCGCGGGCTGGGCCCATTGCACCTCCAGCATCGCCCGCCTCCCGTGGCTCACGTCCCCCCCCGCATGCGCGCCTTCTCACACTCCTCACAGAACGGCGTCCCGTTCTGCGCCGCCTGCGTGAGCGCCGCCGCCTGGGGCGAGGATCCGATATTCACCGACAGACACCCCACCGTGATCTTCCCCCCATGTTCTGTCATATCGCCCACGCGTGCCGCAGAGCGACCGCAGATCCTCACCGTTGGCTCGCCGAGCGTGATCTTGTCGGGCTTTCCTACACAGAACGCCATGTCGCCCTCGCGCGCGGCGGGCATGAACCCGATCGTCACCGTGAGCGCTCCAGGCGGCAGGATCGGCCCGCCGACATGCGGTTTCGGGCCGTCGGTCACCGGGCAGAGGTGCTTATCGCCGACTCGCGCGGCCGGAGGCATGGGTCTTCTTCCTTTCCCGGGGTGGATCCGCGGGGCTCATGCGCTGGGCGGCTCGACCTTGGCCTCGGCTGCTTCGTCCGGCGCATCGGGGCGCGCGCCGCTCCCCGATCCGGCCGAGCCGCCGCTGTTGATGTTCACCATCGTGCCCACGATATCCACCCCGCCGGGGCCGATGTGGATGAAATTGCCGGATAGATCCTTGAGCGTCAGGTTCATGGCCTCGATCACCACCGTGGTCCCGCCCTTGAGGTGGATCTCCTTGCCGGCCTCGAGCGCGTGGCTCTCTCCTATCGTCTCGTGCCGGCTCCCGCCGACGATGATGGACTCCTTGCCCTCCACCTTCCGGCGCTGATCGTTCGTCACGTGGAGATGGCTGTCGCCCTCGATCAGCTCTCTCTTCTCCGCCTTGACGACGATCTCCTGGCCGCTCGCGATGAGGAGCTGGTGATGGCCTCGCGTCACCTCGGTCTCGTCGCTCTTGACCAGCTTGCGCAGGTCCTTCTCGGCCTGCATGTAGACGAGCTCCTGGCCCTTGGCGTCGTCGAAGGTGATCTCGTTGGAGCCGCCGCCGCCGGGGGACGACTGGCTCTTCCACGAGCTCCGCGTCTTGTGCTCGGGCAGCTTGTAGGGCACCACGTTCTTGGCGTTGAACACCCGCCCGACCACGATGGGCTGGTCCGGGTCCCCGCCCAGGAAGCTGACCAGCACCTCCTGCCCGACGCGGGGCAGGGCGATGGCGCCGAAGCCCGCGCCCGCCCAGCCCTGGCTCACGCGCATCCAGCACGAGCTGTCGTCGTCCTTCTTGCCCTCGCGGTCCCAGGGGAACTGCACGCGCACGCGGCCGAACTCGTCGGCGTGGATCTCCTCGCCGCTCGGGCCCACCACGAAGGCGCTCTCGATGCCGGTCGCCTTCGGCTTCGGCGTCACGTGCGGCGGCCGGTAGGGTCGGTCGGTGAAGACGGCCCTCCCGAACATCTGCGGCTCGTCCGTCGCCGTCCCTTGCACGCGCAGCTCCGTCACCAAGAGCCGCCGGCCGGCGAGGTCCTGGTGCGGGTGACGCGCGATCGAGAACACCGTGCCCGGCGCCAGCATCATCGAGTTGGTCTCGAAGCTGACGGCCTGCTTCTCGTGGCGCTCCGCGTCCAGGCGGCGGGTGGCGCGCTCGACGCCGTAGCTCTGCTGTCGCCGGGCGACGCTCTTGCCGTCCGCGACCGGCGTGTCGCCGCCCTGGTCCACGACCCGCAGGAGGGCGCCGTCCTCGTAGCGGTACTGCTCGTAGCGATCCTCCGGGGTCTTGGCGCGCGGCGCCTCGCCCTGAAGCTCGAAATCCGGGCGCCGGAAATCATGATCGCGGAGGATGTACGCGCCCGGCCGGACGCCGCGGCCGATCTGGACCCCGGTGACGTACTCCTTCTCGTCGTCCCGGCTGGGCGAATCGGCGAAGACGAGAGGCGTCCCGTACGCCTCCGCCGCCTCGAAGCGATCGCCGAGCTCGAGGACGGCGCTCGCGCCGTCCTGGTCCGGGAAGGTGTAGGCGATGCCCGCCTCTTCGAGCATGCGGGTCAGGAAGGCGAGGTCGGTCTCGCCGTACTGGACCCGGTACTCGAGCTTCGGGTACGCGCCCCGGTCCACCTTCCAGCGCCGCTCGATCTTCCAGCGGTCGAGGATGACGTCCACGATGTCGGGGATGGATCGGTTCTGGAAGATGCGCTGATCGCGTCGCTGCCCGAGCAACCAGAGCCCGGGCACGATGGTGAGCGCATACGTCGACAGGCCCGAGTCAGAGACCTCGACGCGAACCTGCTCGATGTAGCTGCAGATCCCTCGCCACCGTCGCTGCTGGTCGATGCCCCGGAACAAGACCCCACCTTGGAGAGTGAAGGCGGCCGGCTTACCGACGATCGCCTCGAGATCGATGGACGACTCGCGCGACATCGCGATGGCGTACACCTCGAACGGGCCCGACATCGCCTCCGTCACCGAGAAGGAGCGCACCGACAGGTATTCGTCCTCGTCCTTCTCCTCGAACCACAGGCTGAGCCGCCTCATGCTTCTCTCCAAAGTTGTACCGGCCAATGATCCCCGCCGTGGTTGCTCATCACCGCCCCCCTGTTGACGATCAGGGGCTTGCATACCGCAAAATCGTAATTTCCTCCTTTCTGGTGAGTCGCTTGCCCCGCGTCGACGACGAAGTGCTCAGGCGGGCATAACGCGCCGACGGCGGCCGGCGAGGCGTTGTAATCTCCAGCGCAGATCCACCTCGCGTGGCCTCTGGCATCGATGGCCGCGAGCACACGTGCGATCCATTCCATTTGCCAGGCGCTGCCCTGCTTCGATGGGGCATGGATCGAGTATACCCACGTATCTTGGTGCGGGGGAGCGAGCTGCAGCCCGATGGTCGCGCGCGTGTTCGCGGCCGGTGGTGGGATCACCTCGATGTCGAAAGGCGCATGTGTGTCACGGGTCGCCACGGCCAAGCTGTTCTGCCCAGCCCTGAACCAGGCGAGCGCTATCCTCATGAAATTGTATCTACCGATCTGGATCATTCCGAAGTAAACAAGCTCGCCATGAATGTTCCGCGGCGAATGACGATCCGGTATCATGCGGGTCATCCGTGCCCCGGTTTCTTGCAGGCAGACCGCGTCCAGGTTCGCGAACTGGCTCAAGAACCCCCAATTGGGGTTGGCATGTTCCATGTTCCAAGTGTAGATGTTCATGAGGAAAGACCTGCCCCTTTTGGCAAAGGCCTCATCATGGCATGAAGCCGCCTGCGTCGCCCGCGCCGCCCGAGCCACAATAAAATCAAGCCTGTCCAGTGCCGAGATCGCACCGCACCGCAGAGAGGGCCCCCCAAGGCCGACCGCCGGGAAGGATCGGTCCGGTGGACCATGATGCTAGAGCCATCGGTCGTGTCAAGCCCATCGTGGGGCACGCCTTGGCGATACTCCTACGTACGTTTGTCCGCGACGGTGTCTCCCTCTCTCGTTGCACGGGGCACTCCTGCGCGTCGGCGCCCGTGGCTCGTTCGCGATGCCTTCTCGCACCGCCTTGAAAAAGACGACGACGTCGAGCGGAAGTTCTCGCCACAATCACGCCCTTGGTCCTTCAGAGGCTAGGACACCGGCCATGTTGCCATGTTGATCGACCGATAAATCAAGCGCCAAGGACGCCAAGGCGCCAAGGACGCCAAGACACTCTCTTCTTCTTGGCGTCCTTGGCGTCCTTGGCGTCCTTGGCGTCCTTGGCGTCCTTGGCGCTTCGAATTCGGCTCGTCCCAGGCTGGTTCAACCCGTTTGTCGCTCTAGGGCGACGGTGACGCGCCCCTACAGGCGGACCTCAGCGGTTACCGGATAGCGCCGTGCGCGTGGGCATAGGGGACGGCAGCGGCGGCGCAGGGAGGAACGGCACCGCGTGCAATGTCAATGGCCGCGACCTGTTCTCGACGAGTCGTTCGAGGCGGGCATGAAGGTCGCGCGGGAGCAGCGCGGCGAGCATCGACGCCGCGACGGTGACCGCGACGCAGTTGCCGACCGGGGTTGGGTTCACCCCACCGGGGTCGCGGCCGTCGGTTGGATTGTAGGTTCAGCCGACCGGGGTTGCGGTTGCCCCGGTTGGGTTCACCCCACCGGGGTTGCGGTCGTCGCTGTCTCCGCTGCGCCCTGCCGGACCAGCTCGGCGCCGGCGGCCCACCGGCGCGCCGTGAACTGGTTCTCCGGGCGGGGCAGCCCGTAGTGGTCGCGCAGCGTCGCCCCCGTGTACTCCGTGCGGAACAGGCCGCGCCGGCGCAGGACGGGCACCACGTGGTCGACGAACTCCTCCAGGCCGGAGGGCAGCAGCGGCGGCATCACGTTGAACCCGTCCGCCGCGCCGCCTGTGAACCACTCCTCGATCGTGTCCGCCACCTGCTCCGGCGTCCCGGTGAACGTCCGGTGCCCGCGGCCGCCCCCGAGCCGCGCAAGCAGCTGCCGCACCGTCAGGTTCTCCCGCCGGGCGAGCTCTGTGACCAGCGCGAAGCGGCTCTGCATCCCCCGCACCGCGCTCACCTCGCCCACGTCGGGCAGCGGCCGGTCGAGGTCCGCCTCGGTCAGCTGGACGCCGACCAGCCCGGACAGCTGCCGCAGGCCGTACGCCGGCACCTGCAGCTCCGCGAGCTCGGCCTCCCGCTTCCGCGCCTCCTCCTCGGTGCCCCCGAGGACCGGCACGATACCCGGCAAGATCTTCACCCGCGCCGGGTCCCGCCCCAGCACCCCGACCCGCCGCTTGAGGTCCGCATAGAACGCCTGCCCCTCCGCCAGCGTCTGCTGCGCCGTGAACACCGCCTCGGCGAACCGGGCCGCGAACTCCCGCCCATCCTCGGACGACCCGGCCTGCACCAGCAGCGGATGCCCCTGCGGCGTGCGCGGCACGTTCAGCGGACCACGCACCCGGAAAAACCGCCCCTCATGGTGGATGTGGTGGATTTTTCCGCCGTCGGCGAAGCGCCCCGCCGCCTTGTCGCCGATCAGGAAGTCGTCCTCCCAGCTGTCCCACAGCTTGAGGCACACCTCGACGAACTCGGTCGCGCGCTCGTACCGGTGCCGGTGCTCCGGCACCTCGTCCAGGCCGAAGTTCTGGGCCGCGTCGCTGCCGGCCGTGGTGACGATGTTCCACCCCGCGCGGCCGCCGCTGATGTGGTCGATCGTCGCGAACCGGCGGGCCAGGTTGTACGGCTCGTTGTACGTCGTCGAGGCCGTCGCCACGAGCCCGATCCGCTCGGTCACGGCGGCCAGCGCCGGCAGCAGCGCCGTCGGATCGAGCCGGCCCACCGGCCGGTAACGGATGTCGCCCTGCAGCGCCGGACCGTCGCCGAAGAAGATCGAGTCGAACGTCCCCCGCTCCGCCACGCGGGCCAGGTGGCGGTAATGCGCGACGTCCCACGTGCCGGTCAGGCTGCTCTCCGGGAACCGCCAGGCCGACTCGTGGTGGCCGATCGTCATCAGGAACGCGTTGAGGTGCAGCTGCCGCCGCGAGGATGTCACGCCGCCCCTCCCGCTCACTCCGCCGCCTCGACCAGATCCTGACCGTGGTTGCGGTTCGCCGGCCGCGGCAGCCCGTAGTTGTCGCGCAGCGTCTTGCCCTCGTACTCCGTGCGGAACAGCCCGCGCCGCTGGAGGATCGGCACCACGTGCTCGACGAACACCTCGAGCCCCGACGGCAGCACCGGCGCCATCACGTTGAACCCGTCGGCGGCGCCCTGCTCCCACCACGTCTGGATCGCGTCCGCCACCTGCTCGGGCGTGCCCGCGAACGTCCGGTGGCCGCGGCCGCCGCCGAGCCGGCCGATCAGCTGGCGCACCGTCAGCCGCTCCCGCCGCGCCAGGGTGACGATCAGCGTGTAACGGCTCTTCGCCCCCTCGATCTCGTCCTCGCTCGGGAGATCCTTCGGCAGCTCGGCGTCGAGATCGAGGTCCTCCGGCTTCACGCGCAGCGTCTGCGCGAGCTGGCGCTTCGCGTACTCCGGCTTGATCAGCCGATCGAGCTCGGCGTCGAGCGCGAGCGCCTCGGCCTCGGTCCCGCCGATGACGGGGACGAGGCCCGGCAGGATCTTGATCGTGTCGGGATCGCGGCCCAGCGCGCGCGTGCGCGCCTTGAGGTCGGTGTAGAACTGCTGCCCGTCCTCCAGCGTCTGCTGCGCGGTGAACACCGCCTCGGCGTACCGGGCCGCCAGCTCCTTGCCGTCGTCGGACGAGCCGGCCTGCACGAGCAGCGGGTAGCCCTGCGGCGGGCGCGGCACGTTGAGCGCACCCTCGACCTTGAAGTACCGGCCCACGTGCCGCGGCGGGTAGATCTTGCGGCTGTCGCCCCAGACGCCGCTCTCCTTGTCGCCGAGCGGGGCGTCGTCGTCCCAGCTGTCCCAGAGCTTCAGCGACACGTCGATGAACTCGGCCGCGCGGGCGTACCGGTCGCTGTGCGCCGGCAGCTCGTCGAGGTTGAAGTTGCGCGCCGCGTCCACGCCGGCGGTCGTGACGATGTTCCAGCCGGCGCGGCCGCCGCTCAGGTGGTCGAGCGAGGCGAACCGGCGGGCCAGGTTGAACGGCTCGTTGTACGTGGTCGACGCCGTGGCGATGAGCCCGACGTGCTCGGTCGCGCCGGCCAGCGCGGCGAGCAGCACCGTCGGCTCGAGCGTGCCGGCCGGCCGCCGGCCGACGTTGTTCCAGAGGACCGGGCTGTCCGCGAGGAAGAGCGAGTCGAGCTTGCCCCGCTCCGCGACGCGGGCGAGGTGCTTCCAGTGCTCGACCTTCGTGTTCGCGAACGGGTCGCTCTCCGGCAGGCGCCAGGCGGCCTCGTGGTGGCCGACGCTCATGAGGAACGCGTTGAGGTGCAGCTTGCCGGGACGTTGAGACGCAGTCATGGAGCGGTCCTTTCCAGATCGATCGGGCGGGCGGGGTGGTTCAGGTCGACGGCGTGCGCGACGCCGAGCGCGCCGAGCAGCCGCTCGCGGTACGCGAGCACGGCCGGGTCGCGGTGCGGGCGGACGCCCGGCAGGTCGATGCGCTGGTCGACGGCGATGCGGCCGTCGACGAGCACGAGGACGCGATCGCCGAGCGCGATCGCCTCGTCCACGTCGTGGGTCACGAGCAGCACGGCCGGGCGGTGCCGCGCGCACAGCTCGCGCAGGAGGTCGTGCATGCGCATGCGGGTCAGGGCGTCCAGCGCGCCGAACGGCTCGTCCGCCAGGATCAGCGCCGGCTCGCGCACGAGCGACCGCGCCAGCGCGACCCGCTGCTGCTCGCCGCCGGACAGCTCGACGGGCCACGCGCGCTCCCGCCCCGCGAGCCCCACCTCCGCGAGCGCGGCCCGGCCGCGCTCCTCCGCGCCCGGCTCGTTGAGGCCGAGGATCACGTTGTCGAGCACCCGCGCCCAGGGCAGGAGGCGGGTGTCCTGGAAGACCACGGAGCGGTTCTCGGGCGTGATCAGCTCACCCGAGCCGACCACGTGATCGTCGAGCTCGGCGACGGCCCTGAGGAGGGTGCTCTTGCCGGAGCCGCTGCGGCCGAGCAGGACGACGAACTCGCCCGCCTGGATCTCGAGGTCGACGCCGTCGAGCACGGTGCGGGCGCCGAAGCGGCGGACCAGGCGCTGGATCCGCACGGTGGGCGGCGGGGCCTCGACGTGTCGCGTCAGCCGGCCAGGATGCGACGCCATGACAGGACCTTTCGTTCGATGAGCCGGACCGCGGAGTCGGAGGCCAGCCCGAACAGCCCGTACACGACCAGGCCGAGCAGGATGATCTCGGTCTGGCCATAGGAGCGGGCCAGAGACATCATGTATCCGATACCGCTCGTCGCGTTGATCTGCTCGACCACGACGAGCGAGAGCCACGCGGCGGTGACCGCCAGCCGGAGCCCCATCAAGAACCCGGGCAGCGCGCCGGGCAGCGCCACCTTGCGGATGAACTGCCACTTGGTCAGCCGGACCGACTCGGCGAGCTCCACGTACCGCGCGTCGATGGTCCGCAGCCCAGCGTGGGTGTGGACGTAGACGGGGATGGTGACGCCGAGGGCGATGGTGAGCACCTTCATCTGCTCGCCGATGCCGAACCAGAGGATGAGGAGCGGGATGAGCGCGAGCGTCGGGACCGCGCGCTTGATCTGCACGGGCCCGTCGATCAGGGCCTCGCCGACGCGGGTGAGGCCGGAGAGCAGCGCCAGGATCGCGCCCGCGCCGACGCCGAGGGCGAGTCCGAGGGAGGCGCGCATCGCCGACGTGGCCAGGTTGTCCTGCAGGCGGCCGTCGGCGAGCAGATCGCGGGCGGTGCCGATCACCGTCCACGGCGCGGAGAGCACGCGCGGATCGAGCGCGCCGGTGGCCGACGCGACGCTCCAGGCCGCGAGCAGGAGCGCCGGGCCGATGGCGAGGCCATAGGGGATGGGCCGCCCCGGGCCGAGGCGGCGCCGCAGGCGGCGGCCGCCGAGGTCGCGCTGCGGCGCCAGGGCAGAGCCGGCCGGCGGCGCGGGCGCCGGCGTCGCGGTGGCGAGCGCCGGGGAGGCGGCCAGCGCGGGGGAGCTCGCCCTCGTGGGCAGCGCGGCCGTCACGGCGCGCTCCTCTGGGCCGTCGTCGGCCTGTCCGCCGCGCCGGCGTTCTCGGCGGTGCGGGCCGCCTCCGCCCCGATCGACTGGAATCGCAGGTCGAAGATCGTCTTCGCGTCGAACCGCTTCTGGCCGGTGGCCTCGGCGACGAGATCGATCGTCTCCTGGGTCAGCGCGATCGCCTCCGTCCAGTCGCTCGGGTACTGCGGCTTGCCGGCGCTCTCGATGAGGTAACGCCCCTCCGCGGCGGTCAACCCCTGGTCCTTGACGTAATACGCCTCGATCCACGGGTCCGGGTTGGCGTAGGCCCATAGCTGCGCCCGGGTCCGGCGCTTCACGTACTCGCGCAGCGCCGCCGCCGTGTTCGCGTCCTCCAGCGCCGCGGTGCGCACGTAAAAGAAGCTGAGGTTGTCGCGCACGCCGTGCGTGATCGACGTGGCGCCATCGTCGCCGTATTCGTTGAGGTAGCGCCGGAGCACCGTGCCGGAGAGCGGCGCGACGTCGACCTGGCGGCTGGTGAGCGCCTCCTTGAACTCGGCGCTGCTGATCTGGATGAGCTTCACGTCCTGCTGGGAGAGCCCGGCCTTCTTGAGCGCGCGCAGGACGAGCGCGCCCTGCGCCTGCCCCGGCGAATAGGCGATCTTCTTGCCGCGGAGATCCTCGATCGACGCGAGGCGCACGCCCGGCGCCGTGGCGAGCTCGTAGACCGGCTTCTCCCGGACCTGCACCGCGATGATCTTGATGTCGAGCCCGGTGAAGGTGGCGTGGATCGGGGGCGTGTCGCCGACCGCGCCGCCGTCGAGCGCGCCGGCGCGGAACGCCTCGACGGTGTGGGGCCCGCCGCTGATGTTCTGCCAGCCGGGGGCGAACGGCAGCTTGTCGATCTCGCCGCTCAGCTGCAGCTGCTTTTGCACGGTCGGGTCGCCGATGCGAAGCCTCGTCTCGCGCGGGAAATCGGCCGGGATCGCCGCGTCAAGGGCGAGCCGCGGGCCGGCGTTCGCCTCGCCGTCGCGCCCGCACCCGGGCAGGGCGGCGAGCGAGAGGACCAGCAAGAGGCCCAGGAGGGCCGCGGCGCGCCGGCGGACGCCCGTGGCCGGCGGAGAGCTGAGGCAGCGGGACATGCGTGCTTACGTTTCCTTTCCCCGCTGCGATGAGCACTGTCCGTGCCGCGCGGCGCGCCCGCCCGACCGGCCCGTATCCACGACGCTTTCCGGCGGCCGCGCCCCCCGATCCGCCGCCGGAACGTTATGGCGCCCGCCGGCCCCCGCGCGCGCCTTTGGCCGCCGGCGCGGCCAAAGGCGGCGGCGCCCGGGCCCGCATTGCTGCTCCAGCAACAGCCGGTGGTGATCCGCTGCTCCCGCACGAGCACGCGCGCGGGTCCGCCCGAGGCAGCCGGCGCGGCGCTCAGCGCGTCACGCGCGCGGGGGTGATCGCTTATAAGATGCGCGCATGTCCAGCGAGCAACCCGAGCAATCCCCTCCCCTGCCCCGCGCCGAGCTCCGCGGGGCGAGCCGCGTCCTCGACGCGCTCGAGCGGGCCGGCAACAAGCTGCCTGATCCGGCCGTGCTCTTCGTCGTGCTGGCCGCGGTGGTCGTGGTCCTGTCCGCGGCGCTCGCGACGCTGCAGTTCAGCGAGATCGACCCGCGCACGAAGCAGCCGCTCGTGGTCCATAGCCAGCTCTCGGGCAAGGCTATCGCCGAGTTCCTCGCGACCATGGTGCAGACCTTCACGGGGTTCCAGCCGCTCGGCGTCGTGCTCGTGGCCCTGCTCGGGGTGGGCATCGCCGAGCGCTCGGGGTTCATCAACGCCGGCCTGAAGAAGGTCCTCGCGGTGACGCCGAGGGCGCTGCTCACGCCGATGCTGATCCTCGTGGCCATCGCGAGCCACACGGCGGCGGACGCGGGGTACGTGCTCGTCATCCCGCTCGGCGGCGTCATCTTCCAGGCCGCCGGCAGGCACCCGCTCGCGGGCATCGCCGCGGCGTTCGCGGGCGTGTCGGGCGGCTTCAGCGCGAACTTCATCCCGTCGAGCCTCGACCCGCTGCTGCAGGGCCTGACGCAGGCCGGCGCGAGCATCCTCGACCCGAAGCGCACCGTGAACCCGCTCTGCAACTGGTTCTTCTGCAGCGCCTCCTGCCTCGTGATCGTCGCGGTCGGCTGGTACATCACCGACCGCGTGATCGAGCCGCGCGTCGCCCGGACGCCCGTGGACGCCGCGCCCGAGGAGCAGGAGCAGCACATGACGTCGGCGCTCTCGCCGCGCGAGGCGCGCGCGCTCTTGCTGGCGCTCGCGTCGATGGCGCTGGGCGTCGCGCTGCTCGTCGCGGCGAGCGCGCCGGCCTCTTCGCCGCTGCGCGCGCCGACCGGGCAGCTCACGATCAGCGGCGCGCCGCTGATGAGCGCGATCGTGCCGCTCATCTTCCTGTTCTTCCTCGTCCCGGGGCTGGTCTACGGCTACGTCGCCGGCACGTTCACGAGCCACCGCGACGTGATCGACGGCATGAGCAAGACGATGAGCACGATGGCCTATTACCTGGTCATGGCCTTCTTCGCCGCGCAGTTCATCTACCTCTTCAACCGCTCGAACCTCGGCGCGCTGCTCGCGCTGAAGGGCGCCGCGGGGCTCCAGGCCCTGGCGCTGCCGAGCGCGGTGACCATCGTGGGCGTCATCCTGCTCACGGCGATCACCGACATCCTCATCGGATCGGCGTCCGCGAAATGGGCGCTGCTCGCCCCGATCCTCGTGCCCATGCTCATGTCGATCGGCATCTCGCCGGAGCTCACGCAGGCGGCGTACCGCATCGGGGACTCGACCACGAACATCATCTCGCCGCTCATGGTGTATTTCCCGCTCGTGGTGGTGTTCTGCCAGAAGTACGTGAAGGGCACGGGCATCGGCACGCTCGTCGCGCTGATGGTCCCTTACTCCGTGACCTTCCTCGTCGCGTGGACGTTGTTCCTCCTCGCCTACTGGCAGCTCGGGCTCCCGCTCGGGCTGGACGCGCCGTACGTCTACCCCTGACGGGCCCCCCCGGGGGGCGGCCGCGCCCCTCGCGCCGGGCCCACGCTCACTCGGCGCACATGAGCTGATCGATGATCTTGAAGGTCTCGATGATCGTGGCGAACGAGGCCTCGAGATCGTTGGTCGACGTCGACAGCGACATCACGACGACGCGAGAGCCGTCGTCGCTCGCGGCGTTCCGGGTCGAGTACCCGAGCGTGTCGCCGGCGTGGCTCCAGTATCCTCCACCGCAGCTGGTCGGGACCCACATGATCCCGAGGCCGTACCCGGCGCCGGGCGCGATCGGGTCGAAGGCGGGCGCCGGGACCGTGTCGTGGAGCTCCGCCGTCTGCTCCGGCTCCAGCAGCGAGCCTTCGCTCAGCGCCCGCCAGAACTTCGCGAGGTCCGCGCTGGTCGTGACGAGGGAGCCGGCGGCGTCGGCCCAGGTGTGGTTCGCGATCGTGACGTCGACCAGCGGGCCGCCGACCTTGAACTGCTGGTAGGCCGTCGCGTGCGGGGCAGGCAGATCAGGCTCGTCGCCGGGCTCGAACGTGTGGTCGAGGCCGAGCGGCTCGAGGATGCGCGCCTCGACCTCCTCGCTCCAGTGATGTCCGGTGACGCGCTCGATGATCATGCCGGCGAGCACGTAGTTCGTGTTGGAGTAGGCCCATTCCGTCCCCGGATCGAAATTCGGCTTGTGTTCCATGGCGAGCGCCACGAGCTCTTCCGGGTCCACGTGCTCGAGCCGGTGCTGCATGTAGCCGTCGGCGGTGTCCAGCGCGGCCAGGTTCGACTGCGGATCCGGATCGTCCGGCTCGGCCTGGCCGGTGTAGTTGTAGATCCCGCTCGTGTGCTGCAGCAGCTGGCGGATCGTGATCAGCGAGCCGTCGTTGCCGTTGCCCGACACGACGCCGGGCAGCCACTGCTCGACCGTGTCGTCCAGCGACAGCGCGCCTTCGCCGGCGAGCTGCAGCACGACGATGGCGACGAACGTCTTGGTGTTGCTGCCCATCCGGAAGTAGCTGTCGAAGTCGATCGGCGTCTCGCTGTCGAGCTGCGCCACGCCGCTGCGGGCGAGGATCCGCCGGTCGCCGTCGAGCATTTCCGCATGCACGGCGACAATGCCGCTCGCTTGAATCTTGTCCACCCCTTCCTGGAGCAGCTCGTCGTAGGTCGTGTTGACCTCCTCGGTAGAGCTGCTCGGGCAACCCGCGACGAGAGATGCCATGCAGAAGAGCGGAATCGAGAGCTTGTTGAGTGCCATGTCCGTGTGTTCCCTCTCGGCTTGGCACCGTTCAAAGGTCTTCCGATTTCGTCGAGTTCGCACGATCAAGGCGCGACATTTACCGTGACGCTAGAATAACCACATGGGTTCCGCGCCTGGCGCCGCATTCCCCCGCAGCGGCAGACGACGGGCTCAAAGCAGGCTCAACCGAGAAGCCACGGCCCCGGGGCGCTGGGCTGCCGGGGGCTCACGCCGTCTCGTCGGCGCCGCCGGGCTCCGCGTCGAAGCGCTGCACGATCCGCTGGGGCCTGTCGTTGAACATCAGCCGGAGGACGTCGGGCCGCGCGTAGTGCCCTGCCGGGTCCGCCACGGCCTTGGCGAGCGGGATCAGGCCCAGATCGAGCTCCGCGTAGAGCAGGCCCTCGGCGCGCTCGTCGAGCGGCTCGGCGAGCGGGCGGCCGTCGGGGCCGTAGATCATCGCGAAGCCGCCGCCGGGCTGGAGCAGCTTCGCCCGGTCCGGCGCGTCGCACAGGAGGGCCGTCATCGGCTCGGAGACGACCGCGCACGAGGCGATGACGAAGCACTGGCCCTCCACGGCGTAGATCTGGCTGGCGGCGAGGTTCACCTCGGGGCCGAGCGCGTACGCCATGCCGCGGTAGAGCGAGAAGCTCGGCCACGACGCGACGTGCACCTGCTCGCCCTGGGTGAACATCGCCTGCTTCACGAGCGGCTGGACGTGCTCCCAGCAGTTGAGCGCCCCCAGCCGGCCGACCGCGGTCGCGTGCACCTTCAGGTCGCCGCCGTCGCCCTCGCCGAACACCGTGCGCTCGGCGTGGGTGGGCTTGAGCTTGCGCCGCGCCGCGACGAGCCCGCCGTCGGGGCCGATCAGCGCCTGGCCGAGGTAGAGGCTCGCGCCGGAGCGCTCGCTGTAGCCCATCACCACGTGGATGTGGTGCTGCCGGGCCGCCTCGCGGAGCCGCGCCATCGGCCGCCCGGCCACCTCGAGCGACTGGTCGACGTAGCGCTGCACGAACTGCATGCCCCACGCCGGCGAGCCGAGCCAGATCCAGAACGGGTAGCCGGGCAGCCACGCCTCCGGGAAGGCGATCAGCGAGGCGCCGTGGCTCGCCGCCTCGGCGATGAGGCCCACGGCCTTGTCCACGCCGGCGTCGAGGTCGAGGAACACGGGGGCGGCCTGCACGGCCGCGGCTTTGAAGCGCGGAGAGGACGTGGTCATGGCCCCTTGTAGCGCAGGTCCAGCGCCGACGTCGTCGGCTCCAGCACCGGCGTCGTCGGCCCCAGCACCGGCGTCGGCGGCTCGCCCGACGGCCGGGTCTCGGCGAGCGTGCCGTTCCTGCGCAGCCGTTGCGTCGTCGCCGCGCGTGGACTCTATTCGCCTGTCAACCCGAGGAGAGCGGCTTGCGCTCGGCGAGACGGCTCCTGCGGGCGGAGGTCGAGGAGAACATGAAGCGGATCAGCGCGTGGGCATTCGTGGTTGCGTCTGTGTGGGCCGGTGTTGGCGGCTGTGCCGCCGGTGCTCCGGAGCCAGGGCAGGAGGAGGCGGCGCAGCGCGGCGCGGCGATCTCCCAGCCGGCCGGCGTTCGCCACGGGATCTGGGTGTACTCGGTCTACTCCGCCGCTGGCGGCGCCCTGCTCGACACCGATCCGAACGGCAGCCAGCTCGCCGCCTTCCTCGGCGCGCACGACATCAACGAGGTCTACCTGTCGGTGGCGAACAACGCCTTCGGCTCGCTGCCCGACCGCGCGCGGGTCAGGGCGTTCGTCGCCGGGCTGCGCGGCGTGCCCGGGGTCCGCGTCGAGGCGCTGATTGGTCAACCCACGGTGGGGGAATACCCGATCAAGAAGGATCACATGCTGGCGCGGATCAACCAGATCGCCGCGTACAACGTCGAGGCGTCCTCCGCGGCCGAGCGCTTCGACGGCATCCATCTCGATCTCGAGCCGTGGGTCGGGCGCATGCAGCAGCCCGCGCTCTACGCGGAGATCGTGGGCGATCTGGTGAGCGCGTTCGATCTCGCCGCGGCGGAGATCACGGCGCGCCCCGAGAGCTACAACCAGGGCATGTCGCTCGCCGCGGACATCGGCGGGCTCTTCTACGATCGCCAGCCGAGCGACGCCCGGCAGTCGCTGCTGCTCGCCGCCGGTCGCCTGGTCCTCATGGAGTACGAGATCACAGAGGCCAAGGTGGTGGAACGCATGGATCGGGCCCTCGACGACGCGACGGCAGACCACCCCGTGATGGTCTCCACGCGGCTCCAGGACTTCGCTTTGTGCACGAACGGCGCCGTGCTGGGCCGCTTCGACACGCAGTGGGCGGCGACGGCCGGCTACGGGGGATGGGCCACGTTCCATTACGGCCACTACGACCGCGGCGAGCCCAGGGTCTGGACCAGCTACTGCCCCACCGAGGGCTGCTGCGACATTCCCTAGTTCCGATCGTCACAAGTCTGGCCAGGGATCCCGAGAGAATTCAACGCAAAGGCGCAAAGGCGCAAAGGCGCAAACCAGAATTTTCTCTGTATTTTTGCGTCTTTGCGCCTTTGCGCCTTTGCGTTAAAATCTCTCTTCTCTCGCCGTGATCCCTGCCAGGGCTTCTGACAGGCGGAGCTCGGCGCGACGACCGGCGCCGCTCGATCGTGATCGAAGGAGCTCAGCGCCCGATCCGCGCCTCCCCCGGCGCGAGGGGCTGGATCCGGATCGTCTCGACCCCCAGCCTTGAGCCGGCCCCCGAGCCCACGCTGCTCAGCTGCGAGACGACATCCAGCTGACCATCGCCGTCGAGGTCGATCACGATCGGATACCCGTACCGG
Organism: Sorangium sp. So ce131; assembly: GCF_051519095.1. Lineage (NCBI taxonomy): Bacteria > Pseudomonadati > Myxococcota > Polyangiales > Polyangiaceae > Sorangium > Sorangium sp. So ce131. The sequence continues at coordinate 458,139 of NZ_CP150455.1, read as the reverse complement.
TACGGTTGCGGGGGACCGAGCGGGAGCGGCCGCGGCGGGGCGAACGTACGGCCGCGACTCACGACCAGGGCGCCGTAGGCGCCGAGGATATCGTCCTTTCCGTCTCCGGTGAGGTCGGCGAGCCGGTACGTCCCGACGCCGTGGCCGCCGCCCGGGCTGACAGGCTCGCTGAAGCCGCCGGCGCCGTCGCCGAACAGCACGTACATCGCGCTGTTGTCCGAGAAGCTCACGTCGACGTGCCCGTCGCCGTCGACGTCGCCCGCGGCGAAATCCCCGAGCAACGGGCTCGCTCCGCCGAGCAGGTCGAGGTCCAGCGGAATGAGCGGCTGCGGGGGGCCGAACGTGCCGTCGCCATTCCCTTCGCACACGGTGAAGCTGTACGTGTAACCGTTGTCCAGGAAGAAGGGGTCCACGACCGAGTAGACAAGGAGGAGATCCGGAGCACCGCCGTCGATGATGTCCGCGACGACGAAGCGCATGTCGTAGTAAAAATCGGGTGGCGGAGGGAGGACGATCGGGGCGTCGAAGGCGCCCCCGCCGAGCCCCATCAGCACGTGAATGCCGTCGTTCCGGGACTCGGTGTCATCCACGTAGCTCAGCACGTCGACGTTGCCGTCGCCGTCCAGATCGGCGAGCGCGGTGTAGTCGATCCTGCAGGTGGCGCAGATCGCCTCGAAGGGCACCGGGACGCCGAACTCGCCGGTGCCGTCGCCCGGCGCCCAGCCGGTGAAGCTGGAGACGTAGAGGCCGTCCTCCAGGATGGCGTCGAGATAACCATCGCCGTCGACGTCGACGAGCTGGGAGGGAGGATTCCGCAGGCGCGTCGAGAGCGGCGCCGCCAGGGCGAGCTTGCCCGCGCCGCGACCCGCGAAGAGGTAATCGGACACTTGCCCGATGGCGAGCACGTCAGCGAGCCCGTCGCCGGTGATGTCGCCGGCCACGAGGTCCGTGAGGTACTCGTCGACGGGCGCCCACGCGTAATGCCTCTTGACCGAGCAGACCACGTCATCGACCGGCAGCTGGTCCGGGTTCGCCACGAACGGGCAGGAGTCGCGGCCGTTCGGGAATCCATCGCCGTCGTTGTCGAGGATCCGGTTCGGGTCGGGCGTCGCGACGCTCGCGCCGAGCTCGGCCATGCCGTGCTCCGCGCGGTCGGCGAAGAAATCGCCGTTGACGATCAGGGCGGTCTGCTCGAGCGTCGCCCGACGCTCCGGCGTGAGGCTCCCGTCATCGGCGAGATCCGCCTCGACGTCGGCGAGCGTGACGCCCGACGACAGGTTCGCCTGGAGCAGCAGGGCGGTGGACGCGAGGAGGTACGCGTTGCCGTCGTTGTCCTCGCCGAAGAGCGAGAGGGCGTGCCCGGGCGCGCCCGGATCGAAGCCTGGCCCGCCGAGCCCAAAGGCGGCGCGCAGCTCGCCCTCGGCCTGCGCGACGGCCTGGCCGAGCGGCATGCCCCCGGCGAGCAAGCGCTGGACACGGCCGTAGGTGAGGTGGGTAATCACGTTGACGTTCGCTTGCTGCTCCCCGTCGCGGTCCACGTCGTAGAAGCCGCGGAGGGTGAATCGCTCCGCCGAGAGCCTCCCCGTGAGCTCGTTGAAGTAGAAGCCGGTTGCCGCCAGCGACGCGTAACCCCGGTAGTCGATGGTCACCGCGTAGTCGCCGAGAGGGGTGGTCGTGGTGGTGGGGAAGTGCCGCCCGGCGGGGTTGCCCAGCGGATCGACGGCGGAGATGACGACGCTGGAGCCCACGAGGAAGGGGCCCTTCTGGACGACGCCCCGCAGCGTGGCGGTCGCGCGGTCCCCCTCTCCGCCGCTTCCGCCATCGCCGCCGCTGCCGCCCTCTCCGCCGCTGCCGCCGTCGCCGCCGCTGCCGCCGCCCTCTCCGCCGCTGCCGCCGTCGCCGCCGCTGCCGCCGCCCTCTCCGCCGCTGCCGCCGTCGCCGCCGCCCTCTCCGCCGTCGCCGCCGCCCTCTCCGCCGCTGCCGCCGATCCCGCTGCTGGCGTCCGACGAGGAGGTGGCCGTACCAGCGGCTCCCCCGCCGTCTGTCGGGTCACAGCCGCATAGCGACATCATCAACGCCAGCGTGATCGCGCTCTTCGTCGTTCTCATCATGCCCCTCTGGTGAGATACCCGGACCTGCGCGCCGCTCATGGCCGGATCAAGATCGTCTCGAGGCTGCTCTTCTCCGTCCGGCGGTCCGTGTCACACAGCGGCGACACCAGATCCAGCGTGCCGTCTCCGTTGAAATCGGCCGCGGCGATGCGCGACGACCGCCGGGCGGCCGACACACCGAGCGGGATGAGCTGGGGCCGAGCAAACGCCCTGCCGAGGCTCACGGTCACGTACGCCCCGTCGCTGACGATATCGTCCCTTCCATCTCCGGTGAAGTCGGCGATCACATACGTGTACGAGTCGCCCCGGATGCCCGTGCCCACCCGATCGCTGAAGTTCCCTGCGCCGTCGCCGAACATCACGCGAGGCTCTCCATACCTCACGCCGTCCTTGAACAGCATGTCGACATGTCCATCACCGTCGAAATCGCCGGAGTCGATGAGCTCGACGTCTTCTGTGTCCTGGGCGACGGGCGACCTCGTGGACGAGAAGGTGCCGTCGCCGTTTCCTCGGAGGACGCTGAGCGCCGGCCGGTAGGGCGACGTGCTGGTCCTCGGGTGCACGATCAGCAGATCCGGGGAGCTGTCCCCGATCACGTTCGCCACCGCGAAGTGGCGCACCTCGAGCAAGGCGGCAGGAGAGACCGGGACCGGCGCGCTGCTCGTCTCGCCGAACGGCCCCATCGACACGAGGAGGCGATAGGACGTCGCGTTGAAGACGCGGCGGATCACGTCGACATGGCCGTCCCCGTTCAGGTCGCTGAGCACCGTCTTGCTGGCCTCGCACGTCGTGCAGCGCGGGTCGAAGGGTCGGGTCGACTCGAACCCGCCGGCCCCGTCGCCGCGCACCCAGCCGGAGACGCGGTAGCTCTCGACGACCCCATCGAGGTCGCCGTCACCGTCGAGGTCGGCGAGCTGCTCCGGGAACTCGCTGTCGCCCGTCGAGAGCGGGACATGCGCCGCGAGCCTGCCGTCGCCGAGGCCCGCGTACAGGCGGGGCTGGCCGCGCAGCACATCCGGCGCGATCACGTCAGGCATCCCGTCGCCCGTCACGTCGCCGACGAGGAAGTTGGGATGGCAGTCCGGCGGATCGCCGGACCATCGGTAGTGCCTCTCGAGGGTGCAGACCCCGTCGACGACCGGCAGCTGGTCCGGATTCTCGACGAACGGACACGAATCGCGGCCGTTCGGGACCCCGTCGCCGTCGGTGTCGAGGAGCCGGTCTGCGCGCGGCGCCGTGACGCTCGCGCCGAGCTCGTGGAGCTCGTACGTCGTGCGGTCGGAGACGAGGTCGCCGTTGACCTGCCGCTCCACGTCCTTGAGCGCCGCGCGCAGGCCCGCGTCGAGGAGCCCGTCGTCCGCGAGGTCCGTCGCGATCTGGTTGATCGTCAGGGTGAGCATCGCCCCCGGCGGGCCCGGGGGCGTCGTCCTGAACGACGCGTACTGCAGAATGACGGCGCTGACCGCGAGGGCGTACGCGTTGCCGTCGGTGTCCTCTCCGAGCGGCGAGAGCGCGTGGCCGGGCGCGCCCGGATCGAACGCCGGTCCGCCGATCGAAAGGGCGCTGCGCAGCTCGCCCTCGGCCTGAGCGATGGCCTCGCGGAGCGGGAGGCCCTGCCGCAGCAGGCCCAGGGCCCGGCTGTGAGTCAGGTGCGTGACCAGGTTGACGTTGACCTGCTGCGTCCCGGCGCGGTCCACGTCGTAGAGCGCGCGGAGGGTGAGGGGCTCAGGCGAAGGCAGGCTCGTCAACTCGTCGAAATAGGAGCCGGTCGCCTCCAGCGACACATAACCCAGGTGCTCGATCGTCGCCGTGTAGCCGCCGAGGAGCGTCGTCGTCTCGGCGAGGACGCGCTCCCCGGTCGGGTTGCCCCGCGAGTCGAGCGCGGAGATCGCAACGCTGGAGCCGATGGCGAAGGGCCCCTTTTGCACGACCCCCTCCAGCGTGGCCGTCTCGCCGCCGCCGCCGCCGCCGTCTCCTCCGCCCGCCCCGGTGGCAGCGGGCTCCGCGCCGCCGTCTCCCCCCGCGCCGCCTTCTCCGCCGGCCCCCGACGCGGAAGGCCCTGCGCCGCCGTCTCCCCCCGCGCTGGACACGGAAGGCCCTGCGCCGCCGTCTCCCCCCGCGCTGGACACGGAAGGCCCCGCGCCGCCTCCTCCACCCCCGGACCCGGAAGGCTCCGCGCCGCCTCCTCCGCTGCTAGCGTCGCCGCCTCCGCCCCCGCTCCCGCCCGACGGGGAGGGGCCTTCGCCGCCGCCTCCCCCTCCGCCGGCGCTCGATGCGGAGGCGCCCGCGCCGCCGCCCTCGCTCGGGTCGCAGCCGCACAGGAACACCACCATCGCCAGCGCGGCCGTACGCGTGCTCGGTCTCATCACGTCCTCTCCGTCCCGGTGCAGCACCTTGGATGCAGACCGCCTCGGGCTCGTTCATGCAATCGACCGTGCAATCGACGTGGCTCGGGTCGCGGCGCTGCGCCCGCGGGACATCTCCCGGCGGTCGGTCATCCCTGCCGCGGCCCCTCCGCATGCTCCGCCAGGAGCCCGCCCAGCAGGTGGAACTCCAGGTACGCCCGCGCCACGTCCGTCGCCCCGGGCAGCTCCTCTCTGGCCTCCCCCAGCACGACGGAGCCGCCGCCGCGCTCGAACCGGAACGAGAGGGTCTCTCCCTCCTCGATCCCGCGCTCCCGCACCCGCCGCAAGATCGACACGCCCTCCAGCCCGAACACGAACAGATCCCGCGCGAGCACCTCGTCGAGCCACCGCTTCGACAGCGCCGTGAGCGACAGCTCCCACGCCCCCTCGCGCAGCATCTCCGCCACCGATCCGCGGCGGATGAGCGGCGCGTTCGCCGCGTCGAGCGACACGAGCTGCGCCCGCACGACGCCATGATGAACCCCGAGCGCCCCGAACCCCACCGACAGATCCGCGACGCGATACCCCGCCTGCGCCGGATCCTGCGCCACGCCCTGGCGCAGATCCCGCGTGGCCATGATCGCCTTCACCACGCGCAGGGCCAGCGACGGGCGCAGGCACAGATCGCGCGTCCTCTCGGGCGTGAGCGCGACGACGCGGGTGACCGCGTCCCGCACGATCACCTCGTAGGGCTCGATCTCGACCCCCGAGAGGGGCTCGCCCGAGCGCAGGTGCCGGTGCAGATCGAACGAGAACACGCGCCCCTTCTTGAGCACCTTGAGGTGCACGCTGAAGGGGGTTTTGCGCCCGCTCGCCGTGGTGCCCTCGGCCAGGAAGAGGACGTCGCCGACGATGGTCTTCTGCGGGTAGACGTGATCGTTATAAAGGACGATGCGCCGCGCCCCGGCGTCGAGCTCGACCTCGGAGCGATCGTCGTCGAGGGCGAGCCGATTGCTCTCGAAGTCGCCGCGCGTGCCCAGCCCGGCGAACGGGCAGCGGACGTGCCCCGCGAAGTGGTAGACCCCTCGATCACGAAAGCGCATGGATCACCCCTGAGATCTCGGGCGCCGCGCCGCGGCCGAAGACGCGCGCGGCGCCCCACTCCGCCGCGAGCAGCGCGCCGAGCGTCGCGCCTGCCATCAGCAGGCGCGCCGACCAGGGCGTGGGCGCGAAATACGCCATCTCCCTGGAAGGACGATGGGCGAGGTTCACGTTGAGCGCCGGGTCGGTCGCGACGTAGCTCACCAGCAGCAGCGCGACGAACGCGCCCCAGGCCGAGAGCGCGCTGCCCTCGGGCACGCCGCGCCGCGCGAGGTGGAGCGCGGCGGACGCGGGCGGGGCGAGGTGCGCGCCGACCGAGAGGAGCGCGAGCTTGCGGGTGGCGACGGCCTCGATGAGCCACGCGGGGATGCCCACGCCCACGAAGAAGACGAACGCCGGCCCCACGAGCCACGCGGCCCCGGCGAGGAGGCCGAGCGCCGCGGCCAGGCTCGCGACGTGGCAGGCGAAGAGCATCTCGCCCATCCTGCCGGTGCCGCGCTTCTCCTGCACGTACCTCGCCAGGATCGCGAAGAGCGGCAGGGCGCAGCAGACCTCCAGGGCACGCACGAGCGAAGGGTAGCCCGCGACGCCGTCGCGAGGGAATTCGAAACGCCAAGGCGCCAAGGCGCCAAGGACGCCAAGACAAATCTTTTTCTTGGCGTTCTTGGCGTCCTTGGCGTCCTTGGCGTCCTTGGCGCTTCGTCTTCTCGCTCGATCAACACGATCGGTGTTCTAGACCCGCCGCGGTAGTCCCGATGGACTCCTCTCCAGCGCCACCCGCAGGGCCTCGAGCTGCTCCGTAATCCAGGCGCCCGGAATGGGCGTCACGACGCCAGGCGGGCAACCGCGGAGGACACGTAATGTCGCCGCGCGCTCGGCGCGCCGGTGGCCGGCGGCGTGCTCCACCCTCGCCTGGGGGAACAGCATGCCCACGATCACCAAGGCGATTTACGTGAACTTCGCGGCGGCGAGGAGCACGAACCGGATGAATCGGCTCTCATCCCTGGTCCAGCGGACGGAGCTGAACTCCCTGGTCATCGACATCCGATCGGAGGGAGGAGCGCTCCTCCTCGACACGGACGAGGCGACCCGGGACCAGCTTGAACCCCTGCGCCAAGCCGGCATTTACCTCATCGCCCGCCTCGTCGCGTTCAAGGGCGGCCCGCGGGGCTGGTACGATCCCGGCTCGCAGGCGCGATGGCAGGAGATCGCGGAGATCTCGCTCCGGGCGTTCGACGCCGGGTTCGACGAGATAAACTACGATTACGTGCGCTACGGCGTCGCGGGCGAGCCGCGGTCGCGGACGCCGATCCGCGAGAGGGCGCCGACCCTCCGCGCCTTCTTCGAGTTCCTGCGCGCGGAGGTCGGCGACGCGGCGTCCCGCCCGATCTCGGCGGACGTCTTCGGGATCACGCTGCTCGGGCAGCAGGAACGTATCGGTCAGCGGCTCGAGGACGCCGTGGAGCTCTTCGACTACGTGATGCCCATGCCGTACCCGTCCCACTGGGACCCCGGCAGCTTCGGGCTCGCGAACCCCGCCCATCACCCCTACGAGACCCTCTATGCGTCGCTCGCGGCAGGGTGGCGCAGGGTGGCAGCGCTGCCGGGGCGGATCGCGCTGCTGCGCAGCTGGATCCAGGCGTTCGATCTGGACAGCTCGCGCCCCATGCGGCGTTACAGGTACACGCCGTGGCACATCCGGGAGCAGATCCGCGCGGCCGACGACGCCGGGTGCGCCGGGTATGCCGCGTGGAACCCGCGCAGCGACTACGAGGAGCGCGCGTTCGTCCCCGATCCCCGGGACACGGCGTGACGGAGCGGCCCGACCCGGGTCGGGGTCGCCACCGAGGCCGCGGCGCGCGGCGCGCGGGTCGCCCGGAGGCCCGCTCCCGCGCGCGTCGCGTCACGGGGTGGCCGACGCCCGCGCGGAGGGCTCCGCGCGATCGCGTCCCACGGTAGTTTTGTACCGCGCGCGCCGCAGCCGATCGACCGCGACGGCGGCCACGATGATCGCGCCCGTCGCGATCTCCTGCACCCAGCTCGGCAGCCCGAGGTGGACTCCGCCGGTCCGGATCACCGTGATGAGCAACGCTCCGACCATGCTCCCCGCGACGCTCCCCTCGCCGCCCGAGAGCGGCGCCCCGCCGATCACGACCGCCGCGATCACCTCGAGCTCGAGGCCCACCGAGTCCGTCGGATCACCCACCGTGAGCGTCGAGAACTCCATCACGCCCGCGACGCCGGCGAGCAGGCTCGACAGGGTGTACACCGCGATCTTCACGCGGCCCGTGTCGATGCCGCACAGCCTCGCTGCGGCCTCGTTGCTGCCGACCGCGAACACGTGGCGCCCGAAGCGCGTGTAGGTGAGGACGGCGAAGACCAAGAGCGCGAGCGCCGCCGTCACCCACAGCCCGGGCGCGGTGAGGTCGGCCGAGAGCAACGCGTCGAGCCCGCGCGGATCGGCGTCGATCTTCTGCTCGGACGCGAGCCCCTTCGCCGCGCCGCGGAGCGCGCTCATCGTGCCCAGCGTCACGACGAAGGGCGTCATGCGCGCCCTTCCCACGAGCGTCCCGGAGAGCACGCCCGCGAGGCCGGCCGCCGCCGTGGCGACGAGCGCCGCCGGGAGCGCGGGCACCCCCGCGCGCAGGAGCTGCGCGACGACGACCGTCGTGAACGCGACGAGCGAGCCCGTGGAGAGGTCGATCCCGCCGGTCGCGATGACGAGCGTCATGCCGACGGCGCAGATGCCGACCACCACCGTCTGCCGCGCCATCGTGAGCAGGTTCTGGCTGCGCAGGAACGTGTCGGGCGTGAGCGCCGCGAAGAGCACATAGACGAGCACGAGGGCCACGAGCGGGCCGACCCACGGCGGACGCTTCTTCACGACGAGGCCTCCAGGAGGAGCGCCGCTTCGGTCCACGACGACGCGGGCCGCGGCGGCTCGAGCTTCCCCCGGCGGAGGACCGCGATGTGATCACACGTGGTCACGAGCTCGTCGAGCTGGCTCGAGACGAGCACGATCGCCTTGCCGGCGCCCGCGAGCGCGCGGAGCAGCGAGAGCACCTGCGCCTTGCTCGCGACGTCGATGCCGCGCGTCGGCTCGTCGACGAGCAGCACGTCGAAGTCCTCGCGGAGCAGGCGCGCGATCTGGACCTTCTGCTGGTTTCCGCCCGAGAGCTCGCCGGCGCGCTGATCCGGCCCGCGCGCGCGGATCGCTAGCGCCTCGATCCAGCGCGCCGCCTCCGCGAGCAGCGACCTCGGCGCGGCGAAGCGCGGCGCCCGCGGCGAGAGCCAGACGTTCTCGGCGATCGAGCGGCCGAGCATCAGCCCCTCCCCGCCGCGATCCTCGCTGAGCAGGCCGACGCCGCGGGCGGCGCGCAGCGTGACCGTGCCGCCGCGCCTCGGGTCGAGCCCCGCCAGGATGCGGAGCAGCTCCGTCCGCCCCGACCCCACGAGGCCGGCGATGCCGAGGATCTCTCCCCGGCGCAGCGTCAGCGAGGCGCGCTCCGGCCGCCTCACGCCCGCCACGTCCTTGGCCTCGAGCGCCACCTCGCCGCGGCCCGGAGGCGCCGCCTCGGGCGCCGCGCGCTCGTGAGCGACCTCGAGCGCCTCCAGCGCGCGCCCCAGCATCTCGCGGACGATCTGCGCGGGCGCCGTCTCGCGCGGGTCGCCTTCCCCTGCGACGCGGCCGTCGCGGAGCGCCGTGTAGCGGTCGGCGTGGGCGCGCACGTCCGACAGGAAGTGCGTGACGAGCAGCACCGCGAGGCCGGCGTCTCGCAGGGCGCGGAGGCGGTCGAACAGGCGCGCGGCGTCCTCGTGGCCCAGGCTCGAGGTCGGCTCGTCGAGGACGAGCAGCCGCGCCGAGAGCCGCCCATCCTCGCGCAGGCCGCCCTGCGCGAGCGCCCGCGCGATCTCGACGAGCTGCTGGTCGGCGACGCCGAGCTCCCCGGCCGGCGCGTCGAGCGGCACGCGGGCCGGATCGGCCGCCACGAGCGCGATCGCAGCCCGCGCCACGGCGCGCGCGCGCCCGCGGTCCCGGATCCCGAGCCGCGCGCGCGCGGCCGGCTCGATCCCGAGCACCACGTTGTCGGCCACCGAGAGGTGGGCGCAGAGCGTCCGCTCCTGCGGGACGAGGACGACGCCCGCGCGCCGCGCGCCCTCGGTCCCCGCCGGCGCATACGGCGCCCCCGCGAGCAGGATCGAGCCCGCGTCCGGCCGCTCCATGCCGAGCAGGACGCGCGTCAGCGTGCTCTTGCCCGCGCCGTTCTCGCCGAGGAGCGCGTGGATGCTCGCGGCGTGGACCCGCAGCGAGACGCCCCGCAGCACGGCGTTCCCGCCGAAGGCCTTCGCGAGGCCCTTCACCTCGAGGAGGGGGGCGCGCGCCGGGGCCATGCGCCGCTCACTCCCCGAGCCACCTTCCGAGGTCGGGCCTCACGATCTCCTGCACCGCCGGGTCGTCGAGGTCCTCCTTCGTGACGACGCGCGCGCCCGTGTCGATGCGCCTCTCCACCTTCTCGCCGCGGAGGTGCGCCGCCATCGTCTTGACCGCGACATACCCCATGTCGAACGGGTTCTGCACGACGAGCGCCTCGATGTCGCCCTCGCGCAGCGCGCCGAGCAGCTTCTCCGACGCGTCGAAGCCGACGAATTTCACCTTCCTCGCGACGTTCGTCTTGCGGAGCGCCTGCAGCATGCCGAAGGTCGTCGACTCGTTCGGCGTGAACACCCCGGCGATCGTCCCCTCCGCCGCCTTGTGGGCGAGGAGCAGGCTCTCGCTCTTCTCGAACGCCGTCTCCGTGGTGGCGCCGCCGTGCTGGTTCTCGCTCGCGACCGTGATTCCGGGCGCCGCGCGCACCACGTCGAGGAAGCCCCGCTCGCGATCCTGCGTGCTCGCAGAGCCCTCCTGGTAACGGAGCACGACGACGCTGCCCTGCCCGCCGATCGCCTTGACGAGGTGCTCTCCCGCGAGCCTGCCGGCCGCCAGGTTGTCGGTCGCGACGAAGCTCACGTGCTCGTCGCTCGCGAGGTCGGAGTCGAACACGACGACCGGGATCTTCGCCAGCGTCGCCGCGTGCACCGGCGCCTTCAGCGCCGCGGCGTTGAGCGGCGCGAGCACGACGCCGGACACGCCCTGCGCGACGAAGCTCGAGACGACATCGACCTGCGACTTGAGATCGTCCTCCCTGAGCGGCCCCTTCCAGACGATGTCGACATCAACCTCGCGCGAGGCCTTCACCGCACCCGCGTGCACGCTCTTCCAGAACTCGTGGGTCGTCCCCTTCGGCACGACGGCGATGCGGAGCCGCGCGCCGCGCTGCGCGCCTGCGTCCGTCGTCGTCGGATCCGACGATGTCTTCGAGCACGCAGCGAGGACGGCGGCCACGAGAGCGCACGAGAGGACATGAAGGTTCATTGGGCCGCTGATGTTAGCTGACGGAGCGCGGCCGCGCCCGCGCTGGCGAGCGCTCAGGCGGCGTCGATAAAGCAGCTAAGGAGTGACAAAGACGCCGAGCTATACGGAACGCGCGGGCTCAGCCCGCATGAGCTCGCGCGCGCGCCGGGGATCAGCCGCCGCTGCCGTAAGGACGGGTGATGATCTCGAGGTAATGCCCGGAGGGGTCGGGGAAGTACACGCCGCGCCCGCCGTCATGGTGGTTGATCTCGCCGGGTCGCTGCGCCATGGGATCGGCCCAGTACGGGAGCTTGCGCTCGCGGATCCGACCGAAGATCTCGTCGAACTCGGCCTCGCTGACCAGGAAGGCGTAGTGCTGGGGGTGGATCTCGTCAGGGCTGTCCATGAAGTCGAGCGTGACCCCGTTGTCGAGCTGCACTGTCAGGAAGTGCCCGAACGGCTCCGGGGCGGGCAGGCCCAGGATCTCGGTCATGAAGGCGGCGGACTCCTTCTTGTTCCGCGCCGCGACGATGGTGTGGTTGAGCTGGACGGTCATGCTCGCTCGCCTCCTTCGCTGGCCCTGAGCAGACCTCCCGGCCGCTTCCGCGACCCCAGGGTCTCGTTCGTCGGTCTGATGTTGTTCATCGTGGTCACCTCCGGCCGATCGAGCGCCGCCGAGCGAGCCGCTTCACGAGGTTCGTCGCGTGCGCACGACCGGGATCAGGGCGAGGGTGCCACGGCCGGCGCACACGAGCAACGGCGCGCCGGCGCGGGGCACGATGACCGGAGGTCATCCGGCGTGGTCTGTTCTCATTCGCTGTCGGCCGTGGCCAGGAGGGATCACGGGCAGAAGGTGACCTCGAAGCTCGTCTCCGACGAGCAGGCGTGGAGCCCGGCGGCGTCGTCGTAAGCATAGCTGTACGCGGTGGGGCACATCCGGTGCATCCGGAGCACGTAGTCCGTGTGCTCCACGCTCCGCGGGTCCGCCGTGTTCCGGCACGCGTCCGAGGTCATGCACGCATTGGCGGCGGTGCACTGGCCCGTGGCCGGATCGATGGGCGTCGGGCAGCAGAGGTGGAGCCCGGGGTCGGCGCTCTCCGGCTGGCCCAGGCCCCACGGCGCCGGGTAATTCCATTTCTTGCAAGGCGCCATGCAGCCGACCACGGCGCCGCTCCTGTCGCGCACCCGGAGATCCTGGTGCGCGTACGCGGGGAACTGGCCGTTGCCGAGATCCTCGTCGCCGGGGCACTGCGCCAGCGACAGCCCGGAGCAGTCCGAGGTGATGCAGCTGCCCTGCTCGGCGCCGGCGCCCCTGGGGACGACCTTGAAGGGCAACGTGTAGCCGTCCACCTGGCTGAGGTTGTACCAGGTCTGGTCCGCGCTCCCCCTGGGCGCGAAGGTCGCCTCGAACTTCGACTCGATGGGCGGCTGGCAGCCGCCGGCCGGACAGGGGGCGACGCTGTCGCCCGTGGTGCAGTTGTAGCCGCCCTCGTCACAGCCGGTCTTCGGCCAGAAGCGCGTCGCGCTGAGGCCGCCGTCGGGCACGTCGTAGGTGTACGCGGCGCCCCGGGTGAGCTTGACGTTCTGCGGCCCCTGCACGTTGGTGGAGTGGGCGACCCAGATCGGCGCCGCGCAGTTGTTGACGATCCTGAGCGTGCGGGCGCCGCCGGACGGCGAGCCGCCGCTCACCCTGTCGAGGGTCCAGCGCTGGTTGGTGGTGCCGCCATAAGGGTACTGGAGGATGTCCGTCCCGTCGGCGGCGTTGCCCCACGAGAGGTCGACGACCTGATCGGTGTGGCGCGCGTGGATGCTGAACTCGTTGCCCCCGCGGGGGACGAACCTCCACTGCTGGTTGGCGCCGCCGCCGTACGTCCATTGATGGATGACCGCGTTCGGCGCGGCGCTCACGTCGCGCACGTCGAGCGCCTTGTTGCTGTTCACGTTGACGATCTTCCAGTAGCCGTCGCTGGTCGGGGAGATGTGGAACCTCTGCGCGTTGGTCCCGTTGCAGGTCCACTGCTGCATCCGCGTCCCGTCGGCGGTGCTGGCCTGTGGCACGTCGAGGCACTTGCCGGTGGCGACCGAGCGGATGACATAATCCCCCTCGGTGACGCTGGAGACGACGACCGCATCCGAGTCGTCGACGTTGTCCTCGGCCTTCAGCGCCTCGCCATCGGCGACCAGACACCCCCCCAGGAGCAGGGTCCACCCCAGCGCCAGCGACAGACCACCCACTGCAAGCTTGCGAGCCATGCGCCCTCCTCGTCATTGCGGTGCGCCATGAACCTCGGCGCCCCCGTTCGTCGAGGCGCGATTGCACGCGGCGTTCCACGCGGGCAGCACGGGAGCGCACGGCCGCGCCGCGGAGCCTCTGCCGCGCTCCCGCGGGGATCCAGGCGACGCGGGGGTGATCCGCGGGATCGCCCTCCGACGGGGAGGGGGCGATCCGCGGGATCGTCCTTCCCCAGGGAGGGGTGATCCCGCGGAGCGCCGCCGCACGCCGCGCCGGCGGCGCGGCGCCCCCTCATGCGCCCCTATCCACCGTGGATGTGGGACTCCGCTCGATCCGCGACCCGCCGGACCGCGCCTCGCCTGCCGGGCTCATGCCTGGCGCCGGCCGGCGCGCCGACGCCAGCGCGCCAATCTGCACGATCTTGCACGGCGTTCCTCGGCTCGCGCCAGCCCGCAAGAACTCGACGTGAGCCACCTTACAACCTTGTGAAAATCCGTTTACCGGCGTGGCACGAGGGTGTTACTCAAGAATGATGGGCACGGATGCGCCTTCGAGTGGTCTCCACGGAAACACCCGTCGTGATGATCGTGTGTAGGAGAGGACGATGAACAGCCTTCCCCACTACACCACCACGGGCGAGATCCACAGCGGCGCCGAGACGGTCATCTATCGTGGGTACCGGAACGTCGACCGGGCGTCCGTCGCGATCAAGCTGTTCAGGAGCGAGTACCCGACCTCCCGGCAGATCGCCAAGCTCCGCCACGAATATGCGATCACCAAGGACCTCGATGTCTCGGGCGTGGTGAGGGCGTACGGGCTGGAGAGGGTGGGCGCGGGCCTCGCGCTCGTCACGGAGAACATCGACGCACACCCGCTGAGCGACATCCTCCAGACGCAGGCGCTCAGCCTGAAGACCTCGCTCCGGATCGCCGACTCCATCGCGGACGCCATGGACGCGATCCACCGGCGCCACATCATTCACAAGGACATCAAGCCGCACAACATCCTCGTCCACCCGGAGACGCTCCAGGTCAAGCTGATCGACTTCGGCATCGCCACGCGCCTCTCCCAGGAGATCCAGCAGGCCAGGAGCCCTGACTCGCTGGAAGGGACCCTGCCCTACATGTCACCGGAGCAGACCGGGCGGATGAACCGGGCCCTCGATCACCGCACGGACCTCTACTCCCTCGGGGTCACCCTCTACGAGATGCTGACGGGCGTGTTGCCCTTCCGGGCGACCGATCCGCTGGAGCTCTTGCACAGCCACATCGCGAGGGAGCCGACGCCGCCGCACGAGCGGCGCCCCGAGGTCCCCGAGGTGGTCTCGGACATCGTGATGAAGCTCCTCTCCAAGGCGGCGGAGGACAGGTACCAGAGCGCGCACGGGCTCAGGGCCGATCTGCGCGAGTGCCTGGAGCAGCTCGAGGCGACCGGCCAGATCACCCCCTTCCCGCTCGGCCGCTACGACCGCGGCCACGGGCTGCTCATCCCGCAGAAGCTCTACGGCCGCGACGCGGAGATCGCGGCGCTGCTCGCCGCCTGGGACCGCGCGAGCCGCGGCGCCGCCGAGCTCGCGCTGATCTCCGGTCACGCCGGCATCGGCAAATCGGCGGTGGTGAGCGAGCTCCACAAGGTGATCGCCGACCCGCGCGCCCGCTTCATCGCGGGCAAGTTCGACCAGTTCAACCGGAGCGTCCCGTACGCCTCGCTGGCGCAGGCGTTCCGCGACCTCATCCGGCACCTGCTCACGGAGCACTCCGAGCCGCTCACCCGCCTCCGGCGCAAGCTCGCGACCGCCCTCGGCCAGAGCGGGCAGGTCCTCGTCGACCTGATGCCGGAGCTGGAGCTCATCATCGGCCCCCAGCCGCCGGTGCCCGAGCTCGGAGCGACCGAGTCACAGAACCGGCTCAACCTCGTCTTCCAGAGCTTCCTCGGCGTCTTCGCCACGCCCGACCACCCGCTCGTCCTCTTCCTCGACGATCTGCAGTGGGCGGACCTCGCCTCGCTCAGGCTCCTCACCCTGCTCCTGTCGGACCCGGAGCGCGGCCACCTGCTCGTGATCGGCGCTTACCGCGACAACGAGGTCGACGCGGGCCACCCGCTCAGGGCGGCCCTCGCAGAGCTCCGGAGCGCGGGGACGAGCATGGTCGAGCTCCCCCTCGCCCCGCTGCGCCTGTCGGACGCGAGCCAGCTCGTCGCCGACGCGCTCGGCTGCGACCAGCAGCGGTCGGCCTCGCTGGCGAAGCTCGTCCTCGACAAGACCCAGGGGAACCCCTTCTTCATCAATCAGTTCCTCGTCGCGTTGTACAAGGACCACCTGCTCACCTTCGACCCGTCCTCCGGGTCGTACTGGTGGGATCTCGAGCGCATCCGGAGGGCGGGGATCACGGACAACGTGGTCGACTTCATGGCGAGGAAGCTCCGGCGGCTCACGCCGAGCACGCAGCGGATCCTCACGCTCGCCGCGTGTATCGGCCATAAGTTCGATCTGGAGACGCTCGCGATGATCTACGAGAGGCCGCTCGCCGATACGGCCGCCGACCTCTGGGAGGCGCTCCGCGAGGGCATCGTCCTGCCCCTCGACACCACGTACCGGTTCGTCCACGCCGTCCACGCCACACCCGACCAGAGCGGAGGGGGCGAGCCGCCCCCCGAGGGCCTGAACGTCTCGTACAGGTTCCTGCACGATCGCGTCCAGCAGGCGGCCTACCTGCTCGTCGAGGAGGATCACAAGCAGGACCTGCACCTCAGGATCGGGCGACTGCTCCTCTCGCAGCGGGGGCTCGGCGAGCGCGAAGAGAACCTGTTCGACACCGTGAACCACCTGAACCTCGGCGCCGCGCGGATCACGTCGGCGAGCGAGCGGACGAGCCTCGCGCGCCTGAACCTCGCCGCCGGCACGAAGGCGAAGGCGTCGGCGGCCTACGACGTCGCCGCCAGCTACCTCGGCGCCGGGATGTCGCTGCTCGACGAGCAGGGGTGGGAGCAGGCCTACGAGCTCACGTACGCGCTCCACATCGAGCGCGCCGGATGCGAGTTCCTGAGCGGCCGATTCGCGCAGGCCGAGTCGCTGTTCAACTTCACCCTGACCCGCGCCCGGACGAACCTCGATCGCGCCGACGTCTACGGGCGGCGCCTCCTGCTCTTCAACACCGTCGCGAAGTTCGACGAGGCCGTGCGCTGCGCGCGCACGGCCCTCGCGCTGCTCGGGGTCGAGCTGCCCGACGGCGAGGACCGGATCCAGGCGGCCCTCGCGGCGGAGCTCGCCGAGGTGCCGTACAACCTCGCGGGCCGCCGGATCACCGACCTGTTCGACGCCCCGGCGCTCACCCACCCGGAGTACCGGGCCGCGCTGACGATCCTGACCAACGTGAGCGCGGCCATGCTCGGCGCGAGCCCCTCCCTCCACGCCCTCGTGTGCGTCAAGCACGCCAACATCTCCCTGAAATACGGCCACTCGGAGGTCTCCGCCTGGGGATACCTGATCTACGCGATCGTCCTGATGGAGCTCGGCCGGTACGACGAAGGGTACGAGTTCGGCAGGCTCGCCATGGAGCTCGACGAGCGGTTGAGCTGCGCCGTGGTGTCGTCCAAGGTGAAGTCGAGCTTCGCGGTGTTCATCTCTCCCTACCGGGAGCCGCTCCGGACGTCGTTCTCCTACCTTTCGCAGGCGCACCGGGACGGGCTCGAGGTGGGGGACTTCCAGTTCGCCAGCTACTCGCTCTTCCACGGGGTCACGAACCGGCTGAGCCACGGCGTCGAGCTCGCCGCGATCTCCGAGGAGATCGAGCGGTCGATCCCGTTCTTGCAGCGCACGAAGGACGTGATGTCCAACCTCATCGTGACCTCGTCGAAGCAGGTGATCGCGAACCTGCGGGGCTGCACGCAGGGTCACCACACCTTGAGCGACGGCGTCTTCGACGAGGCCGAGTTCAGCGCGACGGTGGGCGCGCCGAACCACGAGTTCATGGCGGTGTTCTATCATATCCAGAGAGCCCAGCTCGCGTACCTCTACGAGGACCACGCGCGCGCGCTCGCGCTCATCGCCCTGGCGGAGCCGCTGCGCCCGTACCTCGCGTGCATGTGGATGACGACCGAGGTCCCGTTCTACGCGAGCCTGATCATGCTGGCGCTCTACCCGACGGCGACGGCCGCCGACCGGGCGCGCTACGACAGGGAGATCGAGCGCCACGCGGCCGACGTCGCGGCGTGGGCGGGCAGCTGCCCGGAGAACTTCCTCCACAAGCGCCTCTTGATCGCCGCCGAGCGCGCGCGCGTCTCGGGCGACGACGCGGCGGCGACGGATCTCTACGAGCAGGCGATCAAGGCAGCCCAGGACAGCGAGTACCTGCACCACGAGGCGCTGGCGAACGAGCTCGCCGCGCGGTTCCACCTGGCGAAGGGCAGGACCAAGATCGCGCGCATGTACATGGACGACGCCGTGTACGGGTACACGCGCTGGGGCGCGGAGGCGAAGGTCGCGCAGCTCAACGAGAAATACGCGGAGCTCGCGCCGCGGCGCGCGGAGCCGCAGGAGACGAGGCGCCCCGCGCGGACGACGATGATCACGGGGCTCCGCGAGGACCTGGACCTCGCGACCATCGTGAAGGCGTCCCAGGCGATCTCCGGGGAGATCGAGCTCGGCAAGCTGCTCGAGAGGCTCCTTCGGACCGCGATGGAGAACGCCGGAGCCAACAAGGGATACCTGCTGCTCGCGCGCGACGAGGACCTGTACGTCGAGGCGGCGGCGGACGCGGACGGGCCGCTCCGGAGCGTGCTGCAATCGGTGCCGCTCGACCAGGTGGAGGACCTGTCGCAGGCCGTCGTGCGGTACGTGCAGAAGACGGAGGTGCAGCTCGTCCTCGGGAACGCAGCGCACGAGAGCACGTTCTCGTCCGACCCTTACGTCGCGCGGAGCAGGCCGAAGTCCGTCCTGTGCGCGCCGATCCTCCAGCAAGGGAAGCTGGTCGGGGTCCTTTACCTGGAGAACACCTTGCTGGAGGACGCGTTCACGCCGGCGCGCCTCGAGATCCTGCAAATGCTGTCCGCGCAGGCCGCCATCTCGATCGAGAACAGCCGCCTCTACGGCACGCTCGAGGACAAGGTGAGAGAACGCACGGCCGAGCTGCAGGAGGCGCAGGCGAAGCTGATCCGCCTGGAGCGCGAGGCGACCGAGAAGCGGATGGCGGGCGGCTTCGCGCACGAGATCCGGAACGCGCTCTCGGAGGCGAAGCTGGTGCTCGCGAGGGTCCTCGGAGAGGACGAGACGAGCTCGCGCACGAGCCTCACCTTCGATTCGGGGATGGAGCTCGGCATGCTGCACGAGGAGCTCAGCCTGCGCTTCGCCGACGAGGAGCTGGATCGGATCACGGCGCGGCTCCAGCACATCTTCGAGAACCAGGAGGAGCTCGACGCCGCGCTCAGGCTCGTGTCCAAAGCGACGGCGCGGGCGCTCGCGATCACCGGGAAGATCATGGACTTCTCCAGGATCGGGGAGGGCGAGCGCCCGGCGGAGCGGATCAACGTGAACGAGCTGATCGACGGCGCGCTCGCCGAGCTCCGGCAGACGATCCCCGGGTCGAGCATCGCGATCCGCGCCGAGGTCGCGGGATCCATCCACCTCGTCGCGGACCCGACGCAATGTTACTCTGTGGTCCAGAACCTCCTCAACAACGCGCGCGACGCCGTGGTCGACAGGTACCCGCGGGGCGGCGCGGGCGCGATCGGGATCAGGGCGAGGGTCGAGGGCGAGGCGTGTGTCATCCAGGTGGCGGACAACGGCTCGGGCATCCGGCCGGAGAACATGGGGAAGATCTTCGACTCGTTCTACTCCACGAAGCCCGAGACCGGCGCTGGCCTGGGCCTCGCCGTCGTCAAGCGGATCATCGACGTCGCCGGGGGCACCATCGAGGTGCAGAGCGAGTGGGGCAAGGGCAGCCAGTTCACCGTGACCTTGCCGCTCTCGCGTCCGCCAGGTGCGAGGTGTTAGCCGCTCGCCTCCCGGTCGAGCAGCGCCCGCTTGCGCACGACGCCCCAGCGATAGCCCGACACGCCCCCGTCGCTCCGCACGACCCGATGGCAGGGGATCGCCACGGCGAGGGCGTTCTCGGCGCACGCCCGGGCCACGGCCCTGATGGACTTCGGGGCGCCGATGCGCTCGGCGATGTCGGCGTAGCTCGCGGTCGCGCCCGGCGGGATCGCTTGCAGCGCGCGCCAGACGCGCTCTTGGAACGCCGTCCCACGCACGTCGAGCGGCAGGTCGAGGCCCACCCGGGGCGCCTCCACGAAGCCGATGACCTTCGCGACGAGCCGCTCGAACTCCGCGTCGCCGCCGATCAGATTGGCCCGCGGGAAGCGGTCCTGTAAGTCACGAGCCAGCCCGTCGGGGTCATCCCCCATGAGGATGGCGCACACGCCGCGCGCGCTCGCGGCGACCAGGATCGAGCCGAGGGAGCACTCCCCGACGGCGAAACGAATCTCCATGTTGGCGCCCCCGGCGCGGTAGTCCGTGGGCGTCATGCCCAGGAGCTGCGTCGATTCCTCGTAGAAGCGGCCATTGGAGCTGTACCCGGCTCCATAGATCGCTTCAGTGACCGTCCCGCGCCGGCCGAGCTCGGCCCGGACGCGCTCCGCCCGGCGCGCCCTCGCGTACGCTCGGGGCGTCAACCCCGTGACGGCCTTGAACACGCGATGCAGGTGATGGACGCTCAGCTCAGCGCGGCTCGCCAGCGCCTCGAGGCTGGGGGGCTGCTCGGCGTCCTCGATGAACCGACAGAGCTCGGCCACCAGGCCGGCGTGCTGCTCCGCGAGCGAGGGCTGGCCCGGCCTGCAGCGCTTGCAGGGCCGGAAGCCGGCCCGCTCCGCGGCGGCGGCGGTGGGGTGGAACGCGACGTTCTCGGGCCTCGGGGTCCGCGCAGCGCAGGAAGGGCGACAGTACACGCCGGTCGTCTTGACGGAATAGAAGAACTTGCCGTCGGCGCCCGCGTCACGGGAGATCACCGCGGCCCAGCGCGGGTCGCGGGTGGCCGCAGCAGGTGTTTCGGGCTTCGCAACCATGGCGGTCTCCTCCCGGCGATCGTTCCGGGTCACGCGTTGACGTTAGCGCCCGCCGGAAGGCGCCGCACTCCGGGTCTTGCCTTCGAATTCGCCGCTCGTGGATCTGGCCCGCCCGGCGACCGGATGGAGGTGGAGGCGCCACTGGGGGCGGGCGCGCCGAGCGCCGCCGTACAGGCGAGCTGGAGCGCGCCGCCCCCGGCCCCCCTACCCACCTACACGAGCGACACGCCTCCGTCGATGGCGAAGGCGCTTCCGGTGATGAACGAGGCTTCTCCGCTCGCGAGGAAGATGGCCGCGTTCGCGATCTCCTCGGGCGTCGCAATGCGCTTCATGGCGTGGAGCTGCGAGGCGGCGCCGCGCTTCTCGTCGGTGTCGTTCCAGAGCCGGAACATCGGGGTGTCGACGCCCCCGACGATGAGCACGTTGGCGCGAACGCCCTGGGTGGCGTACTCGGCGGCCACGGTGCGCGTGAAGCCGATGAGGCCGGTCTTGGCGGCGGCGTACCCCGCAGTCCCGGGCAACGCCTTCGTGTGCCCGACGAAGGTGCCCACGTTGATGACGCTGCCGCCGCCCGACTTCAACATCGCGCCGATCTCGTGTTTGGTCGACAAGAACGCGCTCACCAGGTAGCCGTCGAGCCAGTCGCGGAAGACGCCCTCGTCGAGCTGATGCGTCAGCGCGCCGCCGAAGGTCCCGCCCGCGGCGTTGAACCCGATGTCGAGGCGGCCGAACCTCTCCATCGCGAAGTCGACGAGAGACCTGACGTCGCCCTCCTTCGTGACGTCGGCGGTCCAGGCGAAGGCCTGCCCACCTCCCCTCGCGGCGGCCTGCACCGTGGCTTCGAGCTCCGCGGTGCGCCGTCCGGCGGCGACGATCTTCGCCCCTTCTCGAGCGAACGCCACCGCCGTCGCTCGCCCGATGCCCGAGCTCGCGCCGGTCACGATGCCCACCTTCCCCTCAAGTCGCTTGGTCATGGTTCGGTTTCTTTCTGGATCGATCGTCCATGGTTCGGCGTCCCGACGAGACCGGGACGCGGGCGCGCAGCCGTCGGGCAGCTCGGTCGTTACGGCCTCGACGTCGCCGCGCAGGGCGACGGCGTCATCCGCGGCTTGCGCGGCTGTCCTCGGGCTTGCGCGCCGCGAGGGAGGTTAGCCCTCGCGGGAACACGCCGCGCTCCGGATCTTGCTGTCGAATCGTCCGATCGCCGTCCGCGCTGACCGCCGTCGCCGACGGCCCTGCTCGTGCTGGAAAGCAGGGTCAGGGCGCCCCGGTGACCTCGGGCTCGGGTCGCCGGGATGAGCAGGAGTCGGAGCATTCCCCTGCTCCGCCGCCGCTCACGTCGCGAAGCTCTCATGATCGAGGGAGGAACCATGAAACCATCGACGACACATGAATTCATGACGACACGTCGCGGTGGGTGGCTGCTCGCGGCCATCGCGGCCGGCGCCCTGACCGCCGCGTGTGCGCCCGGCACCATCCTCTGGCTCGTGAACTACGGCACCACGAACGGCGTCAACAACCCGCTGCTCACGATGCCGACCACGGGCACGATCACCGCGCTCTACAACGCGCAGTACACGCAGAGCGGCGGCGAGCTGACGATCTGGGGACCGAGCTGGAAGCCCAACCTCGCCGCGGGGGAGTCGGCGGGGGACATCACGATGTGCGCGAGCAGGTAACGCGGGCGGCGCGCGCGGGCGCGCGTCGTTGAGCGCTCGATCGCGCCCTCGCCCCCCTGCCCCATCACGGCTCCGGCGGGGACGCGAGCAGCTCCTCGCCGATCGCCCGCAGCGCGCTCTCCAGCGCCGGCGCGTCGCTCGCGTCGATCTCCCAACCCTTCCGGCTGTAGTACTTCGCCGCGCCCCGCGGGGCGCCGCTCAGGTCGAGGCAGTAATCGAAGCCCTCCACGTCGCACGGCCGCGCGTCGAAGGCGACCTCGTGCTTCGACTTGTCCTGCGGGAAGAGCAGCTGCGCCTTGCGGTCGCCGCGGAGCTCGTAGCGGAACAGCGCGTAGGAGCCCTCGTAGTTGGATTGCCGCTGGAAGATGCCGAGCGGCTCGTCGGCGAGCAGCGCGACGAGCTGGACGTGGTCCGTGTCGTTCCTCGGGATCCGCTCGATCCAGGCGCGGCCGACCAGGGTCTTCGCGTCGGACCCGCGCGAGCTCAGGAGCTGGTATCCGCCCGCGGCCGCCGCGAGGGCGATCGCCGTACCCATCATCATCTTGGAAGCGCGGTGCATGCGCGGGATCCTACCCCTTCCAGCGCCGCGCGGGACCCGAGCACGATCCCCTCGCGTGCGGGCACACCGGCACGACCGCGCGAGGACCAGCGCTTCCGTCCTACCGCGCCCGCGCGATCCGCCGCATCTCGCCGACCGCCGGCACCGACTCATCCGCGACGGCCCACGCCTCGATCACCTGCCTCGCCAGCGCGCGCGCCTCGTCCAGCTTGCCCCGCCGCGCCGCCCGGCGCGCCGCCCGCACCGTGGCGAGGCTCGCGCCGCCGAGCTGGTGCTCGCCCTGCGCGACGGCCTCCTCCAGCCGCGCTGCGGGCTCCACCTCGCCCGTCCGCTCGAACACGCCCACCATGGCGTCGGCCATCACCGCCGCGAACGGCCCCGGATCCCGCAGCAGCGGCCGCCACGCCCGCGCCGCGCCCGCGTGGTCCCCGCGCGCGTACCGCTCGGCGCCGTCGGTGAACGCGTCCGTGCCCGGGAGGATGCCCCCCGAGAGCCGCGGCCGAAGCGCGCGCAGCCGCGCGAAGCACCGCCGCGACGCCGCCGCCGTCGCGTGGGCGCAGAGGGCCGCGACGCGCAGCGGGACGTCGATGTGGTGGGCGCCGGCGAGCGGCGGCGGCTCCGGATCGAGCAGGCGCTCCACGGCGGCGTCGGCGATCTCGCCCGCCCGGCCGAGGACCAGGCCGAGCTCCAGCGCGCGCCAGGCGATCTCGAGCCGCTGCACGCGCACCCACCCGGCGTCGTCGGCGGCGGGGGTCATCGCCCGCCGCGCCCGCGCGAGCGCGGCGCCGAAGCGGGCCTCGCTCGCCTCGACCCGGAGGAGCAAGAGCTCGCTCTCGACCTTCTGGCTCGGGTACCCGCCCGCGGCGAGCGCGAGCGCGACGCCGCGCGCCTCGGCGCGCGCGCCGCCCGCGAGCAGCCGGCTCGCGAGCACGTCGGCCACGTAGGCGTCGAGCGGCGACAGCGCGTAGGCGCGCCGGGCGAACGCGAGCGCCCGCCCCGCGTCGCCGGGCCCCGCCTCCTCGAGCAGCCACGCGTAGCCGTCCCAGGGCGCCCACGCCTGCATCGCGCGGAGGGCGCTCTCCGCGTTCGCCGTGCCGCGCGTCACGGTCGCGAGCTGCACCCAGGGCGCGCAGAACTCGCCGGTCGGGTTCTTCGGCTCGATCTGCACCGAGAGGAGCGAGAGCTCCGCGGCGCGGCCCGGGTCGAACGGCTGGAGCAGGCACGACGCGGTCGACGCGAGCGTCGAGCGCCCCCACGACGACGGCTCCCGCTCGAGCCGCCGCACGACCTCCTCGGCGAGCGCCGGACCGTCGACGCGGTGGGCGAACTGCTCGATCCGCGCGCGCGCCGCGAACGCGCCGGGCGAGGCCGCCTCGGCGGGCGGAAGCGCGACCGCGGGCGCGGGCAGGCCCAGGACGAAGGCGCACCGGTGGCGCTCTCCCGGCCCCATCTCCGCGAGCGCGCCGCTCCGCGCCTCGACCCGCGCGCACTCCTCCGGGACCCCGCCGGCGTTGTGCACCATGGCCAGGGTGAGATCGAGCAGGGCGAGGGCGCCGTCCGGGTCTCCGGCCCGCGAGAACTCCGCGACGGCGGGGTCGAGGTGCGCCGCCGTGGGCACGTGCCCGGCCGCCACCATGGGGGTCATGGCCTCGCGGACGGCCTCGAACAGCGCCCGCCCGGCGCCCTGCGCGCGGGTGAGCTCCGCGCCGTCCGGCGCGTGCAGGCGCAGGGCGACGCGGAAGGCCGCGCCATCGCGGGCGACCTCGCCGTCGACGTACGCCGCGGCGCGGCGGCGCGCCGCCTCCACGGACCGCGCCCGGGCGTCGGGCGCCGCGTACGGGTCGAGCGGGAACCGGTCCACGGGCTGCCGCGGGAGCGCGATCAGCTCGGCCGGCACCAGGGTGCGCGCCGTGCTGCCGCCGAGGAGGATCCGCGCGCGCTCGCACACGGTCGCCGCGGCGGCCGCGCCGAGCCAGCCCGCCGGCTCGTCGACGCCCGCGGCCTCGAGGACGGGGCAGGCGAGCACGGCATCCGGCGCGTCGAGGGGCGAGCGAGGCGCGGCGCGTGGGGGCGCCGCTCCGGGCGGCGCCGTGCGCGGTGCGGCGAGCGACGCGGCGAGCGCGAACGCGCCCAGCGCCGCGGCCGTGCCGCCGAGCCCGAGCAGCCGCCGCGCCCGCGCGCCGGGCCGAGGCGGCGCCGTGGACTCGGCGGCTCCCGGCGCTCCAGGAACGACCTCGGGCGCTCCAGGAACGACCCCGGGCGCTCCAGGAACGACCCCGGGCGCTCCAGGAACGACCTCGGGCGCTCCAGGAACGACCCCGGGCGCTCCAGGAACGACCCCGGGCGCTCCAGGAACGACCCCGGGCGCTCCAGGAACGACCCCGGGCGCTCCAGGAACGACCCCGGGCGCTCCAGGAACGACCCCGGGCGCTCCAGGAACGACCCCGGGCGCTCCAGGAACGACCCCGGGCGCTCCAGGAACGACCCCGGGCGCTCCAGGAACGGCGGCGCCTTTTTCGCCCTCGTGGTCCCCGTCCTCGGTTGCGTCCTCGTCCGCCTCGAAGGTCCTGGTCGCGCCCTCGCGCCCCTCGCGATCCCCATCCTCGGTCGCGCCCTCGCCCTCGCCCTCGCCCGACGCCTGCGGCGCGGGCCACTCCTCTTCGAGAGGAAGCTCCTCGCCTGGCTCTCCCAGCGCGCCGGCCAGCGCCCTCACCGCGGCGATCGCACTCGCGAACCGGACCGCAGGATCCACGGCCGTCGCTCGCGCGAACCACCCATCCATCCCGGCCGGCAGCGCGACGCCCCGGCGCGCGGCCCGCGCCGTCGCCGCCTCCGGGGGGCCCTCGGACGCGGCCAGCGCGAAGGCGATCGGGTCCTGGCCGCGCCCCGCCTCGTCCTGCCAGTAGGGGCTCCCGACGAGCAGCGTGAAGGCGATCATCCCGAGCGCATGGATGTCGGCGGCCGGCGTGACCTTGCCGCCCCGGAACTGCTCCGGCGCCATGTACACCGGCGTGCCCGCCGCGCTCGTGGACTCGAGGCCGGCGCCGGCGTCGAGGACCTTGGCGACGCCCAGATCGAGGATCTTGAGCCGCGGCGCCTCGTGCTCGCGCCGCTCCAGGAAGAGGTTGCTCGGCTTCAGGTCGCGGTGGACGATCCCGAGGCGGTGCATCTTGTCGAGCCCGAGCGCCGCCTGCCCGAGCCAGCGGAGCGCCTCGGCGGGCGCGCAGCGCCCCCCGCGCGCGAGCCGCCGGGCCAGCGTCTCCCCCTCCAGGAGCTCCATCACCAGGAAGGGCGTCGACGTCGCCCGGTCGACCCCGGCGTCGAGCACGTCGACGAGGAACGGGCTGTCCACCCGGCCCGCGACCCGCGCCTCCAGCGCGAACCGCCGCCGGAGGTCGGCGCGCTCGATCGCGTGCGCGTGCATCACCTTGAGCGCGCGCCGCCGGTCGGTCTCGGTGTCGACGGCCTCGTACACCGCGCCCATCGCGCCCGCCCCGAGGCGCCGCACCACGCGATAGCGATCGGCGATCAGCGTCCCTGGGACCACAGCGCCCGCACCTCCGGCCGAGGCCGCGATCTAGCGCCGGAGCCGCGCGGGGTCGATCCGGTATCGCTTGAGCCAGCGCTGGATCTGCGTCCGCGCCTCGCCCATGGCGCGCGCCGCCGCGGCGCGCGGAGCCGCCCAGGCCCGCGCCGAGCACCGCAGCGGTGAGCCCTCGCTGGGCCACGGCTCCCGCCTCCACGGAGCCTGCCGACGGCGTCGCCTCGCCCCGCCGGGCGACCGCGGCGATGCGGTCGGCGATGGGCGGGGAGAGCGGGGTGCGCGCTGGACGCGTGGATGAACGCCTACCGCGGGGGAGGGGCGATGAGCTTCAGGTTGAGGCCACCAGGGTAGTTGTAGCTCGTGTAGCTGCCGTAACCGAGCACCTGGATGCCGACTGGCAACGTGGCCGTGAGCACGTGAGCCCCGGCGTTGCCGGGGCCGAGCTTGACGCGCACGACGCCGTAGTCGGCGCTGATCCTCCGAAACGTGTCGAGGACCTCCTCGCCGTCGAGCAGGATCGTCGCGCCGGGAGGCTGGATGATATCGACGTAGCTCTCGTCGTAGTCGGGCGGCGCGAGAAACACGTATTTCTGCCGGTACTGCTCGACGGCGACGATGAAGGTCTGCGACGGATCGCCCTTCTCGACGCCCAACGACACCCCCGGATCGACCAGCCCCGCGCCCAGGAGATACGAGTTGACGGCGAACTCGTGATCTCCGATCACCTCGAAGTTGCTCTGCACGATTCCTAGACTCACGACCTCCCCCGCGCCGAGCGTCGCCGGCGCGCCGGGCGGGCGGCCCGATGGATAACTCAGCGTCGTGCCGTCGACGTTGCCGTAAAGGTAGACGACATGACCGATGAGCTGACCCGAAGGCGAGGTCGGGACCGTCACGATATAGCGCCGCCCCAGCGTCTCGACGGGGACCACCGACTCCTCGAGATGATCGCAGGCGAGCACGCCCACCGGGACAGTCGCGCAACGGTTCACCCCGAGGACCTGGACCGGCCTCGTGGCCGTGACCAGGCTGCCGCTGAGGTCAGCGCCCGCGGCCCCCACGAGCTCGACCACATCGCCCGCATCGACGGAGAAGTCGAACGACCCTCCGGGGCCGGTCGCGGGTATCCCGCCGGCCGCCGCCAGCTGGGCCGTCGACGAGAGCTTGACCGTGACGTCGGTGCCATCCTCGGTACCGGTCACCGTGAACATGGATCCCGGCGCCCCGCGCCGATGCATCGAATAGGCGGTAACCCGGTAATTGCCGGTCATCGCCGTGGAAGGAAAGAGCAACGACGCGTCGTTCGAGTAGGAGAAGCAAGGCTCTTCCATCCCGTCGCAGATGACCGACTGGCAGCTCTGCCAGTCTTTTCCGGGCGGTCCGCCCCGCCCTGCATATTCGAGCGGGTTGAATTGGTAGACGGCGACCGGCCGGGTCGAGGTCAAATGGTACGCTCCACCGTCAGCGCGAACGCTGTCGAAATCACTGACGAGCCCTTCGTCACAACGGTCGACGATATACGGCCCCTTGAGCCGTGCGACCCAGGGGAGATAGAGCGTCGCCAGGCCGCCCGGTGGGGCTTCTGCGGCCGCGACGGACGCTCCTGCGCGCGTCACCGTGACCTCGGCCGTCTCCTGGCCCACGTTCGCGACGACGACGGCGTAGTCGAAGATCTCGTCGACCAGATTGGCCGTGACCGTGGGCCAGAAGTCACAGCCGATATACGACTTGCGCGCAGCGGCCTCCGCGCACGTCTGCGGATCGTCATCGGTGCTCGGCGCGCCGCCGCCGAGCCCGATGTCGGCGCCGCCGAGCCCGATATCGGCGCCGCCAGCGCCCCCGTCGCCGCCGGATCCGTACACGCTGTCGACCCCGCCGCCGCTCGAGCTGGTGACGGTGGCGCCTCCGCTGCCCAGAGTAGCTTCGGGGCTCCTTCCGGCGGCGCAGGCGCCGGCGAGCAACATCGCAGAGGAGAGGCCCAGCCTACGACGAAGAAGCGATAAACATTGCATGTTCATAGGGCTCTTTGACAGTATGAGAGGGGCCTTGTGCACCTTCCCGGCCGCTCGATGTTACCTTGAACGACGGAGCTCGTGGGCTTCGCGCGCAGCGTTTGCACTCTCTGAAATGGTGATGAGATCGATCGATTTCTTGCCGGCGAATCAGGCAGCCCTGCACGGATGACAGCGCAGGACGGAGCCCGCTCGAGACGGTGCGCCTGGAACACCGGAGGGGCGCCGAGGGCTAGAAAACGTCGAGCGTGAAGGGACCGGAACCGTCGTCCCGCCCCTCCACCGCGATGGTGACGACCTGACCGGCCGCGAGCGTGATGGCCCCCTCGGCAAGCCAGGATGAGGCGCTGAAGCAGCCGAGGGTGGCGCCAGCGCAATCGGCCTCAAGCACGTGGACGACCGGGGAAATGAACGAGCTGGCCGCGCTGAACGTGTAGGTGGCCGCGGCCGGGGCTGTGAAGTGATAGACGACGTCAGGGTGAGGCCCGGCCGCCCGATTGCAGGGCGCGGGGATGGAATCAGCGTTCAGCGTCGCGTCTCCACGGACCCACAGCGGGACGGCAGAGCCGAGCTCGATCGGCGCGGAGCACGTGCCAGAGGTCGAGGCGCTCTCGATCGTGAGCGACGGGAGGTCGTCCGGCAGATCGAACCGCAGACGGCTGTAGCTCACCACGGCGTTGACGGTCTGACCGGCCGTGAGCGCGACGATGGTCCACGCGCGCGCCGTGCCGCCGGCGGTCGAGCTCGACACCGCGCATCGAAGCTCGGTGCCCGAGCAGCCGCCGTCGTGCAGAGACAGCGTCGTGTACCATGACGTGTTGCTGGACGTGGAGAACAGGTAGGTGCCGTCGGTCGGCGCCGTGAAGGCGTAGACCTCGTCGGACGTCCCCGCGCCCGGGTTGCAGCTAGGGTCGACCTCATCATACAACACCCTCCTGCTGCTCACCACGGTCTGTGGGACCGTGGAGCCCAGATCGTGCGGAGAAGCGCAGGACCCGACGTCATCGCGACGGTAGATGTTGAGCGCAACCCCGTTCGAGATGTAAAACACCGAGTCCACGATGACGGTCACGGATTGCCCAGCCAGGAGCGGCAGCTCGGTCCGCGTCGCAGGGAGGTCGCCGTTGCATGCGAGCACGGCCCCCGAGCAACTGTCCCCGCCGTCGAGCACCGTCAGCACGTTCCAGTCCGATCCCGCCGTGTCGAAGACGTAGGTGTCGTCCGATGGCGCCGTGAACCGGAAGGTCTTCTCGGGGCCGATCGGGTCGCGTCCCTCCATCGAGCAGGTCGAGGAGACAAAACTGGGGCCCGAGCTGGTCCCGGTCACGCTTTGCGGGACCGTCGAGCCGAGGTCGATCTCCGGGCACGGCGGCTCGGCAGACATCGTGATGGACAGTGAGTGCCGGCAAAGGTCGCTGTAGCACGTGACGCCTACCACCACGGTCTGGCCGGCCGCGAGCCGCCGGGAGACCTCGGACGGTCGAGCTTGGATGTTGGGCGCGACGCAGTCGAGCTCCGGACCGGAGCACGCGCCGTCCCTCACGACGATGCCAGGGCCGTTCCAGGTGTCGTAGGGGCTGATCGAGGCGCTGAAGGAGTAAGTGGCATCGGCGGGCGCCGTGAATTGATAGGACGCCACGGATATAAATGCCCCGTTGTCGGTGCAGCTGGGGTCGACGTCCAGCGAGGCGCGGTCCAGGGTCACGTCACTCACCGTCTGGGGGACCGTCGAGCCGAGGTCGACCGCCGGACACGGCAGGGGAAGCCGCTCCGTGATGGTGAGCGAATACTCTCCGGCCCCGCCCGTGAAGCCGTCCAGGAGGACGACGAAGGGGACTCCTCCGGGGAGCTCCAGGATGACGCGCCGCTGGTCCTCTTCCGTGCTGCAACCGTAAAACCGCTCCGGATCGTCGCATCTCTCCTGGTAGACCGCGAGCTCCACATCGGCGGAGGATCCGGTCTTGTCGAAGACATAGGTCCCGTCGTGGGGCGGCGTGAACGTGAAGCTCACGTCGGTGCTCCCCGGCGGCGCCAGTCCGCAGAGCTCGTGGGCCAGGTCGCCCATCCCGGCGACGCTGCCGGTCACCGTCTGCGGCACGGTGGAGCCGATGTCCAGCGGCGAACACGACGAGGCGACCGGAGCGTACAGCCGCCTGATCGCGATCTCGAAGTCGGAGTCCTCGCCCTGGGTGCTCGTGACGACGACGCGGACCACCTGGTGAGCGGTGAGGGTGACGCTGAAGCTGGGGGACTCATCCGAGAGGTCGTCGCGACAGGCGAGCTCACCGCAGCTGTTGCCGTCGATCAAGCCGATCACGGTGTTCGCGCTGGAGCCGCTGGAATCGAAGCGATAGGTTCCTCCGCCATCAGGGGGGACCGTGAACTGGAACGCGCGCTGCGGGGCGGGTCCTGCGCAGCGGAGGTCGTCGGCGAGCGGCGCGCCCGCGGTGGTGCCGGTGATCGTCGGCGGCACTGCCGTCCCGAGGTCTTGAACCTCGATGTCGGGGCAGGTGCACTGGCCTTCACGGCAGTGTTGCGCGTCGTTGCACGCGAAGTAGCAGGCGCCGCAATGCTGCGCCTCGCTCTGCAGATCCACGCAGGTTCCACCGCAGCTCGTGCGGCCCGGGTCGCACGGTTCGCCGCCAGCACCGCCGCCGCCAGCACCACCGCCGCCGCCAGCACCACCGCCGCCGCTGCCGCCGTCGCCCGCGCAGACGCCGGCTTCGCATGTCTGTCCAGCAGCGCAGCGAGCGTCGCATGCGCCGCAGTGCGCCGCGTCGGTGTGGAGGTCGACGCACGTCCCACCACACGACGAGAGCGAGGCGGGACAAGCCTCCGGAGGGGCGTCATCGGGCGCAGCGCACGACGCGAGCAGGAGGAGGGCGACGCTGACCCAGAGCACGGCGAGCGCGCCTGTAACTCGAAATCGCTGCTGTGAATGTTTCATATGTTGATGCACGACGATGGTTCAACGGGGCGGAGGAGGGGCGATGGGCTTGAGGTCGATGCCGCCGGGGTAATTGTAGCTCGTGTAGCTGCCGTAGCCGATCACCTGGAGGCCGACCGGCGACGTGGCCGTGAGCGCGTGAGCCCCGGCGTTGCCGGGGCCGAGCTTGGCGCGCACGACGCCGAAGTCGGCGCTGATCGGCCTGAAAGGCTCGCGGACCTCCTCACCGTCGAGCAGGATCGTCGCGCCGGGAGGCTGGACGATATCGACGTAGCTCTCGTCATAGTCGAGCGGAGCGAGGAACACGTATCTGTGCCGGTACTGCTCGACAGCGACGACGACGGTCTGCGACGGATCGCCCTTCTGGCTGCCCGACGGCACGAGCGGCTCGATCAGCGCCGCGCCCAGGAGATACGAGTTGACGGCGAACTCGTGATCTCCGATCACCTCGAAATTGTTCGTCACGACGCCGAGCTCCACGACGTCCCCCGCGTCGAGCGTCGTCGGCGCGCCGGGCGGGCGACCCGACGGATAACTCAGCGTCGTGCCGTCGAAGTTGCCGTAAAGGGAGACGACATGACCGGGGAGCTGCCCCGAAGGCCCGGTCGGCACGGCCACGACATAGCGCCGCCCCAGCGTCTCGACGGGGACCACCGACTCCTCGAGATGATCGCAGGCTTGCACATCTCTCGGGACCGTCGCGCAATAAGCCACCGCGAGGACCTGGACCGGCTTCGTGGCCGTGACCAGGCTGCCGCCGAGGTCCGTGCCCGTGCCCCCCACGAGCTCGACCACATCGCCCGCGTCGAGGGACAGGTCAAGTGATCCTCCAGGGCCCGTCGCCGGGATCCCGCCAGCCGCCGCCAGCATGGCCCTCGACGAGAGCTTGACCGTGACGTTCGTGCCGTCCTCGGTGCCGGTGATCGTGAAGACGGATCCCGACCTGTAGTTCGAGAGCGTCGAATAGTTGGTGATCCGATAATTGCCGGTCATCGCCGTGGAAGGAAAGAGCAGCGACGCGTCGTTCGAGTAGGAGAAGCAAAGCGCTGGCGTGTCGTCGAAGCAGAACCTGTCCTGGCAGACCTGCCAGTCTTTTCCGGGCGGTCCGCCCTGACCTGCGTATTCTATGGGATTGAATTGATAGACGGCGACTGGCCGGGTCGAGGTCAGATGGTACGCGCCACCGACGGCGCGAACGCTGCTCGGAACACCATCTTCCAGCCCGGAACAACCGTCGTAGCTGAACGCTCCCTTGAGCTCGAAGACCCAGGG
Organism: Sorangium sp. So ce131; assembly: GCF_051519095.1. Lineage (NCBI taxonomy): Bacteria > Pseudomonadati > Myxococcota > Polyangiales > Polyangiaceae > Sorangium > Sorangium sp. So ce131. The sequence continues at coordinate 425,888 of NZ_CP150455.1, read as the reverse complement.
GAGGTAGAGCGTCGCCAGGCCGCCCGGGGGGACCTCCGCGGCCGCGACGGACGCCCCGGCGCGCGTGACCGTGACCTCGGCCGTCTCCCGGCCCGCGTTCGCGACGACCACGGCGTAGTCGAAGATCTCTTCGACCGGGTTGGCCGTGACCGTGGGCCAGAAGTCGCAACCGATGTACGACTTGCGCGCAGCGGCGTCCGCGCAGGTCTGCGGATCGTCGTCGACGCCGGGCGCGCCGCCGCTGCCGCCGAGCCCGCTCAGGCCGTCGCCCCCGCCGCTGCCGCCGAGGCCGCTCAGGCTGTCGCCCCCGCCGCCGCCTGCACTCGCGGCGGCGGCGCCGCCGCCGCCCGCGGGGGCATCGTGGGTCCTTTCGGCGGCGCAGGCTCCGGCGAGCAACATCATGGAGGAGAGGCCCAGGCTACGACGAAGACGAGAGCGGAGATGGCTGACCATGAGGCTCTTTGATGTGTGAGTGGGGCCTTGTGAGGCGAGTAGGCTCCTCGAGGGGGTCGCGGGCGGCGACGCTGGGGCCCCATGGGGCGCCGACCGAAGTAGCGCGACGGCGTCGCGCGAGCGACGTGATCTGGACAAGGGCCTGCTGCTGGAGGAGGAGCCGTCCACGGAACGTGCTGCGGCTCCTGTTTCGTGAGCAGACCTACGTCGGGTGGGCGGCCCGGTTTCGCGTCCCCTCATCAAAACGCACGGTCCGCCGTCGGCCCGCGCGGCCGGTGCGCGCAGCAGCCCAGAGGACACGTCGGGTCGTGCGCTGACAGCAGAATCGTCCGCCTGGCGGCATTGCGGTGGCGGACCGTCCCTATCTGTCAAAAGGCCGTACCTAGCGCCGGAACTGCTCGGGGTCGATCCGGTATCGCTTGAGCCAGCGCTGGATCTGCATCCGCGCCTTGCCCATCGCGCGCGCCACCGCGGTGACGTTCCCCCGGTGCTGTCCGAGCAGCGCCACGAGCTCCTCCCGGCGCGCGCCGTCCTCCGGGCGCAGGTCGCCCTCGGCGGCGCCCTCTTCCTGGTCCCTGCCGCCCTCCCCCTCGCCCTCGGCCGCGCGCGCGACCGCCTCGGGCAGGTGGCCCGGCTCGATCGCGCCGCGCTGCGCGAGCACGACCGCGGTCGTCGCGCACTGCGCGAGCTCGCGCACGTTGGCGGGCCAGCGGTACATCAGCATCGCGCGCGCCGCGCCCGCGTGGATCTCCAGGTGCGCCGCGCGCTCCGGCGCCGCGCGCTCGAGCAGCGCCCCGAGCAGGAGCCCGAGGTCCTCGCGGCGGTCGCGGAGCGGCGGCAGCGCGATGGTGTACCCCGACAGCCGCGCGAGCAGGTCCGCGCGGAACTCGCCGGCCGCGGCGAGGCGCTGGAGCGGGCGGTGCGTCGCCGCGATCACGCGCAGATCCACGTGGACGGGGCGCGTCGCGCCCACGGGGCGCACCTCCTGCTCCTGGAGCACGCGCAGCAGGGCGGCCTGCGCGGGTGCGGGCAGGTCGCCGATCTCGTCGAGGAAGAGCGTCCCGCGGTCGGCGCTGCGCACGAGCCCCGGGCGGTCCTCGGTGGCGCCGGAGAACGCGCCTTTGCGGTACCCGAACAGCTCCCCCTCGACCAGCTCGCGCGGCAGCGCGCCGCAGTTGACGGCCACGAGCTCGCCCGTACGCCCCGACAGCGCGTGGATCGCGCGCGCCATGACCTCCTTGCCCGTCCCCGTCTCCCCCTGGAGCAGGACCGGGATCGCGGAGCGCGCCACGACGGCGAGCTGCTCGAACACGTCGAGCAGCGCGGGCAGCAGCGACGCGAGCCCGGGCGCGGGCGCCGCGGCGGGCGCGGCCTCGAGCAGCGCCGGCGCGCCGTGCGGGTACGGCAGGGCCTCGCGGAAGATGAAGAACGTGCGGCCGAGCTCGATGAGGTCGCCGTCCGCGAGCTCCGCGTGCCCGAGCGGGGCCCCGTTGACGAGGCTGCCGTTCTTCGAGCCGCAGTCCTTGACCACCCAGCGGCCGAGGAGCCGGACGATGCGCGCGTGTTTCGAGGAGAGCCACGGATCGTCGAGGCGGACGTCGAGCCGCCGGCTCGCGCCGCCCCCCGCCGGCTCGACCCGCTCGATCTTCCGGGCCGGGCCGCGCCCGATCGCCACCTCGTCCACCTCGTGCAGGGCGATGCGCGCCGGCGGCGCGAGCGGCCGGTGGCTCTCGAGGACCAGGAACAGGAACGCGCTCGTGCGGCCTCCGTCCGGCGCCTGCGGCCCCCGGCTGACGGAGAGGGTGCTGCTCTCGAGCCCTGCCACGCGTCCTGGGTACAGAGCCGGGCGGGCGCGGTCAATGCTCGCGGCGCCGCGGCGCCGCCCGCGCGGCGGGGCCCAGGGCCCGCCGTACGCCTACTGCTCCACCTGGCAGGTGACCAGATCGTCGGCGAGGTCGCATGGGTGGTTGAGGAGCACCGTGACCACGTGTTTCCAGGCCGCCCCTCCCTCGGGGCCGGCGCAGGCGGAGTAGCTCCTGTCGTCATTCTCTCCCAGGCAGAGCTTGTCGCGACCGGACTCTCCCGGAGGGTTCAGGCGGCAGGCGCCGGGCGTGTTCGCGAAGCAGCCGGTGTCCCCGCCGGCGCACAGCCTGTCGGCGAAGTGCGCCATCGGGCTGGACCAGATGTCGCTGTAACAGGCGTACTGGAGGTTCGGGACCACCTCCAGGCCGTGCGGGGCAGAGGTCGCGTTCCTGATCGCGAAGAGGTTTCCGTAGAAGGCGCCTTCCCGGAAGGTGAACACCTCCCGCTCGGTCGCGGGGTACCTCGCGCCGGCCAACCGCGATGGGGCGTCCAGGATCACGTCCGCGCCGGCGGCAGGGCGCACCGAGGGATCGGGCGAGGGCGAGGCCACCATCACGGAGAACGAGGACGCGCCGGGGACGTCCGAAGCAGGACAGGTGAAGCCCAGCGCAGGGGTGGTGGCGAAGCTCCACGCGCGAGCATCGTCGGCCCTCTTCAGGGCGCCCTCGGCGATGAAGCCCGAGTACCAGGGCCACGGCGGGACGTTGTCGCAGCCGTGGATGCCCTTGCACACGCGCACCATGAGCGGGTCGCCGGCGGCGGGGTTCTGGCGCAGCACGACCGGTCGCCCGGGGGCACACACGCCGACGAAGCGCCTGATCCAGCCATGGTTGCGAGCGGGGTTCCCCTGGGCGGCGCCGGACCTCGCCCAGGAAAAGCTCCTGATCGCCGGGAGCGCGGGGTCGCGGTACTCCGTCTCGACGGGCACCTGCGCGCGCAGCGGGATCCCGTCGTATTTGCTGCGCGTGGAGATGCGCACCGCCCGCCCGACGGCGTTCACGCGCGCGAGGACGCAGGCGGACACGAGCTCGAGGCAGTCCTTGCTCGGCGCATGATCGGCCCAGTTCAGGGGCGACTCGGCCCCGCAGAGGCCGAGCTCGCCCTGCGAGCCGAGCACGCGCTCGGCTGGATCAAGCGCGCACGAGACGGTGTACTCCAGCAACGCGCGCGCGTTGTCGTTCAGCTCGGCGGTCTCGCGGTACTCCTCGAGCGAGGCGTCGTTCAGGGGGTGCGTGGCCAGGCGGATGATGAGGCCCTCGTTCTCCTCGAGCGCCTCGGCGGAGAGCGCCTCGGGCGACATGCTGTTCCGGGGCATCAGCGGCGCGGGCGCGTCGTCGACGAGCTCCGGCGGCGCGCCGTCCTCGGTCCACCCGTCGTCGGCCCCCGCGGAGGCGCAGCCGGCCGCGCCCGCGGTGGCGCAGAAAAGGAGCGTTGAGACGATCTTCATCCACGAAGCAGAGGTGTTCATCACATCTTCCCATTTCATCGGCCCCGCAGGCGGGCGCGCCGCCGCCGTCGGTCCGGGCCGCGTCGCTGGGCGCTCCGTGGCGCGCGGTCTGCTGCGCCCCTTGCGCGGCCCCGCACGTCACGACCGAGCGCTACGCAACCGCCGTACCACCCGCCCCCGCCCCAGGCCCTCCGCCATGATGCCCTGGAGCGCGGCCGCCGGCGTCGTCTCCCGCGCCGCTGCCGAGGTCCAGGTGGCGCCGGCGCGAGGCCTCCGCGGCCCTGTTGCGCCCGTTGCGGCGCCTGTTGCACCCGTTGCGCCGTGTTGCACCCGGCCTGCTGCGCCGTCCCGCCGGGGTGGTCCGCCGGCGGCTCCCAGGTCGTGCCGCCAGCGCTCGCCCCTCGTGCCGAGCGCGCACCTCCACACCTCCTTCATCACCACCGCGCTGTGCAATTCCACACCTGATAGAATGGCGCCCCGCTCCCCTCGCCTGCGGGGCGACGATTTTGTGCCAATGCGCCGAAGGACCGGCGCGCTCGGAGCATTCACTACGCAGGAGGCGGTCTCGAGGCAGCGCGGCCCCTGGCCTGCGGCGGCCTTCCGCCCCATTTGCGCGGCCCCCCCGACGCGTCCCGCGCGCGGCGGGCGGCCGTGGGGTCCACGGATCCCGTTCGCCGCAGCAGCGACGAACAGGGAACGACTTCACTTCCTTTCTCTGCCTGCGGGCACGAGGTCTTGCCATGAAGTTATCGAAGCCGGCGCGCGCGCGCCTGTTCCTCCCTGCCGTCCCCCTCCTGGGGCTCCTCGCGTCGTGTATGCAGGCGGAGGCGCCTCTCCCCCCGGAGCGCGTGGACACGAGGCGGCTCGAGTCGCAGTGCGGCCCGAGCTGGGATGTGCAGGACGTCGAGCGCTACGACGGCAGCCTCGGGGTATCGCAGCAATGGGTGGCGGACCGTCAGGGGGCCGTGGGGTACCACGTGGGCGTGGGGTGCTCGGGCACGCTCATCTCGAACGACCTCTTTCTCTCCGCCGGCCACTGCGAGTACCAGGTCGGTCACAAGGTCCGCTTCAACTACCAGAACGCGCCGGACGGCACCCGGCGCCCGACGCAGGACCACGAGGTCGTCGAGGTGGTGGAGCAGGAGAACGGGGTCGGCTGGGACTACGCGATCGTCAGGCTCGCGGGCAGCCCGGGGTTGCGCTTCGGGTCCACGCCGATCTCCGCCGTCGATCCGGCGGCCGGCAGCCTCGCCGTCGTGATCCAGCACCCGGCGCACGTGCCCAAGGTGATCCATGCGGGCCCGGTGCTGGATTATGCCTCTGCCGCGGGGGCGAACTGGTTCCGGCACCAGGCCGATACGGCGGAGGGGAGCTCGGGCGCCGGCGTGCTCTCGGCCGACGGCCTGCTCGTCGGGGTGCACACGAGCGCGGGGTGCACCACGGGCGCGCGGGTGGTGGACGGCAACAGCGCCATGCGCATGAGCCGCCTCGTCGAGCGCTCTCCCACGCTGAAGCGGCTCACGTCGGCCGAGGGGCGCGCGCTCGTCGCCGATTTCGCGGGCGGCAGCCCGCCGGCGAGCGTCGTTTACCGCGAGGACCGCGGGCAAAGCGCCTTGCTCGCCGGCTTCCTCGACGACGGGGACGTCCAGCTGGCCGGCGATTTCCTGGGCCGCGGCCGCGATCAGGCGTTGTTCCTCAACCGGAGCGCGAACGGCGGGCGCGTCCTCATCGCGGACCTCTCCGACGGCGCCGCGCCGGCGGAGGTCGGCTACCGGGAGGACTGGGGGAAGAGCGCGCTGCTCGACGGCTGGCACGACGCAGGTGATCTCCAGCTCGTCGGCGACTTCACGGGCCGGGGCTACGATCAGGTGATGTTCATCAACACGGCAGGCACGGGCGGGCGCGTCCTCATCGCCGATTTCAAGGGCGGCGCTCCCCCGGCGACCCGCCGCTACGCGGAGAGCTGGGGCGAGAGCACCCTGCTCGACGGCTGGCACGACGCGGGCGACCTCCAGCTCGTCGGCGACTTCATGGGCCGGGGTTACGATCAGGTGATGTTCATCAACAACGGCGTCGGTCCGGGCCGCGTGCTCATCGCGGACTTCAGCGACGGGGCGGCGCCCGCGACGGCCGTGTACCGGGAGGACTGGGGCCGGAGCAACCTGCTCGACGGCTGGCACGACGCAGGCGACCTCCAGCTCGTGGGAGACTTCGCGGGCCGAGGGTACGATCAGGTGCTGTTCCTCAACAAGGGGAGCGGGACCAAGCGCGTCCTCGTCGCCGATTTCCGGGACGGCGCCGCCCCGGCGGAGGCCCGTTACCGCGAGCTCCGGGGCGACCACCCCTTGCTCGACGGCTGGCATGACGCGGGCGACCTCCAGCTGGCAGGCGACTTCACGGGCCGGGGGTATGATCAGGTGATGTTCATCAACACGGGAGGCGCGCCAGGGCACGTCCTCATCGCGGACTTCCGGGACGGCGTTCCCGGGGCGGAGGTCCGTTATCTGGAGAGCTGGGCCTACAGCGCGTCGCTCCACGGCTGGCACGACGCGCGGGACGTGCTGCGCGTCGGGGACTTCGCCGCGCGCGGGTACGATCAGGTGCTGTTCCTGAACCGGCCTTGAGCCCGCTCCGGCGCGGCGCGCGCTCCGGGCCGCGTCGCTACTGGGCTGGTTTGGCCTGCGGCTCCGTGCCGCGCACCACGCGGAACGCGTCGGCGGTCGCCTGCGTGTTCTGCGTCGTCACGATCTGGAGCCTGTCCCCCTCGCGCCGCGCCACGTGCACCAGGATGCCCTGCATGTCGGGCACCGGCCGGCCGTCGGGCGTGAGGACCCCTGTCAGCACCCATGCCCAGCGGACCACCGCGACGTCCGGCGCGACGAAGCGCGTCTCGACACGCACGCTCTCGAGGCGGCTCTGCCGGAAGACGGTCTTGTGAATGCCAGCATGGTTTTCCCGGATGCTCGCGCGCCCGTGCCACCACATCCCGAAGATGTTCACGAAGTCCGCGTCCTCGGCCTGCAGGGCAGCGAACGCATCCATGTCGTGCCGGTTCCAGGCATCGTTGAACGCGGCGACGAGCTGCTCCCCGAACGCCTGCTGCGCGCGCGCGTCGGGCGCCGCCGCCGCTGCGGGCGGCGCGGCCGGCGCGGCCGGCGCGGGCTCGGCCGCCGCCGGCGCGGGCTGTACCGGCGCGGCGGGCGGCGGCGAGGCCGGAGCGCACGCGAGCAGGAGGAGCGGCAGCGCAGCGGTGGCGAGGACGCGGTGCATGCGTGCCATTAGATGCAGGCGGCGCGGGGCGTCAATGGCGGCGCGTCGCGCGGCGCGGCTGGCGGCCCACGGCGGGCGCACGCTACCCGTCGCAGGTGATCACGGCGTCGACCTCGAGGTCGGTCGGATCATACGTCGCCGCCGTGTCCGGGCTCACGTGGTACGTCGAGTCGGGCTGGACGGCGAAGTCGACATACGGCCGGAAGCCGCAGCTGCCGGGGCTGCACCCGGTGTCGTTGATGGCGGCCTTCATCAGCGCGTCCGTCATCGGCCGGCTCCACCCCGAGTTGTACGTGACGGTGCGGATCAGGTGACGCGTGGCGGTGGGCGTGTCGCGGTAGTAGTACTTGAACGTCGCCGGGGTCACGGTGGCGTCCCACTCGGCCTCCCACACGTGGAATCCGGTGCTGGACCCGGCATACGGACCGAAGACGTTCCCCGTCGTCTGGGGGGTGTTCACGCCGTCGTAAATCCACGTGGTCTGCGCCATCAGGTCGTCGTCCGCGTGGACACCCTTGCTGAGCGGGTCCCACCACTTCTCGATGAGGTCGAGCTCGCCGTACGTGTTCGTCTGCCACGAGTGGGTGTTCCTGGCCCAGAGCGCCGGGAAGTAGCCCGGGGTCGGGGAAGGCATCTTGGCGCGGAAGATCATCATCCCCTTGCCCGCAGCGTAGCCCGTCTTCCCGGTGACCAGGCCGCCGGAGTAGTAGTTGGTCCCGCCGCACTGCTCCGGGTGCTCGGGCGAGACGGTCGGGTAAGGGTCGCTGCAATGGCGCTTTGAGGCGATTTTCAAGGTGCCGCCCGAGACCGAGACGTTGGCCGCCAGCATGTGCGTGAGCCGGATGTACTCGGCCTCGCCCGAGTTCTGGTTCGCGACGTTCCACTTCGTGGTGTCCACGCTGGTGCCGTCGAAGTCGTCCCGGAAGACCTCGGTGTAGCCGGGAGGGCAGCTGATCGTCGTGATCGGGTCGGGCGCGGCGCTCGCCGCCACGGCCGTGAAGGAGAGGAGGCCCGCCGAGAACGTGCCGCCCGGTGTGCCGTACGGGTTCGGGAGGGCGCTCTGCCCCGCCTTCCAGCGGGCCGAGCTCGTCCCGCTGGCCCTGCGCGCCTTGACGGCGTTCCCGCCCGACGGCGAGAGCACCGCGACATAGTAGGTGGCCCCGGCGGCGACGCTCGCGCCGCCGGAGACGGCGCACTCGTTCCAGCCGCCGTTCGTGACGCTGGGGATGCTGCACGAGGCGACCAGCGCCCCCGGCGCGGAGCTCGACTGCGCGTAGAGCCCGAGCCGGATGGACGTCGCCGTGTTGGTGGCGTCGATGTAGACCTTGAGCTTGGCGACGGTCCCCGACGCGACGGCGGCGATCGGATGGGCGTCGACCACACCGGCGTTCAGCGACACCGTCGTGCCGGCGACGGCCTCGGTGCCGACGAGGAGCGTCTCCCCCGGGTCCACGCCGGTGGCGGCCTGATGCGCCTGATCGAGAATGCCCTCGTCATCCCATGCCGCGATGTCGTCCTCTTGCACACCACACCCGGGGGCCATCGCCGCGAGCAGAAGAGGTGCTGTCCAGCGCTTGACGTGAAGTCGAATGGTCATTTTCCTGCCGTCTCGTATCCTTGTTCTCGGTTCCTTCGGCGACCGGCGCGGACGAGCCCTGTGGCCCCGCGCGCCCCGTTCACGGAGGATGTTGCCCCTCGTCGGGGCGACGTCAGTCCATATGGACTCGAATCGACGACAGCGCACGTCATTCGTTGGGTCACGCAGGAAATCGACCCAAGTTGTCCTGGAATAGTGCAGCAGCCGCGGCTGGCTCGCCCGGTGAGCGCGAGCGCGACCCGACCCGGGTTGGGTGGCCAGAGGCGCTGCCGAGCGCGCCCCGCCCCGGCCGCCTGGAGGGATGGTTCACATCACCGCACGTCCCCCGCCGCGCGTCGCTCAGCTCGCGCCGCCGCAGGCTCACCCCCCGAGACCTGCCGCCTGGCCGCAATCCCCGAGACGAGACGAAATCGTGCTCGATGCTTCGCCAGGCAGCTCCGCGAGGCTCCTCGTTCCGCTCACGCTGACAGCCTGCGTCAATCAGGCCATGCAGATCTCACGCGCTCACGCAGCGAACGATTTTCCGTGCAGCGAGGGCCAGTAGACGGGCACCAATATCGGCGGATCTTCGCCTGCGCTGGTCTCCTTGAAGGCGGGGTAGCCGTCGGGTAGGCTAGCCCTCCACGATGCATGGGAGCGGCGCGACGGGGTGGGGTCGGAGCTCAAGGTGCTCCACGCGAAGGCGGCGGTCAGCGGGCGACGGGGCCGATGACGCCCAGAGAGCCGCGGTCGACGGCGTGGGCGCAAACCGCTGTGGCCCGCACATCCTCATGGCGAACCACGACGTATCCGCGGGAATATGTGGATACGGCGCCGCCGTTCGCGGCCCGCACGCGGAGCTGCGCAGACAGGTCGCGCATCACAACGGATCGCGACGTTTGGCGGAGCGAGGAGGGTCTCTCCATGTCGGTCGTTGAAGTCGAGGTGCGCCGCGCCATGCCGGAAGATCGATTGCCGATGTCCCGCATGCTCGAGCTTTACCAGCACGATCTATCCGACATCTGGGACCAGGATCTCGATCTCCATGGCGAGTACGGGTATTCGCTCGATCGATACTGGTCCGATGGGCAGTGTCACCCCTTCGTCGCCACGGTCAAGGGCAAGTACGCTGGGCTTGCCTTGGTGGACACAGCGGTCAAAGTGGGCCGCGCGGGGCGCTGGATGGACCAGTTCTTCGTCCTCAAGAAGTATCGCCGGTCTGGGGTTGGGCGCGCCTTGGCGCGAGCTGTCTTTGAGGCGCTGCCAGGGTCATGGGAGGTGGGCCAGATGCTGCTCAATCAGCCTGCGCAGCGCTTCTGGCGCGCGGTCATCGGCGAGCTCACGGCCGGCGGCTTCGTGGAGCACGAGCTTCGTGGCGGGTCGTGGGAAGGATACATCCAGTGCTTCAGCAGCACGTCCGGGAGATGACCTGGCCGGTCCGACGCCACACGAGCGTACGCCACGTGTTGCGCTCGAAGATCTCCGGCCGGCTTCCGGCGAGGAGCGGCGCATAACGCGCGACGATCTCCGGAACGTCGGTGGAGACGAGCCCCGAGAGGATCAACGTCCCCGTAGGGGCGAGGCGGGCCACGACCCGGGGGGCGAGCGCCGTGAGCACATCGCGGAGGATGTTGGCCACGACGATGTCGAACGTCCCGTCCGGCCACGTCGTCGCGAAGCTCACGCGACCCTCCACCCCGCTCCGCCGTGCGTTGCCCTCCGCGATCCCGATCGCGGCGTCGTCGATGTCGACCCCGACCGCTTCGCCGCCGAGCTTCGCGGCGCCGATCGAGAGGATGCCTGTTCCGCTCCCCACGTCGAAGAGGCGGAAGCCCCCCCGCGGCGCGAACGACGCGAGCGCTTGAAGGCACATCCGCGTGCTCTCGTGCCGACCGTCGCCGAATGCGTGGCTTGGACCGAGGACGATGGTGCGTTCGTCGATCTCGGCGTCCCACGGACCGGTGACCACGCGGAAGCGAGGCGGCACGTCGATGATGGCTGGACGGTCGCTCATGTGGCGCAGCAGCCTGCCACCGCGCAGCCGGAGCGCCAAGCTCGGTCCCCTTCGGGTCCAGCACCCTGGTGGCCGAAACAGCGCAGGACGCCTCTCAACTTCCTCGACGAAGCCGAGGAGCGACCGACGCCGCGTGCGCCGTCTCGGGGCGCGCCTCGCTCAGGGGGTGACGGCTGCCGGGCCGCCCCGTCGCGAGCGTCGAGCCCTGGCCGACCTCGGGCGGCGCCGCAGCGTGCACCGGCCGTGGCGGGGGCGCTCCGGCCTCGCGCGGCGCGAAGAGGTCCGCCCAGCCCGGCAGGTGCCGCTCCAGCCGCCGGCGCTCGGCCTCGGGCAGCGCCTCGCCGATCACCTGGCATACGGCCTGGGCGTGCTCCATGCCAAAGCCGCGCGGCGCGCCCTCGCGACGGGCGATGCGGTCGTAGAGCTCGTCGCGATCGAAATCGCCCTGGTACCCCGCGCCGCGCACCGCGGCGGCGACCGGCCCCGGCAGCCCGCCCGCGATCGCCGCCGCCTCGTCCTCCAGCAGCCTCTCGCCCAGCGTCCGCGCGGTCACCGCGATCGCGCGCTCGGCCTCGTCACGGCCCTCGAAGCCGGCGCGGCGCTGCACCTCCTCGACGAAGCGCTCGTACTCCATGATCGACCTCCTTGCCGGGGCCGATCTTGCGATCCCCGTGCCACGGCAGCTCTTGCCCTGGCCGGCGTCGCCCTACCTGCACGCCCCGGTCTCGATGGAGCGCGGGCGCACCGAGGTGTTCTGGATGCTGTTCTGGTCGGTCACGGCGACCTCGCGGCCCCAGCCGGTGAGCCCCGCGAAGGTCCCGTCGGTCGTCATGTCGAACGGCCCGTCGTCCTTGCAGTCGCCGTTCTCGACGGCGCCCCACGACCAGGCGAGCCACCCCACCTCGAGCTCGACGCTCTTGGCGAGCAGGGTCTTGTAGTCGAACGGGTGCTGGCCGCACTCGTACACGGCGTGCTGCGCGAACTCGCCGACCATCAAGGGCAGGTTCAGCGCCACCGACTCTTCCAGCTCTCGTGTGATCGTGGCCCCGCTCCCGTCGGTCCACCACATGTGGACGCTGAGCAGGATGTTGGCGTCGTGCGCGACGAGCGCGGGGCCGACGGCCTGGAGCTGGTCGATGTTCTGCCCCCACTTGGAGGCGTCGATCACGAGCGGCACCGTGACGCCGGCCTCGCGCATCCGGGTGATGGCCTGCTTGTACCCCGCCTCCCACGCCGCGTTGTCCACCTCGTCGCCGACCTCGTTGCCGATGTTCACGAGCAGGCTCTGCTCATGTTTCTTGATCACGCCGACGACGTCCGGCCTCGTCCAGTAGTCGACCAGGGTGGGCAGGAGCTCCCATTTCCCCGTGGCGTCGTGCAGCTCGACGATCGGGATGAGCTTCTGCGAGAGCGCGTTCGTGATGGCCACATCGAGGTCCGCCGGAGACTCCTCGGTGAGCCAGACGATCCGCACCGTGTTGGCGCCGGTCTTCGCGATCTCCTCGAACTCCGGCAAGCCGTCGGTCCCCGACGACAGCCACACGACCATCTCGTTGACGCCCCGGAGCAGCACCTTCTCGCCGCAGCGGTCGTGCAGGAAGCGGCCGCGCACCGAGAACCCCGTCGTCTCCTCGACGCCCCCGCCGCCGGTGCCCGTGCCCGAGGTGGCGCCGCTGCCCGTCGTTGCGCCGCCGCCCGAGGTGGCGCCGCCGGCGCCGGACGTGGCGCCGGTGGTCGCCCCGCCGGCGCCCGACGCGCCCCCGCCCGATCCGGTCGCCTCGTCCCCCGGCCCCTGCGGGTCGTCGGCGCCGCCTCCACATCCCGCCGAGAGGCTTAGCGCCACGAGGGCTACCCCGGCCCAACCAGCTACCCACCCATGAACAACGCGCATCGTGATCTCCCTTCGTACCTCTCCTGATTGCACCCGGCGACGTACCGCCTCGATCGTGGGTGATCCCACGGCGGCTCCGTCTCCTTCGGCAGAGAACTTAATCGGTTTAGTTCACGGCATTTCGAGGGGGGTCGCGGCGCGCTCGGGCGGGCGACGCCCGTCGAGTCACCTCGGCCTGAGCTCCGTGAGGACGAGCAGGTACTCCGGCGGGTTGTTCGGCGTCAGCTTGGCGTACGGGTCCTCCCGGCTCGGGAACCCGGTGAAGCGCTTCGTGTTGTACTCGCCCCAGGACGGGTTCTTGAAGAGCGGGATCACCGGCGCGGCCTGCACGAAGATCATCTGCAGCGCGTCGAGGATGCGCTTCTGCTCGGCCGCGTCGGTCGCGGACTCGAACTCTCGGAACAGCGGGTCGGCCTCCTTCGCGCCGAAGCGGTGCCAGTTGCGGGCGGAGATCTCGCCCACCGGCTTCACCAGCTCCGCGCTCATGAGATCGCGGTAGAAGTTGTAGGGCGTGGGCTCCACGTTGGTCCAGCCCATCGACATGTCGAACGTGCCCTTCTGGAGCGCCTCGAAGAACGCGCTGAAGTCGTACGTCTTGAGGCTCGCGTCGATGCCCAGCTGCTTCAGGTTCTGCGCGATGATCTGGACCGCGCGCACCCAGTCCGACCAGCCGGTGACGACGTTGATCTCGAAGCGCATCGGCTTTCCGTCCTTCGCCCGGATCCCGTCCGCGCCCTTCGCGTAGCCGGCCTCGTCGAGGAGCTGGTTCGCCCGGGTGAGGTCGAGCTTCACCCAGTCGCCGGCCGCCACGGCCTCCTCGTTGCGCCAGCGGTCGTGCGAGTCGTCCAGCCCGGTCGCGTCCGAGCCCTGCGTGTAGTTGTTCGCCGCGATCTTGACGATCTGCTGCCGGTCGATGCCCATGCTGATCGCCTTGCGCACGCGCGCGTCGTCGAACGGCTTCTTCGTCGTGTTCGGGTACAGCGTGGCCGTGCCGCCGACGAGCGGGAACCAGTAATGGTGGTTCGCCGGATCCTTGGCGACGAAGACCTTCTCGATGTCGGGGACGAAGGCGCCCGCCCAGTCGATCTCGCCGTTCGTGAGCGCCAGGCTGATCTGGTCGTTGCCGGGGTAGGCCGGGAAGCGCAGCCCGTCGACCGCGGGTTTGCCCTTCTGCCAGTAGTTCGGGTTCCGTCCGAGCTCGTACACCTGGTTCTGGAAGACCTTCACCTCGGTGAACGGCCCTGTCGCCACGGGGTTCTCGTTCGTGTACGTGACCGGATCGGCGACGTCCTTCCACCTGTGCTCCGGCACGATCGGCTGGTGTCCGATGTAGCTGAGCCCCGGGACGTAGGGCCGCTTCAGCGTGAACTCGACCGTCGCGCCGTCCTTCGCCGCCACGGCGTCGAGGAACCTCCACACCCCCGAGAGATCGAGCTCCGCGTGCTTCTTCAGGAGATCGAACGTGAACGCCACGTCCTTCGCGGAGAACGGCTGTCCATCCGACCACCGGACGTCAGGGCGGATCGTGAACGTGAGCCTCTTGCTCCCGTCGCTCCACGTGTAGCTCGTCGCGAGCCACGGCGTGTACTCGTTCTTCATCGTGTTGTAGATGAGCATCGGCTCGTAGATGCCGGCGAGCGTCGGGAACCGCACGCTCCCCTCGGCGAGCAGGGGGTTGAAGTTCCGCACCCAGGAAGCCTGCTGTTCCCGCGAGATCGTGACCATCGCAGCGCCCTTCGCCGCGGGCTGCGCCGCGGACGCCGCCGGCCCCTCCGGAGCGCCGCGGGCCGCCTCGGCCCCTTCCTTGGAAGAGCAGCCCGCGGCGGCGCCGGACAGCATCAGCGCCGACAGGAAGAAGGCGCGACGCGGCATCAGTCCAGTCTTCATGACAAGCCCCTCCGCGCGGGCGACCTCGCGGTCCCCGCGACGCTCCGTGATTCTTTATCCGTGGCTGTACGCGGCGCCGTATCCAGGAATACAAAGAAAGAAGGACGACCGCGTGGTCCCCGTGCCGTGCACGGCGCTACCGTGCGATGTTTACCGGTTAAGCTGGGGGATGTCAACGCTCAGCGCTGGCGGCCTTCGCGCGTTCCATCGCCGTCGTCCGGCGCGGAGTACCTGGCGCTCCAGGCCTGGCCGAGCGGGTCGCGCGAGCGGCGCGCATCCCGGAATCCCGCACGACCGCGATCGCCCCGGAGGGGCACATGGGCCGCCGCGCGTGGGCGCCGCGCGTGGGTTGACGCATCGCGTCCTCCAGGATCGTGCGCGACGCCCCCGCACGGCGCGTGGGTACGTTCACCCCTGGCGCCCGCGGGCTCCCGGCGCCTGCGGGCGCCGGCGCCGGGCTCAGCAGCGCCTGCTTGACAGAATCCTCCCACGGCACCAGACAGATCTTTCTAGATGATGACGAAGACCACCCTGCCCGTCGTGCTCTTGGCAGCCCTCGCCGTCGCGACCGCCGGTTGCGACAGCACCGGCGGGCCGTCCAAGGAGCGGTGGGCGACCACCGAGAACACCAACGTCGAGCTCGACCTCGACAAGGTCAACGAAGCCTACAAGGCGGCCGAGGGGCCCGAGGACTTCGAGCGGCGCGTCAACGAGATCTACCAGGGGAGCGAGGTCATCAGCGTCGCCGTACAGGACCTCGACGCCAAGACGCAGGTCGTCACCGGGTTCTTCGACAAGAACGGCGACGGCGGCGTGCAGGACCCCGAGAAGGTGTTCACGATCCGCCGTGACGTCTCGGGGGAGGGCGCCGCGCAGCTCCAGACGACCGGGTTCGGCCCCTACGCGTACTACCACTCGCCGGTGATGAGCCTGGCCTCGGGCATGCTCCTCGGCGCCATGGTGTCGTCGGCGCTGCGCCCGAGTTACATGCCGGTGTACACGCAGCCGTACACCACGCCGCCGAACCGCATGACGGATCTGCGCTCCCACCGCGATACGTACCGCGCCTCGAATCCGTCCAGCGTCAACAACAGCAAGGCGTCGCAGACCGGGCGGCGCTACAACAACGCTGGCGGCAGCCGCTTCGGGAGCGGCAGGTCCGGCGCCGGCTCGCGCTTCGGCGTCCGCCGCGGCGAACGCAGCCGCAAGCCCGAGCGCCTCGTCGCGTAGCCGCGCTTCCGGCCGCCGCCGCCGCCCGCCGCGATGCAGCCCCTGCGAAGCATCTCCGAGCTCCCTTTCCGCTGCCGTCCCGCGCTGGAGCTCCTGAACCTCGAGCAGCACCGCGACGAGCCGGACGTGGAGTCCACGCAGTTCGGCTGGTGCCGGGTGGCTGAGCTCTGGCTCGACGGCCGCGCGGATCGGGGGCCGCTCCGGGTCACGGACGCGCTCGTCGTGGCGGTGCACTCGGCGGACGAGCCGGAGGTGCTGCCCGACGACGTGGAGCTCGAGTTCTTCGTCGAGGAGGTCGCGAAGGACTACTCGGTGACCGTGCTCCTGTCGGCGTTCCTCGAGCGCTGGCTGCCGGCCGCGTTCTCCGGCGAGCGCGCCGTCGTGCTCGCCATGTGCAACCCCCACGCCGCGCGCATCCGGCGGCCGGAGGCGGCGGGGCGCACCCCCGTGTATTACGCCCACGGCGACGTCGACGCGTGGCTCGACACCGACGCAGACGGTCGCCGGCGCATCCGCCTCGAGGCGGAGGCCTGGCGCATCGCGGAGTGAGACGATGTTCGACGGACGCAAGCAGCCGATCGTGTCGCGCGAGCAGAAGCTGGTCTATGCCGGCATCTACGTGCTGAAGAAGATGGACCTGAAGCCCGCCGACGGAGGCATGGAGATGCCCCTCGTGCTGCCGCCCGAGCTGAGCCCGCTGGAGGACGTCCTGCAGGAGCTCGTGAACGCGGACCTGGTCGAGGTCAACCGCCGCAAGGCGCGGTTCGAGATCACCAAGAAGGGGCTGGCCTACCTCGGCGAGATCATCGACGAGGCGGAGGCGCTGGTCGACGAGTTCGACGACGAGTCGCTCGAGGACGCGGTGGCCGAGCTCCGCGGGCGCAACGTGGACGTGCTGCGGGCCCGGTTCCTGTGGGGCTGGTACGACGGCGAGCTCGATGATCTGGTGCTCTTCCAGCAGCGCCGGGGCGTGACGCCGGTCGAGCCGTGGTGGGCGGACTACCTCATGAGCGACGCGTTCTACGAGGCGCTGCGCCGCGATTACGAGTGAGTGTGCCCCCGGGTCAGACGGGGACAAACTCGGCGATGGCGATCTCCTCCAGCTGGAGGATCGAGCCGAGCTGGAAGCCGGCCTCGCGCGTGAGCTCCCGGTATTCGGCGTCGGTCCGGCACCGGCCGCCGGCGCTGATCGTGAGCATGAGGACGTCGGACAGCGCCGCCCGCGCGAGGTTCGACGGCTCGAGGATCTGCTCCATGATGAGCAGCCGCGCGCCGCTCGCGTCGCCGATCGCGCGCCGGATGACCCGCAGGATCCGGGAGCACTCGTCGTCCCCCCAGTTCCAGAGGCAGTGTTTGACGATGTAGAGATCGTGGCCGCCGGGCACCGCCTCGAAGAAGTCGCCCGGATGGAAGCGCACCCGATCGCCCACGCCGGCCTCCTCCAGGTAACGCGTGGCGGAGGGCTCGACGTGCGGCAGATCGAGCACCGTGGCGCGCACCTGGGGGTGGGCCCTCGCGATGGCGGAGGCGAGCGTGCCCAGCCCTCCTCCCACGTCGAGCACCGAGCTCACCTCCCCGAACCTGGCATAGGCCTGCGCGATCATCGCCGCGCCCTCCAGCGAGTAGTCGAGCATGGCCCGGTTGAACAGCGCGCTGTCGGCGGCGTCGGCGCGGAGGTGCTCGTAAATCGTCTTGCCGCGGCGGTGCGTGAAGCCCGCCTTGCCGTCGCGGATCGCGTCCGAGAGCCCGTCCCACGCGTCCCGCTGCATCGGCGAGCGGAGGAACTCGGCGAGGGCGCGCAGGCTGAACGGGTGTTCGCTCCCGAGGAGCCTCGACAGCTCGCTGTGCTGAAAGCGCCTGTCGCCGAGCTCCTCGAAGATCCCGTTCGCCGCGAGCGCCCGGAGCATGCGATAGAGCGACGGGCCGTGCAGCCCGAGCCGCGCCGCGACGTCGTCCACGTGTGTGGGCGCGTCGCCGATCGCGTCCGAGAGGCCGAGGCTCGCCGCGGCGCACATCGCTTGACAGAGCCACATAGCATTCGTGATCTCGTTGAAGCGCTGTCGGCCGGCGCTCGCGGGGATCCGTGCTGCTGCATCGTTGTTCATGGTTCCGCTCCCATCTCGTCCGAGGTTCGTGGTGGCTGCCGTCCGCGCCTCGAGGTCGCCTGCCGCCGTCGACGTGCGGGTCGCCGACGAGGTCGCGCGTGGTCGGGAACTTTTCGCGGGGCTCGCCGTGTCCTCGGAGTATCAGGGGAACGAGGCGGCGCAATGCCCTCCTGCTCCCCGTCCAGCCCATGCCCACGTTTCCCCACGCCTCGTTCGTCGAGCGGCTCCTCGCCGAGCTCCCGAGCCTCCTGCGCGCGGCGCGCCGCCTGACGCGCTCGGAGCAGGACGCCGAGGATCTCGCGCAGGCGACGGTCGTGCGCGCGATCGAGCGGCACGCCGACCTGCGCGACCAGGATCGCATGCGCGCGTGGCTGCTCCGCATCGAGCGCTCGGTCCTGCTCAACGCGACGCGCGGCGCGCGGCAGCGCCTCGAGGTGATCGAGGGCGGCCGCGGCGCCGAGTCGGTGCCGGAGCCGCAGGGCGATCTGGAGGCGGAGCTCCTCGAGCGGGGCTTCGCCGACGAGGTCGAGCGCGCGCTCGCGCGTTTGCCCCCGGAGTGGCGCGAGGCGCTGCTCCTGCGGGAGGTCGAGGATCTTTCCTACGAGGAGATCGCCGATCTCCAGGCGTGCCCCGTGGGCACGGTGCGATCACGGCTCTCGCGGGCGCGGCTGGCGCTGGTCGAGGGCCTCTCCGAACGGCACGAGGAGATGTCATGGCAGGGTGCAACCGCGAGTGGTTCGAGAACATTTCGGCGTGGCACGACGGCGAGGTGACGCCCGAGGACGCCGCGCGGATCGAGGCGCATGTCGCCGGCTGCGGGCCCTGCCGGCGCGCCGTGGACGTCCTCGGCGGCGTGCGGCGCGCGCTCGTCGCGAAGGCGGACGGGGAGGTGCCGAAGCGCCTGCGCGAACGGGCGGAGGCCGCCGTCGCGCGGAAAACGCGCGCGCCGCGCCGCGGCCCCTGGGTGATCACGGCCGCCCTCGCCGCGGCCGCGGCGGCCGCCGCGCTGCTCGTCGGCAGCCCGACCCGGGGCGTGGGCGCGGCGATGGCGAACGAGCTCGTGAGCCACCACGTGCGAGGCTTCGCGCGCGAGCGCCCGTGCGACTTCGAGTCCTCCGATCCGGACGCGGTCGCCGGGTGGCTCGAGGGGAAGCTCGGCTACGCGGTGACCGTCCAGCCGGTGTCCGGCGCCCGGCTGCTCGGGGCGCGCCTCTGCCAGATCGGGGGCACGCGCACGGCGGCGCTCATGTACGAGAGCGGGGACAAGCCGCTCACGGTGTTCGTGCCGCCGCCCGGCTCCGACGCCGCGACGGCCGCGCGCGTGCTGGCCGGGCGCGGCGTGGGGTGCACCCAGGGGCCGCTCGGCAGCGCGATCTGCGCGAGGAGCGTGGAACAGCCGGTGTTCGCCGTCGCCGAAGTGGACGTCGCGGCGCTCGCGCCGGCGCTCGGCAGGCGCTGATCCCGCCCATTGCGAGGACCCATGACGATCGCTTCATTGCTGACGCTCTTCGGTGCCGGGCTGCTGACGTTCGCGTCGCCCTGC
Source organism: Sorangium sp. So ce131 (assembly GCF_051519095.1). NCBI lineage: Bacteria > Pseudomonadati > Myxococcota > Polyangiales > Polyangiaceae > Sorangium > Sorangium sp. So ce131. The sequence continues at coordinate 406,609 of NZ_CP150455.1, read as the reverse complement.
GTGCTCCCGATGCTCCCCGTCTACCTGTCGGCGCTCGGCGGCGCCGGGGCGCTCGGCGGTCCGGACCGCGCCGCGGCGACGCGCGGCGTGCGCCTCGCCGGCGTCGGCTTCGCGCTCGGCCTCGCGATGGTGCTCGTCGCGCTCGGCGCCGGCGCGTCGGCGCTCGCCGCGGCCCTCGCGCCCCACCGGCGCGTGTTCACCGTCGCGTCCGGCGCGATCCTCGCGCTCTTCGGCGCGAAGCTCCTCGGTGTGCTGCGCCTCCCGTGGCTCGAGCGCGAGGCGCGCCCGCTGCTCGCCCGCCTCCCCGGCGCGGGCGGCTTCTGGGGGGGCATGTTCTTCGGGATCGCCTTCGCGGCAGGGTGGACGCCGTGTGTCGGCCCGGTGCTCGGCGCGGCGTTGACCTACGCAGCCAGCGCGGGCGCCAGCCCGCTCGCCGGCGCGGTCCAGCTCGGCGCTTACGCCGCGGGCCTCGCCGCGCCCCTCGTCGTCGCGGCCTTCGCCGGGCCCGCGGCCGTCGCGCTCGCGCGCCGCCTGATGCCGGCCACGCCGGCCCTCCAGCGCGCGACGGGGGCGCTGCTCGTGGTCTTCGGGGTCGCGTTCGCGACCGGCCGTCTGGACGCCTTCTCGCCGCCCGCGGCGCCGGTGGCGGAGAGCGCGCCCTGCGACGGCGGCCCCGCCGGCGCGTGTGCGGCCCCGGAGGGCGCCGTGGAGCACGGCGACGTCGCGCTGCCCGAGGGGATGCCTCGGCTGATCGAGTTCGAGAGCGCGCACTGCGCGGTGTGCGAGCGCATGGCGCCGCTCGTGAAGGAGCTCGAGGCGCGCTGCGCCAGGGAGGCCGGCACCGTCCTGCGCATCCCTGTCGACGATCCTCGCGGGCAGGCCCTCGCGGCCCGCTACGGCGTGCGCTTCGTGCCGACGTTCCTCACCGTCGACGCCGCCGGGCAGGAGGTGGAGCGCGCCGTCGGCGAGCTGCCGCGCCAGCGGCTCGCGAGCCTGCTCGGCGACGTCCGCGGCGAGGCGTGCCCCCCTGCCTTGTGAGCCCACGGCCGGGCGTCGGCCCCGGCAGGGCGATGCAGAACATCCCGCCGCACGGCGTGGCGGGCGCACGCCGTCGTAGCAGCGGCGTCAGGGGCAACGCGGCGCGGTGTACTCCCCGCTCGGATTGCCACCCAGGAACAGGTCCTCGGAGGTCAGGCGGAACCGCACCTCGGCGCTGTCGATCGCGAGGATCTCGAGCGTGCCCGACTGGATGAGCGTGCCGCCGCCCTTCCCGCAGTCGTCCGGCGCTGGAGAGTACGGCTCGCCCGCTTCGAGGACGAAGCCGCGGAGCGCGGGATCATTGATATCGTAAACACCGACCTGCTGGTAAGCGACCGGCAAGGCGAACCGCAGCTGCCAGTGCCCACCGCAGGGAAGATGCGTGATATAGATATTGCAGGACTCGCCGACATCCGAGATGTGGAGCAGGAGATCGTTGGGATCCAGCTCGGACCCGCCGCCGGCCGCGGAGGTCGACACTGCGCTGCCGGTTTCGCTCGCCAGATTCTCGTAATACTCCTCCCTGAGCTCGTCACGCTGCGCGCGCGTCATCGCGACGGCCGCCGTGAGCGGGCTCGAATCGCCGCCCCCGCCCCCGCCCGCGCCGCCGGAGCCACCCTCCCCCGGCGGATCGTTGGGATCCGGCGGATCGTGCGCGCCGCCGTTGGCGAGGTCGGGGAGATCGAACGAGCCGCCCTCCCAGAAAGCAGGGTCGCAAGCGGTCAGCAGGAGCGGCATCACGAAGACGAGGGCTGGTTTGGTCTTCATCGTCGCGTCCGACTGTGCAAACACGGTGCCAGAGCGACAAAAGGCCCAAAGCGCGACCAGCGTCGATTCGAAGCTGGGGGCACGGTCACATTGCGTGCCAAATTGTGCCTTGGCACATACAGGGACGCTCGACGGCAGGCCTCGGGCAGCGACACACCCGCTGCTCCGGCGCCGACAGGCTCGTCTGCTACGTCAACCTGCCGGGCTGAGGCGACCCACGGCGCCGCCGCGGGTGGTGGTCTCGTGGCGGCGCCTCGTGCTCACCTGTTCAGGCGGGACGAAGGTCAGGGGTACGGCGACGCGAGCAGCATGACGCCGCGGCCGTCGGTGAGCAGCGCCTGAAAGGCGACCTGTCCCAGGTTGTTGTTGACGGCTCCGGCCGTCGGCGAGAAGACCGGCGGCGGCGGGATGATCAGCTGCGGCGAGTTGAGCTGCTCTACCGTGCCGATCCCGGGGATGACCGTCCCCGTCCGGGCAACCACGCTGAGCCGACCGTGCGACCAGCGGAACAGGCCGGTGACGAGCGAGTCATCGCCGGCGTCGATATGGGCGCTGAAGACCACCTCTCGAGCATCGTTGATGTGAACGTTGCCGCCGACGAGGCTGGCGTTGATGAGGGTTCCGCCGCCGGGCAAAGGGTCGCCGGGCCGAGCGACAGCTTTGACCTCGCCGTCGAGGAACACGAACACTCCGATGTCCTGGTTGGCCCCCGGGAACGGCGTGAGATCACCATTGAAGGCGATGTCGCCCCATCGGTTCATCACGTCGTGGAAGACCTGCCGAAAATCGCCTCCGCCCGGCGCCGGATCACCCGCGTGGACGATGGAGCGCACCCCTCCGGACGCCCGTTTGACGTACAAGCTACCCAGCGCGTTGATCAGCTCCGCCTGCGGTGGAAAACCCGGGACCGGACCGGTTTCGCCGGCGATGTGGCCGATGAAGGACACGTCGCCGCGATCGTTGATCCACGGCTCAACGGCGTAGTCGAACGTCCCGCCGCCGGGCGCCTCGTCGCCGGGGACCACCACGCGGTCGATGTGACCATGGGGGCGGGCAACGAACGTCCCGATCCCCAGGCCGACGTAGGGCTGTCCAGGGGCGTGGAAGCCTTCCTCGGTCTCCACGATGCCGGCGAACGCATGGTGACCGCGGTCGTTGATGGTGGGCCCGAAGAAGACCCCCCGGAACGTCCCGCCGCCCGGCGCCGGCGTCTCGTCGGGGATCACGACCGGTATCACGCTGCGGGTGGCGCGCGAGTAGCGATAGGCGCCGGCATTGACGCCGACTGGCGTGGCGAAGGGCTCCAGCAGAAAATTGAAGACCATGTCCGCTCGCTCGTTGAGGTCGACCGGTCCGAGGAAACCGAAGCTGAAGATCCCGCCGCCCGGCGCGGCCCCGCCGGTCCGCCCCAGCTCCAGGATGCGCCCACGATGCCTAAGGAAGACCCCCTCCCCGCCGGTGGAGACGTCGGCGCCAAACGCCATGTCACCCGAGTCGTTGAGCCCGCCGACCTCGAAATCATTGACGAAGGTCCCTTCCCCCGGGGTCGGGGTGTCGAGGAACGCGATCGCCGAGAAGACGTATTCCTCGGATCCGTGCGCCGGGTAGGAGCAGGCCAGGGCGTCACGTCGCGACGAAGTGGTGGCCTCCGGCTCCATGTCGGTCCCGCAGGCCGTCGTGACGAGCGCACAGCACAGCCCCAGCACCGTGAGTCGATTCGTCCGCATAGACATCTCCGTCGAGCCAGGATTTGCGTGAACGAGGCGCAGTTCGAGGATCCGCGGGAATATGGATGATTGAACACCGCTGATCAAGGCGACGCCTATCCGTTCTCGATTCCGTTCTCGATAGGGTGACGCGAACTCACCCGGCGCCTCGGACGAAAGCGTGCTTTGGCCATGACGTGGACGATCGCGCGGAGCCGTGGCCCGCGCTCGCGGACGGATCCGCCCGCCAGAGCAGTCCTGGGCGTCGCGGGTGACGTAGCAGAGCCCGATCTTGCGGGCGCTTCCCGCCAGGCGCGAGCCTCGGGCCAACGTGACGCGCGGCGCGGGCGGCGTCGGTCAGGAGCGCTCCTCGGCACGCGCAGCCCCCCGGCGGCGCCGGTGCTCGAGCACGGGGCGCCCGCGGTGGCCGAGCCCAAAGGCCTGCGTCTCGCGGTCGAGCTCCGCCGGGTGAGTCGGACGGCGGCGCCGCGGAGCTCACGCCCGCGCGAGGCCATGGCGGCGGGATGCACAGGATGCATGACGGACATGCAGATTTCGATTTGGAAAATCTATTTACGATGATCCACATGTCCATCGGATCTACGCTGGGCGCCGCGCGAGCGCGGGCGAGCTGGCTCGCCGCGATGGGCCTCTCACGCCGGACACCCGCGGCACGCGCGTGGGGCCCAGCCTCTCCGAGGAAGGCAGTATGGTAGACACCAGCATCTCGTCGACGCACATCACGCCTCGTCACGCCCGGCGCGCCGCCCGCCACGGCGACGCTCTGGCCCTCTTGCTCCTCGGCGCCCTCGCCCCGGTCGTCGGATGCGCCGACGACGAGCTCGCGCTCGAGACCCCGGTCGAGACCTCCGCGCAGGAGCTCGTGAGCATTCCCACGATCCCGGACGAAGCGCTCCAGAAGACCCTGGCCCCCATCCGAGCCCTCGAGGTCCCTGGCAGGGTCTACATGAAATCCGTCGAGGAGACGTTCTCGGGATCGGGGACCTTCTCGCAGGTCGTTCATGTCTATCAGCCCGACGCGACCGGAGAGAGGATCCGGTTCGAGCTCGCCGCGAGGACGGCGACGGGGCAGGTCGACACGAGCCACAGGTTCGAGTCCGTCAAGGTCACCTCGCGCCCGGGAGAGGCGGACCAGAGCGAGCAGACGTTGTGGAACAGCAGCGGCCAGCAGGTGTACGAGCTCTCGAGCTCACGCCAGGGCTGGTATCGCTTCGAGTTCAGGTACGTCGCCCCGAACGCGGGCCGCACCCAGAGCTTCAAGGCCACCGACGTCTCCGGGAACTCCTTGAAGATCGTCTGGGTCGACCCCCCGAGCGCCGCCGTGCAGGTCCGCGCGAAGATCGCGGTCGACAGCTCGGCGTCGCAGGTGTTTTTCAAGGGAGGCGCCTACCGGAACACCGATCCCGCCCAGTCCGCCTATGCCGACAACGTGAAGCTGAACGGCAACCTGCTCTACCGCCGCGGGTTCGATCAGGGCCGTTACAACTTCCCGCTCGGGCAGCTGAACGCGGCGGAGCACACGCTCGAGTTCTCGCTGACCGCCAGCGGCTACGATCCTGCCAAGTTCTGGTTCGGCGTCAGCGAGAAGAGCTTCGCGCCGACGGGCCCCGCCAAGACGAGCTGGGATCGGGTCCAGTTCCTCTACTACGGCGCGATGCGCACGGGCGACTACGACGCCTGGAGCGAGGGCGTGGCCTTCGCGCAGGGCCCCGCCGTCACGAACGGGGTCCGCCCGCCGCCCGTCCGCCGCGGCACGACGTTCTCGGTGGCCGTCGAGGACTCGAGCCTGAACGGCACAACCCAGAACGCGACGCTGCGGATCATCTCGGACGCCACGGGCGCGGAGGTGTCCTGGGCGAAGTCTCTGCCCTCCGAGTACGACTACCGGGGAGGGATCTTCGCGAGCGGCGCGTTCTCCAGCCGCAACCGCGAGCACTGGCGGATCACCGCGCCGAGCGACGCGCCCGTCGGTCGTTACCTGGTGCGCGCCTTCACCCCTTCGGGCGCCCGGATCGGCCAGGACGTCGTGTTCTACGTGATCCACAACCCCTATCCGCTCGTCACGAGCGGCGCGATCTCCAAGGCGGAGCTCGAGACGTACGGCTACGACGAGGACGAGGACGGCGTCAACCTGAACGGCGGGTTCGGCAGCGATCAAGACAACATCCGCGACAACTTCACGGTGCTCTACGAGTGGTCGCCGCCGTACGACGTGCAGCGGAAGCTCACCGCGGCGTTCCGCCGGACGACGGACGAGTCGAAGTTGTCGTTCCTGGATCACGCCGTGGCGGCGGCGCAGGGGACCACGAGCGAGTTCGAGACCATGCGCCGTCTGTACCGGCTCGTCACGCAGCGGTACCGGTACAGCCAGCCGACCAACCTGGGCGACGTGTCGACCATCTTCCTGAGCGACGGGCTGGATCCCGCGGAGTCGCTCCAGTACGGGAAGCCGAACACGCAGCTGAGCTCGGACGACGGGATCAACGGCGTCCAGTGCTACGACTACGCTCCGGTCCTGGCGGCCATCGCCCGCAGCGCGGGTGTCCTTTCCCGGGTCGTGTCCAGCAACGGCAACCTCGGCGGCTGGGGGAACCACTTCTTCACGGAGGCGTACATCCCGAGCGTGCCCCTGCACGGCGGGAAGAGGGAGAACAACAGCTCGAGCCCGAACAGCGACACCGATCCCTGGTACGTCTTCGACGCCACCAACCCGGACGCCTCCGGCAGCACCCCGTATCAGTTCCTCTGGGAGCGCTACTCGGAGGCGATCGGGCCGCGGGCGCAGTTCGGCAAGGCGGCGTTCGTGCTCTCGGGGTACAAGCCTCGCGGCACGACGACGAACACCGTCACCTGGGATCCGCTCGGCCCCACGACCGACATCGGCGAGGACGACGTCCTGTCCCTGGAGGCCCAGTACGAGTCCGGGCCGGACTTCTGGATCACGCAGAGCGGCGTCACGGGCTTCCTCGGGCGCGGCGAGAAGGACGTTTATCGCATCAGCAAGGCGACCACCGGGGCGAGGGCGATCTCCGTCAGGACGCTGCCGGGCGGCGGGAGCACCCTGCAGCCCAAGCTCTGCGTGGGGCCCTACGTCGATCCCAACGGCCCCCCCGTCGTGAACGAGCCCGACATGGATCCCAGGTGGAACGCCTCCGTGCCGGTGCGTTGCGCGGATCGGGCCACGACCTATCCCCTGCCCGAGGGCGAGTCGTACGTGGTCGTCTTCCACGACCATGGCCAGCCGGATGACGCCTATCCCAACTCGGAGGACAGGCTCAAGCTGGGAGACTCCGTCCAGTACGCCCTGGACCTGCAGTTCTGAAGATGCCGAAACCTCTCCCGCCGTGGCGCAGCGCCGTGGCGGGAGGGGTCCCTCCGACCTGAGGAGCTCAACCGAGCGGGCCGCGCTGGCGGCCGCCGGCCGGGCATCGACATCGAGCTAGAGCGAGCGCCGAAGTGCGAGAGCTCATGATCTCGCCGCGGTTCACGATCCAGATCCGTGTAGTTCCGCCTGTGCTCGACGCGAGCTGGCGGGTGTCGCCGCGTGCGCCTACGCATCCGACGCGCTTCCAGACCTCGGGTTCCACGACGACGAAGCGCGCCACCTCGCCCGCGTGCTCGACCTCGAGCGCGCGGGCTTCACGGAGCTTGACCCAGGCCTCCCTGCACCTCGCGACGGACGTGGAGCTCCTGCTCGACGCGACTCCGTCTCTCCACCTTCGTCCCGCCACGGCGAGGGGCGCGCGCCACGTGGAGCTCCACCGGAACGGCGGCGGCGTCGAGTCGTTCCCTTGGCTGCGGGTCCTCGATGAATCCGACTACCCCGAGCCGCTCGGCGCCCGTGTCCAGACCACGAACGGGCTCGCGCGCCTCCTTCGCAGATCACAGCTCCCGATCCTCCGCCACCTCCGGCGCGTGTGAGCCCTCAAGAACAGGACCAGGAAAGAAGACCCATGACATCGATGACTGTCCACGACATCGTTGACGCACCGGCGCCGGACGGCGCCGCGCTCCAGGATCGCGACGCGCGCGCGCCCCGGGGGGCCCGGAGATGAGCCGTTACACCGGACCTCGCGTCAAGGTCATGCGCGCGCTCGGGGTCGAGCTCCCCGGGCTGTCGGCGAAGAAGACCGAGCGCCGGCCCTACCCCCCGGGGCAGCACGGCCAGGCCCGCAAGAAGCTCAGCGAGTACGCCCTCCGGCTCCGCGAGAAGCAGAAAGTCAGGCTCAATTATGGCCTCACCGACACGCAGCTTCGAACGCTCATGCTCGAGGCGCGCAGGAGCAAGCTGGCCGCCGGGACGAAGCTCATCGAGCTGCTCGAGCGCCGGCTCGACAACATCCTCTTCCGCGCGGGCTTCGCGCGCACCATCCCGGCCGCGCGGCAGCTGGTGACGCACGGGCACGTGCTCATCGACGGAAAGCGGGTCGACATCCCCTCCTACCGAGTCCACGCCGGAGAGACGGTGAGCGTGCGCGAGCAGCGCCGCGACCACCAGACCGTCGTGGCCGGCCTCGCGAGAGCGGACCTGGAAGCCCCCGCGTGGCTCGCGGTCGACAAGGACGCCCGGCAGGCGCGCGTGACCAGCCTGCCGGACGAGACGAGCATCCCGTTCCCGATCGAGGTTCAGCTCATCATCGAGTACTACTCGCAGCGACTGTGACGAAGAACGCGCCCCCCGCGCGGTCACGGTCGCCGGCCGCCGCGCTGCGCCGGATCCTCGGGCGAGGGCCCACCGGCGCTGGGCGGCGTGTTCACCTGCCCCATCGCGGCGCTCTGCAAGGATCCACGCGAGCCGAGATTTAGTTTTTTAGCTTACAAATTTGCGCACCGCGGCCGATCCATGTCATCGCGCGCAGCCAGGCGCTGCGTGCTGGGCAGCAATCAACGCCCTGCCCGCGCGCGCTGCTCCCGGTGTGGGCAGGCCCTGCTAGGGTCCGCGCATGGCCCAACGCAGCAAGAATCACCTGGCCATGTTTGGCCTCCTCGTCCTGTGCGCCGCCTGCAGCCCGAACGAGAAGCTCGCGCCGGTGGGCCGCGGCGAGCCCGGTCAGGGCGACGCGGACGCAGCGCCGGACGGCGGCGGGACCGGGGCGGCCGACGACCTCTTCGCCGAGCTCCCGGGCCTCGCGCCGACGGCCACTGGGCGGGGCGGCGCGGCGGCGACCGTCGATCTCCGCGGCACCCTGGCCGCCATCGAGGTCCTGAAGAAGGGCGGCAACGCCGTGGACGCCGCGGTCGCCGCGGCCGGCGTGCTCGGCGCGACCGACCCGTTCTCGTGTGGCATCGGCGGCGGCGGCTTCATGCTCGTCTACCTCGCCGCCGACAACAAGGTCGTTGCGATCGACCACCGCGAGACCGCGCCGTCACGGCTCGAGGCGAGCGCCTTCTACGAGAACGGCGCCCCGATCGCGTTCGACGAGCTCGTGACGAGCGGCCTGTCCGTGGGCGTGCCCGGCACCGTGCGGGGGTGGAGCGAGGCGCTCCGCCGCTACGGGACCCTCGGGCTCAAGGACGTGCTCCAGCGGGCCATCCAGGTCGCCGAGGCGGGGTTCGAGGTCGACGCGACCTTCTTCGAGCAGACCGGGCGGAACCTGGCGCGCTTCCAGGCGATCACGAGCAGCAAGGAGCTCTTCCTCGGGCCCGACGGCGAGGCGCGGCCGGTCGGCGCGGTCTTCAAGAACCCGGATCTCGCCAGGACTTACCGCCTCATCGCCGAGGGAGGAGACAAGGCCTTCTACGAGGGAGAGATCGCCGCGGCCATCGTCGCGGCCGTCCTCGAGCCCCCGATCGAGCCCGGGAGCACGCTCGACGTGCGGCCCGGGGTGATCGCCCTCTCCGATCTGCAGGACTATGAGGCCCGCGTCCGCCCGGCGATCTCGACGACGTACCGGGGCTACACCGTCCATGGCGTGGGCCTCCCCAGCAGCGGTGGGATCACCGTGGCGGAGGCGCTCAACCTGCTCGAGGGCTTCGACCTCGAGACGCTCACGCCCGTCGAGGTGCTGCACCGCTATCTCGGCGCCTCGCGCCTCGCCTTCGCGGATCGGGGCGCCTTCCTGGGGGATCCCGAGTTCGTGGAGGCACCCGTCGCGGGGTTGCTCTCGAAGGACTACGCCGACGCTCGGCGCGACCTGATCGACCTCGCAGAGGCCCCGACCAGCGCGGCCGCGCCCGGCGACCCCTTCGCGTTCCAGACCGACCCGAGCCCCTCGCCGCGCCGCGGCCAGCCGGCGAGGAACGGGAGCGCCAGACCGAAGAACGACGCGAGCGACAACGAGACGACGCACATCACCGTCAGCGACGCGGCCGGCAACATCGTGTCGTACACGTGCACCATCGAGAGCGAGGGCGGCAACGGCGTGGTCGTACCCGGCCATGGATTCCTGCTGAACAACGAGCTCACCGACTTCAACATCCCTTCCGACCCGGCCGCGCCGCACCCGAACGTGGTCGAGCCGGGCAAGCGGCCGCGCAGCAGCATGAGCCCGACGATCGTCCTGAAGGACGGCAAGCCCGAGATAGCGCTCGCCTCGCCGGGCGGGTCCACCATCATCACCACCGTGCTGCAGATCCTGGTCGGCTACATCGATCTGGGCCTGCCGATCGACAAGGCGCTCGCGGCGCCGCGCATCTCGCAGCGCAACGCCGGCGATGGCTCGAGCGACGCCGAGACGGCGTTCCTGGGCGCGCTGGAGGCCGAGGGGCTCAGGGCCCTGGGACACGTGTTCTCCGACGCGAACACGACGGGTGGCGAGATCGGCGCGGCCACCGCGCTCCGCTTCCACGGCGACGGCACCGTGACCGCGGTCGCCGAGCCGGTCCGCCGCCACGGCGGGAGCGCGATGGTCGAGCGGGCGCCGTAGGCCGCCTGCGTAGCATTGACGGCGCGGCTCAGGTCGCCGGCTATTGAGGCGACCTCACGCAGCAGCCAGCCTGCGCGGGGACGTGGCGCGAAACTGCCGCGCATCCCGCTCGCCGATGCGCTCCATCTCCTGGAGCCAGGCCGCTCGTTGCTCGGGGGTCCGGGTCTTCTGATTGAAGAACGTGGTCTCGCGGACGGGCCCGAACCCCACGAAGCGCAACGTCGCGTTGACGAACGAGGCATGGACGGAGCGCCGGTGCCAGAAGCGGTACCACCAGCTCGGGCTATCCATCGTCGTCACGACACGCGCGCTGCGGCCGGCGAGCAACCCCTCGGGCAACGGGCTTCGCGTTCGATAGGCGAACGACCAGCCGGGCAAGAAGGCGCGATCGATGAAGCCCTTGAGGAGCGCGGGCGGCCCTGCCCACCAGGTGGGGAAGAACCAGGCCACATGGCTCGAGCGCTCGATGGCGGTCCGGGCCTTCAGGAGGTCGGGCTCGAGCTCCTGTCGGCCGCTGAAGCCGGCGCGCAGGTGCGGATCGAACACGAGCGAACGCAGGGCCAGGTGCTCGACGCGGGCTCCTCCCCTTTCGAGGCCGCTGGTGTAGGCCCGCGCGAGCGCGTCGCTCAGGCTGTCGGGGGCAGGGTGACATTGAATGACGAGGTGCATGCGTCGATCATGGCCATGCAGCAGCATCTGGGTAGACGAACCTGAGCAGGCGTGCCATGCGTGGGCGCATGGCTCGCCCTCCCGCCTCCCGGCCCGCCGGCAGGCCGCTCGCCGACGTGGATTGGGCCGATCTGCGCCTCTTCCTGGAGGTGGCGCGCGCCGGCAGCTTCTCGGCCGCCGCCCGCAAGCTCGGCATCGAGCAATCGACGGTGAGCCGGCGCATGGCGACCGTCGAACGGACGCTCCGGGTGGCCGTGTTCGACCGGCGGCCGGGAGGCTCCATGCTCACCCCGCTCGGCGAGCAGCTCCTTCGCCACGTCGAGACGATGGAGAGCGGCGCCGACCAGTTCATGCGCGAAGCCAGCGGCCACGAGCGAGAGGCCGAAGGCCTGGTTCGTCTCGCGCTCACCGAGTCGATCGCGGTGCACGGCGTCATTCCGCGCGTGCTCCCGGCGCTCGCCGAGAGACACCCGCGCGTCTCGCTCCACCTGCTGACCAGCTACGACGTGGCCGATCTGGGCCATCGTGAGGCCGAGATCGCCGTGCGCTTCTTCCGACCGAAGAGCGGCGATCTGGTGGCCGCGCGCATCGTCACCTTGCCCACGGTGCCTATCGCCCACCGCAGGCTCTCGAAGAAGGGCCGCGACGAGCTCGACTGGGTCGGCGTCGATCTGGGCGGCGCCTCCACCATCGAAGAGGACTACCGGAAGCGGCACGTGAAGCGGGCCCCGAAGCTCATCGTGAGCAGCTACGTGGCCCAGATCGAGGCCGTGCGAGCGGGGCTCGGCGCCGCCGTCTTGCCGTGCAGCGCGCTCGATCTGGACGACGACCTGGTGGAGCTCGATCTGGGTCTACCCGGAGGTCCAGTGCTCGAGCTCTGGCTCGTCACGCCGCGCGGCCTGCGTGAGGTGCCGCGCGTCGCCGCCGTGTGGAGCGCTCTCGAGGAGCATCTCCAGTTCTTGAGCGGCCCGCGACGCGCGCGGGCACGCCTGCGCCCGCGGTGAGCGGCGCTGTTCTCGCGAGCGGCGCGGGAGGACGCCACGATCGGGTTTCGGCGGGGCGTGACAGCCGCTCGACGGGTTCCGGAGGCCGTGCGCGCTCAGGAGCCGGCCGTCGCGAGCAGCTCCCGGGCGTCGCTGACGGCGGCAGCGAGGCGGATCCAGCGGTCCAGCTCGGCCAGATCGGTGCTCGCGAGCACGCGCTCCCGGACCTCGGCAGGGACCTCCAGCCCGCGGGCCTCGAGCACGGCGAGCACGGCCTGCGCCTTCGCTTCGCGGCTCCCCTCCTGCCGTCCCTTCGCCACGTAGCTGCGCGCGAAGTCACTCTGAAACTCGTATCCGCTCTTCATCATCGCCTCCAACGTCCGCCTCGCCGCTGCGTTCAGCGAGGATAGCACCAGGTCCCCGTACACGGCGCGACGCTCCTCATCGAGCCCGGCTGCCGCCGCCAGGAAGGCCACGCCGATCGCCTCCCCCACCTCCTCCTGCCCGTGCGGGCACGTCACGAACCGCGGGCTGTGCTCGGGACCGTTCCCGGGGCACCTCACGACCGCCGCAACCCAACCCGGGTCGGGCGACCCGGGTCGGAGACGAAGCGATCGCGGCTGTCGCAGAGGCGCCCTGCGCCTCGCCGCCTGCCGGAGGACGCACGACGCACAGGCGCGCCGCGGCACGAGGAACGGGTCCGCGTCCCGGCGGCGCTGCGGTCGTGGTAACCTGGTCCCGATGCGCAACGCTGACGAGCTCCGGCGGTTCGCTCGCCAGGGCTGGGCGGCCGCCCAGCGCGACAAGGAGCTCTACTGGCGCGATTGGAAGAGGCAGCACGGCCCTGCCGCCGGGATCCGGATCGCCGATGAGCTCCGCAAACAAGTCCTCGCGCAAAAGCCCGGCTGGCCGAGCGAAGAAGAACGCCGCGAAGACCTCGCCACGCACCTCCGCGTCCTCGAGGCCCTCGACCGCGTCGCGGCCCGCCGCCGTCGCCCTGCTCGCTGACCTGGCCGCAGCGCTGCGGAGGCGCCGCCTCCGCTGGTACGTCTTCGGCGCGCAGGCCGCCGTGGCCTACGGGAGGCCCCGCATGACCGCGGACGTCGACGTCACCGTCGACCTCGCGCAGACCAGCGCGCTCACCCTCGTGGACGACCTCTCGCGCGCGGGCTTCGACCTGCGGGTCCACCTCGGCGACGACTTCCTCCGCGAAGCCCGCCTGCTCCCGCTCGTGCACCGCCCGACCTGCATGCCCATCGACGTGGTGATCGCGGCGTCGAGCCTGCACACCGAGTTCCTGGCGCGTCGCAGGCTGATCGCCCTCGGCGGCGTACGCGTGCCGATGATCAGCCCGGAAGACCTGGTCGTCACCAAGGTCCTGGCCGGCCGCCCCAAGGACCTCGAGGACGTTCGCGGCGTGCTGCTCGAGCAGCACGACCTCGACCTCGATCACATCCGCGCTCTCCTCGGCGAGCTCGAGGCCGCCCTCGGCGAGGACAGGCTGCTCCGCCGCCTCGAGCGTCTGATTCGCAAAGCGCGCACCACCGCCGTGCGCCGGCCATGAGAGGTGCAGCAACCCAGCCCGGGTTGGGGCGACCCAGGTCGGAAGCGAAGCGATCGCGGCTGTCACGCGTCCTGCAGCATCTCGGCGGCCAGCGTCGGCCGATTCTTGAACAGCTCCACCAGGGCTTCATGGATTACTGAGGGCATCGGGTCGTCTCTCGGGTGATTGCAGCCATGCTGAATCCTCAAGCGGCGCGCCGAGCCCCTGCGTGCGGTCGGCAGGGCCGGAGCAACCGCGTCCACCCATCCTGACGAACCCATCATCGACCTTGAACCAGCCAGGAGGACTCCATGGCCCCCCGAACGGTCAAGCCGGTCTAGCGCGCCCGATGAGCCGAACGCGGCTCCCCCCGGAGGTTCACGCCGAGGCCCGCTCGATGAGGTCCGCGGCGACGGCCGTCCCATCCACCGCCACGGTCCCGGCGATCGCGGCCGCGCGCGCAGCGACCCCTTGATCGAGGGCGCCCCCCAACGCGGCCGCGAGGGACTCCGCGCTCAGCGCCGCACGAGCCACCGACGTCCCGATCCCGAGCGCCCGGACGCGTGAGGCCCAATAGGGCTGATCGGCGAACATCGGCACGATCACCTGCGGCACGCCCGCCCGCGCCGCGGCCGTGGTCGTCCCCGCCCCGCCGTGGTGCACCACCGCGGCCACCCTCGGGAACAGCGCCTGCTGGTTGACGTCGCCGATCGCGATGCCGTCGGCGGCGTCGTCGACCAGACCGAGCTCGGCCCACCCCTGCGACAGCACGACGCGGCGCCCGGCGGCCCGCACGGCCTCGATGACGATCCGGCCGGTCTGCTGGTCCACAGGCATGCTGCCGAAGCCGACGTAAACGGGCGGCTCGCCGGCGGCGAGGAACACTTCCAGCTCGGGTGCGAGCGGCGCCTGGTCCGGAAGGAGCCAGGCTCCTGTCTCCGTGACCTTCAGGCCGGGCGTCGCCGGCAGCGGCGCAAGGACCGGGTCCGTCGCGAGCCATGGAGTCGCGCCCAGGATGTGGCCGAGGGCGTCACTCAGCGGCCCCAGGCCGAGCCGCTCCCGGCTCTCGTTGAGCCGCTCGAGCAGGCGCTCGTTCCAGCTCCGCGATTCGTCCTGCCAGCGCTTGAGGTTGGATTCCGGGTCGCCCCCGGGCTCCCCGACGGGCCAGTGATCCGGCGACGGCAGGGACACCGGCGCGTACACCGCGACCACGGACGGGATGCCCAGCCGCTCCGCGACGGACCGCGCGGCGTACTGGTGCGCTCCGCCTGCCACGATCACGTCGCACCCCTCGGCCGCCGACGCGGTCGCGTCGAACTGATCTCTCACGAGGTGCGCGACCAGCGCGCGGATCTGCTCCGGCGTCGGCACGGACGCCGGCGCGGCGGCGGCCCCGCTCGGCTGACGCATCGCGATGCCGATCGGTGTCGCCTTGAAGCCCATGCCGCCCGCCCAGTCGATGAAGTTCGGCGGAACACACAGCCTCACGTCGTGCCCCCGACGCCGCATCTCGACGGCCAAGGCCACCACGGGTTGAACGTCACCGCGCGTCCCCACTCCCGTCAGCAATACCCGCATCGCCTCTCTCCCTTCCACCACGCGCATCGCGTGGATGACGGAGGCGACGATGGCACCGCCGATGCGTTTTTTCATCGTATCAACGCCCGAGTTCCGGTATACATGCTGAAGCGGGAGGCGGGGCGAGGGCGCCCGTACCACGGATCATCCGTTCAGGCCGAGGCGGCCGGAGGGGACCGCCCGCGCCGAATCGGGAGCTTCCGTCAGAGCAGAAGCCCTATCGTCGACGACGGGAGGCCTGCATCGCGACGGCAATGCCGTCCTGGAGCGTGGCCTTCGTGACGATGCCTTCCAGGGGTGTGTTGAGATGCACGAGCGTTCGGGCCACCTCCGAACCTATCCCGGTGATCATCGTGCGCGTCCCCAGGAGCCGCAGGCCTCTGGCAGCGACGAGGAGCATGGTGGCGACGCTCTCGTCTACACGTTTGAGGCCCGTGATGTCGAGAATCACGAACTCGGCGGTTCGGCTGCTGGCGCCGTGGAGCATCGCATGGATGGCCTGCTGAGCTCGGTCACTGTCCATCGTACCGATGAGCGGCATGACCAGGATGCGATCCGTGATCGGAATGAGCGGCGTGGAGAGCTCGAGGAGCCGGCTGCGCTGGGCGGCGATGATCTGCTCGTGCAGCGCGGTCCTCTCCGCGTTCGCGTGCCCCTTCTCGACGAGCTCGCGCTCGAGCCCCTCCTTGGCCTCGCGCAGCTCTTCGGTGCGGTTCATGAGCTCGCGGAGGAGCTCCTCGCGCGCGGCCTCGACGGCGACGCGCTGCCGGACCTCCGCCTCCAGACTCGCATTCTTTTCCTGCAGCGCTCGCGTCATGCGCCGGACGGCGATGTGCGGGCGTATGCGCGCAAGGAGCTCCTCGGTATCGAAGGGCTTGCTTATATAATCCACGGCGCCCGCCTTCAACCCTTGCAGCCGGTGCTCCCGATTGTTCAAGGCGGTCATGAAGACGATCTGAGTGTCGGCGGTTTGCGGGTTGGCCTTCAGGCGCCTGCACACCTCGAAACCGTCGATATCCGGCAACATCACGTCGAGGAGAACGAGATCAGGCTGCTCGCGCTCGATCAAGCTCATCGCCATGCCGCCATCCGTGGCGACGGCGAGGTCCAGATGCTCGCCGGACAATGCTTCGAGGAGTGTGTCGAGGTTAACAGGGTTGTCGTCGACCGCGACGACGAGACCGTTGAATTGCGTCAGATCATCCATCCAGTGCCTGGAAAACGCAGCGTGGACCCTATCACAAGCGCGACGACTGTAAAGGGCCAAGCACGCAGCGTCGCTCCTGGGAGCCCGGTTCCGGCGATCCCCGCAGGTGCTTACACGACGTATCTGTAGCTTATTCCGTGCTCGGGTAGATCGAGCCGTATGTGCGCCGACGTGTACGGCTTGGCGGAACGCTGGTCACGAGCTGGAGACGGTGCACGCGGGTGTGCTCGCCCAGGTGCGCGGGTGTGCTTGCGGAGGTGCGCGTGGTAGCCAATGTGGCCGTCGCGAAGCATCGTTCACATTTGCATTGACTTGTGTTGCCCTGCCCAGGTTAGTTTAGCGCACGCTCGGCCATCGCGCCTCGGTGCCGATAAACGGGAGGGTTCGGGGATGGAACTGAGGGAGTATGCACTGGGGGACATCGCTTACGAGGGAAGCGAGACGCGCGTGTATCGCGCGGTGCATCTCCCCTCGGGGGCGCAGGTGGCGATCAAGTTCCCGCTCGCCGAGGTGCCAAACCCGCGCGTCATGGGGCGACTGGTCCACGAGCATCAGGTGCTTCGACGGCTCTCGGCTGTGGCCGGCGTGGCGCGCGTGCATGCGTTCCAGCAGCGGGAGGGCACGGCGGCGCTGGTGCTCGAAGACCCTGGAGGGAGCTCGCTCGAGCAGGTGCTCGCCAAGCAGGGTCGTTTGCCGCTGGCGGCCGGGCTGCGGCTGGGGCGCCGCCTCGCTCGGGTGCTCGAGGGCGTGCATGCCGCCGGTGTGATGCACAAGGACATCAAACCGCAGAACCTGCTCGTGGATGAGACGTACGAGCAGGTCACCCTGCTCGACTTCGGCATCGCCTCGCTGCTGTCCCAGGAAGCGACCGAGGCCAGCATCCCCGAAGCGCTGGAAGGGACCCTGGCCTATATCTCGCCAGAGCAAACGGGGCGCACGGCGCGAGCGCTCGACACGCGCACGGATCTGTACTCGCTGGGCGTTACGCTCTTCGAGGTGCTGTCGGGGCGGCGGCCCTTCACGGACCGCGATCCGCTCTCGCTGGTGCACGCGCATCTGGCCAAGAACCCGCCTCCGCTCGATACCATCGCGCCGGAGGTGCCGAGCGCCGTATCGGCTATCGTATCGAAGCTCCTGGCGAAGGATCCCGAGCGGCGGTATCAGACGGCCAGAGGCGCGGCGGAGGATCTGGAGGAGGCGCTCCGCGCGCTCAGCGAGCGTGGTACGGTGGAGCCCTTCTCGCTCGGAAAGAAGGACTTCTCACGGAGGCTGCGGCTGCCGCAGATGCTCGTGGGGCGGGAGCAGGACGTCGAGCGGGTAGGCGAATCGTTCGCCCGCGCCGAGCGGGGCGCGGCGGAGCTCTTGCTCGTCGGCGGACCGTCGGGCATCGGCAAGACGGCGCTGGTGCGCACGGTCTACCGCGACATCGCGAAGGCGGGGCGCGGCCTCTTGATCGCAGGCAAACACGACCAGCTCGCGCGGTCGACGCCGTACGCCGCGATGGCGCAAGCGTTCGGGGGGCTGATGCGCCAGTGGCTCTCGAGCCCGAAGGCGGTCCTGGAGACCTGGCAGGATCGGATCCGGAGCGAGGTCGGGGACAACGCGCGTCTGATCGCGGACGTGGTGCCGGAGCTCGACCTCGTCATGGGCAAGCTGCCGCCGGTGCCGCCGGTGGAGGGCGAGCAGGTGCTCAATCGGCAGAAGCTGACGTGGCTGAACTTCGTTCGGACCGTCACGACGCCGAACCCGCCGCTCGTCATGTTCCTGGACGACATGCAGTGGGCAGACAGCGCCACGCTGATCATCCTGCAGACGCTGCTGACGGACGTGGAGCGAAGGTCGCTGCTGGTGATCGCGGCGTACCGTGACAACGAGGCGCCGCCCGAGCATCCGCTGTGGAAGCTCGTGGAGGCGGTGGAGGCGAGCGAGGCCAGGGTATCGAGGCTGACGGTGGGCCCCCTGTCGGAAGAGCAGGTGCAAAAGTGGGTTTCGCGCACGCTCGAGAGCGAGCCGCGGCGCGTGGAGCCGCTCGCGCGTGTGCAGTGGCAGAAGACGCGTGGAAACCCGTTCTTCCTGGAGCGACTGCTGCTCTCCCTGCACCGGCAGGAGCTCCTGGTGAGGGACGCGGAGAGCGGGGAGTGGCGCTGGAATCAGGCGGACCTGGAGCGAGCGCAGATCACCGACAACGTGGTGGCGCTGCTGACGGACAAAGTACGAGAAATGCCGGACGCGACGCAGCAGCTCATGGGGCTCGCGGCGTGCGCAGGCCATACGTTCCATCTCCACGACCTGGAGCGATTGAGCGGGTGGGAGCGCGCCCGGGTGACGGCGGCGTTGTGGCCGGCGCTGCAGGAGGAGCTGGTCGTGCCGGTCGATGGGGCCTATCGCCCCGCGCAGGCGCTCGGCGAGGTGGGCGACGGAGCGCTGGACGCCTCGTACCGGTTCTTGCACGACCGCGTGCAGCAGGCGAGCTACGAGCGGATCTCGCCGGAGCAGCGCGTCCTCGCGCACCTCGAGATCGGCCGGCGGCTCTGGGCGCGGTATCGAGCAGAAGGGGGCACGGCCCAGCAGCTCCTGGAGCTCGCGCGGCACATGAACCAGGGCTCGGCGCGGCTCACGTCCGCGGAGGAGCGCAGCGAGGTCGCGCGGCTGAACCTGGAGGCCGCGCGCGTCGCGAAGGCCGCGAGCTCCCACCGGCTGATGGCGAGCCTGCTGGAGAACGCGCAGGCGCTCCTCGGCGAGCGAGCCGACAGCGAGGAGCGAGCGCTGTCGGTGGAGATCGCGCTGGAGCACCTGGAGGCGGCGTATCTGTTGCGAGATTTCGACGACGTCGAAGCGCGCGCGCTCGACCTGCTCGCGAGGCCTCTCGGGGTGGTGCCCTGGCTGTCGGCGCAGGAGATCCGCGTCCGCTGCTGCCTGGCGGCGGGCCAGTATGCGCGGGGAATCGAGCTTGGCATCGCGGCGCTCGCGGAGCGGGGCTTCACCTTGCCCGACACGGACGAGGCGTGTCAGCCGGCGCTCGTCGAGGAGTCCGCCGCGCTGGATCGATGGCTGGAGCAGGACCTCGGCGCGTTCGATCGGATGCCGCCCGATCAGTCCCCGGAGCACCGGCTCATCGACGACCTGATGACGCGGACGCAGCTCTGCTCCATCTACGGCGGCCGGCCGATGCTTTACACGCTCATCATCGTTCGCATCGTCTCCGAGGCGGTGCGCCGGGGGGCGCTCACGCCGGCTGCCGCCCTCATGATCAGCAGCTTCTGCAATGTGTGGTCGGTGGCCACGGGCATGTATCGCCGCGCCTTACGCTGGACCGAGCCCGGGGTGCGCGCTGCGGAGCGCGTGGGGTCCCCGATGCTCCCCGAGTGTCTGGTGCTCCATGGTATCTACCTGCTCTATTCCAGGCCCATCGACGAGACGGGCGTCTTCTATGAGCAGGCCATCGCGGCCGGCCTGAAGATCGGCTCGTTCACGGGCACGAGCTGGGGCCTCCTGTCCGACCTGTTCTATTACCGCGCCTGGCGCGGCATGCAGCTCGCCCAGCTCGACGCGCACATCAAGGCTCGCTGGGATCTCGTGCAGCGCGCGGGGGACGCCGTGGGGAGGCACCACTTCGAGGCGGTCGCGTCCTATTGTGACGTGCTGACGACCCCAGACGGCGCCCCGAAGCTCCTGAACGACGAGCCGCTGCCGCGAGGTTCGCGCTCCCTCCTGGCGGACGGGGACGGGTACACGGCAGGGCTCGCTCGGACGCTGGAAGTCTATCTGTTCTGTGTCACTGGCAGGTGGGAGCGAGCGCTATCGCGGGCGCGGGAGGCGGACCAGTTTCGAGCGGACATCCTCGGCATGCCGCAGGCGGCGGACGTCGCGCTCTACCTCGCGCTCTCGGCGGCGAAGTGCTGGCATGACGCGGCCGGCGCCGAGGAGCAGGCGCGGCTGCGGGAGCACATCGAGCACGGCCTCGAGCGGATGCGCTACTTCGCGGAAGGTTGTGCGCCGAACTTCCTCCACAAGCTGCGCCTCGTCGAGGCCGAGCACGCCCGCGTCCTCGGCAAGACCGAAGAGGCCGTCGCCAGGTACGACGAGGCCATCGAGCTCGCGCGCGAGCAGCGCTTCCTGCACATGGAGGCCCTTTCGATCCAGCTCGCCGCCGAGTTCCGACTGCAAGCGGGCAACAGCCATATTGGCGCCATGTACCTGCGCGAGGCTCGCGACGCGTATGCGCGCTGGGGCGCGGTCAACGTGGTCGCCCATATGAACGCGAAATACCCGGCCTTGCTCAGGACGTCCGTTCACGGGACGGCCGTCGAGCGCACGATATCGGCG
The DNA here is from genome assembly GCF_051519095.1 of Sorangium sp. So ce131. Lineage (NCBI taxonomy): Bacteria > Pseudomonadati > Myxococcota > Polyangiales > Polyangiaceae > Sorangium > Sorangium sp. So ce131. The sequence goes on along the minus strand of NZ_CP150455.1, from coordinate 385,904 downwards.
GCAGCGACCGCGACGACCACGGGCGCCTCCGCGGGCGCGAGCCTCGACGTGAACACCGCGGTGCGCGCGGCGCAGGCGCTCTCGAGCGAGCTCGACCCGCAGCGCGTCGTGGGCCGGCTGATGGAGCTGCTCCTGGAGAACGCGGGGGCGCAGCGCGGCGCCCTCGTGCTCCGCGAAGGGGAAGCGCTCTCCGTCGTGGCGCGGCTGTCGGTGGAGGGGGCTCGCATCGAGACGGGGCTGTCGGAGCCGCTCGAGCAGAGCCGCGACGTGCCGGTGACCATGGTGCAGTATGCGGCCCGCACGGGCGAGCCGGTGGTGACAGGCGACGCGACGGGCGAGGCGCGCTTCGCCGTCGACCCTTACCTCGCGTCGCGCGCGGTGCTCTCGCTGCTGGCCCTGCCCTTGACGCACAGGGGCCACCTCGTGGGCGTGCTGTACCTCGAGCACCGCGACGTGCCGTCGGCGTTCCCCCCTGCGCGCGTGGAGTTCCTGTCGGTGCTGGCCTCGCAGGCGGCCATTGCCGTCGAGAACGCCACTTTGTACCGGGATCTTGAGGCCAAGATCAAGGAGCGCACGGCCGAGCTCCGGATCGCCAAGGAGGCGGCCGATCGGGCGAACCGGGCGAAGAGCGATTTCCTCTCGAGCATGAGCCACGAGCTGCGGACGCCGCTCAACGGCATCCTTGGTTATGCTCAGGTCCTCTCTCGCGCGCCCGAGCTCTCCCTGAAGAGCCGCGACGGGGTGCAGGTCATCAAGCAGTCGGGCGAGCATCTCCTCGCATTGCTGGAGGACGTGCTGGACCTCGCGAAGATCGAGGCCGGCAAGATGGATCTCGCCTCGAAGAGGTTCGATTTCCAGGCTCTGGTGCGCACGGTGGTGGACCTCAGTCGCGTGCGCGCGGACCAGAAGGGCATCGCCTTCACCCATGAAATACGCGGCGTGACCACGCCTGCGTTCCACGGCGACGAGAAGCGCCTGACGCAGGTGCTGCTCAACCTCCTGAGCAACGCCATCAAGTTCACCGAGCGAGGGAGCGTCACCCTCGTCATTGACGAGCTGAAGCGCGATCCCGATGAGGGGAGCACGTTGCGGTTCCGGGTCGAGGATACGGGCCCCGGGATCGCCTCGGAGCACGTCTCGCGCATCTTCGATCCCTTCGAGCAGCTCGGAGATCACAATGCGAAGAGCGCCGGCACGGGGCTCGGCCTCGCCATCACGAAGAAGATCGTCGACCAGATGGGCGGCACGATCGAAGTCGAGAGCGAGCTCGGCCGGGGCAGCGCCTTCACGGTGACGCTCGCGCTCGCGGAGGGGCCCGCCGCCGCGCGCGCCGACAAAGCCCTCGCGTGGCACACCATCACCGGGTATCGCGGGGAGCGCCGCACGATCCTCGTCGTGGATGACAACCCGCACAACCGTGCCCTGGTGAGCGATCTGCTGGTCCCGATCGGCTTCGACGTCGTGGAGGCCGGAGACGGTGAGACGGCGCTCCGGCTGGCCATGGAGCGGAAGCCGGCGATGGTCTTGATGGACCTGGTCATGCCGGGCATGAACGGCATCGAAGCCACGCGCCGCCTCCGGCAGATGCCCGAGCTCGGCGAGGTCGTCATCCTGCTCTCGTCGGCGAACGTATCCGAAGCCGAACGGCAGGAGGACATCCGCGCCGGCTGGAACGACTCCCTGCACAAGCCCGTGCAAGCGGGCGCGCTCTTCGAGAAGATCCAGCGCTTCCTCGGCGTGGAATGGATTCACGCCGAGGAGAAGGCCCATGCCACGGCGGCGCCGGAGAGTGGTCCGGTGGTGCCGCCTTCAGCCGAGGAGCTTGCCCGTCTATCGCGGCTGGTGGCGTCGGGGCGGGTCCGGAACGTGGTGGCGGAAGCGGTGCGGATGGAGGAGACCAACCCGCGACTCGGCCCGTGGCTCGAGCAGCTCAGGGGGTTCGTGCGGACGTACCAGATGCGGAAGCTGCAAGAGTTCGTCGATGGATACGCCGCAGGCACGGCCCTTCCCGGCGAGAGCGCCTACAGCGACAAGCGGGTTGAACCAGCCTGAAACGAGCAGAATTCGAAGCGCCAAGGACGCGCCGGCGGCCGGCGCGAGGGCGGGCGCGCCCGGCGCGCCGCCCCCGCTGGAGGAGCGGGCCGGGGTCAGACCGCCGGCGACTCGGTCAACCAACCGCCGGGCCGGGGCCGACGCCGCAACGGGGCCCCGCGGGCCACGACACCGCTACTGGCTTGCGTCGATCAATCCGAGGAAGTCGTTGTAGGCGTCGGTCTTGTTCGCCGGGACCACGTCGAGGCCAAGGTCGAACCGGCTGTCGTCGACCATCCGCGGCGCGAGGATTTCCCTGGTCGCCCGGAGACCGATGTTCTTGATGCCGTAGAGGATGTAGGGCACGAGATAGCCCTGGTAGTACTGCCGCTGGACGTGCGTGGCTCTGATGCGCCCTGCGCGCATGTAATCGACCGTCCTCGGATGGAAGTCGAAGGTGACGACGGGGAGCTCCGGCTTGCCCGCGGCCTCCGCGGCCATGGCGCACCGATACGCGATGTCGAACAGGCCGATCAACCCCACGGCGGGCGGGTCCGCCGTCTCGAGCTGCGTTTTCATCCATGCGACGTCGTCGGCCTCGCCCTCGTCGCTCCAGGTGGCCTGACGCACCACGGTCTTGTAACCGGCTGCCTCGAGCACGTCCTGGGCCGCCTGCGTTCGGAGCGCGCCGTCGACCCACGTCGGGTCGGCGTTGCCGTGGATCACCACGGTGCCCGGCGCGGAGGGCAGCATCGCGAGCAGGGTCTCCCCCGCCCTCGCTCCGCTGGATTCATTGAGGGTCCCGACGTAGATCTCGCGCTTCGAGGTCGCGAGATCGTTGTCGAGCGTCACCACGTGGACCCCCTTCGCGACGGCATCATCGACAGCGGCTGCGTTGGCGTCACCGAACGGCGTGATGCCGATCGCTTCGTCGCCGTGCATCAACAGCTGCTCAATTTGCCCATTCTGGAGCTCCATATCTCTACTCTGATCGCCCGGCGGCTCGGGGGACCCGAGCACGTTGCCCGTGACGTCGAGCTCCCCCATGGCTCGGATCGCCCCCTTGGCGATCGGCTGAAAGAAGCCGGTGACGGCCTTCAGCAGCACCGTCATCTGCATCGGCTCGCGCGGCGTCTCGTTGATCTCGGCGACGAGGTCGTCGATCGTCGCCTCGAGCTCCAGCGGAGTGAACTCGTTCTCGGCAGCCGGCCCTCGTAGGATGGGTGGGGCGTTCCCGCCCTCGCCCGGGGCGGTGCCCGACCCGCATCCCGCCATCATGAGCGCAAATCCGAAGGCCGTCAGCCAATGTCTTCCGATCCTCGTCATGAGACCTCCTGATCGAGATTGCGTCGAGTAGCCTGCTCTCTACCCGAGAGGGGCAGGAGGCTCCCGATAGCCACTGCATCGTCGGTGTGCCCCGGCGCTGGTGGCGAGCGCGATGTCGAGAGCAGGGACGGCAGTCCCACGAGCAGCCGGTTCTGCTTGCTGCACATGATTCGGCTGCGACGAGCGGACCACACGCCAGTTCGATCTGTCAAGAGGGTGAGAGACAGATACGAGTACCACAACAGCCGTTCACGCGATGGATGAAGTACGGAACACAACCCGAGACATCTCGGGAGATGGCGGATGTCTGCGGGCGTCATCGAGCTTCGGGGACCGTGGTAGGTCGTGCGCCCCGTCCGCTTCCACACGGCCCCCGCCGCACGCACGGACACATTGCCCCTCGGCGGCGGCGGGATCTGCCCTGGGTTGACAGAGGATTGTTCTATTCGACCCGGCCGCGAGGGCGGGCGCGCCCGGCGCGCCGCCCCCGCTGGCGGGGCGGGCCGGGATCAGACCGCCGGCGGCTCGGTCTGGCGTTGCCACGCGCGGTGCAGGGCGATCGCCTTGATGAACGCCGGGGCCGCCTCGGCCACCGCGTCGTCCGGCAGGACGAGCAGGCCCGGGTCGGCGCCCTGTCCGGCGCCGGCGGCCTTCACGCCCGCGGCCACGGCGAGCTGCGCGGCCGACGCCGGCACGAGCAGGGGCTTGCAATGGCGGTACTGGAGCTGGACGAACTCGACCGCGAGCCCGTCGCGCGCCAGCGCCGCCGCGCCCGCGCCGGGCGGCAGCGCCGCCGCGTCGAAGAGGACGCTCGGGGCGGCCTCGATCGTGACCTCGACGGGCAGCTCGTCGCCCTCGGCGGTGCGCACCACGCCGAGGCGCGCGCCGACGTAGCGGGGCACCGCGCCCGCCGTCAGCAGCGCGTCGTAGAGGGCGCGCGACGCCTCGCCGCTCACGCCGTCGGCGACGAGGAGCGCGACGCGGCGGGCGAGGATGCGGCCGTCGCCGGGCCGGGCGAGCAGCGACAGCGCCGGCGACACCGCGACCTCGGGCTCCTTCACGGGCGGCGCCACGATCGGGAGCGGATCGGGGAGCTGCGTGCCGAGGTCGGCCGCGACGCGCGCGGCCAGCCCGTCGTCGACGTTCCGCAGCATCCGGAGCATGCGCTCGCGGATGGCCTGCGTCTGCACGCGCGTCAGCTCGAAGCGGAAGGCGCGCGCGATGTGCTCGCGCTCGATCGGCGTCTGGCTCGCCCAGAAGAGGCGCGCCTGCGTGTAGTGGTCGGCGAACTTCTCGGGCTTGCCGCGCAGCTTGGTCGGCTCGGCCTGGGCCTGCTGCGCGAGCAGCCGCTCGGCGACCGAGGTGAAGCCGCGCGCGCCGGCCTGGAAGGGGCAGCCGCCGGCGAGCGAGTTGGGCTCGTAGTTCACGCGCCCGCGGTTGATCGTCTGGCGGTGGAACCCGTCGCGCTGGTTGTTGTGCACCTGGGCGACCGGCGCGTTGATCGGGATCTCGTGGAAGTTCGGCCCGCCGAGGCGCGTGAGCTGCGTGTCGAGGTACGAGAAGTTGCGCCCCTGCAGCAGCGGGTCGTTCGTGAAGTCGATGCCGGGGATGATGTGCTGCGTACAGAACGCGACCTGCTCGGTCTCGGCGAAGAAGTTGTCGGGGTTGCGGTTCAGGACGAGCCGGCCGACGGTGCGCAGGGGCGCGAGCTCCTCCGGCACGATCTTGGTCGCGTCGAGCACGTCGAAGCTCCACTGCTCGGCCTCGGCCTCGGTGAACGTCTGGATCTGCAGGAGGTACTCGGGGAACGCGCCGCCCTCGATGGCCTCCCAGAGGTCGCGGCGGTGGAAGTCGGGGTCGGCGCCCGCGATCTTCACCGCCTCGTCCCAGTCGAGCGAGTGCGTGCCGAGCACGGGCGTCCAGTGGAACTTCACGAGCGTCGCCTGGCCGGCCTCGTTGACGAGCCGGAAGGTGTGCACGCCGAAGCCCTGCATCGTGCGGAAGCTGCGCGGGATCGCCCGGTCGCTCATCTGCCACATGATGTGGTGCATCGACTCGGGCATGAGCGAGATGAAGTCCCAGAAGGTGTCGTGCGCGCTCGACGCCTGCGGCATCTGGTGGTGCGGCTCGGGTTTCACCGCGTGCACCACGTCGGGGAACTTCATCGGGTCCTGGATGAAGAAGACAGGCATGTTGTTGCCGACCAGGTCCCAGTTGCCCTCGTCGGTGTAGAACTTCACGGCGAAGCCGCGCGTGTCGCGCACCGTGTCGGCGCTGCCGCGCTCGCCCGCCACGGTCGAGAAGCGCACGAAGACCGGCGTCCGCTTGCCGACCTTCGCGAACGGCGCGGCCTTGGTGAGCGAGGTGATGTCCTCGGTGCACTCGAAGTAGCCGTGTGCGCCCGAGCCGCGCGCGTGCACCACGCGCTCGGGGATGCGCTCGTGGTCGAAGTGCGTGATCTTCTCGCGCAGGATGAAGTCTTCGAGCAGCGTCGGGCCGCGCAGCCCCGCGCGCAGCGAGTTCTGGTTGTCGCCGACGGGCACGCCCTGGTTCGTCGTCAGCGCCCGGCCGAGCGAGTCGGCCCGATGCTTCTGCAGCGGGCCCTGGTTCAGGTTCACGCCCGGCGCCGCCTTGTCGCCGTTCTTCTCGGATTCGTTGCTCTCGGTGATCGTGCTCGCGGTCGCGTCGAGGTTCTCGGGTTTCGCTGTGGCACCTTGCGGCGGCTGTGACAATTTGCCGCGCAGCGCGTACTCGGCGGCTTTGTTCACGTTTTCAGGGATGGCGGCGACGAGCGCCTCGGTCGCGTCGATCTTCGCGTCGAGGCGGTCGGCGGTCGCGAGGTTGCGCACGTCGTCGTCGTCGCTGCTCGTCCCGCTGCCGAGCGCGGTCGCCGCGCGCTCGAGGAGGCTGCGCTTCGGCCGCGCGGCCCGCGGCTTCGCCGACGGGCCGCCCATCGATTGCTTCGCGCTGCCAGCGCCCTTTTCGTTCGGCGCCGGATCTTTGGACGACAACTTCGCGGGGTCTTTGGGATCGGTCATGCGATGGCCTCCGGGAGGGGGGAGCCGGGGCTTTCAGCAAGGAGCGCACCAACGCTCGCTCTTCAAAGCACGCGCCCGGGCGACCGACGCGCGACCGGGGTCATTACGTCGCCTCGGTCGGCTCGTCACGGCCTCGTAGGGCGTCGCCGTACCGCCGGCCGCGGCAACGGCCGCGCGGCCGCCTCACGCGACGGGAAGGGCTCGTGTCGTCCGGCGTCGCCCCCGTCGCGTCGTGGCGGCGGCGGCCTGTGCGCGGCGCCTCGATCCACTGTCCGTAGCGATTCACGATCCCATGGGATAGTCTCCCGTCGGATCCCAGCGATCGCGAAGAGTGGACCACATGCCGAAGCTTCACGAGATCCGAGCGGACTACGATGCGGAGACCATCGTCATGTACCAGGCTTATGCGCCCGCGATCGCGGAGCCCGCGCTCGCCGCCCAGCGCTTCGTCGCGCCGTTTTCGTTCGGTCGCATGACCTGGATCAAGCCGTCGTTTCTCTGGCTCATGCACCGCAGCAACTGGGGACGAAAGGCCGGGCAGGAGAGGATCCTCGCCGTCCGCGTCCGGCGAGCTGGCTGGGAGCGGGCGCTCTCCCTCGCCGTCCTCACCTCCCCGGAAGCGACGGTGTTTCGCTCGCCGGACGAGTGGAGCAAGGCGTTCGCCGAGGCCAAGGTGCACATTCAATGGGACACCGAGCGCAACCTCCGAGGCGGCCCGCTGCCTTACTACAGCATCCAAGTCGGCATCGGCCGCGATCTCATCCGCGAGTACGCAGAGAGCTGGGTCGTCGCCATCGAAGATCGGACTCCCCTGGTCCGGAAAATGTACCAGCAGATGCAGGCCGGCCACACCGACAGCGCGGCGAAGCTGCTGCCTCGCGAGAGGCCCTACGCCGTTGACGAGACGGTCGCCAGGCGGCTGCTCATCGACCTGTAACGAAGCGCGATTCCATCAAAGGCGCAAACCAGAATTTTCTCTGTATTTTTGCGCCTTTGCGCCTTTGCGCCTTTGCGTTAAAATCTTTCTTTTCTCGTCGTGATCCCTGCCAAGACTTCTGACAACCAGACTAGAGAGGAGCTCGACAACAAGACGGTCTGGAAAGGGTAGAGTGCGCATGACCAGCCCCACGACAGCCTCAGCACCGACCGGCCCCGGCGCCCCCGCCCTGCGCCCGTACCAGCGCGCCGCGATCGACGCCGTCCTCGCGGCCCGCAGGCGCGGCGTCCGGCGCATGGTCGTGTGCCTCCCCACGGGCGCTGGCAAGACGGTCATCTTCTCCCATCTCGCCCGCCTCGCCAGGCGGCAGGTCCTCGTCCTCGCCCACCGCGAAGAGCTCCTCTTCCAGGCCAAGGACAAGATCGAGCGCGCCCTCGGCGGACAGGCCGCGGTCGCCGTCGAGCAGGGCGAGCTCCGCGCCTCGTCGGACGCGCGCGTCATCGTCTGTTCGATCCGCTCCCTCCACGAGAAGCGGCTGGAGCAGGTCACCGGCGGCCGCGATATCGGCCTCGTCATCTACGACGAGTGCCACCACGCCCCCGCCGAGGACAACCGCCGCGTCCTGCGCCAGCTCGGCGCCTTCGACCCCGCGTGGACCGGCACCCTGCTCGGGTTCACCGCGACGACGGCCCGCGGAGACGGCAAAGGCCTCGACGACGTCTTCGAGGCGATCGTCTACAGCCGCACCCTCCCCGAGATGATCGCGGACGGCTACCTCGCCCCCCTCACCGGCTACCGCGTCGCCACCGCCACGGACCTCTCCCGCCTCGACGCCGGCGGCCTCGACTTCGCCACGGACGAGCTCGAGGAGGCCGTCGACCTGGAGGAGCGCAATGCGCTCGTCGCCCGCTCCATTCAAGAGCTCGCCCGCGACCGCCGCACCATCGCTTTCTGCGTCACGGTCGCGCACGCCCGGAACCTCTCGAAGGCGCTCAATCACCTCGGCGTCCGGGCCGCCTACGTCCACGGCGACATGCCTTCCGACCTCCGCGGCCGGATCCTCGCCGACTTCCGGGAAGAGCGCGTCCAGGTCCTGACCAACGTCGCAGTGCTCACCGAGGGCTTCGACGACCCTGGCGTCTCCTGCGTCGCGATGGCCCGCCCCACCCGCTCGGACGGGCTCTACGCCCAGTGCGTCGGGCGCGGCACCCGCCTCCATCCGGGCAAGAAGGATTGCCTCATCCTCGATTTCGTCGACCTCTCCTCGCTCAAGCTGTGCACGCTCCCCTCGCTCTTCGGCATGCCCCGCGACCTCGATCTCGAGGGCAGGGACGCCGCGGAGGCGAGCCGCTTCTACCGGCAGGTGACCTTCGATTACCCCGGGTTCGAGGTCGAGGCGGGCCGCATCACGCTGCGCGAGATCCAGGAGCGCGCCGCGCGCTTCGATCCGCTGAGCCTCCGGGTCGACCCCGAGGTGCTGGCCATCTCGCGCAACGCGTGGGCCTCTCTCGGCCGCTTCGGCCTCGCGCTCCATTTCGAGCGGAAGCCCGGCGCGATCAGCGAGGTCGTCGTCCTTGCCCGCGGCGGTCGCGGGAAGCGGTGGCACGTCCTCCTGGATGGCAAGCTGGTCGAGCGCTTCTCCACGCTCGAGGAGGCGGTGGCCGCGGTCGATTACGAGGTCGCGCGCCGCGGCCCCGCGGCCGGGGCTTCGGCGCGCCGCGACGCGCCGTGGCGCCGGGGAAAGCCCTCGGTGCCCCTGCCGGCCGAGCCCCCGAGGGGTTACCCCCCGCCGAGGACCATGGAACAGGCCATGATCCTCGCGGTGTGGGCGAGGGTCACCGCGCCAGGATCATGAGCCTTCCCCCCGTCGAGGAGAGCTCGATGGAGGGACGGTTCAGCCACGGCTCCGGCGCCGTCGCATTGCCAGGGCGGAAAGCCCCACGACGAGCGCCGCGGCCCACGAGCTTGTCGTGGGGCTGGCTCCGGCGGCGACGCACCCGCACCCTTCGTCGGAGGACCCCTCGTCCGGCGTTGCGCCGCCGCTCCCACCTCCCTCGCCCGGCGCGCCGCCGCCGGAGGAGCCGCTCGCCGCCCCCACCCCGCCCGTGCCGCCGGAGGAGGCGGTCGCCGCCCCCGACCCGCCCGTGCCGCCGGAGGAGGCGCTCGCCGCCTCCGCCCCGCCCGTGCCGCCGGAGGAGGCGGTCGTCGCCCCCGCCCCGCCCGTGCCTGGCCCGGTGTCCTCATCGCGGGGCACATCTCCGTTGAATCCGGTCTGCCCCTCCCGTGTCAGCGACAGCACCAGCGTGCCGTCCTTCACGGTCACGTTCTGCGGGTCAAAGTCCACGCGGTTGGTGTCGAACGTCCAGTCCCCCTTGCTCCACCGCGCGGTGTCGAAGGAGTCGAAGTCGTCCTGCCATGCGAGCTCGAAGTTTCCATTGCTGTAGCTATAGTACTTGATCCAGTTGATGAACTGGTGCTGCGGGAGGACGGAATCATCGAACGGTCCGACCCACTCGGCGGACTCGGAGGACCACATGTTGAAGCGCAGGGACTGGGGGTTCCTCAGGGAGGCCACCTGATTGCCCGTCGACCTCCTGATCTCTCTCCCGTCGACGCTCCAGGTGACGTAGTCCGGCGTCCACTCCAGCGCGTAGGTGTGATAGCCGTCCGCGAGGGAGACGTCCGCCGTGTGCACCTCCTCCGACGTCTCCCTCGTACCCATCCCGGTGATGATGTTGGACTGCCAGCTCCGGGCGTTGTCCTTACCGAAGACCTCGATATCGATCTCCTCCCAGAATGCGCCGGACATCTCGGAGCCGTTCTTGTAGGTGAAGAACGTCGACAGGATGCCGCTCCCGCGCGCCATGCGCATGCGCATCTCGATGCGACCATGAAGCTGGCTCTGGGCCGAGTAGACCTCGGCTCCCTTGTAAGACTTCGCGAACGCGGTCGAGCTCACCGCCAGCGCCAGCGAGGCAGCGGCAAACATCCAGCCAGCATGGAATTTTCTAAGCATAACGAACCTCCGATGTGAACGTTAACATGAACGATATTCACGCGGAAGGCCATCATCCGTTTCCACTTCGTCGAGCTCACTCCGGCGAGCGAGCGGCGCGCTGCCCTGCTCGGTCCAGGTCCTCCTCGCGCTGTGGGCGAGGGTCACCTCGCCGCGCGAGGAGCGATGAGCCGATCACCCCGGTGCGATCAGCCCGAGCAGAGCCGGTCGCTCTCGCAGCGAGCGCAGACCTCGTCGAAGAGCCTCGTCGGGTCGCGCGCAAGCAGCCGGCCGTGGGATAGCCTCACGCAGGGATCGGTGGTACGGATGACAGCGTGGCCGGCAGAATCACCGACGATCCGACCGTGGCGCCGGCCGACTACGCGACGCGACCCCCCGAGCCGCGTCGATGAGTTCATGTCCCGAGTACGGACTCCGTGGCCCTGGCTGGCCCACGGGGGCGGTCACGCCGCTGACGCTTCGCGCGGAGTGAGAGAGAGGAACCAAGCATCCGTGAAAAATCAGACTGTCTTGATCTCGGGCGCGAGCATCACCGGCCCCGCCCTCGCCTTCTGGCTTGCGCGTTACGGGCTCCGACCCGTCATCGTGGAGCGTGCCCGCGCGCTCCGGCTCGGTGGGCAGAACATCGACGTCACGGGCGCGGCGCGGGAGGTCGTGCGCCGCATGGGCATCGAAGGCGACATCCGAGCCGCCAACACGGGGGAGCTGGGGCTCCGCTTCGTCGACGAGCACGACGTGACCAAGGCCGAGCTCCCCGCGGGGAAAGCGGACACCGGCAGGTTTACCAAGGAGCTCGAGATCCTTCGCGGCGACCTCGCCCAGATCCTCTACAACCACACCCGAGACACGACGGAGTACATCTTCGGTGATCAGATCACGGGCCTCCGAGAGCACGGCGACCGGGTGACGGTCTCCTTCGAGCACGGCGCCGAGCGCGATTTCGACCTCGTTGTCGCCGCCGACGGCATCCGCTCGCGAACCCGCACGTTCATCGTCGGCGATGAGCCCAGGATTCGCTCGCTCGGCCTCTATGGCAGCTACTTCACGATTCCCCGCGGTCCGTCCGACAGCGCCTGGGCCCGCTGGTACCACGCGCCCGGCTCGCGATCGATCATCCTGCGCCCGGACAACGTGGGCACCACCCGGGCGTCGCTGTGGTTCCTGGCGCCCCCGCGAGGTTATGAGAGGATGAGCGCCGCCGAGCAGAAGGCGCTCGTCATGCGCGTCTTCGCCGACGCCGGCTGGGAATCACCGCGGGTACTTGCGGGGCTGGCTGAGGCCGAGGACGTCTATTTCGACGGGATCAGCCAGGTCATGGCGCCGCGATGGTCGCACGGCCGCGCGGCGATCGTGGGTGACGCTGCGTACTGCCCGTCGCCGGTCAGCGGCGTGGGCGCGAGCCTCGCGCTCGTCGGCGCTTACGTGCTCGCGGGAGAGCTGTCGCGGCACTCGAACCATCGGGACGCCTTCGCGGCCTATGAGAAGCTCATGCGCCCCTATGTCGATCAGGCCCAGAAGCTCCCGCCGGGCGTCCCTCGGCTCGCGCACCCGAAGACGAGGCTCGGCATTACGATCCTCCAAAAGGTCCTTCGGCTCGCGTCCAGCCCCCTGGTGCAGCGCCTCGAGGGCCGGCCCGGCGCCTCGCCGGCCGACAACATCGATCTCCCCGATTACGCGAGCCGAGGCTGAACGCCGCGCCGAGGGCGGTGGCGCGGTCGACGCCGCCGCCGCCCTCCTTGACAACGCGGACCAGCCGTCGGATACGCTGCATTTCCACGATGACCGGGGCGGCACGACGGGGTTTGGTCGGAGCTCGAGGCGCTCCACGCAGAGGCGGCGGTCGGCGGCCCCGGAGGGCTGATCACGTCGAGAGGGCATGGCCTAGAAAATTTCGATTCTACTCGAAGGAGGACACGTGCTCGTTCGGTCTCACCTGCGGATAGTCCCGTTGCTGATCGGTCTTCAGCTGGGCGCCGGGTCGCTTGTGGGATGCCGCAAGGACAGTCCGGAGAAGACGGAGGTCGCGCCAAGCAAAGACTCGGTCAAGCAGTCCTACGAGGGGCTCAAAACCCAGTTCAGCGGGCTCACGACGAAGTTCGCCGACATGCGCAAGCAGATCGAGGCCTTGCCCCCGGACCTGCCCGGCCTCGGCGAGGTGCGAGGGAAGTTGTTCACCGCGGAAGAAGTCCTGGGGGTCACCGGCGCCAAGCTCACGTGGCTGTCGGGCCGGCTCGACGCGGCGCTGCAGGCGGAGAAGGGCGACGAGCTGCAGCAGGTCTCGAAAGAGATCGCCGAGACGGCGGACGAGATACGTCAGATCGATCGGGTCAGCCTCGAGGTGTCTCATCAGCTGCTGCCCCTCGAGCGGACGGCCGCGCTCCGGCCGAAAGCGCCCGACGCGGGATCGGCGTCGTTCGCCCGCGTCCTCCCCACGGGCTACGAGGTCAAGGCCGCGGAGGGCGGCGTCGAGCAACGCTTGATCGAGCTCATCGAGGACCCGAAGCGGAAAGTCGACAAGACCACCTGGTTCGACTTCGATCGCCAGCTCTTCGCGAGCGGCGGCTCGAAGCTGGATGCAGAGCGAGCCAAAGATCAGCTCCAGAACGTGTTCGAGATCCTCAAGGCCTACCCGACCGTGAAGCTCACGATCGGCGGCTACACGGACGCCGCGGGCCCTGCCGCAGCGAACAAGAAGCTCTCGACGGAGCGCGCCCAGGCCGTCAAGAAGGAGCTCGTTCGCCTGGGTGTGGCCGCGCCACGGCTCGATGCCGGAGGCAAGGAACACCCGATCTGCGCTGCCAGCGGCACGGAGGAGTGCAAAGACAAGAGCCGCCGCGTCGCCGTGCGTGTCACCGCGAAGTAGCTGACCGGTCGGCCGGCGCCGCCGGGCGAGTCCGCCCCGTCCTCGTCCGTCGGCGCCGCTGGGCTGATACGGAAGTCACACGCGGGCGGCGCGCCCCGGCTCGGCCGCGATGCCGGCGGGGGCGCGCCGTCGTCGGCTCAGCGAGCGAGCGCCGCCTTGTCGAGGTGACCGAAGTCCCAGACCACGGAGGAGCCCGCGCCGTAGTCGACCCTCACCGACTCCTGCACGGCGAGGCGGTCGAAGGCGGCGCGCGGGAGCTGGAACTGAACGGTGTGGAGATCGCCGTTCGGATGGCGAGACTGGGCGCTTCGCTCCGCGCCGACCGTGAGCACCAGGTTGGTGGCGCGGAGGTCGAAGAACTCGTCGCTGGTGAGCGTGAGCTCGACCGTGTCGGGACCGCTGCTCCTGACGCTCTTGATGACATTGCCGGCCGTGATCCGCCGCGGCTCGAGGAGGGTCGTGTCGGCGGGGCGCGCGATGGAGCTCGGCGGCGCCGCGCTCGACGCGACGGGGGCGAGCCGACCCAAGGCTGCCAGGGTCTCGGTGGTGGCGCGGGTCGCGCGGATGTTCGCGAGGTACACGCTGTTTCCGTTGAGCGAGGTGGTGAAGGTCAGGCGAACCCCGCGCACCGACGCGAGCGTGGCGCCGCTGAACGAGGACAGCGGAATGCGCGCGGTGGGCTGCGTGATGCCGCCGCGCGGCGGAGGACCGAGCTCCAGGAAGTCGTCGATGGAGACGGCGCTCGATCGGCTATTGTCGGCGTTCACGAGCTCGACCAGGAACGATACCTCTGTCGGGTCGGATCCCCAGTTGCGGTCGGCGCGGAGATCGAGGTAGTCGTACCCCGTGAGATCGAAGCCCGTGCCGACGGAGGACCAGTTCGACTGGAAGAACGTCGAGCTGCCCGGGACCACGTCGTGGATCCAGGCGACCGTGTGCGAAGGGTCGTGTCCGGTCAGGGCGATGTGATCCACCGAGATGGTGCCGCCGGTGGTGTTCGGCAGACCGTAGGAGCTCGTGCCGGTCGGATTGATGAAATCCTCGAGCACCAGGCTGGTGGTGGAGTCGCCGCCCGGATGATAGCCGCGGCGGACGCGGTACGGGACGTTCGGGAAGGGGAAGGCGGGGTCGAACAGGGCGTTCGCGGCCTCGTCGCGCTCCGCGCCCACGTTGGCGGTGAAGAACTGGACGGCCGCGAAGCGACCCGTCTCGCGCTGCTCCGGCGAGCCGTACTCCAGCGGATCGAAGAGCTCCTCATGGTCGATGCAGCCCTGGATCCCGCCGCTGTTCCCGTCCGCGATCTGCCACTCGCTGTTGTAGTAATTGTGGTTGGCGCCCCACACGTGATAGAAGGACTTGAAGAAGGGCGTCGGCTCGGCGATGTGCAGCATGCGATCGAACGGGCGCAGCCCGGGCAGGCTGCTCAGGTCCCAGTCGCAGGCCGGCAGGATCACGTTCCAGGCCGTCTGGTCCGCGTTCAGGAGCTGGCCGTTCTGGCCCTGATCGGTCGGGCCGATCTCGAAGATCCCGCGGATGCCCACCGGGCTCTCGATCAGCGCGGGCCAGGGGCTGCCGGTCCGGCGGTACTCGTTGTAGGCGAACCGCACGGCCTCGCCGCCGCGCGAGTGGCCCAGGAGGCCCACCTGGTCGAAGTCGATGCGATCGAGCAGATCCACGCCGAGCTCCGGGGGAGTCGCCTCGGCCCCGCTGTCCCAGCGGCTCAGCCGCTCCAGGTGGCGGAGCAGCAGGCGCCCGCGCGGCCCGATGACGAGCTCGTCGCTCGGCGTGCCCGAGGCGGCATGGATGCCCCGGTTCGTGTTGATGGACACCACGAAGTAGCCCTGCGCGGCGAGGTCCTCGGCGATGTAGTCGTAGCCGCGGTGGTTGGGGACGACGACGTAGTTCGCCGGGCACGTCCCCGTCGTGGCATACTGGTTGTTGTTGTCATAACGGGGGTTTTCGCCCGTGCCGCACGTGGGGTGGTTCCCGTGCATGAACACGAGCAGCGGGTACTGCCGGCCGGCCTCGAGGCTCGACGGGCGGTAGAAGGACGCCCAGAGCTCGGTCTCGTAATCAGGGCTGACCAGCGAGTCGATCGCCGCCGGGAACTTGTACTCCGCGATCGCGACGCCGCTGCCGATCGGCGGCAGGTCGCTGCTCACCGACAGAACGACCGGCTGGATCCCTGCGCTCGGGATGCTGGCGCAGAAGCCGAACTGGACGCTGCCCGAGGCCGGGATCGCCGCGTTATTGCCCTGAGGGGTGACCGTGATCTGACCCGTGCTTCCGCTGAACGTGCCGTCCCAGGACGAGAAGATGGCGCCCGGGCCGACGTTGAGCCCGACGCTCCACGTCCCCGTCGTCGCGCTCGGGTGCTGGTTGCTCACGACGACGTGCGTGCAGTAACCCTGACCCCACTGCGAGTCGATCACGAGATCGGCGTTGATCCCGTTCGCGCCCTGCAGCGCGGCCTGCGAGGTGCTGATCGGCTCCGTCGAGCCGTCGCTGCATGCCGGCAGCAGCGCCAGCGCTGCAGCGGCCGCCCACATGTCCCATCTGCTCTGGAAGTTGTGCATAGATCTTACCCAAGTTGGTGATGAAGCGTCCGATCGTCGCGCCTCGTTCGGCAGGGCGACGATGCAACCTCTGCGTCACGCAGCTCCGTTACCACTCGAACCAATCAGGCTTCCGGGCTCACCGGATGACAAGAGTCGGGAGTGCCCCGACGCGCACGCGCGGCGCCGTGATTCAGCGGCGACGCGCGCGGCTCACCGGGCGCCCTTGTTGTTAGGCGCGAACTTTTTCCTCGTCAATGGGCGCGCCACGCTCGGTATCTGCCATCCGCTGTCATCTCATTGGTTCAATTTCAAAAACTATCCTGTGAAGTAATGTAAAAAAGCCTGAAGTTCATTCGTGCGCTTCGCGAGAGGGCCATGGCCCGCGCGAGCGCCTGGGCGGAGATCGCGAATGCCGCTGACGATCATCAACGCCTGCGGGAGCGGTTCACGTGCGCGTCGCGGCGGACGTGCACTGTCGCGCCCGCCGCCGTGGCGTCGAATCCGTGCTGGAGGCTCGCCGGGCCATGCGGGGTAGCCGCCGCGCCCGGCGACGGCGGGGCGCGGCGAGGGCGACGCAAGGCGCAGGCGGGCTGCCCCACGCGGCGCGGAACTTCGGGGGGTGTGCGCGGTCCATGGCCGGACGGAGGCATCCATGGCGGAGACGGCATCCCACGACGACGTACGTTCAAGCGGCCCCGCTGGCGGGCTCCCGGATCACCTCCCCGCCCCGCGCTGGGCCTGGGGGAGCTGGAAGAACATCTCCTGGGCGTTCGGCCTCGTGGCGCTGCGCATGCTCCTCTTCGGCGCCGTGCTCTACGGCATCCTCAAGCCGGCGCTGGATCGCGGCGACGAGCGGCGGACGGGGAGCACGCCCGAGCTGGTCCAGAACGTGATCCTGACCGCGCTCTCCGTGGTCTTCGTGCTCGCCTTCCTCCACGGCGTGGCCCGCGTCTCGTGGCGCGACCTCGGCTTCTCGCGGGATCGCCTCGGCCGGAACCTCGCGCTCGGCGTGGGGGTCTTCGCCGTCGGCCTTCTCTACATCGCGTTCCGCCTCGACAACATCGACACCTCGCTCGGCGAGGCCTGGCAGCAGGTCACCGGGTACAGCGTCCGGCAGCGGGTGCTCATGTTGCTGGTGGGCATCCACGTCGTGTTCGGCGAGGAGGTCATCTTCCGCGGCTACCTCCAGCCGGCGCTGCGGGCGCGCTTCTCCCCCGCGGTCGCCATCGGCGTCACCTCGATCATCTTCGCGGCCTACCACGCCGATTTCTCGCCGACGGTCTTCGCCGGCATCGCGGGATGGGGTGTGATCTGGGGCATCGCCCGGGAGCGATCCCGCTCCACCATCCCCTCTTCGGTCGCTCACTTCCTCAACTGGGCCGTCCTCGGCTGGCTCTGACCGCCGTCGGCTCTCGCCGGCGCGGAGGAAGAGACGTACGAGATGGGGTACCGCGTCGAGCGCGTGTCAGGCTAGAAGCGCCCCGCGGTCAGGGGGCTCCTGCGGCGAAGCTGTCCCACGCGTCGCAGAGCTCCTTCTTCAGCCCGGCCTGCGTCGAGGCCGGGAAATCGAGGACGATGTTCTCGTCGGTCTCTTCATCGTACCTCGGCCACTCGGCGGCGTTTCCGCCGTTCGGATCCCCGCTCTCCGCGTGGCGGGACCAGTACCCCATGATCGACTGCGACAGCACGAACTCGGATTGGGTCAGCGGCTCGGGCAGGAGCTGGCCCGGGTTGCCGAACACGTACTTGATCTCGGCCGAATGGAAGGCCCCGAGACCCTCGAGGAGGGCGCCTTTGGGCGCATAGGTGAAGTGGTAGAGGTAGGTCGCCGCGCCTGCCCCGGCCATCGCGCGCGCCGCCTGGCGCGTCGGGCACACGAAGAACCAGTCGCCCAGCGCCGCGGTCAGCGCGGCCGCAGCCGAGCCGTAGGTCGCGCTCGGATAGAGCTCCACCACGTCCTTGCCGTGGCCGGGTACCATCCGCTCGGCGAGCGCCTCGAACCCGGCGTCGTCGGCGACGGACCCGGCGGCCCCGCTCAAAGCGAAGAGCGTGCCTTCGTCGGCGTTGCTGCCGAGGATCGTCGGCATCTTCTCGAAGCTGCCGGCCTTGAGCAGCTTGCTCGGCATGTCGGGGAGATTCCAGCCATCGATGACGGGGAACCAGCGCGGGCCGCCGCCGAAGAAGAGATCGGCGTCCCCCGGCAGCGCGGCCGTGACCTCCTCGGTCGACTTGCCGCGCAGGCACTCGAGCGCCGAGGGCGCGTCCGTGCAGCCCAGCGCCTCGACGAGCCGCTCCCCCTGCGCGGCGGCGGTCGCCTCGTCCATCGCGGTGTCGCACGGCCCGCTCTGGATGATCGTGCGCTGGAACAGGCCCTGGCTCCTCGGAGACACGAGGTGCATGCAGGCGCTGATGCCGCCGGCGGACTCGCCGAACAGCGTGACCTTGCCCGGATCCCCGCCGAACGCGGCGATGTTGGCCTTCACCCACTCGAGCGCCGCGCGCTGATCCTCGAGGCCGTACGCGCCCGTCGAGGGGTGATCGGGATCCTCTGACTTGAGCTCGGGGAGCGCGAGGAACCCGAAGGGGCCGAGGCGGTAATTGAAGGTGACCACCACCGCGCCGGTCCTCTCGGACAGGACCCTGCCGTCATAATCGGGGAGCGTCCCGCTCCCGTTCACGAACGCCCCGCCGTAGATCCACACGAGCACGGGCAAGGACGAGGACGCCGGGCGCTCCGGCGTCCAGACGTTCACGGTGAGGCAATCCTCCTGCGAGCTTGGATCGAGCTCCGCATCGAGGAGCCCTGTTTGCGAGCAGGCGGGGCCTGCTTCAACCGCCTTTCGCGGCTCGGTCCACGGCTCGTGGGGCGCGGGCGGTCTCCAGCGCAGCTCCCCGGTGGGCGGCGCGGCGAAGGGGATGCCGAGGAAGGTGCGGGTCGAGCCGACAACCGAGCCTTCCACCGGACCCTTGTCGGTCTCGACGACCGGGGAGGAGGGCTCGCCGCCGCCAGCGCCGCCAGCGCCGCCAGCGCCGCCAGCACCACCGGCGCTGCCAGCACCACCGGCGCCGCCAGCGCCGCCGCCGCCGGGAGCGGGATCACCTGAGTCGCAGGCAGCGGCGATCAGGCCGAGGAGGATGACGTGCGAAAATGACAAACGATTGGCCATGAACGTCTCCGTGGCGCCGAGGGGCTCGGCGCCTCGTCCTTTCGCGGACAGGAAACTCCAGAACTCTCGCCTGTGCAAGCCGCGGGGGATCAGGTGTGTCGAAGAACGTCACGCTGAGCTGGCTGGCGCGATCAATGGCGGCGATGGACTCGCGCGCTTCGCGCTCTTCGGGGGTGCGGTACGCCTGGCTCATGCTCATCCGAGCCAGGCGGAGCGCGTGCTCCTCAGCACTCCCTGCCGCATACCAGGCGTCCGTCCGGACACTCCACGCCGGGTGTGGCGTCGGCGCCGCAGCTCACCGTGCACTGCGCCGCCTCGACGCACTCCACGACACAGTCCGCGTCGCACTTGAGATCGCAGGTGCTCCCTTGCGCACAGCGGATGGAGGCGCCTGCGCCCAGGTTGAGCTTGCACGCGGCCTCATCGCCGCAGCTCGCCGTGACCCCGGCGCCGGCCTTCAGATCGCAGCTCGACGCCTGCGTGCACGAGATCACGCTCCCGTCTCCGCCGCTGCCCTTGCAATCGCTCGTATCGAGACACGTGAGCGTGAGCGCTCCCTCGCTGTTGCCCTGGCACTTGGCGTCCGCCCTGCAGTCGAGCGAACACGCCGTCGCACCACATTCGGTCTTGCAATCGTCGCCCGCCATGCACTCACAGTCGGCCCCTGCGCACGTACATCCTGCGCCCGTACAGGGCAGGCCCTCTGTCTCGTCGCCGCCGCCGTCGCCTTCGCCCCCGCATCCAATCGCCGTGAGCATCGCGAGCGCCATCAACCAGGTCCGTGTCGTCATCGTCGCCTCCTCCGGGTTTAGGGTGCGCGTACGTTAAACGTAGATGGCTCGCGATGCAGCCCTTTCCAAGCCAGGCGCTCCCGTGATCCCTCATCGGGAGCCGCGCCGTCCCCGCCTCCTCTCCGAGGAAGATTTCAATGGGCTTGCCGTCGCCGAATTCAATCGCAGTGGCATCGTGCGCTCGTGCTGCAGGAGCTCGATGTCCTGCGAACGGCCGCTCCTCGGGTCGATGACCTTCACGATCACCCGGGGGCCATCGGCGTTCCGGACCGCGCGGAGCGGACGATTCGGTTCGTTCGCGACGATCTCCTCGCCGTGTGTGGCGCGAAGATCCGGGGGAGAATGCCACTCTGAAGCGTGCCTTGGGCCGACGTGAGCGATTCACGCGCGCGACGGCGGGCGCGTCGCCGGCCAGAGCCGGACGATGAGCGCGCCGGCTGCCGTCGACGAGGCGAGCGCCGTCACCGCCAGCCAGCCCCATTGGGCGAAGAGCACGCTGCCCAGCGCGGCGCCGGAGGCCATGCCGACGAACATGCCGACGAAGAGCACGGCGTTGAGGCGGCTGCGCGCGCCGGGCTCGATGCCATAGACGATGGTCTGGTGCGCCACCAGCGCGGCCTGGATGCCGAGGTCGAAGGCGACGGCGCTGGCGCCGAGCAGCCACAGCCGTCCGTGCGTCGACAGCAAGGGCGACACCGCCATGGCGGCGAAGGCCACGACCGAGAGCGCGGCGCCCATGCGCGTCACCCGTCCCGGCCCGTGGCGGTCGGCGATGCGGCCGGCCAGGGGCGCCGCCACGGCGCCGGCCGCGCCGGCCAGGCCGAACGCACCCGCCGCCGAGCTGCCGAGGTGGAACGGCGCGCCGTGCAACATCACGGCGAGCGTGGACCAGAACGCGCTGAACCCCACCGACAGCAGCCCTTGGGCCAGCGTCGCGCGGCGCAGGGCGCCGTGGCGCTTCCACAGCTCGGCCAGGGAGCCGAGCAGCGCGGCGTAGCTCAGCTGCGTGGTCGGCTTGAAGCGCGGCAGGCTGCGCCACATCGACGCGCCGAGCAGCGCGACGCTGGCCGCCGCGGCGACGAACACCGCGCGCCAGCCGAGCTGCTCCGCGACGAAGCCGCTGACCACACGCGACAGCAGGATGCCCAGCAGCAGGCCGGTCATCACGGTGCCGACCACCTTGCCGCGGTGCGCCTCGGGGGCCAGCGTCGCGGCCGCAGGCACGATGTCCTGCGCCAGGGTCGCCGCCAGGCCGGTGGCCAGGCTCGCGACCAGCAGCGCGCCGATCCCGTGAGCGGCGCCGCCGAGCAGCAGCGCGGCCGCCAGCACCGCGGCCTTGGCCAGGATGATGCGTCGCCGGTCGTAGCGGTCGCCGAGCGGCGCGAGCAGCAGGATGCCCAGCGCGTAGCCCAGCTGGGTCAGCGTCGGCACGAGGCCGAGCGCGCGGCCGGAGGCGCCGAGGTCGGCCCCCAGCACGCCGAGCATGGGCTGGCTGTAGTAGAGCGAGGCCACGGCGAGGCCCGCGCCGGTGGCCAGCAGCAGCACCAGGGCCCCCGGCAGGGGCGGCGCGGACGCGGCGGGCGGCGGCAGGGTGACGGAGGCAGTATGCGCTGGGTGCATGGTGATCATGGTGTACCCAGTATGTGGAGCGCCGTTCCAGCGTTGTAGTGGCGTGGAACGTACGATGGTTATACGTTCGGCGTATGGCCAAACCGGCGCCGCCCTCCTCCTCGTCGCTGGACCGCATCGCCTTGCTGCAGACCTTCGTGAGGATCGTCGAGGCCGGCAGCCTGTCGGCCGCGGCCACCCTGCTGGGAACGACGCAGCCCACCGTGAGCCGCCGCCTGCAGGCGCTGGAGCGCTCGCTCGGCCTGCCGCTGCTGCAGCGGTCCACGCACACGATGAAGCTGACCGAGGACGGCGAGCGCTGCTTCGAGCGGGCCAAGGCGCTGCTGGCCAACCTGGAGGCGCTCGAGTCGGACATCCGAGGCGACCGCGATGAGCCCGACGGGACGCTGCGCGTCGTCGTGCCGCACGCCTTCGGCCAGGACCAGCTGGTCAAGCCGCTGGTCGACTACCTGCGCCGCTACCCGCGTGTCTCGGTCGAGTGGCTGCTGCGGGACGGGCAGCCGAACTTCATCGCCGACGGCATCGACTGCGCGCTCCTGGTCGGCGCGGTGGCCGACTCGGCGGTGGTGGCGATCCGCCTCGCCGAGGTGCCGCGCATCGTGGCCGCCGCGCCCTCGGTGCTGGGCCGGGGCGCGCCGCCGGCCCATCCATCGGATCTGGCGGACATGCCCTGGCTCGCGTTGAGGACCTATTACCGCGACGCGATCGCGCTGACCCATTCGTCGGGTGGTGAGCGGGTCGAGCTCCCGATCCGCCCGCGCATGAGCACCGACAGCCTGTATGCCCTGCGCAGCGCCGCGCTGATGGGGCTCGGCGTCTGCGTGGCCTCGTCGTGGCTGGTCGCCGATGACCTGGCGAAGCGGCGGCTGGTGCACCTCGCGCCGTCGTGGCAGGCGGATCCGCTGCCGGTCCACCTGGTCTATCCCCACGCCCGCTTCTACCCGGCCCGGCTGCGTCGCTTCATCGAGGCGATGCGGGAGTCGGTGCCGGCGGTGGTCGGCGGCGCGGCGGCCCGGCGCGGCTGATCGCCGCGTGCTCGGCAACCGGCCCTGTCAAAGGCCGCAAGCTCCGCGACGGCAGATGATTGACCGCGCGCGATCGCGCTCGCGCGGCACATCCCGTGCGCGTACGCCTGCGCCCGCTGACCGAGAGCGAGGCCGCACTCTTGGAGAGAGCACACGCGCGTCTACTGGAGCTTGTGGAGCAACTCCGTGTCCTGGTCGCCCAGCAGGTAGGTGGCGATGAAGGTCGCGGGGGCCGAGCCGGAATCGTTGTCGAAGCGCTCGATGGGCGTGCTCGCGGGCTCGAAGATCGTCTGCCCTGCCGTGTAGTACCTGGCCGGTTGGCCTTTCACCTGGACCAGAATACCCCCTTCGGTCACATAGCAGATGACCGGACCGGGATGCGTGTGCGGCCCGGCCTTGAACCCAGGGGGCAACGTCAGCCGCTGCACCTCGACGCGGGTCACGGCCTTCCCGCCCGCGACCCCGTGAGTCCCGAGCGAGGCTCGCTCTAGGACCGAGTCCCGCGTGCATCCCGCGCCGGCACAGAGCAAGGCTGTCGTTATCGCGAGCGCAGCCCGGGAGAGGCGGCGCCCGCTCCCGGGGAGCGCTCTCCCCGGACGCCGCGTGCGACGAGGGCCGTCGGCGAGATCGCGAGGGAGGTCCCCTTCGCGCAGCGGCGGCTCGCCATTCCGCCGTAAAACGTGAGCGAAACGCATGGAGTGTGGGTCCTTGTGCTCTGGGAGGCGGCTCCGGCTCGCCTTGACGCCACCAGCATGACGGAGCACCATCGTGCTGAAAATCAGGAAGTTTGGTACGGAGAGTTCAGCAAAACGGGACGGTTGGCATGCAACGCGTCACCTTCGATCTCGACGTGCTGCGCAGCTTCGTCACGGGGGTGGAGCTGGGCAGCTTCGCCAGGGCGGCGAGCCGGGTGGGCCGGTCGACCTCGGCGGTGAGCGCTCAGCTCAAGAAGCTGGAGGAGCAGGCGGGCACGCCGCTCTTTCGCAAGGCCGGGCGCGGTCTCGCGCTGACGGAGGCGGGCGAGACGATGCTGGCGTACGCCCGCCGCCTGCTCGAGCTGAACGACGAGGCGGCGGCCGCGGTCCGCGGCGTCGATCTCGAGGGCTGGGTCCGTCTCGGCCTGCAACAGGACTTCGGTGACGTGCTGCTCTCCGGGGTGCTCGGGCGGTTTTCGCGCGCCCACCCGAGGGTGCGGATCGAGGTGCGGGTCGCGCGCAATGCCGAGTTGCTCGAGCGGGTCACGTCGGGCCGGCTCGATCTCGCCCTCGCGTGGGGCGACGGGACGGGCGCGCCGCATGGCGAGCGTCTGGCCGAGCTGCCGATGCGCTGGATCGGGTCGGCCGCGGGGTGCCCTGCGTGGACCGGGGCGGAGGGCGAGCCGCTGCCGCTCCTGGCCATCGAGGCGCCGTGCCGGTTCCGGGATGCCGCCGCGGCGGCGCTCGATCGCGCTGGCATCCCGTGGCGGCTCGCGTTCACCAGCCCGGACCTGGGCGGGCTCTGGGCCGCGGCGGCGGCAGGGCTTGGGTTCACGGTGCGCACGCCGATCGGCCTGCCCGCCGGCGTGCGGGCGCTCGGCCCCGGGGAGGCCGGGCTGCCGGCGCTGCCCGCGCTCCCCCTGGCCCTGCACCAGGCAGAGGCGGAACCGGGGCTCCCGACCGCCCGCCTCGCGGCCCTCGTGGTGCAGGCGCTGCAACGTCCCGTCGAAATCGCTCGTGGAGTCCAGCGCGAAGCCCTCGTGGAGGGCGACGGAGCCTGATCGAGCAGCCGCGCGAGAAGATCGCTCAAGCGCTCGCGATCCGCTTTCGCTGACGAGGCGGCGAGCGCGTCGACCTCGCCGGTCACCACGTCTTCGATCGCGCACAATGGCAGCGAAAGCACCCATTGTCTCACCGGTACCGCTGGCAGGTAGCCGCTCCGCAGAGCGCGTTCCGAAGCGTGCTTATCGATTCGAGGATATCATGTACGAGCTGCTCTGGATTTCCTTCTCCCCGGCGCGGCGCCCGCCCCTGGCTCGCTCCCGAGGCGCTCGACGAGGAGCTCCACAAACGCGCGCACCTTGGTGGGTTGGTGGAGGTGGTGAGGGAAGACGACGAAGATCGAGATCTCTTGCCCGGCATAGCTCAAGAGCACAGGCTCGAGCCGGCCGGCTGCCAGATCCGCTTCGACGGCGAAGTACGGCAGCATCGCGAGGCCGAGCCCGTCCACGAGCGCTTTCCCGCTCGATCCTCCTGACGGCGCTGGGGCTCAGCGCATCTCTCGTCGCGTGCGGCGAAGACAACACCACAAGCAGCGGCGGCGGCGGCGGCAGCGGCGGCAGCAGCAGCAGCAGCAGCAGCAGCAGCAGCAGCAGCAGCAGCAGCGTCTCGACGCCAGAGCTCAAGCTTCTCGTCGAGCTCGATGCAGCGAAGTCCCAGCTCCCCGAGGGGCTCTGGGTCACCGCCGACGGCGAGACGGCGTATATGGGCTATGCCCTGACCGGCGAGATCCGCGCCGTCTCGCTCGCCGACAACAAGGTGTCTGCCTTCGCCACCGTGCCGGCGCCGCCCGCGAACACGGGCTTCGTGACCGGCATCACCCAGTCTGCCGCCGGCGATCTCTACGTGGCCGCCGCGTCACTCGACCCGGCCGCGTACGCGCCCGGCATCTACAAGATCCCGGCGGCGGGCGGTCCGGTGACCGCGGCCTTCGCCACCGACGCGGCCATGAACCTGCCCAATGGGCTCGTCTTCGACGAGGATGGCAACCTCTTCGTCACGGACTCGGCCCTGGGCGCGATCTTCAAGATAAGCCCCGATGGCAAGACGGTGACCAACTGGCTCACCGATCCTCTGCTCAAGGGGGACATCGCTGCGACGAACCCCTGCAAGACGGTCCTCGGCATCCCGTTCGGCGCCAACGGCCTCGCGCTTTCGCACGGCGCCTTCTACGTGGCCAATACGGACAAGGCGGCGCTCATCAAGATCCCGATCAACGCCGACGGGACACCGGATGTCGCGGTCGAGTTCTCCACGTCGGATCCGGCGACATGCCTGCCGCTCCAGGGCGCCGACGGCATCACCGCAGACGCGGATGGGAGCATCCTTGTCGCGGGCAACGGGGGCAACGCGCTCGTCCGGGTCGGGACAGACGGCAAAGCGACCGTGCTCGCCAAAGGCGGCTTGTTCGATGGGCCCGCGAGCGTCGCGCTCGCGACGTTGGGCTCGAAAAAGCACGCCCTCCTCACCAACTTCGGGCTTATCACGCTGCTGTCGATGAAGACCCCGAAGGTGGGCCTGCTCTCCTACGGCCCGCTCCCGTGACCGCTGCTCCGCAGCGCAGGTAGCCGCGAAAAGAGGCGAGCGTCCTGGCGGCGCGCGCATCGCGAGCTGGTGACGATGGCCTCGCCCGCGAAGCGCTCTGCCGGAAGCGCGAGGCGCTCGGTCTTGCAGCGACACTCGAGCAGCAAGCCGCGACCATCGCCGCGGCGATGGCTGAATACACGTCTGCTCTCGCCGTTATCAAGGCATCCTTGCGGTGATGGGGTTGGAGGTTGGCCGGGGAAGCGGGCGATGAATCATCCGGTTGCCCAGCCACCGAGCCATGCTGGGCGGTCGGACAGCAGGTAGCTTCCGCGCCGCCGTCTCCGGCGCTATGGTTCCCGCATGATATCCCGGCCTGTCTTCGTCGATCGTGCGCTGTCCGCCCGCATCGAGGCCGCCGAGGCCGCGAAGGTCGAGGGGCTCGCGCGCGAGGTCGCCGCGCGGGTCCCGGCGCAGCGCGCCGCCGTCGCCGTCATCGCGGGCGGCCGCGCTGCCTTCGTCGTCCCTCACGCGCGGATCTCGCGCGCGGCCGGCCTCGGCATGAGCGGCCCCGTCGAGGCGCGCGACGTCGAGGCCCTCGAGGACTTCTACGCCTCGCGCGGCACCGCGGCGCGCATCCTGGTCTCGCCCTTCGCCCACCCTTCGCTGCTCGCGCGGCTCGGGGAGCGCGGCTTCCGCCTGGAATCGCTCGACACCGTGCTCGTGCGCCACCTGGCCCTCGCCGCCGAGGCCCACGCGCCGGAGCCGACCGCGCGCGGCGGCGTGGTCGCGCGGCGCGCCGCGCGCGAGGAGGCGTCGGCGTGGGTCGCGGCCTCGCTCTCCGCCTTCGCCCTACCGGGCGAGCCTCCGTCCGATCGGGTCGACCTCTTCGAGGCGGGCTTCCACCAGCCCGGGACGGCGTACTTCTTCGCGTCGCTCACCGACGGCTCCGTCGCCGGCGTCGGCGCCGTGTGCGTGCACGAGCGGGTCGCTCTCCTGTTCGCGGGCGCCACGCTGGAAGCCCACCGCGGCCGGGGCGTGCAGCGCGCCCTGATCGACGCGCGAGTCGCGTACGCCCGCGACGTGGGGTGCGACCTCGCCTACTCGGTGGCGGAGGCGGGGAGCACCTCGCAGCGCAACCTGGAGCGCGCGGGGCTCGTGGCCGTGTACTCGCAGGCGATGCTCATCAAGTCCTTCACCTGAGCGCTGTCCTCGGGAGAGCCCCCGGTGACGCCGAGGCGGCGGAGGTCCTGTGGAACTGCCGCGCTGACGCCGGCCAGCCGCTCAGTCGAAGCGCACGCCGATATCGGCCAGCGCCACCCCGCGCACGCGCGTCTCCCAGCGCTGGCCGGGCGCCACCGGCCAGACGCGCGTCAGCGTGCCGGTGGTGAGGATCTCGCCCGCCGCGAGCGGCGGCTGCGACGGGTCCTGCGCCAGCGCCTCCACGAGGTGGCGCACCGCCGGCACCGGCCCGTCGAGCACGTTGGAGGCGGTTCCGCGGTCGACCGGCTCGCCGTCGCAGCGCAGCTCGATCTCGAAGCCGCGCAGCGCCTCGCGCCACGCCTCGAGGTCGCCGGACACCGGCTGGCGCCGGCCGATCAGCAGCGCGGCGTGCATGCCATAGGCGGCGACCGTGTCGGCCGCCTGGAAGCGCCAGCCCGGGAAGATCGACTGCACGACCTCGAAGCCGAGCGCGACCCATTCGATGCCGGCCAGCAGCGCCGCGTCGTCCATGCCCGGGGCCGGCGCCCGCGACAGCCCGAAGACCACCTCCGGCTCCAGGCGCGGCTCGGCCAGGCCGACCAGCGCGAAGTGTTCGCCCGAAGCCGGCAGGTCGCGCACGGTGCTGTCCCAGACATCGCCCCAGATGGGGGCACACACGCCGTACTGGGGCCAGATCGTGCGGTTGGTGAAGCCGATCTTGCGGCCCACCGGCCGCTCGCCGCGCGCGACCCGGGCCGCGCGCAGCTGCCCCGCTGCCCGGTAGGCGGCCGCGAGATCGAAGCCCGGCGCGCGCGACGAGAACGGCGCCACCTGGCGCCCGGTGCCGAGCAGGGCGAGCGCCTCCGCCGCGACGGCGGACGGGAGCAGCGGTTCGTCGACCATGGCGGCGCATCATAACGCGGGCGGCCGGGCGGCGTCAGGTCGGCGCTCCGCCGCGTTCGAATCGCGGACAGGAAGCCGGTAACAAGCTCTATCCCGGCGGCGACGACCTCGAGCTGACCTTGCTGCGCCTCGCGCACTCGCGGCCGTCGAGCGAGCCTGCCCGGCGGCTGGGCTTCACCCCCGGTCGGGGCGGAGCTCGAAGCGACGGCACAGGGGTGGCATCCGCGATCACCTCCGCGACGTGCAGCGTCGTGTTCTCGGAGTGCGTGACGCCGAGCAGCAGCACCCGGCCTCCGAGCTCGTGAACGCGGCCCGGGGGGCTGTCCGGTCCGTGCGGCGGTGACAGCGGCTGCGGCGCGCAGATGCGCTCGGCGTGGCGGCCGGCGGCGGCGAAGGAGCCGCCGGGATGACCGCTGCGCAGCACGCCGGGCTGACGCCAGAACGTCTCGGCGGTGATCCCCATGCCGGAGGTCGGCGTGGACCGGGGATCGAACACGCGCTGTCCGTCGGTCATCGTCGGCATCACGAGCGTGCCGTCGTCCCCGACCGCCGCGCGCAGGGCGCGGAGCAGCCCGAGCGGCCCGCCCTGGATCGGACGCACCGCCCTGAACGACGTGTGGACGAGGAGGACGCCGCCCGGCCTCACGCCGAGCGCGCGCAGCTCGGCGGCCACCTGGCTCACGTTCGGCTCGTGCATGGCCCAGCAGGCCTACCATCACGGGCTGCTCCGAGACCAGGGACGCCTTCCGCCCGCGACCAGCGCCCCCGGCCGGGCGGCGCCGTCCGCTTCACGGTCACTCTTGCTCGGGCACACCTCCCGAGAACGCGGGCAACGGAAGCGTGACGCCCTCGGCCAGGTTGCCCTTGCCGGGGACGTGGTTGATCTCGAGCCGGATGCCGTCCGGATCCTCGAACAGGATCGAGTAATAGCCGGCCGCCCACGTCCCCTCCTCCGGCGCGTGCACGAGCTTGCCGCCGAGCGCGGCCAGCGTGCTCTCGAAGAATTTGTGGAAGGCGTCGATGTCCTCGCGGCTGCGGGCGCGGAAGCACAGGTGGTGCAGGCCGGGCTTGTACTGGTGAAAGCGGTCGCCGGCGTGCTCCGGGTTCACGGGTCGAATGAGCAGGCCGGTCTTGCCGCCGATGTAATAGAGCGTGGGCCGCTCGGTCTCGCTGCCCGGATCGTCGTACTGGCACTGCATCTCGAAGTGCTCGCACAGCGCGCGGTAGAACGCGCGGCTGCGCGGAAAGTCGGTGACCGAGAGCTGGATGTGCGCAATTCCGGCGAGGTTCATGGCGATCATGGTAGCCCAGGTCGAACCGGCGGAGGGAGCTCGGCAAGCCACGGCGACATGAATGGCCCGGCCGCGCGGGCCCTCGCTTGCTTCCTTGGGCTCAGGAGGCCTTGTACTCCGTGGCGACATCCAGGACCCAGGTGACGCCGAAGCGGTCCTTGAGCATCCCGTAGAGGGGCGTCCATCCCGACGGCGCCAGAGGCTGCGCGACGGTCGCGCCAGCCGAGAGCTTCTCCCAGAGCTCGGCGATCTCCTTGGCCGAATCGCCGCGGACCGAGACGAAGAACGCGTTCTTGCCTTGCTCCCATGGCGTGCGGAAAGGCACGTCGTAAGCCATCACGCGGAAGCCGTTCTTGCCAGCGACCTGGCCCCACATCACCTGATCCGCCTCCGAAGGAGCCTGGACGTTTTGTGCGTCCTTGTAGGTCACGATGGTGATGTCGCCGCCGAACACGGACTGGTAGAACTCCAGCGCCGCGCGGGCGTCGCCGCGGAAATTGAGGTGGTTGGTAACGCTTACGGTCATGACTTTCTCCTGTGCAGGTTCAGCGTTTCGAGCGTGTCCGCGCGCTCACGGCACGTCGACGCGATGGGGATTCTTCGACCGGTGAGGCAGCGTGAGCGGGTCGGTGGCCCGTCGCGCCGGGTGGCACGTCGGAGGGCTGATTCCGGAGGGCCGGTACGATGACGCCGTCGACCATCGACACGAGGAAGGCCAGGTCGATCGGCTTGCGCTGGACCAAGGTGCGGTAGGCGGCCATCGACGGGATGACCTGGGACAGAGCGCGGATGTCAGCGGACGCCGAGACCTCGCCGCGCGCGACGGCCCGCTGCATCAGCGCGAAATGCGCTTCGGCCCACGGCTCGACGACCGCGCTGTTGGCTGCCTCGGCGAGCGCCTGCTCTTGCGCGAGCAGCGAGGCGAGCCCGGTCATGATCTTGAGCTTGTGCTCGCCTTCCTCGATCGACTGCGGCTTGAACAAGCCGAGGAGGTCTCCGCGGAGCGTGCCCGTGTCGGGCAGATGCTCGAGATCCACCTGCTTGCGCTTCATGTGTGCGACGGCGTCGATGACCAGCTCCGCCTTGGAGGTCCAGCGGCGGTAGATGGTCGCCTTCCCGGCTCCTGCTCGCGCGGCCACCAGGTCCATCGTCAGGCCCGCGGCGCCCACCTCCGCGAGGACCTCGAGCGTTGCGTCGAGGATCTCGGCGTCGCGCGAGTGGTCCCGCTTTCGCCCGGGCTGCGCGGGCCGGGCTTCGACTGAGTCGCCATCCTTCCGAGTCATCCCCGTCGCCTCTCGACCTCTGGACGTATCGATACCGGCAAGTTCCGAAACTTTCAAGTTCCGAAACTAGACCGTATCGTTTTCTCTCGCCGTGATCCCTGCCAGGACTTCTGGCAGGCCGAGCTGGCGAACGGGCGGGTCGAGGCGTGGATCTCCGATCGGACCGGGCACAGGTCGAGCCCTCCGATCCACCGCTACGCCGTGCTCTTCCTTCTCCCGCCGGGCTTCCGAGCCGGCGCCGCGCCGTCCGCGCGCCGCCCTTTCCGCTCTGCCCGCGCCGCCGGCTCCACCGTGGCCAGCGCCCCGCACGCCAGCTCGGGCAGCGTCGCCTTCATCCACGCAGGGTCCACCGCGCCGGGCGCTGACAGGTAGCTGCGGCAGGCCTGGTGCGCCGGCCCGAGCAGCACGACCTCGAGCATCACCGCGGCCGATCCGGACGAGCCCGCCCCGGGGAACACGCCGAGCTCTGTCATGTGCGCCATCATCTCCGCCTTGAGCCGCGCCTTGGTCTCCCGGAGCGCGGCGCGGTGATGCCCGTCCAGCTCCAGCGCGAGCGCCTGGTACATGAAGCGCGCCTCGGCCTCGTGGTCGAACACCCAGGCCAAGAGCGCCTCCACGAGCGCCCGCACCGCCGCGCGCGCCGTCTTTTCGGCGAGCACGCGCGCGGTCATGTACCCCGAAAGCCGCTCGAAGGTCCGCTCCAGCAGCGCCGCCACCAGCGCCGGGAAGTCCTCGAACAGGTGGTACACGCTCGATGGGCTCGCCCCCGCCTCCTTGCGGACGTCCTCGATGCCGGTGCGCAGGAGGCCCCGCTCCGCGAAGCAACGGAGCGCCGCGTCCAGCAGCGCCTCCCGGCGGGCCACGCCGCTCTGTCGAGCCACGGCCATGGCCCCTCCCCTACCCCACCCGCGCGCCGCTGACCAGCGGGCCCTAGTGGAGGATTCTTCCAATTTTTTATGGAAGTTTCTTCCACTTGCGTTACCTTCCGCTCGAAAGCGAGGTGTCCCATGAAGCTGGGGTTGGAGAAGAGGGCCGCGCTGGTGACCGGCGGCTCGCAGGGGATCGGCAAGGAGGTGGCGTTGCAGCTTGCGGCCGAGGGGGCCCGCGTGGCGCTCACCTACCGGAGCGAGCGGGAGAAGGCCGCTGAGGTCGTCCAGGAGATCGAGCGGCGCGGCGGCGAGGCGCTCGCGCTGGAGCTCGATCTCGGGTCGCTCGAGTCGGTCAAGGCGGCCGTCGCGGCCACGCTGGCGCGCTTCGGGCAGATCGATGTGCTCGTCAACAACGCGGTCCGCTGGGCCGAGCAGCTGCCCTGGGAGGCGCCGCGCTTCGAGGACATCCCGCTCGCCGAGTGGCAGGGCACGATCCACGACAACATCGACGGCGCCTTCGCCGCCATCCAGGCCGCGGTGCCCTCCATGCGCGCCCGCGGCTGGGGCCGGATCGTCAACGTCTCCTCGGGGGTGGCGCTCGACGGGGTGGTGGGCGCCGGCCCGTACGGCGCCGCCAAGGCGGCGCTCCACGGACTCACCGCGGTGCTCGCGCGCGAGCTCGGGCCGCACGGGATCCTGGCCAACGTGGTCGTCCCGGGCTTGACCCTGACGCCCAAGATCGGCGCGCGGATATCACCGGACTTCGCCGCGCAGCGCGGGAAGGCGTACCCCGTCGGGCGGCTGTTGCCGCCCGAGGAGGTGGCGCCCACCATCGTCTTCCTGTGCTCGGCGGCGAACACCGCGGTCACCGGGGAGATCCTCCGCGCGAGCGGCGGCCGGCCGATGTGACGAGGGACTGGAGCTGGCGGCCGCTGGCGCCGGCGAGCCAGCAAGGCCGGGAGCACGCGCCGGCCGGCGCGGTCGCGCGCGGGTGCCGGGCCGGCTCACCGGCCCTCCGGCCGCCAGGGGCTCAGAACTCCGTACAGAAGCCGTCGAGGCACCGGTAGCTGAGACCGGGGCCGCCGCCGCTGGAGCACGGCGACTCGTACTGCTCGTAATACTCCGTGGTATGCCCGATGTAGGTAATGGGGCCGGGGACGCAGCTCCGGTACGATTGCCCCACCCTCGTCGTGAAGCTTTCGTCGGAGTAGTAGACGTTGAGCACCGAGCTGATCGGGAGCGCCTGCGGCGTCTCGGCGACATCCTCGCCCTCGGCGTCCTCCGGGCGTTCCGGCGCCAGCGCGCAGGCTGCCAGGAGGGCGGGGAAGATCAGGATCACGCTGGACGAAAGGGCCTTGCGAACGAGCTTCACGATCACGATGTACCTCGCTGGGTGTTGATTTCCGCGGGCCAACCTCGCGGACTCAACCCCCTTTACGCAGCCCCGGCCGGGGGGTTTCACCGCGGTGGGCAAGCGCCCGAGATCGCCCGCAGCCCCTTCGCCGCGCGCACGGCGATGTGAACCGCCATGACGCCGAGCCAAGAACCAGGGGATACGAGGAGGCAGTTCCGGGACGGCCCTGCCCCTCTCCTCTTGGCGGCGGCCTTGGCGCCCTTGGCGGATTTTCTGCTGATCCGGGTCAACTCCCCGGCGGGACCGCGGTCAGAGCCCGGTGTAGATGGTGGCGAAGGAGGCGGCCTCGCCGCGGAGCAGCAGGCTGATCCGCGGGTTCGGGACCTTGAAGGTGTGGATCTTCGCGTTGCGCACGTCGAGCACCGCGAAGACGCCGCCCGGCGTGCTCTCGGCGAGGCCGTTCATCAAGAGGTTCAGCACGACCGAGACGCGCTTGGACGACAGGGGCTCCCCGCGGAAATACATCTTGATCACGTGAGGCGTCCCGTCGATGACGAGCCCGAGCTCCGGATTGACGTTGATCTCGAGATCGCCGAGGCGGTATGTCGCCACGGGCGGCTCGAACCACGTCATCTTCCCCGAGGTGAGGAACTTGCGGTACCCCTCGACGACCGACGGATAGATGCGGCGGCGGCGATCGTCATGCTGGGCGGCGAGGAAGGTGTCAAGCACGCTCGTCGGCTTTCCGCTCCTGTGCATGTCGACGATCGCGTCTCTCACCTGCCTGTAAAAGTCCGTGTGGATCTCATCCTTCCGGTCCTTGAACTCCCTGACGCCGGTCAGCTTGGGCGCCCCGGCCTTGAGAACGAAGTCGACAAAATACGAGAGCGAGATTTTCTCCATGAAGTCTCCTCCAAAACGAAGCAGTCCGGCGCGCGGCTCGCGAGAGCACGCCGTCCGTCACGCCGTGTTCGCGACGTCTACCATGGATGGCCACCTGCGACCCGTCCGGAAAGGGATCGATCGGACGGACATTGTCCCAACCCGTCAGGGCCGGAGGACGGGGCTTCCGGCCGACGGAAAGGCAAACAAATTCAACGGGTTGGGGCACCCGCACGCCGGGCTGCGCCGGGCTCGTTCAGGCCCTGCGACGCTGCCGCGCGAGGGGGCGCACGCCGCGCGAGGAATCGACAGAAATCATCTGTTCTCCGGGGCGGGCACGTTCTTTCCAGATGTGTCGGCGAGCTCCCGCTGCTCGCCATCCGAGCAGAGGTGCGTCAGGTGTGGCGCACAAGGCAAGGAGGCGTTTGCTCTGGCTTCCGCGTCGCAGGTTCAGAGCGCCGGTCTTCAAGTCGGTCAGTACGAATGAACGGCTGCTGCCCAGCACACCGCTGGAGAGCTACGCGTGCAAAGCCACCCGCGTTTCGGCGGTGTCGTTCGGCGCCAGGGCGCAGAGGTTCGCGTAGCGCTGTCACCAAGGACGTCGCGGTATCACGGGCATGTACGGCGGCGGTGCAAGCGCGGAACGCTGGCTGAACGGGCACCGGTGCCCACGCGTGGCGCGCTCCGCGGATGCCGTCAGGGGCACACGCGGCGACTCTCCGCGCCGGATCTCCCCCGCCGGCCGGTTCCTGTCCTGCTGGAATCCGGCGCGCGCCGGCGATGCCGGCGACAAGGTGCGGCCGTCCGCCGGATTTCTGTAACCTCCGGCCGGCGTCGGCCACAGTGGCTGCGTGGCATCGATGCCTGAGGTGTGGCCTGTCGCGGCGGCGCTTGCGCTCGAGGAGCGCGGCCCGCCGGCGGACCAGGCCCTGGACCCGGACGCGTGCGCGGGCAGCCGGCGCACGCTCGAGGCGCTCTACGCGGCGCACGCGCGGGGCGTGCACCGGTTCCTGTGCGACCTGCTCGGGGACAGCGCCGCCGCGGCGGACGCGACGCAGGAGACGTTCGTGCGCGCCTACCGGCGGCTGCACACGCTCACGGAGGTCGAGCGGCCCGCCTCGTGGCTCTTCGGCATCGCGCGGTACGTGTCGCTGGAGCACCGCCGGGCGCGCGTGCGCCGGCGGCGGGTCGTGGACGACGCGCCGCTCGAGCCCTGGGAGGTGCGCGGCGAGGGCGGCGGCGCCCTGCCGTCGCCCGAGGAGGAGCTGCTCGGCCACGAGGCGATCGGCGTCGTGCAGGGCGCGCTGGCGAGGCTCGCCGAGGACCGGCGCGCGGCGCTGCTGCTCCGGCTGGACCACGGCATGTCCTACGAGGAGATCGCGCGCCTGATGGAGTGGAGCGTGCCCAAGGCGAAGATCGAGATTCACCGCGCCCGGCAGGTGCTGCGCGCGGAGCTAGCGCGTTACGAGGGAGGCGAGCCATGAGCGCGACGAGCGCGTGCGAGCCCGAGGCGGTCGAGGCGTACGCGGCCGGCGAGCTCGGCGAGGCCGAGGCGGCGCGCGTCGCGGCGCACGTGGCGTCGTGCCGCGGCTGCGCCGAGGAGCTGCGCTGGCTGCGCGCCGAGCGGCGGCTCTTCCGGGCCCGCGCGGCGGCGCACCCGGGGCCGCCGCCGCTCGAGGCGGTGCTGGCGCGCGCCGCGGAGGAGGCGCCGGCGTGCGCGGCGAAGAGGGCGCCGGCGCGCGCGGCGACGGCGGCGCAGGCGGGCGCGGCGCGCGGCTCTCGCGAGCCCGCCGTGGGCCCGGCGGGGCGCGCCTCCGCGCCGTGGGGGCTGCGCGCGGCGGCCGGTGCCGCGCTGCTGGCGATCGCCGCTGCCGTGATCGGGGGCCGCGAGGGCGAGCCGCCGCCGGTCGAGGCGGTGACCGACCTCCAGCCGGCGCGGGACGACGAGGACGCGCGTGCGGTCAGGGAGCGGGTGGAGCGGGAGATCGAAGAGGCGACGGCGAATACGCCGCTCTGCGACGAGAGCGCCTGCGATACGTGTGTGCCGGCGATGTCGTTGAAGGAGGACGCGCCTCGGGCCGAGGGCGAGGCGCGGGATCACGCCGCTTCGGACGGCGCGGCCGACGGCGACTCGAACGGCGAGAGGTGATGTGTAACCCGCGACGGCGGCCGGCCACAGCGCTGGTGAGGCCCGCGGGGGAACGGGCGCTGCGGCGAGGCGCCGGCGGCGCATCTCCATGGTTCGCGCGGCCTCGGAGGAGTCATGATGAGCCGTTCGACCTCGTTCCAATCCACCTTGCTCTCCCGCGCTGCCGCGCTCGGGATGGTCGTCATGGCGTTCGCGGCCGGGTGCGGCCAGGCGCACGACGACGCCGAGATCGACCGGCCCGGGTCGGGCGAGCTCGCGGCGCCGCCGGCGGGGGCGGCGGAGCGCGCGGCGCGGGCGGCCGCGGCGGAGCGCGCGGTCCGAGCGGCGCCGGCTGGGCGCGCGGCGCACGCGCCGGCCGTGGAGCGTACCGCCCAGGCGGCGCCCGCGGAGGACGCCGCCCGCGCGGCCGCCGGTGAGGCCGAGGGCTGCGGCGCCCCGGAGCACGCCTGCGACTGCGCGGCTCGCGGCGCCGGCGCGGACCTGCCGGAGCAGCGGACCGTCGAGGCCGTGGAGGTCGGCGCCGCGCCGACGCGGGGGCCGGCGGACGCGCCGGTGACGCTCGTGATCTTCGCGGACTTTGAGTGCCTCTTCTGCGCGAAGGCCTCGCGCACGCTCAAGGCGCTCGAGGCCGAGTACCAGGGAAAGCTCCGCATCGCGTTCAAGCACCGGCCGCTGCCGATCCACCCGGGCGCGCGCCCGGCGGCCCGGGCGTCGCTCGCCGCGCACGCGCAGGGGAAGTTCTGGGAGTTCCACGACGCGCTCTTCGCGTCGCCCGGCGCGCTCGACGACGCGTCGCTGGAGCGCGTCGCGTCGAAGCTCGGCCTCGACCTCGGCCGCTTCCGGCGCGCCATGCGGTCCAGCGACATCGAGGCGGCGGTGGCGGCCGACGACGCGGAAGCGACCCGGCTCAAGCTCGCAGGCACGCCGACGATGTTCGTGAACGGGCGCCGGATCATCGGCGCGCAGCCCGCGGAGGTGATCCGCGAGGTGATCGACGAGGCCCTCGCGGCGCGCTGAGCGGCGGCGCCGCGGCGCGCGGGCGGGGGCGAGGCGCGGCCCCGGCGTTCACATGCGTATGTGAACGCATTCACATGCGCATGTGAAGCGCTTGACCCTCGGCCGCGACCTCCTCATGCTGCCTGTCGCCGCCTGCGGTGGGGATGTGTTGATCCGGCCGGCGCGGCCGGGCAATCCGGGTGTGGTCGTGGAGATCAAGGTGGTTGGTCCCGACCGGGCGCCGGAGGCGGCGCTGGAACATGGCCTCGGGCAGATCCGGGAGAGAGACTACGCGGCGGAGCTCCGGGCCGCGGGGGCGGCGCCGGTGCACGCGTTCGCGGTGGCGTTCGACGGGAAGCGCGTCTGGGTGCGGGCGGCCCCCTCGCACGGCGCCCCCTGAGCGGCGCTACTTCGCCCAGAGAAAAGAAAGGTCGAGCTCGATGGCGTCGAATGGCACGACGCGGACGCGCGCAGCATCGCGGTGGACCGGGCCGGGCTCCCATTCGCCCCCAGGAACGAGGGAGAATGTCTCGAGTGTGCACCTGAGAGGATCGACGAGCCACGCGTGCCGCACACCCTCGCGTGCGTAGATCGGCATCTTCTCCTCGCGATCGAGCTTCTCCGTCGATGGGCTCAGAACCTCGCCGATCCAGTCCGGGGCGAGCGAGATGTGGGCTGTCTCGGGCAGCTCAGGCATCCGCTCGCGCCGCCAGCCGGCGATGTCCGGGACCAGCGCCTCCACCTCTCCCGGCGCGCTCGGGTCCGGGAAATGGAGCTCGGGCTCATCGAGGATCCACCATCCGCCGGGGCCACCCTTGCCGTGATCGAACGGACCCGTGAGCTCCGCACCCAACCCCGAGCTCGCGCGCGCATGTCGCGGCGCAGGCCGAGGCATGACGTGCAGCACGCCGCGGAGGAGCTCCGCCACCTTGTTCGACGGGACGGCCTCGAGGTCGGCATAGGTGGCGCGGCGATGCTTCTCGGCGGGCTGGCCCATGGTCGAAGCCTGCCCGGAAGCGCGCGGCGAGGCAAGACGACGAGCGCGCGGCGAGCTCGGCGCACCTCGCGGCGGCGAAGCGATCGGGGCGGGCGCGGGTTCGCAGCGGAGCGAGGGCCGAGCTGTGGGCCAACATGACCGAGTCCGACCAGGAAGCGATATACAAGCGGGCTCGGCGGACCGCGCGCGATGTGTCCGAGGCGGTGAGATCTCCGGCGCCCGCGTGACGCCGCGATGACAGCATGGCCGCCCGTTTGACACCCCTCTTCGCGCGTCCAACAGATCCTCTCATGAAAACCTTCTATGCATTGCTCCTGTTGCTCGTCCCGAGTCACCTCCTCGCCGAGGAGCCCGCCGCGAGCGCACCGCCCGCCGGGGCGGATCCCGCGCGCGGCGGCGGCTCCTGCGGCTGCGCGGGCGACGAGCCCGGCCCGCTCGCAGGGGAGCTCGATCCGTCGTTCGGGGAGGCGGGGACCGGGATCGCGCGGGTGCGCTTCGGCGCCGACGACGACGGCGGCTTCTTCGATCTCGACGTCGAAGGCGACCGGATCATCGCGGCCGGGTGGGGCCAGGGTGGGCTCGGCGCGATCAGGTTCCGCCTCGCCCGGCTGACCAGTTCCGGCGCGCCCGATCCCACCTTCGGCGAAAACGGCATGGTGACCACCTCCTGGTTCAACTCGACCGCCGCCCTGGCCTATCTGGCCGCCGTCGGCCACCAGCGCGACGGCGGGGTCGTCGCCATCGGCTGGCACGATCGGTTCCGGGACGCCTCGGCGGACGTGGCGCTGGCGCGCTACGCGGAGGACGGCTCGCTCGACGCCGGTTTCGGCGACGGCGGCAAGAGCCTGCTCGACCTCGGCGGAGACGAGGAGCTCCGGGACGGCCTGGTCGCGCCGGACGACGCGATCGTGGCCGTGGGCCAGCGCGACGGGCGCCTGCTGGTCGCGCGCGCCACCGCGGACGGCGCCCTCGACACCTCGTTCGCCAGCCCGCGCGGCTACCTGACCGTCTCGCTGGGCACCTCGTCGGTCGCCGAGGCGGTCGCGCTCGATCGCCGCGGCCGCCTCGTCGTCGCCGGCTCCGTCGAGCGGGGCGGCCAGCGCGACATGCTCGTCATCCGCCTGCGCCGCGACGGCGCGCTCGATCGCTCCTTCGGCCGCGGGGGCGCGATCGTCGCGGGCGATCCCGGGATCGACGAGCGCGCGGTCGCGGTCGCGTTGTCCCCCGACGGCGGCGTCGTGGTGGCCGGCGACGCCGGCCCCGAGGGGGCGCGCGACTTCCAGGTCCGCCGCTTCCGCCCGGACGGCGCGCCCGACCGCGCGTTCGGCGACGAGGGCGTGGCCGCGTGGCCGACCACCGGCGGCGACGACGTGGCCGAGGACATGGCCCTGCTCCCGGGCGGCGCCGTCCTCGTCGCGGGCAACGGCGGCGAGCGCGGCGAAGGCGGCACGACCACGCCGCTGCTCGCGCGGTACACGTGCGACGGCGCGCTCGATCCGGCGTTCGGCGAGGGCGGCGTGCTCCCGGTCGACCTCGGCGAGTTCGGGCAGCTGCACACGGTGAAGGTGGTCTCCGAAGACCAGGTCCTGCTCGGCGGCGGCGACGTGGGCATGTCCCCCGGGCCCGGCACCTACGGCGTCGTGGCGCGGATGTGGATGTGACGTAGCCGGCAAACGCCGGCGCGAGCGCCCCTGCGACGTGGTCCTCCGCGGCGCCCGTACGACGAGAGCATCTTCGTCACGGAGACCGGGCAGACGCGCGCGACGCTCTGGAGCGAGTTCCGCGACCACACCTGGTGGGGCGTGGACTTCCCCGGCCCCGGCAGCCCCTGAGCGACACCTCCCCTGACCGCGCCGCGCGCCCTCACCGCGTGACGTGCAGCATGCCCATCATCCCGGCCTCGGCGTGATCGAGGATGTGGCAGTGGAACATCCACATGCCAGGCCGGTTGTCATAACGGACGATGAACCGCGTCGCGCCGTCCACGGGCACGTTCACCGTGTCCTTCCACTCCATCGGCCTGACGGGCAGGCCGTCCTCGTCGAGCACCTGGAAGAAGAAGCCGTGCAGGTGGAACGGGTGGTCGAACGGCATCGTGTTCTCGACCGTCCACACCTCGGTGTCGCCCACCGCCGCGACGAGCGGCTCCGCCTCCCAGGACGGCACGCCGTTGATGCCCATCACGAGGTCGCCCGGGCCCTCCCGCTGCGTGAGCGCCAGGTCGACGCGCCTCGCCGCCGCCGGGTCGAGCGCCGGGATCGACCGGGCGATCGCCGGGAGCGGCTCGTCCTCCGCCTGCGGCGCGTCCGCGAGGTGGACGCGGAAGGCCTCGACCTCGGGCCGCGCGAAGGTCGCGCCGTAGCCGCGGTCGTACGGCACCCACCGCACCGAGAGCGTCGACCCCGGCGCGCCGCGCGGCGCGATCAGCACGTCGGCGCGCTCGCCCGGGGCGACGAGGAGCATGTCCGCCTCGACGGGGCGCTCCATCAGCCCGCCGTCGCCGCCGATGCGGGTGAAGCGGTGATCCGCGATCGCGAGCTGGTAATAACGGCTCTTCGCCGCGTTGACGACGCGCCACCGCTGCCGGAGCCCGGCGCGCGCCTCGATCACCGGGTTGACCCGGCCGTTGACCAGCAGGTGGCTGCCCTCGCGCCCGAACAGCGTGCCGAGGTTGCCGCCTGACGCCGGGTCCCCGAGCGCGCCATCCTCGCGCACGTCGATGTCGCTGAGCACGAGGACGAGCTCGTCGCCGAGATCCGCGGGCTCGCCCGGATCCTCGACGAGCAATGCGCCGTAGAGGCCGTTGCCGGCCTGCACGGCGGAGTCGACGTGCGGGTGGTACCAGAACAGCCCCGCGTCGGGCACGACGAAGTCGTAGGTGAAGCTGCCGCCGGGCGGCGTCTCGGGCTGGCTGTGCCCGGGCGCGCCGTCCATGGCCGCCTGCAGGCGCACGCCGTGCCAGTGGATGGTCGTGGGCGCGGGGAGCTCGTTGCGGAAGTGGACGACCACGCGATCGCCGGCCCTGGCGCGGAGGAGCGGCCCGGGGATGCCGCCGTCGTAGGTCCAGGCGGGCGTCGCCGTGCCGGGCACGATCTCCACGTCGGCGACCTTCGCCGTCAGGTCGACCTCGACGACCTCCGGCGTGCCATCGAGGTCGCGCGCCGGGCGCAGCGCCACCGCGCTGTCCCACCCCTCGGGCTGGGACGGGGGCTCGGCGCAGCCGACGGCGGCGGCGGCAGGCAAGAGACAGGAGGCAGCAAGCAAGAAACAGGAGAGGGATAGCGGGGTGTTGCTCGGCATGAGTCGCCGCGGATCTTAGCCGCTGCCGCCGCCGGGCGCCTCGCGGAC
This sequence comes from Sorangium sp. So ce131, assembly GCF_051519095.1. NCBI lineage: Bacteria > Pseudomonadati > Myxococcota > Polyangiales > Polyangiaceae > Sorangium > Sorangium sp. So ce131. The sequence goes on along the minus strand of NZ_CP150455.1, from coordinate 344,969 downwards.
GAGGATCGCCCGCGCGTAGAGCAGCGCGAACCCCTGGCGCATGACGTCGAGCTGGGACCGCGAGCCCGGCTCGGTGGTCACGACGGCGACCTCGCCGCCGGGCGCGCCGAGCGACCCGGCCGCCTCGGCCCGTCGCACGTGGTAGTCTCCTCGCGGCGAACGATGAGCGGCGACGATCGGCCCTGTGACGACCTCTGCGGAGCCTCCCTGCGCGAGGTGATGAAGCGACCGGCTTGGCCCGCCGCCGCCCGCGGAGGCCGACGCAGGCGGCGCGCTCGCCCGCCGGGAGGGGTCGCCCGATGAAGCGCCTCGCCGCCCTGGCCGTGCTGACCCTCGCCCTCGCCGCCTGCGACCGGTCTCCGAGGACCACGGTGGACCCGCCGGCCCCGAGCTTGCCGATCGTCCACGAGGACCTGACCGCGCTCGCCTTCACGCCTGACGGCGCGACGCTCGTCACCCTCGGCCCCGGAGAGGTCCGCCGTTTCGACCTGCACGGCCGCCAGCTCGGCGCGGCCGCGCTGCCGCGGCACGCCGGCGGCACCGTCACGCTCTCGCCCGACGGGCGTCGCGTCGCGACCCTCCATCACGAGCTCCCGACCGCGTCCGTCTTCGAGATCCACGACGCCGCGAGCGGGCGCGTGGTGGCGACCGTGAAGGAGTCGCTCACGGCGCTGGTGCTCCCTTCCACCCTCGTGCTCCCGCCGCGCCCCGGCGTGCTGATCGCGATCGGCGAGCCTTACGGGACGCGCGTGTTCGACCTCGCCGCGGGCCGGCAGACCGACGTGCTGTACGGCCGCGCGGTCTCGGGCGGCCCGGTCGCCTTCTCGGCCGACGGCCGCTGCGCCGCCGCGGGGCGCGACGTGGTGTCTGCCTGGGACACCGCGACGGGCGCGACGATCGGCGCGATCGAGCCGCCGGCGTTCCTCGATCGGGGCCATCGCCCCGCGCCCGTCGAGACCCACGCCTCCGCGGAGCGGATCGCCCTCTCCCCCGATTGCAGCGCCGCGGCGGTCGCCTACACGCCCTATGGCATGAGCCCGTCGCTCCGCGTCCGCCGCTTCGCGACCGGCGCCGAGTGGACGCTCCCCCGCGGGACCTCGTCGGGGGCGGTGCAGGTGGCGCTACCCGACCCCGAGACGGTCGTGACGGCCCACGGCGAACAGCCGATTCAGGTGTTCGACGCGGCCACGGGCCACCTGAGGCGGAGCTTCGGCCGAGGGGCGAGCGCAATGGCGATCGCGCCCGACGGCAAGACGCTGGCGGCGGCGTCCAGCGGCCGCGTGAGGCTGTGGGATCTCACGACCGGCGCGCAGCTATCTCCGCCGTAGACGAGCAGCGGCGGACGACGGGCTCGCCGCAGCGGGTTGTGTTTGCGCCCGCAAACATTGTCTGCTGACTGTGTTTGCTCCAGCGAACATCGTCTGCTGACTGTGTTTGCTCCAGCGAACATCGTCTGCTGGTTATGTTTGCTCCCGCAAACATTGTCTGCTGGCTGCGTTTGCTCCAGCAAACATTGCCTTCTGGCTGCGTTTGCTCCCGCAAACATCGTCTTCTGGCTGTGTTTGCCCTCTCAAACATTGTCGGCCGCTCGCGATTTCCCCCAAAATAATTCATTCACTCGGCGTAGCAAAAAACCGCTGTTGCGATGGTGGGAGTGCAGCTCGTATAGAATGCAAAGGTGGACGCTTTGACGAGCGTCGGCCGATTACATACGAGGAGCTGACGTGTCAGAGGAACTATTCCGATTCATCATGGCAAGGCCCGCGGAGCGCGTCGACGCGGAGTCGAAGACTGTCCCTGTGAAGCTGTCCAGCGATTTCCGTGCGCAGCTCGCGCAGGCGCGCGGCGAGGCGGGGTCGAGGGAGCAGCTGAAGCGCCTCGCGGAGGAGCGGCGCCGGGCGAACGCGCTCGCCTCCGCCGGCGATCTCCACCACGGCGCGGGCCTCGTGCGGCTCCTCGGCTCGCTCGCCGCGCGCAGGGACGCGCCGCGCAACGTGCTCGAGGAGCTCGTGAGGACCGCGCTCGGCGCCGACGCGAGGTCGATCGTCGCCGCCGCGACCTTCACCCAGGATCGCGAGCGGCTGAGCGACGCCGTGGCGGCGGACTTCCTCCTCGGCGACGAGGGCGGGCTGCGCACCGCGGACGCGGCGGCGCTCCTGCGCGTCGCGTCGATCGTCGAGCGGGTGGGGAAGAACGACAGCACGATCGAGGCCACCTCCGCGATAGCGAACGCGCTGAGCCGCACGCTCCTCTTGCCCGGCGACGTGTTCCCGGTCCCGGGCCTGCGCAACGCGGCGAGCAGCCCGGGGCAAGGCGGTGCACACGGGCCGGGCGACCAGGGCGGGGACGCGGGCGAGCAGCGCGCCCTGCGCGACCGCCTGCGCCGCGCCTACGACGCGCTCACCCGCGTGACGCCCGACCACGTCCACCAGGACCCGGACGAGGAGGCCGCCGACGAGGGCGAGGTGCCCACCGAGCCCGCGCCCCAGCCGGCGGACCCGGCCGCGCGGAACCCCGGCATCCCCGCGGCGGCCAGGGGGCTCCGCGCGCGCCCCTTCGTGCTGTCGGCCGAGGCCGCCGCCGCGTTCGACGCCGACGCGCTCGGCGTGCTCGCCGAGCGGGGGCTCGACCTCACGCGCCTGAGCCTCCCCACGGTGGTCGAGCGGCTCTCCACCGAGCTCCAGGGGCTCGAGCTCTCGCTCGCAGAGCGCGAGGGGGCCGCGCCCGTGAGGCTCATCTCCGTCGGCTCCACGCTCGTCCCCGACGTGGTCGGCGCCGTGGGCTCCATCGAGGAGGCGTCCGTGCCGACCACACACGGCACCATCGCGCCCGCCGGCGTCGGCGATCTCCTGGTCGTGCGGCAGTTCCTCAAGCGCTACGAGGCGCGCGAGCTCGCCCACGTCGAGAACATCCTGCGGGGCGAGTTCAAGGAGAAGACGCACCGCCGCGCCCGCACGACCGAGGAGACGGTCACCGTCGAGATCGAGAGCAAGCGGGAAGAGGAGCGGGATCAGCAGACCACCGAGCGCTTCGAGCTCAAGAACGAGTCGAGCCAGGTGGTCAAGGACGACCAGAGCCTGAAGATCGGCGCCGCCGTCTCCGGCAAGTACGGCCCCGTGGTGGAGTTCAAGGTGTCGACCGACTTCGCCATGAACCGCGCCAAGGAGGAGTCGGCCAAGGTCGCGACGAGCTACAGCAAAGACGTGACCGGCCGCGCGACGAGCCGCCTGTCCGAGCGCCGGCGCGAGGAGCGGATCCTCAAGACGATCGAGGTCTTCGAGGAGACCAACAAACACGGCGTCGACAACAAGAACAGCGGCGGGCACGTGATCGGGCAGTACCAGTGGCTCGACAAGGTCTACGAGGCGCAGGTCTTCAACTACGGAAAGCGCCTCCTCTTCGACATCGTGCTGCCCGAGCCGGCGGCGTTCTTCCTCCACGCCGCGAGCGACCAGCCCAAGCCGGGGCCCGATCTCGTGAGGCCCGCCCCCTTCACGCTCAAGCCCTCGGACGTCAACGAGGGCAACTACGCCTTTTACGTGCAGCGCTACGGCGTGATCGGCGTCGAGCCCCCGCCCGGGCCGTACCTGACCCTCGCGCGCGTCATGGAGGGCCAGGCGGACGAGGGGCACTCCATCACGAAGGCGATCGAGGTGCCGATCACCGACGGGTACCAGGCGATCAGCGGCAACGTCCTCAACACCTTCACCCTGTGGGAAGACAACGCCGCGGTCGACGTCTTCGTCGGCCAGCGAGGCCACCGGTTCACGAAGAACGGCGGCTGGAGCTGGAGCTTCTCGATGAACAACGAGGTGGGGAGCGTCCCCATGGTGCTCAAGTCCTGGAAGGCGGGGGCGGTCGTCACGGCCGTCGAGATCCTCTGCCAGCGCACGCCGCGCGCGCTCGACGCCTGGAAGCTCAAGACACACGCCGCGATCCTCCAAGCGTACCAGAAGCAGCTCCGGGACTACGAGGAGAAGCTCGCGGCGCTGGAGGTCGAGGCAGCCTCGAAGATCGAGGGGCGCAACCCCTCCGAGAACGAGCACCTGATCCGCGCGGAGCTCAAGAAAGGCGCGCTGTCGGTGTTCACGTGGCAGCACTACGACCTCTTCGGCGCGGTCTCGACGAGCGCCCAGGGCTACCCGCAGCCGAGCCTCGCCGAGGCCGAGAAGGAGGGCGCGTACATCCGCTTCTTCGAGCAGGCCTTCGAGTGGGAGCAGATGATGTTCTTCTTCTATCCCTACTTCTGGGGGCGGAAGTCGAACTGGACGAAGCGAGCGCTGCTCCAGGACACCGACCCGCTCTTCGCCGAGTTCATCAAGGCGGGGGCCGCGCGCCTCGTCGTCTCGGTGCGGCCCGGGTTCGAGGCGGCCGTCGCCCACTTCCTCGAGACGGGCGAGATCTGGAACGGCAGCGACCTGCCCGAGGTCACCAGCCCGCTTTACGTGAACATCATCGAGGAGATCAAGGAGCGCGACAAGGCGCCGGGCACCGAGGTGGCCCAGGGCGATCCGTGGGATGTGCGGCTCCCGACCACGCTCATCAAGCTCCGCGAGCAGTCCTCGCTCCCCGAGTGGCAGAAGGACGGATCGGGCCGATGGGTGCCGCAGTGAGCGGCGCCTCGAACACCCACGAACGCCGGCGCTGAGACCGCCAACCCACCTGGAGCTCCCCCATGGCCAAGCCGCTTCCGACCATCTTCCGGATCCACCCCGCGATCGGCATCGCGAGGATCGGCGACTCGCCCGATTTCTTCGTCGGCCCCGAGGTGCCCGGCCGTCCACCCGAGGGAGCTCCGCCGATCGGCACGGCGGTGCCCGCCTTCAAGGACAGCGCGGGCCGCATCAAGCGCCAGGCGGCGCGGTTCCGCATCTGGCGCTACGTCGACGACGGCAAGGGCCGGTACAAGCCCGACCAGGAGATCCACCTCGGCACGGCGGGGATCAAGTCGATCGAGTGGAAGGTGCATGTCGCGAACAAGAAGGCCGAGTTCTTCGCGTTCAACGGCCTGCTCGGCGATCCCGTGTTCGGGCCCAAGCGCATCGCGCCCGTCCGGCGCAACGCCGCGCCGCGCCCGAGCCGCCGGACGCTCTGGATCGACCCCGGATTCCGCACGATCAGCGGCAAGCTCGCCAAGCCGGTGCCCTTCCGGAAGGGCACCGCGCCCCCGGGGGCGACCGAGAGCTGGCCGACGCCCGCGCCGACGCCTCCGATCGAGTACCTCGGCGAGCTCCGGACCGACGACGCGGGGCGCCTCCTGTTCCTCGGGGGCGTCGGCCTGTCGTCCGCCGTCGGCGGCGCGCCGATCACGGACTACGCGAACAACGACGGCTGGTTCGACGACGTGTCCGACGGCCCGGTGACCGCGGTGATCAAGTTCACGAGCGGCGGCGCCGCGTGGGCGCTCGGCGCCTGGGTGCTCTGCGGGCCGCCGGACTTCGCGCCCTTCACCCGCAACGTGGTCTCGCTCTACGACACGCTCTTCGACGTCGCCGCGCGGGAGCTCGTCCTCCCCGCGAACGAGACGATCTACGAGGGGCCGCTCAGGCCGCTCAAGGAGATCAACGCGGAGCTCAAGGGGAAGGCGTGGGGCAAGGTCGGCCTCACCAGGTACCGCCCGTCGTTCGACGACGAGATCTGGCCGATCCTCTACCGCGGCCTCCAGTCCGCGTCGCTCTTCGAGCCGGCGCAGAACGCGCACACGAGCCTCGGCGCGAACGGCATGTTCGCCTCCATGTACCCGCAGCTCGCCGACCCCTCGGCGGCGGGCGCGCAGCTGCGCAAGTACGTCTTCGATCAGCTCCACCCCCCGGGGCTCGCCGGCGACGGCCTCCCGACGCGGCAGACGATGCCGAAGTTGCTCGGCGACGACGCCTACGGCCAGTGGAAGGTGGGCACGCGGCGGCGGCTCACCCTGACGCCCGTGCAGTACGCGCTGCTCGAGCGCTGGGCGAGCGGCGATTTCGTGAAGGGCAGCGCCGCGCCGCCGGCGCCGCCAGCCGCCGGGGCCATCACGCCGGCGGGCCTCGATCGCGCGGCCCTGGAGAACGCCGTGGGCGGCGGCTTCTACCCCGGGATCGAGGTGAGCTGGCAGATCCGGCACCCTGCGATGTTCCTCGAGCCGTTCCGGATCAAACACGCGGCGCCCTCCAAATACGTGTCCGACGTCGGCGTCACGGTCGGCCCCGGGCACTTCAGCCGGCAGATGGCGTTGCCGTGGCAGGCAGATTTCCTCATGTGCAAGCTCGAGGAGGAGCCGGCGGGCTCGAACAGGCAGTGGGGTTGGTGGCCCGCGCAGCGCCCCGACGCGGTGTATGCGAGCGAGGCGGACGCGAGGGGCAGGAACTCGATGGTGAGGTGGCATCGAGCGACCGTGGCAGGGACGGCGGCCCCCTGGGCGACCGGCCATCCGCAGGACAAGTACATGCCGTCGTATTCCGAGATGCTCGACCACTGGAAGAAGCTCGGCTTCGTGCACGCCAAGGGCGACGTGCAGTTTGAACAGGAGCGCAAGCCGGACGTGCCTTGAGCGCGCCGCTGCGGGCCGAGATGACAGTCCCCCTGACACACGAGAGATCGTCGGCCGACGTCGTCGTGATCGGCGGCGGCCCGGCGGGCGCCGTGGCGGCGAGCCTGCTCGCCGACGCGGGCGCCGCCGTCGTGCTCGTCGACCGGCGCGCGGGCGCCGGCGAGGGCGGAGGTGCACGCGCGGGCCGCTCGCGCGGCGGAGGTGCACGCGCGGGCCGCGCCGCGCGAGGGTCCGCGGTCGAGCTGCTCTCCGGCGAGGCGCGCCGGCTCCTGCTCGCACGCCTCGGCGCCGCCGCGCTGGAGGCGGTGCCCGCGGTGGAGATCGTCGAGACGATCGCTCGCTGGGAGACGGCGGAGCCCCAGGTGACGAGCGCGCTGTGGACCCCGCACGGGCGCGGGCTCGCCCTCGAGCGGGGCGCCCTGGACGCGTCGCTCCGGTCGCACGCGGCCCGCCGTGGGGTCTCCCTCGTCGCGGGCTCGGTCGTCGGGCTCGAGCGGGCGCGGGGCCGCTGGACGATCGACGTGGAGGCCGGGCGGCCGGAGGCCGGGCGGCCGCTGCGCCTCCGCGCGGCGACGCTCGTGCTCGCGACCGGGCGCGGCGCCGCGGGCTGGTCCACCCTGGCCGGCGCCCGGGCGCGCGGCCGCTTCACCGAGATGGCGCTGCTCGGATGGACGGCGGAACCGGGGGCGGGATCGGGGCCCGGCGCTCCCGACGTGTTGCCCGCCCCGCGCGCCCTCGTGGTGGAGGCCACGCCCGACGGCTGGTGGTACGCGCTGCCGCACCCGCGCGGCGGGCGCTTCCTGGGCCTGTCGCTCGCGCCCGCCGCGCTCGGCGCCGCGCTCCGGTCGGGGCTCTCGCGGGCCGAGTTGTGGTCGCGCGCGCTCGGCCGGACGCACCTCGTCCGCGCGCTCCTGCCGCACCGGGAGGCGGTCCCGCGCCTGTGGGGAGCCGCGGCGGGCGCGGCGCGGTGGTCCGCGGCCGCAGGGCCGGGCTGGATCGCGGTCGGCGACGCCGCGTGTGTGTCGGACCCGCTGAGCGGCAGCGGTCTCCTGTTCGCCGTCGCGTCGGCGGCGCGCGCGGCCCACGCCGTGATCCACGCCGGGCCGTCGCCCGAGGGCGGCGGGGGCGCGGCGGAGGCGTACGCGGCCTGGGTCGAGGGCTACGGCGCCGAGCAAGCCGACGTCGGCGCGCGCTTCCGCGCCTCGGCCGTCCGATGAGCGCGAGCGCCGGTGCGGGGCATCGCGCGGTTCGCCCGGGCAGCGAGCGCCTCGCCGGCCACGCCGCGCGCGGCCGGCGTGGGGGTGATCCGGCGCCCGCCGCGCGACGCGAGCCGCGCGCTCGCTCCTACAAGCGCTCGATAAGGAAGCTCCGGGCCTTGTCGTCGAAGTTGTGGGGGGCGAGGTTCACGTCCGTCGTGAAGACGCGCGACTCGGCCGAGTATCGCCAGAGCCCGTCGTAGAGCGTCACCTTGAAGCCGGCGGGGACGCGGACGGAGCTGACCCTCTGGTCCCATGGGCTGCTGTAGAAGAGGCCGGAGCCGACGCCGTACGCGACCGATCCGCCCGAGAGGTTGGCGTGCTCGTAGAAGGTGACCACGTCGAGCTGCGGGTCCGAGGCGCGCGAGACGATGATGCTCGAGATCGTGTCGTTGAAGCCCGCGGCCACGAGATCCGTGTTCGAGTTGAAGACGCGCGCCTCGCCCCCGGCGTCGGGGTGGAGGAAGGCCGTGACCCGGAGCCCGGCGGGGACCCTGATGGCGCTCGCGCGGTCGTCGCCGATGACCGTCGTGTTCGAGAGGTTGTGGCGGCCGATCCCGAAGCCCTGCGAGACGCCGGAGAAGCTCGAGAGATCGTAGAGCACGACCTGGTTGCTCGGGTGGACCGTGGGGCCGCCGGCGAGCGTCGCGTCGATCCACGCGCGGTGGCGCGCGACGTCGACGCCGGCGAGCGTCGCGTGCAGGTTCGTGCCGTCCTGGCCGCTGGTGGCCGAGAACACGGCGACCTGACGCCCGTCGACGAACCACGGGCCGCCGGAGTCGCCGCTCCAGCCCGAGCCCGTCACGCCCGTCGCCAGGATCTCGTCGTCGGAGCGCCGGCCATTGATGTGGACGGTCGCCTTCTTGAGCGACGGCGCCATCACCAGCGGCGTGCCCTCGCTCCCCCAGCCGTAGACCGTCGCGTCCCTCCCGTTCACGGCCGGCCCCGCGGGGGCGAGCTGGACGAACGGTCCATTGACGTCCTCGGCCAGGTGGAGCAGCGCGATGTCGACGCCCGCCGAGGGCACCTCGACGGCGTCGACCGCGATGCGCCGGCCCTCGCGGTACGTGTTGCTGCCGAGGCGCACCGCCGATGTCTCGCCCTCGTCCGCGATGCAGTGCTGCGCGGTGAGCACCCAGCGCGGCGCGACGAGGGTGCCAGTGCACTGGTAGAAGTCGCCCGTGCTCCCGCGCACGTCGAAGACCTGGACGGCCCAGGGGCTCGCCTCGGCGAGCTCGCCGCCGATGATGGCGGACGAATGCGGCTCGAGCGCCTCGTTCGGCTCGTCCGACGCGCTTTCAAGCGAGCAGCCCGCGGAGAGGCCGAGCGCGGCGCCCGCGCACACCGCGAGGCCGAGCTGGTGACCAAGTTCTCTCTTCTTCATTCTGCCTCCACATCATGCTTCTGTTCAGACGAGCGCTCGCGCCGACGGAGTCCACCTCCGCCAGGAGCCAGCGTTCGTCAGCAATCAGGGTGACGGGGCCTGTGATTACGGCGTGCCCGGCTCGGCGACGGCGTCTCCGAGTTGACCCATGGGGGCACCGGGCCGAGACCGGTGAAGGAACAGCCGGAGCGGCAGGCCCGGAGGCGGGCGTACGAAATCCGCCCGCTCAAGAATCACGTCCTGAGTATGCCGCGCTACCCGGAGCAGCGCCAGGCGGCGCTCTGGAACGGCCGCGTTCGAAGCGTGGAACGATGCGGCATCCCGCCGTTCGCACTGCATTGCATTTTTACGATTCGAGACGAGCCCGCGCTCGCCGCGCGCGCACGAGACATGCGCGAACGTGAGGGGCTGAGGCGGATCTACGCGGCCTTCGCCGGCTTCGGATTCAGCTCGAGGAAGCGGCGCTGGTAGGCGTACGAGCGAAAGCGGATCTGCAGCGGCGGCTCGTTGCCCATCTTGGTCTCGAGCGTCGCGCCGTCGTCGTGCTCGGCGCAGTGCGGGATGTGCAGCGTGTAGCTCGTGCCGCCGCCGGTGCGCACCGCGATGCCCCCGAGCGCGAGCCCGGCCGCGGCGACGGCCACGTTGGTCCCGGTCTGGCCGTCGTGCGCCTTCACCTCGATGCCGCGAGTCGCCGGCCGCGCGCACACGCAGCAGCCTTCCGGCCAGCGGATCGCCTCGCTCGTCACCGGCACCGGAAAGCCCGGCTTCGGGTGGACGTAGTCGCCGGCGAGCACGGTGAGGACGCGCTTGTCGACGAGGTACGCGGCCTGGCACTTGTCGCAGAACGCCGGGTCCTCGGTGTGGTTGAGCTCGATCTCCGCGAGCGTCGCCTGGCAGCGCGGGCACGTCGCGGTGCCGGCCTGGTCCCTGGCGACGAGGAGCGCCCCGAACGCGAAGACCGCGAACCCGAGGCCGCCGACGAGGCAGAGCAGCCACAGCAGACCGGAGCGATCGATCATCTCGCGGAAACAGAGGAACGAGAGGCCGGCGAGCACCGCCATGATGACGACGTACTTGATGGTGGAGCCGGTGTTGCGGGTCACGGTGGACGTCATGAGCACGACCTTAACGCCGGTCGCCCCTCGAACGCGCGACGAACGCTGTCGCGGAACGAGGGCACAGGGTACGAGGGCGGCGCGTCCAAGCGCCTTCCGGCGGTCCAGCACCACCCTCACCCACATGCCTGGTCGAGAACACGCGCCGGGGCTCTCCTGCGGTCGCACGCGCTGCGCCTCCTCGGCGACGTCGAGGAGGCCGAGGCGGAGCCGAGGCAAGGCCGCCGCCGAGCCGGGGCGCCAGGCTCCCGGGTGGCGCGCGGACGCGGGTTGCTGTCCGGCCCTGCCGCCGTCTGCCACGTCACGACCCAGCGCCAAAATACTTGACACCTGTGAAGCCGTTTGGATGTCCTATCCCCCTACAGCGATGCCAATCTATAGAGCTAAGATGGCATTACAATCGAAGGAACGCGCCCCATGACCACGTTGCCCAAAGGCCCCACCAACAACATCCTGGTGAACTTGCAGGGGATCCTCGACCCGATCGGCTTCACGCTGCGCTTGCGGAAGCGCTACGGCGATCCGATGTCGGCCCCGAAGATGAACGGCAAACCGGTGCTGGCCACCGGCAGCGTGGAGGGGCTGCGCTCCGTGTTCGCGGTGCCGCCGGAGAACCTTGACCAGATGCTGGGCGAGAGCTTCACCGCGGCGATGGGAGAGTCGTCGCTGTTCGCGCTCTCGGGCGCGCGGCACACGGCCATGCGCAAGCTGCTCATGCCGCCGTTTCACGGGCAGCGCATGCGCCTGTATGGGAAGCAGATCTGCGACCTGGCCCTGCAGCACTCCCGGGACCTCAAGCCGGGCCAGCAGCTGGTGGCGCAGGATCTCATGAACACGATCTCGCTGCAGACGATCATCCACCTCGTGTTCGGGGTCACTGCACCGGCGGAAGCGGCGCGCCTCGAGAAGCTGCTCGAGGAGCTGCGCAAGAGCTTCTCCTTCGGCCTGAACATCACCCTGATGATTCCCTGGCTGCGCCGGGAGTTCCGGGGCTTCGGCCCGTGGGCGCGCAGGCAGCGCGCGACCCGCGACCTGCGCAGCTTCCTCGATCCGGAGATCGCCCGCCGCCGCGCCGAGCCCGTCGAGCGCACCGATATCCTGAGCCTGCTCCTGGAAGCCCGCCAGGAAGACGGGACGGCGCTGAGCGACCAGCAGATCTTCGAGCAGCTGCACACGCTGCTCTTCGCGGGGCACAGCACGACCGCGGGCGCGCTCACCTGGGTGCTCTATTTTCTCGGACACGCGCCCGCCGTGTTGCGCCGGCTGCAGGACGAGCTGACGGCGCTGGGCGCGGATCCCGAGCCCGAGGCGCTGGCCAAGGCGCCGTACCTGGAAGCGGTGTGCAACGAGACGCTGCGCCTGCGCCCGCCCAGCCCGGGGGTGGGACGCAAGCTGAATGCGCCGATGAAGATCGCGGGCTACGATCTGCCGGCCGGAGCAGGCGTGTTCGCACAAATCATCTGGGCCCACCACGATCCCGCGGTGTTTCCGGAGCCGGAGGTGTTTCGTCCCGAGCGATTCCTGGAGCGAACCTATTCCCCCTTCGAATTCCTGCCGTTTGGCGGCGGGAATCGGCGCTGCATCGGGGCCGCCTTTGCGCTGTACGAGATGAAGCTGGTCCTGGGCACGCTGCTGCGGCGCCACAGCTTCGAGCTCGTGTCCAGGAAGCCGGTGCGGGTGGGGCTGCAGGGTATGCCCGGCTCTCCGGTGCGCGTGATCGTCCGTTGATCCCTGCCGCGGCGAACCCTACTGACTTGCGCCGACGTCCCTCTCCATGAGCTCGGAACCCACGAAGCACCTACGGGCCGACGTAGCGGTAGACGCGGAGCCAGTCGTACTCGGCGCGCGTGGGGGCGGTGCTGTCGTCGACGGGGCCCGCCCAGTCTGGCGCCCCAGAAGCCCAGATCGTCAAGAGGATGTTCTGAGGGAGGACCATGCGTCCCATTTCCTCGGTGGCAGTGTGCATGAGCGCTCCGTCGACGTAGAAGCGCGCCTCACCGGGCACCCATTCGATGGCATAGGTGTGAAAGCCCGCTGCGGGGTTGAAGCCCAAGGTAACGAGCTCGGGGAACTGGAGGTGGCCGGTGGCTGGATCAGCGGGCGGGATGTTCACCATGTGGTTGAACTGGATGCGATCGGCGTCTTTGCCCAAGAACTCGATGTCGAGCTCGTTCCAGTCGTCGGGGGGCCATGGGGTGTAAATGAGCACCAGAGAAGAGACGACCGCGGAGCCCTGCGCAAACCGAGCCGACGCCTCTATTTTTCCGTAGGTCAGCGTCTCGCGAGAGCGCATTTCCACGCCGCGGAAGGGCTTGCTGGTATCGTTGGCTGCCGTCAGCGAAAGATGCAGGACGCCGTCGCTGACCGCAGCATTTTCCCCGGCAAACTGCGCGAGATTGCCGTCCCAGCTGTGGGTCATCAGCTGCCATCGAGTGAGATCGACGGTGTCGAACGGATCTTCCCAGGCGAGCTCGAAGCTGCCATCCTGAGCGCCACCTCCAGCGGCGCCACCCGTGCCGCCTGCAGCTGCGCCGCCCGTCCCACCGGAGCTTGCGCCGCCCATACCTGCGCCGCCCGTACCACCTGCGCCACCGGTCGCAGATGCCTCTGGCGGCATGCCGCCATGGCCACCGGTCATGGGGCCGGCTGCATCCCCACCCGTCGCCGTGCTGGGGGGAGCTCCCCCGGCGGAGGCGGAGGAGTCCGGATCCGGCGAACCGTTGGAGCATCCCGGAAAAGCCAGGAGCGCGAGCAAGGCGAGGGCTGATCGACTTCGCATGCCGATCGACTAGTCAGCCGCCGCACGGCGAGCATCAAGTTTTGTGCGTTTCCGCGGCCTGAACGCCGATTCGCGGAGCAGAGGTGCCGGAGACGATGGGCCTGGATGCGCGAGCTACCCGGGATCTCGGCAACCGTGCTGTGCGCTCAGCGGCTCCAACCTGTCGGCGAGTCGTCTCCGGGTGCCCGGGTCGAGGAGCGCGCTGGGCGCCATGCCCAGCAACGCCCTGAACACCTGGTGACAGCGCGAGTAGCTGCCGAACCCCGCTTCGAGCGCCGCGTGAGTCAAGTGGCTGCAGCCCTGCTCGAGCAGCTCGAGGAGCTTCAGCGTTTGCAGCCGGTTCTTGTACTCCGTCAAAGACAGGCCCTGGTCGCGGCGAAATTTGCGGCTGACATCGCCGCGGTTGCTGGTCAGGCGTCGGGTCAGCTCGTCGCGGCGGAGGCTCGGCGCCTCGGCCAGCAGGGCCGCAGCCCGGTGGCCAAGGCTCATCTGCGGAGGAGGTGTCATCTGGGCCAGCGCTGCGAACAAATCGAGCAGCCGTCCTTCGACAGCCGGGTTGTCGCGGCTGTTGGGTACCTGGGCCACAGCGTCTGCACAAGCCAACAAGGCGGCCCCGTCAAGGCGCTGCTGAGGCCGAGCGAAGCTCGGCGCGCAGCCGTGCTCACGCGCGAACGCGTCGATCAGCTCGGGACGGAACCCTACCACATGGAGCTCGAGGTCTGGGCTGGCGTCTTCGAGATAGTGGTCCAGCCCGGGCGGGTACCAAAGCAGCGATCCGCGTCCCGTCAGAACGCGACGATGCCCCACGCGGAAGATGGCAGCTCCCCGGACGACGAGATTGAACTCCGGTTCGTCGTGAAAATGGGCCGGTCGCCTGTAGGCGGGATGATATCGCCAGGCCTGGGCGCGTCGACCTTCGGGCATGGGGAACGACTGCCACAGCAGCTTCACGGTAAGTCCAAGGATAACGCAGCCTGGTCAGGGAAGCACTGCGCTGAAGCGCTGCGGCTCGCGCTTCGTGCAGACGCACTGTAATTGTTCGGGGTAACCAAGGAGCACGGCTTGGCCGCTCGTGGACTCGTTGTGGACCACCTTCGGGCGCTCGAGGTTCGCCGGCTCGAGGGCCTCTTCTCCCTCGGGCTGGAGGACACCGCGGGTCGGCCGATTGGGATTGACGTTGTCCATGTGAACGTTCACAATGGCTCCGAACGGCACCTTCTTGCGGCGCCGCAGCCTTGCTTGGCTCGAGAGGGCAAATTCACACACAGGAGAGAACTCCATCATGAGCCGAAACTGGACTGCCTGGGGCGCCTTGCTGGCAGCCATGCTGGGGTCGGTCCCGTCCGCGCGAGCGGCGACGTTGCAGCTGGTCAACGACTGGGGAGCGAGCGGTCTGCCTGGTGACGTGAGCATGCACGTCTATGTCCCGGACCACGTGGCGTCGAATCCTCCGATTCTGACTCTGGTGCACTACTGCGGCGGGACCGCCAGCGCGGTCTTTGGTCAGGCGCGGGGCGGGGGCATCGTCGACGCGGCGGACGAGCATGGCTTCATCATGGTCGTCCCCAGCAGCGGAAGATGCTGGGACGTCGTGTCGGACAAGACGCGCACGCGCGAAGGCGGTGGCGACAGTCACGCCATCAGGCAGATGGTGAAGTACGCGCTCGACACGTACGGAGGCAACGCGGATCGCGTCTATGCGACGGGAGATTCGTCCGGCGGCATGATGACCGAGCTCCTGCTCGCCCTCTACCCGGACGTCTTCAAGGCAGGCGCCGCGTTCGCGGGCATGCCGGCCGGGTGCCGCGCAGCCAACGAATCAGGCAACAACGGCGGATATAGCGGAGCGTGCGCGGGCGGCTCGGTGACCCACACAGCGCAAGAGTGGGGGGACATCGCCCGTACGCTGGCCCCGGGGTACACGGGACATCGCCCGCGGCTGCAGCTCTTCCACGGCGATGCCGACAGCATCATCAGGTACCCGAACCACACGGAGGCCGTCAAGCAATGGACCAATGTACTCGGCGTGAGCGCGAGCCCGACGTCGACCGACATGGGAGTCCGGCTCGGCAACCACGATGCGACGCGGCAGCGCTGGGAGAACGAGTGCGGTTACGTGGTCCTCGATGCGTTCACCTCGATTGGCGGCGATCACGGCCCGTCCGACGCGTTGTTCCCCGCTGAGTACGTCATCCCCTTTCTGGGTCTCGACAAGACCGGGCCGGTCGATCCCGAGATAGAGCAGTGCAGCGGCGGTGCGGGGGGGAGCGGAGGCGCAGGCGGAGCCGGTGGAGACGGTGGGGGTGGCGGACAGGGGCCGGGTGGCACGGGCGGCGGCACCGCTGGGAGCACGGGGGCGAGCGGCACCACAGGCGGGAGCGGCGGGAGCGGCGGGAGCGGTGGAACAGGTGGCGCCGTCACGACGGGCGGCCCGACGGGCGGCGCTGATTCCGGATCGTGCGCGGTCGGCAGGGCCGGTTCGGGCGGGTCCATCGGGACCTCCCTGGTTGCTCTGGCAGCTGCAGCGTCGACCTTGATCCGTCGTCGTCGAAGGACGGCGGTGGGGATTTGATCACGTGCCCCCGCCGTTCCATGCCGTCGCGCGCGCCACGCTGGCGGAACGGGGGGCCGCGCTCGGCCGCCGCTCGCGGCTGCTCGAGGGGTGGCTGCGGCAGCTGGCGCGGCGCGCCTGAGCTCAGCGTACGCTCGAGGTGACCTCGCTCGCGAGCGCCCGCTGCCACGGCCGGTCGGGGGAACGAGGTGGGCGCCGCCGCTGTAGCGCCCACCTCGCATGTCAGCGCAGCCGCAGCTGCGCCGCCGACTCACCGAGCTTCTTGCCCTGCGCATCGATGACAGGAGGATCCATGACCCGCTCGATCACATGCAGTATCTCGCTCCTTGTCGCGTTTTCAATCGCTGGTTGCGGGTCGGACGACGACGCCGCCGACGGCTCGGGCGGCAGCGGAGGAAAAGGAAGCAGCAGCTCTTCGAGCAGCAGCAGCAGCTCTTCGAGCAGCAGCGGCAGCACCTCGGGCGCGGGCGGCACGGACGACCCGGACCCGAACGGCGGGGGAGGACAGGGCGGGACGGTCGATCCGGTCGGCACCGAAGGCGACGGCGATTTCGAGATCGGGCCTGACTACCAGGACGCCCCGGAGATCAAGAGGATCGACGGCGTTCCCCAGGGGCGGACGTTCACGTTCTTCCTGTCGTCCCGGGAGAGCGAGATCTTCACCGGCCACGATCCGACCTTGAACGACAACGCCAAAGGAGATTTCAACCGTCGCGTGGAGGTCGCGATCCCCGCGACGTACGTCGACGGCGCGGACGCGCCGTTCATGGTCGTCCAGGACGCGCGCGACAGGGACGAGATCATCAACACGATCAACAACCTCGTCGCGGACCCGAACAACCGCTTCCCGAGCGTCATCGCCATCTTCGCCGCGAGCGGAGGGGGCGACTCGTACGGCAGCGAGCGCGGGCTCGAATACGACACCATGTCGGACGCCTACCAGAGGTTCGTCGATACGGAGCTCCTTGAGGCGGTCAAGAACGACCGAGCCGTCCACGCCGCGTACCCGAACCTGAAGTTCACGAGCAACCCGGACGGCCGCGCCACGTACGGATGCAGCTCGGGCGGGGCGGCGGCGCTGACCATGGGCTGGTTCGGGCACGACACCTACCGCAAGATCGTCACCTACTCCGGCACGTTCGTCGACCAGCAGAACCCCCGCGCGCCCACCGAGGCCGAGTATCCCGACGGCGCCTGGGAGTACACGGAGGGGCTCATCCGGGACAATTCGCGCAAGCCGCTGCGCATCTTCCTGCAGGTCGGCGACAACGACCTCGGCAGCACCAGAGATGAAGCCAGCCACCACAACTGGGTGATGGCGAACCAGCGCGTGGCGGCGATCCTCAAGGAGAAGGGGTATCATTACCGCTTCGTCTACTCGAAGGGCGCCAGCCACTGCGACGGGAAAGTGATCAGGCAGACGCTCCCCGACACGCTGCGCTGGATGTGGCGGGGCTATCCGGCCGATTGACGCAGGGTGGTCCAGCCCATGCTGGGCCCCGCTGGCTGTGGGGGGGGAAGGCCGGTGGTCCACGCCGCAGCAGCAGCGGTGGTCCTCGTCCCCGCGCGCCTCTGGCCTCATACCTGGGCCTGGACACAGTCGGTCCACGAGGAGGACGCCATGAAGCGACGATGGGAGAGAGCGGGCATCGAGACGAGCGCGCTGGGCCTTGGGTGCTGGGCCATCGCGGGGAAGTGGAACGACCCGGGTGCGAGCTGGGAGTGGCACGGGACCGACGACGCGGAGTCGATCCGGGCCATCCGCGCCGGCATCGACGCCGGCGTCACGCTGCTCGACACCGCCGACGTGTACGGGTCGGGGCACAGCGAGGTCCTGGTCGGCAAGGCCATCCAGGGGATCCGCGACCGCGTCACCATTGCCACCAAGTTCGGTCACCTCTTCGACGAGGAGAAACACGCCAACCTGGGCAAGACCGACGCCAGCCCGGCGTACATCCGGCGCGCCGTGGAGGGGAGCCTGCGACGGCTGGGGACCGATCGGATCGACCTCTACCAGCTCCACATCTGGGAGCACCCGCCCGAGAGAGCCGGCGAGGTGGTGGAGGTGCTCGAGCAGCTCGTGAAGGAGGGGAAGATCCGCACGTACGGCTGGAGCACCGACGTGAAGGCCTCTGTCGAGGCCTTCGCCCGCGGTCCGCGCTGCGGCGCAGCCCAGATCCTGCTCAACGTGTTCGAGGGGAACGACCGGCTGATCGCCTACGGCGAGGGCAAGGGGCTGGCGCTCCTGTGCCGGAGCCCGCTGGCGATGGGCATGCTCTCGGGCCGGTACACGAAGGGCGAGACCTTGCCCCACGGCGACGTGCGGACCAGCAACGTCGCGTGGATCAGCTGGTTCAAGGACGGCAAGGTGAACCCCAACTACGTCCGCCGCCTGGAGGCCGCCCGCGAGATCCTGACCAGCGACGGCCGCACCCTGGTTCAGGGCGCGCTGGCGTGGATCTGGGCCAAGAGCCCGAACACCATCCCGATCCCCGGCTTCAAGAACGCGGCCCAGGCCGTGGAGAACGCGCGGGCCATGGAGAAGCGCCCGCTCACCCCCGAGCAGGCGCGCCAGGTGTCAGAGCTGGTGGCCTACGAGGATCGTAACCTGTAGAGCCCGCCCCTCGACTCCGCCCGTCCCGATCATGGCGCCCGAGGCGCGGAGGCGAAGGGCTCAGGGCGAGCGGAGCGCGCGGTCCGCGTTCCGCTCGATGAGGGTCCCAAGCAGCTCGAGCCCCTCGTCGAGCTTCTCGTCCGCCACGTTGCCGTAGCCGATCACCAGCGCGTTGCCCTCGCGGGGCGGCTCGGCCCGGAACTCGTCCTCGGTCGAGATCCGCAGCCCCTCCCCGCTGCAGGCGTCCGTGAAGGTCGGGCCGAAGCGCCGGTCGGCAAAACGCACGTGCAGGTGAAACCCGGTCTCGCTGCCGCCGGTGCGGGCCTCATCTCCGTACCGGGTCGCCAGGAAGGCGAGGATGGCTTCCATCCGGGCGCGGTAGCGCCGCTTCATGGCAAAGATATGGCGCTCGAGATGGCCCTCCTCGATGAAGTGGGCCAGCGTCCGCTGGTGCGGGATGGATCCCCGGAGGTTGGTGCGCCGCACCAGGTCCGCGATCGGGCCGACGAGGTGCGGTGGGGCGATGAGGTATCCGACCCGCACGAAGGGCGCCAGGCACTTCGAGAAGGTCCCCAGGTAGACGACGCGCTCGGCGTCGAGCGAGGCGAGCGGCGGGACCGGGCTGCCGCGGAAGCGGAACTCGGAGTCGTAATCGTCCTCGAGCACCAGCCCTTCCGCCGGGGCGCAGAGCTCCAGGAACTTCACCCGCCGCTTGAGCGGCAGGAGCGCGCCGGTCGGGAACTGGTGGGAGGGCGTCAGGTAAAAGAGCGCGCCGCGGGGCACCTCGCCCAGGCCGGACGGGAACGCGCCGGCGTCGTCGACGTGCACCGGGCGGCAGCGGAACCCGGCCGAGGCGAAGACGTCGCGGGCGAAGGTGAGCCCGGGCTCCTCGCAGAAGAGGGTCGTGGCGGGGAGGAGGCGCGAGAGCAGCGACAGGGAATGCGAGGTGCCGGAGGTGATGCAGATCTGCTCTGGATCGGCGGCCAGCCCGCGGAACCGGTACAGATAGTCGGAGATGGCCTGGCGCAGGCGAACATCGCCGAGCGGCGGGCCGTAGGAGAGGTCGGCGGCCTGCGCCAGCGAGATCGCGTCGTCGGCGGCGCGGCGCCACGTTTGCCGTGGAAAGCTGGCGAGATCGGGGATCCCGGGGGTGAAGTCGACGTGGATGGTGGCCCGGCGCCACGGGGGAGGCGCCGCCCCCGAGACGCTGGCGCGCGGCGCCCGCGCCGGCAGCGCGGCGGCGTAGGTCCCGTGGCCCGCGCGGGTCTCGAAATAGCCCTCTCCGGTGAGCTGCTCGTAGGCGTCCGTCACCAGCCGCCGGGAGATCCCCAGCTCCGCTGCCAGCTGGCGCGAGGGCGGCAACCTGGCGCCGGGCGCGAGCTCGCCGGCGACGACCGCCTTTCGCAGCCCATCCGCGAGCTGGAGCGCCAGCGAGCGCCGCGAGGCGCGATCGAGCACGATGCCGAACACGGAACCGAGGATAGTCCTTTTCTCGGCACCGTTCACGTGCGCATGTGAACCCGTTCACGTGCGCATGTGAACGGCGGACGACGGCACGACCAACACCTTCCCACGCGCGCGTGACGGCCGGAGCCCCTGCACCTCCGGAGGAACCTGGGTCATACTGAGGCGCCGCACGCTTCACGAGCACATGGATCGAGGAGGGATCGATGTCGAAAATTGCACTTGTCACCGGCGCGAACCAGGGCCTCGGCTACGCCATGGTCGCGCGTCTTTGCCAGGATCTGCCGGCGGGCAGCGCCGTCTACCTCGCGGCGCGTGATCCAGCGCGCGGCGAGGCGGCCGTGGCGACCCTGCGCGCGCAAGGCCTCGAGCCGTCGCTGGCCCGGCTGGACGTGACCGACGACGCCAGCGTCGAGGCCCTGGCGGAGACCGTGGCGCGCCAGCACGGCGGGATCGACATCGTGATCTCGAACGCGGCCGCGCGCATGGTGAAAGATCGGCCGCAGGCGGCCCAGGTCCGCACCTTCATCGACACGAACAACCATGGCACCTACCGGATGATCCGCGCCTTCGGCCCCCTGCTGCGCGACGGCGGACAGCTGCTCGTGGTCGCCAGCGCCTTCGGCTCCCTGCGCAACCTGGACCCGCGGCTCCACCACCACTTCGACCCCGCGACGCGATCGCTCGAGGACATCGAGCGCGTCATGGACGAGTACGTCGCGCTGGTCGAGCGCGGCGAGGCAGAGGCCCAGCACTGGCCCTCGTGGATCAACGTCCCGTCCAAGATCGCGCAGGTCGCCTCGATGAAGGTCTATGCGCGGCAGCGACAGGACGAGGCGGCGCGGCGCGGGCTGCTCATCGCCGCCCTCTGCCCCGGGCTCGTGGACACCGACGCGTCGCGCCCGTGGTTCGACGACATGTCGGCGGCGCAGTCGCCTGAGGAGGCCGCAAAGAACGTCCTCTGGATCTGCACGCAGCCCGCCGAGCCGCCGCTCCCCTACGGCGAGCTCGTGCAGCATCGCCGGCTCATTTCCTGGTTGTAACCCGACGACACAGCTGTTGCCGAGCCGAGGCGCGCCGCGGTCGCTCGCCTCCTTCTCCTCGGCTCGGCGGTGTACCCGCGGTCTCGGGGGCACAGAGGCCGGGCGCACCGACGCGTGCGTCGACGCCGTGTGGCCCTGCGCTATACTCGCCGGCCAACCACCAGAGGAGACAACTCACCATGGAGTACCGGTCGCTAGGAACCAGCGGGCTCAAGGTCCCCGTGCTCTGCCTCGGCGCAATGACCTTCGGGGAAGCGAACGAAAAGTCGTTCATGCACAACGTCGGCTGTGATGAGAAGACGTCGTTTGCGATCATGAGCCGGGCGCTCGAGCGAGGCGTGGGCTTCATCGACACCGCCGACGTCTACGGCCAGGACGGGCTGTCCGAGCGCGTCGTGGG
The DNA here is from genome assembly GCF_051519095.1 of Sorangium sp. So ce131. Classification (NCBI taxonomy): domain Bacteria; kingdom Pseudomonadati; phylum Myxococcota; order Polyangiales; family Polyangiaceae; genus Sorangium; species Sorangium sp. So ce131. The sequence continues at coordinate 323,813 of NZ_CP150455.1, read as the reverse complement.
CGCGTGGATGGCGGAGACCAAGAGCCGCGATCGCGTGGTGCTCGCCACCAAGTTCCGCTTCCGCATGGGCGAAGGGCCGAACTCCACCGGCGCGTCCCGCTATCGCATCGTCCGGACGGTGGAAGACAGCCTGCGGCGCCTCGGGACGGATCGCATCGATCTCTATCAGATCCACATGCAAGACATCGACACGCCGGAGGAGGAGACCCTGCGCGCGCTCGACGATCTCGTGAGGGCGGGCAAGGTCCTCTACCTGGGCGCGAGCAACTACGCGGCGTACCGCCTCACCGACAGCCAGTGGATCTCGAAGACCGAGCACCTCCATCGGTTCGTCGCGCTGCAGATGCAATACAGCCTGCTCGTGCGCGACCTCGAGCGCGAGCACATCCCGGTGTGCAAGCAATTCGGCATCGGCGTCCTCCCGTGGTCGCCGCTCGCCTCCGGCTTCCTGTCCGGGAAGTACGTGAAGGACCAGCCGCCGCCTCCAGGCGTGCGCCTCGAGAAATGGAAGCAGAACTTCGCCGATTTCGACAACGACCGCGGCTGGCGGACGCTCGACGCGGTGAACGCGATCGCGAAGGAGAAGCAGACGACGCCCGCGGCCGTCTCCCTCGCCTGGCTGCTCGCCAAGCCGACGGTCACGTCGGTCATCTTCGGCGCGCGCTCGCTCGAGCAGCTCGACGACAACCTCAAGGCCGCCGACGTGAAGCTCTCGGCCGAAGAGGTGCAGCGGCTCGACGACGCGAGCGCGTTCGAGCTCGGGTATCCCTACAAGTTCATCGCGAACGTCCAGAAGCGCTGGTGAACATCGATCGTCATCCCTGAGCGCTCGCGGCGCGCGCCCCCCCCGCCGGGGGCGGCGCGCGCCGCGCCCCCCTTACTTGCCGCCCTCGACCGGAAGCCCCTCGGCCCGCAGCGCCCCCTGCACCGCGGGGCGCGCGGCCACCCGCCGCTGGTACGCGAGCAAATTGGGGAAGTTCGACAGGTCGAGCTTGACGAAATTCGACCAGTTGGTGACCGTGAAAAGGTAGGCGTCGGCCACGGTGAACTGCTCGCCGAACAGGTAGGGCCCCTTCGCGAGCGCCGCCTCGATCACGCCGTAGCGCTTGCGCAGGTACTCCTCGCTCTCCTGCCGCTGCTCGGGCGAGGTCTTCGGTTTGAAGAGCGGGCCGTAGGTCTTGTGCAGCTCAGAGTTGATGTACCCGAGCATCTCTTGCACGCGGTAGCGAGCCATCGTGCCCGGCGGCGGCACGAGCTTCGCTTCGGGCTTCTGGTCGGCCAGGTACTGAACGATGGCCGGCCCCTCGGTCAAGACCTCGCCGCCGTCGAGCTCGAGCGCGGGGACGTACCCCTTCGGGTTGATGGCCGAAAAATCGCGGCCCGACGACGTCTTCTTGGACGCGAGGTCGACCTTGTCGAGCGTCAGCTCGATGCCGACCTCACGGGCGACGACGTGCGGAGACAGAGAGCAGGCACCGGGGAAGAAATACAGTTTCATAGAAGCATCCCTCGAATCATGTGGTGTTGATGAGATACCCGAACGCCCCCGCCCCGGCGACGCGACCCCGGGCGTTCGGGGCGGCGAGGGGCTGACGGGCGCGGAGATCGGCGAAGCCTCAGCGCGCCCCGACGAAGCCCGTCGCTTCGGCGAGGGCCGCGGCGCGCCAGCCCCGATCGCTCAGGGCCGGCGCCATCGAGACCAGCAAGCTAGCGCGCGAAGTTACTCTTGGATACTCGCTGGGTGCTAGATACCTGAAAAAGGGGTATCTTCGAGGTTACCCATGGCACTGCCGGTCCGAAAAAATCGCGTCCCCCCGCCGCCCCTCTGCCCGCTGACGCTGTGCATGGCGCTCTTGCGCGGAGCCTGGGCGCCGAACGTCATCTGGTCGCTCAGCGGGCAGCCGCGCCGGTTCGGCGAGCTGCGCGTCGACATCCCGCAGATCTCGGCGCGGGTGCTGAGCGCGCGCCTGCGCGAGCTCGAGGCCAGGGGCGTGGTCAGCCGCCGCGTCATGCCCACCTCGCCGCCCTCGGTCGAGTACGAGCTCACCCCACTCGGCCAAGAGCTGGTGCCCGCGCTCCGCGCCATCGCCGAGGTCGGCACAAAGCTCAACGTCCGCGGGCCTCACGCCTTGCCGGGGCCCGGGGCACGCCCGCGCAAGCGCGCGGCCGCCCCGGCGCGAAGCCACGCCGCCTGAGAGCGGGGCCGGCCCCCCCGCACCCGCTCGGCCGGCGCCCGCGTCAGAACCGAAGGTAGGCCTTCGCCCGGCGTCGCGCGGCCCGACCTCGCGGCCGCCGCCGCGGCGACGCCGCCCCCCCGGACCATCGGCCCCGCCCGCCCAGGCCTCCTGGACGCAAGATTCTGTCCCGGTCACGCCTTGCGCCGCGGCTGCGCCTTCGGCTTCTCGGCGGCCTCGGTGATCAGGCGGGCGAGCATCGTGCGGTGGCAGTGCTCCGGATCCACGCAGGCCGAGGAGCAGAGCAGCGTCATCACCTCGCCGCCCTGCACGCGCCGCGCGAGCTCGGCGATCCGCTCCTTCTGGGCCCGCATCTCCGCGAGGTAGCGCCGCCGGTACTCGCCCCAGGTGAGCGGCGGCCCGTGCTTGCCATAGAACGCGGCGTGGAGCTCGGCGGTGGGGCCGAGGTCCTTCCACCACTCCTGCCAGGTCTCATCCTCCTTGCGGACGCCGCGCGGGCGATAGCGACAGACGAGGATCCGCGTGCCGTCATCGGGCTCGGCTGGGTCGTTCCACCGCTTGGTCTTGATGTGCATGCCGAACCCTGGATCACCGGCCGGGGATCGGCATCAAGAGGATGGGGGTGGAGCCGAAGCCGGGGGCCGGCGCTGCGGTAGCCGTGGGCTTGGAGCGCGACGGCGCGCCGCTCGCGCCCCCCTCGGAGGCGAGTGCCCCGGCCGCGCAGAGCGGTCCGCGCACGAGCCTCGGCACCGGCGTCACCGAGCCACTTCATGAGCGCATCGGATCGACCATGGCTCCGTGGAGCTCGCGGAGCTTCTTTTTGTGATCTGTGTATTTTGCACGAATCTCCTTGACGCTCCGGGAGGGGCGACTATATGCATAGTACACATATCTGAAGCGCAGTCGAACACGACGTGGCTCCTTACCAAGCGCCCGGACCCCACGCTCGTGAGGGATCCGGCTGCCCGGAGGTCTCATGCCTGCCTCAATACGTCCGCGTTCCGTCGCCCGAGTTTCGCTGTCCGCCCTCACCCTCGCCCTCGCCCTGCCAGCCGCCGCCTCGTTCACCGGCTGCTCCGGGGGCGACGACGAGCCCACGGAGCCCCAGGCTGCCGGGAGCAGCCCCACGTTTCACAAAGACGTCGAGCCCATCCTGCAGAAGAGCTGCATGGGCTGCCACTCCGCGGGCAACATCGCGCCCTTCAGCCTCACCGCGTACGACGAGGCCAAGGCTGTCGCGGCGCTCATGGTCCAGACGACCAAGGCGGGCACGATGCCGCCCTTCGCCGTGCGTGACACGGACGAGTGCTCGACCCGTCACGCGTGGAAGGGCGACATCCGCCTCTCCGACGAGGAGATCAGCACGCTGGAGGCCTGGAGCAAGGCCGGCACCCCCAAGGGGGATCCGAAGGACGCGCCCGCCTCGTTCGTGCCGAAGAGCCCCGACCTGCCGGGCATGACCCTCGAGGTTCATCCGAACGAGCCCTACGTCACCTCCGGTGAGCAGGACGAGTTCCGCTGCTTCGTCATCGATCCCGGGCTCACCGAGGACCAGTACCTCAATGGTGTACAGATGGTGCCCGGCAACCACAAGGTCGTTCACCATGGGATCATCTCCATCGATCCGGAGGGGAAGTCCGCGAGCCTGGCCGGCCCCGACGGGAGCTTTCCGTGCGGCGCCGGCGAGGTCCCGAACGGCGTGGACGTGGGATCGCTCGAGATGCTCACAGCCTGGGCTCCCGGCGCCGACCCGGTCGATCTGCCCGAGGGGGTGGGTCAGCTGATCCCGAAGGGGTCGCTCATCATGATGCAGATCCACTACCACCCCGCCGGCACGACGGCCGACCCGGACCTGACGCACATCCAGCTCAGGCTCACCAAAGAGAAGCCGAAGTACGCCTTCCTGTACCGGCTGATCGGCAACTTCGATTTTCCGGTCGGCGAGCTTGGCGTCGGGCTGCTACCGGGTCCGGGCGACAAGAACGGCGTCGAGTTCCTGATCCCCGCGGACAGCAAGAACCACGTGGAGACGCAGCAGTTCACGATCCCGGCCCCGGACGCGCCCGTACCGCCAGAGTTGACGTTCCCGCCGGGCACGCGCATCTATGGCCACTTTCTGCACATGCACTACCTGGGCTTCGACGAGAAGGTGACGGTCACGCGGGCGAACGGCTCACCCGATCAACCCAAGGAGGAGTGCCTGGCGCACGCGCCGAAGTGGGAGTTCGGCTGGCAGCGCTCGTACTCGTACGACGCGCCCATCGAGGCGCTCCCGACGCTCGATCCGGGCGATGTGCTCCAGGTCCGGTGCTCGTACAACAACTCGACGAAGAACCCGTACGTGGTCAAGGCGCTCAAGGAGGCGAAGTTGAACGCGACGATCGACGTGGCCTACGGCGAGGGGAGCACGTTCGACGAGATGTGCGTCGCCGGGCTCTCGCTCGTGTACCCGATGCCCTGACGGGAGCGGAGTGCTCCAGCAAGCGGTACCCGAAGCGGCAGGTGAAGATCATCCGTCACGGCAGGCGGCGCATGCGCAGCACGTAGGTGTACGGCGGGATCCCGTGCTCGGCGCGAAACGCACGGCAGAGCTGGAAGCGATCGAGCCCGGCCGCCGCCGCCAGCTCGTCGAGCCCTCGCTGCCGGTGAAGCTCGTCGGCGTCCCCGCCGGCGCCTGGCTCTTCGCCTACAGCTTCGTCTCGCCCTTCTTGCCCCCGACGGTGCTGGCGCCGGCGTCGATCTTGATGATGGTCTGGTTCGCGCTCATCGCCTGGCAGAACGGCAGCCAGCCGTCAGCGGTCGACACGACCTCATCCAGGTAGAAGCGGTTCCACGCCATCTTGCCGTCGCGCGCGGTGGAGATCACCACGCCACGCAAGGTGATCGGCTCACCGTCGGTCGTCGTACCGATCATCCCCCACTCCGACCAGGTCTGGCCGGACTCCGCGTCGAAGCTGGTCCTCACCTGCACCGGTCCTGTGCGTGGGGAGGGGGTCCAAACGCCTTTGCGAAGGCAAGTGCCCACTCGCCCCGACGTTCGGTTGACATGATCGCACAACCACGACGTGGTCGTGCCATCCAGAAAACCCTAGTAATTTTAGCGGGTATGCGTGTCCCGTTGGGCTCAGCGGTTACCGCTCTACTGTACGCGCCTCCGGAGTGGCGTCGCCGAGATCTGCGCCGCCCACGTCGCCGAGGACGGCCAGGGGAGTGATATCGCGCCGGCTTGACCGCGGCCAAGGTGGCCTGTACCGTCTGGCCACCATCGTTGCAAGATTTGCTCGATACGGCGAGTCAATAGGAGCGAAACCATCATGAGCGGGCGTGCGTCAAACGACAGATCCGGGCTGAAACAATACTTCCAGTTCGGCGACGGGCCGTTCCTCAAAGGGGCCGGGACCAGGTCGCCGGAGGCGTGGTTCCTGGGCCCGAAGGCTGAGAACGCTGACGAGTTCGAGAGGCTCATCGTAGAGGCCATCCGGGATCACTCGTTCTGGCGGCGGAACTTCCACCCTCAGGATCCCACGCACATCACCGAGCAGTCCAAGCGACACCCGTCCTACCTCCACGCGATGGACTCGCTGAAGGACAACTTTCGGTCGCTCATGTCGTTCCTCAAGAAATCGGTGCCCTTCTTCAGCGATCGGTACCAGGGGCACATGAACTGGGACACCTCGATCCCCAGCGTGCTCGGCTACTTCGCTGCGATGCTCTACAACCCCAACAACGTCGCGTTCGAAGGATCCACGGCGACCACGATCCTGGAGATGCTCGTGGGCGACGATCTCTGCCGGATGCTCGGCTATACGCTGCCGGACGAGGGCGCCGGCGAGAAGGCTGTTCGACCCTGGGGGCACATCACTTGCGGCGGTACGGTCGCGAACGTCGAGGCGATCTGGTCCTCCAGGAACTTGAAGTTCTACCCGTTGTCGCTCCGGGATGCGCTGAAGTCCGAGCCGAGCCTCTCGGCGGCGCGTGAGCTCGTCGTGACCACGTGCGACGGCAGGCGCGCGCTGCTCGGCGCGCTCGACGCCTGGTCGCTCCTGAACCTCAAGGTGGACGAGATTCTTGCGCTGCCCGCGCGCCTCACGCAGGAATACGGCATCTCGAGCGATACGATCACTGCGGCGATGGCGGGCCACTCCCTCCAGCACCTGGGGATCCAGGAGCTCTACCGGCGATGTGGAGCGGACCTGCCGTGCTCGCCTGTGTTTCTCGTCCCCGCCACGAAGCATTACTCATTCCCCAAGGCAGCGGCGGTGCTGGGCATCGGCTCGGCGAACGTGCTCGACATCCCGGTGGACTGCGACGCGCGGATGAGCCTCTCCGCGCTGGAGGCGGCGCTGAAGCGTTGCCTCGACGAGCGGCGGCCGGTCTACACCGTGGTGAGCGTCGTCGGGAGCACGGAGGAGAGCGCGGTCGATCCGCTGAAGGCGATCCTCGACCTGCGCCATAGATTTCAGAAGGAGGGGCTCTCGTTCACGGTCCACGCAGACGCCGCATGGGGCGGCTATTTCGCCTCGATCCTCCGCCCTGACGAGGGGCCGCGCGCGACGCACGCGCCCTCGGGGCCTGCGGCCGAGATCGGAATGAGCAGGTACGTGACGGCGCAGCTCTCGGCGCTCGGCCGGGCGGATTCGATCACGGTGGACCCGCACAAATCGGGCTATGTCCCTTACCCGGCCGGGGCGCTCTGCTACCGGAACTCGGCGATGCGCGACATGGTGACGTTCAAGGCCCCCTACATCGTCCACGGGGACGCGGAGCCGACCGTGGGGATCTATGGGCTCGAAGGGTCGAAGCCAGGCGCCGCGGTGGCGGCGGTCTACCTGAGCCACAAGGTCATCCGGCCCACCCGGAGCGGGTATGGGCAGATCCACCGGAAGGCCCTGTTCAACTGCAAGCGGTTCTACGCGCGGCTCCTCTGCTTGGCTCGCCCGGAAGATCGGTTCGTCATCGTCCCGGTCCCGCGGCTGCCAGCGGAGATGGGGGGCGGCGACGCGGAGAGCGAGCTGCAGTTCATCCGCGAGCGCATCGACCGACGGAGCCTCGAGGAGCTCCTGGCCGACCCCGAGGCGATGGCGCTGCTGCCGGAGCTCGGTCCCGATCAGAACATCCTCACCTACGCCGTCAACTTTAAGCACCCAGACGGCTCGATCAACACCAATCTCGAGATGATGAACCGATTGAACAAGGCGATCTATGATCTCTTGAGCATCGCCCCCGGGGACGACATCTATCACTACCGGATGATCGTGAGCACGACGGACTTCAGCGAGGAGCAGTACGGGAAGATCTTCATCGAGGACTACAAGCGGCGCCTCGGGGTCTCGGCGTCACTGGGCTCGACCGTGACGGTGCTGAGGTCCACGATGATGGCGCCCTGGCTCCTGGAGTCTCCCGAGGGGTGCATCCTGGACGTGCTGGAGCTCGAGCTGCGCGACGCGATCTTCAAAGCGATGATGCGCGACTCGATGCTCCAGGTCTTCGAGGAGATCGACAAGAATCGGGATGGCGCCCTCGACGTGGCTGAGATCATGGCAAATTTTCGCGAGAAGGGCTTCCGCGATGGCGAGATTGACGAGTTTTTGCAGGTCTGCGACCTCGACAGGAACGGCACTGTGTCGGTGAGCGAGTTCCTCGGAGCGTTCTCGCACTTCCTGGTGAAGGCGAAGCTCTCGGGGAGAGAGGCGAAGATGTAGCCAGGCGAAGGGTAGTCTCGCCGCCCGGCTCGAGGTCGAGCCCCGGTGGCGGGCGGCGTCACGGCTCGATGAGCAGCCTCCCGCCGATCACGCCCGGCAAGCGCCGGGCGTCGCCGGCAGAGCGCCGGGCTTCAGGGCACGATGGTCCCGGTCACCGCGACGTCGTCGACCTGCGCGGTCCCGGTGAGTGAGCCGCTCGCCGACGTGGCCACGACGCCCACGTACACCGTCGAGCTCATGCTGATGGTCGCGCTGCCCACCGAGGTCCAGCTCGCCCCGTCGGTCGAGCGATAGACCTGGAACGTGCTCCCGGTGCGCTGGACCTTCAGCCACCGCGGCGCGGTCTCGCTCTGGGTCGCGGTGGAGCTCGAGGTCGAGCCGCCGCTCGACGTCCTGCGCTGGAAGCGGATCGTGCTGCTCGGCGTCACGGCCACGGTCGCGTGCTTCGGGTTCGTGTTCAGGGTCTCCCGGATGGTCACCCCCGCGAGCGCCGAGGCGCTCGTGTTCTCGAGGCTCACCACGCGCGCGACGATCGTGGCGTCGCCGTTCACCTTGACCCACGAGAAGCGGAATGCGTCCGCCGTGCCCGTGATGCCCGCGCCCGAGCCCTCGATCGCGAAGTTGTCGACCCACCGGCTCGTGCTGCCGGGCGCCGCCGGGGCGCCGACGTCCTGAGAGGTCCACGACAGCGCAGAGACGTTCCGGTGCTGGCTCAGCGGCCACGCCGGGAGGACCGATGACGACACGAACTGGGAGCGATACACGAGCTCCTGCGGATCGGTCCCGGCCGGCGCGGACCACGTGAACGAGGTGCCCGCCCCCGTCGTGCCGACCCAGCCGTAACCCGACACCCAGTGCCGCACCTGGAGGCCAGGCACGCTCGCGAGCGCCCCGGGCACGGACTGCGCGGGGAACACGTACTGGTTCGCGGACGGGTTCGACACGGCGTCAGGCGTCCAGCTGATCGGCCAGAGGTCGGGGACCGTGACCGGGAACGTCGCGTCCGGCTGCACGATCAGCTCGTAGTTCCCCGCGTCAGCGCCCCAGACAGAGAACTTCCACGTCCCGGGGCCGAGCGTGACCTTCGACACGTTCACGTCGCCGGACCAGATCCAGAACGCGTCCAGCGAGCCGGGGGCGCTCTGGTTGTAGACGTCGAACCAGGCGGCGTACGTGTCCAGGGAGCGGAGCTGGAACCGCACGGTCGTCGTGGAGGTCAGGTTGATCGAGAAGTGATCCCAGTCGTCGCCGCCCGAGGAGCCCCGGATGCGCGCCGGGAACCCGACCGCCTGCGCCGCGGACTGGTCGTTCGGGAAGTCGCCGCTCTCCTGGACGAGCACATCGTCTTTCACGCCGTTGCAGTTGTCGTCGACGTTGTTGACCGTCTCGACGGCGCTCGGCTTGATCGCCGCGTTCGTGTCGTTGCAGTCGCCCTTCTGCCTCGTGAAGCCGTCGGCGTCGGCGTCGCTGCAGTACGGGTTCGTGGCGCCGAACTGGGCCGTCAAGCTCGCCCGGAGGCTCGTGGAGACGGGCCAGTTCCAGGCGTCGTAGAAGCAGGACAGGTTCGCCTGCACGCCCAGGCTGAGCGTCTCCAGCAGGAACTCGCGGCGCTGCTCGTAGGTGAGGCCGTCCCACACATAGCCGCGGCTCTGGACCAGCGATCGCGCCTGCTGCACCCAGTTCCTGAGCGGCTGCTTGACGCCGAACAGCTCGAAGACCCGGAGCGCGATGCCGGACTGCGTGTGCACGGAGAGGCTCTGCGCCGACCAGCCGCCGGCCGGGTCGCAGGCCTGGTTCGCGATGCACGTCTGCCAGCTCGCGCCGGGGAACTCCTCGTAGGGCGTCAGCCGCTCCTTGCGCTTGAACGTCATGAACTCGGGGTTCGTCAGCGCCTGCCCGTTGCCGCGCGGGCTGCCGCCGCGCTCCAGGTAGACGTGGGTGGGGTCGTCCAGGACCTCGGTCCAGGCGTGCGCGGAGTCCGCGTTGGTGAACAGGAACGGGCTCAGCGAGTCGAAGTTGTGGTTCAGCTCGTGGTTGATGACGTTGATGCCGCTCTCGCCCCTCAGCGCGTCGGGGACGATCTCGATGCCCTTCGCATTCACGTACCCGCAGCCGTAACCGCACGTGACGTCGATGACGGCGATCCTCAAGAGCCCTGTCCCCGGGGGCTCTGCGCCCGTGATCTCGGCCTTGGTCTTGTAGAGGAGGTCGGCGTCGTCGATGACCTGCCGGACCCGCGCGAGCCCGACCTCGTCGAGCAGGGCCTGCGACAGGAGCAGCGCGGTGTGCTTGCCGTTGAACTGCCGCAGCGAGTACGAAGCGGAGTCGAAGGCCACATACGTGACGGTGGTCCCGTCGGGGAGGTTCCGCAGGAGGGCGAACGGCGAGGGACCGCCGTCCTTCGGCGGCATGAGGTAGTCCCGGGTGAGGCCGAGCTCCGAGGGGGCGGGCACCGCGCGCTCGGAGGGATGGGCCGGCAGCGACGAGGCCTGCTCCTCGGCCGGCGCGGCGCTCCGGTCGGCGTCTGGCTCGCTGATCTCGACGGCGCAGCCGCCGAGCACGAGCAGCCCTGCCGAGAGCGCGGCGCCCCGGGAGGCGATGCTCGCCCACCGGCTGCGCGTCATTTCGCGATTCTGTCGGTTACGATTGGACATTCTGTAACTCCGGTACGTCATGGCGACGCGCGAAGGCCGGCGGCGGTGATCGTCGATCTTCGATCGTCGCGCGCCGGACACCGCGCATCGGCTCTACGCAATCGGCTCGACGCAGAGCGACAGGAGGTATAGAATGCGCGTTTGTTAAGAAGGATTAAGTAACGTTCAGAACGTAGAGGCGCGCGGCTCCTGTGAGCCGGCGCGGACGCGGACAGGAACCCTTTTCAATACGCATTCGCGGGGGCGTCGGGCCGATGCCGCGCCCCGGTGGGGACGCCGGCGTGACCCTGGAGGTGCGCAGCGCCGGGGGCGGGCCGCTTGCTCGCGGGCGCGTCAGGCGGCGGAGCTGGTGGAGGCGCCGAGCGGCTCGGCGGGGAGCTCGCGCTCCCTGGCGGCGGGGACGAGCTTGGGGGCGGTCTTGAGGTGGGTGGCGTACAGGGTGAGGCCCGTGAAGGTGATGCCGCCGAGCATGTTGCCGACGACGGTCGGGATCTCGTTCCACACGATGTAGTCCATGATCGAGAACTTGCCGCCCATGAGCATGGCCGACGGGAACAGGAACATGTTCACCACGGAGTGCTCGAACGTCATCGCGAAGAACAGCATGATGGGCATCCACATCGCCGTCACCTTGCCGCCGACGGTGTTGGAGATCATCGCGCCGACCACGCCGGTGGAGACCATCCAGTTGCAGAGCACGCCGCGCACGAAGAGCGTCAGCATGCCGGCGGCGCCAAACTCCTTGTAGCCGAGCGTGCGCGCCTCGCCGATGCCGGAGATGGCCTTGCCGACGGCGCTCGGCTCCGTGGAGAAGCCGAAGGTGAAGACGACCGCCATCATCACGGCGACGGTGAAGGCGCCGGCGAAGTTGCCCGTGAAGACCAGGCCCCAGTTGCGCAGGACGCCGCCCAGGGTGACGCCCTTGCGGCGATCGATCAGCGCCAGCGGCGACAACACGAACACACCCGTGAGCAGATCGAAGCCCAGCAGGTACAGCATGCAGAAGCCGACCGGGAACAGCATCGCACCGATGATCGGGTAGCCCGTCTGCTGGGTGACCATCACCGCGAAGACGGCGGCGAGCGCGAGCAGCGCGCCGGCCATGTAGGCCCGGATCAACGTGTCCCGGGTCGACATGAAGACCTTGGACTCGCCCGCGTCGACCATCTTTTTGACAAATTCTGTCGGCGCCAGATAGGACATAAGCTTGGCTTTCCTCCGTGAAGACGTGACCGGCGAGAGGACTCGAGCTTGGCGCGCCCGCCCCTGGCTGGCCGCGCCGCGCTGGCCGGCGCGGCCTGGGCGGCAGCGCGCACGGCTCGCCCCGGCGTGTGCCGGAGCGATCGAGCTCCCACGACGTCCCACGGAATGTAGACGTGGCTGCGTTTCGTCAATGTTTCCGTCGACGATCGATATGGGATTTATCGAGAGGCGAGGCTCGGGGCCGGCGCCGGCGGTCGAGCGAGGCGCCGGCTGCTTGAGGTCCCGAGCCGCACCGGACGCGCGCAGGGTCGCCGCGCGGGGGGCGCGGGGCCGGAGAGGCCGCGAATCGCGGTCATCACTACTTCCCGATCCCGTGAGCGCGACCTTCGCTCCGAAGTCACTCAATGAGGTCGTGCGTGCGGAGGTGAGCTGTAATTATCCACCGTCCGCTTTCTTCCATTCCTGTTCGCCGGAATCACCCGAAGACGCGCGCATGGTGGCGAGCGCTGCTCGAGCGCCTGGAGAGCTTCCGTTTCGAGGAGAAGGGTTCCCGCCGGCCGCGCCGTCTACGGCACGGGCTCGACGTCGAACGTCGCCGTCGAGACACCCTGTCCGTCATACGAATCGCCGATGACGCGCAGGCGGTAGAGCGCCGTGTGGTCCGCGTTCCACACGAGGAGGCCGAGCCCGATGACGGACGACTGCTCGGTCGTGTGCGTCGTCGCCGCGCTCAGGTACGTCCTCTGCTCCCAGGTGCCCGTGAGCCCCGCCGGGCAGGTGTCGACCTCCGTCGGGACGTCGCCCAGCGCGCTGAAGGTCCCCTTCGCGCAGAGGGAGCCCGGCGTGGGCGAGGAGAGCGAGAGCATCATCGCCTGATAGAGGCTCAGGTCGCCGCCGCCCGCGACGATGGCGCCGTCGGCGAGCCGCACGCCGTCGCTCTCGGTCGCGACCGACGGCGTCACGAGCGTCACCCGCCTCGGTCCCGTCGATTCCTCCGGGACGGCTTCCGTACCACCGCACCCGACGACGAACAGCAACGACAACGACAGCCATGCGCGCATCGAACGCCTCTCCATGCGATGACCAGCGGAGGAAAGGGCCCCCCGGACAGCCAGGCTAACACGGCGCGCGGCGCGCACGGAGAGCCGCGGGAAGCGGGGGCCCGAAAGACACGCCGGCCGGCCTGGTTTCAGGCCGACCGGCTACAGGAGAGTGCATGGAAACCGTCGAGCGTGCCTCGACCAGCGAGCCCCCGGCTCCGGCTCCTCTCCGCCCCCGGCACCGAACAACCCGCGCCGGCCACCGACGAGGAGATCCTCCCGACGCCGCTCGACCGCAGGAGCTGCGATGAAGCACGACGACGTTCACCCCGCCGCGTCGAGCGCGGCCGCGACACTCGAGGTGGAGGCGCTCCTGCAGGCGCTGCTGGCGCAGCCGGTGCCGCCCCTGTCCTGGGCGCAGGAGATGCACCTCGAGCGGCGCGTCGCCTCCCGCATCGATCAGCGCGCCGCCGAGGCCGCGGAGCGGGGTGCCCGCGCCGCCCGACGGCCGCCTCTCCGCGGCCCCGCGACCGCGCTCGCCGCGGTGCTGGCCGCGGTCGTCCTCAGCGAGGTTGTCGTGCTTCGGGCGCGCCCTCCGGCCCCCGCGGCCGCGCGGGTGACCGCCCTCCAGGGCTCGGTCGAGATTGCCTCCGGCGGCGCGACGCGCTCGCCGCCATCGCTCGCCACGGTACCGCTCGCGAGCGAGGACGAGCTGCGGACCGGCGAGCAGGCGACGGCGAGCGCATCGCTGGCGACGGGCGCGACGATCGAGGTCGGGCCTTCGACCCGCGTGAGGTTCACGTCGACGGGCGCCGGGCAGGACCGCTCCGACGACGTCGTCGCCCTGGAGCGCGGCCGGGTCTCGGTCGCGGCGCCGCCGCTCGCGGCGGGCATGACGCTGTCGGTCCGCACCCCGGACACCACCATCACGGTCCACGGCACGCGCTTCTCGGTCGAGCGGCTGGTCGGCCCGGCGGGCGAGCCTGCAGAGACCCGCGTCTCGGTGGTGGAGGGGCGGGTCGCCGTGCGCCACGGCGCGGTCGAGCGCTTCGTCGGCCGGGGCGAGACGTGGTCGTCCCGCGGCGCGGAGCCCGGGGTGGCGCCGCCGGCGGGCGACGCGCAGGCGCCGCCGCGAGGGGCCGAGCCGCAAGGGGCCGATCGGGACCAGCCCGCCCGCAACGAGGCCGCGGCAGGCGCGTCGAGCGCCCCGCGCGATCCGCCCGAGGCCCCGGCGGACTCCTCGCTGTCCGTACAGAACCATTAGCGTGGAATGCGTTTCATGACGTGAGCCGCGCGGGCGCTGTGGCGGCGGGGGCTGACCTGACGGCCGCTTCCGGGCAGCCCGCCGCCGCGCAGCACCCGCTCGCACTCGACCGGGTGAAGGGCCGCCGCTTCTACTGTGCAATCGCGAGAACACGAATGTGTTCGTCGCGTACCCGCTACAGCACGCTGTGAGGAAATCGCCGCACGAGCCACCAGCGAACCTCGTTCTCCACGGCGCTCCCCGCGAGCGGTGACGCAGCCAGGGCATCGACTGCACCTTCGGTCCAGAGGCGCCTGTGCTCCTCCTCGGAGAGCTCATCCAGGCTTGCCAGAAGCGTCTCTGCGAGACGTGCGCGCTCCGCGACGGGCAGCTTCAGGGCTTCGGTTTCCAGCTCGGGAAGGTTCACGGGGGGATTGTACCGCGCGGCCCGGAGGCTGCCCCAGGCGCGCTCCCCCATCGGCGACGAGTTGCCGCGACGACGGCGACGGCCGACGTTGACAGGCGGGCGCTTGCGGTCACCGCGGCCCCGGCTCGGCCGGACGGCGCGGCAGTGCGTGGTTCGCCGTCGGCGCAGCTCGTTCTCGACCGCGAGGGCCGTGTGCTGCGCCGTCGCGGTACCTCGTGGTATCTCGCGGCTCATGGAACGAGCCATCCAGGCCCCGCCGCCCGGCTTCGACGACCTCACCGTGCACGAGCAGATCGAGGACGTCCAGGCGCTCTGGGAGCGAATCGCGGCGAGGGAGGACGACCTCACCGCAAGGCGGACGCGAAGCTCCTGGTCGTCCGCCCCTGGGTGGCGAGCACGGAGGCTCGCGAGGGCGAGCTCACGGACCGTCTGGCCCAGCCGCATCGCCGCCTCGAGCCGCTTTTCCGGAGGCATGCGCCGGAGCAGCTCGTGGTAGCGTGCGTCCGGTTGCGGCGAGGTGTCGACCATCGCGGTAGAGAGGGCTGAGCACGCCGAGAAGGTCGCGGTCGACGATGTAGGTGTAGATCATCGTGGTCCGCACATCCTTGTGGCCGAGCAATGTCTGAGTCGTCCGGATGTCGGTGCCCGCCTCGATCAGGTGGGTTGGACCTCCGAGCCGACGTCGCCCTCGGCCGGCAGGCTCCCCTCGACCGCGGGCCTCAATCGACTACCTGCGGCTGAGGTCCCGGGACGATGCCCGCGAGATCCGGATCTTCTCCGGGCGCCAGGGCGACGCTCGACGCCTTGTCATTGCGCCGCTCGAGTCGGTTCGCCGTCTTCTCGCGCTGCTTCTCGATACGAGCGCGCTCTTTCTGTCGCTTCAACGCGGTCTGTCGTTGCATGATGACTCCATCTCAAGACGCCCCTGGACCGGCGTGTTGGTTGACGCGAGCTCCGCGGTCGCCGGGAGCTCCACCTGGACCGGTTCGATGCACGAAGCGCATCCGCTCACGGTCCACGGAGGGACTCGACAACAAGCGTGAATCCTCGCCGGAAAAAACATTGATTCCGGACGTGCGAGGACGCAAGGTCGCCCTCTGCCACGCGCTCGGCGATCTGCCTGAATCCGGCGACTGGCTCACCCGCGAGCTCCATCGATAAGCCCCAAAAAAAAGCGGCGGACCTCCGGGGGTCCGCCGCCCTATGTCGACCGAACGAACGGAGCGATTCAGTAACGATCGCGGCCGCCGCCGTGGCCGCCGCGCCCGCCGCCACCGCCGAAGCCGCGCCCGCCGCCGCCGCCGCCGGCCGGGCGCTCCTGCGCCTCGTTCACCTTGAGCGAGCGCCCGTCGAGCATCATGCCGTTGAGCTGCGAGATCGCGCTGTTCGCCGCCTGGGCCGAGCCCATCGTGACGAACGCGAACCCGCGCGGCTGGCCGGTCTCGCGGTCGGTCGGCATCGCGACCTCCCGGACCTCACCGCTGCCGGCGAACGCGGCCTCGAGGGACTCGCGCGTGGTGTTGTACGAAAGATTGCCGACGTAAAGACGATTACCCATGACACGTTGCTTTCACGGCTTACAGATGCGCTCACGAGCGCTCTTCCGCCTGCCATTCGATGAAGCCGCTACGGATCGAACGGTAAGGTGCCGCGCAGCGAAACCTGCGCAAGCACACGGTGCGTCGTCCAGTCATCCGCGCGAGCAATAGCCTCCCTCATGAAAGGGAGAGAGAAAGCGTCGTGTCGAGAGCCAGTGACGTCGTGAGGAAGCGGCACTTTACTCCGCTACGACGCGATACGCAAGCGGCACGGCATCTTTTTCGTTTCCCCCTGCAGCGGTTCGCGGCGAACCTGCGGCCGTCAGCGCGGAGGGGCCGCGCAGCGTAGCGCCGGCTCATCAGCGATGAGCCGGCCGCTGTGCCCCAGCGCAACCCGCCGATGATCCCGCCGCGACGCGGCGGGCAGTGCGGCCGGAGACCGTGCGAGGCGGCTGGTCCGCGAACAAGCTAGCGAGCTCTACGCGCGACCTCGACGAACCCGTCCGGGCGTCGCAGCTCCCCTCCCCCGTCGCGCGTCAAAGCCTCCTCTTGAGATCTATCCGGTAGACGGCATCGAGCTCACGCAGCAGCGGTAGCGAGGTCACTCATGGCCTACCCTGACGCTTGCGATGCCGTGATCGCCGAACCAGCCGCTGCTGACGATGGCTCGCCGGACCGCGGTTCGCGTGGCCCGGCTCCCCGCGGCAGAGCGACAAATCGTTAGTCGGGTAGGCCGGGGTCAACTACCGCCCGGCCCCCCACAGATCCGGACGTGCGGAATTCCCGCATCCGGCTCTTCGGGACAGGGTTCGCTACGACCGGGCAGGAGCGGGGTGCGTGATGCGCGGCTGCGGAAGGGGGTACCTCTTCAGCAGCCGGTGCATCCGCTCCCAGGTCATCTTGGCGTTCTGCGAGCGGCGATCGAGCCACTTGCGCCACACCGCCTGGTCCTCCCCCGCCTCCGCGGACACTTTCACTATGTGTAGATGATCGCGGCAACCCGCGTGAATCCGGTGAAGTTCACTGGTGAAGAACGCACGGCGATGCCGATGAAGACGCGCCGAGGGCCGGTGAAAAGCGCGACTCGTGCCGGTGAACTTACCCGGTGAAGACGACGCGGGCATGTCAGTGCTTGCGGGCGCGGCGCTGCTTGGAGCGCGCGGCGTTCAGCTCCTTCGCCTCCTTGAGCCGGTAGCTGTCGGCCTCGATCTCGATGATTTCGGCGCGGGCCTCACGGTCGAGCGCGGATTGCCATCGCCAGGCGGACCATGGTGACGCAAGGAGGGTACGCTCAGGTCGCGGCTGCTGGCGATGCTGTTACCAAGTTGGCGGGTACGCGCCCGCGCTCGGGTCGCTCGCGTACCCGTCCTCGAACGTGAGCGGCACGCTCGCATGCAGTGCCGACGCGGATCGTCCCGAGTTGATGCTGATGGACCTGAACGGCAACGGTCGAGTCGACATCGTGGTGACCGAACGCTGCAACGACGACGCGACCGGCACGACGCGCTGGCTGCTCGACGCCTCCACCTGCAAGTAGTCAGCGAGCCACGGGGCGCTTTACGCGCGAGGTTCACGGTGTCACCCTCCGTTGGATGACGGACGCCAAGGCCGCCTATCACCACGGAGATCTGCGCAATGCGCTGGTGGAGACCGCGACCGAGCTCGTGCGCACCTCCGGCGCGGAGGGCTTCAGCCTCCGCGACGCCGCCCGGACGCTCGGGGTCTCGGCGAACGCGACCTACCGGCACTTCGACAGCAAGTCCGCGCTGCTCACGGCGGTCGCGAGCGCGGCAGCGGACAAGCTCGCGCGGAGGATGCGACGCAAGATGGCCGACGCCGAGCGAGCCCTCGAGGGACGAGACGACGCGGAGGTCGCGATCGAGTGTTTCAAGGCGATCGGTCGCGCGTACGTCGCCTTCGCGACCGAGGAACCGGAGCTCTTTCGTCTCATGCACGGGCCGAGCGGCCTCTGTCAGATGAGGCGCGAGCCACGTGCGGACGCCGCGGACCATCCCACGGCGGATCGGATCCTCGGTGAGGCGCTCGACCGTCTGGTGAGCGGCGGGGTGATCCCGCCCGAGAGCCGCATCGACGGCGAGATCCGCGCCTGGACCGTGGTCCACGGCTTCGCTTCGCTGGTGCTCGACGGCGCCTTCGCCACGGTCGCTTCGCGCGCGGAGGTGCTCGAGGGCCTCTTGGACTTCGCGCTTCGAGGGCTCGGCGCGAGCCAGGCCGGCGCGAAGGGGCCTCGGCGACGGCGGCGCCCGTGACCCTCGCGTCCTGACGACCGGCCCGAACCGCGCCGTTAGCGCGCTCGTGCGACGCGATGTTGACACTGTGAACTCTGGCGCCTATGTTAACATTGTGAACACCCGGAGGGTGCGCATCCACAAGGAGGGAGCGTCCAATGGCGAAATTGAACGGGAAGGTCGCGGTGGTGACGGGTGGGAGCGACGGCATCGGGCTCGCGACGGCGAAGCTCTTCGTCGCGGAGGGAGCCACCGTCTACGTCACGGGTCGGAGGCAAGAGAGGCTCGACGAAGCGGTCGAGGAGATCGGAGGCGGCGCCGTCGGCGTCCAGGGCGACGTCGCCAACCTGGCCGACCTCGACCGGCTCTTCGCGCGGATCCGGCGAGAGCAGGGCAAACTCGACGTCGTGTTCGCCAACGCCGGCATCTCCGGGGTCGCGACGATGGGCGCGATCGACGAAGACCACTTCGACCGCATTTTCGGCGCGAACGTCAAAGGGCTGCTCTTCACGGTGCAGAAGGCCCTGCCTCTCATGAAGAGCGGAGGCGTCGTCGTCCTCAACGGCTCGATGAGCGGGAGCAAAGGCTTCCCGAATCAGTCGGTCTACAACGCCACCAAGGCCGCCGTGCGCTCGTTCGCGCGGACCTGGACGACCGACCTGAGAGGCCGCGGCATCCGCGTGAACGTGGTCTCGGCGGGGGCCATCGACACGCCGGGCATGCGCCGCTTCGTCGGCGGCCACACAGAGGCTGCAGAGGCGCGGATCTCGGGCCTCAGTCAGTCCGTGCCGCTCGGGCGGTTCGGGAGCGCGGAGGAGGTCGCCAAGGCCGTGCTCTACCTGGCGTCGGACGACAGCAGCTACGTCGCGGGCGCCGAGCTGTTCGTGGACGGCGGGGTCGTCGCGGTTTGAACGTCGTCGCGGTTTGAACGGGTCGCAGCGACGGCAGGGGCGAAGTTGGACGCGGCAGCAGGCGCAGAGGGCGAGGCGGTAGGCGCGCGCCGCCGTGGGTGCGAGGCGGCGCGCTCAGAACATGGCGCGGGGGTTCGGCGCGTCGGCCGGGATGTCCTGCAGCACGTCCCAGTGCTCGCAGAAGCGCCCGTCGGCGACGCGGAAGATGTCGACCACCGCGACGCCGCGCGGCCGCCGCGGGTTCACGAGCTTGTAGTGCACCACGGCGTACTCGGCGTCGGCGATCATGCGCTGGATCTCGACCTTCGCGCCGTCGAGCGGCGTCTCGCCGTCGCGGAAATAGGCGATGAAGGCCTCGCAGCCGTTCGTCCCGGGCGCGGCGCGCGCGTCGGGGTTGTGGTCGACGAAGTCGGCGGTTAGCAGCGCGCGGACGGCGTCCCAGTGCCTGCCGACCACGGCGTCGTACAGATCGAGCAGCATCTGCTTGTTGCGTTCGGGGTTCATACGGAGGAGGCGTGCCTTTCTGCACCGGGGGCCACGGTCGCTCGCCGGTGCGTGCTCACCCTCGCATCGGGGCGCGCGGCGGGCTTGAACCTGCGCGCCAATCGTCGGCCGCAGCGCGCGCGCGCACCGCGCCGTGGGCGCGTGTTAGCGCGCGCGCGCGACCGCGCGGTACACGCTCGGCGGCATGCCCGACGCGGCGCGGAACTCGCGCGCCAGATGGGCCGCGTCGCTGAACCCGTACGCGTGCGCGATCTCGGTGAGCGGCCGGAGCGAGCTGGCGATCGCGACGGTGGCGTCGCGCATGCGCACGCGGCGCGCGAGCGCCGAGGCCGTGGTGCCGTGTGCCGCGAGCCGGCGTTGCAGCGTGCGGACCGACTGGCGCGTGGCGTGCGCGAGGTCCTGCGGCGTCCACGGCGCGTGCGGCTCGCGCGCGAGCGCCGCGAGCGTGGCGGCGACCGGGTCGTCCGCGGCGCTCGGGTGGTGCAACGTCTGGCGCGCGGACGGCGCCGGCGCGGTCCGGCGCGACCACGCGAGGCGGAGCGCGACCGGCGGCTCGGCGAGCGACGCGGGCCCGAGCCAGCGGGCGTCGCAGGCGAGCTCGCGCCACGGTCCGCGCGCGGCGCGCGCCGCGACGACGAGCTCGCCGTGGCCCATCCGGCGCAGCAACGCGGCGAGCACCCCGGTGATCATCACGGTCTGGCTCGCGGGGGCGAGCGCGCCGGCGTACGGCTGCGCCGCGAGCTGCAGGGCGCCGGCGCCGTCGAGCGCAAACCGCGTCTGGTGGCGCACGCCCCACGCGCGCTCGAGCGCGCTCCAGCATGCGCGAGCTGCGCCACGCTCGCGGCGCTCTCGAGCAGGTAGAGCGTCGGCGAGAAGGTCAGCGCGTCGAGCCCGTCGCCCAGCGCGAAGACGGCGCCGAGCCCACCGACGTGCGCGTGCTCCGCGACGAGCGCCCGCAGCGGCGCCGCGGGGCTGAGGGCCTGGAGGGCGGGGTCGGGCGCGCGCGCGACGTCCGCGTCGCGCGGGCGGACGCGCTGCGCGAGGTGGAGCAGCTGCAGGTTGACGTTCTGCGACACGGGGCGTGGGCGCAGCGACAGGCGTGTGGACGCCGCGCGTGCTCGCGCGCGAGTGTGGCACCTGTGCGCGCGGGCCGCCACGGTCGCGGGCGCCGCTCGCCCGTGAGGGCGAAGGGCGCGCACGCGCTCACCTCTCCCTCCTGGGCGATCCCTCGCCGCCCAAGCGCGATATCGCCTTCGGCGCGCCCGCAGGCTGCTTCGTTCAGGCGGCCCCTTCGATGCATGGATAAATGATGGATATGGGGTCTTTTTTCCCGGAGGGCCGGATCGCGTAGAAGAATGTCTGTCCAGCGGAGCGAAGCGCCTGGAGGCGTGCGAGCACGGTGCCACCGGTGGTATACGACGAAGCGAATGGTCCGCTCGTACAGATCCACATCTCGGGTCTCGTGACGGGGCCGTGACGCTCCGCCGAGCGCCCCAGCGTTCTATGATCTTTCCTCATCATCCTTGGGCTGCTCGCTGCGGCCGTCGCGATCGTGCAGCCGCGCGCGGTCACCCTGGCGTGCAGCGCGACGAGGCCGATGCTCGGGTAGCCGTCCTCGCCCCCCTTGCCGCCTCGGCCGCCGCAGCCGCCGGCCCCGCCCGAGCCTCCCCCGGCGCCCTCCTGGGACGCCGCGCCGGCGCAGCACCTCCTCCAGCAGCCGGTCCTTGCTGCGGAAGTAGTCGTTGATCGCCGCCACGTTCATGCGGGCCTCCTGTCGTCAAGCCCGGACCTTGACAGCGCGCGCGCCCATGCTAAACAGCTGTTTCAAGCTACTGCTTCATACAAATGGCCGAAGGGGTTTGGCTCCTCGTGTCGGCTTCGCCCTGGAAGCGGGGGCCGCTCAGCGGCGGAGGCCCAGGCTCCGCATGCGGGGTGAGCGCGCGTCAAGCCCTGGGCCGGCGCTCTCCACGCGCTCGCTTGACGCCTGCTTTGTGATTTCTTTTGCGATAGTTCTACACATACAAACAGCAATTCATGACCGCGGCATTGTGACGTCGCTGGCGGCGTCGCGCTCGCGCGCCTCATTCCTGTTTGTCTATAAGGATACTTGTACATGAGATTGAAGCATCTTCCGTACACCTCAACAGCGATTGCATCGATTCTAATGCTCGGAGCGGTGGGTTCGGCTCACGCGGCCGTCTATCCTGCGAGCTCGTCCAGTGGTGGGCCCGGCGTGAGCGGGTGCACGGGCGGCGCGAACTGCACGAATGAAAGTTGGGGTGTCGACCTCAATGACAACACCGGATTCGTCTGGAACGTGGCGGGCGGCGCCGGCGGCAATGCGGACCTCTATGTGAAGATCGCTGTGCTGTCGCAAACCAGAGCGATGAGCCTCTGGCTGAACGGCAGCCAGATTGCCGTCATCACGTCCACCGCCACAGAGAGCCCGCGCCCGAGCGGGAAAGAGCTCGGCCCGTTGTCGGTGACGCTGCAGGCCGGTAACAACACGGTAGAGCTGCGGGATACACAAGGCACTGCGGAGTTCGACGTGCATAGCCTGCGCGTTGAGCCGACAGGCGCCGGCGATGATGATTTTGAAATTGGACTCTGGCGACTGATGTCCCGCGCCGACCGTGGCACGTTGAGCCGCGATGCCTTCACCGGGCAGCTGGTCGGCGCCAGTTACTCGGGCGATGACCATCAACACTGGCGCTTGATCGGCGTTGGTGCGAGCAAGTATCAGTTTTTTCACGAGGAGACCGGCCAGTGCCTGGTTGCGTCGAGCGGCACGACGGTGCTCGGCGGCTGCAGCGGCAGCGCAGCGGAGTGGACCGTGGAGACCTTGCGCGCCCGCACGGTGGAGCGCCCTGCCCTGTATCGCTTGCGCTCAAACGGGAACAGCTGCGCTATCCCCAACGGCGGCGCACAGCCCACCCTGGGGACCTGCAACGACAGCGCACGCTGGTACCTGGAGCCCGTCGGCTTCGGTGAGCGCCTCGCGAGTGTAGAGTTCGATTTTCATGGACTTCTCCTCGTCAAGCCCCATACCGACGTCCCTGGTGTCACGCAAGGTTCGCTGTCGACCAGCGTCGTCGACGCGGTGCAGATCGCCTTCGAAGATCGGGTGGCTTATTGGATGGATCTGATCACTGACGGCCGGGTCGCATGGCATGGCTCCAGCGTCGTATCCAACGATCCTATCACGTCATTGTCGGGCTCGGGCAATGATAATTATTTGCCGGCGGCCATCCACCTTCAGCAAGACGTGCAGAGCTTCGTGCCTCGTGGCCAGTACGACACCGTGCAAGTGTTTTTCACGCCCGGTGACAGCAAGCCGGGGGGCTGGGGATGGGGCCCGGGAAGCAGCTACGAATCGAACTACACCCTGTGGACGACGGTGAACGGGAAACATACGGTCGCCTCCGACTGGCTGTCCACCGTCAACAGCGAGCCTGTGGAGGTGTTCATCCATGAACCCATGCACGGACTCGATGGGTTTTACGGAGAGCTGGGGATCCCGCTCCCCGAAGGGCTGTTGGATGGAGGAACTGCACCGAATCGTTACGCCAGCTCCGGCACTGCGGGCCGTTCGTGGCTACACTGGTACCGCGACTACTGGCTGGGGACCGTCATCGCCTCCGATGACACCTACCGCGGCTTCGGTCCGCGCGCGTTCGCCCAGATCACGCCGAGAGACTACGCATTGAGCCCCGCGGTAGACGAGTACAAGATCGTGCAGCACACCAGTGGCAAATGCTTTGTCCCGGAGGGCGGCGCTACGATGCCGGCCAACGACACGCCGCTGGTGCTGTCAAGCAACTGCAGCACGCTCGCCTCTTCTTTCAGGGTTCTGGCCAGCGGCCTGCTGAAGCATGTTCCGAGCGGACTTTGTATTCACCCGAATCAAGGCACCGCCTACAACGGCGTCAACCTGATCCTCAACCCCTCCTGCGCTCCCGAAGTGCGCCTCTCTTTCGACGTGACGTCCGGTGGGAGCCTGCAAAACAGCGAAACCGGCCGCTGCGTTCACCCGCAAGGCGGATCGGCGACACCCGCCGAAGGAACCAGCCTGATCTTTCACGACGGTTGTGATGAGGAGCGCCTGCGCTTCAACCTGGTATTGCAGTAACGACCTCGGGGCAGAGGATTGCGCCCTCTGGCGGGAGAAAGGGCTGAACTTCGTCGCCCCGTCGAGGTCGAGGCCCCGCCGAATGATGAAGGACACGCTGTTCGGGGCCGACGCGCAGACGTGCGAGGCAGCGGGGAGCGACGCGACGTATTCGCAGATCCTCCAGGCGACGAAGACGCAGATGGCCGCCTACCGTAAGGCGCAGGAGGCCGCAGGGGCAGCGGCGACGTAGCGCAGCCGCCTTCGCCCCCCGTCCGCGCCGTCCGTAGTTGCTGGGGTCCGGCGTCGGGGGCGGCTCGCCGTCGCGACCGTCCTCCGCGCCGCCGGGCAGGTAGCGCCCGGCCGTCAGCCGGACTCCCCCGCGCCCCGGCGGACCAGGGCCCGCAGGTGCGGCGAGAGGGCACGGCCCGAGAAGAAGAGGTCCCGGAACCAGCGCTGCGCCGGGTCGTCGTCGTGGCGCTGCGACCACAGGGCCACGACCTGCGCGGCGGGCAGCTCGAAGGGGGGCGCGAAGACCCGCAGTCCGAAGAGCTCGCGGGCGCGCCGGGCGACGCTGCTCGCGATCGTGCAGATGAGGTCGGAGCTGCGAACGGCGAGGGGCGCGGCCATGAAGTGAGGCACGCGCAGGGCAACACGCCTGCTCTTGCCGAGGCGGGCCAGGGCGCGGTCGACGGCGCCGTCGCGGCGGCCCTCGACGCTGACGAGGACGTGGCCAAGGGAGACGTAGGTCTCGAGGTCGAGGCGGCGCGTGATCGCCGGGTGGCCTTTCCGGACCACAACGGCGAAGGGCTCCTCGTAGAACGGCGCGCGGCGGAGGCCAGCGCCGGGCACGGGCTGGGAAGCGCCGATCAGGGCCAGATCGATGTCGCCGAGGACCAGCGCGGGGACGGCATCGGGAGAGAAGCGCTCGATCTCCAGGCGTACGAAGGGGGCGTGTTTGCCCAGGTGGTCGAGCACATCGGGGAGGGTCGTGAGCTCGAAGTGGTCGACGGTGGCGATACGGAAGGTGCGCGCCGAGGTGCGCGGATCGAAGGGCTCGGGGGAAGCGAGGGCGCGGCGGAGATGCTCGAAGGCGGCGGGCAGGGCCGCCCGGAGCTGGAGGGCGCGCGGCGTGGGGGCGAGGCCGCGGCCGAGGGGGGTGAGCAGGGGATCGCCGAAGAGCTCGCGCAGGCGCGCCAGGGAGTGGCTCATCGCCGACTGGCTGACGTGGGCGCGGCGCGCCGCAGCGCTGACGCTGCCCTCGATGAGCAGCGCCTCGAGGGCGGGAAGGAGGTTCAGGTTGATGCTGCGGACATCGATCTCGCTCATACCTGGTATGAGATACATCCAATTTTCATCATGGGTCCAGCGATGCATGCTGGGCGGCCTATGAACGTGAGCGACGTCGAGGTTCTGGTGACGGGGGGTACGGGGTTCATCGGGCGCTGGCTGCTGGCCGAGCTGACCCGGACGAAGGTCGTGGCGGCGCCGGTGCGCCGCGCGCGGCAGCGGGCCGCGGCGCTCTCCGCGTTCGTCGACGCGCATGGCGGCGATTCGCGGCGGCTCCTTTTGGTCGAGGGCGACGTGGAAGAGGCGTCGCTCGGCCTTTCGGACCGCTTCGAGCAGGTGCGCGATGTCTATCACCTGGCGGCGCGCTTCGCCTTCGGGCTCGGCGTCGAGGAGGCGCGGCGCTGCAATGTCGAGGGCTCGCTGCACGCGGCCGGGTGGGCGCTCTCGCGGCCCCGCCTGCGGCGCTTCGTCTATCTCGGCGGCTACCGCATGCTGCACGCGAGCGCCCGGCCGGGCGCGGAGAGCGCGCTGACCGAGCGTGCGCGGGGCCGGCTCTACCGCCGGCTCGGCGCCTACGAGGCGTCGAAGCACGAGTCGTATCTCGCCGTGCGCCGCTTCGCGGCCGAGCGCGGGCTGCGCTGGACGGCCGTGCATCCGAGCAGCGTCATCGGCGACTCGCACACCGGCGAGACAACGCAGCTGACCGGCCTCGGCGAGACGGTCCAGCGGCTCTGGCAGGGCCGCTTGCCGGCCCTGGTCGGCAGCGAGCGCACCTTCCTGCCGCTGGTGACCGTCGACTACCTGGCGCGCTTCCTGGCGAGCGTGCCCGAGCGCCCAGAGACCGCGGAACAGGACCTCTGCGTCCTCGATCAGGCGACGCCGCGGCTGCCCGCGCTGGTCCGCGGCATCGCCGCCCACCTGAAGCGCCGCCCCCCGAGGTGGGTGCTGCCCGTCGGCCTGGTCCGCCTGCTGCCGGAGGCGCTCACCGGCGTGCCGCGAGAGAGCCTGTCGTTCCTCGCCGAGGATGCCTATGACACCCGCGCGGCCGACGCCCACGCCCGCGCGATCGGGCTGGCGATGCCGCCGATCCGGACGAGCGTCGAGCGCTGGTGCGACTACCTCGTGGCGACGCGCTTCGGCGCCGCACACTAGATCATGAGGATGTTCCTTGTCGCTCGACCTCCTGGCGGAGCTCCTGGCGTGCCTGCGGGTGGAGCCGCTCGGGCGGGTGGTGGGTGAGCAGCACGCCTGCTGCAGCCGCCCTGCGGGTCCGTCGAGCCGGCGGGCGGGAAAGGACGCTCAGGAGCCGGGAGGACGCAGCTCCGCATCGAGGAGCGCGGCGAGCTCGGTGATGCGCCGGTCGATCTCCTCCTCCGGCGTCGCCAGCAGCCATCCCTCGAAGTCGTCGAACGATGCCTTGAACCGCGTGATGAGCTCGCCGAGGGCCTTCCCCTCCAGCCCCGGCACGAGCCGCATCACCCGCTTGCCGCTGAACTTCGCGTCGATCTGCGCCCGCCGCGCCTCGGCCGCGCGCTCACGCTCGATCTGCCCGCCGAGATCGGCCTCCGGGAACGCGGCGAGGATCGTGGGCAGGTACGACCGCCGGTCCCCGAGGGTGGGCCGCTTGTCGATGCCCCGGGCGCTCAGGTACTCGATGAACCGCGCCACGGTCGACCGCACGCCGGCGCGCTCCCGCAGCGGGCTCTCGCCCTCATCGAGGTAGGGCGCCACCGAGAAATAAGGGCTCGCGATCACCCAGTCGAACACCGCCGGCAGCGACGCGAAGCCCGCCTGCCACGCCCCGTGATCGAGCCCGAGGAAGCCGCAGATCCGCTCGAAATCGTGCGTCACCTCCAGGTCTGCCCGGTAATTGCCCCCCTCGCGCCGGTACACGTAGGCGAGCCCTCGCTCCCCGTACTTCAGGTCGAAGCGCCGGCAGATCCGCCCGATGAAGTTCCCCACGTCGTTGAAGCACATGAAGCTGTACGCGCTCTCGAGGTAGCGCTTCGGCACCGGGAAGAAATCGGTCTGCAGGCCGCGGTACACCGTCGAGAACACGTGC
Source organism: Sorangium sp. So ce131 (assembly GCF_051519095.1). Classification (NCBI taxonomy): domain Bacteria; kingdom Pseudomonadati; phylum Myxococcota; order Polyangiales; family Polyangiaceae; genus Sorangium; species Sorangium sp. So ce131. The sequence goes on along the minus strand of NZ_CP150455.1, from coordinate 296,687 downwards.
CCCACGGCCTTGGTCTGCGTGACCCCGAGGTCGCGCGCGATCTCGGCGCGCACCTCGCCCCAGTCCGGCCGCGACGCGACGATCACATCCATGTCCCCGAAGTCCGGCTTGTCGCCGTAGTAGCGCGGGACGCGGTACTGCCCCGGCAGCTTGACGTCGAGGTAGCGCCGCACCTCGGCCTCGATCGCCAGGTACTCGCCTCGGGGCATCCTCGGTAGGTTGAACAGCTTGCCGCCCATCGCCCAGCTCCGGCCTCGCAGTCTAACCCGATCCCCCGATCGGGTCACCCGCCCGCCGCCACCCGGGCTCGAGCGCCCTCCTCTTCCTCCGTCCATCCCTGCCCCCTGCTCGACAGAAAGCTCGGCCTCGCGCGCAGCTTCTCGACGGCGTCGACGCTGGGGTCGTCACCGATGCTGGACGTGGGGCGGCGTCAGCCCGCAGCCCGGGCAGGCCTGGGACGGGGCGCAAGAAGACTCACTCTGGCACAGGCACATCCTCATCACGCGGAGAACCTCGCGATTGGCGCTGGCCCGTCGCGTGCTTCAGGGTCACGGCATGAAGACCTTTACTCGATGGCTCATCCCCGTTGCGCTGCTCCAGGTGCTCGCCTGCTCCGATCCCGTCGAGCAGCCCACGGACACCGGCTCGGGGGGCAATTCGTCCGGAGGAACCACGTCGTCGAGCGCGTCGAACGGCACCGGCACCGGCGGCGCCCCCGGGACGTCGTCGAGCGCGTCGGGCGATACCGGCGGCGGCCCCGTGGCGTGCGACGACCTGGGAGGCGGCGCTCAGCCGGGAGCGGCCTGCACGAACGAGGACGAGATATGCGATATCGCCTGCTCGGGCTGCTGGCACAGATGCATCGACGGCGTGTGGGTCGAGGAGTGCAATCCGTGCCCCGATGCGCTGCCCGAGAGCGGGACGAGCTGCGAGGACTATGACGGCGTGGGGCCGTGCAGCTACGACAACGAATGCGGCACAGCGGTCGCCGAATGCGACGGAGCGACCGGGTTGTGGGTCGTCGAGGGGGACGACTGCGGCGGCGGCGGCGGCGGGGAGGACTCGGGCGGCTGCGGATGACCGTGCGGCCGGTCTGCGGGTCCACAGAGCGCCGCACCGCAGGTCCGATCGCGCTGAGTTACTTTCACCAGGTGATCAACGGGGAACGATGCACCCAGGTGTCGCCGCGCACCTGGTCGAGGACAAAGCTCGCAACATCTCCTCGCGATATGGTGCCGCCGTGGAAGCTGGAGAGATCCGTGAGCGCGCGGACGGTGTTGCGGCTTTGCTTGTCGTTGAGGACGGAGGGGCGAACGAGAATCCAGTCGAGCCCGCTCTCTCTGACGATAACCTCCTGCCGGTTCTTGTCGGCGTACACCTTGCGCAAGAGAAGCGGGAAAATCAGGTTGTCGAAGAGAAAGCCGCCGTGCCCGGCGCTGTCACCGGCGCCGATCCCTGTGATGCAGACCAGACGTGAGACTTGCTCGCTCTTCATTGCGCTCACGAGCGCGCGCGTCGCGGACGAGAGGAGGGTCACCTCACGGAATGGGCTGGCGGGCGTGCCGAGCGCGCTGACCACGGCGTCCCGGCCTTTGAGCGCCTGGCGCAGGACGCTCTCGTCGCGGGCGTCTCCGACGACGAGCTTCGCCCCCTTGAGGTCACTCGCCTTTTCGGCAGAACGCACGAGCACGGTGACATCGTACCCTCGCGCCACCGCCTGGCTGACGATCAGGCGGCCGCTGGCGCCGGTCGCTCCAAGGACCAGTATCTTCGGTTGGGCAGTCCGGGTGGTGTCGGTCACGGAGTTTTGCATGGCAGCTACCTCGGAGAGCGGGACGCCTCCTGAGAGGCAGCCCCGTCGTTCATGTCCCTCGTGGCGATCAGAGCCGGCCCTCCGCGAGCAGCTCGCGGGTGCGCTTCAGCGTCGACAGCAAGGCGCTCTTGTAGCCCTTGTCGCTGTTCATCAACGCCTGCTCGGCCTGCTCCTCGGGGCCGTTCGGCGCTTTGCCGCGCAGGCCGAGGTAGCAGTAGAAGCGGAGCTTCAGCGCGCCGTCGGCGTCCTCGAACAGCTCGTTGATGATCGCGCCCTCGCGGGGCCCCTTGGCCTGGAAGAAGGTGACCTTGCTCTGCGGCTCGAACGTGATGATCTCGCGCAGGTCGTCGCCTGCGATCGTGGCGTCACGCACGATGTGAGAGCCGCTCTCCTCGACGACGTCACAACGGGTGCAGAGGCCGGGCGGGAGGAACAGGCGGGCGTCGCGGGCCTTGAGGACCAGGCCCTCCCATGCCTGCGCGCGGGTCAGCTTGGTCTCGCCTTCCGGGTTCACCGGGACGGTCGCGGTCGAATAGATCATGACGATGTTCCTTGTCGTGGGTGTTGAGGTTCACTCGGCCGTCAGACCGAGGTCGCGACCTCGGCGGCGAAGTCGCGGTAGGAGCGCAGGGGGCGTCCCAGGAGCGTGGTGAGACGCGCCACATCGCCGGCCTCGGGGAGCATGCCCTCGGTGAGGAAGCGCTCGCTCATCAGGCGCATGTCGAAGGCCATCCAGCTCGGCATGAGCTGCCGGAGGTTCCGCTCGAACCCGGCGGTGTCATCGCCAGGATAGGCGATCGGGCGCCCCAGGACCTCCGTCCAGATGGCCGCGACATCCGCGCCGGTCAGCGTATCGGGACCGACGAGGTTGATCCGGTCGAGGGGAAGCGGGGCGGCGGCCTGCTCGCGGCGGAGCAGCTCGATGGCCGCGATCTCGCCGATGTCGCGCGCGTCGATCATGGCCAGCCCCTTGCCGCCGATCGGCATCGGGTAGACGCCGTATCGGGTCACCACGTCCTTGATCGTGAGATCGTTGTTCATGAAGTACGCGGGACGCAGGATGGTGGCGTGGAGGCCCATCTGCTCGATCATGCGCTCGACGGCGAACTTGCCCGCGAAGTGCGGCACGTTCACGTAGCGGTCGCTGTGGATCACCGACAGGTAGACGATCCGCTGGATGCCGGCCTCGCGGGCGAGGTTGAGCGCGATCAGGGCCTGGGTGAATTCGTCAGGCACCACGGCGTTGAGCAGGAAGAGCGTGGAGACGCCCGAGAAGGCGCTCCGCAGCGAGTCGACGTCGAGCAGGTCGCCCTGCGCGACGGCGACGCCCGCCGGCAAGTTGGCTTTGGCGGGATCGCGGACGAGAGCGCGCACGTCGGCGCCGCGCTTCGCGAGCTGCTCGACGACTTGGCGGCCGACTGTGCCGGTCGCGCCGGTAACGAGGATGGTCATGGGGTTCGCTCCGGTTCGGGTCGAAGGACACCCTGCAAGGTAGTGGTTTACATTCGTGCCGATAGACGTTAACTTGAGACGGACCGTCTCGCTGGTGGAACACATGGATCTGCTCGCTCTCGCCGATTTCAGCCTCGTCGCCCGGCACGGAGGCTTCGGACGAGCCGCACGCGCCGCGGGACGCCCGAAGGCGACCCTGTCCCGCCGGGTCGCGGAGCTGGAGGCCGCCCTCGAGCTGCGTCTCTTCGAGCGCGGGGGGCGCACGCTGAAGCTCACCGAGGAAGGACGGGCGCTCTTCGAGCGAACGGGGGTATTGCTCACCGAGCTCGACGAGACTGCGGCAGCGATCGCCTCGGGTGGGGGCCGGCCGCGAGGCAAGCTGCGAATCAGCGCGCCTTTGCTCTTCTCGCAGATCGCGATGGGCAAGCTCGCGGCCGGGTTCGCGCTGAAATATCCGGAGGTCCGGCTCGAGGTCACGACGGAAGATAGGACCGTCGACATGGTAGAGGAAGGTTATGACCTGGTAATCCGGGTCAATCCGGCTCCGGATGAGAGCCTCGTCGGACGGATCTTGCTGCGCGATCGGCTGGTCGTCGTCGCGAGCCCGCGCCTCGCTCGACCGGCGGACAATCTTGCCGTTCCGGCTGTGGTGCGGGAGGCAGGCGACCGGACTGCAGCCTGGGATGTCATGGCGCCAGCTGGAAGAACACGCATCGTGGCTGATCCAGTCCTGCGCCTGTCGTCGCACGTCATGGTCCGCGATGCTGTCCGAGCGGGCGTCGGCGCCGGACGCCTCCCGATTTCACTTGTAAGCCACGATCTGGCCGCTGGAGCTCTGGTGCATTGGGGCGATGTGGACGGCCCAGACATCGCCCTGTGGGCGCTCTACCCCTCCCGGCGGCTGCTGAGCGCTCGTGTATCCGCCTTCCTCGACCATTTGAAGGAAGCCTTTCCCATGGGGAAGCCTGAAGAGCTGGCGGCCTTTATCGGGGCATGAGGCGGCTAACCCCGCCCCTCCTGTAGCGTCCGACTTGCGTCGAGCATTGACGCGCTAGCTCACGAGGGCTGCGCTAGAGGTGGGGTTCCTGGGCGGCTTGGCGTCCTTGGCGCTTCGACTTCTGCTCGTTTCAGGCTGGTTCAACCCATTTGTCGCTCTAGGCCCCGCGACGCAGCTGGTTGCGACGTTGGGCCTCGCGCAGCCCACCCACTTCAGGAGAACTCATGTTTGATCACGTCAAGTTCGGAGTCAACGACTACGCGGCGAGCAAAGCGTTCTTCCTCAAGGCGCTCGAACCGCTCGGCGTGGCCGTTGTCTCGGAGGGGCCGCCGACGTACGGTGTCGAGCTCAGCGCAAAGGGTAAGGCTTCATTGTGCCTGTACCAAACCGAGGAGAAGCCGGCGCATCTCCACTTGGCGTTCACGGCCGAGAATCGCCAGCAAGTCCAAGACTTCTATCGCGCGGCTCTGGAGGCGGGTGGCAAAGACAATGGCGCGCCTGGTCTGCGCCCGCACTACCACGCGGACTACTATGCAGCTTTCGTGATTGGTCCGGACGGGCACAACATCGAAGTGGTTTGCCACGAACCCGAGGCCTGACCCTTCGTCGCCCCCGACTCGCCACAGCCGCCTCCGGCGGCTTCCGCGAGCGGGTGAGCACAAACGTTAGGCCGCTTACGCGCCGGAGCTCGTGCTCTACCAGGCCGGCGTGCACACGCTCGCCGGCGACCGGCTGGGCCGGCTCGCTCTGACGCACGAGGGCCTGATGCGCCGCGACGCGCGGGTGTTCGAACGCGCGGCGCGGCTCGGCGTGCCGCCCGTCGTGACGCTCGGGGGCGGGGTTGGCCGGGACATCGAGGCCACCATCGCGGCGCACGCCAACGTGTACCGGGGCCTGGTGGAGCGGCTCGGGTAGCGGCCCGCGCAACGCCGGAGCCCCCGGACATGGCCGTCGCTGGCCGGCCGGGGCGAGCTCTGGCGCGTCGACGCGGCGGCTTGCGCGGCGCGCAACGACGCGCGCGACGGTGCGCTGCTCAAAGGGGTGGACAGACTTAGTAAAGAGTACTAACTTACTCCCGGACCACGAGATGCGGCCGGTGGGAGGCCGCTGTGGTGAACCGTCAACCCGTGGTGCGTCCGGGCCTGGCGAAGGCGCACGCATGCCACGAGCAGGAGAGCCGTCCATGACCGTTGTGATTGGAGACAAAGAGTACTTCCCCGGTGTTGGCAAGATCCCCTACGAGGGGCCTGAGTCCGACAACCCCCTCGCCTTCAAGTGGTACGATGAAGGCCGCGTCGTCGCTGGCAAGCCCATGAAGGACCACTTCAAGTTTGCCGTGTGTTACTGGCACACGTTCTGCGGTCGTGGGCACGACCCGTTCGGTCCGGGGACGATCCACTTCCCCTGGGACGAGGGCAAGGACCCGCTGACCCGCGCTCGCATGAAGATGGACGCGAGCTTCGAGTTCATCACCAAGCTGGGCGCGACGCACTACTGTTTCCATGACATCGACCTGGTGGAAGAGGGCGACAGCCGCGCCGAGACGTCGCGCCGCCTTCAGGGCATCGTCGAGTACGCCAAGCAGAAGCAATCGCAGTCGGGCGTCAAGCTGCTGTGGGGCACGGCGAACCTGTTCTCCAACCCGCGCTACATGAACGGCGCCTCCACGAACCCGGATTTCTCCGTGGTGGCCTACGCCGGCGCCCAGCTGAAGGACGCCCTCGACGCCACCATCGCGCTCGACGGTGAGAACTACGTGTTCTGGGGCGGCCGCGAAGGTTACATGAGCCTCCTGAACACGGACATGAAGCGCGAGAAGGAGCACTTCGCCCGCTTCTTGACCATGGCTCGCGACTACGCGCGCGCCCGGGGCTTCAAGGGCACCTTCTTCATCGAGCCCAAGCCCATGGAGCCCTCGAAGCACCAGTATGATTTCGACGCTGAGACGGTGATCGGGTTCCTGCGCCAGCACGGCCTGGACAAGGACTTCAAGCTCAACCTGGAGACGAACCACGCGACGCTCGCCGGCCACACCATGGATCACGAGATGCAGGTGGCCGCGGACGCCGGGATGCTCGGCAGCATCGACGCGAACCGCGGCGACTACCAGAACGCGTGGGATACCGATCAGTTCCCCTACAGCATCAACGAGACGGTGGAGATGATGCTCATCCTGCTCCGCAGCGGCGGGCTCCAGGGTGGCGGCGTCAACTTCGACGCGAAGCGTCGTCGTAACTCGACGGATCCGATCGATACCTTCCACGGACACATCGGCGGCATGGATGTGTTCGCGCGCTCGCTCCTCATCGCCGATGACTTGATCCGCAAGTCGCCGCTCGAGTCGATGCGCAAGGCTCGTTACGCGTCCTTCGACAACGGCAAGGGCGCAGAGTTCGAGAAGGGCAAGCTGACGCTGGAGCAGCTGGCCGAGATCGGCAACGCTGGTGGTGAGGTCAAGCTCACGAGCGGCCAGCAGGAGCTGTACGAAAACATCGTCAATCGGTGGGTCCGGTAAGCCGAGCGAGCGAGCGAACGGCATCCCCGGCGCGTTCCAGTCGACCCCCACCCTCGCCTCGCCGCCGCTCTGTCGCGGGTGGCGGCAGGTACCCGTGCGCTGCTGGACGGAGATGCAGAAGTACCAGATCGGCGGGACGGTCGGGGTCATGCCGTGCACGTGCATGAGCATGCTCTCGGACAAGCTCTTGCCCGCCGCGTGTGAAACGGACATCGCGGGCTGGATGGGGATGTACATGCTGCAATGCGCGTCCGGCCTGGTTCCGCTCCTGGGGGACTGGAACAACATGTTCGATGATGACCGAGAAGAGGTTGACCTCTTTCACTGCGGCGTCTGGGCCAAGAGCGTGATGCACCCCGGAGCCACGATTACGAAGCATCAGATTCTGGCCAAGGAGGTGGGCAAGGACAACAGCTGGGGCGCGGTCGACGGCGATCTCAAGCCCGGGACGTGCGGTACTACGAGCACAGCACGGTGGAAGAGCTCTAGCGGCTTCTGGGCGGCGTGCGTCGCCCGGCCAGCGCGAGCGCCGCGTCGAGCATCGAAGGCTGAGCCGCCCGCGCCGCACGTCGCGGTCGCCGTCTCGACTATCCCGGACGTGGAGCCGTCCGAACGCTGCGTCGCCTCGGTAGGGTACAGCTGTACGGTAGGATGCCCTTCGCTTCGACCAGGTGGCCGGGCGAGGCCATCTGAGCGATCATGCCCTCGTGGAAGCCCTGCTCCTCTCCGCGTTGGGGGTCGCGCTGACGCTCGGCCTCGGCGGGGCCGGGCTTCGATGGGCGCTGCGGCGCGCCGCGCGAGAGCGCCTGCGTCGGGCGTGCGTCGAGTCGATCGCGCAGCTGCGGCCAGCCCGCTTTGCCGCCGCGCGGGGCCGCGCGGTGCCCGTCGGCGAGCCGCTCGTCTCGCCCTTCAGCGGGCGCCCGTGCGTCGCCTTCCGGGTCGTGCGCTGGCGGCAGGAGCGCAAGGGCGGCTTAGGCCGCAACAACCTGGGCTTCGTCTGGGTCGCCGACGACGACGCCGAGTGGGCCCCGGACTTCGCCCTCGACGACGGCACAGGCCAGGCGCTCGTCCGCCCGAGCGGCCACGTGCGCTTCGACCTCGCGGACGCCGAACCGCCCCCGGACGCCGCCGACCACATAGACGCCTTTCGCGCGCGCTACGGCCACGAGCGCGCGTCGTTCTTCGCCGGCTTCCACGGCACGGTTCGCTACCGGGAGACGGTCATCGAGGTGGGGCAGCCCGTGCTCGTCGCGGGCACCGCCGCCGCCTCGAGCCGGCTCGACGCGAACGACGAGCGGGACGGCCATCGGGCGTCGCCGCCGCCCATCGAGCTTCGGCCCGACGACGAGCCGCTCTACATCGCGCCGGATTCGTGGCGATAGGCCTGGAGCGGCCCGCCTCCGTCACCCTCGCGTGTGGCCCTGCACCGCCGCCGCCCTCGCCTCGGCGCTGTCGAGCGAGCGGATCACTCGAGCGGGGTTGCCGACGGCCAGCACGTTGGCCGGCAGATCGCGCGTCACGACGGCGCCGGCGCCCACCACCGTGTTGTCCCCGATCGTCACCCCCGGCAGCACGATGACCATGGTGCCGAGCCACACGTTGTTGCCGATCTTGATGGGCTTGCCCCGCTCCCACCTCTGCCGCCGGGGCTCGGGCTCCACCGGGTGCGTCGCCGTGATCAGCTGCACGTTCGGGCCCATCAGCACGTCGTCTCCGATGGTGATCGGCGCGCCGTCGAGCGCGACCAGCCCGAAGTTCGCGAAGCTGCGCGCCCCGATGGTGATCCCTGAGCCGTAGTCCACGTAGAACGGCGGGCGGATCTCCGTGCCCTCGCCGATCGATCCGAGCAGCTGCTCGAGCAGGCGACGGCGCAACGCGGACTGCCGCACCGACGTCGCGTTGTAGGCCGCTATCAGGTCGAGCGCGGCGGCGTTCATCTCGGCGATCTCGGAATCGGCGATGTACGGGTCGCCGGCGATCATGCGCTCGCGCATCGATCGCGCGTCGTCAGGGTTCGTCATATGGACGATCGTACACATCATAGGGACGTATGTCCACATCAAACGACCGTCCACATCGGCGCTCGAAAGTGCCCCGGTCCGAGGGTCGCCTGGGATCGACAACGTCCGTCGAACCGCGGCGGCCTGGCCGTCCGCCGCGCCCCTCCAGGCGCCCTGCCGCCGGAGCGAGGTGGATGTACGCTATGGCGTTGGACAGCATTTGGACCTTGCGGCGCAGCGCCGATCCGTGAGACTTTCCGCGGGAGAGTTCACACAAGGCGACGAGCTAGCTCGCGCTGCGGCTCGCCCTTCACTTCGTGACCTTCGTGAAGACGTACGCGGACCAGATGGCGCACTTCGCTGCGGCAGATTGAGAAAATCAGCGTCCGCTCGCCGTCAGTCGGCTATTTTCGCCAGGAGGAGCCTCACGATGACCATCATCATTACCGCCTTTGAACGTTCACCCGATGGCGGCCAGGGCCTGGCGCGTGATACGCGCGTTCGCTGGGCGCTCGAAGAGGTGGGCCAACCTTACGAGGTTCGCCTTGTTTCATTCCGTGCGATGAAGGAGCCCGCGCATCTGGCGCTCCATCCTTTCGGCCAGATTCCGACCTACGAGGAAGGCGATCTCACCCTGTTCGAGACAGGAGCGATCGTGCTCCATATCGCCGAGCGCCACGCGGGCCTGCTGCCGGATGATGCCAATGCCCGGTCGCGCGCGATCACATGGATGTTTGCCGCGGTCAACACGGTGGAACCGCCGATCCTCGAGCTCACGACCGCCAGGCTGCTGGAGGGCGACAAGCCCTGGTCCAAGGAGCGTCTGCCTCTGATCCAAAACCGCATCCGCGATCGCTTCAAGCAGCTCTCCAATCGCCTGGGCGATGACGACTGGCTCGACGGTGCGTTCAGCGCGGGCGACCTGATGATGGTCTCGGTGCTGCTCAGGTCGAGATCTTCGGGCATCCTGGACGAATATCCGAACCTGGCCGCCTATGTCGCCCGCGGCGAAGCGCGGCCCGCCTACAAGCGGGCTTTCGACGCTCAACTGGCAGTCAACGCCGGCAAGCCGCCAGCCGGCTGACCGAGGTCCGTCCCTGGACTCGACATCGTCGTCGGCCGCGCGCCTGTGCCGCTGGACCTTTCACCTGGCGGATGCAGGCGCCGGGCTCCGGCGCCTTGGCCGAGCTCCTTCCCTCCACCTCCTCCGCGGCCGCTCGACGCAGCGTTCGCCCGCCCGGGCTGGTGTAGCCTGGCCAGGATGCACGCTCGCCGCCTCCGGCTCGCCCTCGCCCTCGCCTCGCTCGCCGGCGCCGGCCTCGCCGGGTGCTCGCGGTGGTCCTCCGAGCGCCCGTCCGCGCCGCGGGAGGACGTCGCCAAGGCGGGAGGCGCCCCCGCGCCGCGGCCCTCGTCCTCGTCCACGCCCGCGGGCGCGCCGCCGCCCGGGCCGGCGCGGGAGGAGCCCTCGCCGCCGGGGCGGCCGCTCCTGCTCGTCACCGATCGCGCGGCGCTCGCCGCGCTCGAGGCCGCGGGGCTCTCCTTCGGCGCGGTGCTGACGGGCGCGCCCGACGCCCCGACGTCCCTCGCCGCGCTCTCCCGCACCGGCGAGCTCGCCTCGGTCACCCGCGTGCTCGCGGAGGACCTCCGGCAGGTCCAGCGCGCCGATCCGCGGAGCGGGACCAGCATCGCCCGCCACGCGCACCGCCTCTTCGACGAGCGCTGGCTCGCCGCCGAGAGCGCCCACTTCGAGCTCGTCGCCGTGACAAACCGCATGGATCGGGGCCCGTTCCACGCCGCCGGCTGCGGCGAGACGCGCCTCGTCTACCGCCTGGCCTACGCCGCGCCGGACGCGGCCGAGGCGACGTCGCGCCTCCCGATGACGGCGGCGTTCGAGCTCCGCGCGCCCGCGGCCGACGCCGACGCGTGCCGCCGCCTCGCGCAGGCCTGGACGCGCGCGTCGGAGCTCTCGGGGCCGGCGCTCGCCCGCTGGCTCGTCTCGAGCGGCGGCCCGCTCGCCCGCCCCGCCGCGGATCGCGCGCACCTCGCCCGGCTCGTGGTGAACCTGCAGAGCGTCCGCTGGCCGTCGACCGTGCGCCCGGATCTCGGCGGCCACGCCGAGTACGTGATGCGCGCCTTCCGCTGGGACGAGCGCGCCGGCCGCTACGCGCCGCTCGCCCTCGAGAACACGCCCGACGTCGCCCGGCTCTCGCGCGACCCGCGGGAGCGCGCGCGGCTCCGGGCCTGGCTGTCGGCCCCGGAGAACCTCGCGCGCCTCGACCGCGGCACGGCGCTCCTGCCCGAGGAGTTCCTCGCGACCAAGGCCGTCTCGGCGACGCCGCACGGGCTCGCGCGGCGGGTCAACCGCCCGTTCCGCGTCCTGTTCGAGCCGCGCGATTTCGCCGGCGTCGACCTCGCCGGCCTCGCGCGCATCCGCTCGCCGGAAGGGCTGCTCCGGAGGCTCGATCAGATGACCTGCCCCGGCTGCCACCAGAGCGGCTCCGTCGCCGGCTTCCACGTGCTCGGGGCCGAGGATCCCGCCCGCCGCCACGACGCGCTGGCGGCGAGCGAGTCCGCGCACGTCGTCGGCGATCTCCCGCGCCGGCGGGCCGTGGTCGAGGCGATCGCGCGCGGCGCCGCGCCGGCCTACGACGTCCCCTTCCCCGAGCGGGCCGAGGCGGGCCCCGGCGGCTACGGCGCCCGCTGCGGCCTCGGCGACGAGAGCTTCGCGGGCTGGACGTGCGCCCCGGGGCTCGTGTGCTCCGCGTACGACGCGCCGCGCGAGGACCGCGCCACCGTCGGCGTCTGCGTCCCGGCGGCGCCGGAGCTCGGCGATCCGTGCCAGGTCGGCGCCGTGGTCGCGCACGCCGACCCCCACCGCGATCGGGCCCCGGCCGCGGCGCAGGCCGGCGCGTGCCCGCCCGCGGCGGTGTGCAACACGAGCCCCGTCGGCTTCCCCGGCGGCATGTGCACCGGCAGCTGCGGCGCGCTCCCGGAAGAGGGCGTCTGCGGCGCCATCGCCGTGCTCGATCCGTTCAACCGCTGCCTCGCCGGCGGGACGGTCTTCACCGAGTGCCTGGGCCGCCACGTGACGCCGGCGGGCCTGCGCGCCTGCTCGCGCGAGGCGCCCTGCCGCGAGGACTACGTCTGCGCGAGGACGGGCTCGGGCGAGGGCGCGTGCATCCCGCCGTACTTCCTGTTCCAGCTGCGCGTCGACGGGCACGCGGTGCGGTGAGCGGACGACGCTCGAAGCGACGACACGCTCCGAGGACAGGAAGCATCGCTCCGAGGACAGGGGGCATCACCCGCGGCGGCAGGAGCGCTCGCCTCGTCCCATGGGAACGAGGCCGAACGGGTCCTGGCCTGCGCGGTCGCGCTCCAGCGCTGCCGGCTCCCAGGCCAGACGAGGGTGACCCTGCGGCGATTCACGCTCCCCGTCGCGCGTGAACCGCCGCACGTCGCCGCGCCGTCAACGGCCGCCGTGCCGAGGCCTGATGGTATGGGTCACCCACGCCGGATCACCCCGGAAGGAGGCGACGCGGATGTTCTCGAATTTGTCGAGCACGCATTGCCGCGAGGCCGCGTCGAGCTCTGGGCCGCCGACGACGCGCGCGCCGCCGACCGATCCATCCGGATCGAACCTCACACGGACGGCGACGCTGTCGCGGACGCCGCCTGGAAAGCAGTCGCGTCGGGCCTCGTCCTCCGCCCAGCGCACTGCGGATTGGGCGGCGCCAGGGGGGAGCATCTCGAGCTGCTCCGTGGGACCACTCTGCGGCGCAGGCACACCGCGCGAGGGTTCAACCACCTCGGCCATCAAAGCCTCGCGCGGCGCCTCGTCTGTCCGGGGCGCCGGGAGCGTCCTGCTGTTCGGGGCGCTCGGCGTCGGTTTCTCCGGGGCGCGCTGCGGGTCCACCACGGCAGCCTTGGCGAGCGCTGGCGGCGTGTGCGGCTCCGGCGCCACGCCGAAAGGCGGCTCCACGCCGCCAGGCGGAATCACGCCAGGCGGAATCACGCCAGGCGGAATCGCGCCGCCAAGCGGCTCCACGCAGGATACCTGCGGGCAGACTGGCAGAGGCGGCGACCCCTCCACAAGGTCGATCCACCGCACGCACGTCTCGACAACCAGCGCCGCGCCCACAAGCGCCATGAGGACGCACACCAGGGACCCCGGTGTCCTGCCCACGCGCGTTCGCGTGCGCGTGCGCGTGCCCGAGATGCTCGGAACGGAGCTCGCCGGCATCAGGCTGCGCACCGCGCGCCCGATCCCCGCTGCGACGTCCGCGAGCGCCGCGTCCTTGTCTTTCCAGCCACGGATGCAGACGCCGTTGCTCGGGAGCGCGCCCAGCCCGAGGAGGTGCGGATCGAGCGCGCCGCGGTCCACGTGCCCGGCCCAGATCGGGATGACCCTCGCAGCGCCGCTCTCTGACCGTGCCAGCGACAGCTGGATCTCGTGGGACCGAGAGTTGACGAGGTCCACCGAGATGAACAGCAGCACGACGTCCGCCTCGTCGAGATGACCAGCGTACACATCGGCGACATGCGACCCGACCAGCAGCCTGTCCCACAGGTGCAGCTGACCGCGCTCGATATACGGGTGCAGATGCATCCGGAGGCGCTCCACCAGATGCAGATCGGCGTCCGCATAGACCACGGCGACCTTGATGCAATTCGTCGGGCTGGCACCTGCGCAGAGAGAGGGAACAGGAGGCGTCATCTTTCCTCCGTGAAGCAGCTGGAGCGAGTCGATAGGCAAGGCTCGTTCCTGGCGATCACCGCCAAGGCGAACGTCCAGGAGGCCCTCTGTGCCGACGTCGGGAGACACGCGTCCCCTGGAAATCTGTGGTGAGAGGCGACGAATGGACCTGGACCGAGCTGGAGCCTTACAACCTCGGCTCCGTCGATCCTACTCCCGCCCCAGCGGCGCAGGGCGCCGCTCCCCGCCCGAGTGGCGCCCAAGTTGAGGCCGTGCCGAGGCCGCGCAAGAGGCGAGCGCTCCCGGCAGGAGACGAGTCGCGCCTCGTCCACGAGGCGACCACGTGCCCCCGGCGCGGGGGCATCGAGGCGCTGCCGCTCGCCGCGTGGGGATCTGCAGCGCTCTCCTGCCCTCGGCAGCGGTCATCACGAATGGAATCCGTCCAGTCGAAATAGGCCGCGCGGCCCCTGGCGGCTGAGCCTGGTACCGGCGCCGCGCCCGCGGGCTCGAAGACCCCATCAACCCCCAGGCGTATTGCGGTCACACGGGCGAGTTACGGTGTAAGCGCCGCGCGCGCAATGAGGCACATCGGAGCACGTACTCGCACCGAGCAGCTTTCTGTCGTATAGTCCTCACGGGTCGCGGGGCTTCGGCGAGCCCGGTCCGGCACAACGCGCCGGCTCCTGAGGCGTTGTGGGCGTTGGGATTCCTGCCGGCGCAGGTCGCTGGCACTTGCTTGAAGAGGAGTCAGGCCATGAGATTGGCGTTCAGGGCCATTGCCTTGTCAATGGTGGCCACGGTCGGTGCAGCGTGCGGCGGCGGCACGGACACCCAGAACGGAGGTACCCCTCAGAGCGGCCCGGGGGACGGCAATCCCTCGGGCAGCGGAAGCGGAAGCGGAAGCGGGTACGGCGACGATGACGAGTTCGGCTCGGGGGACAATGTGGACCTGGGCGGTGATCCCGGCGCAGGCAGCAGCGGCAGCTCGACCGGCGGCGACGAAGCGTGCGCCACGAAGACGTCCGAGGCCGGCTTTCAACAGGTCTACCTCGCCTTCGCCTTCGACGTGTCGGGCAGCATGGGCGCGAACGACGTGGAATGGCGCAGCAAGGCGCTCAAGTGGGATCCCGTCGTCGCGGCGACGAAGCAGTTCTTCATGGATCCGGCGTCCGAGGGGTTCAGGGCGTCGCTCACGTTCTTCCCGGGCGCGGGGGGGCGGCAGCGGATGTGCGTCGCCGACACGTACTTGACCCCGGATGTCCCGATGACCCCGCTGCCCTCTCCGGCGTTCGGCGAGGCGATCGACGCCGTCACGCCCCCGGACGACATCAGCTGGCGCATCGGCACGCCGACGGCCTTCGTGATGGAAGGCACGCTCGCCTTCATCGAGGCGGAGCGGCAGCGGAACCCGGGGAAATACGCGATCGTGCTCGTGACCGACGGCTATCCGGAGCAGTGCGGCCGCGGCGCGGACTCGATCGAGACCGTGGTGCAGCACGTCGACGCGGCGCGCGCGAGCAACATCTCGACCTTCGTGATCGGCGTCGACAACCCGCCGGTGGAAGGCGCGCCCGCGAGCCTCACCAACCTGCACCAGATCGCGACGGCGGGCGGCACGGAGGAGGCGTTCATCCTCGACACCGGCAACGCCGCGGTGACCTCGGCCGCGTTCAAGGCGGCCATCGAGGAGATCCGCGGCGCGGCGGTCTCGTGCACGATCCCGATCCCGCCGCCCCCCGATGGGAGGACGTTCGACAAGCAGAAGGTCAGCGTGACGTACACGAGCGCCACGACCAGCGCCCCGACGACCCTCGGGTACGACCAGGGCTGTGCGACCGACAGCGCCTGGCGCTACGACGACCCCGCGAACCCGACCTCGATCGTGCTCTGCGACGGCGCATGCGCCAAGGTGCAAGCCGAGTTCGAGGTGTCTCTGGGCGTCGATTTCACCTGCGAGGACGTGATCGCGGTCCCGCTGTGAGCAGCGGCGCTCCCCCGCCGGCGCGCCCTCGACAGGGCCGCACCGGCGGGCCGGAGGGCCGCACCGGCGGGCCGGAGGGCCGCCCCCTCGCCCAGCCCGCGGCGGGCGGTCATGCGCGGGACATGGAATCGGGCCGGGCTGGAGAACGAGGTGTCGGTGCCGCGGAGCGGAGCTCCCCGGCACCCCATCCGATCACGTCGAGCGCACGTAGATGACGAAATCGACCGTCGTGGTCACGCCGCGGTACTCCACGGAGGCGGTCACCGTGGCCACCCCGGGCGCGACCGTGCGGATCGTCTCGCCTTCGTCCACGGAGACCACCTCGGACCGGTTGCTGACGAAGCTCACCCGCATGCCCTCGGGGAGCCGGCGGCTCTCGCCCTTGGTGATGTAACCGTAGAGCGTCTCGTCGCTCAGCGAGACCGTGAGCTGCGGATCGATCTCGGCCCCCACCGGGAAGAAGACCCGCTGCTGGATGCCCAGCTCGTGATCGCCCACGATCTGCGGCTTGGCCGTCACGACCGCGGGCACCGGGAGGAGCGCGCCGACCACCGTCACGAAGGCCTGCGCCTCGATGTCCTCGTCGGCGGCGGAGCGCGCGATCTGGATACCGTAGTTCCCCGGGTCGACGGCATATTGCCCCTTCTTCTCGTCGAAGAAGGCCAGGTCGGCGACCGGCAGCTCGAAGGTCACGCGCCGGGTCTCCAGGGGCCGCAGCCTGATCTTCTGGAACGCGCGCAGCCGCTTCCGGGGACGCTCGAGGGCGGCAGGGGCGTCGGGCGTGCTCACGTAGAGCTGGACCACCTCGTCGCCGGTGAAGCGCCCGACGTTGCTGACGCTCACGCTCACCCCCAGCGTGCCGTTTGCGCTGACGCGCTGCCGGTCCACGCGCAAACGCGCGTAGCGGAAGCTCGTGTAGCTCACGCCGTGACCGAAAGGATAGGTGACCGGGCCCTGGAAGTACATGTAAGTCCGGCCCAGGGTGCTCGCCGTCGGTCGAACGGTGTAATCGCCGATCGGCGGCAGGTCGGAGAGGTTCGTGTACCAGGTGAAGGGCAGCCGGCCGCTCGGGTTGTGCTCGCCGAGCAGGACGTCGGCGAGCGCCTCGCCCTTGCGCTGGCCGTTGTAGGAGCTCCAGAGCAGCGCCGCCACGCCGGGCGCGAAGCCCTCGACATCCACCTGGCCGGCGGTCTCCATGTAGACGATGGTATTCGGGTTCTGCGCGGCGACCTGGCTTATGAGCTGGGCCTGCGCGCCGGGCAGCGCGAGCGTCCTGCGATCCACGTCCTCGCGCGAGTGGCGCCCGTCCATGCCCACGTAGACGATTACAACGTCGTAATCGGCGGCGGCGGCGACGGAGGCCGCGTCCACCTCGGCCAGGGTCTCGGGCGTCACGCCGGGGTAGAAGTCGACGACGGCCGCGGGGTTGATGGCCTGAACCGCGGCCTTGACGCCGCTGTAGCCGTTCACCGTCTTGGCGTTGCCCGCGGCCGCCTGGTCGCTGGAGTAGCCGCCCAGGAAGACCTCGGCCGGGTTCGCGTAGGTGCCGATCACGGCGACGCGGAAACCGCCGCGGCGCGGGACCTGGAGCGGCAGCAGCTTGCCGGTGCTGCCGTCCTTGCGCCGGGTCTCGGCGTTCTTGAGGAGCACGATCGCCTCGGCCCCGACCTCTCGCGCCATGGCGAGCCGCTCGGGCGTCTCGGTGATCGCGCCGTTGTCGTCGCTGTTGGTCCAGGTCCCCTGCGCGACGCGCGCCCGCGCCTGCACGACCCAGGGGACGCCGGCGTCGTCGTCGAACTCGCCGAGGCGCACGCGCGCGGCGAAGAGCCGGGTGACCAGCGGATCCACGTCGTTCTCGTTGAAGATGCCCGTCGGGGTGGGGATGGCGCGCGCGACGGCGTCCACGAGGGTGTTCGCGTAGCTGTAGCTGTCGTGATAGCCCCAGTTACAGTTGAGATCCTCGCCGGCTACGGCGGCGAAGGCGTGGCGCTCGACGGCGTCGAGCGGGTGAGGATAACCGGGCGGCTGCCAGCGGTGCCCGGACTGGATCTCGCGGATGGCGTCGCAGTCCGAGGTGAAGAAGCCGCGGAAGCCGAACGTCGCGCGCGCCAGTACCTCCTTGAGCTGGATGCTGGCGGCCACGGGGACGCCGTTGACGCGGTTGTAGGCGCTCATGATCGACGCCGGATGGGAGGCGCGGATCACGTCGCGGAACTGCGCCGTGTAGTACTCGCGCAGCGTCCGCTCATCCATGTCCGAGCTGCCGTTCCGGCGGTTGTACTCGCTGTTGTTCGCCGCGAAGTGCTTGAGCGTGGTGTTCACCTTCAGGTAACCGCCGCCCTCGGGCAAGAGGCGGCCACGCTGGTCCTTGCCCTCCATGCCGTTCACGAACTGCGCGGCGATGGCGGCGGTGAGCACCGGGTCCTCGCTGAAGGCCTCGTCGTTGCGGCCCCAGCGGGGATCCCGCGCCAGGTTGATGGTCGGGGCGTAGAAGTTGAGGTTGAGCTTGTTGTTGCGGAAGACCTCGCGCGCCTCGTCCGAGATCATGCTCGCCTCGCGGTACATGAGCTCGGGATTCCAGGTCGAGCCCAGCGAGAGATCGACGGGATACGACGTCGTGTTGATGGTGTTGGGCGGGTTGCCCCGGTCGTTCACCTGCTCGCGCGCGACGCCGTGCGCGGCCTCGTTCCACCAGCCA
Organism: Sorangium sp. So ce131; assembly: GCF_051519095.1. NCBI lineage: Bacteria > Pseudomonadati > Myxococcota > Polyangiales > Polyangiaceae > Sorangium > Sorangium sp. So ce131. Next base: position 278,538 of record NZ_CP150455.1, on the reverse strand, counting down.
TAGGCGGGGAGGCCGAGCGACGGGATGGCCGGCGCCTGGCTGCTGATCATCTGGCTGGCCTTCTCGGCGAGCGTCATGCGCGAGACGAGATCCGCGGCGCGCTCCTCGGGCGAGTAGCTGCGGTCCAGGTAGATGGGGAGGTCGTCCGTCGGCTCCGGCAAGCGCTCGGCCGGATCGCGCGCGAGGTCGGCGCCCGCCGGATCGAGGGGCGCCGCGGGCTCGCCCACGTCGGGGGGAGCATGGTCCGACGAGCAGGCCGCGACCGCGGTCAACGCGACGGCGCCGCGGAGCGCCGAGAGCGCTCTTGTGAAAGCCAAGTGCTTGATGGTCATTCGTTGGCCTCTTTCCGTGGTGAACAGACGGTGGAAAGGCTCCTACCTGATCCCCTGTGGAGTAACGTGCGTGACGTAGATGAAACACGGGCGAGCGGCAACGGCCGAGGAAGACGGCTGCGGCGCGGGGAGGCACCGGCGCGGGGACACGACCCGGGGTGGGGCTCGTGTACAGGTCGTGCCAAATCAACTTGGGACGGATTGCGTGACGTCGACCTCGCCAGGTCGATCGCGGCGCTGAACCTGGGTCGCCAACTCAACCCGGTTCAGCGCGATCGTGGGCTCGGGACGGGCCGTCAAGCCAGGATCGACAGTCCTGTCCGGCGCTTGCTCACGGCGTCTCTCGTGTGGATCAGCTGAGCAGGATCATCGCCGCCGTCGCGGCGTAGTCGACGCGCGGCGCGCGGTACGGGAACGTCGGCGGGAAACGCTCGAGCGCCGCGCGCAGCCGCCGGCCCGACGCGGCGTCGAGCGGATCGAAGCGCAGGCCGACGGCGCGGCCCGGATCACCCACGCGCCGGCCGTGGAGGGTGCGCGCGATCGTCGCCGTCGCGTCGATCCAGACGTCGGTGTCCGGGAGCCGGAACGTCACGATCACCGGCTCGCCCGTGAGCGCCGGAGCGTCGGTCAGCACGAGCATCCCGTCGGTCGACAGGTCGATCGCGCGGGTCCCGAGCAGCCGAAACCCCCTCTCGCGCACGGCCTGGCACTCCACGATGACGGCGCGGCGCGCGACGCGGCGCTCGCTGGCGAGCAGCATCTCCATGGTGACTCTCCTCAGCGCAGTACGGTACGGAGGGCCGGCGCGTGTGGACAAGAAACCTACACGGGGCAGCGGCGCTGCGCTGGCGCTCTGGGAGGGAGAGAGGCGGGCGCTCTGCGGCGCTCTGTTTTCAGGAGGTGTGGTCGCTGTCGGGTGGCTGCGGCGTCGGCGCCCGCGGCCGCCGGGGAGGTGTCCTCCGCCGGATCCGGCGGAGGACGTGCGGCCGTGGGTGCTCTTTCCTGACGCCGGCTAGCGGCCGGCGCGGCGCCGCCGGCGCAGGGCGAGGCCGGCCAGGGCGGCCAGCATCGGCAGGACCGTGCCCGCGCCCGGGACGCTGCTCGCGGGCTGGGGTCGCGCGGCGCAGAGGCCGTTGCCCTCGGCGAAGATGTCGTCGGGGTCGTTCTCGTCGACGGGCGCGGGCCCGCAGGTGCCCGCGGACGCGTCGGTCGAGCTGCACACCTGCCCTGACGGGCAGCCGTTGCCGCCTTCGCCGCGGCAGCCGTCGACGCAGGCCTTCGTCTCCTGGTCGCAGATCTGCCCGCTCGTCGCGTCGCCGCAGTCGCTGTCCTGCTGGCACTCCGCGACCTCGTTGTCGTCGGCGGGATCGAGCGGATCGCGCTCGCCGTCGTCCACGGCGCCGTTGTGGTTCGCGTCCTCCTCGCCGTCGCTCACGCCGCCGTCGTCCGTGTCCGGATCGAGCGGGTTCGTCTTCGTCTCGGGATCCGCGTCCGGGATGCAGGAGTTGGCGGCCGCGTCGGTGGCCTCGTTGTCGCAGGGGAGGCCGAGCTCGGTCCCGTCGAACAGCCCGTCGCCGTCGCTGTCGGGGTCGAGCGCGTTGATCTTGCCGTCGCCGTCGTGATCGTCGCTGAAGTTCGGCTCGTCGCCGTCGATCACGCCGTCGTCGTCGCTGTCCGCGTCGTTCGGGTCGGTGTTGATCGTGCCCTCGAGCGCGTCGCTCAGCCCGTCGCCGTCCGTGTCCGTGGGCGGGACGTCGTCATCGCCGACGTTGGGGTTGGTCTCGCCCTCGTCGAGGACGCCGTCGAGATCGAAGTCCTCGTTGCCGTCGGACACGCCGCCGTCGTCGGTGTCCGGGTCGGTCGGCGAGGTCTTGGTCGCCCCCTCGTCCCCGTCGGGCCGGCAGTGTCCCGCCGCCTCGTCGGTCGCCTCGTTGTCGCAGAGGAAACCGAGCTCGGTGCCGTCGAAGAGCCCGTCGTTGTCGCTGTCGACGTCGAGGACGTTGATCAGGCCGTCGCCGTCGCTGTCCTCGCCGGGGCTCACCTCCCGCCCGTCGAGCGCGCCGTCGTCGTCCGTGTCGGCGTCGTCCGGATCGCTCCCGATCATCTCCTCGACCGCGTCGGGCAGCCCGTCGCCGTCGCGGTCTTCCTCCACCGCGTCGTCGTCGCCGTTGTTCGGGTCGGTCTCGCCCTCGTCGATGGCGCCGTTGTGGTTCGCGTCCTCCAGGCCGTCGCTCACGCCGCCGTTGTCCGTGTCCGGATCGAGCGGGTGCGTCGTCGTCTCGGGATCCGCGTCCGCGATGCAGAAGTTCGCCTCCGCGTCGGTCGCCGGGTTGCTGCAGGGGAGGCCGAGCTCGGTGCCGTCGAACAGCCCGTCGCCGTCGCTGTCGGGGTCGAGCGCGTTGATGGCGCCGTCGCCGTCGTGATCGTCGCTGTAGTTCGGCTCGTCGCCGTCGATCACGCCGTCGTCGTCGCTGTCCGCGTCGTTCGGGTCGGTGCCGATCTCCTCCTCGGCGGCGTCGCTCAGGCCGTCGCCGTCCGTGTCGACGATCGGCGCGTCGTCGGACCGGTCGTTGGGATCGGTCTCGCCCTCGTCGATGACGCCGTTGAAGTTGATGTCCTCCAGGCCGTCGGGCACGCCGCCGTCGTCGCTGTCCCAATCGACCGGCGACGTCTTGGTCGCGCCGCTGTCGCCGTCGGGCCGGCAGTGGCCCGCGGTGACGTCGGTCGCCGCGTTGTTGCAGTCGAGGCCGAGCTCGGTGCCGTCGAAGAGGCCGTCGTTGTCGCTGTCGACGTCGATGACGTTGATGAGCCCGTCGCCGTCGGTGTCGTCGGCCGGGTTCACCTCGTTGCCGTCGATCACGCCGTCGTCGTCGGTGTCGGCGTCGTTGGGATCGCTCCCGAGCGTCTCCTCCAGGTCGTCGCTCAGCCCGTCCTCGTCGGAGTCCACCGGCGGCGTCGCGTCGTCGTCCCCGTCGTTGGGATCGGTCTCGCCCTCGTCGATGACGCCGTCGAGATCGAAGTCCTCGTTGCCGTCGGGCACGCCGCCGTCGTCGCTGTCCGCGTCGAGCGGGTTGGTCTTGGTCGCGCCGGCGTCGCCGTCGGGCCGGCAGTGGCCCGCGTCGGCGTTCGTCGCCGGGTTGTCGCAACCGAAGCCGAGCTCGGTGCCGTCGTGCAGCCCGTCGTTGTCGCTGTCGGGGTCGAGCGCGTTGATGAGCCCGTCGCCGTCGCTGTCCTCGTCGAAGTCCGGCTCGTCGCCGTCGATCGCGCCGTCGTCGTCGCTGTCGGCGTCGTTCGGGTCGGAGCCGCCCGCGATCTCGGTGGGATCATCGAGGCCGTCATTGTCCGAGTCGCAGCCGTTGTTGATGACCCCGTTGCAGTCGTTGTCGATCCCGTCGGTGCAGAGCTCGGGCCCCGAGGGAATGCAGACGCACTCGCGGTCCTCGGGATCGCACTGCGGGGTCAGCGGCCCGCAGTGCGCGTCGGTGACGCACTGGACGCAGGTGTTGGGGGTCGCCTCCGTGTCGCAGCGGGGCGTGTCCCCGGAGCACTGCGCGTCGGTCTCGCACTCGTCGATGACGGTCTCGGTCGGCTGGGGGCCGCCGGTCTCGTCGTCGCCGTCGGTCGGCGTCTGCTCGGGGGGCGAGCCCTGCTGCCCGGCGGCGGTGATGAGCGCCTGGTTCTCGATCAGCCCCGTGGCGCCGGCGTCCACCGTGACCCGGAAGGTCACGGTCGTCGTCCCGCCGGCGACGATCGAGCCCCCGGCCGCCCCGGTCGCGCCGGCGCCGAGCCGCACCGTGACGATGCGATCCACGGCGTCGTACTCGCCCTGATCATCGGCAGCCGCGTCCGTCTTCGCGCCCGCGTTCGGCCCCTCGGTGATCCTCAGCGAGCCCGGCACGTAGGTCACGCCCTCGGGCAGCGGGTCGGTCAGCACGGTGTCGATCGACGCGTCGTTGCCCGTGTTGCGGACCACGATCGTGTACTCGATCGTGTCGCCGCGGAGCAGCGACCCGCCGTTCACGTCGACGGCCGTCTTCCTGGAGGACGTGAAGTCCGGCTTGAAGGTCGAGATCGACGTGACGAAGCCGGCGAGGAAGTACAGATCGCCGGTGGTCGTCGCCGCGATGGGCGCCGAGGTCTGGCCCGGGGTCACCCGGTTCTTGATGTCGAGGACGTCGATGTCCATGCCGGACATGGTCCCCGCGGTCCCCGTGAGCTGGGGCAGGTCTCCGGCGTTCGAGACCGGCGCGCCGAAGTAGGACCGCGTGCCATTGAAGAAGTTGTCGTCGGGGTTCTGGTCGTTTTCGAGCGCCACCCCGTTGAAGAGGAACGCGTCTCCGGTGATGGACTGGTCTCCCTCGAACGTGACCATGCCGATCTTCGCGTCGTAGCCCGCCGTCGGCGGTACCAGGAACCCCGAGAGCACGGCGCTCTGCGGCGAGCCGGTGTTCACCCGGTCGAACCCGTCGAAGAGCGCAAGGTTGCGCGGCGGATCCGAGGCGAGCCGGTAGAACACGACCAGCCACCAGCCAGCGAAGTTGTTGCTGTCGTTGTTGTTGACGATGTCCCTGCTGTTCACGCCGCCCACCCGGTAGGCACCTGCGCCGTGCTCCTGCACGAGCGGCGTGATCTCCGCGACGGACTGGTAGTAGCCGCCTCCCTCCGTGACGAACGACTGGAGGGCGGTCACCTCCTGGGAGAACCCGCTCGCGCCAGGCCGATCCAGGGTGATGGCGGTGTCGGCCGTATTGCCGACGATGTGCGCTCCCCAGTAGACGTAGGCGTGCGTGACCTCGGCGCCGGCCGGCAGAGCGAGCACCGCGGTGCTTCGCGCCTGGGCGACCGTGATGCTGGTGTTCGCCTCCGCAGTTCCCTCCGTGGGCGAGTCGGCGCGCCAGAAGACATCGGGCGCGCTGTCGCCGAGGCCCGCCGGGCCGCACTCCCCGACGGTGCCGACCACCGGGTCCGGCAGCGCTACGTCGTCCACCCCGCACTCGTGGCCGAGCGTGTTGCCGATGAGGAGGAAGTCGCCCCTCTGGTCGACCTGCACGCGCAGCTCGGGCGCGGCGTGCGCGGCGCCGCTCTGCCCGCCCACCCAGGCGAGCCCGACAAGACCACCTATGACAAAACGTCTCTTCACGGCGCCTCCTGCTGCTGCTTCGGCTTCTTCTCCATGATCTTGAACTGCACGCGCCGGTTCTTCTGGCGCCCCTCGTCGGTGTCGTTGTCCGCGATCGGGACGTCGGGCCCGTAGCCCTTCGGCGCGAGCCGCTCCGCCTCGATGCCGCGCTGGACGAGCGCCTTGACGACGGACTCGGCGCGGGCCTGGCTGAGCTTGACATTGTACGCGCGTCCGCCGCGCGTGTCCGTGTGCCCCTGCACCTCGATCTTGGTGATCTCCGGGTGCTCCTTCAGCACACCCGCGACCTCCTCGAGCAGCGGATCGCTCGCCTTCTTGATGGTCGCCTTGGCGGTGTCGAACTGCACCTGCTGCAGGATCACGATCTCCTGCTCGGTCACGCGCACCGCGACCGGGCAGCCGTTCTTCTGCGGATCCTCGTTCGGCTTGCCGCGCTCGTCGGGGCAGGCGTCCTTGTCGTCGCGGATCGTGTCGCCGTCGCGGTCGCCGGGGCAGCCGTTCGTCGCCGGATCCGTGGTGCGGAGGCCGGGGATGTCGGGGCAGGCGTCCTCCGCGTCGATCACACCGTCGCCGTCCTTGTCCGGCGGCGGCGGGCAGCCGTGCTTCTTCGGGTCGTCGTTGGCCGGGCCGGCCTCGTCCGGGCACGCGTCGACGTCGTCGGTGATGCCGTCCTTGTCGCGGTCTCCGGGCGGCGGGCAGCCGTGCTTCTTCGGGTCGTCGTTCGCGACGCCGGCGGTGTCCGGGCACGCGTCGACGCGGTCGAGGATGCCGTCCTCGTCGCGATCGGACGGCGGGCAGCCGTTCCGCTTCGGATCCGGGTCGCCGACGCCGGGCACGTCCGGGCACGCGTCCTGCGTGTTCGGGATGCCGTCCTTGTCGCGGTCGGGGTCCTCGCGCCGGACCTCCGGCGAGTACGCGAGCATGGCGACCGCGCGGAAGTCCGGCGTGCCGATGCCCGACGTGAAGCCGGGGCCCGCGCCGACGGCGAGCTCCAGGTCGCGCACCGCGGGCGCGAAGCGGTACCTGACGCCGAGCAGCGCCTCGACGTTGGTGTTGCGCGCCTCAGGGTCCTCGAGGACCGTCGCCACGTTCACCTCGGGCCCGATCTGGAGCTGCTCTTCCGGGAGGAGCAGCACGCCGACGCCCGCGCCGCCGTTGAACATGAGGCCCTGCCGCACCTGCGCGAACGTCTGCGCGGGGCGGAGGTCGACGCCGGCCGCGAACGACCAGACGAAGTTCGGCGCGCGGCCGCCGGCGATGATCTGGGGCATGCCGCGCACCTTGCCTTCCCCCACGAACGAGCCGGCGTCGCCGTCGCCGGTCGGCAGCCAGACGTAGCCGCCGACGGCGAGCTGGAACGGGTCGAAGTAGTCGCCGAGCAGGCGTAGGCGCAGGCCGACCCGGACGTCGCCGAGCGCCGCGCCGCTCGGCGAGGCGAAGGAGAGCCCCTCCTCGGCCGGGCTGTCGCCCTCCTGCAGCACGGCGAGCGGCACGTCGACGTTGAGGTGCAGCCGGTCCCACACGGTGAACGAGCCGTTCAGGTGCAGGAACAGCTGGTGCCCCACGATCGCGCCGAGGTTCTCGTCGGTGCTCTCGCGCGTGAGCACGAGCGGGTTGTGCGCATAGTCGCCGAGCAGCATCAGGTGGAGCGTCGGGCTGCCGTCCTGGCGCGGCGAGGCCGCGTAGGGCGACGGCACGCTGAGCATCCGGTCGCCGGCGGGCGCGGGGTTGAAGCGGTTGAGGGCGAGGCCTTGCGCCGCTCCTGCTTCCTGAGCGGACGCCGGCGCGGACCACGCCGCGGCCGCGGCTAACGCGGCGGCTCCGCAGATCCATCGAGGGGGAGAATGGGCTCTCATGCGCAGGATCACCTTCGGGTGCTTGGTGGTTGGCGGCCGACACGGAGCCGGCACGCAGGCAAGTCGGAGGAAAAGACCGCCTCCTCGCCACAGAGGGGCGGCAGGCTACCTCGAAACCCAGGCCGTCTTATATGCTCCCCCGGACGCCGTCGATGCACTTTTTCATCGTTACACCGGGCCAGAGCGCATCGGCCTCATCAGCAGACGGGCGCCTGCGATCGCATGTTCGCGCGAGCGCGGCTTCGCGGCGCCTTGGCGGCGCCTTCGCGGCGTGATGCAAGGCCTATGCACGCGCGGCGGCGCGCGGCGGCGCGGCGTGACGGCTGAGTTTGCGCCTCGGTGCGGCCTGGGAGCGCGGGCGGTAGATGCCTGCAGACATCAGCGCTGCGGCCTGCGTGGCTCAGCCGGCGGTCCGCGCGGCGCGGCGCCGGCCGGGGCGTGTGTGGCATGACGGCGGCGGGACAGCGACGCTCGTGGCGCCTCGTCCGCCGCTCCTGGTGAGAGCGGCGGGATCGCCCTGCGTGCGCATCAGGGTTGACGGGAGTCGCCTCTTCAGAGTACGTGGGTCGGGTCGACGTGCGCCGGGGGGCCGTCGGCCGTCTCGGCCTGTCTGCCCGCGGGCTTGCAGCGCCGTGCTGAACACCGGAGTCGGTGGGGCGAGCCCTGAGTGGGTGAGCGCTGGGCCCTGGACGTGTTGCCGTTCGGGCTCGATCCAGTGTGCGGCCTCGAGCGGGTGGGGCGGCGCGTCCCTCGGGAGCCCGGGCCGATCTTCCGGGTACAGGTCAGCGCCCAGCGCCCCAGTACGGCAGGGGCCTTGCCCGCATGAGCTCGGTTTCCATGCTGAATACAAGGACCGCTGTGGCAGATGCGCGTGCGGGATCGTATTGAGCACGGATACCGCTGCGAAATGCTCGAGCGAGCACGGAAGACGATAAGGAGCGATCACGATCACGATCACGAGGACGAGCACGAAAGACGAAAGACGAAAGACGAAAGACGGGAGACGAAAGACGAAAGACGGGAGACGAAAGACTGAGCCGGAGAGGGTTGCCACTCCTCGGTCCGCGGCGGGCGCGTCGTTTTCCTCGCGGACTAAATCCTCAGGAGACGGCTTTGCAGGGCGGTCGGCGAATAGCCAAGCATCCGGCGGCAAGTCCTCGAGAAATGCGCAAGATCCTCGATTACGAGGGCGCACGAAGGAGTCTCCACGATCACGAGGCGTTCAGCTCCACCATCTCGACCCCGACAATCCAGGCGCCCGACTGGCTCATCTTCCAGGACCCCCCGCGCCACACCAAGCTGCGCGCGCTTATCCTGCGGACCTTCACGCTGCGGTCCATCGCGGGCCTGTCGCGGCTCGAGGGCCTCGCGCTCGAGAGCGACGCGCCCTGGGAGCCGCGCGCGGCGCTCAACGTGCACGGCCCCGCGCGCCTGCCAATCCGCTTCGCGCCGGGCAAGCGCAGCGTCGATGATCGACCTGGGTCGGAATCGGGGTAAACCATGGATGCGTCCGGGGCGCCGCGCGCGCAGGAGCCGCGTCCAGCGTCCAGACTGTTAATCAAGGTAAACCATGGATGCGTCCGGGGCGCCGCGCGCAGGATCCGCGGCCAGCATCCAGACTATCGCTGGACGAACCGCGTTCGCCGCATAGCCTTGACGGGTGCGCTCGGGGGAGCTCTTGGGGGGGCGCTTCCGCGTCGAAACGCTCGCGGAGGCCGGAGGGATGGGGGCGGTCTACCGCGCCTGCGACGTCACCACCGGAAGGCGGGTCGCCGCCAAGGTGCTGCACGATCCGTCGCCGCACCACCTCGCGCGCTTCGCACGGGAAGCGGAGCTCCTCGCACGCCTCGCCCACCCGGGGATCGTCCGGTACATCGCCTACGACGCCGCGCGCGGGAACACGCCCTTCCTCGTCATGGAATGGCTGGAGGGCGAGGACCTCTCCCGCCTCCTCTCGCGGCGGCGGCTCACGGTCGCCGAGGCGGTGGAGCTCGGGGCGCGCGTCGCCGCGGCCCTCGGCGCCGCACACGCGCGGGGGATCGTCCACCGCGACCTCAAGCCGGCCAACATCTTCCTCGTCGACGGCCAGATCATGGCGCCGAAGCTCCTCGATTTCGGGATCGCCCACCTCCAGGGCATGGCCCCGATCACCGGCGCCGGGGTGCTGGTCGGCACGCCCGAATACATGGCGCCGGAGCAGGCGCGCAGCGGCGATGAGGTCGGCGCGCCCGCCGACATCTTCTCGCTCGGCTGCGTGCTCTTCGAGTGCCTCACCGGCGCCCCGCCGTTCCGGGAAGATCACCTGGTCGCCCTCCTCGCCAGGATCATCTTCGACCAGCCGCCGCGCCTGTCGGAGCTCTGCCCCGCCGCGCCCCCGTGGCTCGACGCGCTGCTCTCGCAGATGCTCGCGAAGGATCCGGCGCGGCGCCCGCGCGACGGGGCCGCGGCCCACGCCGCGCTCGCGGCGCAGGAGCTCCACGACGGGTCGATCCCCGCGCCGACGAGCTCCGCGCTCACCAGCAGCGAGCGCCGCTTCCACGGCGTCGCGGTGGTGGACCGCGCGCGAGCCTCCGCGCTGGACGCCACCCTCGCGATCTGCGAGACGGGCGCGGACGCCGGCGCGCTCCGGGAGGTCGCCGCGCGCTTCGAGGGGCGCCTGGAGCTGCTCGCCGACGGCACCGCGGTGCTCATCGTCGGCCGCCCGCGCGTGCCGACCGACGTCGCCGCGCAGCTCGCGCGCTGCGCGCTCGCCCTGCGGGAGCGCATCCCGGATCGCCCGATCGCGATCACCGTCGGCTGGGGCGAGCTCGGGCGCGGCCTGCCGGTCGGCGACGCCATCCAGCGCGCGGCGGAGCTGCTCCGGACCGCGGGCACGGGCAACACGCGCGCGCCGCAGATCCTCCTCGACAAGAGGACCGCCGGGCTGCTCGAGGCCCGCTTCGAGGCCGCGATCACCACGTCCGGCGCCCTCGAGCTCCGCGGCGAGCGCGACGCCGCCGAGCCGTGGCGCCCGCTCCTCGGCAGGCCCACGGCCTGCGTCGGCCGCGCCCACGAGCTCCGGCTGCTGGAGCAGACCTTCGCCGCCTGCGCCGGCGAGCCCGCCGCCCGGCCGGTGCTCGTCCTCGGCGCCGCGGGCATGGGCAAGTCCCGCCTCCTCCAGGAGCACCTCGCGGCGCTCCGGCGCGCCGGAGCGCCCGCGGAGATCTGGGCGGGGCGCGGGGATCCGCTGCGCGCGGGCTCCACCGGCGGCCTGCTCGCCGAGGCGATCCGGGGCGCAGCCGGGATCAAGGGCGGCGAGCCGCTCGACGACCGGCGCGCGCTCCTCCGGGCCCGCGTCGCCCGCCGCGTGCCCATGGCGGAGCGGCGCCGGGTCGAGCAGTTCCTCGGCGAGCTCGCCGGCGTCCCCTTCCCCGACGAGGACAGCCTCCCGCTCCGCGCCGCCCGGCAGGATCCCGATCTGCTCGGCGAGCAGATGCAGCGCGCGCTCCGCGATTTCCTGCGCGCGGAGTGCGCGGCCCAGCCGGTGGTGCTCGCGCTGGAGGACGTGCACTGGGCCGATCGCGCCTCCCTCGCGGCCATCGACGCGGCGCTGCGCGAGCTCGCGGACCAGCCGCTCGTCGTGCTCGCCACGGCGCGCCCCGAGATCAAGCAGGCGTACCCCGATCTCTGGGCCGAGCGCGGGCGGCAGGAGATCTGCCTCAGGCAGCTCTCGCCGAAGGCGTGCGCACAGCTCGCGCGGGAGGCGCTGGGCGACGCGGCCGACGGGGCGCTCATCGATCGCCTGGTCACCCAGTCCGAGGGCCAGCCCTTCTTCCTCGAGGAGCTGATCCGCGCGACCGCGGAAGGCCGGGGCGACGCGTTGCCCGAGACGGTGGTGGCGATGGTGCAGGTCCGGCTGGAGGCGCTCCCGGCCCCCGCGCGCCGGATCCTGCGCGCCGCCAGCGTGCTCGGCGAGGTGTTCTGGCGCGGCGCCGTCGCGCACCTGCTCGGGGGCAACGAGGGCGCTCCGCTCGGGGAGCACCTCGCCGCGCTCGTCACCGGGGAGCTCTGCGTCCGCCACCGCGACGGCCGCTTCCCCGGCGAGGAGGAGTACTCCTTCCGCCAGGCGCTCCTGCGCGAGGGCGCCTACGCGCAGCTCACCGAGGACGATCGAGCGCTCGGCCACCGCCTCGCCGCCGAGTGGCTCGAGGCCGCGGGCGAGGCCGATCCGCTGGTGCTCGCGGCGCACTGCGAGCGCGGCGGCCTCACCGCCCGGGCGGCGTCGCTCCACGCCCGCGGCGCCGAGCTCGCGGGCGCGCGCCGGGCCTACCTCGACGCCGAGGGGTGTTACGGGCGCGTCGAGGCGCTGCTCGGCGCCTTGTGCCCCGCGGCGCGCCGCGCGCGGGCCCTCGCGCGCTTCCGGCTCGGGCGCCATCCGGAGGCCCTCGCCGATCTCGCCGCGGCGCGCGAGGAGGCAGCCGCGGCGTCGGAGCCAGGGGCGGAGATCGAGCTCCTCCTCGACGAGGCCATGGTCCTCGACTGGACGGGCGAGTACCGGGCGGCCAGCGAGCGGGTCGCGGCCGCCGAGCGCCTCGCCGACCGCGTGGCCTCCCCCCTGCTCGGCGCCCGCCTGCTCCTCGGCGTGGGTCGCTCGCTCCACCGCGCCGATCGCGAGGACGAGGCCGCCGCGGTGCTGACGCGCGCCGCGGCGCAGGCCGCGCGGCTCGGGGACGAGGGCTACGAGACGCGCATCATCGCCCGGCTGCTGCTCGGCTTCATCCTGTCCGGCCTCGGCCGCGTCGAGGAGGCGGCGCGGGACCTCGACGAGGTGATCCAGAGCTGCGAGGAGCGCAGCGATCTCATGCACTTCGGCGCCGCGCTCAACAACCGCGCGCTCGTGCGGGCCCTCCAGGGCGACCGCGCCGGGATGATCGACGATCTCGAGCGCACCATCGCGCTCGGGCGCGACCTCGGCCAGCCCGCGCTCGAGCTCGTCGGCCGCTACAACCTCGCCGAGTACCTGTACCTGATGGACGATCTCGAGGCCGCGACGCCCCACGCGCGCGCCGTCCAGGCGCTCGCGCCGCGCTGCGGCGATCGCCACGCGCCGACCGTCGTGGCGGTCCTGACCGCGCGCCTGCGCCTCTACCAGGGCGACGAGGCGGGCGCGCGCGCCATCGCCCTGCGGCTCCGCGCGGCGCACGGCGAGGCCGGCTGCGAGGCGCTGAAGCCTTCGGAGGACGTGCTCTGCGCGATGATCGAGCTCGCGACCCGCGACGACGACGGCGCCGCGTGGGCCGCGCTCGAGGAGCGCTCCGCGGGCTGCTCGGTAGGGCAGGAGCGGATCGAGGTGCTGGAGGCGCGGGCCCTCGCCTCCCTGCGCCGCGGCCGGCGCGTCGAGGCGCGGGCGCAGCTCGAGCGCGCCCTCGCCGCCGCCGCCACCGTTCCGACCGTCATGGGCGGCCGCCTCCGTCGCTGGTACGCGGAGCTGACAGAGCTGACATAGACGGACGCCCCGGACACCCCACCTCGCCGCCGCCGGGTCGCCTTTCACCGGCGCGACAGGGCGGGGAAAGGTAGAATATTGAACCCATCCAGCGAATCGACGGTCGGGGGTTGGTGAGCCCGCGCGCGCCGCGCCGCGCGCAGGGAGCCGCCGTGTCATGCGCCAGGAACAGGGGGAATCCATGTCTCTCAAGCGGAGATTCATCGTGCTTGGTTTGGCCGGGGCGCTGTCGGGCTGCGCCGTCGAGGTGGGGGACGCCGGCGCGCCGGACGAGCCTGTGGGCGAATCACGGGGGGCCCTCTTGGGCGGCAACGCACTGAACCTCAACGCACTGAACCTCAACGCACTGAACCTCAACGCACTGAACCTCAACGCGCTGAACCTCAATGGTCTCAGCGCGCAGAACCTCGCCGCGATCCAGGATCCCGGGCCGAACGGCGCGCTGGCGCGCGAGTTCGTGCGCTACGCGACGGGTTGCGCCCTGAGCAGCGCGGAGTCGTTTAACTTCTCGTGGACGGACTCGACCGGCGCCGTACACCACGAGAGCTACCCTGGGCTGCTCGGCGTCGCGCCCACCTGGGCGCGCGGGCCGCTCGACGAGCTCGGGCAGCGCATGGTCTCCAGCTGCGTGGCGGCGCGCGTGAACTACTATCGAGTACCGGTCATCCTCTCCGCCCGCTCGCTGCGGGAGCCGCTGAAGACGCTCTCCTCCAGCCGGGAGCTCATCGATTATCCGGACGTCGAGGGGGCCTTCTGGGGCAACCTGTTCGCCGCGTGGCCCTACCTCAACGCCTGCTACAACAGCGCGACGGTCGACAACTCGCGCGCCTACAAGCGCGACTGCGCCGCGGGCCACCTGATCTCCGGGGGCTATATCGAGGAGTGCGGGGTGATCCACATCGTCGGGCCGTGCAGCCGGGTATGCCAGAACCTCAACGGGGCCGGCCAGTACTACCCGTCCTGCGTCGACCGCCCCGGCTACAGCACCGCGACCACGAAGGAGGTGGTCACCACCGCCTTGCCCTGACCGACGGCCGCGCCCGCGATCTCGCGCCCTGTCCGCGATCGATCATCTCACGCCTTCCGCGCTCTCTGCTCGCTCGCCCTGCTCGTTCGACCACCGGAGCCGCTGGCCGGCCGTGCTTACGGCTTCTTCGGCTTCTTCGGCTTCTTGGGCTTCGGCGGCAGCTTCATCTTCTTCGGGTCCTTCGGCGCCCAGGGCACGCGCGTGTCGATCGGCAGGATGTCCTCGTGCGGCAGGGCGCGCTCGCCCTCGCGCTTCACGTCGAACGACGCGGACACCACGTTGACCCGGTGCGCTCCGACGTCGGACAGGTCGCCTTTGACCTTGAGCCCGATGGGGATGCAGAAGCGCCGCTTCCTCTCTTCGTCCATGTCGACCGCCGGCGGCGCGCCGACGCCGCTCGGATCGGCCCGCCGGCCGCCGATCTGGCTCGGGTCCTCGACGGCCTGCTGGATCTTCTCGAGCAGCTCCTCGGCGCACACGAGCTCCGGCGTGGGCTTCTTCTTGCTGCCGGAGGGGTATTGCACCTTGGACTGGACCTTGACCGTCACGGTCACAGGCTCCTTCTTCGCCCCCATCTGCAGCGCGCTCGCCGCGAGCGCGCCCTTGGCGTCGCCCACGATGCGCTCCCAGGTGGGGCCGTCGCCGGCCGTCGCGCTCACCAGGCGGACGCCGAGGACCTGGCCGTCGGCGCCGATCTTGACCTCGAAGGTCGCGCGCGCGTCGAGGGGCGCGGCCGAGGAGCGCACCGCGCTCGCCAGGGTGGTCGCCACCACGCCCGCGGCCGGGACGCTGATCCCGACGCTCTTGTCCTTGTTATTCAGCGTGCCGCTCAGCACCTTGCCCGCGATCTCGGCGTCCACGGGGCGCGCGGGCGCGGCCACCGTCGGGGCGGCGCGCGGCGCCTCGGCGCTGGGCATCGCGCCGGGCACGGCCCAGAGCGGCGCCCCGATGCCGGGCGCGAGCGCGACGCCCCCGCCCGCCGCGGGGGGAGGCCCGCCGTACTCGCCGCCCGGCGCCGGCGCCGTCGCCACCGGCCCCGGCACCTCGGCCGGCCCTCGCGGCGGCGTCTCGGCCTGCGGGCCCTCCTCGGGCGCCCGTCCGGCCGGGGCCGCGGGCGGCTCCGGCGTCGCCGGCGCCGCGGCTGGCTCTGGCGCCGCGGCTGGCTCCGGCGCCGGCCTCTCTCGCTCGACGGAGGCCACCTTGGCGGCCGCGGCGCCCGGCGCGGGCGCGGGCGTCTTCTCGACCGGCGCGGCCTTGTCGACCTCCTCCTGCGCTTCCGGGGCAGGCGCCGCGACCTCGGCTTGCGGGGCCGCGGCGCCGGCCTGCGGGCCCTCCGTTTCGAGCTCGATGTCGATGCCGTCCACGACCTGGGCCGGCCCGGCCGGGGTGTCGAGGCGCCGCTCGTGGCTCGGCGCGGCGAGGAACGCCAGGTGCGCCGCGACGGCCAGGACGACGGCCGCGGCCTCGCGCCCCCGGGGCGAGATGCTCACCGCCTCCTCAAGCCAAGGCGACTGCGCATCCCGCGAGGTTAGCACCGCGGTGCGCGGCTGCCCTGGTCGGCAACCCGCGAGCAAAAAAACCGCTGGAGTGAGCTATCTCACTCCTTACAGCCCCGAGGCGCCGCTCACATTCGCCCGGAGGCGCCCTTCACCCCGAGATAACGCTGCTGGTCCTCGGCGCTCGCCAGCATCGCCGCCGAGGTCGTCTCCAGCGCGATGCGGCCGTTGACCATGACCGCGAGCCGCTCCGCGAGCGCCGCCGCGACCGCGAGCCGCTGCTCCACGATGAGCATGCCGATGCCGTCGCGCGACAGCGCCCTCAGCGTCGCGATGAGCTGGTCGACGACGAGCGGCGCGAGCCCCTCGGAGATCTCGTCGAGCAGGAGGAAACGCGGCCCGATCATCAGCGCCCGGGCGATCGCGAGCGACTGCTGCTCCCCGCCGGAGAGCGCGCCGGCGAGCACCCGCCGCCGTTCGCGGAGCCGCGGGAACAGCGCGTACACGCGCTCGCGCGTCCATCCCGCGCCCCCGCCCGCGGCCGGCTTCCCGCGCCGCTCGGCCATCATCTGGAGGTGCTCCTCCACCGTGAGCGACGGGAAGATCCGCCGCCCCTGCGGGACGTACCCGATCCCGAGGCCCGCGATCCGGTCGGGCCGCTTCCCGAGGATCGGCGCCCCGTCGAACAGCACCTCTCCCTCGGCGCGCGCGACGAGCCCCATCAGCGTGTTGCAGAGCGTCGTCTTCCCCATCCCGTTTCGGCCCACGAGCGCCAGTGGCTCGCGGCCGATCGCGAGATCCACGCCTTGCAGGACGTGCGCCTGCCCGTGATACACGTGCAGGTTCGCGATCGCGAGCAGCACGTCACCCACGCACCGCTCCGAGGTAAAGCGCGTGGACCTCCTCGCTCGACTGGACCTCTTCCGGGCTCCCCGTCATCACCGCCTGCCCCTCGTGCAGGATGGTCACCACGCTCGCGAACTCGAGCGCGATATCCATATCGTGCTCGATGAGCAGCACGGTGATGTCCGGATCGAGCCCCGAGAGCAGGCCGAGCAGCGTGCTCCGCTCCCCCTGGGAGAGGCCGGCGGCCGGCTCGTCGAGCAGCAGCTGCCGCGGGCCGCCCGCGAGCGCCATCCCGATCTCGAGCTGCCGCTGCTGCCCGTGCGAGAGCGCCGCCGCCGGCGCGCCGCGCTCGGCGGCGAGGCCGACCCGCTCCGCCACCTCGTCGGCGCGCTGCCAGCTGGGCCGCTCGGTCAGGGCCGAGAACAGGCTCGTCCGGCGCTGCCGGCTCCCGCGCGCGGCCAGGAAGAGGTGCTCCCGCACGGACAGCTCGGCGAAGAGGTGCGCCGTCTGGTAGGTGCGGCCGAGCCCCCGGCGCGCGCGCTGGTGCGGGGAGAGCCGCGTCACGTCCTCCCCGAACAGGAAGACCGCGCCCTCGGTCGGCGGGAGCTCCCCGGAGAGGAGGTTGAACAGGGTCGTCTTCCCCGCCCCGTTCGGCCCGAGGATGGCGCGGCGCTCGCCGCGCTCCACCCGCAGCGAGACGCCCCGCAGCGCGTGGAACCCGCCGAAGCGGCGCCCCAGCCCCGCGACCTCCAGCGCCGGCGCGCCCTCACGCACCGGGGCCCCCGCGGCGCCCGCGCGCGGCCAGGGAGAGCCCGCGCGCGGCCAGGGAGAGCCCGCGCGCGGCCAGCGCGCGCGCGTGGCCCTCGAGCGGCCGGAGCAGCCGCGCAATCGGCCCTACGGCGCGACGCGCGGCGCGGCGCGCGAGGCCCGCGAGCCCCTCGGGCAGGAACAGGGTGACCACGAGGAACGTCAGCCCGATGAGGGTGTTGAACCGGCTCGTGTACGAGCTCGCGAAGTTCGTGACCAGCGTGAAGAGCAGCGCCCCGAGGAACGCCCCCTCCAGGTGCGCGAGGCCCCCGGAGACGGCGATCACGACGATCGCCTCGGTCCGGGACATGTCGATCGACCCCGGCGAGATGGAGCCGTTGTACCAGACCCCGAGCACCCCCGCGACCGCCGCCACGAAGCCGGCCAGCGTGAACGCGGCGACCCGGTACGCGGCGACGTTGTAGCCGAGCGTCCGCATGCGGCGCGGGTTGTCGCGGATCCCCTGGAGCGTCAGGCCGAACGGCGTCCTCGCCACGCGCCAGAGGAGCCAGTACATCGCCGCCGCCGCGGCGAGGCTCACGTAGTAAAACGCCCACGGGCTCGCGAGCGAGACCCCGCCGAACGACGGCGCCCGCACGCCGTTGATGCCCGTGTGGCCGTTCGCGAGGACGTGGTCCTGGTCGACGAACCGGTAGAGCAGCATCGCCTGGGCGAGCGTGATCATGAAGAAATAGATGCCCTGCGTCCTGCACGCGACGAGCCCGAAGACGAACGCCACCGCGCTCGCGACGGCGAGCCCCGCGAGCACCCCCGCGTACCACGGCAGCCGGTGCGTCGCCGTGAGGACGGCGACGGTGTACCCGCTCGCGCCGTAGACGGCGATCTGCGCCAGGGAGAACATCCCCGCGAACCGCGACAGGAAGATCACGCTGAGCGCGACCATCCCGAGGAACAGCGTCTGCGCGCCGATCTGCAGCACGAAGAAGTCGGAGAGGAACAGCGGGCACGCCGCGAGCAGCGCGAGCGCCGCCGCCGCGCCGGCGGGGCGCGGTCGCGATGCTCGCGGCGCCCCGGGCCCGGCGGGCGTCACGTCGGCCTCCCGAGCAGCCCCTGGGGCCGGAAGGCGAGCACGCCGATCATCAGCAGGTAGGTGACGAGCACGGAGTACGTCGGGAAGTACGCGAGGCCGTACTGCTCGATGAGCCCGACGAGCAGCGCGCCGAGCGCCGCGCCGCCGACGCTGCCCATGCCGCCGACGATCACGACCACGAGCGACGAGAGGAGGTACGCCCCGTCGTCGCCGGGCGAGATCGACAGGCTGGCGCCGCCGATCGCCCCGGCGAGCCCGGCCAGCAGGGCGCCCAGCGCGAAGACGACGAAGAGGACGCGGTCCACGTCGATGCCGAGCGCGGAGACCATGTCCCGGTCGTCGATCCCCGCGCGGACCAGGCGCCCGAGCCGCGTGCGCTTGATCACGAGCCAGAGGATCGCGCCCACGGCGATCGCGGCGCCCAGGGTGGCGAGCCGGATCGTCGGGTACACGACGCCGGCGACGCGCGTGCTGCCGTCGATCGCGGGCGGCGGGGTCACCTCGTAGCTGTGCCCGCCGTACTGGGCGAGCAGCTGGTCGGCGATGACGATCCCGGCGCCGATCGTCACGAGGGCCTGGCGCATGTCGGAGCCCTTCGTCGGCCGGAGGACGGTCCGCTCCAGGGCGAGCCCCGCGACCACCGCGGCGAGCGGCGCGAGGACCATGGCGAGCGCGAAGCTCCCGGTCGCCTCGAAGATCGAATAGGCGGCGTAGGCGCCGATGAGGCAGAGCGAGCCGTGGGCGAGGTTGACGAGCCGCATCACGCCGAAGACGAGCGTGAACCCGCTGGCCACGAGGAAGATGAGCGCGCCGCGGGTCAGTCCATTCAACGTGACCGTGATGAACTGCGTCATGTCGCTGCGTCCGATCCCCCGATCGCAGGCGCGCGCCGCGCGGCCCCCCCGGCGCGCGACGCCGCCGTCACGTCACGGGCAGCTCGGGTTGTCGCGGTTGAAGCTGCCCAGCTTGAGGAACTCGTCCTCGGGGAGCTTCATCGTCTGGTTCACCTCGGGGATGACCCGGAGCAGGCGCTTGTAGAGCGTCCCGTCTTCCTTCTTCTCGACCACGGTCAGGTACGAGTCGGAGATGGCGTTGCGGTTCTTGTCGAGCTTGACCTTCCCGTTCGGGGACTCGAACTCGAGCTTGGCCAGGGCGTCCTTGAGCTTCGCCTGGTTGTCCGAGAGATCGCCGTTCACCTGCTTCAGGGCGAGCAGCGCCGCCTTCATGTTCGTGTAGTAGGCGTAGAGGGTGCCCGACGGGAACTTGTACCCTTCCGGGAACTTCGCCCGGTACGCCTTCACGAACGCCTGCCAGGTCTCGCTCGGGTTGTCGTCCGCGATCGGCACCCCCGAGACGGTCCCCACGAGGTGCTCCGCGATCACCCCCTTCGAGTCGAGGACCATCTGGTCGACCGTGCTCGAGCCGCCGATCAGCGGCGCCTTGCCACCGAACTGCTTGTATTGCTTCAAGAAATTCAGGGCGTCGGCGCCGCCGAGCGCCACGTAGATCGCGTCGACGTCAGCCGGGATCGACGAGATGACGGAGCTGTAGTCCTTGGTCCCGAGCGGCACCCACAGCTTCTTGGGCACGCGCCCGCCGACGCTGCAGAACTCGGCCATGAAGCCGCCCACGAGGGTGTACGGGTACGAGTAGTCCTCGGCGAGGGTCGCGACCCGCTTGTAGCCCTTCTCCTTGAACGCGTAGCTCCCGACGCCGGTCATCCACTGCGCGCCGTCGGGCGAGAAGCGGTAGAAGTTCGGCGCCTGGTCGCGCAGCGTGATGTCCTGCGCCGCGGCGCTCCCGTTGATGAACACCCGCTCGGGGTGGCTCTTCGCGAGATCGCGGATCGCGAGCCCCTCGTCGCCGGACAGCGGGCCCACGATGAAGTCGACCTTCTCCTGCTCGAGGAGCTTCCTGGCGGCGTCGCGCGCGACGTTCGGCGTCGCGTCCGAGCTCTCCTTGACGAGCACGATCTTCTTGCCGGCGACCACCCCGCCAAACTCGTCGACGGCCAGGTCGACCCCGCGGATCCCCTCCTCGCCGAGCGACGTCAGCGGCCCGGAAAGCGTGGCGATCACGCCGATCTTGATCTGCTCGGCCTTGCCCTGACCCGCCTTGGCCTCATCGCCCTTGGCCTGGCTGTTCTTGGCCTGATCGGCCGGCGCCGCGAGCTCGGCCTTCTGCTGGCCGCCGTCCTCGCAGCCCCAGAGGAGCGATGCGCAGGCGAGCAGCGCCGCCGCGCTCGACGTCAGACCACGAGACGTTGCGAGACTCTCTAGGAAGCCCATGATCCTCCGCTTGCCCTCCCGACGGCGATCTCCGCGACCGCCCTTGACGGGCCGACCGGGACACAACAGGTCGACCCATATCACGAGCGCGCGATGGTCGTGCATTTGTTCTCTGTATTTTTGCGCCTTTGCGCCTTTGCTTTGGAATCTCTCCTCCCTCGCCGTGATCCCCTGCCAAGACGTCTCTGACAGGCGGAGCAGCATCGCCCCGTGGCGCCCGCCGACGCGCTTGCGCCCCTTCGCGAACCCGTTCACCATCGCGCCCGGCGAGGCATGCCGGCGGACCATGGCGAAGAGGAGGCGGCCGTCCTGGCCGCGGCGCGCGCCGGAGACCACGGGGCGTTCGCCGCGCTGAGCGAGCGCTACCGCCGCCTGCTCCGCGCGCACTGCTATCGCATGCTCGGCTCGTTCGACGAGGCCGAGGACATGGTGCAGGAGGTCCTGCTCCGCGCCTGGCGCGGCCGCGAGGGGTTCCAGGGGCGATCGCTGTTCCGCACCTGGCTCTACTGCATCGCCACCAACGCCTGCCTGAACGCGCTGGAGCGCGCCCCGCCGCGGGTGCTGCCGCAGGACCTCGGGCCGCCGGTCACCGCCTCCACGCCGGCGTCGCAGGCGCGCTCCACGCCGCCCTGGGCGCCGGAGGTCCCGTGGCTCCAGCCGTTCCCGGACGACCTGCTCGACGCCGAGCCGCCCACCGACGCCGTGCCCGCCGACGCCGTGGTGGAAGCGCGCGAGACCATCGCGCTGGCGTTCCTGGCCGCGCTGCAGCACCTGCCGCCGCGCCAGCGCGCCGTGCTCATCCTGTCCGACGTGGTGGGCTGGTCGGCGGCCGAGATCGCGGAGCTGCTCGAGCTGACCGTCCCGTCGGTGACCAGCGCGCTCCAGCGGGCGCGCTCGACGCTGCGCGCGCGTTTCCCCGCCGGGGCGCCGGAGCCGCCCGCCGGCGCGCCGGTCACGGGCCGCGAGCGCGCCGCGCTCAAGGTGTTCATGGACGCGTGGGAGCAGGGGGACGCCGCCGAGCTGACCCGGCTCCTCCGCGAGGACGCGCGCTGGGCGATGCCACCCGCGCCGCTCTGGTTCGACGGCCGCGCGGCGATCGCCAACCTGCTCGCGCTGTTCCCGCCCCGCTGGCAGGGACGTGAGTTCAGGATGGCGCCGGTCGGCGCCAACCGGCAGCCGGCGGCCGCGGCCTACCTGCGCCGCCAGGGCGAGGCGGTGTTCCGGCTGTCGGGGATCCACGTGCTGCACGTCTCTGACGGCCAAATTGCGGAGATCACGACGTTTTCGGCCGAGCTGTGCGCGGGGTTCCGGCTGCCGGCGACGCTCACCGATTAGTTTTTCTCCGCCTCGGGTCTACGCGACAGGACCGCGGAAATCCGCGGGTAAGGAGACCCGAGATGAAGAAGACGACCTCCAGGGACGGCACCACCATCGCGTTCGACCAGACCGGGCAGGGGGCGCCGGTGATCCTGGTGCTGGGCGCGTTCAACGACCGGACGACGGGCGCGCCGCTGGCGGCGTACCTGGCGCGGCGGTTCACCGTGCTCGCCTATGATCGCCGGGGGCGCGGCGACAGCGGCGACGCGGCGGCGTACGCGATCGACCGCGAGGTCGAGGATCTGGACGCGGTGATCCAGGCCGCCGGCGGCGCCGCGGCCGTCTTCGGTTACTCCTCCGGCGCGCTGCTCGCGCTGGCCGCCGCGGCGCGCGGCCTGGCCATCACGCGGCTGGCGCTCTATGAAGCGCCGCCCAGCCAGCCCGCCGACGCGCCGCCCGGCCAGCCCGCCGAGCACGTGCAGGCGCTGGCGTCGCTGGTCGCGGCCGGGCGTCGCGGCGACGCCGTGGAGTACTTCCAGCGGCGCATGGTCGGGATCCCCGACGAGGTCGTGGCCAAGCTCAGGCACGCCCCGTTCCGCCCCGCGCTGGAGGCGATGGCGCACACCCTGGTCTACGACGCGACGCTCGTCGCCGACGGGCGCATCAGCGCCGCGCTCGCGGAGGTCCGCCAGCCGGCGCTGGCGATCGCCGGCGGCGCGGGCGCGCCGGTCATGCGCCAGGTCGCCGAGAGGCTCGCCGCGCAGCTGCCCGGCGGACGGGCGGTCACGATCGAGGGCGCCACCCACGACATCGCGCCCGCCCTGCTCGGGCCGGTGCTGGAGCGGTTCCTCGACGGGTGAGCGTCGGCGGACGTGCCCGCGCTCCACGCGCGCGGGCACGTCTCCTTCACGTTCTCGTGGAACGGCGCGCCGGCGAGCTAGCCGCGCCGCAGAGCGGCGCGAGGTCCGGGGAGCTCACCATGAGGTCTGGCGCGCCCGACGACAACGCAGCGCTTGGCCGGCGGTGCCCCAGGCAATCGCTCGTGAAACCAGGAATCGAGCCGGCATCTACTGAGCCTGCACGTAGAGCGAGAACGGGAAGTTGCCCTGCCCGTCGACGAAGGTCGCGTCAGGGACGTCGATCACGAACTCGTGCATGCCGGCGCTCGCGGCCCCCCACGGGACGATCCGGGTGTCGATCACGTCGCCAGGGCACCAATTGCTGAACGACTGCCACTCTTCGTCCGACCGCGGGGACAGCCCGTAGATGCCGTTGCTCTGGGTATTGTACCTGCGAAACGGCTCGCACGACGTGCGCCCGGGCTTGTACTGCAAGGCCAGCTCGCCGTCGACGTACACGTAATGCTCGCGGCGAATATACTCCTCGCCGCCCTGGTTGGCGCCGTGGTTCGACGTGATCAACACGAGCTGTGCATTCTGTGTATCTGCCGGCAGCTCGAAGCTGACGGTCTTGCGGGTCGTGCCGACCGCGTCGCTGGCGCCCACGGCGTAATTGTTGAATTCTTCGCCGATCGCCAGCGGCAACAGGACGCTGAAGTCCTGGGCCTCCTGCGTGCTGTCGGTGTATAGCAGCAGCGATCCGAGCTGCGTGTCATTGCGACCAGCGCAACCGGCGACCTCGTCGTTCGCGGCGTAAGGCACGCCGAAGATGCTCAATTCGAACCAAAAATCGTGTTCCGCCAGGAGGTCGGGGTCTCTCAAGATCGGTACGAGGTTGCTGGCCTCCCATTCGTAGGGGACCGACGTCGGCTGCTTGTTCATGTCCATGAATGGCGTGACGAACCGTGCGACCTCGATCCGGTCGACCTCCCCGGGAACGTAGGTCTGGGCGCCCTTGGGGACCAGCGCCAGGTTGACCGAGCCGAGTCGATCGTAGTTGTCGCACAGCGCTCCCACGACCACGCGGACGTTCAGGGTGGTTTGGATCTTGGCGAGCAGCTCGTCGGTCAACCTGGTCGCAACCAGCGAGTTGTTGTGGCGGATCACGCCGTCCGGGATCGGTTCGTCGACCGTCGCGGCGTAGCCGTCGTAGAACGCGATGTTCTCCAGCACCGGGACCTCTTCGGGCTCCGGGGGCGGCACGTCGCCGCTGCCGCCGCTGCCGCCGCTGCCTGCGCTGGTCCCGGTCACTGCGCTCGTGCTCCCGGTGCCCTCGGAGGTCCCGCCGCCTCCGCCAGTGCCCACGTCAGCGCGCTGTTCATTCGTGCATGCGGCGAGCAGGGCCGACAGACAGAAGTATGGGATCGCGCGACGCAGGTTCATTCGTCGAACTTATCAGATCGCCGAGAAAACGGTCGATAGCGAGCGGCCGCCGGAAGCCGCAGCGATTTCCGTAGCTTACGCCCGTTTCGCCGCCGAGGGCGGCGGCCGAGCCAGCGGAGCGTTGATGCATCGCGCCCCTGCGGGCGGCGGGCGTGGGGCCGGCGATCCGCTCAGCGGAGGGTGAGATCCTCGGCCCGACGCGGGCAGACCTCGTAGGTCGCCTCGTACTGCGCGGCGAGGCCCGTCACCTCGATCTCCTGCCCCACGTCGAGAGAGGACGTGTCGATGACAGGCATGTTCTCCACGAGGTGGACAAACACCTGCACCTCGCCGGAGCCGTCATCCACGAAGACCTTGAGACCGTAGGGCGCGTCGTCCTCGACAGCTCGAGTCACCTGGCCTGCCACGCGGACCAGGAGGCCCTCGACCGCCTCGTCGACCTCGCTCGTCTTCACGTCCTCCGGCGAGACGTCCTGCTCCCCGGGGCCGATGACGACCGCGCTCCGCTCCGCCACGAGCACGGTCTGCTGGGCCACTTGGGCGAGCGTCCCCGTCGCGCGCACCTTTGCGCCGAGCGCCGCGACGACAGCCTCGGTCATGCTCACATAGATGCCAGCGCCGCTGTCCTGGAGGGCGAACCCCTGCTCCTCCGTCGCCGATCGGAACGTGCCGGGGGCCACCGTGACGAACCCCTCGACCGTGGCGGTCGCGCTCGCGGGCAGGGCGCGGGCGTCGGCGACGGGAATCGCGGCGTCTTCCGGCGTACCGTCGTCGGAGGAGCCGCAGCCCGCCGCGAAGGCGAGGGCCAAGGCGGCTGTCAGAGGTGAACGGGCGAGAGCGCGCATGACGAGAGGTATACCCGAGGCAAACGGTCCAGCGCAAGCGCGCGCGGGCAAGCGCCGGGACATGACGAGCTGGGACGTGCGCCTCGCAGCTCGGCGAGCCAACATGCGCGCGGCCTCGCGGGCGCTCACTCGCCCGGGAAGAGCTCCTCGGCCGTCATGTACTTCGCCCCGAGCGCTTGCGCGAACTCCCGGTCGCTGTCCATATCGCCGACCATCACCAGGTGCTCGCGCGCGAGCTTGTGGCGCTGGATGAGCGATATCCCGAGCCCCGGCAGGGGCTTGCGGCAGAAGCAGCCGACCGGAAACGCCGGGTGCGGGCAGTACACGACCTCGGCCACGGGCAGGCCGAGGAGCTCGATCGTCCTCGAGAACGCGGCCAGGACAGCCTCTTCGGTCACCGATCCTTTCGAGACGCCGCTCTGGTTCGACACGAAGAAGAGCGTGTATCCGTCGTTCACCCAGCGCTCCAGGACCGCGCGCCGACCGGGCAGGAGCTCGACGTCGTCGGGGTCGCGCGGGTAGATCTCGCCGCTCTTCGTCTTTCGCAGCGTGCCGTCGACGTCGAGGAGCAGGCCCTTGCCCGTGAAGAGCGGATCGACGCGCCGGACAAACGGGATCTCCTCGACCACCGAGAACCCCTCATCCACGTGCGGCGCCTCGAAATTCGCGGCCCACCGCGAGAGCGCCTGCGGCGGCGGCAGGTTGGGATCCTCTTTGCCGAGCACCTTCATGTCCTCCGGCCCGAGCAGCTTGCCGTAACGCTCGAGGACGCGCAGGACGACGTTCGCGTAGGCCTCGTTGATGGGCGTGGCCAGGTACCGGCACCGGACCGGCACGCCGTGCGCGTGCGCCATCCGGAGCACCGCATAACGCGACGCGCGCGTCCCGTACGTATTGTCGAGGACCACCCGCGTTTGCCCCGAGGAGAGCAGCTCTCCGAGCTTCTTGACCACGCCGTCGAGCGTGCCGCCGAGCTCATCGCGGTTCAGGCGCGCGTACCCTCTGGCCGTGTAGCGGGCGACCTCCGACGATTTGCCTGCCCCTTGAATTCCCATGATCACGACCACCTCGGGCGCGTCGCCGGGGCCCTCTCCGGGCTCGAGCTCGCGCAGGCCGGCGGGGATCACGGGGGGCGCGACCGAGGCCAGCACATCGGCGCTGGGCGCAAAGCTGGTCTTCGAGAGGTCGGCTCGATCGCGCGCGTCGAAGGGGACCTGGAGCGCGCGCAAGCACGACGCGACGCTCTCCGGCTTGGTCGCCCCGAACAGGGGAAGGACTGGGGGGCCGAGATCGAGCAGGGCCGCGAGGGCTGCTTCCTGGGGCGTGATGCTGTGCCGCGCGGCGATGGGCTTGATCGCGCGGTTCTTGAGGAGGTTATCGACCTTGGCGTGACCGCCGAGCGGCCGGTGGGCGAGGAACGGGATGCCCATCTGTTTGGCGATCTCGAAGAGGCCCCGGGCGGCGCTGCCGCGATCGAGGATGCTCAGCTCCTCCTGGATGGCCCGCACCGGGAAGTGCCGCTCGGCCTGGCGGACCTCTGCGATGGAGGTGTTGCTGAGGCCGAGGTGCTCGATGAAGCCCTCTCTCTGGAGCTCGGCGAGGGCGGCGAGGCTCTCTTCGAGGGGGGTCTTGGGGTCGGTCACGTGGAGGAGGAGCATGAAGATCCGCGAGACGCCGAGCGCCTTCAGGCTGCCCTCGACCGTGCGGCGCAGGTGGTCGCGGCTGCCGTTCGGGACCCATCGCCCTTTGGGTCGGGTGAGGCCCGCCTTGGTGATGACGCGCACGTCGTCGCGCGGGCCGGACCACGCGTCGAGCGCCTTGCGGGCGAGGCGCTCACCATAGTGGGCCTCGCGGTCCGTGAGGCAATAGGAGTCGGCGGTGTCGAGGAGGCGTATGCCTCGATCGAGGGCAACGTGGATGACGGCGGTCGCGTCCTCTTCCGAGGGGCGCCCCTCCGTGGCCAGCCGGAGCAGGCCGAGGCCGAGGGGAACGTCGAGGGGGCCTAGCACACCGTACGTGGAGGGGGCGGGAGTCACCGAGACGCTGATATCCAGGTCCGCGGCTCGATGCAAGCGCCGGCGCCTAGGATGCAGGGGCTCTGCGGCGTGTGATAGCTCCGTGCTCTCTCGATTTACGGGGCCGCGTGGTAACATCCATCGCGCGACCCGCGCCGGGTAAGGCCCCGGCGCTCAAGGAGGCGAGGACCGATGACGGCGAAGAGGGTGGCGCTGGTGACGGGCGCGAGCACGGGGATCGGCCGGAGCGTGGCGGAGACGCTCGCGCGGAACGGCTATGTGGCCTTCGCGGGCATGCGCGATCCCGATGGCAAGAACCGGGCTGCGCGCGACGAGGTCGCCGGCCTTTCGGCCGCGGGCGTGCCGATCGAGGCGGTCGCGCTCGAC
Source organism: Sorangium sp. So ce131 (assembly GCF_051519095.1). Classification (NCBI taxonomy): domain Bacteria; kingdom Pseudomonadati; phylum Myxococcota; order Polyangiales; family Polyangiaceae; genus Sorangium; species Sorangium sp. So ce131. Next base: position 251,364 of record NZ_CP150455.1, on the reverse strand, counting down.
GTGACGGACGACGCCTCCGTGGCCGCGGCGGTCGCGACGGTGGTGGAGGAGACGGGCCAGATCGATGTGGTCCTGAACAACGCGGGCAGCTCCGTGATCGGCCTGGCCGAGTGCAGCACCCTCGAGCAGCAGCGGTCGCTCTTCGAGACGCACGTCTTCGGGGCGCACCGCGTCTGTCGCGCCGTATTGCCGCACATGCGCCGGCGAAAGACGGGGGTGCTCGCCTTCACGTCCAGCTTCATAGGGCGCGTCGTCCTGCCGAAGTCGGCGCACTACGCCGCGGCCAAGGCCGCGATGGAGATGCTTGCCGAGGGCTACAAGCACGATCTCGGGGCGTTCGGGATCGACGTCGTGATCCTGGAGCCGGGTATGGTCCAGACGAGGATCTTCCACAATACCTTGCCGCACGACGACGAGGCGCGCGCCGCCGAGTACGGGGCACCCGGCCGTCTGCCGCGCGCCATGATCGAGACGCTCAAGACCCTGAACGGACCCGACCCGGCGGAGCTCGCGGACGTGCTTCTGAAGCTCCTCGGGATGCCGCACGGCCAAAGGCCGCTGCGCACGACGTTCGGCGCGGACGCGGCGCTGGTCGGCCCCGTGAACGTCGCGGCGGACGAGGCCGCGCGGGCGCTGCTCGCCATCTACGGCGGGTAGACGTCGATGGTAGGTGGGGGCTAGCAGTGGCTAGAGCACCGGGGTGCCCGGCGCGGCGTCATCGACCGAGATCGTGCGGACCCGGTCGCCCACCTCGGCGGTGAGCAGCATGCCCTCGGACACGAGGCCTTTGCCGAAATCGCGCGGGTGCAGGTTGCAGACGACGACGACCCGCTTTCCGACGAGCTCCTCCGGGGAGTAGCTCGCCGCGATCCCGGAGATGATGCGCCGGGGCGCGCCGTCGCCGGTGTCGACGCGCAGGTCGAGCAGGCGGTCCTTCTTCTTGACGCGCTCGGCGCTCGTGACCACGCCGATCCGGAGGTCCAGCTTGGCGAAATCGTCGAACGGCACGCTGGGCTTGCCCTCGCGCGCCTTCGGGGCGGCGGGCGCCCCGGCGCCGCCCTCCGGCGCGGGCGCGGCGCTCGCCTCGCGCGCCTTGGCCGCCTCGGGGCCCGGCGCCTTGGCGTGAGGCGCGGCGCTCGCGTCGGCGTCCGGCGGCGGCGGCGCGAAGCGGGCGATCAGCTCCGCCTCCTTCTCCTTCTCGAGGCGCGGGAAGATGGGCGCGCCCTTGCGGAGCGGCTCGCCGGCCTTGCGGGCGGGCGGGATCCACGGCCACTCGTCGCGGCCCACCGCGGGCGCTATCGGGTAGAGGCCGAGCTGATCGCGCATCCTGTCCGCCACGACGGGCAACACGGGGGAGATCATGACGCTGACGCCCTCGAGCACCTCGAGCAGGGTGGCGACGATGGTCGCGAGGCGCTTCGGGTCCGACTTCTTGGCCACCCAGGGCGCGGCCTTGTCGATGTAGACGTTCGCCGCGGCGATCACCGTCCAGATCGCGTCGAGCGCGCGCGTCGGCTGGGCCGCGTCGAACGCCGCGGCCGCGGCCGCCGCGCCCTGCCGGTGCGCGGCGGCGAGCTCCTCCTCGAGCGGGCCCGGGTCGCCCTTCTCGGGGACCTCGCTGGCGAACGGGAGCACCCGGTTCAGCAGGTTGCCGAGCGCGTTGCCGAGCTCGGTGCCGTACCGCGCCAGCACGTCCTGGATGCTGAAGTCGCCGTCGTGCCCGAACGAGATCGCGCGCATCAGGCAATAACGCACGACGTCGACGCCGATGGGCCGCGGCGGCGCGCCCTCGGCGGCGCCCTGGCCGCCCGGAAGGGCGGCCCGCGCCGCCTCCGAGAGCGCCTCGGCGAGCGCGACGGGGCTTATGGTGTTGCGCAGCGATTTCGACATCTTCTGGCCGCCGTACGTGAGGAAGCCGTGGGCGAAGATCTGCCGCGGCAGCTGGTCCCAGCCGTACCCCGCCGAGAGCAGGAACGCGGGCCAGTACACGGCGTGGAACCGGAGGATGTCCTTGCCCATGAGGTGCACGTCCGCGGGCCAGAAGCGCGTGTTGTCCTCGGGCTCCGCGAGCGCCGTCATGTAGTTCGCCAGCGCGTCGAACCAGACGTACATGACGTGCTTCGGATCGCCGGGGACGGGGATGCCCCACTGGAACGTGGTGCGGGAGACCGAGAGATCCTGGAGCCCCTCGCGCACGAAGCTCGTCACCTCGTTCAATCGGCTCGCAGGCTGCACGAAGGACGGGTTCTTGCCGTAGTGCTCGAGCAGCGCGTCTCCGTACTTCGAGAGGCGAAAGAAATAGCTCTCCTCCTTGACGCTCTCGACGGGTTTGTTGTGCAGCGGGCAGACGTTGCCGGGCTGCTGGAGGTCCTTCTCGGTATAGTAGGCCTCGCACCCGACGCAGTAGAGCCCCTCGTAGTGGCCGAGGTAGATGTCGCCGCGCGCCTGGATGCGGCGCCAGAGCTCCTGGACGCCCTTCTTGTGGCGAGGCTCGCTCGTGCGGATGAAGTCGTCCGGGGCGCAGCCGAGCCGCGGCCACATCGCCCGGAACGTCGCGGAGAGCTCGTCGGCGTGGGCGAGCGGGTCCATGCCGCGCGCCTCGGCGGCGCGCTGGATCTTCAGGCCGTGCTCGTCGGTGCCGGTGAGCATGCGGCTCTCCTGGCCACGCAGCCGGTGGTAACGGCACAGCACGTCCGCGGCGATCGTCGTGTAGGCGGTGCCGAGGTGCGGGGAATCGTTGATGTAATAAATGGGCGTGGTGACGTAGAAGCGGCTCGCCATGGGAGCGCTGTCATATCATGAACGCTCGGCCGCGGGCGCGCAGGCGAGGGGCGCCAGGCCTAGAGAGGACGCCCGGCCCCGCCCGCGCCCACCGGGAACCGGAGCACGACCCTGGCCCCGCGCTCGCGCCCGTCCTCCAGCTGGATGGATCCGCCGAAGGTCTTCATCCGGTTCGCGGAGAAGTGCAGCCCGAGGCCGGTCGCGCCCTGCTTGGTCGTGAACCCGTAATGGAACACCTGCACCCGCAGGTCCTCGGGGACCCCCGGCCCGCTGTCCTCGACCGCGCAGAGCACCTCGGCCCCGTCCTGCCACGCCGAGATCTCGATCCAGGGCTCGCGCCGGCCCGAGGAGGCGGCGGCGGACCGCGCGTTGTCGAGGAGATTGTAGAGGATCGTCAGGACATCATGGCGGTTCGCCACGATGTCCTCGACGGGCCTCAGATCGACGCAGACGGCGACGTTGTCGGCCACGAGGGCCGCGCCGTGCGCGTGCAGCGCCTCCCGGACGACCTCGTGCAAGGAGAGCCGCTCCGTGTGGTAGGCGTTCCGGTAAGCATATTTCTCCTGCGCGCGGATCGCGTCGCGGATGACGCCGAGGTGCTCGCGGAGGCCCTCGATGTCCTGGGCGGCGACCTCCTGCTCCTGCTCGAGCGCGCCGAGCGCGAGCTCGACGTAGCGGCGCAGGTTCTCGCGGCGCGCCTCGGCCGCCGGATCGGCGGTGGCGGCCGGGGCCTGGAGCAGCTCGGCGAGGGCCGTCTTCAGGCGCGGCAGCCTCGATTTCCCGACGCGATCCCGCATCAGCTCCACGGCGATCCCGGCGCTGTTCAGCGTGTTGCCCACGCTGTGGAGCACGTCCATCGCGACCTGGGCCATGCCGGAGTGCCGCGCGATCTCGGCCTGCTCGGCGCCGAGCCGCTGGTACGACTGGTAGAGCCGCACCATCGAGCGCACGCGCGCGAGCAGCTCCCGCGGCGAGAACGGCTTCACCAGGTACTCGTCGGCGCCGCCGTCGAGCCCCGCCGCGACCGACTCGTCGTCGGCGCGCGCGGTGACGAGGATGATCGGGATGTGGCGGAGCACGGGGTGCGCCTTGAGCCACGCGGCGAGCTCGACGCCGGACAGGAGCGGCATCATGACGTCCGAGACGACGACGTGCGGCGGCGACCGCGCGATCAGCCGCTGCGCCTCCAGGCCGTTCGCCGCCTCGAGCAGGCGGTAGCTCGGGGCGAGCAGCGAGCGCAGGAGCTTGCGCATGTCGGCGTTGTCGTCGACGAGGAGCAGCAGCGGCCGCTGCGCCTCCGCGCCCGGCAGCGCCGGGGACGGGGCCGCGCCCGGCGGCGCGCTCGGCCGGCCGGCCGGGCGCGGCGTGGGGGGCGCGCCCGGAGGCGGCGGGGGCGCGTCGGGCCCGGGCGCGACCTCGCCGCCGGGCGCCTCCGGGGGCGGCAACGCGCGCAGCCAGCGCTGCGTCTGCGCGCCGCTGCGGGCGCCGCCCCGGGTCGCCTCGGAGGCCTCCGCGCCGCCGCCGATCCCCCGCGGCAAGCGCACGTGGACCGCCGTCCCGCGGCCGAGCTCGCTGGCGATCGCGACCGAGCCGCCCATCAGCTCCGCGAACTGCTTGACCAGCGAGAGCCCGAGCCCCGTGCCCTCGTACCTGCGCTTCGCCGAGCTGTCGACCTGCATGAACTTCGAGAACAGCTTGTCGATCTGCTCCGCCGGGATGCCGATCCCCTCGTCGCGCACGCTGAGCTCGAACCACGCGTCGCCCTGCGCGCGGAGCGCGACCTCGACGCGCCCGCCGGGGTGGGAGAACTTCAGCGCGTTGCTGATGAGGTTGAGCAGGATGCGCTCGTACTTGTAGCGGTCGAGGGAGACGACGCCGAGCGCGTCGCCGGCCAGGATCAGGGTGCGGCCGTGGGCGGCCGCGCTCGGCCCGACGTCGGCCAGCATCCGCTCGGTGAACCGATTAATGTCGGTCGGCTCGAGGCTCACCTCCATCCGCCCGGCGTCCGCCTTGGAGAAATCGAGGAGGTCGTTCACCACGTTGAGCAGCCGCGCCGTGTTGCGGCGGATGAGCTCCAGCTCCTCGCGCACGTCGCCCGGGAGGGAGCCGTGCTGGGCCTCGAGGAGGCGCTCCAGCGGCGACAGGATCAAGGTGAGCGGCGTGCGCAGCTCGTGGCTCACCGTGGCGAGGAAGTCGCCCTTGGCGCGGTTCGCCTGCTCGGCCTCGTCCTTCGCGCGGGCGAGCGCGAGCTCGGTGAGCTTGCGCTGGGTGATGTCCGTCCACGCGCCGAGGATGCCGAACACCTCGCCGTTCTCGTCCTTGAGCGGGACCTTGCACGTGAGCAGGGTCTTTTGGCTGCCGTCCGCCTGGCGCTGCGTCTCCTCGATGTTCAGCATCGGCTCGCCCGAGGCCATCACGGCCTTGTCGATCGCGATGTAATGGTCCGCCTCCTCCTTGGTCCAGGGCAGGTCGTAGTCGGTGAGGCCGACGATGTCGTCCGGGTGGCTCAGCCCTGCGCACCGGGCGTTCAGCTCGTTCGTCCCGATGTAAACGCAGTTCCTGTCCTTCCACCACATGCTGTAGGGGAACGTCGAGACGATGTGCCGCAAGAGCTGCTCTTTCTGCGACTCTCGCAGCACGGGGGGCGTGCGCTTTCGTTCTTTCGGGTCCGACATCACCAGCTCACGGTCGCGCGCGGGCGCGGGCGCGGGCGCGGCGAGAGCCCTCGACGCGGGCCCCGGGAGGGCGGCGCCGCCGCGCCTGCGCCCGGAGGGCGGCGCGAGCGCCGTGGTCCTTGGCCGCGGCGGCAGCGGCCTCGCAGGAGCCCCCGGCGCCTCCGCGAGCTGCCAGGCAGGGACTCGAGCGCCATTGACGTCTTATCCCACACCGCGGCTGTCACGCAACACGCCGGACGTTGAGGAGAGCGTGCTGGTGTGGTCCATTGTAGCAATTCGGATCACAAATCACGCGCGACGCGCGACGCGCGACGCGCGCTGCGTCGCTGCCCGGAGAGCGCTCGAGCAACGGCGCGGCGGGACAGGGAGACGCGTTATGAAGCGCTTAAGTCGATCCAGCCCACTGGCAAGGTTGACAGCGGGAGGGAACCGGAGTGTGCGATGTGGGTCTCGAGGAGGACACGTGATCTGATGTCCAGCGCTGCTGTGCTGCTCGCCGGCGCGTGGCTGCGCTGCGGCGGCGAGGACGGCGGCCAGCGTGCCGCGCGCCTCCCGCCGGCCCGGGGAGCCCGCGGCGCTGCGCGGCCGCGCCGTGTGCTCCTTGGCACGGCCCCCGCATATCCCCTCGCCGCCGCCCGCGGCATCCGCTGCGGGGAACGCTGCGAGGACCCATGAGCCAGAGATCCGATCAGACCATCCAGGTGAAACCGCTTGCAGGGCACATCGGCGCCGAGATCCTCGGCGCCGACATCGCCGGGCCGCTCTCGGACGAATCCGTGGCGACCATCCGCGCGGCGCTGCTCAAGTGGAAGGTCGTCTTCTTCCGCGACCAGAAGCTCGGCCACTCCGAGCAGATCGCCTTCGCCGCGCGCTTCGGCGAGGTGACCTACGCGCACCCGCACGAGGACGAGCCGTTCGACGAGTACCCGGAGATCCTCGCGATCGACAGCCGCCGCTACGACCGCCGCTACGGCAGGCGCTTCAGCTACGAGAACCGCTGGCATACCGACGTCACCGCCGCCGTGAACCCGCCGGCGGCCTCGATCCTGCGGGCGCATATCCTGCCGCCCTACGGCGGCGACACGACCTGGACCAACCTCGTCGCCGCCTACGAGGGCCTGTCCGCGCCGCTGCGCGCGCTGGTCGACGGGCTGCGCGCCGAGCACCGCTTCGGGCTGCGGTTCGCCCCGCAGGACCAGGACAGCCCCTACCTGCGCAAGGTGCGCGAGAACCCGCTGATCTCGGTCCACCCGGTGGTGCGTGTCCACCCCGAGACCGGCGAGCGCGCGCTGTTCGTCAGCCCCGGCTTCACCAGCCACATCGTCGGCCTGTCGCCGCGCGAGAGCAGCGCGATCCTCGATCTGCTCTTCGAGCAGATCAGCCGCCCGACCTACACCGTGCGCTTCCGGTGGGAGCCGGGCAGCGTCGCCTTCTGGGACAACCGCGCCACCGCGCACCTCGGCCCGCAGGACCTCAACCACCTCGACGTCGAGCGCGTCCTCTACCGGGTGACGCTGACCGGCGACATCCCGGTCGGGGTCGACGGCGTCCGCTCCGAGATCATCGCGGGCGAGGCCTTCGGCAAGAAGGTCCCGAGCCGGCTCAAGCCCGTGCGCCAGGACAAGGCGCCCGAGGCCGAGGTGCAGGCCTGATCGCCGCGCGCAGCCCGTCGGCTCGGTAGCTCGGCCGCAAAGCAGCCTCCGTGGCACGGACGCTGCTTTGCGGCCCGGTCATGTCCAGCTCCACGCCCATCGCTGAGGGCAACGCCCCGAAGCCCATCCACACCGACGACGCCGGCCTCATCGCGGGCGCGGTCACGATCCCCACGCCGGCCGGCGACATCCCGGGCTACCGCGCCCATCCGGCCGCTTCCGGGCCATTCCCGCTCGTGCTGGTGATCCAGGAGATCTTCGGCGTACACGAGCACATCCGCGACGTGGTCCGCCGCTTCGCGAAGCGCGGCTACTACGCGATCGCGGCCGAGCTGTTCGTGCGCCAGGGCGACCCGAGCCGCCTCGGGACCATCGACGAGTTCCGGGCGCTCGCCGGCCGCGTGCCCGACAAGCAGGTGCTCTCGGACCTCGACGCGAGCGTGTCCTTCGCGGTCGCCTCCGGGAAGGCCGACGCCGGCAAGGTCGCGGCGGTGGGCTTCTGCTGGGGTGGGCGCATCACCTGGCTTTACGCCGCGCACAACCCCTCGTTGAAGGCGGGGGTCGCCTGGTACGGCCGCCTCACCGGCGACCGCACCGAGGCGCAGCCGCGGCACCCCATCGACGTCGCGGGCGCGCTGCGCGCGCCGGTGCTGGGGCTGTATGCCGGGCAGGACCAGGGGATCCCCCTCGCGACGGTCGATGAGCTGCAAGCCGCGCTGCGGGCCGCCCGCGAGGCGGGCAGCGACGGGACGGCGGCCGCGCGATCGGAGATCCGGGTTTACCCGGATGTCCCGCACGCATTCTATGCGGACTACCGGCCGAGCTACCGGGCCGAGGCGGCCGCCGATGCGTGGCAGCGCCAGCTCGACTGGCTCGCTCAGCACGGCGTCGCCTGAGGGGCCGTCCCTCCCTCGCCCCTGCCTCCCTCGCGCCTGCCTCCCTCGCCCCGCCCTCTCGCTCCCCTCCCCTCGGTCTCCCGCGGCTCCGGCGGGTGCTGCTCCCGCAGCAAGCTGCGCCTCGGCTGCTACTCCGCGCGCACTCCTCACGCCTCCTCCACGCCTCCGGGCGCGGGCCATCGGCTACCCTGGCGCGATGAAGGCGAAGATCAGGGACACGGAGATCTACTTCGACGTGGAAGGCATGGGGCTCGTGCCCGACGGGCCGCGGATGCGCGAGAAGCCGGTGATGTTCGTGGTCCACGGCGGGCCGGGCGCCGATCACTCCTCGCACAAGGGCGGGATGACGCCGCTCGCCGACAGGGTGCAGCTCGTCTACTTCGATCATCGCGGGCAAGGGCGCTCGGCGCGCGGGGCCAAGGAGACATACACGCTCGAGAACAACGTCGAGGACATGGAGGCGCTGCGGGTGCACCTCGGGCTCGACCGGATCGTGGTCATGGGGACGTCCTATGGAGGGATGGTCTCCATGGCGTATGCGCTCAAGTACCAGAAGAACATCTCTCACCTCATCCTCGTGGCCACCGCGGCGAGCCACCGGCTCATCGAGCGGGCGAAGCAGATCGTGGCGGAGCGCGGCACGGAGCCGCAGAAGGAGGCGTGCAGGCGGCTCTGGGGCGGCGAGCTCACGAGCGACGCGCAGTTCGCCGAGTTCCTGGAGATCATGGGGCCGCTCTACTCGACCACCTTCGATCCGAAGAAGGCGGCCGAGGGTTCCGCGCGCGCGATCTACAACGTCGAGGCGTGGAACGTCGGGCTCTCGGGGTTCATGCGGAGCTTCGATTTCACGCCGCGGCTCCCCGAGATCGAGGTCCCGACGCTCGTGATCGGCGGCAGGCACGACTGGATCTGCCCGCCCGAGATGTCGGAGGAGATCGCGCGGCTGATCCCGGGGGCGGATCTACGGATCTTCGAGCGCAGCAGCCACTCGGTGAGGGCGGATGAGCCGCAAGCTCTGATCGATGCGATTGCCGGGTTCCTGGTCTACCGGCGGTAGTGTTCCCCGCCGGTCCGGCCAGGGCCCTTCCCTGCCCTCGTCAGCGAGGGCTGCACTGCACGACGCAGATGGCCGAGGCGCCCTTGGCGCGCGCGCTCGCCTCGCATGATCGCTTCGCCTGCTGCGACGCCATGAAGCGGTCTTTCCCGCTGCCGTTGCCGAACACCATCTGATAGTTGCAGGCGCCCGCGAAGCCGCAGACGCGCACGGACGCGCTCGCCGTGCACCACCAGGACGCCCCGCCCGTCGCGCCGGCGCTGCTGGGGCCCTGGTTCGAGGAGCCCTCGCTCGGGGAGGTGGGCGTCTGACCTCCACGCAGCGCGGGCGTCGGCGCCTCGCCCGCCTCGTCGTCGGCGGGCGACGGGGCATCGCCCGCGGGGTGCTCGCCGTTCGACGGATCAGCGCCCGCGAGCTCCCCGGTGTCCAGATCGGGGCGAAGCGGGGTGCTCGTCCGCAGGGGCGGCGCGGGCGAGGCGCCGCCCGTGGTCGACATGCCGGAGGGCACCGCCCCGGAGGGCACCGGCTCGACGACGGCGTCCTCCGGCGTCGCGCTCGCCACGAAGTACGCCACGCCGCCGAGGACGATGAGGCCGCCCACGCCGAGCATGAACATGCCGCCCACGACGAGGAGCACCACCACGAGCGGCGACACGCCCGGCTTCGGGCGATGCGGAGGGGGCGGCTGCGGGGGGTAGTAGTGAGGCGGCGGCTGCGGAGGATAGTGAGACGGCGGCTGCTGGGGGTAGTGAGGCGGCGGCTGCGGAGGGTGGTTAGGACGCCCTGGACCGAACATCCCGCAGTCGTAGCGCAATCGAGCCGCCCGCGCTGCGTGAGACAACCACCCACGCTGTCGGCGAATGACCCATCGTTCAACGGCAGACGGGCAGCGGCAGACGGGCAGCAGCAAACCGGCGGCAGACGGGCAGCAGCAAACCGACGACAGACGGGCTCGCTCGCGCGCCGGCGGGGCTGGCTACTGGAGGCCGGCTTTCTTCATCGCGGCGGGCATCCGCTGGAAGACGATGGCTCCGATCTTCTTGCCCACCTCGCCGCTGATCTCCGGCAGGAGCTTCGCGGACTTCCTTCCGACGGGGGTGCCGTAGAACTTGATGAGCTCCTTCAGCTCATCGGCGGTGAACTTCGTCGCATAGACCTCGACGTTCCACTGCACCACCTCGTCGTACGGCAGCACCTCGGTCACGACGGCCTTCAGCTTCCCGGCGTCCTTGGCCGAGATCTTCCCGCCCGCCTGCTGCATCGAGGCCACCACGTTGTTCGCCATCTGCTCGATGAGCGCGCCGTAGACCTCCTTCGGCATGATGAGGTGCGTGAGCTCCTGCGCGAGCTTCTTCTCGGCCTCCCCGGCGTGCGCGCTGCCGAGCGAGACGAGGGAGAACAGGGCCGCGAAGGCGAGCGAGACGATCCAGGAACGACGGATGGGGTTTCTCATGCGGCGCTTGTATCACGCACCGCAGCGCTCCGATGGCCCCGCCCACCACGAGCAAGGACGCGGCGCGCCCCGGCGCCGCCGGTCGTCGACGCGAGGCGAGGCGAGGCGACGGGTCACGCGGGCACGACCTCGTCGCCCACACGCACCGTGCCGGACCTGGTCTCGTGAATGTAGTTCTGGCCGAAATTTACATTCCCGGGCTTCTCGGGGTCGCGCCGGTACTTGGCGAGCGTGCGCAGGGGCTCCGGGCCGCGCTCCGCGGTCATCTGGTTGGTCGTGGTGACGGTGCAGCGCGCGCAGGGGCCGCCGGCGCGGATCACGAGCTCGCCCACGCGGACGCGTTCCCACCGGTCCTCGTCGAAGGCGGCGCAGCCGCTCACGACGAAGTTGGGGCGGAAGCGGTTCATCGGCAGCGCGGGTTCACCCCGGGCGACGAGGTGCTCGTTCAGGTCGGCGAGCGAGGCTTCGGAGATCACGAGCAAGGGGAACTCGTCCGCGAACGACACGAGCTCGCCAGGGCGCGCCGTCGAGGCCAGGACCGGGCGGCGGAACGACGCGCCGATGCGGACGAGCCGCGCCGGCTGCTCCAGGTAATCGCTGAGCCACTGCGCGGCCTCGTCGCCGCAGTCCTCGGCCGAGAGCCCGGTGCTGCTCCAGACCTCGACCGTGAGCAGGCGCGCGCCCTGCGCCGCGCGCGGAACGGAGATCGGCTCGCGGCCGGGGGCGCGGAGCGTCAGCGCGTCCTCGGACAGCTGCGTCTCGATGAGCGCCATGCGCGGCAGCGGGCGCTGGGTGAGGGGCTTGCCGTCGGGCTCGACGATCATGAACCGGCGATCGCCGACGAGGCCGAGATCATCGACGGCCGCCGCGTCGAGCGCGAGGCCGCGGCAACCTTTGACAGGGTAGATATGGATCGCGGAGATGCGCATTGCGCCGCTATACCACGCGCCGCCCGGCGCCGGTGAGCGGCGCACCTTCACGCCACGCCCTGTCCCTCCTCGATTCCGAGCACCTTCCACAGATCGAGCCCCTGCACGGCCGTGGCGTTCTGGCGCACCCAGTCGAGCAGCGCGGGGCGGAGGGCGCGCGCGATCTCCTCCTTGACCAGCCCCTCGACGACGGTCGGCTGAAGGCGCCGCGGATCGAGCGCGGCGGCGCCGCCGCCCGTGGTCAGGGCGGCGAAGAGCCGCACGATCGACTCGGCGCCTGCGGCCTTCCCGAGCGACCCGAGGGGATGGACGTCCTCGACCGCGATGTCCCCGCCCCGCCGGAAGACGAAGCGGCGGACGTCGGCCTGGTCGACTCCCGCCTTGCGGAGCACCGCAGAGGAGCAGTCGAGCTGGATGCGCTGCACGCGCGGCGCGGTCTCCAGCTCCGCCTGCGAGCCCTCGAGATCGACGCGGGCCTCGATCGTCGCGCCGGCGGGGATGCGGACGCCGTCCGGCCCCACCGCGGCCACGAGCTCCCCGAGGAGCTTCAGCCGGGCGGCGACGGTCGCGCCCCGCACGACCGCGCCGCCGGCGCCCTCGCCCTCGAGGTTCGCGAGCACCTGTCGCACCGTCAGGACGAGATCGGTATCACCCGTGGGGTCGTACGGCGGGATCGCGATGGGCGTCGAGGTGACGAGCCCGCGCAGGAAGGCGCGCGCCTCGTCCTCGGCCGAGCCCTTGCCGACCCGGACGAGCCCTCCCGTGTAGAAGACGTTCGTGGTCATGGCGCCGGAGCGGAAGTCGTACTCGACCTGCTGGAGCCCCATGTCGCCGAGCGGAGGCGGCAAGTCGATGACGAGGTAAGGATCGAAGGCGACCCGCAGCAGCGTCGGCGCGAGCGTCAGGCGGAGCGCCGTGGAGGCGCTCTTCTCCGAGGTGGAGAGGGTCGCCACGCCGGTGCGCTTCAGCGTCGTGCGCGCGGGGAGGTGGAGCGCGATCGAGACCGACTCGAGGTCGATCCACGTGGGGAGGAACCGCCAGGCCATTCGAGGAGCGTACACGGTCGCGGCGCCGCGAGGGACCGGGCCTATTGACCGGCCGCCCGCGGCGCGCCCATGATGTCCTACATGAACACAGCAGAATTCCTCGATGAGCTCGACAGCAAGGTCGGTGAGCGCCTTGCGCGCATCGGCAGCGCGGCCGTCGCGGCGGAGCCGCGGGGCGGCGTCGGCGTCCCGGAGCTGCTCTCGACGGCGCTCAAGAAGGAGCTCGAGGCGGTCGAGGAGGCTGCGCTCTGGCTCACCACGGAGACGGACGTCGAGGTGAAGCTCGCCCTCGCCCGCCAGTGCGGCGACGAGGCGAGGCATTACCGGCTCATCGCGGATCGTCTCCGCGCGCTCGGCGTCGATCCCGCGGCGATCGCGGCGAGGTTCGGCGCGCCCACGCCGATGTTCGGGTACTTGCGCGGGCTCGGCACGACGGTCGAGCGCGTCGCGGCGGGCCAGTTCACCCGCGAGGCGCTCGCGAAGGTGCACAACCAGGCGTTCATCGAGTATTGCGAGGCGCAGGGCGACGCCGAGACGGCGCGCCTCTACCGCGACGTCATCCAGCCTGACGAAGGGCATCACCACGAGATGGGGCGGCGGCTCCTCGAGCGGCTCGCGGTCACGGAGGAGGACCAGGCGCTCGCGCGCGCCGCGGCGGCGCGCACGCTGGAGATCGCCGAGGAGCTCCAGGAGATCGCGCGCATCAAGATGGGCATCTGCCGCGCGCCGGGCTGCTAGGCACGCGCCGGGCTGCTAGGCACGCGCCGGGCTGCTAGGCACGCGCCGGGCTGCTAGGCACGCGCCGGGCTACTAGGCACGCGCCGGGCTACTAGGCACGCGCCGGGCTGCCAGCCGCTGTCCGGCGCGCCCGGCTGCTAGTTCCGCCTGTCAGAAGTCTTGGCAGGGATCACGCCAAGAGAAGAGAGATTTCAACGCAAAGGCGCAAAGACGCAAAGACGCAAAAATACAGAGAGAATTCTGGGGTGCGCCTTTGCTTGGAACCTCTCGGGATCCCTGGCCAGACTTGTGATGCTCGAAACAAGGCGCTGTCCGACGAAGCTCCGTATCGATTCCATCTCGCGTCGGTCATCTTCTCCCCGTTGACAGCGAGCCCCTCGACGGCGTATCTCGAGAGATCGAGCATGGGCCTGGATTTGCTTGACGCCTTGCGCTGCCCCCGTCGGACCGACATGTGGTTCGTCGCTCGTGGACAAGGCATGCACTGTAGGGGGATCGGGTTGTCCGTGGGACTCGCGTCCCTGGCCTCGGCGTCCTGCTCGCCGGCGGAGATCGATCGCCCCGAGGATGCAGCCGTGGTGGAGGGGTCGCCCGTGACGGGACAGACCACCTCGGGACGGCCCCCGCTCCTGTCCCATGCCACGCGTGGAGGCGATCCCGCCGCAGGATCGAGCCTCACACAAGGGTACCGCGCGCAACCCACGATCCACGGATGAGGAGGGGTCTCATGAAGCAAATGGGGCGATGTTGGATGGCGGCCTTCGGGCTTGCGCTGATGACGGCGGCGTGCGGTTCGACCGGCACCTACGACGCCGGCTCGGAGGTCACGCTCATTCAGCGAGCGGAGATCCCGAAGAACGAATTCACGCCCGTGGAGCTCGAGGCGACGGTCGACGCCCTCGTCGCCAAGATCAACGAGAGCTCCCTCGAGCCGATGCAGATGGTGATCCTGCTGAAGAACCTCGGCCCCTTCTTCGCGCCGATCGCAACGGGCGCGAACCGCGCCATGGGCGAGCTCGGGGTCACGGGGAACGTGCTCGGGCCCAGCGACCAGACGGACGATCTCGCGAAGACGGTGGAGCTCCAGAATCAACAGATCGCGCAGGCGGCGGCGGACGGCGCCGAGGGGATCGGCATCTCGCCCTTCGGCGACGCCAACGCAGAAGAGCTCGATAAGGCGATCGCGAACGGCGCCCAGGTGGTGACGCTCGACAGCGACGTGGCGTCCTCGCAGCGCGCGATCTACGTCGGGGCCCTCAACAAGTCGGCCGGGACCACGGCGGGAGGGACCCTGCTCCCGATGCTGCCCCCGCCGCCAGGCACGGTGATGATCCACGGCAACGTCGGGGCGGACTGGGTCGACGGGTTCGAGCGCACGCAGGGCGCCAGGGAGGTGCTCGCGGCGGCCGGGTACACGGTCGTGGTGAGCCAGGCCGTCTTTTCCAGCGACTTCGAGCAGTTCGACGTCGACTGGATGAAGTCCCAGTTCGAGATGGCGGACCCGCCGGTCGTGGGCATGCTCGGCCTGTTCAACATCTCGTACCGGTGCGCGATGGTCACCGAGGCCGTGGGCAAGCCGGAGCTCCCCGTCGTCGCGTTCGACTTCGATCCGAAGACCGTCGAGTACATGCGCAACGGGCGCATCAGGGCCACGCACACGCAGCGGCAGTACTACGAGGGGTACCTCGTGCCCTACATGCTCTACGGCATCAAGACCATCGGCCTCGAGGCGACCAAGGAGGTCCTCGCCCGGCAGATGGTCGACGGCGACCTGTTCAACGTCGGCCTCGACGTGGTCCCGGCGGACAAGATCGACGCCTACAACACCTTCCTCGACTCGATCGGGGCCAACTAGCTCCGGCGCGGATCAACGCGCGGATTGCGCCTCGATCCAGCCGCGGAAGAGGCGGGACTCGCCCGCAGGGAAGAAGGCGGTGGGCGGCACCTCGGCGTGGTAGCGCCGGAACGCGGCGCTGAACGCCGCCGGATCGCGGTCGAACCACGCCTCGGCCTCGGGCGACCCGCGCAGGAGCCGCTCGAAGCGGAGCCGCGCGACGAGCAGCGCCGACATCCGCACGCCGTCCTCGTCCGCCGCGAGCAGCGACCGCCGGAGCGCGGGCGGCAGCGCCGGATCCCCGGCCGCAGCGCGCAGCGCGGCCACGGGGTCCTCGGCGGTCATCGCGCGCGCCACGAGCGCCTCGTACCTCGCGTGCGCCTGCGCCCCGGTCAGCCGCGCCGGCCGCGCCGGCGCGGGCTCCGCCACCTTTCCGCGGGCCGCGCGCTCCGCCGCCTTTCCGCGGGCCGCGCGCTCCCCTGCCTTTCCGCGGGCGGCGCGCGTCACCTGCGCCCCCCGCGCCGGCCGAGCACGCGCCGCGCCCGGCGCAGCTCCTCCCGCAGGGCGGCCGCGTCGTCCGCGCCCTGCACCGTGCCCTCCATGCGCTCCAGGGTCACCCCGCGCAGGTTCGGGCAGCGCGGCGCGACCTCTTCCAGGAGGCGCCACACCGGCTCGGGCACCACGTCGTCGTGGCCGTCGAGCCGCAGCACCCGGCCCGAGGGCAGCCAGCCCGGCTCACTCGCGCTGCCGCCGGAGAGGTGGATCTCGATCACCCGGGCGAGATCGAGCCGCGCCACGTACTCCGCCGGATCGAAGCCGAAGTTCTGCGCCATGGTGTAGACGTTGTGCAGGTCGAGCAGGAGGTGCGTCCGCGGGGCCCGCAGGATGCGCCCGAGGAAGCGCGGCTCGTCCAGCGGATCGCCGAGCACGAAGTAGCTGACGCTGTTCTCGACGCCGACGTCCTCCACGACGGCCTGCATCGCCCGGAGCGCGCGCCGGGCGACGGCAGCGCTGTGCGCGCTCATGGGCAGCGGGAGCGGCAGCCCGGCGGCCAGCCCGGCAGGCGCGCTGACCCCGAGGTGATCGGTGTACCAGCGGAACCGGAAGATCGCGTGATCGCGCCGGAGGGCCGCGAGCCAGCGCGCGCGCCGCCCCGCGTCCGCGGCCGCGGCGCCGCCGAGCGACCAGCCCACGCCGTGCGCCACGAACGGCCGGTCCGACCGGCGCGCGAGCTCGGCGAAGCGGCGGTGAAAGCCGTTCTCCTGGAGATCGGCCTCGGCGGCGTCCGGCACGCGCCAGAGCGTCTCGGGCGCGACCTCGTAGTAGTCGGCGTCGCGCAGGATCACCTCGGCGAGCAGGTCGAGGAACGCCGCGTCAGGCTGGAGCGTGAGGCCGACCGGGATCAACGCGTGAGGTTCCCGTGCTCGTTGATCGAGAAGAAGTAGAGAAAGCGCCGGGACTTGGTGGGCACATGCCCCATGCCGCAGCCCATGATCAGGTTCTCCTCGACGCCCTCCACGTCGGTCCCGCAGCCGCTGGCGTTCGCCCAGTGCGCGCCCGCAGGCGGCTTCTTCACGAGCCGCGCGCGCACGCTCGCCGCCCGGGCCTCCACGTCGCGCGCGTCGTCGCCGAGGCCCTTCCGGAGCAGCGCTCCGAGCGCGTCGATCCGTCGCGCCGCGAGCTGGTCCTGTTCCTTCAGCTCCTCCTCCCAGCCCCCGGCCGCGAGGCCGCGGCGCGTCCAGTCGTAACGCGGGAGCGCGGCGTCGAGCTGCGTCGCGGCGGCGGGCACCTTGTCTGTCTTGACCACCACGAGGAGCGGCTCCCCGTCGCCGGCGCCGGGCACGAGCTTCTTCAGGTCGGCCATGGTCGCGCACACGACCTCGACACCCGCGAGCGGGGCGAGGTCCCTGTCCGCGCCGAAGTTGAGCAGCTCGCCGAAGTCCTGGCCGCGCCGGTGCTTGGCCGTGTCGTCGGCGGGGATCACGAAGACGACCAGGTCCCTCCTCGCCTGCCGGGCGCGGCGGAACGCGGCCGAGACCTGGGCCAGCGACCCCGAGGCGGCCGCCGGTTTGCCCTTCATGTCGCACGCGGCGCCGTCGCCGAACGCGTCGCGGATGAACGCGGGCCACGCGGTCGCCGCGAGCCCTGCTGCAGTCGCTCCCAGGAAATGCCTGCGGTTCATGGTCACTCCTCGCCGGCGCGCTTGCCGCCGTTCCCGAACAACTCGCTTTCAGGCTCGCCGCGTGGCGAGGGCTCGGGGGCGAGCGGCGCGAAATCCGCCCAGCCTGGGTGGACCAGCTTGTCCTCGTCGCGGCCCAGCACGATCGGCGCCCCCTCGGCGGCTCGCAGCGTCACGTGATCCCCCGCGGCCGAGTACTTGCCGGTCGCGAGCACCTCGCCGGTGCAACGGTCCTCGATCGTGAAGCCCCCGGACGCGTCGAGGAGCAGCGTCCGCAGCTCCGCGGTGTAGAGGCCGACCAGCTCCGCCTCCGCGCCGCCCGGCTCCGGCGCGCCGGGATCACCGCGCCCGGCGGCCCCGGACAGGCCGGCGAGCGCGTCGAGGGCTGCCTGCGAGGCCGAGGGCGCGAGCGCGGCGCCATCGCGGAGATCGCGCGGCGTTTCGGGCAGGGCCTCGATCACGCCCCCGGGCGGATCGAGGAAGGATCCGCGCTCGAGCAGGTCGGGCGCGGTGAGCGTCCAGAAGCCGTCCCGCCGCGTGGTGATCTCGCCGTCGACGAGCGCCGCGAGCGCCGCCGCGGCCGCATCGCTGGCGCGCAGCGTGAGGCGGTCGTCGCGCGCCTCCTCGCCCACCGCGAGCCAGCGGATCTCGCCCTCGGCGCCGCGCACGTGCGCGAGCATGCCCCCGCGCAGATCGAGCGGTCGTGTGTGCCCCGCGCTGCGCAGCAGGGCCGACTCCTGCACATCGAGCGCGACCGGCAGGACCGGCGCGCCCTGCCAGCCGTCGCTCACGATCGTCCAGTGGGCGCGCGCCGCGGGATCGAGCAGCACGTAGGCGGTCTCGTCGGGAGCGCCGGTCGGCTGGGCGCACCCGGCGGAGAGCAGCGCCGGGCACAGGAGGGAGAACGCAAGGAAGAGACCACGAGGTCGGTCCATCGGGGGAACCTCCGCGAGGTGAGACGCACGACCGCGGAGAAAGTTCCTCCTCGGCGGGGTCGAGCGCGGAGTTCAGTCCGTCGAATTTTCTGTTTCTGGCGGATACGCGCCCAAAGGTATTGTCAACCGTGGGTTGTACCGGTTGACAGCAGCGGTTGGCGTCGGCGGTTCGCCGCTTCCCGTTGCCGAGCCGGTCGCGACGAGGGAGGTACCGGCCCTTCGCCACCCGCTCAACGCGGTGGTGCGGGCGCTCCGCGGTCGAGCGCCCGCGCCGTGTCGCTACGTCAGGACAGGAACCCCAGCCACAGACCCCAGCGGCCGCCCTCGGACCGGCATTCGTAGTCGTCCGCGCCGCCCGGGTTGTTGGGCCATAGGTAGAGCTGAGCGGCGGCCTCGCACTGGGCCCGGCTGTTGTACGTGCTGTGCAGGTACCAGAAGTCCGCCGCCGCGAAGGCGGCCTGGCTGCCGGTGTCCACGCTGGCGGATGCCGCTCCGGCCACGCCCGTCGCGAGGCCCAGACCGACCACCATCGCGACACCTAACGAAAGCAAGCGCTTGCCTCTGCTCAATGGAGCCTCCCTTTGGTTGGAACCGGCTGGAGCCGTAGCAACAGGCATACCAGTCGATGGATCGAGGCGCTGAGGGCAAGGGAAAGGCCATACGATACGAGCTCGACCCAGTTGTCCCAGGGCCCGCTCGGCGCCATCGAGACAACGCGCCTGACCGGCTTATCACGCCCGGCCTCGTGCGCCGCCCTGCGAGCAGATTTCTGGTAGCAGACCCACAGGATGGTAAGCTACCTTAATGGCAGCTCCCAGCGCTTTTGAGGTCGTCGTACCAGACTCCATCTGGGTCACCGAACGTCCGGTATGGTTCGGCGGCGTTCGCCTACGATCGAGGACTACCGTCGTTCGACTATCGGGTGATGCCCTCTGGGTCCATAGCCCTTGCACGCCCACCGACGATGTATGCGCGGCGCTCGACGCGCTCGGCGAGGTGCGTTGGATCGTCGTGCCCAACCGGTTCCATCACCTACAAACTCCAGCTACTGCCGCTCGATACCCGAACGCGCTCGTCGTCGGACCACGGTCTGCCCAGTCGCGCAACCCGCGCGTCCGCTTGACCATGGGCACGGACGACCCCGCGTATATCCGCTCTACCCCTGAGCTAACCTCTATTCAACTAAGGGGCGTTCCTTTTCTTGACGAGACAGTCTTCTTCCACCCGGCCAGCGGCTCCCTGATCGCTGCCGATCTACTCATATCCGCCTGCGCACACGACCACTGGACTTGGCGGATTGCAGCCCGCATCTGGGGGCGCTACGGAAAAGTCAGGACGCCCCCTGACGTCCGAGTGTATGCTCGTGCGAGCACGGCGGTGGCTGAGTCACTCGCGCAGATGCGCGCGCTGCCGCTCCAGCGGATTCTCGTGGCCCATGCCGATCCGATCACGGATCGACCCGTTCAACAGCTCGCCGAAGCCTGGGACTTCGCTATTCCTTCCCGCCCGGGGCAGTCCAGCGCCACGTTCTAAAGTAACAAACGGGTTGAAGCAGCCTGAAACGAGCAGAATTCGAAGCGCCAAGGACGCCAAGGCGCCAAGGACGCCAAGAAGAAGAGAATACCTCGACGTCCTTGGCGCCTTGGCATCCTTGGCTCCCCGCGCGCGTCCTCGACCTGCGCCGGTCGCCCCCGGTGTCGTACCCAGGAAGCGACTGTTTCGCGCGTGGCACTGGTTTTGCCTGAGGGCGTTCGCCCGATCCATCGGGCGAGGAGGCTTTGGACTATGCGCAAGCTGTGGGCGGCTGCAGTGATGACGGCGGCGGCGCTGATGACAGCGCCACGACCCGCTGAGGCGTGCGGCGGATTCTTCTGCGGACGACAGCCGGTGGACCAGACCGCGGAGCGGATCTTGTTCGCCACGAACGAGGACGGCTCGGTCACGATGGTGACGCAGATCCAGTATGCGGGCGCGGCGCCGGACTTCGCCTGGGTGGTCCCGCTCGCCGAGGTGCCGGCGGCGGACAGCCTTGCTGTGTTCCCGCAGCTCGCGCTCACCGCCCTCGACGCGGCGACCGGCCCGCAGTTCCAGTGGCCCGACGACCCGAGCTGCTACCCCGCGTTCGACGCCGCGGAGGCCGGGGGCTCGCCCTCCGCGGGCGGCGTGGACGACGGCGGGGTCACCGTGCACATCCGGGAAGAGGTCGGGCCGTACGACGTGGCCGTGATCGAGTCGACCGATCCCGCGGCGCTCGTCGACTGGCTTCGCCGCAACGGCTTCCGCGTCAACGACGCGATGGCGCCGTACATCCGCATCTATACGAGCGAAGGGATGAAGTTCCTCGCGCTGCGGCTCCAGCCGGACGCCGAGGTCAGCGACATCCAGCCGTTCCGCTTCACGCTCCCGTCGGGGTCGCCGTCGATTCCGATCCGGCTGACGGCGATCGCGGCCGAGCCGGAGATGGGCATCACCGTGATGATCCTCGGCGACCGGCGTTATGGGCCGGCCAACTGGCCGGACGTCGAGATCGACGACGACCAGATCGTCTGGAGGCCGTACGGGTGGCCGATGCAGACGAACTGGACGGCGCTCGTCGCGCGCGGCGTCGACGAGGCCGGCGGCCGCGGCTTCGTCACGGAGATGAGCGGGCCGACGACCGACATCGCCGAGCAGGTCCGCAACACGATGAGCTCGGACGAGGAGCAGATCGCCGCGCGCGACGCGCTGCTGCCGCTCCTGGAGGGCAACGCGACCATCACCCGGCTCTATACCCGCCTGTCGCCCGAGGAGATGACCGTCGATCCGATCTTCCGGCGCACCGACGGTCCCGCGGTGTCGAACGTCCGCGTGCTCCCGCGCTACGTCGACGGCCGCGACCTGTGCGAGAGCGCTCCGGGCGCCGAGTCTGCCGCCGCGTCGCCGTGCGACTTCGCGGCGTGCGGCGCAGGCGGCCTGTGCCGCGTCGTCGCGGTCGCAGACGGCGCCCAGCCGGTGGCCGCCTGCGCGTGTGTTCCCGGGACGACCGCGCGCACCACGTTCGATCCGTCGGGTCAGCCGACGGTGACCTGCCAGGACCTCCGCATGTCGTTCCTCAACCCGGGTGACCGGGCGCTCCCCGACGCGCCGCCGCTCGCCGACCCTTGCGCGACGTTCGATTGCGGCCCGAACGGCGAGTGCGTGCCCATGAACATGACGCCGACCTGCCGCTGTTCGACCGGTTATGTGGCGGTAGGCTCCATCGCCGACGACGGCAGCCGGGAGACGACCTGCGTGCTTCCCGGCGAGCCCGTCCCCACGTCCTTCTACAACGGGCGCGTCCCGGACCTGCCCGATTCGCTGCCGGGTGGCCGACCGGTCGATGTGCCGCCGCCCGCCCTCGAGGCCACCTCTGGAGGCTGCAACGCCGCCGCCCATGCTGGCAGCGCCGGGGGCCTCGGCGGCGTGCTGCTCGGGCTGCTGTTTGCCGTGCGCCGCCGCCGGCGCTCCTAGGGGGTCGACGCCGTGGCCCGTTCGACCTCCGCCGCCGGCCTCGTCGTGCTCCTCGCGCTCGCTCCTGGCTGCGCCGGCGGGGGCGAGCCGCCGGCGCAGGGCATCGCCGAGCTCGGCACCGGCGAGTGGCAGTTCGAGCCGCTGGCCGACGGCCAGGAGGTCGAGCTCGCCCACGGCGCGCAGGGCGGCTGGCACGTATGGACCAGCGTCCGGACGCTCGGCCTGGAGCCCGAGGGCGCCCTGCTCGAGGTCACGGCGACCGTGATCGACGACCCCTCGTCGGCGACGACCAGCCGGGGGAGGATCGAGCTCACAGAGCTCGAGGACGGCCGGTGCGAGTTCATCGGATGGCCGACCGTGATCGGTGAGCCAGCTTGTGCCATCGGCCATACCCTCCGGATCAGGGGGGTGGTGACCGACGCGCGAGGCACGGTTGCGACCGGCGAGCGGCTGGTGCGCCCCCGATGGAACAGCGACGAGGCATGTGCTGAGCGGCCGTAGGGGTCTCGCAGGCTGCGGGGTGAACGCGGCCCCTTCGAACCACGGATACGTTGTCGATACAGCGTCCCTTCTCCGCTAGGCACGTGCGAAGTACGTGCCGTTCTCGAGGTCGGCGAGCAAGCCCGCCTGCTCGGGCTTCCAGCCGAACCGCGCCTGCGTGAGCGCGCTCGACGCGGGCGTGTCGACCGCGAAGAACGCGCCGAGCCAGCCGAAGTGCTCCTTGGGGGCCGGCTCGACCGGCAGGCCGAGCTTGCGGCCGATCACGCCGGCGATGTCGCGGGTCGGGATCCCCTCGTCGCCGATCGCGTGGAGCCGCGCGCCGGCCGGCGCCTTCTCGAGCGCGAGGACGAACAGCCGCGCGGCGTCGAGCCGATGCACCGCGGGCCACCGGTTCTCGCCGTCACCGATGTACCCGGCGCGCCCGGTCTTGCGCGCGATCTCGATCAGCATCGGGACGAACCCGTGGTCGCCATCGCCGTGGACGGACGGCGGCAGCCGCAGCGAGGACACGCGCACGCCGCGGCTCGCGAACGAGAGGGCGAGCTGCTCGGAGGCGGCCCGCAGGCCGCCGGTCGACGCGTCGGGCGCCTCGTCCTCCGTGACGACGCGGCCCAGCCCGAAACGCGCGATGCCGGAGGCGATGACGAGCGGGCGCCCGGAGCCCGCGAGCGCGCTGCCGAGCGCCTCGATCGCGCCGCGGTCCTTCGCGCAGTTGCCGGCGTAGTCGTTGAAGTCGTCGTGGGAGAAGGCGCAGTGGATCACCCCGTCGCAGGCGGCGGCGCCGCGGCGCAGGGTATCGAGATCCGTGAGCTCGCCGCGGTGCACGTCGACGCCGGCGGCGGCGAGCTTCTCGGCGGACGAATCCGAGCGCGCGAGGCCGATCACGCGGTGCCCGGCGCGGACGAGCTCGGGGACGACGGCGGAGCCGATGAAGCCGCTGGCTCCCGTGAGGAAGACACGCATAGAAACCTCCTTGGTTCGCGATCCACCATGGCACCGGCGCGGCGCGCGCGAAATACACGGCCGTCTCCAGTTCTTGCCCGATCGTCCACGCGGGGCTAGTCTGCCGCCGTGATCCCCGGGCGCGACCAGCTGAAGGACCTCATCGCGCGTTGGTGCCCCGGCGACGGCGTGCACGCCTCGCCGGTGCCCGGAATTTCTTGCATCAAAATCTCGCGCACGCAGCAACGCGCGAAGCAGCACTGGCGCGCGTCGTTCTGCGTCGTCGTGCAGGGCACGAAGGAGATCCTGCTCGAGGGGCAGGTCTATCGCGAGCGCGAGCCGCACTACATCGTCAGCCCGATCGACCTGCCGGTGACGAGCCGGGTCGTGGGCGTATCGCCGACGCAGCCGCTTTTGTGCCTGAAGATGGACTTCGATGCGGTCGCGTTGCGCGAGGTCGCGGCGCAGCTCGACCACGCGCGGCCGGACGACGTCGAGCCCCCGGGGCGCGCGCTCTTCATCGGCAAGGCGAGCGACCGTATGCTCGACGCCGCGATCCGGCTGGGCGCGCTGCTCGACGCGCCCGACGATGCGACGGTGCTCGCGCCGCTCGTGAGGAAGGAGCTGATCTTTCACCTGCTGAAAGGCCCTGACGGCCCGGCGATCCGCCAGCTCGTGCGCGCGGGCAGCCAGGCGCACCGCATCGCCGAGGCGGTCTATCAGCTGCAGGCATCACTCGACGAGGACGTCGACATCGCCGCGCTCGCGCGCGCCGCAGGGATGAGCCGGGCGGCGTTCTTCAAGCGGTTCAAGGAGGCCACCGCGATGAGCCCGCTGCAGTACCAGAAGCGCCTGCGCCTGCTCGAGGCGCGCCGCCTGATGGTCGAAGAGGGCGTGGGCGCCGAGGTCTCGGCGTTCCGCGTCGGCTACAGGAGCGCGTCGCAGTTCAGCCGCGAGTACTCGCGCATGTTCGGCAACTCGCCGCTGCGCGATACCCGCGCGCTGAAGCAGACGTCCTCGGTGGTCCAGGACATGTAACCCGACCGCGTCGCGCCGATGACGCCGGATGCCGCGGACGTGCAGCCAGCTACGTCAGGAAAGACATCATGATCTACACATTCCCAACCTATGTTCCCGGCATTGCGGCGGCTATCGCGGTCCTCGCAGCGTCGATCGGCGCGCTCCTGCTGTGGAGGCGCAAGCCGCCGATCGTCGCCCTGATCGCATTCGGGGTCTCCGCGCTAGCGGGCGGCATCGTCGCGCCGACGCTGGCGAGGGATCGAGTTGTCCTCGACGATCAGAAGCTGGAGCAGCGTACAGGCCTCTGGTTCGCGCCGACCGTGAAGGGATTTCGTCTCGCCGACGTCGCATCCGTCACGATCGGCTCCGCCAGGGATAGAAAGAACCGCGAGTACGAGGTGTGGATTGTGAAGACGAGGAGCGGCGAAGCGCGGCAGATTGACCCTGGTGACCTCTGGGAGATGAACGGTCAGGATATCATCCAGCGCCTGAGAGACAGAGGGATCGAAGTCAGGCGATGAGGACCCCCGGCGGGTCACCGGGCGGCGAGTCAGCCAGAACAGATTGAAGTTGCTGGTGGGTGGAGGGGCCGGCCTCCAGCGGGGGGCGGGGTGATGTTCGCCATGAAGGACACGGCTGCTACCGCGGACTTCGACCGCCCTTTCTGGTGCGGGAGGTTCCCTTCACCGCGCCCGACGTACCGGCGGCGCGCCGCCACTCGCCCGGCGACTTCCCGGTCTTCTCGCGGAAGAGCCTCGCGAAGTGCTGCGGGTGCTCGAAGCCGAGCGCATAGGCGACCTCGCTCGCGCTCGCGTCGGACGCGAGGAGCCGCGCTTTCGCCGCTTCGATCACGGCGCGATGGATGTGAGCGCGCGCGCTCGTGCCCGTCTCCGCGCGGAGCAGATCGCTCAGGTAGTCCGGCGAGTAGCCGAGCGCGCGCGCGCACGATCCAACGGTGGGGAGCCCCCGGCCCGGCTGCGCCGCCGACGCGAGGTGCTCGTCGAGGTGGCGATCGAGCCGCTCCGCCACGACCCCGCCGGCCTTCGCGCGGACCTCGAACTGGCGTGCGTACGCGCGCTGGCAGTACGTGAGGAGGAGCTGGAGCTGCGCCGTGAGCACGACCGGCGCGAACGGGTCGGGCGGAACGGAGGACTCGAGCTCGATCTGCCGCACGAGGCCCGTGAACGCCGTCCGCTCTGCGTCCGTGAGGTGCAGCGCCTCGCGCGTCGCGTAGCCGAAGAACCGGTACTGGTGCATGGCGGCCGCGAGCGGGCCGTCCCGCAGCAGGTCGGGGTGGAAGACCACCGTCCAGCCCTCGCCCTCGTGCGTCGGCTCGCTCTGTCCGCCGATCGGCGTGATGGTCTGGCCCGGCGACGCAAAGACGATGATGCCCGCCTGTCCGTCGTGGACCTGGCGCCCGAACTCGGCGTGGCATTCGTCGCCGCGCTTGAGGCTCAGGACGTAGAGCCCCGACTCGATCGCGCGCCCGAGGATCGGCACCGCAATGCGCAGCGGCTCCTGCCAGGACGCCGCGATGACGGAGAGCAGCGGGTGCGCGGGCGGCGGACGACCTATGAGCCCGTGGATCTGCGCGATCGACGCGAGTCGGAGCGCTCCGAGCGTGCTCACGCGAATGAGGTATCACGCGCCCACGTCGATCACAACGTTGCCCCGCTTGCGGCCCGTCTCGACATACCGATGCGCGTCCGCGATGGCCTCGAGCGGGTAGCGGCGGTCGATGACGGGCCGGAGCGCGCCCCGGGCGACGAGCTCCGAGACCACGGGGAGCGCCGCCTTCTTGTCGACCGACAGGCCGAACACGAGCTTCCTGCTCCCGAACGCCCGGCTCCACGCGTCGCGCAGGTAGAGCTCGGGGCCCCCGACCGTGACGAGGAATCGGCCCCCACGCGAGAGGCAGCGCAGCGCGCGCGAGAACGAGCTCGCGCCGACGGTGTCGAAGACGACGTCGTACGTGTCCGCGCGCGCCGCGTAGTCCTCGCGTGTGTAGTCGACGACATGGTGCGCGCCGAGCGAGCGCACGAGGTCGGCGTTCTTTCCGCTGCAGACCGCCGTCACCTCCGCGCCGACGTGCCGCGCCAGCTGCACCGCGGCCGTGCCGATGCTCCCCGACGCGCCGACGACGGCGATGCGCTCGCCAGGGCGGAGCCGCGCCCGGTCCCGGAGGAAGTAGAGCGCGGTGGTGGGGCCGTCGACGAGCGAGCACGCCTCTTCGTGGCTCAGGCCTTCGGGTGCGTGCGCGATCGACCCGTGCTCGGGGAGGCAGACGTACTCCGCGTATCCACCGGCCGCGAAGCCGGTGAAGCCGAACACACGGTCGCCCGGGCGGAACCGCGTGACGCGCCGGCCGACGCGCTCCACCGTGCCGGCGATCTCGATCCCGAGGACCCGGAAGCGCCGCCGCGGCCGGAAGAGGCCGAGCACGATCCGCGCCGTGAGCGTGTCGCCGCGCCGCATCATCTGGCACGCCGCCGTCGCCGTGGTCGCCCGAATCGCGATGCGCACGTCGTGTTCCCTCGGCTCGGGCGCGGGGATCGCGCGCACCTCGAGCACCTCGGGAGAGCCGTACCGTTCGTAGACCGCCGCCTTCATGTACATGCGAAGCAGCGTAAGGATGCAGCCCGTGCGCCCGAAAGCATCGGATCCGGGAACGTCGGACCATTTTCCCGGAATCGACGCAGCGCCGGAGGCCGGCGCTGCGATCCAGGACCGGAAGACCCGAACCGGCGCCGGCCGCCGCTTCACCGCAGGTGGCGCGCCGCGATCTCGAGGCAACGGTGGATGAGGCCCGGCGTCAGCGCCGAGGCGCCCACGTCGAGCGGCTCGTCCCGCGCGAGCTGCCGCGCGGAGATGCTGTTCCTGTATTTCTACCACTGGCCTGGTGTTCAAATTTATTTGCTCATGTTAACCGGTTCAGTTAATTTCTTTTTCGCAACGACCACGCGGCGAACTGCAACCATCCCGACGTCGCCTCCCACCGCACGTCGTGATGGACAGCGCGGTCTTGCGCTTAGCGTCAATGTCTTATGCCGTACAAGGAGTCGACATGAACTTGGGGGTAAGCCGACCGAGACAGAAGCCATGGGCCGGGATCGTGGGCCTATGCGGTGCAATGCTGCTTCCTGGGTGTATGGGACAGATTGGTGGCGGGGACGGCGACCAGGAGTCCGAGGTCCCGCCGCTCCCGAACGACCCCTCCGCGATCGCCGCCGCCTGCGAGGCGAAGAGCGGTGTCCTTCACGTGGGCCTGACCAGGCTCCGCCGCCTCACGCGCGAACAGCTGAACAACGCCATTCGCGATCTGCTCGGCGTCGAGGGGCGCCCCGCCGACGCGCTCACGCCGGACGAGCGCATGGGGCCGTTTCACAGCAACGCCATCGCTCCGGTCACGGATCTCCTGGTCCAGCAGGCGGCGGAGCTCGCGGCGCGGGTGGCCTCGGAGGCCGAGGGGCGCATGGCCCAGATCGCGCCGTGCAGCCTCGCGGACGACGAGGGGACCTCGTGCGCGACCGAGCTCGTCGAGCGGCTCGGGCAGCGCGCGTACCGCCGCCCGCTGGAAGCGGACGAGATCCAGGGGCTCGTTTCGCTGTACGAGCTCGGCCGGCGATCGGGCGGAGCGTCGCGCGGCTTTCGCCTGATGATCGAGGGACTGCTGCAGTCGCCGTCGTTCCTGTACCACGCCGATGTCGGCGAGTCCGGCGTCCCCTCCGCGACCCCCGAGCCGGTGGACGGCTACGGCCTCGCCGCGCGGCTCTCGTTCTTCTTGTGGAACTCGATCCCCGACGCCGAGCTCGTCGATCTCGCCGCCGACAGCAGCCTGCTCGAGCGCGACGTGCTCGAAGGGCAGGTCGACCGCATGCTGCAGGACCCGAGGGCGGGCGCCACGATCGCGCTGTTCCACCGCCAGTGGCTCGGGCTCTCGGAGCTGCCCAAGGCGCAGAAGGATCACGCGATGTTCCCGGCGTTCGACGAGGAGATGGCGGACGCCATGCTGAACGAGAACGCCCGCTTCACGGATCACGTCGTGCGGCAGGGCGACGGCCTGCTCAGCACGCTGCTCAGCGCGGACTACACGTTCCCGGAGGGCCCCCTGTTCGACCTTTACGATATCGAGCCGCCGGACGGGTTCACGCCGGGAGACCAGGTGTCGCTCGATCCGAGCCGCCGCGCCGGGATCCTGACGCAGGCGGCGTTCCTCGCGCGCTGGTCTCACCACAACCAGACCTCCCCCATCCACCGCGGGATCGTCGTCCGTGAGAACCTCATGTGCCAGCCGCTCAGCCCCCCGCCGGCGAACGTCAACAACGTCCCCCCGCCGGTGGACGACGTGACCTCCACGCGCGAGCGGTTCGCCCAGCACGTGGCGGACCCCGGCTGCGCGGGCTGCCACCTGCGCATCGATCCGATCGGCCTCGGCTTCGAGCATTACGACGCCATCGGCAAGTACCGCACGACGGACGGCCTCGGCGAGGTGAACGCGGCGGGCGAGGTCACGAACGCACGCGAGGACCTCGCGGGTCCGTACTACGGCGGCGTGGAGCTCGCGAAGAAGCTCGCGGGGAGCTCGGAGGTGGCCGATTGCGTCGCGAACCAGTGGTTTCGCTTCGCCCTGGGCCGCATCGAGAGCACGGACGACGCTTGCTCGATCCAGACCGTCCACGACGAGTTCAAGGCGTCGGGCGGGAACATTCGGACCCTGTTGTCTCAGGTGGCGCTGAGCGACGCCTTCCGCCACGTGCGGCTCACCGCCAGCGAGGAGTGACCGTGATGAACCGTCGAACGCAACTCGGAACTTCACGCCGCCGCATGCTTCAGGCCCTCGGCCTCGGCGCCGGGGCGGCGGCGATGGGATCGCTGCTTCCGCTGATGAACGCCTCCGGGCAGGAGAAGGTGCGCCCGAAGCGACTCCTGCTCATCTTCCAGCCCGACGGCGCGCCGGCGCGGGACTGGAACAACGTGATCGACTGGAGGCCGCAGGGCTCGGAGAGCAGCTTCTCGCTGCACGCCATTCACGCGCCGCTCGAGCCCTGGAAGTCGAAGCTGGTGATCCCGTGGGGGCTCACGATGACGGCCGGCGGGGCCGGCGAGGCCCACGCCTTCGGCATGGCGGGGCTCTGGACGGCATCGACGCTGAACGGCCCGTCCTCCGGCGCGAACTTCGACGGCGGCAACGGAAACCGCACGGGCTGGGGGAGCGGCGCGTCCATCGACCAGATCATCGCCCGCGCCCACGGCAGCGGCATGCCGTACGAGCGCGCTCCGGACGACCCCCTGCAGGAGACGCCGTACCGCACCGTCGAGCTCGGTGTCCAGTGCCTGAATCCGAACAGCCTGAACCGGATGATCTACGCCGGCGAGAACTCTCCGATTCACCCCGAGACGAACGCCAGGGCCGCGTTCAATCGGCTGCTCGCCGGGGTGACGCCGACCGGCGAGGCGCCCGCGAGCGATCAGGGGGCGGAGCAGGAGCGGGCGGAGCGCAAGGCGCTCGTCGACCTGCTCAAGAACGATCTCACCAGGATCCGCCGGCGCGTGGGCAAGGAGGACTACCACAAGCTCGACGCGCACCTCGAGGGGCTGCTGGCCATGGAGCGCAGGCTGAACCAGGCGGCGCAGCCTGCCGACCCGGCGCTGAGCTGCGCGGTCCCGGAGGCGCCGGAGGAGACCAGCGGCCGCGGCTCGGAGTATCCGACGGAGGTCAGGAACATGATGGATATCGCGGTGGCCGCGTTCTCCTGCGACATCACGCGCGTCATGAGCCTCCAGCTCAGCTACGCCTTCAGCCATATCCTGCACTCGTGGCTCGGGCACACCAGCGATCACCACACCATGTCCCACGACGGGCAGGATCGACGCCGGGAGCTCCAGGAGATCGACGCCTGGTACTCGGAGCAGATCGCGTACCTGCTCGGGAGGCTCGACTCCGTGAGCGAGGGCGACGGCACGCTGCTCGACAACACGCTCGTCGTGGTGGGCAGGGAGCTCGGCAGCACGGCGCACCGCATGGAGCGTGTTCCTTTCGTGCTGGCGGGAGGCGCGCGCGGGGCCCTGAAGACCGGGCGTTACCTCGATTACGACCGGCAGGACCACGCCAAGCTCCTGGTCTCGATCGCCCAGCTCATGGGCCTCGAGACCAACAGCATCGGAAACCGCAAGCGCGATTCCGGCCCGCTCTCCGGCCTCGTCTGATCCGCCGGGCGCGCCGGGCGTCGAGGCCCGCCGAGCGCCGCTCCCGGCTCGCTTCGCCCTTGCGCCGCGGCGCCGCGTCACAGAAGATCGAGCAGCACATCCGACAGCGCCGGAACACCGGCGCCTGGCGCGCCCCACGCCGCCGAGGTGCTGGGCGAGCTGGGCCTGATCGAGGCCTTGCTGGCCGAGGGGGTGGCGACCCGGGAGCTTGTCTATTTCAACCGCTTCGGCCAGCGCATGTGGGGCGAGCCGCGCGGCCGCTTCGCCGGGCATGCCACGCCGCAGATCTCCCTGCACCGCGGCGCCCTGCAGGGCGTGCTGCTCGACGCCGCCACCCAACGGCTGGGCCCTGACCCCCCGCCGGGGCCGGACGGCCTCCAGAGGATCAACTGGGCCGCCGATCTCGCGTTCGCCAGGAGCCTGCGACCGCCATCGTCGCGGCCAATCGCCGCAACGGTCCGGAGCAGTGCCTGCAGATCGCCTATGAGCGCGCCCGACGGCTTCGACCGCATCGAGGACGTCTTCGCCCCCGGCGAGCTGGAGGCCATCGCCGCCCAGTACAGGGTGCTGACCGGCCTGAAGTCCACCTCGGAGCCCCTCGTGCGCTGACACACACGAGAGCCTCCGGCGCGCTCGCGGATTTCGGCGTGAGCGCCCCCTCGACCCGGTGAGCGCGAAGCCGGCGTTGCGGGGCGGCCGGAGCAGCCCTTGAGCCTGAGGGCGTTCCTTGGTAGGATCGGAGCGTATGTTTTCGGCGGGGTGCGCCGAGTTGCAATGACCAGCCTCTCCGTCGATCCCTTCACCTGGCGCCGCGCCGAGCTGCTCCAGCGCATCATCGACAGCCTGCCCGATCCCATTTTCGTCAAGAACCGGGCGCATCGCTGGGTCGCCGTCAACGAGGGGTATTGTAAGCTCATCGGGTACTCTCGGGAGGAGCTCATCGGCAAGGACGACAAGGGGTTCTGGCCCGCCGAGCAGGTCGAAGTCTTCTGGGAGCACGACGATCTCGTCGTGAACACGGGCGAGCCCGACGAGAACCAGGAGGTGGTCACCGGCGCCGACCGCGTCGAGCGGACGATGTGGACACGCAAGTACCCCATGCGCGACGACGCCGGGCAGGTGGTCGGGCTCTGCGGCATCATCACCGACATCACGAACATGAAGGGCAAGCTCGTCGCGGCCGAGCGGCTCGAGGCTGAGAATCGCGCGCAGCTCGGGATCATCGAGGCGCAGCGGACGCTGCTCGAGAAGCTCGCGGTGCCGGTCGTGCGCATCTGGCAGGGCGTCTTGCTCCTGCCGCTCGTCGGCGCGCTGAGCCAGGAGCGGGCGGCGCAGGTCACCGAGAGCGTCCTCGCCGCGATAAGCGACGCCTCCGCGCGTTTCGTGATCATCGACGTGACGGGCGTCCCGCTCGTCGACACCATGGCCGCCGAGGCCCTGTTGCGCACCGTGCAAGCCGCGGCATTGCTCGGCTGCGAGAGCGTGCTCGTCGGCATGGGCCCCGCCGCGGCGCAGACCCTGGTCGGGCTAGACGTCGACCTCGGTCGCATCACGACGCGCGGCAGCCTCGAGCGCGGGCTCGAGTATGCGCTCGGCCGCCTGTCCTACCGGATCGTCGCGGCGAGAGAGGCGTCCACCTCCGGGCAGCGGTGAACTTGCGGGCCCGTCCGCGCCCGGCCGGCGGGCAGGGTCCCAGCCGCAAGGAGGATTGAGCGAAGAGTTGGTCCGCGACCATTCCCGCCGCATTCGAAATCCTGGCCGTCGGCTGCGGCGGCGGCGACGACGAGCCTGCTCACGAGGCGCTCGGTCGGCTGCTCGGGCTGCGGGTGGGCACCGGAAGGGTGATGCCCGCTCTCAGACGCGGGCTGCAGAGGCGGCGTCCTGCTGCAAGCGAGCGATCAGCGTCACCAGCACATCGAACGACATCACGGCATTCGAGTGCATGGTGTGGAACACCCCGCCATCCACATCCAGAATCTGCGACCGCTCTGCCCAGAGGTTGGATGCGACGTCAGCAATGCGTTCGATCGCGATGGTCTTCCCCTCGATCGTGAGGTGGCCGCGGGTGAGTTCGATCCTCTGCATCGGATGGTCCATGTTACGGGAGGCGAACAGGGTTTTGGACAACGCCACGCTGTCGGGCAGCGCCCGGAAGCCGACCGATCCACCGGCCTGAAGCTCGCGGTAGAGCCGCTCCCCGCGCTGCTCTACATGGCGCATCCGCAACGTACGGCTCAGCTCGGCGTAGCGCGAGGTGCGTGCTCCAATGAAGACCCACGGCGCCTGTGGTGTCGCTCGGTAGCCGATACCGCCGAAGTAAAACGTGTAGAGATCCTCGATGTCGGCGTAGAAGTCGGTCCGGGTGCCTTTGCGCTCCCGAGCCTGGATCGCGTTCTGGTGCAGCACGAACACGGGCTGCGAGCCCACGACCCACCACGTGCCCAGCGCGATCACGACGCCCAGCGCGATCGCCCCGTAGCCGGCGCGATACAGCACCGACACATCCCCATCGAACCGCACCGTGCTGCCCGGCCCTGGTACCAGGGACAGCACCAAGGCGCCCGCACCGGCGAGCAGCGCTGCCAGAAACCATCCGGTAAAAAGAAGCGAACGGCTCTTGCCGTAGGTGCCGATCACATCGCCTGGATTGTGCATGCTTCCATCCCTAGGTGTCGACGGTATCACCGTTGCCCCAGTCGCTCCCGAACACGGCGCGCGTGCCGCTAGGGCTGGGCACGGTGTGCGGCTCGGCCCCTTCGAGGTGCCCTCCGCAATATTTCATGTCACGAGGAGCCCGATGGCGGCGTTGCCGCCGGGACCGGGATCGTAGACAGCCCCGCTCCAGGTGTCGTGACCGTTCACCATGCTCAGGGACGCGTGGCCGTACGGCTCCAGGCGCCGCCCGAGCAGAAGTCAAACGTCGTCACGACGTCCTTCGTCCCGGCGCCGACGTGGTAGCGGATGAGGTCCTTGCCGTCAACGTGGAACAGGACGTCGGGATCAGATGTGTGCGAGTACACCTGCCCGATGTCCGCCGGCGATCCGCCGAACGATGGTGGCGGCGGCGCGGCGACGGCACGTCGCTCTGATTCAGAACCAGCGCGCGAGCGCGTCGTCGAGCGACTTCGACGACGCGTCTGTCCACGCGATGCAGCCGTCGGGGCGGACGAGCATCGACGGGCCGTCGTTGGTGCGTGCGACGTGCACGTTGCGCGGGAGTGACCGTTCCGAAGGCGAGATGAAGAGGCCGCCGCCCTTCTCCATCAGCACGTAGAGCCGCTCTTCGCTGCCGCCTTCGAGCGTGAGGAGCTGGTCCTTCGCGAGCGTGCCGACGAGCGGGTCGTCGTCCCCGAGGTCGTAACGAACGCCGACGCCCGAGAGCATCTCGCCGAAGTAGCGGTTGCCTTCGGGCAGCTTCATCAGGTCGCTCACGATGGTGCGGAGCGCGCTCGTCAGCGGGTCAGGTCGCATGAGCGCGACTTGCGCGCGGGTATTTTCGAGGACGCGCGCGGCGACGGGATGGCGCTCGGCGGTGTACGAGTCGAGGAGATGCTCGCGCCCCTTCACCGCCACGGCGAGCTTCCAACCGAGGTTCGCGGCGTCGACGAGGCCGAGGTTCAAGCCTTGGCCGCCAAAGGGCGAGTGGACGTGCGCGGCGTCGCCGGCGAGAAAGACGCGGCCAGCTCGGTAGCTCGTCGCTTGCCGCGCGTGATCGGTCCAGCGCGTCGCCATCGTCATCGACAGGATCTTGACGTCGGTGCCGCTCACGCGCTGAATCGCCGCTTCGACCTCGGCTTGCGTGATCGGCGCATCCCGATGGGGCGGCGGCCCGTTGAACTCCGCCGTGAAGACGCGCCCCGGCGTCGGTCCGGACGCGACGAGGCCGCGCGGCGTTCGATGCCAACCCATCGCGAGCTTCTCGGGCGCATCGAGCTCGACGACAGCCTGATAGCCGGTGATTGTCGGATCCGTGCCGGGGAACTCGAAGCCGGCGAGCTTGCGGACGCGGCTCCGGCCGCCGTCGCAGCCGACGAGGTACTTCGCGCTCCGCGGGCCCGCGCTCGTCTGCGCGGTCACGCCGTCGTCGTCCTGCTCGAAGCCTTCCACCGTGATGCCGCGACGGATTTCGATCCCGAGCGCGGTCGCGCGCGCGCTCAGGATCCTCTCGAGCGCCTCTTGCGGCACGAGACGCATGTGGCGCTCCGGGTCGCGCTGGAGGTCTTGGTCAATCAAGAACATTCCAGAAAAATGGCCTCCTGGCCTCTTTATCGTTCCAGGTCCGAAGCGCGCCTTCAGCGCCGGCATCATCCGCGCCATGGCGGCACGGCGCTCGTCGTCGAGCGCACGCGCGAGCCCGCGTCGTTCCAGCGCCTCGGCTGCCACTGCGCCGACCCCGGCGGCCTTGATCGTGCGGTCGGGCTCCACGAGCCGCTCCAGCACGAGCGGCTTCACGCCCGCGATCGCGAGCTCGATCGAGAGGAAAAGCCCGACCGGGCCGGCGCCTACGATGACCACGTCGTGAGCCATGACCCAAATATTAGACTCGGTAAACATTTGCGCAAGTCAAATATTTGTCTTAGTCTAAGATTCGATCCATGGGCGAGCTCCGGGAAAGCAAGAAGCGCGAGACCAGGCAGCGGATCTCCGACGTCGCGACGGCGATGTTCTTCGCGCGCGGCTTCGACGCGGTGACGGTCGAGGAGATCGCCGCCGCCGCCCATGTCTCCAAGATGACGGTGTTCAACTACTTCGCGCGCAAGGAGGACCTCCTCTTCGATCGCGAGGACGAGGTGAAGCGGCTCTTACGCGAGG
The DNA here is from genome assembly GCF_051519095.1 of Sorangium sp. So ce131. NCBI lineage: Bacteria > Pseudomonadati > Myxococcota > Polyangiales > Polyangiaceae > Sorangium > Sorangium sp. So ce131. Next base: position 216,221 of record NZ_CP150455.1, on the reverse strand, counting down.
CGATCGGCGAGAGGCCGCAAGGGCAGTCGCCGATCGACGCGCTCCGCCGCCTCGTCGACAGGCTGTGCGAGCAGAAACATCCGTTCGCTCGCATCGACAGCCAGACGGTCGGCTGGTGGCACGTCGTCGCGGCGAGCCCGTCGCTCAAGGCGCGCCTCCGCGAGATCGGGGATGAGACGGTCGAGGCGCTCGCGATCGAGCTCGCTGGTCCGGAGCCCGATGGCATCGCGCGGCTCGTCGCCGGCATGGTCGTGCTGACGTGGCGCACGGCGTACGGCGAAGCCATCCGCGTGTTCGAGCGCGGAGGCTCGGCGAAGAAGGCGAACGCTGCGTTCATCGCGTTGATCGATCGCGGTTTTGCGGCCATTCACGGAACGGCGGCGAGCACGCGCTTTGCCCACGCGCCGGCGCGCAGCGGATCGCGAGCCACATCATGATCGACGGGCTGGGCAAGGGCACGATGCCCCTCTCGTCGAGCTTCGCGCTGCTCGGTCAGCGGTGCGTGGTCGACTCGCGCGTGGCGGGATTCCTGGCACGCTGAAGCCAGCGTCTTTCCGTGCGGCGGCTCAGAGGATCAGGACCGCGCGGATCCCCGAAAGCCCGCTCGCGGCGCGGCGGAAGCTCCTGCCGGCGTCCTCGGACCAGAACACCTCGCCGCTCGTGGTCCCGTACGCCACCCTCGTGTAGATCGAGTCCAGGCAGCCGGTGTCGATGTTGTCGTCGTGCCACTCGGGCACGCCCTCGCGGACGCGCTCGAACACGACGGCGCGCGGCGCGCCGAGCGGACGGCGGTAGAGGGCGGCCTCCTTGCCGCTCGGGCCGTGCGAGCAGGACACCAGCACCGTGCCGTCCGCGACCGTCACGGCGCGGCAGTAGCTGGCGTGCATTCCCTCGGTGAAGTACTCCCAGGTGCGGCCGTGGTCCGCGCTCGCGGCCAGCCCCTGCATCCCTGTGGCCGCGACGACGCGCGCGCGGGACGACGGCGGGACGACCACCTGGTGGACGTCCACGTCGACGGGCAGCGTGGGGAGGAAGCTCTGGCCCTCGTCGTCGGAGCGCACGACGCCGCCCACGTGCACGTTGACGTACAGCGTCCCGTCGGCGCTCGACGCGATCGAACGGACGTCCGGCGGGCCTCCCCAGGGTGTGCCCCAGGTCTCCCGCCCCTCGACGGACTCGAACGGCTGGACCAGGTGCAGCTCCCCCTCCTGGAGCCGGAGCAGGTGCGCCCCGGCCGCGCCCGCGAGGAGCACGTCGCTCCAGGGATGCAGGCAGCGGAGATCCGGCGCCTGCGACGCCGCGACCAGCGCCGTGGCGAGCCCCTCCTCGTCGCGCTCGACGCGCCAGATCTCGCGGCCGTCGACCAGGGCCCAGATCGCCCCGTCGCCGTCGGCGAGCGCGCCGCCTCGCGCGAGCGCGTGGATGGAACGTCCCTGGAAGGCGTCCGCCGGTGCCCGGCCTGCTCCGCTCGACCCGGACGGTGGTGCGGCGATGACGTGGATGCCGTCCTCTGTTCCCACCAGGATCGCGCTCATGGGTGACCTCCTTCGCTCGTTCCGTTCCATGCGCGCGAGCAGCCGGAAACCACGGAGCAACGTCGACCCGAGCGGCGGCGCGCGCCCTGGCGGGTACCTTGGCGAGGCGCACGGCCGCGTCAAGGTACCCTGCGGCGCGATCGTGTCTCGCGATCTCGCGCCTGCGCTGGCCTCGGGGGGAACACCAGAGATAACTTTCCACCTCACGCCGGCGAGGGTGGACCTGCGAGGGTGAGCCTTCCCAGCGGCGACAGTGAGCCTTCCCGAGCACCGCCGTGTTCGTCCTCGGTGCGGGAACCCTCGCAGCGTCGTGGTGTCGCTCCCGTTGCATGGTCACCGGCCGCACTCCATCACGCCCGCGCCGTCCAGCCGTTCGGCCGGCGCCCACGGCCGCCCTGGCGCCCTCCCCTCGCCTCGCCGGCGCCGTCCTCGTGGGCAGCCTCGCCGGCGCGGCGCTGCTGCTCGGCGCCGCGGGCGCCCGGGCCGACGGCCTCGACGCCGTCGAGGGCACCCACACGACTGCCCTCGTCGAAAAGGCACATCACATCGCGCTCCGCCTCGACCGCGGGCACGCCGAGCTCGTCGTGCAGCGCACCGTCCACAACGGCGGCGCTCGCGGTGATCAGGCCGTTTTCCTCCTGAATCTACCGCAAGGTGCGGTCGGTACCGGGCTCGCGTCGCTGGGCATCAAGAGCGGACAGCCGTTCTGGTTCCGCGGAGACCTCATGGCGGCCGACGCCGCGGCCGCGAGGTACCAAGGGCTCGCCGGCAGCACGGGGGCGCAACCCTCCGGCGATTCGGCGCTCCTCTCGTGGCGGTCGCAGGGGTTCCTTGCGCTTCAGGTCTTCCCGTGCGCGCCCGGCCAGCCGAAGACCGTCGAGTACACCCTCCGCATGCCCACGACCTACCGCGAGGGCCGCCATCACCTCACCCTTCCGCGCGTCGGGACCGAGACCCTCGCCGCCACCGTCGTGGTCTCGGCGGCGCGGCCGGGGGATCACCTCTTCCTCGACGGCAAACCCATCTCGCCCGGAACCACCTTCCAGCTCGCGCAGGACGAGACCGATCTCGCCCTCGCCCCTCGACCGTCACTCGCCCTCGACGGCGCCTTCTCCTCGTCGCTCCTCGGCAGCGGGCGCGAGCTCGTCGCCCTCCGCATCGACGCCCCGGCGCGCCTCTCCGAGCCGCCGCGCAACGCGCGGGTCGTCGTCCTGCTCGACGCCTCGCGCTCGCTCCGCGAGAGCGAGGGTGCCGCCGCCCTCGCCGCGGCCAGGGCCTACCTCGCCCATCTCGACGGCTCCCTCGTCGAGGTCCTCACCTTCGACCGCGAGGTCCACGCGCGCCACGGCCGCTTCGTGCCCGCCGCGCGCGCGCTCGCCGACCTCGACAAGCTCGTCCTCCACCGCAAGAACGGCAGCCGCATCGACGGCGCCCTCGCCCGCGCCGACGCCCTGCTCGCCGCGACGCCCGCGGGGCTACCTCGCCGCATCCTCGCCCTTACGGATTTGCACACCCGCTCCGCGCTCACCCCGGCGCGCCTCGGCGCCATCCTCAGGAGCGGCGCCGTCGTGCACGTCGGCCTCCCCGCCGCGGGCTCGCCGGGCCTCACGCGCGACGAGGGGAGTCCCTTCGTCGCCCCGGTGCGCGCGACCGGAGGCCTCGTCTGGACGGCGCGCGCGAGCGACAGGCCCGGAGACGCCAGCGAGATGCGCCGCGTTTACGAGGAGTGGGTTCGCCCGCTCCGCATCGATCACCTGGACGTGCAGCTGCCCGGACTCGACGGTTCAGAGCTAGATTTCGGCGAGCAGCTGCCCGAAGGAAAGGGCCTGGAGCTCCTTCGCCTGCACGGCGACCACGTTGCGCGAGCAGTGCTGACGGGGGAGCTCTGGGCGCGGCCCGTGCGGCGCGTGTTCACGGCGGACCAGGCCCACGGCCGGCTCTGGTCCGCGCTCGTGTTCGGCACGGAGCTGTTCGATTCGCTCACCGAGCCGGAGATGACCGTCCTCGCCTTCCGCGGAGGGGCGGTGTCGCCCGTGACGAGTTATGTCGCGAGCGCGCCCGGGGAGCGCCCCATGGACGTGGGTCTTGGGGGAGGAGGGATGGGGTACGGGTCCAGCAGCTGCCGGATGACCGGGATCGGTCATGGAGGGCCGACGGGGAGCGGGAACCCGTTCGACCACCGAGCGTTCCTGCGCGCGGCGCTGGAGAAGGCGTTTGGTGAATGCCCTGCGGGACCGGCGAGCGCGCGCGTCACGATCGAGACCACGATCGATGAGGTGATCGATGTTCCGTCGGTCAAGGTCGTTGGCAAAGAGGTGGTGGCGGTGCGCGAATGCCTGGCCGAGGCGGCGTGGGGGCTCGCGTTGCCGCTCGATTTCAGGGAACGATTCGCTCGGTATGAGATCGAGGTCTCGCGCTGAGCTGGGCTCATGGATGCGCGCCGTCGGCTCGCGCTCGCGATGGGAACCCACGCATCGCAATGCTGTCACTCCACCTTGAATGCCCCCCCGAACGCCATCTCCCCCTCCATCTCTCCCTTCCCTCCGCGCGCGCTCCTTCCTCGCCGGGGTTCTCGCCAGCGCTGCGCTCCACCTCGGCCCCGCAATCGCCCTCGCCGACACGGTCGAGGGCACCCGCTCCGAAGCCCTCGTCGAAAAGGAACACCGCATCGCGCTGCGCCTCGACCGCGGGCACGCCGAGCTCGTCGTCCAGCGCACGGTCCACAACGGCGGTCCCCGCCACGATCAGGCCGTCTTCATGCTGGATCTCCCGCAAGGCGCGGTCGCGACCGGCCTCGCCTCGCTCGGCCTCAAGAACGGACAGCCGTTCTGGTTCCGCGGAGACCTCATGGAGGCCGAGGCCGCCGCCGAGAAGTACCGCGAGCTGACCGGAATCGGAGGCTTCTACCCCAAAGATCCCGCGCTCCTCTCATGGCGCTCGCAGGACACCCTCGCCCTCCAGGTCTTCCCGTGCGCGCCCGGCCAGCCGAAGACCGTCGAGTACACCCTCCGCATGCCCACGGCCTACCGCGAGGGCCGCCATCACCTCACCCTTCCGCGCGTCGGGACCGAGACCCTCGCCGCCACCGTCGTGGTCTCGGCGGCGCGGCCGGGGGATCGCCTCTTCCTCGACGGCAAATCCATCTCGCCCGGCACCACCTTCCAGCTCGCGCAGGACGAGACCGATCTCGCCCTCGCCCCTCGACCTTCACTGGCCCTCGACGGCGCCTTCTCCTCGTCGCCCCTCGGCAGCGGGCGCGAGCTCGTCGCCCTCCGCATCGACGCCCCGGCGCGCCTCGCCGAGCCGCCGCGCAACGCGCGGGTCGTCGTCCTGCTCGACGCCTCGCGCTCGCTCCACGAGAGCGAGGGCGCCGCCGCCCTCGCCGCGGCCAGGGCCTACCTCGCCCATCTCGACGGCTCCCTCGTCGAGGTCCTCACCTTCGACCGCGAGGTCCACGCGCGCCACGGCCGCTTCGTGCCCGCCGCGCGCGCGCTCGCCGACCTCGACAAGCTCGTCCTCCACCGCAAGAACGGCAGCCGCATCGACGACGCCCTCGCCCGCGCCGACGCCCTGCTCGCCGCAACCCCCGCCGGCCTCCCGCGCCGCATCCTCGCCCTCACCGATCTCCACACCCGCTCCGCGCTCACCCCGGCGCGCCTCGGCGCCGTCCTCAAGAGCGGCGCCGTCGTGCACGTGGGCCTCCCCTCCCCTGGCTCGCCCGACCTCGCGCGCGACGACGAGCACCCCTTCGCCGTCCCGGTGCGCGCGACCGGAGGGCTCGTCTGGACCGCCAACGCGAGTGAGAGGCCCGAAGAGGCAGCCGACATGCGCCGCGTCTACGAGGAATGGGTTCGCCCTCTCCGCATCGATCACCTGGACGTGCGGCTGCCCGGGCTCGACCCCTCGGAGCTCGGCTTCGACGAGCAGCTGCCCGAGGGCGAAGGCCTCGAGTTCCGCGGCCTCCACGAGGCGCCAGTCGCGGAAGTGGTGCTGACGGGCGAGCTCTGGGCGCGCCCTGTCCGGCGCGTGTTCACGCCGGACCAAAGCCACGGCCGGCTCTGGTCCGCGCTCGTGTTCGGCACGGAGCTGCTCGATTCGCTCACCGAGCCGGAGATGACCGTGCTCGCCTTCCGCGGCGGGGCCGTCTCCCCCGTGACGAGTTACCTCGCGATCGAGCCGGGCGTGCGCCCCTCGACCGAGGGCCTCGACTGGAGCGGCTCCGGCATGGGCTTCGGCAGCGGCAGCGGGCGCCTCTACGGCAGCGCCATCGGCCGAGGAGCCAGCGACGGCTTCGACCGCCCCGGCTTCCTCCGCGCCGCGCTGGGCCAGGCGTTCGCGCGCTGCCCTGCGGGCCCGGCGAGCGCGCGTGTCACCCTCGAGACCACCGTCGACGAGGTGGTCGACGTCCCCTCGGTCACGCTCGCGGGCAGCGACGACGCGGCCGCGGCGCCCGTCCGCCGGTGCCTCGAGGACGCGGCGTGGGACCTCGACCTCCCGGGCGCCTTCCGGCAGACGTTTGCCCGCTACGAGGTCGAGCTCTCCCGCTGAGCGGCGCGCGCGCGTTCATACGAGGTCGAGCTCTCCCGCTGAGCGGCGCGGCGCGCGTGCTCAGTCGAGCCCGGTGTTCTCCGGCGCCCCCAGCATCAGGTTCAGGTTCTGCACCGCGGCGCCCGAGGCGCCTTTGCCGAGGTTGTCGAGGCGCGCCACGAGCAGGAGCTGGTCCGCATTGCCGAACACGAACAGATCGAGCCGGTTCGTGTCGTTGCACGCGACGGAGCTCAGGTACCCGTCCTCCAGCGCGCCCTCGCCGCCGAGCGGCATCACCCGGATGAACGTCTCGCCGGCGTAATGGGACGTGTAGAGCTCGTGCACCGCCTGCGGCGTCACGGGCCGGCTCAGGGCGTCGACGAACAGGGGCACGGAGACGAGCATGCCCTTGTAGAAATCGGCCACCACCGGCTCGAAGTGGGGCGCCCTGTCGAGCCCGGCGAGGCTGCGCATCTCCGGCAGGTGCTTGTGCTTCAGGGTGAGCGCGTAGGGGCGTGGCCCGCGGAGCTCCTCGCGTCGGGCGCCCTGGGCCTGCTCGTAGGTCTGGATCAGCTTGCGCCCGGCGCCGCTGTAGCCGGTGAGCGATTGCGCGACGAGGCGGGCGTCCCTGGGGACGATGCCCTGCTCGACGAGCGGGTAGACGATGGCCAGGAACCCCGTCGCGTGGCAGCCGGGGTTGGCGACGCGCCGCGCGCTCCGGATCGCCTCGCGCTGCCCGCGGCGGAGCTCCGGGAAGCCGTACACCCAGCCGTCGGCGGTGCGGTGCGCCGTGCTCGGATCGATCACGCGCGTCCGCGGGTTGTCGATCATCCCGATGGACTCGCGCGCGGCGTCGTCGGGCAGGCACGTGATGAGCAGGTCCGCCTCGTTGATCAGCGCGCGGCGAGCCGCCGGATCCTTGCGTCGCTCCGGGTCGATCTCGAGCAGCTGGAGGTCGCTACGCCCCGAAAGCCGCTCCCGGATCTGGAGCCCCGTCGTCCCTTCCTGCCCGTCGATGAACACCCGATGCATGGCGGCCCTGTCCATACGCCGAGTTCGTCCGAGCGACCAGCGGTTCGCGCGGGCCGGAGCGGCGGGCGCCGGATCGGGGCGGGGATCCGCGGCGGCGCGGGCCGCGCGTCGCTCCTGGTCAGGTGGCGGCGGTCCGGGAGGCCGCCCGCTCCTCGGCGCGTGTTCGCCTCCGCCGACGAGCCCGATCCCGCCTTGCGGCGCTCCGTGTGTGACGCCTGCTTGTCGACGCGCGCTCGCCGGCGCAACCGGTGGCGCCGCCGCTCGAATAAGCTTGACGGTTCAAGGCGCCGCGACGCGTGCGGCGGGCGGCGCGCCGTGGTCGCCGGACGCGCCCGAGGACGTCATCAGGGGGAACATCGAGGCGCTCTCGCGCGACGTCGCGGGCTCGATGACTGCGGCAGCCTCTACGATGATACAGACCAGAGCGGCAGCGGGCAGCGCGCGAGCGGTTCACATGCGCATGTGAATCCGTTGGTAGTGGTCAATTTTGACCAATCAGATCGCCATCGCCTCGACTGTCCTCGGGCGACGCCTTCGGCCATCACCCGAGAAGATCCGCTTCCGCCCGCGAAACCGCCACGTTTTCACGGCATTTTTCGCACGTGGGCTGCCTGCGTTCTGGAGGTCCCATTGTGCGGATCAGTTCCCTTGAGCAGGCGATCGCTGGCACTGGAGCGCCGATGCTCCTCGTGTGCCCGTGCGGGATGCCAAGGTGTGGCCATCCGCGTGTCGCGTGCCACGCGCCGTCATTGGCCTGCACACAGAAAGGCATCGGGTCGAATGTGGGCAGCGTCGACAACTCGGGGTCGAGGGGGTCGCGGAGGAGTTCGTCCCAGGCGTTGGGCATGTCCGATCCTACACCGGAGCCGTGCCGCCCGCTGGCGCTCGCGACCGACGACGCGAAAGACCCTTCAAACAGGCTGCTATCGCGCATGCGCGCTAGGACAACCCGTGTCCTAGCTGCGCCGAAACCCCAGGAAAACAAGGCGTTTCGCGCTATATTGCAGGGTGCTTAGCAAAGCGCCCTGCCCCCGGCTGGTCCCCGGAAGCAGGGCTGCGGAACACCGGACGGTGGCCCGTCCAGCGCACTTCGCACGCGCATCATGGGCCGTCGCTCGGAGAGAGGCAAGGCCCTGCATGGCGCACGTGCTGCCACTGGCGAAGCGCGTCGAGGTCGTGGCTCATCTTGTCGAGGGGGCGGGCATCCGGCCCACGTCGCGGCTCACCGATGTGAGCAAGCCCGCGATCCTGTCGCTGCTGCTCCGCGTCGGCGACGGCTGCGCGGCGCTCCACAACCGGCTCGTGCGCGACGTCGACTGCCGGACGGTCCAGGTCGACGAAATCTGGAGCTACGTCCAGAAGAAGCAGGCGCGCGTCCAGCTGGGCGACTCGCCGGAGGTCGGCGAGGCCTACGTCTTCGTCGGCATGGCGAGCACGTCCAAGATCGTGATCTCCTACCGCATCGGCAAGCGTGACGAGGAGAACACCCGCGCCTTCATCGCGGACCTCCGCAGCCGGCTGGTGACTATGCCACAGCTCTACAGCGACGGATGGCAGCCCTACATCGCCGCGGTCGGCGACTCGTTCGCGGGCGCCGTGGACTACGCGCAGGTGGTCAAGAACTACCGCGCCGGCAGCCGCGGTCGCCGAGACGACGATCACCGCTACGAGCCCCCTCGCGACCCGTTCATCACCCGCACGCCCGTCTTCGGCGTGCCCGACGTGAAGCGCGCCAGCACGAGCCACGTTGAGCGGCAGAACCTCACCATCCGCATGCACATCCGCTGCTTCACCCGGCTGTGCAACGGGTTCAGCAAGCGCTTCCCGCACCACAAGGCCGCCGTGGCGCTGCACATGGCGTTCTACAACTTCTGCCGCCCGCACGAGGCTCTGCGCGTCACGCCCGCGATGGAGGCCGGCATCGCCGATCGCGTCTGGAGCATCGAGGAGCTCGTGACCTTGGCGCTCGCCGAGTCGCCTGCGGACCCGCCGAAGCCGAAGGCGCTCCGCCTGCCCGAGGCGCCCGCGGGCGCGCCCACGGCGCCCGCCAGGGCCCTGCCGAACGGGCGCGGGTTCCTGCGCTTGGTCGGCACCGCCTCGGCTGCGCCTGTGGCGCCTACGCCGCCAGCGGCGGGCAGACCGGAGCCGGAGCCCCCGCCGCCGTCAGAGCCGCCAACAGCGTCGAGGCGCATGGTGCAGCTCTCGCTATTTCCAGCCGACGACCAGTAGTAACCGTCAGCGCAGACTGGTCGCATCAATTTATTGATGGCGATGATTTACCGGCCCAGAACGCGTGAATGTTAGTTTTATTCGTTCCTGCAAATCAGCTCGCGCGGCATCAGACAGTTCTGCAAGCTTGCGAGACTGTCCCAGCGCAACGTACTCGACCATCGTTAGGGCTTCTAGGTGAATTACACCTTCGTCTATGCGAGGATGACCGCGGAGTCTATCTTCCGCGGCCGACTCATAGTAGAATAGCCCGGGATTGCTATACACTTTTCCATTCAGCTCGATGGCACGATTCGATTTGAGCGCACGTAGAGCATCTTGATTCTTTGCGATATACCTAGGCACCTCACGAACTGGCGCAACAACCACGCCCTTTCTCTTTGGAGGAGTGCGAATTACAAGATCACAGCATGCGCTGATTAGCGCAACAATCTCGGTTCGCAATTCTATGCCAGTAACACGAACCGTAGTACTATTATTGCCAGATGAGACAGATACGTCCGGCTTTGCATAGGTAAGGAGGACTAGATCTCCTTGGCGAAAGCAAGGCCCAGGATCCCCTTCCTCAGGAACGGACCACTGCTCAGCGGGAACGTACATGCTAAAACTTCAGCTCGTCTGGTTCGAGATGCCAATCGAACTCTAGCGCGTCATGATGAGCCACCGGAATGGGCCCTGGTGTCGTCTCTTCCCACCCAAGCTGGACCAGCATCGCAGCAATGGCGCGCTCTTGCATGCTAACCGGCGTACAGAAGTGAACGACAGCCTCTCTCCATTTGCTGGAGAGTTTTCGACTTTCGTGCCCAGCTCCGCCATCAGCAACCTCATACGAGATCGTCGTTGGCATGGCGCTGTCTGTAGCGAAATAGCTCATTTGAACAACTCCAGCGTGGCAGGGGTTACGCTCTTGAAGAAGATGTCGTTCTTTACGTTGCGTAACGTCTCCAACTCAGACCACAGTTCATCGCTCTCTGGTTGTAGCTGAACCGGAGTTGATGTCTCGATGTCGAGTATCACAGGGACCTTTTCGGGTGTTACACCTTCCTCATCTATGGCCATGGTGACAATCGCAGAGGTCTTTCCGGACTGAAAACCAATGTGCATGAAGGCCCCTTTCAGGGCCTGAGGAAGGTCGTCCGCAATCCTAACGAACGTCTTGAAGTAATCGTCAAAATTACCGACAGGTCTCGGCAACTCGATGCGATTCACGGTCCGTATTGAAGCCCGTGTGATTCTTGTTGGGTTAGCTATCTGCACGTACTGCGACCATCTGACTTTTGCCTCGTCGCGCAGCCGCACCCAATCTTGATACGGCTTCAGTCGGCTACACGCAAAACCATCAAGGCGAGCCTGTACTACATACAGTTTATCAGCCGACCAAAATTGGTACCCGTTGACAACTCTCGATTCGGCTGAGAGCGCCTGCGCGGCCCCTGTGTCAATTTGTCCGCGCCATACAATAATGTTCTTCTTTTCTGGATACAACGGTCCCAGCAAATCCTGGAGCGAGGAGAGTCTCTCCACGGCGGTCCCGGCTGGCAGGTCGGCACGCAGGTCGACGATTGCCTCTGTGATGGGCGCGCCGGGCAGGTGAGGGTATCCCATGTCGTCTCGATTAGTGATAGCGCACAGCTAAGGCTAGAGATTTGTTGGGCACCACAGCTGGACATCCGTCCATACTGGAAATCTATAGGGACCGCTAGGCGGGCGCGTCTTGATGCGAAGCGTCACGCCGGCGGCGCTTGGGCCTAACTGACTGTGCGTGGCACTACGCTACCATCGATCGCACAAGTTTACCAGGGCTTGTCCAGAAGTTCTCCACAGACGTCCGAAGCACCAGATGTGGTGGTCGTAGCCGCTGCGCCTACTACATGTGGGTACCGACGTGCGTCGCGCCATTGCTCGAGGGGTGGCGCGCATGTCGTCCGGTCTCCTGGCGAGGTGGTTGTGACGGCGCGTCAGGCGGCGCGCCCCACGCTCTCGTCGGTCGTCTGCGCCATGACGACGATCTCGCGCAGCGACTCGCCTGGCGTGCGTGCTCAGCGGCGCCCGCTGGCCACCTTGCCGAGCGACGACGCGAGCGCTTCCAGCGCGCGCCTCGCCTTGTTCAGCAAGCCGTGGGCTTCCTCAATGGTTTCGCGCTCGTAGCGGCAGGTGGTCGCGCTGAAACCTCACCGCTGCGTACGCCAGGCGGTGTGCCTCCTCGGCGAGTCGCGTCGCCTCGGCGTGGAGCTTCGCGCGGACGTCACGCGCGCGCCTCGTGCGCTTGCCCCGCTTCATCGGCGCCACCTCCGAAGCTTCAGGGCCAGCATGGCGCGGGCGATGCGCAAGCGGCTCGCCGCGGTGAACGGACTCATGCCGCGCTGCGCGGCGTACGCGGAGAGCGTCTCCGGGGCGTCGACGGCCAAGAGGATCTCCTGATGCTCCGGCCTGAGCCGTTCGATCGCCCGGAGCAGGTCTCGCGCCTCTACCTGCGCGTCGAGGCTTGGACCAACGGACCCGCGAAGCAACCCGAGCGGCTCCGCGTGGAGGATGGCGCGGCGCACGTAGGCGCTCTCTAAGTACTTCGACGCTTGGCGCCATGCGATGCCGTGCAGCCACTTCCGGAGCGCATCGCGCGGCTTGTCCTTCGGATCCGGTCGGTACTTGCCGCGTCGCACCGATCGCCACGCGCCAAGGAAGACCTCTTGCTCCACGTCGGCGCGGTCGCGCTTCGGGGTGCCGGCGAGCGTGGACCGGACGATGCCGCGCTCGGCGAGGATCGCCTGCATCGTCGGTCGCCGTCGGGGATGTCGTGCGGCAGGCAGGCGCTTGGCCCCCTTCCGCGGTTTCGTCACCCGCTCCTCCCGCAGGTTGGGCAGACGGACGGGCCGGTAGGCCCCGGGGTGAGGACGCGCTCAAGGCTGAGACCAGCCAGCCGGGCGACGCGCAGGGCGAGGCCAGCGGACCCTGGCGTGTGCCCGTTCGCGCAGAAGCGCAGCGTGTCGACGGTGACGCCGATCTCGCGCGCCATCTCGGCCCACGTGCGCGTGCGGTTCAGGTTCTTGAGCGCGACGCGCAGGGCGGCGCTCTCGTCTCGGGTGAGGCAGACGGAGCCGCGGCGGCCTCGGGGCGCACCGCTCCCTTTGCCCAAATTCGGGCGTAGTTGTACAACAGACATGTCGGACCTCGTCGCTCGGGGTTCGGCCACGCTGCCCGGTGCGTTGGCGCGCACGCGGGCAGCACTTGCTTACGGCCGAACCTACGCGTCGAGATCCGCAGTCGCCACGCGAATCAGGCTATCTTGACCATTCAGGGCCAAAGTTGACCATTACCAATCCGTTCACATGCGCACGTGAATCCGTTGGTAGTGCTGCACTTTGGATCTGAGTGCTGCACTTTGACTCTGGGCCTCGCGCGATGGGCTAAGTTCGGCCGAAGCAGTGCTGCCCGCATGCGTTGGCGCGCACCGGGCAGCGTGGCCGTAAGCGCCCGACCAACGCCATCGTGACCACCCCAGCGGGGCCGGTTACCTGTCCCCATCGCGAAGGAGGAAGCGATGGCGACGAGGGCGGAGTGGGCCGAGCGGGTGGAGCGATGGGAGCGGAGCGGGTTGAGCGCCGAGAAGTTCGCGCGGCGCGAGGGATACTGGTGGCGCTGGAAGCTGCGGGCTGACGGGCCCTCGCCGCCATCGTCGACCGAGCCGCCGCGGTTCGTGCCTGTCCGCGTGGTGGCCGACGTCGCGCCGGTCATGGAACGCGGAGGCCCGCTCCGGGCGAACTGCGGCCCTTACTCCAGATCGGTGACGGCGAGCGTGAGCTCCATGTGGAGGACCATGGTGATGACATTGATGTTGTATGGATCGGCCGCGGCGAGGGGGGAAACGCTGGGGTTGGTTCGGGTGCCGGTCCCGGTCTCGGCGGACGCAGAGGGATGGAACAGGCCGGCCACCGACGCGCCGGCGCCGACCTCGACGACGGCGGAGACGCCGGCGAACGTGCGTGTCGTGGTGTCGGAGGTGATCTCGCCGGTGTTCCAGGTGATCGTGTCCGTGGTGATCGTCTCGATCAGCAAGGCGGTGCGCACGGGGGCATGGCCGCTGATCGACACGGTCCCCGAATGGATGTCGGGCCGCCCCGGCGCGGTGCAGCCTGACAGGGTAGCGGTGCCGGTGACCTCACCGCTGGCCGGATCGATCGTGATCTCCGCGCTGCTCGTGGTGCAGGTCGCCACGAGGGTGCCGGCGCGGGCGGCCGGAGGCGCTCCGACCACGCCTGCCACGATGAGCGCCACACTAGCAAACAACATGCCTACTGCTTTCTTCATTCCAGCACTCCACAAGCGATTAGAGCGACGTGAATCGGCCAGAGGCGGACGGATGCTCGAGCGCGAAGCGCGCTGGATTGGTCATGGCACCGGTCTGCTTCTGGACGAGGCGACGACTACTGTCACGGCCAGCCGAGCTTCGCCATGGGACCTTGGTCCCATAGACGATCCCTTCGCGCAGCGCCGACGCCCTCACCTCGCCCGTGGAGCACGTCGACAGCCTGTTCGAGCGGGGGATGGGGTACCGGAGCAGCACCCCACTCCCGCCGCCCGCGCCAGACGCCGCTGCTGCGCCTCGACCTGCACGACCGCCGCGGCGAGCAGCCGCGCCGAGGAACTCGACAAGGGCCGCGCGAACGCGGTCCCGACGGGCATCCCGAGGCTCCGGGCGACCTCGCTGACCTGCTCCCCCTCCCCGACGAGGATCAGCACCCAGCGTTCCCGGAACTCCACCAGCCAGAGCAGCTCCAGGAGGGCGCGCGGTTCGACCTCGCCGTGGGGCGACGGAACCCGCTCCCGGCGGGCAACGTGGGCCAGCGGGTCGGGCACGGCCACCTCCCGGCGGCGGTACGCCTTCTCGTGGTAGTGTGCCGCGGTGTAGACCGCGATCCCCACGAGCCAGCACTGGAGGACGCGCCACGGGTGCAGCCCCGGCTCCGGTCGGTACCTGCCCTCCCGGACGGCGTATCCGGACGGCCACGACGGCGCGGATGAGACAGAGCCTCGTGAGACCGAGAACCTTGACGCGCGCCAAGCTCAGATCTAACGGCAAGTAATGTCTATTACCCTCTACCAAAGTCCAATAATCTATCCGGCAGACCACCGAGAGGTCGCCGTAGAAGTTAGAAACAACGGCGATAAACCGACTCTCGTGCAAGCCTGGCTGGACAGGGGCGATGCCGACCAGGCCCCGGATACGATCAATGTGCCGTTCTTGCTGACTCCGCCGATCTTTCGGATCGACCCAGGCCATAGACAGACCTTGCGCATAACCTATGCGCCTTCGGGCGAGCACCTTCCACAGGACCGCGAGTCGGTGTTCTGGCTCAATGTACTAGAGGTTCCGCCAGCTGGTGCGAATGTACTCGCGACTCGTTCGCGCATCAGTTTGTTCTATAGACCACAGGGGTTGACCAGTGGCTGATTCTGACATGTTGCAGTGGTAGCGGTGGCAATCTTACCGCCGCTCACCTCCGACGATCTCGCGTGCCTCGACCCCCCCCGAGCACCCCTCCCCGCCACAGAGCCGAACGGTGCGTCCGCCGCGGACGAACCGGGGATGGGCACGGCGCCGACGTGGGACCAGCGCACGCTCGACACGCGCGATCTGGGCGGCGATCTGCGTGGCCGAACCCCGAGCGCCACGCTCAAGAACCTGAACCGGAGCGGCAGGAGAAAATCAAGAAGCAGGCCGAGATCACGGAAGGACTAGAAATTGCCTATCAGAATGAGCTGGCCAAAGCGGCAGGCGATCGTGCCGACGCAAAAATTGAACAACTGAAGTTGAACGTAGTGCGCTCGAGGCAGCGACTGGATGAGATTAAAGGAAACTTCGAAAGCGTCGCTCGTCCGTGCAACTGCGCTCCAGGTGATCCCTTGTGTAACTGCCTCTAGAGTGATGATGCGCACCGGGTCGCTGTAACGCGGTGCTGGTTCATCAGGCTTCTGGCCCCGTCGCTGCCCCATCCACCGCGCTCCCGTCCCGAGTGTCCAGACTGCTTCAGGGCCCAGGCTTGCCCGGCCGCCGCGCGGCTCCGTCCCTCTTCGATCCACCCGAGGGCTCCCGTTCACATGCGCACGTGAATCCGTTCACATGCGCACGTGAATCGTGGAACCGGAGCGGTGCGCGACGTGCATGCCCGGCCTCTCGGCCGCTTCGATGGCGGGATCGCGGCCCGCGCCGGCGTGCTGGAGGATCCCCATCCCGAAGTCGACCCCGTCGATCCTGCGGCGCTCACCCCCCGGAGCCGGTGTCGAACGTGGCTTCCAGGCTGAGGCGGTAGCTGCCGTCGCCGGGGCCGTCGAGGGTGAGCACCTGCGGGCGGGTCCCGATGGGACACACGGGATTCGAGGCGTCGTCGCAGCCGTGCCACTGCGACCCGAGGCCTCTCGCCACATCCTGCCAGATGGGGAGCAGCTCGTGGAAGTAGCCGTCCTCGATGCCGACGTAGACGGCCGCCGCTCGACCGATGTAGTCGTCGCCGCGGCGGCTTGATGCGCTGTACGCCGGGCTGCCCGCGAGCTCGTCGTTCACGTGCTTGAGCGCCGACGGGAGCGCCGAGTCGATCCATGGCACCTGCTCGACATGCCGCACGAGCACGCTGCGCAGCCGCCCGGCCGTCTCGCGCAGGTCGTCGCGGACCTGCGCCTTTCCGCCGTGATCCTCGTCCATCGCTACGTAGATGACGCCCGCCACCCCGGGCTGCTGGCCGTCGTCGAACACATCGTCGCGGCTCATCGAGAAGGCGGCGCCGAAGCTGATATCTCCGACGAGATCCGGGATCGCCACAGAGGTCCCCGGGCGGACCTGATCTCCGAACGTCCGGAGCTCGTCGTGCACCACGACCTCCGTGGAGCTCGCCTCTCCGAACTGCGATTTGAAGCGGATCATTCCCAGATAGGGCTCGTCGCCGCGGAGGGTATCGCTCCGTTCGACCACGGTCAGGCGGGTCGCCTTGACGGAGAACGTCCCCCCGAGACAGGCCGACAGCGCCGCGACGGCAGCGCCGGCCGCCACAATGGCGAGGATATGACGAACACTCGATTTCATAGGTAACCTCTTCTCCATGGGTTCACGTGGTGACGGCATGGTGAAGCCTGCCCACCGCGCCGCCGTGCACGGAGACTCAGATTTTCAAGATGTGTGCCTCACGCCGGCGGCGCCCGGCGACGAGCTGCTCGAACATCGCGCCGGCGAGCGTGGAGCTCCGAAGCTCGGGTGACATGTCATGTGACATGTAACGCGAGCAGACCGGGAGCAGCGCGACGCGGGGCGGCGCCCGGCATCTCCCGGCGCACCGGCAGGCACATCGCGGCAGACGGGGTCGGCAGCAGCGATGCTCCGCCGGGATCAGCCGCGAAAACCCCTTGTGGCCGAGTCGGCTCCGCGCAACATGTTGCGCCGTAACGCGGTCACCCCACGGGCGCTGGTATGTCCTTCGTGTACGGGCTTTCGCAAGGGATCGTCGTCCTTGGCCGCTACCGGCTCGACGCGGTGCTCGGGCGCGGCGGCATGAGCGTGGTCTGGAGCGCGACGAACCTGGCGACGCGCCGGCGCGTGGCGCTCAAGTTCTTGAAGCGCGCGGCGCCCCGGGGGTCGCGGGGATGGCGGCGGCTCGCCCGTGAGGCGCGGGCGCACGTGGAGCACCCGCACGTCGTGGGCGTGATCGACCTGCTGGAGATCGATGCGTCGACGCCCGTGCTGGTCATGGAGCTGCTCCACGGGCGAACGTTGCGGTCCGAGCTGCGCGAGCGAGGGAGCCTGTCGCTCCAGAGAACGGCGGACCTGCTCTGTCCGGTGATGGCGGCGGTGGGCCACGTGCACGCCCTCGGCTTCGTGCACCGCGACCTGAAGCCCGAGAACATCTTCGTCCTCGCCGGCCCCGGCGAGCGCCCCGGGGTCAAGGTGATCGACTTCGGCGTCGTGAAGTGCCTCGCGGGCGATCCCGACGACGTGGGCGCGAGCCTCACGACGGAGGGGACGGCCATCGGAACGGTGGGTTATGCCGCGCCCGAGCAGGGGCTCGGGGGCAAGGAGGTCGACGGG
This sequence comes from Sorangium sp. So ce131, assembly GCF_051519095.1. Lineage (NCBI taxonomy): Bacteria > Pseudomonadati > Myxococcota > Polyangiales > Polyangiaceae > Sorangium > Sorangium sp. So ce131. Next base: position 198,827 of record NZ_CP150455.1, on the reverse strand, counting down.
CAGGCGGATGTCTGGTCGCTCGGCGTCGTGTTGCACGAGTGCCTGACGGGCGCGCGGCCGGTGCCCGGCGACACCTGGGCCGTTTACCTCGAGGCGAGCCTCCGCCGGGGCGCCGTCGACGCCGAGGAGCTCGGCGCGGCGGTGCCGCCCGAGGTAGGGGCGCTGATCGACCGGATGCTGGCGCCGCGGCGCGAGGAGCGTCCGACGGTGCGCGAGGTGTTCGAGCGGCTGCGCGTGTATTCGAGCGATCCGGACGCGCCCTTCGCACTGCCGGCGGTCACGCCGCTCCCGGCGCGCACGCGGGCCGGCGCGTCGGGCGGCACCACCGAGCCGGATCCCGAGAGCACCGGCTCCGTCGCGAGCACCCGCGCAACGACGGTGACCGAGGAGGGCGCTACACCCCGAGCGGGGGGTGCGCCGGCCGCGCGAGAGGGCGGCCCGGCGTCGGCCTGGCGGCGCAGGGCTGCCTGGGGCAGCTTGCTCGCGGGGTGCGCGTTGGCGACGCTCGCGACGTTGTCCCTCCGGGCGCCGGCCGTGCCGAAAGTGGAAGCGTTCGCGCCAAACGTTGCTTTCCGTATGCCCCTTTCGCCGGCGCAGGAGAGCCGGCCGCCGTCGGAACCGGCCCTGTCGGCCGTACCGGCGCCGGCGGCAACACCCGCGGTGCGTCGGCCGCGGAGATCGCCGCCGCCGGTGCGGGCCTCACCGCCGCGGCAGCAGCCGGAGGTTGCGCGCGAGGGTGACGCCAGCGGCGCGAGCCTGCCTGCTCCGCCGGCGACCGCGAGCCCCGACATGCCCGTCGCGGCGGGCACCGGGACCCCTGTGGCGAGCGCGCGGCCGACGGCGATCAGCCCTCCCGAGGAGGGCGCTCGCGAACCGCATCACGGAAATACTCCGACGCAGGACGGAAGGTCAGAGAGCCTTGTACGCGAACTCCAAGACGAGCCCCCCTACTAAACGCGTCTTTCGATTTCTTCCGGCATCGAGCGGCATCGCGGTGTCGCCTGGCCTCCTGGCCCGGGATCCAGCGCGAGCCGGCGTGCCTGCGCCCGCGCGCTCCGCGCGGCGGGACGTGCTCGCGCTTCTCCTGCGGGCTCTGTCCGGCGCGGTTCGGCCCTCGTGCATCCCGCCGCGCCGCGCCGTGACATCCCGCGGCCAGAGGCGCCTGCGCGGGCTGTGCTGCGGCGCCCTCCTCGCCGTGACGCCGGGCGCGCTCCCTTCCGCGGCGGCGCAAACCACCCACGTGCAAAGCCGCGTCGCCGTCGCGCGCGACGAGTTCAGGCGCGCCTTCAGCCTGGCCCAGGAGGGACGGTGGGCCGAGGCGCTCGCGGCGTACGAGCGCTCCGAGCGGCTCCGCCCGCACCCGCTCACGACCTACAACATCGCGCTATGCGAGCGGGCGCTCCGCCGGAATACCCGGGCTCGGCGCGCCTTCCTGCGGGCGCTCACGGAGTCGCGCGGCGGAGCCGACATGCGGGGCAAGGAAGCCGATGCGTGGACGCACGTCCGCGCGATCGAGCGCGAGATCGCACGACTCACGCTGACGATCGAGCCGGCCGACGCCGCGATCCGCGTCGACGGCCGCCCGCTGGAGGGCGACCTCCTCGGCGGAGCGCAGGGAACACTCGTCGCCGGCACCCTGCCCGAGGGGCCTGGCCGGCAGGCCCCGGCGGCGCGCTTCGAGGTGCTGCTCGACGCGGGCCGCCACGAGATCGAGCTCTCGCGACCGGGCTACATCGGCCGTCGGGTATCCTGGTCCGCCGCGGAGGGGGCGAGCGGGGCCCTCGCGCTGACGCTGACACCTGCGCCGCGACCTGAACGAGACCGGAATCGCGTCTACGCTGGGGTGTCCTTGGCGAGCCTCGGGGCGCTGGGGCTGATCACCGGGACCATCTTCGGAGCACGCACGCTGGTGCTGAAGAACGAGGCGAACCAGCTGTGCAAAAGCGGGTGTAATCGGGATGGACTCGACGCCGATCACAAGAGCAAGACCTCGGCGAACATCGCCACCGCGACGTTCTTCCCTGGCCTGGTCCTTGCTGGCAGCGGCATGCTGCTGCTCGCGGGTGATGACCCCACGCGTTCAGCTGGCCAACGTTCCGGGACGCACCTGACGGCGGTCGCCGGGCGGAACGGTGCGTTCTTCACGCTGGGGCACTTCTGGTGAGCTCATGGTCCAGTGCTGGCGAATCGCCTCGAGTCCGTTGCTGATCCTCGCGCTCTGCGGCTGCGATGTCATCCTCGACGTCGACGAAGATCGTTCTCCACGCTGCTCGACAGACGAGCAGGACCGCTACCGCTGCAACGGCAACGTTTCGCAGCGGTGCGGGGACGACCTGGAGTGGAGGGACGAGGCCACGTGCACCGATGCAACTCCCGTTTGCTCCGCGTCGAGCGGTCGTTGCGAATCGATAACCCAGGTGGCGGCGGGCGGCGCCCATACGTGCGCGGTGCTGTCCGACGGCACGGTGTGGTGCTGGGGATTGAACGCATCAGGGCAAGTCGGGACCCCACCCTCCCAGAGCGCGCAGGTCCGTACTCCCGCCCCGTTGCAGGGCATCTCCGACGTCCTTCGGATTCAGCTCGGCGGCTCGGACGAGATCGGGCATAGCTGCGCGCTGCTGGAAAGCGGCCAAGTGAGCTGCTGGGGCGCCAACGACGCGCACCAGCTCGGCACCGGGGAGGAGAGCACCGACGACCGGTCCACGCCGGTCGTGGTGCCGGGGATCGAAGGCGCATCGGCGCTCTCGCTTGGATCGCACCACGCCTGTGCAGTGGTCGCGGGAGGGCGGGTTACGTGCTGGGGAGCAAACCAGTTCGGTCAGGCCGGCCAGGACCCCTTGGTGCACCAGACGGTGGCCACGCCGACGCTCGTGGACGGCCTCGACGACGTCGAGGAGCTCGCGGCGGGCGCAATACACACGTGCGCTCGTACGAAGCAGGGCGCGGTCAAGTGCTGGGGTTCGAACGAATCCGGGCAATGCGGCGTCCTGCCGATCAACCCAGGCGGCCCCATCTTGCCGCCGCGGGAGGTTCCTGGCCTGGACGGCGCGAAGAGGATCGCGGCAGGGAGCCATCACACCTGCGCCACCAGCGGTCCGTCCGGCGAAGAAGTGGTGCTGTGCTGGGGGGCTGAAAGCTGCGGGCAGCTCGGAGCAGGCATAACGTGCAACGAGGGATGTCCGGTCCTCTGGGATGAATGCTCGCAAGCTGAGCCCACGCAGGCCACGGCCGGCGAGCGCTCCTTCGCCGTGTCCGAGCTGGCTCTTGGAGCGTACCACACCTGTACCATCAGCTACGCGTCGAACTCCGTCCGGTGCTGGGGCAGGAACAACAGGTTCCAGGTGAAGCAGTCCGACACGAACCCGGTGTTCGATGTGACGCAGACAAATCAGCTGGGAGCACTCCAGGTTAGCGCCGGTGGCTATCACACGTGCATCCTGACAAGCGACGGTGCCATGGTCTGCTGGGGGAGCAATGAGTTCGGCCAGCTCGGCTCGGGTCTTGCAGACCAGCGGCATGGTCCGGCTCGAGTGAGCTGGACTTCAGCGGTGCCCGCGGAGGATTCTCCCGCGCCGTGATGCGCGCGCAGCTCGCGCGAGCTTCGCGGCAGGCGATGGACAAGGGAGCACACCGTTCGACGGATCCATGATCCCACGCTGCGCCGGGGCCCCCGCGCGCACCAGGACCGTACAGCGAACCTCGAGAAAGAGATCCCATATGAACCTGGTTGCTCACCGCCTCCTCGCTGCGCTCAGCTCCGCGGCCTCCTTGCTGCTCCTTTCGTGCAGCGATGTCGAAGCGGCCCCCCCCTCCTCATCCTTCAACCCGCCCGTCCCCGGTGCGGCGGTGGTGGTGGCGATCAACGAGTTATTCGTCGGCGAGACCGATGCTCCGCCGTGGCGCTCCCTCGGCTTCAACCTGGACGGGAAGATCTCGACCGCCGCATCGGAGGACCTGTGCAAGCCAGTTGACGGCGGCCAACCGAACCTTGTCTTCCCTGATGGGGACAACGGGATCGACAACTCGTTCGGCAAGCACCTGCTCCCGCTCATAAAATTTTTCTCCGCCACCCCGTCGAAAGACGTGACGGACGGCATCCAGAAGAGGGGCCACGCTACCCTGCTCATGAGCATCGAGGGGCTCGGCCCGGAGGCGTCCTATCGCCCTCTCGTGACGAAGCTCTACGCCGGCGCGCAGATCACGCCCGCGCCCCGCTGGGACGGCCGCGACGAGTGGCCCGTCGTCCCTCAGCCGCGCGCCGACCGCGACGAGGGCGACCGCTCCGTCACGAGGTTTCCCGAGAGCTACGTCGACGACAACACGTGGTTCTCCGGCGACATGGACGGCGCCGGGGGCACGATCCAGCTGCACCTGAACGTCTTCGGCGAGAACCTCGCGCTCACGATCCGGGCCGCCAGGATGACGGCGGAGCTCGACGCGGACCACAAGTCCGCCCGCAAAGGAGTCATCGGCGGCGTCATCGAGACGGAGGCTCTCGTCGAGGAGGTCAGGTTTCTGATCAGTCGTGTCGCGCCGAGGTACTGTGGAGACGTGGCGATCGAGGCGCTCGTCAAGCAGATCCGGGCGGCCTCGGACATCATGAAGGACGGCACCCAGGATCACGACAAGGTCTGCGATGGCATCTCCGTCGGCCTGGGCTTCAACGCGCGGCAGGTGCAGATCGGGGGAACGGCCCCGTCCGCGGCGCCCCGGTCAGGGACATGCCCGTGACCCGATCGGCGACCGCGCCCTCACGGCTTCTGTGGCCTGTAGTCGTCGACCGAGACGTCGAGCTCCTTCAGCCAACGGTACAGCGTGTTGCGGGAGACGCGGAGGTGCGCGGCCGTGGACGCCACGTTCCCTTGATACCGCTCGAGCAGCTCCCTCAGACCCGCCGCATCCGGCCTGGGGCTGCCCTCCGCCTCCGGCGCGGCGCCCGCCCGCGCCCGCGCGCGGGGGCCAGGCGGCGCGGGATCGGCCGCCGCGCGGGCGCTCCGCCGCAGCTCCGCCATGAGCTCGGGCGAACCGCGGATCGGGTCTTCCGCCGGCGCCTCCAGGACAGCCCGCCGGATGACCGCCGCGAGCTCCCGGATGTTCCGCGGCCAGCGGTAGAGCAGCATCGCGAGCATGAGCTCCTGCTGCACCGGGCGATCCCTGCCGGCGAAGGCGCGCACGAAGTGCCGCACGAGCAACGGGATGTCTTCCACCCGCTCCCGCAGAGGAGGCAACCGGATCGTGCACCCCGAGAGCCGCGCGTAGAGGTCCTCACGAAAGCGGCCCCCCGCGATCATGCCCTCGAAGTCCACGTTCGACGCCGCGACCACACGCGCGTCGACCTTCCGCGCGCTGTCGCCGCCGAGCGGCGTCACCCGGTGATCGTCGAGGAACCGCAGCAGGCTCACCTGGACGTTCGCCGGGGCGTCCCCGATCTCGTCGAGAAAAGCTGTCCCCCGATCGGCGGACGCGAACAGGCCTGGCCGATCCCGGAGAGCCCCGGTGAACGCGCCGCGGACGTGGCCGAAAAGCTCGCTGTGGAGCACCTCGCCGGCGAGCCCGCCGCAGTTGACCGGCTGGAACGCGCCGGCTCGACCGCTCTTCTCGTGGATCTCCCGGGCGGCGAGCTCTTTCCCGGTGCCGGTCTCTCCCCGCAGCAGCACCGGGCCGGCGCCGGGCGCGAAGAGCTCGATCTGGCGCAGCACCCGCGCAAGCGCGTGGCTCCGCCCCACGAGCAGCGTGCTCTTCGGGACGTCGAAGCGAAGCGGCGCGCGGTGGACGAGCAGGAGCACGGGACCGATGGAGAGGACCTCTCCTCCGACGAGGTCGCGGCCATCCGTCACACGCTCGCCGTTCACATAGGTCCCGTTGCGGCTGCCCTTGTCTTCGAGCCGCACGTGATCGGCGTGGGCGACGAGCGCGGCGTGGTGGCGGGAGATGCGGGAGCTGCTCAAGCAGCCCTCGCCGAGGCAGGGGTCGTCGCGCCCGAGGCTCAGGGCGGCGCCCGACGGCAGCGGCTTGCGCGCGCCGAGGAAGCCCTCCTCCGGGTGGTGGACGACGCTCAAGCTCCAGCTCATCTCGCCGCCGCTGTCGGCGGACTCCGGCTCCTCCGAGGCAGTGCTCGTCGCCGTGGTGCTCGGCTCTCGCGTGGGCGCGGACGAGAGAGGCACGCCTGCCCTACTCCGCCCACAGGCCGAGCTGGCGCGACGGATCGGAGACCGCCCTGAACTGCTTCGCGAGCCGCAGGCCTTGACCCTGGTAGTGAGAGTCGAGGTCGACGCCGTACAGCGCAGCCGGCGCCTCGGTGTTCCGGAAGTAACGCAGCCTGAACAGGTGCTGCCCATGCTGCAACAGGAACGGCATATCGCGGTTGCGCACCTCCAGGACGACATGGGCGCCGGCGCCGGACATACCAAAACCGCTGTCGAAGAACCCTGCGTAATGCGTGCGGACCTCCCCGCTCCTCACGTCGAACGCCACCATCTCGGCGCACATCTGGGGCGGGATACGGACCTTCTCGTTCGACGAGAAGATGTAGAACTCCTCCGGAAGCAGGATGAGCGGCTCGCTGCGACGACCCGGGATGTACGTCCAGTAAGGGCGCACCGGGTGGTCCTTCTTCGAGAAATCCACGACCGGAGTCGACTTCCGAGAGACGTACCCGACGGTCTCGTCGCCATGGCCACGCAGCCTGACGGTCAGCAAGATGCCGTCGTCGATCTCCAGGTCCTTGGCTGCGACCGGGATGCCGGAGGCGGTCCGAACCAGCTGGTGCTCATCGATGAGGGCGCGGAGCTCGTCGTCCGGGATGACCGCGTCCTTTCCGGTCAGCAGGCGCAGCTGGACCAGAGAGTCGCCTTCCCGGAGCTTGATCGGGAACGATCGGGTCATCAGGTCCAGGTACATCTTGCCGCGGTAACCATGAGGAATCGAGTCGAAGACGTGCCCGTCCTCCGTGATCACGCGGGCCAGCATGTCGAGGCGCCCCGCCGAGCTCTTCGGGTTGGCGGCGCCCCAGACATGCTCGGGCAGCGCGAGCTCTTCACACAGCGGGATCAGGTAGGTCTTGTTGCACTCGAAGACGTACCCGTCCCTCAGGTCGATCTCGTACATGGCAAACTCGTCGAGCAGCGAGGTCGCCGTGCTGCGCGCCCCGGGCACGGGCAAGAAGCTGCACCGGGTGCGATAGGCCTTCGGACCGAGCCGCAGGTCGACGCTGTTCGGCTGAAACTGCGCCGGCGACAGGCCTGCGGCGGCCGTGATCGCCCCTGACGCAGCAAGCTGGCGAAGGTCCTGGATCGGCAAGATACCGGAACTCGACATGGCCACACCACGCTCCCCATCGCACCATCGCACGCGGCACGTGCAAGCTCAAGATCCGTCGATCTCGACGCTCCTGACCACGGATGATCCCGCCGCTCGTTCACACCTGCCCGAAGGCCTCCTCCATATGCTCGCGGGCCTCGCGGGCTTCGCGGGGCGTGTCGTCGGGCCACACGGGCGCGGCGGCTGCGGCGGCCCGTTGCTCGACGCCGAGCGCTCGGATCCGTTCACATGCGCATGTGAACGCATTGGTAATGCTCAACTTTGAGTCTCAGTGCTCAACTTTGCCTGATCGGCGTGGCGACTAGGGATCTCGCCTCGTAAGTTCGGCCGCAAGCAAGTGCTGCCCGCGTGCGTTGGCGCGCACCGGGCAGCGTGGCCGAACCCCGCAGCAACGAGGTCCGACATGTCCGTTGTACAGCTACGCCCGAATTTGGGCAAAGGGAGTCGTGCGCCCAAGGGCCGCCGCGGCTCCGTCTGCCTCACCCGAGACGAGAGCGCCGCCCTGCGCGCCGCGCTCAAGAACCTGAACCGGAGCCGCACGTGGGCCGAGATGGCACGCGAGATCGGCGTCACCGCCGACACGCTCCGCTTCTGCGCGAACGGGCACACGCCCGGGTCGCCAGGCCTCGCCTTGCGCGTGGCGCGGCTGGCTGGGCTCAGCCTTGAGCGCATCCTCACGCCAGGGCCTACCGGCCCGTCCATCTGCCCGACCTGCGGGAGGAGCGGGTGACGAGGCCGCGGAAGGGGGCGTCGAGCCCGCCTGCCGCACGACACCCCAGGAAGAAGCCGACGATGCAGGCGCTCCTCGCCGAGCGCGGCATCGTTCGCGCGACGCTCGCCGGCATCCCGCGACGCGACCGCGACGACGTAGAGGCCGAGGTGTTCATCGCCGCGTGGAAGGCCGTCCGGCGCGGCAAGTACCGGCCGGACCCTAAGGACAAGCCCCGGGACGCGATGCGCAAGTGGCTGCACGGCATCGCCTGGAGGCAGGCGTCCAAGTACTTCGCGGCCGCGTACACGAGGAGGATCGTCCTTGACCCGCAACCTCTCGGCCGGCTCCGAGGCATCGTTGGCGTGAACGTCGACGCGCAGTTGGAGGCGCGCGACCTGCTCAGGGCGATCGGCAGGCTCAAGCCAGAGCATCAGGCGATCCTGCTGGCCGTCGACAGCCCGGAGAGCATGGTCGAGTACGCCCGGTGCCGCGGCATGAACCCGAACAGCGCCGCCACCCGGCTCAAGATCGCCAGGGAGGCGCTTTCCCTCTCGCTCCGTCGGTGGAGGAGATGCCGATGAAGCGCGAGCACAAACTCGGCCTGCCCAAGGGCGCGATCGTCACGCGCTACAAGACCCACAGGCGCAAGGTGCGGCTCATGAACGGCCGCACCGTCGTCGTGGTCTTCGAGGAGACGTGGACCCGGAACCTGCTCCGCATCCCGGACCGGGTGACCGAGCGGCACCTTCGCGAGCTCCGCCGCGCCGGGTTCGAGCTCTGGACGGACGTCTTCGGCCGGCCGATTGCCAAGGCGCCCGGCGCGCCCTGGTTCAACGATGCCGCGTTCGAGATCGCACGCTGGCGCTTCATCCAGCGGCGCAGCCTCCGGAGGCGACGATGCCGGTAAAACCGCGCAGTCCGAGCCGACTCTACCGCGTCACCGTCACCGCGCGCCCGGTGACCTGCAAGGTCTCGCCCGCGGACATCGAGCGCTACCTCGTCGCTCGTGGGTACCGCCCCGAGTACAAGAAGCGCCGCGGTTGGCCGGCCAGCGTGCCGACCAACTACCGACGGCGGGCCCAGGAGTACATCCCGTCCCCCAGGGACACGTACTCCACGCTGGCGCGGGTCATCGAAGCCATCGCCCTCCACGAAGGCTGCTTCCCGGGCGATGTCCTGCGCGAGGTCGCCGCCATGGCGCAGATGGCCGAGGACGGCGGGTAGACCGGCGCGACGCTTGAGGGCCCGGCGAGCCGCCGTCGCCGCGACCCGGGGCATGCTGCGCTTGCTTCGCTCGCGGGCTCGCTGGCGCGACCTCAGGTAGGGCTCGCCCAGAGCTTCGTCCTGCGCGAGATCGACGCCCGGCGCAGGTGGGGCCTCGATGACTGTTTAAACAGTCACGAAAGCGGACGATTGCTGCACGGATCGCTTGCGCCGTGGAGGCTCCGTGAGCTATGGACGTCCTCGTGAGCAAGGTCTCGCTGGAGATGACAGCTGCGCAGCGTCTGATCGACCTCTTCAAGTCGGCGGATGACTGCCGCCGCGCTTACGAGGCGGCCGGGATGAAGCTCCCGGAGCCGCTCCTGCGCTTCTACGGTGAAGAGGACGCAGCGCGCAGTGGAGACGACGGGCGCCCGCGCATGGTTGTCCCCGCTCCGTCCAGACCGCCGGCTCCGGCCGAGGCGGGCGATGACTGGATCTGGATCGAGATCGAAGCCATGAAGGCCACGAACCTAACGCTGGGCGTGCTCCGTGGCGCGCGGAAGCCCATGGCGCCCGCGGCGATCTCCGAGGCGTTAGGGCGGATGGGGGTTGACGTGAGCAGGGGCACGATCGCCAATGTAGGCACCCGGCTGTCAGGATCGCTCATCGAGAGAGGGGACGAGGGGTGGGTTCTCGCCGAAGGAGCCGCTGCCCCCGTCCTGTTCGGGGGCTACGCATGGGGCCCGCCCGACGTCTTTGAGGCGCAGGAACTGGCCTCCCATCGGAGGATGGGGATCGTGCATCTCCTCAAGGTTCAGCCGGACGGGATGCAGATGATGCAGATCGCCAACACGCTCGCGGAGAGCTGCCAATGGATCAAAGCGCCGGTCAACAAGGACCTCGTCAAGGCGGACCTGGAGGCGCTGGATGAGCTTGGACTCGCCAAGCGCATGGCCGGCCACTCCGGCAAGTGGAGGGCGGCGTGATGACGGCTACCACTTCCGCGATGAAGTGGCTCGTGACGCGTCGCGGGGAGGACGGCAACTAGGAGGTGAGCACGAAGTACTAGGTTCAAGAAAGCGGAACGCCCCGGAGACTGTGGCGGTCTCCGAGGCGCGGCGCGATGCCCATGCTTGCGGGCGTCGCGCTGGAGGGCATGGGACACCCTTTCCACACGGGAAGATACGCCCTCGCCGCGCAGCACGCAAGCGAGCCGACCCGGCCGGACCGGTCCTGGCTGGGTCCCTGATGGAGGATGTGCGCACATGCGTACCCCGATTCTTCGGATTTTCCCGTGGGCCGCTGGTCAGGACGATGCTCCTGACTCGCAAGACGCCAACCCCATCCCGCCCGCGCCGCTAGTGCGTCGGGAGCCCAACCGGAAGCAGTTCCGCCCGAAGCCGCCGCCCACGCCGCGGAGGATCCGGCGGCAGAACGAGTAGCAAGCGACCACACGCCGGGGGGCGGCGGGCGTGCTAGGCGTCCCCCCCCCCGCGTGTGGCTAGCGCGCCGGGCTGGCCGCGCCGGCTCGGTGTCGCAGTGAGCGTCACGCGTCCACCACCTCAGCCAATAGTAACGTGGGCTACGAGCCCCGTTTCGCCGCGCCCTTGGGCGCATTGGCGGGCGGCTCCGGCGGCATGTGCCGCTCCGGATCCCACCCCTTCGCGCGTAGCTCCCGGTTCAGCAGCTCCCTGAAAGCAGTCCCCTCGGTCGCCCGCGCTTCGATGCCCTGCGCCCGCAGGGCGATGGCCCGCTGCTTCGCGAGCCACTTCAGGCCGGCCCGCTCTTCCTTGCTGAGCCGGATCGTCACGTTCTCCGTCAGCCTGACCTCGCCGTCATCCAGTTCCATGCGGGCCGTCATAGCGCCGCCCGACGGCGGATGCACGACCGGCGCACGACGTTGCGCGGCAGACGTCGTGCGGCTCCGCGCCGCGCGGGCGGTCACGCCACCCTCCGCGCCGCGCTGACCACGTCCCAGCACACCGTGACGTCGTAGGGGTGGCGCACCGGCGCGAAGCCCGCCGCGGTGAGCGCCTCCGCGATCTCGACCAGCATCTTGATCTCGGCGCAGCGGCTCGCGGCGTTGAGGATGGTCACCTCGGCCGTGGTGCCGTGCGCCCGGCGAACGACGATCGTCCCCTCGCTGCCCGGCGCGGTGAACTGCCCGCCCTTGAACGCGAACGAGGTGCGGAAGGCCGTCGCGAGGGCCGGGATGATCGTCTCGTTCGCCGTCGTCGTCATGCCCAGAACATGACCACATCGCCTTGCACGCGCAAGACGTTGCAAGACAATTGTCTTGCATAAGGTAGGACATGGTGCGCACCTGCGTCTGTCACGGCTGACGCTGGCAGGGCGCTTCGGGCACCGAAGCTACGGCCAGCGGCCGCGTCCGCCGTGCCGAGGCTCTATGTCAACCCGTACGCCAACGGCGCGCCTTGGCTCCGCGCATGCTACGCTCGACGCCCCGCCGCGGGCTGCGACCATGGACATCACCAAGAGATTCAGTATGTACGCATTCGAGATGACGGCCACCAAAAGTGGTGTGTACACATGGTCTGAAGACGTGCTCATGTCGACCCTGGGATATGAGACGCGAGAGCCGTTCCGTAAGGCAGTGCGCAAGGCCATGCAAGCATGCCTTACAATGAACATAGAACCGCACAACGACTTCATCAAAGATGACGACGGGTATAGGTTTACCAGGTTCGCCTGTTATCTGATCGTCATGAGCTGCGACACGAAGAAGCCTCGTGTCGCGCAGGTGCAATTGCAGTTTGCGGCCCTGGCCAACACGATCCCAGATCCGCGCGTACAGGCTGCGCGCGTCGACCGCACAATCATTCGCGAAAAGGTAGCGGACGGGATGAAGTCGCTCTCTGCGACCGCACAGAGCCACGGCGTAGTAGATTACGCGCGGTTCATGGACGCCGGTTACAGAGGTATGTACAACAGTAGCTTGGCCGAACTTGAGCACATCAAGGGCATCCGGCCAGGCGAGCATTTGCTCGACCGCATGGATCAAACCGAATTAGCGGCAAATCTATTCAGGATCACTCAGACTGATAAGAAAATCGAAAAGGAGAACGTTCACGGCCAAGCCGCTCTTGAGAATACGGCGAGTGAAGTTGGCTCAGTCGTTCGCAATGCCATGCTCCAGCTTGGTGGCACTGCGCCAGAGAGCTTGCCAATCACAGAACACATCGACGAAGCCAAGAAAAAGCTCAAGTCGGCTCGCAAGAAAATGAAGAAACTCAACGCCACCAAGGAGCGCGATGAGCTTCTGTTCAAGGTCGTTGAAGAGCGCGATCTGATCGACGAAGAGTCGGCGGAAGAGGATCCAGGCTACACCCCTGACCCCGAAGAAGACTAAGGGTAGACCATGGCCGCGCAACATACCTTCCCGCTTCGTCGTATACTGAGTCACTCACAGTACCGCGACGGATTTTGGGACGGACTCGAATGCGGCCATAGCGTGCCGTGCGATTCTTACAGGCACGATCTGTCCGGCAACACGACGAGCCGGATGCACTCACGGCGGTTCCGTCGGTGCCAGCAATGTGCGACAAAGACGCCACCGAAGCCGTGAGGCGCGCGGCGCGCTCATCCCTGGTCGCCGAACAGGCTCAACTGCACCATCCGCCTCGGGCCCGGCGCATGCGGCGGTTCTGACGGCGGGGGTTCCGGATCCGGCTGAGCCGGCGCGGGTGCCGCTGCGGGCGCAACGGGCGGCGGCTGCGGGGCGGAGGGAGCGACCGGGGTAGCCGGCGCGGCGCCGACCAGCCGCAGGAACCCCCTCCCGTTCGGCAGCGCTCGCGCGGGCGCGGTAGGCGCTCCGGCGGGCGCCTCCGGCAGGCGTAGCGCCTTCGGCTTCGGGGGCTCGGCGGGCACCTCGGCAAGCGCCAAGGTCACGAGTTCCTCGATGCTCCAGACGTGGTCGGTCAGACCGGCCTCCATGGCGGGCGTGACGCGCAGCGCCTCGTGGGGGCGGCAGAAGTTGTAGAACGCCATGTGCAGCGCGACGGCCGCCTTGTGGTGCGGCAGGCGCTTGCTGAACCCGTTGCACAGCCGGGTGAACCTGCGGATGTGCATCCGGATCGTGAGGTTCTGCCGCTCGACGTGGCTCGTGCTGGCGCGCTTCACGTCGGGCACGCCGAAGACGGGCGTGCGCGTGATGAACGGGTCGCGCGGGGGCTCGTAGCGGTGATCGTCGTCCCGCCGAGCCTTCCGGCTGTAGTTCTTGACGACTTGGGCGTAGTCGACGGCGCCCGCGAACGAGTCGCCGACCGCGGCGATGTAGGGCTGCCAGCCGTCGCTGTAGAGCTGCGGCACCGTCACCAGACGGGCGCGCAGGTCGGCGATGAAGGCGCGCGTGTTCTCCTCGTCTCGCTTGCCGACGCGGTAGCTGATGACGAGCTTGGACGTGCTCGCCATGCCGACGAAGACGTACGCCTCGCCCACCTCCGGCGAGTCGCCAGGCTTCACGCGCGCCTGCTTCTTCTGGACGTAGCTCCAGATCTCGTCGACCTGGACCGCCCGGCAGTCGACGTCGCGCACGAGCCGGTTGTGGAGCGCCGCGCAGCCGTCGCCGACGCGCAGCAGCAAGGACAGGATCGCCGGCTGGCTCACCCCGGTGAGCCGCGACGTCGGGCGGATGCCCGCCCCCTCGACCAGATGAGCGACGACTTCGGCGCGCTTCGCCAGCGGCAGCACGTGCGCCATGCAGGGCCTTGCCTTCCCCCGGACGTAGGCCCATGCTCGCGATGCGATGCGCGTTCGGCGGGCCACCGCCGGATGTGTCGCAGCCCCGTCTCGGGTACCAGCCGAGGCGGGGCGCTTTGCTAAGTACCCTGCAATATAGCGCGAAACGCCTTGTCTTCTCGGCATTTTCGGTGCGGCTAGGACACGCGCCGTCATAGCCACAGCGCGTGGTTGCAGCCTGTATGACGGCGTTTTCGCGGGGATGACTGGATGCCGCCGACGAACGGCGTAGCGCCCGTGATAGGGTCTATTGGGGCGACCGCCCCTTATTACTTCCAGGTCGGCGCTGCCGCGACGATCGCATTCATGGCGTCGTCGACGGTGGCGTACTCGTAGCCGGCGAACATGATCGTGTCGCCTTCCTGGAAGTTGATACGAAGCTTCTTCGTGAGCTCGTCGATTGCCTGCTGCTGGGTGGGGTACGCGAGGGTGGTATCGACCGAGACGCCTGGCGGTCCGCTGATTGGGAGCACGCTGGCGATGTACCCCTGCGCCGGGTTGTTGGGGCCGATCGGCCCCTTGTTGATCGTGACGCTGAGAGTAATCATGGCCGGCCTTGTAGCATGCCGGCTCCTGGCTGTCAGGAGGAACACAAGAGGCGCCCTCCTCACCTCGCCAGGTTCAGGGTCGCCGAGGCTGTTGGGTCGGCATTGATCAGTCCCCTCGACCGGATGAAAGTCGACGGGCGGCGTGTGGAGCGAGCGAGCGCTTTGGGCGTGGCTCATGGACCGGATCGACCGTCAAGACCGACCGGGACCCTTTGCTCAAAATTGAGCATTACCAACGCATTCACATGCGCATGTGAACGCTTCCCTTCCGCCCCGCTCGCGCCGTAGTCTCTCGTCCATGCCCCGGAAAACCGTGGAGTCCGTGTCCGAGCAAGCCGCTGCGCCCCGGCCGGGCGCGCGCCGAGGCGCCCGAGCGGCGGGCGCGGCGGGCGCGGCGGGCGCGGCGCCCGCGCCTGGGAAGCGGCCGCTGCCGCCCGCGCTGGCGAAGAACGCCGCCCGGAGCGCCGCGATGAAGCGCGCGCGCCTCGCCGAGCAGGCGCGCGCGGACATCGAGCTCATCAAGCGCCGCCGCGAGCGGATCGCCGAGGACTTCTATGATATCGGGGAGGCGCTCGTCCGCCTCAAGCGCCCCGGCGTTCCCGAGTCGCTCGGCCACAAGAGCTTCGGGGACCTGTGCCAGGCCGAGCTCGGCCTGTCGGCCTCGAAGGCCGCGCAGCTGCTCGCGATCGTGCGCTCCGTGCCGCGCGAGCAGGCGCGCACGCTCGGCCAGGAGCGCGCCGCCGCCCTCCTCGCCCTCGCCGAGGCGACGCCCGAGGACGACAGCACGGTCACGCTCGCGAGCTCGGTCCTGAAGCTCCCGTCCGGCAAGCGCGTCGACATCGCGACGGCGCCCACACGCGCGCTCCGCGAGGCGGCCAAGGAGATCCGGCAGGCCCACGCCGCGCCCGACAAGCCCCGCCGGGGGCTCACCACCACGGCCGCGGAGCGCGCCGCCGCCCTCGCCTTGCAGCGCGCGCTCCGCGATATCGGCCTCGCCGAGGCGCGCGTCGCCGCCGTCGCCCGGCACGGCGGCGGCGCCTTCGTCCGCATCGAGCGCGTTCCGCTCGCCGAGCTCGACCTGCTGCGCAAGGCGCTCAGACCCGGCCGCCAGTAGCCGCGCAGGGCACCGCGGAGCGGTCGAGGCGCGCGCCGCGTCGTCCGCGAGGTCGAGCAGCAACACGCTGCCGTCCAGCGGGCGCGGCGCAGCGAATTCAGCTGTTCGACGTGTGTCGAGGCTCCGCGGGGCGCGTCATAGCCCTGAACGAAGCCGCCCCGCCGTGCATCGAACGGCGCATGAACCTGGGTACTGGACAACGACGCTGCCTTGATGAGCATTGTTATCGCTTGAAATGGCGGATATGGGCAGCCGTGCTACCGACGGTCCTGACGGCGTGTTCGGCCGACGGCGGCGGGGGTGGCGCGGGCGGCCCCGGCGGCGCTGGTGGCGAGACTGCTGGCTCCGGCAGTTCCGGCGGCTCTGGCGGCGCTGGTGGCGAGACTGCCGGCTCCGGCAGCTCCGGCAGCTCCGGCGGCGCTGGTGGTGAGGCCGCAGGCTCCGGCGGCGCTGGCGGCTCAGGCGGCGCTGGCGGCTCAGGCGGCGACGCCGCAGGCTCCGGCGGCGCAGGGGGCTCCGGCGGCGCAGGGGGCTCAGGCGGTCTCGTTGCGTACTGGGTCAAGCAGCTGCCCGGCGTCTCCATCGCGTCCGTCGGTGTGGATGCGGCGTCGAACACCCTGGCGTCCGGCTACTTCAATGCTGAAGTCGATTTCGGCGCCGGGCCCGTCACACCCCTCGACGGGAGCCAGCGCTTCCTGCTCAAATACGATCCGAGCGGCGAGCTCATCTTCCTCAAAACGTTCGGCGCGAGTACAGGGCCGGGAAGCATCGAGATGGACGCGGAGGGAAACATCTTCCTTTGGGGGTCCTGGCATGAGACACTCGACCTCGGGGGCGGCGTGCTCGAGACGGCCGGGGAGGGCAATGACCTCCTCTACCTTGCGAAGCTCGACCCGGGAGGCAACCTCCTGTGGTACGATACGTTCCTCAGCGGATTCCCCACCTGGCTTGACACGCACTGGTTGCTGACCATCGCGGACTTCGCGGTGGACGGCGCCGGCGACGTGATTCTGACCGGCGAATTCGAGGGCGACGTGGAGTTCGGCGACACGGGGGTGCTCTCCGGCGGCGCGTACATCAACGAGGGCGATGCGATGGCCGGCTTCGTGGTGAAGTACGACGGCGCGACCGGAACCCCGCTCTGGAGCGAGCGGATCGGAGGCCCTTGGTACGACGCCATCGCCAGCGTCGACGCGAACGACGCAGGCGAGATCGTCGTCTCCGGTGAGATATCGGTCGCTCCGATAGACTCTCTCGAGTTCAAGCCGAATTGCATGTTCGCAGTGAAGCTCGACCCGACCGGCGAAGAGCTCTGGAGGGTGCAGTCCCACCGGGAGATCAGCGGCGCCGGCTCCGCGCTCAACGCGGTCGACGCGCTCGGAGGCGTCGTGCTCTTGGCGAACGTCCCCCCGAGCACCGACCTAGGCGGCGGGCCGGTCTCTCTCGGCACCGACTTCCGCGTTCGTGTCGCGGCGGCGTTCGACACATCCGGGAGCTACGCCTGGCACAAGCTCCTCCCCGGGACCGAGCTTCTCCAGTTCGGTGTCAGCGACGCGCGGGACGTCCTCCTCGGCGGCACGATGTACAGCTCCATCGAGTTCGACGGCGACGCGCTCGAGAACGCCGGCGGTCCGGGCATTTTCCTGGCCAGGCTGGCCCCGGACGGCGATGTCCTTTTCCGCGGGCTCTTCGGCGACGCGGGACGGCAGCGCCTCGGGAGCCTCGCGGTCGCGGCGGACGGCAGCTCGGTCATCGCGGGCTCTTTTGATGGCACGCTGGCCCTCGGGTCGAGCGTGCTGGTCAACCCGACCGGAGCGGAGGACGCCTTCCTGGCCCGGGTACGTTATTGACCCGCGGAGCACGCGCGCGCCCCGCGTGGTCCGCGGGCTCATCCGATCCGCGAGGGGCGCGCTCCCGGCCGAGCCGGTCCACAGGTCGTCCGTGAGGCCGAGGAGCACCACGGCCCCCGTCCAGCGGGCGCGGCGCAGCGAGAGCGGCCGTTCGATGCGTGTCGACGCGTCGCCGGGCGCGGTACAGCCCTGAACGAAGCGGCGCCGCCACGCATCCAACGGCGCATGGACCTGAGGACTGGGCAACGACTCTGGCTTGATGAACTTGGTTACTCCTTGAGACGGCGGGTCTGGGCAGCCGTGCTGCCGGCGGTCCTGACGGCGTGTTCAGTCCAGAGCGGCGGCGGTGGCGACGGAGGCGGTGGCGCGGGCGGCGAGATCGCGGGCTCCGGCGGCGCGGGCGGCACAGGCGGTGAAGCCTCAGCCTCCGGTGGCGCAGGCGGCGAGGGGGGCGGGACTGCCGGCTCCGGCGGCTCCGGCGGCTCAGGGGGCGCAGGAGGCACCGGCGGCTCAGGGGGTTCCGATGGCGCCGGCGGCCCCGGCGGCTCAGGGGGCGCAGGCGGCTCTGGCGGCTCTGGGGGTTCCGACGGCGCAGGGGGCGTCGGAGGCTCCGGGGGCTCAGGGGGCGCAGGCGGCTCAGGGGGCATCGGAGGCTCAGGGGGCGCAGGCGGCTCAGGGGGCATCGGAGGCTCAGGGGGCATCGGAGGCTCAGGGGGCTCAGGGGGCGCAGGCGGTTCTGGCGGCTCTGGGGGTTCCGATGGCGCCGGCGGCTCTGGCAACTCTGGGGGTTCCGATAGCGCCGGCGGCTCAGGGGGCGCCGGCGGCTCAGGGAGTTCCGATGGCGCCGGCGGCTCCGGCGGCTCAGGCGGCGCAGGCGGCGCAGGCGGCGCAGGCGGCGGCCCCGAAGGTCTCGTCGCGTACTGGGCCCGGCCTCTCCCCGGCGCCTCCACCCTGGCAATCGCCATGGATCCGGCCTCGAACACGCTGGCGGCAGGCCGCTTCCGAGGTGAAGTCGACTTCGGCGCCGGACCCGTTGGGATCGACGCAGGGCCGATCACGCCCCCTCTGAACGAGCAGAGCTTTCTGGTCAAGTACGATCCCGACGGCGAGCTCCTCTTCTTCAAGGCGCTCGGCACGGACGCATGGGTGAGGGGCATCGAGACGGACGCCGCGGGGAACATCTTCATCCACGGCGACTGGGCCGGCACCATCGCCTTCGGGGACGACGTGGTCCTCTCGGGCCCCGAAGACCGTAGCTACAGCTTCCTTGCGAAGCTCGACCCGGAAGGCGAACCCCTGTGGCAGCAGTTCTACTACAGCCAGCACGCCTACCTCTTCGGGGTCGACTGGTCCATGACGATGACGGACATCGCGGTGGACGGCGCAGGCGACGTGATCCTGCTCGGCGAGTTCGATGGGGAAGTGGACTTAGGCACGGGGCCGCTCCTCTCAGAGGACATGGCCGACGAGGGCAACACGAGGGACGGCTTCGTGGTCAAATACGCGGGCGCGACCGGAGCCCCGCTCTGGACCAAGCAGATCGGGAGCACCTGGTTCGACATCATGGGCAGCGTCGACGCGAACGCGGCCGGCGAGATCGCCGTCTCGGGCGCGGTGTCGATCGACCCGATGGACACCGTTGCCTTCAACCCGAACTGCCTGCTCGCCATGAGGCTGACGCCGGCAGGAGAGGAGGTGTGGCGGTTCGAGTCCCACTGGGAAAACGGCGGCGTCTTCGCCGTCGGGAACGCGCTCGACGAGCTCGGCGGCGTGGTCCTCCAGGGGAGCGTCCTCGGGATCACCGACTTCGGCGGCGGGCCGGTCGGCTCCGACACAGGATACGTGAGGACGCTGGCGAGGTTCGACGAGGCCGGCGGCTACGCCTGGCACAGGGCGCTCCCGCTCCGTTATGACCCCGCGTTCGGCGTCAACGGCGCGCGCGAGATCGTCCTCGCCGGCGAGATGAGCGATCCCCTCGATCTCGGCGGCGACCCGCTCGTGAGCGCCGGCGCCACGGACATCTTCCTCGCCAGGCTGGCCCCGGACGGCGAGGTCCTCTTCCGCACGCGCCTCGGCGACGCAGCGTGGCAATCGGTTTATCGCCTTGCCGTCGGCGCCGACGGCAGCACGGCGCTCCTGGGATCCTTCAGCGGCACGCTCACCATCGGATCCCACGAGCTGGTGAGCACGACCGGTGGATCGCAGCCCTTCCTGGCCAGGGTACGTTACTGATCTGCCAGGCCCACCCCGCGCGCCGTGCTCACGGCGCGCCCGGGCCCGCGCTCGCGCGCCCCCTCACGGCGCCGCGCTGCCGGGGCCGGTGTTCGCGTGCTCGTAGAAGCGGTTCGCGGGGTACATGCCCGCCGTGGCGCTGTAGGGGCGGCTGACGGTCGAGGCGTGCCAGGGATCCGCCGCTCGGATGTGAGCGCCGAGCGTCGAGTTCCGGATGATCACATGGCCGTTCGGGTAGACGCCGCTCGCGACGTTCGCGGCGTACGTCGCGAGGTCGCTCTGCCCCTCGTCCCAGGCCCGGCCGAGGTAGACGAGCCCGTCCGGCGTGCCGGCCTCGGCGGTCAGCTCGCTGTTGATGATCAGGATGCCGTGGTCGTTGCGCGCGTCGGTGCTGGGGGCGACGATGTACCCGCCCGTCGCGCCCTGCCGCGCGGTCAGGTACTTGATCGTGCAGCCGTCGAGCGCGAAGGTGCCGCGGCCGAAGATGAAGTCCACGTCGCCCTCCACGTAACACCCCTTGAAGTACGCGCGCGACACCGTGCCCGCGTTCGGCGTCTTCACGTAGAGCGTGTCCTGGTTGCCGAGCAGGCGCACGTTCTCGAAGATCAGCCTGTCGGCCTGCGTCATCAGCGCGACGGCCTGCTTTCCGCTGGACACGGCGCGCTCGTCGGTATCGTTCGCGATCGTGAGGTTCTTGGCGCGGAAATCGCCGGCGTACGCGGCGAAGGTCGCGCTGCCGCTGGTCCCATAGGTCGTCGCGCTGAGGCTCGGGTTGCAGGGGTTGGCGGGCTCGCCCGCCGCCTTCGCCTTGCCATTGTGGTTGTTGTAAACGATGACCGTCCGGCTGGCGTCGGCGCTGGTGCTGTAGAGCGTGATCGGCGGGGCCGACGACGGCACGCAGATGACCTCGCGGTAAACACCCGACGAGACCTGGATATAGACGCGGCTCCTCCCGCCGACGGCCACCGCGGCGTCGATCGCGGACTGCACCTTGGTGTGGGTGCCCCCGCTCGCGGCGACCGTGTACGTGGGCGTGAAGCCGCCGACGTCGCCCGCTCCCGCGGTGGGATCCCAGCCGTCCGCCACCAGACCGGACGCGAGGTCGCCGGCCTTCTCCAGGTGCTTCAGGACCGTATGGGCGGCCGCCTCCGCGCGCGTGAGCTGCGGGCGCGTGTCGGTTCCCTCCGCGAAGCCGCCCGAACCGTCGCCGCCGGCGCCGCCCCAGCCAGCGCCGCCGGTGCCGCCCGGACCGGCGCCGCCGGCGCCGCCCGAGCCCGAGATGCCGCCCGTGGAGCTGCTCTCGGCGCCGCCGCCGCCCGACGAGGAAGCGCCGGAGCCGCTGCCGGAGGTTCCCCCGGAAGACGTGTTGTTGCTGGAAGCGCTCCCGGTGGCCGAGCCACCCCCCGAAGAGGGCGCGTCGCTCGAGCCGTTGCCGTCGCATCCGCAGAGGGTGAACACGAGGAGCGCGAGTGGAAACGAGAGGGTTCGACTGGAATCGGTGGTCATGCCCATCGTTCTACCTTGCTCTGCCGGGTCGCTGGATGACGCGTGAGCGATGCGCGCCGGTTGCAACGCGCACGCCACGCGGCGCAACGCCGCGGCCGGCCGCCGGCGTTCACCGCACCTTCCGCGGAAACGCCGCCTTTCCTTGCCCGGGGTGCAGCGGCACGGAAGCGCTGAGCGCGATCGGCTGTCAACCAGGGGTTGACACGCTGGACAGCCGGGACGCCGACGGGGCGGTCGATTCCAATACATTGGAACTGAATCCAGAGGATGGTCGCTCGTGTAGCGTGCTCCTCCCGCGCCTTCGACCGCGCGGCGGAGGCGGGGCAACATGACCGATGGAAGGGAGCAGCAGATGATCCTCGTGACCGGAGCGACAGGAAAGGTTGGCGGCGCGGTGCTCGAGCAGCTGGTCGAGGCGGGCCACAAGGTCCGCGTGCTCGTGCGCGACCCGGCCAGGCTGGGCGATCGCGGCAGCCTGGTCGAGGTCGTGAGGGGCGATCTCGCGAAGCCCGAGACGCTCGACGCCGCGTTCGCGGGCGTGGACCGGGCGTTCGTGGTCTGCGCGAGCGGCGACCTGCGGGAGCTCGCCGGCAACGCGGCCGACGCGGCGAAGCGGGGGGGCGTCAGGCACATCGTGCTGCTGTCGTCGGCGACCGCCAACGACACGCGCGATTACGCCATCGCTCGCTGGCACCGCGCGGCCGAGGCGGAGGTCAAGGCGTCGGGGCTCGCCTGGACGATGCTGCAGCCGGGGGCCTTCGCGTCGAACTCGCTCCAGTGGGTCGGCTCGATCAAGGCGCAGGGCGCCGTGTACCAGCCCACGGGCGACGGCAAGAGGGCGCCGATCGACCAGCGCGACATCGCCGCGGTGGCCGTGAAGGCGCTGACGTCGCCGGGGCACGAGGGCAAGTCGTACGTGCTCACCGGGCCGGAGGCGCTGAGCGCGGCGGAGCAGGTGGCGAGGATCGGCGCCGCGATCGGCAGGCCGCTCCGGTTCGTCGACGTGCCCGAGTCCGCCGCCCGCGAGGGGATGGAGAAGGCGGGGCTCCCCGAGGTGTTGATCCAGGCCGTCCTCGAGATCCACGCGCTGGTCAAGGCGGGGCAGGACGAGCTGATCACGTCGACGGTCGAGCAGCTCCTCGGGCGCAAGGCGCGGACGTACGATGAGTGGCTGGAGCGCTACGGGAGAGCGTTCGTGTAGGACCGGCGGGGGCGGGGGCAGCGCTCTCGAAGAGGCGGACGGCTTTTGCGGTATGCTCCCCGTGGGGAGAGCCCCGAGCTATGCGAACCTTTGACCGGATCACCTCGCACCCCGGCCGCATGAACGGCCAGTCGTGTATCAGGGACCTTCGCCTCACGGTGAAGCGGGTGCTGGAAGCCTTGGCGAGCTCGGCAGCCGATGGTCCGTTACCTCAGCCCGCCGCTTCGTTTCCAGCGCGCGCCTTCTCGTTCACGAACTTCTGAATCTCCTGCTCGATCACTTGCTCCATCTTCTGAGAGAAGGCGAACCCGAACGCATAGTGCAGCATTTTTGGGAAACCCGTGTCGCCCGGTTCCCCCCCCTCCCAAGAAACACGAACCCCGGAAGCTTCGAGCACATACCGGATAGCATGGACGGCGTTGAGCAAGGCCGAGATGCCGTCGATCCCGAGACCTCGATCAGACCGAGGATCGGGGATGCCGTCGACATAGAACGGACACGCCCATTCTCCCGGTTGAACCTTTAGAGGTTGGCCGATCGTTACCGTCACCCAGCGACCGGGATCATCGAGGACCGTGAGGCGACGCTCCGCGATGGGATTCTGTATCGGGACCATGGATCGCAGCTTGCCGCTGGCGCCCAGGGTCCGTCAAGCCGTTGCTCTCCACTGGTCTCCAAAGTGCCAATTGCACCAGTTGATACAGACGATCGTGCCCCCTTTCGCAGCCAGCCAGCATGTCGCCTTCATGCGAGGATCCGGCAGCTGGCGGCAAAACTGCTCCATGGCCAACTGTCCATTTCTGCATGCCTGGACGCACTCGTTGTAAGAGACAGCCAGCTGGATGTCTCCGAGCCGCTCTTCAGGTTCGTCCACCCCTGGCGATGCATCAGATCCGGTTGCCGTCGCCGTTCCCGTAACTCCCACAAGGCCCAGAGCACACAGCAGCCGCCTCATGTGCTCCCCCATGAGCAACACCTCCAGCCGGAATCCTTGCCGGTCAAGCACGATCCCGCCTGGCACGGCTTTCACCGTGGCGGAGGTCCTGGCGTAGCCTTCGCGTCCAGACGGACGCAACCCGTGCCCACGCCCGCGCGCGATGCGCTAGGATGCCGCCGTGTACATCCGCGAGATCCACATCCGGAACCTCAAGCTCCTCCGCGATCACCGGCTGTCGTTCACGACCGCCTCCGGTGAGCCGCGGATGTGGACCGTCATCGTCGGCGAGAACGGCCTCTGCAAGACGTCGATCCTCCAGGCCATCGCCCTCGCGGCCAGCGGTCCCGACCGAGCGAACCAGCTCGCCGACATCCCCTCGCTGCCGGACCGGCGGCACCCGGACGAACCCCTCGACATCGCGGCCAGCTTCGAGTTCGGTCCCCTGGCCAAAGGGCGCTCGCGCTCGTATCCGCGCTGGATCGGCAAGCTGGATCAGCCGCCGAGATTCTTGCGGAGCCGGCTGGTCCTCGATCCGGGATGGAAGGTCTTCGTGGGCTCCTCCGATTACGGAGATGCTTGGGCACATCTCCTGCAAAACCTCGATCTGGAGCGCAGCACCGATCCGGGCCCCCTCCGGGAGGCCCGCGCCGTCGGTACGCCGTGGTGGTTCGTGGCCGGGTACGGTGTCAACCGGCGCTTGCCCAAGCCGCACGGCGCGGCGCGCCCCGACGACCCGACGCTCAGCCGGCTCGACTCCCTGTTCGACCGCGCCCCGATCCTCGGCACCGGCTTCGCTGACATCCTCCAGGACATCGGCATCGACCCGCGCCGTTACGCCGAGATGCTGTCCGACGCCCTATTTCGCCGCTCCCGCCTCCTCCCGCGCGTGCGGGGCGTGGAGCTCCGCGGCCGCGGCGGCGTGAAGAGCGCCGCCGACCTTGTCGAAGCGCATCGCTTCGAGCTGCGGTCCGGATCCTCCACGGTCAAGCTGCCCGCGACGTGGCTCTCCCATGGTTATCAAGGGCTCATCTCCTGGATCGCGGACCTCATTGGCCAGATCCTGGCCGATACCTCGATGTCCGACCTCATCGTGGACCCCTTGGAGATGAGCGGGCTCGTGCTCATCGACGAGATCGACCTCCACCTGCATCCAAGCTGGCAGGCCGAGCTCGTGCCGAAGCTGAAGAAGGTCTTCCCGCGGATGCAGTTCGTGGTGACCACCCACTCGCCCCTGGTCCTCCCCGGCTTCGCAAAGGACGAGATCATCCGGCTCGGCCGGAACCGGGGCGGCGACGTGATCGCCCGCAAGGCCGACGAGTCGCCCGCGCTTATGACCGGCAGCGAGCTCTACGAGG
Source organism: Sorangium sp. So ce131 (assembly GCF_051519095.1). Classification (NCBI taxonomy): domain Bacteria; kingdom Pseudomonadati; phylum Myxococcota; order Polyangiales; family Polyangiaceae; genus Sorangium; species Sorangium sp. So ce131. Next base: position 174,091 of record NZ_CP150455.1, on the reverse strand, counting down.
AGTTCTTCGGGATCGATCGCCTCTACCCGACCGACCTCGGCGAGGCGGCGCAGCGTTACGGCCTCATCGCGAACGACCCCGATCGCTCGGACGCGGAGGAGCAAGAGATGCTCGCGCTGCGGAAGAAGCTCCGCGACGCGGAGGTCGAGCCGGAGTGGGAGCCGGTGCCCCGAACCAAGAGGCGCGAGGTGCGGCCGGTGAAGAAGGCGCGCGGTCGATGATCCGTGTGGACCGAGGCCCGACGCCCCTCGGGCTGGAGGCCATCCGAAAAGCCGAGGTGAAGCGGCTCGCGGCGATCGTCCGGCGCGCGCCGCCGAAGGCCAAGGACTTCGGCCACGAGTACAACGTCGTCCGCGGCGCCCTCTGGAAAGCGCAGGGGCGGAAGTGCTGCTACTGCGAGCGACGTGTCGACCGCCTCTACAACGACGTCGAGCACTTCCGGCCCAAGACCCGCGCCTACCGCGGTCCGGGCCGACCGACGCACGGCTACTGGTGGCTCGCGTGGACGTGGGAAAACCTCCTGTTCGCCTGCCCCCGCTGCAATCGAAGGCACAAGAAGAACAGGTTCCCCCTCGCCCGGAAGAGCCTTGTCCTGCCCGCGCGCCAGAACCCACCTGGACCCGAGCGAGCCCTCCTCATCGATCCTTCCAGCAAGGAAGACCCGATCTGTCACATCCAGTTTGTTCCACTCGGGGCAGGAAAAAGAAGAAAGTGGCTCCCGGTGGCTCGCCGCGGGAGTCGCAGGGGCAAGAGGACGATCAAGATCCTCAAGCTCGCTCGTCCCGAGCTCGTGGACGACTACCGAGATCATGTGTCCGACGTCGTGGGCCCTCACGTGGAGAAGATCCGCAAAGCGATAGGCGCGGGAGACGGCCGCACCGTCGCGAAGGCCTGGCGATCCGCCCTGAAGACGCTGTTCCGTCCGCGTCAGGTGTTCCAAGCGCTCTCCTATGACGTCCTCGACCACCACTTTCCGCCGGCGATCCGGCAGCGGTGGGGCCTCGATCTTGCCCGACCCTGATCGGAAACGCTGACGCCTGCACGGCGTGCCCGCGCGCCGCGCACGTACCCGCCACCTCCCCGCTCTCCCCTACCCCCCGACGAGCGCCTTCGTCCGCTGCTCCGCGCGCCGCCCCTCGGCCGCGAGCCGCTCGATGAAGCCCTCGATCACCGGATTGCGCCGGAAGTTCTCGCGCATCATCAGCTCGACCGGCAGCGGCTCCACCTCGGCGATCTCCACGGCGAGCCGCGAGCGCGCCACCTCCGTGAGCGCGAGCGCCGGCGCCAGGCCGATGCCGAGCCCGCCGGAGACGTACGACACGAGCAGCGACACGCTCGACACGTCGATCGTCGACACCGGCCGGATCCGCTCGCGATCGAGGTACACGTCCAGCATCCGCCGGCCCAGGCTGCCGGGCGCGAGGCGCAGGAGCGGCTCGTGCCGCAGCCGCTCGCGCAGCGGCGGCGCCTTGCCCTTCTGCCGCGGACCCACCCACAGAAACGGCTGCACGAACAGCGGCTGCTTCACGAGGTCGCCGCCCGTCGACGACGCCGACGCCAGGCCGAAATCCACCTCGCCGCGCTCCACCCAGCGCGCCGCGTCGAGCGAGTTCGCCGTCGTGATCGCGAAGCGCACCGGCGCGCGCTGCGCCAGCATCTGCCGGATCACCGGCACCAGGAGGCCCTTGCCGAGGTAGTCGCTCGCCGCGAGGCGCAGCGTCGTCGACGGCTCCCCCGCCAGCGCCGACAGGAGCTCGAACACCCCCTCCGCCTCGTCGAACAGCCGCGTGATCGCCCCGAGCGCCGCCTCCCCGGCCGGGCTCAGCCGCACGCCGCGCCCGTCGCGCTCGAACAGCGCCACGCCGAAGTGCTCCTCCACCCGGCGCACCTGCTGGCTGATCGCCGACGGCGTCTTGTGCAGCCGCCGCGCGGCCTCGGCGACCGAGCCCGACCGGGCCACCAGGAGCACATCCTCGAGCGCAGGGAGCAGCGACGCGTCCATGTAGCCTTGCTTAACTCATCGTGAAAAAAGTTTCATTCGACTTAATGCTGCCGCGCCCGCATAGTCGTCTCCGCCAGCGCGACCGCGACGCGCGGGCCGGCTCCGGGAGCCGCCGCCACGAGGGGCGGCCACCTCCAGGCACATCCAGCGCATCCAGAGGGGATCATGGGCAAGAGTCTCTACGACAAGGTGTGGGACCTCCACAAAGTACGCACGCTGCCGAACGGCGAGGACCAGCTCTTCATCGGCCTCCACCTGATCCACGAGGTGACGAGCCCCCAGGCGTTCGGGATGCTCCGCGACCTCGGGCTCCGGGTGCGCATGCCCGAGCGGACGTTCGCGACCCTCGACCACATCGTCCCGACCGACAACCGGAAGCGACCCTTCAAGGACTCGCTCGCCGAAGGCATGGTCGACGCCCTGAAGAAGGCCTGCACCGAGCAGGGCGTCACGTTCTTCGACCTCGAGTCGGGGCGGCAGGGCATCGTGCACATCATCGGGCCCGAGCTCGGCCTCACCCAGCCCGGGATGACCATCGCGTGCGGCGACTCGCACACCTCGACGCACGGGGCGTTCGGCGCCATCGCGTTCGGGATCGGGACCACCCAGGTGCGCGACGTGCTCGCGACCCAGACCCTGAGCCTCCAGCGGCTCAAGGTCCGGCGCATCCAGGTCGAGGGCAAGCTCGGGCCGGGCGTCTACGCGAAGGACATCATCCTCGAGATCATCCGCCGGCTCGGCGTGTCCGGCGGCACCGGCTACGCGTACGAGTACGCCGGCTCCACCATCGAGGCGTTCTCGATGGAAGAGCGGATGACCCTCTGCAACATGTCGATCGAGGGCGGCGCCCGCGTCGGGTACGTCAACCCGGACGAGATCACGTTCGCGTACATCAAGGGCCGGCAGTACGCGCCCAAGGGCGAGGCGTGGGACCGCGCGCTCGAGTACTGGCGCTCGATCGCGTCGGACGCGGACGCACACTACGACGACGTGGTCCGGATCGACGCGAGCCAGATCGCGCCGACCGTCACCTGGGGCATCACCCCGGGCCAGGCGATCTCCGTGAAGGAGAAGGTGCCGGCGCCCCAGGACGCGCCGAACGAGTCGGAGCGGGCGCTCATCCAGGAGGCGCTCGAGTACATGCGCCTCGAGGGCGGCAAGCCGATCGAGGGGACGAAGATCAACGTGGCCTTCATCGGCAGCTGCACGAACGGCCGGCTCTCGGACTTCCGCGAGGTGGCGCAGCGGATCAAGGGGCACAAGGTCGCGCCGCACGTGCGCGCGCTGGCCGTCCCCGGCTCGATGGAGGTCGCGCGCGCGGCCGAGGCCGAGGGGCTCGACCGCGTGTTCCGCGAGGCGGGCTTCGAGTGGCGCGAGCCGGGCTGCTCGATGTGCCTGGCGATGAACCCCGACAAGCTCATCGGCGACGAGCTGTGCGCGTCCTCGTCCAACCGCAACTTCAAGGGGCGGCAGGGCAGCCCCACCGGCCGCACCGTGCTCATGAGCCCCGTGATGGTCGCCGCCGCCGCCGTGCGCGGCGAGGTGGCCGACGCCCGTGACGTGTTCGGAATCTGAAGACGCTCGCACCCCGAGGTAGATCCCCATGGCACTCGAACAGATCCACTCCGTCACCGGCCGCGCAGTCCACGTCCCGGGCGACGACATCGACACCGACCGGATCATCCCGGCGCGCTTCCTCAAGTGCGTCACCTTCGACGGCATCGGCGAGCACCTCTTCCGGGACGTGCGGTATAACGCCGACAACTCGAAGAAGGATCACCCGCTGAACGACCCTCGCTTCGAGGGCGCCACGATCCTGATCGCCGACCGGAACTTCGGCTGCGGCTCGTCGCGCGAGCACGCGCCGCAGTCGATCGCCAAGGCGGGCTTCCGCGCCGTCATCGCCGAGAGCTTCGCCGAGATCTTCTTCGGCAACTCGACGACGCTCGGCATCCCCTGCGTCTCGGTCGCGCGCGACGCCCGCGCCGCGCTCGTCGCGCGCGTGAACGCCGACCCGAAGGCGCCCGTCACGGTCGACCTGAAGGAGCAGGTCGTCCGGGCCGGGGACCTCTCGGTGCCCTTCACCATCAAGCCGGGCGCGCGCGAGTCGCTGATCCGCGGCACGTGGGACCCGATCGCGCAGCTGCTCGAAGGCGCCGACGAGGTCGCGAAGGTGGCCGCGCGGCTGCCCTACGTGCAGCGCGCCGCCGCGCAGTGACCCCGCCAGAGGAGAGGCGCGCGAAGCGGCGGCCCTGACCGCGACCAGCGCGCGCCCGCGAGCTCATCACTGGACTCACGCGCTCCGACCGAAGATTCCACGGCTGACGTCGACCGGAGCGGCCCGCTGCCTCCTCGGGTGGCGGGCCGCGGGTCCCTCTGTTATGCCATCCCGGTCACAACAGAAGGAGCGTCGCACGTGAGCGTCCGCAAGCGGCACAACGTCAACATCGTCGGTCGCGGTGACGTCGACATGATCTTCGCGCACGGCTTCGGGTGCGATCAGAACATGTGGCGCCTGCTCACCGGCGCGTTCGAGGATCGTTACCGCATCATCCTGTACGACCTCGTCGGTTGCGGCCGTTCGGATCTGTCCGCCTACGATCGCAAGCGGTACGACACGCTCGATGGGCACGCGCGCGACGTGCTCGAGATCCTGGAGGAGGTCGCGACCGGGCCGGCGGTGTTCGTCGGACACTCCGTCAGCGCGATGATCGGGCTGCTCGCCGGGATCGCGGCGCCGGAGCGCTTCCGCGAGCACATCATGGTCGGACCGTCGCCCTGCTACATCAACGACGGCGACTACGTCGGCGGGTTCACGCGCGCCGACATCGAGTCGCTCCTCGACACGCTCGACAGCAACTATCTCGGATGGGCGAGCACGATGGCGCCTACCATCATGGGCGCGCCGGATCGGCCCGAGCTCGGCGAGGAGCTGACCAACAGCTTCTGCAGCACCGATCCGGAGATCGCCAAGCACTTCGCGCGCGTCACCTTCCTCTCGGACAACCGGGCCGATGTCCCCAAGCTCACCGCGCGCGCGCTCATCCTGCAGTGCTCCGACGACATGATCGCGCCGCGCTCGGTGGGCGATTACCTGCACAAGACGCTGCGGAACAGCACGCTCCGCCTCATCGACAACATCGGTCATTGTCCCCATCTCAGCGCGCCCGGGTCGATCGCGGACGCGATGCGAGAGTTTCTACGGGCGTGAGCCGGAGCGGGCGATGACCTCTCCCGAGGACGGCTCGCGCGACGCGCTCGACCTCTACGAGCTGGCGCCGTGCGGCCTCCTCACGACGGCGGCAGACGGGACGATCCAGCGCGTCAACCGCACGATGTGCGCATGGACGGGGTTCGCCGCGGACGAGCTCCTCGGCAAGCGCTTCCAGGATCTGCTCACGATAGGCAGCAAGCTGTTCCACTACACCCACTGGATGCCGCTCATGCAAATGCAGGGATCGGTCGCCGAGGTGCAGCTCGAGATCGTGCACCGCGACGGCCGCGCGCTCCCCGTCCTGGTGAACGCCGCCCGCCGCGCGGCGCCGGCCGGGGCGGCCGTGGCCGACCGGCCGCCGATCGACGTGGCCGTGTTCGTCGCGACGGACCGCCGCAAATACGAGCGGGAGCTGCTGCTCGCGAGGAGGCGCGCGGAGGAGCTCCTCGCGAGCGAGCGGCAGGCGCAGCAGGCGCGGGCGCGCGCGGAGGCTCGGCTGCGGCTCGCGCTCGACTCGGCGCGCCTGCGCGTGTGGAGCGTCGACGTGGCGACCGGCACATGGCACTACGAGCGCGACGTGGCCCCGTTGATCGGGCTCGCCCCCGCCGATGAGGTCCCGCCCGAGGTGTATGCCGCGTGCATCCACCAGGACGACCGCCCCGCCGAGGCCGCCGCGTTCGCCGCCGCGATCGATCCGGAGCGCCGCGCGACGTACTCGGTCGAGTACCGGCTCCTCGGCCATGACGGCCTGGAGCGGATCGTCCGCTCCACCGGGCGCACCTTCTTCGACGACGACAGGCCGGTCCACTTCACCGGCGTGATCGAGGACGTGACGGACCGCCGGAGGAGCGAGGAAGCTGTCCGGCAGCGCGAGACGGAATTCCGAACGCTGGCCGAGAACTCGCCCGACGTGATCGTGCGCTTCGATCGGGCGCACCGCTTCGTGTACCTCAGCCCCGCCGCCGAGGGACTCACCGGGAGGCCCGTGGCGGACTTCCTCGGAAAGCCGATCGAGCAGGGCGGGACGGGGAGCGACGACGTGGCCGCCTGGGTGGCCGCCATCGACGAGGCGTTCGCGGGCCGCCGTGGCACGCTCTCGTTCACGTACGAGGCGCGGGACGGCCGGCGGCGCGAGCTCCAGGCCCATGTCGTCCCCGAGCGCAACGCGCGCGGGGAGATCGTCACGGTCCTCGGGCTCACGCGCGACGTGACCGCCCTGCGCCAGCAGGAGCGCGAGGCCCAGCAGCGCGCGATCCTGGCAGAGCAGCTCATCGGGATCGTCAGCCACGATCTCCGCAATCCGCTGAACGCGGTCCTCCTGGCGACGCAGCTGCTCGGGGACGCCGACGCCGACCTCCAGGGCGTGCTCGCCGGCCGGATCGCGGCCGCCGCCCACCGCGCCAACCGGCTGATCACGGACCTGCTCGATTTCACGCAGGCGAGGCTCGGCGGCGGCTTGCGCGTCGCGCGTCGCGAGATCCACCTGCACCTGGTCGCGGCCGATTGCCTCGACGAGGTGAGGCTCGCGTGGCTCGGTCGCCAGGTGGAGCACCGGCGCGTGGGGGACGGTCCGGGGCTCGCCGATCCGGATCGGATCGCGCAGATCCTCACGAACCTGGTGAACAACGCGCTGACGTACGGCCCCCCGGACCAGCCGGTCACGGTGACGACCGTCGTGGCCGAGGGCGCGCTCGAGATCCGGGTGCACAACGCGGGGCGGCCCATTCCGCAGGAGCTCCAGGCGCGGATCTTCGAGCCGATGCAGCGGGGCGAGGCGCAGGCGAAGCAAGGCTCGCGCAGCGTCGGGCTCGGCCTCTACATCGTGCGCGAGATCGCGAGCGCACACGGCGGCCGGGTGAGCGTCCGATCGACGGAGCGCGAGGGGACCACGTTCCTCGTGGTGCTCCCCCGCGCGTGAGGAGCCGCGAGGTGATCGCTTGATCACGTCGATCGATCCGTTTGATCGGTTCGCCCGGCGAGGGTGCCTTGCCATGTATGCTCGGCCGGAAAAATCACGACCGACCTGGATTTCGTAGAGCGGAAGAGAACCGGCGGCTCGTGAGACGGGCGCGTCGGCGGCAGGGGTCGACTCGGGCGCGAGGTTTGCGTTGTCGCGGCGGTGCACCACGGGGTCGCGCCCGGCGAGGCTCGGCACGGCCCACGACAACCATGGTCATGGAGAACCTCTGCATGAGAAGCAGGATGAAGGCTTTGAAGGCCCTGTGCGCCGCAGCGGCGAGCGCCCTCGTCGCCGGCTGCGGGGTCGATCGCGGCGTCGAGGACGCGGACGGCTTCGCAGGCGTCGACGACGCCGCGGGCGCCGGCCGCGCTGCGCAGGCGCTTTCGGCCGAAGGACAGGTGTGCATCGCGATCCAGCGCGGCGCGGGCTCGTCGAGCGTCGCGGACGCCGTGCTCTGGCAGAGAGCGCCGACCTGGAACGACGGCACGAACGTGACGATCAGCACGGGGGCGAGCGAGAGCAGCGGCCTCCAGCGCAGCCTGCTCCGGTTCGACCTCTCCGGTCTGCCCGCGGGCGCCGAGGTCGTGTCGGCGAGCCTGTCGCTCTCGCAGGTCTACAAGACGGTCGACAGCACGGTCCGCGTCCACCGCGTCACGCGCGCCTGGGAGGAGTCGACGGTGACGTGGGCGAGCTTCGGAGACGCGTTCGATCCGGCGGTCGCCGGGTCGTTCACCTCCGGCGGGGGCGCAGGCTCGCGGTCCTCCGACATCACCGGGCTCGCGCAGGCATGGGTGAGCGGCGAGGCCGAGAATCACGGCGTCCTCATCGAGGAAGAGCCCGCCCGGAGGACCGATTACCGGAGCAGCGAGAAGCCGCGCGTCGAGGACCGGCCGAAGCTCGACCTCTGCTACGTCGTCCGCGACCCGGGGACGCAGGACGGCGTGTGCGCCGGGCCCGGGCTCTTTCGCCCGCTGGCCGAACCAGCAGGCTACAACCCGGTCGACGTGGCGGCCGCGGATGTGGACGGCGACGGCGACATCGACCTCGCCGTCGTGAACTCCGGGACCAGCGAGTTCGACGGGGCCGGGCACGTCAGCGTGCTGCTCAACCAGGGCAACGGCACCTTCGCCGATCCGGTCAGCTACGCTGTGGGCTCGGTGGCCCTCTCGATCGAAGCGGCGGACCTGAACGGCGACGGCCACCCCGATCTCGCCGTCGCGAACAGCGAGAGCGCCGACGTGAGTGTGCTGCTCAACGAGGGCGACGGCACCTTCGCCACCGCGGTCAGTTATCCCGCAGGCGCGCGCCCCGCCTTCGTCGCCGCGGCGGACCTGAACGGCGACGGCCACATCGACCTCACCGCCGCGAACGGCTGGGCCGGGGGCGTGAGCTTGCTGCTCAACCAGGGCGACGGCACCTTCGCCGCTCCGGTCGAGCACGCCTCGGGCGGGAGCACCGGTGCGGTGGCGGCGGCGGACCTCAACGGCGACGGGAGGCTGGACCTCGCCGCCGTGAACTCCGATAACGGCGACACCGACATGCGCGGCAACGTGAGCGTGCTGCTCAACCAGGGCAATAACACGTTCTCCGCCCCGGTGAGCTACGCCTTGCACGACATGCCGTTGAAGGTCACTGCGGCGGACCTCAACGGCGACGGCCACACCGACCTCGCCGTGGTGGACTACATACGCCGCCTCAGCGTGCTGCTCAACCGGGGCGACGGCACCTTCGCCGCACCGGTGACCTATGCTGTGGGTCTGTACGCCTCCTCGGTCGCCGCGGCGGATCTCAACGGCGACGGCCATCCCGACCTCGCCGTCGGGAGCTACACCGAGGTGGGCGTGCTGCTCAACCAGGGAGACGGGACCTTCGCCGCACCGGTCAACCACGGCATGGTCATGAGCCTGCGCTCGGTGGAGGCGGCGGACCTGAACGGCGATGGCCGCCTCGACCTCGCCGTCACCAACACCGCGGAACCCGGCACCTTCTGGGGCGGCGACGTGCGCGTGCTGCTCAACCAGGGGAGCGGCACCTTCGCCTCCTCGGCGAGCTACGCCGCTGGCCAGGGTTGGGTCTTCGGCCCCGAGTCGGTCGTGGCGGCGGACCTGAGCGGCGACGGTCACCTCGACCTCGCCGTCGCGAACGGCGACAGCTCTGACGTCAAGGTGCTGCACAACCGCGGTGACGGCACCTTCGGAGCGCCGGTCAGCCATGCTGTCGGCGTGTACCCCCTCTCGGTCGCGGCGGCGGATCTCAACGGTGACGGCCATCCCGACCTCGCCGTCGGGAGCTACACCGAGGTGGCCGTGCTGCTCAGCCAGGGCGACGGCACCCTCGCCGCCGCAATCCATTACGCCGCGGGCTCGTCCCCCGTCTCGGTCGCGGCGGCGGACCTGGACGGCGACGGCGATCCCGATCTCGCCGTCGCGAACAGCGACGGCGGCGACGTGAGCGTGCTGCTCAACCAGGGCAACGGCACCTTCGCCGCCGCGGTCCATTACGCCGCAGGCTCATCCCCGTCGTCGGTCGCGGCGGCGGACCTCGACGGCGACGGCCTGCTCGATCTCGCCGTCACGAACGCCGCGAGCGACGACGTGAGCGTGCTGCTCAACCAGGGCAACGGCACCTTCGCCGCCGCCGTCCACCACGCTGCCGGGCGCTGGGCCCGGTCGGTCGCGGCGGCGGACCTGGACGGCGACGGCGATCTCGATCTCGCCGTCGCGAACTCCTGGAGCAACGATGTGAGCGTGCTGCTCAACCAGGGCGACGGCACCTTCGCCGCCGCCGTCCACCATGACGTGGGCGCGTACATCTCCGCGGTCGCGGCGGCGGATCTCGATGGCGACGGCAGTCCCGACCTCGCCCTCGCAGACGGCCAGGGCGCGGGCGTGCTGCTCAACCAGGGCAACGGCACCTTCGCCGCCGCCGTCCACTACGCGGCGGACTGGAACCCCATCTCGATCGCGGCGGCGGACCTGAACGGCGACGGCAATCCCGACCTCGCCGTCGCAAACCAGCTCAGCGGCAACGTGAGCGTGCTGCTCAACGCTTGCCTGTAGCTTCGCCAGCGCGGCCTGTTTCCCAGACCGACCGGCGGCTGCTGCCGTAGGAGCCGCCTTAAAAGCGCAGCGTTCGCGTGCGCGACGCCCCCGAGGGTTGGCAAGAAGGAGGGACTCCTGGCCGCCCGCAGGCCGGTCGCGTGCCCGGCGCTCCCGAGAACCAGCGTTGGCGCGGGCTCACGCGGAGCTACAATCGACCCACGGAGCCCCGCGCCGTGGGCGCCCCCATCGAAAGGAGCCCCGCCTTGTCGAGCAACGAGCAAAAGGCCGATCCCCCGGTCATCCGCAAGCCGATCGCCGCCGAGAGCGTCCCCTGGGAAGAGTGGTCTGAAGGATCGCGCTTCGGCAGCCGCTACCGTCATTTGACCAAGGCGGCCACGGGCGACGGCTATCACGTCGGCGTGCAGATCGAGGAGCTCCTGCCGGGGAAGCAGTCCTCGCCCGCGCACTATCACATGCTCGAGGAAGAGCACATCCTCATCCTGGAGGGGCGCGCCACGCTGCGGCTCGGGGAAGAGACGATCGAAATGTCGGCCGGGGACTACGTCTGCTTTCCAGCGCGCCAGAAGGCCGGCCACTGCCTCGTCAACACCAGCGACGCGCCGTGCCGCTTCCTCGTGATCGGCGAGCGGAAACCCGACGAGATCTGCGTCTACACCGACTCGAACAAGATCCTCGTACGCTCGGTCCACGAGGTCTATGACAAGTCGCAGGTCAGGGATTACTGGGACGGTGAAGAGACGGGCGGCGATCAAGTGCCCTCTTCTTCGTCCTCCTCGTCATAACCCTCGTCACCGTCCACGGTCGACGAGCTGGAGCGCGCAGCCAGAGGGAGCGCGTCGAGCTCCGAGGTGAGCTATCGGCTGATCAGCGCCGGATCCATCGGGTCCACGGCGCCGCCGGGAGGCGGCGCGGCGGCAGGGCGCGACGGCGCGACCGCGGGCGCTGCTGGAGGTCTGCCCTTGCCCGGCGGCGCGGGTTGCTGGGCGCGCGCGCTGGACGGCGGACGCGCAACCAAGGCCGGCGATCGCGCCCCGGGCGTGGCCCCCGCGCCCTGCGAAGGCGGCGCGCCGCTCGAGGACGCGGCGTCCTGCGACGGCGGCGCGCCCGCCGAGGCCTCGGCCTCCGGAGCGGGCGCCGCGCTGGTCGCCGTCGACGACGGCAGGGGCAGCGGCACGGCCGCGCTGCCGCTCGGCAGGGCCTGGCCCGGCGTCACCTCGATCGACGGCGCCGTCGCCGCGACGGACGCGGACGCCGCCGGCGTGCCGTCCGCGACCACCGCAGCGCGCCGCGCGGCCAGCAGCGCGGCGCCCAGCGCGAGCGCCGCCGCGGCCACGCCCAGGACGAGCACGCCGCGCCGCCTCCCGGGAGCGACCGGCGCGTCCCAGGTCGGCGTGGTGGTCGCCCGGTCCGGGGCGACGGCCTCCGGGCGAGCGGCCGGTTCGTCCGCGGCCGCGGCCGCGGCGCCGGACCCGGCGATGCGGCGGATGCGATCGATCGAGGGCCGGGACCCCTCCGGCGCGTACGGCCCGAGCGCCTGCGCGAGCTCGGCGACGCTGCGGAACCGCCGCGCCGCGTCCTTCTCCAGGCAGCGGAGCACGACCGCGGCGAGGCCCTCCGGCGCCTCGGGGCAGCCGTCGCGGAGCCGCGCGGGAGCGCCGGCGGCGATCTTCGCGCCCATGGCCATGATGCTGTCCGCCTCGAACGGCGGACGGCCGGTGAGGAGCTCGTGCAGGACGACGCCGAGCGACCAGATGTCCGCGCGGGCGTCGACGCGCTTCGTGCTCTCGAGCTGCTCCGGCGACATGTACAGCGGAGAGCCCATGACCGCGTCGGGCGCGGTGATGCTGGCGTGGGCCGGGGGAGGCTCCGCTCCCGCGGCGTCGCTCGCGCGCGAGATCTTCGAGATGCCGAAATCGAGCACCTTCACGAGCGGCGAGCCGTCCCGCCGGGTGGTGAGGAACAGGTTCGAGGGCTTCAGATCCCGGTGGACGATGCCGAGCGCGTGCGCCTCGGCGATCGCCTCGCCCGCCTGGAGCACGTAGTCCACGGCCACCCCGACCGGCAGCCGCTTCCTGTCGTGCAGGACCTGCCCGAGGTCCTTGCCGCTCAGGAACTCCATCACGATGAACGGCGCGCCGTCGTCGAGCGTGCCGACGTCCATCACCCGCGCGACGTGCTCGCTCTCGAGGCGCGACGCCGCCCGCGCCTCGCGCAGGAAGCGCTCCACGTCCCCGCCGCCCTTCCTCCCGCGCAGGAGCTTAATGGCCACGCTCCGCTCGAGCGCCTCGTGCCGCGCGAGCACCACGACGCCCATCCCGCCGCGGCCGAGCGCGCGGACCACCCGGTACTTGCCGGCGATCAGGGTCCCCGCGGCCGGCGCGGGATCGCCGGCGGCCGAGGCCGGGGCGGCGCCGAGGTCCCTGTCGGCGAGCAGGGCGGCGAGCTCGCGCGCGACCTCGGCGGCGCTCGCCGGGCGGGCCCCGGGGTCCTTGGAGAGCAGGCGCGCGACGAGCGCCTCGAGCGCCGGCGGGGCGAGCGGGCAGAGCTCCCGGACCGCGGGCGGCCGCTCGACGAGGACCTTGACCAGCACCGCCTCGGTGTCCGCGCCCAGGAACGCGGCCCGGCCGGTCAGGCACTCGAAGAGCACCGCGCCGAGCGCGAACAGGTCGGCGCGCCCGTCGGGGGGCGCCGCGCCGCGCACCTGCTCGGGGGCCATGTAGCTCGGCGTGCCGACGAGCGATCCGGCCTGCGTCACGGCGGGCGCGTCCTTGCCGCGCGCGAGCCCGAAATCGAGCAGCTTGACGCGCTCGGCGGCGCCGCCCTCCAGGAAGATGTTGCTCGGCTTGATGTCCCGGTGCACGAGGCCCCGCTCGTGCGCGGCGGCGAGGGCCGCGGCGACGCCGTGCCCGACGCGCGCCGCGTCGCGCACGCCGAGCGGGCCCTCGGCGAGCCGCGCCGCGAGCGTCACGCCCACGAGCCGCTCCATCGCGAGGTACCGCTCGCCCAGCGCGGTGCTGCCGTGGGCGACGTAGCGGACGATCCCCGGGTGGGAGAGGGCCGCGAGCGCCTCGGCCTCCCGGTCGAAGCGCGCGCTCGCCGCCTCGTCGACGTCGCGCAGGAGCTTGAGCGCGACGCCCCGGCGCGCCTCGCGGTCCCACGCCTCGAAGACGACGCCCATGCCGCCCTCGCCGATCAGCGTGTCGATCTCGAACCTGCCCGCGACGACCTCGGGCTCCGCCGCGAGCGAGACGAGGCGCCCGACCCCCGCGTCGTCGAGGAACGTCATCGGGCGCCCCCGAGCAAGGCGCGCGACTCGGCCTCGAACTCGGCCTCGGAGCCGGTGATCTCCCGGAGCTTCTCGAGGAGCAGGCCGCGGAACTCGCGCCGCGCGGAGGCGAGGTAGTTGGTCACGTCGGTGACCTTGATCCCGAGCTCCGCGGCGAGCTCGGCGTAGGTGGGGCGGGCTTCCGGGCCGTCGTCGAGCACGTAGCGCTCGAAGACGCGGAAGGTGAGCTGCTTGCCGCCCCGCTCGCAGCGCTCGCGCAGGGCGTCGACGGCCATCCCGACGAGGTGCCGAGTCCACTCCCGATCGAAGTACGTGTCGAGCGAGTCGGGCGCGGGCACGGCGAGCGCGCCAATCTCCCGCTCGGCAGAGGTGAAGTCAAGGCTGAGCGTCACGGCATGTCCGCCGCGCTTCTCTCGCCCGCTGCTCTCGGCCTCCTTCATGACGTAGCGGTCGAGGCACATCTTCAGATAGGTGCGGAACAGGGCCCGCGACGGGTCGTAGGCGGAGAACGTGCGCTGCTCGAACGCCCGGGCGAAGAAGCCCTGCGTCAGATCGGCGGCGCGCTCGTCGGGGAGGCGCCAGCGGACGCGGAGGTGCTTGTAGACCGGCTTCCAGTAGGCGCGCACGAGGATCTCGAACGAGCGCGCCCGCTCCGCCGGGTCGTCGCTGCCCACCGCGACGACGGCCGACCTCTGGGTCGTCGGAAACCTGCCTCGCGGGGCCCCGCGCGAGAAATCGTCGGCCATGTCTAAAGGAACGCGGGGGGCGCGCGGAATAGGCTCATCGACGAGGCAAAGCTACCACAGGCCGACCCCGGGCGGGAGCTCCGGCGGGCGCGCCGGCAGAGGACACATCACGGCCCGCCGGCGGCCCGAGCTGCAGCGCTGCCCTGCGCCCCGCGCTGCGGGCCGCGGCCTCGGCTGCGCTCGGCGCTCCATCCAACGTTCCGTGGAAGAAACGTTCCGTGGAAGAGAAGAGCAGAACATGAAAAAACACCTCTCCCGCCCTCGCCCCGCTGCTCGCCGCGTGTGATGAGGAAAAGATGACATTCAGGGGCGCGACCCCCAACCTCTAGCCTCCCGAGGACAACGTGAACCCGCTCCGTCCGTCTCGCCGTCCGCTCTGCGGTCCGCTCTTCGGTCCGCTCTCAGGCGTGCTCCTCGGCGCGTCGGCGCTGCTCTCGGTCCGGCAGGTCGCCGCCGAGGAGAGCGCCGCCGAGCGGCTGTTCCGGGAGGGCCGCGCGCTCCTGGTCGAGCAGCGCTTCGCCGAGGCCTGCCCCAAGCTCGAGGAGAGCCTGCTGCTGGAGCCGAGCCTGGGGACGAAGCTCAACCTCGCCTTCTGCCACGAGCGGCTCGGCAACGTCGCCACGGCCTGGGTCGGCTTCCAGGAGTCGTTGACCACGGCCCGAACGGAGGGAGACGCGGCGCGGGAGGCGTTCGCCAGGAGGCGGCTCGAGGCGCTCGAGCCGCGCGTGCCCTGGCTCCGGGTGCGCGCAGCCGCGGGCGACGCCGGCGCGGACCAGCTGACGATCCTGATCGACGGGGCGGCGCTCGATCCGGTCGCCTGGGACAAGGAGCTGCCGGTGGACCCGGGCGAGCACGTCGTGGCCGCGGCCCATCGCGGCGAGGTCTTCTGGCAGACGACCGTGGCGCTGAGGGAGTCGGAGCGCGTGGACGTCGCCGTCCCGGCGGCCGCGCCGGCGGAGGCGCCCGCGCCGGCGGGCCCGGCCCCGGCGACCGCCCCGGAGCCGGCGCAGCGGCCCGCAGCGCGGCACGAGGAGGCGAGCGCGCGCTCCGCCGAGCCGCGCGCGACGGGCGGCATCGTCTACGAGGCAGGCGTGCTCACCGGCTATCTCTGGCTGGAGGCGAACAAGCAGGAGGGCTGCAGCAACGGCATCGCCATCTGCGACTACGATCTCGCGACCGGCAACCTCGTCGCAGGGGCGACGGGGTTCGTCGGGTATACGGCGCTCGAGCGCCTCGACCTCGGCGTTCGCTTGCTCGCCGGCCTCCACTCCCACGGCGCGCTCATCGCGCTCGGCCCCTCGGCGTCGTACCGCGCCGGGGAGCGCTTCGGGGTGGGAGCGACACTGCTCTTCGGCACGGCGACGCAGACCGGGGATGCATGGGTGACCGGCGACGATCCCAGCAGTTATAGCGATTCCATCGAGCTCGGGACCAGCGTGCCGCTGGAGTTCTCCGTCGGGCTGAGCGCCGTGCTCGGCATGAAGCTCATGGACGGCCCGACGGGCGCGCTCTTCTTGCAGACCACGCCGCTGCTCCTCGTCGGCTGGAGGGGCGTGGGGGCGTCTCTGCCGCTCGGCGTGGCGTACCGCTGGGACTGACGTCCTGCGCTGCTACCCGGAGCCCGGCGGCGCCGCGCTCATGCAGCGCGGCCGGGCGCTCTCGCCCCGTCACGAATGCGCACCCCAGGGCGTTGTCAACCCTGGGTTGCACCGGTTGACAGCGGCGGTTGGCACCGGCGGCTCGCCGCCTCCTTGTGCCGAGCCCGTCCTCGACGTCTTCACGCCGTTCGTTCGAGGAACGGAGATTGCTATGCCGGACAGCGACGCCGGCTACCAGGACGAAGAACACGCCGCGGCGCCTCGCAAGCAATGTGAATGCACCACGCCATAACGCGCCATCGATGGTCCAGCGCGCTTTCGCCCATGATTTGCCGTCGATACAGGGCGCGCATCTCGCCGGGCGTGTCGATCATTGCTGAACACAGGAGTTCGCCGCGACGAAGGCAACGATGACGTGGCGAGCTCATATCGATGATTGAAGATTTCGACATGGAACCATTTCCGTCCATCTCGGCTGTGCTACATGTGGTCGGAAGCTGACGCCGGTTGGGCTCGCCGAGCCCGCTCACCCCATGACGGGCGGTGCCCACGAACGGCGGTCAGTGGGAAGAGGATATCCATGCGAACTAGTCGTATTGGTTCAGCCATCATTTCCTTTGCCGCGTCATCAACGCTCGGCATGGTCGCCGGTTGCGGCGGCGACATGGGGGCGGACGACGATCCAGGCTTGTCCCCGGAGGTTGAGATCGCGGCTGCGAGCAGCGCGCTCACGCCGACGGATCCGCATTTTTCCAAGCAATGGTCGCTCTACAACCAGGGCCAGACGGTCCCAACCGAAGATATCGGCGGCGGCACGATCAACGTGGTCGCCACCCCGCGCGTCGATATCAACGCTCGTGCGGCGTGGGACATCTCGCAGGGGTCCACCTCGGTCATCGTCGGCATCATCGATCCGGGGGATACGGACCTGACGCACCCGGACTTCATCAACAACATTCAACCCTGCGCGGATCCGACCGGGTGCGATTTCATCGACGGCGACGGCATGAATATGCCGGCCGCTCACGGCACGCACATCGCCGGCATCATCGCTGCCCGGATCTCGAATTCGCAGGGCATCACGGGTGTGGCGCCGAAGGTGAAGATCCTGCCGATGAGGGCCAGCGCCGATGATACGTCGATGATCGACGCCATCAACTACGCCGTGAGCGCCGGCGTGAGGATCATCAACGTGAGCCAGGGCGGGGAAGACGACTACAACGAGGATGTGAAGACGGCCATCGCCAACTCCGGCATCCTGTTCGTCTTCTCGGCAGGCAACGACGCGACGGCGAGGTACAACTACCCCTCGGCGTACGACCTCCCGAACGTGATCTCCGTGGCCAACGTCGACCCGACCGGCGAGCTCGCCGCGATGAGCAACTACGGCGAGGCGTACGTGCACATCGGCGCGCCCGGCAAGGGGATCTACAGCACCCTCCCGGGCAACCAGTACGGTTACTCTGACGGCACGTCGATGGCGGCGCCCCAGGTGGCCGGGGTGGCGGCCCTGCTCCGCAGCAAGTACCCGAGCCTCACGATCGCCCAGGTTCGCGATCGCATCCTGCGCACGGGCATGAAGCTGACGGGTCTCTCCGGCTTCGTGCAGACGGGCGCCATGCTCGACGCCTACGCGGCCCTGAAGG
Source organism: Sorangium sp. So ce131 (assembly GCF_051519095.1). NCBI lineage: Bacteria > Pseudomonadati > Myxococcota > Polyangiales > Polyangiaceae > Sorangium > Sorangium sp. So ce131. The sequence continues at coordinate 156,577 of NZ_CP150455.1, read as the reverse complement.
ACGTCGGTCCCGTGAAGCCGACCGCCAGCTCGGTCCCGGGCACGGTGACGCTGCAATGGCCTGCGGTGCCCGGCGCCACCAAGTACGACGTCGAGGTGAACGGCTCCGTGACCAACGTCGGCAACGTCCTGAGCTACGTGCACAGCAGCCTGGCGACCGGCTCGACGCACGTCTATCGCGTTCGAGCCACGGTGAGCGGCTCGAACACCGAGTGGAGCTACCGCGTCCTCAAGAAGGCCGTTCAAGATCCGACGCAAGAGGCATACGTGCTCGAGAGCAGCCACCCGTACTACAGCGAGGAGGAGTTCTCCGGGTACGTCACCAAGCGCAACGCGAAGCTGCTGCGCGTCCATTTCAGCGCGCTGGAGCTCGCCTCAGGGGTCGAGCTCCAGTACGCTGTCAACGACGGTGGCGACACGTACTTGAGCGGAAGTTATCCCACCGGCTTCTGGACGGACTGGAAGCCCGGCGAGTTCTACTTCTATGTGAACGAAGACGTATCGGCCTCGACCTACGGCTTCAAGATCGACAAGATCGAGTACCTGACGGGCATTCCGGATCAGCCCGCTGATCCCTACTACATCAGCTGGGACGTCCTGCCTGGCACGATCTCGATCGGGGTGAGCTGCACGCCGGGCTCGATCGACACGAACATCTTCCGGGCGACGTCCCCCGCCGGCACGTATGCGCAGATCGCGACGATTCCGGATGACCAGTGGAGATACGATGACACGAGCATCACCTCGGGTCTCACGTATTACTACAAGGTCTCGTGCACCAACGATCTGGGCACATCGCCCCGGTCCGACTACGTGTCGGTGGTCGCACCGTAAGACGGGCGGGGCCGGCGTTCCTCCCGCGGAGGATCGGCGAGGCAGGGCTCCTGCCTCGCCGCGCTCCGTGCGACCCAGTCTCCCCTCGACCGGCTCAGGTCCGTCCCGATCTTCTCCATCCTGATGCGGGACGAGGGCACGGCCGAGCTCGACGCGGCCGCCGGCGAGCGGGCGGCCGAGCAGGCGGCGTGGCTCGACGGACATCGGCCCACCCCCACCCCACGCCCGCGCGATGAGCACCCTCGCCGGGGGCATCCCGGTTTTGTGTCTTTACCAAGAGAGGACATCGGGTCATGGCCGCGGGGGGGGAGCACCCGGCATCTCCACCAAGCGAGGACATCGACGAACCTGGGCAACGCGGAGCTGGTCACCATGCTGGCGACTTTTCGCCAGGGTGTTTCAGGTCGCCTGTCCCGCCGAAGACTCCATGGCGGCAATTCATGTCCCACCCTTGCACAACCCATCGACATGGACAAAGCGTCCAAAACGCTCCGCCGGTCACGCCGGGCGGAATCGATCACATCGAATGGACGTGACCTCTCCGAAGTACGATCGCGGCGCGGCGCGGCGCGGGATCGATCCACAGTTCCGGTTGCTCGCCGAGAGCATTCCGCAGCTGGTGTGGGCCGCCTGCCGCGACGGCTCGTTCGTGTATGTCAACCGCCGGCTCCGCGAGTTCACCGGGCTCTCTGCGGAGCAGGCGAAGCGCCTCGGGCTGGCCGCCGTCCTCCATCCGGAGGACGCGCGGCGCTGGTCGGCGGCGTGGCGGGCGGCCGTCGAGCGGGGCGCGGCGCTCGAGCTGGAGGTCCGCCTGCGGCGGCATGACGGCGTCTACCGCTGGTTCCTCGGCCGCGCCGAGCCCGTCAAGGACGCCGGGCGCAGCGGGGGCCGCTGGCTCGGCACGGCCACCGACATCGATGAGCGGAGGCGATGCGCCGAGGAGAGCCTGCGCGAGAGCGAGGCGCGGCTGCGGCTGGCCCTCACGGGCGGCCAGCTCGGCGTCTGGGAGTTGGACCTGCCGAGCGGTGGCCTCTTCTGGTCGAGCGAGGCGCTCGAGTGCGCGGGCCTCAGCGCGGCGCAGTTCGGCGGCACCTTGGACGATTTGGCGCGCCTCGTGCACCCCGACGACAGGGAGGCGGTCTGGGCGCACGCCGACAGCGCGCTGCGCAGCGAGACGGACTACTGCATGGAGTTCCGCGTCGTCCACCCCGACGGGCAGGTGCGCTGGGTCCACAGCCGCGCGCTGGTGCAGCGGGATCGCGACGGGCGGCCGCTCCGGATGGTGGGCGTGGTCGGGGACATCACCGCCCGCAAGCTCGCCGAGCTGTCCCTCCGGGAGAGCGAGGCGCGCTTCCGCAACATGGCCGATCACGCGCCCGTGATGATCTGGATCACGGGCGCCGACGGGCGCGCCACGTACGGGAACCGGATGTGGTCCGAGTTCTCGGGCCAGGCCGAGGCGAGCGCCGTCGGCCTCGGCTGGCTCGACGCGCTGCACCCCGAGGATCGGCTGGCGACCCTGCAGACGTTCCAGCGGGCCGAGGCGCGGCGCGAGTCCTTCCGGCTGGATTACCGCCTGCGCCGGCACGACGGCGCGTACCGCTGGTGCATCGCGTCGGGCTCCCCGCGGCTCGGACCGAACGGAGAGTTCCTCGGCTACGTCGGCTCGGTCATCGACATCACCGAGCGCAAGCAGGCGGAGCTCCTGTTGCGGGAGAGCGAGGAGCGGTTCCGGCGCGCCGTGATGGCGACGCCGTTCCCCGTCATGATTCACGCCGACGACGGCCAGGTCGTCTGCGTCAACCGCGCCTGGACCGACGTCGCCGGCTACGCTTCCGAGGATCTCCCCACCGTCGAGGCGTGGCTCGACAGGGCGCACGGGGCGCAGAAGGACGCTGTCCGCCCCAAGATACGGGCCCTGTACGCGCAGGGGGCGCCTTCCGACGTCGAGCTCGAGGCCACCATCGCCACGGCGACGGGCGAGCGGCGCACGTGGGTGTTCCGCGGGGCGCCGCTCGGGAAGGACGCGGCGGGCAGGCGGCTCGTCATCAGCATCGCCCACGACATCACCGAGAGGAAGCGGGTCGACGACGCGCTCCGGGAGAGCGAGGCGAAGTTCCGGACGCTCGCCGACGCCATGCCGCAGATCATGTGGACGGCCCGCCCCGACGGCAGCACCGATTATTACAACCGCAAGTGGTACGAGTTCACCGCGGTGCGGGAGGGCGAGGCGACCCCCGAGAGCTGGATCTCCTTCCTGCACGAGGACGATCGCGGGCGGTGCCTGGACGCGTGGCGCCGCGCCGTCGTGACCGGCGAGCCCCTGGAGATCGAGTACCGCTTCTTCAGCGTCACCACCCGCGAGCACCGATGGTTCCTGGGCCGCGCGCTGCCGGTCCGCGGGCCGTCGGGCGAGATCGTGCAGTGGTACGGCACCGCCACGGACATCCACGACCAGAAGTGCGCCGAGGCCGCGCTGAAGGAGGCGGATCGGCGCAAGGACGAGTTCCTGGCGATGCTCGCCCACGAGCTGCGCAACCCGCTCGGGCCCCTCCGCAACGCCGCCGAGATCCTCCGACGCTCCGGGCTGCAGCAGCCGTGGGCGGCGCAGGCGTGCGGCGTGCTCGAGCGGCAGGTCGCGCACATGGCGCGGCTGGTGGACGACCTGCTCGACGTCTCGCGCGTCGCCCGCGGCAGGATCACGCTGCGCAAGGAGCGCTGCGACCTGGCGCAGGTGCTCCGGCAGACCGCCGAGGACTACCGCAGCACGCTGGAGGCGAACGGCCTGGAGCTCGCGCTGGAGATCGCGGCCGAGCCGCGGTGGATCCACGGCGACCCGACCCGCCTGTCGCAGGCCATCAGCAACGTGCTGCACAACGCGAGCAAGTTCACCGACGCCGGCGGCCGGGTGACGGTCTCCCTGTCGGCGACGCCGGAGGGCTCCGCCGAGATCCACATCCGCGATACGGGCATCGGCATGGATGCGGCGATGCTGGCCCGCGCCTTCGATCCGTTCACCCAGGCCGATCGCAGCCTCGACCGCAGCCGGGGCGGGCTCGGGCTGGGCCTCGCGCTGGTGCGGGGCCTCGTCGAGCTGCACGGCGGCGAGGTCTCGGCCGAGAGCGCGGGCGTCGGCCACGGGACGGCGGTGGTCGTCCGCCTCCCGCTGGCGCGCAGCGTCGCGCCGCCTTCCCCGCGCGCCGCGCCGACGTCGGACGTCGCTGCGCGATCGCTGCGCATCCTGGTCATCGAGGACAACGAGGACGCCGCTGCGATGTTGCAGGCGCTGCTCAGCATGGAGGGCTATCGGGTCGAGGTGGCCCTGTCCGGGCCCGCCGGCGTCGACGTCGCCCGCTCGTTCTCGCCGGAGGTGATCCTGTGCGACATCGGCCTCCCCGGCGGGATGGATGGCTACGGCGTGGCGCGAGCCTTGAAGGGGACCGCGGGCGCCTCCCCCTCGCTCCTCATCGCGCTGACCGGCTACGGCCGGGAGGAAGATCGCCGCCGGGCCGAGGAAGCCGGCTTCGACATGCACTTCACCAAGCCGATCGAGCCGAGCTCCCTGGAGAGCCTCCTCGCATCCATCGCGGCCCGGGGGTGAGGCGGCGGCGGGCGTGGCCGGCCGCGCGGCGTGGCCCGAGCGCTCCCCGCCGCTCGACGGTGCTGGTTCCGAGCGTCACTCGTCTGGCCAGGGATCCCGAGAGATTTCAACGCAAAGGCGCAAAGGCGCAAAGGCGCAAACCAGAATTTTCTCTGTGTTTTTGCGCCCTTGTAAGTTATGCATCGAGCACACATCGAGCGCCCCCGCGCGCCTGGCGGGAGGAGTCCATCCGATTGCAATCGCGCCGATCTCGAGTGCAGGGCGAAGTGCACGGGCCAGTAACGGCCGGGCCGGCGGCGGTGCACGCTCGCGCTGCGTTGACGCGCCGCCCGGAGGTGGCTTGAATTCCGGGCATGACCGTCGCAAGTCGCATCATCGAACGGCTCCTCGATCTCCCGCCGGCGGAGACGCGCGACATCGTGGTCGAGCGCGATCTCCCGGTGCCCATGCCCGACGGCGTCACGCTGCTCGCCGACCATTACCGCCCGCGCAGCGGCCCGAAGCGACCCACGATCCTGGTGCGCTCGCCCTACGGCCGCGCCGGCGCCTTCGGCCTCTTGCTCGGGCGGCCGCTCGCGGAGCGAGGGTTCCAGGTGCTCCTGCAGAGCTGCCGGGGCACCTACGGCGCAGGTGGGGAGTTCGATCCGTTCCGCAACGAGCCGGCCGACGGCGCCGCCACGCTCGCGTGGATCAAGGCGCAGCCGTGGTTCTCGGGCGAGCTGGCCACCTTCGGGGCGAGCTACATGGGGTTCGTGCAGTGGGCGATCGCCGCCGACGCGGGCCCGGAGCTGAAGGCGATGGTGACGCACGTGACCAGCTCCGAGTTCCGCAGCCCCATGTACATGGGCGGATCCTTCTGGCTGGACACGGCGTTGACGTGGACGCACCTCGTCCACAATCCCTCGGTGTCGGTACTCCGTGCGGCCCTCGCGCTGATGAAGGCCGAGAAGCTCGTGCGCGCCGGCGCCGCGCACCTGCCGCTCCGCGAGGCGGACGCCAAGGTGATCGGCAAGCCGGCGAAGTTCCTCCGCGAGTGGCTGGAGCACGATCCGCCCGGCGATCCCTGGTGGAAGCCCGTGGATTTCAGCGAGCGCGTCCGCGAGGTGACCGCGCCGGTGTACATGCTCGGCGGCTGGTACGACGTCTTCCTGCCGCAGACGCTCGCCGATTACCAGCGACTCCGCGGCGCGGGGCGATCGCCGCACCTGACGATCGGACCCTGGACGCACAACGATCAGCGCTGGCTGACCGTGGGCATGCGCGAGTCGATCGCCTGGCTCCGCGCGCACCTCTTCGGCGATCGCAGCGGGCTCCGCGATCTGCCGGTGCGGCTCTTCGTGATGGGCGCGAACACGTGGCGGGATTTCGCCGAGTGGCCGCCGCCGGGCTACGCGGAGGAGCGCTGGTATCTGCAGTCGGCGGGCGGCCTCTCCACGCGCGCGCCGATCGCCTCCGAGCCGGATCGGTATCGCTACGACCCCGCCGACCCCACGCCCTCGGTGGGCGGCGTCAGCCTCAGCCAGAACGCCGGCCCGAAGGACAACCGGGCGCTGGAGGCGCGCGGCGACGTGCTCGTCTACACGAGCGCGCGGCTCGATCGCGCCGTGGAGGTGATCGGCCCGGTGAAGGTCGTCCTCCACGTCGCCTCCAGCCTGGAGCACACCGATTTCTTCGCGCGCCTCTGCGACGTGGCGCCCTCAGGGAAGTCGACGAACCTCACCGACGGCATCCTCCGCCTCTCGCCCGGCAATCCGCCCGCCGAAGCCGACGGCACGCGCCGGATCGAGATCGATCTCTGGCCGACCGCCCACCGCTTCCAGCCCGGCCACCGCATCCGCGTGCAGGTGTCGAGCGGCGCCCACCCGCGCTTCTCGCGCAACACGGGGAGCGGCGAGCCGCTCGCCACCGCCACGCGCCTCGTCGCCGCCGAGCAATCGGTCTACCACGACCCCGCGCACCCCTCGGCGATCCTGCTCCCGGTCGAGCGCTAGTTCCTGCCTCATAAGTCTGGCCAGGGATCCCGAGAGATTTCAACGCAAAGGCGCAAACCAGAATTTTCTCTGGATTTTTGCGCCCTTGCGTTGAAATCTCTCTTCTCTCGCCGCCATCCCTGCCAAGACTTCTGACAGGCCGACCTAGGCGCCGCGGGTTTCCAGCGGAAGGACAAATTTATGTTCCCACTGGATTCCCCTGATGCGCTGAAAGGAGCGGAGGCGAGGCGGCGAAGACCGCAGTGAAGGGATGCCCCAGACCTCCTGCGTGGTCACGGTGGGATCCCTCTGGCCTTCGAGACGGCGCTTGTCGGTGAGCCGCTTCAGCGGCTGCACGTGGCCCGACCTTCCGCTCGCAAGCCCAGCGCACCTCTCTTTCCGAGGACTCCATGAAGAACGATGGTCGCAATCTCCAATCCCGGATCTGGCCGCTCGCTATGGCAGCAGTCGGCGCGCTGTCTCTCGTCGCCTGTGGTGGAGTCGATGATGAGGTCACAGCCGAGCCAGCGCTCGACGAGGTGGGCGTGGCCTACCAGGGGCTGAGCTCCCATTGGGGCTGGGCCCACACGGACCACGCGAACCCCTATACGAACCGCTGCGTGAACGACGCCGCCAGCAGCATCAACGCGCTCTACGACCCGAGCTATGTCATGGCCTACCGCAGCGGCAGCGACGCCTGCAGCACGTCTGCGCCCACGACGGGCACCGGGCTCATTCATCACCAGGGCATCCAGCGGCTCGCGCGTGACTACAACTATCTCCTGGTGACGACCTCGGTTCAGGGGGGCGCGCGCCCGGGCTTCGAGGTCGTGCGCCTCGGATCGCTGAGCAACAACCCGTGGCTGCTGGGTCGGAATGCTTATCCATCCCGGCTCCCGTCCTGCAGCGACGCGATCGTGCGCTACCAGCCCGACGACTCGGGGATGCCGTACGATCACTCGGGCGGCCTCCAGGTGAACGGCGAGTACGCCATCGTGCCTTTCGAGAAGAACGACGACGGGGCGACGGCGGGCTTTCGCATCGCCAGGTTGTCGGATCCCTTGAACCCCCAGTGGAGCCCGCTGGTCTTGCGAACGCGAGGTCAGACGGTCAACGCGGGAGCGGTGAGCCTCACGCTGCTCTCCTCTGGCCGCTACCTCGCGCTCGTCTTTGGCCATAACTCGGACGACGTCGAGGTGTTCGTGTCCTCGGAGGCGGCGATGCCCTACTTCGGCAGCTCGAGCTCCACCTGGGTATCTCAGGCGAGCGCCTCGACGCCCTTCGGCGGCGCGGAGTACCAGGGCCTGCAGCTCGTGACCCAGTGCGACGGGCAGCTCTTTGTCGCTGGCACGCACAGGAACAAATGGTTTGACGAGGACTGGGTCGACCTGTGGCGTGTGGACCTCAGCGCGAGCTTCGTGCCCAGCTTCACCGAGGTGGCCAGCCGACACATGTCCTGCAGCAGCTCGGCCACGGGCAACAAGCGCTACTGTGCCTTCGATGCAGGGGCCGGGATCTATGTGGATCCCGACGGCGAGATCCTGCTGTATGGGGTGGAGCACTACAACGACGCCTACCCGGGCACGACACGCGCGGTCAAGGTGCGCGAATTTCCGTAGACGCTGCGCTGAGGCGTGCCCTCACAACGCCGAGCAGGGTGCCAGATCACCTGTCCTGCTGTCCCGAGGAGGCCTCCGGTCCTCCCCCGCTTCCGTGGACGCCCACGGCGCGGGCTTCACCTCGGAAAGTCCGTCGACGCCGAGACGGCGCGCCACGCGGCGAGCTCCTGCGCCACGAACGTGTTCTTCGCCTCGATCGCGGCGATGGCGTCGGTGCCGAGCGGAAGACGGAGCGGCGGGTTCTTCGCGCGGGCGAGCTCGACGACCACGCGGGCGAGCCGCGCCGGGTCGCCAGGCTGCTGAAGGCTGACCTCCTTCGCGTAGCTCCGGACCTTGCCCGCGGTCTCCGCGTAATCGGCGATGACCTTCCCCGTCGCCACGACGGACTTCGCCTCAAGGAACTCCGTTCGGAAGTAGCCCGGCTCGAGGACCGTCACCGCGATGCCGAGCGGCGCGAGCTCCGCGTGCAGCGCCTCCGAGATCGCCTCGACGGCGAACTTCGTCGAGCAGTAAATGCCGAACCCGGGCCCCGACTGGTAGCCGCCCACCGACGAGAGGTTCAAGATCAGACCCGCGCGCTGATTCCGGAGCTGCGGAAGCACGGCGCGCGTTACCGCGAGGAGGCCGAACACGTTCGTCTCGAAGACGCGCCGCACCTCGTCGCCCTGGGTCTCCTCGATCGCGCCGACGACGCCGTAGCCGGCGTTGTTCACCAGCACATCGATCCGGCCGAACCGCGCGACGGCAGCCTCGACCGCGGCGGCGACGGACGCCTCGTCCGTCACGTCCAGCGCGAGGGGGAGGAGCGCCTCAGGCTGCCCGAAGCGGTCCGTGATGCTCCTCGGATCGCGCGCGGTGGCGACCACCCGATCGCCGGCGGCGAGCGCCGCGCTCGCGATCTCCGCGCCGATTCCGCGCGACGCGCCCGTGATGAACCACACACGCTTGTTCTCGCTCGTTTTCATGGGGATCTCCTCTTCGTGGTCCGGGGGCTAGGCCCCCCTCACACGAAGGAAGATGCAGCATCCCGGTCATGAAGAAAATGCGCAGAACGCTTGATGCTTTATGAACCTGCGGTTCATAATCGCGGGCATGATCGACGCGCTCGACGGGCTCACGACGTTCCTCGCCGTGGGCCGCTGCAAGAGCTTCACCGCCGCCGCCGCCGCGCTCGGCGTCACCCCCACCGCCGTGAGCCAGAAGATCAAGCTCCTCGAGCGACGGTACGGCGTCGTGCTGTTTCAGCGGACCACGAGGCGCGTCGCGCTCACGGAGCCGGGCGCGAGCCTCTTTCAGCGCCTGCAGCCCGCGATCGCCGACGTCGAAGGCGCGCTCGCCGCGCTCGGGGACTACCGCGGGCGTCCCTCGGGGAACCTCCGCATCACCGCGCCGCGCATGAGCGGCGCGTGGCTCCTCGCCCCGCTCGTGGCGCAGATGCGGGAGGTGTACCCGGAGCTGTCCATCGAGGTTTCGCTCGACGATGCCTTCGTCGACCTCGTGGCAGCCGGCTTCGACGCGGGCATCCGGCTCGGCGACGCGGTCGAGAAGGACATGGTGCGGGTTCCGATCACGAGCCACTCGTCGTGGTCGATCGTCGGCTCGCCGGCCTACCTCGAGAAGGCGGGGCGACCGCGCGCGCCGGAGGACCTCGTCCACCATCGCGCCATCCGCCAGCGCCTCATCGCGAGCGGCACCGTCTATCGCTGGGAGCTCGAGCGTCGAGGCAAGACGATCACGGTCGATGTTCCCGGCGGCATCGTCGTCGACGACATCGCGCTCATGGTCGCGCTCGCGTGCGCGGGGTCGGGCCTCGCGTACGTCCCCGACCAGGCCATCGAGCGCGACCTCTCCGAGGGACGGCTGGAGCGCGTGCTCGAGGCGTTCATCACGAAGGGCCCCGGCATCTACCTGTACTTTCCGGCGCGCACGCAGGAGCAGCCGAAGCTTCGCGCGCTGATCGAGAGCGTCACGAGCGCTCGCGGGCAGAAGGCCAAACGTCGTTCAGGTCGGACCGGCGCCTCCGGTGGTGGGGTCTCCGCGTGAGCTCGAACCCACCCGCTGCTCGGTGAGGCCGCAACGGCGACTCCACGCCGCCGCTCCCGGCGCCGGAGCTGGTCACTTCGTGGTCGATCTGCGCGATGTATGCTCTGGAGCACGAGCGTCGCGACGTGCAGCGAGCTTCGCACGGCGGCGCCAGCGCAGGAGCCCGAGCGAGAGCAGGATCGCCATGTACGCGGCGGTGGCCGGGCCCGCGGCGCCGGCACGGCATCCGCATCCGGACGACAAGGAGGAATCGCCTTCGTCCGCCTCGCCGCCGCCGCTGCCCGCCGTCGTGGCGCCGCCGTCGTCGGTGCCGCCCGCGCCCGCGCCGGCGCCGCTGCTGCTGCTGGTGGATACAGCGGCGCCGTCGTCCGGGCCGCCGCCGGCGCCGCCCGCGCCGCCCGCGCCCTCACCGTCGCGCGGGACGATCGTGATGGTCGCGCAGTGATGATAGAAACAGCCACCAGGGTTGTTGATCGCGTGGTTCGACATGAACTCGCTGACCTGCAGCGTGCAGTTCGTGCAGGTGAAGTCGGGGGGGAGCGCGATCTGCACGGATTGTGGTTCGGAGAACGCCGTCGTGTGGACGAGCAGGCCATCCGCCACGAGGGGCAGCGCGGGCGCGGTCTCGATTACCGTGGAGCCGCACGGGGTGGAGCCCGGGGTCACCACCGGATCGGGGGGGAGCGCGTCCGGATTGGGCGCGATCGACACGCGGTAGTGGCCCGGGTGGAATATTGTCTCGTCAATGGTCAGCGTGATCGTCTGACCCTGGACGAACGTGGTCACCTCGCCGGTCGGCTGGGCCGGATTCCCGGGGTCGGCCTGACCGCAGGGCGCGCTCTTCTGCGGGTCGCCGAGGTTGTTCTGCTCCGAGTAGCAGGCGGGCTCGAGCAGGGAGAAGTGGGCATGCGCCACAGCCGGATGGAGCGCGCCGGCGGCCGCCGCGGCCAGCATCGCCGCGGGCACGCGCCACGGTGTCATACGTCTGGTTCGAGAGGTTTGCATTGGCCTCTCTTTATCAGGAGGTGGTCTTGCGGTCAGCGCCCAAGTCGGCTCGCTGGTCCCTCTCGCAGGCCGGCGCGGGGGCAGCGAGGCAGGCCTGCCTCCGGCGGCGCCGCGGCGTTCACCGGCGCCGCCGGCGTCCGCCCGGGCTGTCGCGGCCTGGCGCCGAGGACGTGCAGGACCACGTAGCCCATGCCGCTGGCAGCGTGCCGCTCACTCGTCGCCGTCGAGGATGCCGTCCTCGTCGCGGTCGATCCCGATGCGCGCGCCGCTGCCAGGCGGGACGCTGGTGAACGTCATCTCGTGGTGAGGGAGCTGCGCGAAGAACAGCAGGGTCGACTTCGTGGTGCCGCCGAGCGCCTGTCGGTCCGCGATGAACTGGCTCGATCCGACGTAGAGAAAGCCGATCTCGTGGCTTCCGACACGCGCCTTCGCGATGACGTCGCACTCGCCTTCGTCCGCCCGATCGAGGAAGAGGTCGAGGCGCGGGGTCGCCGCCGCGACGTTGTGCTGCGTCACCGTGACCTGCTGCCCGACGATGGGCGCCAGGTTGCTCTCGAACGCCATGATGTACTGCTCGACCTGCCGGCGCCGCGCTTCGCCGTTCCCGCCGGGGCTGTCGTCGAAGCCGCCCGGGCTGAAGACGTTGTCGAAGCCCATCACGCTCATGAAGCGGAAGATGGTGTCCATGGCCCCGTCGTTGAGGAACCCGAAGCCGCGCACCTGGTCGCCCATGAAGTCGTTGTCTCCCGGATAGATGAAGGGAGTCGGGACCATGCCGAACATGCCGACCTTCTGGTACAGGTTGCGGAGGTGCGGGGTCTTCATGACCTGGGGCACCTCGTTGCGGACGTACCGGCCGTCGGTCCCGAAGAAGCCGGGCAGCGGCTCGCCGAACCCTGCGTTGGCGTCGGGGTCGATCACGTGGCACCCCACGCACGATCCGCTGAGATCCGTGCCGTCCGCGAGGAAGTGGTCTCGGCCGGCTTGCTGGTCCGGCGTGAGCGAGTTGTCGAGGTTCCGGATTGGATTCGGCGGGTACATGATCTTCAGCGCGAAATCCGCGAACGCCTCCATGTCCGGGGCCGGGATGGGCCCGCTCCGGCCGAGCAGACCGACGAACCCGGCCTGGAACTGCCTGAACGCCTCCCGCTCGTCGAAGGTGCCCTCGTCCGGCTGCGCGCTGGGCTCGTTGTAGCCGCCGGTGCGATCGCCGCGCCAGTGCATCGGCCCGTGGTTCGCCATGCCGCGGAGGCTCTGGGTGGTCATCGGCCCTTTGAGGGCCATGAAGTCGTTCATCGGCGGCGAGAACAGCATGAGATCCTCGGCCACGGGCCCGGGGTTCGGGACGGTGGTGGTGTCGGGGTTGCCGAGATCCCAGGCCAGGCTGTCGAAATCCCCGAAGACGTGGCAGCTCGCGCACGACGCCTCGCCGTTGCTCGAGCTGAACCGCGCGTCGTACAGGAAGGGGCGGCCGGCGACGACGCTCGGCGGCTCGGGGTTGTGCATCGGGACACGCGCGGTCACGGCCCGCGTCGCCGTGTCGACCACCGCGATGGAGTTGTCGAACCGCGTGAGCGCGTAGAGCCGCCCTCGCCCCTCGTCGAGCGCGAGGCCCGTCGGGCCGACCGGCTCGCCGCCGTCGTCGAGGACGATGTGGCTCGCCGCGCTCGGAGAGAAGGTGTCGTTCTCCAGCTGGGCGGTGCTGAACACGCCGATCTTGCTGGACCCGAGCGCGGCGACGTACAGCGTGGCCCCGTCGCTCGTGATCGCCATGCCGAGGGGCAGCGCGAGGCTCCTGTCGTTCTCCGCGTTGGGGATCGGCGCGCAGCAGGCGCTGTAGTCGATGTGCTTGTTCAGGTGCCGCGGCGCGGCGCTGCCCTGATCCAGCACCGTGATCCGGCTCTCGTGGAGGTGGCCGCGCGCGCTCGACCCGGTGAAGATCCCCGGCCCTTCGAAGCGATCGAGGTTCATCGCCTCGGTGTTCGTCACGTAGACGCGGCCGTTCGCGGGGTTGACGATCATGTTGTAGAGGATCGTCCCGACGCCGGTGTAGTAACCGGCCGCGCCGGGCAGCTGCGCCGGCGGGTTGCTCGTCGCGTCGATGACGAACACGTCCTTGTCGGGGAGAGAGTAGTTCACGTACGGGTCCCAGGTCTGTCCGACGCTGTCGACCCAGCTCGTTCCATCGAACTTCACGATCAGGGCGGTCGCCGGCTGCGTCGTCCCGAGGTGGTCGGTGAACGGCGGCGGCGGCCCGCCGCCGAGCGCGACGATGTCCCGGTGCAGGGCGGTGGTCCGGTTGCCGCTGTGGAAGCCGGCCGCATAGACGCGCGTCCCGTCCGGGTTCACCGCGAGCGCCCGCGGCGTGTCGGAGAACAGCGAGAGGATCGTGAGGGGGACGCCGCCGAGCGAGCTCGCCCCGAGGTTCGCCGCGTCGTAGACCCAGACGTCGGCGCGGCCGACGCCGGGCGTCGCGAGCTGGGGATCGTACGGGGCGTTCTGCCCCCGGTGCGCCGTCGTGATGAAGGCGCGGCTGCGCGCCGGACCGCCAAACACGATGTCCCGCGGCTCATCCCCGACGAGCAGGGTGCGCGTGACGCGCGGAGAGGAGGCAGAGGAGACGTCGACGACGCTGACGCTGTCCGAGAGGTGATTGACGACCCAGACATCGCCGCTCCCCGAGACGGAGACGGCGACGGGCTCGAGCCCTACCGTGACGGAGCTCTGATGCACGAGCCCGGATGGCCCGACGCGGAACACCTCGAGGCGATTGTCGGGGGTGTTGACCGCGTAGAGGTGCTTCCCGTCGTCGGAGAGCGCGAGAGGACGAGCTTGACCGCTCTCGAAGAGCGCGTACGAGGCGGCCTGCGCTCGGGTGGTCGTGACGACGGAGGACAAGGAGAGCGAAGCGATGATCATCGGCGCCGCCAGGCGCCGCGAGACGGATATCATGATACACCTACCAAGGATCTGGAGCGCCAGGGAGGACACAGCGCACCAACGGTAGGATCGCAAAACTGGACCGCCGGTGTCAAGCGCGTCGATGAGGCGTCGAGCTCGCCGCGACGAGGCGCGCGAGCGCGTGTCGGCCTCACGTCGGCGCCGGCAGCTCACGGTGGTGACTGCGACGGTGTTCCGCGGGTCAGGCGGTGGCCGTGGCGCATGTAGCCGCCCATGAGTTAGGGGCTGCGGCGTACGCCATCAGGGCTGCCAGGGAAGCCGCGCCATCGGGCCAAGGGGACGCGGCCGCGCGAGCCGAACGCCAGTGGCAGTGGGAACAACTGCCCGACGAGATACGAGACCTCGTTCTTGACGACCAAAAACTGCGAAACGCACTCTGTTGGGACGTGTTCGTCGACTGAGCCGACGGCGCTGCCACGGACCGGGGCGCGCCATCGCGCGAGGGACGGCGCGCCGTCTCCGGGCTCAACCGGCTGCGGGCCGCGGTCGTGGTGGATCAGCCTGGGTCGGGTGGCCGGGGTCCGGAGGGCGGGTCGTGAGCCGGGTTGGAACGCGATGGGTCAACCCGGGTCGGGGCGCGCTCGGCACGCGCGGCTTTCACGACGAGCCAGATCGCTGCCAGCACCGTCCAGGCCATGATGACCGCGGCGAGCGCCCTCGCCCCGCCGCTGATGGCACGGAGCCGAGTGTACATGCTCCGACCGGTCCGTTCCATCGTGAACGAGAGCCGCTGCTCGTCCGAGAGGTTGCCTGATAGATCGAGCGCTCGAGCCGAGAGGACGTACTCACGCCCGAGCTCGAGCGCCCATTCGGGCGTCCCGCGTGGACGCTCGCTGCCATACACCCAGGGCACGGGCCCGAGGATCGGACCGACGATGCGCGTCTCGCCGTCCTGTGCGTAGACATTCCAGACGACCCACGCGTTCGGTCCGCGCTCCCTCGGGACGAACCAGAGCAGCCCGTGATCGTCGCAGGGATTGGAAATCTGGTCGCGCTGGATCATGAAGGCCGGCGCGACGGGCCTGTTTGCCGGCTCGGGAAGCGAGGCGATGACGACGATGGGCAGCTCAGCGACGTGTGTTACCAGGTAGACGCCATCGGGCTCCAGGCGCTGATCGGGCGGAAGCGAAAAGCAGCGACGACCATGGATGAACAGCTCGGGGCGCTCGATGAGCGCAGTCGACGGCCCCAGCCGCAGCCGCTGAACGGTGACGTGCCGTGTCTCCGGCGCCGGCTTCGGGTAATTGCCCCACTTCATCTGGTCGCCCCGCCTGGCGAACAGCACCTGCCCGGCCTCGTCGCGGAACAGATACACCGCCGCGGCGTCGAGATCGGCAGGAACATCGAGCTTGCAGCGTGACTGCTCACAGTTGAACGAGGCGCTCCCGTGCTCGACGACGGCTGTCGCGTGGAGCCTCGGCTCGACGTCGCACAGGCGGGCTGGTGAGGGCGGCACCTGCAGAACGGCGGGGATCTCTGAAAATCGACTGAACTTCGCCTCCGGATGATGCTCGCATGGAGGGGTCGCGGCGCTCGGCCGCGCGGCCGAGCAGACAGCGATCAGCACCAGCGTGAAGATCGCCGGCGATGTCCGAGACTTCCACACAGGAACCGCGGCGCTCGCCGCCCGCCGCTTGTATACCGAGGACGCGTTCGACACAGGTGCGCTCTCCTGGTTCAGCCCTTCTACGGGCCGATCTCGCGCCGCCTTCCCTCGTCGCACAGAGCGTAGAACAGCCGGGGATGGTCGCCCGTGTCAAGCCGCTCGTGCGAAGGGGCCGCCTTCACGCCACAGCCTGCGAGAGGTTGAGATTGACGCCCCACTGCGCCGGGACGATGCTCCGGCGCTGGCATGAAGCATTGGAATCGAAACGCAAAATGGCTGCTGCTCGCAGCCCTGACCATCCCTGTCCCCGCCTGCGGGGACGAGTCCATAAATCCCCTGACTGACCCGACAGGGTCGGGCGGGTCGGGCGGCGGCGCCACGACCGGGACCGGCGGCGGCGGCGACGGCGGCGACGGCGCGGGCGCGACCACCGGCACCGGCGGCGGCGGCGGCGGCGGTGCCGGCGGCGGCGGCACCGGCGGCGGCGGCGGCACCGGCGGCGGCGGCGGCACCGGCGGCGCGCCCGCGTCGGTCGAATGGCCGACGGTGACGAGCGAGATCCCGCTCGACCCCGAGATCGAGGACGCCATCGCCGAGCTGCTCGCGCGGATGAGCCCGGCGCAGAAGGTCGGCCAGATGGTCCAGCCCGAGATCCTGGCGATCACGCCGGACCAGGTCCGGGAGTACCACATCGGTTCGGTGCTGAACGGCGGCGGGTCCTGGCCGGGCCGCTCCAAGGACGCGACCGCGGCCGACTGGGTCGCCCTCGCGGACGCCTATTACACGGCCTCCACCGACACGAGCGGCGCGCCCGGCGAGCACCTCGGCATCCCCGTCCTCTGGGGCGTGGACGCGGTGCACGGCCACAACAACGTGATCGGCGCGACGCTGTTCCCGCAGAACATCGGGCTCGGCGCCATGAACGATCCCGATCTCATCGAGGAGATCGGCGCCATCACCGCCGCCGAGGTCGCCGTCACCGGGCTCGACTGGGCCTTCGCCCCCACGCTCGCCGTGGTGCGGGACGACCGGTGGGGCCGCTCCTACGAGGGCTACTCCGAGGATCCGGAGATCGTGAGGCGCTACGCGGGCCGGATGGTCCGGGGCCTGCAGGGCCGCCCGGCGGACGGCGCGGACCTGTTCAGCGACACGCACGTGGTCGCGACCGCCAAGCACTTCATGGGCGACGGCGGGACCGAGCAGGGCAAGGACCAGGGCAACACCGTCTGCTCCGAGGAGGATCTGCGCGACATCCACGCCCAGGGCTACCTCTCCGCGCTCGAGGCGGGCGCGCAGACCGTGATGGCGTCGTTCAGCAGCTGGAACGGCGACAAGATGCACGGCAATCGGTACCTGCTCACCGACATCCTCAAGGGCCAGCTCGGCTTCACCGGCTTCGTCATCGGCGACTGGAACGGGCACGGCCAGCTCCCGGGTTGCAACAACACGCAGTGCGCCGCGGCGATCAACGCCGGGGTGGACATGATCATGGTGCCCAATGACTGGATGGCGTTCATCGAGAACACCATCGCAGAGGTGCAGGGCGGCGAGATCCCGATGGCCCGCATCGACGACGCGGTGACCCGGATCCTGCGCGTGAAGATGCGGGCCGGCCTCCTCGGCCCCAGGGCGAACAAGGGCGCCCCCTCGACCCGGTCGGCCGCCGGCGACGCCGCGCTCCTCGCCGCGCCGGAGCACCGGGCCGTGGCGCGCGAGGCCGTGCGCAAGTCGCTCGTCCTGCTCAAGAACAAGGGCGGCGTCCTGCCGCTCAGCAAGTCGATGAACGTCCTCGTGGCCGGCAAGACCGCGGACAACATCCAGAACCAGTCCGGCGGCTGGACGCTCACCTGGCAGGGCACCGGCAACACCAACGCCGATTTCCCGAACGCGCAGTCCATCTACGCCGGCATCGACGAGGCGATCACGGGCGCCGGGATGGACGGCTCCGCGACCCTGAGCCCCGACGGCACCGCCGCGGCCGACACCTTCGACGCCGCGATCGTGGTCATCGGCGAGACGCCCTACGCCGAGGGCCAGGGCGACATCGGCAAGTTCGAGACGCTCGAGCACGCAAACCTCCACCCCGAGGACCTCGCCGTCATCGACGTCATCCGCGCCCAGGCGCCGAGCCTGCCCATCGTCACGGTGTTCGTGTCGGGCCGCCCGCTCCACACCAACAAGGAGATCAACCGGTCGGACGCGTTCGTCGCGGCCTGGCTGCCGGGCAGCGAGGGCGGCGGCGTCGCCGACGTGCTCTTCGGCGATTACGAGTTCCAGGGCAAGCTGTCGTTCTCGTGGCCCTCGGCCGACTGCCAGGCGCCCATCAACAAGGGAGACGACGAGCAGCCGCTCTTCCCGTACGGTTATGGCCTCCTGACCACCGACGCCGACGTGCTCGGCGACGATCTGCCCGAGGTCTCCACGGGCCACGGCTGCGCGGCCCCGGACCCGGGGACGGCCGGCACCACGAGCGAGCCGCTCGAGATCTTCATGGATGGCGACGAGAAGGGCGATTACGTGCTGCGCATCGGCGGCCCCTCGAACTGGGGCGGCATCGACGTGGGCATGGGCGCCACCCTGCCCGACGGCGAGGTCAGCGTGAGCACGGTCGACGGCGAGATCCAGGGCAGCGCCAAGCAGGTGACCTGGAGCGCGACGGGCCAGATCTACGCGCAGGTCTCGGCGGGCATGCCCGGGGTCGATCTGTCGCCCTACTACAACTCGGAGACCTCGATCGTCTTCCGGGCGCGCGTCGATGCTCCGCCCGAGGGCACGCTGGTCACGCTGTCGGCCCACTGCGTGTATCCCTGCCTCGGCGACATCAACATCGCGAGCACGCTGACCTCCATCGCGGACGGGGAGTGGCACGAGGTCTCCATCCCGCTGAAGTGCCTGACGGACAGCGGGCTCGACATCACCAACGTCAACACGCCCTTCCTCATCTACTCGGAATCGCCGATGGACGTGGCGATCGAGGACGTCCGCTGGGAGCCCTTCACCGCCGGCCCCACGCCGACCTGCACCTTCTGAGCCTCAGGGCAGCGTCGGCCGTCGCCTCACCTCCCACGACGCCCCCCTACGGCAGGCCAGACGCGACGCCGTAGACCGGCACCCTCGAAAATTTCCGCTGCCATTCCAACAAGTTGTGCGCCACCTGGGCAACGTGGCGCACCTGGCTCAGTGTGGCACGGATTCATCGCTCACGGTCACAGTGTGGCCCTGCCGCGTGCCGCGGCGCCGTACCGCGGCGGTCGGGCGCCGCGGGGATCGCGCCGGAAAACGCGCGGAGACGTGCGGCCCGGGCGCGCCGGGAGGCCGCCTGGGAGCCCCCGGGGGCGCCATCCGGGCGGGCGGACGGGCGTGGCATATCCGGTGCTTTATCTCCGGACGAGCTCTCCGAGTGGCGCTGAGCAGCCGCGGAGCAGCAGCGCTCCGCAGGTGCGGCGCAGAGCATCGTTTCTTGATCGCGTGTCGGCCCAGGCACGCAGGACGGAGTCTTCCCATGCGTTTCACGCTCTTCTCCTCGCTCGTCTCTCGCTCTTCGGTCGCTCGTTCATCGCTTCAGGGGCTCGTCGCGCTCTCCGCGCTCGTGGTGCTCACCGGCGCCAAGGGCCAGGGCTGTGGCGGCGTGGAGGAGCCGTCGCCGCCGCCCGAGCCCGACTGCGGGCCTGGCTTCCACTGGGAGACGGTCTGCTCGCCGTGCGAGGTCGGCGAGATGTGCGAGCAGCAGTGTGTGCCTGACAGCGTGTGTCCGCCCGGGTGGGGGCAGCACGTCCTCTGCGAGGACGGCAGCACGACCGTCGCCACCTCCTCCGTCGGCGCGGGCGCGGCCGGCCCCGGGATGCCGCTGCCGGTCGATCCGAAGTGCTGGACCGAGTGCACGCCGCCGCCGTTCTGCCCGCCGGGCACGATCGAGCAGCGGGTCTGCAGCGGCGGCAGCGCCGTCAGCGTCGGCACGGGCATGCCCGGGACCTCGGAGCACTACGAGGAGTGCTGGACCGAGTGCGTGCCGGTGGGGCCCTACTGCCCGCCGAACACGATCCCGCACACCGTCTGCGATGAGAGCACGACGGTCAGCGTCGGCGTCGCCGGCTCGGGCGGCGCGGGCGGCAGCGGCGGCTGGGAGGGCAGCAGCGGCACCGGCTGGGGCGCCGGCGGCGCGGGCGCGGGCGACAGCAGCGGCACCGGCTGGGGCACCGGCGGCACGGGCGCGGGCAGCAGCGGCTTCGATCGGGGCGCCACCCCCGCGGACGTGCCCAGCAGCGGCACCGGCTGGGGCGGCGCGGGCGGCAGCAGCGGCACCGGCTGGGGCACCGGCGGCACGGGCGGCTCGGGCAGCTGCTGGACCGAGTGCCTCCCCGTCGAGCCCACCTGCCCACCGGACACGATCCCGCAGACCTTCTGCGACGGCGGCTCCAGCGTCGCCGTCGGTTCGGGCGGCGCCGGCGGCATGGGCGGCAGCAGCGGCACCGGTTACGGCGGCAGCGCGGGCGGCTGGGGCAGCTGCTGGACCGAGTGCGTGCCCATCCAGCCCTACTGCCCGCCGGACACGATCCCGCAGACCGTCTGCGAGGGCGGCTCCAGCGTCACCGTCGGCTCGGGCGGCAGCGGCGGCAGCGGCGGCTGGGGCGAGGGCGGCAGCGGCGGCTGGAGCAGCAGCTCCAGCGTCAGCACCGGCGGCGGCTACGACGGCATGCCCTACCCCGGCGGCGGCTGCTGGACCGAGTGCATCCCCGTGCAGCCCTACTGCCCGCCGGGCACCGTCGAGCAGACGACCTGCTATGACAGCGGCACCACCGGCACCGGTTACGGCGGCAGCACCACCCCGGGCGGCGGTTGCTTCACCGAGTGCGTGCCCGTCGAGCCCTACTGCCCGCCGGGCACCGTCGAGCAGACCGTGTGCGGCGAGAGCAGCAGCTCTTCCGGCGGCGGCTACGGCGGCGACGACTACCCGCACACCACCGATTCCTGCTGGACCGAGTGCGTGCCCGTCGAGCCCTACTGCCCGCCGGGCACCGTCGAGCAGACCGTGTGCAGCGGCGCGGTCAGCAGCAGCTCCTCCGGCGGCGGCTACTACGACGCGGATCCGGCCGTCGGCGGCTGCTGGCGCGAGTGCGTGCCCGTCGAGGAGCCGTGCCCGCCCGGCTCCATCGAGCGCACCATCTGCGAGGAAGTGAGCACCACGAGCGGCGGCGGCTCCGCCCCGACCTGCCGGATCGAGTGCGTCCTGATGCTCCCGTGAGCCGGGAGCCCGCCCTGACGGCTCGGCCTCACGGCGCGCCCAGGCCTTCCGGGCGCGCCTGCGAGCCGGACGCCTGATCGCCCTGCCCCGCGCCGCCGCCGCCCTCCAGGCGGCGAGCGGCGCGGGGCGCGCTCGTCTTCAACCCCGCAATCACAAGGCGATGACGTCCGCGCGGCGCGCGCCGCGCGGGCGCTGCCCGAGCCGCGGATCGAGCTCCACGCTCCGCGCCGAAGGCCTCTCCGTGTCCCCCTGTCCGTGAATGGGAGGCGCACGAGACAGCGAGTCGCTCGCGAGCGCTCCCCGCGCGGCGGTGAAATCATCACCCCTCATCACCTGCGCTTGACCTCGGCCCCACGCTCCCGCGGAAACCGAGGTCCACGGCAGAGGGCGCCGTCCGGGCGCGACGTCCTCCGTCGAGCGCGATCAAGGCCGTCTCCGCGATCATCCAGGGCGGATCACAACTCCCTGGATCGCTGGAGGACCAGGCGATCCGGAGCGATTACGTGAAAGCGCAACTTGACTCCCCCCGCAGATTCGAGAGGATGCCCGTAATCATGTACGGAATGCTCTTTCGCGAGGTCCTGTTCCCGTTCTACGAAAACCGTCTCCGAGGGCGGTCGACGTTGACCTACCTCAAGGAGCTGGAGCGTTCGCAGTGGCGGCCTGAGCAGGAGCTCCGGGAGCTCAACTGGCGAAAGATGCTCGAGGCCCTCCAGTTCGCCGAGCAGCACGTGCCCTACTACGGGCGCCGCTTCGCCGAGCACGGGGTGCGCGCGAAGGACGTCCACGCGCCCGAGGATCTCGTGCGTTTCCCCGTCCTGACCAAGGCGGAAATCCGCGCGCACGGCAGCGAGATGATCGCCACGGGGTGGAAGGGCAAGCTCTACAAGAGCGGCACCGGCGGGTCGACCGGCGCGCCGGTGCAATTTTACTACGACCACGAAACGTACGAGCGCCGGTTCGCGGCGGCCATGCGCGCCGACGGCTGGGCGGGCGGGCGGATCGGGGAGAAGGAGCTCCACATCTGGGGCACCCCGACGGCGGCGGAGCCCCGCTGGAAGCAAGCGAAGCGCGCGCTGCACGAGGCCGTGCTGCGAAAGAAGATGGTGAGCGCGTGGGACCTCGCGGAGGCGCGGCTCGCGTCGGTGGTGAAGGAGATCGTCCGCTACCGGCCGAACCTCGTCATCGGGTACACGAGCCCGCTCTATTTCACGGCGCGTTACGCGCTCGAGACGGGGCGCAAGCTGCCCTCGCCGCGGGGCATCGTGGCCACCGCCGAGCGGCTCTTCAGCCACCAGCGGGAGACCATCGAGCGGGCGTTCGAGGCGCCGGTCTTCGACCGCTACGGCTGCCGGGAGGTGATGCTCATCGGCGCGGAGTGCGAGCGCCACCAGGGCAAGCACCTCAACCTGGAGAACGTGTTCGTCGAGCTCGACGCGGGCGGGCGGCCCGCGAGGCCCGGCGAGCCCGGCGAGGTGATCGTGAGCGACCTCGTGTGCCGGTCGATGCCGCTGCTCCGCTACAAGAACGAGGACATCGCGGTCGCCGCCGAGGCGCCCTGCTCGTGCGGCCGCGGGCTGCCGCTGCTCGCCGCGGTCGAGGGGCGGGTGCTCGACATGATCGTCGGGCCGGACGGGCAGGTCCTCGCGGGCGAGTTCTTTCCGCACCTCTTCAAGGACCACCCGACGGTGGCGCGCTACCAGATCCACCAGGACAAGACGCGGGCGCTCACGATCAAGATCATGCCGGGCGAGAACTACCGGCCGGAGACGTCGCAGATCATCGAGCGCGAGATCCGCCGATTGCTCGGCGACCGGGCGAACCTCCAGATCCAGGTCGTCGATGAGATCCCGGTCACCCGGGGCGGCAAGTTCCGCGTCACCGTCTCCGAGGTGCCCATCGCGTTCGGCGGCGAGGCGGCGTGAGCCGATCGCGAGGCCGCTCGCGCCGCTCGCGCCGGCAGCGCGGAGCCCCGAGGTAACCAGGCTAGTTCGGTCTGTCAGACGTCTTGGCAGGGATCGACGCGAGAGAAGAGAGATTCAACGCAAAGGCGCAAAGGCGCAAAGACGCAAAAATACAGAGAAAATTCTGGTTTGCGCCTTTGCGTTGAAATCTCTCGGGCTCCCTCGACAGCCTCGTGAGGCACGGAGCTAGTCCGCCCGCGCGGCGCCGCCGCGAGGCAACGCAGGAGCCCGGCCAACGTTCGCCGGACGCCTGGTGGGCGGAGCCAAGTTTCGCGCAGGTTTCAGCGGGTGCGCGGCGGCTGTCGCCGGACCTCCGCGCGGGCGCAGGAGCGACACCTGACCACACGGCGCCGCGAAGAACCACGCCGTCGAGGACGATTCCGCGAAGGACCAGCACGCCTGGCGGCATCCACGGGGGAGGAGGCGCTCTCGATGACCTTGCCCCGGCCGACGACATCCCCCTGCCCGGCGTACACGCGACCCGCAGGTGCCCTGCTCCTCGCGTGGTCGGCGCTCGTCCTCGCCGGGTGCCCGCTCGAGAACGCCGTCATCGTCAGCGGGGAGGACGCGACCGACCCCCCCGTGGAGAGCGACGCGACGCCCGAGGACAACGGGGCTGGCGGCGGCGGCGACAGCGAAGGCGCCGGCGGCGGCGGCGAAGGTCCCCCCGAGACCAAACCCGCCGCCGGTGTCGCCGGTGGGACCGGCAACACCGGCGGCGTGGCGTCGGAGGAAGACTGGGAAGCGCAGTGCGCGAAGAACCTGTCGGGGAGGGTGCGCCGCTTCAGGTCCCACACGACCCCGGGCATGCCCCCGGCCCCGGAGAGCCCCGGCGCCAATGGCCTGAAGTATCTCCTCAAGCCCGAGCTGGATCACTCCGGTAGGCCGGTCTACAACGCGGACCCGGCGGCGGGCCACGGGGTCAGCCTCGAGGACTTCACGTTGTGGTTCCGTGACGTGCAAGGAGCCAACGACGCCTTCCAGTACGTTCCCGATTTCCACCTCGTCGAGACGGAGCAGGGCAGACTCGGCACGCTCGGCAGCAAACACTTCTCCCCCAGCGACCCCGCGGACGAGAACGTCCAGGACCTCAGCGACACGCGCGGCTTCACGTACGAGCTCCACTCGAGCTTCAGGTACCGCCGCGGGGACACCCTGCTGGTCCAGGCGAACGACAACGTCTGGGTGTTCATCAACAGGATCCAGGTGCTCGCCAGCGACGGTCGCGACGCGCGCACGCCAGGGATCGAGCCGGGAATCGACATCGAAGACTGGGCCGCCGGACGCAACGTCAAGCTGGAGCCGGGCAAGATGTACCCGCTCGACGTCTTCGTCGCGAAGCGCGGCGGCAGCGAGTCGGCCTTCGAGCTGAGGACCGCCGTCGACTTCTTCTGCGACGTGGTCCCGCGGTGAACCTCCTCGTTTATCCGCAATGTAAATAGTATTTACTAATAGCGCGCGCCGGCGGCGGCCGACGCCTCCGCGCGCGGGCGATGCGGGGCGCCGAGGCGGGCCGCGGGCCGCGAGCGCGCGGCCCCGCCTCAGCGCGCCGGCGGCCCGGCGGGGGGTCCCTTCGTGTACCGGAGCCCGAAGGCCCACGCCGGGAACACCGTGGCGGAGAGGCCCGCGCCGAGCCCGTAGAGGATCTCGTCGGCCGGCACGCCGAGCAGCGCCCTGCCCGGGAGCAGCACGCTGGGCCGCCACGTGCGCTCGAACACGCCGGGCACGAGCGCCGCGAAGGCGAGGCACAGGACGAGGTACATCGCCGCGGACAGGAGCGCGCCGAGCAGGCTCGGCGCGATGAGATCCGGCCGCGCCGCGAGGAGCACGCCGGAGACCGCCAGCATCGCCGCCACCGCGGCGTAGAGGACCGGCACGCCGGCCGCGAGCAGCGCGACCGCCGCCGCGAGCGCGGACGTGATGGCCGCCGCCGCGCGCCGCCACGGGGCGCCGCGCGGGGCGCCGCCGCACGGCACCGGCGTCCGGCGGAACACCACGGCATAGGCGGTGCACGAGAAGGAGCTGAGCCCGACGAGGAACAGCACGTCCTCGACGCCGAACCCGAGGTGCTCGGCGAGGTCGAAGAGGAACTTCGGGGTCCAGTACGCCGGATAGAACAGCCGCTCGGTGAGCGCGAACGGCAGCGAGGCGAGCGCCGTGCGCTTCATCAGCGGACGCAGATCCGGGCGCACGCGCCAGACGACCGCGCCGGGCAGGAGGAAGAGGAGCGCGAGGACCAGGAAATCGTGGGTCATGGCGCCGGCCCGCTCAGCGCGCCGCGAGGCCGAGGATCGCCGCGCCGACCAGCGACAGCGTCGAGGTCGCCGCGGCCGCGACCCGGACGAGGACGAGGCGGGAGCCGGGCGGCGCGGGGCGGGCCAGCAGCACGACGAGCGTCGCCGCCGCCGGCACGAACAGGGCCGCGCCCGGGCGGAGGCCGAGCGCGCCGAGGCCGATCGGCGCGAGCAGGAGCGAGAGGCCGTTCAGCAGGGCGATGACGACGGCCGCGCGCTCGCCGCCCACCCGCACCGGGAACGTCCGCTTGCCGCTCTCGCGGTCGGAGGGCTCGTCGGGGAGCGCGGTGGCGATCGCGCAGCCGAGGTGGCTCGGCAGCAGGAACACGAGCAGCGCCCAGGGGAAATGGGCCGGGGCGCCGCCCTGCGCGAGGTAGCCGTAGAGCGGCAGCACCGCGCCGACGCCGACCATCTGGAGCAGCTCCCCGCCGCCGCGGTAGGAGAGCCGGAGCGGCGGGTAGCTGTAGGCCCAGAGGAGCAGGAGCGCGAGCAGCGCGAGCGGCACGAGCAGCGGCGCGCCGCGCGCGGCCGCGAGCCCGGCCGAGACGGCCACGAGCCCCGCCGCGCAGGCGACGGCCGCGGCGGCGAGGGCGCGCGGGGACAGGCGGCCCTCGACCAGCACGCGCGAGCCGCCCGAGAACGGGGTGGCCGTGCGGTTGCGGCGGTCGGTCTCCTGGTCGGCGACGTCGTTCGCGTAGACGATGAAGAGCTGGTCGAGCAGGCCGAAGAGGTGGACCGCGGCGAGCGCCCCGAGGTCGAGCGCGGCCCGGCGGCCGGAGGGCCGCGCCGCGACGAGCTGGCCGAACAGCAGCGGGAGCGCGATGGAGGGCTGCGAGGCCAGCCGCGACGCCTTGAGCCAGGCGCGCAGCGACCCCGGGCCGGCCGTCATCGGCCGTCGCCTCGGGCCGTCATCGGCCGTCGCCTGCCTGGGCGAGGCCGAGGCGCTCCGCCAGCCTGGCGCGCAGGTCGGTGAACGGCAGGTCCCAGCGGCGCTCGCCGTCGAGGCGCCAGGCCTTGAGCGGGATGAGATCGACCTGGGCGAGCAGGCAGTGCAGCTGCCTCTCCTCGGGCGGCTCGCGGATGAACGAGAAGGGGTTGCGGAACTCCCGGCCGTTCAGCTGCGAGTACTTGCGGTCGTTGCTCGCCACGAGCTCGCAGAGCGCCTGCTGCCGGCCGTCGAGGTAGTCGAAGAACGCGAGGTCGAACGGGCCGACGCCCGCGCGCTCCTCCGGCTTGCGCATCACCCAGCGGGCCCAGTCGTAGCCGTACAGGAAGTCGTGCGCGTAACGGAAGCGGAGCTTCGACTTGTTGCCGAAGCCCAGGCAGAGCGACACCACCCGGCGCGCGAAGTCCAGGGTCGCGGGCGCGCTGCCGGCCTGCCAGAGGCACAACGTCAGGTAGTCGAGGTCCCAGAAGATGTTGTCGGGGAAGTTGTCGGCGACGGCGCGGATCACCTCGCCGAGGCCGCGGGCGAGGGCGCGGGCGCGGGCGCGGCCCTCGTCCCCGCTG
This sequence comes from Sorangium sp. So ce131, assembly GCF_051519095.1. NCBI lineage: Bacteria > Pseudomonadati > Myxococcota > Polyangiales > Polyangiaceae > Sorangium > Sorangium sp. So ce131. Next base: position 129,930 of record NZ_CP150455.1, on the reverse strand, counting down.
CCGCCGCTGCCGTCCATCACCTGCTCGACGAGCGCGAGCGGGGTGGGCGCGCACGGCCGGTCCGGTGCGACCGAGGCCCGCGCGCCGAGCAGCGGCGTGAGGCGCGCGAGCGCGTCGCGCTCCTCCGCGGGGAGCGCGGGGGTGGACGGGACCTGGGTCATCGCGGCGCCCCCTTGCCGGTGAGCCCGGCGGCGAGCACCGCCGCGGACAGGGCGGCCATCCCCCACCAGATCGCGCGGTGGAGGTCGGCCTTGTAGACGGCCTGGGCGGCGAAGGCGTTCGTGACCGCGGCGGGGCTCTTCCTGACGAGCCGCGCCCGGAACCCGAGCGCGATCGCGGCCGCCGGCGCGACCGACCAGGCCGGCGGGGCGCGATCGGCGAGCGCCGACGCCGCGGGCCAGAGGGCCGCGCCGAGGCCGAGCAGGGCCTCCGCGGCCCGGCGCGTGGCCGCGTTGCCGAGCGTGGTGGTCAGCGTGCGCTTGCCGCCGGCGCGGTCGCTCTCCTCGTCGGACAGGCCGCTCGCCAGGGCGCTCGAGAGCGAGAGCAGGAGCAGCCCCGGCAAGAGCGCGCAGAGCCACGCGGGCACGACCGCGCCGCACTGGGCGTAGGCGTGCAGCACGGGGAGCACGCCGCCGACGCCGAGCATCTCGAGCAGCTCGCCGCCGCCCCGGTAGTTGAGCCGGAGCGGCGGCAGGGTGTAGGCGGCGAAGACGGCCAGGGCGAGCACGGCGAGCGGGAGCAGGAGCGGTCGGTCGAGCGCGCGGCCCGCGCCCCACGCCGCGAGCAGCGCGGCGGCGCCGGCGCCGAGGCCGGCGAGGAGGAGGGCCCCGGCCGGAAGGATGCCGTCGGGGATGGTCTTGGGCGAGCAGCCGTGCGGGAACATCCGGCGCTTGAGGGCGTCGACGTCGCGGTCGCCCCAGTCGTTGAGGAGCACGACGAAGGCGACGTCGGCCAGCATCCACGCCGCGCCGAAGGCGAGCGCGCCCGCGGACAGCCGACCGGCGGCGGCCGCGCCCACGGCCTGGCCGCACAGGGCGGGGACGAGCACCTTCGGCCAGCTCGCGGGCTTGAGCGCGTACCACCACCGCGCTCCAGGGCTCATCGACTCGACGCGCATGGCTCAGGTCCCCTGCTGCTAGCACAAGAAGCCTCGCCTTCGGACCCGATGACGTCGCTCCGGAACGGAACGGCGGCGCCGCCCTGCGCAACCCAGGGGAATGGCGCACAGGAAACGTCGCACCGCGCGCGGGAGCCGGCAGAGCAGGGCGCTCCGGCGGAAAGGGTCCGCCGCGGCGCGCCGGGCCTCTGCCGGCTCGCGCGCGCGGTGCGACGTTTCCTTCGCCGCCGATCTGGGCCACCTTACCCCCTCCGCAGCCTCGACCCGCCACCTCGTGCCGTACGTCCTCCTCACCTCCCCGGGCCCCGCCGGCGCGATCGCGCCGCGCGGCGTCGCGCGGCGCGGCGGCCCCACGCGGGGGCGCCGGTGACCGCCGATCCGGGCCGGGCGCGCGGCGCGCGGGAGCTCGCGGACGAGCCGGCCCGGCGCCGCATCCGCGAGGATCTCCGGACGACGCTCGTCGTCGAGGCGGCCGCGGGCACGGGCAAGACGACCGCGCTCGTGTCGCGGATCGTCGCCGTGCTGCGGAAGGGGCCCGAGGAGGGCGGCGGGACGCTCGACCGCATCGTCGCGGTGACCTTCACCGAGAAGGCCGCGGGCGAGATGAAGCTGCGCCTGCGGGCCGAGATCGAGCGGGCGCGCAGCGATCCGGGCGCCGGGCCGGCCGAGCGCGCGCGGCTCGACGACGCGCTCGCGCACCTGGAGGCGGCCCGGATCGGGACGATCCACTCCTTCTGCGCCGACCTCCTGCGCGAGTGGCCCGTGGAGGCGCGCGTCGACCCGCTCTTCCAGGTCGCGGCCGCGGACCACGCCGAGGCGCTCTTCGACCAGGCCTTCGACGCGTGGTTCCAGCGCACGCTGAACGACCCGCCCGAGGGCGTGCGCCGCATCCTCCGCCGGCGCCCGCGCGACGGCGCGCAGGGCCCGCGCGACCTGCTGCGGAGCGCGGCGTACAAGCTCGCCGAGCACCGCGACTTCACCCGGCCCTGGCGCCGCGACCCGTTCGACCGCGAGAGCGCCCTCGACGAGATCCTCGACCGCCTCGCGTCCCTCGCCGACCTCGCCGCCGAGGCCGACCGCGAGGACGACTACCTCGCGCAGAGCCTGCGGAACCTGGACCGGTACCTCGCCGAGCTCCGCCGGCGCGAGGAGGTGACCGGCGGGCGCGATCACGACGGGCTCGAGGCCGAGCTCGCCGAGCTCGCGCGCTGGAAGGAGTGGCGCTGGAAGGGCGCCGGCAAGAGCTTCGGCGCGGAGCTCTCGCGCGCCGAGGTGCTCGCGCTCCGCGACCGGGTGAAGGCCGAGCTCGACGCGGTCCTCACCGCCGCGAGCGCCGACCTCGCGGCCTGCCTCTCGCGCGAGCTCCGGCCGCCGATCGAGGCGTACGACGCGCTCAAGGCGCGCGCCGGAAAGCTCGACTTCCTCGACCTGCTGCTCTGCGCGCGGAACCTCCTCCGCTCGATCCGCGGCGTGCGCGAGGAGCTCAACCTCCGCTTCTCGCACCTCTTCGTCGACGAGTTCCAGGACACCGACCCGCTCCAGGCGGAGATCCTGCTCCTGCTGGCGGCCGACGACCCGGCCGAGACCGACTGGATGAAGGCGCGCCCGCTGCCCGGCAAGCTCTTCGTGGTCGGCGATCCGAAGCAGTCGATCTACCGCTTCCGCCGCGCCGAGGTGGCGCTCTACGAGGCGACGAAGGCCCGCCTCGTCGCGTGCGGCGCGAGCGTGCTGTACCTGTCGACGAGCTTCCGCAGCGCCCCGTCCATCCAGGAGGCCGTCAACGGCGCGTTCGCGCCGCTCATGCAGGGCGGCGACGAGCGCCCCGGCGCGCCGGCGCAGGGCGGCGTCGACGAGCGCCCCGGCGCGCCGGCGCAGGGCGGCGGCGACGAGCGCGCCGACGAGCGCCCGCGCGCGCGCGCGGCGAGCCAGGCGCGGTACGTCGCGCTCGAGCGGTTCCGGGACGACCCGGTGGGTCAGCCGACGGTGATCGCGCTGCCGGTGCCGCGGCCCTACGGCGACTTCGGGAAGATCTCCGATTTCCGGGTGCGGCAGTCGATCCCGGACGCGGTGGGCGCCTTCGTGCACCACCTCATCCACGCGGGCCGGGGCTCGGCGTCGGGCGAGCGGCGCTGGACGGTGACGGAGCGCGAGCGCCCGAGGGAGCGGGTGCCGCTCGAGGCGCGGCACATCTGCCTCCTGTTCAAGCGCTTCCAGACGTTCGGCGAGGACGCGACGCGCGCGTACGTGCGGGCGCTCGAGGCGCGGCGGATCCCGCACGTGCTCGTGGGCGGGCGGTCGTTCCACGATCGCGAGGAGGTGATGGCGGTGCGGAGCGCCCTCTCGGCCATCGAGTGGCCCGACGACGAGCTCAGCGTGTACGCGGCGCTGCGCGGGCCGCTCTTCGCGCTGACGGACGACGCGCTCCTGCTCTACCGCGACCGGTTCCAGCGGCTGCACCCGCTCTTTCAGCCGGACGACGGGGCGCTCGACGCCGCGATGGCGGGCGGGGCGCGGCCGCTCCGGGAGGTGGCCGAGGCGCTCGCGGTGCTGGGGCGCCTGCACCGCGAGCGCAACCGGCGGCCGCTCGCGGACACCATCGGCGGGCTGCTCGACGAGACGCGCGCGCACGCGGGCATCGCGATCTGGCCGACGGGGGAGCAGGCGCTCGCGAACGTGCTGCGGGTGATGGACCTCGGGCGGCGCTTCGAGGCGGGCGGCGCGACGTCGTTCCGGGCCTTCGTCGAGCGGCTCGAGGCGGACGCCGAGCGGGGCGAGGTCGCCGAGGCGCCGGTCGTCGAGGAGGGGACGGAGGGGGTCCGGATCATGACGGTGCACCGGGCGAAGGGGCTCGAGTTCCCGGTGGTGATCCTGGCGGATCCGGCGTCGCCGGCGGTGCACCAGCAGCCGTCGCGGCACGTGGATCCCGAGCTCAACCTGTGGGCCGAGCCGATCGCCGGCTGCGTGCCCGCGGAGCTCTGGGAGCGGCGCGACGAGGTGCTGCGCCGCGACCGCGAGGAGGCGGTGCGGCTCGCGTACGTGGCCGCGACGCGGGCGCGCGATCTGCTCGTGGTGCCCGCGGTGGGCGACGCGCGCCCGGGCGACGGCTCGAGCGACGGCTGGCTCGACGTGCTGCACCCGGTGCTCTATCCGGCGCCGCGCGAGCGGCGGAACGCGCGGCCCGGGGACGATCTCGGCTGCCCGCCGTTCGGCACCGACACCGTGCTGGATCGCCCGGCGCGGTGCGAGGCGGACGAGCGGGACGCGGTCGCGCCCGGGGTGCACGCGCCCATGGTGGGGGCGCACCGCGTCGTCTGGTGGGATCCGGCCGCGCTCGACCTCGATCGCGAGCCGGAGGCGGGGCTGAGGCAGCAGCGGATCCTGCAGGCGGACGCGGGCGGCGCGGGCGGCGCGGGCGGCGCGGTGACGGCTGCCGCTGCGGGTGAGCGCGGGCTGCAGGGGCTCGCGCGGGACGGGCTGCAGGGGCACGAGGCGTGGCGGGAGGCGCGGGAGCGGGCGATCCGGGACGGCGCGGTGGCGGCGGTGCGCGTGAAGACGGCGACGCAGCTGAGCCACGAGGCGGCGGCAGCGGCCGCTGCGGCGGCGGCCGCCGAGGCCGCGGGCGCGGCCGCCGAGGCCGCGGGGGCGGCCGCCGAGGCGGCAGGGGCGGCCGAGGGCGCCGAGGGCGGCGCGGGGCGAGGCCAGGGCGCCGCGGCGCGGGGCGGGCGGTCGGACGCGCTGCCGGTGATCTCGTTCGAGCAGACGGCGGTCGCGCGCGAGGGCCGGCCGTTCGGGAGGCGGTTCGGGACCCTCGTGCACGCGGTGCTGGCCGAGGTGGACCTGCGGGCCGGCGAGGACGAGGTGCGTGAGGTCGCGTCGGCGCAAGCGCGGCTGCTCGCGGCGCCGGCCGAGGAGGTCGACGCGGCCGTCGCGGCGGCGCTCGCGGCGCTCGATCACCCGCTGCTCCGGCGCGCGGCGGAGAGCGCGGCCCGCGGCGCGTGCGAGCGGGAGACGCCGCTGCTCCTGCGGCTCCCGGACGGGACCCTCGTCGAGGGCGTCGTGGACCTCTCGTTCCGCGAGAGCGTGGGCGACGTGGGCATCTGGACCGTGGTCGACTTCAAGACCGGCTCGGACGCGGGGACCGCGCACGCGGCGCAGGAGGCGCAGGTGCGGCTCTACGTGGAGGCGATCGCGGAGGCGACCGGCGAGCGGGCGCGGGGCGTGGTGCTCCGGGTGTGAGGGGCGCCAGGGAGCGTCGCGGGGCCGCCCGCCGGTGGTACGATGGCTGGCATGGGTTCGAGAGCGACCGCGGAGATCCTCCACCCTGAGCCGATGACACTCGAGCAGTGGGCCGACATGGATGAGGACGAGCCGGGCGAGCTCCTGGACGGCCGGCTCGTGGAGGAAGAGGTGCCGACGACGCTGCACGAGGCGGTGGTGAGCTGGCTCATCGAGGTGCTCCGCAGGTGGGCTCGGCCGCGCGGGGGCTGGGTGTTCGGCTCGGAGCACAAGCTCGGCGTGTCAGCGCGGCGCGGGCGCAAACCCGACGTGTGCATGTACGCCCCGGGCACACGCCTGCGCGGGCGAGACGCGCTCTCCCGGATCCCGCCGACCGTGGTGGTGGAGGTGCTGTCGCGGCGGCCGCGCGACGTGCGGCGCGATCGGATGGAGAAGGCGATCGAGTACGCGCGGTTCGGGGTGCGCTGGTACTGGCTGGTGGATCCCGACGCGCAGCTCGTCGAGATCTGCCAGCTCGGGCCCGACGGGCATTACGTGCAGGTGCTCCCCGCCTCGGAGGGGATGCTGCGCATCGCGGGTCTGGAGGGGCTGGAGCTCGACCTGGACGCGTTGTGGCTCGATGTGGCGCCGCTGCTGGACGACGAGGACGACGACCAGGCGGCGGAGGCCGAGCGCGACGAAGCGTGAGCCAGGCGCGCGTCGGCGCCGGCGCCGGCGCCGCCGCGGGAGGCTCCGCCGCCGTGGCCCCGGCGGCGTTTACTTGGAGAGGAGCGCGGCCGAGCGCTGGTCGCTGTGCAGCGCGAAGGCGATGGCGCTCTGGAGGGTGCCCTTCGTGATGATGCCCGCCAGATCGAGCCCGAGCCCGACGAGCGTCTGCGCCACCGCCGGCCGGATGCCGGTCAGGACGGTCTTCGCGCCGAGCAGCTGCAGCGCCTTCGCCGTGTCGACGAGCGCGGAGGCGACCTTCGTGTCGATGTCCCTGAGCCCCGTCACGTCGAGGATGACGATCTGAACCTGGGTGGACTGAACCCCCTCGAGCGCGACCGACATCACCTGACTTATCCGCTCCGAGTCCATCTGCCCCACGAGCGGCATGACCACGATGCGATCGGTGATCGGCATGAGCGGCGTCGACATCGCCTGCATGGTGTCGCGCAGCCGCGCGAGCGTCCGCTCATGCTGATCGAGCAGATCCCTGTAGGACGTGACGTCGTGGGCGGTGCCGTAGACGAGGCGGCTCGATGGATCCTCGGTCGGGTCCATGTACGCGGTCCACGCGAGCCATTTGTAAGAGCCGTCCTTGCACCGATAGCGGTTGTCGAAGCGGATGGTCATGCGGCCCTGGAACAGGGCGGTGGCCTCGGCGAGCGTCGCCTCGCGGTCGTCGGGGTGGACGAAGTCGATGAACGGCCTCGCGGTCATCTCCTCGGGCGACCAGCCGAGCGTCCGCTCCCAGGCCGGGTTGGCGTGGCGGAAATACCCGTTTGCGTCCAGGGTGACGAGGAGGCCCACCGAGACATGGAACAGCCTCTCGTACACCGCGACCAGCTGCGCCGTGTCCGAGAGCTGCGACAGCCGCTCTCGATCGCTCGTCACGTCGAGCGCCGTGGCGTAGATGCGGCGCTCCGAGGGGGCGTCGCTCATGTCGACGCTGGCGGCCCAGCCGAGCCACCGGTACGAGCCGTCCTTGCACTGATAGCGGTTGTCGAACCGGGTCGTCGTGTGCCCCTGGAAGAGCTCCGCCGCCTCCGCGAGCGTGGCCTCGCGGTCGCCCGGGTGGACGAACTCGATGAACGGCTTGGCCCTCAGCTCGTCGAGGGACCAGCCGAGCGTCCGCTCCCAGGCCGGGCTCAGCTCATGGAAGCGGCCGCTCGCATCCGCGGTGGCCAGGAGCCCTGCCGAGACCTGGAACAGCTTCTCATTGCTCACCACCGTGTCCTCCCTTGTGCAGGCGCAGCGCGCGCTCCTCGCCGCGGCCGCCCGCCCCTTGGCGCCCGTCTCCGTCCGCATACCGATGAGTCGCTCTCGCGGGCCGCCTGGCCGGAGCGAGCGATCGCTGCTTTAAAGCGAGGTCGACTTCACCGACGCGTCTTCCGTTTGCTTCTCTCCGAAATCGGGGTGTGAAGTCAATAGCACCGGGGCGGATCTGCGGCGGCGCTGGCGAGGTCCGGTCGGCCCGGGTACGCGCGCGCCCCTCACCGGCATCCATGGTCGGATGCGCCGGGGTTCAGTCCCTGTCGATCCGGCCCGCGATCGAGTACCTTCTCGTCGCCACCGTGACGCGCTGCTCCCTGGCTTCCTCCGCGCTCCTCGCCGCGCTCTTCCTCGCCGGATGTAATGCGATCTCGGGCGTTGGAAGCCTCACGTTCGACAGCGGAGGCGCGGGGGGGCGAGGCGGCGCCGCGCCGGAGGCCGCCGGCGGAGGCGGCAGTGGCGGCGGCGGCGGCGACGCGGCGTGCGGGGTCGATTCCTGTGAGGCGCCGAGCGGCGTCGCCCTCGCGGATCAGACGCTCACCGAGCTCCACGGCGACACGGCGGCGGGCGCCCCGCTCATGGACGTGTGTCCGGACGGGCAGGTCATCCTCGGCTTTCAAGGTCTGGTCGGCAATCCAGACTCGTTCATCCTTGGCCAGATCCAGGCGCTCTGTGGCCACCTGGCCGTCGCCGGGACCGACCCGCCCACGATCACCACGATGCCCGGCGACCTCACCCCCGTGCGGGGCGACGCCGGCGAGGTCCCGTGGGAGAGCATTTGCCCGGAAAATGAGGTGGTGGTGGGCTTCAGCGGCCGCGCTGGCAGCTACCTGGACCAGCTCACCTTGCGCTGCGCGCCGCTCCTCGTGACCGGAGCGCCTGGCGCTTATGCGGTCGAGGTCGGCCTCGTCACGCTCCTCGAGACGGTCGGCGGCCAAGGCGGCACGGCGTTCGACGACACCCGCTGCGGTGAGCGCCAGGTCGGGAACCTCGTCCGTGTCATCGCCGAGGCCTCCTTCATCCACGCCTTCGGCCTCGGCTGCAAGGCCGTCTCGCTCACGTACTGATCCGTTCCTCTGGCTCGCGGCGCCCGGGTCGCTCGCGCGCTGCGCGTGCCCTCGACGTTCAGGCCCGGCCGATGACACAATCGCGCCCCTGTGAGCGCCCTCCTCGCCGCCATCGAGCGGTTCTACGATGCCGTTCCCCGCCGGCGCGCCGACGCCGAGGCGCATGGACCGCTGACGCTCTTCGTGCGCCGCTGCGACGGCTGGCCGTACTATGCCCGCCCCACCCTCGGTCATGCCGACCCCGTCTCGGTCGAGGACGTGGCGGCGATGCGCGCGCGGCAGCGGGAGCTCTCTTTCCCGGAGTCGTTCGAGTGGGTGCTGGAGACCACGCCCGGGCTCGACGCCGCCGCCGAGGCGGCCGGCCTGCATGTCCGGCGTTGCCCGCTGCTCGTGCTCTTCGGCGAGCCTGTCCACGTGGCGGTGCCGGCGGACGTCTCCCTAGCGCTCGTCACCCCTGACGATCCTGATCTCCTCGCGGTGCAGGCGGTGGCGTACGTCGCCTTCGGCGCGCTCGACACCGCGGCGGGCCCCGCGGGCCCGGCCGAGCGGGACGCCACCGCGGCCGCGCTCCCGGCCGGCCATACGACCTCGTGGCATACGTCGTTGGTCGACGGGACGATGGTGCACGCGGCGGCGCGGGGCCGCGCCGCCGCGCTCCCCGGTCCGCTCTGCGTGGGCAGTTATCAGCATGCGCAGGAGATCGCCGAGATCGTCGGCGTCGGAACGCTGCCCGCCGCCCGTCGGCGAGGCCTCGCCGCCGCGGTCACCGCGGTGCTGGCGCGGCACGCCCTCGACGCGGGCAATCGCACGGTGTTCCTGTCCGCGCAGAACGACGACGTCGCGCGCGTTTACGAGCGGGTCGGCTTCCGCCGCGTCGCCACCGCGTGCATCGCGGAGCCCCCCGAGCAAGCCTGACGCGGACGCCCCTGCCTGCCGTCCGACCATGTCCCCGCGGCGCCTTTCATCCCGCCGCGGCGTGGTAGTCCGGCCCCTCTTCCCCGATCAAAATCTCCGTCTGGACGACCGACGCTCGTCGCAGGTGCGCCACCGCCTCGAGCTCGGCGTCTCGGCGATATGCCGAGAAGGCCTGTTCGTCCGGAAAGGTGACGAGGTGAACCTCTTTCAGATGGTTCCCGGCGTCATCGGGTGCTGTCACCACGGTCCGCTCGATGGCCCCGCCGTACCGGGCCATCACCGCGGCCGCCTTCCGTTCGAATGCGCGGAACGCCTCGATTGCCTCGCAGCGCACCGTGAGGATCACGACCAGCGTCATTCGACGATCGCTCGCACGCCCCGCCTCGAAGCAGGAGACAAAAAAAAAGAGCGCCCATTCGACGGTGGGGGGGGTACCGTCACGGGCGCTCTGACCTACCCCTTTAGCAGGATGCAGGCCAAGCCCCTCCCGTCTCAATTTCGCGGCTTCTCCCTAGAGCACCCCCTGTACCCCTTCCGATCTTGCAATCCCCTCCCTTGCAAACCTGACATTCCCCAGAGTCCGCTCGTCCGTCCCGGGCTGCTCTCCTTCCGCCTCATCCCCTCTGCCACACCCCCGCAACGCGCCTCCGACGCGCTCTCCGCTCCGACGCGCTCTCCCCTCCGACGCGCTCTCCCTTGCGTGCGCCGACCGAAGCGCCGGCGGGGGGCGCTGCGCGGCAGGGCGCGGGCGGGCGCGCGAGCACCGACCGAGGTGCCATAAGGTCTCTCACGGCTCCGCGCCTCAGGCGCGCCTTGTGTGGCGCGCACCATAACGTCTCAGCTGCCGAGGCCCGAAGGGAGACATGCCGGGCGGTGTCTTCAGCGCAAGCTCCCGAGTCCCCGCCTCGGCGGATGGCCAGCGCCCGCCCGCGCCCTGCCGCGCAGCGCCCCCCGCCGGCGCGTGCCCCTCGGATCCCGCGCCCCCATCGTTGACATCCCCTCCAGGATTGCTCCAATGCGTGCGCGCCCGCTCCATGCTCGTTCAACAGCGAGGAGGCATCCGATGCGGCACTTCTTGACCACCATGGACTACACCCGCGCCGAGATCGAGGGCCTCCTCGAGCGCGCGCAGCGCTTCAAGCGGCATCCTGTCGAGCCGCGCCTCAAGGACCGCACCCTCGCGCTCGTGTTCTTCAATCCGTCGCTGCGGACGCGCACGTCGTTCGAGGTCGGCATCCAGGAGCTCGGCGGCCACGCCGTCGTCCTGGAGCCCGGCAAGGGCGCCTGGCCGATCGAGTTCGAGGAGGGCGCCGTGATGGACGGCGAGCCCGAGGAGCACATCCAGGAGGTCGCCCGCGTGCTCTCGCGTTACGCCGACCTCATCGGCGTGCGCGCGTTCCCCAAGTTCCAGCGCTGGGAGGACGACCGCAAGGACAAGGTGCTGCAGGGCTTCGCGCGCCACGCCACCGTGCCCGTCATCAACCTCGAGACCATCACCCACCCGTGCCAGGAGCTCGCGCTCGCGCTCACGATGAAGGAGCGCCTCGGCCGCCTCGACGGCAAGAAGCTCCTGCTCACGTGGACGTACCACCCGCGCCCGCTCAACACCGCGGTCGCCAACTCGGCCGTCCTCATCGCCTCCAAGCTCGGCATGGACGTCACCGTGCTCTGCCCCAATGAGGAGTACCACCTCGACGATCGCTACCTCGACGCCGCCCGCAAGAGCGCCGCCGAGAACGGGCGCAAGCTCTCGATCACGTACGACATCGAGTCCGCCTACCGCGGCGCCGACATCGTGTACGCGAAGAGCTGGGGGGCGATTCCCTACTTCGGGCGCTGGGAGCAGGAGAAGCCCATCCGCGACCGGCACAAGCACTTCATCGTCGACGAGCAGAAGATGGCGCTCACCCCGGGCGCGCTCTTCTCCCATTGCCTCCCGGTGCGCCGCAACGTCAAGGTCACCGACGCCGTGCTCGACTCCCCTCGCTCCCTGGTCATCGACGAGGCCGAGAACCGGCTCCACGTCCAGAAGGCCGTGATGGACGCGCTGATCAACGGGGGATGACCGCAATGGGCCCGACACACGACGTCATCGTCCGCCTGCTCAGGAACCTCGGCAGCCGCAAGGAGGTCGAGCAGTACCTCAAGCAGTACGCGGGCGTCGATCAGCAGAAGTTCGCCGTCATCAAGGTCGGCGGCGCCATCCTCGACGAGGACCTCGAGGCGCTCGCGACCTCGCTCGTCTTCCTGAACCAGGTCGGCCTCTACCCCATCGTCATCCACGGCGCCGGCCCGCAGCTCGATCGGGCCCTCGCCGAGGCGGGGATCCCGACCGAGCGCGTCAACGGCCTGCGCGTCACGACGCCGCGCATCCTGGAGATCGCGCGCCGCGTCTTCCTCCGCGAGAACCTGCGGCTCGTCGAGGCGCTCGAGGAGATGGGCACGCGCACGCGGCCGATCACGGCGGGCGTGTTCGAGGCGTCGCTCGTCGACGAGGGGCGCCTCGGGCTCGTCGGCAAGGTGGAGCGCGTGCACCTCGACGCGGTGAGGTCGAGCATCCGCGCCGGCCACCTGCCGATCCTCGCCTGCCTCGGCGAGACCTCGGGCGGGCAGATCGTCAACATCAACGCCGACGTGGCCGCGCGCGAGCTCGCGCTGGCGACGCAGCCGTTCAAGATGATCTTCCTCACGAGCACGGGCGGCCTGCTCGACGAGCACGGGCGCATCATCTCGGCCATCAACCTCGAGGAGGACTACGCGGGGCTCGTGACCCAGCCGTGGCTCGAGGGCGGCATGCGGCTCAAGCTCCAGGAGATCAAGCTCCTGCTCGACGGCCTGCCGGCGACCTCCTCGGTCTCGATCACCTCGCCGGATCACCTGGCCAAGGAGCTCTTCACGCACACCGGGTCAGGCACGCTCGTCCGGCGCGGCGAGCGCATCCTCCGGCACGACACGCTGGACGGCATCGACAGGCCCCGGCTGCGCGACCTGCTCGAGGCGTGCTTCCAGCGCAAGCTCGACGAGAGCTACTTCGAGAAGAAGGAGTTCTACCGCATCTACCTGTCCGCCTCGTACCGCGCGACCGCGATCCTCACGCTCGGAAAGAACGGCAAGCCGCCCTCGATCCCGTACCTCGACAAGTTCGCGGTGACCACGGAGGCGCAGGGCGTGGGGATCGGCGGCTCGCTCTGGACGCGCATGAAGAACGAGAACCCCCGGCTCTTCTGGCGCGCCCGGAACGGCAACGAGATCAACCCCTGGTACTTCCAGCAGGCCGAGGGCAGCTACCGCAACGAGCAATGGACGGTGTTCTGGTACGGCATGCCGAGCTTCGACGACATCCGGGCCTGCATCGACCACGCGCTCTCGCTGCCGGCGACCCTGCGCCAGCACGGCACCGCCGACCTCTGACCTGCGCCGCGCCGGGCGCCACCGCGCCCGGGCTCAGCCCTGCTCGCCCTCTTCTCCCGGCTCCGCGGGGGTGCCGGGCTCCGCGTCGAGCGCGGCGGCCGGCGGCGGAGGCGCGGAGGTCGCCCTCCGCTCTGCGCCCCGCGCCTTGGACGAGCGCCGCGCCGCGCGTTTCGGCTTCGCGGGCGCGCCGGGCGCGTCCTGGGGGCGCGGCCGCTTGAGCGCCCGGGGCGGCAGGAGCTCCGAGTCCACGGCGACCTTCTTCGCCATGAAGATGGCCGCGTCGAGCCGGTAGAAGCTGCGCTTTCGATAGAACTTCAGGGCGCCGATGTTGTTCTCGGCCACCTCCAGGACGAGGTGGGTGCAGCCGCGGATCCGCGCGAGGTGCTCGAGCTGCTCCAGCATGAAGGCCCCGACGCCGCGGCCCTGGTAGTCCGGGTGCACCGCGAGCTCCTCGACGAAGAGCGGGCGCATGTCGTGCTTCGCGAAGTACCGCTCGTTCATCCAGTTGTCCGTCCCGGTGATCTCGAACGCGCACTCCGCGTAGCCGGCGATCTCTTGCCCGCTCCCCTCGCGGACCTCGAAGAGGAGCTGCTCGACCCCCTCTTCCTCGTAGACCTCCAGGAACCGCTTCTTCGAGCGGGGGCGCTGGTACTCGACCGTCTCCCGGTTGACGTCGCGGAACACCTTCTTGAGGAACTCCCAAACGCGGTTGAGATCGCGCCGGTGGATCCGGCGCACATGGATCAGCCTCTCGTCCTCAGCTGCAGGTGAGCTCGCGGGCTTGGTCATCGGTCGCGCGCAGTCTACAGGACCGCGGCGGAGAGGCCAGTGCGGTGGGGCGGCGGGGGCGCGTGCCCCCGCCGTGGGACAAAACGCGTGCCCCCGCCGTGTTACTGAAGGATCAGGTAGCGGACTGCGGGCCGATCTGCTGGAGGCGCGCGTTGATGACGTCCCAGTTCAGGCCGGAGAGCGTGTTGGCCACGTAATCCGCCTTCTTCGTCTGGTAGTCCGCGAAGTACGCGTGCTCCCAGGCGTCGATGGCGATCATGATATGCGTGTTGGCGAACAGACCCACGTCGTGCTCGGTCCGGATGAGGTTGTTGAAGAGCTTCTTCTCCTGGTAGTCGTACACGAGCACCGTCCAGCCGTGCGCGCTGAGGAGCGCCGCCTTCGTGTCGGCCAGCCAGCTGTCGAAGCTGCCGAACGACGCCTCGATGATCCGCTTCGACTCCGCGCTCGGCTGCGTGGAGCCGTTGCCCAGGTTCTCGAAGTAGAGCTCGTGCAGCACCGTCCCGTTGAACGCGACAGGCTCGCGACGCTTGAGCTCGCTGTACGCGTTGTAGGAGTAGTTCGGCGCGCTGCGATCCGCCTTGCCGAGCTGCTCCCAGATCTCGTTGAGCTTCTTCACATACCCTTGGTACAGCGTGAAATGCGCCTTGAGCTGCAGATCACTCAAGCCCTTGGCGTTGCCGCCGAGCAGGTTGTCGAAGTTCTTGGGTTCGCGGGCCATGGTCCCTCCTAAACGAGTTCCGCGAGCAGCGCGTGCCGCGGGGTGAGATGGCCGCTCTACCGCTGCCGCTGTCCGGTCGCAACCCTGGCGTGCGGGACGTCACGCCCGAGCCACGCGACGCCACCGCGCCTGACCCGGTTACGGGAAACTCCGTACACCCGCCCCGGTCCACCGAGAGGCCGAAGGGACGGAAACGCCGGGCCGCCGCCGGGGTCGGGCCGACGCGGCGCCCCTCTCGCCCGAGCGCGCCGCCCCGGCGAACCGCCGAAACATCGTGAAACGTTGAACGCCGCGACGGTTTCGGTCGATACTTCCCGCGCTTGCTGTTCCTTCGCGCAAGGAGGCGACCTCGTTCATGCAGGCTCGTACACAGGGGATCTATCCGACGGCCGCGCTCGCGGCAGCGCTGTGCCTGCTCGGCGCAGCAAGCCGCGCCCACGCGCAGGAACGAGCGGGATCCGAGGGCTTCGCGCTCGACCGATTCCAGCCGGCGCCCGCCGGCGACAGGATGTTCGGAGTCCAGTCGGCCTACACGGCGGGGGACGCATCGCCCCACATCATGATCCTCGGCGATTACGCCCAGGATCCGCTCGTGCTCCGCACGGAGGACGGCAACGAGGACGCGGGCGCGGTCGTCAGCAACCAGCTCCTGCTCCACCTGAGCGCCTCGCTCTCGCTCTGGAGCCGCGTCACCGTGAGCGCCGATCTGCCGCTCGCGCTCCAGTCCGGCGACGGCGGGGCCGCCTCCGGCGCGGTGCTCGCCGGGCCGAGCAGCAGCGCGCTCGGCGACCTCCGGCTCGGCGCGCGCGCGACGCTCTTCGGCGGCTACCACGACCCCTTCCAGCTCGCGATCGCCGGCTACGTCTGGGTGCCGACCGGCAGCCCCGAGGCGTACGCCGGTGACGGCAGCCTGCGCGGCTCGCCCCAGCTCGTCCTCGGCGGGAACGCGGACCGCGTGGTGTGGTCGATCGCCGCGGGGCCGGAGTTCCGGGCCACGAAGCCGTTCGCCAACGTCGAGCAGGGCATGATGGTGCACTGGGGCGCCGGCCTCGGGCTGCTGCTCGACGACGAGCGGCGCCTGCAGATCGGCCCCGAGCTCACGGGCGACGTCACGATCTCCGACGTGCAGCAGCGCACGATCAACGTGGAGGCCCTGCTCGGCGGGCGCTACCGCGTGGCGAGCGACTTCGAGGCCGGGCTCGGCGTGGGCCCCGGCCTCTCCGCCGGCGTCGGCACGCCCTCGTTCCGCGCCGTCGCGATGGTCGCGTACACGCCCGAGGTGAAGCCGCCCGTGCACGACCGCGATCGCGACGGCATCGTCGACGCGGTCGACGCCTGCCCGGACGTCCCCGGCGTCGGGAGCGCGGATCGCGCGAAGAACGGCTGCCCGCCGCCGCCCAAGGACACCGACCGCGACGGCCTCATCGACGCGGTCGACGCCTGCCCCGACGTGGCCGGCGTCGCCGACCCGGATCCCAAGAAGAACGGCTGCCCGCCGCCCAGGGACACCGACGGCGACGGCTTCGTCGACCCCGTGGACGCCTGCCCCGACGTGGCCGGCGTCGCCGACCCGGATCCCAAGAAGAACGGCTGCCCGCCGCCGGACCGCGACGGCGACAAGGTCCCCGATCCGTCGGACGCGTGCCCCGACATCCCCGGGCTCGTCACGACCGATCCGGCGACGAACGGCTGCCCGGGCGACACCGACGGCGACGGCATCCGCGACGACAAGGACGCCTGCCCGAACGAGAAGGGCAAGGCGGACGAGGATCCGAAGCAGAACGGGTGCCCGGTCGCGGTCCGGGTGACCGAGACCGAGATCGTCATCCTGCAGCAGGTGCAGTTCGACACGGGCAAGGCGACGATCCGGCCGGTGAGCAACGAGCTGCTCGACGAGGTCGCCGGCGTGCTCAAGGACCACCCGGAGATCGTCAAGCTCGAGGTCCAGGGCCACACCGACGACCGCGGCGCGCGCCTGTTCAACGTCAAGCTGAGCCAGAGCCGCGCGGAGTCGGTGGTCAAGGCGCTCGTCGAGCGCGGGATCGCCCCCGAGCGCTTGCAGGCGAAGGGCTACGGCCCCGACGTCCCGATCGCGGAGAACAAGACCGAGGCGGGGCGCCAGAAGAACCGGCGCGTCCAGTTCAACATCCTCGAGAAGGCAAAGAAGCAGCAGTGAGGCTGGAGGCTTCGATGGCAAGGCGATTGGCAATCACGGGGCTCGCCAGCGCGGCGCTGCTCGGGGCGCTCGCGGGGACCGCGAGCGCGGGCTCGCGGACGCCCCGGGTCCAGGTGGCGCAGCGGGGCGATTTCGTCCTCATCGGCAACACGCTGGCGCACGACTGCGTCTCCGGGACGCCGACCCCGCTCGTGGGCGACGTCAACATCATGATGTGCGGCGCCAACACGAGCGACTCGGCGCCCGACGTCTACTGGCGGGCCGACAGCCCGCTCGCGGGCCAGGCGGAGGCGAACTCCACGGTGGCGCCGTCGGCGGCCCGCAGCACCGCGGTGCTGCAGCTGCCCGCGGGCGCGCGGGTGACCCACGCGTACCTCTACTGGGCGGCGAGCCGCACCTCGGGCGCGGCCGACCTCCGCGTCACGCTCGATCGGCCCGGCGCCGGCGCCTTCACCTCCGAGGTGACCGGCGAGCTCTCGGGCGAGACGGCGCTCTCGGGCCCCACCCACTCCCAGGCGGTCGCCGACGTCACGTCGATCGTGCAGACCCGCGGCGCGGGGGCCTACCGCCTGGGCGGCATCGGCAACGCGGCGGCGCTCAGCGGCGTGAACCAGGCGTTCGCGTTCGCGGGCTGGTGGATGGTCGTGCTCTACGAGCTCACGACCGCGCCCGCCCGGAACCTCGCCGTCTTCGACGGGCTCGACCCCGTGATCGACGGCGCGGCGGTGGGCTGGCCGATCTCGGGGTTCGTCGTCCCCCCCGACGTGGGCCAGGCGAAGCTCGGCGTCATCGGCTACGACGGCGACAGCTCGACCGGCGACGCGCTCGAGTGGAACGGGACCGCGCTGTCCGATCTGCAGAACCCCGCGAGCAACTTCTTCAACAGCACCCGCTCGTACCTCGGCGCGCCGACGTCGACCGCGGGTGATCTCCCGAGGCTCACCGGCGCGCCGCAGAGCATGAGCGGCATCGACCTCGACGTCGTCCAGATCCCGGCCTCCTTGCTGGAGGCCGGCGACACGTCCGCGGAGGTCTCGGCGGTCGTCACGAGCGTCGACACGTACCTGCTCGGCGGCATCATCACGTCGATCCCGACGCTCTTGCCGGACCTCTCCACGTCCACCAAGACGGTCCTGGACCTCGACGGCGGCGGCGTGTCGCCGGGGGACACGCTCGAGTACACGATCATCGTCACCAACTCGGGGAACGACCAGGCGGCGTACGTGGTGATGAACGACGTGCTGCCCGCCGGGGTCACCTACGCGCCGGGCTCGCTGGAGATCACGACCGGCCCGAACGCGGGCGGCCTGACCGACGCCGCCGGCGACGACGAGGGCGAGTACATCGCCGGCACCCGGACGGTCCGCGTGCGGCTCGGCGAAGGCGCCGGCGCGGCGCAGGGCGGGTCGCTCGGGGTCGAAGACACCACGACGGTGCGGTTCCGCGTCACCATCGATCCGGGCACGAACGGTCTGATCGAGAACCAGGCCATCATCCGCGCGGCGAGCCCGGCGAGCCCGGCGGGCGGGGCGTCGCAGGACTACCCGACCGACGGCAACGGCGCGGGCGCGGGCGCGCCGCCGACGGGGATCCTCGTCGACAGCGACAGCGACGGGCTGAGCGACGGCGAGGAGGCCGCCGCGGGCACCGACCCGAACGACGCCGACACGGACGACGACGGCATCAGCGACGGCGACGAGCAGTTCTGGGACCGCGACACCGACGGCGACGGCCTCGTCAACGCGCGCGACGTGGACAGCGACAACGACGGGCTCTTCGACGCGACCGAGATCGGCCTGACGGACTGCAACGGCCCGGGGACCGACACGCTGGCGGGGCACTGCGTGCCCGACGGCGACGCCGGCGCCACGACGACCGATCCGCTCGACTCGGACACCGACAACGGCGGCGTGCCCGACGGCTCGGAGGACGCGGACCTCGACGGCGTGCTCGACGCCGGCGAGCTGGATCCCACGGACGGGCACGGGCGTGACGACAGCGGGAGCGTCGACACCGACGGCGACGGGCTGAGCGACCCGCTCGAGGTGTACATCGGCACGGACCCGAACGACCCGGACTCCGACGACGACGGCGTGCGCGACGGCGCCGAGCCGAACCCCACGGACGACAACGACGGCGACGGGCTCGTCAACGCCCTCGACGTCGACAGCGACGACGACGGCCTCTTCGACGGCACCGAGCTCGGCCTCGGCTGCAGCGGGGAGGGCACCGACGCGGCGGCGGGCGACTGCATCCCGGACGGCGACGCCGGCGCCACCAAGACCTCGCCGCTCGAGGCCGACACCGACCGCGGCGGCGCGAGCGACGGCTCCGAGGACACGAACCTCAACGGGGTGCGCGACGCGGGCGAGACCGACCCCCGGGCCGGCCGCGGATCGGACGACGCGCAGAACGCCGACGGCGACGACGACGGGCTGAGCGACGGCCTCGAGGCGACGCTCGGCACGGATCCGGAGGACGCGGACACGGACGACGACGGCGTGCGCGACGGCGACGAGCCGAACCCGGCCGACGACACCGACGGCGACGGGCTCGTCAACCCGCTCGACGTGGACAGCGACGACGACGGCCTCTACGACGGCACCGAGCTCGGCCTCGGCTGCGGCGACCCGGCGACCGACGTGCAGGCGGCGCACTGCGCGGCCGACGCGGACGCCGGCACCACGCGGACGTCGCCGATCGACGCGGACACGGACGGCGGCGGCGCGAGCGACGGGTCCGAGGACGCCAACCTGAACGGCGTCGCGGACAACGGCGAGACCAACCCGACCCGCCGCCACGGCGACGACGACGCCGGCAACGCGGACGGGGACGAGGACGGGCTGAGCGACGACCTGGAGGCGACGCTCGGCACCGACGCGGCCGACGCGGACTCCGACGACGACGGGGTGCTGGACGGGCGGGAGGCGAACCCGGCCGACGACACCGACGGCGACGGGCTCGTCAACGCGCGCGACGTGGACAGCGACGACGACGGCCTCTACGACGGCACCGAGCGCGGCCTCGGCTGCGACGGCGCGGGCACCGACGCGGAGGGCGGCCACTGCACGGCGGACGCCGACGGCGGGACCACGACGACGTCGGCGGTCAACGCCGACACGGACGGCGGCGACGCGCGTGACGGGTCCGAGGACGCCAACCTGAACGGCGCGGTCGAGGCCGGCGAGACCGACCCGGGCGCCGGCCACGGCGACGACGACGCCCAGAACGTGGACGCCGACGGCGACGGGCTGAGCGACGACCTGGAGGTGTTCCTCGGGTCGGATCCGGCGGACCGCGACGCCGACGACGACGGCCTGCTCGACGGCGACGAGCCGAACCCCGGCGACGACCACGACGGCGACGGGAAGCTCAACGTGCTCGACGAGGACAGCGACGGCGACGGCCTCCACGACGGCACCGAGGCGGGCAAGGACTGCTCGGACGCGGACACCGCGCCCGACGCCGCGACCTGCACGGCGGACGCCGACGGCGGCGAGTCGACGACGAGCGTGGTGGACAGGGACACGGACCGCGGCGGGATCAGCGACGGCGAGGAGGACCTGAACCACAACGGCGCGGTCGACGAGGGCAGCGGCGAGACGGACCCGAACGACGCCGGCGACGATCGCGGCGATCGCGACCACGACGGGCTGTCGAACACGGAGGAGACGGAGCTCGGCACCGATCCGGACGACGCCGACAGCGACGACGACGGCGCGATCGACGGCCAGGAGATCCGCCCCGGGTCGGACACCGACGAGGACGGGAAGATCAACGCGCTCGATCCCGACAGCGACGGCGACGGGCTGTTCGACGGGACCGAGCTCGGCAAGGACTGCTCGAACCCGGACACCGACCCCGCCGCGAGGACGTGTGTGCCCGACGCGGACGAGGGCGAGACCACGACGGATCCGCTCAAGGCCGACACCGACGGCGGCGGCGCGATCGACGGCGAGGAGGACGCGAACCACAACGGCGCCGTCGACGCCGGCGAGCGCGATCCGCTCGATCCCGCGGACGATCAGCCGGCGACGTGCGAGCGGGACAGCGACTGCGGCGCCGGGATGGTGTGCAACGAGGCGAAGCAATGTGTCGCCGGCTGCCGCGACGCCGCGGGCGCGATCGTCCCGTGCGCTCCGGAGCCCCCCGGCAGCGGCGTCGTCGTGCAAGGCGGCGGCTGCGCCTGCACGGTGGGCGCGGAGGGCGGCAGCCGCTCGGCGCCGTGGGCCTTGCTCGCGGCCGGCGCGTGCGCCGCCGCGCTCCACCGGCGCCGCCGGCGCGGCTGACCGAAGGCCACGCGCCGGCACCCCCGCCCGCGGAGGACGCGCGGGGGTGCCGGTGCTCTAACCTATCGAAATAACGACGCTTTTCGACCATGGCCCGCGCCGCCGGCGGCGCCGAGGTCGCGGCCGGCCTGAGCCGCGGCCGAGCGCCGCGGGTTGCCATCTGCCGTCCATGGCTTAACGATATTTTTCCACGGGAGAGTGCATCTTGCTCCGACCTTCTGATTCTGTCGTTCGCGCCATCACGATGGATGGCGCTTTCCGCGTCATCACCGCGCTGACCACCGAGACCGTGCGCGGCGCCGTCGCGGTGCAGTCGGCCACCGGCACGACCGCGCAGCGGCTGGGAGAGCTGATCACCGGCGCCATCCTCGTGCGCGAGGCGATGGCGCCGACCTTGCGCGTGCAGGCGATCGTCAAGGGCGCCGCCGGCCGCGGGACGCTCGTCGCCGACTCGCACCCCGACGGCACGAGCCGCGGCCTGGTCAACCTGGGCAAGGGCGCCGAGGGGAGCGGCGTGGAGATCGGGGAAGGGTCGCTGCTGCAGGTCATGCGCACCCTGCCGAGCGGGATGCTGCACCAGGGCGTCGTCGAGGTCCCGGCCGAGGGCGGCATCTCCGGCGGCCTGATGACGTACATGCAGGAGTCGGAGCAGGTCGTCTCGATGATCGCGGTGGCCACGCTGATCGGCGCGGACGGCGTCGGCGCCTCCGGCGGCTACCTCGTGCAGCTGCTCCCGGAGGTCGAGCGCGGGCCGCTCATGGTGATGACCGAGCGGCTCAAGGACTTCGAGCGCCTCGACGACGTGCTCGCGCACGAGGGGGCCTCGGCCGACGTGCTGCTCGAGGAGCTGCTCTACGGCATGCCGTTCTCTCGGCTCGACGACTCGCCGCTCAGCTTCAGCTGCCGCTGCAGCGAGCTCCGGGTCATGGCCACGCTGGCGAGCTTGCCGAGGAGCGACGTCGAGGAGATGGTCGAGGACGGGAAGGTCCTCGACATCCGCTGCGATTACTGCGGCAAGGACTACCAGGTGTCGCCGACGCAGCTCCGGTCGCTGCTCACGACGAGCTGAGCCGGAGGCCGCGCCCGGCGGCCGGCGTCACGCCGGCTGCCCGGGCGAGAGGCCGCGGACCAGGAAGGTGATGATCCGGTCGACCTCGGCCTGGTCGTCCCACGCGGCGTCCGGCGCGATGAACACGCGGTGGACGATGTACCCCATGAACGTCGAGGCGATGCAGCGGACGACGAGGGGCGCCGGCCAGTCGACGACCTGCCCCTCCTGCTGGAAGCGCTCGATCAAGGCGAGCCCCTTCGCGAGCAGCGGCGCGTACACGCGGCGGAGGATGCCCATCCGGAGCTCGGCGTCGAACGGCAGCTCCTGCGCGAGGATGCGCACGAGCCGGGGGTGCGCGCGCACGAACGCGACGCGCTCGGCGAGCAGCGCCCGCAGGAAGGCCTCGAAGCTCGGGTAGGTCGCGCTGAGCACCGGGTCCATGGAGCGTGTCATCGCGGGCCCCACGAGCTGCTCGATCGCGGGCCCCAGCACGCCGAGCAGGAGCTCCCGCTTGCTGGGGAAGTACTTGAAGATCGTCGCCTCGGCGACCCCGGCGCGCCGGGCGATGTCCTTCGTCGCGGTCCCGGCGAAGCCCTGCTCCGCGAAGGCGTTGACCGCGGCCTCGACGATCTTCTTCTGCGCCTCGGTCAACGTGTCGTTCGCGCGCGGGCGGCGGCTCATGGGCGTCCTCTTGCTGCTCACCTCTGGTTCGGCCTGTCAGATGTCTGGGCAGGGATCACGGCGAGAGAAGAGAGATTTGAACGCAAAGGCGCAAAGGCGCAAAGGCGCAAAAATACAGAGAAAATTCTGGTTTGCGCCTTTGCGCCCTTTGCGCCTTTGCGTTCAAATCTCTCGGGATCCCTGGCCAGACCTGTGAGGCATGAAACTAGCTGGCCTCGCCCCGCCGCGGGAAGAGCCGGCCAAGCGCCCGCCCGAGCTCGCCCTCGTCGATCGGATCGCTGCGCACGCCGACGTAGCCGTCGGGCCGGACGAGCACGGCCGCCGTCGCCTCGACGCCGTACGCCGCGTGGGCGCGCCCGTCCGGGTCTGCGTACCCGCCCGCCTCGGGCGCGCCGAGGATCAGCACCTTCAGGTCGGGCCCGCCGAGCCTCGCCGCGAGCCGCCGCGCGAGCGCGCCCGCCTCGCCCGCTCCGCCGTCCGATCGCGGGCCGGTGAAGAGCAGCAGCGCGTGCTCCACGCCGCGCAGCAGCTCGAAGAGGCGCACCACCTCGCCCGCCGCGCCGCGCAGCGCGACGTCCGGCGCGCGGTCGCCGGCGCGGGGCCCGCGCGCCGGCGGGCTCCCGATCTGCACCGACAGCGGGCTCTTCCGGTACCGGATGTTGAGCTGCGAGACGAAGCCCAGGATCCGGCGCTGCACGGCGGCGAGGCCGAAGGCGCGGGCCATGAGGGTCGGCGCGACCAGGCGCACCGCGCGGCCGAACGGGCCGTGCCCGGCGAGGAGGCCGAACATGCGGTCCGTGCTGTCGACCAGCCGGCGCGCCACGGGCAGGCGCTCCATCTCGTAGGTGTCCAGCAGCCACGCCGGCATCCGGCCCTGCGCGACCGCGGCGAGCTTCCACGCCAGGTTGCAGGCGTCCTGGATCCCGGTGTTCATGCCCTGCCCGCCGGCCGGGCTGTGGATGTGCGCCGCGTCCCCGGCCAGGAACACCCGCCCGCGGCGCAGCCGCGAGGCGACGCGGTGATGCAGCCGGTAACGCGAGAGGACGATGGCCTTCTCCACCTTGAACGGCACCGGGATCAGGCTGCGCATCGTGCCCTCGAACTCTTCGAGCGAGGGCGCGGCGCCCCGCGCAGGCGGCAGCTCGGGCAGGATGAGGATGACCCGGAACCGGTGGCTCCCGGGCACGGGGAACGCCGCGGCGACGCCCCGGCGCGAGGGGCTTACGTAGAGCTCGCCGTCCGGCAGCTGCCAGTCGACGACGAGGTCGCCCAGCAGGCAGTGATCGTTGTAGGTGTCGCCCTCGAAGGTGATGTCCGCGCCCTTGCGGACCGGGCTGTGCGCGCCGTCGCAGCCGAGGAGCCACCTCGCGCGCACCTCCTCGACGCCCGCGTCGGGCCGGCGGAGCGTGCACGTGACGCCGTCGTCGTCCTGCGTATAGGAGACGAGCTCGACGCCGCGCTCGAGCGCCACGCCCAGGCCGGACAGCCGCGAGGCCAGGACCTGCTCGGTGTCGAACTGCTGGATGACGAAGAGGCCCGGGGCGGACGTGGCCAGCTCCGAGAGCCTGACCATCGGCAGCCGCGCGCGCCGGCCGCCCTGGAGCAGGAGGTTGAACGCCTCCACGCGCAGGCCGCGCGCCGTCGCTGCCTCGGCGATCCCCATCCTGTCGAAGAGCTCCAGCGTCCGCGCCTGCACCGCGAGCGCCCGCGAGTGGTCCGGCGGTGGCTCCAGCGCCTTGTCCACGATCCGCACTGCGAGACCTCGCCGGGCGAGCTCCCCCGCCATCGTCAACCCCGTCGGCCCCCCGCCGACGACCAGCGCGTCCAATGCTCCCGCCATGGCTGCCTCCATCAGGTGAGTGAGTACTTACTCACTTTAGGTATGCCGGATGAGGTTGGCAAGGCTCCCGCAGCCCGCGGGTGTCCTCGCCGTCCGCGGCCAGCCCTCGGGCACGTCGGGCGGGCGTGCTCGCGCTGCGGGGTCCATGCGATGGTCGCCCGCATGGAAGAGGTCCACGTGAACGTCTACATCCACGCCCCGGTCGAGCGCGTCTTCGAGGCGGTGGCCGACCACGAGCGCTTCCTTCGCGCGGGGGAGAGCACCCGCACGACGGTCGTCCGGCCGGGGCTCACCGAGCGCAACGGCCTCGGCGCCCTGCGCGAGGTGCGGGTCGGCAAGAGGATCCGTTACGTCGAGGAGATCACGGCCTTCGAGCGGCCCTCGTCGTTCGACTACCGGATCCTCGAGAGCTCGCAGCCGCTCCGGCACCACGGCTCGCGCCTCCGCTTCACCCCGCGCGGCGACGGCACGGAGGTCGACTGGACGTCGCGCTTCGAGGTCCCGGTGCCGCTCGTCGGCAGCGCGCTCGGCTCGCTCGCGAGGCGCATGTTCGTCGCGGCGTTCACCGAGCTGCTGCTCGCCGAGAAGGCGCGGCTCGAGTCCCCGCGGGCAGGCCAGGCCGCCTGACGGGCGCACCCCGGGGGACCATCCCCGGGCCGGCGCGCGCCGTCAGGGGCGCCCGGCCGGCTGCTGCCGGCCCGACCGCGCGAGCGCGTCGATGGTCACGGCGGCGAGCAGCGCCGCGCCGGTCACCATGAACTTCACCGACGAGGGGAGCGCCAGGAGATCCATCCCGTTCGAGATGGACCCGATCAGCAGCGCCCCGGTCAGCGCCGACCAGACCGTGCCGCGGCCTCCGAACAGGCTCGTCCCGCCGATCACGGCGGCGGCGATGGCGTTGAGCAGCACGTCGCCGCCGCCCGACGACTGGTTCACCGCGAGCAGCCGCGAGGTGGCGAGCATGCCGCCCGCGGCCGCGAGCGCGCCGCACAACGTGAAGACCGCCACGCGGATCACGTCCACGCGGATGCCGGCGCGGCGCGCGGCCTCGGCGTTGCCGCCCACCGCGAAGACGTGGCGCCCGAACCGGGTCCGCCGGAGCAGCAGGTCGAAGCCGATCACGAAGCCGAGCAGCAGGAGGAGCGCGAGGGGGACCCCGCGGTCCGCGTTGAGCAGGCCGACGACGGCCGGGACCAGGACGGCCACGATCGCGACGCGCGCGATCACGGCGCCCCTCGAGCCGGGCGGCAGGCCCGCCTTGGTCCGGCGCCGCAGCGTCACCACCTGGCCGAAGATCGCTAGGCCGACGCAGAGCGCGCCGAGCGCCCACCCGAGCGAGGGCGAGAGGAACGTCCCGGCCAGCCCCGAGATGATCGGGTCATAGACGTTCACGGTGCCCGTCGTGCCGAGCACCCAGAGCAGGGCCCCCTGCCAGGCGAGCAGCCCTGCGAGCGTGACGACGAACGAGGGGACCCGGAACCGGGTGAACCAGAACCCCTGCACGAGGCCGATCAGCGAGCCGGTCGTCACCCCGGCGAGCAGCGACAGCGCCGGGCTCACCCCGTGCTGCACGTTCAGGATGGCCATCACCGCGGCGCTCATCCCGCTCACCGCGCCGACCGACAGGTCGATCTCTCCGAGCAGCAGGACGAGCACGATCCCCACCGAGATCGTGCCCATGGCCGCGATCTGGAGGACGAGGTTCGTGAGGTTGCGCGCCGAGAGGAAGTTCTCGTTCTGGGACGCGAAGATGCCCCAGATGAGGACCAGCCCGAGCAGGACCGGCAGCGAGCTCGCGTCCCCCTGCCGGAGGCGCCGCGCGAGCGCCGACAGGCCTTCTCCCCGCGGCGACAGGCCTTCTCCCCGCGGCACCGGGGCCGCGATCTCGCCGGCCTTTTGCGGTGCAGCCATCACCCTGCCCTCCTCGCCTCGACGACGTCCGCGCCGGTGATCCTGGCGACGACCTGCTCGCGCGAGGCCGCGCTCGTGGTGAACGTGCCGGCGAGCTGCCCGAGGCGGAGCACGACGATGCGGTCGGAGACCTGGAAGACGTCGGCGAGGTTGTGGCTGATCACGAGCACGCCCAGCCCCTGCTGCTTGAGCCGCGTGATGAGCTCGAGGACCTGCCTCGTCTGGGCGACGCCGAGGGCGGCGGTGGGCTCGTCCAGCAGGACGACCTTCGCGTCCCCCATGACCGCGCGGGCCACGGCCACGGACTGCCGCTGCCCGCCGGAGAGCGCGGCGATCGGGGTGCGCACGGCGGGGATGTTCACGTTGAGCGTCCTCAGCACCTCGAGGGCGCGCCGCTCCATGTGCTCTTCGTCCATGGCCCGCGAGAGGGGGTCGATCTCCTCCCTGCCGAGGAACAGGTTCGCCACGACATCGAGGTTGTCGCACAGGGCGAGGTCCTGATAGACGGTCGCGATCCCGAGCCGCGACGCGTCCTTGGGCCCGCGGAGCGCGACCGGCTGCCCGGCGAAGCGGAGCTCGCCGCCGTCGGGCGGGAAGATCCCCGCGATCGTCTTGATCAGCGTCGATTTGCCGGCCCCGTTGTCCCCCACGAGGGCGACGACCTCGCCGGGGAAGACCTCGAGATCGACCCCAGAGAGGGCCTGCACTGCGCCGAATCGCTTCTTGATGCCGCGCAATTCCAGGATCGGAGCTCGCTGCGCCGTGCTCATGGGCGTCGGTGGGAGATCCGGGGCTAGAGGATGCCCGCCGCCTTGCAGGCCTCGGCGTACTGGGTCGTGCAGATCTGCTCCTGGGTCCAGAACACGTCCGCGATGACCGTGTCCTTCAGGTTCTCCTTGGTGACCGCGAGGGGGACCAGGAGCACCGAGGGGACGTCTTTCTTCCCGTTGTTCACCGTCTTGCCGCCGGTGATGTCGGTGGGCACGGGCTTGCCCGTGGCGAGGTGGAACGCGATGACCGCCGCGGCCTCCGCCTGCGGCTTGATGGCCTTGTAGACCGTCATGTACTGCTCGCCGAGCAGGATCCGCTGGACGGCCGCGAGCTCGGCGTCCTGGCCGGTGACGGGCGGAAGCGGCTTGATGCCCGCGGCCTTCATCGCGGCGATCGCGCCGCCGGCGGTGCCGTCGTTGGCCGCGTACACGCCGTCGACCTGGTTGTTCAGGGCGGTGAGCGCCTGGGTCATCTCGTCCTGCGCCTTGTCGGGGCTCCAGTCCGGCGTGTCGTACTCCTTGACGACCTGGACCTTGCCGTCGAGCGCGCTGTGGGCGCCCTTCTTGAAGAGCATCCCGTTGTTGTCGGTCGCCGCGCCGTTGATCATGACGACGCGGGCGTTCGGCTTGTTGCCGAGCGCGGTCAGCAGCGACTCGCCCTGGAGCCTGCCCACGGACTCGTTGTCGAACGAGACGTAATAATCGATGGCGTCCGTCCCCGGGACGAGGCGGTCGTACGCGATGACGGGCACCTTCTGGGCCTTGGCCTTCGTCGCGATGACGGCCGCGGACGCGCTGTCGACGGCGTCGAGCACGAGCACCTTCGCGCCGTTGGTGAGCGCCGCCTCCGCCTGGGCCTGCTGCTGCGAGGCGTCCTGGTTCGCGTTGCTCGCGAGGATCTGGCAGTCCGGACAGAGGGCCTTCACCTTGGCCTCGAAGAACGGGCGATCCTTGGACTCGTAGCGGGCCGTCTTCGACTCCGGGAGGAGGAGGGCAATCTTGGGCGCGCCCGGAGCGCCGGCCTTGTCGCCCGCGGCCGGCGCCTTGGCCCCCGCGGCTGCCCCCTTGTCGCCCTCGGCGGACCCTCCTTGTTGCTGAGAGCACGAGGTCAAGGCGAAGAGGCTCAGGGCCCACGCTGTCAGTCGACCGCTGATCGCTTTGGTCTTCATGAAGTTTCCCCTGACGTAAGCTACGGCTGAACGGACCTATACCCTCGCTGGGCCGTCCCGTCCATAGCCGGCCGCGCTCCGGACACGGCCGACCTCCGGCGCCGCGCGCTCGCGCGGCCCGGCCCTGAGCCGCGGCCGGCCGTGTCCGCGGCCTCGGCCGTTCTGCCGGTCCTGTGCGAAAGGCTTCTCCGCGCTGCGCAGCTGTGCGACGGATGTCGGGACCGAGACATCCCTCGGCCATGACATGATGGGAGGGCCTCCATGCGAGAACCGAACTTCCACGCACATCATCTCCGGACCGTATCGCGCCTCGTCGAGCGGCTGAGCCCGGATCCGAGCTCCCTGGCGGTCATCGTCGGGGGCTCCCAGGCGAAGGGCCTGGGAAAGGAGTCGTCCGACGTCGACTTCTGCTGGGTGGTCACCGAGGAGGAGCACCGGCGGCGGCAGGCGTCGGGTGAGCTGGTCTATGTCGCCTCGGACGAAGGCCTCGTGGACTATCCGGGCGGGTACGTCGACGGCAAGATCATCACCCTGGATTTCCTGCGGAAGGTCCGCGACCGCGGCAGCGAGCCCGCGCGCGCGGCGTTCCTGGGGTCGATGGTGGCCTGGTCGCGGAGCCCGGAGGTCGACGAGCTGGTGCGCGCGATCCCGGTTTATCCGGAGCACGAGCGCGCCCACAAGATGCTGGGCTTCGTCGCCCAGCTGGAGGCGATGCGTTATTACCTCGACACGGCGGAGCAGCACGGCAACCGGTATCTCCTGACGTGGGCCGCGGCGCGCGCGGTGCTCTTCGGCTACCGGCTGATCCTGGCGCACAACCGCATCCTGTATCCGTACCACAAGTGGATGAGGGCCTTCGTGGCGGACGCGCCCGACAAGCCTGCGGACCTCCTGCGCCTCTCCGACGAGCTGATAGAGGCGCCGGGCAAGCGCACGGGCGAGGCGTTCTGCGGCGCGGTGCTCTCGTTCCGTGAGTGGGAGAGGCCCGCGCAGTGGCAGACGCGGTTCATGGATGACTCCGAGCTCAACTGGCTCCATGCGGCGCCCCCGCTGGAGGACGCGTGACGCGGCCCAGCGGACGAGCCCGGTCTCGCCGGGAGGCGCCCGGCGCTCCGCGCGCCGGACACTGACCCACGGGACGCGGGCCGGTATTTGCTGAATCTGCTGATCGGTCCGCACGTCGGTGAACACCCTGTTCGGCTACGATACCAGCAGAAAATTCCCACACGGAGCCTCTTGCTGGCGCCAGGAGGATCTGTATAGATTCCCGCTCTCCACTTCCTTGCCGTTCGACCATCGGACTCGGTCGGGCGCTTCTGGGGGTATTCGCGATGCGACCGATGCCAAGGTGTGAGTCGCTGCTCGGCCCTACCACCTCGGGAGCAGCGTGTGTCGGGGGCTCTCGGACGGAGGCGTCGGCGCCGGCAGGAGCGCCGCGGCGGTCCGGCCGCCGCGGCGATCACGTCCGGGCGTCGAGCGCCTGGTCGAGGGGAACGAGGGCGCTCTCTGCCGCCTCTCTCCTGGCGCTCGCGGCCTGCGCGGAGGGCTACAGCCTCGGCGGCGAGAATTCGGGGGGCGGGGGCAACGCCGGCTCCAGCTCGAGCGGGGCGATCTCGTCCAGCTCGACCAGCGCGAGCTCCACGGCGTCCACGGCGAGCAGCTCGACCACCTCCGCGACGAGCTCGGCAGGCTCCGGCGGCGACGCCGCAGGCACCACGGGGAGCAGCTCGGCAGGCTCCGGGGGGGCCGGGGGGGCCGGCGGCGACGGCGGCGCTGGCGGCGACGGTGGCGCTGACGTGACGAGCTCGACCGCGAGCACCTCGGTCAGCTCCACGGTGAGCACCTCGGTCAGCTCCACGGTGAGCACCTCGGTCAGCTCCACCGCCACGACCTCGGTGACCTCCACCGCCACGACCTCGGCGACCTCCGCCGTGAGCAGCACGACGGGCGGCGGTGTCACGAGCTCCACCACCGGCGGCGGGACCACGCCGGCGCTCGAGCTCCAGTACGCCGTCAAAGACGCCAGCGCCAGCACCACCAACGTGTCGTTCAAGGTGCGGATCAGAAACACCGGAACGGAGAGCCTCCCGCTCAGCGATCTGACGATTCGCTACTGGTTCACGGCCGACGGCTTCACGTCGCCGCTCCAGAGCGAATGTGACTTCGCGTCGGTCGCGTGCGCCAACGTCACGAAGACGTTCAGCGATACGTCGGGCATGTACGCCGATCACTACCTCGAGCTCGGCTTCACCGCCGCGGCGGGCAGCATCACCCCGGGCGCCACGGGGGGACACGCGGAGATCCGCATCTTCACCCAGGCGTACAACAACCTGATGCAGGCCAACGACTACTCCTTCGACGCGGAGATGACGGATTGGACGACTTCGCCGCGGATAACCGTCTACCACGACGGCGAGCTGGCCTGGGGTACGGAGCCCTAGAGCGACAAACGGGGTGAACCAGCCTGAAACGAGCAGAATTCGAAGCGCCAAGGACGCCAAGGCGCCAAGGACGCCAAGAAGAAGAGAAACTCTTGGCGTCCTTGGCGTCCTTGGCGCTTGATTTCTCGCTCGATCAACATGAGCGGTGTCCTACTAGAGCGGCGGTCTGGGTCGCTGCGGTCTGGCCTCCTCGAGACACACCGTCACGCGGCCCGGACGGCCGCCGGGAGCACCGCGCCCATCGCCCGCGCGATCGTCTCCATGTCCCGATCGCTGATCGTCAGCAGCCCCGCTCGCAGCCGAGCTCCCCAGCTCGGTGACCCCGATGAGAACTCGAGCCGCGCGAGCAGGGGCGCGATGGGCGCCGCGCGCGCGGCGAGCCACGCGACGTCACGGCGAAACGGGCGGAAGCCCCCGCCCATGTCGAACGGGTACGGCTCGCCGTCCTTCACGACGCCGATGGCCGTGAACGCCTGCAGCCGATCGCGGCCCTGGAACGACGCGGTCGGCGAGTAGTACACTACCCGATCGCCCGGCTGCATGCGCCGGAGCGGCGCGCGCTTGCCATGGCAGACCTGCATGAAGCCGCCGGCCCGGCCGCGCTCCACGTGCTCGCCCGACGCGACGGCCAGGAAGGCGCGGCTCACGCGGCCTCCGGCGCGAAGACGCGCAGGCGGTGGCCGTCGCGATCGAGGGCGACGAACGTGTAGCCGAAGTCGAGCTGCGTCGGCGCCTGCGCGATCGCGAGGCCGCGCTCGGTCCACGCCGCGTGCGTGGCCCTCACCGCGGCCGCGTCGGCGACGGTGAACGCGATCTCGCCGCCGCCGGGCGCCGTCGCCGCCGGCGTCACGGTGTGGCGCGACCACAGCCCGAGCATGACGCCCGACTCGAGCGCGAACATCGCGAAGGTCGGCGACGCCTCGACCGGAGGCCGCCCCAGGAGGCCCGCGTAGAACGCGGCGCTCGCCGCAGGGTCGTCGACGTAGAGCAGCACGAAGTTGGGATCAGGCATGACGTTCTCCGAGCGCCCGGGGGAGAGGTGGCCCGGACGACGGAGAGCATGCGACCGGCCAGTGACAGATTCTGTCAGCAGGCGTCGAGCGGGGCCGAGGCGCTCAACCGGGGAGCTGGGCCGGGATGGCCTCGCGCGCCCTCCACTCGGTCAGGAGCACGGCGCGCGGCCGGCCGATGCGGTCGGCCGACGTCGTCCAGCGCGCGATCCGATCGGCCCGGAACGAGCGAAAATCCGCGCGCGCCTCGCACCACGCCACCACCACGCGCGCCCGCTCGAAGAACCCGATGGCGATGGGCCACACGACGCGCTCGCTCGCCGCGCCGCGGCCGTCTGCGTAGACGATCCGCGCCTTGCGCTGCTCGCGGACGCAACGACGCACCTCGGCGAGGTCGACCTGCTCCGGCGGGCGCCGCTGCGACGGGCCCGCCAGGAGCGCCGTCTCGTCCACCAGGGTCTTCAGATCGCGCGGCAGCACCGCCCGGAGCTTCGCGACCACCTCGGCGGCCGCGCGCCCGAGGGCCTCGTCGCCGTGCTCCGCGGTGAGGCGCAGGCCGAGGACGATGGCCTCGAGCTCCTCGTCCGTGAACATGAGCGGCGGCAGCAGGAAGCCCGGCCGGAGCTGGTACCCCGCGCCCGCCGCCCCCTCGATGCTGGCGCCCTGCTCGCGCAGGGCGTTGATGTCGCGGTAGACGGAGCGGACGGAGACGCCGAGCTCGTCCGCGAGGGACGCCGCGCTCACCGGCCGGCGGTGGCGGCGAAGGAGCTGCACCAGGCGGAGCAGGCGGTTGGCGCGGGACACGAGGGGATCATGTCATGGATTGACAGCATCGCGAAGCACGTGGCGCGTCACGTCCCAAGCTCCTGGATCATGAGATCGATGAAGCGCCTGACACGGGGTTCCAGGAGACGTCGGGTCGGGTAGATCGTCACGATCTTCACGTCCTCAGCCTCGAGGCCGGGTAGCACCTGCTGGAGGCGACCGGCAGCCAGGTCCTCGGCGACCAGAAAGTCCGGAAGAAACGCGATGCCGAGCCCTGCGACGGCGGCGTTGCGAAGGGCCTCTCCGCTATCCAGCCGCAAGCGGCTTCGCCCCTGCGCCTTGATCCAGGATCCACCGTCGTCGAGAAAACGCCAGCTCTGCCTGCGATTGCGGCTACAGAAGATCAAGCAATCGTGTGCTGCCAGCTGGTCGACGTCCAGCGGCTCGCCGCGCTCGGCGAGGTAGGACGGAGAGGCGCAGAGCAGGGCCTTGTACGTGGCGACCACCCGGGAGACCAGCCGCGTGTCCCGGGGCGCTTCTCCGATTCGTACGGCCAGATCGAAGCCTTCCTCGACGATGTCGGCCTGGCGATCGGTGAGGTTCACCTCGACCTGGATGTCGGGCCAGGCCTCGAGATACCTCTTCAGCAGCGGAAGAACCACGAGCCGCCCGAAGGCATCGGGGACGGTGAGCCGCAGGACTCCCCTCGGCGTGCCATGACGCCCCGCCACGCTCGCCTCGGCGTCATCGACCGCCGCGAGGATCTGCAAACCGTGGTCGTAGAACACCCGACCTTCATCGGTGAGGCTCAGCGCCCTTGTCGTGCGGTTCAGGAGGCGCACGCCCAGCCTGTCTTCCAGGCGGTTCACGGCCTTGCCCGCCGCCGACCTGGTCAGGCCCATGGCCTGCCCCCCGGCGATGAAGCTCCCTTCATCGACGACCGCCATGAAGACGAGGATCTCGTTCAGGTTCGCGCGCAGCACAGTGCAACTCCACCTGCTCCGACGCTGGGCTTAACAGGGCGTCTGGAACGCCTCAAGAAAGTTCTTCGCGTCTGTGTAGAAATCCGTTCGCCAATCGGCTGGCTACAGTCCTCCACGCCTCGTCGATGTCGCGGCGGGGGACTACCAGCAGAAGGGAAACGAGCATGACGACAACTGCCACCACCTACAACCACGGCGTCCCGTGGGAAGAGGGCTTCGGCGTCACCCAAGGGTATAACGTGAACGGGACCGTCTACATTTCGGGCCAATTTTCCCACGACATGCAGGGCGCGTTCATCGGAGAAGGCGACTTCGAGGCACAGACCCGGAAGACGCTGGAGAACCTCGATCGGGTGCTGGCGGGATTCAACCTCACGAGGTCCAACATCGCCGAGATGGTCATCTACCTGACGAACCCGAGCGAGCATTTCGAGCGATGCGTTCGTCTTTACAAGGAGTATGTGGGGCAACATCGCCCGGCAGGCACCCTCATCGGCGTGTCCGGTCTGGCATTCCCTCATCAACTGATTGAAATCCGCGCCGTTGCGCACGCCGGTTGACCTCGACGGCGGTCAGCTTCCGCCGCATGAGATCTTCGATGCGGCTCAAAAGGAGCCGCCCAGCGCTGACAGCACCCCGTGCGACCAGGGACGCTCCAAGACGGTAGGAGCTCGCCGGTCCGCCCACGTCAGCAGCTCCACGGAGCCTTGCTACGCCGTGGGCGGCCGGGCAGCCGGGCGCGCCGCCATGCCCGCGTGCAGCTGCCGCCGGCCCGGCACACCCCCTGCTCCCCTCCCTCGTGTCCGCCGCACATCAGCCGCGCGCACCCACCCTGCCACCGCCGCCGCTCAGACCATGACGGCCGTATTTCCAGGATGTATCCGGCCTGGAGACGTCCCGCTGGCCGGGCGCTGCACCGTGGCAGGCTGACACGCCGCGCACGCACGCCACACCCTGAAGTGCACGTTCACCCGTTCAGGCGGAAGCCAGGTGACGAAGGACCCCATGGAAATACGTCCTGTCACGGAGGACGAGGGCGTCCGCTCCGTCTGGAGACGGACAGCGTAGACGGCACCGTCTTTGAATGGGGAGGGCTCCGGACCTCGAAAACGATATGGATGCCACCGCGCTCGCAAGAAACCTCCCCCCCTCGTCCGAGACCCGGCGCTCACAGGCACCGACACCCTCCGAACCGCCGCGGAGCGGTCAGCGGCTGGGCGTCGGCCGGTTCGACCTGCTGACGCGGCGGGCGGCGGAGACACCTGGGCTCATCAGCTTCGCGGGCGGGCTGCCCGCGCCGGGCGAGTTCCCGCGCACCAAGCTCGGGGCCTCGTTCGTCCGCGCGCTCCAGGCCCCGAGCTGCCCGGCGCTCCAGTACGGCTGGCCGGAGGGCGACGAGGACCTGCGCTCGTGGATCGCCGGACAGCTGCGCCGGCGCGGCGCCAACGTCGCGCGCGACGACATCATCGTGACGAGCGGCGCGCAACAAGCCGTCTCCCTCGCGGCGCAGATGGTGCGCGGACCGCGCGCGAGGATCGGCGTCGACCCCGAGAGTTACCCCGGCGCGCTCGACCTCTTCCGGTCGCTCGGCATGAGCGTCGTCGACGACGGAAGCCACGTGGACGCCTATTACCTCATGCCCGCGATCTCCAACCCGCGCGGGCGCAGGCTCTCGGCCCACGAGCGGGCGAAGGTGCTCTCGACCCTCCGGCCCATCATCGAGGACGACGCTTACGCCGATCTCGGCTTCGACGGCGCCGCCCCGCGGCCGCTCCTGGCCGAGGCGCCGGATCGTGTGTTTCACGTGGGGACCTTCTCGAAGACGTTGTGCCCCGGGCTGCGCGTGGGCTGGCTCGTGCCGCCGCGCGCGCTCCGGGCGGACGTCCTCAAGCTGAAGCAGGCCGCCGACCTGCAGGCCGCCAGCCTGCCGCAGGCCATCCTCGAGGACTACCTCCGCAACGAGGACTTCGATCAGCGGCTCGTGCGCCTGAGGGAGTTCTACGCCCGCCGCGCCGCCCGCATGGAGCTGGCGCTCCGCCGGTACCTGCCGCGGTGGAGGTTCGAGCCGCCGGCCGGCGGGTTCGCGATCTGGGTCGAGCCCGACGCGGAGCCGAACGAGGCGTTCTTCCTGGCCGCCGCCATCGAGCACGGCGTCGCCTTCGACCCAGGCTCGTTGTTCCGGGCCAGCGGCGCCGTCCGCCCGTTCGCCCTCCGGCTCTGCTACTCCTCCGTGGCGCGCGACGAGGACCTGGACGAGGGCGTTCGACGCCTCGCGCGATGCTGGTCCGAGGTGGCGTGACCGCGGCGTGACGTCGATCCAGCGGTCGGCGCGCGTCAGGGGTCAGCGCGCGGCCGCTCACTGCTCCAGCGCGCCGCCCGGCTTGTGGGGGACGGGCGGGCGCCGCTCGAGCAGCTCCTTCGCGGCCGCGCGGACGACGCCGGGCACGTCCGGCGCCGCCACGAGCTGGGTGAGCTCGGGCCGCAGCAACAGGCGCACCATCGGCACCGCGATCTCCGGCGGCGCGCCCGGGTTCTGCACGATCGCCATGCGCACGCGGGCGCGCTGGGACCACTCGGGGTGGCGCGCGATCTCGATCATGACCTCCGGCGTCGCGGGGCGCCGCGCCGCGAGGCGGACGACGTCGTCCTCGGTCATGCGCGGGTTCGCGAGCAGGTTGCGGATGACGAGCGGGTGCGGATCCCGGAGCAGGGCGTCGAAGGCGGCGCGCGTCGGCCGCCGCGCGAGCGCGCGCCGCTCCCCGAGCGTGAGCGCGCGTCCGGCGCTCGACGCGGCCAGGCGGCGCTCGTCCGGGGGCGGCGCGGGCGGCGGCGCCGCCTCGTGCCGCCGCGCCTTGCGGCGCAGGAGCCGCGAGAGCGACAGCAGCGCGGAGGACGCGGCGAGCTCGCGCAGCTGCTCGACGCGCTCGGCGAACGCCGGATCCGCGAGCACGGGCACCGCGGCGCTGAGCACGTCGCGCGCGACGGGGCTCGCCTGCTCGGCGTCGCGGCAGAGGTCGTCGAGCGCGCGGGCGACGGCGACGGCCTCGGCGCGCAGCATCTCGCTCCGCAGGAACGCGACCCGCAGCCGGAGCTCCTTCAAGGAAGGGACGGCCCGCCTCCATCGCTCCGCCAGCGGATCCACGCCGTCAATTTACAACGCCGGCGCGCCTGCGAGGAGTGTGGTCGGGCGGATCGCGGTGCGCGACGCTGGCTCGGCGGGTATCCTGCGCCGCGCCGGAGGGGAGGGCGGAGCCGATCCCCGATGGGTCAGACGGAGGACGGCGGAGCCGACCCCGGCTGCTCACACGGAGGACGGCGAAGCCGATCCCCGGCTGCTCACACGGAGGACGGCGGAGCCGATCCCCGGCTGCTCACACGACAACAGGGAGGAGTCGCATGTCCGAGAAGGTTTCTTTCCCCGCGAAGAATGGGTCCTCGGCGACCGGCGAGATCGTCTGGCCGAAGCAGGGCGGCAAGGCGCCTGCCGTCGTGCTGATCCAGGAGTGGTGGGGCCTGAACGATCATATCCGCTCGCTGCTCGACCGGCTCGGCGCCGCCGGGTTCGTCGCCCTCGCGCCCGACCTCTACCACGGCACGGTCACCAAGGACCCGACCGAGGCCAACCGGCTCATGACCGAGCTCGACAAGGCGCGCGCCCACGACGAGATCGCCGGCGCCGTGAGCTTCCTCGCGGGGCACGAGCGGACGAACGGCAAGGTCGGTGTCATCGGGTTCTGCATGGGCGGCGCGCTGGCTTTCGCCGCCGCGGCGAACATCCCGGAGCTCGCGGCCGTGGTGCCGTACTACGGCGTCCCGAGCCGCGCGCCCGATTACTCGCGCGTCAAGGCGCCGATCCTCGCCCATTTCGCCGCGCGCGACGGGTGGGCGACGCCCGCCGCCGCCGAGGCGATCCGGAAGGAGCTCGCCGAGCGCGGCCAGCCCATGGAGCTCCACGTCTACGACGCCGACCACGCCTTCGCGAACGACACGCGCCCCGAGGTCTATAACCCCGAAGCGGCCAAGATCGCCTGGGAGCGCAGCATCGAGTTCCTGAGGCAGCACCTCGGCTGAGCGCAGCTCCCCTCCCCCGCGCCGGCAGGTCCGCGCCGGCAGGTCCGCGCCGGGCGGCGGCCGCCGGCAGGTCCGCGCCGGCCGACCGCCGCGCCAGCCACGTCGGCGGCCGCCGCCCGGCGCCCGTCCCGGCGGCAAGCCCGGCGCACGCCGGACGGTTGCGCGCGCCGCGCCCTGCTGCCGGGCTCGGCCTTCTTTGCCGCCGCGCAACGAACCCTGATATAGACGCTCCCATGGCCCTCCCCCCGGTCCTCCCGGGCTCGACGAACCAGGCGGAGTCGCCGATCGACCGGGCGCTCTCGCTCGCGCTCGCTGGAGAACACGACGCCGCGCTCCGCTGGGCCGCGGCGCTGGTCCGACACGACCCCACGATGCCGTCGGCGCTCTGCCTCTGCGGGCGCCTGCTCGGTGAGCTCAACCGGCAGGAGACCGCGCGCAAGGCGTGCGCCATCGCCATCGCCCGCGCGATCGACCTGGAGAACCTGCCGCTCGCCGTGGCCGCCGCGCGCGAGCTCGAGCGGTTCGGCGGCGATCCCGAGCCCGAGCTCGACCGGATCGCCGCGGCCTTCTGCAAGGACTCGCCGCGGCTCGGCGAGGGCGCGCCGCCGCCGCCGCCCCTGCCCACGGCGGAGGCGTTCCAGCCGCTCCATTCCGTGCTCACCGGCGCGCTCTTGCTCAACAAGGCGACGGAGATCATCCACGAGGCGACGCGCAAGCTGG
The DNA here is from genome assembly GCF_051519095.1 of Sorangium sp. So ce131. NCBI lineage: Bacteria > Pseudomonadati > Myxococcota > Polyangiales > Polyangiaceae > Sorangium > Sorangium sp. So ce131. The sequence continues at coordinate 91,823 of NZ_CP150455.1, read as the reverse complement.
CGGCCCAGACGGATCCCCCCGGGATCGCGCCGCAGCCGGTGTTCTCGGCCGTCGGGCGCGACGCGCTGCGGGCCCTGTGCGCGGCGTTCTCGCCGGTCTGGGTCGCGGCGGGGACGACCGTGATCGAGCAGGGCGCCGCGCGCAGCGAGGCGTACTTCGTCGCGCGCGGGGAGCTCGAGGCGCGGCGCCGGCGCGGGGACGAGGAGATCGTGCTCGCGCGGCTCACGAACGGCGCCATGTTCGGCGAGATGGCGCTGCTCTCGCGGGCGCCGCGCACCGGGAGCGTCGTCGCCACGCGCCCGTCGATCATCCTCGAGGTGAAGCGCGACGCGATCGACGACATCGCGCAGCGCGAGCCCGAGGTGAGCGTGGAGCTCGCGGCCTACTGCCGCGACCGCATGGTGGAGAACCTCGTCCGGATGAGCGACGTGCTCCGCGTGCTCCCCGAGGCGGACAGGCCCGCGCTCGTGAAGCGCTTCCGCACCCGGACCTTCGAGAAGAACGAGCGGCTGCTCGTGCAGGACGAGCGGCCCTCGGGGCTCTTCCTCATCGCGTCCGGCGAGGTCGCCGTGGTCCGGCGCGACGCCGCGGGCGACGCCGGCAGCGAGCCGCTCGTGCTCTCGACGCTCGGCCCGGGCGACGTCGCCGGCGAGATCGCGATGGTCCTGCGCCGCCCGGCGAACGCCGACGTCATCGCCGCCCACCCGACCGTGGCGCTCTACCTTCCGGCCACCGAGTTCATGGGGCTCGTCGAGGATCACCCGACCTTGCTGGCGCAGCTCTACAAGCTCGCCGTGCAGCGCGACGAGGAGACGACGAGCATCATCGCCGAGGAGGTCTCCGTGGCCGAGGACTTCGTGTTGATCTAGCGGCGCGGGGTCCTCCATCCATCGCGGCGTCACGCGCGAGCGGCCGCGCTCGCCGGGGCTCACCGTCGCTCGCCGAGGTCGCTGCCCGCCGCGCACCGGGGCGACACGCCCGGTGTGTTCAGGGATCGCAACGCGCGCGATTCAAGGTACGATCAGGGCTCAACCGGCGCGATCCTGGCGCGCCCCGGCCATGGGCCCGGGGTCGACGGGCAGCGCCGGCGCGTGGTCCAGGGACGGTGGGAGGGGATGTCATGAGCGAACCCAGAGGGAAGCACTCGATCGACAGGCAGCGCATCGAGCGCCTCGTGGCCGCGCTCTCCGTGGCGTCCGCGGGCAGGCTCGAAGTCGCGCAGGAGTGCATCGAGGTCGCGGACGAAGACGATTTCGGGATGCTCGAGGGGTCGATGCGCCTCTTCCTGGACGAGCTCGCCGTGGCCGCCCGGCAGAACGCCCAGGCGATGGAGGAGCTCTCCGGCGCCGCGCGCGAGATCGAGGAGAAGCTGCGGACCATCGAGCTCCAGCGGCAGGCGCTCCGGGAGCTCTCGGCGCCGATCATCGACGTGTGGGAGGGCATCCTCACGGTCCCGCTGGTCGGGCCGCTCGACGGGGACCGGGCGGCCGACATGATGGACAAGCTCCTCACGCGGGTGGCCGACAGCGACGTGCAATGGGTGCTCATCGACATGACGGGCGTGCCGATCGTCGACACGGAGACGGCGGATCGGCTGCTCAAGCTGGCGAGCGCGGTGCGGCTCCTCGGGGCCCAGTGCATCCTCACGGGGCTCGGGAGCCAGGTGGCGCGGGCGCTCGTCGACCTCGGGGTGCACCTCCAGGAGCTCAATCCGATGCGGTCGCTGCGGGAAGGGCTCCGGTACTGCCTCGCGAGGAGAGCGCCGGGGGCGGGGGCGGCGCGGGGGCGGAACGGAGGAGCGGAGCCGGGCGCGGCGGCGGGGGGGGCGAGGACGCGAGCGGCAGAAGGTGAATGAAGGACGGAGTGCCCAGACGAAAGCGCCGTCGGGTGGGGCGGCGCTCGCCGGCGTGGCGCGGGTGGGCGCTGGCCAATCGGCGAGGCTGGGACGAGAGAGCTTGCGCAGGAGACACCACCCGGCATGTCTCCCTTCGGGCCTTGATGGCTGAGACGTTATGGTGCGCGCCACACAAGGCGCGCCTGAGGCGTGGAGCCGTGAGAGACCTTAGGGTACCTCGGTCGGTGCTCGACGCGCCCACCCGCGCCACGCCGGCGAGCGCCGCCCCACCCGACGACGCTTGCGTTGGTCCGTTGGGGAGGGAGATGAGGTGGAGATGCGCAAGGGGGGTTTGCGAGATCGGGTGAGCGGGGGGCGCGCGGGACAGAAGGGTTGAGCGGGGCGGGGGGACGCGCGGGCGTCCGGGTGAGGTGTCCGCGCACCAGCACGGAGGATCCACCCGGATCGGCGACGACTCGGCTTCGGTGCGACGCGGAGGGGGCGTGTCCTCGCGGCGCGATCACACCGGCGAAGGCAGGATGCGAGGCGTTTGTCGGGGCATCGCACCTGGTACTACATTTGCTTGCGGTGGGGCGGTCCAGCGGGAGGAGGGTCGCGCGTGATGATCACCCAACACGAGAGCTCGGGAGCGGACGGCCACAGGCCCATGACACCTGTCAGCATAGCGCCTGTTGCAGCCAGCGTGCCGCCCGCGGGGGCGGGAGATCTGGATCTGGAGCTCGAGCTGCTCGCGCAAGGCGCGCGGCAGAAGAAGCGCAATCGGATCCTCGTCGCGACAAGCCTGCTCGGGGTCGGGCTGCTCGCGGCCACGGTCTTCGTCTCCGCCGGCAAGATCAAAGAGGCTGAGGCGGCTCAGGCCGAGGCGGTGGCGGCCCGCATCGTCGAGCAGGACAGGATCGCTCAGCTCAACCTCCAGATCGAAACGCGCGACAAGAAGGTCGCGGAGCTCACGGCGGCGCTCGAGGCCGCGAAGAGCGACGCGGAGAAGGCAGCCAAGGCCATCGCCGCCTACAAGGCCGCGGAAGAGGCGAGGGCGAAGGAAGAAGAGGCCGAAGGCGAGGAGACGCCGGCGGCCGGCGCGAAGGCGGCGAAGGCTGCGCCCAAGGCAGCCGCGGCGAGGCGCGGCCGCGCGGCGCAGGGACGCGGGGCGAGCAGCGCCCTGCCCGGGACGCGCGGCAAGAAGGGCGGGAAATGCGTGTGCAAGCAGGGCGACCCGCTCTGCGGCTGCCTCTGAGCAGCACCCGCGCAAACGCCGCCGCGAAACGCGCGAATCGGAGCGGACACACGCGCTCCACGCCGTCGAGCGGACACGCACGCTCCGCGCCGTCGAGCGGACACGCACGCTCCGCGCCGTCGAGCGGACACGCACGCTCCGCGCGGTGAACACGCCGCGTTCGGTCGCCATGGCAAATCAGCCAGTCGGGCTCCACGGCGGCTCGTGCGGACCCAGGTGCGCAGGTGCCCCTCGAGCAGGCCGGGAGCACGCCCGCTGGACGACCTGCCGAAATTCATGAGACCATCGCCGCCTGATTCACACTCAAGGCAGCATTCCCTGGTCTCACTGAAATTTCTACCCGCATGAGCCTCCTATGAACGCGCGCGTCTTCGGATTTCTATTCTGGTTCGGCCTCGTCTTTGCTGCGTTCGGCTGCTCGCGAGAGCAGGCCCCGAGCGCTGGAGCGACCGCCGGCTCGGCGCCGGCCGCCGGAGGGAGCGCCGCCGCGGCGCCGGCCAAGGTCAAGCTCGCCCTCAACTGGGTCCCCGAACCCGAGTTCGGAGGCTTCTACGCCGCGCGCGAGATCGGCGCCTACAAGCGGAACGGACTCGACGTCGAGATCCTCGGCGGCGGGGCGGGCGTGCCCGTCCTCCAGATGGTCGCCACGGGCAAGGCCGAGTTCGGGATCTCCAACGCGGACGAGATCATCACCGCCGTCTCGCGCGGCGCGGACATCGTCGCGCTCTTCACGATCTATCAGACCTTCCCTCAGGGGATCATGGCGCACCCCTCGCGGGGGGCGAAGAGCATGGCCGACGTGCTCTCGTCAGGCACCCTCGCGATCGAGCCGGGCGTGCCCTACGCGGCGTTCCTCAAGAAGAAGTTCGGCTTCGACAAGGTGAAGATCGTCCCCTACGACGGCGGCGTCGCGCGCTTCATCGCCGAGAAGGACTTCGCGCAGCAGTGCTTCGTGACCGCAGAGCCCGTCGCGGCGCGGCGCAAGGGCGTGGAGCCGACCGTGTTCCTCGTCGCCGACGAGGGGTTCAACCCGTACGCGGGCGTCGTGATCGCCAGCAAGGCGCTCTGGAAGAAAGATCCTGAGCAAGTTCGGGCATTTGTGCGTGCCTCGCGCGAGGGCTGGCGCGCCTACCTCGACGATCCGGCGCCGGCGAACGCGGTGATGGCGAAGCTCAACACCAGCATGGACGCCGAGACCTTCAAGACGGCGGCGGAGCTCCAGGAGAAGTTCGTCGAGACCGAGGAGACGAAGAAGAAGCCGAATGGGCTCGGCCAGATGACCCGCGAGCGCTGGGAGACGATGGGCAAGCAGCTCGTGGAGCTCGGGGTCCTCGAGCGCGCGCCCGCCGTCGACGATTACCTCGTCACGATCGAGTAGCACCGCGGGAGGGTTCGCCGCGGAAGCCCGGCGATCCCCGGGGAAACGGGGATCGCTCGAGCTCCGCGGCGCTCAAGGGACAGGCCGGCGCGCCCGGCCGAGGCTCACGGGACGTTCGGCGCGCCCGGCGTGATGGTGGCGGTGAACGCCCAGTCGTCCGCGGCCTGGTTGGTGTCGGCCCCGTCGGGCAGTCGGCAGAGCGAGCCGACCTCCGAATTGCTGTCCGCCTCCGTTGCCGGCAGGGCCGTGCCCTCGACGAGGTTCACGGCGGTCCCGTCGATGGTTCCGGCGGTGAGGCTCCCCTCGTAGGAGAGGGCGTCGATCACCGCCCCGGTCTCGGTGTTCATCAGCGCGATCCCGTCGGGAGCCCCGTTCTGCACCCGGTCCGTCTGGGCGCCGGTGAACGCGATCTTCAGCGCGCCCGCCGCCACGACGCCCGGCGTGGTGGCGGTGCCGACCACCGCCGTGCTGCCGACCACGAGGTACTGACCCACGGCGAGCGTCCCGGCAGCGCTCAGGTCGATCGTGTCGTAGTCGGTCCGGGCGCCGGCGCCGTTGACCAGCACGAGCGCATGGTCCGCGAGGGCCACGGGCGCGCCGGTGCCGTTGTAGATCTCGATGAACTCGGCCGAATCGCCGGCCGGCTGGTCGTAATCGACCTCGTTGATCACGAGCCCGCCCGTCGCGGTCGCGGCCCGCACGGTCGCGGTCAGCGAGCTCGCCCCGAGCGCCGCCGTCACGGTGGCGGCGGCCCCGGAGCCGCCGTCCACGTAGTCGAAGCTCGCGCCGAGCTGCCCGCCCGGGATGGCGAGCGTCGCCGGGAGGGCGCCAGCGTCCGGCGGATCGACCGCGAGGGCCACCTCGATGCCGTCCGGCGGCGCCGGGATGTCGAGGGTCACCGTGAACGACACCGTGCCGCCGGGCGCGACCCTGGCCGAGGCCGGGTCGATCGAGGCCAACACCGGCGCCTCGCTCGGGTCGAGCACACGCACCGCCGCGGTCAGGCTCGCGTCGCCGAGCGCCGCCGTGAGCGTCACCTCCTCGGCCGCCATCGCGCCGTCGAGCAGCACGGGGGCGCTGGTCGCGCCGGCCGGAACGGTCACGCCGCCGCCCACCACGGCGAGCGCCGGGTCGGCCGACGTCACCGCCACGAACGTGTCGGCCGGCGCCGGCCAGGAGAGCGTCACCTCGAGCGGCTCCGGGAAAGACGGCGCGGCGGTCTGCCCGACGTAGGCGAACGACGTCGCCGGCCCGAACGCCGCGAGCCGTGGCTCACCCCAGAGCAGGTCGCCCGCGCTGCGCGGCTCGATCTTCGAGTTCTCGTTGCGGTAGGTGAGGATCCCGCGGATCCTCGCGAAGCTGTCGCCCACCGCGGGGAACGGGCTGGCCAGGTACAGGAGGTCGTCGACGCGCAGGTCGCCCGTGACGAGGAACTCGTTGTACATCGTCTCGATCCCGACCACGTCGACGTCCTCCACCTCGACGAGCACCCCCTCCAGCTCGGCCGCGCGCGGCCCGCCGGTCGCGATGTCGGCGGGCGCGACGCGCTCCGGCGCGGGCACCGCCTCGCCGAGCGACGAGACCACCTCGACGACGGCGGAGCCGAGCTGGATCTGACCGTAGAAGTTCGTGACCACCGCGCTCGAGATCCGCACGCGATCGCCGACCGCCACGGCGTTCTCGGGGCTGTAGACATAGACGCCGGAGTTGGCGACGCCCGCGTAGACCGGGTCCCCGATCTTCGCCTGCACGAAGAAGCCGCTCGCGAACCGCCCCGTCACGAGCGCGTTCTCCAGCGCCACCGTCGCGCCCTCCGCGACCGTGCCGTTCTTGATGTCGTAGATCGACACCGTGCACCCCTGCGCCCCCGGGTTGGCCTGCGCCGGGCAGGGGTCACACACGTCGCCCTTGCCGTCGTTGTCCACGTCGGCCTGCTCGGCGTTCTGGCGCTCCGGGCAGTTGTCCGCGCCGTTCGGCACGCCATCGTTGTCGCCGTCGTTCGGATCCAGCTCGGAGCAAACCGTGCTGCCGGCGTCGAGCGGGCACACGTCGCAGGCGTCGCCGTCGCCGTCGCCGTCGAAGTCGGCCTGGGCGCCGCCGTCGAGCGGCCGGATCGGGTTGAAGACGGCGGGGCAATTGTCCGTGTCGTTCGCGATGCCGTCGCCGTCGCGGTCGCCGTCCGTCGGCTGCCCCGCATAGACGGTCGAGCCGTTGACCGAGGCCATCACCGGCTCGGCCCCCGCGCGCGACGGCGTGCAGAGCGGCTCGCGCTCGGGCGCGCCGCAGAAGAACGCGGGGTAGATCTCCCCGGCCGCCTGCTCGAGGCCGGCCAGATCCATGCCGATCTCGTCCTGCAGACAGACCTGCTTGGCCACGCCGCACACGTCGAGCTCGTCGCACGCGCCTTCGCCCCGGACCTTCGTCACCACGGCCGCGTCGCCGTAAAGGACCTTCCCGCCGCGCATCACGAGCACGACGTCCTCGGGATCGGCGGCGACGACCGCGCGGTGCGCGGCGCGCTCCTTGCCGTCGAAGATCGCGATGTCGGCGATCTTCCCCGTCGACAGCGCGCCGATCACGTCGTCCGTGGCCGTGACCGCGGCGGCGCTCGAGGTCACCATCCGCCAGAGCTCCGCGTCCGTGAAGAAGCCGTCGTAATACGTCTCGTTGAGCGCCGCCGCGCACCGGAGCTCGCGCAGGAGGTTCATCGACCCGGTCGCGATCCAGTCGGTGCCGAGCGCGATCTGCACGCCGAGCCGGGCGGCGGCGGTGACGACCGCGGTGTCGCCGTAAAGGGTGATGTTGGAGCGGGGAGACCAGATGAGCGCCGTCCCGTTCACCGCCATCGCCGCGTAATCGGGCGCGGTCAGGCCGATCCCGTGGATGTAGGCGCTCTGCGGCTGCAGCACGTCGTTGGGATCGCGGCGCAGGCAGATGAACTCGTTGCGCGCCGACGCCTCGATCCCCTCGGCGACGTGCGGGCAATAGGCGTCCTCGCCCTCGATGTCCTCCCCCGTCACCATGCTGCTCGAGTAGCCGCAGCCGCTCGCGAGCTCGCGGCCGCTCGAGTCGCGGAGCGGGAAGGTCTCGAAGTTGACGCGCTTCTGGCCCAGGCCCTCCTGGTCGTCCCGGTCGAGGTTGCGGAGCAGCCCGGCCTCGCCGCCCGCGCCGACAATGGAGGTCGCGCCGCCCATCAGGAAGCGGAGCTCGCCCCACCGGACCTGCGCCGCGCTGGCCGAGCCGGGGGTGTTGATCTCCGTGTGGTTGTTGTTGCCCGTGCGCCAGTCGTGCCGGTGCTCATAACGCTCGTCGGTCGGCGTGTACGGGCTGTTCTGCGTGAACGTGAGGTGGTCGTGCGTGTTGATCAGCGCGGGGGACACGACGCCCGTCGGGCACGTGATCTCCGTCGCGCCCTCCGCCTCGCAGTCGCAGCCCACACACGCGATCGCCCCCCGCTCGTCGACGAGCACCCGCCCGCCGAGGTAGACCGTGCCGGGGGTGAGCACGACGCCCCGGATCAGCGTGGCGCCGGCGCCGGGCGTGACCTCGCACGTCCCCTGCGCGAGCGGCGCGAGCTCCTCGCAGACGATCTCCTGCACCTCCGTCGTCGTGCAGTCGGCCTCGCAGCCGTCGCCGTCGACCACGTTCCCGTCGTCGCATTGCTCGCCCGGATCGACCGCCCCGTCGCCGCAGCGCGGGGGGAGCTCCTGCTCGCACGCCGCCGAACAGCCGTCGCCGCCGGCGGTGTTGCCGTCGTCGCATTGCTCGTCCGCGCCGACGACGCCGTCGCCGCAGCCAGGTCCGCCGGGCGGCTCCTGCGCGCACGTCGGCGAACAGCCGTCGCCGGCGGCGGTATTGCCGTCGTCGCATTGCTCGCCCGCGCCGACGACGCCGTCGCCGCATTGGCCGGAGGGGCCCCCGCCCGGGTCGTCGTCCCCGCAGCCGTACAACAAAAAACCCATCAGCACGGCGCAGAGCCGCGCGAAGCGCATCGACCGTTGAGGCATACTCCTACTCTAGGCGATGCGGACGCCGGCGGTGTGATGTTCCCATGACGTCCGCCGTTCAGGCGGCGCGCCGCGCGCGGGCGCTCAGGAGGCGCGCCGCGCGCGGGCGCTCGCGCGTGCAAGCGCGCTCACCGCGACGGCCAGCAGCGCGATCCAGCCCACACCCGCGAGCCCGCGCGGGTCGTGGGTTGCGCCCGCCGCATAACTGCAGGCGCTCTCGCGCTGCTGCCCGCTGATGGGTCTGCCATCCACGTTGCCGCCGGGGTTCGACGGGACGGGGATCGATCCGCCGCTCGAGCTGCTCCCGCCGGCGCCGCCGCCCGCCCCCGCGCCCCCGCCGCCTGCCTCGCAGCCGGCGGCCGCCTCGCGGAACGCGGCGAGCGAGCGCTTGGGAACGCCGCCCTCGCCGGCGAGGCCGTCGTAGTGGTCCCCGCGCGGGTCGTCGCGATAACGGGCCCAGACCACCCCGGCGACGTCCTCCCGCGCCGCGAGGGCGTCGAACGAGGCCTGCAGGTTGGCCGCCTGGAGCTCCTCGCCCGCGAACGCCGACTCCCACGACATGCCGGTGAGCACGAGGTCGCTCCGGTCGCCGCGCTCCTCGGCGAGATCGCGCGCCTCGTCGAGATAACCGCCGAGCGCCAGCGGATCCACCGCGCCGGCCTGGTGGATGAACGGCTGATACCCCAGGTACTCCCACGGATACCGCCGGCCGTAGCGCGCCTCGAGGTCGTCCCACACGGGCTGCGCGTAGAGCTCGCGCAGGTAGTCGAGCGCCGTGGACGGCGCCGCCTCGTCGGTCGCGAGCAGGCCGCCCGTCGTCAGCGAGATCGCGTCGGCGTTGAAGAGCGCCTCGTTGCGAGCGCGGATCTGCGCGAGGATCTGCGCGAGCACCCGGGGCAGGACGTAGGTGCAGCCGGCGTTCTGGGGGTCGTCGGCGTAGTCCGGGCGGGCGACGCAGTTCGGCTGACTCCAGATCTCCCAGCGGACGACGCGCCCGGCGAACCGCGTCATGATCGCCTCTGCCGCGCCGGCGAACTCCTCCACATACGTGTTGTTGCCGTCCTCGTCCGGATCATCATTCCAGTCGGACTGCCCTCCTCGCGCCGCGCGGTGGGAGAGCAGCCCGAGCGGCTCGAGGCCCGCGCCACGCACGGCGTCGACGATGGCGTCGTACGCGGCGAGCTGCTGCTCGCCCCAGCCCTCCGCGCCGTCGAGCCGGAGCTCGACCCGCGCGGCGCCGGCGCCGGCGCGCGCGAGCTGCTCGGCGTAGCCGTCGTCGAGGATCACCTCCCCTCCCGCGACCGGCGCCCCGGGATCGATGCCGTAGAAGCTGCACGGCACGCCCTCGGCGCCGCGGACCGGAAGCGCCAGGCAGAACAACGCGGAGGAGGCGGCAAGGGCGACAATGGCTGCACGCATGTCTCGAGGATAGCTGGATTGAACGCCTCGACCAAGAAACGACCACGGCATTGACCATCCATGCTAGGGAGACGCATCACATGGCTTCCCTGGAAGAGCAGCGCCAAGACAGGCGCGAAGAGCAGCACGGAGCGGCGGACGAGGGAGCGCACGACGAGGCGCGCGGCCCCGCCGCGGGCGCCCCTCCCGGCGAAGAGCACGAACGCGGCGCCGGGGACGAGGGGCAGGCGGCGGACGGCCTCGAGGACGAGCCGCAGGCGGCGGACGGCGCCGGGGGCGAGGCGCCTGTTGCCCGGCGCCTCGGCGACTGGCTGCGCGGCGCGCCGCTCTCCCGCCGCCTGCACGTCGCGCTCGGCCTCGTGCTGCCGGCGGTCCTGCTCGTCGTGAACATGGCGCGCGTCCGCTCGTTCACGATCGACGACGCGTACATCTCGTACCGCTACGCGCGCAACCTCGCCCGGGGCCTCGGGCTCGTCTACAACGCCGGCGAGCGCATCGAGGGGTACACGAACTTCCTCTGGACCGTGCTGCTCGCGGCCGGCGTCCGGCTCGGCCTCGACCCCGACGTGCTCGCCAAGGTGCTCGGCGGGCTCGCCGCCTGCGGCTCGCTCGGCGCGCTCTACCTGCTCTCGGACCGGCTGCGCCCGCTCGGCGTGATCCCCTGCATCGCCACGTGGCTGTTCGCGAGCTCGATCGTGCAGAGCGGTTATGCCGTCTTCGGCCTGGAGACGCCGCTCTTCATCCTGCTCGTCCTCGCCGGGACAGAGATGATGTTCCGCGAGCGCGACCGGGGCACCGGCTTCCCCTACTCCGGCCTCGCCTTCGGGCTGGCCGGCCTGACCCGCCCCGAAGCGCCGCTGTTCATCGGCATCCCGATGCTGTTCCTCGGCCTCCGCTTCTTCGGGCGGCAGAACCTCCTCCGCGGCGTCGTCTTCGCCGCGCCGATCGCGCTGCACATGCTCTGGCGGCACAGCTATTACGGCACCTGGCTCCCGAACACCCTGAGCGCCAAGACCGGGAGCCTCGCGGATCAGCTGGCCGGCGGGCAACGCTACCTCACCGAGTACGCGCAGCACACCGGGCCGGTGCTGCTGCTCGCGCTCTTCGGCCTCTGCGTGGCGATCGTCGCGCGGCACCGCGACGCCCTGTGCGTCGCGGCGCTCGCGCTCGCCGTGGCCGGCTACGTGCTCCTCGTGGGCGGGGACTGGATGCCGTTCTACCGCTTCATGAGCCCGTTCGAGCCGTTCTGTTTCCTCCTCGCGGGCCTCGGCGCGCGCGCGCTGCTCGAGCCGCTGCTCACCGCGCTCTCGGCCCGCGCCATGGACGAGCGCGCGCGCGGCGCGATCACCCTCGCGGCGAGCGCCGGGGTGCTCGCCGTCGGCGGCGCCGTGGCGCTCGGCGCCTTCCGGGCCACCAAGATCGAGCGCGCGCAGCACCACATCCTCGACGACGACAAGCGGTTCTGGGACAGCGCCGCCGGCGGCACGGCCGCGTGGTTCCAGCAGCACGGCAAGCCCGGCGAGATCGCCGTCGGCGACATCGGGTACATCGGGTACGCGACCGACTATCCGGTGCTCGACCTGCTCGGCCTGGTCGACCCGGTGATCTCGAAGCTCCCGGGCGGCTACACGCGCAAGACCGGCCCCGGCTACGTGCAGCGCGTGTTCGACAAGTCGCCGCGTTACTTCGTGTTCGTCGGCAGCGCCGACACGTGCGACAAGCTCCCGTTCCCGGCCCAGGAGAAGCTCCGCAAGGACCGGCGCTTCCGGGGCGTCTACGAGGTCGCCGGGATGATCCGGCACACGAAGGGCGGCTACTGGTGCGTCTACGAGCGGCGGGACGACGCCCCGCCGCCGTCCCCGCCGGCCGACGCGGCGCCGCGCTAGCGCCACGTCGCCCGGGGACGAAGGTGCATTGGCGAGCCGGCGCGACCCGGGTGGTGCACGCCCGACACGCGAGGTGAGCCCCGGATCCGGAGGACCCGCCGAGCTCCGGCCCGAACGCAACCCGCACATCGCTCCTGCAGGCGTGGTGTGCACTGCGGCGCACATCCGTCTACTTCGTTACCTCGACTCGTGCTGCTTTCCTTCACCCCTGCACCAGTAGGTGGCTGTGGCGAACGTCACGAGCGACCCGGGCCGACAGCGCCGCTCACCTCTCCACGCGCGCCGGCAAAACATCGCAACCGGTCGGCCCCAGGGAGCCTATGTGTGCATGCTGTAAATTATTACTTGGAGCTTGAACAAACTCTCATGGTAAGGTGACTCTACCAAGGGGGAGGCGTGCTGTAGGTGGGTGGATGGGGAGGGTCTATCCTACCATGCGTGGGGGCATGGCTGCGGCTGTGTCCGGTGCACCGGGTCAAGGGGGTGGAATGGTGTCTCGGAAGAAGATTCTGCTGGTCGACGATTCTCAAACCATTCTGCGCATCGAGCAGATGGTGCTGCGCGAGCACTACGACCTCATCACGGCGACCGACGGCGGCGAGGGCGTTGCCGTGGCCATGGAGCAGCGGCCCGATCTCATTCTCCTCGACGTCGTCATGCCGCACGTGAACGGATTCGACGCCTGCCGGCGGCTGCGCGCGGAGGAGGTGACACGCAGCACGCCGATCCTGCTCGTCACCAGCCGAAACGACGTCGAGCACATGGAGCAGGGATTCCGATGCGGATGCTCGGATTTCGTAGCGAAGCCCATCGATACGATGGAGCTCCTGGAAAAAGTGAGGAGCTGCCTTGGCGACTGATGCGGCGGGCGGAGCATCCGATGGCGCATACCGCGCTCCGTCCGGCGACGCCGCTCGATCCGGCTCTGTGCCCGACTATGTCGGTGGAGAGGACAGGGCCACGCCGTCCGATTTCACGGCGACGCCGGAGTCTGTCAGACCGCCCAGCTTGCGCTCGCTTCCGGCGAAGTCCCAGCACGTCATGCCGGGCCAGCTCTTCGCCTCGTCGGAGCCGACCGCGGTGACCACCATCGTCGGATCGTGTGTGGCGATCTGCCTCTGGGACGCCGCGACCGGCGTCGGCGGGATGAACCACTACGTGCTCCCGGAATGTCCGGGCCCGGGGATGGACTCCGCCCGCTTCGCCGATACCGCATGTCAGCGCCTCCTCGAGCGGCTCAGGGAGCTCGGCGTCTCCAGCCGGGCGCTGCAAGCGCACGTCGTCGGTGGCGCCTGCCTCATCTCCGCGTTCCGGGATCGCGGCACCCACCTCGGCGCGCAGAACGTCCGCGCCGGGCTCGCGTTCCTGCGCGCGGAGGGGATACAGATCGCGCAGATGGACACGGGCGGCACCCGGGGGCGCAAGATCGTCTTCCGGACCAGCGACGGCGGCATCTCCATCCAGCCCCTGTGAGCCGCATGGATAGCCCTCGCGACGAGCTGCTCCAGACGTTCATGGCAGAGGCGCACGAGATCCTCGACGAGATCGAGCGCGCGCTGCTGCAGCTCGAGACCGGCCGCAACGTTCACGACGTCCTCCAGCGCGTCTTCCGCGCCACCCATACGCTCAAGGGGAGCGCCGGCTCGATGGGCCTCGGTGGCCTGAGCGATCTCGGGCACGCCGCGGAGGACGTCATCGAGGCGCTCTGCCGCGGCGACCTCCCCCTGACGATGCCTGTGGTCTCGCTGCTGCTCGAGACGGTGGACGCCGCCCGCCGGCTCGTCGCCGAGATCGAGAAGGGACAGGTCGAGCTCAGCACCTCCCACCGAGAGGTCGTCGCGCGCCTCCAGGAAGCGCGGCGCGGAGGGCTGGAGGCGGCCGAGGACGCGCGGGCGGCGAGCGCGCGCCGCGCGACCGAGGACGACGCGGAGGGAGCGACCAGCATCAAGAGCATCCGTGTCGCCGTCGAGAAGCTGGATCACATGGCGGATCTCGTCGGAGAGCTCACCCTCGGCCGGAACAGGATCGCGCGGAAGCTCCGCGCGGCGCGCGGGGAGGCCGGCGCTGCGCTACGCGACGAGATGGAGGAGCAAGATCGGCTCTGCAAGGAGCTGGAGGAGGCGGTGCGCGCCGCGCGTATGGTGCCGGTGGGGCCCTGGTTCCGGCACTACGAGCGCACGGTCCGCGATCTCGCCCACGCGCACGGCAGGCAGGCGCGCCTCGCCGTCGTGCACGGCGACGTGGAGGTGGACACGGCCGTGATCGAGCGGTTCCGGGACGCCCTCACGCACCTCCTGCGCAACGCCATCTGCCACGGCATCGAGGCGCCCGAGGCGCGGCGCGCCGCGGGCAAGGACCCCTGCGGCACGATCACCCTGCACGCCGCGCACGAGCGGGGCGGCATCGCGCTCCGGATCGCCGACGACGGCGCCGGCATGAGCCGCGAGCGCATCGCCGCCCGGGTCCGCGCGCAGGGGAGGCACCCTGCGCCCGACGCGCTCCCCGATCATGAGCTCTTCAGCCTCGTGTTCGAGCCCGGGTTCTCCACGGCGGCGGAGTCGTCCCACCTGGCGGGGCGCGGCATGGGCATGGACGTCGTGCGGCGCCGCGTGGAGTCGATCCAGGGCACGATCCGGATCGAGAGCCGGGAAGGGCGCGGCACGTCGCTGTCGATCCAGCTCCCGCTCACCCTGGCCACCATCGAAGGGCTCTCGGTGGGGATCGGCGACGAGCGGTACGTGATCCCCCTCCGCTCGGTGCTCGCCTGCTGCGATCTGCCTCGCGGCGCGCTCGCGCACGGCGGCGCCCAGGGGCTCATGGTCCGGCGCGGGCGCGCGCTGCCGTGCGTCCGCCTCCGGGCGCTCTTCAGGTTCGGCGGCCCTCCCCCGCCGGAGGAGCGCGTCGTCATCGTCGCGCACGAAGGCTCCGAGGCCGGCCTCGTGGTCGACACCCTCGACGGCGAGGGCCGCACGGTGGTCAAGCCGCTCGGCCAGCTCTTTCGCCGCGTTCCGGGCATCTCCGGCTCGACCATCCTCGGCGACGGCAGCGTGGCGATGATCCTCGACGTCGACGCGCTGCTCGGCCGCGTCCTCAGGGAGCTGGGCCCGGCCGACGCCCTCGACGAGGGCACGGCAGCGCCCGCGGCCGCCGGAGGCAGCGCAGGATGAGCCGGATGAGCCGGTGCCCCGGCGCGCGGCGCGCCCGTTTCCCATCCCGCTCCGTGGAGGCGTCGTGATCCCTGACGCGTCGAGCCCCGTGTCGCAGTACATCTCCTTCCTCATCGCGGGGGACGTGTACGCGGTGAACATCCTCCGCACGCGGGAGATCGTCGAGCACAGCGTCACATCGCGGGTCCCGATGATGCCGGCGTGCATCGTCGGCGCCATGAACCTGAGGGGCCGCGTCGTGCCGGTCATCGATCTCGCGATCAAGCTCGGGCTCCCGCCGACGAAGGTGACCCGGTGGACCTGCGTCCTCATCGTCGAGGCCGATCTCGACGGGGAGAGCACCCGCCTCGGTCTGCTCATCGACGCCGTGGGCGACGTCCTCACGCTCTCCGAGGACCAGATCGAGCCCGCGCCGACCTTCGGCGTGCAGGTGCGCACGGATCAGCTGCTCGGGGTGGCGAAGGTGGGTGAGAAGCTCGTGCTGCTGCTCAACATCGACCACATCCTCTCGCCGGCGGAGCTGCTGGGCTCGACGGACCTCGGCCGCTCGGCCCCCGGCGCCCCGCCGGCGCTCCCAGGCAGCCACGGCGCGCCGGCCGGCGAAGGGGACAGGCCATGATCGCGATCGCCGAGCTGGCCCCGCGCTCCCTCAGCGACGACGAGTTCGCGCTGTTCCAGAAGCTCATCAAGCGCCTCTCGGGCATCGCGCTGGGCCCGCAGAAGAAGCCGCTCCTGGTCTGCCGCCTCGCGCCCCGGCTGCGCGCGCTCGGGCTCCGCAGCTTCGGCGAGTACTACCGCCGGGTGGCCGCGCCGGGAGGCGAGGGCGAGCTCGTCCACATGCTCGACTGCATCTGCACGAACGAGACCCGCTTCTTCCGGGAGCGCGAGCAGTTCGAGCTCCTCGAGCGCGAGATCCTCCCGGCGTGGCAGGAGAACGCGGGCCACGGCGCGCCGGACGCGCCGGGCCGCCGAGCGCCCCCCGCGCGCGCCGGCCGCCCGCTGCGCGCCTGGAGCGCGGCCTGCTCGACCGGGGAAGAGCCCTACTCGATCGCGATGGCGCTGCTCGGCGGCCTGCCCTCCCTGGACCGCAGCGGCGCGGCGCGGCAGGCCCCGCCCTGGGCAGGCGGCGCGTCGACGGGCGCTCCGGGGGTCAGCGTCCTCGCGACGGACCTGTCCACCCGCGCGCTCGGTCAGGCGCAACGCGCGGTGTGGCCGATCGAGCGGGCCTCGGAGATCCCGGACCGGCACCTGCGCAGCTACATGCTCCGCGGGACGGGCGCGAGCGCGGGCCTGATGAAGGCCCGGCCGGAGCTGCGCCGGGTCGTCAGCTTCCGGCGCTTCAACCTGCTCGACGCGGCGCCCGAGCGATTCGGCCTGTTCGATCTGATCTTCTGCCGGAACGTCCTCATCTACTTCGACGCCGCCACGAGGGCGTCGATCGTGGCGAGGCTCATCGCCAGCCTCGCGCCCGGAGGGTACCTGTTCCTCGGGCACGCCGAGGGCCTCCACGGGACGGACCACCGCGTGCGGTGCGTCGCGCCATCCGTTTATCGGCTCCAGCCCTGGCGGGGCTCAGGGGAAGCCGCGATCACATCTAGCCCGGAGCATGCATGATGCTTGCGCGTCTCGGAGTAGGCCGGAAGCTCTACCTCGGCTTCGCCGCCATGGTCATCATCGTCCTTGGACTGGCGGGCATGGCCTACAAGAAGTTTGCGGAGCTCGACGAGGCCCGCTCATGGGACCGGCACACGTACGAGGTGCTCCTCGCGACGAGCGACATCATGGAGGCGCTGCTCGACACGGAGACAGGGGAGCGGGGCTTCGTCATCACCGGGGTGGAGTCCTTCCTGGAGCCGTACCGCCGCGGGCGCGACCGGTTCGACAAGGGCCTGAGTCATGCCAAGGAGCTCACCAGGGACAACCCGCGCCAGCAGCAGCGCCTCGACAGGCTCTCGAGGGAGCACAGCGAGTGGCTCTCCTCCACGCTGGAGCCGATCATCGAGCTCCGCCGCAGCGCGGCCGAGGCGAAGGCGCCGCCGGATCGCAGCTTCGACGAGGTCAGGCAGGGGCGCGGGAAGAGCCTCATGGACCAGATGCGCGCGACGCTCATGGAGATCGACGACGAGGAGCGCGCCCTGCTCGGCCAGCGGCAGGCGGCGACGAACGCGCTCGTCACGACGATGTACACGACGCTGCAGGGAGGAGGTCTGCTCGGGCTCCTCGTCGCCGTCGTGCTCGCCGTCCTCTTCAGCAGGATGATCTCGCTGCCGCTCACCCACGCCGTATCGATCCACCAGCGCATCGCCGAGGGCGACTTCACGGGCGAGGTCACGGTGAAGAGCGCCGACGAGCTCGGCCAGATGCTCGTCGCCGTGAAGGCCATGTCGGAGCGCCTGGCGGGCCTCATCAGCGAGGTCCGGAGCGGCGCGATCTCGGTCTCCTCGGTCGCGGTGCAGCTGTCGGCGACAGCGCAGAGCCTGTCGCACGGCACCAGCGAGCAGGCGGCGTCCGTGGAGGAGACGATGGCCAGCCTGCAGCAGCTCAGCGGCACGATCGCGAAGAACGCCGCCAACTGCAAGCAGGTCGAGGAGACGGCGCACCGGAGGACGAAGGACGCGGAGCAGAGCGGTCACGCGGTCCGGGAGACGGTCGAGGCGATGAAGTCGATCACCCAGCGGATCGTGATCATCGAGGAGATCGCGTACCAGACGAACTTGCTCGCCCTGAACGCCGCGATCGAGGCGGCCCGCGCGGGGGAGCACGGCAAGGGCTTCGCCGTGGTCGCCACGGAGGTGCGGCGGCTCGCCGAGCGGAGCCGGGACGCGGCGAAGGAGATCGGCGCGTTTGCCGCGTCGAGCATCGCCGTCGCGGAGCGCTCGGGACAGCTCATCGCGGAGCTCGTCCCGTCCATCCGGGAGACCGCGGAGCTGGTGCAGGTCGTCGCGGTCGCGTCCAAGGAGCAGTCGAGCGGCGTGGCCCAGATCAGCGGGGCGGTGGAGCTGATCGAGCAGGCCACGCAGCGCAACGCGGCGATCGCCGAGGAGCTCGCCAGCACGGCGGCCGAGCTCTCGGCGCAGGCGGAGCAGCTCCAGAACGTGATGGCGTCGTTCCGGCTCTCGCAGGAGAGCAACGGCGACCTGGGCCACAGGCCTCCGGGGGCGGGGCGTTTCCCGGAGCGCCACGGCGGCAAGGCGCCGTTGAAGCCGCCGCTCAGGGGTGGCCCGAGCGGCGGCCCACCGCGCATCGCGCAACTGGCGCGCGCGCCGCACGCCGCGGGCGATCAGGACTTCGTCCCGTTCTGACGGCTTGTCTCACGCGGCGCGGCGAGTTTTGCTAGCATCGCCGCCCCATGCTCTGGCTCTGGTACGTAGGTCCCTTCGCGGTGCTCTTCGTCTGGTACTTGACCGGACTGCGCACCCGGCACGAGTCGCGGCGAGACGCCGAGCTCGTGCGCTGGCGCGCGCTCATGATCCCGCAGCGCGAGGAGCACGAACCGTCGGGGTACCGCGGCCGGAAGACCCGGAAGACCACCGCCGAGATCGCCGGCCCTCGCCCGGTGCGCGCGATGCCGCCCAGCTTCGAGCGGGCGCTGGACGCGACGGGCGGCGGCGCGGTCATCGCCCGCTACGAGCTCGTCGCCAAGCTCGCCTACGTCGCGATCGTCGGTCCCAGCGCGAAGAACGGCAGCGAGTACCAGGTGGTCGTCACGAAGCTGGAGAAGGCTGCGCCCCAGCTCACCGTCTGCCCGCTGCCGATCCTCGACGGCAAGCCCGTCCCCAACAGCGGCGTGCAGTTCAAGAAGGACCCGGAGTTCATGGATCAGTTCCTGGTCGAGGGCCCTGACGCGAAGGCCATCGGCCGGTGGCTCTCGCGGCGCGTCCGCGGCGCGCTGCGCGAGTTCCCCGACGCGTGGCTCTTCGTGCAGGACCGCGTCATGGCCGTCGCGGCCTATGGCCCCGTCGACGCGGAGCGCCTGGAGGCGCTCGTGGTGACCGCCGACGAGATCTTCGGGGAGCACGGCGCCGGCGGCGCGCCCTCCCTGCTCTTCGAGGAAGACAGCGACAGCGGAGCCGAGGACGAAGACGACGAGGACGAGGACGAGGACGAAGAGGACGACGCCGACGAGCGCGACGCCGACGCGGAGCCCACGCCCGCGGAGCAGGCGGCGCCCGGCTCCGCGCGCCCCGCCGCACGCAGGCCGTAACGCGCCCTTGTAGGTCCCCTTCGCCCGCCTCCCCTCATCGAGGGTCATGGAGGCGCGGCCCCTCCGGCCCCGCGCCGTGACACCTCTCGAATCGAGACCAGCCTGTGCGGCGCGGAGCGCTGGGCGGCTCCGTTCGATAACCACAGAGTCGCCCGATCGTGTTAGTTACCCCTCTGGGGCTGATTGAACGCGAAACCGCCGCTCTCCGCCGCCATCCTCCTTTCGCTCTGGCTCGCGGCGCCTCCCGCGAGGGCGCAGGCGGACAAGGAGCGCTGGGTCCGGTCCCAGGGGGACAGCGCGGGCCTCGAGCTCGATCTGCTCGCCAAGTCCGCGGAGTGGAGCATGGCCGACGTCGAGTCCGAGGTGAGCACGTTCGGCCTGAGCTTCACCCTCGTCGGCCAGCTCCGGTGGCTCGGCCGGCTCCACCTCGACGCGGAGCTCCCGCTCGCGTACGGCGACGTCTCCGCAGAGTACAAGGCCGAAAATCCCCACGTCGACGAGCAGAGCAGCGCGGGCAGCTTCCTCTTCGGCAACCCCACGATCGGCGCCCACTACGCGCGCGCCCTCTCGCGCAGGTTCGCCGTCTTCGGCGGGGGCTCGCTCTCGGTCCCCGTCCTCGACGACCCCAGCGCCGACGCGCGCGCCACGCTGCAGGCGACGACCCCTTCGCGCGCGTTCTTCGACCTCCACCGGCTCATCCCGAAGCACCTCCCGCTGAGGGCGCGCGGCGGGATCGAGGTCCAGCTCGCCACGCGGCTCTTCTGCCGCACGGACACCGCCGTCCTGTTCGCCTTGCCCACCGGCGGCGGCGACGTCGAGCTCGTGCTCGAGCAGGGCACCGAGCTCGAGATGCGCTTTCAGGACCGGCTCGGCGGCGGGCTCCGGCTCCAGGCGGCGCTGACGCTCACGGACGAGGACATGGCGCAGCTCGCGCTGGAGCCGTTCGTCAGCTACGAGCCCGAGGAGCCCGGCTACTACGGCCGCGCCGGCCTGCTCGTGGCGCTCGACGCGCCGCTCGGGTTCGGCCTCGCCGACGACAAGGTCGCCACGTTGCGGCTCGCGGTCGGCCGCAGGTTCTGATGCCGCGCCGCGGCGCGCCCGCGCGTCCCCGCGCCGAAGCCCGGCCTGCTCCGATCCTCGCGGCCCGCGCGCCGTGCCGGCTCCCCCTGCGCCGCCGCGCATCGTAGGCTGCGGCGGACCGGGGACACGCCCGGGTGAAAGGCGGGGTGGGGCAGCCATGGGCGAGCAGCACGTCTCCGAGCAGGTGAACGAGGAGCAGCTTCAGGCCTTCATGCGGGCGCTGCTCGACGACGTGACCGCGCTCGAGCGCCTCCTCGAGGCGGACCGGATCGAGTCGGGCGTGCGCCGCATCGGCGCGGAGCAGGAGATGTTCCTGGTCGACCGCGCGCTCCGGCCCGCGCCGCTCTCCCTGGAGGTGCTCGAGCGGGCCTCGGACGCGCGGCTCACGACCGAGCTCGCGCGCTTCAACCTCGAGGCGAACCTCCCCCCGCTGCCGTTCGGCGGCGGCTGCCTGCGGCGGCTCGAGGCCGAGCTCACGGACGTCATCGGCCGGGCCGCCGAGGCGGCGCGCGCCGTCGGCGCCGAGGTGCTGCTCGCGGGCATCCTCCCCACGCTGCGCGCCGGCGATCTCGACCTCGACCGCCTCACGCCGATGCCCCGCTACCACGAGCTCAACCGCGCGCTGCGGCAGCTGCGCCAGGGCGATTTCCACGTGTGGATCCACGGGATCGACGAGCTCGAGATGATCCACGACAACATCCTGCTCGAGGCGTGCAACACGAGCTTCCAGGTCCACCTCCAGGTCGGCGCGCGCGAGTTCGCGCCGCTCTACAACCTCGCGCAGGCGGTGACGGCGCCGGTCCTCGCCGCCGCGGTCAACTCGCCGCTCTTGCTCGGCCGCCGGCTCTGGCACGAGACGCGGATCGCCCTGTTCGGGACGTCGGTCGACACGCGCCCGAGCGCCCGCGAGCGCCGGCAGCACAAGCCCCGCGTGCATTTCGGCGACGGCTGGGTGCAGGACGGCGCGCTCGAGCTCTTCCGCGAGGACATCGCGCGGTTCCGCGTGATCATCACGGCCGAGATCGGCGAGCCGCCCGCGGTCGTGCTCGCGCGCGGCGAGGCGCCGGACCTCAAGGCCCTGCGCGTCCACAACGGCACCGTCTACCGCTGGAACCGCCCCTGCTACGGGGTGGCCGACGGCGTCGCGCACCTGCGCATCGAGAGCCGCGCGCTCCCCGCGGGGCCCACGGTCCTCGACGAGGTCGCCAACGCCGCGCTCTTCTTCGGCCTCGTCGCGGGCCTCGCCGGCGAGCACCCGCGCATCGACCTCGAGATGCCGTTCGAGGACGCCAAGGCGAACTTCTTCGCGGCGGCGCGCCACGGCCTCAAGGCGCAGCTCACGTGGGTCGGCGGGCAGAGCTACCCCGCCGCGGAGCTCCTCCTCTCGCGCCTGCTCCCTGCGGCCCGCGAGGGGCTCTCGTCCGCGGGCATCGACGCCGGGGACATCGACCGTTACCTCGGCGTCGTGGAGGAGCGCGTGCGCCGCGGCCAGACCGGCGCCCAGTGGGCGCTCGGCTCGCTCGCGGCGATGGCCGGCAAGGGCACGCCGGAGATGCAGGATCGCGCGCTCTGCGCCGCGATGCTCGCCCACCAGCGGGAGGAGGCCCGGGGCGGCGGCGCCGGCGGCCCGGTGCACACGTGGGAGCCCGCCGCGCTCGAGGCCGATCGGGACCTCCTGCGCGACAGCTACCAGACCGTGGGGCAGTTCATGTCGACCGATCTCTTCACGGTGCGCCCCACCGACATCGTCGATTTCGCCGCGAGCGTCATGGACTGGCGGCACGTGCGCCACGTGCCGGTCGAGGACGCGGAGGGCCGGCTCGTCGGCGTCGTCTCGCACCGCGCGCTGCTCCGGCTGGTCGCGCGCGGCGCCGCCGCGGCCCCCGCCGGCGGCGCCGCGCCGCCCACGGTCGCGTCCATCATGCGCCCCGATCCGGTGACGGTCGCGCCGGAGACGCCGACCCTCGAGGCGATGCGGATCATGCGCGAGCAGCGCGTCGGCTGCCTGCCGGTCGTCGCGGGCGAGCGGCTCGTCGGCATCGTGACGGAGCGCGACCTCCTCGAGGTGTCGGCGAGGCTGCTCGAGGCGTACCTGCGCGAGGGGTGAGCGGGCGCCGGCGGCCGGCGAGCGCCGCGGCTCCGCGACGAGGCGAGCGCCGCGGCTCCGCGACAAAACGAAGGAGCCGCCAGGACAGGAGGCGACGCCAGGCCGTGATTCACGCCTGGCCTCGTCTCGTGTCCTGGCGGCCCTCCTTCCGGACGAGCGCCCGTGGGGCGCGGCGCGGGGCGAGCGCCCCGCGCGCGGCTCACATGTCGCTAATCTCGGTGCACGTCATCTCGTCGCCCTTCGCCTGGCAGTCGAGCACCGTGCCGTACGTGTGGAAGAAGCCCTGCTTCGATCGCGTGATGTGGTACCGCGCCGCGTCGACCTGCCGGATGCTCGTGTAGCTCCCCTGACAGCCGACGGCGCCGAGGCTCGCGAGCAAGAGCCCGAAAATCCAAGCACGTTTCATTCGCCGACCTCCGTCACCTCGACCTGGGTGCACTCCGCCTTGCCCGGCTGATCAGGGCACATCCAGATCGCAGGCATGTTGTTCTTGTGACCGGTGACATACACGTAACCGGGCGCCGCGGGCGCAGAGCTGCTCGCCCACGTCGCACAGCCCGCGAGCGCCGAGCCGACGCACAGCAATGCGCTGAATTGAATGAGTTTCCGCATGGCCCATTACGTTATCGAGGAGCGACGATGTAGGCCAAATTAGCGACATTGGTCCTCTGGACGGATCGTCCGCCATCTGCCTTCCACCCTCGTTCGAGAGGAGCGTTCCCTGCCTCGCGTTTCGCCCCGTGAGAGGCCCGCGCGAGGCCCGCGCAAGGTTGACACGTCGCGTTACCCCACCTAGAGAGTTCCTCCCGGCGGGTGGGCTGCTTTCCGGCCGGGATCCGGGGGCGGCGCGGGGCGCGCTCGCGGCAGGACGCGGCAGGAGAGGAGTCGGCATGGCTTCAGGCACGATGGGGATGGGCGGCGAGGACCGGGTGGCGGTCGTGGCGGGGCTGCGCACGCCGTTCACCAAGGCGGGCACGGCCCAGAGGGCGCTGCGCACGGTCGATCTCGCCGCCACGGTGGTGAAGGAGCTCATCCAGCGGAGCGAGGTGAACCCGCGCGACGTCACGCTCGTCGTCTACGGCCAGGTGGTGCCGACGCTCGACTGGCTCAACATCGCGCGCGAGGTCGTGCTGCGCACGGGCCTGCCCAAGGACATCGACGCCTACAGCGTCTCGCGCGCCTGCGCGACCTCGCTCCAGGCCATGACGAGCGCCGCCGAGGCGATGCTCGCCGGCCAGCACGACGTCGCGGTCGTCGGCGGCGCCGACAGCATGAGCGACGTCCCGCTCGGCGTCTCCAGGAAGCTCGCCGCCGCGCTGACCGACCTCCAGAAGCAGAAGACGGTCCAGGGCAAGCTGAAGGCCCTCTCCCGCCTCTCGCTGAAGGATCTCGTCCCCCCGATCCCGGGCTTCTCCCGCGAGCCGACCACCGGCGAGCAGATGGGCGAGGCCGCCGAGAAGATGGCCAAGCAGAACGGGATCTCGCGCGCCGAGCAGGACGCGATCGCCCACCGCTCGCACACGAACGCCGCCCGCGCCTGGCGCGACGGCACGTATGCGGCCGAGGTCATGCACGTCCTCCCCCCGCCCTACGACAAGCCGGTCGAGCGCGACAACGTGGTCCGGGACGACTCCACCCTCGAGGCCTACGAGAAGCTCTCGCCCGCCTTCGACCGGCGGCACGGCACGATCACCGCGGGCAACGCGTCGCCGCTCACCGACGGCGCGAGCGCCCTGCTCCTCATGCGCGAGTCCCGGGCCAAGGCGCTCGGCTACCAGCCGCTCGGCTACGTCAAGTCGTGGTCCTACGCGGCCGTCGACCCGGGCTGGCAGCTGCTCATGGCCCCGGTGCTCGCCGTCCCGCGCGCGCTCGACCGCGCCGGCCTCTCGCTCCGCGACATGGATCTCGTCGACATGCACGAGGCCTTCGCCGCCCAGGTCGCGTCCAACCTGAAGGCGCTCGCCTCGCCGACGTTCGCCGCGGAGAAGCTCGGCCGGTCCGAGGCCGTCGGCGAGGTCGACCCGGACCGGCTCAACGTGAACGGCGGCTCGATCGCGCTCGGCCACCCCTTCGCGGCCACCGGCGGGCGCATGGTGCTCTCGACGCTCCGCGAGCTCAAGAAGCGCGGCGGCCAGCACGCGCTCCTCACCGTCTGCGCGGCGGGCGGCCT
The DNA here is from genome assembly GCF_051519095.1 of Sorangium sp. So ce131. Classification (NCBI taxonomy): domain Bacteria; kingdom Pseudomonadati; phylum Myxococcota; order Polyangiales; family Polyangiaceae; genus Sorangium; species Sorangium sp. So ce131. Next base: position 67,316 of record NZ_CP150455.1, on the reverse strand, counting down.
CGGCGCCGCCGTCGTCCTGGAGGCAGCATGACGACGCCCCTCGATCCCGCGACGCCGCCCCCCGCGGAGCGCGGCCCGATCTCCCTGGAGGTCCGCCCCGACGGCGTGGCCGTCGTCACCTACGATGTCCCGGGCGAGGCGGTCAACACGCTCAAGCCCACGTTCGCGGCCGATCTCGAGCGGATCATGGCCGAGATCGCGGGCGATCCGCGCATCAAGGCCGCCATCCTCGTCTCCGGCAAGCCCGACACCTGGATCGCGGGCGCCGACATCGAGCTCCTGAAGAGCGTCACGACGGCGGCCGAGGCCGAGGCGCTCTGCCGGGCCGGCCACGCGGCGATCCAGCGGCTCGTGGCCTCGCCCAAGCCGATCGTCGCCGCGGTCCACGGCGCCGCGCTCGGCGGCGGCTTCGAGGTGGCGCTCGCCTGCCACGGCCGGGTGCTCAGCGACGACCGCAAGACGGTGCTCGGCCTGCCCGAGGTGCAGCTCGGCCTGCTCCCCGGGCTGAACGGGCTCCAGCGGCTCGCCGAGCGCGCCGGGCTGCAGGCGGCGCTCGATCACGGCCTCACCGGCAAGAACATGCGGCCGTCGAAGGCGCGGCAGCTCGGCGTCGCCGACGACGTGGTCCCCGCGCCCATCCTCCGCGAGACGGCCGCCGCGCTCGCGCTGAAGCTCGCGCGTGTCGAAGCCGGCGCGCCGCTCCGGCCGGACCGCGCGGCGAAGAAGAAGGGCCCGAAGCTCGACGCCGCCGCGCTGACGAGGGCGGCGCTCGAGCAGAACCCGATCGGCCGGTCCGTCCTGTTCCAGCAGGCGCAGAAGCAGGCGCGGGAGAAGACCGGCGGGCACTACCCGGCGCCCGAGCGGATCATCGAGGTGCTCCGGACCTACGCCGACCGGGGCCTCGAGGCCTCGAAGGCCGCCGAGGCCCGCGCCTTCGGCGAGCTCGCGGTCTCGAGCACGGCGCACCGGCTGATGGAGCTCTTCTTCGCGACGACGGCGCTGAAGAAGGACACCGGCGTGGACGACCCCGTCGTGCAGCCGAGGAAGGTCGAGAAGATCGCGATGCTCGGCGCCGGCCTGATGGGCGCCGGCATCACCTCCGTCAGCCTGAGCGCCGGCATCCCGGTGCGCCTCAAGGACCGCGACGACGTGTCGCTCGGCCGCGGGCTCAAGTACGTGACCGACATCCTCGCCGAGCGGGTGAAGAAGAAGCAGCTCACCCCGCTGGAGCGCGATCAGCAGCTCGCGCTGCTCACGACCACCACGGACAGCTCCGGCCTGCGCGGCGCCGACCTCGTGATCGAGGCCGTCTTCGAGGATCTCGCGGTCAAACACGCGGTCCTGCGCGACGTCGAGGCGAACGGCAAGGACGACCTCATCTTCGCGTCGAACACGTCCTCGATCCCGATCGCCCGGATCGCGGCCGCGTCCCGGCGTCCCGAGAACGTCGTCGGGATGCATTACTTCAGCCCCGTGCACAAGATGCCGCTGCTCGAGGTCATCCGGACGCCGCAGACGTCGCCCGAGGTGGTCGCGACGGCGGTCGCGGTCGGCAAGCGGCAGGGCAAGACGGTCATCGTCGTGAACGACGGCGTCGGCTTCTACACGAGCCGCATCCTCGGCCCGTACATGAACGAGGCGAGCTGGCTGCTCGCCGAGGGGGTCGCGATCGAGCAGATCGACCGGGCGCTGGTCGCGTGGGGCTGGCCTGTCGGACCGCTCGCGCTGCTCGACGAGGTCGGCATCGACGTGGCCGCGCATGTCGGCCCGATCATGATCGAGGCGTTCGGCGACCGGCTCTCCCCGCCGCCGACGATGGCCAAGCTGGTCGCCGACGACCGCAAGGGCCGCAAGAACGAGCGGGGCATGTACCTGTACGGCGCGGCGGCGAGGAAGAAGGGCAAGGGCAAGCACCCGGACGAGAGCGTCTACGCGGTGCTCGGCCTGCCGGTGCCGAAGGCGAAGGACAAGCCGCCGGTCCCGGTCGAGGAGATCCAGATGCGGTGCTCGCTCCAGCTCGTGAACGAGGCGCTGCACTGCCTCGGCGAGGGCATCCTCCGCGGCCCGCGCGACGGCGACATCGGCGCGATCTTCGGCCTCGGCTTCCCGCCGTTCCGCGGCGGCCCGTTCCGCTACGTCGACACCCTCGGCGCCGCCGACGTGCTCCGCCGCATCGAGATCTACGAGCGGCGCTTCGGCAAGCGCTGGGCCCCCGCGCCGGCGCTCGTCGAGGCGGCGAGGACGGGCAAGCGCTTCTACGACTGAAGAGAGAGAAAAAACGCAAAGGCGCAAAGGCGCAAAGACGCAAGGAGAAGAAAGAAGCCTTCTCTACCTCTTCTTTGCGCCTTTGCGCCTTTGCGCCTTTGCGTTCAACTTCTTATCTACCCACCACGCTCACCGTTTCTATCGAGATCGGCGATCACGTCCGCAGCGACCGCCAGCCTCTCGTGGCCCGCGCATTGCTCTCCTCGTGGCGAGGAGCAGACCGCGCGGGAGGTTGTCAGTCATGCGGAAGTGTGTTCGCGATGCGGTGGTGGTTATCACCGGGGCGTCCTCGGGAATTGGTCGAGCCGCGGCGATCGCGTTCGCGCGCCGGGGCGCGAGGGTGGTCGTCGCCGCGCGGAACGCGTCGGCCCTCGCGGAGGTGGCCGCCGAGTGCGCCAGCGTCGGCCATCCGGCGCTCGCCGTCCCCACGGACGTGCGGGACGAGTGCGCGGTCAGGGACCTCGCCCGCCTCGCGTGCGAGGCGTTCGGCAGGATCGACGTCTGGGTGAACAACGCCGCGGTGTTCCTCTATGCGCGCGCGGACGAGGCGCCCTACGACACCTACCGTCAGGTCATCGAGACGAACCTGTTCGGCGCCCTGCACGGGGCGCGGGCCGTGCTGCCGTATTTCCGCGCGCAGGGCTCGGGAGTGCTCATCCACAACGCCTCTGCCCTCGGCAAGTTCGGCGGGCCGACGATGAGCGCCTACGTGATCTCCAAGTTCGGAGTCGTCGGCCTCGCCTCCTGCTTGAGGCAAGAGCTCGCCGACGCCCCGGACATCCACGTCTGCACGATCCTGCCGGCGTCGGTCGACACCCCGATCTACCAGCACGCGGGAAACTACACCGGCCGTGCCGTCCAGCCGATGCGGCCGGTGCTCTCCCCCGAGCGGGTCGTCGCGGCGATGATCTCCCTCGCCGAGCGTCCGCGGCGCGACGTCTACGTCGGCGCCGCCGGCCGCATCATCACCGCGGCGTTCTTCGCCTTGCCGGGCCTCACCGAGCGGGTGCTGGCGGCCTACATGACGGGCGCGACGTTCCTCGACCGCGCCGCGCCGCACACGGACGGCAACATCTTCGCGCCGATGAAACACTGGACCGGCGTGACCGGCGGATGGCGCGCGACCTCGGCGCTCGCGGCCGTCCGCGACGCGGCGCGCGCGGCCGCCCGGATCGCGCGCGAGATCCCCGCCGCGGTGCTGTCGCGCAAGCCGTGACCAGGCCAGTGCGCCTCTGGCACCTTCCCTACGCGCGCCGACATCCATTCTGACGCGCCGCCGCCCCCGGGCTGCCGCTCAACCTCGGGGATTCTGTGACCTGTTCTCCACCGATTGCCGCCATCCTGCCCGCCGCACAGCAAGCCAACCACGGTAGGAGGCGCAACAATGAGCCGTTATGTGGCGCGCACGCTCCGGAGCGATGACTTTTCGACGCTGATGGAAATGGAATCGACGCTCTTCGGGAGCGCTGGAGAAGGGGAGCTCGGGCGGTATTACATCCGTCTTTGCTGCGACTTCTTCAAGGATTCCTGCTTCGTCGTCGAGGCCGCGGGCAAGCCTGCGGGTTACCTGCTCTCGTTCGCGCGCGGCAAGGAGGTCTATTGCACGACGCTCGCCGTCCTCCCCGCGTACCAGGGGTCCCGGGCGACGCACACGCTGCTCCGCGCGTTCGTCGGCTCGATCCTCGGCTGGGCGGAGTCGTGCTGGTTCACCGTCGAGGAGGACAACCACGCCGCGCGGGCGCTCCACGCGATGCTCGGCGCGAAGGAGATCGAGGTCCGCCCCGACTTCTATGGCACCGGCCACCCGCGCATCATCTCGCGCATCGATCGCGACGCCTTCATGGCCCTCCGCGCCCGCTTCGAGAAGGTGGGGCTCGTCGACCGCCCGGTCGGCGCGGCGGAGCCGCGGCCGGCGGAGGGCGGCGCGATGGCCTCGGCGGCGGCGCTGGCCTGAGGCGGACGGACCATGACGACCACCGCTCCGCTGGACGCCGGCCGCCGCCTGGGCGGGCCTCTCGACGGGTTGTGGACCGAGGCGTTCTCCGTCGCGCGCCGGGTCTCCGGCGTGATGGGGCTCGCGCTCGACACGGTGCTCCGGACGAGCCGGCTGCCCGAGGTGCCTGCCTACCGCGCCCGCGCCAGGGCGCACCTCCTTCACCGGGTCACGCAGGATCTCTGCGCGATGCACGCCCTGCGCGTCCGCGTGACCGGCTCCCCGCCCGAGCCGCCGTTCGTGCTCGTGGCGAACCACGTGAGTTACCTCGACCCGATCGTCCTCGCGTCGCTCACCCCCTGCACCGCGATCGCGAAGCAGGAGGTCGGCGGCTGGCCTCTCATCGGCGACCGCGCGCGCGAGCTCGGCGTGATGCTCGTCGACCGCGCGCGCCCGGCGAGCGGCGCGCGGGTGCTCCGGGGCGCGCTCCGCGCCCTGCGCCACGGCGTCCCGGTGCTGAATTTCCCGGAGGGCTCCACCACGCGCGGCGAGGAGGTCCTCCCCTTCCGCAAAGGCATCTTCGGCCTCGCCCGCATCGCGGGCGTCCCGATCGTGCCCGCGGCGGTCACCTACGACGCCCCGGAGCTCTGCTGGGCGGGCGACGAGACCTTCGTCCCCCATTACCTCCGCTTCGCCCGCCGCCGCGAGGCGACCGCCTTCGTCACCTTCGGTCCGCCGCTCGGCGAGCACGGGGGCGCGGCCGAGCTCGCCGAGCGCGCCCGCGCCGTCATCGTGGACCTCTTGAGCCTCTAGGAGTTCTCATGCCTCAGCAACGTGCAGCCGCCTATTTGCGGCACGGGCAAACCCCCTTCTTCCGCCTCGCGACCGCGGCGTTCCACGAGGCCGGCGCCGCGGCCTACGCCGGCGCCGACGCCGTGCTCCTCGGCGTCCCCTGGGACGGGAGCGTCACCTACCGCCCGGGCGCGCGCTTCGCCCCCTACGAGCTGCGCCGCGTGAGCGCGCTCGTGCAGTCGTTTCACCCCGGCCACCGGATCGACGTGTTCCGCGCGCTCAACGTGCTCGACGGCGGCAATGTCGCCTTCCCGCCCTTCCATGCCGAGTCCGTCCGCGACCTGATCCAGGCCGCGGTCGACGAGGTGGTCTCGGCGGGCGCGGTCCCGTTCGTCGTCGGCGGCGATCACTCCATTGCGCTCCCCGTGCTCCGCGCGCTCGCGCGGCACCACGGCCCCGTCGCCGTCGTCCACGTCGACGCCCACCTCGACACGAGCACCTCGGAGGTGTGGGGCGAGCCGTTCCACCACGGCACGCCGTTCCGCAATGCGATCGACGAAGGCCTCCTCGCGCGCGGCGCGCTCCACCAGATCGGCATCCGCGCGACGTGGGGCCACCCCGAGGAGGGCGCGTTCGCGGCGCACGCCGGGGCGACGATGTACGACATGGACCGGATCGACGACGACGGCGCCAGCGCGGTCGCGGCCGCGATCGCGGCCGCCGTAGGCGACGCGCCGGTCTACCTGTCGTTCGACATCGACGGCATCGATCCCGCCTTCGCCCCGGGCACCGGCACGCCGGTGCCCGGCGGGCTGACCTCGCGCGAGGCGATCCAGCTCCTCCGTGGCCTCGCGGGGATCAACCTGGTGGGCATGGATCTCGTCGAGGTGTGTCCCGCGCTCGACCACGCCGACATGACCCTCCATCTCGGCGCGCATCTCCTGTTCGAGGGCCTCGCCCTCCTGGCCGCGAAGAAGGGATCGCCCTGATGCGCTGACGCAATCAGACGCAACGACGCGCAACGACGCGCAACGACGCGCAACGACGCGCAACCACGCGCAACGACGCGCAACCACGCGCAACCACGCGCAACCACGCGCAACGGCCCGACCGACGCGCCTGACGCGCCCCTCCGCCGCGCCGCGCGGCGGCTCAATCCGCTGGCGTCCGCCGCCACCCCGGTGTCACATCAACGACACTGGGATGGCATGCTCTCTCCACCTCCTCGGGCGCTACGCGGATCTTCCGCAGATTGACGACTCCTGGGCGCGCCTGGCGAACGCCTATGGTGGACGGGAGATGACGGTCGGGACGTCCGCGAACGGGAGACCGTTACGGCGGTATGACTTCGGCGACCCGCGCGGGCCGACGATCCTGCTGACGTCGCTCATGCACGGCGTCGAGCTGATCGGCGGGCTGGCGTTGCTCGACGCGGTCCGGGCCATCCTGGCGAGCGGGCGTGGCGGCGCGGCGGCGCGGGCGCGGCTCGTGGTCGTGCCGGTGGTCAACCCCGACGCGGTGGCGGAGAACCTGGAGCGCCTCGGCAGCGATCGGGTGGCGGCCCAGCGGTGCAACGCCCGCGGCGTGGACCTGAACCGGAACTTCGCGCCGCTGTCCGCGTCGCGGCCGCTGCACCCGTTCGCGGGCTCGCGGCTCCGCTGGTCGCCGCACTACACCGGCCCCCACGCCTTCTCCGAGCCCGAGTCGCGCGCCCTGCGCGACGTCGCGCTGGAGACGAGGCCCGCGCTCGCGCTCGGCTTCCACAGCTGCGGCAACCTCCTCGTGTATCCGTGGGCGCACACGGCCGCGCCCAACCCGCGCGCGCCGCTGTACCGCGCGCTCGGCGACGCCTTCTGCCGCGCGCTGCCGCGCGAGCCGTACGCGGTCCGGCAGGCGGCGGACTGGTACCCGACGGTCGGCGACATGGACGACTGGCTGGACGCGAACCTCGGCGCGCTCGCGTTCACGGTCGAGGTGAGCCGCCCCTCGCGCTCCTACCGCGATCTCCGCCGGCTGCTGAACCCGTTCTGGTGGCTGAACCCGCGGGAGGCCGACGCGGCGATCGACAACGTCGTCCCCGGCGTGCACGCGCTGCTCTGCGCTGCGCTCGACGCGCTCGAGGTGGGAGCAGCGGCGCCGCTGCCCCACGCCGCGCCCGCGGAGCTCTTCGCCGACGCCGCCGAGTAGCAGGCCGGCCCCGCGCTCCGCGAGCCCGGGCCTCGCGCCGCGCGCGCCGTGGAACGAACCTCGGCGCTCCGGGCCTACGCTCCGCGGCACCCGCGCGCGAGCGCCGTCGAATAGTGCCGTTCCCGCAGGCGCCATCCACTATCCTTCAAGGCGTGGACGCCGCCTCGCGCCGAACGCCGACGACCCTCCGGGTCAGCTCGCACGGGACGGTCAAGGCGCCCTCCGCAGACGAATCGGACATCTGGCAGCACGAGCCGGACGAGCTCGTCGAGGGCAAATACCGCCTGGTCCGCCCGCTCGGGCGCGGGGGCATGGCGGAGGTCTGGCTCGCCGCGCACGTGCACCTCAAGACCGAGCTCGCCATCAAGTTCCTCAGCGTCACGTTGACCGGCGACCCGGAGCGGAGCCGGACCATCCTCGAGAGGTTCCGGTTCGAGGCGCAGATCTCCGCCCGCCTGAGCGCGCGCACGCGGCACATCGTCGCGGTGTACGACGCCGGGGTCCACGACGACATCCCGTACCTCGTGATGGAGTACGTGAAGGGACGGACGCTGTACGCCGAGGTGACCGAGAAGGGCCCGATCGATCCGCTGCGCTTCGCGGACCTGCTCGATCAGATCGCGGACGCGCTCACCGTCGCGCACGAGCTCGGGATCGTGCACCGCGACCTGAAGCCGTCCAACGTGATGCTCTTCGAGGACCCCGACGGCGCGCCGGCGGTGAAGGTCGCGGATTTCGGCATCGCGAAGGCGATCCGCGGCAATCTCGGCCTGGATCGGCCCAAGGAGACCGACGAGCACGTCATGCTGGGCTCGCCGAACTACATGAGCCCGGAGCAGCTCACGTCGCCGCTCGAGGTCGACGCGCACTCCGACATCTGGGCGCTCGGCGTGCTCGCCTACGAGGTGCTGACGGACTGGCCGCCTTTCCAGGGCGACACCATCGCGGAGATCATCATCGCGATCAGCACGCGCGAGATCGAGCCTGCCACGAAGATCCGGCGGTCGCTCCCGAGGGGGCTCGACGGGTGGTTCGCGCGCGCCCTCGCGAAGGAGCCGGCGCGGCGGTTCGCCTCGGTGGGCGAGATGGCCCGCGCCTACCGCGCCGCGCTCTCGGCGTCGCCCGCGCGAGCGCGGCGTCCGGTCGCCGCGCTGGCGGCGGTGGCGCTGGCCAGCGCGAGCACGGTCGCCGCCGCCGCCCTCGTCGCCTCGCGCTTCCTGGACGCGCCGCGCCCCGCGCAGGCAGCCGCGCGGCGCGTGTCCCCCGGGGTGCGCGGCGCGCTCCAGGAGCTCGCGTCGCGGCCGCCGTCGCAGCTGCCGTCCGCGGCCGCGGCGGGTCCCTCCGCGGCGGCGCCCGCGGCGCAGCCGCCGGCCGCCGCGGAGGCGCCCGTCGCTCCGCCTGCGCCGGAGGCCGCGTCGGCGGCCGCGTCCGCGCAGCCGCGCTCGACCTGGCCCCGCCCTGCGGGCGACAGGGCCGCTCCCCGCGCCACCGCGACGGCCGCGCCGAGGACGCCGCCCCCGCCTGCCATCCCTCGCCGCAAGGAGATCGACAAGAGTGAGATCCTTTGAGCGACACCTCCTCGCGCTCGCGGGCGCCGCCCTGCTCGCGGCGGCGCCCGCGCCCGCGCGCGCCGCCGGCGCCGAGGAGGACGCGAAGACGCTGTTCGCCCGGGGCCGCGAGCTGCGCAGCGCCGGCCAGTGCGAGCCTGCGATCCTCGCCTTCCGGCGCGCGCTGGAGGTCTACCCCGAGGGCCTCGGCGCGCTGCGGAACATCGCCGAGTGCGAGGAGGCGCTGGGCCTCTACGCCTCGGCGCGGCGGGACTGGTGGGATCTCCGGCGCGCCGCGCTCCAGTCCACGGAGGCGAAGTACGCCGGGTGGAGCGAGGACGCCGAGGGCCGCTTCCGGGCGCTGGGCGACAAGGTCGCGACGTTGACGCTGGAGGTGCGCGGCGCCGAGCGGACCCCGAACGTCCGCGTGGCGCTGGACGGCAAGCCCATCGATCCGAGGCTGCTCGGCGTCGAGCTGGAGCGCGATCTCGGCCCGCACACGGTCGAGCTGTTCTACGGCGGCGCCGCGCCGCTCACCGAGCGCGTGGATCTCACCCCCGGCGCCCGCCGCGTCGTGACGCTCACCGTCCCGGCGCCGCCCGGCCCGCGCGCCGCGCCGGACGCGCCCGCGCCGCTCGGCTCCTCCTCGTCGTCCAGCGGCTACCGCGTCGCGGGCTACGTCGCGCTCGGCGTCGGCGGCGCGAGCGCGATCGCCACCGTCGTGGCCGCCGCCGTGCGCGCGAGCGCGCTGTCGGCCGTCGAGGACGGGTGCACGCGCGCCGGGGGCACCTACGTGTGCCCGCCGGAGCTCGCGGACGAGCACCGGACCGGCTCGACCGCCTCGACCCTCGCCAGCGTCTTCGCCGGCGTGGGGATCGTCGGGCTCGGCGCCGGCGTCACGCTGCTCCTGCTGAGCCCTTCCGGGCAGACGCCGCCCGCGACCGGCAACAAGCAGCCGGCGGCGGAGCTCTCGCTCTCGCCGTCGCCGGGGGGCCTCGGCTCGCGGCTGCTCGTGCGGTTCTGATGCCGGCGCGCGGGCGCGGCCGAGCTTGTTTTTCCAGCCTGGAGCGCTACCCCCTGGGAGGCGTCGCGAACACGGCGGAGGTCGAGATGAGCTCGCTGCGAAACAAGATCCTGGGTTCGGTGGCAGGGAGCGGCGCCGTCGCCGTCCGCGGGTCGGCGGAGGCGCTGTTCGCCGGGGCCGGCAAGGGGCTGCTCGACGAGGGCGCGCGGGAGGGCCTGCGGCGCGTGCTGGTCGACAACACCACGGCGGTGGTGGACGCGCTCGCGCCGGGCCTCTCGCTGGCGCGCGAGGGCGGAGCACAAGCGGGCGCGCTCGGCGTCACGGAGGCGGCGCGGCAGGTGGGCCAGGCGGCGCTCGCCGAGGGGGCTCCGGTGGCCGCGGCCAGGGCGCTCACCCGCGAGGTGATGAAGGCCGCGGGCCGGGAGGTGCTGAAGGGCGCCGGCAAGGCGGCCGGGATCGGGTTCGTCGTCGACGGCGCGTTCGGCGCGTACGCGGGGCTCACCGCCTACCAGCGCGGCGAGATGACGAAGCAGCAGGCGCTCGTGCACACGGCCCAGGAGGCCTCGACGGGCGCGGTGGCGACGGGCGCCGGCGTGCTGCTCGCGGCGGGCCTCGTCGCGGTGACGGGCGGCGCCGCCGCGCCGATCGTCTTCGCGGTGGGCGCAGGCGGGGCGATCGGCGCCAAGCAGCTCCTGCGGCGCCTCGTCGCGCGCGCCACGTCGAAGGCCCTCGTCCGTGTCGTCCCCGACGGAGGCCAGGTCGAGCAGCGCCGCGACGGCGAGGAGATCCCGGCGCCCACGCCGTGACGGGTCGACCGCCGCCGCTCAGAACGGCGGCGGCGCCATGTCGCCGGCCGGCAGCGTCCCCGGCTCCGGGGTCGGCAGCGTCCCCGGCTCCGGCGCGTGCTCCGGCTCGCCCGGCGCCGCCCCGGGCTGCGCCGGACGCGTCGGCTCGGCGGGCTTCTCACCAGGCGCCGGCGCTTCCGCGGCGCCCTGGAGCTCTCCCGGCGCCCCCGCGTCGGCGCCCTCCGCGCCCGCGTCCGCCTCGGGGACCGACGCCTCCTCGGCCGGCTCCGTGCCGGCGACGAACACCTCCTCGATCGCGTCTTCCTGCCCCTCGCGCGCGAGCAGGCCTGTCTGCGGATCGATCTTCACGCGCACGATCCCGTTCGGCACGGGGAAGTCGGCCGCGGGGCGCTTCGCATGCGCCTGCTTCATGAACTCCACGAACGCCGGCAGCGCCGCCGTCGCGCCCACCTCGCCCGCGCCGAGCGGCGCGGCGTCGTCGTAGCCGGTCCACACCGCGCAGGCGATGTCGGTCGAGTAGCCGACGAACCAGGCGTCCTTCGACTGGTTCGTCGTCCCCGTCTTGCCGGCGATCGGCCGCCCGAGCGAGCGCGCCTGCCTGGCGGTCCCGCTCTGCACGACGGACGTCAGCACGCTCGTGAGCACGTAGGCCTCCGCCTCCTCCATCACGCGGTGCGCGGGCGGGCGCCGCGGCAGCGGCAGCTCCGCCCCGTCGGGGCCCACGATCTTCGTGATCAGGACCGGCTGCTCGTGGACGCCCCCCGCGGCGATGCTCGCGTACGCCGCCGCCATCTCGCGCGGCGTCACCTCGTACGAGCCGAGCGCGAGCGACAGGTCCGTGCCGAGCTTCGACTGGATCCCGAGCGCGTTCGCGAACGCGACCACGTTCGAGGCGCCGACGCGCGACAGCGCCGACACCGCGGCCACGTTCACGCTGTGCGCCACCGCCTCGCGCAGCCGCGCCGGCGACTGCCCCTCGCTCTCGTCGTGGTTCTGCGGCTTGTACCCGGCGACGGCGAGCGGGTTGGTCTCGAGGATCGTCGCCGGCGTCAGCGTGCGCGCGTGGATCCCGTAGCCGTAGACGAACGCCTTGAACGTCGACCCCGGCTGCCGCCGCGCGTACGTCGCCCGGTCGAGCCCGCCGCGCACCGCCTCGTAGCCGCCGACGAGCGCGGCGATCTCGCGCGTCCGCACGTCGATCGCGACGAGCGCCCCCTCCGGCCCGAGCTCGAGCCGCAGCGGCACCGGCGCCGCCGGCTTCGCCGCGCCGCCTGCGGCGCGCTTCGCCGCCTCGCCGGCGGCGGCCTCGTCCGCTTCCTGCCCCGGCGTGGGCGCCTCGACGACGGGCTCCGGCGCGGGGCCGATCAGGCTGACGCGCACCACCTTGTTCAGCTCGGCGAACTTGCTCGGCGCGAGCCCGCTCGGGTTGTACCGCTCCGCGCCGCGGAGCGAGACGGCGCCGTGCAGCGAGCCGACCTGCACCGAGAGCGTCCCCCGGGCGTCGTCCGCGCCGGTGACGAGCCCCCGGAACACCTTGTGGCCGCTCGGCGTCCCCTCGAACGGCGGCGGCTCCTTCTTGGTCCGCGCGAGCGGCCCGAGCAGCTTGTGCCGCTTCGCGTACGCGTCGAGGTTCTTGCGGACGGCCGCGCGCGCCGCCGCCTGCAGCGCCGGATCGATCGTGGTCGTGATCGTGTAGCCGCCGAGCTGCGCGGCCGGCCCGACGATCTCGCGCAGCATCCGCTGCGCCTCGCCGACCACCTCGGGCGCGAGCTCCGCGAGCGTCTCGGTCTCGATGGCGAGCACCACCGGCTCCCGCTTGGCCTGCTCGACCTGGACCTCGTCCGCGAAGCCCTTCTTCTGCATCTGATCGAGCACGAAGGCGCGCCGCGCGACCGCGCGCTCGAGGTTGACCCGGGGCGAGTACACCGACGGCCCCTTCACGACGGCGGCGAGCAGCGCCGCCTCGGCGAGCGTCACGTCGCGCACGCTCTTGCCGAAGTAGTACCGGCTCGCCTCCTCGACCCCGTAGCGGCCGTGGCCGAAGTAGATCTTGTTGAGGTAGAGCTCCAGGATCTCGTCCTTCGTGAGCTCCTGCTCGATCCTGCGGGCGAGGATGATCTCGCGCGCCTTCCGCTTGTAGGTCCGGTCCGGCGTGAGCAGGACGTTCTTCACGACCTGCTGCGTGATCGTGCTCGCCCCTTGCCGGGTCTGGGTCGACCGGAGGTTCACCGCGAGCGCGCGGAGCATGCCGAGGTAGTTCAGCCCCGCGTGCTCGTAGAAGCCCGCGTCCTCGGCGGCGAGCGCGGCCAGCTTCACCTGGTTCGGGATCTCGCCGATGCGCACGACGGTGCGCCGCTCCGTGAAGAGCTCGCCGAGGCGGGTCCCGTCGCGCGCCAGGATGCGCGTCACCTGCGGGGGCCGGTAGTCCTTGAGCTCGACGGTCGAGGGGAGATCGGCCTCGTAGTGCTGGACGACGAGCACGACCGCGACGGCGGCGAGGACGAGCAGCGCCGCGAGCGCGATCCCGATGCGCTTCGCCCAGGTCGCGATCCTGGCGCGCCGCCCGGGATCGGCCCCGCCGTCCGGCGGTTGCGGCGCTCCCGCGATGTGCGGCGCGCTCTCGAGCCGCGGCGCCCCCGCGATGTGCGGCGCGCTCTCGAGCCGCGGCGAGCTCGCTGGCCGCGCCGCCGCGCTCGCTCGCGCCGGCGGCTCGCTCCCTCGCCCTGGCACACCGGACCGCCGCGCTTGCGGCTCTGCCCCGTGCTGCTGCGGGCCGGCCTTCCCGGCCGGATCGTTCTCGTTTCCCCCAGGGTTCCCTGATTGCTCCGAGGCCATGACGCCGTCCCCGTGAACGCTGGCGCCCGCGATGCGCATCCAGAGCGCCCGGCGCGCCGGAGCGGCGACGCTAGCACGCCCGCGGAGGCTCGCCGCGATCCGGCGGCGATCCGGGCGAGGATCAGCCCTGGAACAGCTTCATCGCCACGATGGTGATCAGGATGCCCGCGATCAGGCACCCCGCCGCGATCCCCACGAGCAGCAGCGGCTTGGCCTCGGCGGGCTTCGCCGCCGCCTTGGCGAGCGGCGCCGGCGGCGGCTTCGGCGCCGCCAGGGACGCTGCCTGCGGCGCCTGGGCCATCTTCACCGTCTTCGCCGGCGACTTGAACGGCGACGACGCGGGCGCCTTGTTCGCCTGGAGCGCGGCGGCGTGCTGCTTCGCCGCCTGCTCGAGCACCGCGCTCTGGTTCTTCGGCATCATCGCCGTGTAGCCCTTGCCCGCGCCGCCCGCGAACGGCTTGAGCGCGTCCGCGAACTCGGCCGCCGACTCGAAGCGGTCCTCGGGCCGCTTCTCGAGCGCCTTGGCGAGCACCAGCCCGAGCCCCGGCGGGAACTGCTTCCCCGGCACGCGCTCGTCGAGCGGGATCGGCGACTTCGTCACGTGGTGCTGGATGTACTCCATCGGCGTCCGCGCCTCGAACGGCAGCTTCCCCGTGAGCACCTCGTAGAGGATGGTCGCGAGCGAGTAGATGTCGCTGCGCGCGTCGAGCACCTTGCCCTGCGCCTGCTCGGGCGACATGAACTCCGGCGTCCCGAAGACCATGCCCTCCTGCGTGAGCATCACCGACCCCGGCCTGAGCTCGCGCTCCGTCACCTTCGCGAGGCCGAAGTCGAGCACCTTCGGGTAGTCCTTCAGCCCGCCGTTGGTCGACAGGAAGATGTTCTCGGGCTTGAGATCGCGGTGCACGATCCCCTGCATGTGCGCCTCCTGCAGCGCGCCGCAGACCTGGATGAGGATCGGGATCGCGCGCTCGACCGGCAGCGGCCCTTCCTTGCGGACCACCTGGTTCAGGTTCTTCCCCTCCAGGTACTCCATCACGATGTACAGCGAGCCGTCCTCGAGCTCGCCGTAGAGCAGCACCTTCACCGTGTTCGGGTGCGTGAGGTGGCTCATCGCCCGCGCCTCGCGGCGGAAGCGGGAGACGAGATCCTTTCGGTTGGCGAGCTTCGGGTGGAGGATCTTCACCGCCACCATCCGGTTCATCGCCGGCTGTGCGGCCTTGTAGACCGACCCCATTCCGCCGGAGCCGATCTTTTGAAGGATCTGGAACTGCCCCCCGAGCAGATCTCGACCGATGTTCGGGTCCGGACCGGCAGCCATGCGTGGAGCGGGAAAATACCACGCAACCCACCCGTATCGTCTATGACCGAAGCAGCGGACGCATCGGATCCTGCCGTGACAGCCAAAATGACCGCAAAAGTGCACGCCCCCGGGGAGGCGGCCGAGGCGCTCGAGAGCCCGCTCCTCGCCGCCGCCGGCTTCTCCCACGCCTTCTTCACCCGCCGCGGCGGCGTCAGCGCGCCCCCGTGGGACACCCTCAGCTTCGCCGTCGCCCTCGGCGACGACCCCGCCGCCGTGCGGCAGAACCTGGAGCGCGCCGCGCGTCGCCTCGGCATCCCGGCCGCGCGGCTCTACTACCTCAGCCAGGTCCACGGCGTCGCGGCGCGGGTGCTCGCCGGCGACGAGGATCGCGACGACGTCGTCCGCGAGGTGGGAGACATCACACTATCGCGGGCGAACGGGGTCGGCTGCGGCGTCCGCAGCGCCGACTGCGCCCCGATCCTCGTCGCGGATCGCCGGAGCGGCGCCGTCGCCGCGGTGCACAGCGGCTGGCGCGGCACCGTGCTCCGGGTCGTCGTCGAGGCGGTCCGCGCGCTCAGGTCGCTCGCCGGCGCCGGCGCGGAGCTCGTCGCGGCGATCGGCCCGCACATCGAGGCCTGCTGCTTCGAGATCGGCGAGGACGTCGCCGCCGACCTCGCCGCCTGCTCCAGCGCCGGCGGCGCCGCCATCGTCCGCGGCGCCTCCGGCCCGCGCCCGCGCGCCGACATCCGCCGCATCCTCAGGGCCCAGCTCGCCGAGGCCGGCCTCGACCACGGCGCGATCGATGACGTCCGGGGGTGCACCGCGTGTGACCCTGCTCGCTTCTTCTCGTACCGGCGCGACGGACAGCGGAGCGGCCGGCTCCTCTCCGCGATCGTCGCCGGCCGTACCGTCATCAGCTAGAACGCCTTCATGGTCTCGCTCGGGCGCGACTCGTCGCCGATCGTCCTCGCCATGGTGGGCCTGCCTGCGCGCGGGAAGACATCCATCGCCCGCAAGATCGCGCGGTACCTCTCGTGGCTCGGCCACCCCACGCGGCTCTTCAACGTCGGCAACTACCGCCGCGCGCACCTCGGCACCGCGCAGCCGCACCAGTTCTTCGACCCGGACAACAACGAGGGCCGGCAGGCGCTGCTCGGCATGGCGATGACGGCGCTCGACGACCTCCTCGGCTGGCTCAGCTCGGGCGGCGAGGTGGCGATCTACGACGCCACGAACAGCACCCGCGCCCGCAGGAACCTCGTCACCGAGCGGTGCCAGGCGCACGGCTTCCCGGTCGTCTTCATCGAGTCGATCTGCAACGACGAGTCGATCATCGAGACCAACGTCCGCGAGACGAAGCTCCGCTCGCCGGACTACCAGGGGGTCGATCCCGAGGCGGCGCTCGGCGACTTCCGCGCGCGCATCGCGCACTACGCCCGCGCCTACGAGCCGCTCGGCGAGCCGGAGCGGAGCTACATCAAGATCATCGACGTCGGCCGCCAGGTCGTGCTGAACCGCATCCACGGCTACCTGCCGGCGCGGCTCGTCCCGCTCCTCATGAACATGCACCTCACGCCGCACCCGATCTGGCTGACGCGCCACGGCGAGAGCGTGTTCAACGAGAAGGGCCTGCTCGGCGGCGACTCGGATCTCAGCGCGCGCGGCGAGGAGTACGCGAAGAACCTCTCCGTCTTCATCCGCGAGCGGGCCGGCGACGAGCACGTCAACGTCTGGACGAGCACCCTGCGCCGCACGATCCAGACCGCGCGCCCGATCTCGCAGAACCACGTCGCCTGGCGCGCCCTCGACGAGATCGACGCCGGCGTCTGCGAGGGCATGACCTACGAGGAGATCCGCCAGAAGATGCCGGAGGTCTTCCACGCGCGCGCGGCCGACAAGTTCCGCTACCGCTACCCGCGCGGCGAGTCGTACGAGGACGTCATCCAGCGGCTCGACCCGCTGATCATCCAGCTCGAGCGCCAGCGCTCGCCCGTGCTCGTGATCGGCCACCAGGCCGTGCTGCGCGCCCTGTACGCCTACCTCGTGGACCGCCCCGCGCCCTCGTGCCCGACGCTGCCGATCCCGCTGCACACCGTGATCGAGCTGACCCCGACCGCCTATGCCTGCGAGGAGCGCCGGTTCCAGCTCGCGCCCGCGGTCCAGGGCGGCGACTCGAGCACCGCGCACCCCTGATCCGCCGGCGCGCCGCGCGCCCTTGATCCGCCGGCGCGCCGCGCTGCCGCGCCGGCTCAGCGCTCCCGGCTGAGCAGCTTGCGCAGGAGCTCCAGCGGGTGGAACGGCAGCATCGCGGCCATGTCGCTGTCGGTCCCGGCCCGCTCGAGCACCGCGCGCACCGCGGGCCCCACGACCCCCATGGGATCGATCCGCTCCGCGATCGACCGGAGGGCGGCGAGCGCCGCGCGCCCCGCGTCGATCCCGAGCGGGATGGCGAGGGCCGCCGGCACCGGCGCGAGGATCACGTCCCGCACGGCCACGGCCCGCGCCCAGGCGCCCGGGCTCGGATCGACCTCGAGCTTGCGGATCGTCTCCGCCTCCGCGAAGCACCCGAGCGACAGCTCCCCTGCCCGCTCCTCGATCGCGCGCGAGAGGTGGCGGTAGTCGCGGCGCCAGTCGCCGGCGAGCAGCCCCATGTCCTCCCGCACCTCGTCCGGCCCGAGGATCAGGTTGATCCCGCGCGCGTCGCGGCGGAGCGCCACGCTCGTCCAGAGCTCCCCGCCCTCGAAGAGGCCGACCACCATCGTCTTGCCGACCCCCGCCAGCGACTCCATCGTGCCGCGCACGACGCCGGGCGACGGGATCGGCACGCCGCGCAGCCGCGCCGGCCAGAGATCGATCTTGCCGGCGAGGTGCTCCTCGCGCGCGAGCTGCAAGAGCAGGATCGACTGCGCGATGAGGTCGTCGCCGCGCCGCACCCGCGCCCCGAACCGCTCCACGATCGCCTCGAGGCTGCCCGCCTCGATCACGGCGGCCCAGCTCGCGTGGTGGCGCGCGGCGAGCTCCTCCGCCGAGATCGGCGCGGCGCGCGGCCCCTCGTCGATCCGGAGCCGGCCCGCGTCCGTGTGCACGAGCTTCCTCAGCTTGCCGCCCGCGCGGACCGCGACGACGCCGCCGCGCGCCTGGCCTCCGTCGCGCGCGTCGCGCGCGCCGCCGGCCGCGCGCCGGGGCCGGAACAGCGACAGCACGCGGACCCAGTCGGTCGCGGTGAACCCCTCGAAGCGGACGTCGGGCGACAGCACGGGGCGAGCCTACCCCCGGCGCGCCCCGTGCGCGAGCCCGAGCCCCGCGCGCGCGGCGGCGCGGTCGCTCACGCTCCCCACCAGAGCATCTCGTGCGCCTGGGTCTCTCCGCGGACGGGCACGATCACCCGGATCTTCTGGCCGTCGACCTGGACCACGTGGGCGGGGAAGCTGTCGGCCGGGTAGTACGCGGATTTCACGAACCCGCGCGCGTCCAGCCAGAACAGGTGCACCCCTTCCGCGGTCGCGCCGTGCAGGAGGAGCATCCGTCCGCCGCCGAGCAGCACGAACTCCATGCTCTTGAAGGCCATCTCCTCGAAGCGCTCCGGGGAGGGGAAGTCCTCACCCACGGTCTTCAGCTCCGGCACGTGCGCGCGGAGGTGCTTGTACAGCGTGTCGTAACGCACCTTCGCGAGCCTCGGGATTCGCCGGTCGTCCGGGGCGATCACCGGCAGGCTCGCGGCGTCGAACGTCGGCACCTCCACGTGGGTCCGGTACCGGTCGGCGAGCCTCCCCCGGTCGATCTCCTCGTCGCTGAGCGACTTGAGCCACCACTGGAAGATCGCGAGATCGCCCGTGCCCGCCATCGACTCGAGCCGGACCAGCGACTCCCAGAGCGGCCTCCGGACCTGCCACTTCCCCCCGTGGTTCTTGACCACGCACGCCCCGACATAGAGCGCCCCGTGCGTCACGAGCGTGACCAGCATCGACGGCGCGCCTGCCCCCTGCTCCGGCGAGCCGCCGGTCGGGCTTGCCCCCGGCGCGAGCCAGGCGTCGCGTCGCTCGCGCGTCAACGCCGCGCCGAGCCGGTGGACGGAGGCGTCGGAGAGATCGAGCTCGAGGTCGGGCAGGCCGAACGCCTCGGGCGCAAGCCGGGCGAACACCGCCGCCGCGTGCTCGATCTGGGCCAGGATCGACGGGTTTCCGGCCGGGTTCGCGTCCGTGGCGCGCGCGCCCGCCAGGTCGGCCAGCGCGTCGGCGGGGTAGTAGGGCGCGAAGTAGCGCTCGAAGAGCTTGGCGGCCGTCAGCGGTTCGGCGTGCATGGCTGGTGGTGGCGTTCGCGGTCGCGGTCGCGGTCGCGGTCGTGGTCAACGTAGCGGCGCGCGGCGCGCGGCGCGCCGTGGACGCAGCGCGCGGCGCGCGCGGCGTGCATCAGAACATCTTCTTGCGCTTCGACGAGCTCAGGATCCCGAGCATCTCGCGGTACTTGGCGACGGTGCGGCGGGCGATCTTGATGCCGTCCGTCTCCTCCAGGATCTTGACGATCGCCTGGTCGCTGTAGGGGTTCGACTTGTCCTCTGCCAGGATGATCTTCTTGATCGCCTGCTTCACGCTCTCCGAGGCGATGTCCTCGTCAGCCACCCTGTGGATCGACGAGTTGAAGAAGTACTTGAGCTCGAAGAGCCCCTGGGGGGTGTGCACGTACTTGTTCGAGGTCACGCGGGAGATGGTCGACTCGTGCATGCCCACGGACTCGGCGACGTCCCTCAGGATCATGGGCTTCAGGTAGCCCACGCCGCGCTCCAGGAACTCGCGCTGCTTCTCGACGATGCACTCGGTCACCTTGATGATCGTGCGCCGCCGCTGCTCGATGGCCCGGATCAGCCACTGGGCGCTCCGGAGCTTCTCGCTGATGAACTCCTTCGCCTTCGGGTCCTTGAGCATCCGCTGGGCGAGGTTCTCGTTGATGTAGAGCCGCTGGAGCCCCTTGTCGTTGTCGGTGACGACGAACTGGGTGCCGTCCTTGATGACGTAGACGTCCGGGGTGATCGCGATGGTCTTCTCGTCGACCTCCGCGAAGTTGCGCGCCGGCACGCTCTCCAGCTTCTGGATCTCCTGGACCGCGTCGTACACGTCCTCCAGCGGGATCTTCAGCGCCTTCGCGATCGCGCCGAAGTTGCGCCGCTCCACGTTGTGGAGGTGGTCCTTGATGATCGCCATCTCGATCTCGTCGAAGCCGAGCACCTCGGCCTGCACCCGCAGGCACTCCGAGAGGTCGCGCGCCGCGACCCCGACCGGGTCGAAGCGCTGGATCATCGCCAGCACCTCCTCGGCGTCCTCGGGGTGCAGCTCCGCTTCCCGCGCCAGGTCCGCGAGGCTCAGGTCGGCGTCCCTCGTCCCGTCGGGGCGCTCGCCGCCCTTCAGGTCGAGGTAGCCCTTCTCGTCGAGGTTGCCGATGACGAGCAGCGCGAACTGCCGCTCGTTCTCGACGAAATCGCTCATCTGCAGCTGCCAGAGCAGGTGGTCGCGCAGGTTCGACGGCTTCGTCAGGTTCTGATCGATCGGCGGCAGCTCCTCGAAGCCGCCCCGGCTCGCGGGCATCGCCTGCTGGAGCTGGCGGTTTTCCAGGAATTGCTCCCAGTCCACCTCCTTGACCCGCTTTTCCGTCTCGCGCGCAGCGATGTCGGTGTCTCGGTCGAACCGCTCGCCGTTCTCGAGCCGCTGCTCGGTCGGCAGCTCGGCGTTCCTTCCCCTCTGATCCCCCTTCTCCCCGTCGCGGGCCTTGGGGTCGGTCATGTCGTCCGCGAGGACCGGGTTGCCGTCCAGCTCCTTCCTGATTTCGTCCACCAGCTCTAGCCGGGAGAGCTGCAGCAGCCGGATGGCCTGCACCAGCTGCGGGGTCATCACAAGCTGCTGGGACAGCTTGAACTGGAGCTTCATCTCCATGCCCATGAGGAGCTCCTTCTCTCAGTTCGCCGCCTGCGCCACCCGCCGAAGGGGGGCCGGGGCATTGCGCGAGGTTCGTGCCATCGACTGTTTCATTGGTGGCCTCACCCCCAACGTAGCATCGAACCGGGCCGCGGCCCGGGTCTTGCTTTCACGTCTGTACCAAAAATTAGCACGGGGCCTGCATCTACCGCGCTGAACACCCGTCAGGCGCTGTACTGCCGCTGGATTTTTCGTTCTTCCCGGGAAGCCGGATCGTCAGCGGGTTTGGATTGGCCCTCTTCCTGGATCGTTGCACTATCGGCGTCCGATCGGGAGGCTTGAAATCCCGAAAGGCTGGGCGAGGGGGCGATGGATCGGCCGAAGGTGCGCGCGCTGACGCGCGCGGGCGGGGAGGTGATCGGCGGGGCCTCGCTGGACGCGGCGAAGGAGCGGATCCTCGCTTGCTCGCCGTTCGCCGACTTGGCCGCGCCGAGCCGGCATGCGCTGCTCGACCTCGGCGGCGTCGAGCGGCTCGCGCGCAGGCAGCGCCTCGTTCAGCAGGGCGCGCCGCCGCGGCATGTCGTCCTCCTCGGGGCGGGGCGCGTCAAGGTCGAGCGGGTGACCGAAGGGCGGGTCTTTCCGCTCGGGCACCGCGGGCCCGGCGATCTCGTGGGCGAGGGCGCGCTCGCGGGCGGCCCGAACGCGGCCGAGAACGCGACGGTGCTCGACGAGGGGGAGGCGCTGGTGGTGCCGCTCGCCGGGCTCGAGCGGCTCCTCGCCGTCGACGCAGGGCTCCGGGCCGCGCTCACGGCCGCGCTCGTGGCGCGCAAGCTCGAGACCGAGGCGCGCCTCGGCTCGCTGCTCCTGCGCAGCGTGGAGGCGCGCCTCCTGGAGTTCCTCCGCGCCGCCGCGCGGCGCTGGGGGCAGCCGCACGCGGACGGCCAGCTGGTGTCGGCCCCCTTCACGCACGCCGACATCGCGCTGCTCATCGGCTCCACCCGCGAGACGGTCACCCTGCTGCTCGGCAAGCTGAGGCGCGCCGGGCTGATCTCGTTCGACCGCCGGCGGATCGTCATCCTGGATGACGCGCACCTCGCGGCGCGCGCCGCGTCGACCTGATCGCCCGCCCGGAGGGGCCGCTCCGCGCCCTGCGCTGGAGCCGGACGACGGCGGCGCCGCGCGCCTCGACCGCGGCGCCCCCGCGCGACGCGGCCGCGCGGGTCTCCGCCGCGTCGCCCTCCGGCGCGACCCCCCCGGCGGCGTCTGCGCCCTGCTCGTGCGCCGCCCCGGGCTGCGGCCTGCCGAGGTCGCCCCTGATCAGCCGCAGCCGCGGGAAGACCCCGGACCTCTCCGAGGAGCGCGGGCCGGCATCGACGAAGATCGTGCTGAGCAGCCGGCCGAAGGCGTACGGCTTGAGCAGGACCTCGCTCGCGTCGCTCGCGCTGTCGGACGAGATCGGCTCGTCGGCGCAGAACACGGTCCGCCGGGGCGCCGCGCCCTCGCGCCGCAGGCGGGCCAGGATCTCCCGGGCGCCTGGCAACCCGGGGGCGAGATCGATCAGCGCGACGTCGTAAGCGCACTCGAGAGACAGAGAAATCGCTTCTTCCAGCGTCGCGGCCTGGCTGACGAGCGCGCCGCGGTTGCAGAGCAAGAGCGCGGTGGCCCTGCGCAGGACATGGTCCTGATCGAGGAGGAGAACGTTCGGTTGGTACGTCATCGGTATCCCTGCGGCTTGGATGTCGAGGTGCGCCGCATCGACGAGGACGGCCCCGAGGCACTCCCCGTCTTCCAGCGGCAGCATCCGCGTCCGCGGACGGTGCCCCCTTCGCAACGCACGTGCCGACGGCGCGCCCGCGCCGGCGCCCGGCGCTCGCCGGCCCAGGATCCCGGCCTCAACGCTGTCGTTCGCGCGGCGCCGCGGGTGAGATCGCCCCGCCGCGCCGTCGGCCGCCGCTGTGCCCATTTCGCGCTCCCTCGCGGCGGCCTCTCCGCCCCGGCGACGACGGAGCCCCCACGCTGTCGGCTCCCCTACCGCGCCGCCCGCCGCCGGTGCGCGCTTCGTGCGCACGGGCCAGCCCAGGTTTGGGGCACCGCAGCGGCGGCGATGTCGGCCGATCCGCCGGCGGGTCCAGGTTCGACCTGCCGCCCGCACCTCCCGTCCGGGTCATCCCGCCCACACCGCGCTGACGCGATCGGCGCACCGCGGCAAACTCATTTTCCAGCTTGATGAGGCTGGCGTGGGGTGCCACAAGCGTCCGCGCGCACGAGTGGCGGAATTGGTATACGCACCGGGTTTAGGTTCCGGCGCCGCGAGGCTTGCGGGTTCGAGTCCCGCCTCGTGCACCACGGCATCCCTCCTGGAGGGCGCGGCCGCCTCGCGGCGCGGCGCACCGTGGGGCCTCCGTCGGAGGCGGCTCGCGCTCGAGCGGGAACCGCCGAGGGCCGCGCGCGGGCAGGAAGCCGTGACCGGGCCGGGGGCCTCCGGGGGACGGCACGCGCGCGGCCGCGGCGTCGACCGACAGGGCCGCCCTCGCGCTTGACGGCGCCCGGCCTGCGGGGCTCGGGCGGATCGCGCCGGCGGCGTTGTCGACGCCGCGCGCGGTCCCGGAATTGCGCGGCGCCCGCGGCGCGACTACGTTCGCGTTCCTCGGCCGGACCCCTCTTCCTAACCCGACCGCCGCGGAGCCAAGGCACGTAAAGATGTTCACCTGGGCGATGAAGAAGATTTTCGGCACCTCCCACGAGCGTGCCATTCGCCGCATGCGACCCCGGGTCGAGGCGATCGGCAGGATGGAGCCGGAGCTGCAGAAGCTCTCGGACGCCGAGCTCCGGGGCAAGACGGCGGAGTTCAAGGAGAAGCTCGCGAACGGTGCGACGCTGGACGACATCCTGGTCCCGGCGTTCGCGGTGTGCCGGGAGGCGTCGCGGCGCGCGCTCAGGATGCGCCATTACGACGTGCAGCTCATCGGCGGCATGGTGCTCCACAACGGCAGCATCGCGGAGATGCGCACCGGCGAGGGCAAGACCCTGGTCGCGACGCTCCCCTGCTACCTGAACGCCCTCGAGGGCAAGGGCGTCCACGTCGTCACGGTGAACGATTACCTGGCGCGGCGCGACGCCGAGTGGATGGGCAAGCTCTACGGCTTCCTCGGCCTCTCGACGGGCGTGGTGGTCAACCAGCAGGGCGACGCGGAGAAGCGCCACGCCTACCGCTGTGACATCACGTACGGCCAGAACAACGAGTTCGGCTTCGACTACCTGCGTGACAACATGAAGTTCTCGGCGCTCGAGTACGCGCAGCGCCCGCTGCACTACGCGATCGTCGACGAGGTCGACTCCATCCTCATCGACGAGGCGCGGACTCCGCTCATCATCAGCGGCCAGGGCGAGCGCTCGAGCGACAAGTACAAGCAGATCAACGAGGTCATCCCCCAGCTCCGGAACGAGGAGCATTACGCCGTCGACGAGAAGGCGCACTCGG
This sequence comes from Sorangium sp. So ce131, assembly GCF_051519095.1. NCBI lineage: Bacteria > Pseudomonadati > Myxococcota > Polyangiales > Polyangiaceae > Sorangium > Sorangium sp. So ce131. Next base: position 43,237 of record NZ_CP150455.1, on the reverse strand, counting down.
TGACGCTGACGGACGAGGGGGTCGAGACGGCGGAGCGGCTGCTCTCCGCGCTCAAGGTGCTGAAGGGCACGAACCTCTACGATCCGGTGAACCTCGAGACGCTGCACATCCTGAACCAGTGCCTGCGCGCGCACACGCTCTACAAGCGCGACGTCAACTACATGGTGCGCGAGGGCAAGGTGCTCATCATCGACGAGTTCACCGGCCGCGTCCTCGCCGGCCGGCGCTGGTCGGACGGCCTGCACCAGGCGGTCGAGGCGAAGGAGAACGTCCGGATCCAGGAGGAGAGCCGGACGATGGCGACGATCACCTTCCAGAACCTCTTCCGGCTCTACAAGAAGCTCTCCGGGATGACGGGCACCGCGGACACGGAAGCCGCGGAGTTCCACAGCACGTACAAGCTCGACGTCACAATCATCCCCACGAACAAGCCGGTCGTCCGCGTCGACTACGAGGATCTCGTCTACAAGACCGAGAAGGAGAAGTTCACCGCGGTCATCAACGAGATCCTCGAGAAGCACGAGATCGGCCAGCCGATCCTGGTGGGCACGACGAGCGTCGAGAAGAGCACCGCGATCAGCCGGATCCTGACGAAGCGCGGCGTGAAGCACAACGTGCTCAACGCGAAGCACCACGAGAACGAGGCGTACGTGGTCGCGCAGGCGGGCCGCAAGGGCGCCATCACGGTGTCGACCAACATGGCCGGGCGCGGCACGGACATCATCCTGGGCGGCAACCCGGAGATGCTCGCGAAGCTCAAGTTCAAGGAGGAGAACCGCAGCGCCGAGGCGGAGCCCGAGGCGTTCGAGGCGCTGGTCGAGGAGATCCGGAAGGAGTGCTCCGCCGAGGGCGCCGAGGTCCGCGAGCTCGGCGGGCTGTACATCCTGGGCACCGAGCGGCACGAGTCGCGCCGCATCGACAACCAGCTGCGCGGCCGCGCCGGCCGCCAGGGCGACCCCGGGACGTCGAAGTTCTACCTGTCCCTCGAGGACGACCTCATGCGCATCTTCGCCGGGGACCGGGTGAAGAACCTGATGGAGCGGATGGGCATGCCGGACGACGAGCCCATCGAGCACCCGTGGGTCACGAAGAGCGTCGAGAACGCGCAGAAGAAGGTCGAGGAGCGCAACTTCGACATCCGCAAGAACCTGCTCGAGTACGACGACGTGATGAGCGCGCAGCGCCGGACGATCTACGACATGCGCCAGTCGCTGCTCGTCGGTCGTTACCAGCCCGAGGTCCTCGACGAGGAGGGCAAGCCGACCGGAGAGAAGCGGGCCATCAAGCCGCTCCCGTCGATCGTGGAGCTGGTCCGGCCGGACGTCGGCTACCTGCTCGGGATGTTCGCGAACGATCCGGTGATGCCGCTCGACAAGGACGGCAACCGCCGCGAGATCGAGCGGAAGGACTTCGAGAAGACGGAGCGGTTCGTCGAGCTCGAGAACCTGCAGCGCGAGATCTACACGCGGTGGGGCGTGAAGGTGGAGCTCGAGTCGCGCGCCGACAAGGTCCTCGAGATCTATGACGAGTGCGCCGCGCTCGTGCCCCTGGCCCTCACGGAGCAGCGCGAGCGGCTGCTCGACCTGATGGACCGGATCATCGGCGCGATGGTCGAGGAGTCGTGCCCCGCGCGCAAGCCGCCCGAGGACTGGGACTGGGGCGGCATCTTCCAGGGGTTCCGCGAGCACTTCGGCGTCGAGCTGCCGGACGAGGTCTCGCACATCGGCGATCAGGAGACGCTGGCCCGGGAGCTCTACGATCGCGCCGAGGGCGCGTTCGTGAAGCGCGAGGAGGAGATCGGGGTCGAGCTGTCGCTGCGCATCTTCCGCCACCTCTACCTGGAGGAGCTCGACAAGGCCTGGGTCGACCACCTGACCGACATGGATCACCTCCGCGACGGCATCGGCCTGCGCGGCTACGGGCAGAAGGACCCGAAGCAGGAGTACAAGAAGGAGGGCTACAACATGTTCGTGAACATGGTGGCCCGCGTCTCCTCGAACGTGGTCACCAAGCTCTTCAGCGTGAACGTCAGGCGCGCCGAGCAAGAGGAGGAGCAGATCGAGGCGGCCGATCGGGCGCGGCACGCGGCGGCGTTGCTCGACGCGGTCGCGCAGCACGACGAGTCCCTCCCGATCGGCGCGAACCCGGCGCCGGCGCTGCCGCAGCCGGCGGTCACGCAGGACCAGGAGTGCCCCTGCGGCAGCGGCAAGCCGTTCCACCTGTGCCACGGCGCCGAGGACGAGGTGACGGTCTGAGCCTGCGCACCCCGCCCGCTCGCCGGGCAGGCTGCGTCGCCGCAACCGAGGCCCCGCGGGGCCCTTGCTCCTGCGCCTGACCCCCACATGAACACTGTCAACAAGGGGCCGCTGCAGCGGCCCGGGCAGCGATGGGCCGCCGCGCCGGCCCGGGTAGCCGTGGACCGCCGCAGCGGCCCGGCAGCCCGGGGGGTCGACGCGGCGGCCGGGGGAGGCAGGACCATGAAAATTTTCATCGACTCAGGGGACATCGCGGAGATCAGGGAGGCGCAGTCGATGGGGGTCATCGACGGCGTGACCACGAACCCGTCGCTGCTCGCCAAGGGCGGCAGGCCGACGAAGCAGGTGATCGCCGAGATCTGCGAGGTGGTCGACGGGCCCATCTCGGCCGAGGTGGTGGCGGTCGAGCGGGACGCGATCCTCCGCGAGGGGCGCGAGCTCGCGAGGATTCACCGGAACGTGGTGGTCAAGGTCCCGCTCATCGACGAGGGGCTCAAGGCCGTCCGGATCTTCGCCGCCGAGGGCGTCAAGACGAACGTGACCCTCTGCTTCTCGGCCGCCCAGGCGCTCCTCGCGGCCAAGGCCGGGGCCACGTACATCTCGCCGTTCGTCGGCCGGGTTGACGACGCGGCGGGCGACGGGATCGAGCTCGTGCTGCAGATCGTGACCATCTACAGGAACTACGGCTTCCCGACGCAGGTGCTCACCGCGAGCGTGCGGCACCCCGTCCACTTCGTGCAGGCGGCCATGGCGGGCTCACACGCGGCGACGCTGCCGCTCAAGGTCATCAAGCAGCTCGCCAAGCACCCGCTGACCGACGTCGGGCTCGCGCAGTTCCTGGCCGACGCGAAGAAGATCCCCGAGCTGGCATCGCGGGCGCCGTGACCGAACAGCGCAAGGAGAGCTCGGGGACGAAGCGACGAGGCAGCCGCCTGGCTGCCCCCACCGTCGTCTCCATCACGACGCAGGGCGGGCCGTTCAAGGGGGTGTCGGCGGCGGTCGTGCGCCGCCGGGCCCTCAAGATGCTCGCCCACCTGGCGCTGCAAGGCGTGGAGCTCTCCGTGGCCCTGGTGGACGATCCGGCCATCCACGAGCTGAACCGCACGTACCGCCGCAAGGACAAGCCGACGGACGTGCTCGCCTTCCCCATGATCGACGAGAACGGCGCCGGCTCCCGCAAGCGCGGCCGGCGCGGTCCTGTGGATCCGTCGGCGTGGCAAGGGCTGCTCGGCGATGTGATCGTCTCGGTCGATACCGCGGCACGGCAGGCCGCGGAGCGCGGCAGGCCCTTGCTCGACGAGATCACGATGCTGCTCGGGCATGGCCTGCTCCACCTGCTCGGCTACGACCACAAAACCGACGCAGAAGAGCGCGAAATGACGACCTTGACCGGGGAGCTCGAGGCCGCCGCGGCGTCTCGGGGGAGCAGTCCCACTGGAATCGGGGCCCGAGGCGGCGCCGCGCGGTCGAATAAGACGAGGGCGCAGTGACTTATCGCTTGCGATGCGAAACCTCGCTTGTTAAACGGACGCCCCCTTTCGACTTGGAGGAAACATGCCCGGTTCGAACAAGCTGACCAAGGCGCAGATGATCGTTGGCCTTGCTGAGGCCACCAACCTCGACAAGAAGTCCGTGGCCAGCGTGCTCGATGCGCTTGGCGAGCTCGTTAAGAGAGAGCTGGGGCCGGAGGGACCGGGCGAGGTCACCGTGCCGGGCCTCGTGAAGATCAAGGCGAAGGAGATCCCGGCCACGCAGGACCGTGAGGGCATCAACCCCTTCACGAAGCAGCCGATGACCATCAAGGGCAAGCCGGCGAGCCGCAAGCTCCGCGCGGCGCCCGTGAAGGCCCTCAAGGACGGCTGAGCGGCACCTCGCCGGCCGCCGGTTGCGCGGCGGCATCGGGCGACTCGAGCTCCGGATCCCTCGGGACCGGACGCGGCTCCGTGGTGGAACCTCCCGCGTCGAGCGAGATCTTCGGCGTGGAGCGCCTTGCCCGGATCGCGCACGCGACGATCGCGAGGGCGATCAGCGAGGCGAGCGGCGCGTCGCCGAGGCGGGTGTAGAGCGTCAGCGGCGTGTCCCGGATCGCCGGGGTGGCGAAGATCACCGCCGGCGCGGCGCTCTCGTCGCGGCTGCGCACCACGCCGCGGGCGTCGACCCAAGACGCGACGCCCTGGTTGACGGCGCGCACGAGATCGCGGCGCAGCTCGATGGCACGCATCACGGCGAGCCGCGCGTGCAGCTCGGGTTCGGCGCTCCCGGTGAACCAGGCGTCGTTCGTGATGTTGACGAGCAGGTTCGGGACGAGCGCCCCGGTGACCCACCGCCCGACGCCGGTGAGCGTGTCCTCGTAGCAGTTGAGCACCCCGATCCGGATCTCCGGCCCCTGCTCCCGTGGGAGCGTGAGGGCGCGCGGCTCCGCCCCGGCGATGAGCCCGCCGCTCTTCTGGAAGATGCGCCGTAGCCACGGCAGGTAGGCGCCTCCCGGGACCGTCTCGCCGAACCAGAGCAGCTGCAGCTTGTCCTGCATCGGTTGCATGCTCCCGTCACGGAGCACGAGGGTCGCGGAGTTGTAGCTGTTCCGCTCCTCGACCCCGTCGGGGCCCCTCACGGGCGGCGCATGGCTGATCAACCCGGCCAGGATCGGGCCGCGGACACCGGGCCCCAGGATCGCCCGACCGCCGCGCGGCGCTTGCCGGGCGTCGTGCGAGAGCGCGTAGGGGTACGCCGCCTCCGGCCAGACCGTGAGCTCGGCGCCGTCGGCCTCGGCCCGCCGGGTGAGCTCGTGCAAGGTCCGCAGGATCCGCGGGTGGTTCTTCACCTGCCAGCGCTCGTGCGGCCCGACGGCCTGGTTGACCAGCGCGACCCGCGCCGTCGGCAGGCCGGCGCTCGCGCGCTCCACCGCGGCCATGCGCAGCGCGCCGTACACCGCGAGCAACCCGAACAACGCCGCGCTCGCGAGCGCCGGGAGGACCGCCGCGCGGGAGAGGCGCCCGCGGACCGTCAGCGGTGCCGGCGCCGGCGCGGCGTCGCGGGCGAGCGGGCGCCCGCCCGGCGCCCGTCCGAAGGCCGCGAGCCCCGCGCGGGCGAGCAGGGCCGCGCCCACGGCGAACAGCGCGGAGACGCCCCGCTCGCCGATCACGTCGGCGAGCTGGACGAGCGCCGGCCAGGGGCTGAGCAGGCCCGCCGGCGTCCAGGCGAACACGGTCGGGATCGCCACGGCGACGAGCACGCCGGCCGCGAACGCGAGCTCGAGCGGAGCGCGCGCGCGCCGGAGGAGCGCGCTCGTGATGCCGGCGCAGATCGCCCAGACCAGCGACTGAGCCGCCGCGAGCAGCACGAGCGCGAGGTACGAGGCGGCCGAGCCGAGCGGCGTGAAGCGCTGGATGACCTCCGGGACGAAGCGCAGGCCCACGACCCCGGCGGCCGTTCCCCACGCGGCGCCGCGCCCGAAGGCGCGCCAGAACGTCGGCGCGTCGTGGACCGCGGCCGCCAGCAGGGCGAGGCCCACGATGACGGCGGGGTAGAGGTCGGTGGGCGGGGCGGTGAGGGCGAACGTCGCTCCGCCGGCGACGGAGAGGAGCAGCGGGGCGCGACCGCGGAGCGCGCGCAGGGTCAAGGCGTGGGGCACGACGCGGCGTTATACCGCCTGGAGCCGACCCGGACCGCGATGGGAGCCCTCAGGAAGAAGAAACCGCGCGCCCCGACCGGCCAGGGCGCACAGCCGGCGACGGCGAACCGCTCACCAGTAGACGGTGAGCCCACCCCGGAAGAGCCCACCCCCCGAGGTGTCGGTCGTGCGACCGGTGTCGGGATCCCTGAACTCGGGAACGACGCCGTCATCCGTGCGGCTGCGCACGAAGCCGAGCGCGTCGATGTTCAGGGCGAGCCGGCGGGAGAGCCGGAACTCGAGGCCGATGCCGCCGTGCGCGCCGAAGTAGTCGTACTCCGCGTTCGGAGAGAACTCCTCGCCGGCCGCAGCGTTGCTCCAAGTCTGCTCGACGTCGGCGTGCGCTACGTGCAGGCCCCCCGTGAAGTAGAACTGGGTGCGGCTGCGCGGGTTCACGAACAGGATGCCGCTCAACGAGAGCGGCACCTCCGTCCGCTCGTGGCCGTTGTAGTCGGTGCCTCCGAGGAAGTCGGCGCCGAGGTCGAACGCAAACGCAGGGATCGGCCGGTAACGCAGGCTGATCCCGAAGCCGCCCATCCCGGCGTTCTCGGCCCCGCCGTGCTCCTCGCCCAGCATGAGGCCCTCCATCCGGAGGTTGACGCCCCACTGACGCCGCCAGCGCTTCTTCGGAGGCGCCGGCGGAACAGGCGGGGCCATGCGACGGACGATCACGCGGGGCGGCGGCGTGGCCCCGGGCGTCACGACGATTACCTGCGGCGGCGGCCCCGACGGTGTCTGGTAAATGACGACCGGCGGCTGAGCCCGCCGGCCTGCACGGGGGCGGGGCGGCGGGGCCGGAGGGGCCGGAGGCGGGGGCAGCACCTCGGCCGGGGCATCCTCCTCGGGGGCGGGGGCGGGCGGCGGCTCCCCGGCGCCGTCGCGAGGCGGCTCCACTTCCTCGCAAAACCACGCGCCGGGAGGACAGTTGGGGTTCTCCTGCGCGAGCGCGCTCAGCGGCACGGTCATCGCCACCGCAACAAGGGCATGGGTCAAGCAACGGCGCATCGGACGACTCCTCTTCGGTGCAGGGAAGTTAGCAACCGGGATGCCATCGACCATCTCGCTGGATTGTCGTCACCATGGCCACGAAGCACGCCGCCGTGCATCGGCCGCCACGGCGCGCTGTGGCGGAAGGTTCACACGCGCGCCGTTCCGCAGGGTACTAGCTCCGGCGGCAAACGTCACGGCAGGGCCGCCTCCGCGGGCGGCCCTGCCCACATCGAAAGCGATCGGATTCCATCATGCCCATCGTTACGTTGAAGCCCGGTCATGTTCGGCCCGTGTGGTCGGGGCATCCCTGGGTGTTCGCGCAGGCGATCGCGCGCATCGAGGGCGGCGCGGTGGCCGGCGACGAGGTCGTGGTCACCGACCCCTACGGCAGCGTGCTCGGTCGTGGGCTCTACACCCCGCGCTCGGCCATCCCGGTGCGCATGTACACGCGCGAGGACCGGCCGATCGACGCGGCCCTGTTCCGGCAGCGGATCGAGCGCGCCATCGCCCACCGCCGCGAGCTCGGCCTGCCCTCGCGCTCGCCCGGCCACGAGACCGACGCCTTCCGGCTCGTCCACGCGGAGGGGGACGGCCTGCCGGGGCTGATCGTCGATGTGTTCGGCGACGTGGTGGTCGTGCAGCTCGGGACGATCGGGGTCAAGCGCCGCGAGGGGGTGATCTTCGACGCGCTCCAGGCGGCGCTCTCGCCCCGCGCGATCGTGGACAGGACCCCGGAGGCGCTCGCGAAGCTCGAGGGGTTCACCGCCGACGCCGGCGTGGTGCGCGGCGACGCCGGGCTCGAGCAGCTCCGGTTCATGGAGCGAGGGCTGCGCTACGCGATCCCGCTCGCGCTCGGCCACAAGACCGGCTTCTACCTGGACCAGCGCACGCTGCGGACCCGCGTCGAGCAGCTCGCCCACAACCGGCGCGTGCTCGACGCGTTCTGCTTCGTCGGCACGTTCGCCATGGCGGCCGCCCGCGGCGGGGCGACCGAGGTGGTCGCCGTGGACGAGAGCGCGACGGCGATCGAGGTCGGGGCAGAGTGCGCGCGGGAGAACGGGCTGCTCGACCGGATCACCTTCACGCGCGACGACGCCCGCAAGGCGCTGCAGCGCGCGTCGAAGGACGGGGGCTTCGACCTCGTCCTCTGCGATCCTCCGAAGCTCGCGGGCACGCGCGCGTCGAAGGACGCGGCGCTCACCGCGTACCGGCGCCTCGCGGCGAGCGCGTGCCGCGCCACGCGCCCGGGCGGCATCCTCGTGCTCTGCTCCTGCTCGAGCGCCGTGAGCCTCGACGACCTCACCCGGGTGCTCGCGCTCGGCGCGCGCGAGGCGCGCATGCAGGCCGCGGTGTTCGATCGGCAATTCCAGGGCGGGGACCACCCCGTCCCCGCCGCCTTCCCCGAAGGGCTCTACCTGAAGAGCCTGATCGCGCGCCTCGACGCGCTCTGACGGCCGAGGCCGACCGCCCATGGAACCCCTGTCGCTGCTGCCCCACGACGCCGCCCGCGCCCTCGCCGGGGTGATCTTCGACCTCGACGACACCGTGCTGGATCACGGCGCGCTCACCGAGGCCGCGTACCGCGCGCTCTTCCGTCTTCGCGAGGCAGGGCTCACGTTGATCGCCTGCACCGGGCGCCCCGCCGGATGGGGCGAGGTGATCCTGCGGCAGTGGCCGCTCGACGCGGCGATCGCCGAGAACGGCGCCGTCGCGCTGGTGCGCGAGGCGGCCGCCCCCGTCGCCGGGGCCGAGCATCGAGGCGGGCCCCCGAAGGGGGCCAGCGCGGGCCGCATCGTCGCGCTCGACGGGCTGGATCGCGAGGTCCGGCGCGCCCGCCGCGCCGAGCTCGTCGCGCTCGCCGATGACATGGTGCGTCGATTTCCTGCGGCGGCGCTCGCGGACGACAACGATCAGCGAGTGACCGACGTTACCATCGACATCGGAGAGCACCGGCGTGTACCGTCCGGCGACGTGGCGCGGATGCGCGCCGATCTGCGCGCTCGCGGCGTGAGGACGCTGCTCTCGAGCGTCCACCTCCACCTCACCCGCGACCCTTCCGACAAGGCCACGGGCGTCGTGCGGCTGCTCTCGGAGCGGTTCGGAGAGGATCCGACCCGGGCACGTTACCGCTACGCCTTCGTGGGCGACAGCGGCAACGACGGCGTCGCCTTCGCCGCGTTCGCGTGGACCTTCGGGGTGGCCAACGTGCGCGCCCACCTCGGCAAGCTCTCGGTGCCGCCGCGGTTCGTGGCCTCCCACCCCATGGGGCGCGGGTTCGCCGAGATCGCCGGCCGGATCGCCGCGCTGCGGGGGAACGGGCCCGAGCCGTGAGCCCCTCGCGCAGCGTGCACAATCGCTGCGATCCGCCCCACACCTGGAGCGCGTAGCCTAGCCGCGGCACGCACAGGCGGAATAGGATCAGTCTTTCGGGAGGGCAATCCCTCCCAACCCTTTACAGGGGCGCGGGTTCTCGGGGACCATGACCTTGGTCCCTCGCCCGCCCGCGGCAGCAGATGGCGTTTCGACCCCCGACCCCCGGCCTCCTCGTCGACAACAAGTACCGCCTCGCGGAGCGCATCGGCGGGGGCGGCATGGGCGACGTGTTCCGGGCGGAGCACGTGCTCGCAGGGCGCGCCGTTGCGATCAAATTCCTGCACCCCGAGCTGGCGGACAACTCGGAGCTGTCCCACCGGTTCTTCCAGGAAGCGCAGGCGGTCAACCGGATCCGCCACCCGAACATCGTCGACGTGATCGACGCGGGCGTCGGCGAGCTCGGCCCCTACATCGTGATGGAGCACCTCGACGGCGAGTCGCTCGGCATGGCGCTCGCGCGCTTCGGCCGCCTCGACATGGAGGCCGCCGTCGGGGTCGCGATCCCCGTGCTCGAGGCGCTCGACGCCGCGCACCGCGCGGGGATCATCCACCGCGATCTCAAGCCCGAGAACATCTTCATCGCCTTCGATCCGAGCCGGAACTCGGCCGTCGTCCGCCTGCTCGATTTCGGCATCGCCAAGGTGCTCGACTCCGACGGCCCGTCGCCGCGGACGCGCACGGGCGTCGTGTTCGGCACGCCGGACTACCTGTCGCCGGAGCAGGCGACCGGGGAGTCGCCGCTCGACGGGCGCAGCGATCTCTTCTCGGTCGGCGTCCTGCTCTACGAGGTGCTCACGGGCACGCGGCCGTTCCGCGCGCCGACGGCCGTGGCGACGGCGTTCCGCGTCGTGCACGCGGAGGTGCCCACGCTCGCCTCGGCGGGGGTGACGGTCGACCCGCGGCTCGAGGCGATCGTGCAGCGGCTCTTGCAGAAGGATCCCGCGAAGCGCTTCCCGACCGCGGGCGACGTCGTCCGCGAGCTCGAGCGCGTCGCGCCGGATCCGCCGCGGCGCACGATGGCCCTCGGCCGGCTCATCAACGTGCAGCGGCGGATGGCCATGAGCCAGGGCTCCATCCCGGACAACGAGCGCGACCGCCAGTCGTCGTCGCGCGATCGATCGCGCGGCGGCACGTCGTTCGACGTGAACGCCTCGCCGCCGATGCGCATCCCGCCGCCGGTCGTCTCGGGCGCGCGCCCCACCGAGGCGCCGCCCGGCATGCGGCCGTCGGAGCCGGCGAAGCCCGCGCCCGGCGTGACGCTCTCGAGCGTGCTGCGGAGCCGGAGCCCCGAGCCCACGCTGCTCTCGCAGCGCGGCGAGTCGCTCCCGACCGTGCGCAGCGCCGACATCAGCATCAGGTCCGAGCCCACGGTGCGCAGCGCCGACCTGGGCGGCCTGATGAACCGCCAGCGCGAGACGAGGCGGCCCAACGTCACCCCGGTGCGGCCGCTGCCGGCGCGCTTCGCGGGCCAGTACCATGTGCGCGGCCCCGTCCTGCGGAGCGTCGATCGCACCATCGTCGACGAGTACGGGAGGAGCGCGCGCGACGAGGTCGTGTCGCAGATGCCGCTCCGCTACGCCGACGACTTCCGGCACGACTCGATCAACGCGCTCGTCGGGTACGACCTCGAGGCGCTCGACGCGTACATGGAGCTCGCGACCTCGCTCGTGCTGCGCGATCTCGAGCGCTGGCGCGACATCGGCCGGCTCGCCGTCGGCGGCGAGCTGCACAGCCTCGTGCGCACGCTGTTCGCCCGCCCGCTGACCGACATCGCGTCGCTCATGCGCCGCGGGACCTCGATCTGGTCGCGGCTCTTCACGTTCGGCTCGTGGCGCGTCGCGACCGGGCCGACGGGCAGGGTCACGCTGCACATCGGCGACTTCGACCCCGCGTCGCTGCCGCTCCGGCTGTGGGTCGTGGGGATGGTCGAGGAGACGGCGCGGCGCGCGTCCGGCGGCGGCGTGAAGGTCACGATCACGCTCGGCGAGCTCGGCTTCACCTCCGAGCTCGCCTGCGAGATCAGCCTCTGAGGAGGCGCGCGCGGCGCCTGGTGCTCACGCCGCGCACGGCGCGCGCGCCGTGCGTCATGGCGGGGAGCTCAGGAAGGTTTGCGCGCGCGGTAACACGCCTGGCAGAACACGTCGCGGCCCTCGACCGGCTTGAACGGGACCTCGCCCTCGGAGCCGCACGACTTGCAGGTGATCGAGAACATCGGACGGGTGCGCGGCGCGCGCGGCTGCGGCGCCGCGGCGCGGCTCGGCGCGACGGCGCGGCGCTCGCCGGCGAACGACGGCGCGCGGTAGTTGCCGTCGTCGCGGGCGGGCGCGCCGCCGCGCGGCCGCTGGTGGTAGTGGCTCGGCACCGTCCAGGCGGGCGTCAGCCCCGAGTACGCGTCCTGCATCGGGCTCCGGTACTCGTTCACGTCGCCGGTGTAGCGGGGCTTCTGCGGCCGTCCATCGCCGCGCGCGGCGCCGCGGAACCCCCCGGCGCTCCGGGCCGGGCCAGCGCGGTGGGGCTGGGCGGCGCGGGCCGGCGCGCCCTCGTGATCCCCTCGATTGTCCTTCCGTGCGCGGCGGCAAGTCCGGCACCGCTTCGGCGGGGCCGCGAGCTTCCGTTCGGCGTACACGGCGGCTTCTGCGGCCGAGAACAGGAACGACGTGCCGCAGCTCGCGCAGACAATGTGCTCGTCTCGATGCTGTTCCATGATTCCTCTTTCGTCAGGCCGACGGGCCTCGCAGGCTCACGGGCTCGGGTGCTTGGTGCTCGGGTGGCCTAGGTTGGAGAAGGCGACCAGAGCGCCCGGGAGCCGCCCCCGCTGCGCCGGAGCAGCGCGTATTATGCGGGGATCTGGATGAACTCGGTGGGATCGCCCTCTTCATGGGGCACGGGAGTGCCTACGGTGACATGGTTGTCTGGGCGGTCAAGCGTGCCCCGACCGCGCGTCTCCGGGATCGATCCCGGGGTCCATCGCGCCGTGTGGAGGATTTGATTTCGAGCCTCCTCAAGATACCATCCGCGCGACTTTCACCGGGAGCGCTGCGCCTCCCGCCACGGACCAACGGCCACACCCGCCCACGCCGCGCCTCGCGACCAGTCGAAGCAATGAGCCATCCCTCCCTGCACCTCACCGCTCGTGACTTCGACGCGTACGCCGCGGAGAAAGCGACCTCGAAGGCCTACTCGCGCCCCCGGCTCGAGGTGAAGCAGCGCGCGCTCGCCTGGGCGCGCGGCGTCGTCGCCCGGCTCGCCGAGCTCGGCATCTCGGTCGACGTGCACGGCTCCGACGAGCACCCGTCGATCCGCAACAAGCACCGGGCCGACTGCCAGTGGGTCTTCTTCTGGCGCGACCAGGCGGCGCGCGACGAGCTCGATCGCCTCCTCGATCGAGGCCGCTCGATCTCCGAGGCCATCGACGATCCGAGCCCGTTCACGCGGCACGCCTTCCTGGCGCTGCGCCTCTCCGAGGGCGAGGTCGAGGTGTGCTTCGCGGTGCACCCGGACGCGAAGGTCGACGTCGACAACCTCCGGGCGCGCCTCGCGGCGGCCGAGGCGGCGACGGGCGAGCACGCCTCGCCGCTCGCGGCCGAGCTGGCGAGCGCGCTGCACGCGCTGCCGGAGCAGTTCTCCTTCGGCGCCGGCGGCGGCGATCGCGTGGCCTGCAGCGCGGCCACGCCCGACGCGATCGCGGAGATGCTCCGCCGCGCCGCCGACGGGCAGGTGCCGCTCTGGATCGGCTGGTCCGTCGCGCGCGAGACTGCGATCGAGCACGCCGACATCCTCGACGAGCAGCTCGAGGACGCGATCGTCGCGCTCGCCCCCATCTACCGGCTGGTCGCGTGGTCGCGCGCGAACGATCACATCGCGCTCGACCGCAAGCTCGAGGGCATCGAGCAGGAGCGGGCGCGCGCCCACGCCGAGCTCGAGGCCGAGAACGAGCGGTGGCGCTCCGAGCAGGCCAGGGCGCGCGAGCGCTCGATGGAGCAGGCCAGGGCGCGCGGCGACGAGCGCGTCGAGGCCGCGCTCCCCGCGCGCCGGCCGACGCTGGCGACGTTGTTCAAGTCGACGAGCGGCCCCGGCGGCGGTCGCGGCGAGCCGCGGCCCGGGCCGAAGCACGCCGGCGACGTCGGCGCGCCGGTCCGGCGGGCGCAGCACGCCGACGCGGATCAGCACGCGAAGGCCGACGCCCCCCAGAGGCCCTCGGCCGAGCCCGCGCAGCGGGCGCAACGAGCGCCGTCGGGCGAGCCGGACGCCGCCGCGAAGGCCGCGACGGAGCCCGCGAAGGGCGGCGTGATCGAGAAGGGCAGCCGCGTCCGCGTCCGGCGAGGGCCCTTCGGCGACAAGGTCGGCGTCGTGAGCGAGCTCGACGGTCGAGGGGGGGCGAGGGTCCTGCTCGGCCTGCTCTCGACGCGGCTCGAGCTCGATGATCTCGAGCTCGTGATCGACGGCAAAGAACGCCCTGCCCTCTCCACATCGCACCGCAAGCCGCTCGCCCCGACGCCGCGCAAGGCGCGCTGAGCGTCGTCCGCGCGGCTCCCCTGCAATGGCCAAGCGCGATCCCTCAACCTACCCCGTCGAGCTCGGCGCTCAGTTCCGCGACAAGCTCCCGTTCTACCTCGCCGGCGCTGCGCTGCTCGCGGCGCAGCAGCTCCTCATGGCGAAGCGAGACTTCCTCGTGAAGGACGCCGTCGACGCCGCCGTGAAGCTCCAGTCGGGCGAGGCGTCGCGGGCGGCGCTCATCATGCTCGGGGTGAGCGTGAGCGCCGCGGTCATGCGGGTCTTCTCGCGGGTCACCATCTTCACGGCCGGCCGCAACGTCGAGTACGAGCTCCGGGCGATCCTGCTCGCGCGCCTGCACAAGCTGGGGCCCGCCTTCTTCCGCAAGATGGCGACCGGCGAGATCATGAGCCGGGCGACGAACGATCTGACGCAGGTCCGGCTGCTGCTCGGCTTCGGCCTGCTGAACGTCGTCGGCTCGCTCTTCGCCTTCTCGAGCGCCCTGTACGTCATGCTCAACATCTCGAGGGAGCTCACGGTGGCGGCGGTCGTCACGATGCCCCTGCTGATGCTCGTCACCCGGTCGTTCTCGACCAGGCTCTTCGTGCGCACGCGCGAGAACCAGGAGGCGATCGGCGCGATGAGCGACCGCGTCCTCGCGAGCCTCGCCGGGGTCAGGGTCGTCCGCTCGTTCGCGCTCGAGGCGTCCGAGATGGCCGCGTTCGCCGGCACGAACAAGGCCTACCTCGAGAAGAGCCTCTCCCTCGCCAAGCTGCGCGGCTCGATGGGGCCGCTCATGGGGGCGATCAGCTCGGTCGGCGTGCTCGTCGTCTTCTGGTACGGCGGCCAGCTCGTGCTGGACGGGCGGATGACGAAGGGCGACTTCGTCTCGTTCTGGCTCGCGCTGCTGCGGCTCACCTGGCCGATGCTCGCCCTCGGCTTCGTCGCCGCGATCGTCCAGCGCGGCCGCGCCGGGTACGCGCGGCTCAAGACGATCTTCGAGGCGATCCCCGAGGTCGTGAGCGGCCCGCTGCCCCGCCCCGAGGTCGTCCGCGGCGCCGTCACGGTCAAGGATCTGGCGTTCGCCTACGGCGCCCGGAAGGTGGTCGACGGGGTGAGCTTCGAGATCGAGGCCGGCCGCTCGCTCGCGATCGTGGGGCGCACCGGCTCGGGCAAGAGCACCATCGCCACCCTGCTCGCCCGGCTCATGCCGACGCCGCGCGGCGCCGTGTTCCTCGACGGCGTCGACATCTGCGATCTGCCCCTGGAGACGGTGCGCGAGAGCATCGGCTACGCGCAGCAGGACGCCTTCCTGTTCTCGACCACCGTCGCGCGCAACATCGGCTACTCGCTCGACGATCCCGACTCGCCGGCGTCGTGCGACGCCATCCGCGCCGCCGCGGCCGAGGCCGAGGTGCTGAACGAGGTGCTCTCGCTGCCGGACGGCTTCGACACCGTGGTCGGCGAGCGGGGCGTGCAGCTGTCCGGCGGTCAACGCCAGCGCGTCGCGCTCGCGCGCGCGCTCATCCGCGAGCCGAGCGTCCTCGTCCTCGACGATCCGCTCTCGGCCGTCGACGCGAAGACGGAGCAGGCCATCCTCGCGGCGATCGAGCGGCAGGCCGCGCGGCGGACCGTCATCCTGATCACGCACAGGGTCGCGGCCGCGCGGCGGTGCGACGCGATCATCGTGCTCGATCAGGGCAAGGTCTTGGAGCGCGGCACGCACGACGAGCTCGTCCGCGCCGGCGGGCTCTACGCGTCGTTCGCCGAGGAGCAGCAGCTCGAAGACGACCTCGCGACCTTCGAGGCGCTGCCGACCTCGCAGCGGATGGGGATCTCGTGACGCAATCGAGCGTGAGGCCGAGCGTGAGCTCGAGCGTGGAATCCAGCGTGGAATCCAGCGTGGGATCGAGCGTGGGGCCAAGCGCCGCGCAGCGCGCGGAGCCCGGCGGCGCGGCGGCTGCGGGCGAGGCGGCCGGGAGCCCGCCGCGGCCCTCGAAGCCGGCGCCGGCGCGGGGCTCCGGGGCGAAGGGCTCACGCCGCACCGAGGACGTGCTGAACCGCTTCCACGAGGAGGCGCAGCTCGGGGAGGCGTACGACGCGCGCATGCTGCTGCGGCTGTGGCCCTTCGTGCGGCCGCAGGGCAAGCACCTCGCGCTCTCGCTCGCGCTGCTCATCGTCACCGCCCTCCTGGCGCTGCTGCGGCCGCTCATCATGCGCGACGCGCTCGACTCCTTCGGCGCGCCGGGCGGGGCCGAGCTCCTCACGCGCTACGGCCTCCTGCTCACGGGCGTCATGCTCCTCGAGCAGTCGCTCGCGTTCCCGCAGCTCTACCTGATGCAGCTCGCCGGCGCGCGCGCGATGGCCGATCTGCGCGAGCGCGTCTTCGCCTTCCTGCACACCCGCCGCCTCGGGTTCTTCGATCGCACGCCGGTCGGCCGCCTCGTGACGCGGGTGACGAACGACGTCGACGCGGTCGGCGAGATGTTCGCGTCCGGCGCGCTCAACGCCTTCGGCGATCTCATCCGGCTCGCGGTCATCGTGGCGATCATGGTGTCGATGGACTGGCGCATGTCGCTGCTCGCCTTCGCCGCGGTGCCCCCCGTCGCCCTCGGCGTCAACTGGACGCGGCGGCGGATCCGCGACGCCTTCCGCGAGGTGCGGGCGAAGACGGCCAGGATGAACGCGTACCTCAACGAGCAGGTGTCCGGGATGGCCGTCGTGCAGGCCTACGCCCGGGAAGAGCGCTCGGCCGAGGAGTTCGACGAGATCAACGCGGCCTACCGCAGCGCGAACAACCGCTCCATCGTGCTCGACGCGACCCTCGACGCCGCCATCGAGATGGTCTCGAGCGTCTGCATCGCCGCGGTGCTCTGGTACGCCGGCGTGAAGAGCATCTCGGATCAGATCTCGTTCGGGACGCTCTTCGCCTTCGTCGCGTACATCGACATGTTCTTCGTCCCGATCCGCGATCTCTCGGCGCGGTACACGCTGCTGCAGTCCGCGATGGCGGGCGCGGAGCGCATCTTCGAGCTGCTCGACAACCGGGACGAGGACGCGACCGCGGCGCCGGCGGACCCGAGCTGTACCGGCGCGGCGATGGCCGCGGACGAGGCCGTCGCGTTCGAGCTCGATGACGTCGTGTTCGGCTACAAGCCGAGCGTGAACGTGCTGCGGCACGTCTCCATCGCGGCGAAGAGCGGCGAGAAGATCGCGCTGGTCGGCGCGACCGGCGCCGGCAAGAGCACCGTGGCGTCGCTGCTGCTCCGCCTCTACGACGTCGAGGAGGGCTGCGTCCGGGTCTTCGGCCGCGACGTCCGCGCGTACCCGCGCGACGAGCTCCGCCGCAAGTTCGCCGTTGTCCCGCAGGACGTGTTCCTGTTCCCCGGCACGGTGCTGACCAACATCGCGGCCGGCGATCCGACGCCCGATCGCGCGAAGGTGGTGAGCGCCCTGAGCCGCATCGGCGCCCTCGACCTCTTCGAGCGCCGTGAGCACGGGCTCGACGCCGTGGTGCTCGAGCGCGGCAGCAACTTCAGCGCGGGCGAGCGCCAGCTCATCGCCTTCGCCCGCGCCCTCTACCGCGACCCGCCGGTCCTCATCCTGGACGAGGCCACGGCCAACGTCGACAGCGACACCGAGGCCCGCCTCCAGCGCGCGCTCGAGGGCGCCATGGCGGGGCGCACCGCGCTGATCATCGCCCACCGCCTCTCGACGATCCGCGCCGTCGATCGGATCGTCGTCTTCCACAAGGGCTGCGTCGTCGAGCAAGGCACCCACGAGGACCTGCTCGCCGCCGACGGCGTCTACAGCAAGCTCTACCGCCTCCAGTTCGCGCGCCAGGCCGCGGCGACGCAGGCGTAGCGCGGCGGGTTGCGACGCCGCACGCCGCGCGCCGCGCGCCGCGCTACGGCGACGGGATCTCCTGGCGGCATCGCCCCGGCGCGCCCTCGTCCGCGGGAGGCGCCTCCTCGCCGCCGCCGTCGTCGCCGGCGGACGCGACGACCAGCAGCCAGTACTCCGAGCAGCTGCCGTTCACGACGATGATCGACTGCTCGTCGACGCAGCGCACCTCCGCCTGGTTGCCGGCCGCGTGCGCCACGGTGCCCGAGCGCGTGCCGTCGCGATCGAACGAGAGGTAGATCTCCACGGAGCGCGGGACCCTGCCGAGCTTGTGCCGGATGTCGTACCGCATCCCGCCGGGGAAGTAGAGGAGACCCTCCTCGGGACCGACCTCCCCGTCCCCGTCGTCGTCGCCGTCCCACGCCGAGCTCATGTACTCGCCGCCGACCGGCTCGCCGCCCGTGTAGGTCACGGGTGGATTCGCCTCGAGCGATCGATCACACGTGCTCGGCCCGCACCCCGTCGCGAGCGCGGCCAGCGCTCCCACAGCACACGCGGCGGCCCACCTCGCGCGCCGCGCAGCCGCGCCGTCTGCGCCGTGGCCCCGCATGGCTCAGCCGAGCCAGCGCGCCGCGTCGAGCGCGTGGTACGTCAGGATGAAATCCGCCCCGGCGCGCCGGATCGACGTGAGCAGCTCGAGCACCGCCCGCTTCTCGTCGATCATCCCGCGCTCCGCGGCCGCCTTGATCATCGCGTACTCGCCGCTGACGTTGTAGGCGCCGAGCGGCAGCGTCGTCGCCTCGCGCACGCGGGCGATGACGTCCAGGTAGGCGAGCGCCGGCTTGACCATGAGCATGTCGGCCCCCTCCTCCTCGTCGAGCGCCGCCTCGCGCAGGCCCTCGCGGGCGTTCGCGGGGTCCATCTGGTAGCCCGCCCGGTCCCCGAACTTGGGCGCGCAGTCGGCCGCCTCGCGGAACGGCCCGTAGAAGCCGGACGCGTACTTCACGGCGTAGGAGAGGATCGCCGTCCCCGTCAGCGACTCCTCGTCGAGGGCGCGCCGGAGGGCCGCGACGCGGCCGTCCATCATGTCGCTCGGCGCGACCACGTCGGCCCCCGCCTTGGCGTGGACCACCGCCGCCCGCGCGAGCACCCCCAGGGTGGCGTCGTTGTCGACGTCCACCGCGCCTGACGGGTCTTGCCGGAGCAGGCCGCAGTGGCCGTGGTCGGTGTACTCGTCCACGCAGACGTCCGTGATCACGAGCAGCTCCGGCACGGCGTCCTTCATCGCCTTCACCGCGCGTGGGACAGGTCCGTCCGCGTCGTAGGCGCTCGAGCCCGAGGCGTCCTTGGTCCGCGGGAGCCCGAACAGGAGCGCGCCGCCGACCCCGAGCTCCTTGCAGAGCCGCGCCTGCGCCGCAGCGGCGCTCACCGGCAGCTGCGAGACGCCCGGCATCGTCCCGATCGGGCGAGGCGCGTCGAGCACCTCGTTGAAGAAGAGGGGGAGGATGAAATCCCCCGGGTTGAGGGACGTCTCGCGCACCAGGGCGCGGATGGCGGGCGAACGCCGGAGCCTGCGCGGTCTCTTCGTGGGGAACACGGCGGCGGAGCATAGCAGCCCGTCGCCCGCTGGGGGCCGGCCCGGGCGACGCGCGAACGCCGTGGATCGCCGGCGCGCCGCGAATCGGCTAGGGTGCGCCCGATCGCCCGTATGAAACAGGCCTTCGCCCTCCCCTCGCCAGGCCGCCCCCGCTCCGCCGGGCCGGGCGCACCAGCGCGCCCGCGCCGCTCACGCCGCTCGCGCCGCTCACGCCGCTCACCCTGGACGCCGGCCGAGCGCGCCGACCTCGCTCACCGCGGCGCTGCGCCAGGTTGCCTGGCGGCGTGCCCCGGCGGCGCGTGGCGAGTCGAGGTCAACGGCTGGGTGGACGATGGCGGATCCACGTCGTCGTCATCGGATGGACAAGGCTCGTCCGGCCGCTGCGCGGGCGCCCCGGAGGCCACGACCGTGACCATTGCAATGTCGGAGAGCGGGCACCAGACGGTCCATGCGTCATTGCGGACGAAGCTGTCCAGCGGGACCATTCCACTTTCGATGCCGCGCGCGAGCTGGTCGAGGCTGACGGGCCCGACCGATTGCTCCCCGTTGCTGACGTACCACCGGTCTGGAAAGCCGCGCTCCGCGCTCAGCAGTTCATCGAACAGTTTCACAGATCTCATCGAATGGTCTCCAGAAACCGTCGGGCGTTGAATCGAGCGGGTGCGATTCTATACCTCTAACGCACCGGGTCAACCTAACCGCAGAATCGCTATGACAATCAACGTCTGCCATGAATGAACGAGAGAACGACGGCAGTTTGACGGCGCTGCCCGGGGGGTTCGACCCTTCCGACGGCGGCCACGGCGTCGCGCCCGCGTCGCTCGCTGGGGACGCGCCGGGCGCGGCCAGGCGGGGCGTCGTGTACCTCGTCGGCGCGGGCCCGGGGGATCCCGGGCTGTTCACGCTGCGCGGGGCGGAGCTCCTCGCCACGGCCGAGGTCGTGCTGCACGACGAGCTCGTCCATCCCGCGCTGCTGCGCGGGGTGCGGGAGGGCGCCGAGGTGCGCTCGGTGGGCAAGCGCGGCGGCGATCGCGTCCTGAAGGACGCGAAGCAGGCCGAGATCGACGCGGAGCTCGTCGCGCTCGGGCTCGCGGGCCGCAGCGTCGTCCGCCTGAAGGGCGGCGATCCGTTCCTGTTCGGGCGCGGCTCGGAGGAGGCGGAGGCGCTCGCGCGGGCCGGGGTGCCCTTCGAGGTCGTGCCGGGCGTGTGCTCTCCGCTCGGCGCGACGGCGTACGCCGGCATCTCGGTGACGCACCGGAACATCGCCTCCAGCGTGATGTTCGTCAGCGGCGTCACCCGGGCGGGCAGGCCCTTCGACTGGAGCGAGCTCGCCTCGGTGCGCGGAACCATCTGCGTCCTGATGGGCATGCAGGCGCTGGAGGCGGTGGTCGAGGGGCTGATCGGGCCGGGGCGCCGCGACCCGTCGACGCCGACCGCCGCGATCCAGTGGGGCACCCGCGCCGAGCAGCGCGTGGTCTCGGGCCGCCTCGACGAGCTGCCCCGCCGCGCGCGGGACGAGGGGCTGACGAGCCCGGCGGTGATCGTGGTCGGCGCCGTCACGGGCCTGCGCAACGCGCTGCGCTGGTTCGACCGGAAGCCGCTGTTCGGCAAGCGGGTGCTCGTGACCCGGCCGCGCCACCAGGCGCGCTCGACGTCGAGGCTGCTCCGCCTGCGGGGCGCCGAGGCGGTGGAGCTCGCGACCATCGAGATCCACCCGCCGCCCGACCCGGCGCGCGTGACCGAGGCGGCGCGCGGGCTGCGCCGCTACGACGCGGTCGTGTTCACGAGCGAGAACGGGGTGGCTTGCTTCTTCACGGAGCTCGACCGGCTCGGCCTCGACGCGCGCGCCTTCGGCGCGGCGCGCCTCGCCGCGATCGGCGTCGGGACCGCCGCGGCGCTCGCCGGGCGCGGCGTCCGGGCCGACATCGTCCCGAAGGAGTTCCGCGGGGAGGAGCTCGCGCAGGCCATCCTCGCCGACCCCGTGCTGGCCGACCGCCGGGGGGCGTCCTCGCCGGTCCGGGTCCTGATCCCGCGCGCGCTCGTGGCCCGCGAGGTGCTCCCCGAGCGGCTGCGCGCGGCCGGCTGCGAGGTCGACGTGGTGCCCGTCTACGAGACCCGCCCCGCGTCGGCCGAGCGCCGGGAGGAGCTGCTCCAGGCGCTGGACGCGGCGCAGATCGACGTCGTGCTGCTCACGTCGAGCAGCACCGTCGACAGCCTCTGCGACCTGCTCGGCGACGTCGCCCCGGCGCGGCTCGAGCGCGTGCTCGTCGCGAGCATCGGACCGATCACGACCGCGACGGCCGAGAAGCGAGGGCTCCGGGTCGGCGTGACCGCCGAGGTGAGCACCGTGCCGGGGCTCCTGGACGCGCTGGATCGCCATTTCGCTGCCGCCCAGCAGGCCGGCGCTGCCGCCGCCGGTTAGCCCCGGCGCTGCGCGACGCGCGGCGGGGCCAGCCCGCCGCGCAGCGAGATCCCGAGACAGAAGGCCTGGCGCCGCCGACCCAGCGCAGCAAAAGCTCGCGCTGCGCGGAGCAGCTCTTGTGAGGCCTATGAAATCAAAAAAGCGTCACAGCGGACCTGGGGGGGGGAAGGTCTCCGCTGCGACGCTCGCCCACGGATAGAGCAGGAGGCGTGCCCGCACCTTCTTGCAATAATTTCGGACACTTGGACCATCAATACGGGGATCTCCTTGCGTTATTGCGCGTTCACGACGACAGACGTGCAAGGCCCCTCCTGACGGCGCAGCTGTCGCACGCCGCAACAGCTCTCCTCACGGCGGAGCAGGTGTACAGCAGCACAGCTGGACAGCCCGGTGGGCTGAGAGCGCGCGAGAACAGCCGCCGTCCGGCTCACTCGAAGGTTGCGCGAACCACGAGGAATTTGTTGTTGAGCTCCAGGGAAGTGAGCTTCTCGAAAATGCGGGGGCCGCCGAGCTCGTTCGAGAGCGAGTTGGTGCGCCCGTGCTCGGTGACGAAGTAGAAGGTCTTCACGCCCTTCTTCTTCTGCTCATTGATGTAGTCCTGGAATTTCTTTCCGGTGGACACGAAGGTCGCCAGCCTGTTGCCGCCATAGAAGTTCTCGCCCTTCCAGTTCATCTGGTAGGCGACGAGCGGCCCCGGAACCTCGCGGCTCGCGCGCACGTAGGCGAGCAACGTCTCGCGCTGGCCCCAGTGCGGCGACGTGCGCACGAAGTACACGTCCAGCCCCCAGGCCGTGAACACGACGGCGAGCGAGAGGAGGGCGTAAAGGACGTGGCGGCGGAGCCGCGCGACCCCCAGCAGGAAGGTCAGCGCCGCAGCGCCGGCGGTGAAGGCCCACAGCGCCGCGGAGAAGTCGAGCGACGGCGGCCAGGGGCGCTTGTAGTTGTACGTGAACAGGTGCAGCAGCCTCGCCTGGCTCGGCTGCCCCTCGCGCGCCATCGCGAGGTCACGTCCGACGAAGAAGACCAGGATCGCGGCGGCGATCGCGACGGCCCCGAGCATCGCGCGCTCGTAGCCGACCGCCGCGCGGGCGCGCGCCGAGAGCGCCGGCAAGGCGGCCCCGTCGAGGCGACGCACGAGCCCCCCCGCGCCCTCCAGGCGCAGCATGTCGTCGAGCAGGATCCCCGTGAGCATCGCCGCCGGCGGGATGGCCGGCAGGATGTAGTGGTGGAACTTCGTCAGCATCAGCGAGAAGAGCGCAAAGCCGAAGAGGAACCACATCCCCAGAAACACCGAGGCGTCGGTCTTCCGGGCGTCGGCCGAGCCGGAGCTGCTCGTGTCTCCCCCCGCCGTCGTCATGCCGCCCGCCGTCGTGATCCCCCCCTCGCGCCGCCGGAGCCACCCTACGAGCGCGGCGGGCACGAGCCCCGTCCAGGGGAACATCGCGTAGCCGAGCTGCCACACGTAGTAGCGGAAGCTCACGTCGTCGCCCTCGTTCGTGTCGTGCACGTGGGTGAAGGCGCGCTTGAACATGTCGTGGAACAGGAGCCGGTCGGTGAAGGGCTGGCCGTGCCGCGCGTACATCGCGATGAACCAGGGCAACGCGACGCAGGCGAGCACGAGCAGGCCGACGGGGATCTCCATCCTGAGCAGGTCGCGGTACCGGCGGGAGACGACGACGTAGGCGAGCGCGCAGAGCACCGGGAGACCGAAGCCGGCCGGCCCCTTCGCCATCGTGGACAGGGCAGCGAAGAACCACGCCGCGAGGAAGAGGAGCCGCTGGAGGCGCCGCTCGCCCCAGCTGGCGTAGAGGACGATCCCGAGCGTCTGCGCCCAGATGAGCGCCTGCAGCACGGGCTGCAGGCCGGGCAACACGGGCAGGAACGCGCGGCAGGCCTCGTTGCCGGGGAGCTCGCAGTTGCCCGGCGAGCCCGCGCTGAAGACGTCCCGGTGGAGCTTCACGTCGAAGGGCGCCGGGCTGATCTCCACGTGGCGCGAGAGCAGGTAGAGGATCTGCGGCAACGCGCAGGCGATGATGGCCCCGAGCACGAGGTGGTAGGCGGAGAGGCCCACCTTGAGCCGGCCGAGCTCGACCCGGTAGACGCGCGCCTCCTCGGCCTCGTCGGTGTGGATGCCGAGCAGCAGCAGCGCCATCGCCGCGGACATCGTCGCGACGAACGGCATGTCCGTCATGGTCTGGTGAGAGACGAGGAACCACTGCGGCATCGTGGCGAGCACGACGCCGGCGAGCAGCCCCGCGCGGCGGCTGAAGGTCCTCGCGATCGCCTTGTAGAGCAGGACCGCGGCGATGAGCGTCAGCGCGAAGATGGGCAGCCTGACCGCCCACTCCGGCCACGGCGTGCGCCCCTCCGCGGCGGCCGAGAGCATCTCCCCGGAGCGGTAGCGGACCCCGAACGCGGCCATGGCGAGCGCCTGCATCCAGAAGTCGAGCACCGGCTTCGACCAGAACCAGCCGTCCTGCGCCCACCAGAGGGAGATCCAGTCGTTCCTCGCCAGGATCTCGCGCGCGACCTCGCCGTAGTGCGTCTCCCACGGATCGGTGAGCGAGTGGCTCCCGAGCATGGGCAGGTAGAGCAACGTGACGAGGGTGACGAGCCAGAAGCCGTGCCGCCGGTGCAGGGGGCGCGGCGCGCCCGACTCGTCGACCCGGTACGGGCCGAGGCGCTCGAACAGCCGGAAGGCGCCGACCACCGCCGCGAGGAACGCGGCGGGGATCGCGACGGCCGACGCCGCCAGCGAGGCCAGCGGGGGCGCGCCGTCACCCGAGAAAGGGGTCGGCGGGAGGTACCCCGCCACGCTGAGCGCGATCAGGGCGAAGAGCGCCGCGAGCGCGCCCCCGAGCAACACGAGCGGACCGAGCAGCGCGCGGACGCCGACGCTCGCGGCGACGCGCTCGGGCGGATCGTCGAACGTGCCGAGCAGGTCGAGGAGCCCGAGCGTCGCGACGGCGACCGCGAGCGCGCCGAGCGGGACACCCCAGCGGTACTGCGGCGCGAGCGCCATGACGACGAACGCCGCGAGCGCGCCCGCGGCGAACACGGCTGCGCCGCGCAGGCGCAGCGGGTTGCCCTGCGGGACGAGCCGCGCTTCCTCGGCGTCGGCCTCGTCGATCGCGGTCGCCTGCTCGCGGCTGCCCTCGGGCGCACCGCTGCCCTTGTCGTGCGTGTCGCTCATGGCTGCGCCGATCGCGAACCGGGGCGCAGCCCTGGCCTAGCAACTCCGCGTCGCCGGGAAAAGCCGCGGGGCCCCCCCGCGCGGCGATCCACGCCGCGGCGCGCGGCTACTTCGTCAGGCGCGCGATCTCTTCCTTGATGATCGTCTCCGCGAGGACCGGCACGACCTCCCAGACCACGCGCTCCACGACCTCGCGGGAGAGCGCCATCACGGCGTCCACCTGCTCCGCGGTGAGGCCAAGGCCCTCGAGCTTGCTCGCGACCCCGCCATTGAGCTGCGCGGCGGTGGCGGCTGCGACCGCCCCGCCCGCCGCCGTCTTCGGCACGCCGGAGACCGGCGTCGGCGTGAACGCCATCGTCGTCGTCACCGGGACGTTCGGCGAGGCGCTGGGCGCCGTCCGGGCCGAGGCCTGAGCCGGGGCCGCGTTGGTGGCCGGCGCGTTGGGGGTGTAGATGAGCGTCTTCGCGCGCTGGAGCGGGCTCGTCGCCGCGGCGGGCTGAGCTGCCGCAGCGGGCTGAGCTGCCGCGGCGGGCTGAGCTGCCGCAGGCTGCGCCGCGGCGGGCTGCGCCGCGGGCGTGCGCGCGGCCGCGGGCGCCGCTGCGGGAGCGGCCGCCGCGGCCGCGGCCGGCTTCGCCTCGCCGCGCGACGCGAGCAGCTTCTTGACCTTGTCGATCATCTGCTGCGTGTCGAACGGCTTGTCCATGTGGTCGTCAGCTTGCGCGCTCGACCCCTTCGCGGGGTCGAACGGGTTCTGCTTGGACGACAGGATCAGGACGGGCGTCGCCGGTGAGGCCTGCTTGATCGCCTTGCACAGCTCGTAGCCGTTCTTCGGCTCGAGCGTGACATCGGCGATCACCAGGTCGGGTTTGTCGCTCTTGAGCTTCTGCAGCGCAGCGTCGGCGCTGCTCGCCGTCACGACGCGGAAATCCTGACCCGCAAAGGTGATTTCGAGCACTTTGCGCATGGTCACGCTGTCGTCTACGGCGAGAAGGGTGCTGGCCACGAACGGGTCTCCTCTCAGATGGCGCCAGAAAGCGAGGACGGCGCTGGATATCTTCGGCCCCCGTCGCGCGATGTGTCAACATTCGCGGTGTGTTTCGCCCCGAGGGCCCTGCAACTGCGCGCGATCTCGGCGGTAGAGCCCGGTCCCGCGCTGGCGGGTCGAGCGAGGCGCCCCCCGTGACCCCCCATGCGCCCGCCCCGACCCGCCGCGCCCCCGCCCCGCCCGCCCCACCCGCCTGCGACCGACGCTGAACCGGCCGACGCCACCCCGGAGCCGCCGGTGCGACCGCCGCAGGACGGCAGCTGGACGGTGCCGGCGGAGCTCGACCGGCGGCCGCTCGACGGCGCGCTCCGGGCGCTCGCGTCCGTCTCCTGGTCGGACGCGCGCCGGCTGATCGAGACCGGCAAGGTCCTGGTCGGGAGCGCCGTGGCGACGAGCCCGAGGCGGCGGGTGCTCGGCGGCGAGCGGATCGAGGTCCGCCTGCGCGCGCCCCGGCCCGAGACCGTGCGGCGGCGGAAGCTCGAGGGCGACCTCGTGGTCTACGCGGACGCGAGCGTCGTCGTGGTGAACAAACCCGCCGGGGTGAGCACCATCCCGTACGGCGACGAGGACCCGGCGGAGCAGGCCGCGACGCTCGACGCGCTCGTGCGGGAGGTGCTGGCCCACCGCGACCGGCTGCGCGGGCGGGCGCCGCTCGGCGTGGTGCAGCGCCTCGACAAGGGCACGAGCGGGCTGCTCGTCTTCGCGCGGACGCTCGCCGCGAAGAAGCACCTCGCGCAGCAGCTCCGCGTGCGCTCGATGCACCGGCAGTACCTGGCGCTCGCGCACGGCGCCGTCCCGCGCGGCACCTACCGGAGCTACCTCGTCGAGGATCGGGGCGACGGGCTGCGCGGCTCGGCGCGGGCGGG
Organism: Sorangium sp. So ce131; assembly: GCF_051519095.1. Lineage (NCBI taxonomy): Bacteria > Pseudomonadati > Myxococcota > Polyangiales > Polyangiaceae > Sorangium > Sorangium sp. So ce131. Next base: position 16,489 of record NZ_CP150455.1, on the reverse strand, counting down.
GCGGCGAGAGGGGCAGCTCGCGGTGACGCACGTCGAGCCGATCGAGACGCTCCGGGGGCCCGACGGCGAGGCCGGCGCCCCGGGCGTGACGCTGATCGCCTGTCGCCTCGAGACGGGGCGCACGCACCAGATCCGGATCCACCTCGCGGAGGCCGGGCACCCGCTCGTCGGCGAGACGGTCTACGTGCGCGACCACCGCGGGCCGAGGCTCCCGGCGCCGCGGCTGATGCTCCACGCCGCCGAGCTCGGCTTCGACCACCCCGCCGACGACCGGCCGATGCGGTTCCAGGCGCCGCCGCCCCCCGACTTCGACGCCGTGCTCGAGCGGCTCCGCAGGCCGGCGCGGCAGGGCGCTACTTGACCTTGCCGCGGGCCTCGCTCATGGCCGCGGCGGTCGCGTCGACGAGCGGCATCACCTTCGCGTAGTCCATCCGCGTCGGGCCGAGCACGCCCACCGTCCCGGCGATGCGCCCGTTCTCCATGTAGGGCGCGGCGACGAGGCTGAGCTGCCCTCCGCCCAGATCGCCCGCCTCGCTGCCGACGAAGACGGTGACCTCGCCCGTGCCGGCGGCGAGGGTCCGGTCGAGCAGATCGACGAGCTCCTCGCGCTCCTCGAGCGCCTTCATCAGCTTCTTGAGCCGGTCGACGTCGGCGTACTCCGGCAGGTCGATCAGGCGGTTCTGCCCCTCGATGACGACCTCGCTCCGCCGCGTCACGTCGGCCATCGCCTTGCTGCCGAGCTCGAAGGCGCGGCGCCTCAGCGCGTCGATCTGGAGGCGCTCGTCCGCGAGGCGGCGGGCGAAGAGATCCCGGATCTCGCCGAGCGTGCGCCCCTCGATGACGTCGGTGAGCAGGTTGTGGATCCGGGTGAGCTCGCCCTCGTCGATCGGCCCGTCGATCGAGATGAAGCGGTTCTCGACGGAGCCGTCGGCGAAGACGAGCACGGCGAGCAGCTGCCCGGGCTTCGTCGGAATGAAGCGCAGCTGCGCGAGCGCGCGGATCTCCGCCCGCGGCGCCGCGACCACCGCGGCGGCGCCGGACAGCTCGGAGAGGTAACGCCCCGTCTCGCGGAGCGGGTCGCTCGCCACCGCGTAGATCTCGGCGAAGCGGGCGCTGAGCTCAGCCTGCTGCTCGGGCGAGAGCGTCCGGAGCTCGACGAGCGCGTCGATGAAGAGCCGGAGCGCGCGATCGGTCGGGATCCTCCCCGCCGAGGTGTGCGGCTGGTGGAGGTAGCCGGCCTCCTCGAGGTCGGCGAGCACGTTGCGGATCGAGGCCGCGGAGAGATCGAGCCCGTACTTGCGCGCGAGCGTCCTGCTGCCCACAGGGTCGCCCGTCGCGATGAACTCGGTGACCGCGGCGAACAGGATCTTTCGAGCGCGATTGGAAAGATCACCCATGTCAACTGCGTGCGGCGCACGACCGCGCCGCCAGTGGCTGCCTGGACCAGGGCATGCCCGGACCGGGAAGCCGTTCGGACCGGACCTTCGCTCCCATACGTCAAGACGCGCGAGCGGGCGCTGAGCCCACAGGCGCATAGGCTCCTATTTTGAGGCGATCGCGCGGCCCGGTCAAATGGCGCGCTATAGGATGGGCGCGGCCGCCGCGCATCCCCCTCGCGGTGATCCTGGCGTGCCCGCTCGCCCCCGGGTGAACCGGGGCTTCCCTTTCCTCGGAGCACCCGCGCGCCGCTGTTTCGCGCTGTTTCACTCTGTTTCGCGCAGTTTTACGCTGTTTCGCACTGCTTTGCGCTGTTTCGCGCTGTTTCGTACTGTTCCGCCACGGTTTCCGCCACGATGCCGCCCGCACGTCACGTCGCCATCGCCTGCGCGCTCGCCCTGGTGCTCGGCCCGCTCGCCGCGGCGCCGAGCGCGCAGGGCAGGCCCAAGGTGAAGTTCCACCAGGACTGGGCCAGGCACCCGTCGGCGCGGTACGCGGCCATGAGCGCGGGGCAGTGCCGGGAGGCGCTCGTCCAGCGAAAGATTGCGTTCGAGCCGGTGCCGCGCGCGCCCGGCGTGCTCGCGCCGGTGCGGCTGACGCAGGGGGTCGGCGGGGTCCTCTACCGGACCGCGGAGCCGGCCCACCGGCGCGCGCAGAACCCGAACGACGTCTTCGATTGCCGCCTCGCGCTCGCGCTGTCGGACTTCAGCCGGATCCTGCGCGTGCACGACGTCGACGAGGTGCTGATGTACTCGGCCTGGCGGCCGCCGCCCAAGACGTGGCCGGAAGGCAAGCTGGCCACGAGGCACCCCGGCGGGCTCGCCATCGACGTCTACCGGCTCGTCAAGGAGCGCGAGGGCGGCGGCCCCGCCGAGGAGTGGCTCGACATCGAGCGCGACTTCGACGGCAGGCGCGGCGCGCCGGTCTGCGGGGAGCGCGCCGGCGCGGCCGGGAGGTCCGGCGCGGCCGGCCGCGGGGGGCGCGGGGGGCGCGGCCCCGCCGCGGACGCCGCGACACGGGAGCTGCGGTCCATCGTCTGCGAGGCCGTGGACCAGCACATCTTCACGTCGATCCTGACCCCCAACTACGACCGAGCGCACAAAAATCACCTGCATCTCGAGGTGACCCCCGGCGTCCAATGGCATCTCGTGCGCTGATCCGGGAGAGGCCTCCCTCCCGGGCGCAAACCCGCTCTCGCCCCGAGGTCGACCCGCTATGTTAACCCGCGTGCCCGCACGAAGAGCTTCCCGCCCCCACGCGCCCGCCGCGCTGGGGCTCGCCGCGCTCGCGCTGTCGTTCACGTTCGTCGGCTGCCCGTGCCTGAGCGGCCCCGTCAACGCGAGCCCGGGCCTGCGCTGGTTCCTGTTCTCGAACTTCGGCGCCAGCAGGATCTGCCCCGAGATGCTGAAGAGCGGCGTCTCGCTGCGGCTGCAGGACAGGGCGCCGGCCATCGGGCGGTTCTTCCCGATGCAGTGCACGTACGACGTCAACGACACCGCCCAGACGGTCACCGTGCACATCACCGGCACGGGGTACGGCTACATGCAGCCGGCGAAGCGGGTGGGCTTCTCGCTCACGACGTCCGTCGAGTACCGGCCCGACTTCCAGATCGCGGGCGACGACATCTACGTGTGGGGGCGCCTGAACCGGATCGTGCAGGGCCCGAGCTTCCAGCTCGGCTACGTCGAGAACCCCGTCATCGACGTGATGGCGAACGTCCCGCCGTTCGGGGGGCTCGCCAACGTCCTCGGCAACCAGATCGTCGCGGGCGAGATGACCCGGGGGTTCACCGTGCTCTACAACGAGGACGCCGGGAAGGACTTCACGCTGGGGATCCTCATGCCGCCCCAGCGGCCGCACCACCCGTTCGAGGTGAGCGACGACGAGCGGTACACGTTCGCCAACGAGGTCGTCGAGGTGCAGGCGCACCAGCGCGACTACCTCGGGCCGTTCGAGATCGCCGACCCGGACCAGGCGCTCTACCTCAAGATCAGCGTTCAGGGCGCGCCCGTGGACATCATGATCGTCGACAAGCCGACGGGCGACGCGTGGCGAGAGGCGTACCAGACCGGCAAGCCGCTCGGCCTGCCGCCCGGCCCGGTGCAGGCGGGCGGACCTCTCCAGCCCGGCATGGTCGACACGCGGCGCTACGCGCTGCGCCCGGGCCTGTACTACGTCGTCGTCGACAACACGGCGGCGGCTGGGCTCGTCGCGCCGCCCGTCACGCTGCTCAGCCCCCTCGGGGGCTCGGCCGCGCAGGTCAGCTACCTGGCGCAGATCGGCGAGTGACCCGCCGGCGGGCGCGGCGCGCGCGCGCCGGCGGCTCCGCGGATCAGGGCGCGCCGGGGGGCGTGGCCGCCGGCCTTGACGCGGTTCGCCGCGAACGGGATAAACTCCGCATGGTCGTGGCCGAGAGAGAGGGGGACAGCGTGACCCACGTCGACAAAGCTGCCCTCGAGCGGCTGCGCGCGCGCCTGCAGGCCTACATGGCCAAGAAGGGGCTGCGGTCGACGGCGCAGCGCCGGCTCATCGTCGACACGTTCTTCTCGGGCGCCCCGCACATGACCATCGAGGACCTGCTCACCGAGGTGCGCGCGCGGGATCGAGGCATCGGGTACGCCACGGTGTACCGGACGCTCAAGCTGCTCGCCGAGTGCGGCGTGGCCTCCGAGCGCCGGTTCGGCGACGGGCTCAGCCGCTACGAGCTGGCGGACGACGCCAGCACGCACCACGACCACCTCATCTGCCTGAGCTGCGGGAAGATCATCGAGTTCGAGGAGCCGCGCATCGAGGCGCTCCAGGACGAGATCGCCGCGAAGTACGGGTTCGAGGTGACCTCGCACAAGCACGAGATGTACGGCGTCTGCACGGAGTGCCGCGACAGCAAGGAGAGCTCGGTCGCCGACGTCTCGTGACGAGGCGCGCGGCCGCCGCGCAGCGCGGCGCCGCGGCCACCTCGGTCAGCTCTTCGCGTCGAGCGCGCGCGCGTGGACGACGGCCATCATGCCGCCGAGCAGCGAGGCGATCGGCGCGTAGGCCGGCGGGAGCACGAACGCGGAGATGACCGCGGCGCCGACGAGCGCCGGGGCGACGCTCAGCGCCAGGCCGACGCGCGCCTCCAGGCGCGTGCGGTGCGCGAGCGCGAGGGAGAGGGCGGCGTCGCGGACGTCGTCCGACGCGAGCACGACGGCGAAATCGGCGGGCGCGGAGCCGGCGGCGCCGAGCGCCACGGAGACGTCCGCCGCGCCGAGCGCGGCGTCGTCGACGCCCGCGTGGCCGAGCACGGCGACGCTCGTCCCCGCGTCGATCAGGCGGCGCACCTCCGCGCCCCGCTCCGCAGGGAGGATCTCGGGGCGGATGTGATCGATGTCGAGCGAGCGGCCGATCGCCTCGCACGTCTCGCGCGCGTCGCCCGACATCAGCACGGGCTCGATCTGCGCGTCGAGCAGGTGCTGGATCGCGGCCCGCGCCCCGGGGCGGAGCCCGTCCTGCAGGCCGATGAGGCCGACCAGGCGAGCGCCCACGGCGACGAGCACCACGGTGCGGCCGAGCGCCTCGAGCTCCGCGACGCGGCTCTCCGCCGCGGCGATCGAGATCCGCTGCTCGAGCATGAGCGCGCGGTTGCCGACGCAGAGCTCCTCGCCGGACGAGGTGACGGCGGTCACGCCGAGGCCGGGGTGGAAGTTGGGGTTGCGCACGCCGTCGGGGCGCAGGCCGCGGGCGCGCGCGGCGCGCACGATCGCCGTCGCGACGGGGTGCTCCTCGGTGCGCTCCGCCCCGGCCGCGAGCGCGAGCACGTCGCTCGGGGTGAGCTTCTGGCCGGTCGCCTCGAGCTCCGCGAGCTCGGGCTCGCCGAGCAGCAGCGTGCCGCGGGCGCAGAACACGGCGATCGAGACCCGGCCGGCGCGGTCCCAGGCGTCGGCGCTCTTGTAGACGATGCCCCGGCGCAGCCCGAGCAGGATGCCCCGCGCGACGTGGACCGAGGCGATGGCGGCCGTGATCGCGGTGGAGAGCGCGGCGAGCACGGCGGCCGCGGTCATCGCGATCTCGACGGGCGCCCGCCCGGCGACGAAGGCGGACAGCGCGGCGATCGCCGCGGCGACGAGCGCCCAGCGCTCGGTCAGGGCGCGGGAGGCCTGCGCGATCGGCGCGAGGGCGTCCGCGCGGCGGCGAGGATCGAGCAGCACGCGCGCGACCGCGCGGTCGCCGCCGGCGAAGGTGCAGGCGCCGAGCAGGCGGCCCCGGACCACGGTGGCGCCCGCGACGACCGGGTCGCCGTCGCGGCGCCGGGCCGGCGTGGTCGCGCCGATCCAGGGGAGCACCTCGACGTCGCCGCCCGTGACCGTGAGGTCGACGGGGACGACCTCCCCTGCGTCCACCTGGACGAGCTCCCCCGGCCGCAGCTCGTAGAGCTCTTCCCCGTCGCCGGCGTCGCCGACGTCGCCGGCGTCACCCCGAGGGGCGCCCCGATCGCCGGGCGCCCAGGCGCCGCCGGGCGGGCGCCGCGCCGGCGTCGAGAGCACGGCCGCGATCCAGGACCGCTCCGCGAACACGCGGTGGCGCGCGCTCTCGATGAGCCACGCGCTCACGGCGCTGGCCGTGGCGATGACGCCCGCGAGCGACGCCGCCTCCGCGGCCAGCGCGCGGTCGTCGCCGAAGAGGGCCCACACGGCGGCCACGAGCCCGCCGAGGACGGGGGCGAGCATCGGCGCCGGGTGCGGATCCGTGGCGTCGCGCGGGGTCGTGGCGGCGCGGCCGAGGAGCATCCCCGCGCTCACGGTGGCGAGCACGATGCGGGCGCCGATGACGAGCTTCGCGTCCCCGGCGAGGGTCAGCGCGACCGCGAGCGTGCCCGCGATGATCGCGAGCACGAGCAGCAGCGCGCCGATGTCCCGCGGCTCGACCGCCTCGTAGCGCTGCGGCTCCTCGGTGAGGATGGTGTTCCCGATGGGCTCGAGCAGCGCGCGATCGTCGTCGAGGTTGGGCAGCTCCGGGAGCCGCTCGTCGAGCGGCGCGGGCGGGAAGGCGTCGACGATCGGCGCGTCGAGCTCGGCGAGGCGCGCCGCGCCCTCGTCGGCGCCGCCGCCCGGCCGCGTCGACCCGGCCGCGCCGGGCGGCGGCGTCGACGAGCGCCCTCCCCGGATCGGCGCGCCGAGGATCGGCGCGCCCGCTCCGGCGAGGCCTAGAGGCCGGACCTCGCCGGGCGCCGGCGGGGTTTCACCGAGGAAGGTGCGGCGGCAACGGGCGTTGCAGAAGTAATGGAAGCGCTGGTCGAAGATCGCGACGTGCCCCGCGCGGAGCGGATCGATGAGCTTGCTGCAGCCCGAGCACGGGAGCGGGTCGACGGCCGGGCCGGCTGCGCGCGAGGCGGCCACCTCAACCTGCAGCCGGGATCTCGGCGAGCGCGGCCTCGACCTCGGCGAGGGCCTCCTGGATCTCGGCCTCGGAGATGATCAGCGGCGGCGTGAACCGGAGCACGTTGCTGCCCGCGACGGTGAGCAGCACGCCCCGATCCCGCACGCGGCCGAGCGCGACGCGCGGATCGACGCCCGGCGCGAGGATCAGCCCGCGGAGCAGGCCGCGCCCGCGCTCGCCGACGCACACGTTCGGCAGCCGCTCGGCGATCGCGGCGAGGCCGCGGCCGAGCTGCTCGCCCCGCTTCTCTGCGGCCTCGCAGAGCTTCTCCTCCTCGATCACGGCGAGCACGGTGCGCGCCGTGGCGGACGCGAGCGCGTTGCCGCCGTAGGTCGAGCCGTGCGAGCCCGGGGGCAGCGCGCCGTTGAGCCGCTCGCGCAGCACGAGCGCGCCGATCGGGAACCCGCCGCCGAGCCCCTTGGCGAGCGCCGCCGCGTCGCCCTCGACGCCGTCGTGCGTCGATCCGAGCCAGCGCCCCGTGCGCCCGATGCCGGTCTGCACCTCGTCGAGGAGCAGCAGCGCGCCGTGCTCGTCCGCGATGCGCCGCAGCTCGGCGAGGAACCCGGCCGGCGGCGGCAGGACGCCGCCCTCCCCCTGCACCGGCTCGACGAGGATCCCCGCGACGTCCGGGCCCATGGCGGCGCGCACGGCGGCCGCGTCGCCGTAGGGGACGTGGGTCACGCCCTCGAGCGAGGGGCCGAAGCCCTCGCGGTACTTCGGCGTCCCGGTCAGGGCGACCGCGCCGAGGGTGCGGCCGTGGAACGCGTTGTGGAAGGCGATGATCCGGTAGCGCGACGCCTCGCCGCGGTTGAAGAAGTGGCGGCGCGCGAGCTTGAGCATCGCCTCGTTCGCCTCGGCGCCCGAGTTGCAGAAGAAGGCGCGGTCGAAGCCGGTCTTCGCGCAGAGCTCCTCGGCGAGGCGGAGGTTCTCCGCGTTGAAGAAGTAGTTCGAGACGTGCATGAGCCGCCCCGCCTGCTCGGCGATGGTCGCCACGAGCCGCGGGTGGGCGTGGCCGAGCGAGGCCACGGCGACCCCGGCGAACATGTCGAGATACCGGCGCCCCTCGGTGTCGAAGAGCTCGCACCCCCTGCCGCGGTCGAGGACGAACGGAGGCTGGCGGTAGTTGCCGAGCAGGTGCTTCTGCGCCGCGAGGAGGGGCGCGCTGGAGGAGGCGGAGGCGTTCGCCGTCGGGGTCTCGCCGGCGGGGCTGGTGGCGATGCTCATGGGGCCGGATCTAACGCCGGGCAGGGGGCCATAGCAAACGGTCCATGCGCCGCGGGGCGCGGATCCCGGAGACCCGGACGAAATGCGTCCGGTCGGGCCGCCCGAGCGCGGCACCCGGCCGGGACCGTCGGCCTGGAGATTGCCAGGACTGGAGATTGCCAGGAGATCACGGCTGGTTATAGTGCCGCCGTCCTATGAGCGATTCGGAACAGAATGGGTCGAACTACCAGGCCGGGGAGACGGCGGAGACGCCGGCGGAGCAGGCGGCGCCCGCAGCGGCGCGCGCCCCCACCCCCGAAGACAAGCTCGGCGAGGCGCAGGCGGAGGCCGCGCGGCTCCGCGAGCAGCTGCTGCGCACCGCCGCGGATTTCGACAACTTCCGCAAGCGCTCGCGGCGCGAGGCCGAGGACGCGCAGCGCCGCGGCCGGGAGACGATCCTGAAGGATCTCCTCCCCGTCTTCGACAACCTCGAGCGCGCGGCCAGCCACGCCGAGGGCGCGCCCGACGTGAAGTCGGTCGCCGACGGCATCCGGATCGTGCTGAAGCAGTTCGTCGACACGCTCGAGCGGATGGGCATCAAGCGCATCGCCGCGGTCGGCAAGCCGTTCGATCCCAGCGTCCACGAGGCCATCCAGCAGATCGACTCGACCGAGCACCCGGCCGGCGTCGTGATCGCGGAGGTCCAGCCGGGCTACATGCTCGGCGACTACCTCATCCGCGCGGCCATGGTCGTCGTCTCGAAGGGCTCGCCCGGCGCGCAGGCGCCCGAGGCGAACTGAGCCCGCTCGCGGCGTCGCGCGCTGTCGCGCCACGTCGCCCCCGGGCGCACACGCGCTGCCTCCTGCGCATCATGGCGGCGGACCCCTCCGGGATCTGCTGCGCCCCGCCACCTGGTCGCACGCCCTCCCCAAATATCGCGGACGTCGAGGTCGTCTCCCCACCCAGCGCGCATCGAGGCCTGTAGTATCTTTCGCCGCATATGGGGAAGGTGATCGGCATCGATCTCGGGACGACCAACTCGTGCGTGGCTGTCGTCGAAGGGACAGGCGCCGGCTCGGCGAGCGACGTGCGGGTGATCCCGAACGCCGAGGGCGCGCGCACGACCCCCTCCGTGGTCGGGTTCCCGGCGAGCGGCGAGCGCCTGGTCGGCCAGGTCGCCCGGCGCCAGGCGGTCACGAACCCGCAGAACACCATCTACGCGGTGAAGCGGCTGATGGGCCGCAAGTTCAACGCGCCCGAGGTGAGCAAGCAGATCCACCTCGCCCCGTACAAGATCGTCGAGGCGCCGAACAGCGACGCGTGGGTCGAGGTCAAGGGGCGCAGCTACTCGCCCCCCGAGATCTCGGCGATGATCCTCGGCCAGATGAAGCAGGTCGCCGAGCGGTTCCTCGGCGAGCCGGTGACCGAGGCGGTGGTCACCGTCCCGGCCTACTTCGACGACGCCCAGCGGCAGGCCACGAAGGACGCGGGGCGCATCGCCGGGCTGGAGGTGCGCCGGATCATCAACGAGCCGACCGCCGCGGCGCTCGCGTACGGCCTCGACAAGTCGAAGGCCGAGACGATCGCGGTCTACGACCTCGGCGGCGGGACGTTCGACATCTCGATCCTCGAGATCGCGAACGGGGTCTTCAGCGTCAAGGCGACCGGGGGCGACACCCACCTCGGCGGCGAGGATTTCGACCAGCGGCTCATCGATCTGCTCGCCGACGAGTTCGAGGGTAAGCACCGCATCGATCTGCGCCGCGACCGCATGGCCCTCCAGCGCCTCAAGGAGGCGGCGGAGAAGGCGAAGCACGAGCTCTCGTCGTCGCTCGAGACCGAGATCAACATCCCCTTCATCGCCGTCGGCCCGGGCGGCGGGCCGCTCCACCTCGAGCGGACGATGCGGCGCAACGAGCTGGAGATGCTCTGCGAGAGCCTCATCCGGCGCACCGTCGACGTCTGCCGCGCGACGCTCGCCGACGCCAAGCTCCCCGTCTCCGCGGTCAACACGGTCGTCCTCGTCGGGGGCATGACGCGGATGCCCGCCGTGCAGGCGGCGGTGCGCGAGTTCTTCGGCCGGGAGCCGAACAAGGGCGTGAACCCCGACGAGGTCGTCGCGGTCGGCGCGGCGCTGCAGGGCGCCGCCCTCTCGGGGCACGTCGACGAGGTGCTGCTCCTCGACGTGACGCCGCTGTCGATCGGCGTCGAGACCGGCGGCGGCGTGATGTTCAAGCTCATCCCGAGGAACACCACGATCCCGACCGAGCGGAGCGAGATCTTCACGACGAGCGTCGACAACCAAAGCTTCGTCCCCGTGCACGTGCTCCAGGGCGAGCGCGAGATGGCCGCGGACTGCCGGAGCCTCGCCCGCTTCGAGCTCACCGGCATCCCGCCCGCGCCCCGCGGCCTGCCGAAGATCCAGGTCACCTTCCGCATCGACGAGAACGGGATCGTCCGCGTCGAGGCGCGGGATCTCGGGACGGGGCGGGTGCAGGAGGTCCGCGTGACGCCCACGAGCGGCCTCACCCCGGACGAGGTCGACCGGCTCGTCTCCGAGGGCGAGCGGTTCAAGGAGACCGACGCGCTCCGCCGCGAGCTCGCCGAGCTCCGCAACCAGGCCGAGACCCTCTGCTACACGACCGAGCAGGCCCTCGACGGCTACGGGGATCTGCTCGACGCCGAGCTCCTCGGCGAGGTCCACGCCGAGTGCGCCGCGCTGCGGAAGCTGCTCGACGGCGGCGGCGATCTCGAGGCGCTCCGCGCCGCGTACGCGCGCCTCGAGGGGGCGGCCTTCCGGATCGCGGAGTCGATGTATGGAGGCGACGATGACGCCGGCGCGGACACCAAGGCCGTCGAGACGTGACGCGCGGCCGGGCGGCTCGCCGCGGGAGGAAGGACCGGCGCGCGCGGCACGCGCGCCACGCCGGCCCGCCGCGCGCGCCGCGCGCGACCTAGACGTCGGGCTGCTCGGGGCTTAGGCGGGACGATGCTGAACGAGACCTTCGGACGCTATCGCTTGCTCGAGCGCTTGGGCGAAGGCGGCATGGCCGAGGTCTTCAAGGCCAAGAGCTTCGGCGTCGAGGGGTTCGAGAAGGTCCTCGTCATCAAGCGCATCCTCCCGAAGCTCGCCGAGCAGGGGCGCTTCGTCGACATGTTCGTGCACGAGGCCAAGCTCGCGGTGCGCCTGTCGCACGCCAACATCGTGCAGGTGTTCGACCTCGGCCGCGTCGACCACCCGAACGGCGACCCCACGAGCTACTTCATCGCGATGGAGTACGTCCCCGGGCTCGACCTGGCGACGCTGCTCGCCCGCTGCCGCCGCGCCAAGCGGCCGATCCCGCTCGGCATGGCCGTCTTCCTGACCGCCGAGATCGCGAAGGCGCTCGACCACGCCCACCGGCGGCGCGACGAGCAGTCGCGCCCCCTCGGCATCGTCCACCGCGACATCTCGCCCCAGAACATCCTGCTCTCCTGGGAGGGCGAGGTGAAGGTCACCGACTTCGGCATCGCGAAGGCGACGCAGTCGATGACCGACGAGGAGGTCGGCGAGAAGCGCGCGGGGAGGATCCGCGGGAAGCTCGCCTACATGAGCCCCGAGCAGTCGCGCGCCGGCGCGATCGACGGCAGGAGCGACCTCTTCTCGCTCGGCACGGTGCTCTACGAGATGCTCGCCGGCTCGAACCCGTTCGCGGCGCCGACCGCGTTCGAGGTGATGCGGCGGCTGCAGGCGAGCGAGTACCCGCCGCTCGCGCTCGTGCGGCCGGACGTGCCCCGGCCGCTCGTCGACATCGTGAGCACGATGCTCGCGCGCAGCGCCGAGGATCGGTACCCCGACGCCGGGCGGCTGCACGAGGCGCTCCTCGGCTACTTCTACGCGACCGGCGAGCGGTTCGGGGCGAACGACCTCGCCGAGTTCCTGGCGCCGTTCCACGAGGAGAAGGCGGGCGCCGTGCTCGAGGGGAGCGCCGTGCTCGACGAGGAGCCGCTCGGGGCCAACGAGCGCACGCCCGTCGAGGTGCCGCACGCCGCGAGCGCGCGCGGCCGCACCGCCTCGGGGCTCCTCCAGCTGCTCGAGAAGGCCGACAGCAGCCCGGCCGCGCGCGGGCTCGGCGAGCGGCGCGAGGTCACGGCGCTCGTGCTCATCTTCACGGGGCCCGCCGCGGAGGCGGCGAAGCGCATCGGGCAGGCCCGCGAGGTGCTGGCGCGTTACGGCGCGCTGCTGCTCGAGGAGGAGGCGTCGCAGCTCGTCGCCGTCTTCGGGCTCGGCGACGCCGACGGCCGCGACACGGAGGCCGCGGCGCGCGCCGCGCTCGTGATCCTGCGCTCGCGCGGCGGCGGCGCGGCGGTCTCCGCCGGCATCCACCTCGCCCGCATCCTTGTCGACAACGCCGGCGTCCCCGTCCGGGACGAGCGGCTCGCCTCGCTCATCGCCTCCGCCCAGGCGCTCGCCCGCGCGACCGAGTCCCAGGTCGCGGTCTCGCACGTCACCGGGCGCATCCTCCGCGGCGCGTTCACGACCGAGGAGCTGCCCGGCGCGGGCCGCACCGCGCCCGAGGGCGGGCGCGTGATCACGTCCGCGCACCCGCCGGCCGGCGCGTACGGCCGCTTCGTCGGCCGCCGCGACGAGCTCAGGCAGCTCGGCGACATCCTCGCCGCCGCCACGCGCAAGCGCGCGCAGATCGTCGTCATCCAGGGCGAGCGCGGCATCGGCAAGACGCGGCTGCTCGCCGAGATGGATCGGCGGCTCTCGAAGGGCGACTACAACGTCGGCTTCTACGTCGCCTCGTGCCCGCACAACGGCGCCGACGTGCCGTGGAGCGGCCTGACCGCGATGCTCCAGGTGCTCTGCGGCATCCAGGAGGGCGACGACGAGGAGCGCATCCGCGCCGTCCTGCCGCGCCTCCGCGCGCTCGGCCTGCGCGAGGACGAGTCGGCGGCGGTGCTCGGGCAGCTCGGCGCCGCGCTCGTCGACCAGCGCGCGCCGCAGGGGACGACCGCGATCCTGCGCACGGCCTTCCCGCGGATGGTGCAGAGCCTCTGCGAGGACCGGCTCCACTGCTTCGCCTGGGACGACGCGCAGGCGATGGACCAGCTCACCGCCGAGACGCTCCTCTCCACCGCCGCCACCGCCGGCCGCGCGGCCGGGCTGCGCGCCGTGCTGATCCTGGCGACGCGCAGCGACCCGCCGCCGCTGCTCGCGGCGCACCCCCACTTCCACCGGCTGGAGGTCGGAGAGCTCTCGGACAACGACAGCTCGCGCCTCATCTCGGCGCGCGTCGGCGCGAGCCTCTTGCCGCCCGAGCTGCTCGCCTTCTGCCGCGAGCGCGCCGGCGGTCACCCGCTCTTCCTCGAGGAGCTCATCAAGGAGCTCAGCGACTCCGGCGCGCTCAGCGTCGTCAGCGGCGCCGTGAGGGCCCGCCTCGACGGCGCCTCCGCGGTGCCGCGCTCGCTGCGCACGCTCATCGCCACCCGGGTGCGGCGGCTCGACCCGAGCGACCGCGCCGTGCTCCAGGCGGCCGCGATCCTCGGCGATCCGGTGCCGACCGAGGTGCTCGCGGCGCTGCTCCAGCAGAAGCTCTCGCAGGTGAACCGGGCGATCTCCGGCCTCGCCACGCGCGATCTCTTGCGCCTCAAGGGCCCGGCGCAGGCGAGCTTCGCGTCGCCCATGCACGGCGAGATCGTCCTCGACGCGATCCCGCCCGAGCTCCGCCGCGAGCTGCACGGCGCGGCCGCGGCGGCCTACGTGGCGGTCGTCGGCGAGGACGGCGCCGAGCACGCCGAGCGCATCGGCCAGCACTTCTACCAGGCCGGCGATCGCGACCGCGCGGCCTCGTTCTACGCGCGGGCGGCGCTCCACAAGATCCGCGCGAGCCAGCTCGAGCCGGCGCTCCGCCTCATCTTCCAGGCGCTCGATCTCGGCGATCACGACCGCCGCTCGCCCGCCGAGCTGTCCGCGTGGCTCGGCGCGCTCGCGGACGTCGTGGTGCGCGTGCGCTCCGCCCCGGATCTCGGCGACGTCGTGGCCCGCGCGTTCCGGCGCATCGACGAGGCCGGCACCGTCGAGGAGAAGCTCTCCGCCCGCGTCGACGTGGCGCGCGCGCTCGGCGCGGTCGACCTGTTCGAGGAGGCCTACGCGCGGCTCGAGCAGGCCTACGCCCTCACCGGCGATCGCGAGGACCTCCGCCGGAAGGCGCTCGCGTGCGAGACGGAGATCGGCGCGCGCACCGGCGACTTCGCCCGCGCGGTCCGCGCCATTGAGCAGCTCGCCGCGATGGGCGACGTCGACGACGCCCGGCTGCTGCTCGCGATCGCCCACACCCGCGCGGCGATGGGCGACGTCGACGCGGCGCTCCGCGCGCTCGATCGGGCCGAGCGGCTCGGCGATCCGGACGATCTCGCGGCGGCGAGCGAGCGCGAGAAGCAGCGCGTCCTCGTGCACGTCTTCCTGCGCGACTTCGATGCGGCCGTGAAGGCCTCCGCCCGCGCGGTCGATCTCGCCCGGTCCGCGGGCCTGCGCTTCGAGACCGCCGCCGCGCTGCACAACCTCGGCGACGCGAGCCGGCGGCTCGGCGATCTGCCGCGCGCCTACGCCTCGCTGACCGAGTCGAAGGAGCTCGCGGAGGAGAGCGGCCACGAGCGCCTCGCCTCGATCAACCGCGCGCACCTCGCCTACCTCGACGGCCTGAGCGGCGCGAGCGGCGCCGGCGACCTCCTGCGCGAGCTCGCGCGGTACGCCGACGCGCGCTCCTACCGGACGGACGCCCTGGAGAGCCGTTACCTGCTCGGCGCCCTCCTGAAGCACCGGGGGCAACGCGCGGAGGCGCGGCTCACGCTCGCGGAGGTGCTCACGCTCGCCACCGCGTACGGCAACAAGCTCGTCGCCGACGACGCCCGCGCCGCGCTCGCCGAGCTCTGATCGCCCGGCCGCCTCCCGCGCTCCTTCTTCGTCCCGCTCGTCCCGCTCGTCCCGCTCGTCCCGCTCGTCCCGCTCGTCCCGCTCGTCCCGCTCGGCTTACTCGTCGGCGAGCTTCTTCTCGAGCGCCTCGAGGTGCGCGCGGACCTGGGGATCGGAGTCCCGCTGCGCCTCGATCTTGCGGACGGCGCTCATCACGGTCGTGTGATCGCGGTTGCCGAAGGCGCGCCCGATCTCCGGGAAGCTGCACTTCAGCCGCTGCTTGCAGAGGTACATCGCGACGTGCCGCGCGAACGCCACGCTCTTGTGGCGGTCCTTCGAGGTGAGGTCGATCGAGCGCAGGTGGAAGTGGTGACACACCGCGCGCTGGATGTCCTCGACGCTCATCATCTGCGCCCGCGGCGGCGACGTCGCCGTGATCTCCGCGCGCGCGAACGGCAGATCCACGGGGCGGCCCGTGAGCGAGCTCTTGGCGGCGAGGCGGATCAACGTCCCCTCGAGCTCCCGGACGTTGGAGCGGACCATCTGCGCGAGGTAGAGCGCCACGTCGTCCGTGAGCGCGATCCCCTCGAGCGCCGCCTTGTTCCGCACGATGGCGACGCGCGTCTCCAGCTCCGGGACCTGGATGTCGGCGACGAGCCCCCACGAGAACCTCGAGACGAGGCGCTCCTCCATGCGCTCGAGGTTCTGGGGGTACTTGTCGCTCGTGACCACGATCTGCCGGTCGAGCGTGTGGAGCGCGTTGAACGTGTGGAAGAACTCCTCCTGCGTCTGCTCGCGCCCGGCCAGGAACTGGATGTCGTCCACGAGCAGCACGTCGCAGTTCGACCGGTACCTCGCGCGGAAATCGTCCATCCGGTGGTGCTGGATGGCCGTGATGAAGTCGTTCGTGAACTTCTCCGCCGAGACGTAGATGATCCGCGCGTCCGGACGGCCCTCGTAGACCCGGTGCGCGATCGCGTGCATCAGGTGGGTCTTGCCGAGCCCGGTGCCGCCGCAGATGAAGAGCGGGTTGTACCGGCGGCCGCCGCCGCCCGCGGCCGCGATCGCGGCCGCGTGCGCCAGCTGGTTCGACGGGCCCACGACGAAGCTCGCGAAGGTGTGCTTCGGGTTGAGGTCGTCCGGCAGCGACGGGATGCGCCGCAGCGACGGCTCGGGGCGCGGCGGCGGGGCCGGCGGCGCCGCGCTCGTCGGACGCACCACGAGCGCCCGCGGACGCACCGGGGTGAGCTCGACACGCCGCGCGATCGGGGACTCGAGGTTCTGATCGATCGTCCACGCCACCTGGACCGACCAGCCGGTGAGCTCGCGGATCTTGTCCGTCAGCGCCGGCAGGAAATTGTCCCTGACCCACTCCAGGACAAACTCGTTCTGGACACGCAGCGTGAGCACGCCGTCGGTCAGATCATCGAACTGAACCCCCCCGAACCACTGGTCGAACGTCGCCGGGGAGAGCGTCCGCGTATGCTCGATCGCCTGATCGAAAATTGCGCGCGGCTCGTGTTTCGGAATCGTCAT